>NZ_LMNI01000011.1 GCF_001422925.1 Microbacterium sp. Leaf288
GGGGGGGGCACCGCCGGTGACCCTAGGTGTCGCGGAGCGGCGATGCCGCCGAGTGTCCCTCCTCCGAGCAGCATCTTCTGGGGATTCTGCCGCAGCGACGAGCAGCCGTGCATGCCAGCAGCTCGTCCACATGATGCTTCGGCATTTGCACTCGTTGGCCACGCGACTCACGCGTAGTGACAGGCCACATCGACGCCGTCAATCCGGCGCAGCCCAGGGCGCTGCTCGCGGCAGAGCTCAGTAGCCAGCGGGCAACGCTGGCTGAAGGGACACCCGCCCGTAACATCAGATGCCGCAGCCGCGCTTTTCACGCCCATCGCCTCGCGTAGTTCGCGCCGCTGCGCCTGCTCCGCTGGCCGCGGCACCGGCGATGCCGCGATCAGCGCCTGTGTGAACGGGTGTTTCGGCGCACGTGTAACCTCCGCCACCGGCCCAGTTTCCATGACCTGGCCTCGATAGAGCACAACGATTCGGTGCGCCATGCGCTGCACAACTGTGATGTCATGGGTGATGAAGAGGTAGCTCAGGCCGTGTCGCTCGCGTAGATCGATTAAGAGGTTCAGGACCTGAGCTTGAGTGGAGAGGTCGAGCGCGCTCACGGCCTCGTCGCAAACGACCACCGACGGTTCGCAGATGAGCGCTCGAGCTATCGCTATCCGCTGGCGCTGTCCTCCCGAGAACTGAGCGGGATACCTATCAACCGCTTCCGCAGGAAGACCAACCTCTTCCAGCAGGCTTTGCGCGCGGCGCCACGCCTCGGGGCGCGCGATGCCTCGAAGCCGCAACGGCTCTATCAACGTGCTGCCGACACTTAGCCGCGGGTTCAAGGAAGAACTGGGGTCCTGGAAGACGGCTCGAAGGTGACGCGTTCGAGGTGCGCCGGAAGCGGGCGGCCGTGATCCTCGCCGGCCTCTTCTATTTGAGATGTGAACGCGGTTCACACACATCCGTCAGCCGCTTGCCGCTTGCCGCTTGCGGCAACTCTGAATCGATCATCCAGCACGCACGGGTCTGACGCCACCATGTGCCCACATAGCAATGACCGCTGTGCGCGAGCGTCAAGCGTAGAAGCGATCGTTGGCGCGACACACTCGAGACATCGCTTCCCTTTATGACCGTCACTCGATACACTACGTATCGTTTCGGGTAATAGACCCCGTACGCATGAAGGAAGATGAAGTTGACCGCTGAATCAAACAAGGATGTTGTTCGCCAACTCTTCATCGAGCTGGATCCGCGCACCGCGCGCGGAGCTCTCGCCGATGTTCTCGCCGATGACGTGCTGCTTCCGGCCGACACCCTTCCGAATGGTCGCCAGGGGCTCGCCGGGATGGAGGAACATCTCGAGTTCATGGGTTCCAGGGTGGAGATTGCGTTCGACATCATCGACATGGTTGCCGAGGGTGACACCGTCGCGGTCCGCGCGCGGGCACGAATGAAGATCCTCGCGGAGTTTTTCGGCTTCTCACCCGACGGACGCGAGATCGACATCGAGCAGGTCCAGTTTCTTCGAATCGAGAACGGCAAGATCTCTGAGGTCTGGCGCCTGAACGATGTCGCTGGGATGATGCAGCAACTCACGGCTTAGAACCCTTACGACCAGGTGGCGGCGCACGAAGCAACCGTTCGGGGTCGACAGCGGGACTGCAATCGATGGGCGTCGATTGCTCGTTCGTGCGTGACGGTTCTGCGTGCTGGTGCCGGCCTGTTCGTTCGACTGGGTCAATCGCACGGTCGCGGCTCGCCCCAGCCACGTACCGAGGAGTCTGGCCCCCACCTGAAGCGGCCAGCTGCCCCGAGGAGTCGACCCATCACTGACCTGTCTCTCACACCCATCGCAACAGGCATCACTGCCGAAGCCGCCGTAGAAGCCCTCTTCGGGACAACCGCGGGTGGAGCGTTCTGGCTCGACGGCGGGAACACTCGACCAAGTTACATCGGGGTTGGCGACCGTCTCGAGCTCGGATCACCCGTTCTGAGTTGCTTACGTGGCGCCTCAGAACGAGTTCGCGATGCAGAGAGCTCAGTCCTGGGCTTCGTCGGCTGGCTGAGTTACGACCTCGGGATGGAGACAATTGGTGTCGATGTCGGCCGCGTCGACGGCCAACAGACATCCTTCATCGAGGTTCGCGAGGCGCTTTCTATCGATCCCGACGGGAACGTCATACTCATCACCCGAAACCTGTCAGCACAGGAATTGCGGAAGCGTGTTAGTGCGATGCGGAGTCGGCTTCGCGGCGTACAGTCCTCCCCGGTCAGAGGCGCGGGCAACAAGGTTACCGACGTGCAATGGCATGACGCCGACCGCGAGTACGCCGCGAAGATTCTCGCGTGCCAAGATCACATTCGGGCGGGCGACGCGTACCAGCTCTGCCTCACCACGCGTGTCACTGTGCACGGCCAGATCGATCCGCTGCCTGTCTACCGACGGTTGCGCCGCACCAACGGCACAAGCCGCAGCGGCCTCATCCGTATCGGTGACACCTGGATGCTGAGCACCTCGCCCGAGCAATTCCTCACCGTCGACGAGCAACGGGTCGTCTCGACCAGCCCTATCAAGGGAACGCGCCCGCGTTCGAGCAACCCCGAGGACGACGAACGGCTGCGCGCCGAACTGCAGGAGAACGTAAAGGAACGTGCAGAGAACATCATGATCGTCGATCTGATGCGCAACGACCTCAGCCGAGTCTGCGACCCAGCTACCGTCGGAGTCACCCGGCTGCTCGAGGTCGAATCACACCCGCAGGTCCACCAACTTGTCAGCACAATAGAAGGTCAACTCCGCCCACACTGCGACACGCTAGACGCGCTCGCCGTCTGCTTTCCCGCGGGGTCAATGACCGGCGCGCCCAAACGCCGCGCGATCGAGATCCTGGAGCAGACCGAATGCGGGCCACGAGGACTGTATGCCGGGGCCTTCGGATACCTGCGATACGACGGTGTAGCCGACTTCGCCATGACCATCCGCACGATCGTCTGCACTCCCGACAAAGCAGTAATCGGCACCGGAGGCGGAATCACAGCCCTTTCCATTCCTCACGAGGAAGTCGAAGAGATTCACCTCAAAGCCCGCGCCCTACTCAACGCCATCTCCAACATAGAACCCCAGCCAGCCGCACCGAGCGTGCGCAGGACCGCGCTACCGCACTAACGACCGCCTCTCCCCGGGCGGGCAAACGCGACTCTGGCTCTACGGCACTGAGAACCCCGCGAAATCTCCCACCACCACACGGGACGTCACTGCCCCGCTGCTGCGTGGTGTCTGTGAAGAGCCAGGCCTACCCGCCTCACGCCGTACGTCGCCAAGGCTCCGCGCGGACGACCGGTGATGGCATGAGTCGATGCGTCGATGATCCAGTCGCGGTTAGAGGTAGTCCTCACGCTTCACGGAACACGCCAAGTCGAGTATTGTTGTTCGATACGAGGCGTTTCGAATAGAGAGCCCGTGCTTCTGCGATCAACGGCGATGAAAGGCACACCATGAACGACGACCAGGGGTCAGCACGTCTGACAGTCCGAGAGGTTCCCGACTATCCGGACATCACCACCTATGCCGACATCTTGGGTGAGATGCACATCTGGGAGGGCGATGGCTGGAAGGAGGAATCGCTCGCCTGGAAGGAGGGTGCCTACATCGGGTCACACCTCGGCGGCGATTACGAGATCACCTACAGCGGCCCGCAGGCCCAGGAGTTGCTGTCGCGGACCAGCATCAACTCCCTCGCGAACTGGAGAATCGGCACATCCAAGCACCTGGTGCAGACGGATGAGCGGGGATACATCGCCAATCACGGCCTCACCATCCGAAGCTCCGAGGATTCTTTCCGCCAGTTCGGCTCGTTCCCCTGGAGCGCCTACCAGGCGGAGCGCATGGGTCTGGACGTTACTGTCGAGCGGCGGAAGGTGTTCATCCTTCAGATCGCGGGGCCCCGTTCCGTACAGGTCATCGAGCGGTTGCTCGGCGTCGACATTCGCGACGTCAACTTCCTGGACGTGCGCCCCGTCAGCGTCCCCGGAATCGACGCCGAGATCGAGATCGAACTCTCGCGCATCGGAATGGCCGGCACACTGGCGTACGAGCTGCGAGGACCCTGGGATGCGAGCGCGGCGGTGTACGACGCCGTCTACCAGGCCGGTCAGGAGTTCGGAATCAAGCGCACCGGATGGCGCACATACTTCGTCAACCACACCGAAGGTGGATTCCCGCAGATGGGGGGACTGTTCGCCCCGTCAGCCGTGGCGGACCCTGCCTTCCTCGCTTTCGCGGCTCAGTGGGGAGAGCGGCGCCTTACCAAGGCGTTCCGGCTCACCGGAAGCGTCGGACCCGAGGATCTCGCCTCGCGTCTGCGCACACCGTTCGAAGTCAACTGGGGCTGGATGGCCAAGTTCGATCATGACTTCCTGGGTCGCGAGGCTGTCGAAGCCGAAGCGGCGAATCCGCGACGGAAGACGGTCACGCTGCGCTGGAACAAGGAGGACGTCCTGGATGTCTTCGCGTCTCAGTTCGAGAAGGGTGAAGAGTACCGCAACTTCGAGTTCCCGCTTACCCCGCAGGTCCCGACCGACCTTCATGCCGACCGGGTGATCGTCGGCGACGAGTTCGTCGGCGTATCCTCGGCCGTGGCTTACTCGTACTACTACCGCGAGATGCTCTCGTTGTCGACGATCGACATTCCGCTGAGCGAAGTGGGGACCGAAGTCATCATCGAATGGGGTGATGCCGGCAGGCGCATCAAGCGCATCCGAGCGACTGTTGAGCGGTTCCCGTACCTCGACCTCCCCAGCAACCGGAAGTTCGATCTCTCGACGATTCCCTCCGGTATTCAGGAGGCTGAGGTGGCGAGCTCGCACTGAGTTCAACGAGACCGACGAAGCGGCGGCAGCTTTTCAGCTGCCGCCGCTTCGTGCGTTCGTGAAACGCGTCAGGTCAGACGTCCATCCATTCCTGCTGCCAGGTCTCGGGAGGCTGCGGTCCCCACATGTTCATGTGGTACCAGAACTCGTGCGCTGCGGGCGCCGGGCGGTAGTCGAACCCGACCCGCTCCATCGTGCCGGTGAGTTCGAGCCGGTTGCCGAACGGATCACGGATGTACAGAGACACCATGTTGCCCTCGTGGTGGCGCAGGGGTCCGTACTCGGCAGCGAACTTGGTGACGGTGAGGTTGTCGAGCAGCTTCCAGAAGTCGGCCTCATCAACCTCAAGGGCGACGTGGTGCGTGCCTGCATGTCCGGTCAGGATCGCGAGCTGGTGGTGGTAGTCGTTGACGCGGAGGAACTGCAGGAGGAAGCCCTCGGCGTTCGGCGTCGCCACAAATGCACTGCTCCGGAAGCCCATCAAGCCGAGGAAGTCGGTCAGGCCCTTCACGTCGGTCGTGCGCAGCTGCGAGTGGCTCGTGCGGACGTCGATAGATCCAGGGCGGTACGCGCCCTCTACCGGTGCTGCGGCGGGAAGCTCGGCCTGAGTCACTTCGAAGAGGTGACCTGTCGGAAGCGTCAGTCGCAGCGACTGGTCGACGCCGGGGCGTGTGTCGCTGTCCGAGACGGCGATCCGGACGTCGGAATTGTCCAACTTCGCGGCGATCGCCTGGAACGCATCCGGGGTGCGCGCGCGGAAGCTCAGGTAGTCCAGTCCCAGCCCGCCCTCCGATAGGCCGAGCACGATGTGGCCGGTGACGGGGCTGGCGAGATAGGCGCGCTTGCTGCTGCGTTCTGAGACGACCAGTCCGAGGAGCTGTTCGTACCAGGCAATGGCAGCGTCCAGGTCCGGGACGCGGATGACGGTGTGGTCCGTCCCAGCGAGGGGACCTTTCCACTGAACTGTTGCGGCGTCATCGACGATCGGGTGTTCAATACGAGGCATTGCTCATTCCTTCCTTGGGATGTGCGGTTACTTGGAGGCGGGCGGGTCGATGGGGGGCAGTCCATAGAATGGCGTCCTTCCCAGGGTTTCCTCGGCGACCAGGCGGTGATGCTGCGCGCCGAGACCTGAGATTCGGATGTCCATCACATCCCCGGCTTTGAGAAATTGGCTGTGGAATGCGCCGTTCCCGGGGGGAGAGCCCATCATCAGCAAGTCACCCGGAAGCAGCGGAAGCCGTTCAGACGCATAGGACAGGTATTCCTCGGGGGAGAAGATCATGTCATCGGCGGGCCAATCCTGTTTCGATTCGCCGTTGACGTCCAGCTGGATCACCAGTTCGGTGCGATCAGCGAAGAACTGGCGCGGAACGACAAACGGGCCTGCCTGCTTGAAGGTGGGCTGCTGCTTCGCGATCCAGTCCGCGTTCCACTTCGTGTCGTGACGGGTGAACAGTTCGGTCGTGTGCATGTCGTTACCAATGGTGTACCCCGCGATGTAGTTCGCGGCTTCGGCTGGGTCGAGATAACGCGGAGCACCCCCCGCGATCACGACGGTGAGCTCTGCCTCCCAATCGTGGCCATGCCCGACCTGCGGGAGCACGACGTCGTCCTCCGGCCCCACGAGCGACCCGTGTGATGCCAGCCAGATGAACGGCATCCCCTTGGCGCGGCGTTTGGTGACGAACTCGAGGTTGCGCTCGTAGAAGTCGCCGTCGCTTTCTCCGTCGCGCCGATCGGTCTGATAGTGGCCTTCGTTGAAGGTGTACATCTCGGCCGCATGCTGCGCGTAGTTGGAACCGGCGCAGAAGATCTGCGGACGAACGACGGGCGCGCAGATTTCGTAGTCGCTCACCGGCGTCCCGGTGGCGCGAGTCGTGCCGGCGACGTGGCTCAGCTGTTCGAAGGTGCGATCCCAGTCACCGTAGATCGCATCCTGGTCGGGATAGTCGTTCGAGATGTCGACGACGTCGCCGTCCGGTCTGACGAGCGCGTGGAATACCCGGCTCGCCTCCTTCAGCCGAGCCAGACCGAACGTGCCTACGGCAAGCCCGGTGGTGGGGTCAATCTCTGCCATCTTCAATGCCTTTCTCAGTTTCTGTCATCATGCGAAGACGATGGTCTGGTTGCCATGGCGGATGACTCGGTCTTCGGCGTGCCAGAGGACGGCGCGGGCAAGCACTGCTCGCTCCACGTCCGCGCCACGCCCCTGAAGGTCGATGGCGCTTTGCGAGTGGTCTACCCGCACGACGTCTTGCTCGATGATCGGGCCCTCATCCAGGTCCTTCGTGACGTAATGCGATGTGGCGCCGATGAGCTTCACCCCGCGTTCCTTCGCGCGGCGGTACGGCGCCGCGCCAACGAACGCGGGAAGGAAGGAGTGGTGGATGTTGATCACGGGAACCGCGAGCGAGGTGAGGAAGTCGTCCGAGATGATCTGCATGTAGCGTGCCAGGACCACGAAGTCGACGTTTCCTCGCAGCAGCTCAAGGATGCGCGCCTCGGCCTCGGACTTGTCGGGACCGGCGGAGGGAACATGGAAGAAGGGAATCCCGAAGGAGCGCACGTCCTCAACGACGTCGGTGTGATTCGAGATGACCATCGGGATCGTAACGGGAAGCTTCCCTTGCCGGTGGCGCCACAGGAGCTCTAGCAGACAATGGTCGGACTTCGATGCAAGGATCGCCATGCGCTTGGGTGCAGACTGATCCGTGAGTGACCACGCCAAGCCGAGCGGTTTCAGAGTCCGCGCCAGGTCCTCCTCGATTACCGGGAGCGCCGTACGCAACTCGCGGTGGGCGAACACGACGCGCTGGAAGAACGCGCCGCCGTCGGCGTTGTCGGAGTACTGGTCCAGCGTGACGATGTTGCCATCGTTGCGCGCGATCAGAGAGGAGATCGCGGCGACGATACCGGGCTTGTCAGGCCCGTGGACAATCAGGCATGCGGTGGCGCAGCTGGGGACGGGTTCCGTGGTCATGTTGTTCTCCTCACAGGTCAGAACCGCGCTCGGCAGCGCGGACGACATTGGCAACGAGCATCGCTCTCGTCATCGGACCGATGCCTCCGGGATTCGGTGAGAGCCAGCCCGCCACGTCGGCGACCGTGGGGTGGACATCACCCGCGAGTCTCGCGCGCCCGGAAGGGGAGGTGCCGACGCGCGTCACGCCGACGTCGATCACGGCCGCTCCAGGCTTAACCCAGTCCGGCTTGACCAAGTGGGGCACACCGGCAGCCGCAATGACGACGTCGGCGCGCCGAACTTCTCCGGGAATGTCCCGAGTTCGGGAATGGCAGAGTGTGACGGTGGCGTCGACCCCTTTCATGGTCAGAAGAAGCCCCAGCGGGCGACCCACCGTCAGCCCGCGTCCGACGACCGCCACGTTCTTTCCGTCCATGTCGATCCCATAGCGGCCCAAGAGTTCGAGGATGCCCATAGGTGTGCACGGGAGAACGGTCGCACTCGAAGCTCCATCGACCGCCTGCACAAGACGGCCGAGGTTGACCGGGTGCAGCCCGTCTGCATCTTTTTCCGGATCGATCAGCGAGATGACGTCGTTCTGTCGGATACCCCGCGGCAGCGGCAGCTGGACGATGAAGCCCGTCACCGCCGGGTTGGCATTCAGATCTCGAACGGCCGCGCGGACGTCGTCATCCGACGAATCCGCGGGGAGCTCGATACGAATAGACTCCACCCCGATCTCTGCACAGTCGCGGTGTTTTCCGGTGACATACGACCGCGACGCCGGGTCGTCGCCCACGAGCAAGGTTCCCAAGCCGGGCAGCACTCCACGTGCACGAAGCGCGTCCACCCGCTGTCGAAGATCCTCTTTGATCGCTGTCGCGGTGCCGACACCGTCCAGCACGTGGGCGGTCATGAGCGCTCCTCGGAGGCGTCCTCGGCGACGAACTGCTTCGCCCACGAGGCGGTGGCGCCCAAGCCGCCGAACGCATAGAAGTGGAGCTTCACCTGCTCAGATGGCAGTTCGGTTTGGAGACGTGCTGCCAGATCTGACACGAACCGATCCGGGCCCGCGTTCCCGAGCAGATTGGAAAGGGAGAAGCCGTATTTTCTGACGATGGTGGCATTGGACGCGACGCCGAAGCGTCGCGCGAAGGACAGAAGTCGTTTGACCCCGGCTGGGCCGGGGGTGCCGATACGGATGCCGGCCTCGAGCCCCTTCTGACGAGCAAGTCCGATCCACTTGACCACCGGCTCTACGTCGAAGGCGAACTGGGTGACGACGTTCGGCTCGAGGCCTTGCTCCCTCAACAACTGGCTTTTGTGGAGAAGCGCAAGCCACAGCGCATCCTGAGGGATGGCGGGATGTCCCTCAGGGTAGCCGGCGATCCCCACCTGCTTCACGCCGAAGCTGCTGAGCACGCCGGATTCGATGATGTCGGCCGAGCTGTCAAACGGGCCGATCGCTGAGGCCGGATCGCCTCCGATGAGGAACAGCCGCTCGGTCGCGCCCACCTCCTGGAGCGCCGCGAGGATCTCGTTCAGCTCGTTAGTAGATCGCAGCCGTCTTGCCGCAATGTGAGGAACCGGCGTCAGTCCGCATTCGATGACCGTACGAGCAGCCTCGACCCGCGCCTCGCTGGTCTCGTTGCTCAGGAAAGTGATATTCACGAGCGTGTTCGCCGGGATCAGATCGCGCGCGGCGAGAAGAGCGGGTACGTCGGCACCGGTCATCTCGATGGAGTAACCGGCGACGAGGCGTGCCGCCGCACTCAGACCACTAGATGTTGAACTGACCATGGGACCTCTGGCTTTCGAGACGAATCTTCATTGAGTGCGTCTCGACATCGGCGGCGACGCGTGGAACCCAATATATACAGTGCGTATCGTTTCGGGTAGTCTGATCCTCAACACCCGCCAGCCTTGACGTAAGTGCCACGCCGCTTATCGCGGCGCTGAGCGGCTCGGGGCGACCTGATTCGAAGGAGAAACAGTGACCGATGTCGTGCAGCCAAGCCTCGAGAGCATGATCGAGGCGGCCGGGGGGGCGGTGAACCTGCTCCGTCAGGCGCCCCTGGGAAAGTTCGACCCTCCGGGATACCCGAAGGAGTACTCGTCGTGGAGGGACGAGCAGCGCGCATGGCTGAACACCGTCGCGTTGCTTGAGCTGTCCTACCACATGCCCGAACTCCACCTCCGTGGATCCGAGGTGATCCCGTTCCTGGAGGAGATCGTGGTCAACAAGCTCGATCCGTTCCCCGTGCTTCGTGCGAAGCAGCTCGTTGTGGCGGGGCCCGATGGCAATCTCATCGCCGACGCGATCATCTTCCATGAAGAGGAGGACTTCTACCGCATCTGCGGCGACACCGACTGGATCTACTTCAACGTCCTGAAGTCGACAAAGGACGTCACCGCCACAGTCAACCCGAACTGGTACGGACCGCAGATCCCGCGTGACGTCTTCCGGGTACAGCTGCAGGGACCGTTGGCTCACGACCTCATGGCTGAGCTCGTCGAAGGCGAGTTGCCGTCGGTCAAGTTCTTCCACATCGCGGAACTCAGCATCGCGGGGAAGAAGGTGCGCGCGCTTCGACACGGCATGGCGGGATCGCCCGGATTCGAGATCTACGGCCCGTGGGAAGACCAGGAGATCGTGCGCGCAGCGATCGAGCAGGTCGGTCAGCGATTCGGCCTGCGCAAGGTCGGCGCGCTCGCGTACGGCACGTCGAGTCAGGAGTCCTCCTGGATGCCCGTCCCGCTTCCCGCTGTGTACACCCACCCGGATCTGCAGGAGTATCGGGAGTGGCTTGGCCCGTACTCGCTGGCAGCACTCGGGTCACTGGCAGGGAGCATGACGTCGACCGATATCGAGGACTACTACATCGACCCGATCGAGGCCGGCTACGGCGGTTTCATCGACTGGAACCGCGAGTTCGTCGGTCGCGACGCTCTGCGTGAGCGATTCGAGAACCAGCGTCGGCGCAAGGTGACCCTCGAATGGAACGACGAGGATGTCGTCAGTGCGATTGCCGCGGGCTTCTTCGGTGAGCAGAAGGGTCAGACGCTGTCGCTTCCCGTGCCTCACTACGCCTTCTACCCCTCGGATGTCGTTCAGGGGCCGGACGGAAGCCAGGTCGGCATCTCGCAGTGGAGCAGCTTCAGCGACAACGCACGCCGAGTCATCTCGACCGCCGTCATTGACATCACTCATGCCGAGGTCGGTACGGAGCTCGTCCTTCTTTGGGGCAACCCCGACGTGCAGACGGCGCACTCGGACGCCCAGGAGGTCCGGCGCATCCGGGTGACCGTAGCGCCGGCGCCCTACTTCACCAAGAACATCAGGGACGCCGACTGACAGGCGGGCAGCGTAGTCGAGGGTCGGCGCGGGACTCCACACCGCCGGCCCTCGACTACGCTATCGGCGTGTCTCGCGCGCGGAGTTCGACCACCCCCGATGGGCCGCCCCGTCACAAAGGATGGGACGCGGAGACGCTCCTTGACCTCGCTCTGGGCATTTTTCTCGAGCGCGGTTTCAGCGAGACCTCGATGGAAGACCTGGCGCGTGCCGCAGGGACGCACAAGTCCAACTTCTATCATCACTTCCCGGGCGGAAAGCCCGAACTTCTCCGCCGAGGCCTCGCCCGTGGACTGGATGCGCTCGACGCGGTCTTCGAGGAGGAGCCTGCGACACGTGGTCCAGCGGCGGAACGATTGCGCTACATCCTCCGCCGGGCGGTAGAGGTCGAATTCGACCTCCTTCCTGAGGTCGCCCTTCTGCTCAGGCTGCGCGGCAACAGCGAGATCGAACTCCACGCGCTCGAGCGCCGGCGCGAACTCACGCGGCGGCTGACGGATGTCGTGGTCGCGGCGATGAACGAAGGCGGCATCCGCTCGGACCTGGACCCGCACCTCGTCGCACGCCTTCTGCTCGGAGTCGAGACGTCTATGACGGAATGGCTGAGACGGGATGGCCCAGCGGACGCCCGCTCCATAGCGGATGCGATGTTGACTCTCGCCTTCGACGGCTTGAACCCCTGATCGACCGCACACACACGCATTGACACGATACGAGGCGTTTCGTATAGTAGAACTAACCGGACGTTCAGTTAGGGAAGTTCAATGACGAAGACTTCGAACGATGATGATCTCGCTCTCGCTTTCGACGAATGCATCGCGCGGGGCGACGCTGTCGAGCCGCGGGACTGGATGCCCGAGGGTTATCGGGCGACCCTCGTGAGGCAGATCTCCCAGCACGCGCACTCAGAGATCATCGGTATGCAGCCTGAGGCCGAGTGGATATCTCGGGCGCCCTCGCTTCATCGGAAGGCGATCCTGATCGCAAAGGTCCAGGATGAGGCCGGCCACGGAAGCTATCTCTACTCCGCGGCGGAAACCCTGGGTGTCGCGCGCGATGACCTGTTCGAGATGCTGCTGACCGGCAAGCAGAAGTACTCCACGATCTTCAACTACCCCATGCTTTCGTGGGCGGACGTCGGAGTGATGGGGTGGCTCGGAGACGGCGCCGCGATCGTCAACCAGGTCCCATTGAGCCGGTGCTCATACGGCCCCTACGCTCGCGCGATGGTACGCGTCTGTAAGGAGGAAAGCTTCCACCAGCGTCAGGGCTTCGACCTCATCCAGGCGATGATGGCCGGCACCGACGAACAGAAGCAGATGGTACAAGACGCGGTCGACCGGTGGTGGTGGCCATGTCTGATGCTGTTCGGTCCTTCGGACCGGCATTCGTCACACAGCAAGCAGTCCATGGCGTGGGGAATCAAGCGCTTCAGCAACGACGAGTTGCGCCGGCGCTTCGTCGACCAGGCGGTTCCGCAGATCGAGCATTTCGGTCTGACCGTTCCGGACCCTGAGCTGCGCTGGGACGAGTCCGCGGGCTGTTACAAGTTCGGCGAGATCGACTGGGAGGACTTCAAGTCGGTCATGCAGGACGGGGGACCGCTGGGGAAGGAGCGCATCGCTCATCGCCAGCGTGTCCACGACGAGGGTGCCTGGGTGCGAGAGGCCGCCGAGGCGTATGCGCGCAAGCAGGACGAAAGGCTCTCGGCATGACGGACTGGCCACTGTGGGAGGTCTTCGTACGACCTCGCCGCGGACTCGCGCATCAGCATGTCGGCAGCCTGCACGCGCCCGACGCCGACATGGCGCTGCGCAACGGTCGCGACATCTTCACCCGCCGTGCGGAAGGGGTGTCCTTGTGGGTGGTTCGCAGCGCCGACATCACTGCATCCTCCCCGGAGGAAAAGGACCCGTTCTTCGACCCCGCGCACGACAAGCTCTACCGCCATCCGACGTTCTATCCCGTACCCGACGACCTGGGGCACCTGTGAACGACTCCGCAGCCCTCAACCTCACGCAGCAGTACAGTCTCCGCCTCGCTGACGACGCGCTCGTCCTCGGGCAGCAGCTCAGCCTGTGGATCACCCGCGCGCCACAGATCGAGGAAGAGCTCGCGATCGCGAACATGGCGCTCGATCTGCTCGGACAGGCGCGGCCCCTTCTCCGCGCTGTCGGCGACGAGGACGAGTTGGCCTTCGACAGAGATGTCGAGGACTTCACGAACCTCCTGATCGTTGAGCAGCCGAACGGAGACTTCGCCGCGACGATGGTGCGGCAACTGCTCTTCTCCGCCTTCCAACTGGCCCGGTACGAAGCCCTTGCCACCCACGCTGATGCGATCGTGGCCGGTGTCGCGGCGAAGGCGGTCAAGGAAGGCGCATACCACCTCGATCACGCACAACAGTGGGTGGTGCGGCTGGGTGACGGCACGGAAGTCAGCCACGCGCGAGCGCAAGCGGCGCTCGATGAACTGTGGCCCTACGTGGACGAGATGTTCGAGGCTGATGACGTGGACCTTGCCGCGGGCGTGGATCCACGCACGTTCCGCTCGGCGTGGGGGTCTGCAGTGGATGAGATCCTCACCCGTGCCACCCTCTCTCCGCCGGCAGCCGCGTCGGCCCAGACGGGCGGGCGCCGTGGTCGGCATACGCCCCACCTGCGCGACCTTCTGACCGACATGCGCTCCGTACGCCAGGCGTACCCCGGAGCGTCCTGGTGACCCTCGCAGCCGCGCGTTCGGCGGTGGCGCGCGTGATTGATCCCGAGATCCCGGTACTCACGATCGATGACCTGGGAATCCTTCGCAACGTCGAGATCGAAGGATCGACAGTCATCGTCACCATCACCCCCACGTACTCGGGCTGCCCCGCAATGTCGATGATCTCTGCGGACATCGAGGCGGCGTTGCACGAGGCAGGGTTCGACCACGTTGATGTGCGAACGGTTCTGTCACCGGCATGGACCACAGACTGGATGGGCGAAGACGCCAAACGGCGCCTGGCGGAGTACGGCATCGCACCCCCCGGCCATACCGCCAGCGGGGGACCCACGCTCGTCCAGCTTGGTGTTCGCTGCCCACACTGCGGGTCGGTCAACACGCGAGAGCATTCCCGCTTCGGCTCGACAGCATGCCAGGCACAGTTCATCTGCGCCGCCTGCGGTGAGCCGTTCGATCACTTCAAGGCGCACTGATGAGCATTCGACTGTTGAGAGTCTCCCGCGTGGAACGTCTGACGGACGACTCCGTCGCCGTCACGCTCGACGTTCCCGATGACCAGCGCGAGGAGTTCGCGCACACTCCGGGCCAGCACCTCGTGGTGCTTCACGACGGTATCCGGCGGACGTACTCGATTGCGTCGGTGGCCGGCAAGGCGACGCTGCGCATCGGCGTCAAAGAGGTACCCGACGGTGCGGTGTCAACCTGGATCAACCGGCAGCTGAAGGTGGGCGATCAGATCCCCGTCATGGCGCCGACGGGCACCTTCACACTGCACCCGGACGCTGAGAACCGGAACCGGTACGCGGCGATCGTTGCGGGTAGCGGAATCACGCCCGTGATGTCGCTTGCAGCGAGCATCCTGGAAGCCGAGCCTGGCTCGAGCTTCGTCTTGATCTATGGCAACCGTGCCACATCGACGGTCATGTTCCTGGAGGACCTCGAAGACCTCAAGAACCAGCATCCGGATCGGTTCGAGGTCCATCACGTCCTGTCTAGGGAGCAGCAAGCGAGTGACGTGCTGACGGGCCGTCTCGACCGGGGCAAGATCGACGAGTTGCTCGAGCGTTTCGCACCGAGCTTCGAAGGCGTCCGCTCCTGGTTCCTGTGTGGTCCGTTCGGAGTCGTGGAATCCGCGCGTGAAGCGCTCGCCGCGCATGGCGTTCCCGCCACGTCGATTCACCATGAGGTGTTTTTCGTCGACGACGCGCCAGCGCTACCCGTGCGGGCGGTCACGAGCGAGTCCACCCGGAACCCCGAGGTCACGGCGACGCTCTCGGGCAGACGGCTCACCGTTCAGGTGGCTTCCGAGCAAGAGACGGTACTGGACGCCGTGCTCCGTGCGCGACCGGACGCGCCTTACGCCTGCCGGGGCGGTGTCTGCGGCACGTGCCGTGCCTTGCTGGTGTCGGGCAGCGCTGAGATGGTCCGCTCCTACGCGCTCGAGGAACCCGAGCGCGAGGCGGGATATGTCCTGACATGCCAGGCCTACCCCACGTCAGAAAAGGTCGCGGTCGATTTCGACCGCTGAGGCCGACTCATCGTTCACACCACGGAAAAGGAGACCGCCATGATCGGCACACCCCCCCTCTACTTTGAAGACCTCGCTGAAGGCTACGAGCTCGAAGGCAGCACCGTCACCGTGACCGAATCTCACGTGGTCGCGTACGCCGGGCTGGTCGGAGACTTCTACAAGCTGCACGTCGACAAGGTCGCCGCCGAGAAGACGCCGTTCGGCCAGCGCGTCGCCCACGGCCCCTTCACCTTCGCGCTCACCATCGGACAGATCGCGCAGCGTCTTACTCACCTCGACGTGCAGGTCGAGGCGATCGTGGGCGCGACGGACATGCGATTCCTCGCCCCCGTCTTCTTCGATGACACGATCACTCCTCTGGGTCGGGTCGTCCGCGTCCGAGAGCGGCAGACCAACGGTGCCGTGACCATCGCCCTCACCGCACGCAATCAGCACGGCCTCGATGTCTTCACCGGCGAGTTCACGCTGTTCGTGACTCGACGCCCTTCAGGCGATACGGATGCCTGAGCTGGGCCCGATCGTCCTGGTCCCCGGCGCCTGGCACGCCGGGTGGACATGGCGGGCCGTGGCCTCACGTCTCCGGCAACACGGGTATGCCGTCTATACGCCGACCTTCCCCGGGCTCGGCTTCAACGACGACCCGCGAGGGGTCACGCTCTCTGACGGCATCTCCTACCTCACCGACTACCTCGAAGACGGTGGCATCTCGGATGCCACCGTCGTGGCTCACAGCTGGGGAGGTTTCGCCGCGGCCGGGGCGGTGCCGCGAGCGGGATCGCGGATGCGCAGACTCGTCTACTGGAGCGCCTTCGTTCCCCAGCTCGGCGAATCCTTCCTCGACCTGCTCGAGCCGTCCAGTCGTCGCCACTTCGAGAAGCAGGCGGAAAGCTCCGCCGATCGCTCGGTGTCGCTGTCGCTCGGCGCGTGGAAGGCCGGCTTTATGCAAGACGCCTCAGACGACAGTCAGCGGATGGTCCACAATCTGCTGAGCCCTCAGCCGATCGGGACGCTATCAGAGCCGTCGGCCGTCGATGCCGCAGCGTTGGACATCCCATCCTCCTACATCTTCTCGCCGAACGATTTAGCGATGCCGCCCGGCGAATACGGCTGGAGACGATTCCGCGACCGGCTGCCCGGCGCGGCGAGGATCTCGTTCGACGGCAGTCACGAGTCGATGTTCACCTGCCCGGATGCGCTGACAGCGACTCTTCTCTCTGCGATCCATCCCGACACAGCATCGAAGGCTTGAGCATGAATGACGTCTATCTGGTGGCCGGCGCGCGAACGCCGCAAGGGCGATATGGCGGTGCGCTCGCCGAGGTGCGGCCGGACGACCTCGCAGCACTCGTCGTCGCCGAAGCGGCGCATCGAGCTGGGATACCGCTCGATGCCGTCGACGAAGTCGTGCTCGGCGCCGCGAACCAGGCCGGTGAAGACAACCGGAATGTGGCACGCATGGCTGTGCTGCTCGCCGGCTTGCCCGAGACGGTACCCGGATACACGGTGAATCGTCTGTGCGCCAGCGGGCTGACAGCGGTAGCCTCCGCGTTCCATGCCATCCGAAGTGGCGAGGCGGAGGTCGTCATCGCGGGCGGCGTCGAGTCCATGACGCGGGCACCCTGGGTGATGGCGAAGCCGGGCACGCCCTGGGCGAAACCCGGCGAGCTCGCCGATACCGCACTCGGGTGGCGCTTCACCAACCTCGCCTTCCTCGCCCACGACGATGACGCGGCTGCGTCTCCCGAAGGCGCGACAGGCCCCTATGCATTGTCCATGGGCGAGACCGCGGAGGAGGTCGCGAGACACATCGGCATCAGCCGTGAGGAAAGCGACCTCTTCGCGTTGCAGAGCCAACAGCGGGCCGCCAGGGCCATTTCCGCCGGCCGCTTCCGCGACGAGATCGTGGCAGTGCCGGTGAAGGCCGGGATCGTCGACGAGGATGAGACGCCCCGGCCGGGAACCACTCTCGAAAGGCTCGCGCGCTTGGCGCCCGCGTTCCGCCCAGATGGCGTGGTCACCGCGGGGTCGTCTTCGCCGTTGTCCGACGGCGCGGCGGCGCTCGTACTCGCCAGCGGCGATGCCGTGCGGCGGTACCAACTCGACGTTCGCGGACGGATCGTCGCCAGCGCCAGCGCCGGGGTGGCACCCCATCTCATGGGTCTCGGGCCGGTGCCTGCCACCCAGAAGGCACTCCAGCGAGCCGGGTGGAGCATCGACGATGTCGGGGCGATCGAGCTGAACGAGGCGTTCGCAGTGCAGTCGCTCGGCGTGATGGCACAGCTGGGGCTGGATGCCCGAAAGGTCAACGCTGACGGCGGTGCCATCGCTCTCGGCCATCCGCTCGGTTGCTCGGGAGCGCGAATCCTGCTCACCCTCTTGGGCAGAATGGAACGCGAGAAGGCAGACCGCGGACTGGCGACGCTGTGCGTCGGCGTCGGTCAGGGCGTGGCCATGCTCGTGGAGACAGCATGACCACGGTGAAGATTAGCGAGATGTCAGACAGGGTGGTCGCCGTCCTCGCCCGCCCCCGTCAGCGCAACGCCATCTCGGCGCAGATGGTCGACGAACTCCACGGGGTGTGCGCCCTCATCGAGCGCGATCCGAAGCCGCTGATCGTGATGGGCGAGGGCGACGACTTCGCCGCGGGCGCGGACATCGAAGAGCTTCACGCTCGCACGAGCAGTGATGCGCTGAACGGCATCAACCGCTCGCTGTTCGATCGCATCGCCCGACTTCCGCTTCCGACTGTCGCAGCAGTCAGCGGATTCGCGCTCGGCGGGGGAGCGGAGCTGGCCTACGCGTGCGACCTGCGGATCTCGACGACCACCGCCGTTTTCGGAAACCCCGAACCGAATCTCGGGATCATCGCGGCTGCTGGTGGGACCTATCGTCTTGCTCAGCTGGTCGGTGCGTCGGTCGCGAAGCAGGTGCTGCTCGCAGGACGACGCATCGACGCGCAACGAGCCTTCGACCTCGGCCTTGTGATGGAGCTCACGGCGCCAGGGGAGCACGAGTCGGCGGCGCACCGCGTTGTAGATGCCTTCAGCCGGTTCTCGCCCGCCGCGCTACGGCTGACCAAGGCGGTGGGGAGCAACGAGGTCAGCCCGGGACTGGCGGCCGACCTTGCCCAGGCTCTGCTGTTCGACAGCGGCGACAAGAAGGCCCGCATGAAAGCCTTTATCGAAAGGAAACAAGCATGAACGCATCGCCCGAGGCGGCTCGTCGCATCGGAGTCGTCGGCGGGGGACGGATGGGAGCGGGAATCGCTCAGGTATTCGCCGTGCTCGGCTGTGACGTGATCCTGGTCGAAAACTCCGACCCCGAAGGGGCCCGCGAGCGGGTGATTCGCGGGCTGCGCAACGCCGCGCGCCACTCCGGCGGTGGAGGGTCCGAGCCCGACGAGGTGCTCGCGCGCCTAGAGATCGTGGAAACCGTCGACATTCTCGACCAGGACCTCGCCCTCGTCGTAGAGGCAGTGCCGGAGTCTCCCGCGCTGAAAGTCGAGGTGCTCAGCGGAATCAGTCGCGCCGTTGGTCACCACACCTTGATCGCATCCAACACCAGCTCCATCGCGATCAGCGAACTGGCCCTGGCCGTCGACCGCCCTGAACGATTCTTTGGGATGCATTTCTTCAATCCGGTGCCCGCGTCCGCGCTCGTCGAGATCGTCCGGACCGCTGCGACGTCGCCGGAGACGATCGCGCAGGCCCGCCGGTGGGTGGCCGACCTCGGCAAGACCGACATCGTCGTGGTGGACTCCCCCGGCTTCGCCACAAGCCGCCTGGGCGTCTGCCTGGCGCTGGAAGCCACCCGCATGCTGGAGGAGGGTGTCGCCGACGCGGCGTCGATCGACACGGCGATGGAGCTCGGTTATCGACACCCGCTCGGTCCACTCAAGTCGGGCGACCTCGTCGGGCTAGACGTGCGACTGGCGATTTCCGAATATCTGGCATCCACGCTCGGAGAGCGATTCGAACCGCCTCAGCTCCTGCGCGACCTGGTGAGAGACGGCCATCTCGGACGCAAATCCGGCCGAGGGTTCTATGACTACACGGAGGATACGGTGAGATGACCGCGACGCCGCGCTCTCGCACCCCAGCGGGCACATCGGAGCCGAAGCGCGAGCCGATACCATTCGCGGCCGCGTCGGAAGCGCCAGGACCGCGGAATCGGGAGCGCATCATGGCCGCCGTGCGAGAGCTCCTGACGGCGCTCGGAGAGGATCCGACGCGTTCCGGTCTGCTACGCACCCCAGAACGGGTGGCCGACCTTCTCCAAGACTCGTTCGCCGGAATCGGGCGAGACCCGGCAATCGCGCTCGGAACACCCATCCCCTACGAGCAGGATCGCTCCGCCAGCGAGGACCATCAGCCGGCACGCCGCGCTCGAGATGCTGTCGCGGTGCGCAATATTGCCTTCCAGTCGCTCTGCGAGCATCACCTCGTTCCCTTCACCGGGCACGTAGACGTCGCGTACGTCCCGGCCCGCTTCCTTGGCGGGCTCGGGAGGATCGCCGCGCTCGTGCGTGAAGCGGCCCGGCGGCCGCAACTGCAGGAGCATCTCGGCGCCCGCGTTGCCGACACACTGATCGCGGTGCTTGCGCCCGAGAGCGTGCTCGTGCGCATCACGGCTTACCACGCGTGCGTTGCGTACACCGAGCCGGGTGCCTCGCGCGCGGAGGTCGTGACGGTCGTGACGAGGGGCGTCGTAGACGACCCCCATGCGCGCGCGCTGTGGGCCAGCATAGGGCCAACGTGACGAGTAGGACGATGTAGCGCAGGTTGACAATACGCACTCACATCGTCATCATGATCGGTACGTATCGCATTGAATGTCCGGGGAGCGAGAAGACTCGGGCAACGCGTGAGACAACACCCAGGACAAGGACGTCGTAAACGTGAGCAAGCTCAATCCGTCGGATGCGGTCATCGTCTCTTACGCGCGCACCCCATTCGGTCGTGCACGCAAAGGGGCGCTCGCTGCTGAGCGTCCGGAGGACCTCGCACTCGCCGCCGTGCGGGCAGCGACCGCAGTGGTGCCCGAGGCGGAGGCGCAATTCGACGACTTCTACATGGGGATCGCCGTTCCGGAGGGAGCCCAGGGCGACAACCTTCCCAGACGCGTCGCGGTCCTCGCAGGGCACGACGCCCTTCCTGGCGTCACGATCAACCGATTCTGCGCATCATCGCTGGAGGCGACAGCAAGCGCGGCTCGCGCCATCCGTTCGGGGGATGGGGATATGTACCTCGTGGGCGGCGTGGAGTCCACCTCCTCCACGCCGCCGATCTCCCGCAGCCTCTACCCCGGGTCTGACCGGTGGGCAGAGCGCACCAAGCGAGTGTTCGAATCTGGCCGGATCTGGAGCGATCCGCGGGAAGCCGGCGCCCTGCCTGATCTGTACGTCTCGTTGGGGCTCACGGCCGAGTTCACGGCAAGGCTGACCGGCACGAGCCGACGCGATCAAGACGAGTGGGCACTTGCCTCGCAGATGCGTGCCACCGCCGCACGCGATGCGGGATACTTCGCCGATGAGATCGTCCCGTACCGGCGTGTGGATGGTACGTATGTCTCAGAGGACGAAGGAATCCGCCCGTCCACGACGATCGAGGTTCTCGAAGGTCTTCCCGCCGCTTTCGCCGAAGACGGCACGGTCACAGCGGGCAACTCGACGCCGCTCAACGACGGTGCTTCCGCGGCAGTCGTGATGAGCGCGGCGCGAGCACGCGAGTTGGGAATCACGCCGCTGGCCCGGATCCTGGGGGCGGGCGCGACCGCGCTTTCGCCCGAGATTATGGGGCTCGGTCCGATCGCGGCATCGGAGTCCCTCCTGAAGCGGCTGGGATTGCGCATCGATGACATCGACATCATCGAACTGAATGAGGCTTTCGCCGCGCAGGTCGTCCCAACAGTTCGCGCGCTCGGCGCCGACCCGGAGAAGGTAAATCCGCACGGTGGTGCGATCGCTCTGGGGCATCCATTCGGGGCGACGGGAGTTCGGCTGGTCGGTACGCTTGTCAACGGCCTGACGCGAACGGGTGGCACCCTCGGACTCGCGACTCTCTGCGTGGGTGGAGGCCAAGGCATGGCCCTGATTTTGGAGCGAGTCTCGTGAATCCCCGGAACCCGCACGCTGTGAGGTCGATCGCATGACGCTCCGGTTGAGCCAGTTCATCCCCGTCGTGCCGTTGACATTCGCCGTGGACGCGGGACTGGTCGGCGATCTCGACCTCGACACCGTCATCACAACCGGCAGTGCTCAGCAGATCGACGATCTCGCGCGAAATGAAGCGGACGTCGTGGTGACCGCCATCGACAACCTCTTTGCCTGGAGCCAGGTGGTTCCGGATCTCCGCCTGATCGCCCAGGTCGAGCACACGATGACGTTGCGCGTGTATGCCCGCCCCGAGTTCCACCGCTTGGAGGACCTAGCCGGCGCTCGCTTCTCTGTCGACGCACGCGCGAACGGATTCTCGCTCCTCGCACGGCGCATGCTCGCGGACAGGCACGTCGATGTCGAGTTCGTGGAACACGGTGGTGTTCACAATCGCCTCGCCGCGCTCGTCGCGGGACACGCAGATGCCACTCTCCTGATTCCGGCCTTCGGGTCTGCGGCCGAGGACGCGGGCATGAACTTCGTGACCTCGGTGGATGCACTCATCCCTGGATTGCCCGGTCAGGCGCTCGTCGGCCGAGAGAGCGTCACCGCTCGCGACGGACTCGTTGCGTTCCTGCGGGCACTCGAGGCCGGAGTCGCTGTCAGCTCCACGCTGAGCGATGAGGCGGGAATTCGAACTCTCGAGCGGCACGACTATGGCGTCGGGGCCGAGGACGCGTGGCGGACTCGTCCGCGCACGCTCGACGTGTCGCAGCACGGGCTTCAATTGCTCACCGACGTGCGCCGGTCATTGGGTCTGCTCCCCCCCGGTGCGGACCTCGAGGCGCTGATCGACGGGCGCCCGCTCGACGCCGCGCGCCACTGACAGGCTGCTGCAGGCGAGACGCTCTTCCCATCGACGAACGAGGAGGTTCACCGAAAGTGTCCTACCCACTCACAGGTGCTCAGAAGCCGGGCTCGCGAACGCGGTCACCGCGCACACACTGGGTGTCGTTCTTCCTCATCACACTCCTCCTCCTCACCGACGGTATGGACGTGACCATCGTGAGTCACGTCTTCCCCTCTCTGATCCGGGAGTGGGGAGTATCAGTAGGCGGCGGTATAGCGCTCGTGGTGACCGGGGGTGCGGTCGCCATGGGGGTTGGAGCGCTTGTGGCAGGGCGACTATCCGACCGTTTTGGTCGCAAACCTCTCCTGATCATCGCGGGAGTCGTGTTCTCGGTGGCCACCGCGCTCACGGCTACGGCGCCCGACCTCTTCTTCTTCACCACGTGGCGCATCGTCGCCTGTCTCGGCATGGGGGCAGTGATGCCCCTCGGGATCACTCTGCTCGCGGACCTGATGCCTGTTCGCCGTCGTTCCGCTTTCGTGGCGGCCGCGTACGCCGGCATCGGCCTTGGAACGACGGTCGGTGCGATCGCTGCGGGGGTCATCATCCCGCAGGCTGGATGGCGATCCCTCCTCGTCTTCGCGGGGATCGTGCCACTAGTCGCCACCCTCCTCGTAGCCTTCTTTGTCGGCGAATCGCCGTCCCTCACGGGCCGAGCGCGGGTGGTTGATGGAATCGCGAAGTCCGTGCCGTCGCGCGTGGACCGTTCCGTTTTCGCCGGGGTTCTCGGGCGGCGATGGCGGGTGACAACCCTGCTGCTGTGGGCCTTCGGGTTCATCTCGCTGGGAACCCAGCTGATGCTCATCCAGTACCTCCCGACGCTCCTGCAGCAGCCGTCTCCGGGGTTGAGCACCGCCGAAAGCAGCGCGATTATCGCGGTCTACGGGCTCGCCAGCGTGGTCGGCATTTTGGTACTGTCGGCCATTCTCATCAGGGCCTCTCGCTTTGCCTCGATCGGCGTCGGCCTCGCGCTCAGCGCCGCCGCCGCCGTCTGGGTGGCATTCATCGCTGATTCCTCATTCACTACGATCTTCGTCGTGGTGACGATCGCAGGTCTGATCATTCCAACGACGCTGGGACCCACGCGCAATGTCTTGGCCGCAGCGGCCTATCCGGCCGCGATGCGGGGCACAGGCGTGGGAACGACCGAGTTCAGTGCCAGGGCGGGCTCAGCCGCGGGCGGTGTTGTGGGCGGAGCGCTGATCGGCGGGCTTGGACTGGGCCTCTCCGGAATCTTCCTCGCGTTGCTCGTTCCGTTCGCCATTCTCGGCGCCATCGTCGGCGCGTTGCGCCTGACGGGCACGGACTCGAGAGACGTGGCGTCATCGGACCCCGTCTGATCAGACACGCACAGACCATTCCACACAGACATGTGAATCGCGGGCCTCGTTGCCTCGTTGCCTCGTCGACCTAGCCCGGGTAGAGCTCCATTCATGAAAGGACATGAGAATGACTGTTGAATCAAAACAAAGAGGTTGTTCGCCAGCTCATCATCGAGTTGGATCCGCGAACCGCGCGCGGAACGCTCGCTGAGGTTTTCGCCGATGACGTTCTACTCCCGGCCGACACCCATCCGAACGGTCGCCAAGGGCTCGCGGGGATGGAGGAACATCTTGAGTTCATGAATTCGATAATGGAGTGGGAGTTCGACCTTATCGACATGGCTGCCGAGGGGGACACGGTTGCGGTTCGCTTTCGCGCGCGAGGAAAGCTCATCGCCGAGTTTCTCGGATTCTCACCCGACGGACGTGTGTTCGAGGTAGAGGAGGCCCAGTTTCTTCGCTTCAAGGATGGCAAGATCGCGGAGGTCTGGCGCCTCAACGATATGGCGGGACTGATCCAACAACTCTCGGCCTAGAGTCGTACGACCAGATTCCGACGCACGATTGGGATCGGCATCCGGATCACAGTCGATGCGCGCCTATCAATCCTCTCAATAAGTCGAAGGCGCTAGGCGAGGATGCCGATCCCAATCGTTCCGACCGAAAAGTCACGAACGCGCTGGCCACCGGGCCACTTCTAGCGACGACCTTCGGGGCTGGAACCCGAGCTCACGCACGACGCTCGCGCATCCAGTGATGTCGGCCCGATCTGACGCGTCATGCGGCCCAGTGCCCTAGAACTGGGCCTCTCCGGAGTCTTCCTCGCGTTGCTCTTGCCGTTCGCCATTCTCGGCGCGTTGCGCCTGGCAAGCACCGACTCGGGACACGTGGCGTCATCAGACCCCGTGGATGAGAGACGAATCGCCTCGTCCACGCCAGCACGAAATCGCGGGACGTCCCGTGTCGCCGCGCGTCATGTCCCAGCTGAGCCGAGGGCCGCAGCTGGTGGATGCATCCGTGCCAAGCCGCGATGACACGCTATTTGTGCATCAGCCGGCAACGGTCCGCGTCACGAAGCGTCGCGAGCGCGGATGCCTGCGAGGGCAGTGCTCAGGATGTCGACCGCGCCGTCCGCGTCCAATCCGCTCTCCCGGAAGAGCAGCCGGAAGTACAGCGGTGCGTACAACATCTGGGCAATCGTGACCGGCGCGACATCGGTGCGAACACCGCCCTCTGCGACGGCCCGCTCGATGAGCCCGACAGCTGTCTCTAGTCGCTGATCGTAGAAACGCCGCTTGAACTCCGCCATCGTCTCTGGATCGTATTGGCATTCCGCGATGAGCTGAGCCATCAGGTCACCCTCATGTCCGGCATAGAGCGTCGCCACCGACGACAGGTGCTCGCGCAACGCGTCCATTGCGGGAAGGTCATCCCTGGTCGGGGTGCGGGCGACATGGTCGTCGAGGAAAGTGTCGATCACCACCGCAGCCTTGCTCGGCCACCATCGATAGATCGTCGTCTTACTCACGCCCGCTTCTCGTGCGATGCGCTCGATCGAGAGTTTCTGCAGGGTCAGGGCGTCCGGTCGACGTGGATCGAGAAGGCCCGCCGTCGCCTCGAGGATCGCGAGGCGGCTGGTCTCACTTCGTACTGCCATAGGGCGACCCTACCAATCCCGTTCGAAACGTACGGGATCATTTTATCTTTCTCGAATAGATGCGATACTGTGCGTATCGAACATTTGCGTTGAGGCAGAGATGAGGAGAGCGATGAAGCTCGGGCGGATAGCAGTTCCGACGGTCGACGGCGAGCAGACGCGGGTGGTGGCTGTCGATCTCGACGGCGAACGCGTCATCGATTTGGCTCGCGCGCACGCCCTGACGTTGCTCAAGTCGGGCGCGGATGCGGGCCGCGCGGCGGAACTGGGGCGTTCGCTATTTCCGGGCAGCCTCTCTGCAGGAGTCGCCGCAGGTGACGCCTACCTCGCGAGCGCGTACGAGGCGCTCGACGCGGCCGATGATGCATCGACGCCGATTGCCGAGGTCGACTGGAGGTCCCCCGTGGATCCTCCGATGATCCGCGACGGGCTGACATTCCTCACCCACATCGAAAACTACTTCGCGACTGTCGGCGTCAAGCCGCCACAAGCAGTCTTCGAGCGACCTGGATACTTCAAGGGCTCCACGGCATCGGTGTACTCGCCGGGCGCTGAGATCCCGTTCCCACACATTTCGGAAAAGCTCGACTACGAGCTCGAGATCGGCTACGTGATCGGACGGTCGGGGCGAAATCTGACACCTGATGAAGCGATGTCGCACGTTTTCGGCGTGACGATCTTCGGCGACTGGAGTCTGCGCGACGTGCAATCGCTCGAGAGCACGATCGGCATGGGGCCGCAGCACAGCAAAGACTTCGCGTTCAGCTTCGGCCCTTGGGTCACAACCCTCGACGAGATCGATTCGATCGTCGGCTTGCGCGGCGAAGTGCGGGTCAACGGAGAGGTCCGCTCGACTACGCAGATCGAGAACTTCCTCTACACGCCTGATGAGCTCGTGGCATTCGTGTCGATCTTCGACCGGCTGCAGCCCGGCGACATCATCGGATCCGGGACCATGGGCTTCGGTGCGGGAATCGAGATCAACCGCTTCCTCGAGCCAGGTGACGTGGTCGAGCTCGAACTCGAGGGCATCGGTGTCCTCTCGAACACCATCGCCCGCACGAAGGAAGTCCCGCCATGGTGGCCCCCGGCGCGCCCCTACCCCTACAACGGCGAGGCGTGACCGATGGCATACCAGACTATCCGTCGCGTCGTAACAGGCCACAACGATGCGGGAAAGGCGGTGATTCTCTTTGACGGGCCCACGCCTAACCTCTTGCAGTTCGAGGGGGTGCCCGGCCTGGTCGCCGCCGTGCCATGGCTGACCGTCGGCGGCGCGATCGACTTCGTCAGCGATCGTGATCCGGCGCCGGAAGGTGTGAGCATCCCTTCCTTTCCATACGCAGGAGAGACCATCCTCCGCGTGGCAGACTTTCCACCCGACGCCGACTACCCCGCCGAGGCGAGTACGGCGATCTTCGCCCAGATCGACGGTACGGAGGGAGAGTCCGCGCACCGCGAAACGTCGGCTCGGCACTTCTGGTTCCATCGCACCGATTCGCTCGACTACGCCGTCGTGCTCTCCGGCGAGATCACCCTGCTTGTCGACGATGGAGAGACCACCTTGCGCGCTGGCGACGTGGTGGTCCAGCGCGCCACGAACCACGCGTGGTCGAACCGCACCAATGAGAGCGCGCGGGTCCTGTTCGTGCTGATCGGCACGCCATCATTGCCTGCCGACGAGATCGCGCACGCACGCAAGGCGCGTCGAGAAGGAGATCAGACGTGATTGTAGATTTGAACGCGGCTGAAGGCCAGACGATCTGGCGCCCCGACGCTGACACTGTGTCGGACACGGGCGTCGCTCGCTTCGCCGACTTCCTGTCGTGTCACGGGATCGCGGCAGGGGACCGTTACAACGAGATGTGGCAGTGGTCGGTCGATAATCCCGAGCTCTTCTGGGAGCAGTTCGTGGAGTTCGCGGGTATCGACCTACGGGGCGATCCAGGACCCACACTTAGGGGTTCATCCATCCTGGACACCCGCTGGTTCCCCGGTCGCACCGTCAACTTCGCCCGGCACCTACTCGAGGGCCGGGAGGGCCTGGCTCTGCTGTGCCTCGACGAGGAGGGAAACAGCACCAAGACGACGTGGGCCGAGTTGCGCGGCAGAGTGGGCGCGCTCGCGGCGGAGCTGCGGACCACCGGTGTCCGCGCCGGCGACCGCGTGGTGGCCATCCTGCCGAACATCGAAGAAGCCGTCGTCGCAATGCTGGCGGTGACTTCCATCGGAGCCATCTGGTCCATCTGTGCTCCGGAGTTCGGCCCCGGCGCAATAGCTTCCCGATTCGCTCAGTTGGGGCCGAAGGTGCTCATTGCTGCCCCCGGATATCGGGTCAACGGCGCGGATCGTGATCGTCGGGCCGAACTGGCAGCGGTTATCACGGAGCTGCCGACGCTAGAACGCGTGATCTGGGTCACTGCTCACACGGAGGTTCCGGCGCCTGACGGCGATCTGAACGAGGGGTGGGAGGGGCTGGTGGAGCGTCCGCGCGCGCCCTTGTACGCGGAGTTGGAGTTCAGTCACCCGCTCTGGGTCCTGTTCTCATCCGGCACAACCGGACGTCCCAAGGGGATCGTTCACGGGCATGGTGGAGCGCTCATCGAGATGATGAAGATGCATCTCATCCACTGTGATCTGCGGCCCGGCGACCGCTTTCTCAGCGTCGCCTCCACCAGTTGGGTGGTGTGGAACTCTCTCGTCTGCGTGCTGGGGGCGGGTGCCACCGCTATCCTCGTCGACGGGAACGCCACCTACCCGAACGTCAACCGGGTGTGGGATCTGGCCGCCGCCACGCGGGCGACCGCGCTCGGCGTGAGCGCAGGATTCGTGCACGCCTGCGCCAAGGCCGACCTCACTCCTGCGGAAGACCTGGATCTTCGCGCATTGCGTCTCGTGCAGGTGACCGGATCACCTCTGTCTGCTGAGGGAGCCTGTTGGGTGTATCGCGCGGTCGGAGACGTCTGGCTCAGCTCTGCAAGTGGTGGCACGGACGTCGCGTCGATCTTTGTCGGCGGAGTCCCCACCGAGCCTGTGAAGCTGGGTTACATCCAGGTGCCGGCGCTGGGTGTGAGAGTAGAGGCGTGGAATGACGACGGGACGCCCGCCGATGGCACCGGTGAACTCGTCGTCACGGCCGCGATGCCCTCGATGCCACTGTGCCTGTGGGGCGACTCAGATGGTTCTCGATACCGGGCGAGTTACTTCGAGATGTTCCCCGGTGTCTGGCGCCACGGCGACTACATCGAGTTCGCTGAAGCCGGGATCCGCATCCACGGGCGATCCGACTCCACGCTGAACCGCAACGGGCTGCGTCTGGGGACGGCGGATATCTATTCCGTGGTCGAGGCGCTCCCCGACGTCGTCGAGGCGCTTGTCGTCGGCGCCGAACTCGGCACCGACGGGTATTACATGCCGCTCTTCGTCCAACTCCGCGACGGCGCGAACGAGGAGTCGGTTCGAGCTGCAATTGCTTCGGCCATTCGGGCGAACCTCTCGGCTCGGTATCTGCCGGACGAGATCGTAATCGCGCCCGGCATACCGCACACGCGAACCGGCAAGAAGCTCGAGGTGCCGGTAAAGCGCCTCATACAGGGGGTCGCACTGACGGAAGTCGTCGATACCCAGTCAGTGGATGATGCGGAGGTCCTGACGTTCTTCGCCCGATTCGCCGCAAGTGCCGTGGTGTGAGCCGCGGTTACGATAAGTGGGCGTTCAGTCGACGGCGCCTGGGCGCGAGCAGGGTGCACGCACCCGCTTGAAGTCCTGACTCTGCCCCCACCCGCTGGAGCCGGCCATCGGAGTGTAAGCAGTCGCGATTCGGATCGGAGTCGGAATGCTCTTCACGCAGCTCGAGTATTTCGTCGCGGTCGCGCGGGAGCAGCACTTCGGCCGCGCCGCTGCGGCGTCCTTCGTGTCGGCCTCGGCGCTGTCGGAATCGATCCGCAAGCTGGAGGCTGAGCTCGGCGTGCCCCTGGTCCGGCGCGGGCGCTCGTTCCAGGGGCTCACGCCCGAGGGTGAGGCCGTGCTCGTGTGGGCCCGGCGGATGATCGCCGACCACCGGGCGCTTAAGGACGAGGTGAGCAGTGCCGCGGCCCGTCTCAACGGCGTCGTACGTGTCGGTGTCATCCCGTCGGGCGTCGCGTTGGCGGCCCGGGTGCTCGCCGAGCTGTGCGCGACGCATCCCGACCTCCAGGTGCGGCTGGTCACGGGGCTGACCTCCGAGCAGGTGGTCGGGGGTCTTCGCTCGTTCGAGTTCGATGCCGGTCTGCTGCACCCGTCGGCGGCAGCGGCCGACGATATACGTCACATCCTCGTCGAGACTGATCGCCTCGTCGTCGTGGGTGCGGCGTCGCGGAGCGACTTCGGTGAGACGATCGAGCTGGCCGCGCTCGAGGGACTGCCGGTCTGCGTCCTCGAGCCGAGTATGCGCGCGCGTCAGATCCTCGACGACGCGCTGTCCGAGCGGGGCGTGCGGCTGCGCCCGCGGGTCGAGGTGGACTCGGTCGAGGCGCTGCTCGCCCTCGCGCGGACGGGGGAGTGGGTCAGCGTGGTACCGCGCTCGGCGGTCCCGAAGGCCGCGGCGAGCATCGGCGTGAAGGTCGCCGAGATCGTGCGCCCCGAGGTCAGCATCCCGATCGTCCTCGCGATGCTCGGAGAGGAACCGCGGCCGCCGCTCTCGCTGGCCGTCGACGCGGCCGCGCGTCGTCTGGTGACGCCTCCCGCCTGACAGAGGGGCGCGAGATCATATCGGATCATGCGCCCTCGCGTGCGGGAAATTCGCTCAGCGATCGCCGGCGGTGCCACGACGCAGGAGCCGCCCCTTCTCGGGATCTAGCCTTGCGCCATGGCGACGAAGCCCCCCTCCACAGATATCGACGAGACGCGCATGCACGTGTCGCGACCCAAGAAGGTCGCGGTGGGCGTGCCTGCTGTGCTGCACGCGCTGCAGATCGCGAACGAGCAGATGGGGGTCGCGCGCTCTGTGCAGACGCTGATGCGCGTGAATCAGAAGGACGGCTTCGACTGCCCCGGCTGTGCCTGGCCGGAGGAGGACAAGCGCCATATGGCGGAGTTCTGCGAGAACGGCGCCAAGGCGGTCGCCGAGGAGGCCACGCTTCGCCGCGTCGGGCCGGCGTTCTTCGCCGCGCACTCCGTCGAGGAACTGCGCACCCACGACGACTGGTGGCTCGGACAGCAGGGGCGGCTGACGCACCCGATGTTGCTCGAGGAGGGCGATTCGCACTACCGCCCGGTTTCGTGGGACGACGCGCTGCGGATCGTCGCCGACGAACTCCGGGCCGTCGACGACCCCGACGAGGCCGTGTTCTACACCTCCGGACGCACCTCCAATGAGGCCGCATTCCTCTACCAGCTGCTGGTGCGCGGGATCGGTACGAATAACCTGCCGGACTGCTCGAACATGTGCCATGAGTCATCCGGATCCGCGCTCGTCGAAACGATCGGGATCGGCAAGGGCACGGTCTCGATCGAGGACATCCACGAGGCCGACCTGCTGATCGTCGCCGGCCAGAACCCCGGCACGAACCACCCGCGCATGCTGTCGGCCCTTGAGAAGGCCAAGCAGCGCGGCGCGCGGGTGATCGCCGTCAACCCGCTGCCCGAGGCGGGGCTGATGCGGTTCGAGAACCCGCAGACGGTCCGCGGCGTGGCGTTCGGCGGCACTAAGATCGCGGACCGGTTCGTGCAGATCCGCGCTGGCGGGGATCAGGCGCTGTTCCAGGCGATCGGCAAGCACCTGCTCGAGGCCGAAGCCGCCGACGGGGGAGTGCTCGACCACGCGTTCATCGCCGAGCACACCAGCGGCTTCGACGCATATCGTCAGGCGATGGCGGATGCCTCGTGGCCCGAGCTCGTGAAGGCGACGGGGCTCCCCGAGAAGACGCTGCGCAAGATCGGCGAAGAGGTGCGCACCTCCACCTCGACGATCGTGTGCTGGGCGATGGGGCTGACGCAGCACAAGCACTCGGTGCCGACGCTGCGCGACGTGGTCAATGTGCTGCTGCTGCAAGGCAACATCGGACGCCCGGGCGCGGGCGTCTGCCCGGTGCGAGGGCACTCGAACGTGCAAGGCGACCGCACCGTGGGCATCTACGAGAAGCCTGCCGAGGAGTTCCTCGCGGCTCTCGACCGCGAGTTCTCGTTCCGCGCTCCGCGGGAGCACGGGTTCGACACCGTCGAGGCGATCCGCGCGATGCGCGACGGCCGGGTGCGGTTCTTCATGGGCATGGGCGGCAACTTCGTGTCGGCCACTCCCGACACCGCGGTCGTCGAGGCCGCCATGGCCCGCGTCGATCTGACCGTGCACGTCTCGACCAAGCTCAACCGGTCGCACGCCGTGACCGGGCGCCGCGCGCTCATCCTGCCCACGCTCGGCCGCACCGACCGCGACCGCCGCGGCGGCGCGGAGCAGCGGGTCACCGTCGAGGATTCGATGGGGGCCGTGCACGCCTCGCGGGGGCGGCTCGCCCCGCCGTCGGAGGAACTGCTCAGCGAGGTCGCCATCGTGGCGCGGGTGTGCGCGCTGGTGTTCGGCGGGGGATCCTCTCCGGCGACAGCACCGGTCTCCCACGGCGGCGATGCCGAGCGCGGTCTGCCGGAGCACGGTGAGATCGAAGAGCCCACGGTGACGACCGTCAAGACGGCTGTGCGGCAGGCGAACAATGTCCCTCAGGCCGACTGGGCGGCGCTCGAGGCCGACTACGCGCTCATCCGCTCGCACATCGAGCGCACGATCCCCGGGTTCGAGGACTTCGAGACGCGCATCCAGAAGGGCCGCACGTTCTTCCTGCCCAACGGGCCGCGCGACGCCCGGCGGTTCGCGACCGTGGATGGCAAGGCCCGGTTCACCGCGAACCCGCTCGAGTACCCGCACATCCCGCGGGGACGGCTGCTACTGCAGACGCTGCGATCGCACGACCAGTACAACACCACGATCTACGGCAAGGACGACCGGTACCGCGGCATCCACGACGGCCGCCGCGTCGTGCTCGTGAACCCCAAGGACATCCAGAATCTCGGCTTCGCCGAAGACGAGATCGTCGACCTGGTGTCGGAGTGGGCCCGACCGGACGGCTCCCTCGAGGAGCGTCGCGCCGACGAGTTCCGCATCGTCGCCTACAACACACCCAAGGGCAACGCCGCCGCCTACTACCCCGAGACGAACGTACTCGTACCCCTCGACTCCGTCGCCGACGTCTCGGGCACACCCACCTCGAAGGCCGTCATCGTCCGCCTCGAGCGACGCGCGTGAGCATGCTCGCCCACGCAGCGCTCGGGAGCGGAGAGACCGTGCGCCTCGCCGCGATCAGCTCGGCGCCACTCGACCTCGACGCCCACCTCCGGGCGGTCGACGACCCCGCGGTGGGAGCGGTGACGACGTTCGTCGGCCGCGTGCGCGATCACGATCCGGATGCAGCATCCACCGTCGATGCTCTGGAGTACTCCGCGCACCCCGACGCCGAGAGCGCGCTGCAGCGCATCGCCGAATCCGCCGTGGCCGGCAGCGATGCGCTCGTCGCCGTCTCGCATCGGATCGGGCACCTGAGTGTCGGCGACGTCGCGGTCGTGATCGCCGTCGCCTCCGCCCATCGCGGAGACGCGTTCGCCGTCTGCCGCACGCTCATCGAGACCATCAAGACCGACCTCCCGGTGTGGAAACGACAGGTCGAGATCGACGGCACCGCCACCTGGCTGGCACTCGGCGGATGACCGCGATCCCGGTGACGATCGGGCGACGGATGCCGCAGTCCGCGGCATCCGTCGATCTCGGCGCGCACGCGGCCGCAGCGCCCGTGGCGTCGATCGGCGCCCCGCTGGTGGACACGCACGGGCGGGTGCACCGCGACCTGCGGATCTCGTTGACGGATCGGTGTTCGCTGCGGTGCACGTATTGCATGCCGGAGCAGGGCAACGAGTGGTTGGCGAAGACGAGCATCCTGACGCTGGATGAGATCGTGCGGATCGCCCGGGTGGCCGCGGCCGACGGGATCACGACGTTCCGCCTCACCGGCGGGGAGCCGCTGCTGCGCACCGACATCGTCGACGTGGTGCGACGGCTGTCGGCGATCACCGGGCCGGGTGGGCGGCCGGTGGAGATCGCGATGACCACGAACGGGATCCGCCTGGCGGAGCTCCTCCCGGGGCTCGTCGAGGCCGGGCTGACCCGGCTCAACATCTCCATCGACACGCTCCGCCGTGACCGGTTCCACGCCCTCACCCGCCGCGACCGGCTCGACGACGTACTCGACGGGATCGCGGCGGCCGGGGCATCGGGTCTGCGCCCGCTGAAGCTGAACGCGGTGGCGATGCGCGACGTCAACGATGACGAGCTGGTCGATCTGGTGGAGTTCGCGGTCGCGCATGAGGCGCAGATGCGGTTCATCGAGCAGATGCCGTTGGATGCGGGGCATACGTGGGATCGATCGCGGATGGTGACGCAGGATGAGATCCTCACCGCGCTGTCGGCGCGGTGGGAGCTGACGCCGGTGCCGGGTCGGGGTGGGGCGCCGGCGGCGCGGTGGACGCTGGACGGCGGCCCGCATTCGGTGGGGGTGATCGCGTCGGTGACGGCGCCGTTCTGCGGCGACTGCGACCGGTTGCGCCTCACGGCCGACGGGCAGCTGCGCAATTGCCTGTTCTCGACCACGGAGTACGACCTACTTCCGATCCTTCGACAGGCTCAGGGACCGGTGGAGGAGCCCTTCCCCCCGGTCGCTGAGCTTGTCGAAGCGGGCATCGACGCGGGCATTGATGGGATGCTGCGCTCCTGCGTGCACGGGAAGCTGCCGGGGCACGCGATCAACGACCCGGCGTTCCTGCAGCCGGCGCGCGGCATGAACGCGATCGGAGGCTGAGATGGGCCGCCTGACCACGCGGACGCCGGTCACCCGGATCGCGCTGAATGACGGGGATGTCGCGGTGCGGCGCCGGGCCGACACCCTCGCGGTGGAGGAGCCGCTGGAGATCCGCATCGCGGGCGAGGCGCTCACCGTGACGATGCGCACGCCCGGCAATGACCTCGAGCTCGCCGCCGGGTTCCTGGTGTCGGAGGGCGTGATCGCCGCGTCCGGCGACGTGCGCTCCGCGATCCACTGCGGCGGCCCGGGCACCGGTGCCGTGGCGCCGACGCCGTTGCTGACGATCGGCGTCGACCCGTCGGTGCCGACGGCGTCGGCCGAGAACACGTACAACGTGCTCGACATCGCGCTCGCCCCCGAGCTCGCGCCGCTGGTGACCGACATCGCACGCAACTTCTACACGACGAGCTCGTGCGGCGTGTGCGGCACGGCCTCGATCGAGGCGATCGACAAGCAGTCGCGCTACGACGTCGCGACGGATGCCGCCCCCGTCGACGCGACGCTGATCGCGGGTCTTCCCGACACGCTTCGTGCGGGGCAGGCGGTGTTCGAGAAGACCGGCGGCCTGCACGCCGCCGCCCTGTTCGACGCGGCATCGGGTGAGCTGCTCGTGCTGCGCGAGGACATCGGGCGGCACAACGCCGTCGACAAGGTGATCGGCTGGTCGCTGCTCGACGACAGGCTCCCCCTCACCGGAACCGTGCTGCAGGTGTCGGGCAGAGCGAGCTTCGAGCTCGTGCAGAAGGCCGTGATGGCCGGCATCCCGATCCTGTCCGCCGTGTCGGCGCCGTCCTCGCTCGCGGTCGAGCTCGCCACGGCGTCCGGGCTCACCCTGGTTGGGTTCGTGCGCGGATCGTCGATGAACATCTACTCCCACCCCGACCGGGTACGGGCGTAGAAGGACTGCGGAAGCAGACCGTCTGGAGGCCCTGAGATCACATCGTGTCGCTTGAGTGCCACTCACCAGGCACTGCAAATGCTGTACGAATCGGTTCGTATCTTATAGAATCGTTCAGTGTCGCGATCCGACGCGGCGCTTCTTTGAAGTGAGGACAATGATGTTCAAGGACCTTCTGCTGTCGCGTTCAGGCACCCCCGCTGAACTTCGAAAGCACATGGAGGACGTTCACATCCCGATGGGACTGTCCATTCCCGCAGTCGCCCGTGAGATGCAGCGCTACACTCTGAACCACGTTGAGGGCAGTCCGGTTGCAATCGCGATTCACCCGCCGATCGACCGCTTGTCGACGATCGTCGAACATGTCTGCGGAGGCTGGGAGGGCCTCACTCGACTCGGCCAGGATCCCGACTTTCAGGAGAAACTGCTGCCAGACGAACAGTACATGAGCACCCATCTGATGGACGGTCAAGCCGAATTCGTCGCGATCGATGAGGAGCAACCGATCTTCACCTCGGGGGATGTCGGCACTCTGCGGGTATTCGACCTGCTTCGCCGCTCCGCATCGGTCTCGCGCGAGCAATTCCTACGGCAGCTGGAGGCCGAGGGGGCGTGGGCGAAGACGGACGATCGGTATCGCGCCGCAGTCGGTCAGCGGGTACACAGCATCGTTGGCGAGGGCACTGCCTCTTACGGCGAGGCAGCGGAGCCGTTCGACGCAGTCGTGGAGACCTGGCCCGCGGACCTCCATCGCCTTGAGGACCTGGTCGATGAGCTCCGCTCACGCCGCAGCGCTTATTGCGATCCCGCGGGCTCTTTCACTGTCGTTACAGAGGAGCGCTGGTTCTACGGCGAGGTCGGACCTTTTGGACCGCGCGCAGAGAGTGCAGGACGTAGCTGAAACTACCGCCTGAAGTTGCGGTGGAGGTCGTAGGCGGTTTCAGCGTCCGCAGTATGCCTGGCTAGGTGCGTTCCACGGCACGCCGCTTACACGCGTGCGAGAGGCCGTGATGGCCGGCATCCCGATTCTGTCGGCCATCACGGTGCCGTCGTCGCTCGCGGTCAAGCTCGCCGATGGACGTCTAGTCCCACCCCGACCGGGTGCATATCTCCGTACCCCACCTCGCGGCCGGCGACGGTGGCGCTGCGGTCGGTTCAGGAATGCGGGGTCATCCAGCCGCGGCCGAGCAGTCGCTCCGGTGCCGGATTAATCAAGAGTGAGACCGTTCCCGACCCCGCAATGTGGCCAAATGACCGGGGAGCAATTTGTTGAATTCTTGCCGCTCTAATCACCTGAAAGTGGGTGGGAATGCGCCTTACCGTAGACGACGGAGCCGGGTTTCCGGCACGGCGGGAGATTACATGATCCTGGACACACCGGCCGGTTCCTCGCCGTGCGATGGGGATGCCGTTGCTACGCGCGTTGCGTACTTCGTGTCTGACAGCACCGGGATAACCGCGGAGACTCTCGGTAGTGCGCTGCTCGCGAATTTTCCCGCGCTGCCGTTTGCTCGGCACACGATTCCTTTCGTGGACACCCTCGATGGCGCGCGAGCGGTGGCTCGGGACATCCAGAGCCTGATCGCTTCCGGTGCGCAACCAGTGGTGTTCACGACTGTGAAATCGGCAGACATCCTCCGTGAACTCGAGGTTCGGGGAGCCGTGGTTGTAGACCTGCTGAGCGGGCATCTGACCGAGCTTGAGGTGGCTTTTGGAACCACCAGGTCCGAGCAATTGGGTCAGTTCCACGGACTTGGGGACATCAAGCAATACTTTGCCCGAATGCGCGCCGTCGAGTACGCGATCGAGCACGATGACGGTCAGAGCGGCCGCGCCCTGGACATCGCCGACGTGATACTCATCGCACCATCCCGGTGTGGCAAGACACCAACCACGATGTACCTCGCGCTGCAATACGGTCTGCTTGTCGCCAACTATCCGCTCACGGACGACGACTTTCCGACTGACCATCTGCCGCCCTCAGTAAACCGCCACGCCCCCAAGTGCTTCGGGCTCACGACCACACCGTTGCGGCTCAGCCAAGTGAGGCACGAACGGCGACCGGACTCGGTCTACTCGAGCCTCGCCCAGTGCACCCTCGAGCTTCGCCGCGCCGAAGACCTCTATCGCCGGAACCGCGTGCCGTTCCTCAACTCGTCGACCAAGTCGGTCGAGGAGATGTCGGCGGTCATCATGCAGTCCATGCGCCTGCGCAACTGACCTCTCCGCAGCCTTCCCATTCACGAAATCAATCAACAGGAGCGATCATGACGAACATCCTCTGGTTCGAGCAGGTCGGCATGTCCGACATCACACAGGTGGGCGGCAAAAACGCCTCACTAGGAGAGATGGTGTCGAACCTGTCGGATGCCGGTGTTCGTGTACCCGGGGGGTTCGCGACCACCGCCGATGCATACCGTGAGTTCCTCGACGCGAACGGACTCTATGGTCGCATCCGACGCGCAGTCGAGGCTCTCGACGTCACCGATGTCGCAGAGTTGGCCCGCGTTGGCGCCAATGTCAGGGACTGGATTCTGGCGCAGCCCTTTTCGTCGACGTTCGAATCGGAGATCAGGCAGGCATACGCGCAACAGGTTGAGGGCGATCCGCAGCCTGAGTTCGTTTCATGGGCGGTGCGTTCCAGCGCCACTGCCGAGGATCTTCCGGATGCGTCGTTCGCGGGCCAGCAGGAGACATTCCTGAACATCAGCGGCATTGAGAACATCCTCCTAGCGATCCGGCACGTGTTCGCCTCGCTCTACAACGACCGAGCGATCGCTTACCGCGTCCACCACGGCTTCGACCACCACGACGTCGCGCTGTCGGCGGGTGTCCAGCGGATGGTGCGATCGGATATCGGCGCATCCGGTGTGCTCTTCACCGTCGACACCGAGTCCGGCTTCGACAGGGCCGTCTTCATCACGAGCTCATACGGGCTCGGCGAAGCGGTGGTGCAGGGCGCGGTTAATCCCGACGAGTTCTACGTCTACAAGCCTGCGCTGCGGGCACGTCGCCCGTCGATCCTCAAGCGGTCGGTAGGCGAGAAGGCAGTGAAGATGGTCTACGCCCACGGGCGTCACGTCGGCGGCAGCACCCTATTCACGGATGTCCCAGCTGCGGATCGTGCCCGGTTCAGCATCACCGACGCCGAGGTGGAGGAGCTTGCCCGACAGGCGCTGATCATCGAAGACCACTACGGCCGGCCGATGGATATCGAGTGGGGCAAGGACGGGGTCGACGGAGAGCTCTACATTCTGCAGGCACGGCCCGAGACGGTTGTCTCGCGGGTCGACGGGAATGTGATGCGCCGCTTCGTGCTCGAAGAGGCGGGCGTTCCCATCGCGGAGGGGAGGGCCATCGGACAGAAGATCGGCGCAGGGCCGGTGCGCGTCATGAAGTCGATCGCGCAGATGGACCAATTCCAGGCAGGCGATGTGCTGGTGGCGGACATGACCGATCCGGACTGGGAGCCGATCATGAAGCTCGCATCGGCGATCGTCACCAACCGAGGTGGCCGCACCTGTCATGCCGCGATCATCGCGCGCGAACTCGGCATTCCCGCGGTGGTCGGAACGGGCAACGCGACGGCGACCCTGAAGGATGGCATGGACGTCACGGTCTCCTGCGCCGAGGGGGACACCGGCTTCGTCTATGAGAGCATCCTGAAGTTCCAGGAGCTCGTCACGCAGTTGGACTCGATGCCCGAGAGCCCGGTGAAGATCATGCTCAACGTCGGCACGCCCGATCAGGCCTTCTCCTTCTCCAAGCTGCCGAATCGAGGCGTAGGGCTTGCACGGCTCGAGTTCGTCATCAACCGGCAGATCGGCATCCACCCCCGCGCACTACTGGAGCTCGACACCCTGCCCTCACCGCTGCACGACGAGATCGCCGAGAGGATCAGCGCCTACGCGTCCCCGCGTGAATACTTCGTGAAGCGCGTGGCCGAGGGCGTCTCGATGCTGGGCGCCGCGTTCGCACCTGAGCCGGTGATCGTGCGGCTTTCGGACTTCAAGTCCAACGAATACGCGAATCTCATCGGTGGCGAGCTGTACGAGCCGCACGAGGAGAATCCGATGATCGGCTACCGCGGCGCCTCCCGCTACATCTCCGACGACTTCCGGGCCTGCTTCGACATGGAGTGCGAAGCGCTGCGGTTCGTACGCGACGAGATGGGGCTCACGAACATCGCCATCATGGTGCCCTTCGTCCGGACCCTGGATGAGGCGGCTGCCGTCATCGATCTGCTCGCCGAGAACGGTCTGCGCCGCGGTGAAAACGGCCTGCGCGTGATCATGATGTGCGAGCTACCTTCCAACGCCGTCCTCGCCGACGAGTTCCTCCAATACTTCGACGGGTTCTCCATCGGCTCCAACGACATGACACAACTGACGCTCGGACTCGACCGCGACTCGGCACTGGTCGCCGCGACATTCGACGAGCGGGACCCTGCCGTGCTCCGCATGTTGTCCATGGCGATCGACGCGTGCGCGAGAGCCGACAAGTACGTCGGGATATGCGGGCAGGGGCCCAGCGACCATCCCGACCTCGCCGAGTGGCTCGTGGAGCAGGGCATCGAATCGATGTCACTCAACCCGGACACCGTCGTCGAAACCTGGCTGCGACTCGCTCAAAGGGACCTCGCACCGACTACGTGAGTGTCGAGGTCGGCGCGTCGCGGACACTCTGAACGCCGCATGTGCGCCAAGAGGACCGCACCAGCCAGCGATTCCGGCCGAATTCCGCGACAGGGAGAATGCCCCGACCGGTTCGCGTCGGTGCAAGACCGACGGCGTGGGGCCGTGTAGTACGTGGCGTGGCGGTAGTTCTTGCCCGCGGGGCTCTCGAAGAACGCGCCCTTCGAGTTCGCCGTCGTCTGCACTCTCGACACCGGCGGTGCGATCCCCCGCATCGTGTGGGCCGGGTTCCTCACGCTCGACGAGGNGGGGGGGGGGGGGGGGGGGGGGGGGGGGGGGGGGTATCGTGCCCCGCGCGGGCGCGCAACTATCGACTGACCTCATCCAGCCAGTCGATGGAACGCCGCTGCATGCCCAGCGGAGAGGAGTACGGGGCATCCGCCCACACCGATCGGTAAGCGTTTGCGGCCCCGGCCTCCGCGCAATGGCCGGCGACGAGCCGGTCCGCCGCCCGCATCCCCTTCGGGGAGAACAGCGTGTTCTGGCCGGTCTAGCCGATGAAGAGCGGCACGCGCCACAGCGATGTCGGGCGACTCAGCGACCAGCCCCATGCCAGGATTGTGCAACATCCAGGTGTGGGTCTGCTCGTAGCCGTCCAGGTTGGCCGTGAACGTCGACATCATCGAGATCATCCCCGCAGCGCGGACTTTCCGCGCTGAGCGCCCCGAGGATCCCGGCCCGCGCGCCGTCCCCCGAGAACCCGACCACGCTCACCCCGCCCGCGCGCGTTCCCGGATCGGCGACGAGGATGCCAGCGGCGAGGGCGTTTTCGCACGCCGATGTTCCTCCCAAGAGGTGCCCAGAAGCCCCAGCGTCTTCGCGAGCGAATCCTCGTTCGCCCGGCGTGGATGTCATTCAACGCTTCTGCGTCCAGCGCCGCACCGCCCCTGGGCCACCTCGAGCTACGCGATCTGGCGCCCGCCACGATATCCGCTCCACCGCGAGGCGCCGACTGCCCCAGCTGAAAGCATCATGCACCAGCACCGCGTAGCTGGCGCTCCGCGCCGGCAGCAGCACCACGGCATCACCATCGGAGCCGATGCGGACGGCCTGCAGCTGACCGGCGGCCTCGACGATATGGGTGGCGCCGGCGGTGCTGCGGATCATGAGCGCCACCGGTTCGCAGTCGCCCACTCCAGGTCGATGTCGGCGCCGCCGCGCACTGGCACACCGCGAACGCGTCCGCCGGGCCACCTCGGACCATGGACCGCTGTCCACTGCCTATGCTGTGAGCTGCTGCATCATCCCAGCGGTATCGTTCAGGCGCCAGATCTCCGCGATCTTGCCATCCTGGAATCGAAGAAACGTTGCCTGTTCGATGTCGAAGACGTGTCCGTCGGCGGGGATGCCGAAGAACTCGGTCAGCAGCTTCCCTACCACGCGCGCGCGAACCGCGACGGTGTCGCCCTCGCCGACGATGTCGATGATCTCGAATTGCGTCTCCGCCCTGGAGCCCATGAACTCGAGATGCTCCTGCATCCCGGCGAGCCCTTGCCGACCGTTCGGGAGGGTGTCGGCCGGGAGCCGAACGTCGTCCGCGAGTAGTTCGGCGAGCGCACCGCGCGCGGTGCGCGGATCCAGCTCGAGAAAAAATTGGCGACCAGCAGCCTTGTTCGATTCGGCAGTCATTCTCGATCCTCCTTGATGAGCGACCATTTTACGAAACGATACGTAGTGTACCTTATGGGCATCATGGTGCAAGTGTTGAGGCGCCCGGTGTAGCGGGACGGCGCTGGAACGCGCGTCGAGTCAAAGCCAACTTCGACTAAGACCCGAGGTCGCATGGGCACAGGCGCGGCTCAATCGCTCAGTCTCCGCCCGGCTGCACGGAACGACTCGCTCCGCCCACCCAGCCAGGTGTCCCCCAAGTGTCCCCGAGCCTCCCGAGCATTCCGATTCTGGGTGATCGAGGAGTGTCTGGAGTGCGAGTCCGAAGACCGCCGGACGCGGCGAATCAGGTGTGAAAGCTAGTTTGATCAGGGGTAAATAGGATGCATTGTGATGCGGCCCCGAGGCGCGGAGATCGTTCCCGGGCACCCTGCTAAGGTGGAGTCCCCTCACGGGGACCGAGGGTTCAAATCCCTCCGTCTCCGCACTTTTTACCCCGATTTGACGTCGTTCTGAGGCGTGTTTCCGGGGTTTCGATCCTTCTCGATCCGCGCGGTTCCTTCTCAGATGTGGGCACGGCGACGGGCGAAGATGCCTGGTCAGCGGCGAGCCTCATCGCAAGCGTGACCATGACTGACGTTCTGCGCATCACTCGGTGCAACTGCTGAGCGATCTGCGTAGTCGTCGAGAGGGCGCGATCGGCTGCCCACTTTCTGCCCACAGATGAGACGGAGGGGTAGTGGACCCCCGCCTCGGTGATGGAGATCATCGGTCACACCAGGCGGGCGATGTCGTGGATCATGCCCGAACCTGCCGACCGAGCTGAAAACTCCCTTCGTTGCCGAAGGGACAGGCGTCTGGTGTCGCACGATTAGCGGAGTTGCCCGTGCATATGGCGCGGGCAGGGCAAACGCGCATTTGCGTCAGTGTCTACGGCCCGAAGTCCAACCCGGTGTGGCCGCACGATGCGCGACCGGCCAACGGGCACCGGCCAACGGGCGGGATCCGCGGCAGTTGCACACGTCGGTTATCTGCCGCGCGCCTTCTTCGCTGCCTCGAAGACCTCCCAGACTCGTTCGGCTTCAGCGATGAAGTCGGCCTCCGAGCGCTTCACACTCGCCAGCCGGTCGCGTGCTTCGGCGAGCCCTTTCAGCCCCTGCGTCGTCAGCCGGCTAGCGGCCTAGTCGTCTCCATCGTCAATCCAACCCGGTGAGAGTGCGCAGTCGGTCCCACTCGTGCCTGAGAAGCGGCAAGATCGTTCCGTGTTTGGTCGAGGGCGGGATCGAGACTTCGTCGAGGGGCACATAGCTCCACTCGCCGGAGTCGAGATCCGTGCACTCCATCGCAAAGTAGCCTTGCGGCATCTCCTGATATTGGTCGAGGAACAGGAACCACCGTTCCTCACCTCGAGCACGGATCACGATCGGCGCCTCGACGCCACCGGGGTAGCGATCTCCGGCGATGTTGGTGGTGATGAGAGTGAAGTCGTCGTCGAACAGGCTCGAACCTCTCTCGAGGTAGATTCCCCAGCCGCCGGATCTCGCCTCATCTTTCGTGAAGCGATACACCTTTCCGTGCTCGTGAATGACCGCGGTGTCGATGACGTCTCGTCCGCCGGTGTCGATCATTACCTCGGCAGGTGTGAAAGAAGAGAAATCGCGCGTGCGGGAGTACATGATCCTGCTGTAGGAGTCCGCCCCGTGGGTCGGGTCGTCCGCCGCGTACAGCCTCGACGACCAGAAGACGACGAACTCGCCGGTCTGGGGGTCCACGGTGACCTCCGGTGCCCACGCCATCCCGGCGTTCGAGGGCGCGATCTCGATCGACCGCGCAGCCGTCCACGACACGAGGTCGGACGACTGCCACCCGATCAACGATCGACTGCCCTGACGTAGCGACTCGTCCCAGATCTCCCTGTCACCCGCCGACGTTCGCAGATCGGTTGCGAGAATGTGAAACGACCCGTCGCTTTCCGCGCGCGATCGCCGGATCGCGGACACCTCTGGTGCCGATGTGCGATTCCAGCACCGGCTGTCCGCCCCAGAGCGGGTCCCAGCGCAGCGGGGTATCTCCTGAGCTGAGGGAGAAGTGGATCTTCTCAACGTCCGTCACTCCGTCGGCACGAAAGTGCGCGAAAAGATATCCGTAGTGCTCGTCGGGTGAGTTCACCAGCACCGCCTCCGTCTCGTCGTGCCGTGACGCCATCCGAGTGCGGCGGGCAGGGCGTTGACCACGCTGATCCCGCGCTCCAAGCCACACCGACAATGCGGCGCCACTTCGATCCGTCTCGCCCAGCGTCGTGGCGAATGCGTCCACAACGGGGCAAACCGCTCCTCTGCGAGCAGGTCTACGGATACTCCGTTCACCCCCGGCACACTTCCTTTCGCATCGGGACGGCTTGTCAGCGGACCACGATGCGGACGCGCGCGAGGTTGTCGACTCGGGCGAAGGGTGTCTCCGTGTCTCCATGCTGCTGGGCGGTGACTTTGACGCTCACGAAGTGCGTGCCTGCTTCCGAGAAGCTGTGACGGATCGACTGGTCCACCTCGGTCGTCGCGGTCACATCGCTGCGGACCGCGAATTCGCCGCTGTCGTCAAGATCCCAGCGAACTTCCACGATTCGAGACTGGGCGTCGACGGTGGCCGCCGACACGCCCAGCTCGACTTCCTCGCCGACGGTCACCTCGGCGCGTTCGCTGCCGTCGACCGTGAGCGAAACGATGGGCTGAACGCCGCCCGGTCGATGAGGGCTCGTGATCCGAACCTGTCCGTCGACGACCTCATACTGCGTCGAGCTCGCCGGTTCGATGCCGTCCTCGGCCCAGGCGGCCACCTGGCGGAGCGCCTGGTGCACCACGCCGAGGTATGAGACCGTGTGCGTCGGAAGCTCCGCGCCCGACACATCCGCATGGAACGCGCGGTCGACCATCCAGACTCTCAGGTGCTCATCTGCGTCGGCGCCCCGGTGCTCGCGCACCTTCCCGGCATACCAGTCGGCCTGCCACGCGAAAGCCTCGCGGTCGTACCGGGCCTCGACGACGATCATCTTGCCCGCGATGTCGCCGGACTGCAGAGTCCCCGATGCGCCCTGCGCCATCAGGGGGCCCAGCAACAGGGGGCGCTGCGGGAACAGCGGCTCGCCGGACTCGTCGCGGAACTGATCCCACACGGTGAACTCCGGCGCGGGGACCTGGTGTCGGTGATAGGTCTGTGCGGCCAGGAAGTTGCTGTTGTCGACCTCGACCCGGTCGCCCGGGCGCAGCTGCTGCAAGAACGGGCTCAGCTCCGGGAAGTCGACCAATGCGATGCCGTCTCGGACGGTCTGCAGCAGTGCGACCGATCCCTCCGCGTCACCGGATTCGACGCGCAGTTCGGCGTTCATCGGATCGATCGCGGAGCTTGTGTCGAGGCGGAGTGCGACGACGACGTCCTCGCCCTGCTCGGGACCTTTGAAGGCCTCGTCCACGCCGCCGGACGGTCCAGCGGGAAGGGGGATGAGTCCTGAAGCCGCAGCCTCACGACGCGTGATGACGGCCTCGACCGAGGCGGAGAATCGTACGCGGTCTCGGTGCACCGAGGAGGTCGGGTCCGCGCCGAGATAGCCGGGCTGGGTCCAGAAGTCGTCGAAGTACGTGGGATCGATCGCTTTGAGCGAGCGGTACAGCACTCCGAACGCCTGGGTGCCCATGCTGTTGTGGCCGACCCACGCGGCCGGATTGAACCCCATGCGGGTGACCTCCTCCAACGCGGCCGTCTCTTCCTCCGAGAGTCCTTCGCCGAGGTGGCGCAGTGAACCGGGTTCGACCTGGTCGACGATGTCATCCAGCACATTGCGGAGGACTCGCATCGCGTGCATCCGGACGGTGAAGACATTCGGGAGTGCCACCGGGCTCCCGATGACGTGGGGCACGAAGCCGTCCCACACGCCACGGGTGTTCTCCGCGCAGGCGATCGTGCGGAAGCCGCCGCCCGAGCCGCCGTATGCGTAGCCGTATGTGCGGTGAGGTCCGTAAACGCGCTGTGCGATCACTTTCACGACCGCAGCGACCGCAGCGTTGGCGCGGTACGCGCCGATCGTGGGATCGACATCGGTCTGCGGCTTCGACAGATCGATCGCACCGCCGCCGTTCGTTTCCACGAAGAACGCACCGGACGAGAATGCGAAGCCGATCTTGTCGTCGGCACCCGTCAGCCCCGTCGCGAGGTGCTCGCTCTCCGGCACGGGGGTGATGTGCTGGAAGAAGCGTCCCTCGTACTCGCCGGCGGGCGGCAGATAGGCCGAGAACCGGTTCGCTGTGCCGGCGAACCCACCGTGGATGTACCGGTGCTTCGACGGAGCATCACGCTCCTCGTCGATGTCGACGTACGGCTGCGCGTAGAACGCATCATCCGTCGTGAATTCGGTGAGTTCGACGGCCGTCGCGGAGATGCTCATTGGCCTTCCTTTCCAGGGCAGTGGTGGGGAGTCATTCTTCGTCGTCGGGTGTGGTCGCTCCGCGACCCGGGCGCAAGGTGTGGCTCTCTTCGCGAACGATGCGCACGGCCTCCGTTCCGCCGAGCGGCGCGGCGGGGATGATCTCGGCTTCGGTGGCCAGTTCACGGCGTGCGAGCACCTCGGCGCTGATCACCTTGATCCGCTTCTCGAGGCGCTGATAGTAGAGCGCGATGAAGCCCACCACGACAGCGAAGATCGCGGGGATCCAGCTGTTCACTGCGACGATTCCCACGATGGCCTGGGCGGACTGCTCGTCGGCGCCGCCGTTGTAGCCGGTCATGGCGAGCACCACACCAGTGAGGCCCGCTGCGATTGCCTGACCCACGGTGCCTGAGAACGAGAACAGTGCCCCGCCGACGCTTTCGAGGCGACGATGGCCCTTCCACTCGTTGTAGGTCGAGTTGTCGATGACGAGGATCGGAGCGAGGAAGCTGACCGGAAGCGACGCGAGCGCAGTCAGAACCGAGGCAACCATGATGATGGCCACGTTGCCTCCGGCGAACATCATCACGAGATATCCGACTGCCCCGATGAAGCTGGAGATGGCGATCATCCGCGAGACGGACAGCTTGCGGATGAGGACCGGGAAGAAGAACATGAGCGGAATCAGCGCGACGAACGAGATCGAGACCACTCCCTGCAACGCGAGGTTGCCCACGATGTAGCGGAAGTAGTAAGCACCCGCGGTGAAGCTCGCGTAGATGCCGACGACCAGCGACATGCTCGAGAGGATCCACATGAACGGGTTGGTGCGCAGGACGAGGAGGATGTCCTTCAGCCGGACGCGCTCGGCGTCGATTGCGGCGGCCTCGGGAGATTCGCGGAAGACCCAGAATCGGACGAGGCCGATCAGCGTGAACACAACAGCGGCGGTGATGGCCACGAGGGACCATGCGTCGGGGTCCTTGCCTGCATTGCCGACGGCGATCGGCATCACGACGGTGATGATCACTGCGGCGAGGACGGTCACCAGCCCCGACTTGGCGGCGACATCGCTGTAGTGCTCGCGCTTGGGGAAGACTCGCGCGGTGTACAGCGGATTGTTCGCGTTGTACAAAGGCATGAAGACCGCCGTGAGCAGGACGTACGACGTGAAGATCCACACATACTTCGCGACGTCGCCCAGCCCGCCGGGCGTCGAGAACAGGCACGCGGTCGCAGCCCAGCAGAGAATGATGACGAGATCGAATGGTCGCGCCTTGCCCAGTCGGGTCTCGGGCGCGACGTCGACGAGGAAACCGGCGAGGAGTGCTCCCACGGCGTCGATGATCTTGGCCGCGACAAGGAGCCCGCCCACGATGGCGGGATTGAGGCGAAGCGTGTCGGTCGCGTAGATCGTGAAGTAGCCGACCATGACCACGAGCGCGTTCATGGAGAAGGCGTGAGTCGACCAGGGGATGATGCGCCAGATCGAGACGCGCTCCTTCTTGCCCGCAGCGCGCGCGCGCGCTCGATCCTCCCTGGTCGGTTTCGCGCTCGGCGAAGCTTCTGTGAGTGAGGCCATGACGTTCTCTTCTCTGAGTACGGGCGATGCTGGACTTTGCAATGTCGAGTGAACCTCAAGTTTCACGCGATGTCGAGGTGGTTTTTCGTCCTTGCGCAAAAAGATGGGCGCTAAGGTGGTGTCGAACTCGTATTTCGATCGGACGGTGAGAACACGCGATGGCGGACACGGGTACTTCGAGGCGGAAGCGCGGTCCCTACGCGCCCACCCTCGTTCGCCGTCGCCAGATCGCGACTGCAGTGCTGCAGCTGGTCGACGAGATCGGCCCCGAGTCACTGACGACGAGTGAGGTGGCCCTGCGGTCGAAGACGCCTGAGACGACGGTGCTGTATCACTTCCCCAGTCGAGACGATCTTCTCGTGGCTGCGCTGGAGCTGGCCGACGAGCAGAATGCAGAGGCGAGCCATCTTGATGATCCGGATCTGCGGTTGGATCCGGGTGAGCTCGCCAGGGTCTATCGTTCTGGCTCGCCGGCTGATCCGCGATCTCGTCTGGGGCAGCTCGTGCGCGGCATCGCGGCCACGCCCGGTACTTCCGCGGCGGCGTATGTTCGGCGTCGCGTCAATCGGCAGGTTGCAGTGTTCGCCCGCATGTTCGACCAGCGCAAGCGCGATGGACTGGCCCACCCCGACGTGGACTCGATCGATCTCGCACGGCAGACGATCGCCCTGTGGGAGGGGCTCGCCTCAGTCTTCGCGGATGACCCCGAAGCAGACGCGGGCAGATTGCTCGCGGAGGGCGTGCGTCGTCTGAGCGGCGAGAGCTGGATCACTCTGCAACGCGCGATCGGACGCGTCGAGCGGAACTTCTGACGTCGTTTCTCGAGTTGGCATCCTGAACTTCGCATCTCCCAGGCCGAACAAGAGGGTGGGGACGGGAGCGTCACGATGAACTTCGACGTCCGGCTGAGACGCGTGCCGGGGCGGCGCCGTCGACGACGGTCGCGCGGCCGAAGTCGTTGAGCGGGGCTCAGGGGCGGTCAGTAGGTCGCGCGCCCTCCGCTGATGTCGTAGACGGCGCCCGTCGAGAAGGACACCCTGTCGGACGCGAGCCAGGCGACCAGTTCCGCGACCTCGGAGGCCTCGCCGACGCGCTTCATCGGGATGAGGCTGGTGATGTGGGCGAGCACGTCAGGGGCCGTTGCATCGTTCATCGGAGTCGCGATGACGGCGGGAGCGATGGCGTTGACGATGACGCCTGTGGTCGCCAGCTCCTTGCCCGCGGACTTGGTCAATGCGATGACTGCCGCTTTGCTGGCGGAATACACGCTCAGGTTGGGATTGCCGTCTTTGCCCGCCATGCTGGCGAAATTCACGATGCGCCCCCAGCCGCGCTCGATCATGCCGGGCGCGAACGCTTGCATCATCGCAACCGTGCCGAGCACGTTCACCTCGAGCGTGCGCCGCCAATCGTCGGCGGTCGTCTCGAGGAGCGGCAGATTCGGCCCGACGACGCCGGCTGAATTGATCAAGATGTCGACCGCGCCCACTCGTGCTGCGAGATCCGACACTGCGGCACCGTCGGTGATGTCGATCATCTCGTCGGCGTCACCGGTCCGATCGACCGTGATCACGTGAACGTCGTCTGATCGCAGCCGTGCAGCCGTCGCGGCGCCCAGACCGCTGGCGCCACCGGTGACGATTGCGCGCATATTGATACTCCTGACTTTGAGGCCGACGAGCGGCCAGGGTTGAGGTTGATGGACGTGAAGCCCGCCGATGATGTGAGCTATACTACCCGCATTCCATATGTTTGATTGGCTTTCCGAAAGTTGGAATGATGGCCGCACCTCGCAGCTCCGCGTGGTATTCGGGTGATGACCGGAACGCGTACATCCATCGGGCGTGGATGCGTCGTGGGGTGCCCGCCACTGCGTTCGAGGGGCGTCCGCAGATCGCGATCGCGAATACGGCGTCCGATCTCACGCCATGTAACTCGCACCTCGATGAGGTGGCGCAGTCGGTGAAGAACGGCATCTACGAGGCGGGTGGTATTCCGCTGGAGCTGCCGGTGGTGTCGCTGGGGGAGACGCAGGTGCGCCCAACGGCGATGCTGTGGCGCAACATGGCGGCGATGGCGACCGAGGAGATGCTGCGCGCGAACCCGATCGACGGTGTCGTGTTGCTCGGTGGGTGCGACAAGACGATCCCGGCACTGCTGATGGCGGCGGCATCCGTCGATCTCCCTGCGGTGGTGGTGCCGGGTGGGCCGATGCTGACGGGTCATTTCCGCGGTGAGGCGCTGGGGTGCGGCACGGATGTGTGGCGGCTGTCCGAGGAGGTGCGTGCGGGCTCGTTGAGCGAGGAGATGTTCCTGCGCAGCGAGTCGTCGATGATTCGCTCGAAGGGCCACTGCAACACGATGGGCACCGCCTCGACGATGGCGCTCGTTGCGGAGGCGCTCGGCACGATCATCCCCGGCCTCGCGGGGACCCCCGCCCCCGATGCGCGGCTGCTGGAGGCGGCGCACGAGACGGGTCGTCTGGCGGTGCAGCTGGTCGCTGAGGACCGGCGCCCGTCGACGTTCCTGACGAAGGGGAGCTTCCACAACGCGATCGTGGCGCTCGCCGCGATCGGCGGGTCCACGAACGCGGTCGTGCATCTCCTGGCCATCGCAGGGAGGCTTGGCATCGACCTGACGATCGACGACTTCGACCGGATCGGTGCCGAGGTCCCGTTGCTGGTGAATCTGCAGCCCGCGGGCCGGTACCTCATGGACGACCTGTACCGGGCAGGCGGCTTCCTCGCGGTGATGCGGGAGGTGCGCGACCTGCTCGACCCCGTGGCGCTGACCGTCACAGGCAAGCCGTTCGTCGACTATCTCGAGGATGCCCGGATTTGGGATGCCGAGGTCATCACCCCGCGCGACAGCCCGTTGCAGCCGGCTGCCGGCATCACCGTGCTGCGCGGCTCCCTCGCCCCGGGGGGCGCGATCATCAAGCCCGCCGCCGCATCCCCGCACTTGCTGAAGCACCGAGGTAAGGCGGTGGTGTTCGATTCGGTGGAGGACTTCCACGCCCGCATCGACGACCCTGACCTCGACATCGACGCGGACAGCGTGATGGTGCTGCGCGGGTGCGGGCCGAAGGGCTACCCGGGCATGCCCGAGGTCTCGAACATGCCCTTGCCGCAGAAGCTTCTCGCACAAGGTGTGCGCGACATGGTGCGCATCTGCGATGGCCGCATGTCCGGCACTGCGTACGGCACGGTCGTGCTGCACGTGACCCCTGAGGCCGCCGCGGGCGGGCCCCTGGCGCTCGTGCAGACGGGGGACTGGATCGCGCTCGATGTGCGTGCCGGGCGACTCGAACTCGACGTCCCGGCCGACGACCTGGCCGCCCGCACCCCCAACCAGGCGACCCTGGACGCATACGCGGCCCCGGCCCGCGGATGGCAGCGGCTTTACGTGGATCACGTGCTGCAAGCCGATCAGGGTGCCGACCTCGACTTCCTCGTCGGTTCGTCGGGATCGAAGGTGTCGCGTGAGTCGCACTGACCACGGCGTCGGCGCCGCGGGCTCCACGACGCTTGCTCCGGTCGATACTGGACTGGTTGCTGCCATCGAGGCCGTCGGCGCCGCCGTGGGCACGCGCGCAACCGATCGGCTCGCCGCCGCACATGACGCGTCGCATTATCTCCTCACTCCGCTGGCGGTGGTGACCCCGACCGATGTCGGCGAGGTCGCTCGAGTGATGGCCGCCGCACGTGCCGCCGGTGCGTCGGTGACGTTCCGGTCGGGTGGGACGAGCCTGTCGGGTCAGGCCGGCACCGATCAGCTGCTGATCGACACGCGCCACCACTTCCGCCGCATCGACGTGCTCGACGGCGGAGAGCGGGTGCGGGCGCAGCCGGGCGCCACGGTGCGTGCTGTCAACGCGCGGCTCGCCCGTCACGGACGCAAGCTCGGGCCGGATCCGGCGAGTGAGATCGCGTGCACGATCGGCGGGGTGATCGCGAACAACTCCTCAGGGATGTCGTGCGGCACCCACGCGAACGCGTACCGCACCCTCGAATCCGCGGTCCTCGTGCTGCCGTCCGGCACGGTGATCGACACCGGCGCCCCTGATGCCGCGGGGAGGTTCGCCACCGCTGAGCCGAAGATCCACGCCGGACTCATCACCCTGCGCGACCGTATCCGCAGCGACCCCGCGTCGGTCGGGACGCTGCGGACGCTGCATGCGATCAAGAACACGATGGGCTACGGGCTGAATTCGTTCCTCGACCACGAAGAGCCGCTCGACATCCTCACCCACCTGATCGTCGGGTCCGAGGGCACGCTCGCGTTCGTGGCGCAGGCCACTTTCCGCACCCTGCCCGTGAAGCCGAACCTCGCCACCGGGCTGCTGATGTTCGCGAACCTGAGCGACGCGACCGCCGCCCTCCCGGCGCTGGTGGAAGCGGGATTCGCGACGATCGAACTGCTGGATGCCGCATCCCTGCGTGTCGCGCAGCACGATCCCGAGGCGACCGCGGAGCTTACTGGTCTCGTTGTCGTCGACCATGCCGCGCTGCTGGTCGAGTTCCAAGAGGAGTCTGCGGACACCCTCGGCGTCCGCACGGCCGCGGCAGCTCTAGTGCTCGCGGGCCTGCCGCTCGTGCAGCCGGCGACGTTGACGACGGATGCCGCGACCCGGGCGCAGCTGTGGCACATCCGTAAGGGCCTGTTCACCGCCGTCGCCGGTGCCCGCCCGTCGGGCACGACCGCGCTGCTGGAAGACATTGCTGTGCCGGTGGAACGCCTCGGCGAGACGTGCGAGCTGCTGATCGAGATGTTCGACCGATACGGGTACCAGGGGAGTGTGATCTTCGGTCATGCGAAGGACGGCAACATCCACTTCCTCATCAATGAGCAGTTCGATGACGCCGAGAAGCTGGCACGGTATGAGGCGTTCACCGAGGACATGGTGGCTCTCGTGCTCGCGCAGGGCGGGACGCTGAAGGCCGAGCACGGCACCGGCCGCATCATGGCACCGTTCGTGCACCGGCAGTACGGCGACGAGCTGTACGAGGTGATGTGGGAGGTCAAGCGCCTCATCGACCCGGGCATGACACTCAACCCCGGGGTGCTCCTCACCGACGACCCACAGGCTCACACCCGGCACCTGAAGACGGCGCCCACGGTGGAGTCCGAGGTCGACCGGTGCGTGGAGTGCGGGTACTGCGAGCCAGTGTGCCCATCGAAGGATGTCACCCTCACCCCGCGGGAGCGGATCGTGCTGCGGCGCGAGCTGCAGCGCGCCCGTGACCGTGGCGACGACCAGCTCGCACGCACCCTCGAGCAGGAGTACGGGTACGACGGTGTGCAGACCTGCGCGGTCGACGGCATGTGCCAGACCGCATGCCCGGTGCTCATCAACACCGGCGACCTCGTTCGCCGCCTCCGCAACGAGAACCAGAACGCCGTCGCGCAGGCGGGATGGAACCTCGCCGCGAAACAGTGGGATGCCATTAGCACCATCGGCGGCGTCGCCCTCAGCGTCGCGAAGGCGGTGCCCATCGCGCTGCCGGCGCTGGCGACGAAGGTCGGCCGCGGCATCCTGGGCGACGACATCGTGCCGCTCTATTCCCACGATCTCCCCGGCGGCGGCGAGCGCCGTCGCGTGATCACCGCGACCGAGCCGGTGGCGGTGTTCTTCTCGTCATGTACGAACACGATGTTCGGACCGATCGGTGGCGACGGAGTGGCTGAGTCGTTCCTGCGCCTGTGCGAGCGCGCCGGAGTGCAGGTCGCGACGCCGGATGACCTGACGTCGCTGTGCTGCGGAACCCCATGGAAGTCCAAGGGCCTGTCCGATGGTTATCGCACGATGACGGACCGGGTCGCCGCATCCCTGGCCCGTGCCACCGACGGCGGCAGACTGCCTGTGGTCTGCGACGCGTCATCGTGCACCGAAGGTCTTCAGGTGCTGCTCGAAGCGGCCGACCAGGCCGACGTCACCGTCGTCGACGCGGTCGCGTTCATCGACGAGCATGTCCTTCCGCACCTCCCCGCGGGCGAGAAGGTCGCATCCGTCACCGTGCACCCCACGTGCTCCTCCACCCACCTCGGCATCAACCCCGCACTCACCCGCGTCGCCGCAGCCGCGGCCGAGCGGGTGGTCGTGCCCGAGGACTGGGGATGCTGCGGCTTCGCCGGTGACAGGGGGATGCTGCACCCCGAGCTCACCCGCGCAGCGACCCGTCCGGAAGCCGCCGACGTGGAGGCTGCGGCATCCGACGTGCACGCCTCCCTCAATCGCACCTGCGAACTGGGCATGACCCGCGCCACCGGCCGGCCGTACCGACACATCCTGCAGGTGCTCGACGACACCCTCACGGAGGCCGCTACATGACCCCCTACGCAGCCGTCCCTTCGCTCGGCACTCCGCGTGTCGCCACCGGAGTCCCGCACTTCCTCGCCGAGGGCCCCGTGTGGGATCCGTTTCGCGGCCGCATTCTGTGGGTCGACATCCTGGCCGGTGACGTCTACGTGGGCAGGTTCGCTCACGGCGGCGCCATCGACATCGACGAGAAGGTGCCGTTTCCCGACACCGTCGGCGCCGTCGCTGTATCGGCGGCAGGGGAGTGGCTGGTCGCCGGCACCCGTCGGCTCTATACGCGCGGTGTCGACGGAGGGATCACCGCAGGCCCCGAACTCATCGATGTCGACGACCGGCGGTTCAACGACGGAAAGCCCGACCCCGCCGGCCGTTTCGTCGTCGGCACCAAAGGCCCCGGCGACGAACTCCTCCTCCAGGTCGCCCCGGACGGAACCGGCGTCGTGCTCGACGACGACCTGGGCCTGTCGAACGGTCTTGCGTGGACCGGCGACGGACGCACCCTCTACTCGATCGACACGCTGAGGCGCCGCATCCACGCCCGCGCCTACGACCCCGCCACCGGGGCGACCGGCGTCCGCCGGGTGTTCGTGGAGTTCACGCAAGGGTATCCCGACGGGATGACCGTCGACAGCGAAGACCACCTGTGGGTGGCACTGTGGGGCGAGGGACGCGTCGTCCGCATCTCACCGGCAGGCGACATCGTCGGAACAGTCGAGGTGCCTGCGCCGCACACCTCATGCCCGGTGTTCGCGGGCCCCGACCTCGACACCCTCATCATCACCACCGCCACCGAGGGCATGAGCCCTGACGATCTCGCCGCCAACCCTCTATCGGGACGCCTGTTCACCGTACGGACCGGACACCGCGGCATCCACCCCAATCTGTGGGCCGGAACCCCGCAGCCCACACCGCACCTGGAGGAAACCCCATGAAGCTGCTGCGCATCGGCGCACCCGGCGCCGAGAAGCCCGCCGCCCTGGTCGGCGACAACCACTACGTCGACCTATCTGACGTCGTCACCGACTTCGACGAGGCGTTCTTCGGCGCCGGCGGGCTGGACCGCATCGCGCCGATCATCGCCGAGCGTGCCGCCACCGGCGGCGAGCCCATCGGCGACCAGCGCATCGGCGCCCCGATCGCCCGCCCGCACCAGATCATCTGCGTCGGCTTGAACTACTCCGACCACGCGGCCGAGACCGGCCAGGCGGTTCCCAGCGAGCCGATCCTGTTCACCAAGTCGCCCAACACCCTCGTCGGACCCAACGACGATGTGCGCATCCCGCGCGGCGCGACCAAGCCCGACTGGGAGGTCGAGCTCGGCATCGTGATCGGCAAGCGCACCAGCTACCTCGACACCGTCCACGACGCCCACGACCACATCGCCGGGTGGGTGCTCGTCAACGACGTCTCGGAGCGCGCCTTCCAGATGGAACGCGGCGGACAGTGGCTCAAGGGCAAGTCCGCCGAGACCTTCAACCCCGCGGGACCCTGGCTCGTCACCCAAGACGAGGTCGAGAGCGTGACCGACCTGGGCATGTGGCTCGATGTCAACGACGTGCGCCGCCAGAACGGGTCGACTTCGACGATGATCTTCGACCCGTACTTCATCGTCCACTACATCAGCCAGTTCATGGTGCTCGAACCCGGCGACCTCATCAACACCGGCACCCCTCCCGGCGTCGGCATGGGCCTCACCCCCCAGGTCTGGCTGCAACCGGGCGACGTGATGACCCTCGGCATCGACGGCCTCGGCACCCAGCGTCAGACCGTGGTCGCTCCCCGATGAGGGCCCTCGTCATCACCGGCCCGCACCGGGCCGAGATCCAGGACGTCGAACCGCCTGTCGCCGGACCGGGCGACGTCGTCGTGGACGTGAAGCGGGCCGGCATCTGCGGCACCGACATCGAACTGTTCACCGGCGAGATGGCCTACTACGCCACGGGGCACACCACGTATCCCGTTCGGATCGGGCACGAGTGGATGGGTGTCGTCTCGGCCGTCGGCGACGGTGTGGATGTGTCGTGGCTGGGCGCCCGCGTGACCGGCGACACGATGCTCGGCTGCGGTGAGTGCCGCCGCTGCGCGCGGGGGCTTCAGCACGTGTGCGAGTATCGCGGCGAACTCGGGGTGCGGGATGGACGCGCTGGTGCCCTCGCCGAGCAGGTTGCCGTGCCCGTCACGTCGCTGCACCGCTTGCCTGACGCCGTCGACGATGCGCAGGGCGCCATGGTCGAACCCGGCGGCAACGCCTACCGCTCGGTTGAAGCCGCCGACCTGAATCCGGGAGATCGGTGCCTTGTCCTCGGTCCGGGCACGATCGGAGTTCTCTGCGGGCTCTTCGCGCGGGCCGCAGGCGCGGAAGTGCACCTGCTCGGGCGCAGCGAGCGCTCCCTGACGTTCGCGAGGTCCCTCGGCTTCGACGGGGTGTGGACCGAGGATGAGCTGCCTGAATTGCCATGGGACGCTGTCATCGACGCGTCCAACGCCCAGCACCTTCCCGCTATGGCACTCGACCTCGTCGAGCCCGGGAAGCGTGTCGTCTACGTGGGCCTCGCCGGGGCGCCGAGCTTCATCGACACCCGCGACCTCGCCCTCAAGGACGTCACCGCAGTCGGCGTCCTGAGCGCTTCACCAGGTCTCGCGGGGACGATCGCTTCCTACGCGGCCGGAGAGGTGGATCCCCGCGCCCTGATCGCGGCTACCGTGACTCTGGATGAGCTGCCCGCGATCCTCGCCGGCGCGCGATCCGAGGGCGCGGGACCCGGTCCCAAGATCCATGTGTCGATGAACGTCATAGGCGAGTGATCACATCCGTCTGGCCGGTCTGAACGAGCCGGCCAGACGGCGTGGTCTGCGGGGCTCAGAAGTCCCGAGCATTTGATCGCACGAGTTGGAAGATCTGATCCATCGTGTGGAAGGTCTTCCTGTCCGTATCCGGGTCATGCGGGTAGAAGCCGTTTCCCGTCTTCGCGCCGAGGTGGCCGGTCCGAACGAGTGCAGCGAGAAGAGGACTGGGCTCGGTGGCGTTGCTCAGGCCCGGGAACAATCCGGCGGATACCTTCTCCCAGATGTCGAGCCCGCCGAGATCCGTGACGCCGATCGGCCCCGCGGCCGCCCACCGCGGCGCGAGCCCAGCCGCGACGATGTCATCGATGGCGCGGGGTGACGCGATGCCCTCCTCCACGAGGGCAAGAGCCTCACGAAGGAGCGCGGCTTGCAAGCGATTTGCGACGAATCCGGGAACCTCTCGCTGCAGGAGCACAGGATGCCGGCCCATTCGGTTGAGGAGGTCGACGATCTCGGCGGTCGCAGACTCGGCGGTCGCCGGCCCCGGCACGATCTCAACCAAAGGCACGAGCTGCGGGGGATTGAAGAAGTGTGCAACGAGGAAACGCTCGGGATTCCTGACCGAGGGTGCGAGGACGCTCGGCATGAACGTGGAGGTGTTGGAAGCGAGGATTCCGTCCGCGTAAGTCGACATCTCCGCGAGGACGGTGCGTTTCACATCGAGGTCCTCCGCCACTGCTTCGATCACGACATCGGCGTCTTGGACGCAGTCCCGGATGCTGGACGAGATCGTGAAGCTGCCGTGATCGGACCACGACTGTTCTGGGGAAACCGAAACTCGACGGGAGTCGAAGCCGCGGACTTCGCAGTTGTTCGCCGCGAAGAGGTGTGCGAGAGCGAGGCCCATCGTCCCCATCCCCACGATCCCGACGACGGTCATGCGTCGACCTCCGCGGCTCTCGCGCGGCACGCGGCGTCGCGCCGCGAATCTCCTCGGGCACCTGCCTCAGCGGCCGGTCGCAGGGTTGCGCCGGTCGATGTGCAACTGTGAACGGTCATCATGATGAGATCTCGCCTTGCGTTAAGTGGAATGCTCTTCCGTATAGAAGAATAGATGATGGCGGCGGTCACCCGCCATTGGGGGTTGTGGTCGAGCGTATGAACACGGGAGTGGTGAGTCACCGGTGGTGGGCGGGCCGAGCCGGTTCCCGTGCCGGCGCGCGCTCAGCGGGCTATGCACGTCGCCTGCACACACCGGATAACCTGACTGGACACGTACTTAGGAGAGCGCGGCGACTCGGAGCTCGGTGCGCCCGCAAGCCGTCACGGGGAGACAAATGACAGCCGGGGGTGATGACGAGCGGCTCGTCGGCGCTGACAGAGTCCTGGCGGTGATGGCGGCACTTGCCGAGCACCCTTCGGGGGCGACCCTCGAGGACGTGGCACAGCATGTCGGCGCCACCAAATCGACCGTTCATCGAGCGCTGGCAACGCTGCGACGGGCGGGTTTGGCGATGCAGCTTGGACGAGGTGTCTACATCCTCGGGGATGAGTTCTACCGGCTCGCCTTCAGCAGCTATGCGGCACGGCCAGAGCGCGCGCTCATCCAGCCGGCGATCGAAGAACTCGCACGAAGGTTCGGCGAGACGGTGCATTATGCGGTCTTGGACGGTCAAGAGGTGGTCTACAGGGCGAAGGTGGACCCGCCGACCGGGGCGATCCGGCTGACGTCGGTGATCGGTGGGCGCAATCCCGCATACGCCACGGGAGTCGGCAAGGTGCTGCTGGCTGACGCCGTGGGTTCAGAAGAGGAACTGCGAGCGCTGCTGGGCGATCACTACCCGCAGCGCACCCCACGGACTATCAGGACCGCGGAAGAACTCTGGTCAGATCTCGTCCGCACTCGTGAACGCGGGTACGGTGTGGACGATCAAGAAAGTGAGATCGGAATCAACTGTGTCGCGCTGCCTGTCAAGCTCGCCGCGAACGCCCCCGCGGTCGGTGCCGTCAGTATCAGTGCGCTCGCATTCCGCCGCCCCCTCGCGGAGCTCATCGAGCGGGTAGACGAGATACAGTCCGTCATCTCGACCCTCCGGGGCTCAGCCGCCGAGTAGGGAACTCGTCGAGCCGCGCGAGCGCGTGTCCCGGCATCGGGCCCATCGGGTCCGGGGCTCGTGTCGCACCCGAACCTGCGGCCATCGCGTGTCGGCGCAGGCGGCCGGGAGTTCTGGTCGTGCGGGACCTCCCTCGGATCTACTTGAGCAGCAGCTGGTGCGTACCCGGTCGCAGCTCCTCTTCATTTCCGTCGACGATGACGTCCGCGACCGATCCGGCCGGAACCTCGACGCGCAAGAGAAGTCCTCCCGGGCCGCGTTCCCAGGACACCGCGGCCTTCCCGCGCGGGGTGTCGTGATGGATTCTCGCGCCCGTGACTCGTTCGTCAGCCAGAGGCGACACCTCGAACCGCCTCCACCCGGGGGCGGTGAGCCGCATCCCGCCGACGCGTTGTTGAATCCATGACGCGACCGAGCCGAGGAAGTAGTGATTTCTCGAGCGGGCATCGGGATCCCACGACTCCAGCAGAGTCGCTTCGCCGTTGTCGAACCACACTCCCCAGCCCGGACGGGTCCGTTGCGTGAGGACGGTGAGCGCAAGATCATCACGGCCGGCTGCAGTGAGCACCGGCAGAAGGTGTCGGACGCCGATCGCGCCGACATCCAGGTGACCGTCTGTTCGCTGCTCAAGATCGTTGATCAGACTGGTGCGCACCGACGCGACATGTTCGGCGGGGACGGCGTTGAAGGCGAGCGGAAGAACATTGAGCACTTGCCGGTATTCCACGCCGTCCACGGCGTAGTACCCCTGGGTCTCATCGAAGTAGGCGTGGTGGTATGCCGCGGCGGTGGATCGGGCCGCCCGTGCGTAGCTGGCCGCGCGGTCGTCATCCATCTCCTCGAGGACCGACGCCGTGTGCTGGAGCACGGTGACGGCCATCATGGTGGCCGTTGGAGCCATGCCTTCAGGGGGGATCGCGTACCCAGGCGCGAGCCAATCGCTCCAACTCCGGTCTATCCAGAGGCCACCGTCGGTTCTGCTGAGCAACTGGTCTGCGAAGCGCACGATCATCGGTGCGTACCGCTCTAGTACAGCGATGTCGCCGTACTCGCGGTACAGGTACCAGGGGACCAGTACCGCGGATGCTGCCCAAGCCGGATCGGAGTCGCGCATCGTGCCCGGGGTCGGAACGATCTGGGGGACGGCTCCATCCTCCCGTTGCGCATCGACGTGGTCGTCCATCCACTTTCGAAAGGGCTGGCGCAGGTCGAAGTGGTGTAGGAGGGCTTCGGTCGCCAGGTGCGCGTCGGCGGTCCAGCCGTTCTTCTCGTAGATCGGGGTATCGGTGGGGATGCCGTGCAGATTGTTGCGGAATGTGCGGCCGAAGGCGGAATCGATCCAGCCGATGAGAGGGTCGCTCGCTTCGAACTCGCCCATCTCCTGCAAAGGCGTGTAGATCGGTACTGCTCGCACGTACTCGACTCGGAGGTCGCCGGTGACCTCGACCTGCATCCACCGGAAACCGCGGTAGCCGAACTGCGGTTCCCATTCATATGCGGTCACCGGGGCATCGATGATCAGCACGTCGACCTGGGCTTCTCCGGCGATGAGGACGTTGTTGCAGATCACCCGTCCAGCATCATCCCGCTGTTCCCCCGAGACCACACGAACTGTGCCGCTGCTCCCCGCGACGACACAGCGAACGCGACCGGTAATGACGGACCCGAAGTCCAGCACGGATCCGCCGCTGTCCAAGGTCTCGATGACAACGGGCGGCATCGGGGGATGGGCCGTAATCGGCTGATGGTGCGCTTCCGTGAGGGCGCCGCGCGGCGCGCTGACCACCGTGACCGGAGACCACTTCATCTCTTCATCGCCCACGCGCCATGTCTCGCCACCGAACAGCAGGTCCTTCTCCACGGGCCCGGACGTGGTCTCCCAGTGCGGTCCGGTCATGAACTCCAGGGACCGGCCGTCGCTATAGGCGACGTCGAGGCGGGCGAGGGCTGCCGGTTCCCGGTGCCAGGGCGCGACATTCCACCCCCAGATATCTCCACCGCGGGCCGAGTAGCGCTCTCGGCCAGCCTCGATGAGAATCTCGTTTCGGCCCGGGCGCAGCAGGTGACCGACGGGCCATGTGCGATAGAGAATCGTCTTGTCGTAATCAGTGACGGCCGGACCGATCGCTTCGTTGCCGACCCGATGCCCGTTTATGCGGACCACCCCGCACCCTAGAACCACCGCGGTCAGGGTCGCGTCATGGACCGAACCTTCGACGGTGATCGTGCTGCGGAACCATGGGTTCGGGGCAGGATCCGTCTCGACGGCGAGGAGACGGGTCCCGGGCACCGGCTGCCCGTCACGTGTGGCCTGTCCGAGCACTGAATTGGGGGATACACCGTCATCGCTGTGAGGTGCGGCATCCGCGGTATGCCATCCTGTGGTGCCTTGCTCGGCGCGGAGAACCAGCCGGTAGTGTCCAGCCGGTGCCGAGACCGGAAGTTCGACGAGCTGTCCGAACCAGTCCCAGATCAACTGCGGGCCCTGCACGGTCCGGTCAGTGATGAGCGTGCCGTCGACGGACTCGAGGCGGAGGGTGAAGCGCGTATGGGCCGAGTAGGGGTCATCCACATCGCCCGGACCCGCCACGTCGACAGTGACCGCAGTGATCGGCCCGGACACATCGAACTCCTGGGCGATCTCGCCTCCTTCGTCCACCCAGTCGATGCGAGCGCGCCGATTCTCACGCGTTATGCGCTGGCTCGGCGGCACCGCACGCGAAATCCACTCGGCGCCTCGGAACGGATCGGTGTCAGTCATTGCGTTACTCCGGTGGGGGGGTGAGTACAGCGCCACGAGGTCAGCGGGCGCGGACTCCGCGAGCGCTGCACATGACGTCGGGGGACACGAAGGCCCGGATTTGGGTTCGGTTGCCAGCTGCGAGGGCCGCTCGCTATCCGAGTGCGTCGCGGAGGGCAGTCGTCACGCTGATCCCACGATCCATGTCCAGCATCCGATTGGTCACGTAGGCGAATCCCACGCGGGCGTCGGGATCAGCGAATGCCACCTGACCACCGGCGCCGTCGTGCCCGAACGACGCCGGGGTGAGGTAGGGGTCCCAGTCGGTGGGGATCATCACCCCCGCGCCCCACGCCTGGTACGGAGCCGGACCACTGTTGAAGAACGGGAGCCCTGCACTGCGAGGCCTCGCCATCGCCTCGGCAGTCTCCGTGGTCCATAGCCGCACACCGCGGGTCTCAGCGACGGTGGCGGACCAGATGCGTGCGAGACCCGTCGCGCTCGATATCGCGCCGGCTCCGCCGATCTCCGCGGCGTGCAGGTCACGCCCGTTGAAACCGTCCGCTGGACCAAGGAGGTCGGCTTCCAGCGCACCGCCCAGCGTGACCGCCCTCTCAAGCCACTCCGCATCGGGATTCTCATCTCCGGGCGGCGGCCAAGCTACAGCGGGCTGACCTTGAACGAGCCGGGCCACCCGCGGTTCGAGGTCGCCGGGAAGGCCGAGCCAGGTGTCTGCCCCGAGAGGCTCGGCAACCTCGGCGGCGAGGAACTCGCCGAGCGAACGGCCCGATATCCGGGCGATGATCTCGGCAGTGATCGCCCCCACCGTCACGGCGTGATACTGGTGCGCCGCTCCCGGCGTCCAGAAAGGCTTCTCAGCGGCGATGATGCGCGCGAACTCGGCGCCGTCGAGGAGCTGCTCGAGTGTCACGTCGACCCGGGGCGCTGGGACCCCGGCGCGGTGCGCGAGCGCATCGCCGACGGAGACCCGGCCCTTGCCGTGAGCTGCGAACTCGGGCCAGATGTCGGCGACCGGGACGTCGAGGGAAGGCAGGGCGCCGGACTCGAGCAGGCGTCCGATGGCGATCGCCGCCAATCCTTTCGTGCACGAGAAGACGACGGTCAGCGTATCGGGTTGCCAGGGCGCCCCGGTGCGCTCATCGGCCGTGCCGCCTCGCGCCTCGATCACCTGCTGCCCGTCCAGCCACACGGACAGGGCGGCGCCGCTGCGCTCCGTCTCGGCGAGGGTCTTCGCGAACGCGTCAACGACGGGCGCGAATCGGTCCTCGGCGATCAGATCTACGGATACGTCGCGCGTCATGGCGTGTTTCCTCTCATGCTGGTATGGCCGGTCATGCGGACACGGCGCGCAGATCAACTTTCACGGTGTCGAGCCGCTCGCTCGACACCGTGAGGACAATGGGTCCCTCGCCCGTCGGCCGTACGATCGCGAGCGCGCGTCCCTCGAACGTGGTGTGGCGGCCAGTCCGGTACCCCTCGGTCGTGGTCGGGCGGGCGCTGCCGAACCCCTGCAGGACTCCTGCGCCGCGCACCTCCGCGGTGACCTCGCGGTCGTCGCAGGTGATGAGCGTTCCGGCTGCATCGCGCAACTCGACGGTGACGAAGGCGAGGTCCCGATGATCGGCCGTCAACTCTCGGCGATCAGGGGTTGCCTGGAGCATCGTGGGCAGTGTTGCCGATCGCAGAGTGCTCCTGCCTTGCTCCTGGCCGCCGGAATATGCCACGGCGACCAGTTCGCCCTGCGCGTAGGGCACGTGGAAGGGTGACCGGAAGGCCACATCGCGGCCGGCGGGCTTTCGCCCGAGGACGTCGCCGTTGAGAATCAGCTCCACCTCGTCCGCGTCGGCGTATACCTCGACCGACATCGCTGTCCCCGCCTCTACGTTCCAGGTCCAGCTGCTTGTGGAGTCCGCCCACGCCCATTGTGTCGCCTGCGGCGCCCGCTCCCGCTGAGTGGGCCGCAGGACGGCGATGTAAGGTCCCGCTGCCAGCCCGTAGACGATCTCGCGATAGTACGACTGCGGCCTGCGGTATCCGGTGAGGTCGAGGTCGCCGCACCACGCCGCGATCCAGGGATATGCGCCGAGGAAGGTGTCCTTTTCGTCGGCGAACGCGTGGCGTCCGAGGCCGACCTCGCCGAGATAGTCGAAGCCGGTCCAGGTGAAGTCCCCGATCACATGCGGAAGACGCTCGACCAGATCCCAGCCGAGCGCGATCTGCGCAGTGAACGTCTCGCTGCCGACGATGACGCGATTGGGGAAGAGGTCACGATCTCGTTCGTACCGCGCTTCGCCGTAGTTCATGCCCGCGACGTCGAGGACGGAGAACGACTCCTCCGTGCGTCGGGTGACGAAGTCTGCCGCGTTGAGCGGGTTGGCGATTCCGGTGTCATCGGCCAGGACGTCGTTCACGCCGGCAGCCGACTCGCGGCTGGTCGCAGTGAGAGCCTCCTCGAGCGTGGAGACGATGCCGTTGATCCCGTTCGTCACGTAGCGCGTGCTGTCCAGCGAGCGCACCTTCTCGGCGATGCGCCTGCCGAGGGCCGAACCGTGAGGGTCACCCGTCTCGGGGATCTCGTTCCCGACCGAGTACATGATCACGCTCGGGTGGTTGCGGTCCTTGACGACCATGGCTTCGATGTCGCGTTCCCACCAGTCCGTGAACGCCAGCGAGTAGTCGAATGCGGATTTCCCCTCCGCCCACATGTCGAACGCTTCGTCGATCACCAGCACGCCGAGCCGGTCGCAGGCGTCCAGTAGCGACGAGCTGGCGGGGTAGTGCGAGCTTCGGATGGCGTTGAAGCCCGCTGCCTTGAGCAGTTCGACCCGGCGTTCCTCGGCGCGGCCGATCGTGGCCGCGCCGAGGATGCCGTTGTCATGGTGGACGCAAGCGCCGCGCAGCTTGATGACTTCGCCGTTCACGCGCAGACCGTGCACCGGATCGAGCTGAAGCCGACGGATGCCGAACACCACCGTCGACTCATCGATCGCGGCATCCTCGCGCGTCGCAGTGACAACGGCTCGATAGAGGTGGGGATGGTCCACTCCCCAGAGTGCGGGCGTGTGCACATACATGCGCAGTCGCGTCACGGCCGTCTCCGCAGCACGGAGTGTGACGGGTGCTGTTGCCTGCGCGGAGACGACATCGTCCGGTCCGCCGACGAGCTGGACGCTGACGCGGACGCTGTCAGTCGCCGTGCTCTCGTTGGCTATCGTGACCGCGACCTCGACCGTGGTCACATCCTCACCGACGTCCGGTGTGGTCACCAGGACGCCGTCGTGCGAAATGTGAACGAGATCGGAAACGATCAGGTGGGTGTCGCGGAAGATCCCTCCGCCGCTGTACCAGCGGGAGTCGTCGTGCACCCGCGCATCCACGCGGATCTCATTGGTCTCGCCGTACCGCAGGAAGGGATCGAGCGCGACGGCGAACGAGGAGTACCCGTACGGCCGCTGACCCGCGAACGCCGAGTTGACGAAGACCATCGCGTCGCGGTAGACCCCCTCGAACACCAGCGTCACGCGCTTGTCGCGCCATTCGACGGGCACATCGATCGACTTCGAGTACTCGAAGGCGCCGCCCGGAAAATATGCATGCTCCGGTCTGTTCGTCGGGGCGCGGTCCAGGTCCAACACCGCGTCGTGGGGAAGAGTGATGGGGACGGCCTGCGGCCGACTTCCGCCGAGAGCGGCGAAGATGCTGGCCCACGGGCGCACCGTCCATCCGTCGTTGAAGGAAACCTGCGTCATCTGATTCCTCTCGCCCGCCCATCCCGGGCAGGGTCGTTCGGGCGAACGGGGCCGCCGCACCCGCGTGCGGCGGCCCCGTTGGTCTTATCGAGCCGCGATCGATTCGACCCCGCTCGTCTTGCCGGAGTTGTCGGTGGCGCGATACTCGATGACCAATTTCGAGCTTGTCGCCTTGATCGGTCCGGAATACATCTGCCATGCGGATGGCGCGTCCCCCGGCTTCTTGATCGTGCGGTACTCGATCGCGGCGACTCCCGAGTAGTCGTCGGTGGCGATGAGAGACACCGCGTGCTTCTTGAGCACGGCCGTGACGACGGGCGCGGCGCCCTGGTGCACGACGACCCGGACCCGGTCGAGGTTCCGAACCTGCGCGTTGGGATCGCCGACGTCGCCCTCCCGATCCGCGGCGACACGCGCGCCGACGAAGACCGTACCCGCGGTTGTGTAGGTGTGCGTGACGCTGGTGGACACCTCATTCGCCGGATTGCCCAGGGCGGCATCCTCGAACGCGCCTGTCCCGAGATAGTCGAACGAGGCCTTCACGACCTTACCGAGTCCGTCGGGAACGTCGGCGGTGAGGTCCAGCTTCACGGCCTGACCGGTCTCGACGTCGACTCGATCGTCGCCGTCGATGCTCAAGGCAGCGGTGAGCTGGATTCCGCCACGGGCGTCGGCGTCCGAGCCGACGATGATCTGTGAGTCTCGGAGCTCATACTGCGTGGACGGCGGCGCGGCAACGCCGTCCTCCACCCAGCTTGCGAGGTCGCGCAGCGCTTGCTCGATCATGCCGTAATAGTCGACGAGACTTGCCGCGCGTTCTCCGGCCGTATCCGCTCCCTGGTGGTCGGCACGATCGTTGAAGTAGACCCGGTAGGACTCATCAGCCTCCGCGCCCAGGCTCTGCTCGACGCGTTGGCGGTACCAGTCGGTGTGCAAGGGCAATGCGTCGACGTCGTAGAGGTTGGACACGACGATGACCTTTCCGTTGACCGACCCGTCGAACGCGGTATTTCCCGCCACTGAGCCGAAGCGCGGAGGTTCGCCCACGGCGCGCTGCGGGTAAAGCGGAGTGCCATCGGGGTTGCGGAACTGATCAAACGCGATCCATCCCTGATCGGCTCCGGGGAGCTGGTAGCGGTAGGCGAACCGCTTGGCGATATTCCAGCGGTGCTCGACGGTGTCGCCCATCTTGACGAGTTCGGCGCGCACCCGTACGCCGAGCGGCGAGTCTTCAGCGCCGAGGTAACCTGCAGTGTTCCAGAAGTCGTCGACGTATGTCGGGTCGTAGGGCAGCGGCGTGTCGGAGTCCAGCCCGGTACCGAAGAATCTGCTGTCTCTTCCGAGTAGATAGTCGGGGTTCTCCCACGCTTTCCAGGGGATGCCGAGCAGGTGAAGCTCGGTGAGCATGGCACGTTCAGCATCGTCGAGGCTCGCGTAGGGGTCGCCGCTTCCTCCGGGCATCAGGGCATCCCTGATTTCGGGGGCCTTGTCGGCGAGGATCAACTCGGCCGCGGACCGGCCGTTCGTGGGGTAGCTGTTCGGTTGTGGCACGGCCTGAACGACGGGCACGAACCCTTGCCAGACTCCTTCGACATTCTCAGCGGCGCCGACTGTCTGCAGGGAACCACCGCTCAGTCCGTAGAGGTAGCCGAAGATCTCGCGGTCGCTGCCGTAATAGTCCTCCGCCAGGTCCTCTGCGAACTTCGCAGCTGCGGCCGCGTGCCGGTATCCCAGGGAAAGGAAGTCGTTTCCGGCTTGGACGACGTAGCCCCCGCTCGCCAGCCCGAATTCGATCGCGCGGTCGGCAGCCTGGGACGTGTTCTCCCCAGGCGCGAACGTGATGGGGTAGGTGTACTGGAAGAAGCGCCCGTCCCACTCATCCTTGTCCGGTTCGGGGTGAAGGTAGACGTTGAACTGGATGTTCGTGCCTTCGAAGTGGCCGGAGACGCGGTGGTGGGGGACGGGGGAGGTCTCGTCGATCTCGGTGTCGACGACCGGCTGCGCGTACAGCGGGTCACTGCAGTCGGCGGTGATCTGCCAGGCCCCGGCCGCGTCCGGATAACAAGGAACCGGCTCATCGGCGACTGCTGCCGAGCTGGTCAGTGCGGTTGCGACGAGGGCGAGAGCAGTACCTGCGGCTGCAGCCCAATGGCGCGGAGTCCGCCTGCCAACTCGATCCTTCCGGGTTGTGGCCAATGAGTCGTTCACGTGATTTCAACTTCCTCGTTGATGGCGCAGCTCAAACCAGACTGCTCGGGTGGTGGCGACTGCCGTGCAAGGTGTCGCTGAGAGCACTGCATGGTGATTCCTCCGAGGGTGTCGCGGCCCACCTGGCGCGACACCCTCGGAGCCGGTCATGACGATTACTGCTTGTACGCGGCCTGCATGCTCTCGGCCACGCCCTCGGGGGTTGTGTTGCCGAGGAACATCGCCTGCAGCTGCTGATTCAGAGTCGACTGGACCTCGGTCTGCAGGGTCGGAAGCGGCGTGCCCTTGTTGTCGGCGATCAGAGCCGCGAACTCCTCGAGCTCTGCCGGCGGGGTGTACTGGTCATTGGGCAGAACCGGGACCGACTTGAAGCCGTCTGCATAGATCGCAGAGGCCTCGGGGGTGCCCATGAACTCAAGGAAAGCCTGAGCGGCTGCCGGATTCTTGGCCTTGGCGTTGATGGTGTTGACGAAGCCGGGCAGGGCCGTCACGAACGTCTCGCCATCGTTGTTCGCCGGCACGGGAGCGACGACGTAAGAGTTGTCAGGTCCGGCCGCAGTCACGGTCGCCAGGACGGCGCCGACATCGACGATTCCCAGCGCTTGACCGGCCGCGACGGCATTGCCGCCCTGCTCCCGGGACCGCCCGAGCGCACCTTCGCCGAAGCAGCCGGCATCCCAAAGGTCCTGCTGGATCTCGAAGATGTCGACCCACGGGGAATCCTGGTAAGTGATGTCTCCGCTCGCCAGCTGCTCGTCGAAATCCGGAATCTCCTGCTCGAGCAGCGTGGCGGTGTGCGCGAACGGGAACATCTGCGGTCCTGCGGCGGCTTCCCCGAGTCCCTGCGCATAGGCGTACACGCCGTTATCGGCCGCGTCGGCGCAGAGCTGAAGAACCTCGTCGAGGGTCGTGGGTACGGACAGGCCGAGCTCGTCCAGCTTCGACTGGTTGTAGATCGCGGCGAGGGGCTGCAGCGCGCCGGGATAGGCGTAGACCTTGCCGTCGTAGGAGAAGTCGGCCGCCCATGCCTCCGGGAGGTCCTCCGCCCAGGTCACGTCCAGGGGAAGGATCAGTCCGTTCGCGGCCAAGGGCGCCACGTTGTCCGCGTTATCCTTCGGATCGCCGCCAGGGAACGATGTCAGGATGTCGGGAGCGGTGCCGCCTTGCAGCTGAGTCATGACGAGCTGGCCGATGTCTCCGCCCTGGTAGTCGAAGTCCACGGTGACGTCGGGGTACTCCTTTTCAAATGCTGCGGCGATCTCCTCGTACGTCTCCTGGAAGAAGGAGGAGAACACCCCGGTCAGTGTGCCGCTCACCTCGCCATCCGACGGGGCAGGCTCAGCGCTGCCACCCGAGCAGCCGGCGAGGGCAAGAGCGGTGATGGCGACAACGGACGTTGTCGCGGCCATATTGCGGATCTTCATCGATCTAGTTCCATTTCTGTGAGTGCAGTGCTTGGTGGTCCAACCGGCCGGGCGCCGGCGGCTTGTGAGCGGGTTGCGTCATCTCGGTCAGCCCTTGAGTCCGCCCGCGAATCCTCGGATGACATACCGCTGGAAGATCAGGTAGAGCGTCAGGATGGGGATCATCGAGATGATGAGCGACGCAAAGATGAGCGGCCAATTAGTCGTGTACTGGCCGACGAACTCGTAGATCGCCATAGGGATGGTGGACTGTCCACTTCCGGCCAGGTAAATCAGTGGCGTGAAGAAGTCGTTCCAGATGCCGACGCCATTGAGGATGAACACGGTTCCGATGGCGGGTCGAAGAAGCGGAACGACGACGTGCCAGAAGGTTTGCGCGTGGCTGGCGCCGTCGATGTGGGCGGCTTCCTCGTACTCGAGAGGGACGCTCGAGCGGAGGAAGGTCGTCAAGAGGAAGATCGAGAACGGCATGAACACGCCGGAGTAGATCACCACCAGTGCCCAGACTGTTCCGAGAAGCCCGAGGTCGCGCATCTGGATGTAGAGCGGGATCATGGCGAGCTGGAAGGGAAGAAGCAGCCCGATGAGGAAGGTGTAGAACGTGACGTTCGACCACCGCGAGGTCGACCGTGCCAGCGGATATGCAGCCATCGTCGCGAAAGTCAGTAGGAAGAGCGACGAGAGTCCTGTCACGAGAATGCTCATGACGATCGACTGCGGAAGAGACGAGCCGTTCCAGGCCTGAATGAAGTTGTCGATCGTCGGGCGCGTGCTCGGAAGCAGCCCGGACCCCAGATCGTCCGCCGGCTTGAGCGCCAGGTTGATGAGGATATAAACCGGGAACAGGAAGATCAGTGTCGTCAGGTAGGCGGTGCCGTTTGCGGCAATCCGCCCTCGGAGTGGCGTCTTCATGATGCGCTGCGCTCCTGCCTCCGCAGAACGCGGAACTGGATGATGGAGAGGATGGCCACCCCGACGCTCAGCACGACCGCGAGCGCCGCAGACCGGCCGTATTCACCGAAGTTGGAGAAGATCTGATAGATCAGCGTCGAGATGGTCTGTGTCTGGTTGCCGGGTCCGCCGTTGGTCAGCGAGATGATCTGATCGAAGATCTTGAGCCCGCCGATCAGGCCGATCATCAGGTTGATCGTGATGGCTGGTGCGAGGAGCGGTCTCGTGACGTACCAGAAGCGCTTCCAATAGCCGGCGCCGTCGAGCGCCGCTGCCTCATCGAGTTCTTGGGGAACGCCTTGCAGGCCGGCGAGATAGATGATCATCGTCGACCCGGTGAACTGCCAGATGACCGTGACGATGATGATCCACAGGGCCGATGTCGGGTTGCCGAGGAAGTCGACTTGCGGCAGACCTACGGCGTCAAGGAGCGCGTTGGCGGCGCCACTGCCGGGCGGGCCGAAGATGTACTTGAACAGGTAGCCGACCACCAGTGACGACACCACCATCGGCGCGAAGATGATCGTACGCAGGACGTTGCGCCCGAATACCGCACCATGGAGCAGGAGCGCCAGCCCCAATCCGAGAACGTTCTGGCCGATCACGACGACGATCGCGATGAAGAGGGTGCGAACGGCAGCCGGCCCGGCCTCGCCCTGAAACGCCTTGACGAAGTTCTCGAACCCGACGAAGTCTGGGGGGGAGTTGAGGAACGACCAGTTGGTGAACGAAGAGAGCATGCCCACCACAGAGGGGACAACGACGACATAGGCGTAGGCCGCGATGGCGGGCAGTGCAAACCACCACAATCCGCGACCGACGGTGCTGGACCGGCTTCGCCTACGTCCTCTCAGGCTGTCCCGGGTGGAGCGCGGTGCGATACGCACCGGTGGTGTAGTGATGGTCACCTTTGACTTCTCTTCCGTCATCGAGGCGTTCCATTAGTTGGGACGCTGTTTCGGATTTGCTTGAGCGCTCGGCCAGACTAGATCTGGGATTCACCCTGCGCAACGACCGGCGATCTTATTGCGCAAACGTCCCGGCGTCGCCCGCTCGTTATGAAAGAGGCAGACTTCGTCTGGCCGCGGGCGGTCGGCATGATCTCCCCACCACAAGAGGGCTCGTGGGGTTCAGGGCAGCGTCGGGCACCTCGTCGGAGGTGTGCGAAACTCCGAGACCGCGGCGATGGTCGCTTGGTCCCTGGCTCCGTTCACCCGGGAGCGCCGCCTCTCACTCGCGATGAGACTGTGGTTTCGTCGATCCACGAACGATGAGGGTCGACGGGAGCTCGATCCGTTCGTAGCTCGGCCGGTCGTGCTGACGAAGCTCGGTGATCAGTTCGATCGCACGAGTCGCCATCTCTCGCAGCGGCTGACGCACGCTCGTCAAGGGCGGGTGCGCTTTGGCCGCCCGGGGCTCGTCGTTGAAGCCGACAACGTTGACGTCGGCGGGGATGCGTTTGCCGGCGCGCGAGGCCGCGCGATACACGGCGAGCGCCATCTCATCGTTGCAGGCGAACACTCCGACCGGTGACTTGTCGGAGGCGACGAGATTCATGAGTTCGGCCGTCAGCGGGGCATCCGTCCAGCGCGAGTCGATTCGAACCACTTGAGCCCCGGGGCGGTTCTCTTCGATCGCGCGCCGGAAGCCCTCCTCGCGCGCTCGACCGAATCGAAAGGGCGGAACGCCCGACACCACGGCGAAGCGGTCCACTCCGCAGCTCGCGAGATGCGTCCCGGCGTCATATCCCCCCTGCCAGTCGGTGGTGCCCACACTCGGAAGTACGCCGTCAGGGTCCGATATCGGGTCGAGCAGCACGATCGGTATGCGCAGTCCGCGGATCTCGTCGAGCTGTCGGGCCGTCGGCTTGATGATGCCGATGACAACCCCCGACGGGCGCCGCGTGGCGACACGGGTCGGCCAGTCGTCCTGTGGATCAGGGCGTTCGAGGGTGAGCACGAGGTCGAATCCGAGGCGGAACGCCGCCTCGCGTGCGCCGGTCGTCATCGCATCGGTCCAGGCGTCGTCGAAGCCACCCAGGACGAATTCGATCAGCCTCGGGTCGAGGGTACTAGGCCGACCTCGCGTTCCCGGCGCCCGTTCGTAGCCGAGTGCTGCGGCCGCTTCGGCGACCCGCTCCCTCGTGGCGAGCGCAAGGTCGCCACGACCGGCGAGCACCCTGGAGGCCGTCGCCACCGACACCCCTGCGGCGTCGGCGACGTCTTTCAGCGTGACTGTGGGTTTCGTCTGCGGATCGACCATGATCCCTCCACTGTTGCGCAAATAGCCCCGCACGAAGAGTAGCGGCAATGCAGAAGCCCGCGCCTTCGATGTTGCGCAATAAGGGGCGAGCTCGTTGTCGAGGCATCCTGGGCCCGCCTAGGCTCGCGTGTCGAAGCCTCGCTTCGAAGGAGATTCTCATGGCTGAGCTCGCGGCACCATCCGCGCCCCGATTCGAGCACCGCACCGACCGGGGCCCGGTAAGAGGGGTCACCACAGCCTCTCCGCGCCTGAGCTGGTCGGTTGCCAGCGCCCCCGAGGGCTATGTGCAGACGGCATACGAGGTCGAGATCGCCCGCGGCGGGGCCACCAGTCGCTGGGTGGTCGAGTCATCCGAGCAGATTCTGGTCGCGTGGCCAGACGCCCCACTCGCCTCCCGTGACGTAGCCGTCGTGCGCGTGCGCGTACGTGGGACCGGGTGGAGCCCGTGGAGCGAGCCGGGCATCGTTGAGATGGGGCTACTTGCGCCGGAGGATTGGAGTGCCCGATTCATCAGCCCTGTCGGGATCGGCGGGCTCCGGCAAGCGGCACCCGAGGTTCGAGGCACGGTGCAGATAGATGCACGGGTGGTCAACGCTCGCCTGTATGCAACGGCGCACGGCATCTATACGGCCCGAATCAACGGTGTAGCGGTCGACGACACCGTCTTCGCCCCCGGTTGGACCGCCTATGAGAGTCGATTGCGCACGCGGGTCTACGACGTGACCGAGCTTGTCCTTTCGGGTGAGAACACGCTCGACGTCACGCTCGGGAACGGCTGGTGGCGAGGGCGGTTCGGCTTCCTCGGTGAGCGCGCGCTCTACGGAGACCGCCTCGCAGCGCTCGCTCAGCTCGAGGTGACGACCGCGGACGGTGCCGTTCACGTTCTGGGAACCGACGAGACGTGGCGGGCGCGTTCGACCGGCATCCTTTCAGACGATATCTACGACGGACAGACCACCGATCTGCGTTTCTCCCCGGATACGCCGTTCGATCGACCCGTCGAAACGGTCGAGGCGGATCTCGGGATCCTGATCGGTGAAGACGGCCCGCCGATGCGTGTCACCGAGGTCGTCCCTGCGGTGTCGGTCTCGACATCGCCGAGCGGTCGCACCATCGTCGACTTCGGACAGAACCTGGTCGGCTGGGTGCGCCTGTTTGCCCGTGGTGGGCGCGCCGGCGATGAGGTCGTGATCCGCCACGCCGAGGTGCTCGAGCGCGGTGAGCTCGCGATCGAGCCGCTGCGAAGCGCCAGGGCCACCGACACGTACTTCCTCAGCGGTGCGCGCGCCGAGAACTTGGCTCCGTCATTCACGTTCCACGGCTTCCGCTATATGGACGTGACGGGACTCGCCGAGCTCCGCGTCGAAGACGTCGAGGCAGTCGTGATCGGAAGCGACCTGGAACGGATCGGATGGTTCAGTTCGTCCCACGGGATGCTCGATCAGTTCCATCAGAACGTCGTCTGGGGCATGCGCGGCAACTTCGTCGACGTACCCACCGACTGCCCACAGAGAGACGAACGCCTCGGCTGGACGGGCGACATCCAGATCTTCGCCCCGACCGCGAACTTCCTCTACGACTCGGCCGGTTTTCTGACGTCGTGGCTGGGCGATCTCGCCGCCGAGCAGGATGAACGCGGGCGTGTGCCGCATGTGATCCCCGACATCCTTCGCACCGAACTCACGTCGAGCCCGGCCGCCGCATGGGGAGACGCAGCGGTCATCGTGCCCTGGACGCTGTGGGAACGCACCGGCGACCGGGGAATCCTCGAACGCCAGCTGCCGAGCATGAAGGCCTGGGTGGACTGCCTCAGGATCGAGGCGAGCGACGACCTCGTCTGGCGTGGCGGATCGCAGTACGGAGATTGGCTCGACCCGACGGCCCCAGAGGACGACCCATCCCGGGCCAAAGCCGATCCGGACGTCATCGCGACCGCTCACTTCGCACGTTCGGCACAGATCGTCGCATGGGCGGCTGACGTCGTGGGCGATTCGTCTCTCGCGGTGGAGTATGCAACACTCGCCGCAAGCGTCCGAGCAGCATTCGTGCGCGAGTTCGTCACCGCTTCCGGTCTCGTCTTCTCGGACGCGCAGACCGTCTACGCGCTCTCGCTCCATTGGGGCCTGATCGAAGATCCCGCCCTGCGCGCGCGGGCCGCGGCTCGGCTGGCAGATCTGGTCCGATCTTCCGGATTCCGGATTGCAACGGGGTTCGTCGGAACCCCCATCGTCTGCGACGCGCTCACTGACAACGGCTACGCCGACATCGCGCACCGCCTCTTGCTGCAGACCCAGGTCCCGTCGTGGCTCTATCCCGTGACGATGGGGGCGACCACGATCTGGGAGCGCTGGGACAGCATGCTGCCAGACGGCACCGTCAACGGCAGTGGCATGACATCGTTCAATCACTACGCGCTCGGCAGCGTGATCGACTGGCTGCACCGTCGTGTCGCCGGACTCGCCGCCTCCAGCGCCGGATATCGGACCATCGCTGTGCGCCCAGTGCCGCCCAAGGGGCTCACCCGCGCTGCGGCCAGCCACCGCACCCCGTACGGCATCGCCAGCGTCGCATGGTCCCGCGAAGGCGGCGAGTGGATGCTGGAGGTCGAGGTTCCCGTCGGCGTCACCGCCGAGGTCCAGCTGCCCTGGGGCGGGTCGGCATCCGTCGGTCACGGCCTCCACGAGTGGCGGGTCGTGGAGCCGACAGCCGAGCGCACCGCGCCCAAGACCATTCGCGACATCGTCGATGACGAGACGCGCTGGCTGAGGCTCGTGGAGGTGTCGTCCCTGATGGGCGTCATCGATTCCGACGCTCGGATAGCGCGCCTCCTCGAGCCGATGTACGACCACCCGGCCGCTGAGCTGGGCGAGGCGGTGTGGACACGCATATGGCCGTCCGCAACGGCGAAGGCCGCCATCGCGAAGATTTCAGATTGACAGGAAGCAAGCATGCCGACATTCCACGCCCGTTCAAACATCGCCGACGTCGTCTCGCAGGATGACGCACGAGAGGTGGTCAGAGGATTTCTCCCGGAGGTGCTCGCCTCCCCGCTCGCAACCGCCGACGCCTCATTCCCGCTCGCGGCGATCCTCGAGTTGATCGCGCCGGGCGATCCGCGCAACGAACAGCTTCTCGATGCGCTCAGCAAGATCGAGGACCGCGCCCCACGCCTGCCGATCGGTGAGCCGATCGTGCCGCCTGCCGACTACGAGGCCGACACTGTCCAGCGCGGAAGTGCGCCGGTCGTGGTGCCGGATAGCGCCCAGCTGCGCCGTATGGCAGAGATCGAGATCACCGGTCCGAGACACGGCAATCCCTTCGTCGACGTCGATCTCACAGCGATCTTCTCCTTGGAAGATCAGGAACTCCGCGTCGGCGGATTCTACGATGGCGACGGTCGGTACCTGGTCCGTTTCCTGCCGCCGAGGGCGGGCAGATGGTCGTTCCTGACGACGTCGAACGCGCGATCACTCGACGGAATCGGCGGGCTCGTCGACATCGCCGATGGCGACGCCCACGGCGCGGTCCACGCTGACGGGATGCATTTCTCGTACGACGACGGGACGCCCTTCGTTCCGCTGGGCACTACGGCATACGCCTGGACGCACCAGGATCGGGAGCTTCAGGAAGCGACGCTCGCCGCGCTCGGGAAGACCTCATTCAACAAGCTCCGCATGGGCTTGTTCCCGAAGCACTTCCTCTACAACGAGAACGAGCCTGAGCGCTTCGTCTTTCCGCGCGATGCAAACGGTTTCGACACGACTCGCTTCGACCTCGAATTCTTCCGAAGCCTCGAGGAGCGGATCGTGCAGCTCGACGAACTCGGCATCCAGGCGGACCTGATCTTGTTTCACCCCTACGACAACTGGGGCTTCGCGAAGATGGGCGCCGTCGCCGATGACCGATATGTCGCCTACGTCGCGCGCCGCCTCGCCGCCTACCCCAACGTCTGGTGGTCGCTCGCGAACGAGTACGACCTCCTCCTCACGAAGGATGACGCGGACTGGGATCGCATCGCCGGAGTCGTGCGTGAGAACGACCCGTACAACCATCCTCTGTCGATCCATAACTGGGTCGCGATCTGGGACTACTCGTCGCCCTGGGCGTCCCACGCGAGCATCCAGTTCGGAGAGCTCCTCGGCTCAAAGGTTCGCGAGTGGCGCCGCGCCTGGAACAAGCCCGTTGTCATCGACGAGTGCGGCTACGAGGGCAACATCGACCAGGGGTGGGGATTCCTCTCGGGCGAAGAGGAGACGCACCGCATGTGGTCGATCGCCATGGGGGGCGGATACGGCACCCACGGCGAGACCTATTACGACGCCGGTGACACGATCTTCTGGGCGAAGGGCGGGTCGCTGCGTGGGGAGAGCCCCGCGAGAATCGCATTCCTGGGATCGATAATCGCCGCGTCGCCAACCGGGCGCCTCGACCCACTGCCATCGGACTTCGATGCAGCGTACGCCGGTGTGGCCGGCGAGTACGTGCTCATCTACTTCGGAGCAGGTCAGCCGGCGTTCCGCACCGTGACCGTCCCCGACGGTGTACGCGCTCACATCGACGTCATCGATGCGTGGAACATGACCGTCGAGCGGGTTCCCGGCGTACACGAGGGCAAGGTTCGCGTGGACCTCCCGGGGCGTCCCTACACGGCGATCAGGATCGTGGCCGACTCGGCAGTGAGCACCGATGGCTGATCTCGCGACAGCCCCGCGGGCCATCAGCGCCGCGATCCAGCCGGTCGTCCCCGGCTTCCACCCCGATCCGACCATCTGCAGGGTGGGGGACGACTACTACCTCGCACACTCGAGCTTCGAATACTTCCCGGGCGCCCCCATCTTCCATAGCCGAGACCTGGTCAGCTGGACCCAGATCGGAAACATCCTCGACCGACGCTCGCAGTTCCGCGCCGGCACATCAGGACCGTCCACTGGCATCTACGGCTCGACGCTGCGGCATCACGACGGCCGTTTCTGGTTCGCCACGACGAACGTCAGTGACTTCACTGCGGGTCAGGTGATCGTCTGCGCGACTGACCCGGCCGGGCCGTGGTCCGAGCCGGTATTCGTCCCAGAGGCGATCGGCATCGATCCCGACCTCTGCTGGGACGACGACGGGACGTGCTACCTCACCTGGCACGTGCTCGACTTCACTGTCGGAGGCCAGGGCATCCGGCAGGCGCCCATCGACCTGGAGTCGGGTCGTCTGCTCGAGCCCGGTTACCCCGTGTGGCAGGGCAGTGGGCTGCCGACCGCCGAGGGGCCGCATCTCTACAAGATCGGCGACCTCTGGTACCTCATGCTCGCCGAAGGCGGCACCGAGCGGGGCCACTGCGTCACCATCGCTCGCGGGAGTAGTCCGCGAGGCCCGTTCGAATCGTGCCCACAAAATCCGGTGTTCACGCATCGCAGTTCCCCGCATCCGGTTCAGAACGTCGGACACGCCGACTTGATCCAGTCGCCCCTCGGCGAGTGGGCCGCTGTCTACCTGGGCGTACGCCCGCGCGGGTCGACTCCCGGGTTCCACGTCCTGGGCCGAGAGACCTTCGTTGCCGGCATCGACTGGGTCGACGGCTGGCCGGTCTTCGTCGAGGGCGCCTTCGAGGTACCGCCTGATGACGAGGGGTTCGTCGACGAGTTCTCGACCGGGATCCTCGACCCTCGCTGGGTCGCTCCCGACAACGAGCCTGGCACCGTGACCGAACATGTCGCTGACGGCGGTCTCCGATTCGTCTCTTGGGGTGAGGCGACCGACGTCGTGTGCGCTCGCGTGAAGGACTTCATGTGGGAAGCCGAGGCGGAGGTCGAGACATCCGGCGCCATCGGGCTACGGCTCGACGATCGTCACTGGTGCGCCGTCATCTTCGAGGAAGAGCAGGCTCGCGCGTCGGTGCAGATCGGCGACATCCGTCAGCAGCTCGGAGTGGTCGAACTCGGGACCAAGACGGCGACTCTGCGCATCGCGACTACACCACCTCAGACGGCCCCCGTGCCCTTCGGCTATGCGGGTCCCGATGACGTCGTCCTGTCGGTGGCGACAGACGACGGCACGAGCATCGAGATCGCTCGCCTGGACGGTCGCTACTTCTCGACCGAGGTCGCCGCTGGGTTCACCGGACGCATGCTGGCGCTCGGGGCGCCGTCTCCCGCGGGAATCGTGCGTCGCGTGACGTATCGACCGCTCACGGACTAGCTGCGTTCAAGGCGGCGGACGTGAGATGGCGAGGTCGTCGCCAGGTGGCGCAGCCGCTGGGACGAGCCGATCGTCGTCGACGAAGGCGGGGGCCCATTGCGCAAATGGCGCGATGGGGTTTGCTCGCGGACCGCGCTGCTCCATATCCTGAGGGTTCCCCACCGTTCGCGGCGTTGGCGCCCGGCACCCCGGCAATGCGCAAGGGTATGAGAAAGCGCACCCATGTCGCGAGACATCCGTGCATCGCGGCCGCAATCAGTCTTCCGCCTTCGTCGCATCCCCCGCAGCCGGAGGCACAGCGACGGCGACTCGCCGTTCCCTCGAGTCGGCCTCTTGGCGCTGGCGGCGGCGATCTTCGTATCGATGTCGACCGAGTTCCTCCCCGGCGGGCTACTCCCCGACATCGCCGAAGCGTTCGACCGCCCGGTGACAGATGCGGGCCAGTTGGTCACCGTGTTCGCGGCGGCGGTCATCGTCACCACCACCCCTCTCGCGATCCTGACCCGACAGGCGCCACGCAAGCCGCTCGCGCTGATCGCGCTCACCGGGATAGCGGCCGCGACCGGCTTCGCGGCGCTCTCGCCGACGTTCGAGCTGCTCCTCGCCGCGCGCGTGGCGGGCGGCATCGCGCACGGGCTGTTCTGGTCGGTCGCAGCCGCCTATGCGGCCGATCTCGTCCCTTCCTCACAGCTCGGCCGGGCAACAGCGATCACGGCCGCGGGTGGCGCGGTCGCCGGCATTCTCGGCGCCCCGCTCGGCAACGCGCTCTGCCAGCTGTTCGGGTGGCGTGCGGCATTCGGCGTCTTCGCGATCGTGGCGGTCGGTGTCGCGGTCCTCGTCGCCACGCTCCTTCCACCTGTGAAGCTGGCGCGCCGTGCGCCGAACTCCGCCGGCTCCCGGCCCGTCTCCTCACAAGCTGGGCTGAGCGGAATCCTCCTCGTGTGCCTGATCATCCTTCTGGTCGTCATCGGTCAGACCACCTACGGAACATACGGGGTGGTCTGGCTCACCGACGTTGCCGGGCTGCCCGAGCCGTCCATCCCTATCTTCATGCTGGTGACGGGGATCGCCGCCTTCGTCGCGGTCTCCCTGATCGGGCGACCCGCCGACCGATGGCCGAACGCGGCGCTCGTCGTCGCCATCGTGATGCTCGCCGCGCTGATGGCGCTATTCCCCCTCATGGCCGAGTGGGGCACTCTTCCGCTGGTTGCGGTCGCACTCGTGCAGTCGATGGGCTTCGCCGTCGCCCCGATCCTGCTCCAGACACGCATGATGCGGATCGCTCCGCACGAACGCCGCTCGACCGCAGCCGCACTCCAGACCACGGCCTTCAACATCGCGATCGGCGGCGGGGCGGTCGTCGGAGGGCTCGTCATCGGCGCGTGGGGTCTCGCCGTTCTGCCCTGGGCTGCTGCGCTGCTCTCGGCCGTCGGCATCTCTGTTCTGCTGCTGTCGCTGCCGCGCGTACCCCGGGCGGCGACATCCTCGCCTCCCTCACCCATCGCAAAGGAGGACGCTTATGTCCCCTGAATCAGCTCGCCCGAACGAACCGTCCGCCCGGACGTCAACCGACCCCGAGGCCCCATGGCGTGACGCGGCGCTCGACCCGATGCGGCGGGCAGCGCTCCTGCTCTCCGAACTATCGATCGACGAGAAGATGGCACAGATCACGTGCTACTTTCCCCAGGACATCGCCGAGACCGATGACTTCGTGAATCGGCACCCGAACGGCGTCGGTGTCGTGTCCACACTCGAGACGCGGTCCGCCGAAACGCTTCGCGACGTGATCGAGTTCCAGAACCGGGTGCAGCGGAGTGCGATGTCCCGGTCTGGTCACGGCATCCCGGCGATCTTCCATATGGAGGGTATCTGCGGCGGCTTTCTCCCAGGGGCGACCAGTTTTCCGAGCGGCCTGGCACGGGGTGCCAGCTGGAACCCCAGTCTTGAACGGCGGATCGGTGAGATCGTCGCGCGCCAGGAGCGAGCTGTCGGCGTTACCCACACCTTCGCCCCGGTGCTCGATGTGTCCCGCGATCCCCGCCTCGGGCGGCACGGAGAGAGCTACGGCGAGGACCCGGCGTTGGTCAGCGCACTCGGAGTCGCCTACGCGCAGGGGATTCAATCCGGTTCGACAGGTGCGCTGCGCTCCGAGGCTGTCGCCAAACATTTCGTCGGGTCGCACCACGTCGACGGCGGCATTCACGGGACGGATGTGAATGCACCGGTCCGTTTGATCCTGGAGCAGTATGCGAAGCCGTTCCAGGCCGCGATCACCCATGCCGGGCTACGCGGAATCATGCCCGCGTACAACTCCGTGAACGGGCAGCCTGTGTCGGCTTCGCATTGGCTGCTCACATCGGTCCTGCGCGAGCAGATGGGCTTCGACGGACTCGTGGTGTCGGACTACGGGGCGGTCACAAACCTCCATTCGGTGCAACGTGTCGCTTCTTCCAACGCGCTCGCCGGTCTTCTTGCGCTGCGGGCGGGAATGGATGTCGAGCAGCACTGGCCGGCCGGCTTCGGCGCCGAACTTCGCGACCTGTTCGCCACCGGTCGTGCGGATGTGTCTGTGCTGGATCGGGCGGTGCTGAGCGTCCTGGCGGCCAAGTTCCGAATGGGCCTGTTCGAGGCCCCGTATGCAGACGCCGCGTCGGATGCTGTCGCCGAGCTGGAAACGGATGCGGATCGGGCGGCCACCTTGCAGTCGGCACGTGAATCGCTGGTTCTTCTGACCAACGACGGTGTGCTTCCCCTGGGGCGACCGCGCCGGATCGTGGTCGTCGGCTGTCACGCCGCGAGCGCTCGCTTCTTCTTCGGAGGGTATACGCACTACTCGATGGCGGAAGCCAAGCTTGCGACTCGCTCCTCGATGGCCGGACTCGTCACCGGTCCGAGCGACGCGGGCATCGTCACCATTCCTGGGACCAAGATCGAAGCATCCGATGGCGAAGAGTATGAGCTGCTCTTGCAGCACCAGAAGCCAGGTGTTCGGAGTCTGCTCGAAGAGGTGCGAATGCGCATGCCGGACACCGAGGTCCTCTGGACGCGCGGCTACCCCATCGCCGGACACGATACATCGGGGCACGCGGAGGCGATCGAGCTCGCTCAGACCGCGGACGTCGTGCTGCTCACGCTGGGCGGAAAGTACGGCATGTCGTCGATCGCCTCGATGGGGGAGGGGATCGATGCCACCGACATCAACCTGCCGGCGTGTCAGGAGGAGCTCATCGACAAGCTGGGCGCACTCGGAGTTCCGCTCGTCGGAGTCCATCTCGATGGTCGTCCGATCTCGAGCGACGCCGCAGATCGGTCGTTGAGCGCGATCATCGAGGCGTGGAGCCCGTCGGAGGCAGGAGCCGAGGCCATCGTCGACATCCTCACCGGGGCAGTAGGGCCCTCCGGTCGGCTGCCGGTCAGCGTGGCGCGCAACGCTGGGCAGGTGCCGGTGCCGTACAACCACAGCAACGGATCGAGCTGGCACCAGGGAGGAAGCATCGGGTTCCCGGACTACGTCGACAGCCCGCATATCCCCCGGTATCCGTTCGGACACGGGCTCTCGTACACCAAGTTCGACTACTCCGAACTGGGTGTGGAACGAGTCGACGATATCGACGGTGAGGGCTTCCAGGTCTCCTTCACCCTCGCGAATGTCGGGGAGAGGCCGGGCGTCGAAGTCGTCCAGCTCTACGTCCGCGATCTCTACGCCTCGATGACTCGACCTGCGCAAGAGCTCGCGGGGTTCCGGCGAGTGAGCCTGGATCCCGGTGAATCCACGATGGTCACGTTCCGTCTGGCTGCGAGCCAGTTCGCCTTTCTCGACGAGCTGATGCAATGGCGGATCGAGCCCGGCGAGGTCGAGATCCTCGTCGGCGCATCTTCAGCCGATATTCGGCTCCGCACGGACATCGTCGTGCACACGGATGCTGTCATCGATGGACGTGCGCGAGCGTTCTGGGCGAGCTGAGGGGATAGCGCCCAGGGGTCGCCGGAGAGTGAACCGATCGTGAGTCGACCGCAGCGGGCGGCCGACTCACGTCTCCAGAACGGTGATAGCGGTCCTGGCCGTCTCTCCTTCAGCGCCCACCGTGACGATGATCTCTCCCGGCCCGGTGGGCCGCACGATCGCGAGTGCGCGACCATCGAATGTGGTGCAGCTTGTCGCGTCGAAGCGCTCAGCGGTCGCCGGCCGAGCGGTGCCGAGTGCCTGCAGGCGGCCAGGTCCATCTACTCGCACCTCGATCGAGCTGTCGCGCGACGGGTTCGGCACGCCCGCGGGGTCCGCGAACTCGATCGTCACGAAGGCCAGATCGCCGGAGTCGTTCCGGATCTGCTCGCGGTCCGCATGAGCCGTGAGCACGCGACCCTGCGCGGTGGTAAGGGTGCTGCGCTCACTGGCAACCTGGTCGCGGTACGCCACCGCAACCAGGTCGCCCGGGTGGTACTCGATGTCGAACCGAGCAGTGAAGTCGTTCTCCGCGCCTGCGGGCCGTCGCCCCAGTGACTCGCCGTTCAGGATGAGTTCGACCTCATCCGCATCGCAGTACACCTCGATCTCGGCGCGCGAACCGACGGGAACGTCCCATGTCCAGCTCGAGATCGCATCGCTCCAGGCCCATTGCATCTCCAGCCGCCGTCGCCCGTAGTGCTCGGGTCTGAGGACTGCGATGTAGGGGTCTCGGCGGAGGCCGTACACGATCTCGCGGTAGAAGGACTGTGGTCGACGCATCCCGGTGATGTCGATGTCACCGGCCCAGGCCGTGAGCCACGGGAACGCCGGGTCCCCGCCGCCGCGGACCTCGAGATCGTCGGTGTAGTCGGTTCTGCCCAGTCCCACTTCGCCGAGATAGTCCCAACCGGTCCAGGTGAATCCGCCGATCACATGGTCGTGTGCCAAGGTCTCCCGCCAGGACATCGCGGTCACACGAGGGTTGGTCTCCGTCCCCAGCACGACGCGATTCGGGAATCGGGCGGCGTCGGGGGCATAGCGTGCCTCGGCGTAGTTGAGTCCCGCGATGTCGGCGGCCGCGTGCGACTCCGCTGTGCGGACCGTTACGACGTCCGAGACGGTGACGGCATCGAAGAACTCCGTCATCTCGTTCATCACGTCGTTGACGCCGCGGGCAACGGCAGTGTCGAGCCGATCCTTGAGTTCGCCGATGACCTCACCCGCGACTGCCCAGAAGCTGCTGACCGCCGTCGTGATGAAGCGAGTCTCGTCGTTCGCACGGATGCGCTCGGCGATCTCGCGCGAGAGGATGCCGCCGGCGCCTGATCCGTACTCGTGGATCTCGTTCCCGATGCTGTAGAGGATGACGCTGGGGTGATTGAAGTCCTTGCGCACCATCGCGTCGATGTCGCGCTCCCACCACTCGGGAAAGTCCAGCGTGTAGTCGAAGGGCTGGTTCATCTCGGTCCACGCGTCGAACGCTTCGTCGAACACCAGCATGCCGAGCCGGTCGCACGCGTCGAGCATCGCGGGGCTGATCGGATAGTGCGAACTGCGCACCGCGTTGAATCCGGCTTCCTTCAGAATCTCGATCCGCCGCTCCTCGGCGCGGCGGATCGTGGCCGCCCCCAGCGGCCCGTTGTCGTGATGGATGCACGCGCCGCGGAGCTTGACTGTCTCGTCATTGATGCGAAGCCCATGCCGTGGATCGATCCGAAGCGTCCTCACACCGAACGACACGACCAGTTCGTGTTCGGTGGCCGGATCTTCCTCGTCGAGCATGCGAGCGGTGAAGGAGTAGAGGTAGGGGTCATCCACTCCCCAGCGATGAGGCTCGTCTACGTACAGCCGACTCCTCACCGTGGTGGCGGCGCCGGGGCGAAGAGTGACCGGGGTCCGATCATCTGCGACGACCGCCCCCGACGCATCGCGAATCTCGACAGCAAGAGTGAGCCGGCGGGAGATGACGTCCTCGTTCGCTACCTGCACAGCCGACTCGACCACAGCGCGTTCGGCGTCGACGTCGGGCGTCGTCACCCGCACGGCATTGTCGATGATGTGGGCGAGCGGCGTGACAACCAGATGCACGTCCCGATAGATGCCGAGCCCCGTGTACCAGCGGGAGTCGCGGTGAGCGCGCGCCTCGACACGGACTGTGTTCACCGTGCCGTAGCGCAGATGGGCATCCACCGGGAGGCGGAACACGCTGTAGCCGTATCGCCACTGCCCGGCGAACTCATCGTTCACGTAGACCATCGCATCGCGGTACACGCCATCGAACTGGAGTGCCACCCGCCTCGCCCGCCACTCCGTGGGCACGTAGAACCGCTTCGAGTATTCAACCTCCCCTCCGGGGAAGAATGCCGAGGGTGCGCCGCCCGACGCGTGCTCCGAGCGCGGGAGCGTGATCATCGCGTCGTGCGGGAGCGTGACGTCGGTCGATTCCGATCCGCCCATCAGATTGACGAAGCCGCTGATTTTCGGGCGGACGGTCCAATCATCGTTGAAGGGCGTGACGGTCATGGGGTGGCTCCAGCCTGACAGGACTCTGCTGCCGCCACGCTACCCAGGACGGGCGGCCGCTCACTCACGCTTGCCAAATATTGCGCAAGTCGCTCGGGTGCCAGCTTCTGACCCGCACGGTGGGACAACGACGATCTCAAGCGAGGAATCGCGGCTGTGGCTCACACGAGCGGAGCGCTCGTACACGTCGCCGTCGCCGGCAAGGCGAGATCAGCGCGTTGATCTGACCCGCTCAGTTCGAGTGCCATCACGACGGCGCACCCACGACTGCGCGCGCGTCGCCGTTGATTCGGCAACTGGGCAATGCGGCTCACAGCCTGAAGCGCCAGAACCTGACACCGTCAAAAACAGCTGGCTTGCAGCTTCGAAATTAGCTCGGGCTATCGATGGGCGAATCGTTCGCGCAGAGATCCGATCCGATGATCCGGAGAGCATTCACTTCCAGCTTCTAGGGCGCCGGGCCCCCGTTGCGCAATAAGCCTGTCGACGGACCAGCGGGTGACAGCATGGACGTGCTGCCGACGGCACAGAAGTGGGGTGCACGATGACTGACGGAGTGGTGGCACTTCGCCAGGGGCAGATCGGATCAGTGCCTGCCAGACACCCCGGTGTCGAAGTGTTCTTCGACGTCCCTTTCGGAGTGCCTGTCCGGTTTCGTCCGCCGCGAACCGCGCCGACGTGGCACGGGATTCGGCGGCGCGTTCGTCCTGGCCCTGCAGCACCTCAGCCTGTAGTCGAAGGTGTCACGCTCCTCAGCCCCTCCGCCCCGATGGCGGAGGAATCATGTCTCAACGCCTCGATCTGGCGGCCCCGATCGCGAGCCGATGGGTTGCCCGTACTCGTCTTCGTGCACGGCGGGGCAAACCAATATGGGTCCCACGCCGACCCGGTAACGGATGGTTCCCGACTTGCGGCCGAGGGTCTCGTCGTGATCTCGGTCCACTACCGGCTGGGCGCGCTGGGCTTCCTGGCTCTTGATCGCGCCATAGACGCGAGGTTCGCCGAGAGCGGGGCCGTCGCTGTCCATGACATCGTCGCCGCGCTGTCGTGGGTCAGGGCCAATGTTGAGCAGTTTGGCGGAGACCCGGGCCAAGTGACTCTCTTCGGGCAGTCCGCGGGTGCGGCGTTGGCCGCTACCGTCGCGGCTTCACCGCTTGCCGACGGTCTCGTTCATCGTGTTGTCATGTCGAGCGGCACCGCGGAGCGTGCGCTCACCGCCGAAGATGCTCATTCCGTGACCGAGTCGTTCCTCAGCGCAGCAGGGGTGAGCAATCCAGAGGACGCTCTCCGTTTGAGTATTGAGCGCATCCTGGTCGCGCAGACGACAGTCACCAGGCAGAGAACCCCTTCGATACCGACGCTGCCAATGCCGTTCCAGCCGGTTCTCGGCACACGCGCAGTCCCGATCCAGCCGCTAGATGCGTGGAGATCACAAGCGCTCGCACCGGTCTCGCTGCTCGCCGGGACAAACCTCACCGAAGCGGCCGGAAGCGCAGACACCCTCACTGAACGTCAGCGAAAGTCTGCGATCGAGGTCTTGGCTGGGCGTGCGTCGCCGCGGGATGTCGAGGCCTATTCAGCGGCAATCGCAGGGTTGCTGGGACGCGCTGCCACTGAGCTCGATGTGCTGGATCACCTACTCACTGACGTGCGCTATCGGCGTCCGACTGATCGGCTTCTTCAGGCGCGAGCTCCCTCACCCAACACATACGGATACGTCTTCGTCGGCGGCGCGCGAGCAGGAGACCCCTCCGCGTCAGCCCACGCCAGCGAGCTTCCCTATTTCTTCAACAACCTCGACGTCGCGATTACGGACGGCGGGACCCTCCCCGATGGAGCGCACACGCTGGCCGAGCACATGTCGAGCGCTCTCGTCGGATTCGTCCGATCAGGCGCGCCACTGGCCGGGAACGTGGATTGGGAGAGCATCGGATCGGAATTTCCCTGGCTCCGCGTGCTCAGCGTTCCGGGTGCGGACCGGGATCCCCTTCACGATGGAGACCTGTGGCGCAACCTGCGACAAGCGTGGTCAACAACGGGCGCCAGGTGACACGCTCAGCCGCATCCGCGCCGATAGGGGTTCATCTCCACGGCAGTGCGGCGGGTTCTGAACGGTGCCCGTGATGTCATCGACGGCCTGCGGACGCGGCTGGACCACGCTGTCGCACGGGCTATGAGGTTAGGCCGGAGCGGTCCGGATGCGCTGTTCGGCGGCGGCCATCAACTCGCCGCACAGGGCGCGGATGCTCTCCATGGCCGTCGGCGTGAACACGGCCGCCAGGTGACCCTCCACGATCCGGACCACGTCGATCGCCTGCTGGTCGTACAGCCACTGCAGCTGCAGGCCGTCGAGCAGCGCGATCATGCCCGCCGCCAGGTCTTCGGGGCTCAGGACGGAGGCGGCTTGGCCTTCCGCCTGCGCGGCCGCGAATGCGCGCGCCAGGTAGGTTCGCAGATCGAGGTAACGCGAGCGGTAGTGCTCGTGGAGCGGATGATCCACGGGGGTCGCCTCCCCGCTGAGCAGGCTATGTAGGGTCACGATGCCCGGGAGACCTGCGTCGGCTCCAACCACGGCGAGCACGGCGGCGAAGGCGCCGAGACCCGTCGCCGGGAGGACCATCACCGAGCGCCACCGCTCGTGTCGGTCGACCACAGCAGCGAGCAGCGCCTCCTTCGTCGGGAAGTGGTAGGCAAGGCCGCGCTCGCTGACCCCTGCCCGCCGCGAGACCTCCTTGAACGTCGCGGCGTGATAGCCGCTCACCCCGAACACCTCGGTGGCGGCGCCCACGATCCGCTGCTGCACGTCTTCCGACTTGGCGTAGCGGCCCCGCGACCCGCCCGCGCGGGCGGGGGCCGTGCCGGGCGAGGTGGTCGGTGCAGCGGTAACCATATCTCAACCATATCCAATCTTGCGCCACAGCGCAGGATTGGATACGCTCATCGAAATTCGCGCCGTAGCGCAGTATTTGACCGATCAATGGAGATTGTTGTGGACACATCACCCGCCGAGCGCAGGGGCACCCAGCGCAGCACCCGCCCCGTCGACCCCTCCGTGGTGGACGAAGTCGTCGCCGACGCAGTCCTGCTGCCGCCGGCCGGGGTCGCATCCGGCATCGCCGTCGCCGATCCGGATAAGACGCCAGAGGTTCCGCGGATGGGCGCCGGCCTGATCTGGGTCCTCGTCTTCCTCACCTTCGGAGCGTCGATGGCCGTGGTGACGCCGATCGCGTTCTCGCTGAGCGTGAAGCTCGACGTTCTGGTTCCCGGTCAGGTGGGAGTGCTAGGCGTCATCACCGGGATCGGGGCGATCGCCTCGGTCGTCGCCACGCCGCTGATCGGCGTGCTCTCGGACCGCACTAGGAGCCGCCTCGGCCGTCGCCGACCGTGGGTCATCGGCGGTGTCGTCGCCGGCCTCGTCGGCCTGTTCATCCTGGCCGTAGCTCCGTCGATCCCGATCGTGGTCCTCGGCTGGATCTTCACTCTTCTCGGCTGGCAGACGGCGACCAACATGGTGATCGCCTTCCTGGGCGACCGCCTGCCGGAACAGCAGCGCGGCCGGGTGTCCGCTTACAACGGCTTCGCCAACATGGCCGCGCCCATCTTCGGTGTGGCGCTGGTGTCCGCGTTCGCCACGCAGCTGACTCTGCTGTTCCTCATCCCGGGCTTCATCGGCGTCATCGGCATGCTGCTCTTCGCAATCTTCGCGCGGGACGTGCCCGGACTCGCCGAACCCGAGAAGACCTCCGTCGGCCAGGTGTTCGCACGGATGGTGTTCAACCCGCGTAAAGCGCCGGACTACGCCTGGAACTGGCTCGGTCGTGCGCTCCTATTCTTCGGCCTGTCGTTCACCACGACCTACGGCACCTACTTCATCGCCGCCCGGCTCGGTCTCCCGGTGAGCAAGGTCGGGGGGATCGTCGCGATCGTCGGCATCGGCGGCGTGCTGTTCGGGGCGCTGGGCGCACTCGGAGTCGGATTCCTGTCGGACCGCCTGAAGCGTCGCAAGATCTTCGTCCTGCTCGCGGGGGTGATCATGTTCGGTGGAACGCTGATCTCCGCGTTCTCGTACCAGCTCCCCGGCCTCATCGCCGGCGCCCTCCTCGGGACACTCGCCATCGGCGCGTTCTCCACAGTGGACCAGGCGATCGTGCTGGATGTGCTGCCCAACCGCGAGGAATCCGGCCGGTACCTCGGGATCATGCAGCTGGCGCAGCAGCTTCCCGGCACTGTGGGCCCCCTGGCGGCAGCCGGCGTCCTGGCCATCGGGGCGGCTTCGTCCTCGCCGAACTACACGCTGATGTACATCGTGTCGGGAGCTGTCGCCCTCATCGGTGCGCTCATCATCCTCTTCAAGGTGCGCGGGGTGCGTTGATGCCGAACGATCGCCTCTCCGACCACTCGCTGAAGGAGTCCGCATGACCTACCCCGCGACGTTCCTCTGGGGTGCGAGCACCGCGCCGCACCAGGTCGAGGGAAACAACGTCAACAGCGACTGGTGGGCCCGCGAAGGGCTGATGCCCGGGATGGAGCCCAGCGGCGACGCGGACGACAGCTACCACCGCTACCGGGAGGACATCCGGCTTCTGGCCGAGGCAGGGCTCGACAGCTACCGATTCGGGATCGAGTGGGCACGCATCGAACCGCGTCCTGGGCAGTTCTCGCGCGCGGAGCTGGCGCACTACCGCCGCATGATCGACACCTGTGCCGAGTTCGGCGTGACCCCCGTCGTCACGCTGCACCACTTCTCCAGCCCGGGCTGGTTCGCGGACGAGGGAGGCTGGCTCGCAGAGCGCGCGACCGAGAGGTTCGCGTCGTATGTGACCGAGGCGACCACCATCCTGGACGGCGTCGGATGGGTGGTCACGATCAACGAGCCGAACCAGATGGCGATGATGATCATGCTGCAGGAGGCCATGCGCACCGGTTCGCTCGACGAGTGGCTGAGCCCCACGGTGCAGAGCGAGGGTGACCGGACCCGCATCGCGGCGAGCCTGCCGGTGCCGACTCCCGAGTTCGGCCTCCCCTTCGTCGCCGCACACCACGCCGTGCGGGACATCGTCCGCGAGCGCACCGGCGCGAAGGTCGGCTGGACTGTCGCCAACGGTGCACTCACCTCCACGCCCGGCAACGAGGAGAAGTTCCGCGAAGTGCTCTACAACCTCGAGGACCTGTACCTCGAGGCGGCGCGCGGGGACGACTTCATCGGCGTGCAGTCGTACTCCTCCCAGGCCGTCGACGCGAACGGTCTCGTCCCGCATCCCGACCACCCAGACAACACGCTCGTCGGCACCGCCTATCGGCCCGACGCGCTCGGCATGGCGGTCCGGCACGCCGCCGAGGTCACCGGCCTGCCCGTCCTCGTGACGGAGAACGGCATCGCCACGGCCGACGATGACCGCCGTATCCACTACACCCGGGAGGCGCTCGGCCACCTGGAGTCCGCCATCGACGACGGGATCGACGTGCGCGGGTACCTGCACTGGAGCCTGCTGGACAACTACGAGTGGGGCCACTGGGGGCCGACCTTCGGTCTGATCGCCGTTGACCGCACCACCTTCGTCCGCACCCCGAAGCCGAGCCTCGCCTGGCTAGGCGAGGTGGCGCGCACAGCCCGGTCGAGCACGCTCGAAGGCCACGTCCGGTGAGTGGACCGCTCCGCTGGGGCGTCGTCGGCACGGGCGTCATCTCCCGGCAGATGGCCGCCGACTTCGCTCTGGTCGAGGACGCGGAGCTCGTCGCCGTCGCATCCCGGAGCCAGACCTCGGCGGATGCCTTCGCCGACGACTTCGGCATCCCGCGGCGGTTCTCCGACTACGGTCGGATGCTGGATTCGGACATCGACGCCGTGTACATCGGCACGCCGCATGTGACGCATTTCGGCCTGGCGCGTGAAGCTCTCGAATGCGGCCGTCACGTGCTGTGCGAGAAGCCGATCGGTGTGGACGCTGCCGAGGTGCGCGAGCTGGCCGGGATCGCCCGCCGGTCAGGAAGGTTCCTGATGGAGGCGATGTGGATGAAGTTCAATCCACTGCACCGGCGGGTCCAGGAGCTTGTGGAGAGCGGCGCCATCGGCGAGGTGCGTAGCGTGCGCGCCTCGTTCGGAGCGCCGTTTCCGCAGGACGGCTCGAGCCGGTGGAGACCCGGCGGCAGCACGCTTCTCGACCAGGGCATCTACCCCGTGACGCTCGCTCAGCTGTTCCTCGGGCGACCGGAGAGCGTGACGGCGGCCGGAGTGGTGCGCGACGACGGGGTGGACCTGCGTGAGAACTACACGCTCCACTATCCGGAGGGTCGCTTCGCCCAGGGCGCCTCATCCATGACCGAGTTCCTCGACCTCGTCGCCTCCGTGAACGGCACCCGCGGATGGATCGCCCTCGACACGGCGTTCTGGTCCGCATCCCGGGCGACCCTTCATCACGCGGCGGAGGAAGCGATGGTCGAGGAGGTCATCGAGACGACGCCGGAAGGGCACGGCTACGTCCCCATGCTGCGCGCGGTAACCGCCTCCATCCTCGCCGGCGAGCACGAGCACCCCCTGCACACCCTGGAGGCGACGGCCGACGTCTTCGACACACTGGACGAGATCCGAGGGCAGCTCTCCAACGATTCCCCCGCCTCCACGAAGGAAGAGTGACTGATGACGAGAATCCCGTTCAACTCGGGCTGGACACGCCGAGCCCCGCGAGGAGCGTTCGCCGCGGGCCCGACGTCGGATGAGATCGCCGTCCAGCTGCCGGATGACGCATTGCGGGACGAGGAGCGCACCCCCGATGCGCCCGGTCGCGGAGCCGGCGCCTACTACCCGAACGGCGCGTACACCTACGTCAAGCAGTTCCCGGCGCCGGAAGAGTGGGAGGGCGCGATCGTCCGGCTCGAAGTCGAGGGTGCGTATCGCCACGCTCAGGTATTCCTCAACAACGACTTGGTGGGCAACCGCTCCGACGGGTACGCGCGCTTCTTCGTGGATCTGACCCCCTTCCTGCGAATCGGGGAGGAGAACGAGCTGAGGATCGAGGTGCGGGCCGGCCAAGACTCCCGCTGGTACTCCGGAGCGGGTCTCCACCGTCCGGTGTCCCTGCACGTGGACGCCCCGCTGCACATCGTTCCCGACGGAATCGAGGTCGACACCGTCCGGCTAGCCGGAACGCGGGCCGTGATCGAGGTCCGGACTCGCCTCCGCAACGCCGGGATCCCGACCCGGACGGTCCGAGCGTCGTCGCAGGTGCTCGATCCGGACGGACGGCCGGTCGCCTCCGCGTCGACCCCGGCGACGCTGGTCGGCGGGGAGGACGCCACCGTCCGCCAGCGCTTCTACATCGACGATGTCGCACTGTGGTCGCCCGACCACCCGCACCTCCACACCCTGCGTATCGCGCTTGAGGACTCCGAGCCGGTGGAGGTGCGCTTCGGCATCCGCACGGTGACGGTGGACCCGGCCGTCGGCCTGGAGATCAACGGAGAGGCTGTGACCATACGCGGGGCGAGCGTCCACCACGACAACGGGCCGCTGGGCGCCGCCGCCATCGGCCGAGCCGAGGAGCGCCGGGTGGCACTCCTGAAAGAGGCCGGCTTCAACGCGATCCGAAGCGCCCACAACCCGATCTCGTCGGCCATGCTCGACGCGTGCGACCGCCTCGGTGTCCTCGTCATGGACGAGGCGTTCGACATGTGGACCCGCGGCAAGTCCCCGTTTGACTACGCGCTCGACTTCCCCCAGTGGTGGCGCGAGGACCTCACGGCGATGGTCGCAAAGGATCGCAACCACCCGAGCGTCATCATCTACTCGATCGGCAACGAGATCGCGGAGACGGGCAGCCGTCACGGCGCCCGGATCGCCCGGGGGCTGGCGGAGCACGTGCGCGCCCTCGACCCGACCCGGCTCGTGACCAACGGGGTCAACGCCCTCTTGGCGTCGCTGGACGACATCCCGGCACTCATGGAGGAGTTCGGTGGACTCAACCAGATCATGTCGGAGGGGGACTACTTCGGCACGGTCAGCGCCAGCCGCGTCGCCGGGGAGCGGATCGAGGAGTCGAGCGCAGCCCTCGACGTGCTGGGGCTGAACTACGGGGAGACGCGGTACGCGCAGGATGCCCAGCTCTACCCCGGCCGGGTGATCGTCGGGTCGGAGAGCTTCCCCTCGCAGATCGGGAGGCTCTGGCCGCTGATCACCTCCCTGCCGCATGTCATCGGAGACTTCACCTGGGCGGGATGGGACTACCTCGGCGAGGTCGGATTGGGATCGACGAACTACTCGCCGCGTGCCGAGGGGCAGCAGCTGGCGCTCGAAGGGGAGTTCCCCTTCCTGACCGCCAACACCGGCGATCTCGACATCACCGGGTATCGCAGGCCGATCTCCTACTACCGCGAGATCGTTTACGGGCTCCGGGCGGAGCCGTACATCGCCGTCCATCGACCCGACCGCTACGACGAGCCGTTCGCACAGCGGTCGCCGTGGGGCTGGAGCGACTCGGTCGCGTCCTGGACGTGGCCCGGGTTCGAGGGCCGCGGCATCAGAGTCGAGGTGTACGCGGCGGCCGAGGAGGTGGCCCTGCTGCTCGACGGCCGCGAGCTCGGGCGGCAGCGGGTCGGCGACGAAGTGCCGCTGCTCGCCCTGTTCAACGTGGAATACGCGGCCGGCTCCCTGGAGGCGGTTGCTTACACCGACGGCCGGGAGGTGGGCCGGACCACGCTCGTCACAGCGGGAGCGCCGCGTCTCACCGCATCCGCCGATCGGAGGGAACTCACGGCGGACGACGCCGACCTCGCCTTCATCGCGATCGAATTCCGCGACGACTCGGGCCGACTGGTCGCTTCGCACGATCAAGAGGTCGTCGTCGAGGTCACCGGCGCCGGAGTGCTCGCGGGCATGTGCAGCGCGAACCCCTCCACCACCGAGCGCTTCGACGCCGACCGGTGGCGGACGTTCGACGGCCGCGCCCTTGCGGTCATCCGCCCGACCGGCCCCGGGGCGATCGACGTCCGTGTGACCTCTCAGGGACACGACAACGTCGCGATCCGGCTCCATGCCGGTGAAGATTCCGAGCCGCTCACGAAGGAGAGAAACCGATGAACCACCCGCAGCTGAAGAACCTCACGCTGGAGGAGAAGGCGTCGCTGCTGTCCGGCGGCTCGTTCTGGACATCCGCAGCCATCGAGCGCGTGGGCATCGAGGCGGCGACCCTCACCGACGGGCCGCACGGCGTCCGGAAGCAAGACGGTCAAGCCGATCACCTCGGCATCAACGACAGCCTCCCCTCGACCGCCTTCCCCACGGCTGCCGCCACCGGTTCCACCTGGGACCCGGAACTGCTGGAGCGTCTGGGTGAGGCGCTCGGCCGCGAGAGTCGCGTGCTCGGAGTCGATGTCCTCCTCGGGCCCGGTGTCAATATCAAGCGGTCGCCGCTGTGTGGACGCAACTTCGAGTACTTTTCGGAGGACCCGATTCTGACGGGGAAGCTCGGCGCCGCCTGGGTCCGCGGCATCCAGAGTCAGGGCGTCGGTGCATCGGTTAAGCACTTCGCGGTGAACAACCAGGAGACCGACCGCCAGCGGATCAGCGCCGAGGCCGACGAGCGGACGCTGCGCGAGCTCTACCTCCGGGGCTACGAGATCATCGTCGAGGAGTCGCGCCCCGCCACCTTCATGTGCTCCTACAACCGCATCAACGGGGTCTTCGCGTCCGAGAACCGGTGGCTGCTGACCACGGTGCTCCGCGACGAGTGGGGCTTCGACGGCTACGTCATGTCCGACTGGGGAGCCGTCACCGACCGGGTTCCGACCCTCGAGGCGGGGCTCGACCTGGAGATGCCGACGAGCTCCGGACGCGGGACGGCCGCCATCGTCGACGCAGTACAGCGAGGGCAGCTCGACGAGAGTGTGGTCGACGTAGCCGCAGCCCGGGTGGTCGACGTCCACGAACGGCTCCGAGCGGATCGGGTAGAAATTACCGAGGTCGACTGGGACGCGCACCACGAGCTCGCCCGTGAACTCGCCGCGGCGAGTGCCGTCCTGCTCAAGAACGAGGGGGACATCCTCCCGCTGCCGGCGGACGACGGAGGTCCGATCGCCGTGCTCGGCGAGTTCGCGCGGTCGCCCCGCTATCAAGGTGCGGGCAGCTCGCACATCAACCCCACCCGGCTCGACGACGCGCTCAACGCCATCCGCGACCGGACCTCGCGGACCGTGCTGTTCGCGCCCGCGTTCGCCGTGGAGGAGGAAGGACCCATCGCAGGCGACGATGAGGCGCTTCTCGCCGAGGCACGCGACACGGCGGCGCAGGCTGATGTGACCATCCTATTCCTCGGCCTCCCGTCCATCGACGAGTCCGAAGGGTACGACCGGACGCACTTGCGGCTTCCCGCCCGCCAGCTGCGAGTGCTCGAGGCGGTGCTCAAGGTCGCCCCGAAAGTCGTGGTCGTCCTCAGCAACGGCGGGGTCGTCGACGTCTCCTCGTTCGACTCCCGCGTCGACGGGATTCTGGAGACCTGGCTTTCCGGGCAGGCCGGCGGCGGTGCGGTCTCCGACATCCTCTTCGGCGACCGGGAGCCCGGGGGGCGTCTGGCCGAGACGATCCCGCTCCGGCTGGAGGACACGCCGACCCTGATCAACTGGCCGGGTGCCAACGGGAAGGTCTACTACGGCGAGCGGATTTACGTCGGCTACCGCTGGTACGACAAAACCGCGCGCGACGTCGCCTATCCCTTCGGACACGGCCTCGGTTACACCAGCTTCGCGTATTCGGATCTCACCGTGGACGCCGACCATACGGGCGCTCGCGTCCAAGTGACGGTCACGAACACGGGCAGCCGGCGCGGAGCCGACGTGGTGCAGGTCTACGTCGCGGATCCGGAGGCGAGCGTCGACCGCCCGGTCCGTGAACTCGCAGGATTCCAGAAGGTCACGCTCGAGTCCGGTGCGTCACAGCGCGTCGTCATTGACCTGCCCGCGCGAGCCTGGGCGTTCTGGGACGACGGCTGGCGCGCCGAATCAGGACGGTTCGGTGTCGCCGTCGGCACATCCTCGCGCGACATCAGGCTGAGCACCGAGGTCGAGATCGCAATCCCCGACGACATCAGGGCGCTGGACGAGGACTCCACCCTGAACGAGTGGATGGAGCATCCGGAAGGGCGCCTCCTTCTGGAAACGGAACTGGCCAACCTTCACCCCGAGGCCCGGAACCTCACCGGCGGCGAGACGCTCCGGCTCGCCGGCTCCATCCCCCTTCGCACCCTCGTCGGGATGGCTGGCGCCAGCGACCCGGGGACACTCGTGAACAGCCTGCTCGCACGTCTCTGACCAACACGACCATCACCGAGGAAATGATCCGCACCATGCAACGCACAGCCGGAAAGTCGCCCTGATCAGCGGCGCAGCCCGCGGGCTGGGCGCAGAGTTCGCACGAGCGCTCGACGCCGAAGGGGGAGCGTCGTCATCGGAGACGTCCTCGTCGACGACGGCACGGCGCTCGCCGACAGCCTGGGACACTCCGCGCTCGTCGTTCAGCTCGACGTGCGCAACTACGCGTTCTCCTCGCTGGACCCGGACCCGTAGGGGCGTCCATCAGGGCTCGCTCGAGGTAGGGCCGAACGGCAAGGTCACCGTGCACACCTACATCGACCGCTCCGTCGTCGAGGCGTACGTCAACGGCGAGAAGTCGCTCACCAGCCGGGTCTACCCGACTCTCGCGGACGCGGTCGGTGTGCGTGTCATCGGTGACGAGATCGTCAAGGTCAAGCCGCTGAAGATCTGGAACCTCGACGGCGCATACCGCAACGTGGCCCCCTCCCAGTGAAAGAGGGTGCACGATCCTCTAGTGGGCCGCGACATGCTGCTCGAGATGGTCCCTGCATACCTTGCCTTCTTCGGGTACGAAGGCGCCACAGCCGAAGACTTCGCGTAGTTCGGCGGCCCGATGCGCGGCACGGTCGCCGTTGCGTAGACTTCCTCGGCTTGAGCTTCAAGAACGACAGTCGCGTCCAGACCCGGCTGATGTGGGTCGGGTCCACCGCCGCCCGTGACGGGCCTCATGCGCGCGGTGCCCGATTGCGGATCCATTTCGTGCAACTGCAACTGCACCGTGCCTGCATGAACCTCTCCGTGTTAGCCCATCCGAGTGACCGCTCGGCTGGAATCCGAGGTCTCACTCGAAACGGCATCCGAAAGGGTCTTCCCGGCGCCTTTCAAGCGCGACAGAATGGTCGCGTTGAACCCGCGTGACGGGGTCATCGCGTGGCTCCAGTTCACGCCAGCTCGTGCCCACGCGGTGCCCACGTTTGCAAAGGAATCGCCGGGAACGAGGGGGAGCGAGAGCTCAAACTACGCACGCGTTGCCCGTGCCTTTCCGCGGAAGTTCGACCCGGAAGGAACGAGAACGATCAACGTAGAACGGTTTCGACGAGTTTCAAATCCCTCCGTCTCCGCCGAAAAACCCCCGGTCAGAGGGTTTTATTCTGCTTCTGCCACGAAATCCGCCACTTCTGCCACGTTTGCGAAGCGCCTCACGCTGGGCGATCTGAACTCGATCGGGAGTTCTTGTTCATCAACCTGCTCGGTTGCGGCCGGACCGGTCGAAAGTTCAGTGCCGCTGCCTGCGAGACCGCGAGCGCGAATCCCTCGGTCTCCACGGGCCATGCGAAGGCCTCCCGTCCTCCACAGCGGCGGATTCGGGCACGCTGTCCCCAGTTCGTCGGATGCCGCCATCAGAGCGACGTCCTCGTCGAGATGCTGCCCGCATGGGAATCCGCTACTACGCATACGCCTTCGACGCCGACCTCGCTGAGCAGGCGGTCGATGACCCGCACAGCATCCTCTCCAGTGACCCGCTTGCTGACGCGTGGGGCCTGGAACCGCACGCAAGCGTGAGTGTCGCGACGTTCGAGCAGGTCTCGCCGAAGCGCGACATGCTCTATCTCGACAAGGTATGGTCCGCCCTGCAGTCCCTCACGTGTCCGACGACCGATGTTCCCGACGCAGGCTCCTGCTACCGGATGTTCGAGGGGAGCGTAACGATGCACGGGCTCGGGTGGGACCCGTGGGTGAGGACGATCCTCCCGGTGGAGGTGCCGGCGATTCGGGACGACCTCTGTGCGATCGACGAGGACCAGGTGCGAACGTGGGCGCGCACTTGGCGCAGCAGGCACGGAGCCGACGACGACGACGAGCTTCGCTACGTCCTTGACTACCTCAGGCGGGCGCAGACGTTCGTCGAGACGCTCGCAGCGGACGGCCGTGGAATGGTCTACCTGATCGGGTGACTCCGTCCGAACAATCCGCGGCTGTCGTCGCGTCAACGGATGTCGGTGTGTTCCTTCAGAATGGACGCGTGCCCGCCGTCGCCCAGGTCCTCGAGCTCGCCCAGCTTGCGGAGCGCGATGCGGCGTGGAAGCTGCTTCGAGCCGACAGCGCACCCGTGGTCGCCGGTCTTCTCGGCACCCACCTGGGCGGAGACGAGCGCCAAGTCGACGCTGAGGAGCTGTACGAGCGGATCGATGCCGACCTCGAGCGGCTCCGCGCACAGGGGCTGATCCTGCCGTTGACTGCGAAGGGGTACTGCGGAGAGTGGCGCTCGGCCGGCTTCCTGGTGCGTCGGCCGTCATCGGAAGCGCGGGGTGAGACGCTCGAGCTTTCCCCGGACGCGATCGCCGGGATCCGCTTCCTGCAGGGTCGCGCCGCCCCGCGTTCTAGTGTGACCGAGTCTCGGCTTGCGAGCCTTGCGGCGCAGGTCCGTCGCCTCGCGATCGACACTGATCCTGACGTGTCAGCACGCATCGCGCTGCTCCAAGAAGAGATCGAGTCAATCGAGCGGCGGATCGAGAGCCTGCGTTCGGGTGACGAGACCGCGATAGACGAGGACCGGGCGCTCGAACGCGTTCGCGATGTGTTGGCGCAGGCGGCGGACGTGCCGGACGATTTCTCTCGGGTGCGTGCTGAGTTCGAGGCGCTGAATGCGTCGCTGAGGGCGAAGATCGTCGAGTCCGATGTTTCTCAGGCGTCGGTCGTAGACGAAGTCTTCCGCGGAATCGACCACATCTCCGACTCGGATGCAGGCCGCAGTTTCGCTGCCTTCTCACAGCTCGTGCTCGACCCTGCACTCGGTGCCGCGTTCGAGGCCGACATTCGCCGCATCCTCGACCGCGGATTCGCTCGTGACCTCACCTCGGATGAACGCCGGGCATTGCGCTCCTTCCTCACCACGCTCAAGGGACGAAGCGCGGAGATCCACGACGTCATCACATTGTTCGCCCGGGCGCTGCGCCGCTACGTGCAGTCGCAGGACTACCAGCGCGACCGGGTACTGAGGACTCTTCTGCGAGAGGCTCAGCACGCGGGTGTGGAAGCATCCGCGCATACGCGTCCATGGCATCCGACGTCGCTCACTCTGGATCTCTCGGCCGTGGCCATGTCAAGCGTCGGGGCGATCGACCTCCACGATCCCGCCGAATTCGCCGCCACCGACGAGATCGTCACGCAGACGGCATCCCTCGCGAGCCTCGAGGAGATGCGGGCTATCGCTCGCGAGACCGAGATCGACTTCGACGAACTCACCCGGAACATCAACGACCTGCTCGCCGAGGTGCAATCGTGCACCGTCGCAGATGTCCTCGCTCGATACCCCGCGACGCAGGGGGTAGGAAGTGTGATCGGACTTCTCTCGATCGCGGCGGAGCAGGGCACCGTTGACGACGAGCCCGAGGTGCTCGCGTGGCAGGGCGCCGACGGAGTACCGCGCGCGGCAATCGTCGCGGCGCACCGATTCACAGGAGCGGTGACATGACCGAAGCGATTCCAACGGATGTCGCCCCCGGGGAGCACACCGGCCTCTGGCGCGGTGACTCGGGGGAGCTTCCGGACCGGACCAGGCGGGTCCTGCTCCGTCTGGTGCGCGGGCCGTACCTCTCAGGCGCACGAGAGGCGCAATTGTGGGCAGTACTGCTCACCGACGAGACCATGATCCGCTCACGTCTCGCCGAGCTGTTCCTCGAACTGGTCATCGACCGTGACAACGAGTTCGCGTTCGTCCGCAACGCTCCCTCCGACGATGCGCCGAAGGCGGTGCGGTCCGAGGCCTTGACGTTCCTCGACACGGCGATGCTGCTCGTCCTACGCCAGACATTGCTGAGCGAGGAGGGTCGCGGGCGTGTGATCGTCGGGCAGGCGGAGGTCTTCGAGCAACTTGCTGTGTTCCGCACCCCCGATCGTGACGAGAAGGACTTCGCGAGTCGAGTCAACTCGTCGTGGAACAAGATGCAGAACAAGCTCCGTGTGCTGCACGCCGTGGGCGATGACCGCGCCGAGATCTCTCCGGTGCTGCGGCTGCTCGTCGACGCCGACCAGATCCGCGCGATCACCGCCGAGTATCAGCGGATCGCCCGCGAGTGCGAAGGTGACTTTGCCGCCCTGTCGACGGATGACGAGGACCAGGACGCATGACGATGCTGACCTTCCCCACTGACGAGCCGGAGATCGATCCGACCAGGCCCGGTCAGTGGCGCCTCGCCCAGATCGAAATCGTCAACTGGGGCACGTTCGCGGGCCACGTCGCCGTGGACGTCGCGCGCGACGGTCACCTGTTCACCGGGGCATCCGGATCGGGCAAGTCATCCCTCTTGGACGCGATCGCCGCGGTTCTCACCCCCGATAGGTGGCTGCGACTCAACGCGGCAGCTCAGGACGGCGCATCTCGGCACAGCGATCGGACGCTGATGAGCTACGTGCGCGGGGCCTGGAGCAAGGAAGCGGACGAGGCCGCTGATCGGGCCACCACGACTTACCTTCGCTCGAAAGCCACCTGGAGCGGCATCCTGCTGCGCTACGAGAACCTTCGCGACGAACCGGTCGTCCTGCTGCGGGTGTTCCACGCACCCGGCACGCGCACCGAGGCGACAGCGTTGAAGGACGCGCGGATCTTCGCGCGCGGCCATGTGGAGCTTCTCGAAGTGAAGCCGCATGTCGAAGGCGGGATCGACGCGCGCCGAATGTCGAAGGCCTTCCCCGATGCGCTCCTCACAACCGGTGGGCGGCACGGACGCTTTCATGAGCGTGTCATCCGCCAGTTCGGCTTCCGCGGCGACGCGACGCTTCAGCTTCTCCACAAGACTCAGTCGGCGAAGAACCTCGGCACGCTCGACGCGCTATTCCGCGGGTTCATGCTCGATCAGCCGGGAACCTTTGCGCGCGCGGAGACTGCGGTCGAGCAGTTCACGGAGCTCGATGCGGCTCACAAACACGTGGTCGACCTGCGCAAGCAGGCTGATGCGCTTCGCAAGGTCGACGAGGCGATCGCGGCGTTCGACCTGGCCGGTGCCGAGATGGCGGCGATCTCTGATCTGCACGATGCAGTCGAGCCCTTCACTTCGGCACTCAAGCTTCGGCTCGCGAAGGATGCCGCCGGCCCAGCACGCGCCGCGCTGGCGCGCGCCGAGAGCGAGCTGAGCGACGCCGCGCGCGAGCAGCGGTTGGCGGCCGATGCTCTCGAGACCGCGAAGGCTCGCGTTCGCGACGAGGGAGGCGCTCGCGTCGAGCTTCTGCAGGAGCGGATCGATAGTGCGCAGAGCGCCGAGGACGTCATCGGTCAGTACCGGTCCCAGCTGGGCGCCGAGCTGACGCGCATCGGCGCGCCCATGCCTGAGGACTCCGAACAGTTTGCGGAACTCCTCGCGGTCGCCGTCGCCGAAGCTGCGCGCGATATCCCCGCTGTGTCGTATGAGGTGCGTGACGCCGCGAGTCAGGCCCGTAAGGTGCTGGACGAAATCACGAATCAGATTCAGTCGCTGAGAGACCACCGGAGCAACCTCGACGAGAAGCTCCTGAGAGCCCGGCGATACCTCGCCGACGCTGTCGGCGTTCCGGCGTCGACGTTCCCCTTCGCCGGTGAGCTGATCTCGGTCGCCGAACAGCACTCCACATGGCGCGGCGCGGCAGAGCGAGTGATGGCGCCGTTCGCGTCGACACTCCTCGTGCGGGACGAGCATCTTGCGGGAGCCCGCCGTGCGGCCGACTCGCGCACGCTCGGTGTACGGCTCGTCATCGAAGCGGTGCCGCACTCGGTCGATGAGCCGCGTCGCCCCAAGGACCCCCGCTCGCTCGTTCATCGCCTCGCGGTGAGTGACGGGCCCTTCGCGTCTTATGTCCGAAGGCGCATCGCCACCGAGTTCGACTACGCCTGCGTTTCGCACCCGGACGAGCTCGACGACGTCGAACGCGGCGTCACGATCGGCGGTCTCGTCAAGCGCAACTCACGCAGGTACGAGAAGGACGACCGTCACGACGTCGGTGATGCGACCCGCTGGGTGCTGGGCGGCGACACTGCGGCGCGGCTCGAGGCGTTGCTGGAGCGTCGTCGTGAGGCGATGGTGGCGATGGAGGAGACGTCCGCAAGGGATGCGCATGCGGACTCGGCCCGCCAGGATGCTGTGACCCGGCGTGATGTCTTCACGCGGGTTTCGAGGTTCACGTGGGAGCGAGTGGACCTCGCTGCCGCGGCGGCGGTGACCGCGGCTCGGCGCGATGAACTCCGGGTGCTCACCAGCGAGTCGGGCACCCTCCGCGAAGCTCAGGAGGCCGCCGAGCGAGCTGGCCAACGGCTCGCTGATACCGGCGAAGCACACGAGCGAGCGCTTGGCCACCACGCCGTCGCCCGCAACAAGATGGAGAGTGTCGGAGCGCAGATCGCCGAACTCGAGGCCGCGCCCCACACGCCGGTCGACGAACCCATCGCCGATTCGCTGGAAGAACGATTCCGCGCCGAGCGACGCTCCGTCAGCCTGGAAACGGTCGACGAGGTCGCACGCAAGGTTCAGTCGGCGCTCTCGAAGGAGAAGGACGTCGCAGCCGGCCGTGCAGCCGACGCTGAAGCCAGCTTCGCGGGACGTGCGGCGGAGTTCCGACTCGGGTGGCCGGCAGCATCCGCCGAGCTCGCCGCCGACATCCGCGACCGTTACGGGTATCGCGAACTTCGGGAGGGGATCCTCGCCCGCGGCCTGCCCGAGAAGGAGACCGAGTTCCGCAAGCTGTTGCGGGAGCGCTCGCAGGATGTCGTCGCCCACTTGCTCAGCGACCTCCGCGACGCCCCGGGGTTCATCCGGGAGCGGATCCTTCCCGTGAACGCATCCCTCGGACGGTCCCCGTTCGAGGGGACGGATCGCTTCCTCGAGATCGATGTGAAGACGACCCGGACGCCGGAGGTCGACGAGTTCCTCACCGACCTGCGCCGTATCGTCGAAGGCAACTGGGCCGACGAGTCCGCCGCCGGCGCGGAGCAGCGCTTCGGCGTCCTGCAGCGCGTTATCGGTCGACTCGGCTCCAAGGACCGCATCGACATCGACTGGCGCAATCGTGTGCTCGACACAAGGCTTCACGTGAGCTTCCTTGCGCGGGAGAAGGACCTCACCGGCCGGGTCGTGCGAGTGTACGACTCCGCCGAGGGGTTGTCGGGCGGTCAGAGGCAGAAGCTTGTCATCTTCTGCCTCGCCGCGGCCTTGCGCTATCAGCTCACTGAGGAAGAGGACGAGGTCCCGAGGTTCGGGTCGATCGTGCTCGACGAGGCATTCGACAAGGCCGACAGTCGATACACGCGCAACGCGATGGAGGTGTTCCGGGAATTCGGGTTCCACATGATCCTCGCGACACCTCAGAAGCTGCTGCAGACACTCGAGCCGTACGTGGGCGCGATTACGTCGGTATCGAACCCCGACCGCAACACGTCACGACTGGCGAACGTGGTGTTCGCGGTCGGTGACCCGGAGGCCACCTCTACGCCGCATGCGGAGTCGCGCGCGTGACGACGCCCGTCACGCCGTCGGATGTGCGTGCGCGCGCGAAGAAGCTCTTCGACCGCGATGCGCGCACGTGGGCGGCCGAGCAGCAGACCGGTGTCGTGCTCGATGTTCCCCTGCGGCCGCCGACAGAGCGGGAGGCGCTGAGCGACCTGAATCGTGTTCGAGAGTGGGTCAAGTCCTGGCGCGGCGTGAGTGAAGCCTCGGGAATCGAGCTCGAGTGGGCCGTCCGAAACTGGTCACGCGTCGGATCTCAGGAGGTCCCCGTGCGCGCCATCGTGCGTAGCCCAGAGGTGATCGCTGGAGTCGCAGGTGAGGCAGCGGTATGGCGGCGTCTGGTGGAACGCCTCGACGAGCTGAGGGCTCTTGTTGGGCCCGACGCGCAGGTAGTGCTCCGCACCTACGCCCACTCGATTGCCGACCTCGATGACGCTGATTTTCACAGGCTCGTCGACGTGCTGACCTGGCTGCGTGACAACCCGGCGTCTGACCGCCTCATCCGGGAGCTTCCGATTCGCGGCATCGACTCCAAATGGATCGAGTCCCGCCGAGGGGTCGTAGAGGCGTTGCATCGAGCTGGAACCGGTGCATCCGGACTGGGGCTTCGCGAGCCGTCGCCGCTGGTGCGGATCCGTGTACTCGATCCATCTCTCTCCTTCCAATGGCTCACCGATGTGTCAGCGCCCGTCGACGAAGTTGCATCGATCCCTTTACGGCCTCAACGAGTCTTCGTCTTCGAGAACCTTGCCACGGTGCTCGCCATGCCGAACGTGCCGGACGCGGTCGCTGTGCACGGCGGCGGTCACCGAGTCGACCTCGTCGCTCGCCTGCCATGGGCGCAGACCGTCACCTACTGGGGCGATCTCGACTCACATGGATTCGCCATCCTCAACCGACTACGAGCCAGGGGAGTCGAGGCGACATCGGCGTTGATGGATTCCGGGACTCTTTTCGACCACCGGGATCTGTGGGGGACCGATCCAGAACCGAATGTCGGCGTGCTCGAGCTGCTCACGCCCGGTGAGCGCGCGACTCTTCAGTCGCTGAGCGCGGAGGGGAACATTCGCCTCGAGCAGGAGCGCATCCCGTGGAGCTACGCGCTCGCGCGACTCGGAGTGTCTTGACCGGGCAGTCGAGCTGCTAGCCCAGCATCCTCCTATCGATCTGTCGGGGATACGTGCTACCGTAATCGCAACAAACGCAATCCCCTGCGTTTACCCGTATTGAGGTGATTCCCGTGTCTCGCGCTGCAGTCGTTGAAGAGACGTACCTTCCCAGCAAGGGCTACGAGCTTGCCCCTGTTCTGGACTTCCTCACCGCCCATGAGGCTGCCGGTAGAGCTCTTCCCGAGCCAAGGTACTTCCTTGCGGGAGCGCGTCCAGGCGATCAGGTAGAACTCCCGGAAGAGGTCTACCTTGCACTCCGCAAGATTGTTGATGCGATGCAAAGCGGGCTAGCCGTCTCGGTTGTACCGCAGACGACGCGGCTGACCACTCAGCAAGCAGCGGATCTCCTAAACGTAAGCCGCCCGACCGTTGTAAAGCTCCTCGACGAGGGCGAGATCCCCTTCGAGAGGGCCGGAACGCATCGCCGTGTTCTCCTTGCAGATCTGCTCGAGTATCGGGAGCGCCGTCGTGAGCGTCAGTACGACATGCTCGCTGCCACGCGTGACGCTGTCGACGAAGACAACGTCGAACAGACGCTCGAGGACCTCAAAGCGGCGAGGAAGGCGGTCGCGTCGAGGCGGGCTGTCCGCCTTTAGCTCCGCAGCCTGACAGGATGGGGGTCGTGTTCACGGCGACCCTCGACACCAGCGTGCTGTGGCCGAGCCTGCAACGTGACTTTCTCCTTTCCCTCGCGGTCGAGGGCGCGTATCGACCGACCTGGAGCTCGGCGATCCTGGAAGAGCTCGAGTATCACGAGGAAGCCAAGCTCGTGAAACGGGGAATCCCCGTAGCGGAGGCTGCAGGCCGCGCAGCGACCCTCATTGCAGCGATGCGGCGCGAGTTCGCCGATGCGGAGGTCGAAGGGTGGGAACCGCTGGAGGGCACGTTCGGTCTTCCCGATCAGGACGACGAGCACGTGGTCGCCGCGGCCGTCATTGCAGGAGCCGGCGCGATCGTCACTGAGAATTTCAAGGACTTCCCCGCAGACAAGATTCCGCCAACGATTCAAGTGCTCAGTGCGCGCGAGTTTGCGAAGAACACCGTCGCACTCAACCCAAGGCGCGCGCTCGCCGCGGTGCAGGAGATCGCCAGCCGTTCCGGCGGCCACGGTGCAGTACTCGCCGTCGAGGAGATCCTCGACACCTTGCGGGACCGGTACGGCATGATCGAAGCCGTCGAGATGATGGTCGAAGCTGCGTCCGCGTAGCCTGCAGATCGCACGCCTGGCGCGCGGGCGCGGCCGCCTGATGAGCGCCCGGTAACCGCCACGTTCTTGCCACGAATCGAATCCGGCCGACCTGATCGAGGACGACGTCATCGACGTCACAATCCGCGGAATTGCGCGGTTTCAGCTGAGTTCACTTGCCATCAGCGCGATCTCAAATCCCTCCGTCTCCGCCACTTTTCGCCCGAATTGACGTCGTTCTGAGGCGTATTCCCGGGGTTTCGTTCCGTCTCGATCCACGCGGCCCCTTCTCAGATGTTGGCACGACCCCGGTGCTGAAGCGCTCGCCAGAGGATCGATTCGGTAATGGGCGGGCGGCTCTCGTAGAGCTGTCTGCTCACGGATGCTGCGGAAGGGCTCCAGCGACTTCATCATCGCCCTCGTCCCCAACACAACGTTCGGCAGCAATATGTGCTGGACGACCGCAATGTGCCAGGGTTCGACGCCTCGACCGGCGTCCACATCAACTATGAGATCGGCCGCATCCGGGCCGAACATCTCCTCGCGCAGGGTTACTCGCAGATCGCGTTCGCGCATCTGAGGGATCGACGTCAAGATCCCTATGGCGACGACCGGGACCAGGCGGTGCGCGACGTGCGCCCAGCCACGGGCGCAGCAGCCCTCGCGGTGATCGGACGGGGCGTGAACGCGAAGGAAGCGGCCGCTGCTATCGAATCCGTGAGAGCGGGGTGCGGGGTGACTGAGCGTCTCCACTCGACCAGTTCAGAACGCATACCTCCGCACCGATGTGCCCGCGTTCAGCTCAGCCGATCATGAAGACCTGTGTTGAGCCCTCTCGAAATCCGAGCCCGGCGTAAAACCCGAACGCCGGCATATCGCGATCGGTGATCAGAGTGAGAGCCGCCATGCCTTCCGCCGTCGCTCGATCGCGGACAGCCGCCATGAGCGTGCGGCCGATTCCCTGGCGCTGTGACGCGGGGAAGATGAAGAACTCATCGATGAAGATCTCGGACGTGTCCTGCCACGTGCGGGCATGGAAGTACACGGCACCGACCACGCCGCCCGGAGCGACGGCGACCAGGGTGGTCGAGCGCGGCATTGCGCGGAACTCTTCGAGGTACTGCGCGGCGGAGTCGAGCGTCCATGAGTCGTTCCAGGGCTCGCCGTTGTATGTGGCGACGAAGCCCTCGAGCACCGAGATGTCATCGGCGGGTCTCCATGCCCGCACTGTCAGGCTCGCTGAGGCATCCATGTGATTCCCGACTTCCCGTTCCCCGGTGTGACGTGATCGTGGCCCTCGTGCTCAGCACATCGGTCGAGCAGCAGCAAGAGAGCGCCTGGGGACCCGTCGTCGAGAAGGCTACATCCCTTCGCATCGCGCCGGCGGTGGGGACGTGACGGTATCGTGACGGCAACCGATTCTGCCTGCCAGCGGACGAAGGGGGTCGCAGTGACGGGAGCGATCCCTCCACGAGACGAAGCGCGTTCCGCCCAGCGGGCGGAACGCAACGCGTTGTGGATCAGTATCTGGGCGACGGTGGTGATCGCTGTCGGCGCCCTGGTGCTCGGTGTCGCCACGGGGACGCGGATCATCGTGTTCGACGGGGCGTACATGACCATCGGCCTCGTGCTGTCCGTGGCATCCTTGCGCGCCGCCGTCATGGTGGGCGCGGGCCCGGACAGGCGGTATCCCTTCGGCCGCGACGCACTCACGCCTCTCGTGGTCACCATTCAGGGACTCGCCATCGCCGGCACGCTGATCTACGCCGTGGGGGATGCGATCGTCCTCATCGGTTCGGGCGGATCTCCGGTCGACCCGATCGTGATCGCCGTCTACGGCGCCGCAACCGCCCTCGCGGGGTTCGCGATCGCGATCCTCCTCAAACGGCGGGCACCGACATCGGATCTGGTGGCCGCCGAGTGCGCCCAATGGCGTGCGGGAGCCGTGCTGAGTGCCGTGATGCTCGTGGGAGCCGTCGCCGCGGCTGCCCTGGTCGCGGCAGGTCTGGAATCCGTCGCCAACTATGTCGATCCGGTCCTGGTCCTCGTCGCGTGCGCCGTGCTGGCGTACATTCCCGTGCAGCTGATCGCGGCGGGTCTGAATGAACTCCTCGAAGGCGCGCCGTCCCGCGATCTGACAGGGCGCATCCACGAGGCCGTCGACCTCGTTCGCGCGGACTTCGGACTCGGTGAGCCGCTGGTCCGGGCCGGCAAGGTGGGGCGGAAGCTCTATGTCGAGGTCGACTTCACCGTGGATGGGGCGGCGTGGGATGTCGCGGCGGAGGACCAGGTGCGGCGTGCGATCGAACGAGCGCTGAGCACGCTGGGCATGGACGTCTGGGCGTACGTGTCGCTGACGGCCGATCCCACCCTGTTCGAGTAGCACCCGCCGCGCGGCGCGTGCACCGTGGCGTCAGCGCGCGTCGCGTTTCGCCTGCCGCCGCGCGCCCTGCGCCTGACTCGACGCGTCGCGCTTGGTGCCGCCTGTCGACTTCTGGTGTTCCTTCATCCGCCCGGACGACACTCCTTCCGGAGTGGGGGCGGTGGACTCCGGGCCCGACCATTTTCCGGCGCGGGCACGCGCGAGGCGTTCGTCCTTGAGCGCTTCGGCTTCCTCGTGCGCGACCCGGGCCAACTCCGCACTCACCACGGCGAGCGCCTCCTCGAACACGTACGCGCGAGCCCTGGCCTTATCAGACCCGGCTGCCGCCGTGCCGCGCCCACCCGCCGCGGCGACCTTCTCGGCGGCACCCCGACGGTAGTTGGTGGTGTGCTTGTTGCGAGCACGGCGAACTCTCTTGTGCAGCGCGAGAAGCCCGTCCTCATCCAGCTGCGAGATGCGGTCCGGCTCCAGTTCACGGATGAGATCGAGTTCCTTGTCCTTCAGGACCCACAGGTACTGTTCCATGGGCTCATCCTGCACCACGGGTGGCAGAAGCAGTCCAGGTTCACGTCGAGAACAGACCCGTCAGGAGGCAATTCCTCGGTCGCATCGATCGCATGCGCATGTTGGCATCCGTCGGCGATTCGGCCCTAATCTGACAACATGCGGGCGAGCGAGCTGGGCATCGATGACATCGGCGCAGCGGTGGAGACCGGGGCGGTGCCGCCTGGCGATCGGATCGATGAGCTTCTGGACGCGGCCTATCATCGCGCGCTCACGCACGTCGAGGGTACGGTCGCGGACTACATCCCGATCCTCGCCGCGGCCGAGCCCGAGGGATTCGGGGTGTGTGTCGTCGACGTGGACGGCGGCGAGCACGAGGTCGGCGACACTCGGCACGCGTTCTCGATCCAGTCGATCTCGAAGGCATTCGTCTACGCGCTGCTGTGCGACGCGGTCGGCCATGAGGCGGTGTTCGACCTGGTGGGCGTGAACAACACCGGCCTCGCCTTCAATTCGGTGGTCGCGATCGAGCTGAATGACGGGCATCCGATGAACCCGATGGTCAACGCGGGCGCGTTGGCCACCACCGCCCTCATGCCCGGCGACACCGCGGAGGAGAAGTGGGATGCCGTACGCACCGGGTTGTCGCGCTTCGCCGGTCGCGAGCTTCGGGTCGACGAGGAGGTCTACCGCTCGGAGGCTGCCACGAACCATCGCAATCGGGCGATCGCGCAGCTGCTGGAGAGCTACGGCCGGATCCGGACCGACCCGATGGCTGTCGTCGACGTCTACACCAAGCAGTGCGCGTTGCTGGTGGATGCCCACGACCTGGCGGTCATGGCTGCGACGTTGGCGGACGGCGGTGTGAACCCGGTGACCGGGGATCAGGTGGTCTCGGCCGAGGTCTGTCGCGACACTCTGGCGATGCTGGCCGCGAGCGGCCTGTACGAGCGCTCGGGCGAGTGGCTGTTCGAGATCGGTCTTCCCGGAAAGTCCGGCGTGGCGGGCGGACTCATCACCGTCGCACCCGGAAAGGTCGGGATCGGCAGTTACGCGCCGCGCCTGGACTCCGCGGGCAACAGCGTCCGCGGGCAGGTCGCGACCGCCTATCTCTCCAAGGCGCTCGGTCTCAACATCTTCGCGTCCGACTCCCACCACTCCGGAAGGACACACGCATGACCGCTCCCACGACCGAGGCCACCGGCATCCGACGCGCGTCCTGGGTGCCGATGATCGGGCTGTTCCTCGCGCAGATCCTCATGTCGTACAACGTCTCGGCCCTTCCCGTGTCGCTGGGCGGCATGGTGGACACGTTCGGGGTGCCACCGACCGACGTGAGCACCGCCATCGTCACCTACGGGCTCGTGGTCGCCGCGCTCGTCATGGTCGGCGCGAAGATCGGGCAGCGTGTCGGCTGGGTGCTCATGTTCCGCATCGTGATCGCACTGTTCGCCGTCTCCGCGGTGCTGATGATCACCGCCCCGACCGTCGGGTTCGTGATCCTCGCGCAGGCGCTGGCCGGGGCGTCCGCGGCGATCATCGTCCCCTCACTGGTCGCCCTCATCGCGGAGAACTATCACGGCGCCCAGCAGGCGACCGCGATCGGATCGCTCGGTTCGGCGCGCGCGCTCGCGGGTGTCAGCGCGTTCCTGATCGGCGGGACGCTGGCGACCCTGGTGGGATGGCGGCAGGTGTTCGTCGTCGTGCTGCTGCTCGCCGTCGCGGTGTTCGTGCTCAGCTTCCGGCTGCGCGGCGAACCCGGCAACCGCGGGATCAAGATCGACCTCGTCGCCGCCGCGCTCATCGGCCTGGGCATCGTCGCGCTCACGCTCGGCGTGAACAACCTGAACCGCTGGGGCATCGTGATGGCACGCCCGGACGCGCCCTTCGACATCCTCGGGCTGTCCCCGGCGCCGCTGCTGATGCTCATCGGTCTCGTGCTGGTGCAGCTGTTCTTCCTCTGGACCCGCAGGCGCACCAAGGCCGGGAAGGTGCCACTGGTCAGCCTGTCGGTGTTCGGATCATCCCGAGAACGCGCGGCGGTGTATGCGATGTTCATCGTGGTCGGGATGGAAGCGGCGCTGAACTTCACGATCCCGCTCTACATCCAGATCGTCCAGGGGCGCACCCCGTTCGACACGTCGCTCGCGATGCTCCCGTTCAACCTCACCGTGTTCATCACCGCGATGCTCGTCGTCCGTTTCTACCGCCGCTTCCCACCACGCACCATCGGGATGTTCTCCTTCGGGCTGACTACCATCGCGCTGATCTGGCTCGCATTCGTCGTCACGAACAACTGGGAGACACTGCCCACGATCCTCGGGCTCTTCGTGTTCGGCGTCGGCCAGGGGGCGCTCGTGACCCTCGTCTTCAACGTGCTCGTCACGGCCTCGCCGAAAGAGCTCGCCGGAGACGTCGGCTCGGTCCGCGGCACCACGCAGAACCTCGCCTCCGCGGTCGGGACCGCCGTCGCCGGGGCACTCCTGGTCGGCATCCTCAGCGTCAACGTCATCTCCTCTCTCGCCGAGCACCCCGAACTGTCACCCGAGCTCGTGTCACAGATCGATCTCGACCGCGTCAACTTCGTCAGCAACGACCAGCTCAAGAGCGTGCTCGACGAGCAGACGGATGCCACGCCCGCCCAGGTCGACGCGGCTGTCGCGCTCAACGAGGAAGCCCGCCTGAACGCCCTCAAACTGGGGCTGCTGATCCTCTCCGGCGTGAGCGCGATCGCCATCGTGCCGGCCAGCAGGCTTCCCCGCTACCTGCCCGGCGAGATCCCCGAATCCGTTGCCACCGGCCGCGAGCCGACCACCTGACGCAGCCGATGGCGGGTCGGCGCTCGGTCAGGGGCCGACGCGCACGCTGCGTCCTTCGAAGCTCACGACGTCGCCGACCTGCAGCTGCCTCCCGCGGCGGCGATCGATCTCGCCGTTGACGAGGACGAAGCCGTCGATGATGGCTTCTTTCACCTCACCGCCGGAGTCGAGGATCCCGGCGAACTTCAGGAACTGCCCGAGACGAATGCTCTCGCCGCCGATGGGGATGTCGATCGGCGCCGCGTTCATCATCCCCGAATGCTAGCCGACGCATGCAGGTCGCCCGAGCCTCGCGAAGTGCTCACGCGCCTTCCTTCGACGACGCCTTGTAGCGGTCGGGCTCCGGCGTCCGTGCGAACCACCGGCCCGAGATCTGCGTCGGCACGATGCGCACCCACCGGTACTTGAGGGTGGGGATCCAAGGACGCAGCGCAAGTGCGTCGGCCTCGTCGATCTCACGCTGCAGATCGAGCCGTTCCGCCACGCCTTTGACGATCACGCTCGAGGCGTACGTGTCGTCGTACTCGTCGACCTCGAACGCGACGCGAGGGTGTTGCGACAACTCCGCGAGCTTGGAACCCGGAGCGGTGCGGAACAGCACCCGGGGTCCGTCGATCACGTAGTTCACCGGGAAGAGGTCGGGCTCGCCGCCCGCGTCCAGGGCAAGATGCCCCAGCTCGCCGCGCGCGAGCATGTTCCAGCACTGCTCTTCGCTGAGTGTCACGACCACTTGATTCGTGTCTTCCATGGCGCCATCTCCGTCGATCCTCGTCCGCCGCAGCACGACCCTTCTGCGCACACCTTAGTTCTTCCCGGCGCAGAGCGGACCTGGTCCGAGCGCACGTGATGGCGACGCCGAATCGGACGGAACTGAAGGGATGATGGATGCTGCGGGGCACAGCATCCATGTCTGCCCTTTAGTCTTCTCACCATGGGCGCGACGGCGAATGCCTATCTCACCGGCTTCGGCCGGTACCTGCCGGGGGAGCCGGTCGACAACGACGGCATCGTGATGCGCCTCGGCGGGGACGACGCGGTGACCCAGCGCATCCGGCGGCGCATCCTCGACTCGAACGGCATCCGGCAGCGGCACTACGCGCTCGACGAGCACGGCGAGCCGACCGAGCTCAACGAGGAGCTCGCGGTCAAGGCCCTCCGCGCGGCCTTCGATGATCGTGGCATCGACGCCCACGACATCCGCATGCTGGCGTGCGCGACGACGATGGGCGACGTGCTCGTGCCCGGATTCGCGTCGATGGTGCACGGGCGACTCGGCGGCGGCCCGATGCAGCTGCTGTCGGCCTCCGGGGTGTGCGCGTCCAGCCTCGCGGCGCTCGACGCCGTCGTCAGCAAGATCCGGCTCGGTGACCACCCCCGTGCGGCCGTGGTGGGCTCGGAGCTCGCGAGCCGGAGCCTCAGGCAGCGCCGGTACGACGGCATCCGTGCCGGCATGGACGCGCACTTCCTGCGATGGATGCTGTCCGACGGAGCCGGTGCGGTCGTCGTCGAGTTCCAGCCGCACCCGAGCAAGCCGTCGCTGCGGGTCGACTGGGTGCGGCACGTCTCGCTCGCTCACGAGCACGACGTGTGCATGCGCGCCGGCATGGTCGGAGCCGAGCCGGAGGTCGGCGGAACCTGGCAGGACGTCGGCATCGCCGAGGGGGACGCGGCCGGCATGTTCCTGCTGCGACAGGACGTGAGCATGCTCGACGACCTCGCGGATGCCGGCATCCGCCAGTTCGAGGAGCTCGTCGACATCGGGCTCGTCGATGTGCGCCACCTCGACCACGTCGTCTGCCACTACAGCACGAACATGTTCCGCGACGTCGCGTTCGAGGCGCTCCGGCGCCGCATCCCGACGCTCGACACCGACCGCTGGTTCTCGAATCTCGAGACCCGCGGCAACACGGGCTCCGCGAGCATCTTCATCGCGCTCGAGGAAGCGTGGCACACGGGGCGCTTCGCGCCCGGCGAGACGGTCCTTCTCGCCGTGCCCGAGTCGGGCCGGTTCTCGTTCGCCTTCGCCCATCTCACCGTGGTCGCACCCAGCGACCGGCAAGGAGCATCGACATGAGCAGCACCACGACCGTCGCCGCCGGCATCGCCCCCGAGGACGGCGCCGGGACGCTGTTCGAGCGCCTGGCGGAGGTCTGGGTCGAGCTCGAAGACCGGCTGGACCGGGTGCCCATCCTGCAGCGCCTCGCCGACGGAACGGTGACGCTCGAGGACTACCGGCGACTGCTCTTCAACCTCCGCCAGCAGGTGGTCGACGGGTCGCCGTGGATCTCGAGAGCGGCGTCGAGCTTCGACATCGAGCACTTCGAGCTGCGTGCGGCCGCGATCCGCCACGCGGAGGAGGAGCACCGCGACTACCTGATGCTCGAGCGCGACTACGTGGCGATCGGCGGCACGCTCGAGGAGCTCCGCCGCGGGCGCAAGAACATCGGGTCGGAGGCACTGTCGGGTTACATGTTCCACTACGCGGGTCAGCCGAATCCCGTCGGGCTGCTGGGCGCGATGTTCATCATCGAGGGCCTGGGCGCGAAGCGCGCGGCGGGCTGGGCGGCCCGATTCCAGGAGGTGCTCGGTCTCGCCGACAACCAGGTGCACTTCATGCGGTACCACCAGGATGCCGACGCCGGGCACACCGGGGACATGGAGGCGATCCTGACCTCGGGCATCATCGACGACCGCGATGCCGACGACATCGTCCGCTGCGCGCAGGTGGTGGCGCGGCTGTACGCGCTGCAGCTCGAGGAACTGGACCGCTGACGTGGCGGCGCCGCGGCCGAGCATGCCGGAGTTCGTGCGCTCCGACCCCAGTATGTGGGAGGCGGTCTACGCCGATCCCTCGGTGCCACTCGACCGCGCGCTGGTGCGTCAGATCATCAACGACCAGCGACGCCTGTCGCGGCGCTGGCTCTACCCGATCGCGCGGATCGTGTCCCGCGTGCTCGTCGCGATCATCTCGATCGTGAAGCGCGTGCTGCCGTTCCGATGGATGCCGCTGAGCACGATGGATGCGCTGTGCGTGTGGTTCCTGCGCCGCTTCGTCTCGCCGGGCGCGGTCGAGCTGCTGATCCGGCACTTCGTGGTCGAGACGAACCTGGTGAACTTCATCATCCGCAACACGGCGGTGGACATGGCGCCTGTGACGCTCCGGCCGGAGACCCTCGCAGGACTCGGCGACTCGGCCGTCGTCGAGCACGACGTCAACGTGTACGACGTCCTGATCGCCCTCGACGGCGTTCCGCTCACACGGCCGGAGGCGCTCGACTTCGCGCAGCTCGACATCCCGCCGATCGATGCCGAGCGCCGCCGTCGACGCTACCTTCGGCTCGACATCCAGACAGCGCTGTGCTTCATGAACATCCCGTTCTCGATGGCGCTCACGGTCGAGGAGTACCGGCGGGCGGTGCACTCGATCCGGTTCGACGACTCGTTCCTCGAGATCCTCGCGCTGGTCACCGGCGACGACACGTTCCGCCACTGGAAGCTCGCCGGGATGAGCCTCTGGATGGACTCGAACGTCGATGTTCCGCGCATGGTCTACCGACACGCGCTGGTGTGCGAGTACGCGCACGCCCACCTGGTGAAGCTCGCCGGCGGCGCCTACCCCCGCGACACGACGGTCGAACTCGACTGATCCGTCGCGGTCATGCGACGTCGCGTGCCGGCTCGAATCGGTCAACGAGCGCCTGTACGACCGCCGCGACGTAGGCGCGGTCGAGCGGCTCACCCTCCCATGCCTGGTGCATCGGGAAGGCCTCGACGAGCGCGTCGAGGGCGCGTGCGGTCGGCTGCGAGAAATGCAGGCCGAGGCCCGCGCGACTGACGAGCAGCCAATCGCGGCAGAGGTCGTGCACCTTCGCGTCGTAGTTGCCGAACGAGTACATCTCGAAGAGCGCGCGCACCTCGTCAGTCGTCGCGTACGAGCCGCAGATCAGGTCGACCACCGCCGCGCATGCCTCGTCGCGGGACCGTGCGCCCTCGAGGCTGGCGCGGTACTGCTCGGCCATACGGGCTGCCAGTGAGGCGAACGCCTGCTCGAGGATGTCGGACAGCCCGTCGAAGTAGTAGGTGAGGGAGCCGAGGGGCACCCCGGCGCGTGCGGCGATGACACGGTGGCTTGTCTGGTGCACACCGCGCTCGCCGATCACCTCGAGTGCCGCGGCGATGATCCGCTCCCTCCGGTCGGGGTCATTGGCGCCTCGTGCCACCATCCGAAACCTCTTCTCGTCGGGATCGCCAGTTGTGTACGATAGTACAGATCACTTGTGTACGATCGTACATACTCAGAAGGATGCCGATGCCCACGTCTCTTCGCGCGCGCCGCCTCGCCCTGGCCACGCTCTTCTTCGTCCCCGGTGTCGGGATCGCCTCCTGGGTGACGCGCACGCCCGACATCCGAGATCTGCTCGGGGCGTCGACCGCCGAGATGGGGCTGGTGCTGTTCGGCCTCTCGCTCGGCTCGATGATCGGCATCCTCTCGTCCGGCGCGCTCGTCGCGCGGCGGGGCGCGCGCCCCGTGATCGCCGCCGGAGCCGCCGGAATCGTGCTGAGCATGCCGCTCATCGGCATCGGGGCAGCCACGGGGTCGCCGTTCGCTGTCGCGGCGGGCCTCTTCCTCTTCGGTGCCGGAATGGGCGGCGGCGAGGTGGCCATGAACGTCGAGGGCGCGGACGTCGAGCGGGTGACGGATCGGTCGTTCCTTCCGACATTGCACGGATGCTTCAGCCTCGGCACCGTCGTCGGCGCCGTGGTCGGCATCGTGGCCACGGCTGCGGCGTTCCCGGTGGTGTGGCACCTCGTGATCGTCGGAGCGGTGGCACTGGTCGCGGTCCTTCTCGCGGTCCCCGCGCTGCCGCCGCACACCGGTCGCGCCTACGGCGGCGAGACGACGACGGTGCACGAGGACCGTCGGGCGCTCTGGAAGGACTCCCGCCTGCTGCTGATCGGCGTGATCATCCTGGCGATGGCGCTCGCCGAGGGCACCGCCAACGACTGGCTCCCGCTGGTCATGGTCGACGGCCACGGCTTCGATCCCGCCCTCGGCTCGACGATCTACGCGGTGTTCGCGGCCGCGATGACGATCGGCCGCTTCTCGGGTGGCTGGTTCATCGAGCGCTTCGGCCGACCTGCGGTGCTGTGCGCCAGCGGCGTCTTCGCCGCCGTCGGCCTGGCACTCGTGATCTTCGTCGACAGCCAGGTCGTGGCCGCCGCCGCGGTGCTGCTGTGGGGACTCGGCGCATCGCTCGGGTTCCCCGTCGCGATCAGCGCCGCCGGCGACTCGGGTCCTGACTCGGCGGCACGCGTGTCGCTCGTGGCGACGGCCGGCTACGTCGCGTTCCTCGTCGGACCGCCCGCGCTGGGCTTCGTCGGGGACGAGTACGGCCTGCGCGCCGCACTCCTGATCCCGCTCGTGTTCGTCGTCATCGCCGCGATGGTCGCACCGCTCATCGGCGGCCGGCGTCGCGCGCCGGTCCTCGTCGAGGAGGCCTGAGGCGTCAGGAGCCGGCGTCGGCGACCATCGCCTTGAGGTGCGCGTACTCGTCCGGCATTCCCGGGTTCGCGAGGCGCGGGTCGCTCGGGACCCGTCCGCCGACGACGTCGTCGAGGTAGCGCCGGTCGGCGTCCAGGCGCTCCACCGCATCGGACCCCGGGGTTCCGTGACCCGGGATCACGACGTCCGCCCGGGCGACGTATGGAGCGAGGAGGTCGAGCGCCGCGAGGTACGAGGGCAGGTCGTCCGGGTTGAAGGGAAGGGGCAGCTCGAGGTCGCTGAGCATGTCCCCGGCGATCAGCACCCGCTGCTCAGGCAGCCACACCGCGGTGTGACCCGGAGCATGGCCGTCGTGAACCACCAGCTCGGGGGCGAAGCCTCGAGGAATCGACGCGGGTGGGAGCGCAGCATCCACTTCCTCCACCGCCCCCATCAGCTCGACCAGCGGCTCCGGGAACTCTGCGCCGAGCGCGGCGACCAGTGCGTCCCGCTCGTCGCGGGCGAGCGCGGCGGTCGCCCGCGACGCCCACCGCGGCGCGGAGCCGAAGCGCGGGTGCCAGAGCAGATGGTCGTGGTGGGCGTGCGTGGCGAAGCCTCCGATGGCGCGGATGCCGCGGGCGTCCAGTTCGTCGGCGAGGGCGTCGAGTTCATCGGGCATCCACGCCGGATCGATGAGCAGCGCCTCGCCGTCGCGGCACAGCACCGTCGACGTCGTCGACATCACGCGGCTCGTGGCGACGAGCACGCCGTCCGCAACCTCGATCATCGCGGCTCACTCTAACGGCCCGGCTCCCGTCCCGGCGCGTTAGCATCGCACCGACGGAACGCGTGCGACGAGAGGCAGGCGCATGAGCCTGAGCGAGATCGACCCCACCGTGCCGCCCTCGGGCGAGGGCTGCGCCGACTGCGACGACGTCGGCGGGTGGTGGGTGCACCTGCGGCGCTGCGCGGTGTGCGGTGACGTGCGCTGCTGCGACACCTCGCCGGCGCAGCACGCGACGGCGCACTTCCGCGCGACGGGTCACCGGTACGTCCGCAGCTTCGAACCGGGCGAGGAGTGGTTCTGGGACTACGTCGCGGAGGACTACGTCGACGGGCCGCAGCTCTCGCCGCCCGCCTCGCGGCCCGACACGCAGCCGTCGCCGGGGCCGGAAGGCCGTGTCCCGGCCGACTGGCGCGAGCTGATCCACCGCTGAGGAAGGGACTGCGATGGGCAACGCGAAGATGACGCAGCGCGAGTTCGAGCGCATGATGAAGCCCGCGCTCACGGACGCGCAGTGGGAGCGTCTGCTGTCGTTCGGTGAGCCGCACGACGTCGAGGCGGGCGAGTACCTGTTCGAGGCCGGCGACCTCGACTACGACCTGATCCTCGTCGACACGGGAGAGATCGAGATCGTCCGCGTCGCCTTCGGCTGGGTGGGCGAGACCCACGTGGGCACGATGGGTCCGCGCAGCTTCGTGGGCGAACTCGGCCTGCTCAACGGGCAGGGCGCGTTCCTGTCGGCACGGGCGACGAAGGCGGGACGGATGCTGCGGGTCAGCCGCCCGCGCCTGCGCGCACTGATGGCGGAAGACGACGAGCTGTGCGACATCATCCTGCACGCGCTGTGGGCGCGCCGCGAGATCCTCCGCGCCGGACCCGCCGCGCTGACCCTCAAGCTCGTCGGACCCCGCTCATCACGCGACTTCCTGGCGCTGCGACGCTTCGCCGAGCGCGTCGACCTCGTGCACACCGCGATCGAGCTCGCACCGGGAGACCTCTGGACGCTCGGCGAGCACGGCATCGGCCTCGACGACCTGCCGGTCGCCTTCATCCAAGGCGAGGCGATGAAGAACGCGACGCCCGGCATGGTCGCCGAGCGGCTCGGGCTGAGCTACCAGGGCCGCGCCGACGAGGTGGTCGACCTGGTCGTCGTGGGCGGCGGACCCGCGGGCCTCGCCGCCGCCATCTACGGCGCCTCCGAAGGGCTGAGCACGGTGCTGCTGGATGCTGTGGCCCCGGGTGGGCAGGCCGCGGCGACGTCGCGCATCGAGAACTTCCTGGGCTTCCCGTTCGGCGTGAGCGGCGGCGACCTCATCGGCCAGGCATCGCTCCAGGCGCTCAAGTTCGGAGTGCGGGTCTACGCGCCGTGCGAGGCGGCCGACCTCCGGCCGGCGGGGAGGGACCTCGACGTCACGCTCACCGACGGCCGCGTCATCCGCGCGCGCACCGCGATCGTCACCTCGGGAGCCGCCTACCGCACGCTCGACCTCGACCGATGGAACGAGTTCGAGGGCGCCGGCATCTACTACGCGGCCACGCCGCTCGAGCTCCGGCAGGTGTTCGAGTCGCCGGTGGTGGTGGTCGGCGGGGCGAACTCCGCCGGGCAGGCGTCGCTGTATCTCGCCGCGAACGGGTGCCCCGTGCACCTCGTGGTGCGCGGCTCCGACCTCGGCAGCCGCATGTCGTCGTACCTCGTGGACCGGCTGCTCGAAGACCCGCGGATCGACGTGCACACCGGGTCCCGCGTCACCGCACTCGGCGGAGGGGCGGCCCTCGAGAGCGTGAGCATCGACTCGATCGGCGACGTCGCAGCGCGCGGACTGTTCTGCTTCATCGGCGCGGAGCCGGCGACATCCTGGCTCGCTGAGCTCGATCGCGACGCCGACGGGTTCCTGCGCACCGGCACGGACGTGTCGGTGCAGTCGCTGGAGCGCTGGCAGGGGATGGGCCGCGAACCGCTGCCGTTCGAGACCTCCGTGCCCCGCATCTTCGCCGCGGGCGACGTGCGCCGCGGCTCGATGAAGCGCGTCGCCGCGGCAGTGGGCGAGGGGTCCAGCGCTGTCGCGTCGGTGCACCGCGCGCTCGCCGACATCCGCTGACGCCGTCGTGAGGGGTTCTCGCGGTACCTGTCACAGCGGGGTCTCCCGCGCGCAGGCTGACAGGAGTGGGATGAAGGATGCCGCGGGCGAACGCTCTGCGGCACGAGGAGGAACCATGCACACCAGGCAGCTCGGCCAGGGCCTCGAGGTCTCGGCGATCGGCATCGGCGCCATGGGGATGTCGATGAGCTACGGCCCGAACCCCGGCGACCGCGACGACATGATCGGCGTGCTCCGCTACGCCGTGGATCAGGGCGTGACGTTCATCGACACCGCCGAGGTGTACGGACCGTACGACAACGAGGTGCTCGTCGGTGAGGCCATCACCCCGATCCGCGACCGCGTGGTCGTCGCGACGAAGTTCGGCTGGGACATCGTCGACGGCAAGATGGTCGGGACCGACTCGCGCCCCGAGCAGATCCGGCGGGTCGCGGACGCCTCGCTCCAGCGCCTCGGCGTCGACGCGATCGACCTGTTCTACCAGCACCGCGTCGATCCCGCGGTGCCCATCGAAGACGTGGCGGGCGCGGTCGGCGAACTCGTCGCTGCGGGCAAGGTGAAGCACTTCGGTCTCTCTGAGGCCGGTGCGGCGACCATCCGTCGCGCGCACGCGGTGTTCCCGGTGACGGCCGTTCAGAGCGAGTACTCGCTGTGGACGCGCGACCCCGAGGCCGAGGTGCTGCCGACCTGCGCGGAGCTCGGCATCGGGTTCGTGCCGTTCAGCCCGCTGGGCAAGGGGTTCCTGACGGGCACCGTCTCGGCGGACGCCACCTTCGGCGCGGGCGAGATCCGCGGCCGCGTCCCGCGCTTCGAGCCCGACAACCTCCGCGCGAACCAGGCGGTCGTCGACGGCGTGCGCGAGGTCGCCGCCGCACGCGGGGCGACGCCCGGCCAGGTGGCCCTCGCGTGGCTGCTGTCGAGGCATCCGTCGATCGTCCCGATCCCGGGAACCCGCCGTCGGGAGCGCGTCGACGAGAACGCGGGCTCGACCACCGTGGCGCTGTCGGCCGATGACATCGCGATGCTCGACGCGCTCGCCGCGGTCGTGGCGGGCAACCGCTACGACGACTCCGGCATGGCGATGGTCGGGCTCTGAGAAGGGAGCGTACGATGAGCACGAACCGGCAGCCGCAGGCGGCCTGGGATGCGACGGAGCTGCGCCGCATCGGCGCGGCCACCGAGCTGCGCATCTCGTCGCGGCGGCCCGACGGGACGCTTCGCCCGGCCGTCACGATCTGGCACGCAGCCGTCGGCGACGCCCTCTACATCCGGTCGGCGCACGGCCCCGAGAACGGCTGGTTCCGCCGCGCGGTGCGGTCGGGCACCGGTCGCGTGACGGCGGGCGGCATCTCGAAGGACGTGACGTTCCGCCTCGCTGACCCCGCCGTGGCGCCTGACGTCGACGCGGAGCTGCACGCCAAGTACGACCGCTACGGTGCGGCGTACGTGAGGCCGATCACCGGAACGGATGCCGCGGCAACGACCCTCGTCGTCCTGCCCGTCTGATCCCGCCGACTTGACTTCGCCGATCCGGAATTCGGACTTCCGCTCGCTTTCCGGATGCTGCGGCTGCCGCGGGTCCGGAAACGCGTCGTTCGTCCGATTTTCGGAGCGACGCACAGAGGTGCAGGCAGCGCTCAGCGCGGCGAGGCGGCGGTCGCGGATGCGTCGTGTGCGGCGAACTCCGCCGCCTGCGTCGCCGCCCACGACGCCAGGAGCGTGAGGGCGTCGGCCGACGGAGAACCCGCCGGCGCCGTGTAGACGTTGAGCACGAGGCCCGGTTCGCTCGGCAGGTCCATCGACTCGTAGGTCAGCTCGAGGTCGCCGACCACGGGGTGATGCAGGCGCTTGAGGCCGCTGCGGTGGAACTTCACATCGCGCGAGGCCCAGCGCTCGCGGAACAGCTCGCTCTGCGTGGAGAGCTCGCCGACGAGCCGGATGAGGTCGGGGTCGTGCGGGTTGCGGCCCGCCTCCATCCGCAGCATCGCGGCGGAGTCGTGCGTGATCTGGTCGTAGTCGCGCCAGAAGTCGCGCGCGGCCGGGTTCAGGTACGCGAACCGGGTGGTGTTCACGGGCCGGCGTGGATCGTCGAACACGGGGGAGTAGAGCGCTCGGGCGAGCAGGTTCGCCGCGAGGATGTCGTGGCGGCCGTTGCGCACCCAGGCCGGGGCCTCGGTGAACGCGTCCAGCACCTGCTGCACCGCCGGCCGCACCGTCGGCGAGGGGCGGCGGGCGGGCTTGCGGCCAGGGCCGGCTGCGCGCGCGAGGTCGAACAGGTACTCGCGCTCCGCTTCGTCGAGCTGCAGCGTGCGCGCGACGGCGTCGAGCACGCCCTCCGACGCACCGGCGAGATTGCCGCGCTCGAGGCGCACGTAGTAATCGACCGACACACCGGCGAGCATCGCCACCTCCTCGCGGCGGAGGCCCGCGACCCGGCGGTTGCCGCCGTATGCGGGCAGCCCCGCCTGTTCGGGGGTGAGCCGGGCGCGACGGGAGCTCAGGAACTCCTTCACCTCGGCGCGGATGTCAGCCATGACTCCACGCTACGGGGCGGGACCCCGTGCTGACAGGCTCTGCGAGTGCCCGTCAACCCCGGCGTCACATCACCAGCCGCTGCGGGTGGGCGTGTGGCCGTCGCGGGCGTCGTCCGGCATCGCCATCTCGGCACGCACGCCGAGGAGGCGGATGGGCCTGCCGGGCTCGATCTTCGCGACGAGCTCCATCGTGCGGGCCAGCACGACCTCGCGGTCGGACGTCGACGGGATCTTCTTCGTGAACGTCTTGGTGAGAAACGGCGCGTAGCGCACCTTCAGCCCGAGCCCCACGACGGGGCGGTCGTCGGCGGCGACCTCGTCGAGCACTTCGCCGAGCAGTCTGCGAGCGGCGTCCTCGATCTCGTCCGGCTCGACGATGTCGACCTGGAACGTCGTCTCCTTGCTGTGGCCCCGTGCGACCCACGGGGTGTCGTCGACGACGTTCGACCCGTCGCCACGACCGAGCTGGCGGTACCAGAGCCCCATCTTCGGCCCGAATTCGCGGGTGAGGGCATCCGGGTCGGCGACGGCGAGCTGGGACACCGTCTCGATCCCGAGCATCGCGAGCCGCTTCGAGATCTTCGACCCCACGCCCCACAGGGCGATCGTCGGGCGGTGCCCCATGACCTCGAGCCAGTTGGCGGCGGTGAGGTGGAAAGTGCCGCGCGGCTTGCCGAAGTCGGTGGCGTTCTTCGCCCGGATCAGGTTGTCGCCGATGCCGACGCTGCAGTGCAGGCGGGTGCGGTCGAGCACGTCCTGCTGCAGCCTGCGGGCGTAGCCTTCGGGGTCGTCGGTGTCGACGCCGACGAACGCCTCGTCCCACCCGAGCACCTGCACCACGGCTCCCGGCTGCGCGCGCAGCGTCGCCATGACCTCCTCGGATGCCGCGAGGTAGAGCGGCGCGTCGACCGGCAGGATGACGGCGTCCGGGATCTTCCGCGCGGCGATGCGCAGCGGCATCCCCGACCCGACCCCGAACTCCCGCGCCTCGTACGACGCCGTGGAGACGACCGCGCGCTCGGTGGGGTCGCCCCGGCCGCCGACGATGACGGGCTTGCCCGCGAGCTCGGGTTTGCGCAGGATCTCGACGGCGGCGATGAACTGGTCGAGGTCGACGTGGAGCACCCAGCGCCGGGGCGCGGGCGCGGCGATGTCGCTCACGATCCCGCCCCTCGCGACCGGCGCATGACACGAGACTAGGCGCCGTCGCCGACACCCGCGCGTACTCGCCGGGCCGAGGCATCCATCACGCGTACGCGAAGACGGGCGGGAAGACCACCACGACGATCGCCGCCCACGCGAGGTAGACGGGCATGAAGCCGGTCTGCCAGCGCTCGAGACGCTCGTACGGAGCGCGATGCATCGCGAACCGCAGCTGGAGCCAGGCCGCACCCGCGAGGTTCGCGAGCAGGATGATGTTGAGCCCGAGCGACGCGAGCTTGTTGGGACTCGCTCCCCACTCGGCGATACGCCCGATCATCGCGACGAGCACCATTATGTCGACGACGAGCGCCGCGACGACCATGACGAGCTGCATCCGGTCGAACCAGGAGGGCGGCGCGAGCGGGTCGCGCGCCGAGAGCGCGTACAGCAGCAGGCCGACCACGACGACGAGCACGATGTCGAAGAGGATGAGCAGGTCGCGCTGGCCGAACATCTCGGTCGAGCTGTCGTCGATGAGGTTGCCCTGGATGAGGCCCGCGACGATGAAGGCGAGCAGCAGCAGCGTGAACAGCGGTGTGAAGAGCTTCGTGAGCACCGGGGCGATGTTCTCGATGACGCTCTGCTTCGCCTCGACCAGCCACGCCGCGATGATGATCGCGCCCGCGAGGCCGCACGGGATCATGACTTCTTCGACGAACCAGCCCGCGTCGAGGCCGATCGCGGCGAAGACCCCCATCGTGAGCGCGATGAGCACGCCGCCGCCGAGGGCGATGAGCGCGAGGTAGACCACCCACTCGCCGGTGAATCGGATGAAGTCCATGCGGACGCGGCTCGACCGGACGCGCCCGTTGACATAGCCGATGCCGGTGACGAGCCACAGCACCACGACGAGGTGCGTCGCCGCGAGCATGAGTGTCGCGCCGCCCGGGGCGAACGGGTAGACCGCCATCACGACGGCGGCCGCGACGAACGGCACCGCCACGACCGCGATGGTCAGCAGCACCGCCCTGCGTCGTACCAGGAAGTACGCCGCCAGGAACGGCAGCACGAGCAGTGCGTACCAACGGCCGTAGAAGTCGCCGTTCTCTGCGAACTGGATGCCGAACAGGGCCGGGATCTTCACCGCCACCGCGGCCGCCACCGCGAGTCCGACCGCGAGCGGCAGCCCGCCGCCGGTCCGCGGGGCGCGCGGCTGGTCCTGGAACATGAGCTGCTTCCAGAGCCGCTCGGAGTGTTCTCGCGCGAACTCGCGCGAGAGGTCGTCGAGCCCGCCGAGCCGCTTCACCGCGACGAGGAACGCTTCGTCGCCATCGAGACCGGATGCCTCGAGCCGGTCGATCTGGCCGCGCAGATGGTCTTCGAGCTCGTCGACGTCGCGGCCGTCGATCGCCTCCGGGCGCGAGACGTACGCGCGCCACGTCGAGATCTGCTCTTCGATGCGAGGGTCGAGGTCTTCGGCCATGTCAGGCCCCTCCGAACGACGGGATGCCGGCGAAGTCGGTGCCGCCGTCGCGATCCGCCCACACGCGCTGCAGAGCCCGGCTCACGACCGCCCACTGCTGCCGCTGCTCGGCGAACGCCGCGCGGCCGGTGGAGCTGAGCCGGTAGTGCTTGCGCGGTCGGCCGCTGGGGGAGGCCCCCCACGACGACTCGACGTGCCCGAGGCGCTCGAGCCGGTGCAGCAGCGGATACAGCATGCCGTCGCTCCACTCGAGCTCTCCGCCCGACAGCTCGCCCACCCGCTGCAGGATCGCGTAGCCGTACGACTCGCCCTCCGCGAGGATGCCGAGCACCATCGGCGTCGCCGCCGCGGCGACCAGGTCCTTGCCGATCTTCACATCGCCTCCATGCCTAGAAGTCCTAGGTACATAGAAGTACAAGTTACATAGAACCGCAAGGTATGCACCGTGACGCCGCGTGACACCTCGCGTCGCCGTGGGGCTCACCGCGGGAATGCGGTCGCCCGCGCCGTGTTGGGATGGAAGGGCGAACCGCCCCTCCCCGGACGAAGGAATTCAATGACCCTCCCCGCGAGCACCCCCGACACCGTCACCGACGCACGCTGGCGCGCCGTGTCGAGCGAGCACGGCATCGCCGCACTGCGCCACACGCACTGGCTCGACACAGAGCCGCGCGAGTACGACGGGGCACCCGGGGTGTGGCGGGCGGTCGACGGCAAGGTCGCGGGCGCCGGGCTCCGCGCCGACGCGCCCGGTGCTCCGGCCGACGACGTCGTGCTCGCTCCCGGCGAGCACCTCGATGTGGGAAGCGTCCGGCTGAAGGCGATCAGCCGCGAGGGCTCGCCTGCCCTGCGCGTGTTCGACCCCGAGACTCCCGGCCGTACGCGACTGCGCGGCATCCTGTCGTTCCCTCACGACGATGCGTGGGCGCTCCCCGGGATCTTCCGCCCTGCGGCCGAGGGCGAGATCAACGTGATCCGCAGCGTCGACGGCTACGAGCGCGAGGAGCCCGCGGTGGGCACCATCGCGCTCGAGGTCGACGGGTCGCCGGTCGAGCTCACCGTCACGGGCGATCCCGCCCACGGGCTCAGCGCGGTGATCGCCGACGCGACGAGCAACATCGACGCCTACCGGTTCCGGTTCCTCGAGATCGACGCGCCCGCGGCCGACGGCACCGTGACCGTGGACTTCAACCAGGCGTACCTGCCGCCGTGCGCGTTCAGCGACCACTACGTGTGCCCGCTCCCGCCGGCGAACAACCGCCTCGCCGTCCGTGTCGAAGCGGGGGAGAGAATCACCGAAACCGCGTGAGAGTGGTGCTCGCACCCCGGGGTCGGGTGCGAGCACAATGGGGCCACGGCCGGAGCGCGTCCGGCATCGCCCGATACGAGGAGCCTCGCCATGGCCCGTTCCCTCTCCGACATGCGCGAGCGCTTTCGCGCGCGGGCGAAAGCCCGCGCCGAGGCGCGGTCCGAGCTCAAGAACACCGCGTACGAGATCTTCATCGGCGCGCTGTCGATCATCTCGATCCTCAACCTCGTGCTGATGTACGCGATCGCCGGCGACACCGCGCTCGAGCTCGTGCTCTCGGTCATGAATGCGCTGTTCAGCGCCATCTTCCTCGGCGACTTCATCTACCGCATCTCGACGGCGCCGAAGGCGTCGCGCTACTTCTTCCGCGGCTTCGGCTGGGCAGACCTGCTCGCCAGCCTCCCGTTCCCGCAGTTCAAGATCCTGCGGCTGTTCCGCCTGCTGCGGGTCTTCCGGCTGCTGCGCGAACTCGGCCCGCGGACCGTGTGGACCACCCTCATCCACGACCGTGCGAACAGCGCCCTGATGACCCTGCTGCTGATGGGCATCCTGGTGCTGCAGTTCGGCAGCATCTCGATCCTCTACGTCGAGGAGGACGCCGACGGTGCGAACATCACCTCGGCCTCCGACGCGCTCTGGTACACGATCGTGACGATCTCCACCGTCGGCTACGGCGACCAGTACCCGGTCACCAATGTCGGCCGCATGATCGGCACGCTGATCATCGTGGTCGGCGTCGGCATCTTCGGTACCTTCACCGGTTACCTCGCGAACCTCTTCCTCGGTCCGCGCAAGGCGGCCGAAGATGCGGAGACGGATGCTGAGGCCCCGGCGGCGACCGACGCCGCGACCACCTCGCACACCGAGGCGCCGTCGATCGCCGATCACGCTGCGAAGGGCGTCGCGGCGGGAGCGGTGGCGGGCGCCGTGAAAGCAGGGGCCGCGGCGGGCCAGGGGAGTGGACCGGGGGCGCCCATCGCGGGCACGCCGGAATCGCCCGGGCTCGAGCCCCAGGTCCGCGAGGCCGACCATGAGAACACCGTCGAGCGCCTGCGGGCGCTGCTGGCGCAGTCAGAGGAGACGATGGCCGAGATGCGCCGGCTCCTCGCCGACGCGACGCGGTAGTCGCCGGACGCCTGGCTGCCCGACCGATGGCTCGGGCAGGGGCGGCACGGAATGTTCGCGCTCACATCCGTTACCTGTTCGTTGCATGATCACGGCACACAACCGCTTGTGAGCGCTAACAGTGAGCGCTAACATCCTGAATCGCGGCCATGTCGGCCGCTCCGGAACCAAGAGCGCTGCGGCCAGCCTCGCGCCCGGATGAACAAGGAGGTTCACTCACATGAAGAAGCTGCTTTCGATCGCCGCCGCAGGCGCGCTGATCCTCGGCCTCGCGGGCTGCGCGTCCGGCAGCGGCGGCACCGGCACGGAGTCCGAGGGGCCGAAGGCTCTCGACGAGCTCGTCGTCGGCTTCGCGCAGGTCGGCGCCGAGTCGGGCTGGCGCACTGCCAACACCAAGGACATCCAGGCCGCGTTCGCCGACGCGGGCATCGAGCTCAAGTTCTCCGACGCGCAGCAGAAGCAGGAGAACCAGATCAAGGCGATCCGCTCGTACATCCAGCAGGGCGTCGACTACATCGCCTTCTCGCCCGTCGTCGAGACCGGCTGGGACGCCGTCCTCAACGAGGCGAAGGCCGCAGGCATCCCGGTGGTCCTCACCGACCGCGCCGTCGACAGCAAGGACACCTCGCTGTACGTCAGCTTCCTCGGCTCGGACTTCATCGAGGAGGGCAAGAAGGCCGGCCTCTGGGTGCTCGACCAGTACAAGGACACCACCGAGAAGGTCAACATCGTCCAGCTCGAGGGCACGACCGGCGCGGCTCCCGCGATCGACCGCGCCGAGGGCTTCGCCGACGTGATCCGTCAGAACGAGAACCTCGAGGTGATCGCGAGCCAGACCGGCGACTTCACCCGCGCCGGGGGCAAGCAGGTCATGGAGGCCATGCTGAAGTCCAACCCCGACATCGACCTCGTCTACGCGCACAACGACGACATGGGTCTGGGCGCGATCGAGGCGATCGAGGCCGCGGGCCTCGTCCCCGGCGAGGACATCAAGATCGTCACCGTCGACGCGGTGCACGACGGCATGCAGGCACTCGCCGACGGCAAGATCAACTTCATCGTCGAGTGCTCCCCGCTGCTCGGCAACCAGCTGGTGGACATCATCAAGACCCTCAACGACGGCGGCACCGTCGAGCCGAGGATCATCACCGAAGAGACCACCTTCACCCAGGAGCAGGCCATCGAGGCACTGCCCGACCGGCAGTACTGAGAACCGGAACGTGGCGGGGACGGATGCCGCGGCATCCGTCCCCGTCGCCCCTCGTTCGACGGAGAACCCAGGATGACCGACACCACGCGCCCGCCCGCGCCCGAGCCCGTCGTCGAGATGACCGACATCTCGATCTCGTTCCCGGGCGTGAAAGCCCTCGACGGCGTCTCGTTCCGCATGTTCCCCGGCGAGGTGCACTCGCTCATGGGGGAGAACGGCGCCGGCAAGTCGACGCTGATCAAGGCGCTCACCGGCGTCTACCAGGCGGACTCCGGGACCATCACCCTGGGTGGCGACGAGGTGTCGTTCCACTCCACGGCGCAGGCGCAGGACGCCGGCATCTCGACGGTGTACCAGGAGGTCAACCTCCTGCCGAACCTGTCGGTCGCCGAGAACATCATGCTGGGCCGCGAGCCGCGCCGCTTCGGCGCGATCGACACGCGCCGCATGCGTCTCCAGGCGCGCGACGTGCTGGAGGGCCTCGGGCTGGAGGTCGACCCCGCGTCGCTCCTCGGCTCGCACTCGCTCGCGATCCAGCAGCTCATCGCCATCGCGCGCGCGATCAACATCGACGCCCGTGTGCTGATCCTCGACGAGCCGACCTCGAGCCTCGACGCCGACGAGGTCGCAGAGCTCTTCCGCATCATCCGGTCGCTCAAGGAGAGCGGCGTCGCGATCCTGTTCGTCTCGCACTTCCTCGACCAGGTCTATGAGATCGCGGACCGCCTGACCGTGCTGCGCAACGGCCGCCTCGTGGGGGAGTACCTGACGCCGGAGCTGCTGCGCATCGACCTGGTGCAGAAGATGATCGGCAAGGAGATCGCCGCGCTCGACGACCTCGAGCAGCGCGTCCGCGAGACGGAAGCGGATGCCGGCGACCCGACGATCTTCCTGCGCGCCCAGGGCGTCGGGCGCCGGGGAGCGGTCGCGCCCGTCGACGTCACGATCCACGAGGGCGAGGTGGTCGGCTTCGCCGGGCTCCTCGGCTCGGGTCGCACCGAGGTGGCGCGCCTCCTCGGCGGCATCGACCGCGTCGACAGCGGCAGCGTCGCCATCGGCGACGAGCAGGCGAAGCTGCGCACCCCGCGCCAGGCGCTCTCGCGGCGCATCGCGTTCTCGAGCGAGAACCGCCGTTCGGAGGGCGTCGTCGACGAACTCACCGTGCGCGACAACATCGTGCTCGCCCTGCAGGCCGATCGCGGATGGTTCCGGCCCATCCCGAAGAAGCGGCAGGACGAGCTCGCCCAGAGCTACATCCAGGCGCTCAACATCCGCCCCGCCAACCCCGACGCCATCGTGCGCAACCTTTCGGGCGGCAATCAGCAGAAGGTGCTGCTCGCCCGGTGGCTCGCCGTGGCGCCGCGCCTGCTCATCCTCGACGAGCCCACGCGCGGCATCGACATCGGCGCCAAGGCCGAGATCCAGAAGCTGGTGGTGAGCCTCGCCGAGAACGGCATGAGCGTCGTCTACATCAGCGCCGAGCTCGAAGAGGTGCTGCGCCTCAGCCACCGCATCATCGTGATGCGCGACCGACAGAAGGTCGCCGACCTCGTCAACGACGATCTCACCGTCGACAGCCTGCTCGCCCTCATCGCCGAGGGCAGCGGCGACGACACCGACACGGGAGCCTCCGCATGACCGCCCTCCTCGCCCGGTTCGTCTCGAGCCGGCTGTTCTGGCCCCTCGTGATGCTCGCGGTGCTGCTGATCATCGACGTGATCGCGGTGCCCGGCTTCTTCGCGATCACGATCCGGGACGGCAACCTCTACGGCAGCCTGATCGACATCCTCCGCAACGGCGCCCCCACGCTGATCGTGGCGATCGGCATGACGCTCGTGATCGCGACACGCGGCATCGACCTGTCGGTGGGCGCGGTCGCGGCGATCTCCGGTGCGGTGGCCTGCAGCATCCTGCTCGGCTCGCCGGATCCCGGCAATCCCGCCACCGTCGCCGTCGCGATCGTCGTGGCCCTGCTCATCTCGCTCGTGCTGGGCGTCTGGAACGGATTCCTCGTCTCGGTCATCGGCATCCAGCCGATCATCGCGACGCTCATCCTCATGACCGCAGGCCGTGGCGTCGCGATGCTCATCACCGAGGGGCAGATCCTCACCGTCACGAGCCCGCCGTTCAAGGCGCTCGGATCGGGCTTCTGGCTCGGCATCCCGATCGCGGTCTACATCGCCGCGTTCGTCTTCGTGCTCGCTGCCGTCTTCACCCGCCGCACGGCGCTCGGCATGATGATCGAGTCGGTCGGCATCAACCCGGAGGCCTCGCGACAGGCGGGCATCCGGGCGCGCGGACTGCTGTTCGTCGTGTACACGTTCTCGGCGGTCTGCGCGGCGATCGCGGGCCTCATCCTCACGGCCAACACCATGGCGGCCGACGCGAACAACGCGGCGCTGTTCATCGAGCTCGACGCGATCCTCGCGGTGGTGATCGGCGGCACGTCGCTCGCCGGCGGCCGGTACTCGCTCGCGGGCACGCTGGTCGGCGCCCTCGTGATCCAGACGCTCGTCACGACCGTCTACACGGTCGGCATCCCGCCGATCGCGACCATGGTCTTCAAAGCCGCCGTCGTCACCGTCGTCTGCCTGCTGCAGTCGCCGACGACGAACCAGGCGCTCGCTTCATGGCGACGAAGCCTCGCCGTGCGCACAGGAAAGGGTGTGGCATCCGCATGACGACTCTCCTTCCGGCCCCCGCGCCGACGACGGGCGTCTCGCGCAAGGCGCCGAAGGGCCTCGGAGCGCGCATCCGCGACGCGTTCACGAGCCCGAAGTACGGTCCCGTGCTCGTCACCGCGGTGCTGTTCGTCGCGGTGTTCGTGATCGGCGGCATCCGCTACCCGGGCTTTCTCAGCGGCCAGGTGCTGCTCAACCTCTTCGTCGACAACGCGTACCTCATCGTGCTCGCGGTGGGCATGACGTTCGTGATCCTCACCGGCGGCATCGACCTGTCCGTGGGAGCGGTCGTGGCACTGTCGACGATGATCGCCGCCAGCCTGCTGCAGGCGGGGCTGCCGGCCGCCGTCGTCATCCCGCTCATCCTCGTCGCGACGAGCGCGCTGGGCCTGCTCGTCGGCCTCATGATCCACTACTTCAAAGTGCAGCCGTTCATCGCGACGCTCGCCGCGATGTTCCTGGCGCGCGGCCTCTGCTACGTGATCAGCCAGAGCTCGATCTCGATCACCGACCCGGCGTTCATCGCGCTCGCCGTCAGCCGGCTGCCGCTCGGCGGCGGGATGTCGATCACGTGGAGCGTCATCATCGCGCTGATCGTCGTCGCCGTCGCAGTGTGGGTGCTGCACCGCACCCGCTTCGGCCGCACGGTCTACGCGATCGGCGGCGGCGAGCACAGCGGCATGCTGATGGGCCTGCCGGTGGCGCGTACGAAGGTGCTCGTCTACGTCGTGAGCGGCTTCTGCTCGGGCCTCGCGGGTGTGCTGTTCACCTTCTACACGCTCTCGGGCTACCCGCTCACGGCGATCGGCACCGAGCTCGACGCGATCGCCGCGGTCGTGATCGGCGGCACGCTGCTCGCAGGCGGCTACGGCTTCGTGCTCGGATCGGTGCTCGGCGTGCTCGTGCTCGGCATCATCCAGACGATCATCACGTTCGAGGGCACGCTGTCGTCGTGGTGGACGAAGATCTTCATCGGCGTCCTGCTCCTCGTGTTCATCGTGCTGCAGCGCGTGCTGACGGCGCGACGGCGATGACTCGGGGCGTGGGACGCGCGCTGGGGCAATCGTCGGTCGGGATAATGGGGAGCGGGGCGGGCCACCACGTTCCCGAGGGGAGCGGGCGCAGCACGTGAGCGCGAACGGCGACCGGAACCGCGTCGCGACGATCTTCGACGTCGCGCGCCTGGCCGGTGTTTCGCACCAGACGGTGTCGCGCGTCCTCAACGACCTGCCGAACGTGCGCCCCGCGACGCGCGAACGTGTCGAGAACGCGATCAAGCAGCTGCGCTACGTGCCCTCGCAGGCGGCGCGGGCGCTGGTCACCAGGCGCTCACGCACGATCGGCCTCGTCGCCACGGGGCTGCCCGACTACGGGCCGTCGAGCGTCGTGCTCAACTTCAACGAGTCCGCCCGCGACGCGGGGTACGCCGTCATCGCCACCAATCCCGCGGATGCCGCGGCCTCGACGCTGCGCTCCGCGACCGAGATGCTCATCCGGCAGAACGTCGAGGCGATCGTGCTGCTCGCCGCCGAGCGCTCGGCGCTCGACGCGTTCGACGGCTGGGAGCTCGGGGTGCCGCTCGTCTCGATCGCGTCGGAGTCCCGCGGTCGAGGCATCCGTGTCACGCTCGATCAGTACCAGGGCGCGCGCGCGGCCGTCTCGCACCTGCTCGAGCTGGGCCACCGGGACGTCGTGCACATCGCGGGCCCGGTGGGATCGATGGACGCCGAGGAACGGCTGCGCGGCTGGCGCGATCAGCTCGCGGAGGGGGGACTCATCGGGCGTGAAGCGCCGCGGGGGGATTGGTCCCCCGAGGCGGGGTTCCGCATCGGCACGGAGCTCGTGCGCGAGGGTGCGCCCGGCGCGGTGTTCGCCGCGAACGACCAGATGGCGCTCGGGCTGCTGCACGCGCTCGCCGACGCGGGGCTCGCCGTTCCCGGGGATGTGAGCGTCGTCGGGTTCGACGACATCCCCGAGGCCGCCCACTTCTCGCCGCCGCTCACCACCGCCCGGCAGGACTTCGTCGGCCTCGGTCGCGACGCGATGGCCGCGGTCCTGACCCAGCTGCAGGACGAGGAGGCGACGGCGCCGCCGCCCACCCGCGTGCCGCAGCTCATCGTGCGCGCGAGCACCCGCGCCGTCTGAGCGCGCCGCGGCTCGCTCGCGGCGCACTCGCGGCGCACTCGCGGCTCGCATCCTCATTTGAGGGAATGTGCCGGGATGCGGAGCGGAACGGCGGTGCGGACCCTCGTCTCGGCTCTCGTCCTCAGTTGAGGACGGGAACGCGAATCTCAGTGGCGCGAGGCGAACGCGTTCCAGACGCCCGCGCCCAGCACGACGGACGCGGCGAGCAGCGGCGCGACGAGTGCGGTGCCGGCTCCGGCGGCGTCGGCGACGAGACCGGTGAGAGCGGATGCTGCGGACTGGCCGACGACGATGGCAGAGCCGAGCATCGTCATCACGGTGGCGGAACGGCCCCGCGGGCTGAACGCGGCGGCGAGGCTGTACTGCGAGACGAGCGTGGGGCCGATGCCGACGCCGATCACGAGGAGGCAGATCGCGATCGCGCCGATGCTGCCGACGAACGGCAGTGCGATGGTGCCCGCGACGAGGATCGACGCGAACGTCAGCCACCGCGCGCGCAGCGTGAAGCGCGCCGGGAACAGCGCCACGCCCAGGGCGAGGGCCGCCGAGCCGATGCCCATCGCGCCGTAGACGAGTCCGGCCTGCTCGGGCACGCCGCGTTCGGCCATGAAGGCCGTGAGCGAGGTGAGCATCGCTCCGAAGAACAGGCCCATGCCCAGCGCCCCCACGACCGGGGCGAGCACGCGCGGACGGAAGAGCTCGCGCACGGGCGCCTGCTCCGGCCGCGCGGCACCAGCGGCCGCAGTGGCGGTCTGCGCCGTAGGGTGCAGCGCGAACGCGCTCACGAAGACCAGGCCCAGCACGGCGGCGCCGATCACCGGCGCGGCGGGGTTGAGGGTGGTCGCGAGCAGGCCCACGATCACCGGGCCGAAGACGAACACGATCTCGTCCGCCGCGGACTCGTACGCCATCGCACCGTTCACGACGGGCGTCCGGCGCTCCTTCGGGTACGCCCGGCCGATGATGCCGACGAGGCGGCTGCGGGAGAGCGGGGCGACCTGGGGCATGGTCGCGCCGATGAAGAATGCGACGGCGAGGAGCGCAGCATCCGGAACCGGCGCGAAAGCCAGCCACGCCATCGTCGCGAGCATCGCACTGTTCGCGGCGCCGGCGATCAGCAGCACACGGCGCTGGCCGAAGCGATCAGCTGCGGCTCCGAGCAGCGGGCCGACGAGGGCGGTGCCGAGGCCGGTCATGGCACTCGTCGCGCCGCCGAGCGCGAGCGAACCGCGCGCCGAGACGACGAGCGTCAGGATGCCGACCACCATCATCGCGAACGGCAGGCGCGCGATCAGCGCGATGGGGAAGTACGCGTACCCCGCCTCGCGGATGAGGCTCGGGCGCCGGACGGCGGCGCGCGCAGCGGTGTCGGTCTCGACGAGTGTCGTGTGCATCTTGCTCCTGGACATGCGCCGGGGGTCGGCGGCTGTTGGTGCCGCCTTGTGCGCAGCCGGGAGCCGCAGACAGGTAGATGCACATCGAAATGGGCACTGCCAGTCTACCGTGGCCCACCTGGGCAGGCCCTGGCCGGGCTCTGGGCCCCGACTTCTCAGGGTTTGGGGCGCGTTGCGCGCGTTCGGGGCGCACGTCGCGCGCCCCGAACGCGCAGCGCGCGCCCCGAACGCCGGCCGACCCGGTCAGAGCACGGCGCCGACCATCGCCTCGCCGAGCGGGGTGCGCCGGTGCAGCACCCGGGCGCCGTCGCGTGTGCTCGCGAGCAGGCCCGCGTCACGGAGCACGGTGAGGTGGTGCGAGGCCGTCGAGATCGCCAAGGCGGTGTCGCGCGCGACCTGCGAGGTGGTGCGCGGTTCGTGCGCGTCGAGGAGGATGCGCGCGCGGGCGGGGCCGAGCAGCGCGCCGAGCGCCGACGCCGCATCCGCTGGATCGCGCGCCCACGTCGCCGTCACGCCCTGCGCCGGGTAGAACAGCGTCGGCTGCGCGGGCGGTTCGGTGAGGACGAAGCATCCCGTGGCACCCATCACCGACGGCACGAGCACCAGGCCGCTGCCGCGGCAGTCGACCACTTCGCTCCAGATGCGCATCGTGACGCGCACGGCTCCGTCCGACCATGCGACGCGGTCGTGCAGGCCCTGGATCATCGCGCCGATGCCGCTCTCGGCGATGCGTCGCGAGCGCACGGCGATGTCGGCGCGGAGCAGCCGCTCGAGCTGCGTCCACACCGGCGCGATGCCGGAGTTCCACACCGACAGCCACGCCTCGGCGATCATCGCCCGGGCGCGGTCGGGCTGCTCGAGCATCCGCTGCACCGCTGCACGGCGTGCGCCGTCCGTGCGGACCAGCACCTTGGTCATGTCGACCTGGAAGCGCTCGTCGTCGATATCGCGCAGGCGCGCGGCCTCGGCCTCCGGCGTGAGCTCCCACGTCGGAGTGGTGGTGAGGAAGTCGGGGAAGTAGCCCTCGTCGCGGATCAGCAGCGCGAGCACCTCGAAGTCGTCGCGCGGGATGGCACCGCGGGTCGCCCGCATCCATCCCCATTGCAGCGGGTACTCGTCGGGCCGGAGGCTCGCGCGCACCGCGTGGCACAGCTCGTGGCCGGGCGAGATCCCGAAACGGATCGCCGTGAGGTCGTCCGGCGCGAGCTGGAAGTCGACGAACTTTCGATCCACATCGAAACTATAGGGTCCGCAGGTGCCGACGACGAGGGTGGGACCACACAGACCTACAGGACGGAGCACTCCATGAGCATCGCGATCCCTGACATCGTCCCTGCCGCCGACACCCGCGTTGGCACAGGGACGTTGCGCCGCTTCATCGGCGCCGAGCACGCCGCCGGCGTGTCGTACTTCTTCGTCGACAACGAGCCGGGGCAGGGGCCCGACATCCACCGTCATCCGTACCCCGAGACGTGGGTGCTGCTCGAGGGCGAGGCGCGCATCACCATCGACGGCGACGTGCTTCACGCCGTCGCCGGTGACACCGCCACGGCACCAGCCGGCGCGTGGCACGGCTTCAAGAACTGCGGCACCGGGCGGCTGCGGGTGCTGTGCATCCACGCCTCCGACCGCATCATCCAGGAGTGGCAGGATGCTCCTGGAGTGCTCGACATCCCGTCCACCGGCAACTGAGGAGATCACACATGTCGTTCCAGGCATACCTCGACAACATCGAGTCGAAGACCGGCCTCACGCCGCGCCAGCTCATCGAGAAGGCCCACGAGAAGGGCTTCGACGAGACGACGAAGGCGACGCCGATCGTCGAGTGGCTCGCCGCCGACTACGGCCTCGGCCGCGGCCACGCGATGGCGATCGTGCACGTCATCACCAAGGGTCCGCAGATCAGCGACAAGCACGTAGGCACCGACACCACCCACTCCGACCCGTCGAACACGCTGTGGCTCGACGGCAAGGCGACGAACCCCAACTCCTGAGTCAGGTCGCGGCCGGGATCCACACCCGCATCGTGGAGGGGCCGCGTTCGGCCCACTCGTGATACGGCACCAGCGGGACCTGAACGGATGCTGCGCCCCCGGGCTCGTCGCCGGGCTCGCCGTACGGCCAGCAGGCGTCGCTCTCGCCGTGTCGCACGACGTCGATCCACACGCGGCCGTCGCGCTCGACGGGCGCGGCGCCGGGTGCGAGTGCGACCTGGGCCACGTCGTCGACGCCGGCGACGGCGAGGTCCACCGATTCGAGGGCGAACACCTCCGGGCCGCGCTCGATGACGAGGCATCCGCGCACGGCGTCGATGCGCTCGTCGGGAGCGGTCAGCCGGGGTGCCATGGGGAGGTCGAGCTCGACCACGTCTCCCGCCCGGAAGGCCCGTCGTGCCTCGACGGCACCGGGCGCGGCGTCCGACTCGGCGGCGACCTCGCCGCTCGAGGAAACGACCCGCAGGCGCGCGCCTCCGGCCCACGCGGGCACGCGGAGCGTGAGCGTCCATTCGGCGTCGGGCGCGGCATCCGTCACGATCACCCGGACAAGCCCCGACGCCGGGTAGTCGGTCTCGACGTCGAACGCGATCACGCGGCCGTCGGGCAGCGTCGTCCGCACTGATGCCGGCGCGTACTGCTGAAGCTGCACGCCCTCGCCGTCGGCGGTCGCGACGTACGCGTCGAGGCTCGCGAGCGTGCGCGCGACGTTCGGCGGGCAGCACGACACCTCGAACCACGGCGCGCGCAGCGACGACGAGGCGCGCGGCGACGTCGTGTCGGGGTCGGCGGGGATGCCCGGCACGCGCTGGTGCAGCGTGTTCGCGTAGAAGAACGCCCGGCCGTCGGGTGCGGGCGAGGTGGCGACGACGTTGTAGAGCGTGCGCTCGATGAGATCGGCGTGGCGGGGGTCTGCCCCGGCCAGCAGCAGTCGCCACGAGAACATGATCGATCCGACGCCCGCACAGGTCTCGGAGTACGCGCGGTCGGCGGGCAGCTCCCAGTCCTCACCGAACGCCTCGTCCTGGTGGTGGGAGCCCTGGCCGCCCGTGATGTAGGTGCGGCGTGCGACGGTGCGGTCCCACTGGCCGCGCAGCGCTTCGAGCAGCCGGTCGTCGCCGGTGTCGATCGCGACGTCGGCGGCGCCGGCTGCGAGGTAGTTCGCCCGCACGGCGTGGCCCCGCAGCGCCTCGGCGTCTCGGACCGGGATATCGTCCTGGTAGTACTTGCGGCCCCACTCGATGTCGCGGAGGGTCCCGCGGCCGTGCCGCTCGACGAACAGCCGCGCCTGCTCGAGGTAGCGGTCGTCGCCCGTGACGCGGGCGAGTTCGGCGAGGCCGACCTCGACGACCGCGTGGCCGCAGATCGCGTCGCGCCCGTCGGCGCCGAACTCGCGGCACACCATGTCGGCGGCACGCCGCGCCACCTCGAGCAGCCCGTCGTCGGCATGGGGGCGGGTGCGTGCCCGCGCCACCGCCGCCTGGAAGAGGTGGCCGAGGCAGTACAGTTCGTGGCCCCACTCCAGATCGGACCACCGTGCGCCCTGACCCGGGCGGCCGAACCTGGTGTTGAGATAGCCGTCCGGCTCCTGGGCCGCGGACACCCGCGACACGACCTCGCGGAAACGCTGCTCGAGCTCGGGGGAGCCCGTGCGACCGATCTCCCAGGCGAGGCCCTCGAGGTACTTGTAGACCTCGGAGTCCGAGAACTCGCGGCCGCGGCGCCCCTCGGGCAGCCCGCCCGAGACGGCCAGGTCGAAGTTCGGCAGCCAGCCCTCCGACTCGAGTCGTGCGCCGATGTGGGCTAACGTGCCCGCCGCGTTGACCGCCTGGCGGTCACCCCAGAAGCCGCCGGTGATGCGGACCTCGTTCTGGCCCAGCGGGCGCAGGCGTCCCCTCGACGGGGCGACGGGCGCCTGAGGTGCGGTGGTGGTGATCTGCATGGTCATCCCTTGAAGGCTCCCGACATGAATCCGCGGACGTAGTGGCGCTGGAGCACCAGGAACAGGACGACGCACGGCAGCGCGAGCACGACGACGCCTGCTTCCGTCGCGCCGTAGTCGACGACGCCCATCACCTGACCCCGGAGGTTCGCGACTGCCAGTGGCAGCGTCATCCGGTTCGTGTCGTTGATGAGGATGAGGGGTGCGATGAAGTCGTTCCAGGCCGTGAGGAAGGCGAACAGGCCGACGGTGATGAGTCCGGGCTTGACCGCCGGAAGCAGCACCCGCCACAGCGCCGAGAAGCTGTTGCAGCCGTCGACGAGGGCGGCCTCGTCCATCTCGCGCGGGATCGACTCGAACGAGATGCGCATCATGAACATCGAGAACGGCAGCTGGAACATCGTGAGCACCAGCGCTACGCCTACCAGCGAGTTGTTGAGGCCGATCGCGTTGAGGATCACGTACAGCGGGATGAGCAGCGTCGCGTACGGCACCATCAGGATCGCGAGCACGAGCAGGAACAGCAGGTTCTTGCCGGGGAACGAGAACCGCGCGAACGCGTAGCCGCCGAGGAACGACGTGATGAGTGTCAGCACGACGGTGAGCAGCGACACGAACAGCGAGTTGCCGAGGTAGACCCAGATGCCCGCCTGGAAGTTCGCGAGCGAGACGTAGTTGCCGAAGCCCCAGCCCTCTGTCTGCGCGGAGCCGGCCTGCGGGCTGAACGACGAGACGGTCGTCCACACCAGCGGGTAGAGGAAGATGATCGCGAGCGCGCCGGTGAAGACGGCATAAGGGATGCCGAGCACCCGGCGTCCGGCGCCGTGATGAGCGCGCGTCGGCCGATGGTCGGGAGCGACGATCGTGCGGGTCGAGGTGGTGTCGGTGAGGGCCATGTCACGCCTCCTCAGGCTTGCGGAACGCCCGCAGCTGGATCACGTTGATGACGATGAGCGCCAGGAGCACGATGACCGACAGAGCGGCGGCGATGCCGAGGTCGTTGCGGCCCTGGAAGGCGACGTTGTAGATGAGCTGCACGATGGTCATGGTGCTGTTGTCGGGTCCGCCCTTTGTCAGGATGTAGAACTGGTCGAACGCCAGCAGCGACCCCGTCACGCAGAGCACGATCGTGAGCGCGAAGGTGGGACGCAGCAGCGGGACCGTGATGTGCCGGAAGGTCTGCCAGCGTGAGGCGCCGTCGATGCGCGCGGCCTCGAAGACGTCGTCGGGGATGCCCTGGAGGCCGACGAGCATCAGGAGCATGTAGAACCCCGCGTAGCGCCACACGATGAGGAACACCGTCGACCACAGCGCACCCTCGGGCGTGCCCAGGAAGGTGAATCCCCACTTCTGCATGAGATCGGCGAACGGCCCGGCGAACGGGGAGTACAGCACATAGAAGAGGAGGGATGCCGAGGCCAGGCCCAGTGCGCTGGGGATGAGGAACGACGTGCGGAGGAAGCCCTTCCACGCCGTGGACTCCTGGACGAGCATGGCGAGTCCGAGTCCGAGGCCGATGAGGAGCACGGTCGTGATGATCGTGTACTTCAGCGTGAACCAGATCGAGTCCCAGAACAGCCGCAGGTCGACGGCCTCGGTGTAGTTCTGCGGGAAGTTCCAGCCCTGGTTCCCGCGCAGCAGCGGCCAGTCCGACCCCGACATCTGCAGCACGAGCAGCAGCGGTATGAGGAACAGGGCGGCCACGAACAGCGCCGTCGGCAGGGCGTAGAGCCAACCCTGCAGTGGGCCGCCGAGGGCCGACCGGCTCGGGCGGTTCTTGCGCGGTGCTCTCGCTCGGCGCGCAACGGTGGAGAAGGCCACGTCGCTCCTTCGGGTGGGGAATGCGGGAGGGGAGGGAGAAGAAGGGCGGTGCGCATCGCCGTGCGATGCGCACCGCCCGCGAGGATCACTGGCTGAGGACCGCCGTGATCTCGTCGTTGTCGGCGTCGACCGTGTCGGTGCCTTCGAGCACGGCGTTGCGCACCAGCGTCAGCCACGGGCTTCCGGGGGCGTTGAACGCCTGCTGGAACTGCAGCGCCACGGGCGTGTCACCCTGGCCGGCCACCTCGTTGATGGTGACGAGGCGCGGGTCCTCGGCGGCGTACTCGTTGTCAGCGAGGTCGGAGCGCGAGACGGCGTTGCCCGCCTTGGCGAGCACCTGCACCTGGGCGTCCTCCGACATCATCCACGCGAGGAAGTTCCACGCCTGGGGCGACAGCTTCGAGTCTTTCGAGATGCCGATGCCGTCACCGCCGACGAACGTCGAGGCTCCGCTGTCGATACCCGGAAGGCCGGCCACGCCGGCGTCGAACTCGAGCCCCGAGAGGAGCGTCGCCGGGTACGGCATGATGCCGACCTTGCCCTCCTGGAAGCCTGCGACCCAGGTGGGTCCGGTCTCATCGGCAGAACCCGGTGCCACCGCGCCCGCGTCGTAGAGGTCCTTCCATGTGGAGTAGACCTCCTGCGCGGCGTCGCTGTTGAGGAGGGACTCGGTGCCGTCTTCGTTCATCACCTCGTCGCCCGAGGCCCAGATCGTCGGGAACCAGGTGAAGACGAGGCATCCGCCGCAGTTCAGGCCCGCCGAAGTGCCCGACACGCCGTCCTTGCCGAGGTCCTGGATCGCCTTCGCGGCGTCGGCGAACTCGGCGAGCGTCTGCGGGGCCTTCTCGGGGTCGAGGCCCGCCTCCTCGAAGAGTTCCTTGTTCCACATGAGCATCGACAGGTCGAGCACGAAAGGCAGCACGTGCTCGGCGCCCTCGTAGGTGCCCGCGGACAGGTGGCCCTGGTTGATCGAATCCTTGAAGGAAAGGCCGTCGATCTGCTCCGTGATGTCGGCGAACAGCCCCTGCTGCACCCAGTTGGGCACGTAGACGATGTCGGCGGCGAACAGATCGGGGAGACCCCCGGATCCGGCGGCCGCGCCGACCTTCGCGACGTAGTCGTCGTTGGGCACGACGGTCAGTTCGACCTGGTTCTCGTGGCTCTCGTTGTACGCGTCGACCAGGAGGTTCGCCTGGGCCTCCATCGGGGCGCGGGTCCACAGCGTCAGCGTCGAACCGTCGTCGACGCCCTCAGCGGGGATGGACTCGGCCGGGGCGGGGGTGTCGCTGCCGGCGCAGGCGGCGAGGCCTCCGATGAGCGCGCCCGCCGTGACGAGGGCCGTGGCCGCTCGCAGCGCGGCACGACGTCGGGTGGTGTTCATGCAACTGTCTCCTCTGGCTCTTCTTCGAGCGGATGACGCCGATCGGGTCGGCACCGCTGCGGTGGGGTGCACGGGCTCTCGAAATGAGCGAAAGCCATTTCGAGCAAGTTATCGCGGCGATTATCATGACGTCAAGTAGGTTCTTCGATAACGTTTCAGCACCGAAGGAGGTGCCCGTGGCAGCGAACGAGACCGGCTCCAAGGCCGCGACCCTGAGCGATGTGGCTCGACGGGCGGGAGTGTCGATAGCTACCGCTTCGAAGGCGCTCAACAACCGCGACGACGTCGCCGTCGCCACCCGGCAGCGCGTGCTGCGCGCCGCGGAAGAGTTGGCGTTCACGCCGAACGCGATGGCGAAAGGCCTTCTCGCCGGTCGCACGGGAACGGTCGGACTCCTGACGAGCGACCTCGAAGGTCGCTTCATGATCCCGATCCTGATGGGTGCCGAGGATGCGTTCGGCGCGGGCCAGGTCAGCGTCTTCCTGTGCGACGCTCGCGGCGACGCGATCCGCGAGCAGCACCACCTCAGGGCGCTGCTCAGCCGCCGCGTGGACGGGATCATCGTCGTCGGCCGGCAGACCGATCCGCGGCCGTCGCTCGGTCAAGAGATCCCGGTGCCCGTCGTCTACGCGTACGCGCCGTCGGACGACCCCCGCGACCTGTCCCTCACCCCCGACAACTACACCGGCGGTCGCATGGCGGTGGAGCACCTCATCTCGTGTGGGCGCACGCGCATCGCCCACATCACGGGCGACCCGTCTTACGCCGCCGCGCAAGATCGCATCGCGGGAGCCAGGGCGGCGCTGGCGGCGGGGGGGCTCGAGCTCGTCGGCGAGCCGATGTTCGCGGAGTGGACCGAGCATTGGGGAAGGGATGCTGCGGCCCTGCTGCTGCAGCGTCACCCCGAGGTTGACGCGATCTTCTGCGGCTCGGATCAGATCGCGCGCGGCGTGCTCGACACGGCCCGCGACCTCGGGCGAAGCGTTCCGGAGGATCTCGCGGTGATCGGCTACGACAACTGGGAGGTGCTGTCGACGAACTCGCGCCCCCAGCTGACGAGCATCGACGCGAACCTCCAGCAGCTCGGGCGTCAGGCCGCGCAGCGCGTGTTCGACGCGATCGACGGCGTCGACATCGGTGACGGAACACACCATCTGCCGGTCCGTCTGGTCATCAGGGGGTCGACGATCCCGCGTCGCTGACGCGGGGTTCCCTCATCGGCGGTCCTGAGTTTCGAAATCCTCGAAAACCATTGCGCTCACGATGGGGACACTGCCAAACTGCCGCTCACGCGTGATCTCAGCGTCGAGAGGTAGCCATTGTGAGCGTCCCCCATTCCCCGAACCGCCGCCGGCGGTCTTTGAATCTCATCGCGGTATCAACGGTTTCGGTCCTTGTCGGATCGTTGCTGGCGACCGCCGCTGCACCCGCGGCGGTCGCCGTCCCGGGCGCCGAGGTGTCCCAGAGCGCTCTGGGGTACCCGGCGTTCGTCGGTTCGGCCGAGCCCATTCCCGACACGGGCGTCGCGTTCGCGCCGGGCGGCTATCTGTCGTCCGTCTTCGCGGCCGACCTCGCCGCCGGCGCCGGCTCGGCGCCGGGTCAGGACTTCTGGCTCGACCGGATGCTCGCCCGCACCGGAACGATGTTCGACGGCACCGAGAACGCCGTCGCCTTCACGCGGGGGCGCACGGCGTTCATGAAGACGCACAACCCCACCGGGCTCGGCTGGCGCGGCGACACCGCGTACGTCGACACCACCGGCAAGGGTGACGGCTTCGCCTACACCGTGACGGTCGACGGCACGCCCGTGACCCTTGCCGAGCAGAGCGGCCAGCGGCGCCAGACTCCGAGCTACTTCACCTCGGTGTTCACGGGCGGCGGCATCACGCTGACCCAGACGAAGTACATCACCGACCAGAACGTCATGGTCGCCGGCATCCGTGTCACCGGCGCGTCCGCGCACACCGTGAAGATCACGGCCACGTCTCCCCACGCCACCCGGGCCGAGGGCGATGAGCTTGTCGGCGTCGTGAGCGCGTACAACCAGCTCACGACCCTCTTCCCACGTCTCTCGGGTGACGGGTTCGCGGCCGATGGCAGCTCGCTGGTCGCGACGCTCGACGTGCCCGCGGGCGGGCTGGTCGCCACGAAGCTGCAACTCGGCCTCATCGCCGAGGAGGTGCCGGCCTCGACCACCGAATACCAGCACTACCGGGCCCTCACTCCCGACGCCGCGTACATCGAGCACGTGCGCGCCTACAACCAGTGGTGGGCCGACAACATCCCGTACCTCGACACCCCCGAGGACAACATCGACAAGACGCTCTTCTACCGCTGGTGGCTGATGCGCTACAACTTCCTCGACGCCGACATCCCGGGCAACGACTACCAGTTCCCCACGTCGATGGAGGGCGTGCTCGGGTACAACAACGCCATCGTCCTCACCGTCGGCATGTTCATCGACGACCTCAAGTACTTCCGCGACCCGGCCTACTCGTACGGTCCCGCGGTGTCGGTCGGCGAGACGTCGAAGGGCGGCAAGTTCGTCGACAACCCCGGCGACCCGGCGAACTGGTCCAACAGCTACACGCAGTACATCACCGAGGCTGCGTGGCGTGCCTATGAGCTGCACGGCGGCCCCGGCGCGATCGGTGAGAAGCTCGGCGACCACTCGCGCGACGACGTCGAGGGCCTGCTCGAGGCCTACGACGGCAACGACAACGGCCTCATCGAGTACTCGTGGGGCGCGATGACCGGCAACGACGCCGACGCCGTGTCGTTCCACTGGCGCCCGAACAACCCCAACATGGACCGCACCGAGAGCGCCTACCTCTACTCGAATGCGAAGGCGGCGGCGGAGTTCTACCGCGTCGCCGGCGACACCGAGGGCGCCGAGCACATGGACGCGCTCGCGGAGCGCGTGAAGACAGCCGTACTGGAGTACCTGTGGGAGCCCGAGCAGGCCACAGCCGACCAGGTCGGGCTCAAGGGCAACCTGCTCAAGCACCGCGTGACCAGCGACGGGGCGCTGAACCCGTGGAAGGAGATCAACAACTACTACCCGTTCTCGGTGGGCCTCATGCCCAAGCCCGGAGAAGCGGACTACGACCAGCCGTACGTCGAGGCTCTGCGCCTGTTCGCCGACGCCGACCAGTACCCGGTGTTCCCCTTCTACACGGCCAACCAGGTCGACCAGGCGGACTACGGCGGGCCGGGATCGAACAACTTCTCGGTGATCAACTCGACGGTGTGGTTCCGGATGCTGTCGTCCGTGCTCCGTGATTACCCCCAGGATTACGTCACCCCCGAGATGTACAAGCAGCTCCTGTACTGGAACGCGTGGGCGCACTACCAGAACGGCGACAACCGCCTGCCCAACCAGAACGAGTTCTGGTCGAACGGCTCGGCCGAGGACGGCGGATCGATCGGCTACCGTTCGTGGATCCACCACACCATCCTGGGCGCGACCAACTTCACCGTGATCGAGGACGCGATGGGCGTGCGCTCCCGCGCCGACGCGAAGATCGAGCTCGACCCGATCGACATCGGGTGGCCGAGCTTCGCCGTCGACAACATCCGCTACCACGACCGCGACCTCGCCGTCGTGTGGGACGAGGACGGCTCGGCCTACGGTGGACCTGCCGGGTACTCCGTGTACCTCGACGGTGCGCTCGCCTTCACCGTGAGCGACCTCGCCCACGTCGTCTACGACCCCGCGACGGGCACGGTCGAACTGCCGGAGGACGGCGCGACCGTCGTCACGCAGCAGCCCGGTGCCCTGTCGAGCGCCGCCGACATCCGGTTCGCCGACGACGCACGCGTCGTGGACATGTTCGCGAAGGCTGGCGCCGACATCGCGACGGCCACCACCGCCGCCCCCAACCTCGCCGAGGGCGCCGCGATCACCGCGACGTTCGCGGCGAACGGACGCCCCGTCGAGGGCGCGGTCGACGGGTCCACCGCGAACGAGCCCTTCTGGGGCACGGCCGGGTCGCCGAACACGAGCGACAGCCTCGTCGTCGACCTCGGTTCGGCGAAGGAGATCGACGAGGTGCGACTCGACTTCTACAAGACGTCGACGTCCGCGACGGTGTCGGGCTACGAGCTGCCTCAGATGTACGGCCTGGAGTACGAGTCGGGCGGCGAGTGGGTCGCCGTGCCGGGTCAGTCCCGCACGCCCTCGCACGTCACCGCCAATGGAAACGTCGTGCGATTCCCCGAGGTCACCGCGAGCAAGGTGCGTCTGACGGTCACGCACGCCGCCGGAGCGCGAACGGGTCTCAAGGAAATCCAGGTGCGCGCCACGGGCGCCGAGGCGCCGCCGTCGACGAACGCCGCACCCAGCGTGAGCGCGTACGTCGATCCGACGTTCTCGCAGCCCTCGCAGGCGCGCATCATCGGCACGGTGTCGGACGACGGCCTGCCGTCGCTCGCGCTGATCTCGTCGTGGACGCTCGCGTCGGGCCCCGAGGGCGGCGAGGCGATCTTCGCCAACCCGGCGAGCGCGACCACCGTCGTCCAGTTCACCGAAGCCGGCACTTATACGGTCCGCCTCACGGCGAACGACGGCGAGCTCAGCTCGAGCCGCGATGTCACGCTGGACGTGACGGGCGGCGAGACCGAGAAGACCAACATCGCCGTCGACGCGACGGCCTCGGCATCCGCCGTGACCGGCTGGAACCGCGTCGCGGCCATCAACGACGGCAATGCGCCGTACCCGGTGTCGGCCGAGACCGACGCCTGGGGCACGTGGGGAACCGCGGCGACGAACAACTCGTACGCCGCGACCCTCACGTGGCCGACGCCGGTGCGGGTCGACGAGAGCCGCATCTTGTTCCACAGCAACGGCGCGTCCGACGGCGTGCTCCCGCCCTCGTCGTGGAAGCTCGAGTACCTCGACGGCTCGACGTGGCGCGACGTGCCCGACGCGAGCGCGTACGGCACGACTGCCGGCGTCTTCAACTCGGTGACGCACGCGCCCGTCGTGACGACGGCGCTGCGCGCGACGCTCGTCCGAGACGGCGCGTCGTACCCGGGAATCGTGGAGTGGCAGGCGCTCGCCGAGGCGCCGGTCTCGGTGGAGTCCGTGGCCGTGCGCACCGTGCCGGGCACGGCACCTGCGATGCCCGCCGAGGTGGAGGTCGCCTTCGCCGACGGCTCCCGCGAGCAGCGGGAGGTGAGCTGGCAGGCCATCGACCCCGCGTCCTACGCGGGGGAGTCGTCCTTCCCGGTGCTCGGCTTCGTCGAGGGCACCTCGACGCTCGCCCGGGCCACCGTGTGGGTGCGTGCCAACACCGCGGTGCAGATCAACACCTTCGAGCCGGTCGAGGTCTCGACGGCACGGGGCGCCGCGCCGGTGCTGCCCGCCCGTGTGATCGCCGTGTACAACGACGGCGGCCAGGCGTCGCTGTCGGTGGCGTGGGACCAGGTCGACCCCGCCTCGTACGGGACGGTCGGCACGTTCACGGTCGAAGGCGCGGTCGAGAGCACCGACAAGCGCCCCGTGGCCACGGTCACCGTGCGTGCGACCGCCGATCAGGCGCCCGTCGTGACGCTCTCGACCGCGCCGGCGGCGCCCGCGTCCGGCTGGTTGGCCGGACCGGTCACAGTGTCGGCGACCGCGGTCGACGACGACGACGCGTCGCCGGCGATCGAGGTGCAGACGGGCACGGAGTGGGTCGCCTACTCCGGTCCGGTCGAGGTGACGGCGCAGGGTGCCACCACCCTCCGTGCCCGTGCGACCGACGACAGCGGTCTGGTGTCGTCGGTGGTCTCGGTCGTCGTGAGCATCGACACCGTGGCGCCCGAGGTGAGCGCTGCGTTCGACACCGCGACCCGCAGCCTCACGATCGCGGCGGTCGAGGGCGGTTCGGGGCTCGCCAAGCGCGAGTACCGGATCGGTGGCGGCGAGTGGCGCACGTACACCGGCGCCGTCACCATGACCGATGCCGGCACCGTGACCTACCGGGCCGTCGACGTCGCCGGGAACCTCTCCGAGCAGAAGACCATCGAGGTGCCCGAGCGTGAGCCCGGTCAGTCGCTCAACGTCGCAGGCAACGCAACGGCGACCGTTTCGGCTTCGACATCGTGGAACCGTGCCGCCGGCATCAACGACGGAGTGGCGAACCACCCGGTCACGGTGCAGTCGACCGCGTGGGGCACGTGGGGTCTCACCGGTGACACGCAGTGGGCGCAGCTCACGTGGGATCAACCGGTCACGGTGGGCACCAGCCGTGTCCTCTTCTTCGACGACGGGGGCGGCATGGGCCTCCCGAGCGCATGGAAGCTGGAGTACCGCGACGGCGACTCGTGGGTCGAGGTGCCCGAGCCGTCGGGCTACACCACGACGGTGGGCCAGTTCGATGTGCTGACGCACGGGACGGTGACGACGACGGCGCTGCGGGCGACGCTCACCAAGCCCACGTCCGCCTATGTCGGCATCGTGGAGTGGCAGGTGCTCGATGTGCCCGCCGCCGCCGAGCCCACACTCGAGGTGCCGGCCGGACCCGTCACCGCGGGCACCGGGTTCCCGGTGACCCTCACCGACGGCACCGCCGACGCCGACTATGCGGTGACGCTGGAGCCCGGCGGGATCGAGCTCGGCACGCTGACGACCGGGTCGAACGGTGCGGGCGTCCTCTACACCTCGGCGTTGCCGAAGGGCCTCGACGCCGGGGAGTACACGGTGCGGGCGAGCCGCGGCGACGAGCGGTACGAGGCGACCATCACGGTCGAAGAGTCCGACGAGCCACGCCAGGTCGTGGCAGGCTCCGTCTCGATCACCGGATCGGCGACGATCGGCGGCGTGCTCGCCGCGGACGTGACCGGCTTCGAGCCCGCCGACGTGTCGTACGCCTACCAGTGGTTCGTGGACGGCTCGATCGTGGACGGCGCCGACGGCCCGACCTTCGTGCCCCGGGCGCAGGACAGCGGAAAGAGCGTCGTGGTCCGGGTGACCGGCTTCGCCGACGGCATGCTGTTGGCGTCGGCCGAGTCCGCTCCCGCGGGCCCGGTCACGCTGCCGGCGCTGGAGGCGGGGCAGGTCTCGATCGAGGGCACTCCGCGGCAGGGCGCCAAGCTCACGGCAGCGGTCAGCGACTGGCCCGAGGGCGTGAAGCTCGAGTACCGCTGGCGCTCCAACGGCCTGCTCGTTCCGGGCGCCAAGAAGGACACCTTCTCGCCGCGCGGCGCCGACGTCGGCAAGTCCGTCGTCGTGGAGGTGCGCGCGACGCAGAAGGGCTTCGCGTCGACCGAGTGGGTGGCTTCCGACCCGGTCCAGGTCCAGCCGAAGCGCTGATCCGATCGATCCGACGAACAAGGTGGTTCAGATGGTGAAACACGTCCTCTCGCGGGCTGCGGTGGCCACGGCCGCCGCCGCAGCCCTGGTCCTGACGGCTGCGGCTCCGGCATCCGCTGCCGATGCCCCTCCGCCGACGCGGACCGTCACGTCCGACGGAAACCCGATCATCGCCGACGGCTCGCTGTACACGGCAGATGCCGCACCCCTCGTGGGCGCGGACGGCCGACTGTACATCTACACCGGGCACGACGAGGCGGCGCCGCAGCAAGCGGGCTTCGAGATGCACGACTACGCCGTGCTTGCCACGGACGACGTCGCCTCGGGGGAGTGGGACGTCTACGAAGACGCGCTCGACCCCGACGAGGTGTTCGCGTGGGCCTCGGGCAACTCCGCGTATGCGGGCCACGCCGTGCGGGGCGTTGACGGCAAGTACTACTGGTACGTGCCCGTCGAATCGAAGGACACGACCCAGGCCAACCGCATGGCGATCGGCGTGGCGGTCTCGGACTCGCCCGTCGGGCCGTGGACCGACGCCGTCGGTGAGCCGCTCGTGACGTGGTCGGACGTGTTCGGCTCGAGCACGAACGGCCAGGAGGTCATCGACCCGCACGTCTTCACCGATGCCGACGGCACCGTCTACCTCTACTGGGGTTCGTGGGGCGTCGCGCGGGTCGTGAAGCTGACGTCGTCGATGACCGCCCTGGACGGCGCGATCTCGACCATGTCGGGCCTCACCTCGTTCTACGAGGCGCCGTGGGTGTTCGCGAAGAACGGCCGGTACTACCTGCTGTACGACTGGAAGGCCGGCGGCAGCGAGTGCACCCCGTCGAATTACCAGGCGTGCATCGCGTACGCGACCTCGGCGAGCCCGACGGGTCCGTGGACCTACCAGGGCATCATCCTGTCGGGCACGTCGGCGACCACCGTGCACCCGTCGCTGATCGACTTCGAGGGGAAGTCGTACCTGACCTATCACACGAAGGATGCTGCGGGCGGGGGTCATTTCCGCCGCTCGGTCGCCATCGACGAGGTGCAGTGGGACGGTGCGAAGATCCTGCCGGCGACGCAGACCCTCGCGAAGGATCCCGCACTCATCCCGTCGGCGAACCTCGCGCTGGACGCGCAGGCGAAGGCCTCGTTCACCGAGCAGCCGCCGATGCGCCTCGGCGCGGTGAACGACGGATTCCGCGCGACGACGGCGCTGCTGCCGCCCGACCAGTGGGGCAACTACCGGGGCACGACGAGCGCCAACGAGACCGACTGGGTGTCGTACCAGTGGTCGACGCCGGTGCGCACGGACTCGGTCGGCATCCAGTTCCATCAGGACTCCAACTGGATCCGTACGCCCGCGTCGTGGAAGCTCGAGTTCCTCGACACGGAGGGCGATTGGCGGCCAGTCGAGGGCGCGACCTATCCGACGACGGTGAACACGTGGCTCACCGTCAGCTTCACGCCGGTCACGACGACCGCGCTGCGCGCGACCTTCGCCGGCCAGGCCAACGGGGCGTACTTCCACTCGGTGTCGGTATCGGAGTGGGAGGTCTACGCTCGCGAGGCGGCAGCCCCCGCGCCCGTCGAGGTCCACACGAAGCCGGGCGTCGCGCCTTCGCTGCCCGCGGCCGTGCGGATCACGGTCGACGGCACGCCGCAGTGGGCACCCGTCACCTGGCTGCCGGTCGAGGCATCGGACTACGCGCAGGCGGGAACCTTCACCGCGACCGGTCGCGCGCTGGGCGTCGCGGCCGGGCTGGTCGAGGCATCCGTCACCGTCGCCGCGGGCGACCCGCCTCCGCCGCCCGCCGACCACGATGCGCCGGCGGTCACGCTGTCGGCATCGGGCACGTCGGGAGCCGACGGATGGTTCGCCTCGAATGTCACGGTGCGCGCCTCCGCCGAGGACGCGGTCGACTACCTGACGACGGTGTCGACGCGGATCGGTGCCGGTGACTGGACGTCGACGCCGAATGCGCGGTTCGCAGAGGTGTCGGTGACCGCCGAGGGCACGAGCACCGTCACCGCGCGCGCCGAGGACTCGTCGGGCAACGTGTCGAGCGAGGTGAGCCGTACGGTCAAGATCGACAAGACGGCCCCGACGGCGGATGCCGTGTGGGATGCTGCGGCCCGCACCGTGTCGATCACCGCGAGCGACGCCGGCTCTGGCGTGGCCGCGGTCGAGTACCGCTTCGACGGCGCCGGCGCGTGGCAGCAGACCACCGCCGGGGCGGTGATCGCGGCACCCGATGCGCTGCCGCACCATCTCATGTACCGCGTGCGCGACACGGCGGGCAACGCGGCCAACGGCACCGTGACGATCCCGAAGGACGACGACGCGCAGCTCACGGGCAACCTCTCGTCGTACGCGACGGCCACGGCGTCGTTCACCAGCGGCTGGGAGAACGTCAACGGCCTCAAGGACGGCACCAACGCGCCGTTCGAGAACGCCGCCGGCAAGTACGGGTCGAGTTGGGGAACGTGGCCGCAGGTCGGCGAGCAGACCGCTCGTCTGACGTGGTCCTTCGCGGTCGACGTCGACTCGATCGGCGTGTGGTGGTATCGCGACAGCCCCGACACGGCGAATGCGGGCATGATCCCGCCGGCCAGCTGGGTGCTGCAGTACCTCGACGCCGACGGCACGACCTGGCGGGAGGTCACGCTCGACGGCGGCCAGGAGTACGGACGTACCGGCACCGGGTTCGACCGCGTCGACTTCGCGCCGGTCACGACGACCGCGCTGCGGATCGTGTCGCAGTCGTGGGGTGCCGCGAGCGCGGGCGGCTCGACGGGCATCCGCGAATGGCAGGTGATCGCCGCCGAGCAGACGTCGACGGTGGTCACGCCGGCCGCCCCGACGTTCACCGAGTCGCCCGGCTGTGTCGACGGCACGTTGGCAACGGCCACGGTGGCCCTGCCGGCGGTCACCGGCGTGGTCTACCGCGTCGACGGCTCCATCGCCTCGGGAACGGTCGAGATCGGCGCGAACGCGCAGACCACGGTCGTCGCCGAAGCCGCGGAGGGCTACACGCTCGCCGACGGGGCGCTGGCCGAGTGGACGCACGCATTCGCGGCGGAGCCCTGCCCCGTGCCTGATGTCGTCGTGGCGCCGAAGGCGCCCACGTCGACGGCCGTGAAGTGCGAGGACGGAGCGCCCACCACCGGAACGCTGACGATCCCGACGGTCGAGGGCGTGCGCTACACGATCGGCGGGACGGAGGTCGCCGGCGCGCTGCCGATGGCGCCCGCCACGTCGGCCTCGGTGCAGGCGCGGCCTGTCACCGGGTACGTCTTCGACGGCGTGACGCAGGTCGTGACGTACTCCTACGCGTTCCCTGTACCTGACTGCGCACCGGCGCCTCAGCAGGTCGCCGTCGGATCGGTGAGGGTCACGGGAGCCCCGATCGTCGGCGGATCGCTCACGGCGACCGCGACGGGCTGGGGCCCGACGGGCGTGAAGCTCGCCTACCAGTGGCAGGCCGACGGAGCCGACATCGCCGGCGCGACGGGTTCGACGCTGTCGATCGGTCCGTCCCTCGAGGGTGCCGTGCTGCGCGTGCGCGTCAGCGGCTACGGCGACCGGCTCGTCGGCGCCTCGGCACTCTCGGCCGACGTCGGCCCGGTCTCGCCCGCCGCTTTCACCGCGGCGACGCCGAAGATCAGCGGCAATGCGAAGGCGGGAACGACGCTCAAAGTCACCGTCGGCACGTGGACACCGCAGCCGACGACGCTCGCATACCAGTGGTACGCCGACGGTGCCGAGATCGCCGGGGCCACCGGCGCGAGCCTCGTCGTCCCGTCGGGTCTCAGCGGCAAGGCACTGACCGTCGCGGTGACCGGCTCCCGCGCCGGCTACGCCACCCTGACGGTCTCGTCGGGGGCGGTGACGATCCGCAAGTGACGCCGACCTCAGCCGCGCCGCCACCATGAGCGGCGCGGCTGAGCCGTGCCCGGAGACCGGTGCGCCGTTCGTCAGCGCCGGGCCGCTTCCGGGCTCGGTCGTCGGGTTTGGGGCGCAGCGTGTGCATTCGGGGCGCACGGTCCGCGCCCCGAACGCACGGGACGCGCCCCAAACCGAGGAATAGACCGCGAGACCGCTTTGCGGACGCCGATGCGCGCCGGACTCACTCTGGGCGCGGTGAAGTGACGGCCGTCACCCCCGCGGACGCCGCCACCAGGGCCGACGGCGGGCCGCGGCATCCGATTCCTGGTGAGCTCTCACCACCCGCGCTGCGCGGCGATCGCCCCACGCCGACACCTCGGCCTCGACGTCCCGAGTGGGCGTCACGACCGGCGGGCCGCCGAGCAGCTGCCGCCTGGCCTCGATGACGCGCCGGTTGAAGTCCTCGACTGCCTCGCGCACGTCGACCTCGCGCGACAGCTCGTCGAGCCGCGCGTCGAACTCGGCGTCCTCGACCCGCAGCCTCAGAGCGGGCGGGCCGAGGCCGGTGAGCTTCTCGGACTCGATCTTGCGGCGGATCCACCAGTCGGGATCGTGACTCCCGCCGAGGCCCGGGATCGGCTTGCCCGCACCGGGAAGGTCGTCGAAGTCGCCGCGCCGCATCGCCTGCTGGATCGCGGTCTCGACCACGGCGGCACGATCGGCCGCCGAGTACGCCCGAGCGGCCTTCGACGCCGGCGCGGCCGCATCCGTTTCCTCGCCTTCATCTTCGGGCGCGAACCCCTGCTCGCGCTGCCACTTCTCGAAGCGGTAGCGCTCGGCGGCTTCACGAGGGTTCTCGGCGGTCATGAGCCCGAGACGTGATCCCGCCAGGAGTGCTGCGGGTCGTAGCCCAAGAGTCGCCGGGCCTTCTCGATCGACAGGAGGGTGTCGTGCTCGCCGAACTCGCGGGTCTCGACGCCGGGGAAGACCTCGGCGACGAGCTCGGCGTTCGGGCGCGACATCACGGTGTCGGCCGCGGCGATGATGTACGTCTCGAAGCCCGTCGGCGCGACCTCGAGCGCGCGCTGCACCGCCTGCGCGCCGTCGCGCGCGTCGATGTAGCCCCACAGGTTCCACTTGCGCTTCAGCGCGTCGTCGTCGTACGACGGGAACGCCTCGTAGTCCTCCGGCACCATCACGTTCGAGAATCGCAGGCCCGTGATCGACAGATCGGGGTGCCAGCGCACGAGCTCGACGGCCATGCGCTCCTCGAGCGTCTTCACGAGCGAGTACACGGACTCGGGGCGCGGCGGGTACTCCTCGTCGACCGGGATGTACGGCGGGGGCACGTCGAACGGGAGTCCCAGCACGGTCTCGCTCGACGCGTACACGATGCGACGGATGCCGAGCCTCACGGCCGCCCAGAACACGTTGAACGTCGCGTTCATGTTGTTGTGGAACGTCGCGACATCGGAACGGATGCCGGGGGCCGGGATCGCGCCGAGATGCACGACCGCGTCGAACCCGTCGTGGCGGTCGTTCACGGCGGAGAGGGCGTCGACGACCTGGCCGTAGTCGGTGAGGTCGACCTGCACGAAGTCGGGGCCGCGCGTGCCGACGACGTCGATGCCGATGACGTCGTACCCGGCCGCGCGCAGTTCGCGGGCGACGACGGTTCCGAGCTTTCCGGACGAACCGGTGAGAGCGATGCGCATGGATCCAGCCTGCCACTGCGCCGAGGCGCGCGGGGCGCGAGGGCTAAGGTTGCCGCGATGGACGACAGCGACGCGGCGCCCGGCGCCCGGGTGGGAGTGCGTGACGTCGCGCGCGCCGCGGGGGTCTCGACCCAGACGGTGTCGCGCGTGATCAACCAGCACCCGAACATCCGCCCCGAGACCCGCGACCGCGTGCTGCGGGTGATCGACCACCTGGGCTATCGCGTCAACAACGCCGCGCGGACTCTCGGCACGCGGACCACGCGCACGCTCGGCGTCATCGCGTCCGACGCGACGCTGTACGGCCCGGCGGTCGGCATCGCGGCGCTGGAGGCGGCGGCGCGCGACGCGGGGCGGTGGATCGCGACGGCCTACGCCGATGCCTCGGTCGAGGCATCCGTCCGCGACGCGGCCGACCGCCTGCTCGCGCAGGGGGTCGACGGCCTCATCGTGCTCGCGCCCCACGCGGCGACGCTCACCGCGCTGACCGACGCGCATCCCGGCGTCGCGATCGCGGCGTTGCACACCGGATCCGGCGCCGAGCGCCAGGAAGCCGGTGCCGCACTCGCGATCTCGCACCTCGTCGCCCTGGGGCACCGGCGCATCGGCCGGGTGGCCGGGCCCGGAGAGTGGCTCGAGGCGCGCTCCCGCGAGGCGGGCATGCTGCGCGCGCTCGCCGACGCCGGGGTCGAGCCGGGACCGCGCTGGAGCGGCGACTGGACGGCGGCCGACGGCGCCGCCCTGGCCCCCGCGATCGTGGCCGAGGTGCGCACTGCCGGCGGCCCGACCGCGATCGCCGCGGCCAACGATCAGATGGCCCTCGGGCTGATCGCCGGGCTCCGCGAGGCGGGCGTCGACGTGCCGGGTGACGTGAGCATCGTCGGCTTCGACGACAACCCGGATGCCGCGTACTACCGTCCGGCGCTCACCACGGTCGGTCTCGACCTCCGAGGCGAGGCGCGCCGCGCCGTCGCCGAGGTGCTCGGGGAGGCGGCATCCGTCCCCGCTCCGCCGCGTCTCGTCGTGCGGGCCTCGACCGCGCCGCCGCGCTGACCTCGAAGGCGGGAAAGCGACGGTGCGAATCGTCGTTGTTACCGGTAACATAGATCGCCGAGGCCCGATGGGCCCGCCCTCTTCACACGAGACCCGACGGAGGACCCCGTGACCAGCCCCGAACTGGCGACCCCTGCCTTCAGCCCGGAGGTCGAGGCATCCATCGCCGCCGTCCGCGCCGACGTCGCAACCCTCCACGCCGAGCTCGTCCGCTACAACCTGATCGTCTGGACCGGCGGCAACGTCTCGGGTCGAGTGCCCGGCGCCGACCTGTTCGTCATCAAGCCCTCGGGCGTCTCGTACGACGACCTCGCGCCCGAGAACATGATCCTGTGCGACCTCGACGGCAACGTCGTCGCGGGCAGCCTCGGCAGCGAGCGGAGCCCGTCGAGTGACACCGCCGCGCACGCCTACGTGTACCGCAACATGCCCGAGGTCGGGGGAGTGGTGCACACGCACTCGACGTTCGCCGTCGCGTGGGCGGCGCGCGGCGAGGAGATCCCCTGCGTCATCACGGCGATGGCCGACGAGTTCGGCGGGCCGATCCCGATCGGTCCGTTCGCGATCATCGGCGACGACTCGATCGGCCGCGGCATCGTCGAGACGCTCACCGGCCACCGCTCGCGCGCGGTGCTGATGCAGAACCACGGCCCGTTCACGATCGGCGTCTCCGCCAAGGACGCGGTGAAGGCCGCCGTGATGGTCGAGGACGTCGCCCGCACCGTGCACTACGCGCGGGAGGCGGGCCCGCTGATCCCGATCCCGCAGGAGGCGATCGACAGCCTCTACGACCGGTATCAGAACGTGTACGGGCAGAGTTCGGACGAGCGTCGCGAAGAGGGCGAGCGATGATGGATGCTGCGGCCGAGGCCATCCGCGAAGGCCGCACCGCACTCGGCATCGAGCTCGGCTCGACCCGCATCAAGGCCTGCCTCGTCGACGCCGACGATCCGGCGACGGTGCTCGCGGTCGGCTCGCACGCCTGGGAGAACCGGCTCGAGGACGGCCTCTGGACCTACTCCCTCGAGGACGTGTGGTCAGGACTGCAGGCCGCCTACACCGACCTCGTCGCCGACGCGCAGCAGCGCCACGGCGTCGCGCCCGACTCGTTCGGGGCGATCGGCGTCTCGGCGATGATGCACGGCTACCTCGCGTTCGACGAGGCCGGCGAGCTGCTCGCGCCGTTCCGCACCTGGCGCAACACGAACACGGGCGTGGCCGCCGCCGAGCTCACCGATGCCTTCGGCGTGAACATCCCGCTCCGCTGGTCGATCGCGCACCTGCACCAGGTCGTGCTCGACGCCGAGGAGCACGTGTCCGACATCCGGTTCGTCACGACGCTCGCGGGCTACGTGCACTGGAGACTGACGGGCGAGAAGGTGCTCGGCGTCGGCGACGCGTCGGGCATGTTCCCGATCGACTCGGCGACACAGGATTACGACGCCGACCTCCTCGCACGGTACGACGCGCTGGCAGCCGACCGGCTGCCGGTCGCGCACGTCGCCGAGCTCCTGCCCGCGTCGCTCGTCGCCGGCGCGCCGGCGGGCGCGCTCACGGCGGAGGGCGCGGCGCTGCTCGACGCTTCCGGAACCCTGCGTCCCGGTATCCCGTTCTGCGCTCCCGAGGGCGACGCGGGCACCGGCATGGTCGCGACCAACGCCGTCGCACCCCGGTCGGGCAACGTCAGCGCCGGCACGAGCATCTTCGCGATGGTCGTGCTCGAGCGTCCGCTCGCCGAGGTACACCACGAGCTCGACCTCGTCACGACCCCGGTCGGCGACACCGTCGCGATGGTGCACTGCAACAACGGCGCGAGCGAGCTCGCGGCGTGGGCCGGCATGTTCGCCCGGTTCGCCGAGGCGGCCGGAACCCCGCTGACCGACGACGCGGTTTACGAGACCCTCTTCCGCGAAGCGCTCGACGGCGAGGCCGACGGCGGCGGGCTGCTCGCGTACAACCACCTCGCGGGCGAGCCGATCGCCGGGCTCACCGAGGGGCGTCCGCTCTTCGTCCGCACGCCCGACAGCCGCCTCACGCTCGCCAACGCGATCCGCGCGCAGCTCTACGGCGTGTTCGGCACGCTCGCGCTCGGCATGCGCGTGCTCGACGACGAGGGTGTCGCCCTCGACCGCATGTTCGCGCACGGGGGGATGTTCCGCACCGCCGGCGTCGCGCAGCGCTTCCTCGCCGGCGCGCTCGGTGCTCCCGTGTCGGTCGGCGACACCGCCTCGGAGGGCGGCGCGTGGGGCATCGCGGTGCTCGCCGCGTACGCACGGGCAGTGAGGAACGAGGATGCTGCGGCCGCAGCATCCGGAATCACCCTCGCCTCCTTCCTCGACGACCGCGTGTTCGCCGACGCGGCCATCTCCACCGCCGAACCCGACCCCGCCGACGTCGCCGGGTTCGGCGCCTACCTCGACCGCTATCGCGCCGGCCTCGCCGTCGAAGCCGCCGCCGTCTCCGCTCTCTGACCCACGAAGGACCCACGATGACCCGCACGCCCCTGTCCACCACGCTCGACGCCTACGAGATCTGGTTCGTCACCGGCAGCCAGACGCTGTACGGCGAAGAGACGCTCCGCCAGGTCGCCGAGCAGTCCCAGGCCGTCGCGGCCGGCCTCGATGGCCTTCCCGTCAAGGTCGTGTGGAAGCCCGTTCTCAAGGACTCCGACTCGATCCGCCGACTCGCCCTCGACGTGAACGCCCGCGACGAGGTCATCGGCGTCGTCGCCTGGATGCACACGTTCAGCCCGGCGAAGATGTGGATCGCCGGCCTCGACGCGCTGCAGAAGCCGCTGCTGCACCTGCACACGCAGGCGAACGTCGAGCTGCCGTGGGCCGACATCGACTTCGACTTCATGAACCTCAACCAGGCCGCGCACGGCGACCGGGAGTTCGGCTACATCCAGACGCGCCTCGGTGTGGCCCGCAAGACGGTCGTCGGCCACGTGTCGAACCCCGTCGTGCTGCAGCAGATCGAGGACTGGCAGCGCGCCGCCGCAGGCTGGGCCGCCTCGCGCTCGCTCAAGCTCGCGCGCTTCGGCGACAACATGCGCTACGTCGCGGTGACCGAGGGCGACAAGACCGAGGCAGAACTGCGGTTCGGCGTGCAGGTCAACACGTGGGGCGTCAACGAGCTCGTCGCCGCCGTTGAGGCGCAGACCGACGGCGACGTCGACGCACTCGTCGGGGTCTACCTCGCCGAATACGACGTGGCGGAAGAGCTGCTGCCCGGTGGCGACCGCCACCAGTCGCTGCGCGACGGCGCCGCGATCGAGCTCGGCCTGCGCTCGTTCCTCGAGGAGGGCGGCTTCGGCGCCTTCACGACCTCGTTCGAGGACCTCGGCGCACTGAAGCAGCTCCCGGGTCTCGCGGTGCAGCGCCTCATGGCCGAGGGCTACGGCTTCGGCGCCGAGGGCGACTGGAAGACCGCGATCCTCGTACGCGTCGCCAACGTGATGGGCGCGGGCCTCCCCGGCGGCGCGAGCCTCATGGAGGACTACACCTACGACCTCGTGCCGGGCGGCGAGCGGATCCTCGGCGCGCACATGCTCGAGGTGTCGCCCTCGCTGACGACCGCCAAGCCGCGCCTCGAGGTGCACGCGCTCGGCATCGGCGGCAAGGAGGACCCGGTGCGCCTGGTCTTCACCGCCGACCCCGGCCCCGCGCTCGTCGTCGCGATGAGCGACATGCGCGACCGCTTCCGTCTCGTGGCCAACGTCGTCGAGAACGTCGACGCCCCCGACCTGCCGAAGCTGCCCGTCGGCCGCGCGGTGTGGAAGCCCGCCCCCGATTTCGCGACGAGCGCCGCCTGCTGGCTCGCCGCCGGCGCCGCCCACCACACCGTCATGACGACGGCGGTCGGCATCGACGTCTTCCGCGACTTCGCCGACATCGCCGCCACCGAGCTCGTCGTGATCGACGAGGACACCACGGTGCGCGGCTTCCAGCGGGAGCTCCGCTGGAACCAGGCGTACTACCGCCTCGCCCAGGGCTTCTGACCCCGGCGCGGAATCCCCGGTCTCGACGAGACCTGGGATTCCGCACGAACCCGGGGCATCGCCCTCGGTCTCAGCGCGAATCCCTTGGTTCGAGACGTCTCACGCCGCGCCGCTACTCTGGTTGGCGGCATCCCCGATCCCCAAGGAGCCCTCATGGCACGTCCCCCCGCATCCGGAACCCAGCACGCACTCCGCGCCGGCGACTACGAGGCCGTCGTGGCGAGCGTCGGCGCGACGCTCCGCTCGCTCGCGTATCGCGGTCGCGACCTCGTCGTGCCGTTCGAGGCCGACGAGGTGCGTCCCGCGCATCGCGGCGCGACCCTCGCCCCCTGGCCGAACCGCGTGGTCGACGGGCGCTACTCGTTCGGCGGCCGCGACTTCCAGCTGCCGCTCACCGAGCCCGCGCGTTCGCACGCCCTGCACGGCCTCGCCACGTGGCTCGACTTCGAGGCGATCGACAAGGGCCCCGACCATGTGACCCTGGCGGCCGTCATCCAGCCGCAGACGTTCTTCCCGTGGCGCCTCGTCATCACCACGACCTTCTCGCTCGGCCCTGACGGGCTCACGCAGTCGGTGACGGCGCACAACGAGAGCGACGAGCCCGCCCCGTGGGGCACCGGCCCGCACCCCTACCTCGTCGCCGGTGACGGCCGCGTCGACGGCTGGACGCTCGAGCTGCCCGCCGCTCAGGTGCTCGCCGTCACGCCCGACCGCCTCATCCCGACCGACCTCGTCGCCGTCGACGCCGACGACCCGCAGCGCTTCGACTTCCGCTCCGCCCGCGAGATCGGCGCCGCCGAGATCGACCACGCATACTCGGGCCTGATCCGCGACGCCGACGGCACCGCCACGGTGCGCGTGACCGATGGCGCGGGCTCCGGTGTCGAGATGTCGTGGGATGCCGCGTGCCCGTGGGTACAGGTCCACACCGCCGACAAGCCCGACCCCGCGCAGAGCCGCCTGGGCCTCGCCGTGGAGCCCATGACGTGCGCGCCCGATGCGTTCAACGCCGGGTCGTACGACTACGACGCAGGGCTCATCGTCATCGAGCCCGAGGCATCCGTCACGGCTTCGTGGCGCATCGCCGCCATCGACTGAGTCTCGCGACACAGCGAAAGCGGAGCCGGCCCCCCGGTCGGCTCCGCTTTCATCGTCTGCGGATCAGCTGTCCCGCAGGTCTTCCTTGATTTCGTTGCGCGTTTTCACCGAGTCGCGCTCCGCTTCGGCCTTCTTGACGTCGGCATCAGCCTTCATCTCGTCGACCTTGTCCCCGACTCGATCGGTGGTGTCTTCCCACGCGTCCTGGATCTTCTCGCCGACGGCCTTGGCCGTCTCCTTCGCGTCTTCCATGAATCCCATCGATCTCTCCTCTCATGAGGGATGACACCGACGCTACGCGTGAGGGGCAGGACCGGTCAGGGGGTTGATTCGGCGCGTGACCATTGATAACGGACGCACGGATGCTGCCGCCCCGGCAGCGTCGCTGAGAGCTCTGCGCGTGGGTGGCGCCGTCAGCGGACCGGTGTCGTGGTGTCGATCGCGTCGCGCAGCGGGCGGCGCATCGGCGCCCAGTAGTGCGTCGGCGTGACCCGGGCCAGCACGTCGACCAGGCGCGCCTCGCGGCCGATCATCGTGCGCGGACGCCGGCGGATCGTCGCCTCGACGATGCGCGCCGCCGCGTCCGCGGGCTCGGTGTGGTACATCGCTGCCTGAGCGGCCGCCGCGCGCTGCGCGACCGCGGGATCGATCGCCGCGGCGTACCGGCCATGCAGGATGATGCCGGTCTTCACCCCCGCAGGGTAGACCGCGCCGACGGTGATCGTGGAGCGCTCGAGCTCGTGACGCAGCGACTCGGTGAACCCGCGCACCGCGAACTTGCTCATGGCATAGGGGATGCGCCCCGCAGGAGCCGCGAGCCCGTAGATCGAGACGAGATGCGTGATGTGGGCGGCCGGCTCGCGCCGCAGTGCAGGCAGCAGCGCCTGGGTCACGTTGACGGTGCCCCACAGGTTCACGTCCATGAGCCAGCGCATCTCGGCCATTGTCACCTGGTCGATGTCGCCGAGCATCGAGGATCCGGCGCACGTGACGAGCGCCTGGATGCGCGGATGGGATGCCTCGACCTCCGCCACGGCCGCGGAGACCGCGTCGTCGTCGGTGAGGTCGATCACGTGCGTGGTGTGCCCGGTGCCGTCGAGGGTGGCGGCGACCGCGGCGAGGCCCTCGGGGTTGCGGTCGAGCAAGGCGATGCGCGCTCCGCGCGCGGCCAGCTGCCGTGCGACATCGGCACCCATTCCCGCGGCGGCGCCGGTGATCACGGTCGTGCGCCCGCGCACGTCCAGCGGTGGCTGCTTCGCCATGTGATGCCTCTCGGTCCGGTCGTCGCCGTCGACGAGCCGCGCATACGATTCTCGCTGACTCGGGAGTGCCCGACGGACGCTAGCCTTCAAGGGGAGGTTCGATGGGCAAGACCGCAGAGGCGATCGCCGAAGGGGTGTCCATCGCGTCCGCCGCCGCGCGCCTGGCGATCCGCAACCGCATCCTCGTCGAGACGATCGCGCACGATGAGGCGTTCGACGTGGTGGCCTTCACGCCGTTCGCGCGAGAGACCCTTCTCGGCCTCGCCGACGAGCAGGAGCAGGCTGCCGCGCTCGTGAAGCGTCAGCGCAAGAAGGCGTGGGGCAAGTTCACCGATCCCGACGGCACCCACGACTACCGCGACCGCGACACCCGCAACCTCCGCCGGCGCGGCCGGCAGTACGCCGGCGTCGCGACGGCACTCCGGCGCATGGCCGACGACCCTCACGTCGTGCGCACGTTCATCGAGCAGTCGCGTGACGCCGCGTGGGGCGACGTCGAGGCCAATCTCCAGCGCCGCTTGCGGGTCGAGGGCATGCGCCCCGAGCTCGACCCCGACTACGACCGCATGCGCGCCGCCCGCATGCAGTCGATCCGCCTCGTCGACCTCCCGCGCCTCGCCGCCCACAAGCGTCATCAGGACGATCCGGAGACGGATGCTGCGCCCCCGGCCGAGCCCGCAGCACACTCGCCGCGCATCTCGGGCATCGATGTGAGCGAGCTCGACTCCTGACGCGTGTCTGTGCCCGGGCGTAGCCTCGAGCCGTGGCCGACGCAGCCCCACCGCATCCGATGCGCTTTCCTCCGGATCATCCGCTGACCGAGCGGGTGCGCGCCATCTGCCTGCCCTACCCTGAGGCGGCAGAAGTGCCGGCGCACGGCCGCTCGACCTTCCGAGCGGGCAAGCGCCAGTTCGCGATCGTCGGCGCCGCCCACGACGACGCCGGAGCAGTCGAGTTCATCCCCGACGGCCTGGAGCGTCCGGTGCTGCTGGAGCGTGACGACGTGTTCGTGCCGCCCTACGAGGGCGCGTACGGGTGGCTCGCGCTGCGTGTGGAACCGGATGCCGGTGACTGGGAGCTCCTCGCCGAGCTCATCGACACCTCCTATCGACAGGTCGCGCTGCAACGACAGCTGCGTGCTCTCGACGGCGAGTAGGGGAGCGCTGATGAGTGCGGACACGCCCGGGAAACCAGCATCCGACCGCCGATTCGCGCGGCGCGCATCCGTCAGGTATTCTTGACGACGTTGTGCGCGAGAGCGAGCAACATGCGCCCGTAGCTCAATGGATAGAGCATCTGACTACGGATCAGAAGGTTAGGGGTTCGAGTCCCTTCGGGCGCGCACTGTGTTGAGACAGTAAGCATTGAAAACCCGCGGAGTTCCGCGGGTTTTCGTGTTTCTGTGGCTGGGCGCATCCCTCTGATCCTGCGGGCGTTTCCGTCTGACCGCGAATCGCAGGGTCTGCCGGCAGAGCTGTGGATTTCCAAGGATGCCGCGAGTCGACATCGTCGGAATCAGACGGGGCGCCGTCCGGATGGCTGCACGTCAGACGCGCTCTAGCGGTCGCCCCGGGCGCTGTGCGATTCACCCTCGTCCCTGCCATAGCCCGCCACAGTGAGAACGCTGCGGAGTCCCGCGGGGGTCCCTGGCCAATGTCGTTCGATGGCATCCATACCAGCGTGCCGGATCGCGAATCGCAGAACGACCGCGACGATGAGCGCGTCATCGGCGTAGCCGAGCACCGGTATGAAGTCGGGCACGAGATCGATCGGCATCAGCAGGTAACCAAGTAGGCCGATCAGCCACCAACGGGTGGCGCGCGGAACAGTCGGGTCGCTGGCCAGCCGCTTCACCAGACGGATGACGTCGGGTACGAGTCGCAGGATCGAGCGCCAGTCCACGTCGGAGCCGGCCCGTCTTTGCTGTATCCAAAGCACGACCAGCAGCACGACCCAGAGCAGGACGATGCCCCCGACAATCCCGAGGACGATGATCAACCAGTCCGGCATCCGGCTTCCCACCTTCCGACACGGCGCCAACCAATCCAACCCCGCGCGCGCGGCACACCATACCCCGTCGACTACCTCGATCCGGTAAAGGGCGTTGGGCCGGGTTCGTTGAGCGGTCCCCGGCCGTGCGACTTCGTCCTCGGACATGGCCGACGACCGCCGTCTGTGACCAGCCCAGGGATCAGATATCCCCCGACGCGCCAGGTCGCCCCACCACGACGATCCGCATACTGGACCTCCCGTCCTCGGCGTTACAGGTTGATGTGGATGCGGTAGAGGCTGGTGGATGCGGTGATGTAAAGCGTCGTACCGTCCTCGCCTCCGAAGCAGACGTTGGACACGATCTCGGGAACGGGGATCGCGCCGACACGGGCACCCTCCGCATCGAAGACGACGACGCCGGTGGCGCTGGATGCCCAGACGCGCCCGCGGGCGTCGACGCGCAGGCCGTCGCACACTCCGTCCCCGATCAGCGCGAAGGTCTCTCCCTGATCGCATGCGCCGTCGCGCACGCGATAGCGGCGGATGTGGCGGGGGACGCCGGGCTGCGTGGCCCCTGCCGTGTCCGACACGTAGAGGACCGTCTCATCCGGTGAGAACGCGAGTCCGTTCGGATGCACCATATCGGTGATCACCGGCCGCAGCTCTCCCCTCCGCTCGTCGAAGCGGAACACGAAGCATCCTTCGTACTCGGGCGCCGCGGAGTGTCCTTCGTGATCGGAGAGGATGCCGTAGGGCGGATCGGTGAACCAGATCGCGCCGTCTGAAGCGACCACCACGTCGTTCGGCGAATTGAAGCGCACACCGTCCCACCGATCGACGATCGGCGTCACGACCCCGTCGACGTCGCGCTCGATTCGACGCAGTCCGTGTGAGCACTGCACGACCCGACCCTCGAGATCGAGAGTCCGACCGTTCGTGAACTCGACTCCGGCTCGATACGCGTCGACGCGCCCGGTCGCGGCGTCGAACTGCAGGATCCTGTCGTTCGGGATATCGCTCCAGCGCACGGCTCCAGCATCCGGGAGCCAGACCGGTCCCTCGGCCCACGCCATACCGGTGTACAGGCGCTCCAGCTGTGCACCCGGCTGAATCAGAGGCGTGGTCTCGGTCATTCCAGGGTCAACTCTGTCATGTTGCTGCCGAACGCGCCGACGGGCCCGGGGATCCTCGGAGCCGAAACCGCGTCGGGGTGCGCGGCGTCGTCGATGAGGTCGTCCGGCCGGTCGCGGGGGTCCTCAACGGGGTCCATCGGCGGGCATCGGGTATGGGGTGACACCACGCTCACGGTTCAGCGCCGCGTCCGTCGCCCGGGGTTCGGGCGCGCGATTGCGCCGTTCGAGTCTGGCCTGATACGGGTTCGGGACGTGTCGTTGTCGATGTGCGCGTAGTGCATCGAGCGGGGCTCTCGTTGCTTCCTGCTCCCAACGGGCGACGGCGCGTTCTGAGGTTCGCTCCTGACTTGGTGATCCTTGACGAGCTTAGTGATCGATCACTATTGTCGTCGACAGACCGTAAGTGAACGTTCACTGTAGAACGCGGAAAGGAACATCGATGTCCCTGTCTTTCTCCAGACGACCCTCGGTCCTGTCGATAGGACTCGCCGTCGGCGCCATGCTGACAGTGGGTCTGCCCGCACTGGCCGCACCGGCCTCCGCCGCCACCACCGCTGAAGCCTCCTTCGTCGGTTTCACCGACAAGTCCGAACTGCGTGCCGACGGCCGATCAGTCGTCGCCGGGGAGGAGCTCCTCGTCGCGGACGGCTCGGCGCCACAGGGCGCCGGAACGACCTATTACGTCGACGCGCAGTCCGGCGACGACGCGGCATCCGGCACCTCCGCAGGCACGGCATGGCGCACGTTCGCGAACGTCAATGGCACCGAGTTCGAGCCGGGCGACCGCATTCTCCTCAGGGCGGGCAGCTCATGGTCGGCGTCGGGGACTGAGGTCGCCCGTGAGGCGTACGACTACACAACCTGGACCGGCGGGCAGCCGACGCACGTGGCGGGCCCGGACGGAACGGCGCTGCTCGCTCCCCGCGGGTCGGGAACCGCCGAGGCTCCGATCGTCCTCTCGAGCTACGGCGACGGCGCCGCGCCCGAGCTTGACGGCCGCGGTGTCGTCAACGACGTCCTGCAGCTCACGAACCAGGAGCACTGGGACATCTCGAACCTCGAGATCAGCAACGAGACCGAAGGGTTCGACGCGACGACGTTCCAGCCCGCCCGCAACAACGGCCAGGCCCCCGGAGAAGAGAATCCCGAGACCGGCGACCTGCGCGGCATCCACGTCCAAGCCGAGAACGCGGGCACGCTGCGCGGCTTCGACATCCACAACGTGTTCATCCGCGACGTCACCGGCTACACGTGGTCGGTCAGCGCGGCGGGTCTGGATCGCTCCAAGCGCACCGGAGGCATCCTCTTCGAAGGGCTGAAGGGTGACGCGCAGACCGTGTCGCAGTTCGAGGACATCTCGATCCGCGACAACTACATCGCCAACACTGCCTTCGCGAATCTCGTCTTCAAGCAGTTCGCAGGCATGGGGACCAACCGATACCAGGATCTGCCCCCGGGCTGGGGCGATCGGGCCGCCGGCCGTGCCGCTCCCGACGGGACGATCACCGAGGATCCGGACTGGCGGCCCCACTCGAACGTTGAGATCACGGGCAACTACCTGACCAACCGCGAGACCCAGTACGGCTGGGACTCGATGTACCTCACGAGTGTGCGGGGCGCGCATGTCGAGGACAACATGATCGACGGCGCGGGGGTGTCGGGCATCGAGATGTACTACGCCGACGACATCGTCGTGCAGAACAACGAGGTCGCCGAGCTCGAGGGACGCACAGGCGCCGCCGACTCCAACGGGATCGATCCCGACCGCGGCACGTCGAACATCCTCATTCAGGGCAACTACATCCACGAGTCCGGCGAAGGCATTCTGCTGTGCGGCTTCGGCTTCAGCACCGCCGTCGTGCGCTACAACATCATCCGCGACATCGAGCGCAACTACATCAACCCGCACGGCGACACCGGCGTGAACGTCGTCTACAACAACCTGATGTACAACTCGGTGCAGCCCATCCGGAACAACACCGTCGGCTTCTTCGAGTCGTCGGGAAATGCCGCAACGTACCTGAACGCCCGCAACCCGCACCATGTCTTCAACAACGTCTTCCTCAACACGCGTGCAGACGTCGCAGGCTCCGCCTTCCGCACCCAGTTCCCGGGAGTGAGCTTCGACAACAACTCCTACTTCGGGCCGGGAGTGACGGCGCCCAGCGCCGACGAGCACGCCACCATTGCAGACCCGCTGCTGAAGGGTGACCTCGTATCGGGCGTCGCCAACGCCATGCTCGGCTCCGGCGACTCCCCGCTCATCAACGCGGGTCGAACGGTCGATCTCGCACAGATCGCTCCGGGATTCGATGTGACCGGCAACCGTGGCGAGAGCCAGGTGCCGCTCGACGTCGACTTCTTCGGGCGCTCGCTGTCGACGCCGCCGCACATCGGTCCGACGTCGTACGAGCCCGCGGAGGGGCACGGTGTCGTCTCCGGCATCGTGACAGCCGCTGACGGCCAGCCGGTTCCCGGTGCCACCGTCTCGTACGGCGCGGGCACGACGACGGCTGATGCGCGCGGCCGGTACTCGCTGGAGATCCCCGCCGGCGATTACTCCCTTGTCGCCTCGGCCGACGGCTACACCGACGGTGCCCCCGTCACCGTGACCCTGGCCGACCGTCAGACGCTGGCCGCGCCGCTCGTGCTCGGCGCGACGACGGCCACCGAGGGGACGATCGCCGGTGCCGTAACGTCTTCGGGAGCGGGGCTCGCTGGCGTCGCGGTCGAGGTCGTCAAGGGCGATGAGATCGTCGCGAGCGCGACGACCGACGCGGCAGGGGCATACTCGCTTCCCGGCGTCGCGATGGGGGGTGGCTACACCGTCCTCGCGACGAAGGATGGCTACGACCCCGCGTCGCAGGCCGAGGTCGAAGTCGTCCCCGCGCGCACGGTCACCATCAACCTCGTGCTGCGCAGGGAAGCGGGGGAGACCCGCTACGTGATCAACGAGACCTTCGACGACGAGGCGACGGGCGCCTTCGCTGGGACCGCGGACGGAGTGTTCACCGCTCGCACCGCCCCGGTGGCCGGGACGATCGAGGTCGTAGCCGACGCCGCGGAGGAAGGGAACAAGTACCTGCGCATCAACAAGGCCAGCGGCACGTCGGCCACCCTGGGTCTGCACAACACTGCCGAGCTCAATCTCACGGGCACCGTCACGGTCGAAGCGCGCATGCAGCGCACGACGACCAACGGCACGCCGAACCAGCTGGCGCTGTACTCGTATACCGAGAGCAGTTGGAATGCCGCAAACCCGGCAGGGTCGTCCAACCCGTCGGCGACGATCGGCTTCGCGGGCGGCAACATCATCACGCACAACGTCACCGGCTCGAGTTCGGTGCGCACGGTGGCGCCGTACAGCGTTGGCCAGTGGTACACCGTTCGCAACGTCGTTCATCTCGACACCGGCACCTTCGACTTCTATGTCGACGACATGTCGAAGCCGGTGCTGGCGGACCAGCCGCTGCGGACGAATGTCGACGACCTCGACTACTTCCTGTTCTTCATCAACGGGTCCAACGTCGGCGATCTGCTGGTCGACTACTTCCGGGTCAACACCGGCACACCGTTCGACTACGCCGACGCCTCCCTCGCGACGGTCAGCGCCACCACCGCCGATGGCGAGGTCGAGCTCACCCCATCCGGCGACGGACGCATCTTCAGCGGCGAAGTCGACGCCTTCGTCGAGGAGGTCGCGATTTCGGCCGCGGCGCGCAGTGATTTCGCGACCGTGGAAGTCAACGGCACTGCCGTCGAACCGGGCGAATCCGTGACGGTGCCGCTGGCAGCCGGATCGCCCAGCGACCCGGACGTCGTCACGACGATCCCCGTCGTCGTGCGAACCGAGGACGGCTCGGAGCGCACGCACGCCGTGTCGATCTCGCGCGTCAATCCCAGCCAGCTGGCCGCCTTGCGCGACCTGCAGGTGGTGGGCCACCTCTTGACGCCCGAGTTCGCCCGCGACCGCACCGGCGGCGACAACCCGTACCGCATCGACGGTGAGCTCGACGCCTCCGTGGCCTCGGTCGATCTCTCGTGGCGACGGGGCTGGGAGGGTCAGCAGGTGCAGGTCAACGGCGTGGATGTCGACGCCGGCGCGACCGGTGCAACACTTCCGCTCGAGGACGGCGAGAACCGCTTCGAGGTGACAGTGAGCTCCTTCGCCGGCGAGTCCGCAATCTACGTCGTCGTCATCGACCGGGCTGCCGCCGAGCCGCAGCTCGCGGTCACCACCGAGATCGACACCCGATGCGTCGCGCGAAAGGTCGTGCTGGTGATCACTGTGACGAACGGCGAGGAGGTGCCGGTATCGGTGAGGCTGGAGACTCCGTACGGGTCGAAGCAGCTGCCGGTCCTTCCAGCCGACAAGAGCAGATCGCAGTCGTTCACCACCCGCCTCGCGGAGATGCCGGCCGGCAGCGTCGCGGTCAGCGCGGCGGCCACGGTCGACGGCGAGGAGCTCCAGCTCTCCCGGAGCGTGCAGTACGACGGGGCCGGATGCTGAGATGAGGGGCTGGGTGCTCGACGGCGCCCGCCCGAACAGCTGAGCGTCCGTCTCCCGATCCGGCGGGGACGGGCGCTTCGGCCTGTTGCAGCCGCGAGAGCGTCGCCACCATCACGTCGGCGTCGGCATCGGCGTCGGTGATCGCGTGAACGCCCATGACTCCACGCTCAGGCACGGGATACCGCGGAAGCCCTGCTGGAGCAGGGGACGTCACCCGCACTGTCCCGTCAGCCCGCCTCGCCGGGAGGTCAGTCCCACACGCGCCGAACGGCCAGGGCTGTGGGCGGTCCCGACGCCACCCGTCCGCGGAGCCGCGTCCGCCAGGGCAAGTGCGACGGGCTCTGCTACGTCAGCTCAGACGCGGAACCGCGTGTCTCCAGGGTGTGGGACTTCCGCCACTCGACCACCGAATGGAGAAACAACACCGCGGCCGCGGTGAAGACGACGACGACCGTGGCGATCGACCACCAGACCGGCTGAAAGTCAGTCAACACGAAGGCGCCGGCCAGGAGGAACAGGAGTCCGCCGAGGAAGTGAGCGCTCGAACGGGCCATGCGTGCCGTCGACATGACGACTCGACGACGAACGTGGAAGGACACCCTTATGTCGGCGGTCTCGGCATGAGACCCTACGTCGGTGGAGAGCATCGAATGGTGGCCGTCGTTGGATGCGGCGACCAAGGACTGGCTGATCACGCACAACGGTGAGGCGCTGCCGGCCGAAGTGCTCGGCAGGATTGTTGCAGCCGGCGGCATCGTGACGTCGAATGCGTGGTGGATCGGCGAAGACGGACCTGACGGCTTCTTCCTGTCCGACGAGGCCGTGGACTGGATCGAAGCTGTCGGGAACGCCGAAGAGCCGTAGACGCGTGCGCCGAGGGATTGGCATCGGCGCAACGCGGACCGAGCTCGCGGATCTGCTGTCGTCCGGAGCTCAGCGTGCACACGCCCATCGCCGGTGCCGGCTCGAGTCCGATAATGGGCGGATGCTACTTGTCCTGTCAGGGCTGCCCGGCACGGGAAAGAGCGCCGTGGCGACCGAGGTCGCGCGCCTCACCGGCGCGGTTCATCTGTCGGTCGACGCGATCGAAGACGCGCTTCTCGGCGCCGGGCTGGAAAGCTCGTGGACCACGGGGGTCGCAGCCTACGAGGCGGTGCGGGCGGCCGCGGAACAGAACCTGACGCTCGGCCGCTCTGTCATCGTCGATGCAGTCAACGACAGCGAGATCGCTCGCGAGACCTGGCGCCACGCCGCGACGGCGACGGGGGTCTCGCTGACCTTCGTGCTGCTGACCCTCGACGATGAGGCCGAGCACCATCGTCGCCTCCGAGGGCGACGCCGCGATCTGAGCCACATTGCAGAACCCACCTGGAACGACGTCCGACGACGCGCCGCGGAGTTCGAGCCGTGGGGCGGTGCACATGAGCATCTGGACGCGAACGCACCGCTCGAGCAGCTGGCCGGGTCGGTCGCGAAACTGATCAGCCAAGGCTGACCGCCAGCACAAGGCGGTCGGCGCGGCGGACGACCGGGTTGCGAACGGGGCCGGTCAGGGGTCTGCTCGGTGGTGCGCGACGCCCCGCGTAGGCTCTTCGGATGACCTTCGATGCGAACGACGCGGGCGCCGGCGTCGACGGATTCCGCCGCGAGATCCTCTGCGGGGACCGGTTCGGCGATGCGGCACCAACGCTTGCCATCGCGGCTGAGAGCGGTGTCGCGTGAGCGTGCACCTCATCGGCGGCGGCGCGACCACGGCTGCGGATGCCCCGCTCTACGCGCCATTCGTCGCCGAAGCGGCGCTGCGAGCGGCCGACGCGGGCCGCGCGCGGCCGCGCATCGCGGTGATCTCACTGCACCCCGAGGCCGAGGAGAAGGCGGCGGCGCTCGGCGAGCTTCTGATCGAGGCGGGAACCGGATCCGCGATCGAGCTGCACCTGACCGCGGGTCGGCCGGACGAGCCGATCGGGCTCGGCGCGATCGCCGACGTCGACGGCATTGCGGTGGGGGGCGGCGTCGTCGAGGACGTGCGTGCAGGGCTCGAGCCGGTGTTCAGCGAGTTGCGTCGGCTGGTTGCCGGCGGTGTGCCCTACCTCGGCGTTTCGGCCGGTGCGATGATCGCGGCGGAGGGCTCGCTCGGGGGTGGCTCCCGCATCGGCGGCGTGGTCGTCTCACCGGAGGACCCCGACGAAGCGGGCGACGAGCTGGAGATCGAAGCCGGCATCGGCCTCGTCGACGTGGCCATCGAGGTGCACGTGGCCCAGCGCGGAATGCTGTCCCGGCTGGTCGCCGCCGTCGAGTCTGGGCTGATCGCGGGCGGGCTCGGCATCGACGAGCGCACGGCCCTGATCGTTGGCGACGGCACGCTCCGGGTTGAAGGCAATGGCAGCGTCTGGCGGGTGCTGCCGATCGACGGCGGCGTGCTGGTCTCCACGATCGGCACCTGAGGACGCTCCGAGGTCTCTCGCATCTGCAAGATCTCCCACCCGTCGTGGATTCCGACAGGCCACGCGAGAACAGAGCCGATGACTGGATGTCGGGGGTTCTCGTTACGGTCACCTCCGTGGCAGTAAGTGATGCACTTGCCGGGCTGGATCCGGCGCAGCTTCAGGCCGTCGAACACGGTGAGGGGCCGCTGGTGGTCGCGGCGGGCGCGGGCACCGGGAAGACCCGCGTGCTCACCGCTCGGGTGGCGCGGCTGCTCGAGGCGGGGGTCGTCCCGGAACGGATGCTGCTGCTGACGTTCACCCGGCGTGCGGCGTCCGCGATGCTCTCTCGAGCTGCGGTGATGTGCGGCGACGCGCAGGCTGCGCAGCGCATCGCCGGCGGCACGTTCCATGCCGTCGCGCACCGCATCGTCGCCGAGCACGCACAGCACCTGGGGCTGGAGGACGTGACGGTGATCGATCCCGACGACGTCATCGACCTGCTCGACCTGCTGCGCGCGGAGCACGGGCTCGACGGCACCGAGGTACGGCTGCCCACGACGCGCACCATCGCGGACATCGCCTCCCGCACGATCAACACCGCGACCCCGGCCCGCACCGTCATCGAAGAGCAGTTCCCGTGGGCGCTCGAGCAGGCGGACGCGATCGCCGGCCTGCTGCGTCATTACCGCGACCGCAAGCGCGAGCGCGGCCTGCTCGACCTCGATGATCTGCTCATCGCCTGGCGGGCGCTGGTCGCCGATCCCGATGTCGGGGCGCGGCTGCGGGCACGCTGGGACTGGGTGCTGGTCGACGAGTACCAGGACGTCAATCAGCTGCAGGTCGACATCGTGCGCGGGCTCAGTCCCGACGGCCGCGGGCTCACGGTCGTCGGCGACGACGCGCAGGCGATCTACGCGTTCCGGGGCGCGAGCGCCGGGCACCTGCTCGAACTCATGGAGGCGTACCCGGACGCCACGCTGGTGCGGCTCGAACGCAACTTCCGTTCCACCGGACCGATCCTCGACCTCGCGAACCAGGTGCGCCCGGGCGAACTGAAGCTGAGGCTCGTCGCCGACCGTCCACTGCCAGGCGCCCGGCCGACGCTGGTCACCTGCCGCAACGCCGACGACGAGGCCCGCACGATCGCGGACCGCATCCTCGCCGCGCACGTCGACGGCACGCCGCTGCGCTCACAGGCCGTGCTGATGCGCACCGGATCCCACAGCGCGCAGCTCGAGGTCGAGCTCAAAGTACGCAGCATCCCGTTCCACAAGTTCGGCGGGATCGGCTACCTCGAGACGTCGCATGTGCGCGACCTGCTGGCGAGTTTCCGCGTCGTGCTCAACCCGGCGGACGAGGTGTCCTGGTATCGCCTGCTCACCCGGCACCGCGCGATCGGCAAGGCGAGCGCCCGCGGATTGGCCGGGATCCTCGCGGACGGGGGCGTCGACCGCGCGGCCGATGCGGTCGCGGCGGCACCGGCGAAGGCGCGCACCGGACTCGCGTCGACCCTGTCGCTGCTCGGCGGCGTCGACTCCACGACCGCCGTGCCGGAGCTGGTCGAGGCATGCCGAGGTGCGGTGGATCCGCTGTTGCGCGCGCACTACCCGGATTGGCACCGTCGGGTGACCGAGGTCGACGGCATCGCGCAGGCCGCCGCCGGGCAGAGCGATCTCCGCACGTTCGTGAGCGAGCAGGCGATCGACCCCGTGAACGTCGCCGGTGACTGGGCGAAGCAGCCACACCTCGACGAGGACTGGCTGACGCTGTCGACGATCCACTCCGCGAAGGGCCTGGAATGGGACACGGTCCACCTCCTGCGCGCGAACGACGGCGCAATGCCCTCGGACATGGCACTCACCTCGCGCGCCGGCCTCGCCGAGGAACAGCGCCTCTTCTACGTCGCGATCACCCGCGCACGCGACACCCTCGACGTGTACGTGCCCTCGCAGCTGCCGACGCACCCCACCGCGTTCCTGGCCAAGCACGTCGCCGCCAAGCCCAGCAGGTTCCTGACCGAGCCCGCACGCGCTCTCATGGAGCCGGTGAGCACCGCCGCCGTCACCCCCGAGGCCGCGATCAAGCGAGCCGTCGCGGCGCCGCGCGTGCGCACAGACGCGTTCGACGAACTGTTCGCCTGATCTGCATCCGCTCGGGTCTCCGCGAGCACGCGGACGCGCTTGCGCCAGAAGCAGCAGCGTCGTCGCTGTCGCGCGCTACGTGATCAGGGGTCGCCGGTATCCGCGTCGCGCGCATCGGCGACGCGCGCGATGAGCGCTGGCTCCTCCTCGAGGCAGAGGTCGAGGATGCCGCGCAGCAGGCCTCCGAGGCTGGTCGAGCTCAGCAGCCGGAACCGGTCGTACTCGCCCAGCGGCGCGATCGCGGCGAGCTGCCAGGACGACTCCACTGGATCTTCGGACAGGTCCGTCGCGGGGTCCCATCGAGCCTCATCGAGGACGGAGGCGAGCGTCGCGAGCCGGCGCACGACCTGCTCAGCCTCGCGGTGGAGTGGCGCGAGCGCCTCGTCCCACACGAGTGGGGACATCGTCGACACGTCGGCCACGGGGTGCGGGTCGTCTTCGCCCCATCGGTCGACAATGATCCGCTCCCCGCCTACGCCGATCACGTACAGGTCCGCGGCGCCTGCCTCGATCTGCAGGATCCGCGCCATGGTGCCGATAGAGGAGCGCTGATCCCCTCCGCCTGCCTCGAGCCCCCGCTCGATGAGGACAACCCCGAACTCCGGATCCTCCACATCGAGCAGGCGTCCCATCATGGTGAGGTATCTCGGTTCGAACACCCTCAGCACCAGTGGCGTGTATGGCAGCAGGACACTACCGAGCGGGAACATCGCGACGGCGTCCATGGGCAACAGTCAATCAGCTGGACGCGCCTCAGCGCCCCCGTCATGACCCAGGATCCGGTCGACGGCCGGACCCTCGCGAAGCGGGCCGGCTACGCCAGAGTTCGGCGGATCCGTGCTCCACATATGATTCGCTCTGAAGCGTTCACGAAGGAGACGGATTTGTCAGCGGCAGACTCTCGAACAACATGGGTGCTCGTGGACGGCGAGAACATCGACGCGACTCTCGGCACTTCGATCCTCAACCGGCGGCCGCAGCCGGACGAGCGGCCACGGTGGGATCGACTCCTCGCTTTCGCCGGAAGGGAGTGGGCCCAGCCGGCGCGGGGCGTCTTCTTCCTCAACGCGTCATCGGGTATTCCCATGGCGTTCGTCCAGGCGCTCAAGGCGATGGACTACATCGTCGTCCCGCTGTCCGGCGAGCCTGACGAGAAGGTCGTCGACATCGCCATCCAGCGCACACTGCGCGCTCTCGACAGCCGTTCCGCCGACGTGATGCTCGTCAGCCACGACGGCGACTTCATCCAAGACATCGCGGGCCTGATCGGTCCACCGCGGCGGGTCGGCGTCGTCTCCTTCGCAGAGTTCCGAAACATCGGCTTCAACTCGCTCGCCGGGCTGGAGAAGTTCGACCTCGAGTACGACGCGCGGGTCTTCGACGCTCCACTGTCACGGATCCGGGTGATCCCCATCGGCGAATTCGACCCGACCACGTTCCTGGATTGAGAACCGTCCCGGCGGCTTGCTCGGCGACCGGCACGCGCATTCGCGGTGAGCCGCGTGCCTCTGGTGATTCTCCGGCACGCGATGATGGAGCCATGTCTTCCTCCGTCGAACGCCGTTCCAACCCGACGGCCTGGGCCGCGTTCTGGTTCGCGCTGGCCGGCCTCGTGCTCATGCCCATTCCTCTGTTCATCGGGCTGATACTGGGCGGCGGCCTTTCCATCGTCGCTGCCGTCCTCGCGGTGATCGGCCTTCTCAAGGGCCTCGCACGGGGCGGTACGGGCATCGCGCCGGTCGTCTTCGCGGCAATCTTCATCGCGCTCACGTGGGGCGGGATCTCGATCGGCGGCGGCACCGTCTGGTAGGTCTGCTCCTAAGACGCGAGGGCGCAGCATCCTGCCGCCCCGACGCTAGCCGAGGTGACGGGCGAGGGCTTCGAGCAGGCCTCGGGTGCCTTCTTCGCGGTTCGGGCCGTCGGCCCAGAACCTGTCGAAGAAGATGCCGTGCTCGACATGCGTGAGCCTGGTGCCGCCCGCTACCTGCTCGAACTCGAAGGACGCCACCGACGTGGACATGTGCGTGCCATCGAGCCACATGTCGTAGGTCGTGACGATGCGGACGTGTTCGACGATGTCGGTGTAGACGGCCTCGTACCGCGAGAGCGGGCCTCCGTGGAACTTCGCCTCGTCGATGTCGCGTCCGCCGACGCGGAAGTCGAACGTCCACTCGCCGGACTCGAACGCGTCTCCGTCGCTGAGCCAGCGACGCTTCTGCTCCCCGTCGGCGAACGCCTGCCAGACCCTGGTGACGGGCGCGGGGTACTCGCGCGTGAGGGTGAAACCGGAGTGGGCGAGGCGCCGGTCGACCGTCATCGGGCTGTGTCCTCGCGGGTGAAGGTGACGTGGATCGTGCCGCTCTCGGCGACCAGGGTCCGCACCCGGTGGGTCGATTCGAGGCCTCGCAGGTCGTCCCATACGCGGACGCCCCGGCCGAGCACGATCGGCGCGATCGCGACGTGAAGGTCGTCGACGAGTCCCTCGCGGAGGAACTCGCGCGCGGTGCGTATGCCGCCCCCGACCCGGACGTCGAGACCGCCGGCGGCGGTGGTGGCCTCGGCGAGCACGTCCTCGATGGCGCCGGCGCGGAACTCGAACGTCGTCCCGCCGGCCATCGGGATCGACGGCCGTGGCGCGGAGTGCGTGAGCACGTAGACGGGGTACCCGAACGGCGGCTGGTCGCCCCACCACCCCTTCCAGTCCGGGTCATCGGGATACGCGTGCAGACCGAACATGGCCGCGCCCATGATCTCGGCGCCCACGCCCGTGAAGAACGAGGCGGCGAACGATTCATCGATCCCGGTGGTTCCCGCGCCACTCGTGTCGCCGAAGACCTTCTGCCGGAAGGTGCGCGTGGCTGCGTAGGCCGCGGTCAGGGGTCCCCAGTCCTCGCCCATGGGGTTGTCGGCCTCGGGATCGGGCGCAGCGGTGTAGCCGTCGAGTGACGAGAACAGGTCGACGCGAACACGGGTCATTTCAGATCTCCTTCGGGGTGGTGCGGGCCAGGTGGATGCCGAGGCGGTCCGCCTGGCGTTCCGCAGAGGTTCGCTGCTCGCCGAGCCAGAGGTGCAGGACGTCGAGTGCGCCCGGTCGCAGGCTCACGGTCCGGACGCGCCCCTGCTTGCTCGACGTGACGACTCGGGCGTCCTCGAGGATCCGCAAGTGCTGAAGCAGCGACGGCAACGCCATCGAGAACGGTGCCATCAGGTCGGACACGACGGCCGGGGACTTCGCCAGACGCTCCACGACCGCGCGGCGAGTGGGGTCCGCGAGAGCTCGGAGCACAGCATCCAGCTCTCCGGAATAGTTAGGCATATGCCTAACCATTCCTCACTGGTCGGCGCCCGTCAACTGCCCGCCGAACGAGCGTGCGGGTTGTGCGACGGACTCGACGCGACGACCCGCCCGGGTCTCGCCAGCGTGCAGAGCCCGCAACCGAAGCAGTTCGGCGTCGACGTCGACGAGTACCTCGCGCCGGGACGAAATCCTCCTCACGGGGGAGGCGAGCCGAGACCTGCCGCTCGTAGCATCCGAGGTATGACCGATTCCGTCTTCAAGCCGGGTGACGACGTCTTCACCACGAACGCACGCGGCATCGTCATCGATGTCCGCGCAACGCCCTCGGGCAAGTGGGTCTTCGGAGTCGAGGACGCCCGCGGTGAGGTGAACTATTTCACCGCCGCGGCGCTCCGCCCGGCACAGCGCTAGCGACTGCCGCCGCCCGGACTGCGGCCCTCAGCCGCAGTTCGGGCGACAGCCGCGCTGGGTGACCGCATCGATCAGCACGGTGCCGATGTCGGTCGGCTGGAAGGCTTGATACGCCGCGCCGTCGGTGGCGGCCGCGATCTGCTCCAGAGCGGCCTGGTCGGTGTCGGGTCCGTAGCCGATCGCGATGACGGCGACGGGTTTCGCCGGATCCCGCAGAGTCTCGAGCTGCGCAAGCAGTCCCGGCAGGTCCAGGCCGTCATCATCCTCGTTGACCCCGTCGGTGTTGAGCAGCACCAGATGCACCTGCCCGGGGACATAGGTGTCGCGCATGTACTGCACCGCGGCGAGCACGCTGTCGTACAGGCCCGTGCCGCCGCCCACGAGACTGTCGAGCCCGTTGGCCGTGTCGATCGTGCGCTGCTTGTGCGCCGGATCGCCGAGCGGGCCGAACGGGACGATCTCCTGCCAGTCCTGTCCGCCGATCCGCCGGCTCGAGAACACCCAGGTCGCGAGCGACGAGTCGTCCGACAGCGAGTTGACGGCGCGCACGGCGGCCTGCTCGAACAGGTCGATGCGCCGCATGTCGGCGGTCGCCGGCTGAAGCATGGAACCCGAGACGTCGTTGAGCGAGAGCATCCTCGACGGCGCGGTGAGCATCTGCCAGGTGCGCAGCGCTTCGGCTTGGTTGGCGCTGTCGATGGGCTCGGCGACCACGGCGGCGTCGTCAGAGTCCGCAAGCGAGTCCGGCGCGTTCCCCGCCGCGTCGCGCAGGCCGTGCTCGGCGAGGTGGTCGCTTCCGCTCGCCACGGCGGCGGCGAACATCTCGACGGCGTCGAGGGTGTCGGCCGAAGTGTCTGCGAGCGTCACGAGGGGCACGCCGAGCACAGGCTTCACATCGGCGGGGTAGATCGGCACGAGTGCGGTCTGCGCTTCGCGGCCGTACTCCAGCAGCGCCTGCTCCGTGGTCACGGCGATCGTCGGCGTCGCCGCCGCAGATACTGCCGTGAGCGCATCGGCGGCGGTCGGGACGACGCCGGCGTCGAGGCCGAGCGCGAGCGCCGTGAATGCACGCGCATCCCCGCCGACCGCCGTCTGCAGCGCGAGCAGCGCGGCGGAGCTCGCCGCGACCGCCGCCGGATCCGGCAGCACGGCGGCGACCGCGCGCCCCGCGAGGCTCGAGAACCCAGCGCCTGCGGACTCGAGCGCAGCCGCCGTGGGCTCCGTCGCCGCGAACACGACCGGGGTGCTGGCCACGGGGGCACTGACGACCAGCTCCGCCGCGTCGACGCCGGTGAGCTCCGCCTGGCGGGTCGCTCGCTCGGGCCACATCGCGGAGTCCGGCACCCAGACGTCGAAGTCCGGCGAGGACCCGGCAGCCAGCGCCGCCGCTGTGACGGAGCTGTCTTCGGCGACGATCGTCACATCGGGGCAGTCGGCGCGGGTGTCGGGCAGATCGGCGACGATCGCCTCGAGCGCTGCCGCGAGCGCTGGGTCCGCGGTGACGCGCAAGCTCGAAGGCACGCACCCGCCTGTCGACGCAGGTCCGTCGTCGGGCTCCGTGCCGGTCCCGCGCGTGAGGAAGATGCCGAGGACGACCGCGATCGCCACGACGAGGACGAGGATCACTCCGAGCAGCAGCAGGGAGCGCCGCCGCCGCTGTGCGGCGCGGACGGCCGCCCGCGTGGGGGCATCGCTGTTGATGGGCGTGTTCGGCTGCACTCGAACCACATGCACTCCGATGGACGGCGGGTGGGGCCCGCTTCGGGGATACGTCGACGTATCTGAGGAATACGGCGTCGTATTTGGGGGGATACTTCAGTGGAGTATAGGGGACGGGCAGTCTCGATGCCCGGTGAGCTGGGCCCTCCGCGTGATCAGCTGATCGAGGCCGCCGCCGCGCGGATCGCGTCCAGTGTCGCCTGCGGCTGCGACACCATCGAGACGTGGGACGCATCCACCTCGGTGATCGTGGCTCCGGCGCGCTCTGCCATACGACGCTGCGTGTCGATCGGGATGACGCGGTCGTCGGTGCCGAGGACGGCCCAGCTCGGGATCGTCTTCCACGCCGGCGCCGCCGACGGTGTCACGTTCGCGACGAACGACGCCGGACGCTGCGTCGCGACGATTGTCCATCGGTCGGCCTCGGGGAGGTCCTGTGCGAACGCGTCATGCACGGTCTGCGGCTTGAGGAATGCCTCGGCCGCGCCCTCCGGAGCTCCCGGGTAGCCCGCGACGTCGAGGACCGTGGTCGGATCCGCGACCGCCAAGGCGGAACCCGACCCCTCGAGGATGCCGACGACGGTCTCGCCCTCGTCGGGGATGAACGCGTCGACGTACACCAGCGCCTTCACGTCGCCGCCGTGGGCGCCGGCGTTCGTGATGACCGCGCCGCCGTACGAGTGGCCGACGAGCACGACGGGCCCGCTCGTCCGCTGCGCGAGGAATGACGCGATGTAGGCGGCGTCGGACGTCAGCCCGCGCAGCTCGTTCGGCGGTGCCAGGACGGTGAATCCCTCGGCCTGAAGTGGAACGCTGACGGCGTTCCAGCTCGAGGCGTCAGCCCACGCGCCGTGCACGAGGACGATGGTCGGCTTGCTCTCTGACATTCGACTTCCCATCTGTTGCGCCGCCCCCAGGCGGCTGCGGATGATCGAAGTCGCGTCGTGTGCTGTCCTGGACGCGCTGACCGACACCTTAGGGCCGCCCGCCGCGCCGGCGCCAGCGCGAAGTTCACAGGTGCGGGACCGCGTCCGCCACTGCTCCCGATCGTCGCACCGCTCGGCGCGGCGTACGAGGGGCGCACCGCGAGCAGGCGCCGCCTGCTCGGGCGCTCGCTAGCGGCGTTGTTCGAAGGCTCCCGCGGTGACCGGAATCGCGACGGCCGCCACGATGCAGAGCAGGCCCAGGACGAACACCAGCGCAGGCAGGACCGGTGACGCGAACGACAGCCCCAGGATCACCATTCCGCCGACCATCAGGATCAGATAGAGCACGAAAAGCAGCATCGCCAACCTCCAGGATCGCCTCCCTCATTGATACTCCTCACGGGCCTGCCGCGGGAAGGGCCGTGTCCCTGGCATCGGTCTCGGGCGGGCGCGAGAATGGCGCCATGAGACTCGTGCAGGTTGCTCAGCACGCCGACGACCTCGAGCGCGCCGCAGGCTTCTACACCTCCCTCCTCGGCAGCGACGCGACGGCGGTGTTCGATCCGCCGGGCCTGCTGTTCTTCGACCTCGACGGCGTGCGGCTGCTGCTGGACCGCAACGCCCCGACCGCGCTGCTGTACCTGCATGTCGACGACGTCACGGCGGCCCTCGAGCGGATCGGCGATCGGGCCGAGGTCGTCTCACCGCCGCACGTGATCTTCACCCACGAGGACGACACCCTCGGACCGGCAGGGCACGACGAGTGGCAGGCCTTCGTCGAGGACTCCGAGGGCAACACCGTCGGCCTCGTCTCGTTCCGGCCCATCGCCTCCTGAGACCGCCAGGCTGCACGATGGATGCCCGCGTGATGAGGCATCCTGCTCGTATCGAGTCGGTAACGGGAGTCAGAGTGCACGCTCCTGTCGGGTTAGCCTGGTCGCGATGAGCGCCTACGTCTCGGCGTTCGAGCTGTTCTCCATCGGCGTAGGACCCTCGAGCTCCCACACGGTCGGTCCCATGCGGGCCGCCCACGATTTCGTCGTCCGCCTGCGCGAAAGCGGGGTTCTGCCGCAGGTCGGCCGCGTCACCTGCACGCTGTACGGCTCGCTCGGCGCCACGGGCATCGGCCACGGCACACCCGACGCCGTCGTCGCGGGGCTGCAGGGCCTCGAACCCGAGACGGTGGATCCGGATGCTGTGCGCTCCGCCTGGAGCGCCTGGCCCGACGATCGCGCGCTCGAGCTCGCCGGGAGGCACGCCGTCCCGTTCCGGCGCGGCGACGTCGTGTTCGCGCCGCGCACCAGGCTGCCTGGCCACCCCAACGCCATGACCCTCGAAGCGTGGACCTCGCCCGACGACGGACCTGCGCGTGCGCTCTCCGCGCCCGGAGTGCGCGAGACGGGCTCGCCTGCGGCTCTCGAACCCGTGGCGGCGACGGATGCCGGACTCCTCGTCCGCGAGACCTACTACTCCGTCGGCGGCGGCTTCATCCGCCGCGAAGGTGAGTCTGCGAGCGGCTCAGCGGCCGCAGGGGGGCCCCCGCGCGCGTTCCCCCTGGACTTCTCCAGCGCCGAGGAGCTGCTCGCCGTGTGCGACGAGCGGGGCATCACGATCGCCGAAGCCGCGCGCATCAACGAGGAGTCGCTGCGCCCCGACGAGGACATCGCCGAGGGGCTGGATGCGATCTGGGACGCGATGGCCGCGTGCGTCGAGGCCGGCCTGCAGGCGGGGGGCGTTCTCCCCGGGATGCTGGGGGTCAAGCGCCGCGCAGCATCCATCCGCGAGCAGCTCGAGGCCGCCGAGGCCGACGGCCGTCGCGAGCTGCCGGGGGAGTGGCTGGGCGCCTTCGCGCTCGCGGTCAACGAGGAGAACGCCGCAGGCGGGCGGGTCGTGACCGCTCCGACGAACGGTGCTGCCGGGATCCTGCCCGCCGTCGCGATGTACTGGTGGCGCTTCCTCGCCGATTCCGGCCTCGGCGCCGGCAACGCGGTGACGCCCTACGGCGAGCTGGTCGGCAGCGCACTGCTCGGCTATCACGGGCACGCGGCGACCACCGAAGAGGCTGCAGGCTGGGACGACGAACAGGTGGCGGAGGCGAACCGTCGCCGAGGCATCCGTCGATTCCTCCTCACAGCGACCGCGCTGGGCTCGCTGTTCAAGGCCAACGCGTCGATCTCGGGCGCAGAGGGCGGCTGCCAGGCCGAGGTGGGATCGGCGTGCGCGATGGCCGCGGGCGGCCTCACCGCCGTGATGGGTGGCACGAACCGGCAGATCGAGAACGCCGCCGAGATCGCGATGGAGCACCACCTCGGCCTCACCTGCGACCCGGTCGGCGGACTCGTGCAGATCCCGTGCATCGAGCGCAACGCGATCGCCGCGTCCACGGCGGTGACGGCCGCGCGGCTCGCGCTGCGTGGCGACGGTTCGCACTACGTCTCGCTCGACGCGGTCGTCGAGACCATGCGCCAGACCGGCATCGACATGTCGCACAAGTACAAGGAGACGAGCGAAGGCGGTCTCGCGGTCAACGTCATCGAGTGCTGAAGCCGAGTGCTGACCTCCGGAGCCCGGTGGCGGTCTTGTTCGTTCACGGCGAACGCTCGGTGGCTTAGCACTCGCATATCGAGAGTGCTAATCTGGTGGCAGTTGAGCCGGTGAGGCTCAACTTTCGACGAGAGGAGATAATCATGGCCACCAACGACCCGTTCCGGGACCTCGACCGCCTTGCTGCCGGTCTCTTCGACACGCGCCGCGGCCCCCGCCGCATGCCGATGGACCTGTACCGCGACGGCGACCATTACATCCTGACGGCCGACCTTCCGGGCATCGACCCGGGTTCGGTCGACATCGACGTCGACGGACAGCTGCTGACCATCCGCGCGGAGCGCACGCTGACGAGCGGCGACGACGTCAAGTGGATCACGCGCGAACGAGAGGCGGCGAGCTTCCTGCGCCAGCTCAATCTGGGCCAGGGCATCGACACCGAGCGCATCTCCGCGAGCTACAACAACGGCGTGCTGAGCGTGACGATCCCGGTCAGCGAGAAGGCGAAGCCGCGCAAGATCGAGGTGATGTCCGAGGGCGGCGCGCCGACGATCACGGCGCACGAGTCCGACGCGCCCCAGCCGATCGAGCAGTAGGACCATTCCAGAACGGATGCCTCCCCGCCGGCGCGGCGGCGAGGCATCCGTTCCGTCGTCTACGCTCGTGCGGTTCCGGTGAAGTGCCTGCGGCACCGGGCCTGGTAGGACTCGATCCCTCCGACGTGCGCAGGCGCCGGCACACCGGCATCGCCGGTGGGAGCCTCGGCGATGCGCTGGTGGAACGCGGCATCCTCGCCACAGACCGCGCACACAGCGGTGAGCTTGACGACGTCCTCGGCGATCGCCATCAGCGCCGGCAGCGGCTCGAACGGCCGGCCGTCGAACATGACGCACAGCCCTGACACCACCACGGTCACGCCGTCGGCGACCAGCCCGTCGACGGCGGGGACGAGGTCGGTGCCGAAGAACTGCGCCTCGTCGATGGCGACGAGGTCGAGCCCGCGGCCCTTGACGCCCGCGACGAGCGTCGCCACGTCGGGCACCGAGCGCGAGGGCACGCTCAGCCCGGAGTGCGAGCTCACCAGTCCCTCGCCCCGCCGATCGTCCAGCGCGTGGCTCACCACCTCGACCTCGAGCCCCGCGATGCGCGCGCGGCGGACGCGGCGCAGCAGCTCCTCCGACTTTCCGGCGAACATCGGACCGCACACCACCTGTATCCGGGACTGCCTGGTCGCATGCATGCCGCCACCCTATGTCCGGTTCGGCGCGAGGCGCACGAGACGACGCGCGAACGACGGTGGCCGTGGGCACCCGGGAGCGAGAACGGCGGATCAGCCCCCCGCGCGGCGTCCTCGCCGCACACGCCCGACCGTTTCCCCGACGGCGACGCCGGTGAGCACGAGGCCCGCGGCGACCGAGAGGGCGAGCGTGTCGAGCACACGCGCGGCGGCCGCGAGGAGCGCGAGCGCGAGCATCCCCGCGAGCTGTGCGCGCGCCCAGCGCCGCTCGAGCAGATGGCGGAACAGCACCGTGCCCGCGAGGAACAGCATCGGCCCCCCGATGACCGCGATCGTCGCGGCGACGTCGTGGTCGTGCGGGTGCGAGAGGGCGTCCTTGTCGCCCACGCTGATCACGACGATCCCGGCCACGATCGGGAGGTGCATCCACGTGTAGGCGGTGCGTGCCAGGCGACCCGGTGTGTCCGACGCCTCGATGGTCTCGGCGCCGACCCGTTCGCCGTGGTCGAAGTAGATCCACTACGCTGCGGCAGCGGTCGCGAACGCGGCGACGAGCGCGGCGACCGATGCCGGGGACGACTCGGTCTCGGCGAAGACGAGGCCGGTGACGAGCATGCCCTCGCCGAGGGCGATCAGGACGAAGAGCGCGGTCCGCTCGGCGATGTGGGGACCCGACAGATCCCAGCGATCGAGGCGCACCTTGCCGAGGCCCGGGACGGGGAACGCGAGTAGCGTTCCCGCGAGTTCGATCCCGAGCGCGATCGCCCACAGCGGCAGCTGCCACGGGAGAGGCAGCAGTGCGCCGACCAACCAGAAGACAGCGCTCGCGACCGTCCACGCGAGCACCGCGGTGAAGTCCCTGGACACGGCCGGATCGTGGCGGGCGGTCGCCCAGACGATGAACGCCGTACGCCCCACCTGAAGGATGACGTAGGCGATCGCGAAGGCCCACGCCCGCTCGCCGAAGGCCTCGGCGATCGAGACGCTCATGACGAGCGACACGAACGCGAGGCCGATGACCGCGCCGCGAACCGGCAGCGTCACCGGGTCGAGCCAGTTCGTGACCCAGGTCGTCGACACCCACGCCCACCACAGCGCGCACACGATGATCACGCCCTCGAGGACTCCGAGCGGGCTTTGATTCTCGTAGAGATAGGCCGACAGCTGCGTCAGCGCGAACACGAACACGAGGTCGAAGAAGAGCTCTATGTACGTCACCCGGTCGGCGCGCGGAGTGTCCGTCGGCCTCATCACGTTCCGCGTCATCCCGAAGGGCATGCCCCATCCTGGCATCACGCCGGCGCTGATCTCGATCTCGCCCCTGGACGGCATGCCGGCTGCGGGGCACTATTCATCTCGTGACGAACAATGCGGAGACGGATGCTGTGAGCGTGCGTGGTCTGCACGTCACGCGCGGCAGGACCGAGGTGTTCACGGGGCTCGATCTGCACATTCCGCGGGGGCAGATCACCGGCCTGCTCGGCCCGTCGGGGTGCGGCAAGACCACGCTGATGCGCTCGATCGTGGGCGTGCAGAAGGTGGCGGGCGGCGACGTGACGGTGCTCGGCGAACCCGCCGGTTCGCGCGCGCTGCGCAAGCGCGTCGCGTACGACACGCAGGCTGCCTCGGTCTACGGCGATCTCACGATCCAGCAGAACCTGCGCTACTTCGCGCGCCTCGTCGACGCGCCCCGTACCGACGTCGATCGCGTCATCGAGCAGGTCGGCCTCGCCGACCAGCGCGACCAGACCATCGACTCGCTCTCGGGCGGACAGGAGAGCCGCGTCTCGCTCGCGGTCGCCATGCTCGGGGTGCCCGAGCTGCTCGTGCTCGACGAGCCCACGGTGGGCCTGGATCCGCTGCTGCGCGCCGAGCTGTGGGAGGTCTTCCGCGGCCTCGCCGACGCCGGCGCGACGCTCATCGTCTCGAGCCACGTCATGGACGAGGCCCTCCGGTGCGACCGCCTCGTGCTCATGCGCGCGGGCCGCATCATCGCCGACACGACACCCGACGGTCTCTTCGCCGACACCGGGACGACGGACCCGGATGCCGCGTTCCTCACGCTCATCGAGCGCGACGCGAACGCTCGCGCCGCGGCCGAGGCGCCGCATCCGCTCACGCGGCGTGAAGCGCGCGAGCAGGCCGAGCATGCGCACCACGCGGACGAGGGGAGCGCCTCATGAACGGGGTGCTGACCCTCGCGACCGCGGGGCGGGTGCTCCGGCAGCTCAGCCACGACCCGCGCTCGATCGCGCTCATGCTCGTCGCGCCGAGCCTGCTCGTGGGCCTGTTCGCGTGGCTGTTCAGCGATCAGGAGGGCGTGTTCGACCAGTTCGGCGGGCCGATCCTGGCGCTGTTCCCGTTCATCGTGATGTTCCTGATCACCTCGATCACGACGCTCCGCGAGCGACGGTCGGGGACCCTCGAGCGGCTGATGACGACGCCGATCGCGAAGGCCGACTTCATCGTCGGCTACGGGCTGGCGTTCGGGCTCATGGCGACGCTGCAGGCGGTCATCACCGTGACCTTCGCGGTGTGGGTGTGCGGACTGCAGGTCGACGGCCCGCTCTGGCAGCTCGGGCTCGTCGCCGTCGTCGACGCGATTCTCGGCACCGCGCTCGGGCTCCTGGCGAGCGCCTTCGCACGCACCGAGTTCCAGGCGGTGCAGTTCATGCCGCTCATCGTGTTCCCGCAGATCATCCTGGGCGGGCTGTTCATGCCCCGCGAGGACATGCCCGAGGCGCTGTACCAGATCTCGAAGATCCTGCCGCTGAGCTACGCCATCGACACGATCAACGCGGTCACCGACGGCGACGAGGGCTGGGAGGTCTTCGGGCCTCTGCTCATCGTGGTCGCGTTCGCCGTGGGTGCGCTGATCCTCGCGTCGCTCACGCTCCGGCGCCGGACGCCATAGGCCCGACGCCCCGAGGTCAGCAGCTGGGCTGCTTCTTGCGCAGCTTCGCGGTGAGGTCGCGCAGCTGGCAGAGCTCGTCGTCCGAGAGCAGCGACATGCGCTCGGCGATCGCCTTGCCGTGGGCACTGGCGATGCGGCGGAACAAGGAGGCCCCGGCCTCCGTCGCGTGCACGAGCGCTCCGCGCCCGTCGTCGGGGTCGGCGCACTTGGTGATCAGTCCGCGCGCGACCATGCGGTCGACGAGCCGTGAGACGCTCGGCTGGCTGATCAGCATGTTCGCCGTCACGTCGCGCAGACGCGCGGTGAGGTCGTCGGCGCGGGTGACCGTGAGGAGCACGTCGTACTCGGCCTGGCTCAGCGTCTCGTCGTCGAAGTCGTCGTTGATGTCGCCGAACACCTCGTGCTGCGCGCGGAAGAGACTCTCCCACGCGTCGATGGCGAGACGGCGATCGGTCATAGCGTCAAGATTAGAGCCTCGCACCGACCCTAGGCTGGCCCCATGGCGTCTTCTGCAGTCGCGTCGTGGCGCACGCATCGTCTCGGATCCGTGGGGCTGGTGCTCGCCCTCCTCGCCGGAGTGCTGCTCGCCGGCCTCACCCCGAGCCCGGCGCACGCGGGCGTCGACGACTTCTCGTTCGAGAGCCTCGACGTGGAGTACCAGCTGGGCCGTGCCGAGGACGGCACCAGCACCCTGACGGTCGTCGAGACGTTCGTGGCGCTGTTCCCCGAGTTCGACCAGAACCGGGGCATGCGCCGCGCCATTCCCGACAGCTACCTGGGCGCACCCCTGCACCCCGAGCTCGTCTCGATCACCGACGAGACCGGTGCCCCCCGTGCCGAGGAGACGGAATCGGAGGACGGCTACTACTCCATGACGTCGCGCGCCGACGACTTCGTCCACGGCCGGCAGACGTACGTCTTCACCTACACGCTCCAGAACGTCACGCACCACTTCGCCGACACCGGGGTCGACGAGTTCTACTGGAACGTCAACGGCGTCGAGTGGCGGCAGCCCTTCGGCCGCATCACCGCGCGTGTGACGATGCCCGACGACCTCGAGGCCGCGCGCACCGGCGCGCAGGCCTGCTACGTCGGCTCCCAGGGCTCGACCCAGACCTGCGCGATCGAAGATGCCGACGGGATGATCGCGGCCTCGGCCGAGAACGTGCAGCCGTACCAGACGATGACGATCGCGATCGGGTTCGCCCCTGACACGTTCACCGAGTTCGACCCGAACTATCTCGCCTCGCCGTGGGGCTGGCTGCAGAGCGGGGTGGCCGTGCTCGGACTCGGCACCGCCCTCGTGCTGGCGGCGGTCACGCGCCGTCGCCATCTCCGCGACGAGCCCGGGCGCCCCGTCATCATCGCGGAGTACACGCCACCGCGCGGCATCGACGCGCTCGAGAGCGCCGTGCTGCTCAGCCGCACCACGAAGGCGATCCCGGCCGAGGTGCTCGAGCAGGCGGTGGTGGGCAGCATCCGTATCGAAGAAGGCCCGCCCAAGTGGTTCGGCGGCACGAAGCTGAAGGCCGTGCTCGTGGACCCGTCCCTCGCCGACGGGGACGGAAGGATGCTGCTGCCCGGCCTGTTCCCTCAGGGCCTCCCGGGCGAGGAGTTCGAGTTCGGCCGCTCCGACACGAGGTTCTCGACGACGGCGCAGAAGGTGCTGAAGGCGGCGTCGGCGGAGCTGTCGTCGAGGGGACTGCGGCGGAAGGTGCCGCTGGGTGCCCGGGCCTGGCCGGTCGTCATCGCGATCCTGTCCGCGGTCCTCGTGCTGCTCTTCGGCATCGGCGCGCTGGCGGGTTACGTGACGGCGTGGGTGCCGATCCTGCTGATCATCGGCTCCGTGCTCGTCGTGCTGCTGGTGGCGGGGATGGTGTCGCGCAAGCCCCTCACCGCCGCCGGTGCCGAGACGCGCGACCACCTGCTCGGGCTGAAGGAGTTCATCGAGTGGGCCGAGGCCGACCGCATCCGCATGCTGCAGTCTCCGCAGGGCGCGGAGCGGGTGCGCGTCGACGTCTCGGACCCGCGCATGAAGCTGAAGCTGTACGAGAAGCTGCTGCCGTACGCGGTGGTGTTCGGCCAGGAGAAGAAGTGGGCCGAAGAGCTCGCCGTGCTCTACGGTTCGGGCAACTCCCCGGGCTGGTACTCGGGCTCGACCGGATTCAACGCGGCGGCGTTCTCGGCCGGGATCTCGAACCTGTCGACGTCGGCCTCGTCGTCGTCCACGTCCGGCGGGTCGTCGGGCGGCGGCTCCGCGGGCGGCGGTGGCGGCGGAGGCGGGGGCGGCGGCGTCTGATCCGGGATGCTGCCCCTCGGGGACCGCGCTCGCTTCAGCCTTCGTGCGGGTGAGCGGCCGTCGGCTCCGGCACGTGGAGCCGGGTGAGGAACCGGTCGGTGCCGCGCGGGATGCCGCGGCGATCGCCGAGTGAGACGACCACGGTCACGACCACCGCGATCGGGACGGTCCACGCGGCGGGCTGCTCGAGGAACGGACGCAGGGCGGGCAATCCCGCCGTCACGAGTCCGCCGCCCAGGATCGCGACGCCGGAGAGGACCGCGCCGGTGAGCATGCCCGCGATCGCGCCGCGTGCCGTGAGGCCCCGCCACCAGATGCCGAGCAGCAGCACGGGGCACAGGGTCGACGCGGTGAACGCGAAGACCAGGCCGACGCTGCCGGCGAGCCCCGCCGGCTCGGTGGCCAGCGCGACGACCAGGGGGACGAACGACGAGAGCACCGCGGCGATGCGGAAGCCGCGCACGCTGCCGCCGAGCAGGTCCTGGCTGATCACCCCGGCGAGCGACACCACGAGCCCCGACGATGTGGAGAGGAACGCCGCGAACGCGCCCGCGATGACGAGGGCCGTCAGCACATCGCCGAGCGGCCCCGCGATCAGTCGATCGGGCAGCAGCAGGATGAGCGCGTCGGCATCGCCCGACTGCGCGAGGTCGGGCGCGAACGCGCGGCCGAGGAACCCGAACGCGGTCGGGAACAGATAGAACACCGACAGGAGCACGAGCACGATGACCGTCGTGCGCCGTGCGGCGACACCGTCGGGGTTCGTGTAGAAGCGCACGAGCACGTGGGGGAGTCCGAGCGTGCCGAGCAGCAGCGCCACCATCAGCGACACGGTGCGGTAGACCTCGAGGTCGCCGGGGCCCGCGCTCGGCGGGAACGCCTCGACCGGCGGCAATGCGGGCCGCACGTCGCCGACGAGGAGCAGGATCGCGACCACCGGGATCGCGAGGGCTGTGAGCTTCAGCCAGAACTGGAACGCCTGCACGAAGGTGATCGAGCGCATGCCGCCCGCCGCGACCACCACCGCCACGATGACCGCGACGGCGAGCGACCCCACCCAGGAGGGCAGGCCGGTCGTGATCCGCACGGTGAGGGCCGCACCCTGCAGCTGGGGCACGATGTAGAACCACCCGATGACGATCACGAGCGTGCTCGTCACGCGCCGTGCCCACAGGGAGTCCAGCCGCGCCTCGGTGAAGTCGGGGATCGTGTACGCCCCCGAGCGGCGCAGCGGCGCGGCCACGAACAGCAGCAGCATGAGGTATCCCGCCGTGTACCCGATCGGGAACCACAGCGCCGACGATCCGGTGAGCAGGATGAGGCCGGCGATGCCCAGGAACGACGCCGCCGACAGATACTCCCCGCCGATCGCCGACGCGTTCCACCAGGGACGCACCGTGCGGCTCGCGACGTAGAAGTCGCTCGTCGTGCGCGACACCCGCAGGCCGTAGAAGCCGATGAGCGCCGACGCCACAGCCACCGCCGCGATCGCGACGTAGCCGATCGCGGGGTTCACCTGTCCTCCGCCAGTGCCCGGTAGCGCGCCTCGTTGCGCGACGCCGCACGCACGTAGAGTCCGCCGACCGTGATGGCGAGCGGGTACACCCCGACCCCCAGCAGCAGCCACGACAGCGGCACGCCGAGGAGGAACGTCGTGTCGAGCTGGGGCACGAGCGCGATGGCCAGCACGAACAGCGCGGTGGCCACGACGAATCCCAGCGCGAACACGATCCCGAGGCGCAGCTGCGAACGGATCAGCGAGCGCACGTACACGCCGGCGATGTCGCTCGTGGGACCGCCCTCCGCCTCCGGCGACGACGAGCGGACGGATGCTGCGGGGGAGCCCGCGCGCGGAGCGGTGACGCGTACCCGGCCCGGCGAGGGCGGGCGCGGGTCGGGGGCTGCGTCGGCGTCGCCCGAGGTCATGCGCGCGGCCGGATCGTCGTCGACTCCAGCCTCTCGCGGAGCGCCGGCAGGCACCGCCGGCTCACCGGCAACTCGGCGCCGCCGACCGTGACGCTGGGGTGGTCGCCCCCGAGCCGGAGGCGCGCGAGGTGGGGGATCGCAACGAGGTAGGAGCGGTGGATCCGCACGAAAGCGTCGGACCACTGCCGCTCGAGATCCGACATCGGCACGCGCACGAGGTAGCTCGCTTCCTCGGTGTGCAGCCGCGCGTAGTCGCCCTGGGCCTGCACGTACCGCACCTCGTCACGCCGGATCATGCGCGTCGTCCCGCCGAGCGTGACGGCGATGAGCTCCGGCTGGGCGGAGGCCGCGGCATCCGTCGCCGGCGCGGCCTGCGCCTTCATCGCCTCGAGGACGCGCGTGACCGACCGGTGAAGCCGTTCGGTGCGCACGGGCTTGAGGAGGTAGTCCACCGCCGCGAGGTCGAAGGCCTCCAGGGCGCTCTCCTCGTCAGCCGTGACGAAGACGAGTGCGGGCCGGCGCTCGAACCGCTGCAGGGCGCGCGCGAGGTCGAAGCCGCTCAGGCCGGGCATGTGGATGTCGAGGAACGCGGCATCGACGCTCTCCCGCGTCAGCAGCCGGATCGCCTCGGCCCCCGAGGGCGCCTGGTGGATGACGCCGATGCGCGGGTCCTGTCCGAGCAGGAACGCGAGCTCGTCGATCGCGGGCTGCTCGTCGTCGGCGATGAGCACCGAGATCACGGTTCGCGCCTCCCCTCGGGCCGCTCGAGGGTCGCCGTCGCACGGACGGGACCCGTGGATGCCGCGACCCGGCCGGGCTGCGACTTCGGCACGCGCATCCGCACCAGCGTGCCCGCGCCGACGTTCGTGTCCACGACGAGGCCGTGCTCGTCGCCGTAGACCTGCCGGAGCCGTGCGTCGACGTTGCGAAGGCCCACGTGTTCACCCGGCGCGCCGCCGGCGAGTGCGCGCTCGAGCACGACCGGGTCGATGCCGACGCCGTCGTCCTCGACGCTGATCTCGGCGAACGCCCCCTGATCGGAGGCCTCGATCGTGATGCGTCCGCCGCCCTCCTTGCCCTCGAGCCCGTGGCGCACCGCGTTCTCGACGAGCGGCTGGATCGACAGGAACGGCACCACCGTCGACAGCACCTCGGGTGCGATCTGCAGGGTCACCTTCAGGCGCTCGCCGAACCGCGCGCGCTCGAGCTTCAGGTAGCTGTCGATCGAGCGGAGCTCCTCGGCGACGGTGGTGAAATCCCCGTGCCGGCGGAACGAGTACCGCGTGAAGTCGGCGAACTCGAGCACGAGGTCGCGGGCCTTCGCAGGGTCGGTGTTGATGAAGGAGGCGATGGCGTTGAGCGAGTTGTAGATGAAGTGCGGGCTGATCTGCGCGCGAAGCGCGCGCACCTCGGCCTCGGCGAGGGCCGCGCGCGATGCGTCGAGCTCGCCGAGCTCCACCTGGGCGGCCACCCAGTCCGCCACCTCGCCGGTCGCGCGCACGAGCCCGGCCCGCACGCGCGGCGCGAACGCGACGATGGCCCCCGCAGGCACGCCGCTCGCGAGGATCGGTGCGGCGACAGCATCCGTCTCCCGCTCGCCGATCCGCGCCCGTCGCTGCATCTGCGTGCGACCCGATGCACGGGCCTCCGCGGCCAGCCGTCCGGCGACCTCGCGCACGGCGTCGTCGCCCTCGACGGTGACGTGACCCGACGGGTCGACGAGCGCGAGCGTCTCGCACCCGAGGAGGCCCTTGAGATGGCGACCGGCCCGGGTCGCGTCGCCTTCGGCCATGCCGCCGCGCAGGTGCTTGGCGGCGCGGCTCGCGAGGTGGAGCGTCTGGTACGTGGCCTGCTCGACGTCGGTGCCGAGCTCCTTGGATGCCACCACGATGCGCCGGAGCAGGATCACGACGCCGACCGCGAGCGCCCCGGCGAGGACGCCGGCGGCAGCGGCGAGCAGCATCGACTCGGGCATGCGGCCAGCGTAGCCGTCGTTCGTCGTCGGCCGACCGCCGTTCGTCGCACCGTGGACGCCGCTCACCGACGACGAACGGCGACCGCCCCCGGCCGCACCTGCCGAACGCGAGCATGGTCGCACTGTCAACGCAGCGGCGCGGCCGACGGGCGCGCCGACCCCCTCGAAGGAGAGACGCCATGGGCAACGAAGCCCCCAGCGCCGCGACGGACCTCGCAGAGGTCGACTACGGCGCGGTGCAAGCATCACCTGATTTCCAACGGCTCCGGCGCACGCATCGGAGCTTCGTCTTCCCGGTGCTGGGCGCGTGCCTGGCCTGGTACTTCGCGTACGTCCTCCTCGCCAGCTACGCCCACGACTTCATGTCGATCCGCGTGTTCGGCAGCGTCAACGTCGCGATGGTCCTCGGCATGGCGCAGGTCGTCACGACGTTCGCCGTCACGACCTGGTACGTCCACTACGCCAACAAGCGCCTCGACCCGCTCGCGGAGGAGATCCGCGACGAGATCGAGACCGGCGAGTTCGAGAAGGCAGGGGAGACGCGCTGATGCGGCACTTCACAGAAGCGGCGACCACGTCGCCCGGTGAGCCCTGGCTCAACATCGCCATCTTCGGCGCATTCGTCGCCGTCACGATGGTGATCGTGTTCCGCGCCAGCCGGAACAACAAGACCGCGGCGGACTATTACGCCGCCGGCCGCTCGTTCACGGGTGGCCAGAACGGCTCCGCGATCGCGGGCGACTACCTGTCGGCGGCGTCGTTCCTCGGCATCGTCGGCGCGATCGCGATGACCGGCTACGACGGGTTCCTCTACTCGATCGGATTCCTCGTCGCATGGCTCGTGGCGCTCCTGCTCGTCGCGGAGCTGCTGCGCAACACCGGCAAGTTCACGATGGCCGACGTGCTGTCGTTCCGGCTCAGGCAGCGTCCGGTGCGCATCGCGGCGGCGACCACCACGCTCGTCGTGTGCTTCTTCTACCTGCTCGCGCAGATGGCGGGCGCCGGTGGCCTGGTGTCGCTGCTGCTCGGCATCGGCGACCAGCTGGGCCAGGCTGTCGTCATCACGGTGGTGGGCGCGCTCATGATCCTCTACGTGCTCATCGGAGGCATGAAGGGCACCACCTGGGTCCAGATCATCAAGGCCGTGCTGCTGATCGCGGGCGCCGGTGTGATGACGGTGTGGGTGCTCGCGCTCAACGGCTTCGACTTCTCGGCGCTCCTCGACAAGGCCGTGGCCGTCGCCGAGAACCCGGCGATCCTCGACCCGGGCCTGAAGTACGGCGTCTCGGACACCTCGAAGATCGACTTCCTGTCGCTGGGTCTCGCCCTGGTGCTCGGCACCGCGGCGCTGCCTCACGTGCTGATGCGCTTCTACACCGTGCCCACGGCCAAGGAGGCGCGCAAGTCCGTCGTCTGGGCCATCTGGCTCATCGGCATCTTCTACGTCTTCACGCTGGTCCTCGGCTACGGTGCCGCCGCTCTCGTCGGCCCGGCGGTCATCGCCGCGGCGCCCGGCGGCCCGAACTCGGCGGCCCCGCTGCTCGCGTTCTCGCTGGGCGGACCGCTGCTGCTCGGCCTCATCTCGGCGATCGCGTTCGCGACGATCCTCGCGGTCGTCGCCGGCCTCACGATCACCGCCGCCGCGTCGTTCGCGCACGACATCTACGCGTCGGTCGTGAAGAAGGGCAAGCCCGAGCCGGGTGCCGAGGTCAAGGTCGCGCGCCGCACGGTGGTCATCATCGGCATCGTCGCGATCATCGGCGGCATCGGAGCGAACGGTCAGAACGTCGCGTTCCTCGTGGCCCTCGCGTTCGCCGTCGCGGCTTCGGCGAACCTCCCGACGATCGTGTACTCGCTGTTCTGGAAGCGGTTCACGACCAAGGGCGCTCTGTGGAGCATGTACGGCGGTCTCGCCTCGGCGATCCTGCTCATCGTGTTCTCGCCGGTGGTCTCGGGCTCTGAGACGTCGATGCTGAAGACCGACGCGATCGACTTCGCGTGGTTCCCGCTGTCGAACCCCGGCATCGTCTCGATCCCGCTCGCGTTCTTCCTCGGCTGGATCGTCAGTGTGCTCGACAAGACGTCGGAGGACCCGAAGAAGCAGTCCGAGATGGAGGTGCGCTCGCTCACCGGCATCGGCGCGGAGAAGGCGGTCAGCCACTGACGCAGAGGGCAAGAGTAAGGGCCGGTCGGAGAGGCTACCGACCGGCCCTTGTCCCTTGCACCAAGAGTGTCCTGCAATCACATGCCGGTAGCTGCCACAGCAAAACAACTACCGTNGGATCCAATACCTCGAAGAGACGATCCCGAAGATCGAGAGGCTACCGACCGGCCCTTGTCCCTTGCACCAAGAGTGTCCTGCAATCACATGCCGGTAGCTGCCACAGCAAAACAACTACCGTGCAAGCACTCTATAACGGTGAGATAACGCTGACAAGCGTTTTCTGTGATCTTTTCGTGATCTTCCCAGGGGAGGCTCGACAGGCGGGTATGGGGAGGTGGGAGGTCTTCGCCGAAGCGCGGCCGGGTGATCTCAGATGTCCTGGTAAATAGGCAAAAGTGAAGGGCCGGTCGGAGAGGCTACCGACCGGCCCTTGTCCCTTGCACCAAGAGTGTCCTGCAATCACATGCCGGTAGCTGCCACAGCAAAACAACTACCGTGCAAGCACTCTATAACGGNGAGAGGCTACCGACCGGCCCTTGTCCCTTGCACCAAGAGTGTCCTGCAATCACATGCCGGTAGCTGCCACAGCAAAACAACTACCGTGCAAGCACTCTATAACGGCCAGATAACGCTGACAAGAGTTCGCTGTTATGTTTTCGTGATCGGTTTCCTGGGTGGCTGTCACTGGCGACCTCGCAGAGCCCCTTGACCGCAGCATCCAGATGTGTACAGTGTGAACATACGCACTCGACACTCGGAGGTTCCGATGCAGAGCTCGACCCAGAACGCCCTTCCGCCCGTCGTCGATGCCGAGCAATGGCGACGCGAGCTCGATGAGCTCCGCGTGCGCGAGAAAGCGGCGACGCGAGAGCTCGACGCCATCGCGGCGCAGCGCCGGAGGCTGCCGATGGTGCAGATGCCCGACTACACGCTGATGGGCGAGTACGGACCGGTGCGCCTCGTCGACGTCTTCGAGGGAAAGTCGCAGCTCATCGTCTACAACCACATGTGGTTCGAGGGGAAGCAATGGCACTGCCCGGGCTGCACCGGCTACACGTCGCAGTTCACCCGGCTCGACTTCCTCGACGCGTACGACGCCCGGTTCGTCATCGTGACGCAGGGTCCGATCGACGAAGCGCTCGAGTACAAGGAGCGCACGGGCAACCGCATGGACTGGTACTCCACCGCCGGGAGCCCGTTCGGCGCCGACGTCGACGCGCCCGCCGGAGGCGGTTTCGCGGTGAACGTCTTCCTCCGCGACGGCGACACCGTCTATCGCACCTGGCACACGAACGGCCGGGGCACGGAGCAGCTGAGCCACACGTTCCCGCTCATCGACGTGCTCCCGTACGGCCGCCAGGAGGAATGGCAGGACTCGCCGGAAGGGTGGCCGAAGACCGACGCCTACGACGGGTGGTTCACGTCGCAGAAGGTCGCGGAGCTGTACGGACCCGGCGCGCACACGCACGGATGAAGAAGACGAATGCCGCACCCCGCGACTGCGGCCGGGGTGCGGCATCCGTCTCAGATCGAAGCCGGCTGATCAGTACCAGTCGGTGGCCTGCGAGTGGCCCCAGGCGGCGCACGGCGTGCCGTACGATCCGGCGATGTAGCCGAGGCCCCACGCGATCTGGGTTGCGGCGTTGGTCTGCCAGTCGGCGCCGGCGCTGGCCATCTTGTTGCCGGGCAGCGACTGCGGGATGCCGGTGGCGCCGCTTCCGGCGTTGTAGGCCTGGTAGTTCCAGTTCGACTCCTTCTCCCAGAGCGACTCGAGGCACGAGAACTGGCCGTCGCCCCAGCCGTACTGCGAGGCGGCCATCTGACGCGCGGTCGCCTTGGCGCCCTCGGGCGTGTTCGCGGCGGCGAGGGCGGCAGCGGCCGCTTCGGCCTGGCGCTGCGCCTCGGCGGCAGCGGCGGCAGCGGCAGCCGCCGCCTCTTCCGCGGCCTTCTTCTCCTTTGCGGCGTCGAGGTGCTCGCGCAGCTCGGTCACGCGGGCCTGCACCGTCTCCGTGGCGCCGCTCACGTCGGCGGCGAGCCCCGGAACCAGGAGCATCGGAACGAGGTCGAGCTTCGCGAGGCGGTCGGCCGCCTGCTCGAGGCCGGCGGTGTCGACGGACGTGTCGCCGATGCCCAGGTCGAGGCCCGCGGCGGCGATGTCGGTGGTGACCGAGGCGGCGTCGCTCAGCGCGACGCGGGCCGAGAGGAGGGTGCCCTGCGCATCGACGCGGATGTCGCGGAAGGAGTCTGCGGTCGCTTCGGGCGCGGCGGCCGAGGCTATCGCGGTGGCGGCCAGCGGAGCGGCGGCAGCGAGGGCCGGGGAAGCGAGCGTGAGGCCCGTCGTGAGGAGCACGCCGAGCGCGGCCCCGGTGGCGACGGCGGGCACGAAGAAGCGGCGGCGTGAACGGCGGGCAGGCGTGGGTGACTGGTCTGAATGCATGACGAACGTACGATCCTTCGGGTTTCGCGCCGCGGGTATCGGCGCCCGTGCGTCTTCGGGTCGGACGCACAAGTCCCCGATTCTGCCTCATCGTGTCTGGACGGTTCCCGGTGTTTTCCTGGACGGAACGTGAGAGCGCTTTTGCAGGAAAGGCCTGATCGGACAATGAGAATCTTCTCATTCAGGTGCATCGGATAGCACCAGCGTGCAGTCGCCGGCAGTGAATGGCTGTTCACTTAACCCTTGTCCGGAGCCTGACGGATGGTGCATGCTGGCCGCAGCAACGGCGCACCTGGAGGCACCCATGACGTTGACCGCAGGGCAGCGGGCGACATTCGAGTCCATCTTCGACACCTTCGCTCCCGGCGACGGCAACGGCATCCCCTCGGCCACCCGGCTGGGTGCGGTCCCGATCGCCGAGGGCATGCTCGAGGCGAACCCGCGCAAGGAGGAGGCGGAGCTCCTCGCCCGCGTGCTGTCGCTGTGGGACACGCCGCTCGGCGGCGTGCTCCTGGGCATCGGCCCGCGCCGGTTCTCGACGCTGTCGGCCGCGAAGCGCGAGGCCGCGCTCATCGCGCTGTCGGACTCGCGCGTGCCCCTCAAGCGCGTGCTGTTCCAGAACCTGAAGTCCGCCGCGATGCTGTCGTACTACGTCGCCCCCGGAGCCGACGGCGCCTCACCCCTCTGGGCGTCGATGGGCTATCCCGGTCCTCCCGGTCCGCGCACCGATGCGACGCCTCCGCCGCTGCACCCGCAGACGCCGGAGGTCGACCTCTCGCTCGACTGCGACGTGGTCGTCGTCGGCTCGGGCGCGGGCGGCGGGACGGCCGCCGCGGTGCTCGCCGCGCGGGGGCTCGACGTGATCGTGCTCGAGAAGGGCGCCTACTACGACGATCGGGACTTCGACGGCAGCGAGCTCGGCGGCCTCGCCCGCCTGTACGCGCCAGGGCCCTCGGCCACGGCGGAGGGGCAGCTCAGCATCCTGTCGGCGCAATGCCTCGGCGGCGGCACCGTCGTGAACTTCTCGACCTCGTTCCGCACGCCCGACCACGTGCGGGAGGAATGGGCCGCGCACGGGGTGCCGCAGTTCATGTCGCCCGAGTACGACGCCGCCCTCGACGCGGTGTGGGCGCGGCTCGGCGTGAACGGCGCGTACAGCGCGCCGTCGGCGCGCGACCGCATCATGGAGCGCGGACTCACGCGCCTCGGCTGGCATGTCGGCGCGCTCGAGCGCAACGTCGTCGGCTGCGACACCGGTCTCGAATGCGGCCGCTGCGGCTACGGGTGCCGCATCGGCGCGAAGCAGTCGGTCACGAAGACATGGCTGACGGATGCCGAGAGCTCCGGTGCGCGCCTCTACACCGGCGTCGACGTGCGAAAGGTCGAGACCGCGGTGGGCCGGGCGACAGGGGTGACGGGCCGCACCGCGGCCGGGCACTCCGTCACGGTCCGTGCCCGCGCGGTCGTGGTCGCGGGCGGAGCGGTCCAGACGCCGGCGCTGCTGCGTCGCTCGGGATTGACGAATCAGAACATCGGCAAGCACCTCCGTCTGCACCCGGCGACGGCGGTGTGGGCGGAGTTCGACGAGGAGGTTCGCCCGTGGGAGGGTGCCATGCAGGCGCGCTACTCCGCCCAGCACGCCGACCTCGACGGCTCGGGCTACGGCGCCGTCTACGAGACCGCGGCCGCCAACCCGGGACTCTCGGTGGCGTTCCAGTCGTGGCGCGGCGCGCAGTCCCACCTCGACGTGATGAAGCGCCTCGCGCACTACTCGAGCGTCGGAGTCATCACGCGAGACCAGGACTCCGGCGAGGTGCGGGTCGACAAGTCCGGCGAACCGACGATGCACTACCTCCTGTCGGATCGCGACGCGGCCCGCGTGCAGGCGGGCGTGGCGGGCGCGTCCCGCATCCTCGAGGCGGCGGGAGCGCTGCGCATGTTCTCGGGGCACCAGGCGGGCATCGAGTGGACCCGCGCAGGCGGCGAGCCGCTCGACGCCTTCATCGCGCGCTGCGCCGCGGCGGGGTACGGTCCCGGCCGGTGTTCCATGGCGGCGCTGCACATCATGGGGTCATCCCGCATGGGCGGCTCCGCGGCCACGAGCGCGGTCGACCCCGACGGTGCTACCTGGGAGGTGCCCAACCTCGTCGTCGCGGACGCTTCGACGTTCCCCACGGCCTCCGGCGTCAACCCGATGATCTCCATCGAGGCCATCGCCTACATGACGGCGACCCGTCTCGCCGGCCGTCTGGGGGCATGACTGCGTAACGAAGATCCTGGCGTGTGGGTGTTTCCCGCGCCACCAGGCGAGCGCTAGCGTTGCGCTCGACGGGGCACGGCGTGGTGCGGTGCGTCGTCGGTGCGCGCACGACACCTCGCGAAGGAGAGATCCATGGCTACATCGTCCGCAGCAGACATCGTCAAGGCCGTCGGCGGCGCCGGCAACATCGAGAGCCTCACGCACTGCGCCACCCGGCTGAGATTCCAGCTCCATGACGCGTCCGGCGTCGACGCCAAGGCCGTCGAGGCGATCCCCGGAGTCATGGGCGCCGTGCCGCAGGCCGGCGAGCGGTTCCAGGTCGTCATCGGCGGCGGCGTGCAGAACGTCTACAACGACATCATGGCGCTGCCCGAGATGAAGGACGGCGGCGGGGCTGCAGCATCCGATGCCGACGACATCGACGCGATCAAAGCACGGGAGCGTGCGAAGGGGGTGCGCGGGAAGGTCGCGTGGATCGACTCCTTCTTCGAGTTCCTGTCGGACTCGTTCCGGCCGCTCCTGGGCGCCCTCCTCGGCGCGTCGTTCTTCATCACGTTCATGGCGCTGCTCGCGACCGTGGGTGCCATCCCGGACTGGAATGCCCCGGGCGTGACGCTGGAGCCGTCGTGGGCGTTCGTCAACCTGATGTGGCAGTGCATCTTCGTGTTCCTGCCGCTGATGGTCGCGTACAACGCGACGAAGAAGGTGGGCGCCGACCCCTGGGTGGGCTTCGGCATCATGGCGGTGCTGATGCTGCCCGGGTTCCTCGCACTCGGCGAGGGCGTCGAGCCGACGCAGATCTTCGGCGTCGACGTCACGATCGTGCCGATCTTCGGCTTCCCGCTGACGATCTTCGACTACAGCTCGCAGGTGTTCCCGCCGCTGCTGATGGCGGGCGTGCTCGGTCCGCTGTACAAGCTGCTGCGCAAGCTCATCCCCGCGAACGTGCAGCTCATCTTCGTGCCGTTCTTCGCGATGCTCGTCATGATCCCGCTGACGGCGTTCATCATCGGCCCGATCGGCGTCTACGCGGGCGCCGCCCTCGCGCAGGCCCTCGCGGCGATCAACAACTTCTCGCCGTTCATCTTCGCGATCGTGATCCCGCTGGCCTATCCGTTCATGGTTCCGCTGGGTCTGCACTGGCCGATCAACGCGGTCATGCTCCTCAACATCCAGACCCTCGGGTACGACTTCATCCAGGGCCCGATGGGCGCGTGGAACTTCGCCTGCTTCGGCGCCACCGCCGGCGTGCTCGTGCTCTCGCTCCGTCACCGCGACACGCAGATGCGCCAGACCGCGACGGGCGCGCTCGCGGCAGGTCTTCTGGGCGGGATCTCCGAGCCGTCGCTGTACGGCATCCATCTGCGGTTCAAGCGGATCTATCCACGCATGCTCGTCGGCTGCTTCGTCGGCGGACTCACGATCGGCATCGGGAGCCTCATCATGGGCCTGCCCGACGGGGTGACCACGCAGGCGTTCGTGTTCACGTCACTGCTGACGATCCCGGCGTTCAACCCGATCGGCCTCTACGCGATCGCGATCGGGCTGGCCTTCTTCACGTCGATGTTCCTCGTCATCTGGTCGAACTTCCGCACGCCCGAGCAGCAGGCCGAGTTCGAGGCGGCGCGCGACGCGGCCGAGGCTGCGGCGGCGGCCGAGCACATCGCGCCCGCGGTCGTCGAGGCGAGCGAGCCGCGTGCCATCGATGCGTCGGAGGCGGCCCCGGCTGCGGCCGCCGTCCCGGTGGCCACCGCCGTGCTCGAGCAGGCGTCGATCGAGGTGCTGTCGCCGCTGGCGGGCAAGGTCGTTCCGCTGTCGGAGGTCCCCGACCCGGTGTTCGCGGGCGGAGTCATGGGCCCGGGCGCGGCCATCGAACCGGTCGGCGACACGGTGTTCTCGCCCGGCGCGGGCGTGATCGCGGCGGCCCAGCCCACCGGGCATGCCTTCGGCATCGTCCTCGACGGCGGCGTCGAACTGCTGATCCACGTCGGCATCGACACGGTCAACCTGAAGGGCGAAGGCTTCGACGTCAAGGTGAAGAATGGCGATCGCGTCGAGCTCGGCACGCCGCTGGTGACGTTCGATCGCGCGGTGATCGAGAAGGCCGGCTACCCGCTCATCACGCCCGTGATCGTGCTCAACGCCGACGACTTCGGCGAGGTGTCGCCGGTGCTCGAAGGCGACATCGCCGTGGGCGGCTCACTGATCACGGTGGAGCCCAAGCCCGCGCCGTAGGCCGGTGTCGGCTTCGCGCTAGCGAAATCGGCATCCGCGGCTGTGTGAAACAACCGCGGATGCCGATTCCTATAGCGCGGGCGAATGGGGTCGGGCGAGAACGGCAGCGGCTGCGGGAATCGGCCGCGGGAACGACGGAGGGGTGGGTGCCGAGACCTCGGCATCCACCCCTCGACGTCGTGCGGCCTACTTGCGGTGCGCGGCGTAGTAGGCAAGGAGCGCCCGGGTCGAGGCATCCTGTGCAGCGATCGCCGCCTCGTCGCCCTCGATGGCCGGCGCGATCTGCAGCGCCAGCTGCTTGCCGAGCTCGACGCCCCACTGGTCGAACGAGTTCACGCCCCAGATCACGCCCTGCGTGAAGGTGATGTGCTCGTACAGTGCGACGAGCTGGCCGAGCACGGCGGGCGTGAGCGCCGGAGCGAAGATCGACGTGGTCGGCTTGTTGCCCGCGAACGTGCGCGCGGCGACGAGGGCGCCGGTGGTGCCTTCGGCCTCGACCTCTTCGGCCGTCTTGCCGAAGGCGAGGGCCTTGGTCTGCGCGAGGAAGTTCGACAGGAACAGGCCGTGCACGTCGCGGCCGCCGTCTTCGAGCGGGTACGCGGGGTTCGCGAAGGCGATGAAGTCCGCGGGGATGAGGCGCGTGCCCTGGTGGATCAGCTGGTAGAACGCGTGCTGGCCGTTGGTGCCGGGCTCGCCCCAGAACACCTCGCCGGTGTCGGTGGTGACGGGGGAGCCGTCCCAGCGGACCGACTTGCCGTTGGACTCCATGGTCAGCTGCTGCAGGTACGCGGCGAAGCGCGAGAGCTGCTGGGCGTAGGGGAGCACCGCGTGCGACTGGGCGCCGAGGAAGTTCGAGTACCAGATGTTGAGGAGGCCCATCAGCACCGGCACGTTGCGCTCGAGCGGCGTGCTCGCCACGTGCTCGTCGACCGCGTGGAATCCGGCGAGCAGCTCGCGGAACACGTCGGGGCCGAGCTCGATCATGAGCGAGAGACCGATGGCCGAGTCCACGGAGTAGCGGCCGCCGACCCAGTCCCAGAAGCCGAACGCGTTGTCGGTGTCGATGCCGAACGCGGCGACCTTGTCGAGAGCGGTCGAGACGGCGACGAAGTGGTGGGCGACGGCATCCGTCTTCGCCTCGTCCGAACCGTCGATCGCGCCCGACGCCGCGAGACCGGCCCACAGCCAGTCGCGCGCGAGGCGCGCGTTGGTCAGCGTCTCGAGGGTGGTGAAGGTCTTCGACGCGACGATGAAGAGCGTGGTCTCGGGGTCGAGGTCCTTGGTCTTGTTCGCGATGTCGAACGGGTCGATGTTCGAGACGAACCGGGCCTGGATGCCGGCGGTGGCATACGGCTCGAGCGCGGCCGAGATCATGACCGGGCCGAGGTCGGAGCCGCCGATGCCGATGTTGACGATGTGCGTGACCTTCTTGCCGGTCACACCCTGCCACTCGCCCGAGCGCACCCGGTCGGCGAAAGCGGTCATCGCGGTGAGCACCGACTGCACGTCGGCGTCGACGTCCTGGCCGTTGACCACCAGCGCCGGTGAAGCGCCGGCGGGCCGGCGGAGCGCGGTGTGGAGCACCGCGCGGTCCTCGGTCGTGTTGATGTGCTCGCCGGCGAGCATCGCGGCGTAGCGCTCGGCGACGCCGGTCTCGGCGGCGAGCTTCACGAGCGCCGCGAGGATCTCGTCGGTCACGAGGTTCTTCGACAGGTCGACGTGCAGGTCGGCGAGCTCGAAGCTGAGGCGCTCGGCGCGACGCGGATCGATGGCGAACCAGTCGCGCAGATCGGGGGCGAACGAGTCGCGGAGCGAGCTGAGCTCGGCCCAGGCGGACGTGGTGGTGGCATCGATGGGAGCTGTCACGCACCCCAAGGTACCCGCGCGGGTGTGCGTGTTGGTTACGCGTTACTCACCGACCTCCGGCGGCTGTTGTGAGCAGGCGTCCCGCCCGGCGTTCAGGAAGCCGACCGTAGGCTGGAAGCACCATGCCCTTCCCCTCGCCCGACCTTCGCCTGATCGCCGTCGACATGGACGGCACCCTGCTCGACGGCCACGGCCGCATCCCCGAGGCCCTCTGGCCGCTGCTGGACCGCCTGCACGCAGACGGCATCCGCTTCGCGCCGGCGAGCGGACGCCAGCTCGCGACGCTGCAGCGTGCGTTCGCCGAGCACCTCGACGACATGGTGTTCATCGCCGAGAACGGCGCGTACGTCGTCGAGGGCGACACCGAGATCAGCTCGGACGCGATGGATGCCTCGTTCACGGCGTCCCTCGTCACGCGCCTGCGTGCGCTCGCCGCCGAGGGGCGCGACCTCGGCGTCGTCGTGTGCGGCAAGCGGTCCGCCTATATCGAGCGCGCCGGCGACGCGTTCCTCCCCGAGGCTGAGAAGTACTACGCCCGCCTCGAGGCCGTGCCCGACCTGCTCACGGTCGACGACCAGATCCTCAAGGTCGCGATCTTCGACTTCGCGGATGCCGCGGCCACCGCCCCCGCGCTCGACGACCTGCGAGCCACGCACCAGGTGGTGGTGTCGGGCGAGCACTGGATCGACGTGATGAACCAGGGTGTCAACAAAGGCGTCGCGCTCGGGCGGCTGCAGGCGGCGACGGGTATCACTCCCGAGCAGACGGCGGTGTTCGGCGACTACCTCAACGACCTCGAGATGATGGATGCCGCGTCCCTGTCATTCGCGATGGCCAACGCGCACCCGCTCGTCGCGGCGCGGGCGCGCTTCCGCGCCCCGTCGAACCTCGACCACGGTGTGATCACCACGATCGAGAAGCTCCTCGACGGCGTGCCCGACCCCGTCGCCTGACGGAGTCGGTAGCCTTCGGGCATGGCGGTGAGTCAGACCAGGCGTGCGCGCGCAGCGCGACGCCGCGCCCGCCGGGTGGCCGCTGCCGACAACGACCTCACGCCCGACGAGTGGGAGGCCCTGGTCGAGGCGTGGGGAGCGTGCGCCTACTGCGGCATGACGGCGGGTCCGTTCCAGAAGGACTGCGTGCTGCCCATCTCTCGCGGCGGCCGCTACACGTTCGAGAACGTCGTGCCCGCGTGCCGCTCCTGCAACGCCAGCAAGAGCAACGACGAGGTGACCGGGTGGCTGCGGCGCAAGCGGCTCGACGAGCGCGCGTTCCTGTTGCGCCACGTCGAGGTGCTCGCCGCGTGGCGCGGCACCGCCTCCGTGCCTCAGGCGACACCATGACCGTCAGCATCCGTCCATATGAAAGCGCCGACTGGGGCGACATCCAGCGCATCCACGACGCCGCCCGGCTCGACGAGCTCCGCGGCGCCGGTCTCCTCGAGGCCTACCTCGACCTCGCCGCCACGTACGAGAACGAGGGCCTCTTCGACGACGAGGTCTGGGTCGCCGAGACCGACGGTGCGGTCGCGGGCTTCATCGCCGGCAGCGTCGGCCCTGACGGCGGCGAGATCACCTGGATCTATGTCGACCCCGGCCTCTATCGCCGCGGTGTCGGCCGCGCGCTCGTCGAGCACTTCGTCGCGCGCTCCGGCGGACGGGTCGAGCTCGAGGTGCTCGACGGAAACGCGGCGCGCGCCTTCTATGAGGCGCTAGGCTTCGTGCTCGAGTCGACCACGACCGGCAAGCTCGCCGGTAACGAGATGTTCACCGCGACCGGACACACTCTCGTCTGGACCCCGCCGCAGCTGTAGACATCGCGCGGAATGGGAGGCGGCCCGCGTGCTTCGGGTGCACGCGGGCCGCCGGTTCCGGAGGGACGGATGCTACTGCGCGGCGTATCCGCCGTCGACGAGGTGGTAGCTGCCGCTGACGAAGGTCGCGGCGTCCGACGCGAGGAAGGCCACGAGGTTGGCGACCTCCTGCGGGTCGCCGAGGCGGCCCAGCGCGTGCTTGGCGGCGAGAGCCGTCTGCGCGTCGGCATCGAGGTTCGCGTCGACCAGCGGCGTGTGGATGAAGCCGGGGCCGACCGCGTTCACGCGCACGCCCTGCGTGCCGTACTCGAGGGCGGCGTTCTTCGTGAGGCCGACCACACCGTGCTTGGCTGCGACGTACGCGGACGACATGGGGATGCCGACGGAGCCGAGCACCGAGGAGATGTTGACGATCGAGCCGCCGCCGTTCTTCGCGATCGCGGGCGCCTGCGCGCGCGTGCCGTAGAACACGGCGTTCAGGTTGATCTCGATGACCTTCTGCCATGAGTCGATCGGGTACTCGCCGATCGGTGCCGCCGCGCCGCCGATGCCGGCGTTGTTGACCGCGATCCGCAGGGGAGCGAGGGCCTCTGCGGCCTCGACGGCCGCCTGCCCGACCGCGGGGTCCGACACGTCGCCGACGAACGCGGCGGCCACGCCGCCCGCGCCGGTGATCTCGGCGACGACCGCGTCCGCGGCCTCCTGTCGCACGTCCGCGACGAGGACTGCCGCGCCGTTGGCGGCGAGGGTGAGGGCGACCGCCCGGCCGATGCCGGATCCTGCGCCGGTGACGATGGCGGAACGCTCCGCGACATCGTACGTAGCCATGATTACCTCCGTTGGTGGCGTCATCGCGTGGCGCCGATCACTTCTCCGACATTTGTCGGTTTTGTATGAGTTAACCTACACCTGTCGGAAACATTCCCGGAGGCGCGATGGACCCCCGCAAGCAGCGCAGTCGCGAGCGCCTGTACGCCGCCGCGCTCACTCTCGCGGCGGATCAGCCGATCTCGAGCCTGACGGTGACCCAGATCGCCGACGCGGCCGGCGTGCACCGCTCGACGTTCTACGAGCACGCCGATTCGACGCAGGGGCTCATCGAGGCCGCGCTCACTGCGGAGCTCGACGTGCTGCGCAGCGACCTCATGAAGGACCGGGCGGATGCCGCCACCGCCGTCGCGACCGTGACCGAAGGTGTGCTGCACCACATCCTGCGGCACGTCGACATCTACCGCCGCGAGCTCGCGGACGGCGGTGGAGCGCTGCACGCGATGCTCAGCCGGCACTTCCGCGGCACCACCGAGACGCTGCTGGACCGCGGGCGCGTCGAGATCGCGGTCCCGGTCGCCGGCGCGACCGCCGCGAGCGTCTCGGACGCCGCCGCGCGCTTCCTCGCGGACGGCACCGTGGGGATCATCGACGGGTGGCTGCGGCATCCGTCCCCGCGGGTCGAGGACTTCCTCCGGGTGTATCTCGCGCTGCTGCCGGACTGGTGGCCGCACCGCCCCGAGGTGTGACCGGGGCTACTCGACGGGTCCCGTCCCGGTGAGGACGGCGATGCCGTCGAGCACGGCGCGCGCGGTCGAGCGGGCTCCGAGCACCCGGAAGTGGCCCGACGTCGGGACCGCGATGTTCGTCGCGCCGTCGAGGGCGCTCCCCTCGGGGATGTGGGGATCCCACGGCCCGAACACCGACACGATGCGGCCGTTGACCGAGGTCTCGCGGCCGAGAGTGAGGATGGTCTCGTCCTTGGGACTGAAGGCGCGGATGCTCGGGACGACGAAGAGACGGGCGAGCCGTGAGCCGCCGAACGGCGTCGCCACGGCGACGAGTCCGAGAAGGCCGAGCGGGCGCCCGCCGTCGGTCGCGGCCGCGGCACCCTCGGCGGGGTCCCCGCCCGCGGCCGCCTCCGCGGCGGCGCGCGCGGCGGCGCCTGACGAGACGAGCAGGTGCTTGCCGATGAGTCCGCCCTTGCTGTGGGCCACGAGCACGCGCCCGGCGTCGGGGGCCGGCGTGCGGGCGAGCAGCTCGCGGAGGCGGTCGGCGGTCGACGGGATGGTCCGGCGGTTCACTCCCAAGCCGTGGACGACCGTGACACGGTGACCCGCGGCCGCGAGCGCGTCGCCGAGCGGGCGCAGGAACGTCCAGTGCTCGTACACGCCGGGGATGAGATAGACCTCGGGCAGCGCGGGGTCGCCGCGGCGCCACGCCGTCGGAACGGGGCGCGGTCGCCCGATCGCCCACGGGAACGAGAGCACGGCGAGCTGCCGGCGACCGGCGTAGACGTAGTCGGCGACCCACGACAGGCCGCGCCCCACCATCGACGGGCGCACGAACGTGTTCGCTTGCGGCGAGGGCGGCATGGGCGAAAGTCTAGAAGCCCCCGCGCCCGCGGTGCCGGTCGTGTCGATGCGGGTCACGCGGCGCGGACGCTGTTGTTGCGCTTGTCGTGCGTCAGCTCGGCGAGGCCGAGCTCTTCGAGCAGCGGCGGGAGGTACATCCCGAACCGTCCGCGGTATCCCTTCCGGAGTCCGTACCAGCCGCCGACCGGGTTGCCCTCGTCACGGCCCCACGCCTCGACGGTGCCGTCGGCCGCCGGCTTCTGCTCATCGGCGGCGCCGAGGGGCACCCAGTCGCCCTGCTCGCGCAGCCAGGCCGCGAGGTCGTCGATCGCGCTCAGGTGGTACTTCAGTGTCGTCGAGCCCACCTGGCAGACGAGTGCGGGCGGGTCCGCCGCCTCGTCGCGGTACATCGTGTACTCGCTGGTCCCCGGCGCCGTGGTGAGCAGCCACGGGTCCTCAGCGGTCCCTGAACCTGCCATGTGCATCCCCCTCCGTCGGTGCGAGTCTGGCCGGATCGCGGGGCGACGGCAAGGGGCGCAGGTCAGTCCGCGGCCGGGGCGTCGGGCGTGCCGCGGACGCCCGTGATGGCCGACTCCACGACGGATGCCGCGAGGGCATCGATCACGGATGCCGGCTGCCACCGCACCGGGCCGTGCACGGCGATGTCGGCGAAGCCGTGCACCGCCGACCAGCACGCCCACTCGGCGTACGGTCGGCGGTCGCGCGACAGTGCGCCGGCCTCCACCATGGCGTCGAGCGTGTCCATCAGGAGCCGGAAGGGGGCGACGATCTCGTCGTCGAGGGTGACGATGCCGTCGTTCGCGTCCGTGTCCTGCGTGAAGAAGGCGGTCTCGAACCAGCCGCGCTCGGTGCGCGCGAAGTCGATGTACGCGAGGCCGACGCGGCGCAGCCGCTCGATCGCGGCCGCCGCGGGCGAGAGGCCGGCGGGCGTGGAGTCGACGCGTGAGGTGATCGCGGCGGCCAGTGCCAGCTGCGCCTCGCGCGCGACGGCGCGCACCAGGGCGTCGCGATCGGCGAAGTGACGGTAGGCGGCGTTGGGCGAGACCCCGACGGCGCGGGTCGCCTCGCGCAGGGTCACCGCGGCCGGGCCGCCCGTGCGCGCGAGCTGCAGGCCCTCGCCGATCAGCGCGTGTCGGAGGTCGCCGTGATGATAGGTGCGCACGGGCGAAGTCATTGCGTCCTCCCGGCCGGGTGTGTACGTTGTGAACACCGAATGTGAACAGTGTCCACATTCACCATAGACCCTCGCCCCCACTGCCTGTTCCGCGAACACGCCGAAGGAATCGTCATGAGCCAGCCGAGCCCCGCCCGGCCCGCAGCATCCGAAGATCCCGTCCAGCACCACCCCGATGCGCGCACGCTCCGCGCGTTCTACCAGGTGCTCGTCAACACCGCACTCGCCAACGTGACCTCGAGCTACCTCTGGTTCGCGTTGACCTTCTGGGTGTATCTCGAGACGAAGTCGGTGCTCGCGACGGCGATCATCGGCGGGTCGTACATGCTGCTCGTCGCGGTCTTCGGCGTCGTGTTCGGCGTGATCGTCGACCACATGAAGAAGAAGTCGGTCATGCTGCTCTCGAGCATCGTGACGGCATCGGCGTACGTCGTCGCCGGAGCGATGTTCCTGGCATTCCCCGAGAGCGCGCTGCTCGATTGGACCGGCCCGTGGTTCTGGGCGTTCGCCGGCGTGATCCTCATCGGCGGGGTCGTCGAGAACCTGCGGAACATCGCGTTGTCGACGACCGTGACCCTGCTGGTGCCGGGGGATCGGCGAGACAAGGCGAATGGCCTCGTCGGTGCGGTGCAGGGCATCGCCTTCATGGTGACGAGCGTGTTCTCGGGCCTGTCGATCGGGCTGCTCGGCATGGGCTGGACGGTCGCCATCGCGATCGCCGCCACCGGCGTGGCGCTGATCCACCTGATCTTCGTCCCGATCCCCGAGCGCGGCGTCGCCCACGTCGAGGGGGAGGCGCCGAAGGGGTTCAGCTTCAGGGGCGTGATCCCGGCGGTCATGGCGGTGCCTGGCCTGCTCGCCCTCATCCTCTTCTCCACGTTCAACAACCTCGTGGGCGGGGTCTTCATGGCCCTCATGGACCCGTACGGACTCACGCTCTTCTCGGTCGAGATGTGGGGGATCGTCCTCGGAGTGACGAGCTTCGGGTTCATCATCGGCGGCGCGCTCGTGGCGAAGTTCGGCCTGGGCAAGAACCCGGTGCGCACGATGCTGCTCGTGAACATCGGCATCGCGCTGCTCGGCATGACCTTCGCGATCCGTGAGTGGTGGTGGCTGTATGGGCTGGGCATCCTGATCTTCATGGCTCTCATGCCGATCGCCGAGGCCTCCGAGCAGACGATCGTGCAGCGCGTCGTGCCCTTCGAGAAGCAGGGACGCGTGTTCGGCTTCGCCGCGAGCGTGGAATCCGCGGCGGCGCCGGTCTCCGCCTTCCTCATCGGACCCATCGCGCAGTTCTGGCTCATCCCGTACATGAATTCGCCCGAGGGTCAGCAGGCGTGGGGCTGGCTGCTCGGCGAGGGTGAGGCCCGCGGCATCGCGCTGGCGTTCGTCGGCGCGAGCCTGGTGCTCCTGCTGGTCGTGCTGCTCGCCTTCGTGTCGAAGCCCTATCGCGAGCTGTCCGACGCGTACGCGGCAGCGCCGCCGTCGCTCCACACCGACGACGAGGGGACGGCTGCTGCGCCCGCCGTGCCGTCGCCGGCGTCGGCCATCGGCGAGGCCGGAGAGGACCTGCGCTCGGGGCTGCGCTGACCCCTCGGGTCAGAAGCGGGCGAGGCCCGCGGCCGCCTCGTCGGGTCGGCCGGGGAACACCTCCAGCGCGAAGCCCTCGGTGTCGACAGCGACCGTGAGCAGGGTCGCCCACTGATCGATGCGGGGGAGGGTCGGGTCGGGCGTCATGCAGATCTCGGCGGCGGCGCCGTGTCCGCCGCACGCCGCGAGCGCCCGCGCGGTGGGATCCAGGCCGGCGAGGGCGTCCCGCACGTCGTCGAGATGCGCGAAGCGCTCCACGGTCGTGGAATCGGCGGGCATCGTGTCGCCGACGTACAGCGCCTGGTCGAGGAAGTGGTTCGTGTGGAAGAGCCAGCCGTCCGCGGCGGGCTCGACCACGCCGAGACCCGCGGGCGACAGTTCGAGCGACGCCGCTCGCGATCCGGCACCGTCGGTCGTGAAGACCGTCAGCACCGTCGAGGCGCTCACCGGCGCGCTCGCCGCGATGTCGCGCGCATCCTCGATGGTCCTGGCCTCCTCGAGCACGCGGCGCGCGATCGCGTGGACGGGAACGCCGCCGGCGTCCGAGTCCGTCTGGTGCGACAGGATGTTGAAGTGCAGGCCGAGTCCGGCGCTGTTGACGCCGATCTTCGCCGCGGTGCCGAACTCGGTGAACATCTTCACGCGCATCCCGCCGGCGGCGGTGAACTCCACGAGCAGCCCCTGGGGCACCAGGAAGTCGTGCCAGTCCCACGTCTGCAGGGTCTCGGCGGCGTGCCCGGGGCCGACATGCACCGCGGTCGAGCATTCGCCCTCCCGCGGAGGTGGCGCCACCGCGAGGATCTCGGTGCGTCCGCCGACGGCGGCGAGCCGCCACGGCTCGAGGCCGGCCGCCGCGGCGATGGCCTCGGCCTCCGCCGCCAGGCCCGGTGCCCAGCCGGTGAGCGAGGCGTGGGTGCGTTCGGCGATGGCCCTCACCGCGTCGGACGCGATCCCGAGCTCGGCGAAGTGCGCGAGGTACAACTCCGCCGTGCGGCGGTACTGGGGTGCGAAAGCCGCTCCCAGCTCGGCGCCACGCGTGGCGGCATCGGGGGTCGTGGACGTGAAGGTGCGGAGCTCCATGGGTTCTCAGCCGAGCTCGGGCGTGCGCGGGGGAGCGGTGCGGCGCGGGCGCAGTGCCTCGAATGCCGCGGCCCACGCGAGCAGGTCGGTGTCGCTGTACGCGCGCCCCGCGATCGTCAGGCCCACCGGCATCCCGATGTCGTCCATCGTCCCCATCGGCACGGTGACCGTCGGGATGCCGAGGTGGCGGATCGCGAGGTTGCCGTTGGCGACCCACACGCCGTTGCGCCAGCCGAGATCGGCGGATGCCTCGTTCACGTCCATGTCGGCGGGGCCCACGTCGGCGACCGCGGGGAAGAGCACGGCGTCGAGGCCCAGGATCGACATCCAGTCCTCGAGGTCGATGCGCCGGGTCTCCTCGAGGCCGCGGACGCCGTCGGCCATCTCGGGGATGTCGGCGAACGAGCGGTACGGGTGCTCGCGCACCTGCGCCGGATAGGTCGCGATGTCGTCGTCGAAGCCGGTGTAGCGGTCGGGCAGCGCGCCGTCGGGGTGCGGGAAGATCGTCGCGCCGTCCACGCCGTCGAGTCGATCGAGCGCCGGGTCGCCGTTCGCTCGCAGGAAGTCGTCCCACGCCCACGCCGACAGGTCGACGATCTCGCGCTGGAGGAAGGCCTCGGTCACGAGCCCGCGCGTCGTGATCGTCGGGGCGCCCGGGCGGTCGCCCTCGTAGTTGGTGACGGCCGGGAAGTCGACCTCCACGACCTCGGCGCCGGCCGCCTCCAGGTCGAGCCGCGCCTTCTCCCACAACGCCAGCACCGAGGGGCGGGTCTCGATGCGGGTGCCGGTCGGTCCGCCGATCCCGCCGTCGGGGTCGGTTCCGGCCTCCGGATCGGCGTTGATGTACATGCGCGGCACGCCGAATCGACGCCCGGCGAGGGTCGCGGCGGCGGCGTCGGCATCGCCCGACGCGAGCGCCGGGTACGACGCCGGGCGCTGAGCCGAGGCATCCGGGATCGCGATCCAGGGCTGCGCGCGCCAGAAGTCTCCTCGGGTCTCGGGGTCGTCGGCGACCATCACGTCGAGGATCTCGAGCAGGTCGGCCATCGTGCGGGTGTGGGGCACGACGACGTCCATGGTGGGCACGAGCGGCCAGTTGCCGCGCACCGAGATGACGCCGCGCGACGGGGTGTAGGCGCACAGCGCGTTGTTCGAGGCGGGGGCGCGCCCGCTCGACCACGTCTCCTCGCCGAGGCCGAACGCGGCGAAGCTCGCCGCGGTGGCCGTGCCCGAGCCGTTCGACGACCCCGACCCGAACGCCGAGGTGAGGTAGTCGGCGTTGTAGGGGCTCTCGGCGCGGCCGTACACCCCGCGCTGCATGCCGCCGTTCGCCATCGGGGGCATGTTGGTGAGCCCGATGAGCACGGCTCCGGCGGCGCGCAGCCGCTCGATCGAGAACGCGTCGCGCTGCGCGACGAGGTCGGCGAACGCGGGCGAACCCGCCGCGACGGTCAGGCCCTTCGCCATGAACGAGTCCTTGGCGGTGTACGGGATGCCGTCGAGCGGCCCGAGCGCGCGCCCTTCGGCGCGACGGAGATCGGATGCCTCGGCTTCGGCCCGCGCGTCGGGATTGCGCACGACCACCGCGGTGAGAGCGGTCGCCGTGCCGGGCGCGTCGTACGCGTCGATCCGGGCCAGGTACGCGTCCACGAGCTCGACGCTCGTCACGGCGCCGGACTCGAGGGCCTCGCGGAGCTCGGCGATCGTCTTCTCGACGACCGGGTAGTGGCGGCTCATCGGTTCACCACCGTGGGCTGCTGCTGCGTGATGCAGTGGATGCCGCCGCCGCCCGCGAAGATCTGCCGGGCGTCGACCGTCACCGCGCGGCGCCCCGGGTACGCGGCCTCGAGGATCTCGCGGGCCTGCGCGTCGGCGCGGTCTTCGCCGAACCCGCACGCGATGATCCCGCCGTTCACGACCAGATGGTTGACATAGCTGTAGTCGACGAACCCCTCATGATCCCGGAGCGTCTCAGGGGCGGGGAGGTCGATGATCTCGAAGGTTCGGCCCGCGGCATCCGTCTGCGCCGAAAGGAAGGCGCGGAGGTCCCGCGACACCTCGAAGTCGGGGTGCTCGGGATTCTGCTGCGCGTGCAGCAGAACGCGACCGGGGGTCGGGATCGTGGCCACGATGTCGACGTGGCCGTTCGTGCCGAACTCGTCGTAGTCGCGGGTGAGGCCGCGGGGGAGCCACACGACCTTCGTCGCGCCGATCGTGCGGTTGAGTTCCGCCTCGACGCGTGGCCGGTCGGCGAAACGGTTGCGGCGCGGGTCGAGCTGAACCGTCTCGGTGACCAGCACCGTGCCCTCGCCGTCGACGTGGATGCCGCCGCCCTCGTTGACCAGCAGCGAGCTCACGACCTCGGCGCCGACGAGGTCGGCGGTGAAGCGGGCATGCTGAGCGGCCTTCCCCCACGAGGCCCACTCGGGCGCGCCCCAGCCGTTGAAGATCCAGTCGACGGCGCCGAGTGCGCCGGGACGATCGTCGTCCACGACGAACGTCGGGCCGTGATCGCGGAACCAGAACTCGTCGACCGGGGTCTCGACGAGGTCGATGGCGGAGTCGAGCATGCGCCGGGCGCGCGCGGCCTTCGACGGATCGACGAGCATCGTCACCGGCTCGAAGCCGGCGACGGCGTTCGCCACCGCGCTCCAGGCCGCGTAGAAGCGCTCCTGCTCCGAGGGATCGTCGCCGAGCGTCGGCCCCTCGTTCGGGAACGCCATCCACGTGCGCTCGTGCGGATCGCCCTCGTGCGGCATCCTCCAGGCCATCGTCGCCCCTTCATTCGGTGTTGTCGCGGTGGCGCTCGATGCGCCTCGCGACGTAATTGATCTAGCGATCAATAGGAAAGATACCTATGCTGGCGAGACCATGTCAAGCACATCGTCCCGGCCGCGCACCCGCAAGGCTCCTGCCGAACGGGCTGCGGAGATCGTCGCCGCGGCGACCGCGATCGCGCGTGAGCAGGGGCTGAGCGCCCTCACGCTGCGCGCCGTCGCCGAGCGGGCGGGGGTCGCCTCCGGTCTCGTCGCCCACTACCAGCCGGCGATGGACGACCTCGTGGCCCGCGTCTACGCCGACCTCGTCGACGAGGAGGTGCGCGACGTCGAACGCGTCGTCGGCGCCGTCGCCGATCCGGCCGCGCGGCTCGGGGCCCTGATCGACACCCTCATGGACGGCGAGCGCGAGGAGCTCACCGTGGTGTGGGTCGAGGGCTGGGCGATGGCCCGCCGCAACGACGCCCTCGCGCGCGCCGTGGCGGCGCAGATGGAGCGCTGGCAGACTCTCGTCGAGTCGATCATCGAGGACGGATGCCGCACGGGCGCGTTCTCGACGACCGAGCCCGGCGAGGTGGCGTGGGAGCTCATCGGCATGATCGACGGACTCAACGCGCAGTCCCTCGCGCGCGGCACCGACACGACCCGGTTCGCCGCCCGCACGGCCCGCGCGGCGGAGGCTCTGGTCGGTGCCCGACCCGGATCGGTGGCGGTGGGGTCGTGAGCCGCCGCCCGCGGCGCGAGAACGCGCGATAGCACCACCTGGCGGCGCCTCGAAGTGCATTCGTGCGGTCTCGTCGCCGCAACGGCCCTCACCGTGGTCCCGCAGCTGCGCAAGCCCTCCGCTCCACGGGTGGATCGCCCTCGACGTCGACGACCGCCCGTGACGCCCCGCGCAGGACACGTGCCGCGCGCAACTAACTACGGCCAGGATGGAGCCATGAGTGCGATCCCCACCGTGACCTTGAACGACGGCGCCTGGTTCCCTGAGCTGGGCCTGGGCACCTACGACCTGCGGGGCGAGGAGGGGATCGCGGCCATCGTCGCCGCGATCGACTCCGGCTACCGGCTGCTCGACACCGCGGTCAATTACGAGAACGAGCGCGAGGTCGGCGAGGCCGTCCGCCGCAGCGATGTGGACCGCGGCACGCTGCTCGTCGCGTCGAAGATCCCCGGTCGCCACCACGGCCGGCAGGAGGCGGTCGACAGCATCAAGGGCTCGCTTGATCGGCTGGGCCTCGACCGCATCGACCTGCAGCTGATCCACTGGCCGAACCCCAGCGTCGGCAAGTACGTCGACACGTGGCGCGGCCTGATCGAGGCGCGCGAACTCGGCCTCGTCCGTTCGATCGGCGTCTCCAACTTCACCGAGGACCAGCTCACCGAGCTCATCGAGGAGACGGGCGTCGTCCCCTCGGTGAACCAGGTCGAGCTGCACCCGTACTTCCCGCAGGCGGAGCTGCGCGCATTCCACGCGACGCACGGCATCCGCACCGAGAGCTGGAGCCCGCTCGCCAAGCGCAGCGAGCTGCTCACCGAGCAGATCCTCACCGAGCTGGCGACGATCCACGACGTGACGCCGACGCAGGTGGTCCTCCGCTGGCACACGCAGATCGGCAGCACGCCGATCCCCAAGTCGGCCGACGCCGACCGGCAGCGCGAGAACGCCGACGTCTTCGGCTTCACCCTCACCGACGACCAGCTTGCCGCGATCAGTGCCCTCGAACGCGGTCGGCTGTGGGACGGCGATCCGAACACCCACGAAGAGATGTGACGGAACGGATGCTGCGGCCCGGCGCACGGCGCCGGGCCGCAGCATCCGTTCCCCCCTTCACGCGTCGGGGAGGGCGTCGAGCCACTCGGCGAAGGTCTGGGTGCCGCGCAGCGCCTCGGGGCCGGGAAGGAGCGCTCCCGACCGGAGCGCGCGGCCGAGGGCGCCCGGGGTGTTCACGACGGGCACCGGCGTGCGGTGGCCGATCGCGTGGGCGTAGCGGTGCACCATGTCGGCGAGGCTCTCCTCCTGCGGTCCGGCGAGGTCGGTCACGCGACCGGCCGGACGCTGCTCGGCGAGGTCGACGAGGTGCGCGGCGACCTCGTGCACGGCGACCGGCTGCACGCGGCCGGACGGCGCGACGTGGGCGCCGGCGTGGCCGCGGTGGTACATCATCGCCGCGTACTCGTGGAACTGCGTCGTGCGCAGGATGGTCCACGGCACGTCGCCGCCGGCGACCAGCCGCTCCTGTACGAGCTTCCCGGCGTAGTAGCCGTCGGGCGCCGCCTCGGCGCCGACGATCGTGAGCACCAGGTGGTGCGCGACCCCCGCTGCGCGCTCGGCCGCCAGCAGGCTCTTCGTGGCGCCGGCGAAGAACATCACCGACACGTCGGGCTTCGCGGTCGTCACGTTGGTCACGTCGATCAGCGCGTCGACCCCGTCCAGGGCGCCGGCGAGACCCGCGCCGCTCAGGAGCTCGACTCCTGTGCGGCGCGACAGGCTCACGACATCGTGGCCGCGCCCGCGCGCGATCTCCGCGATGTGCCCGCCCGTCATGCCGGTGCCGCCGGCGATGGCGAGTCTCACGAATCCTCCTGGTGCGTGTGACCCCGACCCCCGCCCAGCGTAGACCCGCGGTCCTGCTGCACGATACGAGCGGCTCGGGCCCGTTCGGGGGAGAGTCCGCACCCGAGCCGCTCACGAGGCGGCCCGACGAGCGCACCGCCTCGATCGGAGGGAGGCGCGCTGCCGCCGCTCAGATACCCACGGGCTCAGCCGATTCCGTCGAGCCACTGCGCGAAGGTCTCCGTGCCGAGCACTGCGCCCGGGCCCGGCAGGCCGAGCCCCGCCCGCATGCCCTTCATCTGTCCGCCGGGCAGGCTCACCGAGGGTATCCAGCCGCCGTGGCCGGTGCGTCGCGCGTACGCCTTGACCATGTCGTCGAGCCGCTCCTCGCGGGGTCCCGCGAGATCCGCCGCACGTCCCTGGGGTGCGCCGGCGGCGAGTCGGGCGAGGTGGGCGCCCACCTCGCGAGCCGCGACCGGCTGCACCCGCCCGCGCGGTGCGACGTGGAGGGGGCCGATCTTCGCGCGGTCGAACACCTGGCCCGCGAATTCGTGGAACTGCGTGGCGCGCAGGATCGTCCACGGCACGGTGGCGGACTCGACGACGCGCTCCTGCGCGAGCTTTCCCGCCAGGTAGTCGTGAGGGATGCGGTCGATCCCCACGATCGACAGCAGCACGACATGCGCGACCCGCGCCCGGGCGGCCGCGGCGACGAGATTCCCCGTCGCCGCCTCGAAGAACCGGGTCGCGACACCGGCCGACACCGTCGTGACGTTCGCGGTGTCGATCACCGCGTCGACGCCGTCGAGCGCGGCGTCGAGCCCCGCGCCCGCGGTGAGGTCGACGCCGGTGCGGCGACTGAGAACGACGGCGTCGTTCCCTTCCGCGCGCAGCGCGTCCACGACGTGGCTTCCGACGACGCCCGTTCCTCCGGCGACCGCGATCCTCATGACATTGCTCCTCTCGTCCCCCGGTGGGGATCTCTCGATGGTTCGACGACGCGGAGCGTGAGAATGTGAGCGTGCGACTCACCTTCTTGACGCGTGCGTCGTCGGAACATCGAGGAGTGATCACGGATGCCGCCCACCGATGAGGTCGAGAGCCAGCGCCGCGCCCTGCTCGGCCTCTGCTACCGCATGCTCGGCACCGTGGCCGACGCCGAGGACGCGGTGCAGGAGACGTACGTCCGATGGCTGCGGCTGTCGGACGCGGAGCGAGTCGCGATCCGCAACCCCGCTGCGTGGCTCACGCGTGTCGCCGGGCGCGTGTGCCTCGACATGCTCGGCTCGGCGCGCGCCCGCCGCGAGCGCTACGTGGGGGAGTGGCTGCCCGAACCCGTACCGCAGGACTCGCCGCTCGCAGCATCCGTCCCTCTCGACCCGATCGAGCAGGTCACGCTCGACGACTCCGTCTCGATGGCCCTGCTCGTGCTGCTCGAGTCGCTCACGCCCGCCGAGCGCGTCGCCTTCGTGCTGCACGACGTCTTCGGTGTGCCGTTCGCCGAGATCGCCGAGACGGTCGGGCGGAGTCCGGACGCCGTGCGCCAGCTGGCGTCGCAGGCGCGGCGTCGCGTGCGCGAGCATCGTGCGGGGGCGGCCTCGCGGGAGCAGCACGACGCGGTCGCCCGCGCCTTCGCGGCGGCGACAGCCACCGGTGAGCTCGACGCCCTCGTCGCCGTGCTCGACCCCGGCGTCGTGCTGCGCTCCGACGGCGGCGGCCGCGTCTCGGCGGCGCTGCGTCCCGTGCGCGGCGCCGACCGCGTGGGGAGGTTCCTCCTCGGCCTGCCCCGCCTGGTACCCGACGCAGTGCTCGTGGCGATCGAGACGCCCGACGGGCTCGGCTTCCTCGCGACGATCGACGATGAGCCCAGCGCGCTGGTGACGCTCCAGGTGCGCGGCGGCCGGGTGACCGACGTCTACATCATGCGCAACCCCGACAAGCTCACCCAGTGGAGCTGACGCGGGACCGTCCGGCCGCCGGCGGCACGCCCCACTCCCACCAGCTCCCACCAGCTCCCACCAGTGAGACCACAGTCGGCGGACGAGACCGCGGGGTTCGCCCGCGGTCTCGTCCATCCGCTGTCGTCTCACCGGAAGCCTCGTGCCCGCGGGCGCGTCGGTTAGCGTGGAGCCATGGCGACCCCCACCCCCTTCGATTCGCTGACCGACTACATCGCCCTTCCTCGCGTGGAGGCGCTCGCCCTCTCGCCCGACGGGACGACCGCCGTGCTCACCGTCGCGGCCCTGAAGAAGGACGGCACCGGCTACGACCGGTCGCTGTGGGCGGTGCCGGCGACGGGCGGCGGCACGCCTCGACGCCTGACGCGGTCGGCGAAGGGCGAGGCCGGCGCCGCGTTCACCGCCGCCGGCGACATCCTGTTCGTCTCGGCCCGCCCCGATGCCGACGGCGACGCCGATGAGGAGTCCGGCCAGCTGTGGCTGCTGCCCGCCACCGGCGGTGAAGCCCGTCCCGTGACGCGACTGGCGGGTGGGGTCGACGGCATCGCCGCGACCGCCGATGCCTCCGCGCGGCTCGTGATCTCGGCCTCCCTGCTGCCGGGCGCCGACACGCTCGAGGCCGAGGCGGCGCTGCGCGCCAAGCGCAAGGAGAAGAAGGTGTCGGCGATCCTCCACGACACCTACCCCGTGCGCTACTGGGACCACGACCTCGGTCCCGCCGAGCCGCACCTGCTCGCCATCGACATCGACGCCCTCGAGGACACCATCGCCGCGGCGGTGGCGGACACTGCGGCGTCAGACGCGTCGGGAACGGATGCTGCGACCTCCGGCACGGACGCCGCGTCCGCGGCATCCGGGAACGAGGGGAAGCCGTACCCGGCGACCCTGCCGCGTCCGCGCGACCTCACGCCGAAGCCGGTGCGGTCGCTCGACCACGCGGAGGCCGCGCTCACGCCGGACGGGTCGACGCTCGTGGTGTCGCTCGAGCACCGGGAGCAGCGCGCCGGACGCCGGGTGATCGTCGCGATCGACACGGCGACGGGCGAGCGCACGACGCTGTTCGACGAGGTCGACGTGGACTACGAGATGCCGGCGATCAGCCACGACGGCACGCGCATCGCGTACCTCCGCACCGTCAAGAGCAGCCCGGCCGCGCCCACGGACTACGAGATCTGGGTCGCCGGCATCGACGGCAGCGGCGCACGGCGCGTCGCGGCCGAGTGGGACCACTGGGCGTCGTCGCTGGCGTTCGCAGCCGACGACTCGGCGCTCATCGCGACCGCCGACCACGACGGCCGCGCACCGGTGTTCCGCATCCCCGTCGACGGCGGTGCGCCCGACAAGCTCACCGACGACGGCTTCGCGTACGCGAACGTCGTGGTCGACCGTGGCACGGGAGAGGTCGTCGCGCTCCGTTCGTCGTGGGTCGTGCCGCCGCACCCGGTCCGCATCGCGCGCGACGGTGCGGTGACGCCGCTCGCGACTCCCGCGCCGACACCGGCGGCACCGGGCTCGATCACCGAGGTCGAGACGACCGCCGAGGACGGCGCGCGCGTGCGCGGCTGGCTGCTGCTGCCCGAGGGCGCGTCAGCCGCGGCGCCGGCGCCGCTGCTGCTGTGGATCCACGGCGGACCGCTGAACAGCTGGAACGCGTGGAGCTGGCGCTGGGCGCCGCTGCTCGCGGTCGCCCGCGGGTACGCCGTGCTGCTGCCCGACCCCGCCCTGTCGACCGGCTACGGCCTGGACTTCATCGCGCGCGGCTGGAACAGCTGGGGCGGGAAGCCCTACACCGACCTGCTGTCGATCACCGACGCCACCGTGGCGCGCGACGACATCGACCAGACGCGCACCGCCGCGATGGGCGGATCGTTCGGCGGCTACATGGCCAACTGGGTCGCCGGGCACACCGACCGGTTCCGGGCGATCGTGACCCACGCGAGCCTGTGGGCGCTCGACCAGTTCTCCGGAACGACTGACAGCTCCGAGTACTGGCAGCGCATCTTCACGCCCGAGGCGATGATCGAGCACTCGCCGCACCAGTTCGTCCGCGAGATCCGCACGCCGCTGCTGGTCGTGCACGGCGACAAGGACTACCGCGTACCGGTCGGCGAGGGGCTGCGGCTCTGGTCGGAGCTCGCCGAGCACCACGCCGACGAGGACGGGCGCATGCCGCACCGCTTCCTGTACTTCCCCGACGAGAACCACTGGGTCCTCAAGCCCCAGCACGCCGTCGTCTGGTACGAGACGGTGTTCGCGTTCCTGGGCGAGCACGTGCTGGGCGCGGAGCCGTCGCGGTACGAACTGCTGGGATAGCACGCGGCGCTGAGCACACCGTCGGAGGTTCAACTCGACACGCCGGAAGACGTATGCCACGTCCCGGCGTGTCGGGCGGATCCTCCGATTCTGTGCACGCGACTCAGGACGCGTGCCGGACTTCGCAGTCGCTTCCGGGCGACAGGATCGCCTCGTGCCCGTCGTCGTAGCGGACCACGAGCAGCGGGTTGTCCCCGGTGCCGCGGACCTCGATGACCTCACCCGCGCGCTCCACCGCGCCGACGACGCGGCCGTGGATGATCACGCGATCGCCGACGCTCGCTTGCATGGCGTACCACCTCCTGGCGCTCACGATACGACGCGGCGGCGGTCAGGGGTAGGGGTGGACCGGCTCGACCTCTACAGCTGCGCGCCGTCGTCGTCGCGATCCTCGAGCCCGACGCTGCGACCGCGCCAGGACTCGTACGCCATGAGCCAGCCGATCGAGACCGCGGCGGCGAGCACCACGCCCAGCAGCACGTTGCCCCAGATGAGCCCGAAGACGATCCCCAGCGTGAACATGAGGGCGGTGCCGAGCGCCCAGCCGGAGTGCCCGCGCGTCCAGCCCTTCCGCGTCGTGGTCATGTCGAAAGCCTAGGGCTGCTGCGGAGCCCGTGGGCCGCCTGTGGCCCTGAGCCTCTCGGTAGGTTGGAAGGACCCACCCCAACGGAACGGACGCCATGACCCTCAACGTCAGCCCGCTCACCCTCGGCACGTCGCCCCTCGGCCGCGGCACCGAGCCCGGTTCCCCGGAAGAGGACGCCGCCGTCCGATTCGCGGAGCAGCTGTTCGACAGCAGCCACGCCTTCATCGACACCTCCAACAACTACGCCGGCGGGCGGTCCGAGGCGGTGCTGGGCCGTGCGATCGCACGGAAGGGAACGGATGCCGCCACCCGCGTGATCTCCAAGGTCGATTGCGATCCCGAGACCGGCGCCTTCGACCGCGACCGCGTCCTGCGCTCGTTCGAAGAGACGACGGCGCGCCTCGGCGTCGAGCGTCTGCCGTTGCTGCACCTGCATGACCCCTACACCGTCACCTTCGACGAGGCGATCGGCCGCGGCGGCGCGGTCGAGGGGCTCATCGAGCTGCGCGAATCGGGTCGCGTCGACGCGATCGGCGTGGCCGCGGGACCGGTCGGGATGATGGCCCGCTACGTCGAGACCGGCGTGTTCGACGCCGTGCTCATCCACAACCGCTTCACGGTCGTCGACCACTCCGCCGCGCCGGTGTTCGCCGACGCGCACGAGCGCGGCATGACGGTGTTCAACGCGGCGCCCTTCGGTGCCGGCATCCTCGCCACCGGGACGCGCGAGGGCGCGATGTACGGCTACCGTCCGGCGACGCCCGAGCTGCAGGAATGGGTGTCGCGCCTGGAGCGTGTCGCCGCCTCCTTCGGCGTCAGCCTCCCGGCGGTGGCGCTGCACTTCTCGCTGCGGTCGCCGCTGATCGACTCGACCGTCGTCGGCATCTCGTCGGCGCAGCGTCTCGCACAGCTCGACGAGCTCGCCGCGACGCCGATCCCCGACGAGGTGTGGGCGGAGCTCGAAGCACTCGGTCCCGCGCCGTCGCCCGTCGACGACAGCGCCTACGCCTGATCGCTCGCACTTTGCGTCGAGCGAGCGCGGACCCCGGATCCAGGCGGGGTCCGCGCTCCGGCCTCACGCCTGCGGGGCGTTGACCGCGACCATCCAGTCGATGCCGAAGCGGTCGGTGAGCATGCCGAACTTGCCGCCCCACGGCGGGGTGTCGTACGGCATCGTGATGGTGCCGCCGTCGGCGAGCTTGTCCCAGAAGCGCTGGAGAGCGGACTCGTCGTCACCGCTGACCGAGACGGAGATGCCGGCCGGCTTCTCGTAGCTCATTCCGGTGGGCGTATCCGAGCCCATGAGGATGAAGCCGTCGGGGCTCGTGAGCTGCGCGTGCATCACGAGGTCGTTCTCGGCGGGGTCCTGCACCATCCCCTCGTACTCGCCGAACGTCGAGATGTCGAGATCGCCCCCGAACACGCTCTGGTAGAAGGTCATCGCCTCACGGGCTTCGTTCCTGAAAGAGAGATATGGGTTGAGGCTGGGCATGTCGAACTCCTGAATGGGTGGTGGATGCCGCGCCCGGCCGCGTGGCGCGTCCCAGTGTCGTCGTGGCCTCCGACATCCACAAGGGCGTCCGCGTCAGGCCTCCTTGGGCCCTTCCGCCGCCCACGCGATCGCGTCGTCGAGCGCCGACACGGCGAAGATGCGCAGCTCGCAGGGGAACAGGAACGAGATCCCGTGGATCACCTCGCCGATCAGGCTGTGGTCGGTGACGAGCGCGATGCGCCCCCACACGTGGGCCGGCTTGCCCTCGAGCTTGGCGTCCTGCCACAGCGCGCCGAGGGAGTAGCGCTCGAACTCGTCGCCCAGGACGTAGACCAGGTTGACCTTGCGGCCGGCCTCGACCGCCGCGTCGATGGCCGGGTCGAGGGATCCGACGTAGTCCGATGCGTCGACGGCGCCGACAGCGCGGAACCCGATGACGCCGTCGGGAAGGCCGTGCAGAGACTCGATCATGCGTCCATCCTGTCCTCGGACGCGCTGACCGCGGCGCGGACGCGCGGAGAGTCAGCGGTCGCGGTGGTCCTCGGGGTGCAGGCGCGCGCCACGCCGGGGCTCGCGCACACCGCTCGCCCCGATCAGGCGGATGACACGCTGACGCTGACCCGGCCACGCGGCCAGGAGCCGCAGCATCCCATCGTCGTCCGTGCGGTGGCCGGTCAGCGCGTAGCCCACCTCGTGGGCCACGTGATAGTCGCCGACGCTCACGGCATCGGCGTCGCCGAGTGCCCGGATGCGGGTCTCAGCGGAAGTCCATGCACCGATGCCGGGCTGGCTCACGAGTACGCGGTCGACGGCCTCGCCGTCGTGGGCGGCGCGCACGGACCGCACGATCGCATCGCCGCGGCGGGCAGCGCGTACGACGGTCTTCGATTGCGGCGGTTCGAGCCCCGCGCGGTGCCACACCCACGAGGGGACGTGCTGCCATCCGTCGATCGTCGGCGGCGCGAACATCGGCGCCGGTGTCGGGCCGGGGGCACGCTCGCCGCACCACGTCACGACGCGCCGCCACGCGCCGAAGGCCTGCATGCCGGTGACCTTCTGCTCGAAGATCGCGCTCACCAGGGCGTCGAACACGAGATCGGTGCGCGAGAGGCGCAGACCCGGGTTGCGGTGATGGGCGTCGGCGATGAGCGGATGCCGCGACGCGTCGAAGCCGGCCGGGTCGTCGTCCGCACCGCACAGCGCAGGAAGCTGCGCGAGCGCCCAGTCGCTCCCCGGACCCCAGGCCGCGCCGCGGATCACGCCCGGATGCGTCTCGCGGATCGCGAGCGTCGCGATGCCTGCCGGCGTACGGCTCACCCGCCAGATGACTGCGCCCGAGACCGCCATCGTCGGGTCGCCGGCTCCGCGTCGCTGATACAGCACGGTGCGCCGGAGGTCGAGCGGATGCCGCGGCCGGTACTCCGTCTCGAGCGGCCGGCCATGACCGGGGCGGGGATCGCGGGTCGCCGCCCCCGGACCGAAGCGCCCGGCATCCCTCGTCCGAGGAATGCGCGAGAGCGAGGTGGTCATGCCGCCCACCCTACGCCGACGCCTCCGACATCGAACCGTGCTCGCCTGTCGCGACGTGCCGGTGCGTGCAGCCCGATGCGACAGGTGAACGGGGTGGGATCAGAAGCGGTCGGGCGACGGGGTGCCGTGGCCGTAGCGGATGACGACGTCGGCGTGACGGTCGAAGCGGTAGCCGACGCCGCGCACGGTGCGGACGATGTCCTCGTAGCGGCCCAGCTTGGCGCGCAGGCGGCGGACGTGCACGTCGATGGTGCGCTCGCCCGGGGCGTCCTCGTCCGTCGCGCCCTGCCAGAGCGAGGTCACCAGCTCGGTGCGCTCGATCGTGCGGCCCTCGCGGAGCACGAGGTACTGCAGCAGCTCGAACTCCTTGAAGGTGAAGGCGGCGGACTCGCCGTCGATGAGCACGCGCTTGCGCGAGATGTCGACGACGACGCCGCCCGAGGCGGGCTCTTCGTCTTCGGGCTCCTCCTCCTTGGTGCGGGCGACGGCCGACGGCTCGTGCAGCGCGAGGCGCACGACATCGACGTCGCGCCCGCCCGAGCCGACCGGCGCGAGGGCGACGGTGGCGTAGGTTTCGGCCGACGGCGCCAGCTCGGCGAGCGTGCGGCGCAGGGCGTCGACGAGCACACCGAGGTTCACGCCTGAGGCGGCGGCCTTGGCCTCGTCGATGCCGACGTACAGGGCGAAGCCGCGCGGCGCCGTGCCCGCGGGGAGGGCGCGCCCGGCCGGCTGTGCGGGCTCGGGGGCCGGCGCCGTGGGCGCCTCGACCGCGGCCGGGTGATTCACGGCGCGGAGGTGGCGGACGGGGGCGGTGGTGGTGGGGCGGTCGAGGAGGGCGGTGGTCGACATGATGATGGTCCTTGCGGGAGGAACCCGGGTGGCGGAAACCGGGTTGAATGATGTGCTGCGGCCCTGGTCGTCGGTGGCGAGAAAGGCCGTAGGCCGGGTGAGGCCTGTGCCCGACGCTGGGCGGTGTGCGAAGCGGGTCCGGGTGCGCGTGATCGACGCACGAAACCGGTGCTTCGGGGGACTCCGTACGATCCGTGTTCAGAAGCGGAGGAGGAGTCCGACGGGGGTCACCGTGCTAGTGGCACATTCGACAACACATGGCAACGCGACCGGCCATCATCATGCCGGCAGTCCTGTTCGCCTCCCGGGCGGACAGATACAGCGCGTTGTCAGTCATGAGCCCGATTATTACCGACTTTGTCCAAAAACGTCAAATCGCACGGGTTCTGGGCCCAGATCGTTTCGGAATGTGACAGATTGCTCAGTTCCACGTCGGGTGAGACCGAGTGTCAGCTGGACGATCACTGCGACATACCAAGAGACGCGTCCCGACGCTGCGCCGCGGGCGTAGCCTGGCGGCGTGACCGACCTCCGCTTCACGAAAGAGCCCGATGCGTCGCGGTACACCCTGCACCGCGGCGAAGACCTCGTGAGCGTGCTCGACTACCGCGACGACGGACGCACGGTGGCGATGACCCGCGCCTACACGGTTCCGACCTTCCGCGGGCACGGGTACGCCGGCGAGCTCGTCGAACGCGCGGTCGAGGAGCTCGAGGAGCGCGGCGATCGCAAGGTCATCCCGGTGTGCTGGTACGTCGCGGACTGGTTCGATGCGAACCCGTCGCGCCGCGGCATCCTGACTCCGCGTCCGTAGCCGCACCGTGCCCCGCCGACACCGTCGGCATTCCTTGTCAACCCCATGTCGCCGTGCGGCCCCGCGACGGAGGCTGGGGGAGGACGAGAGGAGCACGCCATGGATCGCGATCGAGCGAGAAGTCAGGACCTGCCCGACGGCGTCGTGAACGCCGACTCGGTGCCGGCGGCACCCCCGCCGAGCCACGAGGCGGTCGGCATCGGGGTCGTGGAGGACGGCATCGACCACCACGGTCAGGACGGCGCCCGCGACACCCAGACCGCGGGGGAGGCGCAGCGCACCCCCGGTGCACTCGGGACCGAGCAGGAACAGCGGCTGCCCGCGATGGCGCAGAACAACGCCTCCGACATCGACAAGGTGGCGGGCATCGTCGCGCAGACACGTCAGGACGTCGGCACCGACCCGCTGGAGCACATCGCGCACGTCCTGCGCCAGCGACTGACGCAGTCCGGCATCGATCTTCCGGAGAGCGACATCGAGGAGCTCGCGCGACAGGTGTCGGTCGGGGACGCGGACGATCCCGCGCACCCGCGGCGCGGCGCGGCGAGCTGACTCCGCGATTCGACCGCGGATGTGCACGCGCCCGGCCCTAGGCTGGGCGCGTGCACATGGAGGCAGTGTTCACCGCCGTCGCCGTCGGTTTCGAGGCCGTCGGCGCTGCCGCCATGATCGTCGGCTTCGTGATCGCGCTCGTGCTGGGCGGACGGTCGCTCGCGCGCCACGAGGGCGGTCAGACCGCGTTCACGACGCTGCGCACGACGCTCGGAGGCGCGATCCTGCTCGGGCTCGAGGTGCTCGTCGCTGCGGACCTCATCCGCACGATCACCTCGAAGCCCTCGCTCGAGGATGCGGCCATCCTGGGCCTCATCGTGCTCATCCGGACCATCCTGTCGATCTCGATCCAGATCGAGATCGAAGGCACCCTCCCGTGGCGTCGCGCCCTCCTGCGCAGCGGGGGTCAGATGATCAGCGACGCCGTGGCGAAGGACCGCGCGGCCCAGCAGGCGGCCGTCGTCGCGCACGCGCCCGCTCCCACGGACCCGCGCGCGTCCTGACCTCCACGGCTACGCGACGGCGCACACCGCGGGGTCGTGCTCCGAGACGTGCAGTCCGATCGGCCGAGCCCAGGCGACGCGCTGCGGGGCGGCGATGACGCTAGCCGGGCGGCGCGGGGCGACAGCGATCTTCCGCTCGCGGATGGAGGCGAGGATCGCGTGCTCGCGGTCTCGCGACCAGGTGTCGTGGCGGTACTGCTGTTCGGCGGCGTATACAGCGAACATGGTTTCCTCCGTTGGTTCCGACAGTGTGAAACCTACGCGGGGGTTCCGACATTGCCGGCTGCGACGGGGATGGCAGGATTCCGGCGAGACCAGGCAGTCGTGCGCCGTCGTCACACCGATCCGGCGAACTCGCGGATGACCCGCGCGGCGGGTGCGGCATCCCGGATCATCGTCTCGTGGCCATGCCCCGCCACCTCGGCCAGCCGGCCGTCCGGCAGGGTGTCGGCGATCCGTCGGCACCACTGCTGCGGCGCCACGATGTCGTCCTCGCCGCGGAGCACCAGCGCGGGCATCCGCACGCGCGGCAGCACGTCCTCGGGACGGTGCCGGAGCACCGCGCGGAACTTGGCGCGCAGCCGCGGTCCGGCGCGCAGGTACTCCCGGGCGCCCCGCGCGATCACCACCGGGCTCTCGACGGCGATGTCGCGCAGGAGACGCCACAGCTGCCGCGGCGCCGTCCGCGCCGTGGGGTCGACGGTCGGTCCGATGAGCACGATGCGCTCGGCGAGTGCGGGGTGGCGCACGGCGACCTCCAGCGCGACCTGCGCTCCCATCGAGTGCCCGATGACGACGGCGGGTGTGCGCACCCGGGCCCGGAGGTAGGCGGCGACGAGGTCGGCGGTGCGCTCGATCGTGAGCACCCGGCGCGGTTCGGGAGCCTCGCCGTAGCCGGGGAGGTCGAACGCGACCACCTCGCCGTCGCCCAGATGGCGCTCGAGATCGGCGAAGACGCTGCGGCCCATGCCGATGCCGTGGATGAGCACGTACACGCGCTCGCCGCGGCCGCGCCGCTCGGCGACGAGCGTCGCGCCGGCGTGCGCGAACCTCTCGACCTCCGTCATGGATCAGGCGGCGCCCGGCTGATCGCGCAGGCCGACGCGATCGGGGATGTCGAACTGCACGCGCGGCAGCCACGCCTCGGGCTCGGGCCACGGCCGCGAGGCGGGCAGCGTGCGCAGCCTCGCCCGCAGAGCGGTGCCGGATGCCTCGACCGGGAGCACGCGCGACGGCGCGTGATGGGCGAGCGCCCCGAGCCACCAGTGCCGCCAGGCGCCCTCGATCGCCTCCGGTCCCGCGACGACGTAGTAGTCGGGCATGACGGCCTCACCCGACGCGAACAGCGACAGCAGCGCCCCGACCTCCGCCTCGAGGGAGCCGAGCGTGGCGCGCTCCTCGTACAGCTCGACCCAGGCCGACGCGACGTGCTCCAGCGGGTCGGCGTCGTGGACGACGTACGGCATGGAGACCGAGGCGACGAGGTGCGCGGCGACTGCGGGGTCGGCCTCGCGCAGCGACAGCGCGACGAGCGCGGGAACATCGGCGAGACCGGTCAGCAGTTCGTCGCTGTCGGACCCGACGAGCGCGACCACGGTCGATCGCGGAGCGGTGTCTGCGTTGTGCGCCATGTTCCACGATACGTCCGGCGGAGGACCGAGGGGAGGGTGCACCGCCGGAAGACGCGCGAACCCGGCCGGCGGCGACGCCGCCGCGCGGTCACTCCGCGGTGAGCACCACCGTCGCGAGATCCGCCCCGAACGTGAAGCGCGCGTCGACCGTGCCGCCGCGGAGCACGCCCGGCAGCCACCGCGAGGCGTCGTCCCACATGCGTGCGTAGGGCACGGCGTCGAGGCCGTACCACTGCGGCGTCATCCCGTCGCGCTCGACGGGATCGCCCTGCCACCGTCGGCACACGAACACCGTCGCCTGCTGGGACCACGCGCGCCGGGTGGGGAAGTGGTACTCGACCGTTCCGGCGACCTGCAGATCGGATGCCGCGACCCGCACGCCGACCGACTCCCGGGCCTCGCGGACGGCGGCTTCGTCGGCGCCCTCGCCGGGATCGACCCAGCCGCAGATGCCGACGACCTTCCCCTGGCCGAGCCCGGTGCGCTTGCGGCCCAGCAGCACCTCGGCGCCCTGCGGTCCGCGGCGCAGCAGGAACACCACGCAGACCCCGGGCAAGGACATGGCTCGAGGGTACGCGCCGGAGGCGCCGCACCGACGCGGAAACCCCGGTGGTTCGCGGGTCCGCGGCCTGCCTGGCGGGCGATGTCAGGGGCCGAACGTACCGTGTTGAGCATGCGGATCCTGCACACCTCGGACTGGCACATCGGGCGGTCGTTCCACGGCCACTCGACGCTCGATGCGCTGCGTGGTGTGCTGCAGGCGCTGGTCGCGCAGGTGGCGGAGCGCGACGTCGACCTCGTGATCGTCGCGGGCGACGTGTTCGACTCCGCGACCCCCGCGGCGGGCGCCTACACGCTCCTGACCGACGCGCTGCGGGGCCTCGCCGACGCGGGTGCGACCGTCGTCGTCACGAGCGGCAACCACGACTCGGCGGCCCGGCTCGGCTTCCAGTCGCGCCTCCTCCGCGACGGCGTCCACGTCGTCACCGATCCCGCCACCATCGGGACCCCCGTCACCGTCCACGACGAGCACGGCCCGGTGCATGTGTACGGCATCCCGTACCTCGAGCCCGTGCTCCTGCGCGGTGCCTGGCCCGGCGTGCGCACACAGGCCGACGTGCTCGCGCAGGCGATGGACCTGGTGCGGACGGATGCTGCGGCCCGGGGTGCGCGCTCGATCGCGGTCGCGCACTGCTTCGCGGCGGGGGTCGAGCCGACGCCGCACCTCGAGCGCGACATCCAGCAGGGCGGGCTCGACATCGTTCCGCTGTCCACCTTCGACGGTGTGGATTACATGGCCCTCGGCCACATCCACGGGCGTCAGCAGCTCTCGCCGCGCGTGCGATACGCCGGGGCTCCCCTGCACTACAGCTTCGACGAGGGGCACAAGCCGCGCGGGTCGTGGCTCGTCGAGCTCGGCGCCGACGGACTCGGCGACGTGGAGTGGTTGCCGCTGCCGGTGCCGCGCACCCTCACCACGCTGACCGCGACGCTGGACGAGCTGCTCGCCGACGAGCGCTTCGCGACCCACGCCGACGACTGGGTGCGCGCCGAATACACCGATCCGCTGCCGCAGCGCGACCCGATGCGGCGACTGCTCGCCCGATTCCCCTTCTGCGCCGAGGTGCGTCACGCTCCGGTCGCGACGCGCACCGACGACGCCCGCACCTACGCCGAGCGGGTGCGCTCCGCGCGCAACGACGCCGAGCTCGTCGACGCCTTCCTCTCCCATGTGCGCGAGGGCGAGGGCGCGTCGATCCGCGAGGCGGAGCTCGTCGGCGAGCTGCTGGAGCAGCGCGCGCGGGTGGAGGCGACGGCGTGAGGCTGCACCGCCTCGAGCTCACCGGCTTCGGGCCGTTCCGCGAGAAGCAGAGCGTCGACTTCGAGTCGTTCGAGCACGACGGCATCTTCCTCATCGCCGGTCGCACCGGCGCGGGTAAATCGAGCATCCTCGACGGCGTCTGCTTCGCGCTGTACGGCAGCGTGCCCCGTTACGAGACGGGCGACAAGCGCCTGCGCAGCGACCACTGCGCACCCGAGGATCCCACCGAGGTCCGCCTCGAGTTCACCGTCGGCGACCGTCGCTGGCGCGTCACCCGTGCCCCGGAGTACCAGCGGCCGGCACGCCGCGGCGGCGGGCTCACCACCGAGCCCACGCGCGCGGAGCTCGAAGAGCTCGTCGATGGCGCGTGGACCGGCCGCGCGGCGAAACCCCGCGACGTCGGGCTGTTCCTCGACGAGGTGCTCGGGCTCAACGCCCAGCAGTTCCAGCAGGTGATCCTGCTCGCGCAGAACCGGTTCTCGAGGTTTCTCCTCGCCTCCGGCACGGAGCGGCAGTCTCTGCTGCGCGCCCTCTTCGGCACGCGTCGCTACGAGGAGTACGCGCGCGAGCTGGGTGAGCGCAGCAAGGCGGCGCAGCACGAGCTCGACGCGCTCGGCGAACGGGCCCGCACCCTGCTCGATCAGGCGGAGCGCCTGATCGCGGCGCACGAGCTGGTGCCCGCCGAGGAGGCCGCGGGCGAGGCTCCGCTCGACCTGCCGGCGCGGCGCGCGGCGGTCGACCTCGGTCAGCAGCGTGCGTCGTACCGCCTCGACACGCTGACGCGCGAGCGCGTGACCGCGGACGACGCCCGCACCGTCGCGGAGGCGGCACACGCCGAGCGGGTCGCGCTGGCGAAGGCGCAGGCCGAGCTCGGCCGCGCGCGGGAACGACTCGCCACGCTCGAAGAGGCCGGCCCGCAGATCGCCGACGACCGTCGGCGACTGACCCGGGCGCGCTTCGCTGAGGCGCTGCGGGCGCCACTCGAGACGGCACGCCGAGCCGAGCGCAGCGCGGCGACGACGGCCGAGCTGGCCGCGTCGGCCGACGCGGCATGGGGCCGTGCCGTCGCCGGCACCGACGACGCGGGCGCCCCCGATCTCTCTGCGGTGGTCGAGCGTCTCACCGGCGAGCTGGCCGTGTGGACCGCCGCCCTCGCGCAGGAGGCGGCCCTGGCCGACGGCGAATCGCGGAAGACGGCTGCCGCAGCGGAGGTGGCGCGGCTCGAGGCGGATGTCGTCGCCCTCGATGCGCAACGGGCGCAGGTGCCGGCCGAGCTCGAGCGCATCGACACGGAACTCGAGGCCGAGCGCGCGGCGGCCTCCCGCCGCGATCCCGCGCGCGAGCGCCACGAAGAGCTCACCGGGCGCCTTGCGGCCGCCGTCGAGGCCGAAGGGCTCGCCGCCACCCAGCGCGCCGCCGAGATCGACCACCGCGACGCGGCCGCAGCTGCCGCTGCCGCCGCGGCAAGGGTGGCCGCGCTGCTCCAACTCCGTCTCGACGGCTACGCGGGCGAGCTCGCGACGACGCTCGTCGAGGGCGAGCCCTGCGCCGTGTGTGGGGCCACGGCGCATCCGTCGCCTGCCGCGCCGGCCGACGAGCCGGTGACCGATGAGCTCCTCGCTGCTGCCGAATCCGAGCGTGATGCGGCGGCCGCGCACGAGCGCACCGCGGCGGACGCGGCGAAGACCGCCCGGGAACGCCAGGGTGCGGCGGCCGCTCGCGCCGGCGGCGAAGGCATCGAGGCGCTCCGCGGGCAGCTGGCCGCCGCCACCGCCGAGCTGGCCGCCGCCGAGCGCGCCGTCGAACGCCGCGATGCACTCGCGGCCCGGCGCACCGAGCTGGCGGCGCTCGACCACGAGGCCGAGGCATCCCGCGCGTCTCTGACGGAGCGGCTCGCGGAGGCACGCACCCGCATCGCGGCGCTGGAGGAGCGGGTCGCGGCGGCCCGCGAGGCGGTCGACGCGGCCCGCGGCGGGCATGTCAGCGTCGCGGACCGCGTCGTGCACGCCACCTCGATCCGCGACGCGGGCCGGGCGGCGGTCGATGCCCGCGCCGAGGCGCACCGCGCGGCGATCCTGGCCGCGCAGGCGCGCACCGACGTCGAAGAGCGAGTCGCAGCATCCGTGTTCGCCGATGCCGCCGAGGCGAACGCCGCCCTTGCCGCACCTCGCGACGTGGAAGCTCTCGCCGAGCGGATCTCGGCGCACGACACGCAGCTCGGCGCGGCGCGGGCACGGATGCTCGAGCTCGAGCTCGAACTCGCGGGCGCGCCGACCGAGCCTGTCGATACCGAGGCGTCGCGGGCCGCGCTCGCGGCCGCCGACGAAGGACGCACCGAGGCGCTCCGGGCAGAGAGCGACGCCCGCACGCTGGTGGCCGGACTCCGCGATCTCGCGATGCAGATCGATCAGGCGTACGCCGGCGTCGCGGCACGGGCCGCAGATGCCGCGGCCATCGCCCGGCTCGCCGACACCGTCGCCGGGCGCGCCCCCAACACGATGAAGATGGACCTCGAGACGTTCGTGCTGGCCGCCGATCTTGAAGAGATCGTGGCCGCCGCGAACCTGCGGCTCAGCGACATGTCGTCGGGGCGCTACCGGCTGCAGCACACCGATGCGCGGGCCGCGCGCGGCGCCGCCTCGGGCCTCGGCCTCGAGATCATGGACGCCTTCACCGGCCAGTCACGTCCAGCCCAGTCGCTCTCGGGCGGCGAGACGTTCCTCGCGTCGCTCGCGCTCGCCCTCGGGCTCGCCGAGGTGGTCACCGCCCGGGCGGGAGGTGTGCGGCTCGACACCCTGTTCGTCGACGAAGGCTTCGGCTCGCTCGACGAGGAGACCCTCGACCTCGCGATGCGCACCCTCGACGAGCTGAGGCAGGGCGGGCGCACCGTGGGCGTCATCAGCCATGTGGCCGCGATGAAGGAGCAGCTGCCCGCGCAGCTCGCGGTCGAGGCGACACCTGCCGGGCCGAGCGTCATCCGGCAGGACGCAGCCGCCCGCGTCTGAGCCACGGCTCGGTCCGCCCATCCCGCGCGGCAATGTGGGTCTTCTCCCTCTGTCGCCCGGGCGATGCACGGGTGTATCGTTCGCGGCAGATCGCTTCCTGGGGGAATCGCGATCCCGCCCGACCGCCGGCGCCCGTCCGGCCGCGGCTGTTCGCCGCGCCCTCTCGTTACGACGACGTACGGAGTCGACATGCGTTCCACCACCCGGGCGCGCCGCGCCCTCGCCGCGTTCGCGGCATCCGCCCTCCTTCTCACCGGCACTCTCAGCGCCGCCTCTGCCGCGCATGCCGCACCCGCGCCGGCGACGATCACTCGCATGGCCGCGCTGGGGGACTCGATCACCCAGGCGGCGATGACGTGTTCGAGCCTCACGTCGTGTCCGACCAACAGCTGGTCCACGGGATCCACGACGTCGGTCAACTCGCACCTGCAGCGGCTGCGGGCGGCCGGGGCTACGGGCCTCGTCAACGTCTTCAACGACGCCAAGTCGGGTGCGGGATCGTCGGCGCTCCCCGCCCAGGCGCAGATGGCCGCCGGACAGGGGGCCCAGTACGTCACGATCGAGATCGGCGCGATCGACGCCTGCACCCGGACCGTGGCGCAGATGACGACGGTCGATGCGTTCCGGACCAACGTGCAGTCGGCGCTCTCCACCCTTGCGGCGAGTGCCGCGGCGCCGGAGATCTTCGTCGCGAGCATCCCGAGCCTGCAGCGCCTCTACGACATCAACAGATCGAGTCTGTCCGCCCGTCTCGCGTGGTCGCTGCTCGGCACCTGCCAGTCGATGCTCGCCAACCCGAGCAGCAGCGCGACCGCCGACGTGCAGCGCCGCACGCTGGTTCAGCAGCGGGTGACCGATTTCAACAAGGTGCTGGAGGCCGCCTGCGCAGCCACTGCGAAGTGCCGGTTCGACGGATACGCGGTCGCGAACTATGCGTTCGTGAAGTCCGACATCTCGACGCGCGACTACTTCCACCCGTCGCTGTCGGGCCAGGCGACGCTGGCGAACATCACGTGGGCGAAGACGCAGTGGGTGTCGTAAGTCGGGGTCAGACGCCGTAGTCGGCGCGGATGCGGTCGCGCAGCTGGTGGCTGCAGGCGGTCACGGCGGTGCGCCAGTCGGTGATCGCGCCGTCCTGGGCGCGATCTGAGACGGCCTTGAGCACGCGGATCGGCACGCCGAAGCGCTCTGCGACCCAGATGTAGGCGTACGTCTCCATGTCGACGAGGACGGCGCCGAGCGGACGGATGACCTCCACGGCCTCGGAGTCGTCGACGAAGTGGTCGCCCGTGGCGATCGTCACGCCGTCGGCGTCGAGCTCGACGCGCGCCGGCAGCGACACGTGCTGGCCGACGATGCCGTCAATGTCGGTGACGTCGTGCTGCAGGGCGGCCGAGATCTCGTAGACGGATGCGTCGAGCCGCGCGTCGATCGCCCCCGCGGTGCCGACCACCACGATCTCGTCGTAGGCGGTCGCGTCGAGTGCGCGGGTGAGCGCGTAGGTCGCCTGCAGCTTGCCGGGGCCGGTGACGAGACGGTCGAATCCGTCGAGGTCTTCCGGGAAGGCGACGAGTTCGGAGGCGAGGGCGGCGACGAGGAGTCTCACCCTCCCATCATCTCCCGCGCACCGGGGTTCGCGCCCGCCGCTGTGCGGAACGGGGTTAGCCTGGGCGAGATGTCCCCGCCACAGCCGACGCCGCAGAGCTCCTCCAGCAAGGCGCGCGCCGTGCCGGCCACGACCGCCGTCATCCCCCTCTCGCACGGCGCCCGCTGGCGTGCGTTCTGGGTCTGCGTCTCGGTCGCCGCGATCACCATCCTCGACATGACGAAGGTCAACGTCGCGCTGCCGTCGATCGGCGAGGTGCTCGGTGCGAGCTCGACGCAGCTGCAGCTGATCGTGTCGGGGTTCGTCCTCACGTTCGGGCTCGTGCTCGTGCCGATGGGGCGCCTGGGCGACCAGCGCTCGCGGCGGACGCTTTTCGTCGTGGGCCTCTCGCTCTACACGGTCACAAGTGTGCTGTGCGCGCTCGCGCCGACCGCCGAGGTGCTGCTGATCGGGCGACTCCTGCAGGGCGTGGCCGCGGGCATCCAGATGCCCCAGGTGCTCGGCATGGCCCAGGAGCTGTTCCAGGGCAAGGAGCGCGCCCGCGCCTTCGGACTCTTCGGCGCGACGATCGGCATCGCGACGGCCTTCGGCCCGACGCTCGGCGGTCTGCTCATCGCCCTCGGCGGGCCGACGAACGGCTGGCGGCTCATCTTCTGGATGAACGTGCCGCTGTGCCTCATCGCGATCGCCCTCGCGCTGTGGCTGCTGCCCGACACCCGCACGAACTCCCAGCGCAAAGTGCAGCTCGACCCCGTCGGTGTGCTGCTGTTCGGCGCGAGCGTGATCTCGCTGATGTGGCCCTTCCTCTTCACCACCGGTGCGCCCAGCGACAACCCGGCGCGGTGGTGGCTGCTCGTCGCCTTCGCCCTGTTCGCCTCCGCCTTCATCGCGTGGGAGCGCCGCTACGCGAAGCGCGGCCGCAACCCGCTCATCCCGCTCGGCCTCTTCCGCATCACGTCGTATCGCAACGGCACGCTGCTGCAGACGGCGTACTTCACCGCGGCCCCGGCGATGTTCCTCGTCACGACGCTGTTCCTGCAGCTCGGCCTCGGGCTCGCGCCGGTGTACGCGGGCATGGTGTCGATCGGGTTCGCACTCGCCTCTGCTGTCACCTCGTGGATCGGCGGCAACCTCGTCAGCACGCACGGCCGCGTGGTCGTGGTGTGGGGTCTCGCCGGCATGCTGCTGTGCGTCGGCGGGCTGGTGCTCGCGGCGCTCTACAGCGACCCCGCGTGGACCCCCTACATCGCCGCCGCGGTCATGACCGTCGGAGGCGCCGGAGGCGGTCTCGTGATCGCCCCGAACCAGGCGCTCACGCTCGGCGACATCCCGGTCAAACAGGGCGGCCTCGCCGGCTCCGTCGGCCAGCTCGGCCAGCGCATCGGCGCGGCGGTCGGCACGGCGGTCGCGCTGTCGCTGTTCTATGCCGCGATCTACCGTGAGTCCGGCTCCCACGACAGCCTCGTCGTCTACCACGACGCGTACGCCTTCGGGATGCTGTCGGTCGCCGTCTTCCTCGCCCTCGCGTTCCTGGTGGCCATCGTCGACCTCACCGCGCGCCGCACCGCACGCGAGCGCAAGGCCGGTCTCAGCGGCGCAGGGACGCCGGTCCCATGACCGGTCGCCGCCGGTCGCGCGTGAACCGGGCGTGCGACTCGCGGAACTCCGCGCGCGTCGTGAAGCGGTAGCGATACGACACCGCACGCACCCATCGCGGCTTTTGACCCGCGAACGGATCGTGGGCGAGCAGGCGCAGGGTCGCAGCATCCGCTTCCAGAAGCCGCACCAGGAACACCGTGAACCAGTCGTCGAGCGACCGGCCGAGTGGGAGGAACCACATCAGCCAGTCCAGGCGCAGATGGTACGGCGCGAACTGCCGCGGGATGCGGTGCACCTCGCCGGGCTTGCCCTTGAAGGCGTACTCGTGCCAGGTGGCCGTGTCGGGGTCGTCGTCCATCGTGCCCTCGACGACGATCTCGATGCGCTCCTTCGTGACCGTGCCGAATGCGCCGTAGGCGTTGGCGAGCTGCCACCGGTTGAACGAGGCGTTCATGAGCTGCCGCCGCGCGAACAGGTTCCGCAGCGGCCACCAGCTGATCACGAGGTACAGCGCGCCGATCGCGCACGTGATGACGAGCCAGTACACGGGGATCCCGGTGAACACGCCCGGAGCCTGCGATGCTGCGCCCTCGGGCGCGGCGCCGATGCCCGGCAGTCCGATGGCCGAGAAGGCGAGCACGATCGTCATCCAGTTGAGCCATGCGAAGTTGCCGGTGACGACGAGCCAGGCCTGCGTGGCGATGACGATCGCGGCCGCGACCGCCCCGACGACGGCGGGCACCGGCCCGGGCGCGAACAGTCCGACGAGTGGTGCGAACAGGAACCACGGCACCACCAGCTGCGCGAAGTGGTTGCCGAGCACCTCGCCCTTGTGGAACCAGCGGGGGAGGAGGTGCGCCTGGCGGCTGAGCGGCCCGGGCATCGGCTGGGTCTCGTGGTGGTACGTGAGCGCGGTGAGGTCGCGCCACTCGCGGCCGCCGCGGATCTTGATCATGCCCGCGCCGAACTCGAGCCGGAACACCAGCCACCAGAACAGCACGATCACGACGACCGGCGGCGGCTGGTCATCCGAGCCCAGGAACGCCGCGAGGAAGCCGGCCTCGAGCAGCAGCATCTCCCAGCCGAATCCGTAGAAGGTCTGCCCGATGCTCGTGATCGACATGTAGCCGAGCCACAGCGCGAGGAAGCACAGCATCGGCACCCACGGCGGACCGAGCTGGGGGAGGCCGATGACCAGCGTCGCCGCGATCACGATGCCCGCCCAGCACAGGGCGGCGAGCCTGCGGTCGGTGTACCGCAGGCGGCGGAAGACGGTGGGGCGCAGCATCCGCTGTCCTCTCTTCGAGGTGCGCACCCACTCGAGGAGGTCCGGCGCGGGCAGAAGCCCGTGCTCGCCGAGAAGCGGACGGAACTGGTTCAGCGACGAGATGAACGCGACGACGAACAGGGCCGCGACGCCCCGCTGCAGCACCTGTCGAGCGAACTCGAAGTCGACCGCGGCGAAGGCGTCCACCCGGTCACGCTCCGAAGAGGTCCCCGAGCTCGAGCCGCCGGCCGCTGTCGCGCAGCGCCTGGCGCGCGGCGTACCAGCCCGGCATGCCGGTGACGCCGGGTCCGGGCGGGGTCGACGCCGACGCGAGGTACACGCCCCGCAGCGGCGTGCGCCACGGCGTCGTCGAGACGATGGGGCGCCGGATCGCCTGCGCGAACGTGAAGGCGCCGCCGAGGATGTCGCCGTCGATGTCGGCGGGGTTGTATGCGGCGCGCTGGGCGGCCGTCATCGCGTGGCTCGCGAGGATGCGGTGCCGGAATCCCGGCGCGAAGCGCTCGACCTGCCGCACGACGGCTTCGGTGGGGTCGAACGTCGACCCCGCCGGGACGTGGATGTACGCCCACAGCACGTGCTTGCCGGCAGGGGCGCGCGTGCCGTCGAGCACGCTCGGCTGCACCGTCAAGACGTACGGCCGATCGGTCAGTCCGCCCCGCGCCACCGCGTTCTCGCTCGCCTCGACCTCCTCCCGTGTGCCGCCGAGGTGCACGGTGGGGGCCAGAGCGACGTCGGGGTGCGCCCACGGCACCGGTCCGTCGAGGGCGAAGTCGACCTTCGCGGCGGCCGGGCCGTACCGGTAGTGACGGACCGCCCGCGCGTAGCTGTCGGGCAGGTCCGGATGCGTGAGCAGGAGGCGCGGTGTGGTGTCGAGCAGCAGCAGGTCGCCGGCATCCGGATCGCCCCAGTCCAGGTCAGCGAGGGTCTGCACATGGTTGCCCGTCTCGACGACGGCGCCGTGCGCCTTCAGGTCGGCCACGAGCGCGTCCGCGATCGCCTGCGAGCCGCCGCGGGGGAACGCCCAGCCGTCGGCCGAGTGCCCGTGCGCCGCGAGGAAGAGCCCGGACGCCGCCCCTCCGAGCGACGGCAGCGGGGTGTTCGCGTGCGCGAGCACACCCGTGAGCAGCGCGCTCGCCTCCTCCGTGCGGAAGGTCTCGCGGCCCAGGCGCGTGCCGAGCTGCAGGGCGCGCAGCCCGAACCGGACGGTGGTGACCGGATGCCGCGGCCACCGCAGCAGCTGGGACCCGGTGAAGTCCACCAATCCGCCGAGGTGACGGCTGAGGGGGCGAAGGACGCCTCGCCACGCGCGGCCGTCGGGCCCGAGGGCATCGGCCGTGCGCTCGATGTCGCGCCACGCGATCGCCGCGCGCCCGCCGTCGAGCGGCTGCGCGTACGAGGCGAGCGGGTGGATCCAGCCGACCCGCTCGTGGATGCCGAACGCCCGGAAGAAGGGCGACGACAGCGCCGCGGGATGCACCGCCGAGCACACGTCGTGGCGGAAGCCGGGGAGCGTGAGCGCCGCCGTGCGGACGCCGCCCCCGATGGTCGCGGCGGCCTCGAGCACGCGCACCTCGTACCCGGCGCGCGCCAGCGCGACCGCGGCCGACAGCCCGTTGGGCCCGCTGCCGATCACCGTCGCGCGCCTCGTCATAGGCCCCATCCTTCCATCGCCCCGCGGTCCTCGGAGGGGGGTTGACGGCCCGCCTCGTGCGAAAAGACGGGCGCGTGACGCGACACGCCGGGCGGCAGCATCCGTCATCGGCGTGTCGTCGTCACCGACCCGTGTTTCCGCGCAGGCGACCGGATCGTCGGGACGCGATCGGGTGGGACGAAGGGGCGTGGCGATCTTCCTCACCGCTCGCCGCCGCGACAGGATGGAGGTGCGGACGGGCCGCGGAGAATGAGGTGGATCATGCAATCGGTGCTTCTCGAGACTCCGGCGGGGATCACGGCGCGGCTCGGCTGGGATCCCAAGCTCCCCGAGCACGACCGCAAGCGCGCGCTCGCCAAGGAGATCGTCGCGACGAAGCTCGGCGTCGACGCGAAGGATGTGCGCGTCGAGCGGGAGGCCCCTCGCACGTTCGGGTTCCACACCCAGCTGATCGCCGAGGTGGGCGGTGCGGAGGTGCCGCTCAAGATCCGCAACGTCAACTTCCGCGCTGCCACGGTCGTCGCCGTGAGCGACCCGGACGTGTCGCTGGGCCTCGACCTGCGCGACGCCCATCCCGACGACGCCGAGCTGCACCTCATGCAGCGCCACTCGCATCTGCTCGACGAATCGAACCTCGACAAGCTTCTCGCCCACTGGACGCGGGTGCAGGCGGTGCGCGACGCCGACGGGCGCGGTGCGCTCGTGGCGCCCGACCACGTGCGCCTCGACAGCCCGCTCACGCGAGGATGGATCCCGGACCGCAAGACGTGGTACCAGCTGGCGGACCTGTCGCGCGACAGCTGGATCATCACGCTCGCCTACACCCAGCAGCCCGCCTGAGAACGGACACCGGAGAGAGCGGATGCCGCGGGCCGCGGCATCCGCTCCGTCAGTCCTTCACGAGATCGGGGAGGGCGGCCTTCAGCTCCGCGAGCCACACGCGGGCGTTGCCGTCGGAGGGGGCGCGCCAGTCGCCGCGCGGTGACAGCGACCCCGCGGGCGAGACCTTCGGACCGTTCGGGATCGCGGAGCGCTTGAACTGCGCGAACGCGAAGTAGCGCTTCAGGAACACCTGCAGCCACTTCGCGACCGTGGGCAGGTCGTAGGCGTAGCGGTCCTCATCGGGGAAGCCGGGCGGCCACGCGCCCGCCTGGGCATCGCCCCACGCGTGGGCGGCGAGGTAGGCGATCTTCGACGGGCGGAACCCGTACCGCAGGATGTGGAACAGCGCGAAGTCGTGCAGCGCGTAGGGGCCGATGCGGTCCTCGGTCGACTGCATCTTGCCGTCCTGGCCCATGGGCACGAGCTCGGGCGAGATCTCGGTGTCGAGCACGGACTGCAGCACCTCGGCCTCGCGGTCGTCGACGCCCTCGCGCTCGGAGATCACCCAGCGGATCACGTGCTGGATGAGGGTCTTCGGCACCCCGGCGTTCACGGCGTAGTGGCTCATGTGGTCGCCGACGCCGTAGGTGGCCCAGCCGAGGGCGAGCTCGGACAGGTCGGACGTGCCGATGACCATGCCGCCGTGGTGGTTGGCGAGGCGGAAGAGGTAGTCGGTGCGCAGACCCGCCTGCACGTTCTCGAACGTGATGTCGTGCACGGGCTCGCCGTCGGCGAACGGGTGCCCGAGGCGTTCGAGCATCTCGATCGCGAGCGGGCGGATGTCGATCGTCTCGATCGACGCGCCGACCGATTCGGCGAGGGCGATCGCGTTGGACTTCGTGTGCTCACTCGTTGCGAAGCCGGGCATCGTGTACGCGAGGATGTCGCTGCGCGGGCGCCCCATCAGGTCCATGGCGCGCGCGACCACGAGCAGCGCGTGGGTCGAGTCGAGTCCGCCGCTCACGCCGATCACCGGCTTCGGGCCGCCGATCGCGCGCATGCGCTGCACGAGACCTGAGACCTGGATGTTGAACGCCTCGTAGCAGTCCTGCGCGAGGCGCGCGGGGTCGTCGGGCACGAACGGGAACCGGTCGAGCGTGCGGCGCAGCCCCACGTCGGTGCGGGGCGGGTCGAGCCGGAAGTGGACGGTGCGGAACGAGGCATCCGCCCCCGTCGCGCGGCGGTTGTCGTCGAAGGTGCCCTGGCGCAGGCGATCCTGGCGCAGGCGGTCGAGGTCGACGTCGGCGATCGAGCGGCGCGGCCCGTCGGGGAACCGCTCGGTCTCGACGAGCAGGTTGCCGGCCTCGTAGATCATGGTCTGGCCGTCCCACGAGAGGTCGTTCGTGGATTCCCCGGCGCCCGCCGCGGCGTACGCGTAGGCGGCGAGGCAGCGGAGGGACTGCGACTGGCAGAGGTCCTTGCGGTCCTCCGCGCGCGCGATCGTGATCGGGCTGCCGCTGAGGTTGAGGAGCACCGTGGCCCCCGCGAGCGCCGCGCGCGACGACGGGGGTATCGGGACCCACACGTCCTCGCACACCTCGGCGTGCACCACGAGACCGGGGACGTCGAGCGCCTCGAACAGCAGGTCGGGTCCGAACGGCGCCTCGAGCTCGCCCACGCGGATGTCCTGGCCCGCCTGGTCGTCGCCCGGCGCATACCAGCGGCGCTCGTAGAACTCGCGGTAGGTCGGCAGGTAGGACTTGGGTGCGACGCCCAGCAGTTCTCCGCGATGGATCACGACGGCGCAGTTGTAGAGGCGGTTGCGGTGGCGCAGCGGCGCGCCGACGACGAGCACCGGGAGCAGCTCGACGGATGCCTCGACCAGCCCCTCGATCGCGGTGACGACCGCGTCGAGAACGGGGTCCTGCATGACGAGGTCGTCGATCGCGTAGCCGGTCAGGCACAGCTCGGGGAAGACCGCGACGGCGACCGCGTCGGCATCGCACACGCGCGCGGCCTCGAGCACGGCGTCGGCGTTGGCGGCGGGGTCGGCGATCTCCACCGGGATCGTGCACGCGGCGACGCGGGCGAACCCGTGCCGGTACGCGCTGTCGAAGGGCAGGCTCATGGGGTCAAGTCTGGCAGGTGGGGCATGGGGGCGGAGATGGGGCATGGGGCAGAGGTGTCGGGGGGCGCGGCTATCGTCGTGGAAGAAGGGCGGGGTATGCGATACATCGAGGACGAAGGCCGGATCGTCTGGAGCGCGAGCGATCTCAAGACCGCTGCGGAGTGCGAGTTCGCGTGGCTGCGCGCGATCGACGCGCGACTCGGTCGCGTGGCCGCGGTCGAAGATCCGGAAGACCTCACCCTCGAGCGCGCGGGGCGCCTCGGCACGGTGCACGAGCGCCGGGTGCTCGCCGACTACATCGAGCGCTACGGGGATCGCGTGGTCGAGATCCCCGAGACGCGGTCGTCGGATGCTGCGGCCCTCGCCGACGCGGTCGCCCAGACGAACGCAGCCCTCGCCTCGGATGCCGAAGTCGTCTACCAGGCCGCGTTCTCGACGGAGTCGTTCGTCGGTTTCGCGGACTTCCTCGTCCGCGACGAGTCCGGGCGCTGGCTCGTGCAGGACACCAAGCTCGCGCGCCACGCCCGCGTGACCGCGCTCATGCAGCTGGCCGCATACGTCGACCAGCTCGACCGCCTCGGGGTCGCGCGCTCCGGCCGGGTGCAGCTGCTGCTCGGCGACGGCAGCGTCAGCGAGCACGAGGTCGACGACCTGCTGCCCGTGTTCGCGCTGCGGCGCGAACGGCTCGCCGCGCTCATCGCGGACCGCCGCCTCGACCTCCGAGCGGCGGGGGAGCCGATCGCGTGGGGCGACCCGCGGGGCGAGCTCGGCGTCGTCGCGTGCGGGCGCTGCGCGACGTGCGACGCAGAGGTCGTGGCATCGCGCGATCTGCTGCTCGTGGCGGGGATGCGCCCCGTGCAGCGCGAGCGGCTGCGCGCCGCCGGGATCGAGACGATCGAACAGCTCGCCGGGGCGCCGAGCGGGCCGGCGGGCATGAACCCCGACGTGTTCGCGTCGCTGCGCACGCAGGCGCGCCTGCAGCTCGAGAGCCCGGCGGGCACGCCGCCGCTCATCGCGCCGAAGACCGTGCCGCACGAGGTCGTCGTGGCGGAGAGCGTGCTCGCAACGGACGGCGCGTCGGTCGCCCAGGCGACGGTGGCGGCCGTGCTGGAGGCCCCTGCGGCCGTTCCTGCTCCGCCGATCCCGGTGTTCGAGGTCGTCGCCCCCCAGGCGCTCGGCGCGCTTCCGCGGCCCGACCACGGCGACCTGTTCTTCGATTTCGAGGGCGACCCGCTGCACACCGAGCCGCCGACGCCGGGGGAACCCACGCAGTGGGGCATCGACTACCTGTTCGGGTGGGTCGACACCCGCGAGCAGTACACCGCGCTGTGGGCGCACTCGTTCGCCGACGAGAAGCGGGCGCTCGAGACGTTCCTCGACCTCGTGAACCTCCGCCGACAGCAGTTCCCCGGCATGCACATCTACCACTACGCGCCGTACGAGCCGACGCATCTGCTCGCGATGGCGGCGCGCCACGGCGTGCGCGAGGCCGACGTCGATCGTCTCCTGCGCGACGGCGTGTTCGTCGACCTGTACCCGATCGTGCGCCGGGCACTGCGCGTCGGCTCCCGCTCTTACTCGATCAAGAAGCTCGAGCCGCTCTACATGGGCGATGAGGTGCGCACGAGCGACGTGCAGAAGGGCGACGACTCGATCGTCCGCTACGTCGAGGCGCGTGCGCTGCAGGCCGACGGCGCCGAGGCCGAGGCAGGCCTCGTGTTCGATGACCTCGCGGACTACAACCGCTACGACTGCGTCTCGACCCGGCGCCTGCGCGACTGGCTCGTCGACCGTGCGCGCGAGGCGAAGCTCGTGCCGTCGCCGAATCCCGAGCCCGACGAGCGGGCGTACGAGCCGTCGCCGCGCGCGACGCTGCTCGATGCGCTCGCCCTCGGTCACCCTGACGACTCGATGGCCGCGCGATCGCTACGGCTCGGCGCTGCGGCGATCGACTACTACCCGCGCGAGGCGAAATCGTTCTGGGCCACGCACTTCCTGCGGCTGCGCGAGCCCGTCTCGCTGTGGGAGGAGACCCGCGACGTCGTCGCGATCGACCCCGCGCGCAGCGTCGTGCGCGAGGACTGGCACTTCCTCGAGAGCGGCAAGGGCGGCGAGCGGCGCATCGTCGAGCTGCGGGGCGACCTCGCCCCCGGCACACGGCTCAGCGAGGGCACGAACCCGTTCGCGCTGTACGAGCTGCCCGCACCGTTCCCGTTCGAGGCATCGCCGCGTTGGATCCATGCGTACCGGTCGGTGACCGTCGTCGAGGTGCTCGACGACGGCGCGGTGATCGAAGAGACCGCGGTCGACGGAGTGACCTGGAGCGAACTGCCCCTCGCGCTCACCCCGCAGGCGCCGCCCGCCGCCGGCAACCAGCAGAAGGCGATCGACGCGTGGGCCGACGCCGTCATCGCGGCTGCGCCGGAGCTTCCGGCCGACCCGGCCACCGACATCCTGTGCCGTCGTCCGCCGCGCACCCTCACGGGAACCCTTCCCGCGGTGGGGGACGACGCGGTCGACGCCATCGCACGCGCTGTGCGCGACCTCGACCGCAGCTACCTCGCCGTGCAGGGCCCGCCAGGAACCGGCAAGACGTACGTCGGCTCCCACGTGATCGCCCGCCTCGTGCGGGACCACGGGTACAAGGTCGGCGTGGTCGCCCAGGGGCACGCGACCATCGAGCACCTCCTGGACCGCGTCATCGCGGCGGGGGTGCCTGCGGTCCAGGTGGGCAAGGCGCCGAAGGACGCGACGGCCGGGCACGCGTTCACCGTGCTCCCCAAGAACGGCGTGGCTGCCTTCACGGCCGAGCACGAGGCATCCGGTTACGTCATCGGCGGCACCGCGTGGGACTTCAGCCACGAGGGTCGTGTGCCGCGCGGGAGCCTCGACCTCCTCGTCGTCGACGAGGCCGGTCAGTTCTCACTCGCGTCGACGATCGCGGTGTCGCTCGCCGCGCCCCGGCTGCTGCTGCTCGGCGATCCGCAGCAGCTGCCGCAGGTGAGCCAGGGCACGCACCCCGCCCCCGTCGACACGTCGGCGCTCGGCTGGGTGATGGACGGTGCCGACGTCATCCCGCCCGAGTACGGGTACTTCCTCGCCGAGACCCGGCGCATGCGTCCCGAGGTCGCGGCGCCCGTGTCGACGCTGTCGTATCGCGGCGAGCTCGAGGCGCACCCCTCGACGGCGCTGCGGCGCCTCGGCGGCGTCGCCGCGGGCCTCGTGCCGATCGCGTTGCGCCATCACGGCAACGCCACGCAGTCGCTCGAAGAGGCTGCGGAGGTCGCCCGCCTGGTCACCGATCTGATCGGACGGGAGTGGACGGATGCCGCCACCTCCGACACGGACGGCTCCTCGGTCGCGCTGCCGCCGCGGCCGCTCGAGCAGCAGGACCTCATCGTCGTCACGCCGTACAACGCGCAGCAGGTCGCGGTCGAGGAGGCTCTCGCCGCCGCAGGATTCCCCGATGTGCCCGTCGGCACGGTCGACAAGTTCCAGGGCAAGGAGGCTGCCGTCGCGATCGTGTCGCTGGCGGCCTCGAGCGGGCGCGACGCCCCGCGCGGGCTCGAGTTCCTGCTGCTGCGCAACCGCCTGAACGTCGCGATCTCGCGCGCGATGCACACGGCGTACGTCGTGTACTCGCCGGGGCTCCTCGACGACCTGCCCTACACCCCTGAGGGCGTGGCTCGGCTGAGCGGTTTCGCGCGACTGGTCGGCCGGGGCTGAGGCCCGCGTAGACTCGCGCACACGTCGCACACGACAGCCCCCGAGCGTCTCGCACCGGTCTGGGACGAGACACCCGCCGAACAGGAGCACGCATGGCCGACGACGCCTCGCAGCAGTTCGAGATCGACCTCCCGCCCGAGCTCATCGGCGGCAACTACGCCGACTTCGCGAACGTCTGGCACACGCCGACGGTGTTCGTGATGGACTTCCTCACCCTCGCACAGCCGCCGCGCGAGCAGGTCGACGCCGAGACCGGCCAGCGCCACACGGTCGTCCCGGCGCGCGTGGTCAGCCGCATCCGCATCCCACCCGACCAGGTGTTCGAACTCGCGAAGGCGCTGACCCAGCAGCTGGAGTTCTGGGAGCGGGAAACCGGTCGCCGCAACCCGCAGGAGCCCCCGCTCGGCGACTGAGGCGGTACCCGGACGACGCGTCCGAGTGGTGGATCGTTACACTGCCGACGCGTCCGAAGTCAACCCCTTTGGGTGGAAAATTCCGGCCACGTAGCCTTGCCACGCGTCGTAAAAAGCGCACTGGCGCGGTATCCGTTCGGCGAGGGGCGGATGCCGCGCCGTCGCGTGTCCGGTATCACTGCCTGTGCTTCCTCCTCTGACACACGGAGGAGGACGACATGACCACGATCGACCAGCCGCTCGCGACGATCGCGACCACGCATGAGGCGGCAGCTCAGACCCCGACGACGACGGATGCTGCGCCCCGGCGCCGCGGGATCGTCTTCTGGATCGTCCGCTATCTGCCCGCCGAGGTCGCCGGAACGGCCGCGATGGTGGTCGGGGGACTTCTCGCCACCCTTTGGACCGACGCGGCACCGCTCATCGCCGTGGCGGCCCTCCTCGGCGAGATCATCGGCTTCTATGCCGTGCTCGCGGTCACGATCTACATCGAGCAGGCGCCCGTCTCGGCGACACGACGGCGGGCTGCCGGCCGCACGGCGGTACTGCTGGTGGCGGAGTTCGGCGCGGCCGAGCTGCTCGACACCTTCCTGGTGCGCCCGGCGGCACTGATGCTCGGCGTGTGGCTCATCCCCGATCCGCTCTGGGGCATGCTCGCCGGCAAGATCGCCGCCGACATCGTGTTCTACGCGGTCGCCGCCGGCGCCTTCACCGTCACCGCCAGGACCGGCCTGCGCGACGCACGCAGCCCTTTGAGCGCGAAGGAGGTGTCGACGTGAACCTCGCGGCCCTCCGACGTGAGCCCCGCACGACCCGGGCACTCGAGAGCAGGCGCCGGGCCGAGGCATCCGCTCTGCTGTCGTCCGTCGCGGCTCGCGCGGCCATCGCGCTGCACGGCACACCGCTGCTGCTGCTCGATCCGGAGCGCGTGCGCCGCCAGCACCGGCACCTCCGCAACGCGCTGCCGTTCGTCGGGTTCCACTACGCGGTCAAGGCGCTCGCCCACGACGCCGTGCTCGACGTCCTCGACGATGCCGGCTGCGGGTTCGACGTGGCGACCGGCGAGGAGCTGGCGATGCTGACGCGACGCGGTGTCGCGGCATCCCGCATCATCCACACCCACCCGATCAAGAAGCCCGCCGAGATCGCCGAGGCGCTGGCCGCGGGGGTGCGCACCTTCGTCGTCGACAACGACGTCGAGATCGAGAAGTTCCGCGGCGCGCCGAGCGACACGCGACTGCTCGTGCGTCTCGCCTACCGCAGCCCGCACGCGAAGAGCGACCTGTCGAGCAAGTTCGGCGTCGGGCCGTTCGAGGCGGCGCATCTCGTCGAGCGTGCGCATGCCGCGGGCATCACGGTCGCCGGCTTCAGCTATCACGTGGGCAGCCAGCTTGACGATCCGGCCCGCTTCGCCACGGCCGCCGCCGACACGCTCGAGCTCATGGGCATCCTCGAGCGGCGCCTCAACGTGCAGTTCGACACCCTCGACATCGGCGGTGGCTTTCCGGCGTCGTACGACTCCGAGTCGGCGGCCATCGAAGACGTCGCCGCAGTGCTCCGTCCGGTGCTCGAGCCGCATGCGCGGCGGCTCGACATCATCGCCGAGCCCGGACGGGTGATGGTGGCCGACGCGATGACCCTGGTCACGAGCGTCGTGGGCATCGCCGAGCGCGGCGACGGTCGCTGGTACTACCTGGACGACGGGCTCTACGGCTCGTACTCGAACGTGCTCACCGAGGACGTGCACCCGCTCGTGTTCGCCGAGCGGGATCTCAGAGGCACGACGGACGCGGCGAACCACCGCTGGGCGACCCTCGGAGGCCCGACCTGCGACTCGTCGGACGTGATCGCGCGCGAGGTGCTGCTGCCCGACCTGGCGGTCGGTGACCTGCTGGTGAGTCCGACGATGGGTGCGTACACGACGGTCACCGCGACGCGGTTCAACGGTCGCCCGTTCACACCGGTCGCCGTGGTCGGTCGCGGTGCGACGACCGCCGAGGTCGCCGTGGCATCGGATGTGCGCCGCGTGCCGATCGTATGATCGCGCGGATGTCGCGGGTCAGACCGTCCCGTACAGCCGGTCGCCGGCGTCGCCGAGCCCGGGCACGATGTAGCCCTTCTCGTTGAGGCGCTCGTCGAGCGCACCCAGCACGAGGGTGACGTCGCGGCCGGCGACCTGCTTCTCGATCGCCGCGACGCCCTCGGGGGCGCCGAGGATGCAGATCGCGGTGACGTCCTGCGCCCCGCGGTTGAACAGGAAGTCGATGGCCGCGCCCAGCGAGCCGCCGGTCGCGAGCATGGGGTCGAGGACGAAGCACTGGCGGTCGCTCAGGTCGTCGGGCAGACGCTCGGCGTACGTCGTGGGCTCGAGGGTCTCTTCGTTGCGCGCCATGCCAAGGAAACCGACCTCCGCAGTGGGCAGGAGCTTGACCATGCCCTCGAGCATGCCGAGGCCGGCGCGAAGGATCGGCACGACGAGCGGCCGCGGGTCGTCGATGCGCACACCGGTCGTCGTCGTGACGGGCGTCTGGATCTCGATCGGCGCCACTCGGACGTTGCGCGTCGCCTCGTAGGCGAGCAGCGTCACGAGTTCCTCGGTGAGCTGGCGGAACACCGGCGACGGGGTGCGCTGGTCGCGCAGCACCGTGAGCTTGTGGGTGATGAGGGGGTGGTCGGCGACGTGCAGGCGCATAGAGACAGGTTAGTGCGTCGGCACCCCCGAACCCGGGGCGACTTCTTCGCGGGCGGCTACGCTCGTGCTGTGCTTCCCGCCCCCGCCGACCTCACAGCGATGGACCGCGCGCTCGCGCTCGCCGCGGCCGCGGGTGACGCGGGCGACGTTCCCGTGGGGGCGGTGGTGACGGATGCCGCCGGCACGGTGATCGGCGAAGGCCGCAACCTTCGCGAGGCCCTGCACGATCCGACCGCGCACGCAGAGGTCGTGGCTCTTCGCGCAGCGGCAGCGGCGCGCGGCAACTGGAACCTCGAGGGGTGCACGCTCGTCGTGACCCTCGAGCCCTGCGTGATGTGCGCGGGCGCGGTGCTCCAATCGCGCGTCTCGCGGCTCGTCTTCGGCGCTTGGGACGAGAAGGCCGGCGCCGCGGGCTCGGTGTACGACGTCGTGCGCGACCGGCGCCTGCCCTATCGGGCAGAGGTCGTCGCGGGCGTGCGCGAGGCCGAGGCATCCGCTCTCCTGCGCAGCTTCTTCGACGCGCGCCGTTGATTCGACTGGTCCTGCGGCGCACTGAGCTCGTGCTGCGCGGGCGTGCTCGAACCCGGTGATGATCGTGGCGCGCCAGTTCTCAGTCGGCCGTCTGCCGTCGGTCAGAAGGGCGCCCGTGCGTCTCGCGGATCGTCGCCTACTGGACGCCCGGAGGGTCGTACGGTGAATGTGGGGACTTTGCGTTCGGGGTGGACGACGTAGCGTCGCCCGGTGGGGGATGTCCAGGCCACCGCGCCGCCGGAGCCTTCGATCTGGCGGACCTGCCAGCCGGTGTTGTCTTTGACGAGGTGGTGCCCTTTGCAGAAGGGCAGGGTGTTGTCGAGGGCGGTTTCGCCGCCGTCGGCCCATCGGATCTGGTGGTCGATCTCGCACCGGGAGGCCGGCATCGAGCAGCCCGGGCCCATGCATCGGTCGGCGCGCCATCTGACGAGCCTCTTCAGCGGGGCGGGTGGCGGATAGGCGTCGCGGCCGACGGAGAGCACGAGACCGGTCTCGGGGTGGGTGAGCACCCGCATCCACCGGCTGTCGCCGCCGCACAGTTCGCGGGCCTTGGACAGCGGGATGGGGCCGATACCCTCCACCACCGGCGGGTCGCCCGCATCGGCGTACTGCTCGTCGAGGAGGGCGAGCACCGGTACGGTCACGACCACCTGGGCACGGATGCCCGACGCCGCCGCCGGAAGGTGGTCAGTGGTGCCGTCGATCAGGAGGTCGGCGGCGACATCAGCACGGAGCTGGTCGAGGGTGCGGGTCCCGCCCGCGACGGGTGCGATCGCTTTCGCCATCTGGGTGAGACGGCCATGGATCGCGTGGATCTCGACCGCGGGCGCGAAGATCCACAGCCCGGCCATGCCGTCCTGCCCGCGCTCGACGACGACGCGCCGCGCTCGGAGCGCGCGCTGGTGCCGTTCCTCCAGGGTCGTCGCCTGCGCGGTCTCGATCAGAGTGCGCAGCGCCCGCCGGAAGGTGCCCACCGGTTCCGATTCGGCCAGCGGCACCGCGCGTTCGAGCAGCCGCTCCCGCAGCTCCGGCGGCGCCTCGTCGAGGAGGTCGGCGATGATCTCGGCGTGCTTGTCGGTGATCCGACCGGAACCCAGGGCCTCGAGCGCCGGCCGATAGCGCCGCACCAAGGCCTCGGCCTGCGCGATCAGACGCCCGGCGGCGTACTCGGTGACGCGCATCGCCGCCGCGAGCTCGAGCCGGATCGATCGTTCGACGATGTCGCGCACTCCGTCGCCGCGGCCGGTGGCCTCGCGCAGCAGCTCGCGCCGCATCGCGTCGATCCGCATCAGACGCTCCGCCGCGAACACCGACATCATCGTCGCGGTCTCCACGACCAGATCCACCGCATCCGGCACTGGCGGCGCGAACTCTCCGTCAGCCTCGAACGCCCACGCGTCGTCCTCGCGATCAGGCGGAGGAGACATCTTGGACATGACTCCACACTAGAACAAATATTCGAATCTCGCAATCATCAGAATCAAGAATCGCAGGGCCCGAGGGCCGGGTTTCGCAGAAGCCGCCGACCGCACCCGACTGCTGCGCGCGGCCGCGGCGCACCGCTGATACGGGGGACAGCCCCGCGTGTTCGGGGGGACAGCACCCTGCTGGGGCGCTCGGCCGCGGGCCTAGCGTGACGGCCATGACCCGCCTCATCGAACCCGTCCGGACCGCCCCCGCCGTCGCACGGCCGGGCGGTATCCGTTCCCGCGTCGGCTGGACGTTCGTCCTGCTGACGGCGCTCGCGATCGTCGCATACTCCGCCGTGCCGTACTTCACCGCGTCGCTGGCCGACCTCGCCGGGCAGGACGTCGGCCTCGCGCCGACGTACGCCGCCGTGCACCCGTTCGTGCAGGGCGCGCTGTACGTCCACATCGTCGGCGGGGCGACGGCGCTCGTCACCGGACCGCTGCAGTTCTGGCGCGGTTTGCGCGCCCGCGCCCCGCGCGTGCACCGCTGGATCGGTCGCGTGTACCTGGTCGCGGTGGCGATCGGCGCGATCGGCGGCCTCGTCATCGCGCCCTCGAGTCCCGCCGGCTATGTCGGCTTCTTCGGATTCGGCGCGCTCGCGGTGCTGTGGCTCATCACCGGCTGGCGCGCGTACCGTGCGATCCGCCGCCGCGACGTGCCCAGCCACCATGCCTGGATGATCCGCAACTACGCGTTGACCTACTCCGGCGTCATGCTGCGCGTCTGGCTCCCGCTGCTGCTGATGGCGCCGCTCGTGCTCGGGCAGCCGTGGGAACTCGACTCCGCCTTCGCGAACGCCTACGCCGCGGTGCCGTTCCTGTGCTGGCTCCCGAACCTCGTCTTCGCCGAGTGGCTGATCCGCCGTCGGGGCCTGCCCTCGTACCGCCTGCCGGTCTGACTCCCGACGGGGCCGACCCCTGAACCAGCGACGGATCACAACGGCCGCCGTCGTGCACCGCGCGGAGACCCGTCGGGATCGATGCGCGCTCAGCCCTCACGACGTCGCGTCACAGCCCACATGATGAGCCCGGCGGCGGCACCGACGGCGATGCCGGCGAGCATCCCGAAGGTCCACCCCTGATCTACGGGTCGGTCCTCCACCACCCACTCGCGGATCAGGTCCCGTGCGAGGTCGGCGGAGCCGATCGATGCCGCGGTGAACCCGGATTCGTAGGTCGCGAAGGTGTGCGCCGCGCCCGTGTCGGCGTCGACCCACTGGAACTCGGAGCTGTTGTCTTCGGCGTAGGTCTGAAGCACGACGGTGTCGTCGTCGCGCCAGCCCAGGGCCGCCGCATACTCGACGCCCGCCAGTGCGAACGTCTGCGTCGTGCCGGCCGAGAGTGCGGAGATCTGCAGCGTCGCGGAGCTGGTCAGCGTCCTGCCCGTGGGCTTGTCCACCCACACGGGGTCGTGGACGAGCGTCACCAGGCGGGTGCCGTCCGGTGACCACGCGTCGTCGCCGAACGCCTGCCCCGTCAGCTCCGCGGGGAGTTCATGGATGCTGTGCCCCGCGGCATCCATCATCACGGCGCCCTGCGACGTCTGCGCGACGACGCGAGATGCATCGGGGGCCAATGCCGCGGATGTCACTGCGTCCAGCGAGTACTCGAGCAGGTCGCCGCTCGACAGGTCGAGCAAGGCGAGTGCGCCGCTGAACGGCGGGTCGGTGTACCGGCTCATCTCACCGTCGCCGAGCAGCACCAGGACGTGGTCGCCGTCGGAGGCGATGCTCAATGGCACGGCGCTGCGCCCGACACCGATCGACACCTCTCGGTCGGTGCCGTCGACGAGGGAACGGACGAGGACGCTGCCGTGGCCGTTCGCGCCGGCGATCACCGCGAACGTTCCGTCGGCTGAGAGCACCATGGCGGCGGGGTCGCCCTGGTCGGTCGGCACCGAGCGCTGCTCGGCGGCACCGAGGCGCCGGTATGTGCTGCCGTCGACGCCGAGTGCGACCGCCTGCGGGGAGTCCATGAATTCGACCCCGATGCCGTTCTGGTAGATCATCGTCGCCGGCATGTCGAGGTCGCCGTGCGAGACGAACCACGAGTAGGTGGCGACCGCCGTGGGAAACGCGGGGGAGCTCGAAGGCGGCGGGGTCCAGGAGGCGATCAGCGCGGGAACCGCGACCGCGGAGAACCCGACCGCACCCGCGATCAGCGCAGGCAGGAGCGGCTTCCGCTTCTTCGGCCGCGGTACGGCCGGTGCGTCGTCAGCAACCGTCACGGTGGTCATCGCAGCCCCTGCCTGCACGCTAGCGGTGAAGAGCCGTCGGCGGAACGACCGGGAAGTGAACAGCGGGTTCCCTGTGGGCGGCCGACGGGCGGGGCACGCAGTCGTGGTCGACACCTCCCAGGCGTGCCACTAGTGTTCCGGTGTGTACTGGGCGACGTCGCGCGATCGGCTGACGACAGCCGGAGCCGTCGCGCTCGCAGCGGCAGCCGGCGCCGTGCTCGCTCTCTGGGCCTACCGCGTGCTCTGGGTGCAGAACTCCGGGACCCCGGCCGCACTGGACGCGAATGAGAACGCGGCCGTGTTCGCCTGGCTCGTCGGCTGGCTGCTGCTGATCTGTGCAGCGGGTGCGGCTGTCGTGCTGCTCGCGAGCGTGATCGGGCGGATCAGCGCCCGAAGGCCGCCCCTCATCGATCTCGTCGCGCTCGGAGCCACGGCGGCCCTGATCATGGCGGCGATCGCACTGGCTCCGCTGTGGGCCACGACGTCGGTCTGAGCCTGGCCGCCGGGCGAGGGTTTCGTGATGCTCTTCAGCCCCGAGGAATGGGCCGTGCCCTGAACGTCAGCGGGGCAGGTGGGGGAGCACCTCGCCGAGGTACTCGACGTGTGAGACGTCCTGCAGGTCCATGAGCTGGAAGTACACGCGCTGCGCGCCGATCCCCACCAGCCGCTCGACCTTCGCGACGATCTCGTCGCGGGTGCCGACGATGTTGACGTCGCCGCGCAGCTCGTCGACGGTGCGGCCGAGGTTCTCGGCACGCCGGTCGAGTTCGGAAGCGGATGCCCCGGCCAGCGTCGGCAGCGCCACCGAGAGTTTGAGTGATTCGGGGTCGCGACCGATGCGCTCGCACGCGGCGCGCACGCCGGCGAACTTCTCCGCCGACTCCGCCTCCGACCGGAAGCCGATGTTGAACTCCGTCGCGAACCGCGCCGCGAGCTCGGGGGTGCGCTTCGGCCCGCCGCCGCCCACGATGACGGGGACCCGGGACTGCACCGGCTTCGGCAGCGCCGGGGCATCCGTCAGCCGGTAGTGCTCACCCGCGAAGCTGTAGGTCTCGTTGACCGGGGTCGACCACAGGCCGGTCACGACCGCGAGCTGCTCCTCGAGGATCCCGAACCGCTTGGCCGGGAACGGGATGCCGTAGGCCTCGTGCTCGCGGCCGAACCACCCGGTGCCGAGGCCGAGCTCGACACGGCCGCCCGACATCGCGTCGACCTGAGCCACCTGGATCGCCAGCAGCCCCGGAACCCGGTACGTCACCGACGACACGAGTGTGCCGAGGCGGATGCGCGAGGTCTCGCGTGCGAGCCCTGCCAGCGTGGTCCACGCGTCGGTGGGACCGGGAAGTCCGTCGCCGTCGCCCATGTGCAGGTAGTGGTCGGAGCGGAAGAAGCCGTCGAAGCCGAGACGCTCGGCCGCCTGCGCGAAGGCGAGCTGATCGTGGTAGCTCGCTCCCTGCTGGGGCTCGGTGAAGATGCAGTATTCCATGGCGGTTGCTGTGCCTGTCGAGCGGTCAGTCGGTCGACTTGATGACGAACTCCGACGTGGGCGGAGTCGCGTCGTCGCCGGGCCGGTAGACGTCGGGCTCGAAGTAGATGATGCGCGCCGCCGGCACTGCCGCACGCACGCGCGCCTCGACGCGGTCGATGTCGGACGCGATGTGGACGAGCGGCGCATCCGACGCGAAGCCGAGCTTGGCCGCCACGAGCAGTTCGTCGGGGCCGAGATAGAGCGTCTTGATGTGGATGATCTTCTCGACCTCGGGCCCGTCGTTGATGGCGTCCACGATGCGGTCGTGGTCGGCATCGGTCGCACCCTCGCCGACGAGGAGGCTCTTGGTCTCGATGCCGAGCGTGATGGCCACGAGGATCAGCAGCGTGCCGATCATGAGCGTGCCGATCGCGTCGAACACCGGGTTGTGCGTGATCACGGTCATGCCCACGCCGAACAGCGCGAACACGAGGCCGGTGAGCGCGGCGATGTCTTCGAGGAGGACGACGGGGAGTTCCGGCGCCTTCGCGTGCCGCACGAACGAGACCCACGACTGCCCCTTGGCCCGCACGTGGTTGCTCTCCTTCACGGCCGTGCGCAGCGAGAACGACTCGAGCACGATCGCGACGACGAGCACCGCGATCGGGATCCACGCGTTCTCGAGCTCGTGCGGGTGGGTGAGCTTGTCGATGCCCTCGTAGATCGAGAACAGACCGCCGACCGAGAACAGGATGATCGACACGACGAACGCATACACGTACCGCTCGCGGCCGTAGCCGAACGGGTGCTCGCGGTCGGCCTTCTTCTTCGCCTGGCGACCGCCGAGCATGAGGAGCAGCTGGTTGCCCGAATCGGCGACCGAGTGGATGGCCTCGGCGAGCATCGACGCCGAGCCGGACAGGAACCATGCGATGAACTTCGCCAGGGCGATGCCCATGTTGGCCAGGAACGCCGCGAGGATCGCCTTGCCGCCACCGGAAGCACTCATGCGGATGAGTCTACGGATGCTGCGACCCGCGCTCCGCACCTCGTGCGCGCCGGCGTCTGCCCTGCGTCAGTCGGAGGACCGCAGGATGATCGCCTCGGTCGGCGGGGCCGGATTGTGCGGGTGCCCGACGTACCCGATGACCTCGAGCAGCGCGTGGCGGAACTCGGCCGGCCGCTCCAGGTGCGGCGTGTGGGCGGTGTCGGGGAGATCGATCTCGGTCACCTCGCCGCCGGCGTCGGCGTAGCGGGCGAGGACGTCGCGCATCTGCGACACCATCTCCTGCGGCGGGGCGACATCGTCGCCGGGCCAGTCCGGCACGATGCCGAGCTTGCCGAGGTTGTTGTAGTCGTAGAGGGAGGCGTCCGACACGATGAGGTCGAGCGCCCCGTGGATCCAGAGGATCGGCGGCTTCTCGGAGAGCTCGACGATGCCCGACACGTTGTGATTGCCGGGGACGAGCGTGTTGAGCACACCGATCGTGCCGGCAGCGAAGCCCGGCCAGTTCTCGCTCGGGACCGAGTCGCCCGGATAGTTGCCGGTCGCGGTCGAGGTCGTGAGCATCGACTCGACCCAGACGTCCTCGTGATCGGTCTCGAATCCCGCGGCGACGTAGTGGGCCCGGAAGACGTTGCGAGGCGACGTCGGCGCGTCGGTCGACGTGTCGTGGTCGATGAGCCGCTGCACGAAATCGAGGTTGCCGGCGCCCCCGCCGGTGCCGGCGTCGTCAGCGGTGAGACGTGTGCCGTCGCGACGGGTGCCGCCGAAGCCGTACGGCGACACCGGCGCTTCCAGCGTGAGGCTCAGCACCGGGTGGTCGAGCGCGTACTGCATGACGACTGCGCCGCCCAGCGACCAGCCGACGAGGTGGGCGGTCGGGATGTCGAGGGCCTCGAGTGTCGCGTGCACGTCGTCGCTGAAGTCCCGCACGCCGCGCGTCGCGTCGATCGGCGCGTGCTCGGTACCGCCGTAGCCGCGCAGATCGATCGCGATCACCCGGAGGTCGTGGGGGAGGTCCTGCATCAGCTCTTGCCAGAAGAGCGAGGAGGAGGCGTTCCCGTGAATGAGCACCACCGTGCGATCGGGCGGTGTGGCCGGGTCGTCCGCAGTGCGCTCCAGCACGTTCACCGACAGGCCGGGCGTCTCGACGATGCGCGCGGCGATGCCGTCGAAGAGGGTCATATCGGGTGCCTCCCACGTCCTGCGGAAGCTCCTGCGCCCCCGCCCACTCACGAGAATAGACCGGCCGTCAGTTCTTGCGAATCAGGTTTCATGTTCCGGATGCCGTGACCCGGGGCATCCCGTCACTCCTCCGTAGCCGGCGGGGTCTGGCCGGTGTAGAAGGCATACGTGTTGTCGGCGGCTCGCGCAGCGGCGGCGGGATCGGCGCCGTCGGCGACGTGCGCGGCACTCCACGCATCGGCGGCGCCGCGGTAGAACGTGCGGCCCTCGTCCGTGAACGCCCACGCCTCGGCGTCTTCGGGCTTCGGGCCGCTGCCGCCGGTGAGGTGCAGGCCGAGTCCGAGGAGTCCGCCGTCCCAGCCGACACCCGTGGCGCCGGGGCCGTAGAGGTCCCAGAACTCGGCGGGCACGTCGTCGGTGCGGGCGATGTGCTCCAGCTCGAAGCGGGTCGCATCGTCGCCCTCCGCGGTGAGCCGCACCGTGAGCCACGTCACGCCGCCGCCGTACTCCCACGTCGCCTTGTAGTGCGCGGCGCCGTGGGTGGGAGGCGTGCACTCCTGGATCTCGCCGCCGGCGTTGCCCTCGATCTGGTAGCGGCCGCCGAGCATGAGGTCTCCGGAGATCGGCTGGAACCACCGTGCGATCCGGTCCGCGCTGGTGACGGCATCCCACACGTCGTCGATGGGGGACGGATACGTCTGCGCGAGCGTCTGCACGCGCGACGGGAAGCCGTCGACCTCTTCGCTCGCGATCTCGCGGCTCACTGCGGCGAGCTGGCTCTGTACGTCGACCATGTCAGTCCTCCTGGGGTTCGGTCGTGTCGGTTTCGTCGGTATCGAGGTGTGGGGTGTCGCCGGCGGTGTCCTGTTCGGCGAGACGCCGGGTGCGGCGACCGCGGGCGAGCTCGGTGCCGAGGGCGTCGAGGCGCGGCTGCCAGAACCGCCGGAACGGGTCGAACCAGGCCGCGGCGTTCTCGAGCGGCTCCGGCGCGATGGCGTAGAGGCGGCGGGCGCCCTCCGGCCGCACCGTCGCGAACCCCGACTCGCGCAGTACCCGCAGATGCTGCGACACCGCGGGCTGCGAGATGCCGAACTCGCGCTGCACCTGCTCGCCGATCTCGCCGGCGCTGCGCTCGCCCTCTGCGAGGAGTTCGAGGATGCGCCGGCGCACCGGGTCTCCGAGGATGTCGAGTGCGTGCACGGGACCATGTTTGCGCTCTGGCTTATATAAGTCAAGACCTATGCTGACCTATCCGTTCGCAATTCAGGATGGATGGCGTTGGGATGGGGTGCGACCCACGAGTTTCCGCGCCTCGACGTGTGTGGGTGGAGCAACCATCCTGAATTGCGAACACGGGTGGGCTCGTAGGATCGGATCCATGGCTGCAGACACCCCCGCCCTTCCGCCCATCGCGATCCTCGGCGCCGGCTCCATGGGCGGGGCGATCGCCCGCGGCCTGTCGCGCTCGGGCCTTGCGGCCGGGGGAGTGACGACGACGAACCGCTCCCTCGCCAAGGCGGCCGAGCTGGACGGTCTCGCGGGAGTGACGAGCGTGGCGCTCGAGGCGGATCCGGCAGGGAACACGGATGCTGCGGCCGCCGCGGGCGTCGTGCTCGTGGGCGTCAAGCCGGTCATGGTGCCGGACCTGCTGCGAGAGATCGCGCCGGCGCTGCGGCCCGGCACCATCGTGGTGAGCCTCGCTGCCGGCGTCACGATCGCGACGTTCGAGGAGATCCTGGGTGACGGCGTCGCCGTGCTGCGCTCGATGCCGAACACCCCCGCCCTCGTCGGTCGCGGCGTCACGGGGCTCGCCGCGGGCTCGCACGCCGACGCCGCCGCGGTCGCCACGGTCCGCCGGCTGTTCGAGACCGTCGGCACCGTCGTCGAGGTGCCCGAGTCAGAGATCGACGCGCTCTCCACGATCTCGGGCTCGGGTCCGGCCTACTTCTTCCTGCTCGTGGAGGAGTTCACGAAGGCCGCCGTCGCCAAGGGGTTCGCCCAGCCCGAGGCGCGGCTCATGGCGGAGCAGACCTTCATCGGCGCCGCGGCGCTGCTCGAGGCATCCGGTGACGATCCCGCGGAGCTGCGCCGGCGCGTGACCAGCCCGAAGGGCACCACCGAACGCGCCATCGCCGTGCTGCAGGATGCCCGTCTCGACGACGTGTTCGCCGAAGCCACCGACGCGGCACTGGCCCGTGCGAAAGAGCTCGCCGCCGGAGGCTGAGGTTCAGCTCGCCTTCGACCCGTCAGCGCTCGAGGGACGCGAAGCGCTCGATGTCGGAGTTGGTGCCCGACACGATGATGAGGTCGTGGTTGGTGACCACGGTGTTCGCCTCCGCATAGCGGAAGGGCTTGCCCGGGCTCTTCACGCCCACGACCGTCACGTTGTACTTCGTGCGCACGCCCGACTCGTTGAGGCCGACGCCCCGGATGAACTTCGGCGGGTAGAGCTTCGCGAGGGCGAAGTCGTCGTCGAACCGGATGAAGTCGAGCATGCGGCCGCTCACGAGGTGCGCGACGCGCTCGCCCGCCTCGCGCTCGGGGTAGATCACGTGGTTCGCCCCGACGCGGGCGAGGATCTTGCCGTGCGACTGCGAGACCGCCTTGGCCCAGATCTGCGGCACCTTGAGGTCGACCAGGTTGGCCGTGATGAGGACGGATGCCTCGATCGACGAGCCGACCGCGACGACGGCGACGGAGAAGTCCTGGGCGCCGATCTGCTTCAGCGCGTCGATGTTGCGGGCGTCGGCCTGCACCGTGTGGGTGACGCGCTCCGACCACTTCTGCACGAGGTCGAGGTTGTCGTCGATGGCGAGCACCTCGCGGTCGAGCCGGTCGAGCTCACCCGCGCAGGCGGCGCCGAAGCGCCCGAGTCCGATCACGAGAACGGGCGCATCGCCCCTCATCCGCTCAACCAACGATCGGCCTTTCCACGGGCAGCGAGTACAGCTGCGATCGGGATGACGCGGCCACCGCCGCGGCGAGAGTCACTGTACCAACGCGGCCCATGACGATCGTGATCGCCAGCACGTAGACCGCGGGATCCGGGAGTTCGGCGGTGAGCCCGGTCGACAAGCCGACGGTGGCGAACCCCGAGATGACGTCGAAGAGCACGTCGCCGAGATCGGCCTTGGTGATCTGGGTGATGATGATCGTCGAGATCGCGACGATCGTCGATCCCCAGGCGACGACCGAGAGGGCGACCCGCAGCACGTCGCTGGGGATGCGCCTGCCGAACACCTGGTTCGATGCTCGCCCTTTCGCCTCGGAGATGACGGCGAGGGCGATGACCGCGAGCGTCGTCACCTTGATGCCGCCGGCGGTCGACGCCGAGCCGCCGCCGACGAACATCAGCATGCACGCGACCAGAAGACTCGACTGGTTGAGCTCCCCGATGTCGAGGATGGCGAATCCGCCGGATCTCGTCATCGCCGAGAGGAAGAACGCCTGGAAGGTCGTGTCCCACGCGTCATTGGTGCCGAGGGTGAGGAGGTTGTCGTACTCGAGGACGAGGAAGACGACACCGCCGAGGAAGAACAGCCCCACCGTCGTGATGACGGTGAGCTTCGCGTGCAGCGACCAGCGCCGCACCCGCCACCGCTGCCTCAGGAGCGTGTAGATCACCGGGAATCCGATGGAGCCGAGGAACACGCCGGCCATCAGGACGGTGAGGAAGAAGTAGTCGTGGCGGAACGGCGCGAGGCCCTCCGCGTTCGGGGTGAACCCCGTGTTCGTGAACGACATCGCCGCATAGAACGGCGCCTCCCACAACGCCACGTTCCACGGAACGCCTGCGACCAGCAGTCCGGGGTAGAGGAGGATCGCGATGATCACCTCGATGACGAGCGTCGACAGCGCGACCGTCGCGAGCAGGCTGCCGATCTGGCCGAGCTGCACCGTCTGGCCTTCGTTGACCGGTCCGCCGTGCGTGCGGAGCGGATTCGAGTCGCTCGCCGCGATGAGCTTCGCGCGCAGGCCGAGCCGACGCGAGATCACCAGGCCGAGGATCGAGGCGAGCGTCAGCACGCCGAGCGCACCGATCTGAACGCCGACGAACACGAGCACGTGCCCGAACGGCGACCAGTGCGTCGCCATGTCGACCGTCGCGAGGCCCGTGACGCAGATCGTCGACACGGCGGTGAAGAAGGCGTCGGCGAACGGGGTGACCTGGCCGTTCGCGGCGGCGACCGGGAGGGAGAAGAGACCGGTGAAGACGAGGATCAGCGACAGGAAGATGAGGATCGCGAACCGGGCGGGGGAGCGCTGGGTGAGGTCGCGGAAGAACTCCATGAACCCGTGGCCGAGGGCGCGCAGCGGGCTCATGCCTGAGACGGGGGCGGCGCGCCTGCCATCCGTCATACGGGGTTCCTCCTGGTGCGAACGGTCCTCGTGCGGGCGGCCCGGCGGTCTCGCTCATGGTACTCCGCTGGGCTCCCGACTAATCTGAGCACATGGCGGACATCTTCGACGTGATCGCAGACGGAACGCGTCGCGACATCCTGCGACTGCTGCTCGATCGATCATCCGCCGGAGAGCGCGGCACCAGCGTGTCGCACATCGTGACCGAACTCGGCGCCAGCCAGCCGACCGTCTCGAAGCACCTCAAGGTGCTGCGCGACGCGCACCTGGTGTCGGTGCGCGAAGAGGGCCAGCACCGCTACTACAGCCTGTCCGCCGCACCACTGGACGAGGTCGACGACTGGCTCGTGCCCTTCCTCGACGACGACGGCGGCATCGAGGGTGACGGCATCGCCCCGGCCCTGCCGGATTCCGCCGCGCACGCGGCCGAGGTCGTGGGCCGCGCCGCCGCCTCCGCGAAGCACGCCCTCGAGAACGCCTTCAAGCGCCTCCCCGGACGCTGACATGTGAGGACGGATGCTGCGGCCCGCAGCATCCGTCTCCGTCGTCGTCTCCACGTGACGAGACCGCACGACAGCACCGAGCCGCCGGGCGGGGCGGTGCTGTCGTGAGGTCTCGCGATGCGTCAGTGGCGGCGGCTCTTGCGGCCGAAGAGCCACGCGCCCCACACCGCAGAGATCGCGACGATCCCGACGCACCAGCCGATGGCCCACCACGGCTCGGTGCCGAGGTCGGTATCCATCAAGAGGCCGCGGAGAGTCTCGATGATCGGGGTGATCGGCTGGTTGTCGGCGACCCACTGCAGCCACTCGGGCATGGTCTCGACCGGCACGAAGGCGCTCGAGAGGTACGGCACGAACAGGATGATGAACCCGTAGCCGGAGGCCGCTTCGGGGCTGCCGGCCGCCAGGCCGATCGAGGCGAACAGATACGTGATCGCGAGGATGTAGAGCGCGATGAGTCCGGCCGCGCCGATCCAGGCGACCAGGTCGGCGTGCGGGCGGAACCCGACGAGGAGCCCGACGCCGATGACGACCGCGGTCGCGACCAGGTTGCGGGCGAGGCTCGCCACGACATGTCCCGTGAGTACGGCTCCGCTGCGCAGCGGCATCGTGCGGAAGCGGTCGATGATGCCGCTGGACATGTCGCGCGCGACGTACGTCGCGGTCGTCGCGGCCCCGAAGCCCGCGCAGAGCAGGATGATGCCGGGAACGACGTAGTCGACGTAGGCGCCGCCGGGCTCGATCGCGCCGCCGAACACGAACGTGAACAGCAGCATGAGCATGACCGGCAGCAGGATCGACATGCTCAGCGATTCGCCGTCGCGCAGCGACTGCGTGAGACTGCGGCCTACGAACACCGACTCGGCGGTGAACCCGCGCAGCCGCGGGCGAGGGGCGATGGCGGTCGTGGTCACGCGAGCTCCTTGGCGGCGGGGGCGTGGGAAGCGCCGGTGAGGGACAGGAAGACGTCGTCGAGAGTGGGCCGTCGCAGCGTGACCTCGGCGCCGGGCGCCACGTCGCCGAGCTGATCCATCGCCGAGCGCAGGCCGTCGATCGACCCGTCGGTGGCGATCTCGCGCAGGACCTCGCCGTCCGCGCCGGTCAGCACGACGGTGTCGGTTCCGACGAGCGACTTGAGCTCGGCGGGGGTGCCGGTCGCGACGATGCGGCCGCCGTCGAGCACCGCGATGCGGCCGGCGAGCTGATCCGCCTCCTCGAGGTACTGGGTCGTGAGGAACACGGTGGTGCCGGCACTCGCGAGCGACCGGATGACGTCCCACAGGTCGCGGCGGCTGCGCGGGTCGACGCCGGTGGTGGGCTCGTCCAGGAACAGCACCTCGGGCACGACGACGAAGCTGAGGGCGAGGTCGAGACGTCGGCGCATGCCGCCGGAGTAGGTGCTGACGCGGCGGGTCGCAGCATCCGTCAGCGCGAAGCGCTCCAGCAGCTCGGCCGCGCGCAGCTTCGCGGCCCGCGGCGACAGGCCTGACAGGCGCCCCAGCATGACGAGGTTCTCGACGCCGGTGAGCATGTCGTCCACCGCGGCGGACTGCCCGGTGAGCGCGATGCGCCGGCGCACCGCGTCGGGATCCGTCGCGACATCGTGCCCCGCCACGCGGGCGATGCCGGCATCGGGGCGCAGCAGCGTCGTGAGGATCGAGATGGTCGTCGTCTTGCCGGCGCCGTTCGCGCCGAGGAGGGCGAAGATCTCGCCGCGCTCGACGAGGAGATCGAGGTGGTCGAGGACGAGGGAGCGCCCGAAGCTCTTGCCGAGCCCGCGGACGTCGATGGCGGGTGCTGGGCCCACGCGCGGAGTAGGTGTGAGGATCATCGCGGCATCCTTCCGTCAATCGTGTGGAGGAGAAACTGTGTATGCCAGTAACTGTTTATGACGCTAACACACTGTTTACGGAATAAACAGTCTTAGACTGACGCCATGACGGATGCAGTCGAGCCCGAGCTTCCGCGGGGGATCGCCCTCGCGTGGGGCGTGGCCGCCAACCCGCAGCGCGGCCCCAAGCGGGAGATGAGCGTCGAGCGCATCGTGGAGGCGGCGGTCGATATCGCGGATGCCGAGGGCCTCGGCGCCGTGTCGATGGCCGCCGTGGCGGCTCGACTGGGCTTCACGCCGATGTCGCTCTACCGCTACGTCACCGCGAAGGAGGACCTCATCCTGCTCATGCAGGAGGAGGCGACCGGTGCCCCGTCGGAGGCGACGCGGACGGCCGGCGGATGGCGCGAGCGGCTCGAGGCGCTGTACCGCGAGCAGCTGCAGCACTACCTCACGCACCCGTGGGTGCTCGACATCCCGATCTCTGGGGTCCCCGCGACGCCGAACAGCGCCGCGTGGATGGACGCCGGACTGAGCGCGCTGGCCGAGACCGACCTCACCTACACGGAGCGCCTGGCCGTCATGCTGCTGGTCACCGGCACCGCGCACTGGGCCGGCACGATCCTCGCGGGCTACGCGCGGGTCGAGCGCGAGCGGGGTGTCGACGGCCAGGCCATCAGCCGCAGCGAAGACGCGATGTTCCGCACCCTCATCACGGCCGACGCGTACCCCGAGCTTCGCGCCGCCATCGAGGCCGGCGCCTTCCTCGATGAGTCGGATCCCTTCTCGTTCGCCCTCGCCCGCGGCCTCGAAGGGGTCAGTGACTACATCGCGGCGACCGGAGACGGGCGCCGGGAACGCCCGCAGTCGTGGGTCGAGCGGGACGACGCCGACATCGCCGACGACAAGAAGTTCCGGGAGGCGCGCAAGGCGGTGCGCGAGGCCGAGAAGGCGTTGCGCGACGCTCACAAGCTCGAGCGTCAGGCCGCGCGCGAGGCGCGCGATCGACGCGCCCGGCAGTGACCCGGGATGTGATCACCCCACGGGCATCACTTGTCACAGGATTCACACCAGTCTCTGTGTTTACACGCGGGTCGCGCGCGTTCTAGAGTGACTGCAGCACTTCTGGGGAAGGGGATCGAGATGGCTGAACTGCCGGACGTGCGCTTCCTCACGGTGGCCGAGGTCGCCGAGCTGATGCGGGTCTCGAAGATGACGGTCTACCGCCTCGTGCACTCGGGCGAGCTGCCCGCGGTGCGCTTCGGCCGCAGCTACCGTGTGCCCGAGTCCGCGGTCACCGAGGCTCTGCAACGGCCGATCGCCGACGTCGGCTAGACTGTTCCGAGGCATTTTTTCCTTTTGCCCCGTTCCCGGGCGCGGCCAGCCGCGTCCAGACCCCGATCTAGTGAGGTTTTCCGTGGGTTCTGTCATCAAGAAGCGCCGCAAGCGCATGGCGAAGAAGAAGCACCGCAAGCTGCTTCGCAAGACTCGCCACCAGCGCCGCAACAAGAAGTAAGCGGCATCCGCACCAAGCGCCTGTCTTCGGACGGGCGCTTCGTGTATCCCTGCCCGCAGAGCCCGCGACCCGAGAGGCCGTCATGAAGTCCATCACCGTCCAGCAGCTGCGCGAGCGCGTCGAGACCCCGCTCATCGACGTCCGCGAGGTCGACGAGTACGCCGCAGGACACGTGCCCGGCGCGGTCAACATCCCGATGTCGGTCATCGGCGGTCGCCTCGACGAGCTGCCCGACGGCGCGTTCGACGTCATCTGCGCGATCGGCGGCCGTTCGGGGCGCGTGGTCGAGGCCCTCGAGGCGCGCGGCTACGACGTCACCAACGTCGACGGCGGCACCAACGAGTGGATCGCGGCCGGCTTCCCGGTCGAGGCCTGACGACGCGCGTGAGGACCGTCACCCTCATCGGCAAGCCCGACTGCCACCTGTGCGACGTCGCACGCGAGGTCGTCGAGACCGTCGTGGCGGAGCTGCCCGAGGACGCGGTAGACGTCGAGGAGCTCTCGATCGCCGACGATCCCTCCCTCTACGCGACGTGGTGGGAGAAGATCCCCGTGGTGCTCATCGACGGCGAGCTGCACGGGCACTGGCGCGTGTCGCCCGACCGCCTGCGCGCGGCGCTGACCGCCGCGCGCTGACGGGCCTGCGTCACTTCTCGATCTCTTCGACCCCCGCGCCGGGCGCGTTCGTCCTGACCGACTCGATGCCGTTCAGTGCGCTCGCCTTCGACGAGTACCCCTGACTGGTCGCGATCACCTGTCCGTTCGACGCCTTCAGGTTGAAGCGCCAGTCGCCGCCCTTGTCGGTCCACAGTTCGAACTTGCCCGCCATCGGAGCCCCCTTGATCGATGTGGGATGCGAATGGATGCTGCGCACCCCGGCGCCCGGCGCCGCGTTCACGCTATCGGCGCCCGCCTTGCACCGGAAGGGGCCTGCGTCCTCCGTGTTCCGGGTGGCGGATGCAGGGGTTCACGCCCTCAAGCGAGTCCGGAGTGCGTCGAGCTCGTCGTCGGTGAGGCCGCCCGACTGCAGATAGGCGGCGGACCCGCCCCTGCCGTCGACCCATGTCAGGGCCTGCTCGATCGCTGCGGGAGGAGTCTTCGTCACGAGGGTGCGCAGCGAGTCGGTGACCGGCACGCCCATCGAGGTGAGGGTGCCGAGCATGCCCTCGGCCCAGGGGCCGGCGAGATTGGTCTGCGAGGCCGCGTAGTCGGCGACGATCGCGTCGCGCTCCGCGCCCGCGGCGTCGAGCATCAGGGCGACCGCCACCCCCGTGCGATCCTTCCCCGCGGTGCAGTGCACGAGCACCGCCGTCGGCTCGTCGTCGGTGGATGCGCCGACGAGGCGTGCCACCCCGGCGAAGGTGCCTGCGCCGTGGGCGAGCATCGACAGGTACAGCTCGCCGAGAGTCGGCAGCTGCGCCAGCACCGTCGCGAACGACTCCGGTACCGCCGTGGCATCGGGACCGATGGCGGGCTGAGGCAAGGCGCCCTCGAGGAGGGTGAGCGACTCGACGCGGAACGGGCGTGACACCGGAACCCGATCGGGGGCCATCTGCTGTTCGACGGGCGTGCGGAAATCGGCGATCACGCCTACCGCCGTGTCGGCGAGCTGCGCAAGCCCGTCGTCGGTGAGCGCGTTGAGCGCGGCAGACCGGTAGAGCACGCCGCTGCGGATCACACCGCCCGAGGTCAGCGGCATCCCACCGGTGTCGCGGAAGTTGAACAAACCCTCGATCGCCATGCGATCCACCCTAACCACCGGCGGGCGGCACGCCCGTGCGTCAGGGGGCGAGGCGGGTTGGGCCTCGGAAGAGGTAGGTGACCTCGCGGATCGAGTCCTGCCCGAGCAGCAGCATGAGCACGCGTGCGAGCCCCATGCCGAACCCGCCGTGGGGCGGGGCGCCGTAGCGGAAGAAGTCGAAGTAGAAGTCGAGGTGCTCGGCCCCGAGACCCTTCTCCTTCGCCTGCTCGATCAGCACGTCGACGCGGTGCTCGCGCTGGGCGCCCGTGGTGATCTCGACGCCCTTGAAGAGGAGATCGTAGGACTTGGTGAGCCCGGTCTCCTCGTCGCGCATGTGGTAGAACGCGCGGATCTCGGGGTGGTAGTCGGTGATGAAGACGAACTGGTGGCCGTAGGTCTCCTCGACGTAGGCCGAGATCTGGCGCTCGCCCTCGGGGTCGAGGTCGCCGTCGGTGCGGGGGATCTCGTAACCGCGGCTCTTCACGATCTCGCGGGCCTCGGAGAGCGGGATGCGCGGGAACGGGATCGCCGGCACCTGCACCTCGAGGCCGAACAGCTCCTCGATCTCGGCGCCGTGCTTGTCCTTCACGGCCTGGAACGCGGTCTGCAGGAGCTCCTCCTGCATGCGCGCGACGTCCTCGTGGGAGTCGATCCAGCTGATCTCGGCGTCGACCGAGGTGAACTCGGTCGCGTGGCGCGACGTGAACGACGGGTCGGCGCGGAAGGCGGGAGCGATCTCGAAGATCTTGCCGAAGCCGGCGACCTGCGCCATCTGCTTGAAGAACTGCGGAGACTGCGCGAGGTACGCGGTCTTGTCCTCGAAGTACGGCACCTCGAACAGCTCGGCGTTGGACTCGGATGCCGAGGCCATGAGCTTGGGGGAGTGCACCTCGATGTAGTCGCGCTCGATCCAGTACGAGCGGAAGGCGTGCTCGAGGGTGGTCTGCACGCGGAAGACCAGGTTGTTGCGGCGCTGGCGCAGGTCGAGGAAGCGCCAGTCCATGCGCTTGTCCAGACCCGAGTCCGCCGCGATGGGCGTCTCGGGAAGAGCCGCCGCTGCGATGTCGAGCGCACCGATCTTGATCTCGACGCCGCCGAGCTTCACGCGCTCGTCGTGCTTGAGCTCGCCGGTCACGGTCAGGAAGGTGCCCGTGGCGAGGTTGGAGATGAGGTCCGTGAGGGCCAGGGCCGCAGCATCCTGTTCCGTGCCGTCCTCTGCCGGGCGCGTCGCCGGGTTCACCAGCTGCACGGCGCCGGACTCATCGCGGAGGATGACGAACTGCACCTTCTTCTGATCACGGACGGTCTCGACCCACCCGGACACCGACACCGGGCCGTCGGCGAGACCCTGAAGCTGCTTGACGAGGACGCGTTCACTCACGAGCGACAAGTCTAGGTGACGCGCCGCACTCGCCTTCTCGCCGAAATCCGCACCCACCGCTACCATGCGGGCATGACCACGCCGGAACCCGACCAGCCCGCGCCGGCGTGGACCGCGGCGGCTCCGCCTCCCTATCCGGGCGGCCCCGCCTACACGCCGTCCCCCGAGGGCGCAGCGCCGGCGAAGCCGCCGGTGAAGGTCCTCGACCTCGTGATCACGATCGTGCTGCTGGTCGCCGACGCGGTCCTGGCGACGCTGGCGTCGTTCATGGGGATCTTCCTCGTGATGGCGTCGGATTCGTGCGGCGCCCGCGACTGCAACGTCGATCTCATCACCCTCGGATGGCTGATGGGAATGATCCTGCCGTGGGTGATGCTCGTGGCGACGGTCGTCGTGGCGATCGTGCTGATGGTCAAGCGACGCCTCGCCTTCTGGGTGCCGCTCGTGGGAGCCGCCTTGATCGTGCTGTCGCTCGTCGCCGCGTTCATGGTCGCCTCGGCCGCTGTTCCCGGCTCGACGCTCTGATCCCGACCTGACCCCGCGAGGTTCATCGGCTTCCGGGGGTCTGCACCCGGGTTTCGTTCATCCTCGCCCCGTAGCGTGGACGTCGTCGCGCCGAACGGTCGCGGCCGCCGCCACGAAAATGCCACCGACGGACGGGATCCGACGAATGACGACTGCGACGACGACCGACGGCTCCTGGCTCACCGCCCTCGCGGACTGGGCCGTCTCCCTGATGGACGTGATCGGACCCGCCGGAGCGGGCATCGCGATCGCGATGGAGAACCTGTTCCCGCCGCTGCCGAGCGAGGTGATCCTGCCGATGGCGGGCCTCGCGGCCAGCCGCGGGTCGTTCTCGCTGGTCGAGGCTCTGGTGTGGACCACCGTCGGATCGGTCGTCGGCGCCCTCCTCCTCTATGGGCTCGGCGCGTGGCTCGGGATCGCCCGGCTGCGCGCGATCGCGACCAAGGTGCCGCTGCTGCACCCGGAGGACATCGACCGCACGGTCGCGTGGTTCGGGCGCCACGGCGGCAAGGCCGTGTTCTTCGGACGCATGATCCCGATCTTCCGGAGCCTCATCTCCATCCCCGCGGGCATCACCCGCATGCCGGTGTGGCGGTTCACGCTGCTCACCGCGGCGGGAAGCCTGGTGTGGAACTCGATCTTCGTGTTCTCGGGCTTCTTCCTCGGGGAGTCGTGGCACATCGTGGAGCGCTACGCCGACATCCTGCAGTACGTCGTCATCGCGGCCGCCGTGATCGGGGTCGCCTGGTTCCTCTCTGTGCGGGTCCGCGCGCTCCTCGAGTCCCGCGGCACCTCCCGCGGTCCCGAGCCCGAACTCGACTGAGACGAGCCCGCCGAAGCTGGGAGAACGCTCAGCCGGTCCACAGAAGACCCCCACGTAGACTGGGCCGGTGCCCGCCGCCCGCCTTCATCTCGTGCGCCACGGGGAGGTCCACAACCCTGCCCGCGTGCTCTACGGGCGACTCCCCGGATACCGGCTGAGCGCCGGCGGCCGTCACATGGCCCGGCAGGCCGCCGAGTACATCAAGTCGCTCGAGCGTCCCGTGTCGGCGCTCGTGTGCTCCCCGCTCGAGCGCACGCAGGAGTCGGCCGAGCCGTTCACCGAGATCTTCGGCCTCCAGCCCGTCCTCGACGAGCGGGTCATCGAGCCGACCAACGTCTTCGAGGGCAAGCGCATGGCGCGGGCACTCGTCAATCCCTGGAACTGGCGGCACCTCAGCAAGCCGGCACTGCCGAGCTGGGGCGAGCCGTATGCCGACGTCGTGGGTCGCATGAACTCGGCCATGACGCACGCGTGGGATGCTGCGGACTCGGGCGACGTCGTCATCGTGTCGCACCAGCTCCCGATCTGGATCACCCACCTCGCGGTCGCCGGGCTCCCGCTCCGGCACGACCCTCGCGCGCGGCGCTGCGCGCTGTCGAGCGTGACGAGTTTCGAGATGGTCGACGACACGTGGACCGAGACCGCCTACGCCGAGCCGGCGTCGACGGCCGGTGCGGTGGATGTGGGGGCGGTATGACTGAGCGGTTCCGGAAGGCGCGGGCAGCAGCATCCGCTCTCCTCGTCGTCGGGCTGATCGCCGGTCTCGCCGCGTGCACGAGCGACCCCCTTGCCGACCAGTACCGCTCGGGTGACAACAAGGGCTTCGTCGCGGCCGACGGCTTCCGCGTCGTCGAGATCCCGGCCGCCGATCGCACCGAACCCGTGGAGTTCGAGGGCGCGCTCGACACGGGCGGCACGACCTCGAGCGCGGATTATGCGGGCGACGTGCTCGTCGTGAACTTCTGGTACGCCGGCTGCGCGCCGTGCCGCGTCGAGGCTCCCGAGCTGGCCGCGGTCGACGCGGAGTTCCAGGGCCAGGGCGTCTCGTTCCTCGGGGTGAACCTGTACGACGGCGCCGCGGCATCGCAGGCGTTCGCCGAGAAGTACGGGGTGGAGTACCCCAGCGCCCTGGCGACCGAGGACGGCTCGATCAAGCTCGCCTTCGCGGGGGAGACCCCGCTCAACGCGGTGCCCGTCACGATCGTGCTCGACAAGCAGGGCCGCGTCGCCGCACGCCTGGTCGGCCAGATCGAAGAGGCGTCGATCCTCGAGACCATCGTGCGCGACGCCCTGGAGGAGTCGTGAACCTCGGCGCCCTGGTCGCCGACGGGTCGCTCCTGATCGCCATCCCCATCGCGATCCTCGCCGGCGCCATCTCGTTCCTCTCGCCGTGCGTGCTGCCGCTGGTCCCGGGGTACCTCGGGTTCATCGGCGGCGCGGTCTCGCCGCGGCCGGCGCCGGTGGCTGTCGGAACGGATGCTCCGCCCTCGCGTTCCGCGGACGCCCAGGGCGCCTCGTCTCGCTCGTCCCTCGCTCGCTCAACGAGCGGGGGTGATGACGCACCCGCGCGCGGGCGTCTGGTGCTGGGCGTGCTGCTGTTCATCGCGGGGTTCACCGTGGTCTTCGTCAGCATGGCGATGCTCGGCGGCACCCTCGGCCGCTTCCTGCTCGAGTACCAGGACCTCATCACCCGCATCCTCGGCGTCGTCATCATCGCGATGGGGCTCGTCTTCATCGGGTGGTTCGGCATGGCCCAGCGCATCGCGCGGCCGCAGGTGAGGGGCAACCTCGGTCTGATCGGGGCGCCGCTTCTGGGCATCGCGCTCGGCATCGGGTGGGCGCCGTGCATCGGCCCGACCCTCGCCGTCATCCTGACGATGGCGTTCGACTCGGGCTCTGCCGCGCGTGCCGCGCTCCTGGGCGTGGCGTACTCGCTGGGGCTCGGCATCCCGTTCCTCCTCCTCACCCTGGGATTCGGGTGGGCGACGCGTTCCGTGTCGTTCCTGCGTCGCCACATCCGCGTCGTCAACCTCATCGGCGGCGCCGTGCTCATCGTTCTCGGCCTCCTCATGGTCACGGGCGTCTGGACCGCCGTGATGGCCCAGCTCCAGGGGGTGTTCGCCAGTGTCCCGGCCCCGCTCTGACGCTCCGGAAGGTTCTGTGACCGACGACGTGACCGACCCGCTGAGGCCCTCCGACCACGCGGACTCCGCGGCGCCCGACGTCACCCAGCCCGCTCTGGGCGTGGTCGGATGGCTGCGCTGGGGCTGGCGCCAGCTCACGTCGATGCGCACCGCGCTCGTGCTGCTGCTGCTGCTCGCGATCGCCGCCGTGCCCGGCTCGCTCGTGCCGCAGCGCAGCGCCGACCCCAACGGCGTGCGCCAGTACTTCGTCGACAACCCCGACCTCGCCCCGGTGCTCGACAACCTGAGCCTGTTCGACGTGTACACGTCGCCGTGGTTCTCGGCGATCTACATCCTGCTCTTCGTCTCGCTCGTCGGCTGCGTCATCCCGCGCACCAAGCACCACTACAAGGCCATGCGCGCGCAGCCGCCGCGCACGCCCGCGCGACTGGCGCGGCTCGACGCCCACCGCTCCGAGATCCTCGAGTACCCGGACGACACGGATGCTGCCGCCGCCGCGACGACCGCCATCGAGGCCGCCGAGCAGCAGCTGAAGAAGGCGGGGTACCGCGTCGCCCGCTACGACGGCGCGAAGTCGCTGTCGGTGTCGGCGGAGCGCGGGTACCTGCGCGAGACCGGCAACCTCGTGTTCCACGCCGCTCTGGTCGGCGTCCTGCTCGCGGTCGGCATCGGCGGCGGGTTCACGTACACCGGGCAGACGGTGATCATCGAGGGCCGCACCTGGGTCAACACGATGCTCGACTACACGTCGTTCAATCCCGGCCGGTTCGTCGACGAGGACGCCCTCCAGCCCTACGCGCTCACGCTCGACGAGTTCTCGCTCTCGTACGTCACCCCGGGCGCGCAGGGCGCGGGGCAGGCCGGCGACTTCGTCGCGCACCTGACGACGCAGTTCCCGGACGCCGATGCCGAAGCGGGCGAGGTGCGCGTCAACCACCCGCTGCAGATCGCGGGCGACAAGGTGTACCTGATGGGCAACGGCTACGCGCCGACCATCACCATCCGGGACAGCGACGGCGACGTGGTCTTCTCGGAGTCTGTGCCGTTCCTGCCGCAGGACAACAACATGACCTCGCAGGGTGTCGTGAAGGTGCCGGACGGCCTCCGTGACCAGGTGGGCCTCGTGGGCTTCTTCTATCCCACCGCGCAGGAGCTCACGAACGGCGCCTACACCTCGGTGTACGGCGACCTCGAGTACCCGATGCTCACCTTCTGGGTCTACGCCGGCGACCTCGGCATCGACGGCGGCGTGCCGAAGTCGGTGTACACGCTCGACCCGAGCGAGATGACCCAGCTGGCCGGCGGCGATTCGGGCACCGATTCGCTCGAGCTCAAGCCCGGCGACACCGTCGACCTTCCGGACGGCCTCGGCACGATCACCTTCGAGAACGAGACACCGGACGCTGCCGGCTTCCAGGACTCGGTCAAGCGGTACGTGTCGCTGTCGATCCATCGCGACGCCGCGGCGACGTGGGTGCTGGTGTTCGCCGTGCTCGCGACGGCCGGCCTGCTCGCCGCGCTCTTCGTGCCGCGTCGTCGCATGTGGGTCAAAGCCACGCGGCAGGGCCACACCGTGCACCTCGAGTACGCCGGCCTCGCGCGTGGCGAGGACCCTGCGCTCGAGGGCGCGGTCGAGCAGTTCGCCCAGCGCCACCTCGCATCGCTCGCCGACCCCGCTTCGGCGGGCGAACGTCCCACGAAGCCCGAATCCACCCCCGACGTAGACTGAGAGCCATGCCCGACGCCTCCCCCCTCACCCTCGACTCGGTCTCGGTGCTGCTGGTCTGGACGGCCATCGCGATCTACGCCCTCGCGTTCATCGCGTACGCGGTCGACCTGGCCCGTCGTGGCGCGGTCGCCGTGGATGCCAAGGATGCTGCGGCCAAGACCGCGCGCGAGCGCGAACTCGTCGCCGCCGGTGGCGCCGGCGCAGGCTCGCGCGGCGGCATCGTCGAGCAGCTGCGGGCGCAGGAGACGGCGTCGGAGGCGGCGCTCAACGCCCCCGTCGGAAAGCGCGCGCGGCTCGTCTGGGCCCGCATCGGCACCTCGCTGACGGTGCTCGGCTTCCTCTTCCACCTCGGCGGCGACGTCACCCGCGGCATCGCCGCGGGGCGCGTGCCGTGGTCGAACATGTACGAGTTCGCCCTCACCGGGACGCTTCTCATCGTCGCGGTGTACCTCGGTGTGCTTTTCCGCTACGACCTGCGATTCCTCGGCACCTTCATCACGGGCCTCGTGGTGGTGCTGCTCGGCGGCACGGCCATCTGGTTCTACACCGACATCGTGCCCCTCATGGACCCGCTGAAGTCGGTGTGGCTCGTCATCCACGTCTTCGTCGCCTCGCTCGCGACGGCGCTGTTCGCCCTCGCCTTCGGCCTCTCGGTGCTGCAGCTCATGCAGGCCCGGCGCGAGACGAAGATCGCGGCACTCGCGACGGCCGAGGCCGCGGCATCCGGTACCGCCAAGACCGGCCCGGGCTTCCTCAAGACGCTCCCGAGCGCCGAGGCGCTCGAGTCGCTGGCCTACCGTTTCGCGATCCTCGGCTTCATCTTCTGGACCTTCACGCTCATCGCCGGATCCATCTGGGCCAACGACGCGTGGGGCCGCTACTGGGGCTTCGACACCAAGGAAGTCTGGACCTTCGTGATCTGGGTCCTCTACGCCGGCTACATCCACGCACGGGCCACGCGCGGCTGGCGCGGCTCGCGCTCGGCGTGGCTGTCGATCATCGGTTTCACCGCCGTGATCTTCAACTTCACGATCGTCAACATGTTCTTCAAAGGCCTCCACGCCTACTCCGGCCTGAACTGAGCTGCTGTTCCGCGATGACATTCCGTCGACGGAATGTGCCGTCTGAACAGGAATTCACGACACACCCTTGACGGAACTCGGTGGGCGGGTCTAGCTTTGCCGCTGTTCGGTCCGCCGTGCGTGTTGCCCTCGGGTGGGCGGGTGCGGAGAACCGGACAAGGGGTTCGATGCATGTGTCATCGCCGGGGTTCGGGGGAGCCGCGTAGCGGAACGAGTGCACCGGCGCGTTGTTGTCAGTTCGATCGAGCGACAGGCGCGTCATGGTTTGGGGTGAGGGAACGAAGCGCTCTCAGAGCGCAGCGTTCGGAGTGCTCGCGTATGCGACGGCGATCGCCGTCGCCGTGAGCATTGCGATCCCCTTCGGCACGCCCGCGAGCGCTGCCGCCGCGACGGTCACCGTCGCGCGCGAGTCCGCCCCGACACCGGCATCCGCACCCGCCGCACCCGAGCTCACGGTGAGCGGCGGGCAAGCGGCACCAGCGTCCGGCGAGATGGTCGGGCAACCGGCCGCGCTCGACGTGCGGCCCTTCGAGGCGACGGACGTCGCGCCGACCGAGCCCGCGCCGGCCGAGACGACGACGCCCGCCGAGCCCGCGCCCGCGCCGGAGCCGGCTGCTCCCGCGCCGGATCCTGAGCCCGCGCCTGCGCCCGATCCCGCCCCGGCGGTCGATCCCGCGCCGGCCCCGGTCGAGCCCACGGTCGTCGACCCGGCACCGTCTGCTCCCGCCCCCGCTGACCCCGCGCCCGCGGCCCCGGCCGAGCCTGCTCCGGCGGCCCCCGCGGCGCCCGCCCCGTGGGTGGTCACGATGTCGGGCACCTCGTCGTTCCTGGTCTTCCACGGCGACGGCACCGTGACGTTCGAGGGCGTGACACGGGCGCTCTCCGAGATCTCCGTGATCCGCGTCACCGGCACGTCCGGTGACGACACCTTCACGATCGACTTCGGCGGGACCGATCCCGCAATCACGATCGGGTTCGACGGAGCTGCCGGATTCGACACGCTCGCCACCCGTGGCGCGGGCGGCTTCACCTCGCAGCCGACGGACGGCTCGAGCGGCGTGATGCTGTTCGGTTCGACCCGCGTCGAGTACGCCGGCATCGAGCCCATCGTCGCCGACAACGACCCCGGCGCCGGTGTCGGCTTCGCCCTCGCCGACGACAAGGACGACGAGGCGATCCTCGAGGCGGGCCCGTCGGCAGGCCAGCTGCAGCTGCGCAGCGCCAACGGCACCTTCGAGACCACGACGTTCACCGCGCCGGTCGGCACGGGCACCGTGCTGAAGATCACCGGCGGCGGAGGACGTGACTCGCTCACCATCGCCGACGTGCTGAACCTCGGGTTCGCCGCGTTCCTCGCGGAGTTCGAGACGATCACCGTCACCGGCTCGCTGAGCGCGGGTGACATCACGCTGACCGCGGCCGAGAGCAACACCGACGGCATCCCGGTGAACGTCCCCGACTGCACGGACTTCGACGACTTCAGCCTCACGGAGTGCCTCGACCACGACGCCGATGCATCGGTGATCGTGGACGGCGGGTCGCTCACCGCGACCGGTGATGGCGGGGCGGCCACCGGCGGCATCACCCTGACAGCCACGGCCACCGTCGTGCCCGACGCGACCGCCGGCAGCGCCTACCTCGTGCTCGCCGATGCCGACGCCGTCGTGGACGTGCGCGGCGGCGCGACGATCACGGCGACCGGCGACTTCACGGCGACGGCCACGTCGACCGTCGGCCCCGTCACCCTCATCAAGGACTACGGCGACGCCGCGTTCGTCACCTCGAACGCGTCCGCCACCGTCGGCGGCGACGCGGTCGTCGACGTCGACGGCGCGGCGACGATCTCGGCCACCTCGACGGTGGACGTCGGAGCGACGCCCCAGACCGATCCGTCGAAGGACGAGGACCCGCTGTCGAGCGACTTCGATGCGGCGGTCGCGATCCTGAGCGTCACGGCGATCGCCCTCGGGAAGGTCACGGGGAACGCGCGCATGATCGTCGGGGGAGCGCTCGGGATCGCGGCCGCGAACAGCGCCACGCTCAACGCCGTCGGCGACGCGCACGAGGCATCGAGCGGCGCAGGTGTCGCGATCGCGCACCTGTCGCAGACCACCGACGCCGCCATCGACTCGACCAACACGACCGGCTCGACGGCGGGCTCCCTGGCGATCCTCGCGTCGCAGACGGCCGACGTGACCGCCACCGCGAAGGCGAGCCCCGGCGGCGCGTCGCAGAACAACAAGAACTCGAACGGCGCCGGACGCGGCAACGGCCAGGCGAGCACCAGCGACGGGGGCATCGGCATCTCCGGCGCGTTCGGCATGGCGCTCACCGACTCGCACACCACCGGCCGGATCGTCGGCGCCAAGGTCGTGACGACCGGCACGCAGAAGGTCACGGCGCGAGGGAAGAACACCATCGCCGTCACCGGCGACGGCGGCACCACCACGGGCAGCGGCGGCGCGAGCGGCAACGGCGTCGGGATCGGCATCGCCCTCCTGATCACCGACCTCTCGACCCGGGCCTTCGTCCAGGGCGGCGCGATCGATGCCGCCGGCGGCCTCACGATCGCCGCCGAGGGCCCCGACGTCGGGCACTCGTCGTTCACCGCCACCGCAGTCTCGGGCAAGAAGACCTCGGGCGGCTCGATCGCCGTGGCAGGATCCTTCGCCCTGGCCAAGATCGACGCGCTGACCTCGGCCACGATCGACGGCGCCGGCTCCTTCGCGAACCGGGCCGTGGCCATCACCGCTCGCGGCGCGCACAAGAGCACCGCGAAGGCGACGGCCAAGCAGGAGCTCGGCGGCGACAACGGCAGCGCCGTCGGAGCCGGGGCCTCCGTCGCGCTGAGCCTCGTCCGCGACGACATCGTGGCGGCGATCGGCGCAGGCGCCGCGCCTTCCGGCATCGGCGTCCTGACGATGACCGCGACCGGCGCCGACGACGCCACCACGACGACCGTCGGAGGATCCGACGGCGGCACCAGCGCGACCCTGACCGGCGTCGCGAGCATCGCGATCCACAACGTCCGCACGTTCGCCGGAGTCCTCGCGGGGCCGGCTCTCACGCTCGGATCGCTGGCCGCCACCGCCACCCAGACCGCCAAGGCGACGACGAGCGCCACCGGCGCGACGAACGCGGGCGCAGGATCGTCGCTGGCCATGACCATCTCGTTCGCTCTGACGTCCGCAGATCACGAGGTCGAGGCATCCGTCGCCCGTGCCGTCACCGCGACCGGCGACGTCGGGCTCACCGCCGACGGCACGTCCACGACGGCCACGGCCGCCGAGGCGAGCGCCACCGGCGCGCCCGCCGAGAACCAGGGTGGCGGCAACGCCGGCAGCGACAACGTCAACACGAAGTCCGACGCGAAGCTCGGCAACGCCGCGGGCCGCACCAGCGGTGGCGCGGGCGGCGGCTCGACCACGCCGCAGGCGAAGAACGAGGACGGCACCAGCGTGAGCGTCGCCGCCGCGATCGCGTTCAACCTCGTCTCCTCGGTGGCGCGCGCCATGCTGCTGCCGGGCGCGTCTCTCGCCACCGGCGGGACGGTCAGCTTCGTGGCTCGGGCCGACACCGATGCCTCGGCCTCGGCCAAGGGCACGGCGACGAACTCGTCGACCGTCGGCATCGGCGCCGCGGTCGCGGTCAACAAGGTCACGATCACCACCGAAGCCGGCGTGGGCGTCGGCGCGGGCGTGCAGGCGTCGGGTCTCACGATCACGGCTCAGATGAAGGACGCGGGAACCCACACCACGCTGGCGGTCGCCGAAGCGGGTGCCTCGCACACCGACGGCACGCTCGGCGTGGCCGCGGCCTTCGCGCTCAACATCGTCAACGAGAGCACGCGCGCTGTCCTCGACGCCGACGGCTCGAACTCGCCCTTCCCGGGGCCCGGGCCGATCCCGGGCGTCGTCATCACGGGCGGCGGCGCGGTGTCGATCAGCGCCGGGTCGAAGTCGAACGACAAGGCCTCCGCGAAGGCCACGCAGTCCGGGGACGGCACCGTCGGCATCGGCGCCGCCGTCGCCCTGAACCTGCCGACCCACCTGGTGTACGCGGGCATCAGCCAGGCCGCCGACCCGACCCGCGGCCCCCCGCTCACCGGAGCAGGCGCCGTCAGCATCACCGCCACGCACGATGTCGTGCTCACCACCGAAGCCGAGGCCGGCGCAGCCTCCGCCACGGTCAGCGTGACCCCCTCGGTCGCCATCCTCCTCGCGGTCATCCGCACCAGCGCCTCGGTCGGCAAAGGCTCCGCTCCGCTCAGCGCGTCGAGCATCACCGCCTCCGCCACCCAGACCGTCACCGCCGACACCACGGCGAAGGGTTCGACGGTCGCAGGCAGCACCGCCGGCATCGGCATCTCGCTCGCCCTCGCCATCCTCGACGACGTCTCGTCCACCTCGGGCAGCGACCGCAGCCTCACCACCACCGGCGCGGTCTCGTTCACCGCGACCCAGCGCATCGACGCCAAGACCACCGCGAAGGCCGCAGCCCAGGGTGCCAAGCCCTCGGAGGGCAAGGACTCCGGCGGCAAGGACGTCAACGAGAAGGCCGACGACAACCTCGGCAACGCGAAGTCCACGAAGTCCGCCAACGGCGGCGGCAGCACCTCCACGACGCAGACGCCGAAGGCGGCGACCGGTCAGAACTCCAGCGGCTCCTCGAGCGGCAACTCGGTGTCGATCGCCGGCGCGATCGCCATCGCCGTCGTCTCGGGATCGGTGACGGCGCGGTTCGCCGACGGCATCGCCGTCGCGGCAGGCGGAGCGGTGTCGCTCATCGCCCGCGGCGACACCGACTCGCTCGCCGATGCACGCGGCGACACCGCGACGAAGGGCTCCGTGGGTGTCGGGGCCGGCGTCGCCGTGCAGGCCGTCGACATCACGGTCCGTGCCACGACGGGGGCATCGGCGATCACGGCGACCGGGCTCACCGTGATCGCCGAGATGCTCGACGGCGACACCGACGACGTCGTGCGCCGCTGGAACGACGTCGCGAAGCGCTGGGAGACCGTCGAATCCGGCGAGCAGCTGCCGGGCCCGAGCGAGGGCGATCTGATCTTCGTCAAGACGAACGCCGACGGTGACGACGCGTCGGGCGGCGACGACGGGCTGTACAAGTACTCCGGCGGCAGCTGGAGCATGGAGACCGACGTCAGCCTCACCGGCACCGTCGACGCGCTGCCCGCCTCGGTCGTCAACGGCAACTGGTATGTCCTCGACGCCGAGAAGGACGGCCACCCGGCCGGCAGCGTCTGGAAGGGCGAGGGCGGCGCATGGGTGTTCGTCACGAAGAACACCGTGGTCGAGAAGTCGCAGCTGCCGACCGACCAGATCGCCGAAGACACCTGGTTCGAGCTCACGAAGGCCGACGGCGCGAACACGGTGGGCTTCTACAAGCGCAACGGCAGCCACGCCTGGGTGAAGCAGAACGGCGTCACCGTCGGCGACGGCGACACGCTGCCGACGAGCCCCGCCGCCGACCAGCTGTTCCGGCTGTTCGAGCACGAGATCGTGTCGACCGCGCGCGCCGGAGCGAGCAAGTCCACGAGCGTGGGCGTCGCCGGCGCCCTCGCGATCAACGTCCTGAGCAGCACCATCGAAGCGCTGGTGCCGGCCGGAGCCGTCGTCACGCTCTCGTCCGGAGCATCCGTCATCCGCGCCCAGAGCAACGAGCGCGACGCGGCCACCGCCACCAGCAAGGCGAAGGTGGGTTCGGCGACGGGCGTCGGCGCCTCGTTCGCGCTGCAGGTCATCGACGGCAGCGACGTGACCGCCCGCATCTCGGGCGGCTTCAGCGGGGGCGGTGCACTCACCGTCTCGGCCGCCGGGTTCCGCGACCTCGCGACCAAGGCCGAGGGCGGCACCGCGGGCGATACGGCGGTCACGCCCGTGGTCGCCCTCGTGATCAGCGTGGACGACCACGTGACCGCGCGCATCGCCGGCGGCGCCGCGACGGTGCAGACCGGCGCGGTCGTCGTGCGGGCAACGCACGTGACGTGGATCGCGACGGAGGGCAACGCGGATGCGGCGGGCAAGAGCACCGCGGTCGGCGCCACCGTCGTCGTCAACGCGGTCGTCGGATGGGACACGCTCGCCGAGATCGCCCGGAACGTGCAGGGGACCGCGGTCACCGTCGAAGCGCTGTCGGAGGTGCGGTCCGAGGCGAAGGCCGTCGCGAGCGCGAAGGGCGCCGAAAGCGGGGGCAAGTCGGGCGACGACGAGTCGAAGGACGCCGTCGGCGGCTCGAACCCGAACACGCAGGGCACCAAGAGCGACACGAACTCGATGCCGACCTCCAACGGGGGCACGAACGGCTCGAACGGCGCGTCCGGTGCGAACGGCCAGTCCTCGAGTCAGTCCGGCACCGGCAGCGGGTCGACGCAGGTCGGCGCGGCCGTCGCGGTGAACTGGGTCGTGGCGACGAGCACGGCGCGCATCGCCGCGAACGTGACCGTGACGGCGCTGAGCGGCGCGGTCACGGTGCAGAGTCTCCTCGCCGCGAACGCGCGGGCTCTCGCGATGGGATCGGCCATCGACCTGCAGTCCAGCGGCACGCGGGTGGGCGCCGCCATCAGCCTGAACGTGCAGGACATCACGACGCGCGCCGAGATCGGCACCGATGCCACGGTCAGCGGCAACGGCGGCGTGATCGTCCGCGCCTCGACCCCGCTCGTGTCGAACGCGCCGTCGCGCGACGATTTCGTCGCCTGGGCCTTCGCAGCCGGAGGCGGCCAGAGCACGTCGTTCGCCGGCAGCGCGGCGGTGCAGATCCTCCTGCTCACGACCGAGGCGAAGGTGGGCGCGGGCGCGACCCTCCAGGCGGCGAACGGGGCGATCACCGTCTTCGCCGGCCAGCGCTTCGGGTTCCAGAACCTCGCGATCGCGGGTGCGCTCTCCACCGACAGCGGTGCCGCCATCGGCGGGGCGTTCTCGGTCAACTACTTCGAGATCACCACGACCGCGGCGATCGAGTCGGGCACCGCGGCCGGCTCCGTCACGACGACGAACGCCGCGGGCGCGACATCCGTGTCGGCCACCTCCACGATCGAGCCGCTGGTCCCTGAGGTGCCGAAGCCGCTCGCCGGCAAGATCGACTGGCTGAAACTGTCGTCGGTCGCGATCGCCGGCGGTGCGAGCAACGACGGAGCGGCCGTCACCGGCGCGTTCATCGTCGACATCTTCGACATCGACACCCGCGCCTGGATCGGCGACGGCGCGCAGGTGAACCAGACGATCGCGGGCGGCGCCGGTCAGTCGGTGACGGTGCGCGCCGAGGACTCGCTCGACGTCGTCGACGTCGGCGGCACGCTGGCGCTCAGCCAGAGCTCGGCGAGCGTCGGCATCACCGTCGTCGTCGTGGTCGCCAACTCCAACGTGCGGGCGTGGATCGGGTCCTCCGCCGATGTCGACGCCGGCGGCTCGGTCACCGTCGAGGCGAAGGGCACGGAGGACTGGTTCCTCCTCGCGATCGCCGGCGGCGTGAGCCTCAATTCCGTCGCCGTGACCGGCGCGGTCATCGTCTTCGTCTTCGACCAGGGCGGCTCCGACCCGAAGGTACGTGCCCACATCGGCGCGAACAGCACCGTCCACGCGACGGGCGCTGTGACCGTGGCCGCGAGCCGCCAGATGGAGGCCGACGTCGCGGCGGGCAACCTCGCGATCGGCGGCGGCTCCGCGGGCGTCGGAGCATCGGCCGTCGTCGTGGTGCGCGGCAGCACCGTGGAGGCGGAAGTGGGCGCGGGCGCCGACGTCCAGGCGGGCGGCGCGGGACTCACGGTCTCGGCCACCCAGTCCGCGGATCTGCTGCTGCTCGCAGTCGGCGGCTCGGGCGGCGGCACGGCGGGCGTCGCGGGCTCCGTCGTCGTCAACACGACGACGGACGTGACGAAGGCGAGCCTCCTCGGCAGCGTGAGCCAGCCCACGACGAACGTGGCAGTGAAGGCGCAGGACGACACGACGATCCTGTCGCTCGCGGGGCAGCTCACCTACGGCGGCACCGCCGGCGTGGGCGCGGGCGTCGACGTCGAGGTGCTGAACAAGACGACCGAGGCCTGGATCGGGAAGGATGCCGTGGTCCGGGGCTCCGGCAACCTCACGGTCGACGCCACCTCGACCGAGGGGATCGACTCGATCTCGGTCGGCGGCGGCTTCGGCGGCACCGCGGCGGTCAACGTCAACGCCGGTGTCTCCGTCATCAACATCACGACACGCGCGTACGTGCAGGACGGCACGTCGGCCTCCGACCGCGCAGACCTCGAGGTGTCGGGGAGCGTCCGGCTCGCAGCATCCGATCGCCTCCGTCTCAACGTCATCGCGGGCAACATCTCGGGCGGCGGCACCGCGGCGGTCGGCGCCGCGGTCGCCGTTCCCGTGGTCACGAAGAGCACGCGGTCGTTCATCGGGGCGTTCTCCCGCGTGATCGGCCTCGGCAACGGCTCAGCGCTCGACGTCGTCACGGGCGGGTACACCGTCACGACGCAGGACACGCGTTTCGACCCGTCGGTCGCCCTCGAAGGCGGCGGGGTCATCAACCTCGGCTTCGCGCACGGCTTCCACAACGGCGACGAGGTCATCTACGACTCGGGCTACGGTGCGAACATCGCGGGGCTCGACGACACCCCGGGCGACGAGGTCACGCCGCAGCAGGTGTACTACGTCGAGGTCGTCGACGCGTTCCGCGTCAAGCTGCACCAGCAGCAGAACCTGCAGGACGCGGCGATCGGCGTCTCGGGCGGCACGGGCGAGAGCCACCGCCTCATCCCGACCGACCAGGCCGGCGTCCGCAAGGACGACTCGCTCCGCTTCAACCCGCTGAAGCCCGGCGCGATCGGCGCGGGCGGGCTCATCACGCTCCCGTACGATCACGGCTTCAGCGACGGCGACACCGTCGTCTACAGCTCCGGCGGCGGCCTGCCGATCTCGGGCCTCATCGACGGCGGAACGTACTACGCCGAGACGAGCGGTCTCGCCGCGAACCAGCTGAAGCTGCGGAACAAGCCCGAAGACAAGGGCGGCGTGATCCTCACCGGACTCGGCACCGTGAACACGACGGGTCGCGGGCACAGCATCGTGAAGAGCGGCGTCACCCCCGGCGGCGACGCGAGCGCCTACGGGCCGCGGGTCGTCGAGCTGTCAACCGACACCTTCCGCGGCGTCGCGGTCACCGCGAGCAGCAGCGACGACATCGCCGTCGTCGGCATCTCGGCCGGAGTCGCCGGCACCGCGGCGGTCAACCTCGCCGGTGCGGTGAACGTCGACAACGTCCACACCTACGCATGGATCGGCGACAGCGCGCGCGTCAACTGCAACGCGGACTGCAGTGCGGCGACGGCCGGATCGAGCACCGCACAGAGCGTGCTCGTCGCGGCGGCGAGCCAGTTCTACCACCTGGGCATCGCCGGGGCGCTGTCGATCGCGGGCAGCGCCGCGGTGGCCATCCCCGTCGGCGTCCGCGTCGTCAACCTCAACACCCGGGCCCACGTCGGCAGCGGTGCGATCGTCCGGGCGCGCGGCGACATCGCCGTGACCGCGCGGGCGAAGGACGCCGTCGTCTCGGTCGTGGTCGGCGCCGGCGGCGGCACGGTGGGCGTCGCGGCCACGGTCGCCGTCTCGATCCTCAACACCAAGACGTACGCCTGCACGGGCACGCCCGCGGGCGACGCCGCGACCTGCACCTCCGGCGGAGCGACGCTGCGCGCCGGCAACAACGTGCTCGTCCTCGCGAGCGACGACACGAAGGCGATCCTCATCACCGCCGCCATCGCGGGCGGAGTGGTCGGTGTCGGAGCAGCCGTCGGCATCGCGCTGCTCACGAAGGACACGCAGGCCTCTCTCGGCGCAGGATCGGTGGTGGATGCCGCGGCCACGGGCGCAGGGCTCCCCGATGTGTACGCGGGCACGATCACGGGCGACCGCTTCGACCGCTACGGCGTCGGCACCCCGTTCCACGGCGTCGCCATCCAGGCGTCCAGCTCCGAGGATGTCTTCGGGCTCGTGCCGGCGATCGGCGGCGGGTTCGTCGGCGTCGCAGGCGGCATCGCCGTCACGCTGCTCCGCGTCACCACCAAGGCCTTCATCGCGGCCGGCAGCCTCGTGAACACGCTCGCCGGAGCCTCCGCCGCGCAGTCGGTGAACGTGTCGGCGGTCGACCGCTTCAAGTCCCTGACGATCGCCGGCGGCGCGGCGGGCGGATTCGTCGGCGTGGCGGGCGGCATCGACATCGGCATCGCCGACACCAGCGTGCAGGCGGCGATCGGCACCGGCGCCACGGTGCAGGCGAACGACGACGTCGAGGTCTTCGCGCTGTCGGTGAAGGACGTCAGCTCGATCGCGGTGAGCATCGCGGGCGGCGCCGTGGGCCTCGCGATCTCGCTGTCGATCTGGGCGATCGGCGTGCAGCAGTCGGGCACCTACCACCAGGCCGACGGCGGCCGGTTCCGGGGCGACTACAGCTCGACGGTCGCGAACGACGCCGACCTGTTCTACCTCAAGGGCGACGTCGTCACCCACGGCGGCAAGCGCTGGGCGGCGACGATCGACCACGCGAACGACACCCCCGGCACCAGCGGCGAGTGGGAGGGCGAGACGGATGCTGCGCCCACCGCGAAGGACAACACCGACGAAGCCGACTCCATCGCCAAGGGCGACGGCGGCTACAAGGACGCGCTCAACGGCACCACCAGCACGCGGACCTTCACCGCGTGGAGCAACGCGGTCTCGTACGACAAGGACGACGCGAGCTCGTACGTGACCTTCAACGGGCACAAGTACCGCCCCACCGGGAACTCCACGACCGTGGGCGCCTCGCCCGAGGCCAAGCCGTCGGAGTGGGTCATGATCGACGGCGAGGAGAAGACGAACTCGCGCGTCGGCGCCGCCATGGCAGGCGCCTCGTCGGGCATCGCGGGTGCCGCTCCGACCACGGGACTCACCGCCGACGCCCTCGCGATCCCGCCGGCCGGCGGGACGACGGCATCCATCGACGGCATCATCAGCGCGGGCCGGTCGGTGCGCGTGTGGGCGATCGACGACCTCGAGATCCTCGGCATCGCGGGTGCGATCGGCGGCGGCTTCGTCGGCGGCGGCGGATCGGTGCTGGTGCTGAACATCCGCAGCAACACCGAGGCATCCGTCGGCCAGAACGCCCAGATCACGGCGGGCGCGGGCGGGTCCGACGAGATCAGCGTGCGCGCGGTCATGACCGAGCACGGACTCGGCTTCGGCCTCGCCGCAGGCGGCGGCTTCGTGGGCATCGGCGGTCAGGTGACCGTGATCAAGGACACCAGCCGGCAGTTCGCACACATCGACTCCGGGGCGCAGCTGCGCCGGGCCGGGGGCCGGGTGCTGCTCGAGTCCGTCGCGAACCGCTCGCTCGAGGTCTACTCGATCGGTGTCGCGGTCGGTGCGGGAGCCGTCGGGTTCGCCATCGCGTACGTCAGCGTCGACGGCGACAACCGCGCGGTGAGCGGCTACGACCCGGCGACGGCCCTCGAGAACGGCACCGTGGCGGTCGGGGCAGGCGGCGTGGTCGGAAAGTACGAGGCGAAGGTCACCGACAACGTGACGGTGACGGCACTCGGCATCTCGCTGGCGGGCGGCGCGGTCGGCATCGGCGGCGTGCTCACCTTCGTCGAACTGGGCGGCACGGCGCGCGCATCGGCGGCGCCCGTCGGCACGATCGGCGCGGGCGGCGTCTCGGTCACGGCCGACGGCACCCGGACGGTCGGCGTCACGACGCTGAACGTCACGGTCGGCGCCTTCGCGCTCGGTGTGACGGTGGCGCGCGCGAACTCCTCGCGACACCTCGAATCGACGCTGCGCGGGAACACCACGACGACCGGGCAGGTGACGGTCCGCGCGACCGCCGACAACGAGGCGAGCGTGACGGCGCCCGCGGGCGGTGGCGGAGGCGTCAGCGTCCAGATCCAGGTCGTGTTCGCGGTGCTGTCGGGTCACACCCTCGCCGAGGTCGCCGGAAGCATCACGAACGCGTCGGGCATCACCGTCGAGGCGGATGCCGAGAACCGGGCCACCTCCGACACCTTCATGGGCGGGATCGCCCTCATCGGACTCGCCGGCGCGTGGGCGAGCGTCGAGGTCACGTCCGGTGCGTGGGTGCGTGCGACCGTGGCCAGTGGCACGCTGAACTCCACCGGCATCATCGCGGTGACCGCGAAGACGCACGGCGACGGCAGCTTCGCGAAGGCGATCGTCGACGCGATCTCGGGCGGACTCATCGACCTCAAGGCCATGATCGCGATCGCCGAGGTCGACAACGAGGTCGCCGCGACCATGAACGGCGCCGTCACCGGGGCGACGGCGGTGCGGGTGCGCGCGACCGCCGGCAGTACCGCCGAGGCACGCGTGCTGACCGCGGCCATCGCGCTGGTGAGCCTCGCGATCGGCGCAGCCTACGCGCACGTGAGCGGCGAGACGTTCGCCCGTGGTGCGGGCTCGCTCGGTGCGAGCGGCGCGGACTACGACTTCACCGCGACGTCCACGAACCGCGCCACGGCGTTCTCGAACGTCATCACGGGCGGCTTCCTCGGTGGTGTCGCCGTGTCGGCGCCCGTCGCCGAGATCGGTGCGCAGACCGGGGCGGACTGGAGCGGCACCGTCACCTCGGGTCACGACCTCACCGTCGAGGCGGACGCCGACAATGAGGCCACCGCGACGGCCAAGGTGCTGTCGACGGGCATCATCGGGGTCTCGGGTGCCGAAGGCAAGGCGACGATCACCGCCGCCACCGTCACGTCCGCGGTCGTCGGCGATCCTGCCGAGATCTCGGGCCTCAGCGGCAAGCTCCTCCTCGACGCCCACGCCGACAACGACGCGACCGCGATCGCCGGCGGCAAGGGCATCGGTGCCGTGAGCATCGGGGTGATGTTCCCGAACGCCTCCAGCTTCGCCGTCACGAAGGCGCAGCTGATCGGTGATGTCGGCACGACAGCTGTCGATCCGGCCGTCGGCACCGTGGGTATCGCCGGAGCGGGTTCGATCGAGGTCAGGGCCATCGGGCAGGACTCGACCACGGCCAGCGTCGACAGCCTCAGCATCGGGCTTCTCGCGGTCTCGGCCTCTTCCGCCGATGCGACCACGAAGTCCGAGGTGCGCGCCACGATCGGCGGCGGCGAGGTCACGGCCTCCGGCGACGTGACGGTGCTCGCACAGTCGCTGGCCGACGCCGACTCCTACGCCGACGCGACCTCCGGCGGCCTCATCGACATCCAGGCCGGGTTCACGGCCGAGTCCACGTCCGAACCGAAGGTCTACGCCCTCGTCACGGGCGGGTTCGTGCAGGCCGGGGGACTCCTGTCGCTGACGGGCCTGCACGGCGTCGCACCCGGCACCGTCTCCGACGGCACGGTCCTCGCGATCAACTGCAACGGCGCCGACACCATCTGCTTCGCCCTCCCGCACGGGGTGCAGACGGGCGCCAACGTCAGCTACTCCGCCCCGGCCACCGGCATCCCGCAGATCGACAACGGGACGCTTCCGAACCCGAATGCGATCGGCGGACTCGGCGACGGTCGCACGTACGGCGTGATCAAGGTCGACGACACGACCATCCGCCTCGGCGAAGCGCTCGACTTCAACGACCCCGACACCGGCGCGGACGTGAGCGTCGAGGTGGCGACGGGCAGCATCTTCTTCCCGCAGGGCCACAACTTCCGCACCGGCGACAAGGTGGTCTACGACTGCAACGGCTCGGGCGCCATGGGCACGCTGCCCGCTGCGGGTCTCGTCTGCGGCCTGTCGTACTGGATCTTCGCGATCGACGACAACCGCATCCGTCTGTCCACGAGCCAGCTCGACGACGACGGCAACGTCGTCGTGAGCTTCACGACCGTGACCAGCCCCACCGAGATCGCGGTGGCGAACTCGGCGGGACTCGACGGGCGCGCGGTCGTCTACGCGGCACCGGCGACAGTCGACTTCAAGAACACGCTCATCGACATCGACACGAACGGCTCGGGACAGCTGGTCACGAACGGGGACGGCCAGATCGTGCGCGACGGCTCGTGGAACACCATCTACGCGCCGAGCCACGGCTGGTCGACCGGCGACGCGGTGAAGTACTCGGTCACGAACGGTCCCGCGATCACGGGCCTGAACGACGGCCAGACGTACTACGTCTACCTCGGCGACCCGGACGGCCTGTTCGGCGTCTCGGCGGCCGGGCCTCATATGCTCCGCCTCGCGCTGAACCCGTGCCGCGCCGGTATCGGCACGTACAACACGACTCCCGGCGACGGCGGCGTGGGCAACTCGTGCGCCGGCGTCATCCAGGTCATCTCGCTGTCGACGGTGCTGAACATCAGCGACCCGAACTACTTCCCCTCGATCCTCGCCAACCACTCGCTGCGTCGCGTCGGGTACGAGCCGATCGGCCTCGTCGAAGGCAACATGTACTTCATCGACGTCGTCGACGGCACGCACATCCGGCTGCTGGATGCCGCGGGCAACGTCGTCGGCGGTCTCATCGACAAGCTCGGCACCCACTACCTGATCGACCAGGGCATCGCGGTGACCAGCGGCGCGGCGGGCACGCAGCGGCTCTACATCGACCTCGATGCCGGGGGACTGCCCCCCGCCACACCGCACGTGCTGATCGGCGTCGGCGGCCCGGGCAGCCAGGTCGGCCCGTCGGAGAACGGCATCGTGAGCGCCACGTCGACCGGCGTCGGCGGCGGCCTGTTCCGCTTCAGCGACGTGTACTCGGAGGCGACGGTCAAGCCCACCGTGTCGGTCGAGGTGCAGGGCGGCACGCTCCGCGGCAAGGGCGTCCTCGTCGACGGTCGCTCGTACGCGCAGGTCGCCGTGAGCTCGGTGGGCAAGGGCGGCGGCTTCCTCGGATTCGGCGCATCGAACGCCATCGCCGATCTCGTCAACACCGTGCAGACGAAGGTCGCCGACGGCGCCTCGATCTTCGCGAGCGGCGACATCCAGATCACGGCCTTCGGCGAGAGCCGCGCGAACGGCGAGGCCGTCAACCGCACCGGCGGCCTCATCGCCGGCGCAGACACCGACGTCGACCTCGAGATCGGCTACGACATCGATGTCGAGGTCGCCGGCGACCTCTTTGCGAACCGCACGATCCTCCTCGACGCGGCGGCGGCCTTCCTCGGCAACGCCCGGGCCTCCTCCGGGTCGGGCGGTCTCGGAACGAACTCCGACGCGAATGACGACGACCAGCAGGGCGTCGGCATCGGCCGCGAGCACGCGGCATCCGTCGCCACCACCCTCACCGGCACCGCGAGCGTGCGGGGTGCGTTGGTGCAGTACTCGGCGGGCAGCGGCGTGCGCTGGAGCGTCGACTTCGCCGGCGACACGGGCGCCCGTGTCGAGCACGACGAGCTCGCGCGCGGGTTCGCGCGGTCCGACTCCGACGCGTACGCGCTGGGCGCAGATTCGGATGCCGGCGCTTATGTCCACGTCAACGACAGCGTCACCACGACCATCGCGAACGGGTCGGTGTCGGAGGGCGAGGAGGTCCGGCTGCGCGCCGTGCACAAGAACCTCGACCTGCAGGCGATCGCCAACTCCAACTGCGGCTGCGGCGGCGGCGACACGGATGCCCGGGCGCACGTGACCTTCCTCGGCGACTCGCTCATCCGCGGCGTGGACGAGTCGATCGTGCGCACGAGCGAGCTCGTCGTCTCGTCGCTGACGAGCTTCGACCGGCTGTACGCCTACGCGCACCGCTCCGGCGGCCTGTTCGACGTGGGCGGCTCGGACGCGGACGTGAACTACCAGCCCCGCCGCGACATCCTGTGGGAGTCGACCGTCTTCCTGCTCGGGGAGCCGAACCCCGTGCTCATCGTCGACTCGTCCGGCAAGATCATCGCCAAGTCGGGCAACGTCGTCGTGCGCTCGACGCAGTTCGGAGCGCCCCTCGGCATCGGCGACACGATCTCCGGCGACACGATCTGGATCGACCCGATCCTGTACGACGAGAAGCCGGCTGCGCTCTTCGAGGCCAACGACGCCGGCGGCAGCTGCGACGGCGACTGCAGCGGACTCATCCACGGCACGGCCGGCATGTTCTACATGCAGCAGACCTGGAACTCGGTGCTCATCCGCAACAGCTCCGACAAGGCCATCTTCATCAAGGGCACGGCCGACCCCGACAGCGTCTCGATCGACGTGCTCAACGCCGACCTCGACGTGGTGCCGTCCGCCATCATCAGCGTGTCGGTCGACAACGGTCCGCACGCGCCCCCGGCGACGCAGTGGTTCTGGCACCTCCAGCACATCTTCCCCGCGACCGACATCGTCATCGAGAGCCTGCGCGCCACGAAGACGACCGGCTTCGACATCGCCTACGACGGAGACATCCGCAACAACCTCGGCTCGACCCGGATCACGAACCACCGCGGCTCCATCCTTCGCGGCATCGATGCCGGCGACGAGGTCATCACGAGCAACCGCGTCACCCTCGACGCCGAGCAGGGCTCGATCGGCACGATCCCGAACCCGATCACCCTGGTCCTGGTCCAGATCTTCCACACCGGAGAGATCGGCGTCCCGGCCGTCCTCAAGCCCGTCTTCCTCGATGCCGAGGCCGGGCAGAGCCTCTACCTCGACGTCACGACGCTCCGCCGCTCGTCGCTCACCGCGAGCACCAGCCCGATCGCCCCCGTCCTCGGCCCGATCAAGGCCGGCTACGACGCCGTCGTCATCCTCCGAGACGCGGCCGAGGGCATCGACCCGCTCGATGTCGCCGACATCCGCGTCGACATCTACGACCCGAACGACAAGCCCGCCCCGTACGGCTCCGGCAGCCCGATCGAGAGCGTGCAGACAACGTGCTTCTTCCGGCCCGACGGCCCGTCGTGCGCCGGCGGCGTGGATGCACCTGTCGTCGTGGGCGGCACCGTCGTGCTCGTCGGTCTCGGCACCGACCTCGACCCGATCCGCACGAACGTCACGTTCAGCGACATCCGCGCGGGCCACAGCATCGCGATCTTCCACCCGTCGCCGGCGACCGAGGTCACCGTCCTCGCCTACACCGACGGGGACGCGACGTGGACCGACGACGAGACCGGCGCGGTGCACGGCGTCACCGACGGCTCAGGCAAGATCGACGTGCTGACCAACGGGAACATCACCGTGGTCGAGCAGAGCGCGAAGGGCGACCTGCGCGTCGGCCACGTCCACGCCACCGGCCTGTGCTCGGGTGCGACGCCGAAGGCGTGCACCATGGCCACGATCGCCGCCGATGTCACGCTCCGCTCGCCGGCGCGGATCCTGGATGCGGAGCTCGACGCCGGCATCATCGACACCGACGACGACCGCACCTGCGTCGACGCCTACGACCTCGACTGCGCGGCGGGCACGCCGACCGGCGTCGACGTCACCGGCCGCAACATCACCCTCGTCGCCGGCGACAACGGCCTCGGGCAGCCGGGGAGCGTGTCGGGCTCGGGCGGCATCGGACTGGCCGGCAACTTCCTCGAGATCCAGGTCGACGCGGTCGGCGGACCCACCGGGCACCTCGACGCCTTCGACACCGCCGCGGACGACGCGAACACGCAGGGCATCTACATCGACCAGGTCGCCGGGCACCTGCAGATCGGCATCGTGCACACGGCCGGCGACGACGCGCTCACGACCGGCAACGTGTCGCTGCGGACGCGCAGCGGCAGCATCCTCGACACCCTCGACGACGCCGCCGCCGACGTGATCGGCCAGACGATCGACATCGACGCGCACGGCGGCTCGATCGGCGTCTCCGCGAACGACCTCGAGATCGACTCGCTCGTCGGGTCGCCGTTCGCGTGCGTCAACGAGAACTGCGCCGACAACGCGAACGGCACCTCGGATGCCGGACTCGTCGCGGTCGCCGACGACGTCGCCCTCGAGGCATCCGCCGGAATCTGGCTCACCGAGACCGATGCCTACCTCCGTCTCCTCTTCGCCCACGCGACCGGCGGCGACATCCGCATCACCGTCCGGGAGAGCGCGCAGCTCGACGAGGACCTGTTCCTCATCCGCAACGGCACCGCGAACTTCGCCGAGGACGACAGCACGGTTCCGGGCAACAACCCCGACCACCCGCGCGTGATCCCCAACGGCACGGTCTTCGCCGAGGACGGCGGCGTCGAACTGCGGGTCGGCGACGACGTCACGCTGCACCAGTTCACGCAGATCCTGGCCGACCGCGCGATCGACATCCGCGGCGACCTCGGCAACGCCGACACGGGCGGCACGCTCGCGGTTCCCGACCCCGAGCACGGCACCACGATGATCCTGCGCGGTCGGATCATCGCCGACTGCGTCGTCGGGGCGGGCGGCACCTACGGCTATCCCGTCGGAACCTGCTCGCCGTCCTCCGCCAACCCCGTCGGCGACCGCCTGGCGAACGTGTGGGGCGGCAGCGACGTCGATGTCTTCCAGCTCGGCGACCGGTCGGGTCTCGACCTCGCACAGACCAGCAATGCCGCCCTCAACAAGGAGCAGTGGGGCGACGCCGGCTACATCTTCTTCGGCGCGAAGACCATCGTGCACGGCAACGCCACCCTCACGTCGACCACCGCCGACGGCGAGGACGAGTTCACGGTCTGGTACCTGCAGTCGATGGATGTCGTGACGAGCCCGACGGGCCTGCAGTCCGGCACGGGCGCGGGGCACACGCTCACCCTCGACGGCCAGGGCGAGACCGACCACTACTCGATCTACACCAACGGCAGCCACGGCAACATCCGCAACTACGTCATCAACGTCCTCGACACGGGTCTTGCGAACCAGGGCGTCGACGAGCTCGGCATCTACGGCTACGACAACGCGGCCGTGGCGTACAACGGGGCAAGCGGCGCTGCCGACGACATCTGGCTGCTGCGGGCACTGACCTGCATCGACAACGAGTCGCCGTTCGCCCTCAACGCGGGCGTCCCGGCGACGTGCGCGACGCCGACCGAGACCGCCGATCACCCCGCGTTCATCGCCCTGCTCGCCGGCAACGGCAACGCCGACGGCGGCATCGGCCTCTACCGCGACCGCACGCAGGGCAACGAGCCCAGCGCGCTCGTGCAGCGCATCAACTACGACCGTGCGCTCAACGGCCGCATCACGGTCTTCGGCCTGGGCGGCAACGACGCGTTCTACGTCGACGACACGCAGGCCACGATGACGCTCGACGGCGGCGCCGGCAACGACGCGTTCCAGATCGGCCAGATCTTCGGCACGCAGCGCGACGGCGAGGCCGCGCCCGAGGGCGGCGCCCTGCTCCCCGCCGACACGTTCCCGGCGCTCGTCCCCACGACCCGCGGCTGGCTGAGCCCCGGTGCGCACGCCCCGCTGCTGGCCACCGGAGGCACCGGCAACGACCGCTTCATCGTCTACTCGAACCAGGCCGAGATCCAGCTCAACGGCGACGACGACAACGACCTGTTCATCGTCCGGGCCTTCGCGATCGCCGCGGTGTGCGACACCGACGCCGACAACATCGCCGGCTGCGGCCTCAGCGACGTGGACTACCGGCCGGCGGGCGGCGTCTTCCCGCTGGATGCGGCGGACGGCGCCGACGACGGGCAGTGCGTGCTCGCGGGCGGCTACATCCGCTACGACAACAACGGCGACGACGTCTGCAACAACGCCGACGCGCACATCACCTACCACCACGCGCCGGGCAGCAACGTCGATCTCGACCACACGATGTGGCAGGACGACGTGATCCCGCTGGACGCCAACGGCGTCGCCGTGCCGGTGATCGGGCTCGGCTTCTCGACGAACCGTCCGCTCGACATCCGCGCCGGCGGCGGCGAGGACGAGGTCCAGTACAACGTCAACGCGCCGGTCAACGTCGACGGCGGCACCGGCTTCGACAAGCTCGTCGTCCTCGGCACCGAGTTCGCCGACGACTTCGTCATCACCGACAAGGCGATCTACGGCGCCGGGCTCAACGTCAAGTACACGACGATCGAGATCCTCGAGGTCGACGGGCTCGAGGGCGACGACCAGTTCTTCGTCCTGTCCACCGCGTACGGCGTCGCCTACCGCGTCATCGGCGGCCTGGGCTCCGACCAGATCTCGGTCGCGGGCGACGTCACCGCCGACATCGTGACCCGCGAGCTCGAGGGCATCTCGGGGGCGGTCGACCACATCGTCCTCTCGGACGACCCCCGCTACGACGGCATCGTGGTCGACGGCGTGCCCTACAACCTCGCGACCCCCGAGACCGGCGTCGTCGTGATCAAGGAGCAGGGCACTTCGACGAGTGTGCGCGAGGGCACGACGACCGGGCCCATCAGGGAGATCAACCACTACACCGTCGAGCTCAGCCATGCCCCCACCGCGAACATCTTCGTGACGGTCTCGGCCGCGCTCTCGCCCGACGAAGAGGCGCGCGACACCTTCGACAACCCGACGGGCTTCGGGCTCACCGACGGCGTCGCCGACACGATCTGGCTCTGCGTCGACACGTTCCCGTACGGCGACCAGTGCAACGGCATCGGCGACTTCCAGCGCCACTACGTACGGAACGGCGTCGTCGTCGACGAGGCCGGACGCGCCGTGGTGCTGACGTTCACGCCCGGGAACTGGAACACTCCGCAGCGCGTCTACATCCGCGCCTACGACGACCTCCGCTCGGAGGGCGACCGCACCGTGGTGGTGCAGCACTCGGTCATCGCCGCCGACAAGGTCGCGGATACCGAGTTCCACGGTGCGGCGGTGCGCCAGGTGAACGTCCGCGTGTACGACAACGACACCCCGGGCGTCTACGTCACGCACGTCGAGCCGTCGACCGAGAACCCCACCACCGCGCCGAACACGCCGGGCGAGATCGCCTGCGCCGCGAGCGCGCAGAACTGCGTCCTCGACGACCGGGGCGTCGTGATCGAGGGCAGCGGCACCACGCAGCGCACCGACGAGATCCTGGTCCAGCTCGCGAAGGACCCGGGCGCGCTCACCATCACCGTCAAGATCACGATGGATGCCGACTCCCAGCGCATCCTGCAGATCCTCGACCCCGCACTCGGCTCGCGCTGGACCAAGGTCACCGGCGAGGCGTTCGGCACGTACTACCTGCTGACCTTCGACAGCACGAACTGGAACACCCCGGTGCGGCTCACGCTGCAGGCACGCAGCAACCCCGAGCCCGGCGATCCCACCACGGCCATCATCTTCTGGGGTCAGGAGTTCGCGACCCCGGCATACACCTTCCCGAACCTGCGGTCGGGTCAGCAGCGCACCGACGTGCTCGTCTACGACGACGAGACGGCGCAGGTCGTCACGATCCCGACGGGCACCGACACCGTCGTCGTCAAGTGCGGCGACGCGGCGTGCTCGGTGCCGGGCCTCCGCGACGGCTACTACCTCCGCCTGACGACGACCCCGACCGGCGACGTGCACGTCGTCATCACGCCCGACGGTCTCGTCGACGCGGTCTCGATCAACGGGGTCGCGGTCACGCCGGACGACTATGTGGAGATCGGCGGCGACATCCCGTCGCGGGTGTTCCTGGGCAACCTCTCGTTCGCCGGATCGACGATCACGCGGGCGAACGGCAGCGACACCGGCAGCTTCTGGGACGACGGCCTCGCCGTCGGCCAGCGCCTGCGGTTCGCAGCGTGCACGGGCATCTACACAGTGCAGTCGATCTCGGTCGACGGCAAGTCCTTCACGGTGTCGACGCCGCTCGTCGGCTGCAGCGGCGCGGCGACCGGCACGTCGATCAACGTCCTGACCCGGCGAGGGATCTGGGACGGCTCGGCGGCGCTCGCCACGGCGATCGGCGATGACCTGCTCACGCACTTCCGGCTGACGCGCGCCGGCGGCGGCTGGCTCGCCGACGGATTCCTCGAGGGCCAGTGGGTGCTGGTGTGCGACGGGGACGGCGACTGCGTCCGTGCCAAGATCCAGAACATCCGCGGCACCAACCTCGCGCACGACCAGCAGCTCGAGTTCCGCCCCGACTCGTACGACGACTTCTCAGCGCTGTCGGGCTCGGCGTTCAGCGTCGTGAGGATCGCCGCGCAGGCGACCTTCACCGCCGCCGACTGGTACCTCGACCAGAAGGTCGAGCTCGAGGCCGACCTCGGCTATTACCAGCCGATCGTGCGCCAGGGCGTCAAGAACTTCCCGGCGTCGCAGCACCTGCTCACGCGGCTGCGCGGCCCGCTCGCGGTCGAAGGCGGCGTGACGGGAGCCGACCGCTCGCTCGAGCTCGGGCTGAAGCTGCCGGGCGAGCAGGACGGCCCGCTGTTCGCGATCGCGACCCAGGCGCCCGAATCCAAGCAGATCGACGTCCTCAACATCTACGGCGACGGCAGCGTGGCTCACAACTGGGGCGTCATGACCTCGACGACCCTCCGCGGCCTCGGCATGGCGAAGGACCTCGACTTCGGCGCGGCGTACGGCGGATCGCAGAACGAGACGTTCGGCGAGCCTCAGATCTTCCCCGGCGGCATCAGCTTCGGCTCGGTGTCGTTCGTCGACGGCGAGTACGAGACCTCGGCCGGCCGCAGCTCGATCGAGGTGCTCAACCTCTTCCTCGGCGCCGGCAACGACCGCCTCGACATCCAGGGCACGCTCCAGCCGGACGACCCGGTGAAGCTGAGGGGCCAGATCACCCTCGCCGCCGCGCAGTCGTACCCCGGATTCGCGGCGCCGCCGGCCGGTGCGCTCCAGCTCACACGACCGTCGCCGTTCGACTGGAAGGCGCAGGGCTTCCTGATCGGGCAGCCGGTGACGATCAGCAACCAGCCCGGGCGCGTGTTCAAGGTCGTCGGCTTCGCCGACTCCGACCCGAGCGACACCACCGACAACACGGTGATGTACCTGCAGCTCATGAGCGGCGGCGCTCCGACCCCGGGCACGTCGGGCTCCGGTGTCAACGCCCCGACCGTCGTCGCGCAGGACGTCCCGGTGACGATCACGGTCCCGGTGACCGTGGTCGGAGGCCCCGCCGGCGGCACGGTCACCCGTGCGAGCGGCAGCTGGATCGCGGACGGCTTCGTCGTCGGCCAGCTGGTGCGGATCGCGAACATCGCGGGCCAGTGGCGCCTGGTCGCGGTGACGGCCACGACGCTGACGCTCGACCGCGGCGACGTGCTCCCGTCGATCGCGGCGCCCACCTCGCAGAACGTCTTCGTCCCCGGACCGAACGGCGGCCTCACGGCGGTGCACGGCGGCGGCAACACGCCGATCCAGACGGTGTTCGAGATGACGCGCACCGCCCCGACGCCCGCTCAGGCCTCCGCGTTCCCGGGTGCGGCACTCGTCCTCACGCGACTCGACGGACTCAATTGGGCGTTCAACGGCCTGCTGCCCGGCAGCGGGTACTACGCGGGCGACCCGTACCTGCACGCCTCCCAGCACGTGCAGCTCGTGGGCGAGAACTTCACGCGGATGATCCTCGGCTTCCTCGATCTGCCGTTCGCCCAGTGCCCGTACGGCGACCCGTTCCCCGGCTGCGGCAAGGGATCGATCATGATCCTGGGCGGGCCGAACATCGCCCCCACCACCCCCGTGACGCTGCCGCTCGGCACCGGACTCGCGACCGATGTCCGCGTCGCGCAGCCGGTGAAGATCGAGGTCACAACGCCGGTGCAGGTGAGGACGTCGAGCCTGACGCGCACCGACGGCGCGAGCTGGAGCGCGGCGGGCTTCAAGGCCGGCATGCAGGTGCGCATCAGCGGCTTCGCGGGTCCGTTCACCATCTCGAAGTTCTCGGGTGCGAACGACAGCGTCGTGGAGTTCGCGAACGTCGCATGGGCGCCGAGCATGCACCTGAACGCGGCGGGCGCGGCGATCTGGGATGCCGTCACCCTGACTCTCACCGCGTGGGACGAGTTCCGCGCATCGAACGGCGCCATGATCGGCGGCGACGTTCTCACCGTCTGCAACCGAGCAGTGGACAGCCTGCTCTTCAAGATCGCCGCGCAGCCGGACGGCCTCGTCGACGATCCGGTGCGCTGCGACGCGACGCACACGGCCGGCCCCGGCTCGCCGCTGGTGGTCTACGGCGACACGTCGCAGGACGGCGTCTGGTACTCGGGCACGCCGGGCGACAACCTGGGCATGGAGTTCGGTCCCAAGCCGTTCGACCCGTTCACCCACATCCCCGACGGGGAGAACGAGGACGACGAGTGGGTGTTCGGACTCGCGAACCCCTACGACTACAGCGGCAACGACATCATCGACGCGTCCGGTCTGTTCGCCGACCTCCTCCCGGCGAATCTGCCGACCGTGGGCTTCACGGCCTACGGCGGACTGGGCGACGACCTCATCATCGGCAGCCAGGCCGGCGACCACCTCGCCGGCGGCTCGGGCGACGACGAGATCCGCGGCCTCCGGGGCGTCGACCACATCTACGGCGACTCGGGCGTCAACGTCGACGTGCTGACGCGTGCGCTCGACATCGCGACGATCAACCGCAGCCCGCGGCCCACGGTGACCGGTGCGGGCTTCATCCCGAACGGCACGACCCTCACGCCGATCGTGGGTGGCGTCATCGGCGTCGTCGACGACCTGCTCGTCGCCGGGTACGACCTCATCTACGGCGACGGCGCGCCGGGCCTCGGCCTCGGGTCGTTCGCGGTGAACGCCAATGGGCAGCCCGAGTCGGCGTACGACGACATCGTCTTCGGCGACCACGGCGCGATCGACCAGAACGTGGCCGACCCGAACGAGCCCGACCCGCGGCTGCAGAAGATCCAGACGACGGCGCTCGCCTCGATCCTGCGGATCCGCAGCGTCAACCTCGACAAGGGCGCGGACGACATCGTCTTCGGCGGCCTCGGCCGCGACGTGCTCGTCGGCGGCGCCGGCAACGACATGATCGACGGCGACCAGTCCGACGACATCCTGTTCGGCGACGCCGTGTGGTTCGACCGCACGCCGGGCAACTGGACGAGCCCGCGGTTCCAGTCGCTGTGCGGCACGCTCCTCTACAGCCGCAGCGACATCACGGACGCCTCGAACCTCTGCAACGGTGCGCCGACTCCGACCGAGAACAACTCGGGCGTGCTGCTCGTCGACGGCACGCCGCGCCCGTACCGCGACCCCGACGGGGCGCCGTGGTGGGCGGAGTACGACGTGACGAACCTGTTCCACGACGTGGCGTCGGACCGGGGTGACAAGTGGGCCGCGACGTGGGGGAACGACTACCTCGCGGGCGGCGCGGCCCACGACATCCTGTTCGGGCAGCTCGGCGACGACGTCCTGCAGGGCGACGGCGGCATCGAGGGGGCCTTCCGCCGCTGGATCGACGACCACCCGTCCGTCGTCAACGGTGTGGCCGATGCGGCGACCTCGGCCTCCCACGTGGGCGCCTCGCGCACCCCCCTCGGCTGCTACGACAACGACCCCGGCGCGGGCGTGGCGATCCTCTGCGACTACACGGGCGTTCTCGTGGTCGTGCCGTCGTTCGAGGCGGCGACGGATGGCGAGGACTACATCGAGGGCAACGCCGGCAACGACGTCGTCTTCGGCGGTCTCGGCCAGGACGACATCGTCGGCGGATCGAGCGACTTCTTCAGCCTCGACACGGCCGACAAGCGCCCCGACGGCCTGCAGAACCCGGCCCTCAACTACCTGCCCGGTCACGACCGCGGTGCCGACGTCCTCTTCGGTGGGGCGGGCTCGCGCATCGGCATCAACGACCAGACCAACGGCGGCACGATGGTCAGCACGCCGACGACCGGCGGAACGCTCGTCGACGGCACACTGCCGGCGAACATGCACGCCCGCGACGCCGACACGATCGTCGGAGACAACGGCCGCATCGTCCGCATCGTCGGCACGAGCCACGGCGACGTCAACGGGCTGGGCAACACCGGCACGGTCGGGGTCCCGCCGGCCACGGGATCGAACTACCTGACGTTCCAGTACGACAACTACGGCACGCAGAAGCTCATCGTCCGTGGCGTGACGCTCCTCGACTACACCCTCGGCGGGCCGGACTTCGAGCCCGAGAACTTCGGCCTCGGCGTGGGCAGCGACTGCACCAACGGCTCGCCGACGCAGCCGATCTGCTCGAAGGTGCTCGACACCGCGACGGGTCAGTGGCGCAACGTCGCCTACGACCCGACGGCCGGCGCGCAGACCGGCGGTCGCGACGAGGTCCACGGCGAGACCGGCGACGACACGGTCTACACCGGCGCCGACCACGACGTCGTCTACGGCGACGCCCAGGACGACGACATCATCGGCGGCTGGGGCAACGACTGGATCTCGGGCGGCACAGGTCAGGACGGCATCCTCGGCGACGACGGCCGCATCTTCACCAGCCGCAACAGCTCGACCGGCATCCTGACCGGCGGCGCCGCCTGCTCCGGCAACGCGGCCGCGCCCGGCGCGGTGAACGCCTGCTACAGCGAGCGGCTCTACGGCATCACCGCGCTCCTGGCGACAGACCCCGACACCAAGTACTCGAACGGCAACGTGCTGAACGAGTTCATCTACACGCCCGGTCAGGGCCAGACGGCGACGATCAACATCGGCGGCCAGCTGAACAAGGCGGCCGACCTCACGATCTACAACCTCGGTCCCGACGTGAACGCGAGCCTGCACCACGTCGCGAACTCGCCGCTGTACGACGCGAACAACTCCGACGACATCATCTTCGGCGGCTGGGGGAGCGACTGGATCCACGGCGGCGCCGGCGACGACGCCATCTCGGGCGCCGAGGCCATCGGCACCGACCCCGACGACAACCGCCTCGCTCCCAACGGCGTCAACGGACCGAAGCCGGCGGGCAGCGGCTACGCCCAGCACTTCGACCTCGCGGGCACCCTCGTCGGCCTCGAGTACATCGACTTCGCCCACCCGTGGAACCCCGGCGACGTGCTGCACTTCGGCGCCGACACCAACCCGTGGCACGCCAACAACCACAACGAGATGCGCCTGGGCGAGTTCCTCCTCTACGACGAGTACGACCCGCGCCGCGCCATCCTCTTCAACGGCGTCGGCCAGACCTGGGGCTGCACCTCGTGGTCGCCGAGCGGGCACACCTGCACGGGCAGTTCCGACCGCACGCTGTTCCCGAACCAGTTCTTCCTCAACAACGAGGACCTCGTCGGCGACATCCTCGTGAAGACCTGCGTCTCGGTCGACAACCAGGGCAACTGCCTCGCGTGGAAGTTCGACCAGGCCACCGACGGCGACGACGCGATCTTCGGCGATCTCGGCAACGACTGGCTCGTCGGCGGCACCGGCCAGGACACGCTGTGGGGCGGCTGGGGCAACGACCTGCACCAGGCTGACGACGATCTGCACAACGGATGCCTCGTCATGGCGAACAACGGCACGTGCCAGCAGTACGGCGACACATGGCTGAACGACATCGCGGACGGCGTCAACTCGAGCTTCCAGGACCGCGCCTACGGCGGCGCCGGACTCGACATCCTCATCGGCAACACCGCCGGCGACCGCCTCATCGACTGGGTCGGCGAGTTCAACAGCTACCTCGTGCCGTTCGCGCCATTCGGCATGGCCACGGTCAGCCGCCAGAACAACCCGGCCCTGCCCGAGTTCCTGTACGCGCTCAGCCGCAGCCAGGGCGCCGACCCGACGCGCTGGAGCGACGAGGGCAGCGACCCCGTGCGCAACGGCGAGCCGTTCGGTGAGCTGGGGCTCATCCGCCAGGAGGACCACGGCTACTGGCAGACGCAGACGGGCGGCCCGACCGACCCGCAGGCGGGGAACATCCCCGGCGGCAAGCGCGACAGCGTGCGCGGCGCGGACTTCAACGACGGCACACTGCAGGGCTTCCTCACCGACTCGGGCACCTTCACGATCACCCAGGGGGTGCTGACCGTCACGGCGGCGAGCTCGCAGGGCGACGCGGTCGCCGTCTGGTACTCGGACGCCTACCAGACCGTCTACTACGAGGTCTCGGCGCGCATCTCGATGGACAAGCCGACCGGGGGCTGGAAGGCCAACGCGTACATCATCTTCGACTACTTCAGCCCGACCGACTTCAAGTTCGCCGGAATCGACCAGTCGACGAACAAGATGGTGATCGGCGAACGCACCGCCACCGGCTGGTGGGTGCGGGCGCAGGGGAGCGTGCCCGGCGGCGTGAAGGCCAACACGTTCTACAACCTCAACGTCGTGATCAACGGCCTGCTCGTCACGGTCACCGCGGACGGCAAGAACGCCTTCAGCTACACGTTCGCGCCGCGCATCATCGGCGGCCAGCAGGTCGCCCTCAACCGCGGCCTCACCGGCTTCGGCTCGAACCAGGCGAAGGGCCTCTTCGACAACATCGCCCTCACCGTCATCTCGCCCGAGATCACCATCGACCGCACCGAGTTCTTCGAGGGCGGTGGGCCTTCGGCGAGGCAGGACGTGACCGGCACCTGGACGACGGTCGGCGGGCGACTGCAGGGGACGACGGATGCTGCGGGCACCGCGACGTCGCTCATCGGCGTCCCCGTCGGCACGGGCTACAGCAGCGTGCCGAAGCTCGACGCCACCAGCTACGTCCAGCTCACTGCGACCCTGCGGGCGGCGGGGATCACCGGCATCCTCTTCGACTGGTACTCCGCGAAGGACTACAAGTTCGTCGGGATCGACGTCGCCGGCCAGCGCGTGGTGATCGGACATGTGGCGAAGGGTGTCCGCACCATCGATTTCGCCATCGCCCGGGCACTCGCCGGCGGCACAGACTACGTGCTCGACATCGTCCTCAAGGCTACGGTGGTCACCGTCACGCTCGGCGGCCAGGTGCTCGCCTCGTTCTCGTACAACTCGCCGCTCGCCGACGGCCGACAGGGTCTGTTCGCGTTCGGGGTCGGGGTCGGGGTCACAGCATCCGCTGCCGACTATCGCCTGCGCACCGACGACGATGCGTACACGGGATCCCCGCCCGCAGCGCAGGCCGTGCGGATCTCGGACGCGACGGTCACCGAGGGCGCGGCCGGCACCACCAAGACCGTGACGCTCACGGTCACCCGCGACCAGGCAGGCTCGGCGCTGTCGATCGGGTGGAGCGTCGACACCCTCATCGCGAACGGTGTCACATGGGGCGTCGATGTGACCGGCGCCACCTCCGGCGTCGTGACGTTCGCCGCCGGCGCCACCACCGCCACCATCACCTTCACGGTCCGCGGCGACGCCGCGAAGGAACCGGACGAAGCATTCATCGTGACACTGCAGCCGGCGCCCGGCGCCAATCTGGCGGACGCGCAGGGGCTGGTCACGATCAAGACCGACGACGGGTGACCGTCGCCGGCGCCGGCGGGTCGGGTCTCACTCTCCCCCGAGGGACCCGACCCCGCCGGACATGACGCTCAGGGCGCCGGGGTGAGTACGACGACCGGGGTCTCGCGGCTGCGCAGCGCCGCCATCGCGTCGAGGTCGGCGTCGCCCTGCAGGGTGCGCCACACCGCCCAGAGGCGCTCGCGGTCGGCTCCCGTCGCCTCGCGGGCGAGCACGTCGCGCCTGCCGTCGGGAAGATCGACGGATGCCGCGGGCCGCGCCTCGAGGTTCAGCCACCAGGCCGGCGGCGGGTCGCCCCAGCCGTTCATCGCGAGGGTGACGAGGTCGGGGCCGTCCTCGAAGTACGCGACGATCGCGACGCGCGGCTCGCCCGAGCGGCGGCCGACCGTGTGCAGGCGCATCATCCCGTAGACGGTCGGGGACGGATGCCGCAGCCCCACGCGTCCGCGGGTCACCCGGTACAGCGTCCGATGGACGACCCACGCGGTGCGGATGAACCAGCGCGGTGGGATCCGGGCCGGATCGCGGCGCGCCTCGGTCGGGTGCGGGGAGGGGTTCATGCTTGCGATCCTGTCGCGCCGCGGTCCCGCCGGCAATCGGCTGATCGGCCACTGTTCTGCGGCCGATCGGACGAGCTGCCCGCACCCGACACGACACGGCGGAGCCCCGGCCGGGAGGCGGCCGGGGCTCCGAGGACGAGCGGGTCAGGCGGTGGCGGGCGCCGCCTTGAGCAGCGCGCGCGCCGAGGTGCTGCGCCGGCGCGCGACCGCGAGGATCGTCGCGCCGAGGGCGAGCAGCGTCCACACGACGAGGCCGGCGATCGCGGCGCCGAGTCCCGACGCCGAGGTGAGGGCGGCGAGCATCCCGTTGTAGGCGGGCCCGGTGGGCAGCAGCGCCGCGACGCTCGAGAGCACACCGGGCACCGTCGAGACGACTCCGGTCGCGACGGCGAACACGCCGATCAGTGCGGCGATCCATCGCCCGGCACCGCCGAACACGGCGATCAGGGCCTGGTTCACCGCGGCGAACGCGATGCCGGCGACGACCGCCACCAGGGCGAACACCCACCAGTCCGCCCACGCGTACGACGCGGCGAGCTGCACGACGCCGGCCACCAGCATGCCCTGCACGGCGCCGAGCGCCGCCGCCGGGGCGAACGAGCGCAGCGCGAGCAGCGCCGAGGGCTGGCGCGACGTGAGCGCGCGGCGCGAGACGGCCTGCAACGCGACGAAGGTGCCGAGTCCGCCGAACCACAGTGCGAGGGTCGCCAGCAGCGGGATCGCGGAGGCGCCGAACAGCGACGTGCCCACGCCCTCCGCTTCCACGGGGTTCGCCACCACGGTGGCGAGGTCGGTGGCCTGGTCGTCGGTGTACGACGGGAGGGAATCGGATGCTGTGGCCAGCCCGCTCGCGAGCTCTCCGGTGCCGTCCGCGAGCTGGGCCACGCCGTCGGCGAGGCTCGTGGCGCCGTCGGCGGCCTGGGTCGCGCCGGACGCGAGCTGCGATGCGCCGTCGGAGAGTCCGTCCGCACCGCTCTCGATGCCGGTCACGCCGGTCGCCAGCTGCCCCGCGCCCGCCGCGGACTGGTCGATGCCACCGGCGAGCTGGGTGAGGCCGCCCGCGAGCGTGCCGACGCCGGTGCCGATGGTGCGGAACTGCGTCGCGAACTCCTGGGTGACGCCGGTGTTCAGCTGAGCGATGCCGTCTGCCGTGAGCTGGGTCAGGGTCGCCGCACCGGGGTTGTCGGTAGTGGGGCCCGTGCCGTTGAGGATCACGGAGGTCTTGCCGGCCGAGGCCACGGCCGTCCCGAGCTGCCTGCAGAAGTCCGTGGACTGCGTGCAGGATGCGGCGAGCTCCTGCAGGGCTTCGAAGTTCGTCTTCGCCTCTGCTGCCGCCAGACCGGTCGCCGTCGACGCGCCGCCCGCGGCCTGCGTGAGTCCGTCGGGCACGATCCCCGTCTGCTCGAGCGCGGTCGCGCCGGCGTTCACACCGTCGGCGATCTGCTGCGCCCCCGCAGACGCTTCGCGCGTCTTGCCGGCGATCGTGGTCAGACCGGACTGCAGCGACGTCGCGCCGCCCGCGATCTGGCCGGCGCCGCTCGCCAGCTGCGAGGCGCCGCTCGCCAGCTGCTCGTTGCCGTCGGCGATCTGCGAGATGCCGTCGGGCAGCTGCGCCGCGCCGTCGGCGGCCTGGGTCGCGCCGTCGGCGAGCTGCTGCGCACCGTCGGCGGCGGTGCCGAGCTGGTCGCCCAGCGTCGTGAACCCGAGGAAGACGTTCTCGAGGTACACGGTCGACAGCTGCGTGCCCATGGTCGAGGCGGCAGCGGAGGCGACCTGCGCCGTGATGGCGTCGTCCACGATGAGGCTGTCGGGCGGCGTCGTCACCTCGATCGTGGCCTGCTCGGGCGTCTCGCCCGGGCGCGTCGACAGGGCGGCGGCTGTGAAGTTCTCGGGGATCGTGATGACGGCGGCGTAGGTGCCGTCGGCGAGACCGGCGGCCGCGTCATCCGCGTTCGACAGCGTCCAGGTGAGGTTGCTGTCGAGCTCGTCCGAGCCCTCGACGAGCCCGGCGGTGAGCTGGCGGCCGAGCGGCACCAGCTGCCCGTCGACGGTGACCGGCTCGTCCTCGTTCACGACGGCGGCGGTCAGGTTGTCGAGCCGCTCCACGGGGTTGTACAGCGCGGCCACCAGGATGCCGCCGATGACGACGGGCAGCAGCAGCACGCCGATCAGCGTCAGCCACGTGACGGGCCGGGTCGAGCGCGCGCGCTCGACGGCCGTGGTGATCCAGTTCGGGGTCATGCGTTCACCTCTGCGGTGGGGGTGGTCTGAGCGGTGGCGGAGCGCAGCGTGATCGAGGTCACGTCGGGGCGGTGCGCGTCCGCGAGGAGGGCGAGAGCCGCGCTCTCGGTGCGGCCGGTCACGACGAGCGTCAGACGCTGGTCGCTCGCCGCAAGCGCCGCGGCGGCGTCGCGCAGCAGCGCGGCGGCCTGGTCGCGCTCCGCGTGATCGAGCGCGTCGACGCCTTCGATCACGACGAGGCTCGCCTTCCCGGCGAGGGCGCGGCGCAGCGCCGGCACGCGGTCGTCGGCGTCGGCGAGGAGCGCGAGCCCGACGTGCGCGCGCACCCAGGCCCCGCGCTCGGGGAGGAGGTGGCCGGCGACGCGCAGGCGCCCGTCGGTCGGGGCCAGCCGCGCCGCGATCGTGAGCGCGAAGGCCCGCGCCGCGCGGGGGTCGCCGGTCGCGATGAGCGTGCCGCCGGGCTCCGTGCGGAAGGCGGCGTCCTCGAACAGCACGACCTCGCCGGCCGAGCCGCCCGCGTCCGCGCGCACGGCGACGCCGTCGCCGACGACCACGGCCGTCGTTTCGGGCTCCGGCCATGCGGCGAGCGAGAGCTCACGCTCGACGGCCTCGCCCTCGATGTCGAAGTGGGGGAGGATCCGCTCGAGCCAGCGCGGCATCCACCACGCCTTGTCGCCGAGCAGGGTCATGACGGCCGGCACGAGCGTCATGCGCACGAGGAACGCGTCGACGGCGATGCCGACGGCGAGGCCCAGCGCGATCGGCTTGATCGACGAATCGCCTTCGGGCACGAAGGCCGCGAACACCGCGAACATGATGACCGCTGCGGCGGTGACCACGCGCGCCGAGGCCGTGAATCCCGAGCGCACGGCGCCCACCGCGATGTCGCGGCTGCCGCGCGTCGCGTGGCCGCCCGCGGCGCGGCGGGCGTGCACATAGTCCTCGCGCATGCGGCTGACGAGGAAGACCTCGTAGTCCATGGCCAGGCCGAACAGCACGCCCATCAGGATGATCGGCATGAAGCTGATCACGGGGCCCGTACGGTCCACGTGCAGGAGCTCCGCGCCCCAGCCCCACTCGAAGACCGCGGCGACGACGCCGAACGCGGCCATCACCGACAGCAGGTAGCCGAGGGCGGCCTTGATGGGCACCCAGATCGAGCGGAACACGATCATGAGGAGCACGAGCGACAGGCCGACGACGAACACGCCGAACGGCAGCAGGGCGGCGCCCAGGCGGTCCGAGATGTCGATGCCGACGGCCGTGAATCCCGTCACCTTGAGGTCGACGCCGTACTCGTCCTCGAGCTCCGGGGCGAGCGCGCGCAGGTCGCGTACCAGCTGGGCGGTCGCCGGGTCGTCGGGCGCGGTCTCGGGCACGATCTGGATCAGTCCGGTGTCGGCGGTCTCGTTCGGCGTCGCGAGCGCGACCTCCTTCACGCCCGGCACCTTCTCGATCTCGGCCTTGAGGTCGGCCATGAGTCCGAGCGGATCCGTCGACGTCACGATCGTGCCGGTCATGATGAGCGGGCCGTTCGAGCCGGGCCCGAAGTGCTCGGCCGTGAGGTCGTACGCCTGACGCGCCTGGCTCGACTCCGGCTGCTGGCCGGCGTTCGGCAGGGCGAGCGCGAGGCTCGCCGCCGGGATCGCCATGACGCCGAGGGTGAGCACGACGGCGATGGTGGTGACGATCGGGTGCTTGGTGACGAGCGTGACCCAGCGATTGGTCTTCTTCGTCGGGGTTCCGTGGGCCGCCTCTGCTGCGAGGACGGTTTCGTTGTCCTCTGGTTCGTGCGTCTGAGCGGCATCGGTGGCCGCTCGCGCGCGCCGTGAGGTCTCCGCGGGCGCGGCTCCGCTCAGGGAGTCCGAAGCATCCGATTCGTCCGAGGCGGTGGCGCTCGTCTCGGTGAGGGTGTCCGTTTCCGCCTCCGCCGAGCGGCGCGCGCCGGGCAGCGGCATCCCGCGCCGCTTCTTGCCGTGGCCCCAGCCGGCGACGCGGTGCTTCGCGAAGCCGAGGAGCGCGGGTGTGAGGGTGAGGGCGACGACGACGGCGATCGCGACGGCGACAGCCGCGGCGATGCCCATCGTCGTGAGGAAGGGGATGCCGGCGAAGCCGAGGCCGATGAGGGCGATGAGCACCGTGATTCCGGCGAAGACGACCGCCGAACCTGCCGTGCCCGTCGCACGGGCGGCGGACTCCTCGGGCTCGACCCCGGCGCGCACCTGATCCTGATGTCGCGCCACGATGAAGAGGGCGTAGTCGATGCCGACCGCGAGTCCCAGCATGATCGCGAGCATCGGCGTGGTCGATGACACCGAGACGAACGCGGTGGCGATGAAGATGAGCGCGATCGCGAGACCCACGCCGATGAGCGCGGACACGAGCGGGAACCACGCCACCGCGAACGAGCGGAACGTCACGATGAGCACGAACAGCGCGATGAGCACGCCGACCGCCTCGATGAGGGACAGTGCAGGCACCGAGGTCGAGAAGAGGTCGCCGCCCATGGCGACCTGCGAGCCCTCGGGAAGCGTCTCGCGCAGATCGTCGGCGACCTGTTCGAGTCCCTCCTTGGTCTCGTCCGACACGTCGGTCGACTGGCCGTCGAACTGGAGGCGGATGATCGCGGCGGACTCGTCGTCCGACACCATGCCCGTCACCATCTCGTTGAAGGGGTCGGTCACGGCGATGACCCCGTCGAGATGTTCGAGGTGCGCGACCGTGTCGTCGATCGCGCCCGCGTACGGCTCCTCGTCGATCCGGTCGCCGTCGGCCGTCACGATGACGAGCTGCGCGCTCGTGCCGCTCGCCTGCGGGAAGCTGCGATCGAGCAGCTCGATGCCCTCCTGGGCCTCGGTGCCGGGGATCGAGAAGGAGTTGTCCGTCCCGCCCAGGTGCGGGATCGCGAGGCCGAGGGCGATGCCCAGCAGCATCAGCCACGAGACCAGCACCCGCCACGGGTGACGGTAGGTCCAGCGACCGAGCGCATACAGAAGAGTCGACAACAGCGCCTCCGGTTACGGGTGGAGAGTTCGGGAACCGTCGATACAGCGCTGTATCGGATACATGAGTGTATCGTAAGGCGGACCTACCGCCCCAACCTGAGTAGTGCGTGTGAGACTGGACGAGATGGAGGACCGATGACCGACACCCCCGTGGCCGAAGCGACCGGCACATCACGTCGTCGCGAGGCGACCCGGCAGAAGCTGCTGGATGCCGCCGCCCTGGTCTTCGCGGAAGTCGGCTTGGACGCGGCATCCGTCGAAGCGATCTGCGAGCGCGCAGGCTTCACGCGCGGCGCGTTCTACTCGAACTTCGAGACCAAGGACGAGCTCATGCTCGCCCTCACGGAGCGGGTCGCCGGCGAGAAGATCGACGAGGTCGCCGAGCGGGTCGCCCAGCTTCAGGAGCGCGGCGAGGACCTCGAGCCCGGCGCCCTCGTGCGCCAACTGCTCGATGTGGCGTTCGACAAGAAGCAGGGCATCCTGCTGACCAGCGAGATCCGCACGCGCGCGATGCGCGACCAGCGGCTCGCCGAGACCTACCTCGCCTGGCAGGCGGGCATGGTCGAGCGCGTCGGGTCCTTCATCGAGGAGCTCGCGCTCACGTATCGCTTCAGGCTGCGCCTACCGCCGCAGGAGTTCGCGGGTCTCATCCTGCAGACCTGGGAAGACACGTCGGCCTTCGCGGTCATGACCGGCCTGAGCGCGCCAGAGATGCACCAGCTGGTCAACGAGCGCACCGCGCGTGTGGCCACCGCCCTCGTCGACCCCCTCTGACCCCGGGCAGTCGCGCTCCATTCCCGGTCATTGAGCGAGCGAAGCGAGTCGAAACGCCCCGAGGCTTCCGCCGGCACTGAGTCCCGCAGGCATCACTCCGCGGTGCGCAGCACCTCGTAGCACCGGGCCAACCGGTCGAGCCACCACTGGCGGCGGTCGGCGGATGCTGCGTGCGCGGCGAGCAGTGCCGGGTCGGGGGTCACCCGGCCCACGACGAGCGCACCGGCGCGCGGTGTGAGCGGCGGGTCGACCACGTCCGCCGTGAACAGCGACGCCGTGCCGAGTCCGCAGTCGTAGTCGAGCTCGGGGAGGGCCGCGGCCAGCGCGACGCCCATCGACAGCCCGACCGACGTGTCGAGGGCGCTCGACACGATCGCGGGAAGCCCGGCCTCGGCGACGATCTCGAGTGCTCGCCGCACCCCGCCGAGCGGCTGCGCCTTGATCACCAGCAGATCGGCGGCTCCCGCCCGCGCGACGGCGAGCGGGTCGGCGGCCTTGCGCACGCTCTCGTCAGCGGCGATGGGGATGCCCATGTACTTCACGCGTCGGCGGAGCTCGGCGAGCTCCTCGACGCTCGCGCACGGCTGCTCGACGTATTCGAGGTCGAACTCCGCGAGCGCGTGGACCGCGTGCTCGGCCTCGTCGACGTTCCACGCGCCGTTCGCATCGATGCGCACGCGGCCCTCGGGCCCCATGGCCTCGCGCACCGCGCGCACGCGCGCCACGTCGTCCGCGAGCACCTGACCGGGCTCCGCCACCTTGACCTTCGCCGTGCGGCAGCCGTCGAACCGTGCGAGCACGGACGGGACGGATGCTGCCACCACCGCCGGCACGGTGGCGTTGACGCCGATGAGGTCGCGGCGGGCGGCGGGTCGCGGCATCCGTGAATCCTCGATGGCGGCAGCCAGCCACGTCGAGGCCTCCGCGTCGCCGTATTCGGCGAACGGCGAGAACTCGGCCCAGCCCTCGGGGCCCTCGAAGAGGAGGGCTTCGCGCACGTCGATGCCGCGGAACCGCGTCGCAAGCGGCAGTGCGACGACGTGCGCGGTGTCGAGGATCTCGGCGAGCGGGGGGAGCGGAACGGCGGTGGTCACGTACTCAGTCTGCCCCGGTGCGGACTCAGAATCCGCCGGCGTGGAATCGCGCGTCGCGTGTCTCGTAGTGCCCGACCACGCGGGCATCGCGGTACGAGGAGGACTGTGCGCTCCGATACTCCTCGTGGGTCACGGGCTTCCCGAAGACGGCCCACTTCAGGCGCATCCAGCGACTCGGCTTCTCGGACATCGGGGCTCCCGTCTCGCGGTGCCCTCAGCATCCCAGTTCTGATCTGAACTATAAAGTGTCATTGACTATAGTGTGTGACACACAGTATGGTGTGAGGCATGAGCGAAACCGAGGTCCTCGAGACGCACCTGCAGGAGCTGCGGCGCGGCACGATCGTGCTCGCGTGCCTGCGGCTGCTCGAGACGCCGGGGTACGGGTACGGGCTGCTCGAGGAGCTTGGCAAGCGCGGCTTCCCGACCGACGCGAACACGCTGTACCCGCTGCTGCGCCGCCTCGAGAAGCAGGGGTTCCTCACGAGCGAGTGGAACACCGACGAGTCCCGTCCCCGCAAGTTCTACCGCACCAGCGACGCCGGCCTCCGCCTCGCCGGCGCCCTCACCGACGACTTCCGCGCGATCGCCGTCGCGATCGGCGCCCTCCCCGAGGAGAACTGACATGACCAACACCGCCACCCTCACCGACCGCTACGTCGACGCGGCGATGCGCACCGTGCCCGAGGCGCAGCGCGCCGACCTCGCGGCCGAGCTGCGTGCGTCGATCGACGACCAGGTCGAGGCCCGCATCGAGCAGGGCGAGCCGCGCGACACGGCCGAACGTGCCGTGCTCACCGAGCTCGGCGACCCCGACAAGCTTGCCGCCGGCTACACCGACCGCCCCCTGTGGCTCGTCGGCCCGCGCTACTTCCTCGACTGGTGGCGGCTGCTGAAGCTGCTGCTGTACATCGTGCCCGCGTGCGCCGCCTTCGGGGTCTCGCTCGCGATGGTGCTCGACGGCGCCACGTTCGGCGAGATCATCGGCGCGCTCGTGCCGCTGCTGCTCTCGGTGGTCGTGCACCTCGCGTTCTGGACGACGCTCGTCTTCGTCATCCTCGAGCGCACCGGCCACGAGACGATGACCGGCCAGCCCTGGACGCCCGACCAGCTGCCCGAGCCGCGCCAGAAGGGCGTCGGCCTCGGCGACATGATCACGTCGCTGGCGTTCCTCGGGATCATGGTCGGGGTCGTGCTGTGGGACCTGTTCATCGGCTTCGTGCCCACGGAGCCCGGGCTGTCGTTCCTCGACCCGGGGCTCTGGCCCTGGTGGATCCTGGGGCTGTTCGCAGTGATGGCCCTCGAAGCGGTGCTCGCGGTCGTCGTCTACGCGATCGGACGCTGGACCATCGGTCTCGCGGTGGCGAACGGCATCCTGAATCTCGTCATCGCGGTGCCCGCGCTGTGGCTGCTGTTCGAAGGGCGCCTGATCAATCCCGCGTACTTCCCGACGATCATCCCCGACGACGGCGCCGAGGTCGGCCAGATCATCGCCGTCATCGTCGGCTTCGTCATCGCGGGTGTCGCGATCTGGGACACCGTGGATGCCGCGCTCAAGGCGGCGCGTGCGCGCCGGGGGTCGTCACGCGTCCTCAGCTGAGGATCTGACCCGAGATGCGGACCGAGCCCCCGGGGAGCGGTCCGCATCTCGGCGCATTCCCTCGAACGAGGACCGCCCCCTCCCGCCGGCCGTACGCTTTCCCCATGCCCCTCCTCGATACTCCCGTGCGCCTCGGCGTGCAGCTGCAGCCTCAGCACGCGCCCTACTCCGCCTTCCGCGACGCGGTGCTCCGCCTCGAGGAGATGGGCGTCGACATCCTCTTCAACTGGGACCACTTCTTCCCGCTCAGCGGCGACCCCGACGGCCTCCACTTCGAGTCGTGGACGATGCTCGCCGCGTGGGCGGAGCAGACCGAGCGGGTCGAATTCGGCGCCCTCGTCAACTGCAACAGCTACCGCAATCCCGACCTCCAGGCCGACATGGCCCGCACGATCGACCACATCTCGGCGAAGGACGGCGTCGGCCGGTTCATCTTCGCCACCGGATCGGGCTGGTTCGCGCGCGACTACGAGGAGTACGGCTACGAGTTCGGCACCGCCGGCTCGCGCCTGAACGACCTCGCCGCCGGACTCGAGCGCATCGAGGCGCGGTGGCAGAAGCTCAACCCGGCCCCGACCCGCGACATCCCGGTCATGATCGGCGGCGCGGGCGAGCAGAAGACGCTGCGCCTGGTCGCACGGCACGCCGACATCTGGCACAGCTACGTGCGCGCGAGCGATCTGCCTCACAAGCTCGACGTCATCGAGCAGTGGGCCGAGCGCGAGCAGACCGACACCTCGAACCTCGTCATCTCGAACGAGCTGCACCAGCGCGACGAGGCCCACGCCGACGGCCTCTACGACGCCGGCGTGCGCCTGTTCACCATCGGCTTCCAGGGCCCCGACTGGGACTACGACATCATCCGCTCGTGGCTGCGCTGGCGCGACGCCAAGAACGCCTGACGTTCTGAGGGACGGATGCTGCCACCCGGCGCCCTGCGCCGGGCCGCAGCATCCGTCCCGGCCTCGCCCGCACCGCGGACCTGGGCGAGGCCGGACCAGCGTCCGCATCGGGCACGGACCGCGGTGTCCGTCACGAAGGGCGACGCCGAAGACCCCGGCGACTAAAATCGCCGAGGTGACCGCCGCACCGCCCGCACCCCGGTTCGCCCTCGACATCGACGGGGTTGCGAGACCCGAGCGCTCGCAGCAGCTGCTCGACGGTGTGCGTGAGCGCGTCGTCATCGCCGACGGCGCGATGGGCACGATGCTGCAGCGCTACGACCTGTCGATCGACGGCGACTTCCAGGGCCTCGAAGGGTGCAACGAGATCCTCAACGTCTCTCGCCCCGATGTGGTCGGGGAGATCCACGACGCGTACCTCGCGGTGGGCGTCGACGCGGTCGAGACGAACACGTTCGGTGCGAACTGGTCGAACCTCGACGACTACGGCATCGTCGACCGCATCGCCGAACTCGCCGAGAAGGGTGCACGCATCGCGCGGGAGCGCGTCGAGGCCGCCGAGGCCGTCGACGGCCGCGTGCGCTGGGTGCTCGGCTCGATGGGCCCGGGCACGAAGCTCCCGAGCCTCGGGCACACCACGTACGACAACCTCAAGCAGACTTTCGCGCTGCAGGCCGAGGGGCTCATCGACGGCGGGGCCGACGCGTTCCTCGTCGAGACCTCGCAGGATCTGCTGCAGACCAAGGCCGCCATCAACGGCTGTCGTCAGGCGATCGTGAGCCGCGGCATCCGTCTGCCGATCTTCGTCGAGGTGACCGTCGAGACCACCGGCACCATGCTCATGGGCTCCGAGATCGGCGCGGCGCTCACGGCCATCGAGCCGCTCGGCGTCGACGCGATCGGCCTCAACTGCGCCACCGGCCCGACCGAGATGAGCGAGCACCTCCGGCACCTGTCGAAGCACGCGACGGTGCCGATCGCGTGCATGCCCAACGCCGGGCTTCCCGTGCTCGGAGCGAACGGCGCGCACTACCCGCTCACGCCCGTCGAGCTCGCGACCGCGCACGAGCAGTTCGTGCGCGAGTTCGGGCTGGGACTGGTCGGCGGATGCTGCGGCACCACGCCCGAGCACCTCGCCGCGGTCGTCGAGCGCCTGGCCGACTTCCGGTCGTCGGGCGAGCGAAGCGAGACGAGACGCGCCGAACCCGGCGCAGGCAGCGAGCGCGCGCTTCCCGTGCGGGCTCTCGGCGACCGCGCCATCGATCTCGACCCCGGCGTGGCCTCGCTCTACCAGCACGTGTCGTTCCAGCAGGACGCCTCGTACCTCGCGATCGGCGAGCGCACCAACGCGAACGGCTCGAAGGCGTTCCGCGAGGCGATGCTCGAGGAGCGGTGGGACGACTGCGTCGAGATCGCGCGCGAACAGATCCGCGTGGGCGCGCACCTGCTCGACGTGTGCATCGACTACGTCGGCCGCGACGGCGTCGCCGACATCCGCGAGGTCGTCTCGCGGTTCGCGAGCGCCTCGACCCTGCCGCTCGTCGTCGACTCCACCGAGCCCGCGGTCATCGCCGCCGGGCTCGAGCTCATCGGCGGCCGGCCCGTCGTGAACTCCGTGAACTACGAGGACGGCGACGGCCCGACCTCCCGCTTCGGCCGCATCATGCCGCTCGTCAAGGAGCACGGCACCGCGGTCGTCGCGCTGACGATCGACGAGCACGGCCAGGCCCGCACGGCCGAGGGCAAGGTGCAGATCGCGACGCGGCTCATCGACGAGCTGGTCGGCGAGTGGGGCCTGCGGGTCAACGACATCATCGTCGACTGCCTGACCTTTCCGATCGCGACCGGCCAGGAGGAGACCCGCCGCGACGCGATCGAGACGATCGAGGCGATCCGGCAGATCACCGCGAAGTACCCGGGCATCAACACGACGCTCGGCGTCTCGAACGTCTCGTTCGGCCTCAACCCGGCCGCCCGCAGCGTGCTGAACTCCGCGTTCATGCACGAAGCGGTCGAGGCCGGTCTCACCTCGGGCATCATCGACGCCGCGAAGATCGTGCCGCTCGCCTCGATCTCGGAGGAGCAGCGCAAGGTCGCGCTCGACCTGGTGTGGGACCGTCGCGAATACGACGCCGACGGCAACGTCACGTACGACCCGCTGGCACGGATGCTGGACCTCTTCGCCGGCGTCGACACCGCGGCCCTGCGCAACCAGCGCGCGGCCGAGCTGGCGGCGCTGCCGGTGGGGGAGCGGCTCGAACGCCGCATCATCGACGGCGAGGGCAAGGGCCTCGAAGCCGACCTCGACCTCGCCCGCGAGGGCGGGCTGGCGCCGCTGCAGATCATCAACGACCACCTGCTCGAGGGCATGAAGATCGTCGGCGAGCGGTTCGGCGCCGGCGAGATGCAGCTGCCGTTCGTGCTGCAGTCGGCCGAGGTGATGAAGAACGCGGTCGCCCTCCTCGAACCGCACATGGAGAAGTCGGATGCCTCGGGCAAGGGCCGCATCATCCTCGCGACCGTCCGCGGCGACGTGCACGACATCGGCAAGAACCTCGTCGACATCATCCTCACCAACAACGGCTACGACGTGATCAACCTCGGCATCAAGCAGCCGATCGCCGACATCATCGCGGCGGCAGAGGAGCACGACGCCGACGTCATCGGCATGTCGGGCCTGCTCGTGAAGTCGACGGTCGTGATGAAGGAGAACCTCGAGGAGCTCACGTCGCGGGGCCTCGGCAAGAAGTGGCCGGTGATCCTCGGCGGCGCGGCCCTCACGCGCGCCTACGTCGAGGACGACCTCGCCTCACTGTTCGACGGCGAGGTGCGCTACGCGCGTGACGCGTTCGAGGGGCTCGCGCTCATGGACCCGCTCGTGAAGATCGCGCGCGGCGCCGATCCCGCATCCGTCGGGCTGCCGGCGCTGAAGAAGCGGCGGCACGCTGCCGGCTCCAAGCTCACGCTCACGGAGCCCGAGGCCATGCCGGCACGCTCGGACGTGGCATCCGACAACCCCGTCCCCGCCCCGCCGTTCTGGGGCACCCGCATCGTCCGCGGCCTCGCGCTGCACGACTACGCCGCCTTCCTCGATGAGCGTGCGACGTTCATGGGGCAGTGGGGCCTCAAGCCCGGCCGCGGCGAGGACGGCGCCACGTACGAGCAGCTCGTCGAGACCGAGGGCCGGCCGCGGCTGCGGTACTGGCTCGACCGCATCCTCGGCGAGGGCATGCTCGACGCGTCGGTCGCGTACGGCTTCTTCCCGGTCGTGTCGGAGGGCAACGACGTCGTCGTGCTGCACCACGGCGACGATCCCTCGGGAGGGCTCGGCGCAGCCGGCCTCCTCGCCCCCGACGGTGGGTCCGGCGGCACGCTCGGCAGCGACCGCCTGCGCTTCCACTTCCCGCGCCAGCGCCGCGACCGCCACCTGTGCCTCGCCGACTTCGTGCGCTCGCGCGAGTCGGGCCAGGTCGACGTGATGCCGGTGCAGCTCGTGACCGCGGGAGCGAACATCGACTCCGTCACGGCGAAGCTCTTCGCCGAGGACAAGTACCGCGACTACTACGAGCTCAACGGGCTCGTGATGCAGCTGACCGAGGCGCTCGCCGAGTACTGGCACGCCCGCATCCGCTCCGAGCTCGGGTTCTCGCACGAGGACCCGACCGACACCGCGGGCCTCTTCAAGCTCGAGTACCGCGGCGCCCGCTTCTCCCTCGGCTACCCCGCGTGCCCTGACATGGAGGACCGCCGCAAGGTCGTCGAGCTCCTGCGCCCCGAGCGCATGGGTGTCGAGCTCAGCGAGGAGCTGCAGCTGCACCCCGAGCAGTCCACCGATGCCTTCGTCTTCCACCACCCCGAGGCGAAGTACTTCTCGGTCTGACCCGGACGCGCGCGCGAGCGACGGATGCTGCGGGCCGCCGCATCCGTGCTTCCCTTCGCGGTCCGCACGGATCGTGGTGAAACCTCACGACAGCACCGAAGCAGCCGCGCTCACGGTGCTGTTGTGACGTCTCGCGGGGATCGGTCGACCACGTGGCCGGCGACGGGACGAACGGATGCCGCGGGCACCTGCAGGGGCTTGGTGCGGCGCAGGGCCGCGAGGATCGGGCGACCCACGACGACCAGCCCGATGACGGTGGTGATCGCGCGGAGGGTGTCCCAGCTGAGGGTGGAGGTGACCAGCGAGTACAGCAGGAAGCTCGAGAGGTTCACGTCGAGCGGCGCGCTGCCGTCGTACGAGATGCCGGTGCCGTAGCCGACGGCGAACGGCCAGAACCACAGGTTCATCAGCAGGCCGAACGCGTACGAGGCGACGACGCCGTAGACGCTGAGCATCGCGATCTCACTCCCGCGGGAGATCCGCCGGGGGAGGAGCCCCGCGATCGCGCCGACCCACGCGCACGCGAACATCTGGAACGGCGTCCAAGGGCCGAAGGTGCCCGTGATCAGGGTGGACAGGGCGATCGTGGCCATGCCGAGGAGCATGCCGAACCTCGCGCCGTAGGCACGCCCCGCCAGGATCAGCAGGATGAACACGGCCTCGACGCCGCCCACGCCCGTGCCCGCGACGCGCACGGCCGCGCCGATCGCGGCGAGTGTGCCGAGCAGTGCCAGCATGTGCGCCGACCGCACGCTCCCGTCGAGGGTGGCCACGACCACGAGCGCCGCAAGGGGCACGAGCGCGAGCGCCGCGATCGGCACCGCCGCGTGGGCCTGCTCGGGCACGGCGGTCGCGACCAGCGGCCAGCAGAACGCCCCGAAGGCGACGAGATTCGCGGCCGCGAGCGCGGCGAGGGGCAGTACCTTCAGCCGCCGCCTCCGGGCAGAGTTCCCTGTCCGCAATTCAGGACGGTTGGCGGAGCCGGAATGGACGGGTCCCGATTCCTGCGGGTCTCTCGAGGGCCGCAGGGATCGGTCCTGAGTTACGGACGGGGAGGCGGTGGGCGCGAGGTCATCCACGCGAGGGGACTCCCGGAGGTCTCGGCCGCGTGAGGACGGCCGGTGCGGCCGTTCCGGCGTCCGCAATTCAGGACCGTTCGAGCGGCTGGCCTGTGCGCCCGCGGAGTTCCGTGCCTCGCGCGCGGCGGCTGCGCGTTCATCCTGAGTTACGAACGGGGCGTCGGTGAGAACACCGGCGTTCATCGTCAGCGCGCGGTCGGCCCGGGCGGCGAACTCGGGCTCGTGCGTGGCCACCAGCACCGCTGTGCCCGTGGCGGCGAGCGAGTCCAGCGCGGCCCAGACCATGTCGCGGGCGGCGGGGTCGAGGCCGCGCGTCGGCTCGTCGACCATGAGGACGCGCGGCGCGCCCGCAAGCTGGATCGCCAGCGCGAGGCAGCGTCGCTCACCCGCAGAGAGGTCGCGTGGATGCCGCGCCAGCCGTGCGGCGAGGGCCGGGCTGTCGGGGTCGAGACCCAGGAACCCGGCGAACCGTGCCGCGGTCCCCGGCGCCGCACCCGCGTCGCGGCGCGCGGCCCGACGGTCCGCCCGCCGGCATTCGGCGGCGACTGTGTCGGACACGAACAGGTCGTCCGAGGCATCCGGAACCAGCGAAACCTGACCGGCCGACTCGATGTCCGCTCCCCGCGCGGGAAGTGCGAGCGCGGCGAACAGGCTCGACTTGCCGGCGCCGTTGGGCCCGACGAGTGCGACGATCTCGCCGGCGCGCAGTTCGATGTCTGCACCCGCTACGGCCACCGTGTCGCGGTGGCGCACCGTGATTCCGCGGGCGCGCAGCACGACATCCCCCGGTTCGCCGGTTTCGGGGCGCGGCCCGTGCGTTCGGGGCGTATCCCATGCGCCCCGAACGTCCGCCGTGCGCCCCGAACCCGGCTCATCGGGGCCGACCGCTGCGACCTCGCCGCCGTCGATCCGCAGCACCGTGTCGGCGATCCCGGAGAGCGCGTCGACGCGGTGCTCCGCCACCACGACGCACATGCCGGCTTCGTGCGCGAGGGCATCCAGGAGCCCGGCGATCCGCACCCGCGCGTCGGCGTCGAGATCGGCGAGCGGCTCGTCGACGAGCAAGAGGATGGGGTGCTCGACGATCGCGGCGGCGATCGCCACCAGCGTGGCCTCGCCCGCCGAGAGCCCGCGCGTGGGGCGGTCGAGCAGCGCCGTCACGCCGACCCGGCCGGCGATCTCGGCCACGCGCGCGGTCACGAGAACGGGCGCGACGCCCCGCAGCTCGAGCGAGAGCCCGATCTCGTCGCGCACCCGCTCGGTGGCGAACGCGTCACGCGGATGCTGCAGCACCACGCCCACGCGCTCCGCGAGGTCGCGCGGGGGCACGGTCGCGCGTTCGCGGCCGACGACCGACAACGACCCCGCGATCCAGCCGCCGTCGGTGTGCGTGTGCAGGCCCGCGATCGCCCGCAGCAGCGTCGACTTGCCCGACCCGGTCGGCCCGGCGACGAGGGTGAGCGTCCCCGCCGGGAGCTCGAGCGAGGGCGGAAGACGGATGCCTCGTCTCGCAGCGCCATCGCCGAACCCGATCTCCACACCCTCGGCCTGGACCGGTGCGAGACAGTCTCCGTCGAGCCCCCGTCCCGCGAAGCCGCGCAGCTCGAGGGCGGCGGCCACGGCCCCCGCGCGCTCGAGTGTTCGTTCCAGCAGGGGAAGCAGCATCCGTGCCCCGCCGCGCTCGCCGCGGAGGCGCTGCGCGAACCGCACCGCGCGGGCGCCGTCGGCGAGCGAGGGGAGGGTGGCCGCGGCGATCGCGAGCGCCCGTGCGATGCCGCGCAGCGGCCCGCGCCGCGAGGCCGGCGCGAGCACGCGGTTCAGGTCGACCAGGGCGTTCACCACCCCGAACGCGAGGATCGTGAGGGCGATCGGCAGGGCGCTGGCGGCGGCATCCCACAGTCCATCGATCGTGACGGGACCCAGCAGCACCACATGCGCGAACGGCGACGGCAGTCGCACCGCCGGAAGGTCCAGCAGGACGAAGCCGTCGCCGTCGGCGCCGTGGAAGAGGACGCGGTAGACGACCCGGGCCGCCACGAACCCTGCGGCGAGGATCGCCGCGGCTCGCAGGGGACCGGGTCGGAACGTCATGTCAGGATGTCGGCGCTGCCGGCTCTCCGTTCAGGGTGAAGAGCAGTTCGACACCCTCGCCCGGCTCGAGTTCGAGGGTCGAGGCGCCCTCCTGGGCGTAGTCCCACTCGCCGCCCGCGGGCTTGACCCACAGCGACCAGTACGCGTACTCCGGAGCCATCGTCTTGCAGGTCTCGAAGTACTCCGAGCCGTCGGGCGCGGTGATCGCCTGGTCCTCCGCAGGCACGCCGTTGACGCGGCACACGACCTGGTCGCCGTACTGCTCGGTGCCCTCGGTCGTGACATTCACGAGCGTGAACGCATCGGCGGCGACGAGGGCCTCATCGGTCTCGATGCACCACTGCTTGCCGTCTTCGCCCAGGGCGGAGGCGTCCACGGCCACGGTGATGCCGGCGTCGTCGGCGCACGCCGCGTCGCTGACCTGCACGGCCTGCGTGTCGGAGGCCGTCGGCGCCGCCTCCGGGGCGCCGGACGAGCAGGCGGCGAGGGCGAACAGCAGGGCAGCGGATGCCGCGGCAGCCGCCACGGCGCGAAGAGTCGAAGTCACCGATCCAGGCTAGGCCCCGGCTGCCGGTGTCCGGTTGCACATGACGTCCGCACGGCGCCCGCCGTAGGCTGGCCGAGTGAGCGTTTCGGAACTGTTCGACGAAGACGAGTGGGCGACAGCCCCCGGCCAGCCGGACGGCGGCTACACCGACATCACCGCCCACGTCTCGAAGGACGGCCGCATCGCGCGCATCGCGTTCGATCGGCCGGAGGTGCGCAACGCCTTCCGCCCGCACACCGTCGACGAGCTCTACCGCGCCCTCGACGTCGCTCGCCAGGACCCGCGCGTGGGGGTCGTGCTGCTCACCGGCAACGGGCCGAGCCCGAAGGACGGCGGCTGGGCGTTCTGCTCCGGCGGCGACCAGCGCATCCGCGGGCGCGACGGCTACAAGTACTCCGAGGACGAGACGGCCGTCCCGGCCGAGGCCCAGGCCCGGGCCGGCCGGCTGCACATCCTCGAGGTGCAGCGGCTCATCCGGTTCATGCCCAAGGTCGTCATCGCCGTGATCCCCGGGTGGGCGGCGGGCGGCGGGCACTCGCTGCACGTCGTGTGCGACCTGTCGATCGCCTCGGCCGAGCACGGCCGGTTCAAGCAGACCGACGCCGACGTGGGCTCGTTCGACGCCGGCTACGGCTCTGCGTACTTCGCGCGGCAGATCGGGCAGAAGTTCGCCCGTGAGGTCTTCTTCCTCGCGGAAGAGTACTCGGCGCAGCGCGCCTACGAGATGGGCGCGGTCAACCGGGTCGTGCCGCATGCCGATCTCGAGCGCGAGGCGGTGTCGATGGCCCGAACGATCCTCACCAAGTCGCCGACCGCGATCCGCATGCTGAAGTTCGCGTTCAACGCGGTCGACGACGGCTTAGTGGGTCAGCAGGTGTTCGCGGGGGAGGCTACGCGCCTCGCCTACGGCACCGACGAGGCCGTCGAGGGTCGGGACTCGTTCCTCGAGAAGCGCGACCCCGACTGGTCGCCCTACCCCTGGCACTACTGACCCGGCGCCCGCGATGAAGCTCGTCCCCGTCATCGGCGATGACCCCCGCGAGATCCTGCGGGGCCTGCGCGGTGCGCTGCACGGCGCAGGACCGGCTCTCGGCCTCGGCCTCGTCAGCGGACTCCCCGGGGAAGTCCGGGCGGGCACCGCGGTGGTGGTGACGACGTCCGGGTCCACCGGCATCCCGAAGAGCGTGGTCCTCAGCCGCGACGCGCTCACCGCGAGCGCCCTGTCGACCGCCGACCGCATCGGCGACGGCGCGTGGCTGCTGGCGCTGCCGGCGAGCTACGTCGCGGGTCTGCAGGTGCTCGTGCGCTCCCTGGTCGCCGATCGCGAGCCCGCGATCCTCGCGGGGGCTTTCACTCCGCAGGCGTTCTCGGCGGCCGCGCTCATGATGGTGTCGACCGAGCACGGCGAGCGGGTGCCGAGTTACACCTCGCTGGTCCCCGCGCAGCTGTCGAAGCTGCTCGACGCGGCCGAGCACGACCCCTCGGTTCTCGCGGCGCTGCGCTCCTTCGAGACGATCCTCGTCGGAGGCCAGGCGCTCCCCGCCGCGACCTTCGAGCGCGCCGAGGCCGCCGGCGCGCGCATCGTGCGCACCTACGGCTCCACCGAGACCAGCGGCGGCTGCGTGTACGACGGCGTGGCCCTGGGCAACGTGCGACTGCGAATCGAGCGCGGCGAGGTGCAGATCTCCGGACCGACCCTGGCCGACGGCTACCTCGGCAACGACGAACTGACGGATGCTGCGTTCCTCCGCGACCGCGACGGAGCCCGGTGGTACCGCACCGGCGACGCGGGACTCCTCGAGGACGGGGTCCTGCGCGTGCGCGGCCGCATCGACAACGTCATCGTCTCGGGCGGCATCAACGTCTCGCTCGACCGCGTCGAGCGGATCGTGCGGGGGATCCCGGGACTCGCTCTCGCCGTCGTCGTCGGGATTCCCGACGAGCGGTGGGGCGAGGCATCCGTCGTCGTCGCCTCCCGGGGCGAGGCATTGCGGCGCAGCGAAGCGGTGCAGCTGGAGGAGGCGCGCGCCGCCGTCCAGGCCGAGATCGGCGCACACGCCCGTCCGTCGCGACTCGTGCTGGTCGACGAGCTCGCGGCGCTCCCCTCGGGAAAGCCCGACCGCGAGGCGATCCGCCGCGCCGTGATCGCCCTGCACTGACGCGCGCTTCGACAGTTCGGCGACCGGCGTGCGGGGCAGCGACCGGGGGTCAGCCCCGCGGGTACGGGCCGGTGTCGACGACGCAGAAGCGGTTGCCCTCGGTGTCTTCGAGGACGATCCAGTCGGCGTCGTCGGGGTAGTCGTGCCAGTCGACTTCGCGGGCGCCGAGCCCGAGCAGGCGCTGCACCTCGGCCGCCTGGTCCTCGGCGTACAGGTCGAGGTGGATCCGCGGCGGGTAGTGCTGCGGGTACCCGGTGACCGACAGCGCGAGGCTCGCGCCGGGCGCCGACCAGTCCGCCTTACCCGGCGGATCGAGGATCACCCAGTCATCGCCCGGCTCGTTGCGGTTGACGTAGCCGAGGGCCGCGCGCCAGAAGTCGCCGGCGCGTGAGATGTCCTCCACGGTGAGGACGATGGATCCGATGCTCAGCATGGGCTTCATCCTCGCCCCGGGCGCCGACATCCGTCAGGGGGTTGACCCGAGCAGGTGTCACATCGACTCGGCCCCTAAGATGTGCATTCGTGGCAGGAACCCCGAGCAAGAAGCGCACCACCGCCGGACGCAAGAAGCAGCCGCCCCGCGGAAACCCGCAGAAGGCGCACGTCTCGCGCGACCCCGCGCACGTTGCGAAGCCCACCGCGCGCGACTGGATCGGTGCGGCGCGCCTGCGCACCCTGCCCCTGGCGATCACGCCCATCCTCGTCGGCACGGGCGCCGCGATCCTGGTGGTGGACGTCTTCCACTGGGTGATCGCGCTCTTCTGCCTCATCGTGTCGGTGTCGCTGCAGATCGGCGTCAACTACGCCAACGACTACAGCGACGGCATCCGGGGCACCGACGACTTCCGGGTCGGCCCCGCCCGTCTCACGGCCGGCCGCAAGGTGAAGCCGCGCACCGTGCTCATCGTGGCGCTGGCCTTCTTCGCGATCGCGGCGATCGCCGGACTCGCCATCACCATCCGCACGCAGCAGTGGTGGCTGATCGCCGCCGGCGCCGTCTGCATCCTCGCCGCGTGGTTCTACACCGGCGGCAAGCGCCCCTACGGCTACTACGGCCTCGGCGAGCTCTTCGTCTTCGTGTTCTTCGGTCTCGTCGCGACACTCGGCACGACGTGGGTGCAGGCCTTCGCGCTCCCGCAGGAGGCCTGGTTCGGCGCCGTCGGCGTGGGCCTCATCGCCTGCGCGGTGCTGCTGGCGAACAACCTGCGCGACATCGACCAGGACCGTGCCGCGCACAAGCGGACGCTCACCGTGCTCATCGGCCGCACGGCGACGCGCTGGCTGTTCACCGTGTTCCTGCTGGCCGCGTTCGCCATCGCCGCGTTCCTGGCATGGATCGGGTACCCGATCGCCTGGCTCACGCTGCTCGCGCTGCTGGCCGGTGCGCCGGCGATCCTCATCGTGTGGACCTACCGCGACCCCCGCGAGCTCGTCGTCGCCCTCGGCCTCACGTCGCTGACGTCGGTCGCCTACGGCGCCTTCCTGATGTGGGCCTTCATCGGCTGACGGATGCTGCGCCCCGGCGTCAGGCGCGGGGGCCGGGGGCTTCGCCGTCGGGCGTGGCGGGGGCGGCGGCGTCGGCCGCGGCATCCTCCGCCTCCTCGTCGCTCGCCGCGGAACGCGCCTGGGCGCGGCGCTCGGCAAGGCCCGACGTGACGTCGTCGAGGGGCTTGCGCAGGAACAGCACCGAGAGGCTCAGGCCGATGAGGGCGGCGAAGATGGCGGCGAGCCAGTAGTACTCGCGCATGATCGGGAACAGCATCAGGATGCCGAACGGCACGAGGAACGCCAGCAGCCGCAGCACCGAGTAGACGATGGCAGAGCGCGCTTTCACCCATCCATCCTACGTTCCGTCACGGAGACCGCTTCTGCGACGGTTGCGTCACGGAGCGCCTGCGAACGCCCACTCGGGGCCCCGCCCGCCTAGGATGGGAAGATGCCTCGGGTGCTGCTGATTCTGGCCCTGGTGGCGACCGCGTTCTGGGTCTTCACCATCGTCGATTGCGCGGTCCAGCCCCCGACCCGCCACCGCGGCGTGAGCAAGCCGGTCTGGATCCTCATCGTCGTCCTGCTGCCCGTGCTGGGCGGACTCCTCTGGCTCATCGTGGGCCGCGGGCGCGCCCCGTCGGTCGCTGCACGCAGAGCTCCCGATGACGACCCCGAGTTCCTCGGACGCATCGGCACGATCTCCGACCAGGACGAGCGCATCCGCCGACTCGAGGAGGAGCTCGCGCAGCTCGACGCCGAGGGCGACGACCCCCGCTTCAACCCGCCGGGTTCCGCCGCGTCCGACGACACCGCCGCACCCGGCAGCGCGGCAGCCGCGGGCGGCACCGCGACGCCGGGCACCCCGCCGCAGCCGAAGCCGCCGATCCGTCCTGCAGACGGCGACGACGACGCCCGCGGTCAGCGCGGGGTCATCGGCTGACGTGACCGACTCCGACAGCGCCCCAGCACCACTCGAACCAGCTGCCGCGCTCGACCCGGCGCCCGCGACCGACGCCGCCGCGGCACTGCTGTGCCGGCTCGTCGAGCTCGGGGTGCGCCACGTCGTGCTGAGCCCGGGCTCGCGCTCGCAGGCGCTCGCCCTGGTCGCCGCCGAGCTCGAGCGGCGGGGCGTCCTCCGCCTGCACGTCCGCATCGACGAGCGCGTCGCGGGCTTCACGGCGCTCGGCATCGGACGCGAGACACGGATGCCGGCGGCCGTGGTCTGCACGTCGGGCACCGCGGTCGCGAACCTGCTGCCTGCCGCACTCGAGGCCCATCACGCCGGCGTGCCGCTGCTGCTGCTCACGGCCGACCGCCCCCCGGAGCTGCGCGGGGTCGGTGCGAACCAGACCACGCGCCAGCCGGGGATGTTCGCGCCCACCGTGCGGCTCGAGACCGACGTGCCGGTGCCCGAGGCGCCCGATCCCGACGGCACGCACGAGCAGAGCGCGATGCTCCGACTCCTCGCCGAGGACGCGGTCGCCGCGGCGCTGGGCGCGGGCACGCGGTCGCCGGGTCCGGTGCACCTGAACCTGCCGTACCGCGAGCCGCTGTCGGGCGCCCTCCCCGCGTGGATGGGCGTACCCGCCGCCGAGCTCGAGACCGCCGTCGTCGACGACCCCGACGGCCCCCCGGTGGCGATCGACGCCGAGGACGAGGCATCCGGTGCCCTGTATCAGGGCGGTGGCGGCATCGGCGAGGCCGACCTCCCGACCGAGCCGGAGGACGCGCCGCTCGTGCTCGAGCGCGGTCCCCGGACCATCGTGCTCGCGGGGTCCGACGCCGGTCCCGACGCGGAGGAGCTCGCCCACGTCGGCGCGTGGCCACTCGTCGCCGAGATCGTGAGCGGTGCGCGCTTCGGGCGTCAGCTCGTGCACGGCTACCGCGCGCTGCTGCGCGACCCCCACCTGGGCGGCCGCATCGAACGGGTCGTCGTGCTCGGCCACCCGACTCTCAGCAGAGAGACCGCCGCGCTGCTCTCCGACCCCGAGATCGAGGTCGTCGCGGTCCGGGGTCCGGGCGAGCCGCTCAACCTCAACGGCGCCACCCTGGCCGCCGACCGCATCGCGGTCGCCACGGGCGACCCCGACCGCGAATGGCTCGGGGAGTGGATGCAGGCGTCGCGCGCAGCATCCGTCGATCTCACGCCGCCGGCGCCCGATGCCGACGGTCTCTCGTCGGCGGTGCCGGGGGAGAGGCTCGGAGCGATCGCGGCGGAGCTCGGCGTGATCCGCGCGCCCGTCGACCGTGCTGCGCTCGTCGACGCCGTCTGGCGCGCGACGTGGCCCCATGACCGCCTCGTGTTCGGCTCGTCGCGCCTGGTGCGGGTCGCGGACCAGGTGCTCCCGGGCAAGAAGGTGCCGGTGCATGCCAACCGCGGGCTCGCCGGCATAGACGGGACGATCGCCACGGCGACCGGCATCGCCCTCGCGAGCCAGTTCGGCGGAGGCGCGGGCGTCACGCGCGTGATCCTCGGCGATCTCGCGCTGCTCCACGACGCCGGCGCGATGCTCCTGCCGCCACAGGAGCACGAGCCGCGCCTCCAGCTCATCGTCGGCAACGACGGCGGCGGCACGATCTTCGACGGGCTCGAGGTGGCAGCCGTCGCGGGCGCCGACGTGATGGACCGGGTGCTGCTGACCCCGCACACCGTGCGCCTCGAGCAGCTCGCACTCGCGTACGGCTGGGAGTACCGCCGGGTCACGACGCGGGCGGCGCTCGACCAGGTGCTCACATCGCCGGCCGGCGGTCGTCAACTCATCGAGGTTCCGCTCGAGCGCTGAGCCCGCGGCATCCGCCATGATGGCTCCATGATCGCCTCGAGGCAGAAGCACTGGAGCGGCGACGTCGCCGATCTCCTCCGTGTCGGGGAGGGCTTCGTCCTCGCCGACGTCGACACCCGCTCGACCCCGGGATACGAGAAGGACAAGGCCCACGCGGCCGACGACCTCCAGTCCGGCGCGGCCGAGCTCGACGAGTACCAGGAGCGTCTGTACGCGCGCAGCCGCGTCGATGCGACGATCCCCACGCCCCCTCCAGACGCCGCTGGCGCGTCGCCCGGAGCCTCCGGGCGCGTGGGCCCAGCCTCGGTGCTGCTGGTGCTGCAGGCGATGGACTCCGCCGGCAAGGGCGGCATCATCCGTCACGTCGTGGGCTCCGTCGACCCGCAGGGCATCGTGCTCTCGGCGTTCAAGAAGCCCACGGAGGAAGAGCTGAAGCACGACTTCCTGTGGCGGGTGAAGCAGCGGCTTCCCGTCTCGGGCATGATCGGCGTCTTCGATCGCTCGCACTACGAGGACGTGCTCATCGGCCGGGTCAGGCGCCTGGCCCCCGAGCAGGAGATCGAGCGTCGCTACGCGGCGATCAACGACTTCGAGCGTCAGCTGACCGATTCGGGCACGAGGGTGGTCAAGGTCATGCTCCACATCTCGCCGGATGAGCAGAAGAAGCGCCTGATGCAGCGCCTCAACCGTCTCGACAAGCACTGGAAGTACAACCCGACCGACGTCGACGAGCGTGAGCTGTGGCCGCAGTACATGGCGGCGTACCAGACCGTGTTCGAGCGCACGTCGACCGAGCACGCGCCCTGGTTCGTCGTGCCCGCCGACCACAAGTGGTACGCGCGGCTCGCCGTCCAGAATCTGCTGCTGGAGGCGCTCGAGGGCATCGACCCGCAGTGGCCGAAGGCGACGTTCGACGTCGAAGCCGAGAAGCGGCGCCTCGCGGCCACCTGACCGCTGCGCGCACCGAACGCCCTCCCCGCCGGATCATCGGCAGGGAGGCGTTCGTCGTGGAGAGGGCGGGTATTCGAGCTCGCAAAGTAGTCGATGTTCATGAGTACTTGACGTGATACAGTACTTGACATGACACAAGACGACGCGTTCGCGGCCGACCTGCTGCGCGGCCACACCGACACGATCGTGCTCGGTGTGCTGCGGCGCGGCGACGCGTACGGCTTCGAGATCTACAAGGCGATCCGCGATGCGACCGGCGGCGATCACGAGATCAAAGAGGCGACGCTGTACGCCACGTACCGCCGGCTCGAGAAGGACGGACTCGTCGAGTCGTACTGGGGCGACGAGTCCCAGGGCGGCCGTCGCAAGTACTACCGCATCACCGACGCCGGCCGCGCGGTCTTCCGCGGCAACGTCGCGGCCTGGACCGCGACCCGGCGCATCATCGACTCACTGCTCGACGTGAAGGAGAGCCAGCAATGAACACCGACATCCATCGCCTCCTCGACGAGGCGTTCCAGGGCATCGAGATGACGCCCGACGCCCAGGACCTGAAGGAGGAGGTGCGCGCCAACCTCGTCGCCCGCGCCGACGAACTCGAGGCGGCGGGAGTGCCGCCGACCGAGGCCGCGCACCGAGCGATCGCCGAGCTCGGCGATGTGCGTGCCCTTCTCGATGCGACGACGGATGCTGCGCCCCGCCCGCACGCGGACGGCTATGCGGCCCTGCAGCAGCGTCATCGCGTGCGTCCGAAGCCCGGCTTCGTCGTGCGGGCGGTGGTGTGGTCCATCGCCGCGGTGATCGGCATCACGCTCGGCATCCTCGGGGCGGCCGGCGTGTGGCCGATTCCGCTCGGTGCCCAGATCGGCGCCTTCGGGTTCGCGGCGACCGCCCTCGGCCTCCTCGTCGGCGACTCGCTCTCGCAGGAGACGACCACCAACCACCCGATGCCGCAGAACCGCGCCGCCGGGTACTTCCTCGCCACGCTGCTCGGCGCGTACGGGCTCGGCTTCGTCGCTCTCGTCGCCTTCGGTTCGATGCCGGTGTGGGGCGTGGTGTTCGCGGCGCTCGGCATCATCGCGTCGATCATCCTGTTCGCGTTCCTCGGAGCGAGCCAGACGAACCGCCACAAGGCATGGACGCGCCAGGCGCACACCAGCGAACCGCCGAACCGGTTCGAGCGCGAGCCCGAGACCGCCGCACGTTTCGGCATCTACAGCGCCGTCATCTGGCTGGTGACCTTCGCCGTCATCGCGGTGCTCGTGTTCACCGTGGGCTGGTGGTGGGCGCCGGTCGCCTTCGTCGGCGGGTTCGCGGTCATGATGCTCGTCCTCGCACGCATGCTCTTCAGCCCCGAGAAGAAGTCCTGACACGTCGGGCGACGCCGCGCGCCGCCCGACCCCTCACACACCCATTCGCAGGAAGGGATGCTTCGCCATGCCCGAAAACTCCATCGCCGACGATCGCGCGATCGTCGCCACCGACCTCGTCAAGGTCTATCCGGGTCGCGGCCGGAAGCCAGGCGTCCGAGCGCTCGACGGCCTCGCGTTCTCGGTCCCCGCCGGCCGCGTGTTCGGCCTCCTCGGCCCGAACGGCGCCGGCAAGTCCACGACGACCAAGATCCTCACGACGCTGTCCCGCCCGACGAGCGGCACCGCCGTCGTCGCGGGGCACGACGTCACCACCGACCCGGCGTCGGTCCGCGCCGCCATCGGGTACGTGTCCCAGGGGGCGAGCACGGATCCGCTCCTCACCGCCCGCGAGAACCTCGAGATCGCCGCACGACTGCGCGGCGTCGCACCGGGTGAGGCCCGCGGCCGCGCCGCGCGTCTGCTCGACGAGTTCGGGCTGGCCGAGGCATCCCGTCGTCCGGTCGGAACCTTCTCCGGCGGCATGCGCCGGCGACTCGACGTCGCTGCGGCGCTCGTGCACCGGCCGCGCGTGCTCTTCCTGGACGAGCCCACCACGGGACTCGACCCCGAGGCACGCGCCACGATGTGGGCGGAGATCCGCCGTCTCTCCGGGGAGGAGTCGCTCACCGTGGTGCTGACGACCCACTACATGGAGGAGGCCGACCGGCTCGCCGACGAGCTGCTCCTCGTCAACCGCGGCCGCGCGGTCGTGCAGGGCACGCCCGGCGAGCTCAAGGCGGCGCTGCACGGCGACTCGCTGCGGGTCTCGCTCGTGGAGCCCGACCCCGCCGCCGTGCGCGCGGCCATCGGGCGCGTGGCGGGCCTGCGGGACGTCGTGATCGAGGCATCGGGCGTCGACGGCGTCCTCGCTGCGCGCACCGACGACGCCTCGGCGGCGGTCGGGGCCGTCATCGGAGCATTGGATGCCGCGGGCATCCGCTTCGGCCAGGTCGCGGCATCCCACCCCACCCTCGACGACGTGTACCTGCACTTCGTCGGCCACACCTTCGGCGACGCGGCAGCGCCTGCCCTCACGGAAGGAGCCGCAGCATGACGACTCTCGCCCTGACCGGCGCCGCGCCCCGCGCGGGCTGGTTCACGCAGGCCGGCCAGGTGCTGCGCCGCTGGCTGATCGCGACCCTGCGCCAGGTGTGGGGGCCGGTCATGTCGCTGATCCAGCCCGTCATCTGGATCGTGCTCTTCGGGCAGGTCTTCCAATCGCTCGGCGCGCTGCCGCAGTTCGGCGGTGCCGGCTACATCGACTACCTCGTGCCCGGCATCCTCATGATGACCGTCCTCTACTCGGGGGCTTGGGCGGGGACCGGCTACATCGACGACATCAATTCGGGCGTCATGGATCAGTACCTGACCTCGCCGGTGTCGCGGTCGGCGATCATCACCGGGCAGCTGACGCAGCAGCTGATCATCAACCTCGCGCAGTCGCTCGTCGTGCTCGGCATCGGCTGGCTCGCCGGTGCGCGGTACCCGGGCGGGGTGGGCGGCATGCTGGTCGCCCTCGGCATCGCGACGCTGCTCGCGACGATCTTCTGCTGCGCCTCGACGGCGGTGGCCCTCATCTCGCGCAGTCAGATCGCGCTGATCAGCCTGTCGCAGCTCATCGTGCTGCCGGCCACGTTCCTGTCGACGACGATGATGCCGGCCGACCTGATGCCCGAGTGGGTCCAGGACGTCGCGCACTGGAACCCCATGACGTGGGCGGTCGAGCTCGGCCGCGGCGGTCTCACCGGCGATCACCCTGCGAACGGCTGGTGGCAGCTCGGCGGCCTCGCGGTGCTCGCCGCACTGGCGTTCGTCTGGGCGGTGCGCTCGATCCGCGCCTATCAGCGCTCGGTGTGACGTGACGTCTCCGTCCTCCCGGGTTGGGGCGCGGGAGGTGCGTCCGGGGCGCACCCGATGCGCCCCGGACGTGCGCAGCGCGCCCCGAACCCGGCTGACGTCGCCCGGCGGGGCCGCCCCTCAGGCGAGCGCGTCGACGATCGGGCGGAACTTGACCCTGGTCTCGAGCAGCTCCTTGTCGGGGTTGCTCTGGGCGACGATCCCGGCGCCCGCGTGGGCGACGACCGGGATCGTCGCGCTGTACTCGGCGACGTTGCGGGGCGGCTCCCCGCCGATCTGCGCGCAGCGCAGGGCGATGGCCCACTCGCCGTTGCCGTCGCCGTCGATCCAGCCGACCGGCCCGGCGTAGCGGCCACGGTCGAACGGCTCGAGCCGGCGGATCAGTTCGAGCGCAGCGTCGGTCGGCGTGCCGGCCACAGCTGCGGTGGGGTGGAGTTCGGCCACCAGGTCGAGGGCCGAGGCGTGGTCGGCCAGGTCGCCCGCGACGTCGGTCGCGAGGTGCCAGAGGTTCGGCAGCTTGAGCGTGAACGGCTCGGGATCGGCCCGCAGATGACGCACGTGCGGCCCCAGCTTCGCGAGCACGCTCTGCACGGCGAAGCGGTGCTCGTCGAGGTCCTTCGCGCTGTGCGCGAGGGAGGTGGATGCCTCGGTGTCATCGTGCGCATCGGTCCCGCGCGGGATCGTCCCGGCGAGCACGCGTGCGGTCACCACGCCGCGCGAAGCGGTGACGAGGGTCTCCGGGCTCGCCCCGATGAGACCGTCGACGGCGAAGGTCCAGGTATCGGGGTAGTCGTCGGCGAGGGCGCGCACCAGGCGGCGCACGTCGGCACCGGCGGGGATCGTGCCGACGAGATCACGCGCGAGCACGACCTTCTCGAGTTCTCCGCGCACGATCGCGTCGACGGCCTCGCGGACCGCGGCCTGGTAGCCGGCGGGATTGAGCGTGCCGGGGCCGAGCGTGGCCGACCAGTACGGGCCGTACGGCGCGGGCTCGACGACGGCGTCGCCGAGGTCGGCGGCGACGCGTGCGATGCGCGTCACCCACGAGCGTCCGCGGTGGCGCCCGATGACGGCCTGCGGGATCACGAGCCGGCTCGTGGCCGACGATCTCTCGTCGAAGACGAGCGCGCCGAACGCGACCAGCCCCGTTCCGGGGAGGCCGAGCGGATCATCGATCTCCGCGGTCGCGGCGATCTGACGCCACGTCTCTGCCGCCGACGGCAGCGCCGCCGGGTCGCCGCCGGGAGCGGAGTGGGGTCCGCGCTCGTAACCGCCCAGCTGGCCGATGCCGACGATGCCGTCGCCGCGTCTCAGCCAGGCGAGGGGCTCACCGGGAGAGGCGTAGGCGAGGAGGTCGTCGACGTGCTCGATCTCGCGGGTCTCGACCACCAGCGCAGGCGGGCGGCGCGAAGGTGTCACGACTCCAGCCTAGACTCGCCGATCCGGGCCCGACGCCGGTCACCGCCGCCCTTGTGCGTGCCGCAGCGCCGGGGTGAGGATGGCCGCGTGAGCGTGCGCTATCTGATCACCGTCGACCCCGATGCCGACCAGGGCACCATCGAGGCAGGCCTTCGCGACGCGGGCGCCGAGTCGGTCTCGCCGCCCGCGCCGGAGCTGCCCGATGTGTTCATCGCCACGGTCGACGAGTCGGTCGCCGACTATGCGGATCGTGCGCAGGCCGTGTCAGGCGTGAGGATCGCCGAGCCCGACGCGTGGGTCGGCTTCGGGGGAGAAGGCGGCGCTGAGACGCGCGACATCGGCCTCATGCCCGTCGACGAGCCGCTCGAGGAGCCGCCCGCCGGCGACGTGCGCTGAGTCACCGCAGCCGCAGCGGCGGGTGCGCGACGCTCGCCAGGGGACCGGCGCAGCGCAGCAGCGTCAGCACGACGCCCGCGGTGCCGTCGAGGACCGCCGGCGACCGGCCGCCCCGCACGCCGTGGCTGAACGTCGCGCTCCCGTCGGCATCGATGCCCGCGGCGATGACGGATGCCTCGGACCGTGCCGCGCGCCGGTGCTCTTCGCGGGACGCGGCATCGGTGGACCACGCCGCCTCGGCGCCGGCCAGGTGCAGTTCGACGATGCCGGAGCGGCCGTGGCACAGGGTGGCGTCGTCGCCTTGCTCATCGGGGAACTCGCGCCGGGCGCGCTCGACCGAGCGGAGCGCGCGCAGGTAGGTCGCTTCGCCCTCGAGGGCATCGTCCCCGTCGATGCGCGAGCGGAGCGCCGCCGCGATCCCGATCCCCGGCGCTCCGTGGCACCATGCCAGACCGATCGCCGGCTCATCCAGGCGCAGGTCGTACCAGCCGCCGTCCTCGGCGCCGTAGCCCGCGTCCTCCCACGTCCACGCGGCATCGGCGAGCGCTCGGTCCGCGCCGACGACGCCCGCCCAATCCGCGGCGAGCAGCGCCAACCCGATGCCCGAGGAACCGTGGGCGAGGCCGGTGACCGCACGGTCGCCGTCGGCCATCGGCCAGCGAGCGCCGCAGACGTCGACGACGGCGCGAGCGCGCAGGTCGCGCACGAGCCGCTCGGCGGCCGCCGCCCGATGCCGCTCCGCGCTCGCCGGCAGTGCGGCGGCGAGCACGGCGAGCAGATGGCCCGCCGAGCCGTCGAGAAGGTCCGCGTACCCGGGGAGCCACGAGTCGTCCGCCGTCGCGAGCGCCGCGACCGCGCGCGCGGCGAGCACACGGCCTCCGTGCGCGAGGTCGGGCCGGCCGAGCAGGTCCGCGATCCGCTCGGCGGCGATCGCGATCCCCAGGTCTCCGCTCTGCCAGCCGAGCTGTCCGCGCCGCGCGGCACGGCGGCGGTCGAGAACGTCGGCGAGCGTCGCCTGCGCGAGCAGTGACAGGGATGCGTCGCGCGCGTGCCGTGCCGCCGCCGCGAGGGCGAGGGCGATGCCTGCCCGCCCGGTGAGGAGGCCGTCGTCGACGGGCCCGGTCTTCAGGACGGATCCGTCGGGGCTCGCGGCGAGGTCGATCTCGTCGCCGATCCACTGCGGCGCTCCGCGGTCGTCGACGCCCACGTCGGCAGCGAGGCGGCGTGCCAGCACGATCGCGGCGATGCCGAGTTCGGCGGGCGACCGCACCGCGGCCGGCGCACCAGGGGCCAGGGCGACCGCAGTCATGGTCGTGCCTTCCAGGGGCGTGTCACGTCGAGGCCGACCGCGTCGGCGGCCTCGCGCAGACGGTGGGGTGCAGCATCCGTGTTCTCGGCCATCGCCGCGATCGCGGCGACCTGGGCCGTTCGCAGCTGACCGAAGCTGGTGCCGTCGGCGGGATCCTCCGACATCCCGATGCCCCGGGCGATGCGTCGCGTCGTGGGCGGGATCGCGGCATCGACGTGCGGCGCGATGTCGACGGCCTGCCGACGAAGCGACGCAGCCACCCGCGCCCGGACGACCCGAGGCGTGTAGACGACGAGCGCATCGGGCCGTCCGTACCCGGCGGGAGTGGGCAGGCACTTGAGCGAGAAGGCGCTCCCGGCGTCTGCGAACGCGCCCATCAGCGCAGGCAGCAGGGCCGCCGAGTCCTCCGGAGAGCGGGAGTGCGTGTACCAGCGGTCGAGGGGGCCGTCGGGGACGCCCTCACCGGAATGCGCCCACCACCATCCCGACTCGCGGTCCCATCCCGACGACCCTCGGGTGATCGTCACCAGGTCGCCCGGGGCGGGGCGGCAGCCGGGCCGCGAGGACGAGACGATGCGGTCCGTCGCGATGCGGAGGTGGCCCGGCGGGGCGGAGGAGGGAGGCCGGGATGCCACGACCGTGACCGTCCCATCGCCCACGGCGAGCACGATCCACGCCTCGGACGTGCCCGCCGCCCGGCGTCGCATCGCCTCGAGCAGGCCGACGCGGGGGAACGCGGGAGGGGCGACGAGGGCGCGCTCCGGTGGTGTGATCGCATCGCCGGACTCGGCGGTCCACCAGTTCGCATACAGCCACTCCGCGAGGGGGTTCTCGATCTCGACCCCGGTCGGAGCGCTCCCGCGCAGTTCGCGTGCGTCGTCCGAGGCCTCGACGAGCGCGAGCGCCCGGCTCAGTGCGCGCAGTGTCGCCTCGGCGGCGCGCTCGCCGCGGGCGACCGCCGCCTCGGCTGCGGCTCGGGAACTCATCGTGCGAGGCATGAGCGCAGCTCCTCCGTCAGTGTGGTCAGGTGATCCTGGTGTCCGATCGCGAGGCCCGCGAGCCCGTGGGACTGCTCCTCGTCGCCGTGCTCGCTCCGCTCGGCGACCTCGAGGGCGAACTGCGCGAGGCGCAGCACCGCGGCCAGCGCGACGCGCTCCGCGAAGAGTCCTGTGGCGCGCGACGAGATCCGCGCGGCTTCGCCGTAACCGCGCACGAGCTCACGGCCCGTCGACGACAGCCCGGCCGCCTCCGACCTGCCGCGCAGCAGATGCTCGGCGACGAGGCATCCGAGATCCCAAGCCGGATCGCCTGCCCCCGCGAGCTCCCAGTCGACGATGACGGGGGAGGGGCCGGGTGCGACGGCCACGTTGTCCCACTTGAGGTCGTGGTGCACGAGAGCGCGCCCTGCGGGCGTGCGCAGACGCGCGGCTGCGGCCATCAGGGCCGGCTGCGCGCGAAGGAAGCCGATGAGGTCGCGCGTGGCCGCGGCGAGGCCGAGCGCGTCGCCGCGCTCGCCCGCGCGCAGCACGTGGAGCACGAGCGGCGGGCGCGCCGGCGGCAACGGCAGCCCGGCGGTGGCGCGGTGCACGGCGCCCACGCGGGCACCGAGGAGACGGAAGAAGGCATCCTCGTCGCCGATCGTGCCGGAGACGAGGGCGAGCGACGCCGGGTGCCCCGCCCCGAGGTCCTCCACGACGAGGATGCCGTGCTCCTCGTCGACGGCCGCGGGCGACGGGATCGCGTCCTGTAGGGGGAGGCACCAGCGCGCCATGCGCTGCACGAACAGCTCCGCGCCGAGTCCTTCCTGGGCGGAGTCGGTCGATCCGTCGGTGGGCGGCGTGAACGCGCCGGACTTGACGACCACGCGGCGGCCGTCCGGCAGGTGCACGGCCCACACCCCGTGGGCGCGGGAGAGGTCGACGGGCTCGGCGCGCAACAGCTCGGTGGGACCCAGCAGCCCCACCGCGCGCAGAGCGGTGACGGACGGATGCGGGGTGGTGCCCGCATCCGTCCGCACCATGGTCGCGTCGGCGATCACTCGTCGAACAGCCCCTCGCCGTAGGCGTCGCCGCCGCCGGACTGGAGCTCCTCGATCGCCGCGGCATAGCCGGCGGCGAAGCCGGCCTCGTAGTCGCCCTGCTCGACGCCGAACGGGTCGGCGCCGCCGGGCTGGGGCCCGGGTCCCGGGCCCGTCACGGTCGTCGGGACCTTGGTCACCGTCGTCGTCACGGGGCACGCGATGTGGATCGACTTGATCTTCTTGCACTGCAGCGGAAGGACGGTCTTGATCGTCCCGCACTCCGGGAGGGTGATCGTCCTGGGTACGCAGGCCACCACCGGAGTGCGCAGCTTGACGGTGATCGTCGGCTTGAGGACGATCGGCCCTCGCGCCTTCAGCACCGCCGCACTGGCGTCGAGCAGCCCCCAGCCGTACCTGTCGTTCGGCACGGGATCGCTCGCGACGTCGCGCAGCGGCTTCGCCGTCGAGCGGAGGATGTCGCCGATCTCGGTCGCCGTCAGGCTCGGCTTGACCGCCTTCACGAGTGCCGCGACACCCGCCACGTGCGGCGAGGCCATCGACGTGCCGGCCATCGTGGCGAGGCCGCCGGCGAGGTACGTCGACAGGATGCCGACGCCCGGCGCCGAGATGTCGATGTGCGGTCCGGTCTGCGAGAACGCCGCGCGCGACTCGTTCGACTGGATCGCGGCGACCGCGATCACGTCCGGGTAGGCCGCGGGGAAGCTCGGCGAAGAGCTGCCGTCGTTGCCCATCGCGGCCACGACGACCACGCCCTTGCTCACCGCGTACGCCACCGCGCTCGCCTCGACCGAGGTCGAGGACGGGCTGCCGAGGCTCATGTTGATGACGTGGGCGCCGTTGTCGGCCGCGTACCGGATGGCCGCGGCGACGTCGGCCGACGAGCCCGTGCCGCTCACGCGACCGTCGCTGATGCGCACCACGCGGGTGAGCGCCTTGATCGGCATGATCCGTGTCTGCCACCCGACGCCCGCGACGCCGACGGCGTTGTTGGACACGGCGGCGATGGTGCCCGCGACGTGCGTGCCATGGCCGACCTCGTCCTCGGGGATCGCGTCGCGCCCCGCGAAGTCGCCCTCGAAGCGCCACCCCGGGTTCGGCGTGGGGTTCGGACCCAGATCGACCATGTCGAACCCCGGGACCAGCAGCGGCGCCAGCTCGGGGTGGTCGAGGTCGACGCCCGAGTCGATGACCGCCACGACGACGCTCGCGGATCCCTTCGTGACGTCCCACGCGTCCGGGGCGTTGATCTTGGTCAGCCCCCACTGCGCCCCGAACTGCGGGTCGTCAGGGATGACGCTGGCCTCCCGCCACCGGTTCGGCTCGGCGACCTCGACCTCGTCGAGGGCGTCGAGCTCAGCCGCCGCCTTGTCGGGGGCGACCTTCGCGTCGATGCGGACGCGGAACGAGCGACCGAGGATCGATTCCTCGGGCTCGGGCACGCCGTCCAGGGCCATCACGGAGCGCGCAATGCCCTGCGAGGGCGGGGCGAGCCGGGTGATGTCGTAGGCACCGAGGCGTGCGAGCACGGCGTCGACGCCCGACACCCCCAGCGAATCGGCCATCGAGACGCCGCGGCCGCCGGGGTGGATGGGCACGGATGCCGTCATCGCATCGGCGGCGTCGGCTTTGAGCGTGACGATGACCTCGCCGGGAATGACGTCGTCGCCGTCGATGTAGAGCGGAGCGGAGGCACCCAGTTCCGCCCGAGGAGCGGACGTGCGCTTTCGCGACGAGCCGCCGGATGTTGCAGCCATTTTCGGACTTCTCTCCTCAAGGGCCGCGAGGTTGCGGCCACCGTGGAGGAGGGATGGCGGGAAGAGACTGATACAGCCCTACACTGAGGCGGGTGCCGACCCCGATGCACCTCTCAGGTCACCCGGATTCCGACCGCCCCGAGCCCGGAGCCCCGCTCCAGTTCCGCTGGCGCAAGTGGGACGGCGGCCCGCACTGGGTCAACGACTGCATCTACCTCGGCAGGGACCGGTGGGGCGACTGGGTCGGTCAGCCCTCCGGCTGGCGCAACGTCCGTCCGGGGCTCGAGTTCCTCGCCGACGGACCCAACGTCACCCTCATCCCGCCGAGCGGCGACTACGCGATGACGGTCCACGGGGCGCCGCGGCGCGTGCGCATCTACATCGACGTCGCGTGGGACATCCGCTGGGAGGGCCACGAACCCCGCGGCATCGACATGGACCTCGACGTCGTGAAGGCGATCGACGGGCGCGGGCTGTTCATCGACGACCGTGACGAGTGGGATGAGCACCGCGTCGCGTACGGCTATCCGCTCGACCTCGTCGACAGGCTCGAGGCGCTCGCCGTGGACCTCGAGCGCCGCGTCGCGGCGGCGGAGGCGCCGTTCGATGACGCGACGCCCGATGCGTGGCTCGCCCGGCTCGCGTCCTACGACGCCGTCGCGCCGCCCCCACCCGTCTCCTTCGCAGCCGCGGGCGACGGCGGCCCCGGCACAGACGGCACCGCCGCCTAGACTCGAAGCCGTGGCATCCCACCCCTCCGATCCCGAGCCGAACCGCGCCGACCTCCACAAGGACCCGACGCGCGTGAGCGGCATGTTCGACCAGGTCGCGGCCGGCTACGACCGCACCAACACCGTGCTGAGCATGGGCAACGACCGGTTCTGGCGCGCCGCGACGACGCGCGCGGTGAACCCGCGCGCCGGGCAGCGCATCCTCGACCTCGCCGCGGGCACGGGCGCCTCGAGCGTCGCCCTCGCGGGCCGGGGCGCCACGGTGGTCGCGGCGGACTTCTCGCCCGGCATGATCGCCGAGGGGCGACGCCGGCACAGCGGCATCCGGAATCTCTCCTTCGTGCAGGCCGACGCGACCGACCTGCCCTTCGGCGACGACGAGTTCGACGCGGTCACGATGTCGTTCGGGCTGCGCAACGTGAACGAGCCGAAGAAGGCGCTGAGCGAGCTGCTGCGTGTCACGAAGCCCGGCGGGCGCCTCGTCGTCTGCGAGTTCTCGCACCCGCCGTCGAAGGCGTTCAACGGCCTGTATCGCTTCTACAACGACCGTGTGCTGCCGGTCGTCGCGAAGTCCGTCAGCTCGAACGCCGAGGCCTACGACTACCTGAACGAGTCGATCCGCGACTGGCCCGACCAGCGCACGCTGTCGGCGTGGATCCGCCAGGCCGGCTGGACCGACGTGGCGCACCGCAACCTCTCGATGGGCATCGTCGCGCTGCACCGCGCCACGAAACCCCAGGCCTAGCAGCGGTCGCCGCTCGGCGGACCGCGACGAAACGCGCCCCCGGTAGGCTGGGCGTGTGACACCGACAGCGCCGGGCTCGCATATCGCGGGCAAGCTGGGCCTCACCGACCGCATCTTTGCGGGCGCGCGATCGCGCGGCCTGCTCAAGACCGTCGAGGCGGGGCTCAAGCGCGTCGACAGCGCCCTCGAGCGCGAGCTGCGCGTGGCCGACACCCTCGCCGACGCGACCAGCCGGTACCTCTACGACGCCGGCGGCAAGCGCATCCGTCCCATGCTGTCGCTGTTGACCGCTCAGCTCGGCGACGGCGCCACCGACGAGGTGATCGACGCCGCGACCGCTCTGGAGATGACGCATCTCGGATCCCTCTACCACGACGACGTGATGGACGCCGCCGACAAGCGTCGCGGCGTCCCCAGTGCGCACGCCGTGTGGGGCAACAACATCGCGATCCTCACGGGAGACCTGCTGTTCTCCCGCGCGAGCCAGATCATGGCGCGTCACGGCGAGGACGCCATCCGGCTGCAGGCCGACACGTTCGAGCGGCTCGTGCTCGGGCAGATGCACGAGACGGTCGGGCCGTCCGACGAGGACGACCGCGTCGCGTTCTACCTCCAGGTGCTTTCCGACAAGACGGGTTCGCTCATCGCGGCGGCCGCGCAGTCGGGCATCGTGTTCTCCAACGGGCCCAAGCAGTTCGAGCAGCCGATGGTGACGTTCGGCGAGAAGGCCGGCGTCGCGTTCCAGCTGCTCGACGACGTCATCGACCTCTCGGCCGACCCCGACGAGACCGGCAAGGTGCCCGGCACCGACCTGCGGGCCGGCGTGCCGACCATGCCGTACCTCGTGCTCGGGCAGCGGACCGATGCCGCCTCCGTCGACCTGCGGGACCGCATCGACGAGGGCGTGGCGCGCATCGCCGACGGCGCCGACCCCGCGATCCTCGACGAGCCGCTCGCGCAGCTGCGCGACCACGAGGCCACCCAGGCGACCCTCGACCTCGCCAACGCGTGGTCGACCGAGGCGATCGAGGCGCTCGCGCCGCTGCCCGACGGCGCGGTGCGGGAGGCCCTCACCCGGTTCGCCCAGGCCGTCGCCGACCGCTCCAGTTAGACGTACCCGCGTTTCGTCTCGCGCAGACCCGGGTCGAGCGAGCGAAGCGAGTCGACATCTCGCTCAACGACCGGGGGACGCGACGAGCCGACCTCCCGAAAGGACCACCATGACCAAGCTCCGACTGGCGATCGTCGGCGCAGGACCGGCGGGCATCTACGCCGCCGACATCCTGCTGAAGGCCGAGCGCAAGTTCGACGTGTCGATCGACCTGTTCGAGCAGCTGCCCGCACCGTACGGGCTGGTCCGCTACGGCGTCGCCCCCGACCACCCCCGCATCAAGGGCATCATCACGGCCCTGCGCGAGGTGCTCGACCGCGGCGACATCCGCCTCTTCGGCAACGTGCGCTTCGGCGAGGACATCACCCTCGACGACCTCAAGCACCACTACAACGCGGTCATCTTCGCCACCGGCGCGATCCGCGACACCGACCTCGAGATCCCCGGCATCGACGCCGTCGGGTCGTACGGTGCCGCCGACTTCGTGAGCTGGTTCGACGGGCACCCGGATGTGCCGCGCGAGTGGCCGCTGGAGGCAGCATCCGTCGCCGTCATCGGCAACGGCAACGTCGCACTCGATGTGTCGCGCATGCTGGCCAAGCACGCGCAAGACCTGCTGCCGACCGAGATCCCCGACAACGTCCACGAGGGCCTCGTCGCCTCGAACGTGACCGACGTGCACGTGTTCGGCCGTCGCGGTCCGGCGAACGTGAGGTTCACCCCGCTGGAGCTCCGCGAGCTCGGCGAGCTGCGCGACGTCGACATGGTCGTCTACGACGAGGACTTCGACTACGACGACGCGGCCCGCGCCGCCATCGCCAGCAACAAGCAGGTCATGGTCATCGACCGTGTGCTGCAGTCCTGGCGCAAGCGCGACTCGGTCAACAACGCCGGCGGCACGGCGTCGCGCCGCCTTCACCTGCACTTCTACGCCAAGCCGATCGAAGTGAAGACGGATGCCGAGGGCCGCGTGTCCGCCCTTGTCTACGAGCGCACGCGTCCCGACGGGGAAGGCGGCGTCGTCGGCACCGGCGAGCTGCGCGAGGTGCCGATCCAGGCCCTCTACCGCGCCGTCGGGTACTTCGGATCGCCCCTGCCGGGCGTGCCGTTCGACAAGCGCCACGGCGTCATCCCGAACCGCGAGGGCCAGGTGCTGAGCAAGGACTCGAACCAGCGCGTCAACGGCGTGTACGCCACCGGATGGATCAAGCGCGGCCCGGTCGGCCTCATCGGCCACACCAAGTCCGACGCGATGGAGACCGTCCGTCACCTCATCAACGACCAGGGCACCTGGTGGCAGCCTGCCGACCCGTCGGAGGCGGCCATCCCGGCGCTCCTCGCCGAGCGCGGTGTGGCCTGGACCGACCTCGACGGCTGGCACCGCCTCGACGAGCACGAGATGGCCCTCGGCGCACCCCACGAGCGGGCGCGCATCAAGGTCGTGCCCCGCGACGAGATGGTGACGATCTCCCGCGCCGCCCCCGGTCGTTGAGCTTGTCGGAACGCCGCCCCTAGGCTGAGGGGCATGGCCGGGCCATCCCTGACGTGGGTCCCCGACATCCTGGGGGAGCCGTTCGAGCAGCTGACGCTGCCGCTCGGCGTGGACGGTGAGCACGGGCCGCTGGTCGCGACGCTGGTGCGCAGCATCCCGAATCCGCTCCTGACCCTGTTCGCCCCGCTGCGCGACGTCGACGTGCTCTACGTGCACGGCTGGTCCGACTACTTCTTCCAGCGCGACCTCGCGCGGTTCTGGACGGGGCGCGGCGCGCGCTTCTACGCGCTCGACCTGCGTCGCTACGGGCGGAGCCTCCGGGACGGGCAGGCGCCCGGGTACGTCGACTCCCTCGATGACTACGACGTCGACATCGCGGCCGCGCTGCACGCGATGGGACACGCCGCGGACACAGCCGGACAACCGCCGCCGACGGAACCGGACACGCGCGGCGGAGGTCGCAAGCTCGTCCTGATGGGGCACTCGACCGGGGGCCTCACCCTCACCCTCTGGGCGGCTCGGCACCCCGGCCGCGCGCACGCGGTCGTGCTGAACAGCCCGTGGCTCGAGCTCCAGCTGGGCACCCTGGGTCGTCAGGCACTGGCACCGCTGGTGGACATGCGGGCGAGGCTCGACCCGCGCGGCACGCAGCCCGCGGTCGACTTCGGGTTCTACACGCGCGCGCAGGACGAGATCGGCACCCTGCCGCACGACGAGCACCGCGCCGTCTGGCGGCCCGACCGGGGATTTCCGACGGCGCCGGGGTGGCTGTCGGCCGTGATGCAAGGGCATCGCCGCATCGCAGCCGGCGTCGACGTCGCGTGCCCGGCGCTGGTGCTGCTGTCGGTCGGCTCGACGCCGCCGCTGTCGTGGAGGGAGTCGATGACGTCGACGGACTCCGTGCTCGTCGTCGACGACATCGCCCGCGCCGCGACCCGCATCGGCGGGCTCGTCACGATCGCCCGCGTCGAGGGTGCGATCCACGACGTCTTCCTCTCCCGCCCCGCTCCTCGTGCGATCGCGTACGATGCTCTCGACCGCTGGGCTCGCGCGTACGTCGTACCGGACGAAGATGTCCCCCGAAGAGGGGACAGCGCTCTTGTGGACAGTCGGGTTAAGCTGTAGGGGAGATGTCCCCAGCATCTCAGGGAAGGCCCTCCCCAAGAATCCTTCCCATCCGTCGTCACGCGCCGCTAACCGGGGGGTTGGTTGTGCGAGAGCAGACGACGACAGGCCCCGGGTGTCCCCAGCACCCGGGGCCTTTATCGTTCCTGAGCCGGTCGCTCACTCCGCACGGCGGGCGAGCACGCGCACGAGGAGCACGTAGGTCGTGAGCGAGAGCACGTATCCGAGCAGGTACACGACGAGCTCCTGCGCGAGGAAGCGGCTGTAGTCGAGCGTGCCGTCGGTGACCGCCGGCGAGTTCTGGCTCAGCAGGTACGCGGCCGTCTGACCCGCGGCGAGGATGGCCAGCAGCGCCAGGACGGCGAGGAGCGCGAGCCAGATGCGGCTGCGCCACACGCGGCCCGCCGCGGCCATCGCCGTCGACGACGTCCAGTCCGGCACCTCCGGGTCGAGCCACCCGTTCACCCGAGGGATCAGGATGACCGCTGCGATGAACGCGGCATTGAGGATCGCGGTGCCGACACCGGCGGCTGAGCCCCCGTCGATGTCGCTGCGGACGAGCGAGGGGATGAGGAGGACGACCAGCACCGGCAGCGTCGCGACGACGGCCGACAACACGGCCCGGAGGAAGCGCATGGCCCGAGTGTAGGGTCAGTTTCCATCGCGATTGAGGAGCAACCACGATGCCCACCCCCACGTCGGCCGACGCCATGACGACTCTCCGCCGGCGCACGAGCGAGAAGTGGGGCGTCTACGCCGACGACGTGCTGCCGATGTTCGTCGCCGAGATGGACTTCCCGCTGGCGCCGGCGATCAGGAAGGCGCTCCACGAGGCGATCGACCTGGGCGACACGGGCTACGTGAATCCTCTCGATCCCGGCACGCGGGAGGCGTTCCGCGATTACGCCGCGGCCGCGTGGGGATGGGAGCCGGACATCGGGCGGATGGGCATCACGACCGATGTCAGCGTCGTGATCGTGGAGACGCTCCGCCGACTGATCGATCCCGGCGACGGGGTCGTGATCACGCCCCCGATCTATCCGCCGTTCTACGACCTCATCCCCGAGGCCGGCGGAGCCGTCGTCGAAGTGCCGCTGCACGACGACGGATCCTCGTACGCGCTCGACCTCGAGGGCATCGATCGCGCACTGGCGGCGGGCGCGAAGGGCGTGCTGCTGTGCAGCCCGCACAATCCCGTCGGACTGGTCCACGACCGGGCGACCCTCGAAGAGCTCTCCCGGATCGTCGCCCGCCACGACGGATTCGTCGTCTCGGACGAGATCCACGCACCGCTCACCCATCACGGCGTCGAGTTCACGCCGTACCTCACCGTCTCGGCGCAGGCGCAGGCCCACGGGATCGCCGCAGAGTCGGCAAGCAAGGCATTCAACCTCGCCGGGTTGAAGACGGCGCTGTTCGTGTCTGCGTCGGACCGCATGACCGACCTCATCCGCTCGCTGCCGGAGGAGGTCACCTTCCGGGCGGGGCAGTTCGGGCTGATCGCGACGCGGGAAGGGTTCGCCCACAGCCGCGAGTGGCTCGACGGCACGATCGCCGCGGTGCAGGGCAACGCCGACCATCTCGAGGCCGAACTCGCCGCGCACCTGCCCGCGGTGCGACTTCGGCGCCCCTCGGCGAGTTACCTGGCGTGGCTGGACATGTCCGCTCTGGGCTGGGGAGACGATCCCGCCGTCATCGCCGAAGAGCGCGCACGTGTGGCGCTGTCGAGCGGACCGAGGTTCGGTCGGCAAGGCGCGGGGTATGCCCGGATGAACCTCGCCTGCTCGCCCGACACGATCACCGAGGCGGTAAGACGGCTCGCGAGCGTGACCGTCTGAAGAGTCTCAGCCCGATCGCGGCTCGCGTCAGCGGTAGTTGACGAACTGGAGGTCGACGTCGAGGTCGGACGCCTTCAGCAGGCGCTGAACCTCCTGCAGGTCGTCGCGGGACTTCGACTGCACGCGCAGCTCGTCGCCCTGGATCTGCGACTTGACGCCCTTGGGCCCCTCATCGCGGATGATCTTCGAGATCTTCTTCGCGTTCTCCGACGAGATGCCGTCCTTGATCGTCGAGACGATCCGGTACTCCTTGCCGCTGGCGAAAGGCTCGCCCGAATCGAGGGACTTCAGCGAGATGCCGCGCTTGATGAGCTTCGACTGGAAGACGTCGAGCACGGCCTTCGCGCGCTCCTCGGTGCTGGCCTTGATGAGCACGGACTCACCGCTCCACTCGACGGAGGCCCCGGTGCCCTTGAAGTCGTAGCGCTGCTCGATCTCTTTGCGGGCCTGATTGAGGGCGTTCTCCGCCTCCTGGTGGTCGACCTTGCTGACGATGTCGAACGAAGAATCTGCCATGGCGGGCAGTCTATCGGCGGCTCCCGTGCAGCGCGGGAGGACGGATGCTGCTGCAAGCGGTTCCAGTCGGATCTCCATGTGCAAGCGATTCCATGCGGGCGCTGAAAGTCACGGCGAGGTATCGATCCGAGCCCGATGTTGCCATATGCAGTCTGCTGAGTTACAAATGTAAGCGCTTGCATTTCCGCAGGCGAGAGTCGAACCCGCACCGTCGCGACCGACAGTGCGGCCGGACTCACTCAGCACTCCAGAGAGGCACTGCACCGATGAAGGTGAACAAGAAGAGCTGGCTCGCGCTCGGCGGTCTCGCCGTCGCGTCGATCGTCCTCGCGGGTTGCGCGGGCAGCGGTGACGACACCGGTTCGACCGACGAGGGCGACGCCACGTCGACGCTGACCGTCTGGGTCGACTCCGAGCGCGTGGACGCGCTGAAGGGCGCCGCCGACGCGTACAGCGAGAAGACCGGTGTCAAGGTCGACCTCGTCGGCAAGGACGTCGGCAAGATCAAGGACGACTTCATCCAGCAGGCGCCGACGGGCAAGGGCCCCGACGTGGTCATGGGTGCGCATGACTGGCTGGGCGAGCTCTCGACCAACGGCGTCGTGGCGCCGATCGAGCTCGGCGACACCGCCGGCGACTACCTCCCGGTCGCGCTCCAGGCCTCGAACTACGACGGCACCACCTACATGCTCCCGTACGCGGTCGAGAACATCGCGATCCTCCGCAACGCCGACATCATCCCCGAGCCGGCCACGAGCTTCGACGACATGATCGCCAAGGGCCAGGCCGCAGGCCTCACCACGCCCTTCGTCGTGGAGCAGGGCGTCGAGGGCAACCCGTACCACCTGTACCCGTTCCAGACGGCGTTCGGCGCTCCGGTGTTCGGCACCGACGCCGAGGGCAATTACGACCCGACCGACCTGCAGATGGGCAGCGAGGGCGGCTTCCAGTTCGCCAGCTGGCTCGGCGCCCAGGGTGCCGCGGGCAACTTCAACACCGACATCGACGGTGACATCGCCAAGACCAAGTTCCTCGAGGGCGAGTCGGCCTTCTGGCTCACCGGCCCGTGGAACGTCGGCACGGCCACCGACGCCGGCATCAACGTCGCGATCGACACGATCCCGAGCCCGACCGGCGCCCCGGCCCAGCCGTTCGCCGGTGTGAAGGGCTTCTTCGTGAGCTCGGAGTCCGACAACAAGGTCGCCGCGAACGACTTCCTCGTCAACTACATCGGCACCGAGGACGTCCAGCTCGAGCTGTTCAAGGCCGGCAACATCCTGCCCGCCCTCACCGCCGCTGCCGACACGGCGGCGTCCGACCCGATCATCGCCGGCTTCCAGGCCGTCGGCGCCGACGCGGTGCCGATGCCCGCGATCCCGGCCATGGGTTCGGTCTGGCAGTACTGGGGCATCGCCGAGGCCGCCATCATCAACGGCGAGGACCCGACGACGACGTGGCAGAAGCTCGTCGACGACGTGAGCGCCGCCATCAAGTAACACCCTGCGGTCGAAAGACCGCGACAGGCGACCGGGACGGATGCCGCGGCATCCGTCCCGGTCCCGATCTCGAGGACGATCGATGACCGACACTGTTCAGGCCGACACGGCCGAGAAGACGCCGACGCCGACGCCGCGTCAGCGCAGCGCCGCGCGGATCGCCGATGCCGCCGGCGGCAAGGTGCGCTGGGTGGTGCTGAAGATCGCGCTGCTCGCCGTCGTCGACGCGCTCGCGCTCTACGCCGTCTTCGTGCTCTTCCTCCACAACGAGTGGCTGGTGCTGACCCTCGTCACGGCCGTCACGATCCTCGTCAACTGGATCTACTTCTCGCGCCGCACCATTCCCGCGAAATACCTGACGCCGGGCATCATCCTGCTCGTCGTGTTCCAGATCTTCACGCTGGTCTACACCGGCTACATCGGCTTCACGAACTACGGCACCGGGCACAACGGCTCGAAGGAGCAGGCGGTCGCCTCGCTCATGCGGTCCTCGCTGGTCCGCGTCGAGGATTCGCCGACCTACGACGTCACCGTCGTCGAGCGCGTCGGCGAGCTCGGCCTGCTGGTCACCGATCCGACCGACGGCGAGGCATCCCTCGGCACCAACCAGAAGCCCCTCGAACCGGTCGACGCCACGATGGAGGGCGGCAAGGCCGTCGCCGTGGACGGCTGGACGACCCTCACCTTCGCCGACGTGCTTGCGCGCAGCAATGACGTCGAGCAGCTCGCCGTTCCCTACAGCACCGATCCCAACGACGGCGCGATCCGTACGCAGGACGGCCAGAAGGGCTACCTCTACACGTCGACGCTCGTCTACGACGCCGATGCCGACACGATGACCGACACCGCCACCGGCACGGTGTACTCCGACACGGGGGAGGGCGCGTTCACCTCGGAGTCCGGCGAACAGCTCATGCCGGGCTGGCAGGTGTTCGTGGGCTTCGAGAACTTCGTGCGGGCGATCACCGACGCGTCCATCCGCGGGCCGCTCATCTCGGTCACCCTGTGGACGTTCGTGTTCGCCATCGTCTCGGTCGCCTCGACGTTCTTCCTCGGGCTGCTGCTGGCCATGCTGTTCCAGAACAAGCGCATGCGCTTCAAGAACGGGTACCGGATCATGCTGATCCTGCCGTACGCGTTCCCGGCGTTCCTCGGTGCGCTGGTGTGGGCGGGCATGATGAACAAGAGCTTCGGCTTCATCAACCAGGTGCTGCTGGGCGGCGCCGAGATCCCATGGCTCACCGATCCGGTGATGGCGAAGGTCTCCGTGCTCCTCGTCAACCTCTGGCTGGGCTTCCCCTACATGTTCCTGGTGTGCATGGGGGCGCTCCAGGGCATCCCCGAAGAGGTCAACGAGGCCGGCGTGATGGACGGCGCCAGCCCCTGGCAGATCTTCCGCCGCATCAAGCTTCCGCTGCTGCTGGTGACGGTCGCGCCGATCCTCATCGCGTCGTTCGCGTTCAACTTCAACAACTTCAACCTCATCTACATGCTCACCGGCGGCGGGCCGAGGTTCGAGGACGCGGCGATACCCGTGGGCCATACCGACCTGCTGATCTCGATGGTCTACAAGGTCGCCTTCACCGGGCAGAACCGCGACTACGGACTCGCCTCGGCGTTCACGATCCTCATCTTCATCGTCGTGGCCGTCATCGCGATCATCAGTTTCCGCAAGACCAAGGCCCTCGAGGAGCTGAACTGACATGTCTGAGTCCCAGGACCGTCTCGCTCACCCTGACAAGACCGTCGCCCGGAACGCGACCCTCGCCGTCGCCGCCGGCGGCACCGCCGCGCAGTTCGAGACCGAGGTGGGCGGCATGGCGCCGTCCCCCAAGGCCGACAAGCCCGCTCGCCGTCGCCCCTTCGGAAAGTGGTTCCGCGACACCGGCTGGCGCCACGTCGTCGCGATCATCGGCTCGATCTTCGCGATCTTCCCGCTCGTGTACGTGCTGTCGTCGTCGCTGAACGGCAACGGAACGCTGACGGGAAGCAACCAGCTGTTCTCCTCGATCAGCCTCGACGCGTATGTCCGCATCCTCACGAACCCGCAGGTGCCGTACGGCCAGTGGTTCGTGAACACGATGATCGTGGCGCTGATCACCGGATTCTCGATGGTGTTCATCGGCGCGCTCGCCGCCTACGCGTTCTCGCGCATGCGCTTCAGCGGACGCCGCGTCGGGCTCATCACGATCGTCGTGGTGCAGATGTTCCCGCAGATGCTCGCCGTGGTCGCGATCTTCCTCATGTTCAGCGCGATCAGCGACTGGTTCCCCGCGATCGGGCTCAACACCCTGAGCGGTCTGATCCTCATCTACCTCGGCGGCGCGCTGGGCGTGAACACGTATCTCATGTACGGGTTCTTCAACACGATCCCGCGTGAACTCGACGAGGCGGCGAAGATCGACGGTGCAGGACACGCGCGCATCTTCTTCACGATCATCCTGCGCCTGGTCGCGCCGATCCTCGCCGTCGTCGGCCTGCTGTCGTTCATCGGTCTCATCAACGAGTACATGATCGCGAGCGTGCTGCTGATCGATCCCGACAAGCAGACGCTCATCGTCGGACTCACGAAGCTCGTCTCCAACCCGCGCTACGCGGACTGGTCGGCCTTCGCGGCCGGTGCGGTGATGGCGGCGATCCCTGTCGTCATCGTCTTCCTGCTGCTGCAGAAGTACATCGTCGGCGGCCTCACCGCCGGCGCCACGAAGGGCTGATCGCGCACAGCTGATCCGAGAGCGGATGCTGCGCCGGCTGCGTGCTGTCGCAGCATCCGCTCTGCGATGATCGAGGCGAGCACCGCCACCGCCCGCCTGACGAAAGGCCGAGCCATGACGACCCTCCTCCCTCACCATGACGGCTCGCCGCTGTACGTGTCCGACCTCGCGCCGCAGCTCGGCGACGTGGTCACCGTGCGGCTGCGCGTGCCGGCGGGCTACGGCCCCCTCGCGGCGGTGCGCACGAGGTCCAATCCCGATCACGAGCCGGAATGGACGGATGCTGCCCCCCTCGGCTCCGCCGACGGCTGGGAGTGGTGGGAGGCACCCGTCACCGTGCGCAACCCGCGGCACGGCTACCGCTGGGTGCTCGTGCACAGTGCCGATGGTGGTGGTGACGGGCGGGTGGAGTGGCTGAACCAGACCGGCCTCCACGCGATCGAGACCCTCGACGCCGAGGACTTCGCGCTCGTCGCGTACCCGGCGCCCCCGACGTGGCTCACCGACTCCGTGATGTACCAGGTGTTCCCCGACCGCTTCGCGCGGTCGGCGCAGGCCGACACGCACCCGACCCCGGACTGGGCGATCCCGGCGACCTGGGACGACCCCGTCGACCCCGTCGTGCCGGCGCGCTCGCAGCAGTTCTACGGCGGCGACCTCGAGGGCGTCATCGAGAAGCTCGACCACCTCGTCTCGCTGGGCGTCAACCTGCTCTACCTCACGCCGATCTTCCCTGCGGCGTCCAACCACCGCTACGACGCGTCGAGCTTCGACCGCGTCGACCCGCTCCTCGGCGGCGATGAGGCCTACGTCCGGCTGATCGAGGCGGCGCATGCCCGCGGCATCCGTGTCATCGGCGATCTCACGAGCAACCACTCGGGCGATCGGCACGAGTGGTTCCAGGCGGCGCTCGGCCACCCCGGCGCCCCGGAGGAGGAGTTCTACTACTTCACGGATGACGCGAACACCCGGTACGAGTCGTGGCTCGGCGTGCCGAGTCTGCCCAAGTTCAACTGGGCGTCGCAGGAGCTGCGCCACCGGTTCATCGAAGGCCCCGACTCCGTCGTCGCGATGTGGCTCAAGCCGCCGTACTCGGCTGACGGCTGGCGCATCGACGTCGCCAACATGACCGGCCGCCTCGGCTCCGTCGACCTCAACGCCGAGGTGCGGCAGCTGCTGCGGCGCACGATGATCGAGATCAACCCCGACACGATCCTGCTGGGGGAGTCGACCAACGACGCCGCGAGCGACCTGCAGGGCGACGGCTGGCACGGCGCCATGACGTACCCGTCGTTCACGCGGCCGGTGTGGGGGTGGCTGTCCGAGCCGACCCACGCGCCGTACCTCACGTACGACGGCCGTGAGGCGACCGAGCCGTGGTTCTTCACGCAGCCGATCGGCGGCATCCCGCGATACACCGCGCGGCAGTTCGTCGACGCCGTGGTGCGCTTCACCGCCGGCATCCCGTGGCGTGTGCGGCTCGGCAACATGCAGCCGCTCGACACGCACGACACCGGGCGCTTCGCTACCAACGCGGCGCCCGGAACGGTGCCGGTCGCGGCAGGCCTCATGATGACGCTCCCGGGCCTGCCTGTGATCTTCGCGGGCGACGAGTTCGGCCTCGTCGGGGTCGACGGCGAGGCGAGCCGCACCCCGATCCCGTGGGGCACCGAAGGCGAGCCGGCGGTGGCCGAACGGCTCGCGCTCTACCGCGAGCTCGTCGCGCTGCGGCACGCGCACCCGGTCCTGTCGACCGGTGGCCTGCGCTGGGTGCATGTCGACGACGAGTCCGTCGTGTTCGTGCGGGAGGCCGTCGACGAGACGCTGCTCGTGCTGGCGGCGAAGGGCGACGCGGATGCCGAGATCCCGGCGGGCGCCCTCCCGGGCGCCGCTGCGGCCGAGCCGCTCGTCGGCGACGCGACTCTCGCGGTGGCCGGCGACGGGGCGGTGCTGCTGTCGGCCGACGGGCCCGCGTTCGCGGTGTGGCGGCTCGCGGGCGTCGAGGTGCCCGCACCCGAGCCGGAGGCGGCGACGGCGGACGAGGTGTCGCGAGGCGTGGTGTCGGCCGACGAGACCACTCCCGCGGAGCAGGTCGAGTCCGCCTGACGACACCGGCGCGGACTGTGGACAACCGTGACACGCAGTCGCATCGTTTGGCACACTGAGTCCCATGTCAGAGTTGACCACCATCGGCCTGCCCGTGGCCCTCGGAATCATCATGTTCGGGCTCGGCCTGAGCCTCACCCTCGGCGACTTCGCCCGCGTCCTCAAGCAGCCGAAGGCGGTGGTCGTCGCGCTGCTGTGCCAGCTCGTGCTGCTGCCCCTGATCTGCTTCGGGCTGGTGCTCGCGTTCCAGCTGCCGCCGATCCTCGCCGTCGGCATGATGATGCTCGCGGCGTCGCCGGGCGGCACCACCGCCAACCTCTACAGCCACCTGTTCCGGGGCGACGTGGCCCTGAACATTTCCCTCACGGCCGTGAACTCGGTGATCGCCGTGTTCACGCTCCCGCTCATCACCAACCTCGCGATCCTCTACTTCGACCCGTTCGACGACCAGCTGGGTCTGCAGTGGGCGAAGACGCTCGAAGTCTTCGCGATCGTGCTGCTGCCGGTGGCGCTCGGCATGATCGTGCGCCGCTTCTGGCCGCGCTTCGCGAAGGCGATGGACAAGCCGGTGCGCATCGCGTCGGTGATCATCCTCGTCGTCGTGATCGCCGGCGCCGTCGCGCAGAACTGGGCGCTGCTGCTCGAGAACTTCGGCCGCCTCTCGCTCATCACGATCGTGTTCTGCCTCGTCAGCCTCACGATCGGCTACTTCGCGCCGCGCCTGGTCAAGGTCGGCAGGCGGCAGTCGATCGCGTCGTCGTTCGAGATCGGCATCCACAACGCGACGCTCGCGATCGTCATCGCGGTCAGCGTGCTCGGCTCGGATGAGCTGTCGCTTCCGGCTGCGGTGTACGGCGTGCTGATGTTCTTCATCGCTTTCGGATTCGGCTTCCTGATCCGCGATCGATCCGGCGCCGCCGAGGAGCCGTCGCCCGACGCCGCGGATGACGTCGCCACCCCCACGTCGGCGTGATCCGTCGTCTGCGGGTCGCCGCGGCCCCCACGGCCTCGCGGCCCCCGGCCTCGCGGCCCCCGCGGCCCCCGGCCGTGAGACGACAACTGCCGGACGAGACCCTGGGTGTTCCCCACGGTCTCGTCCGGCGACTGTCGTCTCACGATGGATGCTGCGGCGGAGGGCCGCGGCGAAGACGCGGGGTGGCGGCATCCGTCGTCCTTCGTAGACTGGGCGGGCGAGGAGGTGCCATGCGCCCACTGACCGAAGACGAGTTGCGTTCCGCGTTCGTGAACGCCTCCGCCGACGAGCTGCGTCTCGTCACCCTGCCTCACGACTTCGTGCTCACCGACTGGGATCACCTCGACTTCCTGGCGTGGCGCGACCCGCGCACCCGCGGTCGGGGCTACCTCGTCGCCGAGATCGACGGCGAACCCGCCGCGATCGTGCTGCGCGGCGCCGAGGGCTCGTCCCACGCGCGCGCGGCGCTGTGCAACCTGTGTCACACGATGCAGCCCGCCGACCAGGTCACCATGTACACGGCGCGCAAGGCCGGCGAGGCCGGCGTGCACGGCGACAGCGTGGGCACGTACATCTGCGCCGACCTGTCGTGCCACGAGAACGTGCGCCTCGCGCCGCCGCTCGCGCCCAACGAGGTGCGGGCGAGCGTCGACATGAAGATCGACGGCACCCGCCGACGTACGGAGGCGTTCGTCGGCCGGGTGCTCGAGACGGCGGGAGTGCGGCGATGACGGTCGTGGTGGTGGGCGACGCGCTCATCGACGAGCTGCGTGACGACCACGGCGTGCGGGAGTTCGTCGGGGGAGCCGCGCTCAATGTCGCGGTCGGCCTCGCGCGGCTCGGCGTGCCGGCGGCCCTCGTCGCGATGCTGGGCGACGATGAGCCCGCGTCGCGCGTCAGGCGCTACCTCGCCGACTTCGGCGTCGAGCTCCTCGCGACGCCGTCGCTGCTGGGCACCGCACGCGCCGTGAGCACGCGCTCCGGCGCAGGCGAGCCCGTGTACGAGTTCAACGAGGCGTCACAGCGGCGACGGATCCGCTTCGGCGACGCCGAGCGCCAGGCCTTCGCCGATGCCGACCTCGTCGTCGTGAGCTGCTTCGCCTTCGACGACGCCGAGCAGGCCGCGGAGCTGGCCGACGCGATCGCCGCGGCTGGGGCGCCCGTCGCGGTCGATCCCAACCCCCGCACCGGCATGATGCACGACAAGGACGAGTTCGTGCGCGGCTTCGAGGCCCTCGCGGCCGGGGCCGCCCTCGTGAAAGTCGGCGAGGATGACGCGGCGCTCCTGTACGGCGAGCCGCTCGACGCTCTGCGCGCCCGTCTGATCGATCTCGGTGCGCGCGCGGTGCTGGCCACCGAAGGCGCAGCCGGTGCCACGATCGAGGCCGGCGAGGTCGTGGTGACGCGGCCGATCTCGAACCTGCCCGGCCGCATCGTCGACACGATGGGCGCGGGCGATGCCGCCTTCGCCGCCACCGTCGCCGCGCTTGTCGCGAGGACGCCGGAGAGCGCCGACGACTGGGACACGGCGCTGGTCTCGGCGATGGACTCGGCAGCAGCGACGTGTCGTTTCGAGGGGGCGCTGCTGCGTACGCCGAGCGCGCTCGAGGGCCTCGACATCGACCACATCGGCACGTAGAGCGGGCCGATTTCAGACCTCGGGCATCTACGCGTAATATGGTGGATCGCGCCTCCGGTCGTCTGGAAAAGTCGGACGGGTGCGCACCTGGCGAGTTACCCAAGCGGCCAAAGGGATCTGATTGTAACTCAGCTGTCATCGACTTCGGGGGTTCGAATCCCTCACTCGCCACCAACCAGCCAACGCCGAAACGCGCCCCGCTTGCGGGGCGCGTTTCGGCGTTTCTGACAAGTGCCGGGGATTCGAACCGTGGCGCGCACGGATGACGGCGATCAGTGCGCCCGTCATATTCCGAGTGCGCCATCGACGCGATCTTCGTGCACTGCTAGCCTTCGAAAACCGAGCGAGCGCTCGGGATTTGAGAACGAAGGAGTTCTGATGATCGCGACGACCCGAACACGAGCACGTGCGATGCTCGCCACGGGAGTGGCCCTCGCCCTCGCGGCGGGAGGCATCGTCCTCAGCGCGGCCCCCGCCACAGCGGCAGGTGGCCCGGCGCAGTCCTGCGCGCGGACCCTCCCCGTCGGCGCATCCACGCTGGAGGTGACCTTCGCGGGAGAGACCTACGGCGTCCTGGTGCAGGTGCCCGACGCGCCGCTGCGTCGCGAGCTGCCGCTCGTCGTCGACCTCCACGGGTCGAACGCGAACGGCGGCGTGCAGGCCGACATCTCGGATCTCGGAGAGGTCGGTGCCGCCGAGGGCTTCATCGTCGTCAACCCGACCGGCGACATCGAGTTCCCCCGGACGCTGCCCGACGGCAACTGGGCCTGGAACGTTCCCGGGGTGCCGCTGACTTCGGGCACCTACCCTCCTGCGGGGTCTCGCGACGACGTCGCCTTCCTCCGCGTCGTCGTCGACGCGGTGGACGCGGCCGGGTGCGTCGACGAGCGCCGCGTCTTCGCCACGGGCTTCTCCGGCGGCGGCCGTATGGCGTCGGCGCTCGCGTGCGAGGCATCCGACGTCTTCGCCGCGATCGCACCGGTCGCCGGTCTTCGCGCTGGGCGCCCGGACCCCGCGGAACTCTCCGAGCCCGTGGCCGACTCCTGCTCTCCCGACAGGCCGGTCGCCGTCGTGACCTTCCACGGAACCGCCGACTTCGTCAACCCGTACCCGGGCAACGCCGACCCCCGCTGGGGATACACCGTCCAGCTGGCAGCCGAGCGCTGGGCCGGGCTGAACGAGTGCCGTCGCGGCCCGATCGTCACGCCGGCGGCGGCCGGGATCACCGCCTACTCGTGGTCGAACTGCGCCAAGCAGGCCGACGTGGTGCTCTACGAGGTGGCGGACGGCGGTCACACCTGGCCCGGAACCGACGTCGACCTCTCGCCGCTGGGCGCCGTCACCCAGGAGATCAGCGCCTCGCAGATCATGTGGGACTTCTTCAAGGCCCACCCGCGCCGCGGCTGAGGCGGCTCGTTCGAAGCGCCGGGGCACCGGCTCCGGCGCTTCGAACCATGCGCGGGATCATCGAGGGTCGAGACCACGCGGATCCGCCTGCGCACGCCCGGGCGGCATGTCAGGATGGGCGGTGCAGGCACTCCGCCCCGCCACGAGAGGAACGCCATGACCGCGCCCGACCCGTATGCGACGCCCGCTCCGAGAGGGGAAGAAGGGCGGACGGATGCCTCGCCCTCGCCGTTGCTGCGGATCGCCATCTGGGTCGCGATCGGCGCCCTCATCGCCGCGGCGCTCGTCTGCGTCGTCTGGGTGCTCATCGGAGGGCAGGACGGCCTCATCGGACGGGCGTTCCTGACGATCCTCCTGCTCGTCGCGTTCGCCGGGGTCGCCATCCTCGACGCCCACCTCGCGCCGCAGCGTCCGGCCTGGTTCGCACTCGCGAGCATGGCGTCGTGGATCATCGCACTCCTGCTCGGCGCCGTCATGATCTGGATGCCGGAGCGCTACTACTGGATCGGATTCTCGAAGTTCGTCCAGTTCCTGCTGATCGTGCTGATCCTGCAGCTCGTCCTGCTGCATGTGCGCCTCTACATGAAGGCGCTCCAGCGTCACGACACGCCCTTCACCCGCACCGTCGCGGTCATCACGATCGCACTCGTGGTCGGCCTCGCGGCCCTGCTGATCATTCCGCTGGCGTTCGGCGAGTGGCTCATCCTCGCCGACCTCTACTGGCGCATCGTGGTCGCCGTCGCGATCCTGGCGGCGGTCGGCACGGCGCTGCTGCCGCTCGTGAACGTGCTGCTCGCGCCGAAGAAGCCCCGCGCCCCCGTCGCTTACCCGGCCCTCGCCGCACCGGTCGCCCCCGCCGCCATCACCGCGCCGGGCGGCGCTCCGGCCCCGCAGGAGCTCCTCCCGTGGCCGACGTACGTCGACGGCGCCACGCCGTTGCCGATGCTGCCTGACGGCTCGCCCGACTGGAACGCGTATTACACGGGGTACCCGTCGCCGGGCGCGCACGTCTTCACGCGGATCGAGCCGGCTCCGTCCGCGCAGCTGCCTGGCCCGCAGGCTCCCGCGCTCGCCGAGCCCGCCGCCCCGCAGTCGCCGGCGACGGCGCCGGGGTACGAGGGCTACCCGCCGCCCCCGCCGCTGCCGCCGCGCCCCTGAGCGCCGGACCCGCTGCGGGTCGCAGCATCCGACTCCTTCTCGCTCGACAGGTCAACCGGGGTTCTGCAGGAGAGTTCGAGCCGACTCCCTGCGGTGGAGCCGCGGTTGACCTGTCGGAGCGCGTTCACACGCTGCGCACCCGACCACGGCATGGCAGGTCAGCGCGCGAGCAGCTCCAGCGCGGCCATGGCGGCGTTATGGCCGCCGAGGCCGCTGACGGCGCCGCCACGGCGCGCCCCGGAACCGCACATCAGCACGGTCGGATGCTGCGTCGCCACGCCCCAGCGCTCGGCGGGCGTGTCGAGCGGCTCATCGTCGCCCGCCCACGGCCACGAGAGCGGCCCGTGGAAGATGTCGCCGCCCACCATGCCGAGCGAGCGCTCCAGGTCGGCCGTGGTCCGCGCCTCGACGCACAGCGTGCCGTCGGGAGCCTCGTAGAGGCAGTCGGCGATGGGCTCGGCCAGCACCGCGTCCAGCGAGCGCTGGGCCGCGTCGAGGAGCGCCGCGCGCGCAGCATCCGTGTCCCGTCCGTCCACGAGGCGGTGCGGCACCTGGAGGCCGAAGAGCGTCAGGGTGTGCGCGCCCGATGCGCGCAGCTCGGGACCGAGGATGGTCGGGTCGGTGAGGGAGTGGCAGTAGATCTCGGCCGGGAGGGGATCAGGGATGCTGCCGCCCGCCGCCGCCCGGTACGCGTCGTCGAGCTGGGTCATGGTCTCGTTGACGTGGAAGGTGCCGGCGAACGCTGCCTCGGGGGAGACGTGCGCGTCGCGGAGACGGGGGAGCCGCTTCAGCAGCATGTTGACCTTCAGCTGCGCGCCCTCGGGCGTCGGCGCATCGGCGAGAGGGGCATCTGCGCCGCCGGCCGCGAGCAGTCGCGAGAGCACCGCCGGGCCGACGCCGCTGAGCACCAGCTGCGCGTGCACGACGCCACCGCGGGCGAGCGCGATCTCGCCGTCCGGCGTCACGGCGGTCACCTCGGTCTCGATGCGCAGCTCGGCGCCGGCCTCGGTCGCGGCGCGCGACAGCTCGGCCGTCACACGGCCCATGCCGCCGACGGGCACGTCCCAGTGCCCGGTCCCGCCGCCGATCACGTGGTAGAGGAAGCAGCGGTTCTGGCGGAGGCTCTCGTCGTCGGAGGAGGCGAAGGTGCCGATGACGCCGTCGGTGAGCGCGATGCCGCGGGCGATGTCGGTGTCGAACGACGACCGGAGCACGTCGCCCAGGGGGCGCTCGAAGAGGTCGGACCAGAGCCGGTCATCGCCGAGCTCCGCCCGCACCTCTCCTTCGCGACGCAGCGGCTGCGTCATCGAGGGGAAGAGGAGTCGCGCGATCGGCTCGATCCGGTCGGCGAAGTCGCCGAAGCGCGTCGCCTCGCCGGTGCTCCCCGTGACGCGGGCGAACGACGCGGCGGTTGCCGCGGCATCCGCGGTGTCGATCAGGACGCCCCTCGACGGAGCCGCCGGATCGGGCGTGTACGAGGAGTAGCGGCGTCGGAGGAGACGGATGTCGAGCCCGAGGTCGTCGACGATGCTCTGCGGCAGCAGGCTCACGAGATAGGAGTAGCGCGAGAGCCGTGCGTCGACGCCCGCCCACGGCCGCTCCGACACCGCGGCTCCGCCGACGTGGTCGAGCCGCTCGAGGACCACGACCGAGCGTCCGGCTCGGGCCAGATACGCGGCGGCGACGAGGGCGTTGTGACCGCCGCCGACGATGGCGACGTCGAAGCGGGGGGACCGGGCGGCAGCGACCATGGGCTCCACGCTACCCAGGCGTCCGCTCGAGCAGCGCGCCGCTTCGTTACCGTGGAGGCATGAGCCTCGAGCACGACCTCGAATCCCTTGCCATCGACATCGCCCGCGAAGCCGGGGAGCTCGCGCGGACCCGCCGTGAAGCGGGCGTCGCGATCGCGGCGACCAAGACCGCGCTCGCCGACATCGTCACGGAGGCCGACCGCGAGGTCGAGGCGCTGATCCGCGCCCGGCTGAGGGCTGCGCGCCCCGAGGACGGCTTCCTCGGTGAGGAGACCGGCGGCGACCGTGGCACGACCGGCGTCACGTGGGTCGTCGACCCTATCGACGGCACCGTGAACTACGCCTACGGCATCCCTTCGTACGCCGTGAGCATCGCCGCCGTGCAGGGTGAGCCGACGCCCGAGGCGTGGGAGGCGCTCGCCGGCGTCGTCTACACCCCGGTGCTCGGCGAGATGTTCCACGCCGCCCGCGGCGAGGGAGCGTGGCTGGGGGTGAACCGGCTCGCCGTCAACCCGGAGGTCGGGGGAGCGGGCGCCCTCCTCGCGACCGGGTTCGGCTACGACCCCGCGACCCGGCCCGCAGACATCGAGCTCATCGGCCGCGTCATGCCCGCCGTGCCCGCGCGCGACCTGCGTCGTGGAGGATCGGCCGCCAGCGATCTGGCGTTCGTGGCCGCCGGGCGCCTGGACGGGTACTTCGAACGCGGGCTCGCCCCGTGGGACCTCGCGGCGGGGTCGCTGCTCGTGACGGAGGCGGGTGGCCGATTCGGCCGGGCGGAGCCCGACGGCGGTCCGCGCGCCCCCCTCATCGTGGCCGCGACTCCGGCGATCTTCGACCGCCTGGCGGCGGCCGCGGGACTCGCGTGAAGACGCGGTTCTCATCGAATCCTCACCAAACGCGCCCCATGAAATCCGAGCCGCACATGGCATTCCCAGGACGCCCGGGGTAGTGTTTACCCGATCGTTACCTTCGCCACCCGAACGGCGGAGGGGTCCTTTTGCCCGAAGACCGCCTTGTCGCGAACACCCCCCTCGCGGCACGACCTGAGAGCCTGCTTCCGCTTTGCCTTTCGACGCCCCCCAGGCCGGATCTGCGCCCACACGCCGCTCCAGTCGACCCTCCGCAGCGCCCGCCCAGGCGACGCCGGAGGCATCCGGGGCAGGCCGTGCGACCGCGCGGCGGCAGGCGGCCAGCACCGCTGCGGAGCGTCCCGCGGTCGTGTGGGGTCGTCCGATCGAGTCGAAGCGAACGGATGCTGCCGCCACCGCTTCGGTGAAGCCCGAGGCGACGTCGTACGTCGCGTCGTCCACTGAGGTCGCGGCTCCGGCAACTCCGGTCCTTTCCGTCCCGGTGGCTCCGGCTCCCGTAGCGACGCCGGTCGAGCCCGTGGCCCTGGCGCCGTCGTCGGTCGAGCTTCCGGCTACGTCCGGCCCCGTCATCGAGCCCGTCGCGCCGCGCGCCCGTCTCCGTTCGTCGGCTGCCGCCGCCGCGCCCGTTGCCGAGCAGGTGAGCCGACGCTCGCGTCGCTCCCAGACCGCCGAGCAGCCTGTGACCGTCGTGCCGCCGATCGCCCCCGTCGCTCCCGCCGAGCCCGAGCGCCCTGCTGCGGCGTTCGAGGCCGGACTGCCGACACGCGAAGAGCCGGCACCGTTGCTCGACACCGTTCTCGCTCCCGCAGAGCCGTTCGAGCTTCTGGAGCCCGTCGCGATCGCCGAGTCGCCGGCCTCCTCCACCACCGCCGTTCCGGCGCCCGTGTCGAGTGCGACGCCGACCGAGGGCGCATCCACGTGGAAGGCCGACTCTTTCGATGGGCTTCTCGCCGCCGAAGCCGCTGAGACGGTGGCCACGACCGCGCCCGCGGTCGAGGCGGCCGCACCGCAGCCGACGGCAGCGCCCACCGAGTCGCCGGCACCCACCCCGAAGCCTGCCGAGCGGCCCCGCACCGAGCGCGTCGAGCCCCTGACCGGCCCGATCCCCGCGCCCGCAGCATCCGGAGTCGACGAGTTCGAAGCCGCATCCCGCCTGTTCGCCTTCACCGGCGAGACCCCTGTCCAGCAGGCCGCGCCCGAGGCGGCGCCTGAGGCAGAGGCGACGCCGCACGCGGCGCCCCGCCGTGCGCAGGCCCGTCGTGGTTCAGCCTTCAAGCGCGTCGCCACCGCGTCGTTCTCGGTCGGTGTCTTCGGCATCGTCGGTCTGATGGCCGTCGGCATGACGACCCCGGCCGAAGCGGTAGCCGCGGTCAACGGCACGGAGGCCTCGCTGTCGGTGCTCGCCGTCGGCGACGACTCGGCGCCGCTCATGGATGAGGCCGAGATCCAGGCGTATGTCGCTCCTGGCGACGCGCAGAGCGACACCCTCCAGCGCACCGAGAACTACGCGACGACCACCACGGCGCAGCTCGCGTCGGAGGCGGGGATCAAGAACTTCTCGAACCTCTTCCACAACAACCCGAACTCGAACGTCCAGTGGCCCTTCGCGGTCGGTGTGACGATGTCGTACGGGTTCGGCATGCGCTCCGGCCGCATGCACGAAGGCATCGACTTCACGCCCGGCAACGGCGCTCCCGTGCAGGCGATCGCCGACGGCACCGTCCGCGTCGCCTCGGAGGCCGGCGGCGCCTACGGCGTGCATGTCATCATCGACCACATCGTCGACGGGCAGTTGGTCTCGAGCCACTACGCGCACATGCAGTACGGCTCGCTGCAGGTCAGCCCCGGCCAGCACGTCACCGTCGGCACCGTCATCGGCCGCACCGGCAACACGGGCCGCTCGTACGGCGCCCACACGCACTTCGAGATCCTCGACAACGGCACCACCGCCATCGACCCGTGGCCGTGGCTTCAGAAGTACACCGACGGGACCCACACGGTGGGTTGAGTGGTTCGGAAGGATGCCACGCCTCTGGTATCCTCTTCTAGTTGCCTGCTTGCAGGCAGCACGCCCCGATAGCTCAGTGGCAGAGCACTTCCATGGTAAGGAAGGGGTCGTCAGTTCAATCCTGACTCGGGGCTCGCAGCATCCATTTCGTGACCGTTGGATGCGTATGGCAGGGTAGCTCAGTTGGTGAGAGCGCACGACTCATAATCGTGAGGTCGCGGGTTCAAGCCCCGCTCCTGCTACAGAAGAATCTCGGGTTCGCGCTCGTCTCGCAGCGAAGTGCTCGCCCGGCCTCGAGCCGATGCTCACGACCAGTGAACTCGTCGAGTGTCTCGGCGTGCCTCGCGCAGGCGATCTGCGATCGGCGCCGATGGCCGGGGCTCAGCCGGCATTCGTGTCGCGAAATCCGGGTGCGACGTTGGCCGTGCACGCCACCCGCCCGTCGGCGGACAGTGCCCGCACGTGCGACTACTCCGTGCCGGTCGGACGGACCCGATCACGTGCAACGGGCTCTGCCGGGGCCATGCCGGACGGCGATCGTTCACGCCATCCCGACGCGGCTCCACCGGCGATCCATTGAGCGGGTCGACGTCGGATCGCGCCCCGGCTTACTGGGTGGAACGGACTTTGCCTGGATTGCTCGCCGCCGCCTAGATTGCCACCAGCCCCCGGACCAGCGCGTGTGACGCATCAAGGGGAGACAGCACGCACGATCAAAGGAGATCACATGAAATCGCTCATACGCTCCGGAATCACCCTCGTGGCCGCAGCGGCTCTCGGGGCCGGCTTGGTGGTCGGCGGAACGGCGCTGAACACCGAGAAGGGCAACGGGAACGGCCTCGGCGGACAGCCGGCGACCGCCAGCCAGATCTACCTCGACGAGATCAAGGACTACGGCGTCTGCCGTGGAACCGACCCGTCGTGCTACCACGAGTGGGGCAACGGCTGGACGGAAGGCGAGGAGAAGAAGATCCTCATCTGGAGCCGCACCGCCGGCCCGCGTCACGCGCACCTCGGCACCGCCCTCGGGCCCGGCCTCAACCCGCCTCTCAACGCCAACAACGTCGCCCAGGCGACCCTCGTTCAGTGGGCGGCTGAGCGCGGCATCAAGGCCGATTACACCGAGGACCTCTCGCAGTTCCGGCTGAACAACTACCAGGCCGTCATCTTCCTCAGCTCCAACCGCGACACGCTCGATGACACCGCGCAGACCACGCTCATGCAGTACATCCGCGGCGGCGGCGGATTCGTGGGCATCCACAACGCGTTCGGCGCGGAGTACAGCTGGCAGTACTACGAGGGGCTGCTCGGCGGGGCGAACTTCTACAACCACGGCCCGAACCGCGATGGAACCGTCGAGACGATCAACAACCGCGATGTCTCGACCACGGGCATGCCCAAGACGTGGGCCTTCAAGGACGAGTGGTACAACCTCATTCCGTACCCGAGCTTCGTCAACGTGCTGCTCGAGGTCGACAAGGCCACGAGCGAGGCCACACCTGCGGGCCACGGTGAGAACCACCCCGTGAGCTGGTGCCAGTACTACGACGGCGGCCGCGCATGGCTGACGACCCTCGGTCACGACAACGCGGCCTGGCAGGGCACCCTCCCCGGTGACGGCGACGCGTTCTTCAAGGAGCACGTGGTGTCGGGCATCGAGAGCGCGATGGGCATCAAGTCGTTCTGCACGGTCTGACGCCGGCGTAAGAGTCCACGGACTCTCACGGCCGAGGCCCGGGCTCGTCGACACGGCGGGTCCGGGCCCTCGCCCCGCTCCGGTGGCGGTGGCCCGCGAGGGCGCCCCGTCCCATTGAGTGGAACCATTCCCGCGGCGAAGCCCCGTTCGCTTGCCGCCTCCTCTCACCCGACAGATACTGCACACATGAGATCCGCCCCCAGGCAAGAGCCGGTTTCCGTGCTCGACCGGATCCTCGCCATCCTCGAAACAGTCCGCGAATCACACGGATCGACGACGATCACGCAACTCGCGCTGGCCACCGGCATCCCCAAGTCCACGGTGTCGCGTCTCGTCGGAGACCTCGTCCGGCAGCGCTACCTGACCCGCACGGCCGAGGGCGTGGTGATCGGTCTGCGCCTGTTCGAACTCGGCGCGCGCGCCAGCACACCGCGCCGGCTCAGCCTGGCCGCTCTCCCGGTGTTGGCCGAGCTCTTCAACGCGACCGGCGAGCACCTCAACGTCGCCGTCCAGGAGGGCAGCGAGATGCTCTCTGTGGTCTCGGTCCGCGGTCGACTGAGACCGGCGCCATCCCATGCGGGGGTCCGCGTGCCATCGATCACGACCGCCCTCGGCAAAGCGGTGCTGGCCTTCACCCACGACGAGCTGGCGTTCGGCAGCGTGGTCACCGGACTCGACCTGCGCAGCCGCCTCACGTTCGAGAAGGAGCTCGTGTCGGTCCGCACGGAGTGGGTCGCGATCGACAGGTGCGAGACCTTTCCAGGCGTGGTCGGCGTCGCGAGCCCCGTGCTGTCGCCGGATCGGATCCCCGTGGCCGCGATCTCGGTCGCGGGGCCGGTCACCGACATGGATCCGAACCGGATGGCGCCGCTCGTCCGTCACGCGGCACTCGCCCTCACCAACCGGTTGGCGCTGCAGGTGGCCTGAGATGAGCGACGCAGACGGCGACGCACTCGGCGTGCTCGACCGCATGACCCGCATCCTCGAGGCATTCGACCAGGACGACGGCGGCATGGGGATCTCGGAGCTCGCGCTGCGCGCCGGTCTGCCCAAATCGACGGTCTCGCGCCTCGTGGGCACGCTCGTGCGCCAGCGGTACCTGGAACGGGACGGCAAGCACATCCACCTGGGTCTGCGGCTCTTCGAGCTCGGTCAGCTCGCACAGCAGCCGCGGGAGCTCAGAACGGCGGCTCTGCCGGTCATGGCAGATCTGCGCAACAAGACCGGCCAGAACGTGCACCTGGCCATCCGTGACGGCCACGAGATGGTCTGCATCGCCGTGATGCGGGGCCGATCGACGACGCCGTCCCGCGTGCGGACCGGCGGTCGGCTGCCGATGCACGCCACCGCACTCGGGAAGGCGTCTCTCGCCCTGGCCACGCCCACGGACGTGGACCAAGTGCTTGCGGGGGAACTCGAGGCGTGGACGCCGCGCACGATCACAGACCGCCCCGCTCTCCGCCGTCAGCTGGCCGACATCCGCCGCGGCGAACTCGCGGCGGAAGTGAGGGAATTCGCGCCCGACGTGTCGTGCGCAGCCGTTCCCGTCCGCGGGCCTGCCGACTCCGTGGCGGCCGCCGTGTCGGTGTCGGGGCACGCGGACGACGTCGATCCCGGACTCTTGGAGCAACCCCTCCGCGCGGCGGCCACCGCGCTCGGACTTCGCCTGGCGACGATGCGGTCTCCTCTGCGCTGAGTCGCGGCGGCACCAGGGTCAGGCGGCCGGGCGAGTCGTCATCGTGGCGAGGATCATGTCCCCGATGAGCCGGCGGTGCGAATCCTGCAGGCTGGGAGCCAGCATGTCCCGGTCGAAGATGGCGGCGAACGTGTGCCGGTTGGCGACATGGAAGCACGCGTACGCGCTGATCATCATGTGCACGTCGACCGCGTCGACATCGTCGCGGAAGACGCCGGAGCGCACGCCGCGCTCGATGACTTGCTCCAGCAGGGTGATCGCGGTCACGTTCTCGCGCAGGATGGTCTCGGACCGCCGCAGGTGCTCAGCACGATGGATGTTCTCGATGCTCACGAGCTGTATGAACGCCTGGTGCGTCGTGTGATGGACGTACGTGGCTTCGGCGATGGTGCGCAGGGCCTCGTCCGGAGACAGCTCCTCGATCCGGATGTCGCTCTCCACCCGGCGGATCTGGGCGTAGACCCGCTCCAGGACCGCCAGGTACAGACCTTCCTTCGAGCCGAAGTAGTAGTAGATCATCCGCTTGGTCGTCCGCGTACTGGCGGCGATCGCATCCACTCGCGCCCCCGCGAAGCCGTTCGCGGCGAATTCCGCGGTGGCCACCGCGATGATGTCGCTGCGCGTCCGCACCGCCCGCTCGGTGGCCGCCCCGTCCTGCGCCTCGCGCACCCGATCGCTCATCGAGGATTCCCTTCGGATGCAGCATGCCGCTCCTCCGCCGCGATGAGCTCGCGGAAACTGTGTTGCATCCGTTCGCGATCCGGCTCGATGCCGGTGATGATACGGAGGCTGGCCCACGCCTGGCCCACGGCCATCCGACCGCCGTCAAGCACCGGGTGGCCCCGCTCAGCCGCCTGGTTGATGAGTTCGGTCTCGAGAGGGCGATAGACCACGTCCGACACCCAGGTTCCGGGCCGCAGCAGGTCGAGATCGAAGGCGACGCCCGGGTGATGGAGCATGCCCATCGGCGTGGCGTGGACCACGCCGGTCGCGCCCGCGATGGCGTCGGCCAGCTCGTCGGGTTCGATGGTGTGCACTGTCTGGCCCGGGAAGTGCCGCCGCATGCGCGCGGCCAGCTCCTCCGCGCGAACGGAGTCGGAGTCCGACAGGCCGAGATGCTCAGCGCCCTGGGAGAGGAGCGCGTACGCCGTCGCTGCGCCTGCGCCGCCGCAGCCGATCTGCACGACGTGGTCGAGCGATGCGCCGGGCAGACCGGCCACCAGTCCGTCTCGGAAACCCATCCAGTCCGTGTTGTACCCCAGCAGGCGGTCGCCGTCGAACACCACGAGATTGACCGCTCCCAGCCGCGCGGCATCCGTGTCCAGCTCGTCGACGATCTCGAGCACCAGTTGCTTGCAGGGGTGGGTGATGTTCATGGCGGCGAAGCCCGCCGACCGGGCCTCGGCCAGGATCGCTCCGACGTCCGTCGCCGGCCGGCCGAGCTCGATCAGGTCGAAGATGCGGTACTCGTAGTCCAGGCCGAGCTCGAGCGCCTCCGCCTCGTGCATCGGGGGCGTGAGCGAGGCGCCGATGCCGTCGCCGATCAGGCCGACGAGATAGCGGCGGACGTCCGGCTCCGACGTGGACCGAGGGTCGCGATGCGGGTCCGTCATGATTCTCCCGGTATCTCGAAGTCGACGGTCGCGAGCGACGCCTTCACCGGCCCCGAGATCCTGAGTACCTCTTGGTGCGCCGGATGCCGGTTGTAGGCGTCGAGCCCCTCGAGGTCGTCGAAGTCGGCGACGATCGCCATCTCGTGTGACGCCGGGCCGCCGAGTACATCGGTGCCCACGCTGAGGCCGCGCAGTTCGGGGATCTGCTCGGGAAGCCGGCGCAGCAACCGCATCCAGTGCTCGCGCTGCTCGCTCGTGAACTCGGGCACGAACCGGAAGACCGCCACGTGCCGGATCATTCCGGCACCACCTGAGCGGCGCGACGGTGCTGGTACTGCGCCGCCAGGCGGATCGGCGCGTTCAGAGCGCCGTAGCCCGAGTATCCGTCACGGCGCTCCACCACTTCAAGGAACACCGTGCCGATGGGCCCTGTGTAGAAATGCAAGAACTCTCCGGATTCGTCGTGGTCGTACATGACATTCAGCTCCCGCAGCTCGTCGAGGAGCGCGGTCTCGATCTGGTAGCGCGCCCCGATGTCGTCGTAGTAGTTCGCCGGGATGTCGAGAGGCGTGAATCCGCGCTCGCGAGCCGCGCGGGCGAGTGAGAGAACATCGGATGCCGCGAACGCGATGTGCTGTGGCAGGATCGCGTCGTCGGCGGCTCCTGAGGGAACCAGGTTGAGTGCGACTCGCACCACGCCGTCGGCGCTGTGGAGGACCTGGCTGCGCACGAGCCCGACCGGCGCGGCGACCTCTGTGGAGGCCTCGGCGTGCAGGTCGAGGACCGAGCGCAAGAAGAGCACCGCGGCGTCGAAGTGCTGCCAGGGCTGCGCCAGGTTGATGTGGTCGACGCGCTCGATGAGATCCGGCCCAGCTGCGTCGTCCGCAGTGCCGAACTCGCTCACCCAGCCCGGCTCGGTTCCGCCTGCTGCGCCGAAGAACACCTCGGAGCCATCCGGAGCTCGGACGCCGACCAGGGTCTCCTCACCTGCGCCCTGCTCGCGCGGCACCTCGGGCGCGAAGAGATCCTCGGCCCGCCGGAGCGCCGGTGCGGGGTCGGCGACAGAGAGGCCGATTCCCGCGACCGTCGGCTGACGAGACTGGCGGTCGGGCGCGCCCAGCACGATGCGGGCGTCACCCTGAGACCAGAGCTCGACGTTCTTCGTGCGGTGCCGTCCGTGGGAGTGGAAGCCGAGCTGCGAGAGCAGCTGGCGCAGGGCGGGCAGGGCGGCGGTGCGCAGTTCGACGTAGTTGACATCGGCGGGCTGCGCCACCTCGGGAAGCCTGCGGGTCGACATGCGCGCGGCGCGGCCGCCGCCGCGGTCGCCGAGCGACATCGCGGTCTCGTGCTCGAGCCATCGCAAAGACCGACGGGCATCGATCGCCGTGGCGACCGGATCGGACTGACGGAAGGTGTCGTTGAAGATCTCGAGCGAGACGGGGCCGTCGTAGCCGGTGCGGACGAGATGCGCCATGAACTCCCCGAGCTGGAAGCCGCCCTCCCCGGGGAAGAGCCGATGGTGCCGGCTCCAGGAGAGCACGTCGAGGGAGAGCAGCGGTGCGTCGGCCATCTGGACGAAGAAGATCTTGTCGGCTGCGATGGTCTCGATCGCTTCAGGACTGTGGCCCTTGGAGAGGATGTGGAAGCTGTCGAGACAGATGCCGATGCGGGGATGGTCCGCGAGTCGCACGATGCGGGCCGCCGCCTCGTAGCTGTCGACGAAGCGGCCCCAGGCGAGCGCCTCATATGCGACCCGGACGCCGTATCGCTCGGCGGCGTCGCCCAGCTGGCACAGCTGCGCGGCAGCGAGCTGCTCGTCGCCGCTGCGCGCGGTCGCGACGTTGCTGCACAGCAGCATCGTGTCGATGCCCAGACGGTTCATCAGCGCGAACTTCGCCTCGGCGCGGCGCAGGTTCTGCTCGAGCAGCTCAGGTCCCACTCCCTCGAAATCGCGGAAGGGCTGGTACAGGTCCAGGGTCAGGCCGAGTTCCTTGGCGCGCCCTCGGATCTGCTCGGGGGAGTGCGGCGAGGCGACGAGGTCGGGCTCGAAGATCTCCACCCCGTCGAAGCCCGCGAGGCTTGCCGCGGCGAGCTTCTCGTCGAGGGTCCCGCTGAGGCAGACCGTGGCGATCGACGTGCGCATGGCACCCTTCCTGCGGCGCCGACACCGGTGTCGCATCATCCGTGGATAGCGTTGCATAGGTCCGTACTAACTAGTACGTTCGAAAGAGGTTGAATCGAGGTCGATTCAACCTGCTGAGAGGGGGTGCTCGACGATGAGTCTCGCCGAATGGAACACGCCGCACGGTTCGGCCGACAGGCCGGTGTCGGTGCTCGACCGCATCATCGCGGTGCTGGATGCCGTCAAGGAGGCGGACGGAGCGACGACGATCACCGACATAGCGGCCCGTACCGAGCTCCCGAAATCCACTGTCTCGCGACTGGTCGCCGACCTCACCGGCCAGCGGTATCTGGAGCGTACCGATGAGGGTATCTCTCTCGGTCTCAGGCTCTTCGAGCTGGGCACACGGGCGAGCGTCCCTCGCCGGCTGGTGAATGCGGCCGCACCCGTCATCCGTAGCCTCTGCGATGCCACCGGCGAGCGCGTGGGCCTGTGGGTCCAGCAGGGCACCGACATGGTGTCCATCGCCGCCGTGGCCGGGCGCCTCCCGATGCTTCCCGCCCGCGCCGGTCTTCGCACGCCCGCGCTGACGACGGCCAGCGGCAAGGCCTATCTCGCGTTCTGCGCCGACACCTCCGTCGTGAATCGCATCAGCGCGTTGCTCGTCGCCGACGACGCCGACCACTTCCGCGAGGAGCTGGCGCGGGTGCGGTCCGCCGTGGTGGCGACGGACGTCGGAGCCTCCTACCCGGGAATCCTTGCCGTCGCGACGCCGGTGCTGTCGAGCGACAGGGTCGTGCTGGGCGCGATCTCGATCGCCGGGCCCAGCGGCGCGATGGACCCCGAGCGTGTCGCACCGTTGGTGCGGGCTGCGGGTGCCAGCGTCACCCGGCGGCTCGCAGCGGCGTAGCGATGCGCACCGCGAACTGGACCGATTCCGTCAGCGTCCTCGATCGGGTGACGGCCGTCTTCGACGCGTTCGGCGAGCAGGACGAAGGGCTCGGCGTCTCTGAGCTGGCGCGCCGGGCGAACCTGCCGAAGTCCACGGTGTCGCGCATCGCCACCGACCTCGTCGCCCAGCGCTTCCTTGACCGCGATGGCGACCTGCTGTACCTCGGGGTGCGGCTGTTCGAGCTCGGACAGACGGTGGAGTTGCCGCGCCGCCTGCGCCAACGCGCGCTCCCGGTGATGAAAGAGCTTCGGGACGTGACCCACCAGACCGTCCACCTGGCGGTGCTCGACGAGTCCGATGTCGTGGTCGTGGCGGTCATGCGCGGCGAGCCCGCGTTCCGTCCGCCGGTCCGGATCGGCGGGCGCCTTCCCGCGCACGCGACGGCGCTCGGCAAGGCCATGCTGGCGTACTCGCCGCACGACGCGGTCGTGCGCGCGACCTCGTGCGGCCTCCAGAGGCGAACAGCTCACACCATCACCGAACCGCCGACGCTGCTGCGCCAGCTTGTCGACATCCGTGCGCTGGGCTTCGCTGTCGAACGCGAGGAGTGCGCGCTCGAGCTGACCTGTATCGCCAGCGCGATCCTCGGCCACGGCGGGCTGCCCACGGCGGCCATCTCCGTCGCCGGCACGGTGGGCGGCCTGGTGCCCGACCGCGTGGCTCCCGCCGTGCGCGCTGCCGCGGCGACGCTGAGCCGCCGCCTGATGGCGTCGGACAGCTGACCTCCGACCGCACCCTCGCCGCCCACCCGTCGCCGCTTCGAGGAACCGTGGCTCCCACCCCGCTGCCCTTCGGACCAGGACCCGCTGCCCTTGCGCAGGCAGAAGAAGAGGGGTGGGTGCGCATGCGCACCCACCCCTCCGCCGGCTACTGAAGATCAGCCCGCCGACTCGCGGATGGCCTCGTAGGCGTCGAGGTTCTCGCCGGTGTAGTGGTCCTTGAAGTAGTCCTCTGCCTGGCTGATGAAGGCGTCCATGTCGATGTCCTCGGTCTCGATCACCGTGAAGTTGTCGTCCGCACGGTACTCGTCGAGGATCTCCTCGGTCGCCTCCTCCACGCACTCGCGGTTCTCGGGGCGGATCTCGTGGATGGTCTTCTCGAGCAGCTCGGCCTGCTCGTCGCTCATCTTGTCGTAGGTCTTGTCGCTCACGAGGATCCAGTGGATGCCGACGTTGTGGTTGTTCAGGATGACCGTGTTGAGCACCTCGTCGTAGCTGGACGAGTGCGTCGCGACGATCGGGTTCTCCTGCCCGACGGCGATCCCCTGCTGGAGCGCGGAGTAGACCTCTTCGACGGCGACCGAGACCGGGTTGGTCACGCCGAGCGCCGCCGCGTTGGCGAGGAACTGCGGCGAGTTCGGGAACCGGATCGGCACGCCCTCGAGGTCGTCGGGGCTCTCGACCTCGACATCCTTCGTGGTGAACGTGCGGTTGCCGAAGAACCAGCCGTCGACGATGCCCACACCCGTCGCGTCGTGGAAGGACGTGAACAGGTCCTCCGAGCCTTCGTCGATCCACTGGAACGCGTGGTCGACGTCGTCGAAGGCATAGGCCGCGTCCACGACGCCGATCGGCTCGAACGTCGAGCTGAGCGCCGATGCTCCCTGGAGATCGATGTCGATGTCGCCGGCCTGCACGAGCGGGAACCGGTCCGCGTCGGGGCCGAGCTGGCTCGCCGGGTAGAGCTCGACGGTGAAGCCGACGTCGGCGCCCTCGAGCCGGTCCTTCAGGAGCTCGACTCCGCAGTAGTAGTTCGGAGTCTCCTCGTTCTGGCTGGTCGCGACAGTGAGCGTGACGGGTTCGTTCGCTGCCGCGGTCTCGGTGTTGCTGCCCTCGGGGGTGCCTCCGCCGGCGCAGCCGGCGACGACGAGAGCGGTTGCTGCGAGCGCAGACGCGGCGATCAGGCCGCGGCGCATCGAGCTGGCTGTGCTCATGGGACTCTCCTCTTGTTCTGCGCACGTCTTCGTGCAGGTTACGACGTGACGTTGATGGTCCTGGCGCGGCATCCGGGCGACGCATCCTCGCCCCAGGCGAGATCCTCATCGACCGCACTGCCCCGACACGACTCGGTGGCAGTGCCGACTCTGACCGACTTCGATCGGACCGCAAAGCGGTGTCCCGTCGAGTGGAACATGAGGCCGCTGTCCACCGCGCACGTGTGGTTCCCCGCTGAATGGGACGACTCCCGCGCCTCGCGGCAGCGTCAATTACGCTCGTCGCGCGAGCACAAGCAAGGAGGCCCCGGTGACCGCATCTGCCTTCCCACCCGTGCGAATCGGCATGGTCGGAGCCGGATTCATGGGACACCAGCACATCGACTTCATCCAGGCTGCGCCGGGAGCGGAGCTCGCGGCCGTCGCCGATCCTGTCGCGACGGCCGATTCCTTCGACTGCCCTTGGTACGCGACGACCTCCGACATGCTCCGCGCCGGAGATCTGGACGCGGTCATCATCGCGAATCCGAACGCGCTGCACGTCGATACGGCGGTCGAGTGCCTGGAAGCCGGGGTCGCAGTGCTCCTCGAGAAGCCGGTCGCCGTGGACTACGCCGAGTCCCGTCGGCTCGTCGATGCCGTCGCGCGTCTGGAGGGGCGCCTGCTCGTCGGGCATCACCGGCGCCACCACCCGGCCGTCGCCCGTGCGCGCGCCGCGATCGAAGGCGGCGAGCTCGGGCAGCTGGTCGCCGTCAGCGGACTGTGGTCGGCCCGTAAGGAGGACGAGTACTTCACCGACATCCCGTGGCACAGCCGCAAGGGCGCCGGGGTGACCCTCATCAACGTGGTGCACGACCTGGACCTGCTTCGGCACCTGTGCGGCGAGGTCGCCGAGGTTCAGGCGATGCAGAGCTCGCACGCTCGTGGCCTCGAGGTCGAGGACACCATCACCCTGAACCTCCGGTTCGAGAGCGGCGTCGTCGGCAGCTTCCTCGCCTCCGACGCCGGAGTCTCGCCGTGGGGCTGGGACCAGGCCACGGAGGAGACCCTCGCGTTCCCCTTCGTTCCCGACGGGGTCGCCTACCGCCTCGTCGGCACGGACGCGGCGCTGTCGGTGCCCAATCTGGCCAAGTACGCCTACGATCGCGCGGTGCCGGCGAACTGGCACTCGCCTCTGTCGCGCACGTACCTGCCCGTCGCGCCCCGCGGCTCGTTCCACGCCCAACTCGATCACTTCATCGAGGTCGCACGCGGCGCCGCACAGCCCCTGGTGTCGGCCGAGGACGCCTCGCGGACGCTGGCGCTCGTCGAGGCTGCCGCGCTCGCCGCGCGTACCGGACGGACCGTCGATGTGGCGAGGTTCCGCGCCGATGGCCAAGGATCGGCGGAGTCGTAGTGGCGCCCGCGGACAGTCCAGAGCCTGTGGCGACGCGAGGTCGCGGCAGCCGCTTCGATGCGATCGTCGTCGGAGGAGGGCTCGCCGGGATTGCCGCGGCCAGCCGCCTCGCCGAGAGCGGCCGGACGGTCGCCCTCATCGAGAAGCGCGAGCGGCTCGGCGGGAGCTCGGCGATGAGCGGCGGATGGTTCGCGTTGTCCGGCACTGCCCTGCAGCGGCGGGGAGGCATCGACGACTCCGATGCCGTCTTCCTCGCCGACATGATCCGGACCGGCGCCGGATTCGCCGACGAGAAGCTGCTTGCGGCGCTCGTGGCCCAGCAGGCGTCCGCGATCGCGGCCATCGACCGCGCGAACGCGTGGACGGACGAGCTCAAGGTCAGCGCCGGCATGACGATCCCCCGGGCGCACCTGGTCCGCATCCGCCAGCTGCTCGACCATCTCGAACGCGCGGCCGTCCGTGCGGGAGCCCGGATCTTCACCGGCTCGCCGGCCGACGGCATCGTCCTGGAGGGAACGCGTGTCAGCGGCATCCGTTCCGGAGGCGACCTGCTCACGGCGGAGGGCGGCGTGATCCTCACCACGGGCGGGTTCTCCCGCTCGCGCGAGCTGCTCGACCTGTTCGTCCCCGATCAGGCGGACGCGATGCCGTACGGCGGTGTCGGCAACACCGGGGACGGACTGCGCATGGCATGGATGCTGGGAGCCGGCCTCGCCGACATCGGCCACGTCTCGGGCACGTACGGCCAGCACGCCGACACGAGTGACGACGAGCACGAGCTGCTGACGGCGAACTATCTCGGCGCGATCATGGTGAACTCCGTGGGCGAGCGCTTCACGGACGAGTCGGAGTCGTACAAGATCCTCGGGTCGGCAGTGCTGAATCAGCCCGGCCGCATGGCCTTCCAGATCTTCGACGCCCGCGTGCGCGCGGTCTCCAGGCCCGGGGTGCCGCTGTCGGACATGGACCGCATCGAGGAACTCGGACACTTGGTGAGCGCGCCGACCATCGCCGAGCTCGCGCAGCGGATCGGGCTCTCTTCGGAGGCGCTCGAGGGCACGGTAAGGCGATACAACGAGATGGCCGCCGGCCGGGGCGAACACGAGCCGATCCGCACGGGGCTCGTGAACGGGATCGGGGCCCTCACGCCCCTGATGACAGGCCCCTTCTACGCGTATCCCGCGGTGACGGCGATGACCTCGACGTACGGCGGTCTCAGCGTCGGGCCCGACACCTCCGTGCGGCGCGTGGACGGGAGCCGAATCGAGGGCCTCTACGCCGCCGGCGAGGTCGTCGGCGGATTCCACGGCGCGTCGTACATGACGGGCACGGCGCTCACGAAGGCGCTCGTGTTCGGGTTCGAGGCGGCAGACGCGATCGCACGAGGCTGAGGCCGCCGCGTGTCGTCAGAGCTCTTCGTAGGTGTCGGAATCGCGGATGCCGCGCTCTCCCTCGTCGTCCGGATCGAGGCCGTCCAGCTCTGCAAGGATCTCGGCAGGCAGCGGCGGCATCCCGATCGCGTCGAGATTCTCGCGCTGACGAGCCGCGCTCGCCGACTTCGCGACCGGCACGATTCCCTGCGCCCGGTGCCAGCGCAGGACGATCTGGCCCGGCGTCGACGAGGTCGCCTCGGCAGCGCGCAGCACGACCGGATCCGACAGCAGCGGGCCGCCGCGCCCGAGCGGACTCCAGGACTGGGCGGCGACGCCCTTCTCGGCCAGAACGGCCCTGAGGGCGTGGCGCTGGATCTTCGGGTCGCATTCGAACTGGTCGACGGCGGGGGTGAGGCCGGTCTCGGCGGTGAGTCGCTCGATGTGCTGTGCCTGGAAGTTCGAGACGCCGATCGAGCGGATGAGCCCCTCCTCGGCGAGTGCGGCCATCTCGAGGAACGCCGCCGAGGCCTTCCCGAGCCAGGGGAGGGGCCAGTGGATGAGGTACAGATCGACGTAGTCGGTGCCCAGTGCGGCGAGGCTGCGCTCGAGGGCCTCGCGCGTCGCATCGGCCACCATGGCCGAGCCGCGGAGCTTCGTGGTGACGAACAGCTCCTCGCGGGGGACGCCGGACGAGCGGATGCCGCGGCCCACGGCATCCTCGTTCGCGTATTTCGCCGCGGTGTCGATGAGCCGATAGCCGACGCCGATGCCCGATTCGACGGCGCGTTCGGCATCCGCGCCGCGCAAAGGCCACGTGCCGAGCCCGATCGCGGGCATCTGGTGACCTGAGTTCAGCGTGACGGTCGGCGCGGACACGGGCTACTCCTGGTCGGCCGTGAGCCGGTCTGCGGCGCGGAGCGCCAGTTCATAGCCGTACACGCCGGCGCCGGCGATCACCACGCGTGCGACGTGGGAGATGATCGAGTTCTGGTGGAGGGCATCGCGAGCGTGGATGTTCGTGATGTGCACCTCGATGACGGGCGTCGACAGCATGTGGAGCGCGTCCAGCAGCGGCACGGAGTTGAAGCTGAAGCCGGCAGGGTTGATCACGATGATCGCCCCTTGGCGGAAGGCTTCGTGCACCCACTCAACGAGCTGGTGCTCGGCATTGGACTGCGCGAAGAAGAGCTCGAATCCGAGTTCGGCGGCCACGCGCTCGCAATCGGCGCGCACGTCGTCAAGACTCGTCGTGCCATACAGTTCGGGTTCGCGCCGGCCGAGCATGTTGAGGTTCGAGCCGTTCAGCACGAAGAGCTTCCGCGTCACGGGCGGGCTCCTTTCAGGGGCAGGTGAAATCCTCCGGGGTTCGCGCGGCACGCCGCGCGAACCCCGGAGCCGGGGGCTACAGCAAACCGAGCAGTGATGGCAGGAACGTGACGATCACGGGGAACAGTGTGAGCAGCAGGAGCACCGTACCGAGCGGGATCAGGAACGGCAGGATGCCTCGGAAGAGCTCTCCCATTGGTCTGCGCGTGATGGATCCGACCACGAACAGCACGGCTCCCACTGGTGGCGTCAGCGACCCGATCATCAGGTTGAGGATCATGATGACGCCGAGCTGGACCGGGTCGATGCCGAACTGCGCGACGATCGGCATCAGGATCGGCACGAGCACGAGGATCACCGGCGGCGCCTCGAGCGGGATGCCGAGCAGGATGAGCAGCACGTTCAGCATCAGCAGGAAGACCACCGGGTTGTCGGTGAACCCGGTGAGCCACTCACCGAGCGCGCGCGACACCTGCTCGCGGGCGAGCACCTGGCCCATGAGGTTGGAGGCCCCCAGGATCAGGAGGATGCCGCCGGCGATGACGACGGTCTCCTTGGCCGACTTCCAGAACACCTTCCAGGTGAGCGTGCGGTAGATCACCCCGAGGAGCAGCATGTAGACAGCCGCGATGCCCGCGCTCTCGGTCGCCGTGAAGAGACCGCTGAAGATGCCGCCCAGGATGATGACGGGCAGCAGTGCAGGGCCGATGACGCGCACGGCCGCTTTGCCGAGCATCCCGCCGTCGAAGGGCCGGCTGTGGGCGACATCAGGATGCCGGCGCACCCAGATGAAGATGTACAGCGCGAGCCCGACCGCCATGAGCATGGCGGGGATGATCGATCCCGCGAACAGTGCACCGGTCGAGATCGAGGCGGTCGCCGCGAAGAGGACCGCGGGGATGCTCGGAGGCATGACCGTGCTCATCAGCGAGCCGGCCGCGGTGAGGCCCGACGAGAAGCCGTAGGGGTAGCCCGCCTTGAGCATCTGCGGGATCTGCACCTTGCTCGTGGAGGCCGCGTCCGCAAGGGCGGAGCCGCTGATCCACGAGAACCCGATCGCCGTGCCGAGGTTGACGTAGGCGAGGTTGCCCGGAAGACGGGGGAGCAGGGCCCGTGCGAGATCGTAGAGCCTCGTGGCGATGCCGAGGTTGTTGGCGATGGTGCCGACGAAGATGAACAGCGGGACGGCCAGCAGCGGGAAGCTGTTGATGCCGTTGACGATCGACGAGATCGCGTAGCCCGCCGACAGTCCGTGGCTGTAGAAGTACAGCATGCTGGACGCGATCATCGCGAAGGCGACGGGCACCCGCAGCAGCAGGAAGACGACGAAAAGCAGGATGTAGAGCCAGAGGTCCATGCGGGTCAGCCCTCCATCTCGCCGATGTCGAGCTTGCGCTCGGGGCGGTGCGCGTACGGGATCTTGAACGAGGAGTGGATCGCCGCCGAGACGAAGCCGACCAGCGCGAAGATGTACAGCACGCCGAGAGGCACGTGCATCGCGGCGCTGAGCCGGCCCCACTCGGTGTCGATCTTCACCCAGGCCTCATATGCCAGGGCGATGCTGGTGATGACCATGATCACCGCGGAGATGACGCGCAGCGCGACGAACAGACGTGTTCCGGCGAGCATCTCGTCGAAGATCTCGAGCACGATGTGGCCGTTGCGCCCCACGAGGTAGCCGGTGGTGATAAACGTCAGCGCGATCATCGACAGCAATGCGAGCTCGCCCGCGCCGACCCAGCTGATCGTCGGGAAGTAGCGGCCGAGCACCTGGTACATCACGCCGAAGACGATGAGGGCGAACAGGGTGACACCGATCGTGATCTCGATCCCGGAGAGGATCCGGATGAAGACGGGGTCGGCAGGTACGCCCTGGTTGAGCTTGGGCTCGGTGTAGAAGGTTCTCGTGGGCGGGTAGATGGATTCGCCGACGCCTTCTTCGTGAGCGGCGACGGCAGCCGCTTCGGGCTCGGTCTCGGGACCCTCCTCGGGCCCGGGCTCCCGGCCCTCCTCGGGCTCGCGCCCGGGTTCCTTGTCGCTCATGGCGCGACCGCCATGGTGTCAGGGTGCATTGCCAACCTCTCTGTCGATGCGGGGCGAGCGTGCGCACGCGCACCGCTGCCCCTGAGACTCTGGTCTGCCGGTCGATCCGGGCAAAGCCGAGTTTCGCCGAATGGGACACCTCCGTACAGACCGATCCGCCCCCGTCGCGAGCGACGGAGGCGGATCGGCGTCGGGCGGGACGACCTACTTGACGACGGTCACCGTGGCGGTCGAGGAGAGCTGCTCCTGGACACCAGCCGGGTTGAGCACGTTGACCCTCACCGTGAGGGACGCTTCACCCGCCGGCACGTTGTTGTCGACCTCGGCGGCGTCGAACTGGACGATCACCTTGTTCTTGTTGGCCGTGACCTTCGACGCGTCGATGAGCGTTCTCGTGAGAGGCGTCACCAGGACGGCGCCGCTGTCGTAGGTGTAGCCGGCCGGCAGGGCGAACTGCGCCGTGACCTTGCCGTTCACGCCGGTGAACAGTCCGGTGCCCGAACCGAGCTCTAGCTTGCCCGGAGTGAACGTCAGCGCGCCCGGCTGGTCCTGCGGGGTGAGGTATACCTCGATCTTGCCGGTCGGTCGCGGGTCGGTGCAGTCGTTGAAGAAGTACTCACCGGCACGGTCGAACGTGTGCTGGTAGGTCTCTCCCGGCTTCAGCTTGACGTTGAACTCCCCCTCGAAGAACTGCGTTGCACAGTGCTCCTTCAGGTTGGGGAAGTTCGGGAACGTCTCGGCACCCGGATTGCGGAACGTCACGGTCGTGCCGACGGGAACCCGCAGGTGCGTGGGCTGCATGCCGTTCTGCGACACGCTGTCGCGCGAGGCAGCGTCGTCTGCCGTGCGACTGCTCCGCGCGAGGAGCACGGTGTTGCCCACCGTCGATCCCTCGACGGCCGTGCCGCCGACGGGGCGACGGATCGTCAGGGGCGCCGTGTCGGGCCCCTCCTGGCTGCCCGACTCTGTCTTGTAGCCGCCGCCGAGCTTGAACGACCACAGCGAGTCGCCCTGCGTCACCGACCCGCCGTACGGGTTCGTAGATCCGGCCGCGATCACGGCGACGTACTGCTCGCCGTCCACCTCGTACGTGACCGGAGCACCCGCGATGCCGGACCCCGTCTGGAACTGCCACAGCACGTCGCCTGTGGCCGCGTCCATCGCCAGCACGCGACCGTCGATCTGACCGACGAAGAGCAGATCGGATGCCGTGGTCAGGGGTCCCTGACCGTGCGACATGTCGGTGCCCAGGTGGTTGCGCCACACGACCTCGCCGGTCGACGCGTCGTAGGCCAGGATGCCGCCGGTCTGGTACTGGCCGATGGCACGCAGGCCGTTCGCCGCGGCACCGTCGTAGTGCGCGACCGGGTTGGTGCCGTACGGGAAGTAGACCAGGTTGGTGCTCTGGCTGTACGAGTTGTTCGACCAGTCGCCGCCGCCGTTCTGGCTCGTCGTCGACAGGATGGGCGCCTCGAACTGCGGGTCGTACAGGCAGCCCTCGCGGTGCCCCGACGAGCCCGCCGGGTACGTGAGGTACGGCTCGTCGACCGAGACATAGCTGTCCGGGTTGAACACGAGGTTGCCGTCTGCGTCCGCCTGATAGCCGTTGTAGTTCGGCACGCCGCGCCACGGGTTCCCGGGGATGTTGTCAGCGTCGAGCTTCTCCCACACCACGCAGTCCGGCAGCAGGCGGGTCTGCGGCATAGGCTGGGTCGCCGTGTTGTGCTGGCGCGCGTCCGTCGGGACCGGCTGCTCGGTCACGGGCAGCACCGGCTTGCCGTTGGTGCGGTCGATCACGAACTGGTGGCCTGACTTGCTGCCGTAGAAGGCGACCTTGCGCTCCTCGCCGTCGACCTCGATGTCAGCGAGGGTCGGCGGGTGGACGTTGTCCATGTCCCACACGTCGTGGTGGATGGACTGGAAGTGCCACTTGAACTTGCCGGTCTTGGCGTCGACGGCGACCAGTGTGTCGGAGAACAGGTTGTCACCCGGGCGACCCGAGGCATTCTGCGACGACGTGCAGCTGCGCGCGTTGCCGAAGGTCATGATGTAGTAGCCGAGCTCGGTGTCGACGGCGCCGTGCATCCAGGAGGTCGCACCGCCCTCCTCGGCGCAGTCGGTGCCGTCGGCCTGCACAGGGCCCCACGTGGCCGACGCGTCGAACGTGACGCCGTCGAGCCCGGTGAAGAGCTCGCCGCGCTTCGGTCCGCCGAAGAAGTGCCAGAGGTAGTGGCCGTCGCTCGCGTCGAGCGCGACCACTGCCCCGCGGTCGCCGTCGGCCGCGTGCGCGTAGACGATCCCGTCGTTGTACACGGTCGCGACCTTGCCGACACGGCCCAGGTCCTCGCCGTTCGCTCCCTTCGGCTGCACCGCCCAGACTTCTTTGCCCGTCGCCTGGTCGAGGGCGACGACGCGGCTGCCGCCGGCGAGGGTGAAGATCTTGCCGTCACCCGCCGAGACGCCGCGGCGCGTGGTCGACGTTCCGTAGGCGGGCTTGTCCCACTTCCAGATCGCGTTCCCCGTCACGCCGTCGACGGCGATGACGCCGCCGCTCGGCGTGTCGAGGTAGATGACGCCGTCCACGACGATCGGCGTCGTCTGCTGACCGACGTTGGTCGATGCCGGCGCGACGGCCGAAAGGTGCGTGCGCCAAGCGGGCGCGAGGTCCTTCAGGTTCTGCTTCGTGATGTCCGTCAGACCTGAGTAGTGCTGATTGCCGAGGTTGCCGCCGACGGTGGGCATGTCGGCGCCGGTCGGCTCCAGGCCGGTCAGACCGGCCGATGGAACCGGCTCGGCGGTCTTCGCCAGGCCGTACGCGGGTGAGGCGGCGACGGCGAGCGCCAGCGCCAGTGCGCCGATTCCCGCCGCGCCCAACCTCGTGGTCAGTCGTTTGCGCATCCCTTGCTCCTTGATCATCGTCGATCTGACGGCGGTGAGCTCATGCCCCACCGCCGCCGATGTGGGGAAGCCGCCTCAGTGTGCCGATACTGGGGGATCGGCGGCACGGGCCGGCGCTCGGACGCTAACTGCGCGGAGCGAGAGGGGCAACCGTGCGGCCCATCGAGTGGTACAACTCGCGCCGCCGTGTGGGGGCGCGAACCAATCGCCTCGTTGCTTCCTGCCCAGTGGGACAACCTTTGTTCCGCGCGACGACGCCTGCCTAGCATTTCGCCGTCGGCATCGTTTGCCCACGGACGGAGTTGTCATGGCCGAATCAGCACCCAAGTCCCTGTCGCCTGAGCAGGAGCAGGAACTCGACGAGGTGTTCGCGCGCGCACGGGCGGCGCTCGCGATCATCGAGACATACGACCAGGCCCGCGTCGATCGCCTCATCCAGGCGGTCGCCTGGGCGGTCGCCAACAGATCGTCCTTCCACCGCCTCGTGGAGATGGGTATCGAGGAGTCCGGTCTCGGCGATTTCGGTAGCCGGATGAACAAGCGGATGAAGATCCGCGGCGTGCTCCGCGACGCGCTGCGCAGTCCCTCGGTCGGCATCATCGACGAGGACGCCGAGAAGGGCCTCGTCAAGTACGGCAAGCCGGTGGGGATCATCGGCTGTGTCGTCCCGACGACCAACCCCGATCTGACCCCTGCGGGCAACGCCATCTACGCGATCAAGGCACGCGACGTGGTGGTCTTCTCGCCGCATCCGCGCTCGAAGAACACCACCTTCGAGACCGTGCGGCTCATGCGCGAGGCGCTCGAGGCCGAGGGGGCGCCCGCCGACATCCTGCAGTGCATCACGCTGCCGAGCCTGGCGGCATCGCAGGAGATCATGCGCCGCTCCGACCTCGTCATCGCCACCGGCGGCCAGGGCCTCGTCCGCGCGGCGTACAGCTCGGGGACGCCCGCGTACGGCGTCGGCGCCGGCAACGCGACCGAGTTCGTCGACGAGACCGCCGACCTCCAGGAGACGGCGCGCAACTGCATGCTCTCCAAGACCTCGGACTTCGGCTCGGGGTGCTCGGCGGACGGCAACGTCCTCGTCCCGGCGGCCCGCTACGCCGACATGCTCGAGGCGCTCCAGGCCGAGGGCGGACATCTCGCGACGACCGAGCAGCGCGAAGTCCTCAAGTCCGTCATGTGGGATGACGAGGGCCACCGCCTGGCCGACACCGTCGCCATCTCGCCGCAGCAGCTCGCGCGCGCCGCGGGCTTCGACATCCCCGAGGACCGGCGCTTCATCGTGGTCGAGGGCGACGGCATCGGCGAGGACAAGCAGTTCTGCAAGGAGAAGCTCACGACCCTGATGGCGGTTCACGCCTACGAGGGCAGCTTCGAGGACGGGGTCGAGGTCGCCAAGCATCTCTACGACATCGGCGGCAAGGGCCACTCGTGCGGCATCGCGTCGACCGATGAGGCGCACATCGACTACTTCGCGCGCCACATGCCGGTCTCGCGCATCATGGTGCGCCAGCCGAACTCGAAGGCGAACGCGGGCGCGTTCACCAACGGCATGCCCATGACGTCGTCGATGGGCTGCGGCACGTGGGGCGGCAACATCACGTCCGAGAACGTGTCGCTGCGCCACTATCTCAACACCACCTGGGTCTCGCGCACCATCGCCGAGGACCGGCCGTCCGACGAGGAGCTCTTCGGAGACTTCTACGACGCCGTCCTCGAGTCGGCGGACGCCGTGCCGGTCGTTTCATGAGCACGCCGTCGCCCGCCGCGCCGGATGGCGCACCGACCGCCGGGAAGTCGCCGGAGGAGCTCGTCGACGAAGCGCGGCGCTGGTGGCAGACCGACATCATCGACATCCATCCGGGTGAGATCGCCCTGAGGGGCTACCCGATCCAGGACCTGATCGGGAACGTCGGATTCGTCGACACCATCTGGCTCATGCTGCGCGGTGAGCTTCCGGCGCACGCTGAGACGGCGCTCCTCGAGGCCGCTCTCGTCGCCTCCGTCGACCACGGTCCGCAGGCGCCCTCGATCGCCATCGCGCGGATGGCCACGACCTGTGGGGCGCCGGTCAACGGCGCGATGGCGTCGGCGATCAACGTCCTCGACGACATCCACGGCGGACCGGGGCAGCAGTGCATGGAGCTGTACCTCGAGATCGACGCCGAGCTCGAGCGCCTGGGCGACCTCGAGGAGGCGACCCGAGTGGTGCTGCAGCGCCATCGTGACGAGGGCGTGAAGTACGTGCCCGGCTTCGGGCACCGGTTCCACCCGCTCGACCCGCGCACCCCTCGGCTGCTTTCGCTCGTCGATGAGGCAACCGCCGACGGCACGGTGAACGGCCGATTCGCGCGGATCGGACGCGCCGTGGAGGACGCGATCAGCGAGGGCAAGCCGCGACGCATCCCCATGAACGTGGACGGCGTCACGGCGGTGATCTACTGCGAGCTCGGTTTCACGCCGGAGATGGGACGGGGCGTCTTCATCCTCGCCCGCTCCGTGGGAATCCTGTCCCACGCCGTCGAGCAGATGACGCAGGGGGGCCGCATCAAGGGCCCGATCCCCAAATCCATCGGATACACCTACACGGGGCCGGCACGCCGGTCCGTCCCGGTCAGCGACGACCAGACAAGGAGAACGTCATGAAGGACCTCGTGTCCAATCAGATCGTCCGCTATCTCGAAGAGCGCGCCGTCGCGCACGTCTTCGGGCTCTGCGGGCACACGAACATCGCACTGCTGGCGGCACTGGAGAAGAGCGAGCAGATCTCCTTCGTGAATGTGCGGCACGAGCAGATCGCGGCGCACGCCGCCGACGGCTACGCCCGCGCGAAGAAGGAGACCGCGGTCGTGCTGACCCACCTCGGTCCCGGTCTCACCAACGCAACCACGGGTGTGGCCAACGCCGCACTGGACTCGATCCCGATGGTCGTCATCGCCGGTGACGTGCCGACCCACTACTTCGGCAAGCACCCGCACCAGGAGATCAACCTCCACGCCGACGCAGCTCAGTACGAGATCTACCGTCCGTTCGTCAAGCGGGCGTGGCGCGTCGACCAGCCCCACCTGATCGCCGAGGTTCTCGACAAGGCGTTCACCCTGGCCGCGAGCGGTCGCCCGGGTCCCGTCCTTGTGGACGTGCCGATGGACGTCTTCTCGGCCGAGGTCGACGTCGCGCTGTTCGACAAGGTGATCGGCAACACCCGCTCGCTCGCGAAGCCCAGCATCGACGAAGCCGTCGCAGAACAGATCGTGAAGAACCTGCTGGACGCCGAGCGCCCCGTGCTCTACGTGGGTGGCGGCGTCGTCGCCGCCGACGCGGCGACGGAGCTCGCCGAGTTCGCGGAGCTGCTCTCGCTCCCCGTGGCGCACAGCCTCATGGGCAAGGGCGCCGTGCCCGACGACAGCCCGCTCGTGCTGGGCATGACGGGATTCTGGGGGACGGCGTTCACCAACGAGACGACGCGCACCGCCGATTGGATCCTTGCCCTCGGCACGCGGTTCGCGGAGGCCGACTCGAGCTCGTGGTACACGGAGTACACCTTCGACATTCCGGGCACGAAGCTCATGCAGGTCGACATCGACGCCGCCGAGCTCGGGCGCAACTACCCGCTGGAGGTCGGCGCGCTCGCCGATCTGAAGTCCGCTCTCACTGTGATCCTCCGTGTCGCACGCCGCCTCGCGCCCGAGGGCGTCGGTCGGGACGAGCTGCGGGCTCAGATCGCCGCGAACCGGGCGACGCTGAAGCTCCAGAACGCGCAGGCGCAGGCATCCGATGACTGGCCGATGCGTCCCGAGCGCATCCTCTCCGAGACGCGGGAGGTGCTGCCGGCGGATGCCATCATCACCACCGACGTGGGGTGGAACAAGAACGGGGTGGGTCAGCAGTTCGACATCCTCACACCCGGCACGTTCCTCACGCCGGGCGGGTTCGCGACGATGGGCTTCGGCGGACCGGCCGCGGTCGGTGCCAAGATCGCGCGGCCCGACCGCGTGGTCGTCTCGCTCGTCGGCGACGGGGGCTTCGGCCAGAACCCCGCGGTGCTGGCGACGGCGCGGGAGCAGAACGTCCCCGTCGTCTGGGTCGTCATGAACAACAACGCGTTCGGGACCATCGCCGGCCTGGAGAAGGCCGCCTTCGACACCACTTACGGAACGGTGTTCGGGACCGCCGACGACCCGATGTACACCGATTTCGCCGCGATCGCCCGGGCTTACGGGGTCACCGGCATCAAGGTGGAGTCCGCGGCGGAGTTCAAGCCGGCTCTCGAACGGGCGATCGCGCTCGACGCGCCCGTGGTCATCGACGTCTCGATGGTCAACGTCCCCACGCCCACCACGGGCCACTGGAACATCCTCGACATCTACTCGCCCGACGAGAAGATCGAGCACGTCGCGACGCACTGACCCGCGTCGTCGCCTCGAAACAACACTCCACGTCAGGTCGTCCACCGATGAACGTCGCATTCGGAACGCGGAACATACTCATCTCGACGGTGTGTCTGTCCGGCACCCTGGAGGACAAGCTGCGCGCCGCCGCCGCCGGCTTCGCCGGCGTCGAGCTGCTCGAGTACGACCTCGTCATGTCGCCCTGGTCGCCAGGCCGGGTCTCCGCAGAGGCTGCGGAGCTCGGCCTGGCCGTGGGTGTGTATCAGCCGCTTCACGTCGAGGCAGTACGGCCGGAGATGTTCGAGGCGCGCCTGCGGCACGCGGAGCGCAAGTTCGACGTGCTGGCCGATCTGGGTGCGCAGGTGCTGGTGTGCTGCTCGGCGCGCACCGCTGACGGCGTCGATGACGACGGCCTCGCCGCGCACCAGCTGCGCGCCCTGGCCGACCGTGCGGCGCGGCGCGGCGTGAGGCTGGCGTTCGAAGCGGTGCCGTGGGGCCGCATCCCGACCCATCGCCACGCATGGCGCTTGGTCGAGGAGATCGATCACCCGGCCCTCGGCCTGTGCCTCGACAGTTTCCATGTGCTGTCAGCCGCGCACGACCCGGAGGCGATCGCCGACGTCGATGTCGACAAGATCTTCCACGTGCAGCTCGCGGACGCGCCTCAGCTGCATCTCGACACCCGGGACTGGAGCCTTCACCACCGGATGTTCCCGGGGCAGGGGTCACTCGACGTGGCGGGGTTCGTCGACCGCATCGTGTCGAAGGGCTACACCGGGCTGTTCGCGCTCGAGGTCTTCAACGACGTCTGCCAGCAGGAGGACCCTCGGCACGCGGCGATCGACGCCATGCGGTCGGTGCGGCTCCTCGCCGAGAGCCTCGACGGGCGGGCGCCGGATTCGCGAACTGTCGACGGCATCGCCGACTCCTCGCCGGCCGGCGGGCTGCCGCCCGCACCTGCGCTGGCCGGCTTCGCGTTCGCCGAGCTCGCCGCGGACGAGGTCTCGGCGCCCCTCGTCTCACGCGCGCTGACGGCGCTCGGCTTCGTTCACACAGGGGAGCATCGGTCAAAGCCGGTGCAGTTGTGGGAGCAGGGGGACGCTCGCGTCCTGCTCAACATGGCTCCCGAGCGATCCATCGCTCCCGCCACCGCATCCATCTGTGCGCTTGCTGTCGAGAGCTCCGATGCCGACGCGTCGATGCGACGTGCGCAACGGCTGCTCGCACCGCGCCTGGCGCGTCCGCGCGGGCCCGGCGAAACCGACCTGTCGTCGGTGGCCACCCCGGGTGGCACCGCGCTGTTCTTCTGCGACGCCGGATCGGAGCATCCGTGGCTCGAAGACTTCCTCCCGACCGGCGAGGGCGTCGCGTCTGCATCGCTGCTCTCGACGATCGACCATGTGTCGATCACAGAGTCGATCGACGACTTCGATCAGTCTGCGCTCTTCTTCCGTGCCGTGCTCGGGCTCGTGCCAGAGGAGTCGACCGAGATCACAGCCCCGTTCGGCGTGATCCGCAGCTGGTCAGCGAGTCAGCCCGACGGACGCGTGCGCATCGCGCTGAGCACGACGCCGCTGCGACGCGGCGATTGGGCCCCGGGCATCTCGAGCCCGCAGCTCCTCGCCTTCGCGACCGACGATATCGTCGCCTCCGCCCGGGCGATGCGAGAGCGGGGGGCGCCCATCCTGCGCATCCCCGGCAACTACTACGACGACCTGGACGCCCGGCTCTCGCCGTCGACCGATTTCCTCTCGGTGCTCCGGGAGCACTCGATCCTCTACGACCGAGATGCGGACGGCGAGTTCCTGCACTTCTTCACGGAGATGCTGGGGTCGCGGGTGTTCTTCGCGGTCGTGCAGCGCATCGACGACTACCGGCGCTTCGGCGACCCGCAGAGCGTTCCCTTGCGCATGGCCGCGCATCGCCGCCAGCGCATGCGGATGCTGGCCGGCGCGCCGACCGAGGGATCCTCCGACGACCGGCACGACTACTCCCTCGCCCATCTGACCGCTCTCAGTCTGTCGCCGCCGGAGTTGGTCGACGCGGCCGCCGCAGCAGGGTATCGCTACGTCGGCCTGCGCATGACGAAGGTGACCCCGCAGGAACCGCACTACCCGCTGGCCTATGATCCGGCGCTGATGCGGGCGACGAAAACGCATCTGGCGGCGACCGGCATCGAGGTCCTCGACATCGAGCTGGCGCGCTTCACATCCGGCGACAGTCCACGTGACTACCTGCGTTTCCTCGAGGCCGGCGCCGAACTCGGCGCGCGCCACGTCATCACTCAGCTGCCGGACTCCGACTTCGCTCGCAAGACGGATCGGTTCGCGGAACTCTGCCAACTGGCCGCGCCCCTCGGCTTGACAGTCGATCTGGAGTTCCCATCGTGGACGGAGACGCCCAATCTCACCGAGGCGGTCCGTGTGCTCCGAGCCGCCGCCCAGCCGAACGCCGGGCTGCTCATCGACATTCTCCATTTCGCCCGGTCGAGATCGAGCGTGGAGGAGCTCAGGGCGCTCCCGCCCGAGTGGTTCCACTACGCCCATGTGTGCGACGCTCCGGCGGAGATCCCCACGACTACGGCGGACTTGATCCACACCGCTCGCTTCGAACGACTCTTCCCCGGCGAAGGCGGGATCGACACGCACAGCATCCTCGATGCGCTGCCAGTCGGCATCCCCTACGCGCTCGAGATTCCTCGCGCGATGCTCGTGGCGCAGGTGGGCGCCAAGGAGCACGCGCGGCTCGCGATCGCCGCCGCACGTCGGCACCTGGACCAAGCCACCGTGCCAGCCTGAACTTCCTTGGGAGGCGGGATGGGTCAGGAGTCAGCCGCGGGGCTTCGTCGTTGGCGGACGGCCTTGTGCCGAGCTCGACACGCTGTTCGAGACCGTCGACTACTCGTCCCTCACACTGTGCCGTCCGCGTCGACCGCGCGGGACTCACGTCGTCGGCGGACTGTTTCCACGATGGCCCATGCCAGCACGGCGACGGCGACCCCGAGGAAGATTCCGCCGATGACGTCGGTCAGCCAATGCGCGGCGAGGTAGGTGCGACTCCACGCCATCCAGAGGACCCACACCGCTCCGAGGGTCCACCAGAGCCAGTGCCGGAACAGCAGTCCCATCACCGTCGCGAGGGCGGCGGCGAACGCGACGTGCCCCGAGGGGTAGGACGTGGGGACGATCTCGGCGAGAGAGTCTTCGGGCCTGATTCGCGCGACGACGCGGGCGAGAGGGGCGGCGATCCCGATGCACAGCACCAGCGTCGCGGTGACGGTGAGGGCGGCCCACCACCAGCGCAGCACGAGGAGTGTGCCGACAACCACCACACCGGTGACCGCCGCCAGCACCGGCCCGCCGACGTGGGCGGGGATCCACGCCAGTACGAGGCCGGTATCGGTCCGGTTCGCCACCATCATGTCGTGCCACCACACGTCCACGGGAAACGGCTGGTCCCGGCGAACCGAGGTCACCAGCCACAGGAAGATGATCATGACGATGGCGGCGGCTGCGCCGACGATCAGCGGAACGAGGCGCGAGATGTCGGGCCGCTCGTGAGGAGGCTGCATGTCGCCATCCTGGCAGGGGCGCCGTTGTGACGAGGGACCCGAGCCGCGTAGGCACATTCCGCGCCGGGAAACCACCCTCTACCCCGCACAGGGCGGACTGGCTACGCTTCGGCCGTGAGCAAGAAGAACGCGAAGAAGTCGTCCGTGAAGCGCCTGAACAAGCGGCTGTACAAGGCGGAGCTGGAGCGGCTGCAGACCGAGCTGGTGGAGATGCAGCAGTGGGTGGCTTCCTCAGGGCAGCGCGTCCTCGTCCTCTTCGAGGGTCGCGACGCTGCGGGCAAGGGCGGCGCCATCAAACGTGTGATGGAGTACCTGAACCCGCGGCACGCGCGCGTGGTCGCATTGCCGAAGCCGTCCAAGAAGGAGCGCGGGCAGTGGTACTTCCAGCGCTACATCGAGCGCCTGCCCACCGCGGGGGAGATCGTGCTGATGGATCGCTCCTGGTACAACAGGGCCGGAGTCGAGCGTGTCATGGGTTACTGCACAGAGGACAAGTACCAGGAGTTCCTGCGCCAGGCTCCGATCGTGGAGAATCTGCTCATCGAAGACGGAATCATCCTGATCAAATACTGGTTCTCCGTCTCTGACGACGAACAGCAGGCGCGCTTCGCCTCCCGGGTCAGTGACCCGATGCGCCGATGGAAGCTGTCGCCGACAGACCTCGAGTCGATTCTTCGCTGGGAGGACTATTCCCGCGCGAAGGACGCTATGTTCGCTGCGACGGATACCCAAGGGTCGCCGTGGTGGACCGTCGAGAGCGACGACAAGAGGAGCGCTCGCCTGAACGTCATCAACCACCTGCTCAGCACCATCCCCCGCGGGCGGCTCGAACTGGACGAGGTGTCGATCCCCGATCGGCCGGATGGCGGCGACTACGAGCGTCCGCCCGCAGAGCAGTTCAACTATGTCCCTGACATCGCCGCTGACCTCAGCGCCGCGAAGTCGAAGAAGGCTGCCTGAGATGCGGGCGGCGATCGTCTGGAACCCGTCCAAGATCGACCATGACACCCTCGAAGCGGGGCTCGCGCAAGCCATGGAAGAGACCCCGATCGAGGACGTGCGGTGGTGGGAGACGACGGAGGAGGATCCCGGCCAGGGTGTTGCCGAGGCCGCCATTGCCGCGGGCGCGGAGCTGCTGATCGTGGCCGGTGGTGATGGCACCGTCCGGGCAGTCGCCGAGCATCTCGCGGGCACATCCGCCGACGTCGACATGGCGATCATCCCGCTCGGCACCGGCAATCTCTTCGCGCGAAACCTCGACATCCCCATCAACGACGTCCCGGCGGCATTCGAGCTCGCCCTGGCTGGTGAAGCTCGACCGTTCGACGTGGGCTGGGTCGAGGTGGAGCGCGAGGGCGGCCCTGAGCGGCACGCGTTCGTCGTCATGGTGGGTTTCGGGCTGGACGCCCACATGCTCGCCGAGACCGACGACGACCTCAAGGACAAAGCGGGATGGCTCGCGTACGTCGAGTCGCTCGGACGGGCATGGTCGGCCAGCGACGTCATCCCGTTCACGATCACCACGGATGACGCGGCGGCGCAGAACCGGGAAGGTCATACCTTCCTGGTCGCCAATTGCGGCACGATCCAGGGCGGGATGCGGCTCGTCCCCGATGCGGACCCGTCCGACGGCGAGCTGGACTACCTCGTGCTGAGTGCGGAAGGGGTGGTGCAGTGGCTGGGCACGCTGAAGACGATGATGTGGGACAACGGGCTGAAGCGACTCGTCCAGACGTCCGACGAACTGACGAACACCGACTCGACCCAGCATGGCCGCGCCAGCAAGGTCGCCGTCACACTTCCTGAGGCGCACGCGTTCGAGATCGACGGCGAGGAGGTCGGCGACACTCGCGCATTCACCGTGACGATCCAGCCGTCCGCGCTCCGCGTGCGATCGCTGATCGCCGATACCCGCTAGGGTCGATGGGCGCTGCAGGGCCCGCAGTTGACCACCAGAGAGGGCACGATGTCGTCGACGTTCCGAATCGCAGGACTGCCCGAGCTCGAATGGACGCATGGCGCGTCCGCGGCGCGGTACGACGAACAGACCCGTGCCCTTGAGCTGACCTGTGCCGCCGGCGTCGACTGGACGAACGACGCGACCGGCGCACCGCCGCAGCACGAGGCATCCAGTCTCTCCTTCATCGCCCCGGCATCGCCGTTCACGGTGCAGGCGCGCGTCGAGGTGGTCGGCGAACGCACCACGTTCGACGCCGGCGCGCTGACGATCTGGCGCGACAGCGATCACTGGGCGAAGCTCTGCTTCGAGTTCTCACCGCAGGGCGAGGCGATGGTGGTCAGCGTGGTCACGCGCGGCCTGTCGGATGACGTGAACTCCGCGGTCGTCACGGACCGCGCGGTGTGGCTGAGGATCGCCTCCGTCGGCGGGGATGCGTGGGCGTTCCACGCCTCTCCGGACGGCGTCCGATGGGACTTCGTCCGGCTGTTCTCGCTCGCCGGCGGCGCCACGCCCGTCCGAGTCGGCTTCATGGCGCAGGCGCCGCTCGGCGACGCCTGCACCGCGGTGTTCGACCAGATCGATCTGCGCGCGACCCTCGTCCCGGATCTCCGCGACGGATCGTAGGCGGATGCTGCGCCTATGAGCTGGCGCGCGTGCCGCCGCGTCGCGCGGCCAGGTACTCCGCGGGCATGCCGGGCCCGATGCGGATCGCGACCTCTTCCGCCGGCACGGAGCCGCACGCGTCGCACGTCGTCGTGGCGTGGATCTCGCTGTCGCACACCGAGTGGCGGTAGAGGATCGGCGGGTCGATCGGCGACGCCCACTCGTCGCCCCACTCCGTGAGGGCGATGAGGGAGACGGCCAGCGCCCGGCCCTTCGGCGTGAGCACGTAGTCGGCGGCGCCGTCCCGCTGCATGATGCCGGCGGCTACGAACGACTCCAGTCGCGAGGTGAGGACGTTCGTCGCGATGCCCAGATTGTGCTGGAAGTCGCCGAATCGCGTCACGCGTGCGAACAGGGCGTCGCGGATGATGAGCAGGCTCCAGCGTTCCCCCACCATCTCGAGGGAGCGTGCGATCGAGCACACCTGTGTGTCGTACGTCTTGCCGAGCATGCGTCGAATCTATCACTTGCATGATGCAAGCAGCAGCGCTAGGGTCGCTTGCATCACGCAAGTCATCGATCCGATCCGATCGGATCGCGAGCAAAGGAGCAGGAAGCATGACCGCGAGCTTCACCACGACGATCACCGTGAACGCCTCGGCGCAGGACGCGTTCGACGCGATCAACGACGTCTCGGGCTGGTGGGGCCGGACCACCGGTTCGACCACGGAGGTGGGCGGCGAGTTCGTCTACGTGGTCCCGGGCCTGCACTACAGCGGATTCCGGGTCACCGAGCTGGAGCCCGGCCGGCGCGTGGCGTGGCTGGTCACCGGCAGCCACCTCGACTTCGTGGCCGACAAGCAGGAGTGGAACGGCACGACCGTCCGCTTCGACATCCTCGAGGGCGAGGGTGCCACCCGCGTCGTCTTCACCCACGACGGCCTCACGGCCGACGACGACTGCTACGACATCTGCACCAACGCGTGGGGGATGTTCGTGAACGGCAGCCTCAAGGCGCGCATCGAGACGGGCGAAGGCGCGCCGTACGTCTTCGGCGGCGACGAGGAGCTGACCACTGAAGACCACGATGAACTGCACAGGCAGGTCGCGGCCGCCAGCGAGCGTGTCGGGGGTGCCGCTTAGAGTGCGCCCATGCCGGAGCGGGTGGAACTGTGGTGGGCGAGACGCCAGTTCTCGAAGGGCGTCGACGTGCCGTACCCGGTGGGCACCTACCGGACGCAGTGGGCGGCGTATCCCGCGCTCATCCGGCAGTACCATCCCGATCTGAACGCGGGCATCACCCTCACCCAGGTGCCGCCTGCCGCTGATGTGCTGCTGCTGTGGCAGTGCGAGGCAGGGCACACGTTCGCCGCGACTCCGTCGGAGCAGCGCGACCGGCCCGGCCGCGAGAGGCGCCGGTCGGCCTGGTGTCCGGATTGCTCCGTGCTGGCCAGCCCGCCGCGCGTCGTCGCCCGGGCGCCCGGCGCGGAACGTGCACCGCGTCGCAAGTCCTCGCGCACGCTGTGCGCCAAGACACCGGAGCTTCCGGTGGGGGAGCCGTTCGTGAGCGTGTGCGCGCCGAGGCCGGCCTCGGCGGTCGAGGCGCGGATGCGTGCGGATGTCTTCGCGATGCTGGACGTCACGCCGGGCTTCACCGCGATCCGGACGCCGCGGCCCTTCTTCGATCACCTCGAGGTGTGGCCCGACATCCTCCTGCCGGAGCTCCGGATCGCGCTCGAGTACGACACCGTCGGCAAGCACGGCCTGGAGCACGTCGGCAAGCGTGAGGAGGCCGACCGGCGCAAGGACCGGGCCGTGCGGGCCGCGGGGTGGGAGATGGTCCGCGTGCGCACCGGCAAGCTGGAGCCGCTCGGTCCGCACGACATCGTGATGTCGGCGTGGACCACGCGCAGCCGAGAGACCCTCCTCGACGCGCTGCGCGGCATCCGCGGTGCGCTCTTCGTCGATGCCTACCTGAAGTGAGTCCGCGCGTGCGTCGCGCGCGTGTCGGAGGTCGTCGTTACGGTGGTGGGCGGAGGGGACATGAAGACGAAGAGACTCGCCCGCACCGCATCGCGTCTGCCGCGCCGGGGCCACGTTCTGGTGACCGTGTCGGTGGTCGACGAGAACGGGTTCACGTCCCAGTACGAGACCGTCGAGGTGCCCGTCGGTGCGCTGCGCGACGGCGTCGCCGCGATCCATCTCGCCGCGGTGGAGGCTGGGGCTGAGGCCGATAGCCGCAGCGCGTAGCCCGAACGCATCCACTGTTGCGCCGGAGCTTCTCGCGTCCTAGGATCGAACATAGATTCGATGAAGGAGGAGCATCATGCGGATGGTGGCACGTGAGGATGTTCAGGTCTGGTGCGAGCATGAGCGGCCGGTGCGACTCGTCGTCGACCATGAGCGGTGGCGGATCATCGACACCCCGACCCGCAGCGACGGCGGCCGGCTCTTCCAGAGCTGGCGGTTCACCGCGCGCAGCGACGTCGACCACCGCACGCGCGTGATGGACGTCGAAGAGGTCGACGGTCACTGGATGCTCGTCGCCGCGTGGGAGTGAGCAAAGACATCCCGCAACGCGTCAGGCTGCCGAAAGCGAGAAGATCCGCCGAACTTCACTCCTCGGCCTGAGTCAACCCCCTTGAAACCTGAATCGTGCGTCAGGTAACGTCCCGCAGGGCGGTTCCCCCCGAGCCGCTACCGCGCTCTACAAGGAGGTACCAGCGCATGGCATCACCCCAGACACCCCCGGCCTCGATGAAGCAGTCGAGCCTGCGGCGGGTCGTCACGGCCTCGATGGCGGGCACCGTCGTCGAGTGGTACGAGTTCTTCCTCTACGCCACGGCCGCGACGCTCGTCTTCAACAAGATCATGTTCCCGCCGTCGGACGACCCGTACGCCCCCATCATCGCGGCGTTCGTCACCTACGCGGTCGGCTTCATCGCCCGGCCGCTCGGCGGCATCGTGTTCGGGCATTTCGGCGACAAGTACGGGCGCAAGAAGCTGCTGCAGTTCGCGATCATCCTCGTCGGCGTGGCGACCTTCCTGATGGGATGCCTCCCCACGTTCGACATGATCGGCTACTGGGCGCCCGCGCTCCTGGTGGCGCTGCGCTTCGCGCAGGGCTTCGCCGTCGGCGGCGAGTGGGGTGGAGCGGTGCTGCTGGTCGCCGAGCACTCGCCGAACAAGACGCGCGGTTTCTGGGCATCGTGGCCGCAGGCCGCCGTGCCGATCGGAAACCTGGTCGCGACCGTCGTCCTGCTCGTGCTCAGCCGCACGCTGACCGAGGAGCAGTTCCTCGCGTGGGGCTGGCGCATCGGCTTCTGGCTGTCGGTCGTGATCGTGGCGATCGGCTACTACGTCCGCACGCGGGTCACCGACGCTCCGATCTTCCTCGAGGTCCAGAAGGAGGTCGAGCAGTCCAAGGCGCTGCGCTTCGGTGTGCTCGAGGTGGTCAAGCGCTACCCGCGCGGTGTGCTCACGGCGATGGGCCTCCGCTTCGCGGAGAACATCATGTACTACCTCGTCGTGACCTTCTCGATCACCTACCTGGCGGTGGCGCTCAAGGTCGACACGGCCGAGATCCTCGGTCTCCTGGTCATCGCGCACATCGTGCACATGATCGTCATCCCGCTCATCGGCGGGCTGACCGACAGGATCGGCCGCAAGCCCGTGTACCTCATCGGCACGCTCGGCGCGGCGGCCTGGGGCTTCGTCGCCTTCCCGATGTTCGACACGCGCAACCCGGTGATCATCGTCGCCGCGATCTGCCTCGGCCTGTTCATCCACGCCTTCATGTACGCGCCGCAGCCCGCGATCATGTCGGAGATGTTCCCGACGCGCATGCGGTACTCCGGCGTCTCGCTGGGCTACCAGGTGACGTCGATCGTCGCCGGCTCGCTGGCGCCGATCATCGCGACCGCACTCCTGGCCAGCACCGGCTCGTACATCCCGGTCGCCGTCTATCTCGCGATCGCCGCCGCGATCACGCTCATCGCGGTCATCTCGATGCGCGAGACGAAAGGATCGTCGCTGCACGAGATCGACCGTCTCGACGAGGAGAAGCTCGCCGCCGAGAAGGAGTCGGTCGGCGCGTGACTCCCACCCGGACCGCCTCGCCACGCTGTGGCGGGGCGGTCCGCCGTTTCCGCCGACAGTGTGGCGAGGCGTGGGTCCCTACGCGCCCTGCGGGCTGCGGCGCATGCCCGGCACGGTCTGCGGGCGCAGCACCATCGCGGTCGTGATCCCGAGCACCACGATGCCGATCGACTCGATGATCACGGTCTGGGGCACGAGCGTGAAGTCCCAGGTCTGGTGGATGCCGAACAGGCCCACGGTGAGGGCGAGGATGAGCGCCCCGAGCGTGGCGATGAGGAACAGCAGGCTCAGCACGGTCACGAGCTGCAGGAGCCGACCGCGCAGGAGCAGCATCCCCGCCGCCAGGACGAGCCCGGCCACGGCATTCAGGACGAACATCACCCCCAGCACGCCTCCGACGCCGTTCAGAGCGAGATAGAGATGGATGCCGCCCGTAGCGAGAAGGGCGATCGCGCTGAGGATGCGCATGGTCCAGAGCGCCCGCCCGCTGGATTCGGTCATGGTCCTACCTGCTCTCTTCCGGAGGCGAGGTCGACGCCTTCTCAAGGGAAACGAGCGGGGCGCCGGCGAGGTTCACACGCACGAGCCAGATCACATCGCGTCCGAAGGACTCGACGATCAGCAGCAGCGCCGCGACCGCGACGAGGACGTTCAGCGCCGGCGGCAGCAGCTGTGACGCGACGAGGGTGAGAGCGACGCCGCAGGCGGCCGTGACGACCTTTCGCCAGTATCGCGGCGGCAGCGTGTGGTTCATCCACGGCAGCACGAACCCCGCCACCACGAACGCGTACCTGAGCAGGCCGATCGTGAGCACCCACCAGCCGACGTATCGCACGTCGTACACGCACAGCACCAGCAGCAGGAACGCGTCGACCTCCATGTCGAAGCGCGCACCCAGTTCGCTCTCGCTGCGGGTGCGGCGCGCCACGTAGCCGTCGACGCCGTCGAGGGCGAGCGCCACGGCGACGAGCGCGACGAGCAGAGCCGTCGGCACCGCGCTCGCGAAGGAGGCCGCCACCAGGGCGGTCACGAGTCCCACGAGCATGGACCGCGTCGCGGTGACCGCGTTGGCCGGGCCGAAGTGCTCGACCCCACCCCGGCGGATGCCCCTCATCAGGAGCGCCGTCGACACGATGAGGTATCCGACGCCTGCGGACCACGCCGCCGCGGGCAGCCGCACCGTCGTCCCGATCGCAGCCAGGCCGGCGATTCCGGCCGCGACCCACCACCAGGGCACCCACTGAACTTTTCCCATGCGCGCTCCGTGTACTCCTCATGGCGGTCACGGGGAACACGACACAGGGACCCGCTGAGGTTCACCGCGAGATTCCGGATGCCGCGACCGCCTGGTGGACGGTCGGCGCCGGGCAGGGCGAGTTCCGCCGCGAACCGCTGCCCGGCGTCTCCGACGGCGAGGCTTCGGTGCGCACTCTCTTCACCGGCGTCAGTCGCGGCACGGAAGCCCTCGTCGCCCGGGGCGAGGTGCCCGCGTCGGAGCGCGAGCGCATGCGTGCCCCCTTCCAGGAGGGGGACTTCCCCTTCCCGGTGAAGTACGGGTACCTCAACGTGGGAACGGTCGAGCACGGGCCCGCCGCACTTCGAGGCCGCACCGTGTTCTCGCTGTTCCCGCACCAGTCGCACTTCGTCGTTCCCGCGGAGGCGCTCCATCCGGTGCCGGACGCCGTCCCGCCGCGCCGGGCGGTGCTCGCCGGCGCGGTCGAGACCGCGGTCAATGTGCTGTGGGATGCCGCCCCCCTCGTCGGCGACCGGGTGATCGTCGTCGGCGCGGGCATGATCGGGTGCGCGATCGCGCGCGTGGCGCGCGGCATCCCGGGTTCCGAGGTCACCCTCGTCGATGTCGACCCGGCGCGTGCGGCGACCGCCGAGGCGCTCGGCGTCGGCTTCGCGCTCGCGACGGAGGAGATCGCACCCGCCGACGTCGTGATCGAGGCCAGCGGCGCCGGCGCCGGGCTGCAGCTGGCGCTCGGCCTCGCGCCCACCGACGGCGAGGTGATCGTCGCCAGCTGGTACGGCAGCCGCCCGGTCTCGCTGGAGCTCGGTGCGGACTTCCATTCCCGCCGCATCGCCCTCCGACCGAGTCAGGTCGGTGAGGTCGCCGCGCGCCGGAGAGGTTCCCGCACGACGCGCAACCGTCTTGCGCTGGCGCTGCGACTCCTGGAGGATCCTGCGTTCGACGAGCTTCTGGCGGGCGCCTCGACGTGGCGGCAGCTGCCCGAGGTCACCGCCGCGCTCGCCGACGGCACCGCCGGCGAACTGTGCCACACGATCGATTGGACTGCCGAATGAGCTTCAGCGTCACCGTCCGCGACCACATCATGATCGCGCACAGCCTGCGCGGCGACGTCTTCGGCCCCGCGCAGCAGCTGCACGGCGCGACGTTCCTCGTCGACGCGACGTTCCGTGCCGACGAGCTCGACGCGCACGGCGTCGTCGTCGACATCGGCCGCGCGAGCGAGGTGCTCCGCGACATCGTCGGCGCGCTGACCTACCGCAACCTCGACGACGAGCCCGACCTGCAGGGGATGAACACCACGACCGAGCGGCTGTGCCAGATCATCGGCGATCGGCTGGCCGCACGAGTGAAGGACGGTGACGTCGGCGAGGCGAAGCTGAGCGGGATCGCCGTGACGCTGCACGAATCGCACGTCGCGTGGGCCTCCTACGAGGTGGCGCTGTGACGGATGCTCCGTCCCTCCGCTTCGTCGTGCCCGCCGGGGTCGACGACCCCCGGCGCGTGAGCGGCGGCAACGTGTACGACCGGCACATCCGAGACGGTCTCCGCCACCGCGGCTGGGACGTGGACGTGTGCGAAGCGGCGGACGCGGGGGGCGCAGCATCCGTCCTCCGTGACGCGCCCGACGGGTCGCGGGTGCTGGTCGACGGACTCGTGGCGGGTTGGGCGCCGGCAGCCGTGGAGGAGGCGGCGGGGCGGCTGCGACTGACGGTGCTCGCCCACATGGTGACGGCGGCCTTCGCGGACGCCACGGATGCCGCGATCGACGCCGAACGGCGGGCCTTCGCGTCTGCGCACGACGTGATCGTCACGAGCGACTGGACGGCGGACGAACTCGCCCGACGTGGGCTGGCGAACCCGGATCGCACGGTGGTCGCCGTCCCGGGAGCCCGCCCGGCAGAGCCGTCGCCGCCGGCCGCCGAGGGCGAGCTGCTGTGCATCGGCGTGATCGCCCCGCACAAGGGGCAGGACACCTTGCTGGCCGCGCTCGCGCGGGTGGCCGCCGACGACTGGACCTGCACGATCGTCGGCTCGACCGAGGTCTTCCCGGAGTTCGCGGCGAGGATCGCGCGACAGGCAGCCGCCCTCGCCGGCAGAGTGCGGCTCGCCGGCGTGCTCGACGGCCCTGCCCTCGCCGACGAGTACCGGCACTGCGCACTGCTGATCGCCCCGTCCCGCGTCGAAAGCTCCGGGATGGCGATCGCCGACGCGCGGGCACGGGGGATCCCCGTGCTCGCCGCCGAAACCGGTGGCATCCCCGATGCGCTCGCCGGCGGGGGAGGACTGCTCGTCCGAGCCGGCGACCCGGCCGCCCTCGCCGAGGCGCTGGACGCGTGGCTCTCGGACGCCTCCTTGCGGGCACGCCTGCGCCGCGAGGCGCTCGCCGCGCGCGCGACCCTGCCGACATGGCGCGACACCGTGAGCCGCGTGGCCGCGGCATTGGAGGCGGCATGACCACGATCTCGACGGCGACGGCCGGGTGGCTCGCACTGCGCGCGCCCGCCGACGACGACGCGCGCTCGGTCGACCTCGCCCGCGATCTCGCGCGGCTGATCGTGCCCGGCTCCCCGTCGGCGCCGGTCGTGCTGCACGACCTCGGCGCGGGGACCGGCTCGATGACGCGGTGGCTCGCTCCGCGACTGCCGGGGCCTCAGCGGTGGGTGCTCCGCGACGGCGACGCCGACATCGTCGAGCATCTCGACCTGAGCACCGTCGTCGACGAGGCGGGCCGCCCCATCGCCGCGGACGTGGTCGTCGAGCATCTGGCCTCGCTGCCGATCGACGCCTTTCACGGTGCGGCGGCGGTGACGGCATCCGCTCTCCTCGATGTGCTCACCGAGGCCGAGGCCGCCCACGTCGTCTCCGCCTGCGTCGCCGCGGGTACTCCGGCGCTGTTCAGTCTCTCCGTGACAGGCTCGGCCAGGCTTCGTCCCGCCGAGCGGCCCGACGAGGTCGAGCGCGCCTGCGAGTCCGCCTTCAACGACCACCAGCGTCGGGATGTGTCGGGGCGACGGATGCTGGGACCCGACGCGGTGGCCGCGGTCGCCGCCCTCTTCGCCGACGCCGGCTGGAACGTGCGCACGGCGGTGACCCCGTGGCGCCTCGCGCATCGCGACACGGCGCTCATCGGCGAGTGGCTGGACGGCTGGATCGGCGCCGCGGTCGAGCAGCGTCCCGAGCTCGCGTCCGACGCCGGCGCGTATCGCGAGCGCCGGCTTGCGCTGGCCGCGGACGGGCGGCTGCGCGTGACGGTCTTCCACGAGGATCTGCTGGCATGGCCGCGCTGAGCAGGATCCCCCCGCGCGTGCGGTCGTTGCTCCGGATCGCGGCGGCGCTGGCCGTCGTCGCCGGCACGATCGCCGTCGTCGGCGTCGGACCGTTCCTGCACGGGCTGGCGTCGATCTCGCCGCCCACGATCCTCGTCGCGGTGGCGCTCGCCGCCGTCGCCACGGCGGCCGCCGCCTGGCGCTGGCGGATCGTCTCGGCGGGCTTCGGGCTGCCGCTCCCGTGGAGCGAGGCCTTCGCGTCGTACTACCGGTCCCAGTTCCTGAACACCGTCCTGCCCGGGGGAGTCGTGGGTGACGTCCACCGCGCCTACGTCCACGGACGGCACCACGAGCGCGTCGACCTCGCCGCCCGGGCCGTCGCGGCCGAGCGGGTCGCGGGACAGCTCGTCCAGGTGGTGCTCACGCTCGCGATCCTCGTGTCGCTGGGACTGGCGTCGCCGCTGGCACCGCTCGCGTGGATCAGCGGTGCGATCGTCGTGCTCGCGATCGTCTTCGTGGGAGTGGTCGCCGCGACCCGGCGCGGTCGCGCCGCTCTGCGGAGGGAGTGCCGGATGCTGCGCCCCGTGCTGACACGGCCGGCCGCGCTGTTCGCGATCGCGGCCGCATCGGTCGTCGTCGTCGCGGCGCACGCGACCACCTTCGTGGTCGCGGGGATCGCGGCAGGGGTGCACGCCGGTGCGGACGAGCTCGCCGTCGTGGCCCTGATCGTGCTCGGCGCGGCCGCGATCCCCGTCAACGTCGGCGGCTGGGGGCCGCGCGAGGCGGTCGCCGCCTCGGCGTTCGCGCTCGCAGGACTCGGCGCCGGCGCCGGCGTCGCCGTCTCGACCGCGTTCGGCGTGCTCACCGTGGTCGCCGTCCTGCCGGGCGCGCTCGCGCTGGTCGCCGACCGCTTCCGATCGGTGCCCGCGAGGAGCATCATCGGGAAGAGGAGATCCGCATGAGCGAGCGCCCGTACGTCACCCTCAGCTGCGCGATGTCGATCGACGGATATCTCGACAGTGCCGAGCCGCACCGGCTCGCGATGTCGAACGCCGCCGATCTCGACCGCGTCGACGACGTGCGCGCTCTTCACGACGCGATCATGGTCGGCGCATCGACCGTGCGACGTGACAACCCCCGCCTGCTGGTGCGGGATGCCGCGCGCCGCGCGCGGCGGCGGGCTGCGGGGCGTCAGGAGTCCCCGGCGAAGGTGACGGTCACCGCGAGCGGCGATCTGTCGGCCGACGCCGCGTTCTTCACGACGGGCGAGGGGCCCCGGATCGTCTACTGCCCGCGCGAGCGCGCGGCGGAGCTCTCCGCCCGGCTCGGCCATCGTGCGGTCGTGGTGGGGATCGGCGACGAGTGCGTCACGATGGACGCTCTGCTCGACGACCTCGCCGCCCACCACGGCGTGCGCAGCCTCATGGTCGAGGGCGGCGGCACGGTGCTGACCCAGTTCCTCGGTGCGGACCTCGTCGATGAGCTGCACCTGGTGGTCGCACCGTTCTTCGTCGGCGAGACCGGAGCCCCGCGGGTGGTCGGACCCGCCGCCTATCCCTGGACGGCCTCGCGTCGGGCGCACCTGGCCGACACGCGCCAGATCGGCGACGTCGTCCTGCTGCGCTACGCGCTGTCCGACCGCTTCGGCATGCTCGACCCTCATCCGCAGCCGACGGGAGCCGGACGCATCGCCGTCGAAAGCCCGTGAGCACGATGCCCGGCCCGCAGGTCGCCCCGGTCTGGCGCAGACGGCTCGCGCTCGTCGGCGCGATCGTCGTCCTGGTCGTGCTTCCCCTCATCCCGGGTGCCCTCGCGACGGGGTCGGTCGTCGACCTCGTCCGCATCCCGGTCGAATCGATCGTGGTGCTGCTCGCGCTGCCGCTGATTCCGTGGCGGATGCTGCGCCGCGCCGTTGCGACGGCCTTCGGGGTGTTCGTGGCCGTCGCCGTCCTCCTTGCGAGCATCGATCGGGGCTACGAGGCGGCCCTCGGCATCCATTTCGTTCCGCTCGACTGGCTGCAGCTGGGCGACGCCTACGGCGTCGTCGCCTCGGCGATCGGGCCGGGGCCGGCGAGCGCGGCGTTCACCGCGGCCGTGGCCCTGATCGTCGCCGTGGGGATCGCCGCGGGCTGGGCTGCCCTCCGCGTGGACGCCGCGCTGCGACGTCGAGGCGATCGCGGGCGCACCGTGCTCGCCACCGTCACCGTGGCCTGGATCGTGATGGCGGCCGCGGCGCCGCCCCTGCGGATCCAGGACCCGGTCGCGGCCGCGGCATCCGCCTCATCCGTCGGCTCTGCGGTGTCGCGCGCCGTGTCGGCGCTCGAGACCAGGGCGCAGGTCGCCCGCGACGTCGCCGACGATCCGTTCGCGGCAGTGCCGGCACCGGACCTGCTGACGGCACTGCAGGGCAAGGACGTGCTGTTCGTGTTCGTGGAGAGCTACGGGCGCGTCGCGCTCGAGGGCGACGGCATCGCGGACGGGGTGAACGACATCCTGCGCCGTGGCGAGGAGACGCTCCGGGCCGACGGGTACGCGACGCGGAGCGCCTGGCTGACCTCGCCCACGTACGGCGGCGTGAGCTGGCTGGCGCACTCGACGCTGCAGACGGGGGTGTGGGTCGACTCCCAGGCGGTGTACGACCTGGTGGTGCGGACCGATCGGCTCACGCTGAGCGCGGCGTTCGGCCGTGCGGGCTGGCGCACGGTGAGCGACGTCCCGTCGAACCGGCATCCGTGGGACGTCGGGACCTCGTTCTACCACTACGACACGCTGCTCGACGCGACGAACGTCGGCTACCGCGGCCCTTCGTTCGGTTACGCGCGCATTCCCGACCAGTACACGCTCAAGCACTTCGCCGACCAGGTGCTCGCGCCTTCGGACCTGCCCGTCATGGCGGAGCTCGATCTGGTGTCGTCCCATACGCCGTGGGCGCCGCTTCCCGAGCTCGTGCCGTGGGGCGAGGTGGGAGACGGATCGGTCTACGACGACCAGCCCGCGCGGAGTCAGCAGGCGAGCGAGGTCTGGAAGGACCCGAAGACGATCCAGCGCTACTACGGGAGATCGGTCGAGTACACGCTCGGGTCGATGCTGTCCTTCCTCGAGAACGTCGACGATCCGAACCTCGTCGTGGTCATGCTCGGCGACCACCAGCCGGCCACGGTCGTGAGCGGCGAGGGTGCCAGTCGCGACGTGCCGATCAGCATCGTCGCGAAGGACCCGGCGGTCTTCGACGCGATCACCGACTGGAACTGGACTGCCGGGCTGCGCCCGTCGGACGCGTCGCCGGTGTGGCGCATGGACGCCTTCCGCGACCGCTTCTTAGCGGCATACGGCGCAGCGGGGTGACGCCTCTGTCCGCGTGCCCCGCCCGCTGGCAGGATGACGGCATGACGTTCACCCTGCGCGTGCCCGAGCCGCGCGACGCAGCCGAGATCGCCGCGCTCCACGTGGCGACGTGGCGAGAGACGTACACCCACCTCCTGCCCGCCGGCTTCTTCGACGACGACTTCGTGCACGGGCGACAGAGCATGTGGGCCCGCATCCTCGGCAACCCTCGCGACGAATGGCGCGTCTGGGTCGCCGAGAGCGAGGGTCGCATCATCGGCTTCGCGACCTCGGGACCGGGCCTGGAGTTCGACGGGGCGCCGCCGCCCTGCGAGCGCCAGCTGTACATGCTCTACGTCGCGGCCGCGGATCACGGCGGAGGAGCCGGGCAGGCGCTGCTCGACGCGGTGCTCGACGAGGGTCCCGCGGTGCTGTGGGTGGCGAAGGAGAACCCCCGCGCCATCGCCTTCTACCGGCGCAACGGGTTCGACTTCGACGGCGCCGAGCAGACCGACCCGATGGTGCCGTCGATCATCGACGTGCGCATGCTGAGGTGACCTGCGGTCCGAGGAGTTCAGCCCGAGAAGTCCGAGTCGTCGGTCCAGGCGGCGATGTCGACGCCGTGGTTGTCGGGCGACGTGAGGGTCCACCACTCCGGCGCGTGGGAGTCGTCGGCCATCCGCCCGCCCGCGGCCAGCGCCGCCGCGACGCGCGCCTGGACCTGGTCGCGCGGCACGGAGATGTCGATGTGCGTGCGCCCGCGACCCGGCTTGGGCGGATCGAGCGGATGGAACCACACGTGCGGGTTCCGGCGCAGCGGGTCGATCGCGTCCTCGCCGCCGAGCGGGTCATAGCCGAGCGCGGCGCTCCAGAACGGCCGGACATGGCTATCGGGCCCCTGGGCCACGGCGATGCCGACGACGGTGAGCACCGACGGATCGGCCTCGAGGCCCAGCTCGCGGGCGGCGCGTGATACGGATGCCGCGAGGTCGGCATCCGTCCGGCTCAGCGCCCCGTCGCGGCGGCTGAAGGTCTTGACGAAGACACCCTCGGGCCGGAGATCGACGTCGGGATAGTGGTCGAGGCCCTCGGCGATGGCGGCGACCTCCGCCACGAGCCGTGCGCCGTGGGAGAGCGACTCGGCGCGGAAGAAGGCGTGCGCGCCCCAGTAGAGGACTCTCCAGTCCGCCACGCCTTCGGACGCGTGGAAGGCGACCGGGCTGATCGTCTCGACCTCCGGGGCGATGGTGCCGTCGCCGAGCGGCGGCTGCGCGAGGATGATGCGGGCCAGCTGGTGCGGACGCGTCAGCTGTGGCCAGTGCCCCGTCGGCAGGTCGACGTAGGTCACGTTGCGCAGGCGGGCGAACTCCTTCACCGGCGGTGCACCCGCGTCGATCCAGCTCTGCAGGTCGGCGACCGTGTACTCGGTCGCGATCGCCGTGACGGGGATGTCGAGGCGGCGGTCGTCGCCGAGGCGCTGGATGCCGGTGACGACGCCGGCGGGCGAGGGGATCGCGTACGTCCTGAACGCCGTCCTGCCGCCGTCGCCGAGATCGCGCAGATCGGCGTCGTCGAACTCGCTCCACGGCGGCAGCGGGAGCTCGCCGCCCTCCGTCGCGAACCCGTCGAGCAGCGGATCGCCGTCGGCCGTCGGGAAGCCTCCGATCAGGATGAGCCGCGCGACACGGTCGGGCCGTGCGTCGGCCGCGGCGTACACGATGCCCGCGCCCGCGGAGTGTCCGACCAGGACGACCCGCTCGCCGGGCGCCTCGTCGATGGCGGCCACGACCGCCGCGACGTGGTCGGCGAGGGTGATCGCCGAGCGGTCGGCGTCGACCGATCCCATGCCGGGGAGGGTGAGCGGCACGGGCCGGTGCCCTTCGCTCTCGAGGGCCGGCGCCACCTCGTACCACGCCCACCCGCCCATCCACAGGCCGGCGACCAGGATGATGTCCATTCGTGCTCCTCGCGACTCCAGGGTGATGTCAGTGTCGCGCGCTCCGCCGACATCCGCCACGATCCGGCGCGACGGGGAATAGCACGATCGCGAGGGCGATTGAACTTGATACCCCTAGGGGGTATAACGGAGACGTACTTCGACGAGGAGAGCACCGTGACCGATCCGCATCGCCGCCATGACCACTCCGGGCACGACCACGCGGCACATGACCACACCCACAACGATCAGGCGGCTCATCAGGCGATGAGCGCCACCGCCACGACCGACCCCGCCCACGCGGTGCACGCTGATCACATCGCGACCGCCGATCACGCCGGCCACGCCGGCCACTCCGATCACGCCGGCCACATAGGGCATGCCGGCCACGCCGGCCACATGGGGCATGCCGGCCACGGCGCGGACCACGTCGCCCGCTTCCGCCGGCTGTTCTGGATCAACCTCGCCCTCGCGGTACCCGTGGTCGCGTTCTCGGGCATGTTCGCTATGGTGCTCGGCTACACGCTGCCCGACGCTCCGTGGGTCGGCTGGATCTCGCCGCTGCTGGGCACCGTCATGTACTTCTGGGGCGGCTGGCCCTTCCTGTCGGGCGCCGTGTCGGAGCTGCGCTCCCGCAAGCCCGGCATGATGCTCCTCATCGGCCTCGCGATCACGGTCGCGTTCTTCGCGTCGTGGGGTGCGAGCCTCGGGCTGCTGCACCATGAGCTCGAGTTCTGGTGGGAGCTGGCCCTCCTCATCGTGATCATGCTGCTCGGCCACTGGATCGAGATGCGCTCGCTCGCCCGGACGACCTCGGCGCTGGACTCCCTCGCCGCGCTCCTCCCCGACGAGGCGGAGCGCGTGGAGGGCGACCGTATCGTCACCGTGACACCGTCCGCGCTGCGGCTCGGCGATGTCGTCGTGGTGCGACCCGGCGGCAGTGTTCCCGCCGACGGCCGGGTCGTGGACGGCGGCGCCGACATGGACGAGTCGATGGTGACGGGCGAATCCCGGCCCGTCGCCCGCGGCGTCGGCGACCACGTGACCGCCGGCACGGTCGCCACCGACTCGGGGCTGCGGGTCGAGGTCACCGCGACCGGCGACGACACCACGCTCGCCGGCATCCAGCGGCTCGTCGCCGAAGCGCAGAGCTCGACGTCGCGTGCGCAGCGCCTGGCCGACCGTGCGGCCGGCTGGCTGTTCTGGTTCGCCCTCGGTGCCGCGGCGCTGACCGCGATCGTGTGGACCGCGTTCGGTCTTCCCGACGAGGCGGTCGTGCGCACCATCACCGTCCTCGTCATCGCCTGCCCGCACGCACTGGGCCTCGCGATCCCGCTCGTGGTGTCGATCGCCACGGAACGCGCCGCGCGCGGCGGCGTGCTGATCAAGGACCGCCTGGCGCTCGAGAGCATGCGCACGATCGGCGCGGTGCTGTTCGACAAGACGGGCACCCTCACGAAGGGCGAGCCCACCGTGGTCGACGTCGCCGCGGTGGCCGACATCGACGCGGACGGCGTGCTCGCGCTCGCCGCTGCGGCCGAGGCCGACAGCGAGCACCCGCTCGCGAAGGCGATCGTGCGTGCCGCCCAGGAGCGCGGCCTCGCGGTCGCCGCCGCCTCCGGCTTCCAGTCGTCGCCGGCGGTCGGCGTGACCGCGACCGTCGACGGGCACGTGGTGCGGGTAGGCGGCCCGCGCCTCCTCGACGAGATCGGGGGTGCCGACATCGCGGCCGCGGGCGCGTGGCGCGACCAGGGCTCGATCGTGCTGCACGTCGTGCGCGACGGCGCCGTCGTCGGAGGGCTCGCGCTCGCTGACGAGATCCGCCCCGAATCGCGCGAGGCCGTCGACGCGCTGCACCGGCTGGGCGTCGAGGTCGTCATGATCACGGGCGATGCCGAGCCCGTCGCGCGGTCCGTCGCCGAGGCGCTCGGCATCCGCCGGGTCTTCGCCGGCGTGCGTCCGGAGGACAAGGAGCGGAAGGTCGCGGAGCTGCAGAGCGAGGGCCTCAAGGTCGCGATGGTGGGCGACGGCGTCAACGACGCCCCCGCGCTCGCGCGGGCCGACGTCGGCATCGCGATCGGCGCCGGCACCGACGTCGCGATCGGGTCGGCGGGGGTCATCCTGGCGTCGAGCGACCCGCGCTCGGTGCTCTCGGTGATCGAGCTGTCGCGCGCGAGCTACCGCAAGATGACGCAGAACCTCTGGTGGGCCGCCGGCTACAACCTCATCTCGGTCCCGCTGGCGGCCGGCGTCCTCGCCCCGATCGGCTTCGTCCTGCCGATGTCGGTGGGCGCGATCCTGATGTCGCTGTCGACGGTCGTCGTGGCGCTCAACGCGCAGCTGCTGCGCCGGCTCGACCTTCCCCACGGCCCCTCCACGCGCCGCTGACGCGTCGCGCGGAGCCTCCGGCCGCGTGGGCCCACCCCCGAACGGAGCGCCCGCGCCGTCCTCGACCGCTGATTCCGGGAACCGGATGCTGCGCCCCGGCGCCCGGGCGCAGCATCCGCGATCCGTGCCTCCAGAGGTGGCGGGGATAGGGTTTGAGGATGACGACGACTCCTCCCGGCTGGTACGACGACGGTCACGGCGCGATGCGCTGGTGGGACGGTGCGCAGTGGACGGAGCACGTCGCTCAGCCCGACCCGGAGGCGTCGGCGGCGCCGACCGAAGCCGAGATCGTCGCCGGGGCCGAGCTGTCTGGGCCGGGCGAGCCGGAGGCGTTCGCGACGGAGCCCGTCTTCCCGGCGGCGCAGCCGTACCCGGTGCAGGAAGGGGGCGCGCCGGTCGAGGGGTATCCGCAGGGCGTGTACCCCGGAATGCCCGCAGGCATCGCTCCTGCCGGCGGCGGCTTCGCCGCGGCGACCGAGCCGCGGAGCACTTCGAAGCTCTGGATCGTGTGGGTGGTGCTCGGCGTGGTGCTGCTCGGCATCGTGATCGCCGCAGCCGTCGTGATCCCGCTGCTGCTGCTCTCGGCGTCGACCGCCAACAGCGCCGGTCAGTCCGAGGACGAGCGCGCAGCCGTCGCGACCGTGGGCCTGTACGACGACGCCTGGCAGGAGGGCGACTGCGACTCGTTCGCCGCCGCCACGTCCGAGAACTTCCGCGACACCGTCGGGCTGCTCGACTGCGCCACGTTCGAATCCCAGGCTGTCGCATTCGACGAGAACTTCGACGACTACGAGATCAAGGTCACCGATGTGGAGACCGTCGGCGACCAGGTCGCGGTGACGACGAACGAGACGTACACCGCGCTCATCGACGAGGACGGCCAGCCGACCGACCCGGCCCCCGGCGCCACGGTGTACCACTACACGCTCGTGCAGTCGGACGGCGAGTGGGTCATCGACAACCTGTCGTACGAATGACCTCGCCCGAGACGGCGCGCCCTCTCCACGACGCTCGGTTCTTCCTCACCTGCATCGGCATCGGCCTGCTCGCAGGTCTGCTGTCGGGCCTGTTCGGCGTGGGCGGCGGCACGGTCATCGTGCCGTTCCTGGTGCTGTTCCTCCGCTTCGACCAGCGGCTCGCCGCGGGCACATCGCTGGCCGCGATCGTGCCCACCGCGACGGTGGGCGTCATCTCCTACGCCGTGCACGGCTCGGTCGCCTGGATCCCCGCGCTGCTGCTCGCGGCGGGTGCGGTGTTCGGCGCCCAGATCGGCACGTGGCTGCTCCCGCGGCTCTCGCTCACGGTGCTGCGGTGGGCGTTCGTCGGCTTCCTCGCCGCGGTGATCGTCAGCCTCTTCATCGTGATCCCGTCCCGCGATGCCGAGTTCTCCCTCACCTGGCTGAGCGGAGTCCTGCTCGTCGTGCTGGGTGTGGTCACCGGCATCCTGTCGGGGCTGATCGGCGTCGGCGGCGGGATCATCGTGGTTCCGGCGCTCATGGTGCTGTTCGGCACCAGCGACCTCGTGGCCAAGGGCACGTCGCTGCTCATGATGATCCCGACGGCCGTCTCGGGCACGGTCGGCAACATCCGGCGGCGCAACGTCGACCTCGTCGCGGCGGCGATCGTCGGGCTGGCGGCGTGCACCACGACGGCGCTCGGCGCGTGGGCGGCGACGCTCATCGATCCGTTCGTCGGCAACATGCTCTTCGCCGCGTACCTCGTGATCATCGCGGTGCAGATGGGCCTGCGGGCCTGGCGCGGGCGCCCTCGCCCGGAGGCCGGCCCGGCCGGGTCGGGGGATGCCGCTCGGTAGGATGGCCTGGTGCCAGTGAACCCCGAGCTCGTCGGCCGCGACTTCCCGCCGACGACCCCCTACCTCGTGGGTCGCGAGAAGGTGCGCGAGTTCGCGCGCGCCGTCTTCGCCGATGACCCGCAGCACACCGACCTCGCCGCCGCCCAGGCGCTCGGCTACGCCGACGTCGTCGCGCCGCCGACCTTCGCGATCGTCGTGACCGATGCAACGCTCCAGCAGCTGCTGGGCGAGCCCGACGCGGGCATCGTCCTCCAGAACGTGCTGCACGCCGAGCAGAAGTTCCGCTACTCCCGGCCCATCGTGGCAGGCGACGAGCTCACCGCGAAGCTGTCGGTCACCGGTCTGCGCGCCATGGGCGCTGCCGCGATGGTGACGAGCGAGTCCGAGATCACGGATGCCGCGGGCGACCACGTCGTCACCACGACGACCATCCTGCTCGTGGGGGAGGGCGACCAGTGAGCGCGCTTCAGAACCTGACCGTCGGCGACGTGGTCGCCGAGCGCACCGTGCACCTCACGCGCGAGTCGCTCGTGCGGTACGCCGGGGCATCCGGAGACTTCAACCCGATCCACTACCGCGACGACGTCGCGGCCGCGGTGGGCCTTCCGGGCGTGCTCGCCCACGGCATGCTCACGATGGGCCTCGCCGTCGGCACGATCGAGTCGTGGGTCGGCGACACCGGCCGCATCCTCGAGTACGGCGTGCGCTTCACCAAGCCCGTCGTCGTCGACCCCGAGACCGGTGCCGACGTGACCGTCGTGGCGAAGGTCGGCGCGGTCGACGAGGAGTCCGCCCGCATCGACCTGACCGTGTCGTTCGAAGGTGCCACGGTGCTCGTCAAGGCGCAGGTGCGCGTCCGGACCGCCTGACGCATGCCCGACGTCACCCCCATCCCGCTCGCGCGGCTCACGACGCTGCGCACCGGCGGTCTGCCTGCGCGCATGATCGACGCCCACACCACCGATGAGCTCGTCGACGCCCTGCGCGACGTCTGGGCCTCCGGCGACGAGTGGCTCGTGCTCGGCGGCGGGTCGAACCTCTTCATCGGCGACGAGCCTTTCGACGGCACCGTCGTGCGCGTGCTCACGAAGGGGATCGAACGGATGCCGTCGCCCCTGCCCGGACGCGTGCGGCTCAGGGTGCAGGCGGGCCACGACTGGGACGACCTCGTCGGCTTCGCGGTCGCCGAAGGGCTCGGCGGCATCGAGGCGATGTCGGGGATCCCCGGAACCGTCGGTGCCGCCCCGGTGCAGAACATCGGTGCGTACGGCCAGGAGATCGTGCAGACCCTCAGCGAGGTCGAGCTGCTCGACGAGTCGACCGCCGAGGTGTCGACCGTTCCCGCCGCCGAGCTGGGCCTGGGCTTCCGGACGTCCGTCCTGAAGCACCACTACGGCTCGGTGCCCGCGCGGCGCGCGGTGATCCTCTCGGTGACGCTGGACCTCCCCGCCATCGGCCAGGGCGCCCGTCGCATCGCCGGCGATCAGCTCCGCACCGCGCTGCGCCTCGGCCCCGACGACGAGGCGACCCTCGCGTGGGTGCGCGAGCGGATCCTCGAGACCCGGCGCGCCAAGGGCATGGTGCTCGACGCCGACGACCCCGACACGTACAGCGCCGGGTCGTTCTTCCAGAACGCCGTGGTGTCGGCATCCTTCGCCCGCACGCTCCCCGAGGCGTGCCCGCGCTGGCCGGTGCATCCCGATCTCGACCCCGTGCTCGTCATCCCGCTCGCGAACTTCGACGGCTACGTTCCCGCGCCCACGACGGTCGAATCCGACGTCAAGGTGAGCGCCGGCTGGCTCATCGAGCACGCCGGCGTGCGCAAGGGCTTCAAGCTGCCGCGCTCACGCGCCGGCCTGTCGACGAAGCACGCCCTGGCGCTCACGAACCGGGGTCATGCGACCGCCGCCGAGCTCGCCGAGCTGGCCCGCTTCATCCAGGGCCGCGTGCAGTCCGAGTTCGGCCTGATCCTGCAGCCCGAGCCCGTCCTGGTGAACGTCGAGCTCTAGCCCCGGGCCGAGGCATCCGTCCCCCTAGGGTTTTGGGGCGCACGGCGAACGTTCGGGGCGCACGGCGCGCGCCCCGACGGCACGGGACGCGCCCCGAACCCCGAAGCGACCCGCCGAAAGACGCAGAAACGCGGATGCCGCGAACCCGAGGCATCCGCGTTCCGAAAGGGTTGTTACGACGCGAAGAGGCGCTGCATGCGCTGCACGCCCTCGAGGAGGGCGTCGTCGCCCAGGGCGTACGACAGGCGCAGGTAGCCCGAGGGTCCGAAGGCCTCGCCCGGAACCACGGCGACCTCGGCCTTCTCGAGGATGAGATCGGCCAGCTCGAGGGAGGTCGTCGGCGTGACACCCGCCCACTCGCGGCCGAGGAGTCCGCGGACGTCGGGGTAGGCGTAGAAGGCGCCCAGCGGCGTCGGCACCGCGACGCCGTCGATCTTCGACAGCTCGGCGACGATCAGCTTGCGGCGGCGGTCGAAGGCCTGGCGCATCTGCTCGACCTCGTCCTGCGGTCCGGAGAGGGCCGCCAGCGCCGCGCGCTGCGCGATGTTGTTGACGTTTGAGCACAGGTGCGACTGCAGGTTGCCGGCGATCTTGATGGCGTCCTTGGGGCCGACCATCCAGCCCAGGCGCCAGCCGGTCATCGCGTACGTCTTCGCGACGCCGTTCACGAGGATCGTCTGGCCCGCGGCCTCCGGAACCGCCTCCACGATCGACACCGCACGCGTGCCTTCGTAGACGAGGTTCTGGTAGATCTCGTCCGAGATGATCCAGATGCCGTGCTCGACGGCCCACCGGCCGATGGCCTCGGTCTCCTCCAGCGTGTAGACCGAGCCGGTCGGGTTCGACGGCGACACGAACACGAGCGCCGTGGTCTTGTCGGTGCGGGCGGCCTCGAGCTGCTCGATGGTCACCTTGTAGTCCTGGTCGGCGCCGGCGAAGACCTCGACGGGGATGCCGTCGGCCAGCGCGATCGCCTCGGGGTAGGTGGTCCAGTACGGAGCCGGCAGCAGCACCTCGTCGCCGGGGTTCACGACGGTCTGGAGGGCCTGGTAGACGGCCTGCTTGCCGCCGTTGGTGACGATGACCTGCGACGGGTCGACCTCGAGACCCGAGTCGCGGAGCGTCTTCGCGGCGATCGCCTCGCGCAGCACCGGAAGACCGGCGGCGGGCGTGTAGCGGAAGTTCGCGGGGTTGTGGAGGGCCTCCGCGGCGGCGTCCACGATGAACTGCGGCGTCGCGAAATCGGGCTCGCCCGCCGCATACGAGATGACGGGCCGACCGGCGGCCTGCAGAGCCTTCGCCTTGGCATCGACCTTCAGGGTCGCGGACTCGGCGATGGCGGAGAGCTTGCGGGAGAGCGGTGCGCGTTCTGTCACGGTTCGAGCGTAGTCCGCGCGGCGGCGGGCTTCAGCGCCGATTGCGGACGTGTGGCCCGCGCGCGTGCGGGATGCGCGCACGACGCGACGGATCGTCCGATGGGTAAGCGCTCTTCCGGATCGGCCCGGCGACGCGGTACCCTGTGCGTCGTGGACGCCTGGATCTGGGGAGCCGTCGTGCTCGCCATCGTGCTCGTCATCGCCGGTGGGATCGCCTGGTGGCTCGCGCGCGGGTGCGTGCTGACCATCATCGGCGCCACGGGCGCCATCCTCGGCGGACTCGTCGCCCTGATCAGCCTCGTGCTGCTGCTCGACCCCGACGTCGGCCTGCGCGTCGCGTTCATCGTCACGGTCGTCTCGGGGGTGTGGCTGCTCGCCTGGGCGCTGGCGGGAGGCATCCGCGGTCAGCGCATGCTCCGCGCCGAAGAGCGGGCGGACGCCGAGGCCCGCGCTGTGCCGGTCCCGGTGATGGTCGCGTCGCGGCACTGATCCGGTTCGAGCCGCGGCAGCGCGATGCGCCGTGGCATCCACCGAATGGGGGATGCCGTCTCCTGCGGATGACCGCTGGGCGCAGCATCCGTCTTCCGTGACGCTGGAAGCATGCAGACACAAGCGGTGCGGGTGCGGAACCTGCGGAAGACCTATGGCGACCGCACGGTCGTCGACGGGGTGTCGTTCGAGATCGAGCGCGGCGAGACCTTCGCCCTGCTCGGGCCGAACGGCGCCGGCAAGTCGACGACCGTCGAGATCCTCGAGGGGTACCGGCGCCGCACGGGCGGCGACGTCGAGGTGCTCGGGGTCGACCCGGCCACCGGCGGGCTCGACCTCAAGGCGCGGCTGGGCATCGTGCTCCAGTCGACCGGCCAGTCCGGTCTCGTCACCGTCCGCGAGCAGCTGCGGCAGTTCGCGGGCTTCTACCCGGATCCCCGCGACGTCGACGAGGTGATCGCGGCCGTCGGCCTCGAGGCGCAGGCGAAGACGCGCATCTCGAAGCTCTCGGGCGGACAGCAGCGGCGCGTCGATGTGGCCCTCGGGATCATCGGCCGCCCCGAGCTGCTCTTCCTCGACGAGCCCACGACGGGATTCGACCCGCACGCGCGGCGCGAGTTCTGGGAGCTCATCCGGCGCCTTCAGGCCGAAGGCACGACGATCGTGCTGACCACGCACTATCTCGACGAGGCGGCGCAGCTCGCCGACCGCGTCGCGGTGATCGCCGCCGGCCGGCTGCAGGCGATCGGGCCCGTCGCGGGGTTCGGCGGCGAGGCCGCGCGCGTTCCGATCGTGCGATGGGTGGAGGACGGGATGCTGCGGCACGAGCGCTCCGACGATCCCTTCGCGTTCGCGATCGCCCTGGCCGCGCGGCTGGGCGAGGCGCCCGCCGAGCTCGAGATCGTGCGGCCGAGCCTCGAGGACGTCTACCTCCAGATGGTCGGCGAGACCACCGACGCCGCCGCGAGTGCTGCTGTCGACAAGAAGGGAGCGGTGCGATGAGCGCCACCGTCGAGAAGGCGCGGGTCGCGGGTGTCGGTCCGCGACGAGCGCGCCGCAACGTCCTGAGCGTCGGAGTCTGGCGCACGCGGTTCGAGCTGATGCAGTACTTCCGCTCGGGCGACACGCTGTTCTTCACGTTCCTCTTCCCGGTCTTCATGTTGGGGCTGTTCAGCGTCGCGTTCGGATCGGACGGCGACGTGCAGGTCGCCCCCGGCGTGCCGGCGATCTCGATGGCCGAGCTGTACCTGCCCGGCATGATCGCCGCCGGCCTGCTGCTCTCGGGGTTCCAGAATCTCGCGATGGACATCGCGATCGAGCGGTCCGACGGCATGCTCAAGCGACTCGGCGGCACGCCGCTGTCGCCGGTGAGCTACTTCGTCGGCAAGATCGGACAGGTGCTGGTCACGGGAGTGCTGCAATCCGCACTGCTCCTGCTGTTCGCGGCAACGGTGCTCGGTGTCGAGCTGCCGACGGAGCCCGCGCGCTGGGCGACGTTCGCGTGGGTGTTCGTGCTCGGCATCACGACGTCGGCCCTGCTCGGCGTCGCACTGTCGTCCGTGCCGCGCACCGGGAAGAGCGCGACCGCGGTGGTCGTGCCGATCGCCCTCGCGCTGCAGTTCATCTCAGGCGTCTACCTCACGTTCTCGCAGCTGCCGGAGTGGCTGCAGAACGTCGCGGGCCTCTTCCCGCTCAAGTGGATGGCGCAGGGCATGCGCGCGGTGTTCCTGCCCGAGGAGTACGCCACACTGGAGCAGAACGGCGAGTGGAACCTCGCGGGCGTCGCGATCGCGCTCGGCGTCTGGCTCGTCGTGGGTCTGGTGCTCTCGCGGATCACCTTCCGCTGGATCCGGCGCGACGCATAGCCTGCGGATGGGCCGAGGGGAAGAGGGACGATGCTGACGAAGCGGGGATGGGACGCGATCGTGTCGATCGTGTGCGCCGTCATCGCCCTCGCGCTCGTCTTCCTCTTCCCACCCGCGACCGCCGCGCGCACCGCGATCGCGCTCGCGGCGATCGGCCTCTTCGTGCTGGGCTACGCCCTGATCGGCCGCGACGCGATCGAGCCGCCGCGCGCGGCGTGGCGGTACCCCGCCTTCCTGTCGGTGGCAGCCGTCGCCGCGGGGATCGGCGCGGGCGCAGCTCCGTTCATGGCGATGCTCCAGACCCTGGCGTACCCCCTGGTGTGGGTCATCGGCGACTCGCGCAAGCGCGGAATCGGCGGCTCGGCGGTGATCGCGGGGAGCGTATTCGTCGGAGCGAGCTTCGGCTATGGAGCCAACCTGGACTCGGTCGTCGCCGGCGCGACCACCGCGGTCTTCTCGCTCTCGTTCGCGATCGCCATCGGCCTGTGGATCGCCCGCATCGCCGAGTACGGCGAGGAGCGGGAGCGCCTGCTCGCCGAACTGACGGCGGCGCAGACCGAGGTCGAGGCCCTCAGCAGGGAGCGCGGCGCGTCCGCCGAGCGCGAGCGCCTGGCCCGCGACATCCACGACACCCTCGCGCAGACGCTCGCCGGGCTCGTGATCTTCGCCGAGCGGGCGGGCCGGCAGTCGAGGGAGGGGCAGACGGATGCTGCCGCCACCACGATCGCGACGGTCGAGCAGGTCGCGCGCGACGCCCTCGCCGAGGCACGCGCCCTCGTCGCCCGTACGGCGGCCGTCCCCCGCGAGCCCGCCTTCGGCGCCGCGGTCGAGCGGCTCATCGAGCGGTTCCGCGAGCACGGTGCGGCCCGCATCGCACTCGACACCGCCCGCGTGGAGGGCGAACTCGACCGCGAAGCCCAGGTGGTGCTGCTGCGCTGCCTGCAGGAGGCGCTGTCGAACGTGACGAAGCACGCCGCCGCGGCGGAGGTGACGGTGCGCGTCGAGGTCGCGGCGGACGGCGCCGCGGCACTCGAGGTGGCCGATGACGGGCGCGGCTTCGACACCTCGCGGCCCACGAGCGGGTTCGGGCTGGACGGCATGCGCGAGCGTGTGGCGCTCGCGGGCGGCACGTTCGACGTTGCCTCGGCACCGGGCGAGGGCGCGACGCTGACGGTCAGGCTTCCGGCGGCGTCGCAGGACGAACGGGGTGCCGGCGTGTCCGCCCCGGTGATGCCCGCCGCGATGGGAGTTGCGGCGGCCGAGGCCGTCCGGACGAAGGGAGATCGCCTGTGATCCGGCTGCTCATCGCCGACGACCACCCGGTGGTGCGTGCCGGCCTCGCCGGACTGCTCTCGGATGAACCCGGCTTCGAAGTCGTGGCCGAGGCATCCGACGGCGATGAAGCCGTGCGTCTCGCGGACGCGACCCGCCCCGACGTCGTGCTGATGGACCTGCGCATGCCGCACGTCGACGGTGTCGCCGCCACCGCCCGGATCGCCGGGGGAGAGGCGGGTGATCCTCCGCCGCGCGTGCTGATCCTCACCACGTACGAGTCCGACGACCAGATCCTGGCCGCCATCGAGGCCGGTGCGACGGGGTACCTCCTGAAGGCCGCACCGCAGGCCGAGATCGTCGCCGGCATCCGCTCGGTGGCGGCGGGGCAGTCGGCGCTGTCGCCTCAGGTGGCGGTGAGGCTCGTCGAGCGCATGCGGCGGCCGGAGCCCGAGACGGTGCTGACCGCGAGGGAGCTCGACGTGCTGCGGCTGGTGGCGACGGGCCACAGCAACAAGCAGATCGCGGTGGTCCTCGGCATCGGCGAGTCGACGGTCAAGACGCACCTGCTCAAGGTGTTCGAGAAGCTCGGCGTCGCCGATCGCACGCGCGCCGTGACCCTCGCCATGGAGCGCGGACTGCTCGGGTGATCGCCCTCGACCGGTTCGTGCACAGAATCGGATCCGCTCCTGCGGTGACCAGGCCCGACACGCCGTGCGGCGGCATCCGTCATCGGTGTGTCCTGCGGCACGTCCGCACGTGCGGATCCGATGGTGCGTACGGCGCGCGAGGGCGCTGACACCAGGTACACGGATGCCGCGACCCGGCGCAGTGCGCGGGCCGCGGCATCCGTGCGAGAACTCAGCCGAACTGGTTCATCGTGTTGTGCTGACCGCCGGCCTTGAGGGCCGCGTCGCCGGCGAAGTACTCCTTGTGGTTGTCGCCGATGTCGCTTCCCGCCATGTTCTGGTGCTTGACCGTGGCGATGCCCTCGCGGATCTCGCGACGCTGCACGCCCTTCACGTAGGCGAGCATGCCCTCGTCGCCGAAGTAGCCCTTCGCGAGGTCATCGGTCGACAGGGCCGCCGTGTGGTAGGTCGGCAGGGTGATGAGGTGGTGGAAGATCCCCGCGCGGGCGGCGCCGTCCCGCTGGAACGTGCGGATCTTCTCATCGGCCAGCCGTGCGAGCTCGGTGTCGTCGTACGCGACGTTCATCAGGTCGCCACGGTCGTAGGCCGAGACATCCTCGCCCCGCTCCGCCAGGAGGTCGTACGCCTGCTGGCGGAAGTTGAGCGTCCAGTTGAACGACGGGCTGTTGTTGTAGACGAGCTTCGCGTTCGGGATGACCTCGCGGATCGCGTCGACCATGCCGGCGATCTGCTCCACGTGCGGCTTCTCGGTCTCGATCCACAGCAGGTCGGCGCCGTTCTGCAGCGACGTGATGCAGTCGAGCACGACGCGCTCCTCACCGGTCCCGGGGCGGAACTGATAAAGGTTGCTGGCCAGACGCTTCGGGCGCAGCAGCGTGCCCTCGCGCTTGATGACGACGTCGCCGTTGCCGAGGTCGGAGTCCGAGATCTCCTCGACGTCGAGGAACGAGTTGTACTGGTCGCCGAGGTCGCCGGGCCGGTGCGTGACCGCGAGCTTCTGCGTGAGTCCGGCGCCGAGCGAGTCGGTGCGGGCCACGATGATGCCGTTGTCGATGCCGAGCTCGAGGAAGGCGTAGCGCACTGCCGTGAGCTTCGCGATGAAGTCCTCATGCGGAACAGTCACCTTGCCGTCCTGGTGGCCGCACTGCTTCTCATCCGACACCTGGTTCTCGATCTGGATGGCGCACGCGCCCGCCTCGATCATCTTCTTCGCCAGCAGATACGTGGCCTCGGGGTTGCCGAAGCCCGCGTCGATGTCGGCGATGATCGGCACCACGTGGGTCTCGTAGCTGTCGATCTGCGACTGGATGAACTCGACCGCGGTCTCGTCGCCGGCGACGCGCGCGTCGTCGAGCTGCGTGAACAGCAGATCGAGCTCACGCGCGTCGGCCTGACGGAGGAACGTGTACAGCTCCTCGATGAGGGCCGGGACCGCCGTCTTCTCGTGCATCGACTGATCGGGAAGCGGCCCGAACTCGGAGCGGAGCGCGGCGACCATCCACCCCGACAGGTAGAGGTAGCGCTTGTTCGTGCTCTTCAGGTGCTTCTTGATCGAGATGAGCTTCTGCTGCCCGATGAAGCCGTGCCAGACGCCGAGCGACTGGGTGTAGACCGACGAGTCCGCGTCGTACTCGGCCATGTCGCGGCGCATGATGTCGGCCGTGTACTGGGCGATCTCGAGCCCCGTGCGGAAGCGGTTCTGCGCGCGCATGCGGGCGGCGGACTCGGGGTCGATGGCATCCCAGCTCGAGCCGTGCTGCTGCTTGAGCGCCCGGATGGCTTCGATGTCGTCCTGATAGGCAGTCATTGTCGTTTCCTTGTTCGTCTCGGGGAGCGGGGGATCAGTCGGTCTCGACGAGGTACTTCGCGTAGGCGGGCAGCGTCAGGAACGCGGGGAAGTCCTGGCCGAGCGCGACCTCGCGGAAGATGTCCGCGGCGTCGTCGAACCGGTCGCCCTCGCGGCGGTCCGCCTCGGCCAGCACCTGCGTGACGAGCGCCTCGATCGACTCCCGTGTGATCGGCGTGCCGTCCTCGGTGGTGCGGTCCTGGTGGATCCACTGCCAGACCTGGCTGCGGCTGATCTCAGCGGTCGCGGCATCCTCCATGAGGTTGTCGATGGCGACAGCGCCGAGGCCGCGCAGCCACGCCTCGATGTAGCGGATGGCCACCGACACGTTGCCGTGCACTCCCGCCGTCGTGATCGGGCGTCCGATGTGGACGTCGATCAGGTCGGCGGCCTTCACCTCGACCTCGGGACGCTGACGGTCGAGCTGGTTCGGGCGATCGCCGAGCACGGCGTCGAACTCGGCGCGCGCCACCGGGATGAGGTCGGGGTGCGCGACCCACGTGCCGTCGAAGCCGTCGCCGGCCTCGCGCTTCTTGTCGGCCGCCACCTTCTCGAACGCGCGCTCGGTGACCTCGGGGTCGCGGCGGTTCGGAATGAAGGCGCTCATGCCGCCGATCGCGAAGGCGCCGCGCTTGTGGCACGTCTTCACGAGCAGCTCGGTGTACGCCCGCATGAACGGCACGGTCATCGTGACCTCGCTGCGGTCGGGCAGCACGAACCGTGCACCGCGACCGCGGTAGTTCTTGATGATCGAGAAGATGTAGTCCCAGCGACCCGCGTTCAGGCCCGCGATGTGGTCGCGCAGCTCGAAGAGGATCTCCTCCATCTCGAACGCCGCCGGCAGCGTCTCGATGAGCACCGTGGCACGGATGGTGCCGTGGGGGATGCCGACGTACTGCTCGCTGAACGTGAACACGTCGTCCCACAGCTTCGCCTCTTCGCTCGACTCGAGCTTGGCGATGTAGAAGTAGGGGCCGCGCCCGTTCGCGATCAGCTGCTCGGCGTTGTGGATGAAGTACAGGCCGAAGTCCACGAGCGAGCCCGACGCGGCCATTCTGCGGCCGGTGCGGTCGGTGAAGCGGATGTGCTGCTCGGGCAGGTGCCACCCACGCGGACGCATCACGATGGTGGGCGTCTCGGTCGCCGTGACCTCGTAGCGCTTGCCTTCGGGGCTCGTGAACGAGAGCTCGCCGCGGATGGCGTCGCGCAGGCTGAGCTGGCCCTCAATGACGTTCTTCCAGGTCGGGCTCGTGGCGTCCTCCTGGTCGGCGAGCCACACCTTGGCGCCGGAGTTCAGCGCGTTGATCGTCATCTTCGGGTCGGTCGGGCCCGTGATCTCGACGCGGCGGTCTTCGAGGCCGGGTCCGGCGCCGGCGACCTTCCACTCCGCGTCCTCGCGGATGTGGCGCGTGTCGTCACGGAACTGCGGGTCGTGGCCGTTGCCGATCTCGAACCGGCGGCGCATGCGGTCGGCGAGCCGGTCGTGGCGGCGGGCGCCGAAGCGGTGGTGCAGCTCGGTGAGGAACGCGACCGCCTCGGGCGTCAGGACTTCGTCGTAGCGGGGCGCGAGGCGGCCGGCGATCTCGATCGAGGGCTCGTGGGTCTGGGTGGGGATGGGGCCGGTGCGCGTACGCATCGGGGTGGCGGTCGCAGGTGTCATGTCCCTGCCTTCCTGTGATCGACTGCGTTGAGTGTGTGGGGGATGTCTCTGCCTGGCGTGTGCGCCGGGTCGAGGCATCCGGTGATCCGCTCTGTGTGGATCGATGGTTCGTCGTGAGACCACTCTGGGGTGAAGTTCGGGGGTGTACCCGACGAATTCGGGTGTGAAGTTTTCCGGTATTTCTGCTTTCGTGACAGAATCGCGGCATGACGACGACGTTGACCTCGGATGTGCGCGGTGAAGTCCCCGACGATGATGAGGTGGATCCCCTCACCATCGGCCGACGCATCCGGCAGCTGCGCACCGACCGCGGCATGACGCTCGAAGAGCTCGCTTCCGCGGTCGACCGCGCGCCGAGCCAGCTGTCCATGATCGAGAACGGGCGCCGCGAGCCGAAGCTCACGCTGCTGCAGGCGATCGCGCGGGCGCTGGGTTCGTCGATCGACGCGATCCTCGAGTCAGAGCCGCTCGACGAGCGCGCGACGCTCGAGATCTCGCTCGAGCGAGCGATGCGCGGTCAGACGTTCCAGGCGCTCGGCATCCCCCCGTTCCGGATCGGCAAGACGGTGCCGACAGAGGCGCTCAAGGCGATGCTGGCGCTGCAGGGCGAGATCGAGAGGCTGCGCGACGAGCGCGCGGCGACTCCTGAAGAGGCACGACGCGCCAACGTGGCGCTGCGCAAGCTCATGCGCACGCAGAACAACTACTTCGCCGAGCTCGAGCAGCAGGCGCGGGGCATCCTCGATGCGGTGGACCACCCGGGCGGCCCGTTGACCCAGCGCACGGCCTCCGACATCGCCGCGCACCTCGGGTTCACCCTGCACTACGTGCCCGACCTGCCGCAGACGACGCGATCGGTCGCCGACATCAAGAACGGCCGGCTCTACCTGTCGAGCCGCCTCGCCACCAAGGGCGACCCGCGCACGGCGGTGCTCCAGGCGCTGTCGAGCCGCATCCTCGGGCACCGCGAGCCGACCTCGTACGCGGACTTCCTGCGTCAGCGCGTCGAGACGAACTACCTCACCGGCGCCCTCCTCATCCCCGAGGCGCACGCCGTGCCGTTCCTGCAAGAGGCCAAGAAGGACCGCTCGATCTCGATCGAGGACCTCCGCGACGCCTACTCGGTGTCGTACGAGACGGCCGCGCACCGCTTCACCAACCTCGCGACCGTCCACCTGGGCCTGCCGGTGCACTTCCTGAAGGTGCACGAGTCGGGTGTCATCACGAAGGTCTACGAGAACGACGACGTGAACTTCCCGACCGACCGCCTCGGCGCGATCGAGGGGCAGATGTGCTGCCGCAAGTGGACCTCGCGCGTCGTGTTCGACGTCGACGACCACTTCAACCCGTACTACCAGTACACCGACACCGGCAACGGCACCTACTGGTGCACGGCCCGCGTCGAGCTGTCCAGCGAGGGCGCCCACTCGATCAGCGTGGGCGTGCGCTTCGACGACACGAAGTGGTTCCTCGGCCGCGACACCCCGAACCGCGGCGTCTCCAAGCACTCCGTGGAGGTCTGCTGCCGGCGCGCGCCCGCCGAGCTCGAGGCGTCGTGGCGCGAGCAGTCGTGGCCGAACGTGCGCACGCCGCGGACGCTGCTGGCGACGCTGCCGACGGGTTCGTTCCCCGGGGTCGACACGACCGACGTCTACGAGTTCCTCGAGGCCCACGCCCCGCGCTGAGCGCGCGCCGGGCGACCCGGCCGACCGGGTCAGTGGGGGCCGGCGACCCAGTCGGCGACATGGGCGGGCCATGCGGTGCGGGCGGAGGAACCGGATGCCTCGGCCCGGTCGGCCATCCGATACGCGGTGTAGATCGCGTTGACGGCGGTCCACCGCAGCGGCTCGACCTCCCAGCGCCGCGCGCGGTGGCCGACCCAGGGGAGCCGGGTGAGCTCGGTGTCGCGCTCCAGCACGAGATCGGCGAGTGTGCGGCCGGCGAGGTTCGTCGCGGTGACGCCGGTGCCGACGTAGCCGCCGGCCCAGCCGAGGCCGGTCGCCCGGTCGTGGACCACGGCCGCGGCCCAGTCGCGCGGCACGCCGAGCACGCCGGCCCAGGCGTGCGCGATCGGCGTACGCGCGGCATCCGGGAAGAACTCGCGCAGCAGCCGCGTGAGCGAGGCGATCGTGCGCGCCTGGGTCGTGCCGTCCGTGTCGACGCGCGAGCCGTAGCGGTAGGGCACGCCGCGCCCGCCGAAGGCGATGCGGTCGTCGGCCGTGCGCTGCGCATACATGTACACGTGGGCGAAGTCGCCGAGCGTCTCGTATCCGTCCCAGCCGACCGCGTCCCAGAACGAGGCCGGCAGGGGCTCGGTCACGATCATCGACGAGTTCATCGGCAGCCACGTGCGGTGCTCGCCGCGGAGGTCGGCGGTGAAGCCCTCGGTGGCGCGCAGCACGTGGGTCGCGCGCACGGTCCCGCCGTCGGTGAGCGCCTGGCCGGGTGCGATCTCCCGCACATGCGTCGCTTCGTAGATCGGCACGCCGAGCCGCTCGACGGCGTCGGCGAGCCCGCGCACGAGCTTCGCGGGGTGCACCCGGGCGCAATGCGGATGCCACGCGGCGCCCAGCGCTCCGGCGATGCGGATACGGGATGCTGCGGCCGCGGCATCCATCCCCTCGATGTCGGTGTGCGGCCAGGCCTGTTCAGCGGCGACGGCCGCCCGCAGTCGCGCGAGTTGGGCCGGCGTGCGGGCGACGCCGTACTCGCCGCCCTTGACGATGTCGGCGTCGATGCCTTCGCGCGCGGCGACGGCGATGACCTCGTCGACGCAGTCGTTGAGGGCGCGCTGCTGTGCGATCGCCGCGTCGCGGCCGTGCGACTCGGCGTAGCGCTCGCGTCCGCCCGTCACGGTGTTGGTGAGCCACCCGCCGTTGCGGCCCGACGCTCCGAATCCCGCGAAGCGCTGCTCGAGCACGGCGACCCGGAGGTCGGGCTGCGCGCGCTTCAGGTAGTACGCGGCCCAGAGGCCGGTGTAGCCGCCGCCCACGATGGCGACGTCCACGTCGAGGTCGCCCGGCAGGGGAGCGCGCGGCACGGGCGTGCCGCCGAGGCTGCGCCACCACCACGACACGTCGCCGTTGGGCACAGGGGGCTCGGTCATGCGCCCATCCTTCCGGGTGCTGCCGCCCGCGACGAGGAACGATCTGTTGCGAACGCGCGACCGAGTCGGACCGACCGTGCGCCCTGTCTCTTCTCGGTCGATGAACTTCCGGCGCGGTCGATCAGACCGACGCGTCCAGGGCGCGCAGAGCCGCCCACAGTTCGGCGCGGGTCGCGAACGACGAGAGATCGCGGCCGAGCACGCGCTCGATGAGGGCGAGGCGCGTGCGCACGGTGTGCCGGTGCACACCGAGCGCCTGCGCGGTGGCCTCGTGCGAGCAGTCCTCGTCGAGCCACACCTTCAGCGTCTCGACGAGGTGTGTGCCCTGCGCGGCGTCGTGGTCGTACAGCGGTGCGAGCTCCGCTCGCGCCAGAGCGCGGGCCTCGTCCGTGAGCGCCGACAGGACTCCGGCGCGGGCGACCTCGGCGAACTCCGTCACCGGACCGATGCCGCGGTCCCGCGCGACGCGCGCCTGCCCGAGCGCGGCGGCGAAACCGTCGTAGCCGGTGGGATCCGACAACCCGACGCGCACCTCGAAGCGGGCGACGAGCTCGTCGACGCTCGAGCGGTCGCCCTGGGGCACGACCATCACCAAGCCGTCCTCGCCGCGACCGAAGAACAGCGCGCCGCGGCGCTCGTCGGCCCAGAGCTCCAGCAGCTCGGCGATGCCGTCGACGCGTGCGGCGGCAGCATCCGTCACTCCCACGACGACGGGGGCGGAGGGCAGTGGCCCCCACAGCTCCCGCGACGTGCGGCGGGCGAGCGCGGGATCGCCGGTCAGCAGCGACTGCACGAGGCCGGCGCGCAGCGCCGAGCGCGCGCGACCGAGGCCCTGCTGCTGCTCGAGTGCGAGGCCGGCCATCGCGATCACGGCGGTGACGACGACGCGGCCCTCCTGGTCGAGGTCGCCGGCGGCGATCGCGATGACGCCGCGCAGGTGTCCGCCGCGGCCGAGGGTCTGCAACGAGAACGGCGTCTCGCCGATGTGCAGCGACGAGCCCGCTCGCGCGCCGCGGTGCAGCACGCCGGTCACCTCGCGCTGCAGCGCCGCGGCCGTCTCGGCGCCGAGCCCGCCGGCCGGATGCTCGCGCGACAGCTCGCCGGCGGCGTCGAACATGCCCACCCAGGTGTCGAGCTGCTTGGCCAGCTCCGCAACGGTGGCGTCGAGCCCGTCGGGCCGCAACGCGGCCAGCGCGATCGCGCGCTGCGCGGCGAGGGCCCAGCTGCGCCGCGCGTAGGCCTCGGCGGCGATCGCCTCGGCGTTGGCCCGGGCCACGGCGATGAAGGGCGTGCGGTACGGCACCTCGAACAGCGGCATCCGTTCGTCCCTGCACGCGTCGACGAGGGCGGGCGGAATGCCGGCGCGCACGACCTCGGTGCCGAAGCCGAGGCCCACGACGCCCCGGGTCGCCAGGCGATGGACGTACGAGCGGTAGACCGCCGCCGCGTCGGCGTCGTCGCCCTGCGGGAACTGCGTGCCGGTGGTGAGCAGCACCAGGCCCTCGGAGAGGAACGGCGTCGGATCGGCGAGATCCGAGCTGTGGACCCAGCGGATGCCGCGGTCCAGCGCCTGCGGATCGAGGTCGTCGCCGGCGAGCGAGAGCTTCAGATCCCGTCGGGCGAGAAGCGCGCGAAGAGTAGGGGCGTCGGCGTCCATGATGCTCTGAGTGTACGGCCCGTACAGCGGGCCGGACGGAATGTACACCGGGGCGGGTGCGGGGGTTCCCGGCGACGAAATACGCTCCCCTGCATGAGCAGCGCAGCCGACACCCTCACTGAAACGCCCCTCGGCGGTCCGACCCTTCCGCAGGAGCGCCGCCTGGTCACCAGCATCCCCGGTCCCCGCTCGCAGGAGCTCCTCGACCGCAAGGCCGACGCCGTCGCCGCGGGTGTCGGCCACACCGCGCCCGTGCAGGCCGTCGCTGCCGGCGGAGGCGTCATCGTCGACGCCGACGGCAACTCGCTCATCGACCTGGGCTCGGGCATCGCGGTCACGACGATCGGCAACGCCCACCCGAAGGTCGTCGCGGCCGTGCAGGCGCAGGTCGCGCAGTTCACTCACACGTGCTTCATGATCGCGCCGTACGACTCGTACGTCTCGGTCGCCGAGGCCCTCAACCGCATCACGCCGGGCGACCACGCCAAGAAGAGCGCCCTGTTCAACTCGGGCGCCGAGGCGGTGGAGAACGCAGTCAAGATCGCCCGCAAGTACACCGGCAAGCAGGCCGTCGTCGCGTTCGACCACGGCTACCACGGCCGCACCAACCTCACGATGGCGCTCACCGCGAAGTCGATGCCGTACAAGAGCGGCTTCGGCCCGTTCGCCTCGGAGATCTACCGCGCCCCGCTGTCGTACCCCTACCGCGACGGGCTCGACGGGGGCCTCGCGGCCAAGAAGGCCATCTCGATGATCGAGAAGCAGGTCGGCGCCGACAACCTCGCCGCGATCATCATCGAGCCCATCCAGGGCGAGGGCGGCTTCATCGTCCCCGCCGACGGCTTCCTGCCCGCCCTCGTCGAGTGGTGCCGCGCCAACGACGTCGTGTTCATCGCCGACGAGATCCAGACCGGCTTCGCTCGCACGGGGGAGATGTTCGCGAGCGACCTGTTCGGCATCGTGCCGGACCTGATCACGACCGCCAAGGGCATCGCGGGGGGCCTGCCCTTGGCGGCCGTGACGGGCCGGTCCGAGATCATGGACGCGTCGCACGCGGGCGGCCTCGGCGGCACGTACGGCGGCAATCCGATCGCCTGCGCCGCCGCGCTCGCCGCGATCGACGTGTTCGAGAACGACGGGATGCTCGAGCGCGCCCGCGAGATCGAGGCCGTTCTGAAGGGTCGCCTCAAGGACCTGCAGGCCGCCGACCCCCGCGTCGGCGACGTGCGCGGTCACGGCGCCATGATCGCCGCCGAGTTCGTAGACCCCGCGACGGGAGAGCCGGACGCCGCGCTCACCGCCGCGGTCGCGAAGGCGTCCATCGCACAGGGCGTCATCGTGCTCACCTGCGGCACCTACGGGAACGTGATCCGCTTCCTCCCGCCGCTGTCGATCACCGACGACCTGCTCCACGAGGGCATGGACGTCGTCGCCGCAGCACTCGCGGCTTCTTGATCAGGGATGCTGCGACCGCCGCACGCGCCGCGGTCGCAGCATCCGTCTCCCGCACTTCACGCAAGACCAACGCAACCTCGCCTGACGAAGGAGTCCGAATGACCGAGCTGACCCGTGACGTCGTCATCGTCGGCGCCGGCGCCGCCGGCACGACCGCTGCCAACGAACTGAAGAAGGCGGGCCTCTCGGTCGTCGTGCTCGAGGCGCGCGACCGCGTGGGCGGGCGCCTGTGGACCGATGTCGTCGACGGCGCGATGCTCGAGATCGGCGGGCAGTGGGTGTCGCCCGACCAGGACGCGCTCAAGGAGACCATCGCCGAGCTGGGGCTCGAGACGTACAGCCGCTACCGCGAGGGCGAGTCGGTCTACATCGGCAAGGACGGCGAACTGACCCGGTTCACGGGCGAGATCTTCCCCGTCGCGCCGGAGACCGAGAAGGAGATCGTCCGCCTCATCGAGGTGCTCGACGGCCTGGTCGCGCAGATCGACCCCGACAAGCCATGGGAGCACCCCGACGCCGAGGCCCTCGACCGCATCTCGTTCGAGGCGTGGCTCGAGGAGCAGACCGACGACCAGGAGGCGCGCGACAACATCGCCCTCTTCATCGCGGGTGCGATGCTCACCAAGCCCGCCTACGCGTTCTCGACGCTCCAGGCCCTTCTCATGGCGGCGAGCGCCGGAAGCTTCTCGCACCTCGTCGACGCGGACTTCATCCTCGACGAGCGGGTGATCGGCGGCCTGCAGCAGGTTCCCCTGCTCCTCGCCGAGCGTCTGGGAGACGACGTCATCCTGGGGCAGCCGGTGACCGAGGTGCACTGGTCGGAGGACGGCGTCCGCGTCGTCACCGACAACGGCCTCGAGGTGCGCGCCCGCTTCGTCATCTTGGCGCACGCGCCGATCCTCTACCCCTGGATCGAGTTCGCGCCGCCGCTGCCGCGTCTGAAGCAGCAGATGCATCAGCACATCTCAATGGGCTTCGTCATCAAGGTGCACGCGGTCTACGATCGCCCGTTCTGGCGCGAGCAGGGACTGTCGGGCACCGCCTTCAGCCCGTACGAGATCTCGCACGAGGCGTACGACAACACCAACCACGCCGACGAGCGCGGCACCCTGGTCGGCTTCGTGTCGGACCGCAACGCCGACGACCTGTTCCGCGTGTCGGCGGAGGAGCGCAAGGAGCGCATCCTCGAGTCGCTGTCGCACTACTACGGTCCCGAGGCCAAGACCCCGCTCGTCTACTTCGAGAGCGACTGGGGCGCCGAGGAGTGGACCCGCGGCGCGTACGCCGCGAGCTTCGACCTCGGTGGTCTCGCCCGCTACGGCGCGGACCTGCGCACCCCCGTCGGCCCGATCCACTTCGCGTGCAGCGACATGGCAGGCGCCGGCTACCAGCACGTCGACGGCGCGATCCGCATGGGCCGCCTGGTTGCGGCGAACATCGTCGAGGCGGCCCGCCGATGAGCGGCCGCATCGTCGTCGGGTACACCGCGACCGACGCCGGCGCCGACGCCGTCGCGCTCGGGGCACGCCTGGCCGCGGCCATGGACGCGTCGCTCGACCTCGTGCTGGTGCTCCCGGCCGAGGACCGCAGCGTCATCACCCCGCCCGATGCCGGCTACGACCGCTACCTCGTGACGCAGGCCGAGACGTGGCTCGCCGAGGCTGCCGCTTCGATTCCGGATGCGGTGACCCATGCGTCGCACGTGCGCTTCGGCGACTCCTTCGCCGAGGGCCTGATCGCCGCCGCGCACGAGCTCTCGGCATCCCACATCGTCGTCGGTGCGGCCAACGGCGGACTCCGTGGGCGTCACCGTCTCGGCACCGTCGCCAACGAACTGCTGCACTCGTCGGACGTGCCGGTCGTGCTCGCCCCCGAGGGATCGCGTCGGCTGGAGGCGACCACCGTCACCCGCGTCACCGCCGCGATCGGCACCCGGCCGGGCGCGAGCGCGCTGCTCGACGAGAGCGTCGCCCTGGCCACCGCGACCGGCGCGGAGCTGCGGCTGCTGTCGCTCGTCTCGGTGGACCTTCCGGTCGGCGTCGACACCGGCGTCATCCGCATCGCCGGCGCCGCCCACGCCGACGATGTGCTCGGCAAAGCCCTCGACGCCCTGCCCGAGGGCATCGAGGCAGATGTGGTCGTCGCACGCGGCGACAGCATCGAGGACGCCGTCTCGCACCTGAGCTGGGAGCCCGGCGAGCTCGCCGTGGTCGGCTCGAGCCGGCTGGCCCGGCGGCGGCGTCTGTTCCTCGGCTCGACGGCAGCGAAGATGCTGCACGAGCTTCCCGTACCCATGGTCGTCGTGCCCCGCACGCGCGGCAAGAAAGGCGCACGCTGATGAGCGCTTCCGAAACCCGCGGCACCCCGCCGCTGGCCCCGTCCTCCGGCGCTCACGCCGGTGAGCTGTCGAAGAAGGGGCTGAGCGCCGGCGCGGTCGGCGTCCTCGGCGCCGTCGTGATCGGCGTCTCGACGATCGCCCCGGCGTATACGCTCACCGCGTCGCTCGGACCGACCGTGTCGGTCGTCGGCACGCAGGTGCCCGCGATCATCCTCGTCGGGTTCATCCCGATGCTGCTGACGGCGTTCGGCTACCGCGAGCTCAACCGTGCGATGCCCGACTCGGGCACCTCGTTCACGTGGGGCGTGCGGGCCTTCGGCCCGTGGATCGGCTGGATGACCGGCTGGGGGCTCATCGCGGCCACTGTCATCGTGCTGTCGAACCTCGCCGGCATCGCCGTCGAGTTCCTCTTCCTCTTGATCTCGCAGCTGAGCGGCAACCCCGACATCGCCGAGCTCGCCTTCAACCCGTTCATCAACGTCGTGGTGTGCCTGCTCTTCATGCTCGGCGCGACGCTGATCTCGTATCGCGACATGCAGACCACCCAGAAGTTCCAGTACATCCTGGTGACGTTCCAGGTCGTCGTGCTGGTGCTGTTCGCCGTCGTGGCCATCGTCAAGGCGGTCTCGGGCGACGCCCCCGACCCCACGGCATTCTCGTGGTCGTGGTTCAACCCGTTCGAGGTGCCGACGTTCAGCGCGTTCGCCGCGGGGCTGTCGCTGTCGATCTTCATCTTCTGGGGATGGGACGTCGTCCTCACCATGAACGAGGAGACCAAGAACCCCGCGAAGACCCCGGGCCGCGCGGCCATGCTCACCGTCGTGATCGTCGTCTCGCTGTACCTCCTGCTCTCGATCGGCCTCATCATGTTCGCCGGCGTCGGCACGGGCCCGCTGGGACTTGCGAACGAGGACATCTCGGCGAACGTGTTCTTCGCGCTGTCCGACCCGATCCTGGGGCCGCTGGCGTTCCTCGTCTCGCTCGCGGTGCTGTCGAGCTCCGCCGCCTCGCTGCAGTCGACGGCCGTCGGCCCCGCGCGCACTCTGCTGGCGATGGGGCACTATGGCGCCCTGCCGGCGAAGTTCGCCCGCGTGAGCCCGCGGTTCTTCACGCCCGGCTACGCCACCGTGGTGTCCGCGATCGTCGCGTCCGTGTTCTACGCCGTCATGCGCGTGATCAGCGAGAACGTCCTCACCGACACGATCCTGTCGCTCGGCATGATGATCTGCTTCTACTACGGCCTCACCGCGTTCGCGTGCGTCTGGTACTTCCGCAAGCAGTGGTTCGACTCGGTGCGCAGCTTCTTCTTCACCTTCCTGTTCCCGCTCGTCGGCGGTGCGATCCTCGCGGTGCTGTTCGTGACGACGCTCATCGACTCGATGGACCCGGCCTACGGCAGCGGGTCGAGCATCGGGGGCCTCGGCCTCGTGTTCGTGCTGGGCGTGGTCGTCATCCTCGCGGGTGTCGTGATCATGATCTGGCAGGCGATCAAGCGTCCGGCGTTCTTCCGCGGTGAGACACTCAGTATCGACGCTCCCGAAAGCCTTCGTCGCGCCCGCCGCCGGCAGGCAGACTGACCCACAACCATCCGATCGGAGAGTAAGCATGACCGACTACGCCGTCGTCAACCCGGCCACGGGCGAGACCCTGGCCACGTATCCGACCATCACCGACGAGGCCCTCGAGGCCGCGCTCGCGGGAGCGGATGCTGCGTACCGCACGTGGCGCGACCGGCCGGTCGCCGAGCGCGCTGCGGCCATCCGCAAGGTCGCGGAGCTGCATCGCGAGCGTCGCGATGATCTCGCCGCGATCATCGTGCGCGAGATGGGCAAGCCGCTCGAGGCGGCGCTCGGCGAGGTCGACTTCGCCGCCGACATCACCGAGTACTACGCCGACCACGCCGAGAAGATCACCGGCGACCAGCCGATCGACATCGACGGCGACGGCACCGCGGTCATCCGCCGCTCGCCCCTGGGCGTGCTGCTGGGCATCATGCCGTGGAACTTCCCGTACTACCAGGTCGCGCGCTTCGCGGCGCCCAACATCGTGGTCGGCAACACCATCCTCCTGAAGCACGCTCCGCAGTGCCCCGAGTCGGCCCAGGCCATCGCGGCGATCTACGCGGACGCCGGCCTCGAGGGCGTCTACACGAACGTCTACGCGACGAACGACCAGGCGGCGACCGTCATCGCGGACCGCCGCGTGCAGGGCGTCTCGGTGACCGGCTCGGAGCGCGCGGGCGCGGCTGTGGCTGAGATCGCGGGCCGCAACCTCAAGAAGGTGGCGCTGGAGCTCGGCGGGTCCGATCCGTTCATCCTGCTCTCGACCGACGACCTCGACGGGGCCGTGGAGGCCGCGGTCGCCGCGCGCCTCGACAACACCGGGCAGTCGTGCAACGCCGCCAAGCGCTTCATCGTGGTCGACGGCCTGTACGACGCGTTCCTCGAGAAGTTCACCGCCGCGATGTCGGGCGCGAAGGTCGGCGACCCCTTCGAGGGCGACACCGTGCTGGGCCCGCTGTCGTCGGTCACGGCGGCCGAGCGCCTGGCGGAGCAGGTCGACAAGGCCGTCGCTCAGGGGGCGACCCTCGTCGCCGGCGGGAAGCGTGACGGCGCCTTCTATCCGGGCACCGTCCTCACCGACGTCACGAGCGACATGGACGCCTACCGCGAAGAGTTCTTCGGCCCTGTGGGCGTCGTCTACAAGGTCGCCGACGAGGACGCCGCGGTCGCTCTCGCGAACGACACCAGCTACGGCCTGGGCTCATACGTGTTCACGACCGACGAGGAACAGGCCCAGCGCGTCGCCGACAAGATCGACGCCGGCATGGTCTACGTCAACGTGGTCCTCGCCGACGAGCCCGGACTGCCCTTCGGCGGCGTGAAGCGCTCCGGCACCTCGCGTGAGATGGGCCTTCTCGCGGCGGACGAGTTCGTCAACAAGAAGCTGATCCGCATCGGCGCCTGACCCTCTCCACGCAGGTCGCGTGACCCGTACGCAGAATCGGATCCGCACCTGCGGACGCGCGTGGCGACATGCCGGTGAGGGGCACCTCGAATCGGCGTGTCGCCGCACGCGTCCGTACCTGCGGATCCGATGTTGACTCGCGCCGGGGCGGGGGTCAGAGCGCGGCGAGGGCTTCGTCGGCCCACTGCACCTGCTGCGGCGTGCCCCAGCGGGTCGCAGCATCCCGTGCCGCCTCGAACGAGGTGACCGCCTCGTCGGGGCGGCCGGCGTCGAGGAGGCGCCAGCCGGCGTTGTTGTGCAGCGACACGTTCCAGCGGAGGGTGCGGGGATCCGCGGCGCCCTGGAGCGCGCCGAGGGCCGCGGAGGTCCACTCCTCGGCCTGTTCGGGCTCTGCGATGGCGAGCATGTGCAGAGCGTCGACCTGCAGGAACGTCAGTCCGGCTCCGGACGCCGCATCCACGGCAGCGAGGAAGTACGGGACCGCCGCTTCGGGATCGCCCGCAGAGTTGCGCACGCGCCCGCGCTCCAGCGCGGCACGCGCCGCGACGGCGGCATCCTCGATCGCGACGGCGTCGAGGACCGCGTCGGCCTCGTCGAACCGCTCCTGCAGGCCCAGGGCCCGCGCGACCTGCGTCTCGAGCTCGGCACGGGCGGCAGCATCCGTCTCGTCTGCCGCCGCCGCGCGCAGGCGCGCCTCGGAGCCGGCCGCGTCGGAGAAGTCCCACAGCTCGTCGAGCCGGGTCTGCGCAAGGGTCATGCCGGAATGGTAATGCCGACATCCGGGGGTGTCGCCGACGGAGCGCGAGCGCGAGGATGGAGTCATGGCAGACACACCGGACCCCGTCGTCTCCCTTTCCGATGAAGAGTGCTGGGAGCGCCTGCGCACGCAGGAGCTCGGGCGCCTCGTCACGCATGTCGGCGATGTGCTCGATATCTTCCCCGTGAACTACGTCGTCGATGCAGAGAGCGTGCTCTTCCGCACCGCGCAGGGGAGCAAGCTGTTCGAGCTCACGGTCAACGACGAGGTGCTCTTCGAGGTGGACGACCACACCGACACCGACGCGTGGAGTGTGATCCTGCGCGGTCGGGCGCACCCGCTCGACCGCTCCGCCGACGTGGAGCGCGCCGACGGGCTCGGCCTTCGGCCCTGGATCCCGACGCTCAAGTACACGTACGTGCGCGTCGAGGCGACGTCGCTGTCGGGCCGCGCGTTCGAGCGTGCGCCCGAGCCCGACCGGTACGGCGTGCAGCAGTACTGAGCCGATGCGTGGGCGCGTGCGGAGCCGCCTCGGTTCGCGGGGCCCGTGGGCATGCCGTACACTGGATCGTGCAGTCGAAGTCTGCATTCTTTCGCTGTGCCCGGTCCTCGGGCACAGATCCTCAAGCCGCGGTGAGAGGGGAAGAGTGCGGGCTCCGCGAGACCTCCGGGTCTCTAGGGCGGTAGCTCAATTGGCAGAGCAGCGGTCTCCAAAACCGCAGGTTGCAGGTTCGATTCCTGTCCGCCCTGCGCGTCAGCGCAACGCCGGTGACATGCTGGTGGTTGACAACACAGTGTGCCGACCCGTGTCGGCTCACGGAAGGTAATCAGGTGGCATCGATGGTTCAGGACGAGCCGAAGGGCGAAGTCGTCCCCGCAGAGGGAACGGCCGCGCCTCGCGAGAAGAAGCCCAACGTCTTCGCTCGTATCGCCCTGTTCGTCCGCCAGGTCTTCGCCGAGCTCCGCAAGGTCGTCACTCCGACGCGCCAGGAGCTGCTGAAGTACACGGCGGTGGTGCTGGGCTTCGTCGTCGTGATGATGGCGCTCGTCTACGGCCTGGACGTGCTGTTCGTGTGGATCACGTCGTACGTCTTCGGTGTGCCCGGCGCCTGATCCCGAGCGCCTCCGACTCAGAGCGGTGGCATGACACGGGCGGACCGCAGGTCCGGCAGCGGACGGAACGGAAGAGAACTCACGTGACTGAAAGATATGTCGACGACGCCGATTGGGCGACCGCCGCGGAGCAGTCCTCCGAGGACGACGAGGCCCAGGAGGGCAACGTCCTCGCGGAGGAGGAGCGGTCGGTCGAGGCCGCCGAGCACGTCGCGATCCACATCGTGGACGACTCCGATGAGGACGACGCCGACCTGGACGACATCGACATCGACGACCCGGAGGCGGACGCCATCGTGAACGACGCTCTCAACCTGGACGAGGCCGCAGAGACCGAGGCCGCGGCCGAGGTCATCAACGACTCCATCGCGGAGGAGGTCGCCGAGCGCGAGGCCGAGGCCGCCGACGAGGTGACCCCCTACGACGGTCCCGACGTGAACGGCGATGAGGACGAGCCCGAGCTCGACGAGGACTTCGTCGCAGAGGTGGACGCCGCAGCCGCCGTCGTCGACGCCGCCGAGGCATCCGTGTCGCCGGCCGACGCCGCCGAGGCCCCCGAGACCGAGGACGACGAGGACGAGGACGAGGACCCCTTCGAGGCGTTCCGCGCGGACCTGCGCACCCTCCCGGGCAAGTGGTACGTCATCCACTCCTACGCCGGCTTCGAGCGCAAGGTGAAGGCCAACATCGAGCAGCGCAAGTCGACGCTCGAGGTCGAGGAGGAGATCTACCAGATCGAGGTCCCGATGGAGGACGTCGTCGAGATCAAGAACGGTCAGCGCAAGATGGTCACGCGCGTCCGTATCCCCGGCTACGTGCTCGTGCGCATGGAGCTCAACGAGGACACCTGGTCGGTCGTTCGTCACACGCCCGGTGTCACCGGCTTCGTCGGCAACGCCCACAACCCGACGCCGCTGCGCTTCGAAGAGGCCTTCAACATGCTGAAGAGCCTCGTCGAGGTCAAGGAGGTCGCCGGCGCCAAGGGCGGTGCGGCCAAGAAGGGCGCTGCTGCCGCGGCCCGCGTCATCCCCGCCGAGGTCGACTTCGAGGTCGGCGAGACCATCACGATCAAGGAAGGCTCGTTCGCGGGCCTGCCCGGCACGATCAGCGAGATCAAGCCCGAGAGCGGCAAGCTCACGGTCCTCGTCTCGCTCTTCGAGCGCGAGACCCCGGTCGAGCTGTCGTTCGACCAGGTCACCAAGCTCTGATCTACCACCTGGTAGACTCTGCAGGTTTGCGCGCGCCTTGAGCGTGCGCGTCTGACACCGCGTTCCGGAACCGCCGGATTCGCGGGAGAACCGGTTGCCCCGGCAGCCGTCGTTCGACGAAAGGAAGAAGAATGGCACCGAAGAAGAAGGTGACCGGCCTGATCAAGCTTCAGATCAACGCCGGTGCAGCCAACCCGGCGCCGCCGATCGGCCCCGCGCTCGGTCAGCATGGCGTCAACATCATGGAGTTCTGCAAGGCGTACAACGCCGCGACCGAGTCGCAGCGCGGCAACGTCATCCCCGTGGAGATCACCGTCTACGAGGACCGCAGCTTCACGTTCATCCTGAAGACCCCGCCGGCCGCGGAGCTCATCAAGAAGGCTGCGGGCGTGCAGAAGGGTTCGAAGACCCCTCACACGGTCAAGGTCGCCAAGCTCACCAAGGAGCAGGTGCGCCAGATCGCAGAGACGAAGCAGCCCGACCTGAACGCGAATGACATCGAGGCCGCCTCGAAGATCATCGCCGGCACCGCCCGTTCCATGGGCATCACGGTCGAGGACTGAGGGGGATAGGAAACATGGCTACCAAGTCCAAGGCCTTCCGGGCCGCCGCCGCCAAGATCGAGGCGGACAAGTTCTACAGCCCCACCGAGGCCGTCGCGCTCGCGAAGCAGACCGGCTCGGCGAAGTTCGACTCGACCGTCGAGGTCGCGCTCAAGCTCTCCGTCGACCCTCGTAAGGCCGACCAGATGGTGCGCGGCACCGTCATCCTCCCGCACGGCACCGGCAAGACCGCCCGCGTCATCGTGTTCGCGACGGGTCCGGCCGCTGAGGCCGCGATCGCCGCGGGTGCGGACGAGGTCGGCGGCGCCGAGCTCATCGAGAAGGTCGCCGGCGGCTGGACCGCGTTCGACGCGGCCGTCTCGACGCCCGAGCTCATGGGCCAGGTCGGTCGTCTCGGCAAGGTGCTCGGCCCCCGTGGCCTCATGCCCAACCCGAAGACCGGCACCGTGACCCCCAACCCGGCCAAGGCCGTCGAGGAGATCAAGGGCGGAAAGATCGAGTTCCGCGTCGACAAGCACGCCAACGTGCACTTCGTCGTCGGCAAGGCGTCGTTCTCGGCCGAGCAGCTCGACGAGAACCTGAAGGCCGCGCTCGAGGAGATCGTCCGCCTCAAGCCGTCGAGCTCGAAGGGCCGTTACATCCAGAAGGGCGCCGTGTCGACCACGTTCGGCCCCGGCATCCCGCTGGACGTCAACGCGATCGTCTGAGTCGTTCTCGTACGAAGGCCCCACCCGTCCGGGTGGGGCCTTCGTCGTTCCCGCGCAACTCACGGGCGCGGGCGCGAGCGCGGGAGTAGCGTCTGAGGCATGTCGAAGACGCTCCAGGATCTGTTCGGAATCGACGCGCCGATCGTGCTCGGCCCCTTCGGGGGACTGTCGTCGATCGAGCTGACGGCCGCGGTGAGCGAGCTCGGCGGACTCGGCTCGTACGGTCTGTACGGCTACGCCGCCGACCGCATCAGCGACACGATCGCCGCGCTCCACTCCGCGACGCGGCGTCCGTTCGCGGTCAATCTCTGGCTGCCGACGGGCGATGAGGTCACGCCGGGCGACATCGACCTGAGACCGGCGATCGAGGCCCTCTCGCACCTCTACGATGAACTGGGTCTTGGCCACCCGACGCCTCCGATCGAGTTCCTGCCCGATCTCGACTCCCAGCTGACGGCGGTGATGGATGCTGCGCCCGCGGCGTTGAGCGTGGTCTTCGGCGTGCCGTCGGAGCACGTGGTCGCGGCGGCGCGAAGCCGAGGCATCCGTGTCATCGGCACCGCCACCACCGTCGCGGAAGCCGTGGCGCTCGAAGCCGCCGGGGTGGATGCCATCGTCGCGACCGGGGCCGAAGCGGGCGGTCACCGGGTGTCGTTCCTGCGGCCCGCCGAGCAGTCGCTCGTGGGCACGTTCGCGCTCGTACCGCAGGTCGTCGACGCGGTGGAGGTGCCGGTCATCGCGGCCGGCGGCATCGGAGACCGGCGCGGCGTCGCGGCGGCGTTCGCCCTCGGTGCGTCGGGGGTGCAGGTGGGCTCGGCGTTCCTCCGCACGCGCCAGTCGGCCGCCACCGACGTGCACCGCCAGGCCATCGCCGACGCCGCCGACACCGCCACCGTGCTCACGCGCGCGATGAGCGGGCGGCTGGCCCGCGGCATCCCGAATCGGGCGATGCGTGAGATCGAGACGACGGGGATCATCGCGCCGTTCCCGGCGCAGAACTGGCTCACCGGCCAGTTCCGGGCCGAGGCCGGGCGCCGCGGCGACGGCGACCTCGTGTCGCTGTGGGCGGGGCAGGCGGCCGGGCTCGCGCCGAGCGACGACGCGGCCGAGGTGTTCGCCGAGCTCGCGGCCGGCGTCCCGCTCTGACGTGCTCGGGGCTCACCTGTCACGAACTGTCGGGCGGGCGGCGTACCGCGACAGGCGAGCGGGGGTCAGTGGGTGGGGAGCACCTCGAAGCTCCGTTCGCCGGTGGTGGCGGCATCCGTCACCGTCGCCTGCTCGACGCGCGCACCGGGCGGGCCCTCGGCCATCCACGCCAGCACCTCGTCGACCTGACCGGGCGTGCCCTCGACCTCGGCTTCGACCGAGCCGTCGCGGCGGTTGCGCACCCATCCGGCCGCGCCGGCCTCGCGCGCGACGATGAGCATGGTGTAGCGGTAGCCGACGCCCTGCACGTCGCCGCGGACCGTCACGTGCACGCGTCTCATGCCGCCCATCCTGCCGCCGCGCGCACCTTGCCGCGACCGGGGCACGTCGGCGAGGATGCCGACATGGGTACCGTCGACGAACTCCTGGAAGGACTCGACGCGGCCGACCGGCCGTCGGTCGAGCGGATCTACGCCATCGCGCGGGAAGAGGCGCCCGACGCGGAGCAGGGGCGCGGGTACGGGATGCCGGCGCTGGTGTACCGCGGCAAGCCTCTCCTCTCGGTGATGCGGGCGAAGAAGCACATCGGCGTGTACCCGTTCAGTCCCGACGCGGTGTCGGCGGTCGCGGACACGCTCGCCGGGCACCCCGGCATCGGCCTCGACAAGGGGACGATCCGCTACCAGCCGGACCACCCGCTGCCCGACGACGTCGTGCGCGCCCTCGTGCGCGCCCGCAGGGAGCAGATCGACGGCTGACGGTCACGGCCCCGGTCAGTGCGGGAGCACGAGCGAGATGCCGAGGGCGATCATCACGACCGCGATCACCGCGTCGAGGATGCGCCAGGCGCGGGGGGTCGACAGCCAGCGTCCGAGCAGGCGCGCGCCGAACGCGAGGCCGAAGAACCAGATGACGCTCGCGGCCATGGCACCTGCGGCGAAGAGCCAGCGGGAGTCGCCGTGCGTGTTCGCGACGGTGCCGAGGAGGAACACGGTGTCGAGGTAGACGTGCGGGTTGAGCCACGTCAGCGCCAGGCAGGTGAGCAGCACCGGGATCAGGCGTGCGTGCGTCGCAGGGGTGGCGGCGGTGCGGATGTCGCTGCGCACCGCAGAGGCCGAGGCGTCGGGTTCGAGGGCCTCGCCCGTGTGGTTGTGGGCGGGCGGCGCGGGTGCGTGCGTGCCGGAGGATGCCGACGGGTCCGAGTCCGCCGCGCCGGCACCGAGCGTCTCACCCAAGGGGCGCCAGGCGCGCCGAGCCGCCAGCACGCCGTACACCACCAGGAACAGCGCACCCGCCCAGCGCACCACGTCGACGAGCCACGGCACGGCCTGCAGCACGAACCCGATGCCCGAGACGCCGAGCGCGATGAGCGCGGCGTCCGAGATCGCGCAGATCGCCGCGACGGCGAGGACGTGCTCGCGGCGCAGACCCTGGCGCAGCACGAACAGGTTCTGGGCGCCGATGGCGATGATGAGGGAGAAGCCGAGGCCGAGGCCGGCGAGGACGGGGGAGAGCACGAGTCGACGCTACGAGCCGCGGCATCCGTAGTCCAGCTCATGGATCTTCAGTACCATTAGCCGGACTTAATATGCGGATCCCGTTCGAGCTGGCTGAGACCCTGGCCGTCGTCGTCGACGAGGGCACGCTCGACGCTGCCGCACGGCGTCTGCACGTCACGCCGTCGGCGGTGAGTCAGCGCATCAAAGCGCTCGAGGAGCAGCTCGGGCGGCTGGTGCTGGTGCGCTCCAAGCCCGTTCGGCCGACGGCGGCAGGCATGTCGGTGATCCGGCTCGCGCGCCAGACGGCGCTGCTCGAGCACGACGCGCTCGCGGAGCTCGGCGCCGGCGAAGACGAGGCCACGCTCACCGTCGTGCCGCTGGCCGTCAACGCCGACTCGCTGGCCACGTGGTTCCTCGGGCCGCTCGCGCGGCTGGCCGAGCAGCATCCTGTCGTCTTCGATCTGCACCGCGACGACCAGGACTTCACCGCGGGACTGCTCGAATCGGGGACCGTCATGGGCGCCGTCACCTCCCGCGCCGCGCCGGTCGCCGGATGCCGCAGCTCTGCGCTCGGGGCGATGCGCTACGAAGCGGTCGCGACGCCCGCGTATGCGGCGCGGTGGCTCGGCGGGGACAGCGCGACGGCGTTGGCGCACGCGCCGCTCGTGGACTTCGACCGCCGCGACGACCTGCAGCACGAGTGGCTGTCCCAGCAGGGCGTCGACCCGGCCCGGCCGCCGCGGCACTACGTGCCCGCGTCGAGCGACTTCGCGTCGGCGGTGCGTCTCGGCCTCGGCTGGGCGATGCTGCCGCGGTTCCAGTCCCACGACGCCCTCGAGCGCGGCGAGCTCGTGCTGCTGGGCGGTCCGCCGGTCGACGTCGCGCTGCACTGGCAGCAGTGGAACCTCCGCTCACCGCTGCTCGACGCCATCGCGGACGCCATCGTGGCGGAAGGGCGCCGCGTGCTCGCCATCCCCCCAGCCCGGTGAGACCACAGTCGGCGGACGAGAGCCTGGGGTCGACCCGCGGTCTCGTCCGCGGACTGTCGTCTCACGGATCAGGCGCATCCTGCACGGGCCGACGCGGTCAGCCGTCGCTCACGCTGAGCACGACTTTGCCGCGCGTGTGTCCGGTCTCGATCGCGCGATGCGCGGCGGATGCCTCGGCGAGGTCGAACACCTGCTCGACGTAGACCTGCACCGAGCCGGAGTCGAGCAGGCGCCCGATGGTCGCCAGCGCGCCGCCGTCGGGGATCACCTTGTACGAGGTCGTGCGCACGCCCGCCTCGGCCGCAGCCTCGGCATAGCCCGGCCACGAGCCGGTCGGCACCACCACGTAGAGCCCGCCGGGCCGCAGCACCTCGAGCGAGCGCGTGCCGGTCTCGGCATGGACGTTGCCGACGAGGTCGATGACGACGTCCACTTCGCCGACGACCTCTTCGAACCGCGTGGTCGTGTAGTCGATGACGACGGCGGCACCGAGTTCGCGCAGCCACGAGGCGTTGCGGCCGGAGGCTGTCACGGTGACGTGGGCGCCGAAGTAGGCGGCGAACTGCACGGCGAAGTGACCGACGCCGCCGCTTCCGGCGTGGATCAGCACGCGCTGCCCCTCGTGCGCGTGCGCGGTCTCGACCACGAGTCCCCAGGCGGTGAGCGCGGCGAGCGGCACGCCGGCGGCCTCGACGTGCGACAGCGACGCGGGCTTGCGCGCGACCGACAGCGACGGCGCGACGACGTACTCGGCGTATGAGCCGCCGGTGCGCGGGAAGGACGCCATGCCGAAGACCTCGGTGCCGGGTGCGAGCGGGTGCGCCTCGTACGGGCTCTTCACGACGATGCCGCTGAAGTCGTAGCCGAGGGTCGCGGGGTACGCCGCGATGGCGCCGGAGACGCCCCGGCCGCTGCGGGTCTTGGCGTCGATCGGGTTCACTCCGGCGGCGACGACCCGCACCAGCACCTCGCTCAGCACGGGGGAGGGGACGGGAACGGATGCTGCGTGCAGCGCGTCCGCGTCGCCCGGAGCGTCGACGACCATCGCCGTCATCTCGGCGGGCGGCGCCTCGACGGGGGCGAGCGGGGTCTCGGGTGCCGATCGCAGCGGTCGGATCCTCATCGTGCGCTCCTTCCGCGGGTGTGCCGCCTTCGGCACCAGAACTGAACCCCCGTGGCTACAGTCAACCCTGCCTTCGTCTCGCCCGTGTTACGCGGGTGCTACCGATCTCGCAAAACGTCGGGTCCGGCGGTCAGGCTCGGGCGGCGCGTAGTTCGACCGCCGCGGGAGAGAGCACCTGCTGGGTGACCATGATCGCCGCCCCCAGCACGCCGGCCGTCTCGTCGGCCTGGGACTGCACGATGCCCAGGTGCTGTGTGGCGAGCGGGATCGAGCGGCGGTAGACGACCTCGCGCACTCCCGCGAGCAGGTGCTCGCCGGCGCGGGCAACGCTGCCGCCGATGACGATGACCGACGGATTCAGCATGTTGACGACGGTCGCGAGCACTTCGCCGACCTCGCGGCCGGCCTGCCGCGTCGCGGTGATGGCGGCCTGATGCCCCGCACGGACGAGCGTGACGACGTCTGCGCTCCCGGCGGCGTCGATGCCCTGTGCGCGCAGATCGGCCGCGATCGCGGTGCCGCTCGCGATCGCCTCGAGGTCTCGCTGGTCGCCGGGCGGTCGCGGCGAGTCGTGGCTGTAGGGCACCTGCACGTGCCCCATGTCGCCGGCTGACCCCTGGGCGCCGCGCTGCAGCGCGCCGCCGGAGATGATGCCGGCGCCGATGCCCGTCGACACCTTGACGAAGATCAGGTCGGCGACGCCGGGCCAGCTCAGCGACTGCTCGCCGAGCGCGAGGACGTTGACGTCGTTGTCGACGAGGACCGGCACATCGAAGGTGCGCTGCACGTAGTGCGGCACGTCGAAGCGGTCCCAGCCCGGCATGATCGGCGGGTTCGTCGGACGGCCGGTCGAGTGCTCGACGGGCCCCGGCACGCCGATGCCCACGCCGACGACGTGGGATGTCGCGATGCCCTGCTGTTCCAGCAGCGCCGCGCCCTCCGAGATCACGGCGTCGAGCACCGCCTCCGGGCCGTCGGCGATGTCGAGGGGGTGCGTGTTCGACGTGAGGATGCTCGCGGCGAGATCGGCGACCGCGACCGTCGCGTGGGTCGCCCCGAGGTCGACCGCGATCACGACCCCGGCCGACGGATTGAAGGCGACGCGCGCCGGCGGGCGTCCGCCGGTGGACACGGCCTCGCCCGCGGGCCGCAGGAGCCCGGCGGCCAGCAGCGTGTCGACGCGACCGGAGACCGTCGACCGGGCCAGGCCCGTCAGGGTCGCAAGCTCCGCCTTGGTGCGCGCATGGCCGTCGCGGAGGATCTGGAAGATCTCGCCCGCGCCGTTGCTTCCGGCGGCTCCGCTGCCGCGCACTGCATCGACCATGGCGACAGTAAAGCACGGGCTTCTGACCGAAGTCAGCAGGACTTAAGGTCACGGCACGATCACTTTTGACGAAGTTCTAGCAAAAGTCGGATCCTGCGTGCCATGATCGCCGCATGACTACGGAAGTCATCGACACTGTCGTCGGCACGGTCCGCACCGGACTCGTCGGCGGCGGATTCATGGGGCGGGTCCATGCGGCCGCCGCGCGGCGGGCAGGCGCCCGGCTGGCGTCGGTGGCCTCCTCCAGCCGCGACCGCGCCGAGGCGGTGGCTCGAGAGCTCGGCGTCGCCCGCGTCGAGGACGACGCAGCGGGCGTGATCGCAGCATCCGATGTCGACGTGGTGCACATCTGCACCCCCAACGCCACCCACGCGGTTCTCGCCGAGGCGGCCCTCGCCGCCGGCAAGCACGTCGTGTGCGAGAAGCCGCTCGCGACCTCGGTCTCCGACGCGCGGGCGCTCGCCCGGCACGCCGCCGCGACCGGGAGCGTCGCCGCTGTCCCTTTCGTCTACCGCTATCACCCCATGGTCCGCGAGGCCCGCGCGCGCGTCGCCTCCGGCCGGATCGGAACACTGCTCTCGCTCGACGGCTCGTATCTGCAGGACTGGATGCTGCGGCAGAACGACGACGACTGGCGAGCGGATGCTGCGGCCGGAGGCCCGTCGCGTGCCTTCGCCGACATCGGCTCGCACCTGTGCGACCTGGTCGAGTTCGTGACGGGGGAGCGCATCGCGCGCGTGGCCGCCCGCACCCGCCGGATGTTCGACGAGCGCGCGGGCAGGTCGGTCACGAACGAGGACGTGGCCGCGCTGCTGGTCGAGACGGAGTCCGGCGCGCTGGGCACGCTGCTCGTGTCGCAGATGGCCCCCGGTCGCAAGAACGCGCTCGTCCTCGAGCTGCACGGCACGCGCCGGAGCCTGCGCTTCGACCAGGAGCGGCCCGAGGAGCTGTGGGTCGGGGCACGCAAGGGCTCGCGGCTCGTGCTGCGGGATCCGGCCGCCGACCACCCCGACTCGGCGCGGCTGCAGACGGTGCCCGCAGGACATCCCATGGGGTACCAGGACGCCTTCGACGGATTCGTCGCCGACGTCTACGCCGCCATCGGCGGAGCACGGCCGGACGGGATGCCGACGTTCGCCGACGGCCTGCGCGCGGCCGTCCTGACCGCGGCCGTGCTCGAATCCGCCCAGACCCGAACCTGGATCGAGGTGCCGGCATGACCGACACGATGCTCGCCGATACGCCGGTGCCACCGGGCGGCTCGGACGTGGTGCTCCGCGCCCGCGGCATCTCGAAGTCCTTCTTCGGCGTGCGCGTGCTCTCGGACGTCGACCTCGACGTCCGTCGCGGCGAGGTCCACGGGCTCGTCGGCGAGAACGGCGCCGGCAAGTCCACGCTCATGAAGGTCCTCGCCGGCGTCCACCACGCCGACGCCGGGTCGGTCGAGTTCGAAGGGCAGCCGGTCGCGTGGGGCCACCCGCGCCAGGCGATGGACGCCGGCCTCGTGACGGTCTTCCAGGAGTTCAACCTGCTGCCCGAGCGCACCGTCGCACAGAACGTGTTCCTCGGTCGCGAGCCGCGCCGCGGCGGCTTCATCGACAAGAAGGGCATGCAGCGCCGCACGCGCGAGCTGCTCGAGGGTCTCGGTGTCTCGTTCATCGACCCGGGCGCCCGCATCTCTTCGCTGACGGTCGCCGAGCAGCAGATCGTCGAGATCGTCAAAGCCCTCTCGTTCGACGCGCGCGTCATCTCGATGGACGAGCCGACCGCGGCGCTCAGCGACCACGAGGTCGAGCTCCTCTACGCGATCATCAGGCGCCTCACCGCACGCGGCGTCGCCGTCATCTACGTCTCGCACCGGCTGAAGGAGATCTTCGACCTGTGCGATCGCATCACGATCCTGAAGGACGGCGCGCTGGTGTCGACGGATGCCGCGACCGACCTCACCGACGCGGAGCTGGTCCGTCGCATGGTGGGCCGCCCGCTGCAGTCGTACTTCCCGGGCCCGGTCGAGGGCACGACGCTCGGCGGGCCCAGGCTGGAGCTCGACGACTGCGGCAACGAGTACGTGGACGGGGTCTCCCTCACCCTGCGCGCGGGGGAGATCGTGGGACTCGCGGGGCTCCAGGGGTCGGGTCGCACCGAGCTCGTCGAGGGCATCTTCGGCGTGCACGGCTTCACCCGCGGCGGCATGACCCTCGACGGACGATCGGTGCGGTTCACCAGCCCGCGGGCCGCGGTGCGGGCGGGACTGGCGCTCGTGACCGAGGACCGGAAGGCGCAGGGTCTCGCGCTCGGCCAGTCCGTGCTCGACAACTCGCTGCTCGTGGTGCGCAGCGTCTTCGCCGGACGAACCGGCGCCTCGCGCAAGCGGGTGCCCGGCATCCTGAGCTCGCTCGAGGTGTCGTCGCGCGGCGTCGATCAGGAGGCGCGGTTCCTCTCCGGTGGCAACCAGCAGAAGGTCGTGCTCGCGAAGTGGCTCGTCACCGACCCGCAGATCGTGCTGTTCGACGAGCCGACGCGGGGCATCGACGTCGGCGCGAAGGTCGCGGTCTACCAGCTCATGCGTCAGCTGGCCGCCGAGGGGAAGGCCGTGCTCATGGTGTCGAGCGAGCTTCCCGAGGTCATCGGCATGAGCGACCGCATCCTGGTCATGCGAGACGGCGAGCTCGCGGCGGAGCTCGCGGCGGGTTCCGCCGAGCACGAGGTGCTGGCGGCCGCCACCGGTTCCGCGGACGCGGAGGACGTGCCCGACGATCCGCGCACCGACGACGAGGGGAGCCGCCCGTGAAGCGCATGCGCGTCGACTCCACCGTGATCGTGCTCGGCATCCTGATCCTCGTCATCGCGATCGGCGCCATCCTCGTGGCGACGGTCGGCCGCAGCTTCTTCAGCCCCGGCAACATCCGCGACATCCTCACCGGCATGAGCGTGCTGGGTCTCGTCGCCATCGGGCAGACGCTCGTCATCCTCGGCGCGTCCCTCGACCTCTCGGTCACCTACGTCATCAGCCTCGCGAGCCTCATCGCGGCCACCACGATGAACGGCAACCCGGCGAACATCCCCTGGGCGGTGACGCTCACGCTGCTGGTGTGCGCCCTCATCGGGCTCGCGAACGGGCTGATCGTCACCGTGCTGAAGGTCAACGGGTTCATCGCCACACTCGGTGTCGGGCTCATCCTGCAGGGCGTCCTGAACACGAACTTCCAGGGGAGCGCCGGATCGGTGCCGTGGGCGTTCCAGCTCATCGGCGCGACGGGCGTCGGGCCGGTGCCGGTGTCGACGATCATCATGATCGCGCTCGCCGCCCTGGTCTGGTTCCTGCTCGACCGCACCCGCACCGGCGCGCACCTGTTCGCGGTCGGCGGCGACCCCGAGGTGGCCCGCCTGTCGGGCGTGCGCACGCGGCCGCCGCTCATCGCGGCGCACGTGATCTGCTCCGTCTTCGCCGGGCTCGCCGGACTGCTGCTCGCCAGCAGGCTCGGCGTCGGCAGCCCGACAGTGGGCCAGCAGGGCGGCTACGCGCTGCTGTCGATCGCGGCCGTCGTGCTCGGCGGGACCCTGCTGCTCGGCGGCCGGGGGTCGGTCTGGGGCACGATCGGCGGGGTCGCGATCTTCGCGGTCGTCGACAACGTCATGAGCGTCATGCAGGTGAACCCCTTCCTCAAGGACGTCGTGCGCGGCGTCGTCATCGTCGCCGCGGTGGCCGTGTACAGCCGCCGGGCGATCGTCCGCCGGCGCACGCGGTTCGGCCCGGGCGGCACGAGGACCGGAGGCGACGCCCAGGCTGAGGCCGCCGCACCGGCGATGGTCGCGGCATCCCACGCCCTCGAGGCGGAGGCCGACGCCGCCGATGGCGGCGCCGCGACCGAGGGAGGTGCGCGATGAGGTTCCTGAAGGCGCTCGTGAGCCCGCGCGGCGCGGTGTTCCTCCTGCTCGTGATCCTGCTCGTCGCCATCATGCTGCTGAACCCGAACTTCGCCGAGCCCGGCCAGATCATGCGGTACATCCAGCGGGTCGCGCCCGTCGCGATCGTCGCGATCGGCCAGTACTTCGTCATCATCGCGGGGGAGTTCGATCTCTCGCAGGGTTCGCTGATCACCGCGCAGGTGATCGTCGCGGGCAATCTCGTCGGCCAGGACGATTCACGCACCGTGCCGGTCCTCGCGTTCATGATCGTGCTCGGGCTGTTCGTCGGGCTCGTGAACGGGCTGCTCACGACCCTCCTCAAAGTGCCGTCCTTCATCGTGACGCTCGGCATGATGCTCGCCCTCCTCGGCCTGGTGCTGTGGTGGACGGGCGGAGCGGCGACGGGAAATCCCGCCGACAGCTTCCGTCAGATCGGCCGCGGCGGCATCCGCGATCTTCCGGTCATCGACTTCCTGCCGTGGTCGGTGCTGATCCTTGCGGTGTGGCTCGCGCTCGGCATCTGGATCACCAAGCGCCCGCTGGGCAAGCTCCTGATCGCGATCGGCGACAACGCTCGCGCGACGCGCTACTCGGGGGCGCGCGACTGGTGGGTCACCACGCGCGCCTTCATGATCTCGTCGCTGTCGGCGACCGTCTCGGCCGTGCTGCTCGTCGGCTACGCGGGTGTGCACCCGTCGGTCGGACGCGGCTACGAGTTCGTCGCGATCACCGCCGTCGTGCTCGGCGGAGTCGTGCTGGGCGGCGGCCGCGGGTGGATCGTCGCCGCCGTGGCCGGCGCCTTCGTGCTCGAAGCGCTCTTCCTGCTGCTCAACATCGCCGGAGTGCCGTCGTCGCTGCGCGACGCGGTCCAGGGCGTCATCATCATCGCCGCCGTCGCCTACTCGGGACTGGTGTTCCGGTCCCGGCGGCGCAGCGGCCCACAGACCCCTCCCTCACCGGGGAAGGAACCCGACGCGCCCGACGGCGCCGAGGAATCGTCCGCAACACCGACCCTCGCAGGCGAGGGCGCAGCACACAACAACAGGAGCTAGCAATGCGACGATCAGTGAAGATCGCCACCACCGCGGTGGCGCTCGTCGGCCTCTTCGCCCTGGCAGGGTGTACGACCGACCCGAACGTGGCCCCGCCGGACTCGTCCGCCGCGCCGACCGAGGAGGGCGGCGCGAACGAGTGGTTCGACCAGGCGCTGTTCGACACCCAGATGGCCCAGCGCGAGGTCGTGCCCGAGGGTCCCGAGGACGAGCCGTACCTGCAGTACATCGACGCGGAGATGGTCGACACGTCGCAGTACGCGAGCAGCGGCCCCAAGAAGGCGTGCTTCGCGAACGCGTCGATCTCGAACCCCTGGCGCCAGACCGGGTGGATCACGATGAACGAGCAGCTCAAGGTGCTGCAGGAGGCCGGCGCGATCAGCGAGATGGAGACGCGCGACGCGCAGGACTCCGATGACACGCAGATCGCCGACATCGACTACTTCATCTCGGACGGCAACTGCGACGTCTTCATCATCTCGCCCAACAGCACGGCGGCGATGACGCCCGCCGTCGAGCGCGCCTGCGACACCGGCAAGCCGGTGATCGTGTTCGACCGCGGGGTCGAGACCGACTGCCCGGTGACCTTCATCCACCCCATCGGCGGCTTCGCGTGGGGCATCGACACCGCGCAGTTCCTCATCGACAACCTCGAGGAGGGCGACAAGGTCGTGGGCCTCCGCATCCTTCCGGGCGTCGATGTGCTCGAGCAGCGGTGGGCCGCGGCCGAGAAGATGTTCGCCGACGCGGGCATCGAGGCGGTCGACTACTTCACTGGCGCCGACCCGGCCGAGATCAAGAGCATCATCTCGGACGAACTGGCCAAGGGTGACGTGGCGGGCATCTGGATGGATGCCGGTGACGGCGCCGTGGCCGCCATCGAGGCCTTCGAGGACGCCGGCGTCGACTACCCGGTCATGACCGGCGAGGACGAGATGAGCTTCCTGCGCAAGTGGAAGGAGACGGGCCTCACCGGCCTCGCCCCGGTCTACTCGAACTTCCAGTGGCGCACCCCGCTGCTGGCGGCGCAGAAGATCTTCGCCGGCGAGGAGGTCCCGAAGGAGTGGGTGCTCCCGCAGAGCCCGATCACGGCCGAGGAGGTCGACCAGTACCTCGAGGCGAACGACGGCATGCCCGATGGGCACTACGCCAAGTTCGGCGGCGAGAACCTGCCGGGCTACCCCGAGGTCTGGCAGCAGCGCCAGATCCCGTAAGCCGACGTTTCGTCTTCGCTCGCTCAACGACCCCAAGGTCGGTCGTTGAGCGAGCGAAGCGAGTCGAAACGCGCGTAAACCGACGACGACGAAGGAGCCCGATGCAGCGCACGATCGGCGTCAACACCTGGGTGTGGACCTCGCCGCTGACCGACGAGTCGCTGGCCGAGCTCGCGCCGAAGATCGCGCGCATGGGCTTCGGCGCGATCGAGCTGCCCCTCGAGAATGCCGGGGACTGGGATGCTGTGCGCGCGGGCGATCTGCTCGGCTCGCTGGGTCTCGCTCCCGTCGTGATCGGCGCGATGGGCCCGGGCCGTTCGCTCGTCGATCGGGCGGGCAACGTCGCCGCGACGCAGGCGTACCTGCGCACGTGCCTGGCCGCAGCGCGCGGGGTCGGGGCATCCGTCGTCGCAGGGCCGTTCTATGCGCCCACCGGTGTGACGTGGCGGATGACCACGGGCGAGCGCACCGAGGTGGTGGCGCAGCTGCGCCGCAACCTCGAACCGCTCGTCGACGAGGCTGCGGCCGCCGGACTCGCGCTCGCCGTCGAGCCCCTCAACCGGTACGAGACGAGCGTCATCAACACCGTCGAGCAGGGCATCGACGCGCTGGCGCCGCTGTTCGGGCCGGGGCTCGGCCTCGCGCTCGACACCTACCACCTCAACATCGAGGAGAAGCGACCGGATGCTGCGATCCGCGCCGCCGCCGGGAACATCGCGCACGTGCAGGTCTGCGGCAGCGACCGCGGGCCGGTCGGCGACGATCACACCGACTGGCCGGAGACTCTCGCAGCCCTCGACGACGCCGGGTACGCGGGAATCCTGGGGCTGGAGAGCTTCACGGGCGAGAATGCCACGATCGCGGTCGCCGCGTCGGTGTGGCGGCCCCTCGCGGCGAGCCAGGACGACCTGGCCGAGCGCTCGCTGCGGTACCTCACGGCGCTGCAGGCGTCGCGCTGAGCTGTCACGGGCGAACCGCGGAGTCGGTCGTGGCCCCGGGCTGCCGATGATGCGGAAGACTCGGAGCATGCCGATTCAGCACACCGTCGTCTTCCGCCTCGCCCACCCTGCCGGTTCGCCGGACGAGACGGCGTTCCTCGCCGATGCCCGCGCAGCGCTCACGTCGATCCCGGGTGTCGAGGACTTCCGCATCAACCGGCAGGTGAGCGCGAAGAGCGACCTCGCGCACCAGTTCTCGATGGTGTTCCAGGACGACGCCGCGTACCAGGCTTACAACGACCACCCCACCCACGTCGCGTTCGTCGCCGAGCGCTGGGTGCCCGAGGTGGCGGAGTTCCAGGAGTACGACTTCGTCGAGGCCTGATCCTCGGATTCAGGAGGCGGGGCTCTCTCCGGCCGTCAGCGCGTGGAGCAGGCGCGTCAGGTTCGTGATGTCGTCGAGCGGCCACTCCTCGAGCGCATCGACGAGGCTGTGCTCCTGAGGCGCTCGCGCCACTTCCAGGCGCTCCAGCCCGAACGGAGTCGGAGACAGCAGGCTCGACCGGCCGTCGTCCGGATCGGGCGTGCGCTGCACGAGTCCCAGCTGCTCGAGCTCGCGCACCGTGCGGCTGATCTGCCCTTTGTCGGCCATGAGCGATTCGGCGAGCCCCGAGAGGGTGATGCCCTCGCGCCGCACGATCGTGGTGAACACCTTGTAGGCGCCCGGCAGCATGCCCGGGCTCAGGCGGTTGGCGTTCTCGGTGATGATCCGCCGGAAGCGGTTGATCAGCTCCCCGAACTCCGCCTCGAGGGCGCGCACCGCTTCGGTGCGCGCCGCTCGGGTGTCGTCGGAGGTCATCAGGTTCGACACTAGCGTCGGGTGACGGATGCCTCGTCCGCGGCGTCCGCGGCGTCCGCGGCGTCGGCGGGCTCGGCGGTGCCGGCCGTAGTGCTGCGGGTTGCAGCATCCGTGTCCACCGTCGCGGTGGCGGTCAGCGTCTCCATGCCCTCGGCGACCGAGACGGTCGCGAGGTCGGCCTCACTCGCCTGGACGCGCTCGCTCGTCGTCATGCGGGTGAGCGGCTTGTTCGGCAGGAAGATGATCGCGATGAGGCTGATCACGGCCAGCGGCACCGCGATCAGGAACGAGTGGGCGATGGCCTGGGCGTAGATGTCCTCGACGATCACGCGGATCGACTCGGGCAATGCCGAGACCTGCGGGATGGTGCCCGACGCGAGCTGCTGGCCGATGGCCGCGCCCTTCTCGCCGAGCGCCATGAGCGCGGCGCCGATGTCGTCCTTGCGGTCGGTGAACAGGTTGGTCGCCGAGGTCGCGAGGGCAGCACCCATGACCGAGACGCCGATCGTGCCGCCGAGGCTGCGGAAGAACGTGACGCCCGAGCTGGCGACGCCGATCTCGGACGGCTTGGAGGTGTTCTGGACGATGAGCACGAGGTTCTGCATCGTCATGCCGACACCCGCGCCGAGCAGGAACATGTACAGCGAGACCAGCACGAAGTTCGTGTCGTAGTGGATCGTCGACAGAAGGTACGAGCCGGCGATCAGCAGCACGCCGCCCACGATCAGGTACGGCTTCCAGTGCCCGGTGCGGGTCACGAGACCGCCGATGACGATCGAGGCGATCAGGAGTCCGCCGATCATCGGGATCGTCATGAGGCCCGCCTCGGTCGGGGTCGCGCCGCGCGCCAGCTGCATGTACTGGCTGAGGAACACCGAGGTGCCGAACATCGCGATGCCGATGGAGATCGACGCGATGACGGCGAGGGTGAAGGTGCGGTTGCGGAACATCGTGAGCGGGATGAGCGGCTCCTTGGAGCGCAGCTCGACGATCACGAAGAGCACGGCCGCGACGAGCGCGCCGCCGACCATGAGGATGGTCTCGGTGCTCCACCAGTCGTAGTCCTTGCCCGCGTTGGTGATCCAGATGAGCAGCAGCGAGACGGCCGTCGACAGCAGCACGATGCCGAAGTAGTCGATGCGCGCCTTCTTCTTGGGGCGCGGCGGCAGGTGGAGCGTCCGCTGCATGATGATGAGCGCGGCGACCGCGAACGGCAGCGCGATGAAGAAGTTCCAGCGCCAGTCGATCGTGTCGGTGATGAAGCCGCCGAGGAGCGGGCCGCCGACGGTCGCGACCGCCATGACCGCGCCGAACAGGCCCATGTACCGGCCGCGCTCACGCGGGCTGATGATGTCGGCCATGATGACCTGGCTGAGCGCCGCGAGACCGCCGGCGCCGATGCCCTGCACCGCGCGGAAGGCGATGAGCGTGCCGGGGTCCTGCGAGAAGCCGGCGGCCGCCGTGGCGAGCACGAAGATCACGATGGCGATCTGGATGAGCAGCTTGCGGTTGAACAGGTCGGCGAGCTTGCCCCAGATCGGGGTCGAGATCGCGGTGGTCAGCAGGGTCGCAGTGACGACCCACGTGAACGCCGCCTGGTCGCCGCCGAGGTCGTGGACGATGACGGGGAGCGACGTCGACACGACGGTCGACGCGAGCATCGACACGAACATGCCGAGCAGCAGGCCGGTGAGCGCCTGCAGGATCTTGCGGTGCCGGCGCTTCTCGTCGGCGATCGCGACCGACCCGGTCGCGGGGGTGGACGTAGCCATAAGAGTCCTTAGGAACGAGGAGTGGTGGTGTCGCGGCGACGTCGGCGCGCAAGAAGGTTGATGCAAGTCAACAGTTGATTCGCGTCAACTATACGGCGATGGTTGACGTACGTCAACCATCAGGTGAGTTGAGGGCGCAAGCGCGGGATGTTCACATCGGGTGCTCTCACCGAGATCACCCGTCGTGTGCGTTCACGACGCGTGCGCTCGGTGAGAGCACGTGATGTGAACGAGCGATGTGGGGCGGATGCTGCGGCCCGCGGCATCCGTTCCTCCACAGGTCGTTGCGGGGACGAGCCGCGCACAGGCGGAGGGATCGGTCGAGCGTCCGGGTGCCGTCGCGGGCAGGCTGGGTCGCGTGCCGCGCCACCTGAGTCTCGACGAGGCGATGGCCGCGGTCCGCAGTCGCGAGCAGCTGCGGGCGAGCGGCATGACCGCGCGGGCGATCGGTGACGCGGTGGTGCGCGGGGAGCTGCGGCGGCTGCAGCGCAACCGATATGTCGGGGTGAAGCTCTGGAACGATCTCTGGCCGGAGTCGCGTCACCTCATCGAGCTGTGCGCTGCGGTCGCCGAGATGCGCGACGGCGATGGCGTCGCCTCCCATGAGTCGGCCGGGGTGCTGGCGGAGTTGCCCCTGTATCGGCACACGCCGTCGGCGGTCCACCTCCTCAAGCCCGAAGCGCGACGCGGGTCCAGCCGCGTCGGGCTGCAGCACCATGCCGATCTGCTTCCCGCCGGCGACATCACGGTGGTCAACGGCATCCGGTGCACGACGCTGGATCGCACGGTGTTCGACTTGGTGCGCACCCTCAGCATGGAGGCTGCCGTCGCTGTGGCGGATGCCGCGTTGCGCCGCGAGGTGATGCGCGGATCCGCGTACGACGAACGCGCCGCGCAAGCATGGCGTGAGCGAATGCTGCAGCGGTGCGAAGCCGCACGCGGTGGCCGAGGAGTTCGCCAGGCTGAGGCAGCGATCCGCTTCGCCGACGGTCGGTCGGAGTCGCCCGGCGAGGCGGTCAGCCGGCTGCAGCTGAGTCGTCTCGGATTCCGGGAGCTGCGGCTCCAGGTGCCGGTCAGTGGACCGGACGGGCGGACCTATCGCGTCGACATCGGCATCGAAGACGTGCGGAGCTTCTACGAGTTCGATGGCATGGGCAAATACGACGAACTCGCGCTCGCGTCGGGGAAGACGGTCAAGCAGGTGGTTCTCGATGAGAAGCGCCGCGAGGACTGGATCCGCGGCGCGACCCAGCGTCGGTTCGCGCGTGCGGAAGCCCCGCACATCCTGACGGCCGAGGCGCTCGGTCGCCGCCTCGCTGTCTTCGGGATCACCCCGCCGCGCCGGTGACCCTGCCGTTCACATCGGGTGCTCTCACCGAGATCACCCGTCGTGTGCGTTCATAACGCGTGCGCTCGGTGAGAGCACGTGATGTGAACGAGCGATGTGGGGCGGATGCTGCGGCCGGCGGCATCCTTCTCAGGAAGGGTGGGCGGCGCGCTCGGCGGAGCGGATGACCGACTCGACGCCGAGCATGAAGAGCTCGCGGTCTTTCAGGTCCAGCAGCTGCGCGGACATCTGCGCGATGTGGGGGTGCTTGATCGGGTCGACGAGCAGCGGGCCTTCGAACCACGGGCTGGAATCCGCGGAGGCGGTGGTGGTGCGCTCGGCCCGCGCGCGGGCGACGCCGGCGGCGATCGAGAGCACGTGGGTCGCCATGAGTGCGTAGTGCTGCACCAGGGCGTCGCCGGTGAGGCCCGCGCGGGAGAATGCGTCGAGCATGAACTCGATGGCGTCGAGCTCTCCGGGGCCGTGGGTGGTGAGGACGATCGCCTCCTGCCCCACGGCGGGGTAGCGGGCGAACTCGGTCAGCGTCGCCGACGCGAGCTGGCGAAGGCGCTCCTGCCACTCGTCGGGGTCGGCGGTGACGGCGGCGAGGCTCCGCAGGGTGAGCTCGTCCAGCAGTGCGCTCATCAGCTCTTCCTTGCCGCGGAAATGCCGGTAGACGGCGGTCGGGTCGGTGCCGAGCTTCGCGCCGAGGTCGCGGATCGAGAGGGAGGCGGAGCCCGTTGTCTCGGCGAGCTCGAGGCCCGCCGCGATGATCGTGGACCGGTCCAGGCGCTTCGCGCCCGGCTTCTCGGGCGTCGCCCCGGTGCGTGCCGCCATGATCCCCGCTTTCTGCGTCGCGTCCATCGTGCCACGCGGTCGTGTCTCGGCGTCGTGACGTCCCGAGCATAGTCGGCCTGTCATCGGACGTGTCAACACTGTTGACACATCCGATGACAGCGGTCTATCGTCAAGCGATCCGTTCGACGACGAAGGAGAGGTCCCGTGGCCGCTGCCGTTCCTGCAGATGCAGACACCCCGTTCGCAGACACCGTGTTCATCCGAGGCGCGCTGTTCAGCTCCGACCTCGTGCGGGCGGGAAGCGCCGACGCTCTGAGCGGCGTGGCCGTCGCCGTGCGCGACGGGCGCATCGCGGCGGTGTGCGCCGAGGACGAGGCATCCGTCTTCATCGGTCCTGACACGGAGGTCGTCGACCTCGCGGGCGCGCTGCTCGCGCCGGGATTCCAGGACGCGCACGTGCACCCGATGTCGGGCGGCGTCGAGCTGCTGCAGTGCAACCTCACCGGCTCGGAGGACGCCGCCGACACGCTGGCGACGATCGCGCGCTACGCCGCCGAGAACCCCGACGCCGAGTGGATCGTGGGCGGCGGGTGGTCGATGGACCACTTCGCGGGCGGAGCCCCGCTGCGCGCCGCGCTCGACGCGATCGTGCCCGACCGGCCGGTGCTGCTCGCCAGCCGCGACCACCACTCCGCGTGGGCCAACACCGCGGCGATGCGCGCGGCCGGCGTCGACGCGGCGACGGCCGACCCGGCCGACGGCCGCATCGAGCGCGAGGCCGACGGGTTCCCCGCCGGCACCTTCCACGAGGGCGCGGCCGACCTGTTCGCCGAGGCGCGCCCGAAGGTCTCGGAAGACCTCGCCTACGCGGGCCTGCTGCGCGCACAGGACGACCTCATCGCGCAGGGCATCACGGGCTGGCAGGACGCCCTCGTCGGGAACTTCCCCGGGATCCCCGGCGCGCTCGCCTCGTACCGTCGCGCGCTCGCCGAGGGGACGCTCAAGGCCCACGTCGTCGGGGCCCAGTGGTGGGAGCGCGGTGAGGGGATCGAACAGCTCGAAGGGATGATCCGCACGCGCGACGAGATCGCCGCGCTCGGACGCGAGGACCGCTTCTCGCTGGGCTCGATCAAGTTCATGGTCGACGGCGTCGCAGAGAACCACACGGCCGCCATGCTCGAGCCGTACCGCGACGGGCACGGTCACTCGACCGATAACCGCGGCCTGTCGTTCATCCCGGCCGAGCGGCTGCGCGAGTACGCCATCGCCGCCGACGCCGCGGGTTTCCAGCTGCATTTCCACGCCCTCGGCGACCGGGCCGTGCGCGAGGCGCTCGACGCGGTCGAGGCGGCGGCGGAGGTCAACGGCGCGACCGACGGGCGCCACCACCTCGCCCACATCCAGGTGGTCGACGCGGTCGACGTGCCGCGCTTCGCCGCAGCCGGCGCCGTGGCGAACATGCAGCCGCTGTGGGCGTGCCACGAGGATCAGATGGACGAGCTCACGCTGCCGTTCCTCGCCGAGTCCGCCGCGTCGCGGCAGTACCCGTTCGGCGATCTGCAACGCGCCGGGGCGCGCCTGGCCGGCGGCAGCGACTGGCCGGTCTCGAGCGCGGATCCGCTGGCCGGCGTGCACATCGCCGTCAACCGGGTCGCCCCGCTGTCCGACGACGAGCCGCTCGGCGGCGCCCACCAGCGCCTCGACCTCGCCACCGCGCTCGCCGCCTACACGTCGGGCACGGCGTACGTGAACCACCGCGACCACGACACCGGCTACGTCCGCGCGGGCTACCTCGCGAACCTCGTGATCGTCGAGCCGAACCCGTTCACCGTGCCCGTCGAAGACCTCTACCTCTGCCGCGTGGCCTCGACGTGGATCGACGGCGAGCGCGTCTACGCGCGGGCCGACGCCGAGGGCGAGGCCGAGGCGGGCGCCGCGTCCGAGGCGGGCGCCGCGTCCGAGGCGGGCGCCGCGGCCGCAGCTGGGCCCACGCGACCCGAGGCTCCACGCCCCGCGCCAGCGGCGCGTGGAGAGGTCGTGGGGACCATCCTGTCCTGAGTCCCTCCACCACCCGACACCGCCGTCACACCCGAGGAGCACCATGATCCGCACCCGACGCACCCGTCGCCTGCTCGCGTTCGCGGGCATCGGCGTGGCCGGGGCGCTCGTCCTGTCCGCGTGCAGCGCCGACACGTCGAGCCCCGACGCCACCGCCGCCCCCGAGTGGGAGTACACCGCCCAGACGGCCGCGCCGTCGGGCGACATCGACTCGTACTCGTGGGTGAGCTACTCCGAGCCGTACTCGCTCGACTACGCCTACGCGTTCGACTACGCCGACAACCAGGTGCTCGCGAACGTGTGCGAGTCGCTGCTGCGGCTGAACCCCGACTTCACGCTCTCGCCTGGCCTGGCGGAGGCGTTCGAGCACCCGACGCCCGAGACGTGGGTCTACACGATCCGCGACGGCGTCACCTTCCACGACGGCACGCCGCTGACCGCGGCCGACGCCGTCGCCTCCCTGAGCCGGCACCTCGATCCGGAGGTGGGTTCGTCGTGGTACTCGGTGTACCAGAACGTCGCGTCGATCGAGCAGACCGGCGACCGTGAGGTGACGGTGACCATGAACGGCCCCGACTCGCAGTTCAACCTCGCGATGGGCGGTTCGGCGGGCGTCGTCGAGTCCGCCGCGACACTGACCGAGAAGGGGGCCGACTACGGCAACTCGACGGGGCTCGTCAACTGCACCGGCCCGTTCGCGCTCACCGAGTGGAAGTCGGGCGAGTCGGTCACGCTGACCCGCTACGACGACTACTGGGACGACACGCTGCGGGCTCGCGCCGGCGAGGTCGACATCCTCTTCATGACCGACCCCAACGCGCGCGTCAACGCGCTGAAGTCAGGCGAGGTCGACGGCGGCTGGATGATCCCGGCCGACGCGATCGGGCAGCTGCAGGACTCCGGCAAGGGCGACATGTACTTCGGCCTCAACACCGCGGTCGGCAGCCTCATCGTGAACAACCTGGAGGGTCCGCTCGGCGACGAGCGCGTGCGCCGGGCGCTGCTGATGGCGATGGACCGGCAGGGGATCCTGGATGCTGCGGCCAAGGGCTACGGCGAGGTCACGAACGCGCTCACCACCGAGTCGGTGTGGGTCGGCGCGAGCGGGGCGGGTCTGAATGAGGCGTTCGAGGGGCTCGAGGAGTACCCGTACGACGTCGAAGCGGCGAAGAAGCTCATCGACGAGGCGGGGGTCGCGGGCGAGGAGATCGTGATCGCCACCGCGCCGATCAGCAACGACTTCACCGTCATCTCGCAGGGCGCGGCCGCCGCCGCGCAGTCGATCGGCCTCACGGCGACCATCGAGACGGTGAGCCCGAGCGCGTACACGGCGCTGTTCTCCGACCCGAGCGCGCGCGAGGGCATCGACCTGTTCTACACGTCGTGGTACCTGTCGAGCCCGGATCCGCTCGAGATGTACAGCGTGCTGCGCACGGGTGAGTTCAGCAACTACGGGAACTGGAGCGACCCCGAGTTCGACGCCCTCGTGAACGAGGCCGTCACGATCGACGACCCCGCGGCGCGCAGCGAGGTCACCGCCCAGGCGCAGCGCATCGCGAACGAGCAGCTGCCGTGGCTGCCGCTGTTCCAGGGCCCGATGACGCTGTTCCTCGGCGACCGGGTGACCGGTGTCGCCCCGTCGGTGGCGTTCATGTACTACCCGTGGGCGGCGACCATTGGCTCCCGTTGACGTGAGCGCGGGCCCGGCGGTCGCCGCCGCGCCCGGCCAGGATCGGCGGCGGGCCGGGGGCGGCGCAGGAGCGATGCTCGCCGTCCGCCGGATCGCCGGCAAGCTGGGCGGCCTGCTGCTCACGCTGTTCCTGGCATCCGTGCTCGTATTCTTCTCGCGCTTCCTGGTGCCCGGCGATCCTGTGGCGTTCCTGCTGCGCGGCCGCAAGCCCAGCCCCGAGGCGGTGGCCCAGGTCACCGCGCAGTACGGTCTGGACCTGCCGCCGTGGCAGCAGTACCTCAACTGGGTGGCAGGGCTCCTGCACGGTGACCTGGGGCGGTCGCTGCAGTACCGGCAGGACGTCACGGTGGTGCTCGGCGAGCGGCTGCCCGTCACCCTCGGACTGGTCGTCATGGCGGGCACGATGATCGCGGTCGTCGGCCTCATCGCCGGCGCGATCGCCGCCCTCCACCGGGGCCGCCTCGCGGACCGCTCGATCCTCATCGGACTCACCGTGCTCGGCGCGATCCCGTCGTTCGTCGGATCCATCGTGCTCATCGCGGTGTTCGCGGTGCAGCTCGGATGGTTCCCGTCGTTCGGGTCGGGCGAGGGCTTCTGGGACACGGTCTACCACCTCGTGCTTCCGTCGATCGCCCTCGCGATCGTGTTCGTCGTGCTGGTGGGCAAGGTGACGCGTTCGTCGATGATCGACCAGCTCGATCGCGAGCACGTGGAGGTCGCGATCAGCCGCGGCATCAAGCGCGGCACGGTGATCCGCCGTCACGTGTTCCGCAACGCCGTCGGGCCGATCCTGACGGTGAGCGGGATGCTGGTGGCCGGCCTCCTCGTCGCGAGCTCCATCGTCGAGGCGGCCTTCGGCCTCGCCGGCATGGGCTCGCTGCTCGTGCAGTCGGTCGACCGCCTCGACTTCCCGGTCGTGCAGGCGATCGTCCTCCTCGTCGTGACCGCGTTCGTGCTCGTCAACGCCGTGATCGACGTCCTCGAACCCTGGATCGATCCGCGATCCGCCGCCGGAGCCGGTGCCCGATGATGACCACGACGCCCACCCTCGCCGTCAAAGTGCTGCGCGCACCGCGGCTGCCCCGCACCAGCCTGACGTTCGCGATCGCACTCGCAGTCCTCGCCGCGATGACGCTGGCCGCGATCTTCGCGCCGTTCCTCGCGCCGTACAACCCGGACGCCGTCGACTTCGCCGCGGTGAACGCGCCGCCGAGTGCCGCGCACTGGCTGGGCACCGACGGTCTCGGCCGTGACACCTTGAGCCGCCTCCTCTACGGCGCGCGCACCGCCCTGCTGGGCCCGCTCCTCGTGGTGATCGCGTCGACGGTGCTCGGCATCCTCCTCGGTCTCGTCGCCGGCTGGCGCGGCGGCTGGATCGACTCCGTGCTCGGTCGCCTGTTCGACGTGCTGTTCGCCTTCCCGTCCCTGCTCATCGCGATCATGGCGGTCGCGCTGTTCGGCAAGGGGCTGGTCGCTCCCGTCATCGCGATGAGCATCGCGTACGCGCCGTTCGTCGCGCGCCTCACCCGCTCGCTCATCGCCGCCGAGCGCACGCGACCCTACGTCGCGGCGTATCGCGTGCAGGGCTTCGGCGGCGCGTGGATCGCGCTGCGGCGCGTGCTGCCCAACGTCACCCCGATCGTCGGGGCGCAGTCGACGCTCAACTTCGGGTACGTGCTCGCGGAGCTCGCGGCCCTGTCGTTCCTCGGCCTGGGCGTGCAGCCGCCCACCGCCGACTGGGGCGCGATGATCAACGAGGCGCAGGCCGGGCTCATCGGCGGGCACTTCCTGCCCGCGTTCGTGCCGGCCGTGGCCGTCGTCGTGGTCGTCGTGGCCGTCAACATCATCGGGGAAGAGCTCTCCGACCGCATCGGTGGGGAGATCCCGGCATGAACGCAACCGAGACCTTCGCCGAACCTGCCGTCGCGCCGAATCCGGCCTTGCTCGACATCCGCGACCTCACGCTCGACCTGCCCGACGGCACGCGGCTTCTGCACGGCATCTCGCTGTCGGTGGCCGCGGGCGAGACCGTCGGCCTCGTCGGCGAGTCCGGGTCGGGAAAGTCGCTGACCGCCCGCACCGTGCTGGGGCTCGTTCCCGACCGCTCCACGATCACCGGCGAGGTCGTGCTCGACGGCGCCGGAGTGCTCACCGCCGCCGCGCCCGAACTCCGGCAGCTGCGTCGCCACGGCGCGGCGATGATCTTCCAGGATCCGCGGGCGGGCATCAATCCGATGAGGACGATCGGCGATCACCTCACCGAGGCGCTCCGCCTCGCAGAGGGATGGTCGACGGATGCTGCGCGCGCACGCGCCGTCGAGCTGCTCGAGGCGGTGCGCCTCCCGCGCCCCGAAGACCACCTGCGCCAGTTCCCGCACGAGTTCTCGGGCGGGATGCTGCAACGCGTCATGATCGCGGGAGCCCTGACGACGTCGCCGAAGCTCCTCGTGTGCGATGAGCCCACGACGGCCCTCGATGTGACCACCCAGGCGGAGATCATCGGCGTGCTCACCGAGCAGCGCGCGAGCCGTGGCCTGGGCATGCTCTTCATCACGCACGACCTCAACCTCGCGGCGTCGCTGTGCGACCGCGTGTACGTGATGAGCGGCGGGCAGGTCGTCGAGCAGGGCCGCGCGCACGAGGTGCTGCGCGACCCGCGCGCCGAGTACACGCGGCGCCTCGTCGCCGCGACCCCGACCCTCGTCGGCGCCGCGCCGGGCTCGACCGCGGACCACAGCATCGGAGATTCTGCGGAACACGCCGGGGCGCAGCATCCGTCCGCCGGCGTGTCGTGGATGACGTCCGATTCTGTGCACGACGACAGGGAAACGGATGCTGCGGCCACGGCCGCTCCCGCACGACCGATGCTCGAGGCGGCCGGGGTGTCGAAGACGTACGTCCGCCGGGGCAAGGAGCCGGTGCGTGCGGTGATCGGCGCGTCGGTCGCGGTGACTCGCGGCGGCGCGCTGGGGGTGGTGGGCGAGTCGGGGTCGGGCAAGTCGACGCTCGCCCGCATGATCGTGGGGCTCGAGGCCGCCGACCAGGGCGACATCCGCATCGACGGTCGCGAGCGCACCGCGGTTCCCCGCAACCGGCGCGAGCGGCTCGCGCACGCACGCAGCGTGCAGATGGTGTTCCAGGATCCGTACCTGTCGCTCGACCCGCGCATCACGGCGGGCCGCGCGATCGAAGACGCCCTGCGCCTGCACACCCGAGTGAGCGCGACCGAGGCACGGGCGCAGGTGCTCGAGCTGCTCGCCCAGGTCGGACTGGGGGAGAAGCACGCCGCCGCGCGGCCGCGGACCCTCTCGGGCGGTCAGCGGCAGCGCGTCGCGATCGCCCGCGCCCTCGCGATCGAGCCGGACGTGCTCGTGATGGACGAGGCGACGAGCGCGCTCGACGTCTCGGTGCAGGCGCAGGTGCTCGACCTCGTCGACCGCATCCGACGGGAGCGCGGACTCACCGTGCTCTTCATCAGCCACGACCTCGCCGTCGTCAGGCGCGTGTGCGACGAGACCGTCGTGATGCGCCGCGGCGAGATCGTCGAGCGCGGTCGCACGGCGGAGCTCCTGGCAGCCCCGCAGCACGAGTACACGCGGCTGCTCATCGACTCGGTGCCGAAGCCCGGCTGGGACGCCGAAGCGGCGGGTGCCGAGGTCGAGGCCGCGGGTATCGATGGCGGCGTATCGGACGCGGGTGCGGACGACGGCGATGCGGAGGCCGCAGCAGCGGAGACGGCGAAGGTCGAGGCGGCCAGGCAGGCGCGGTGAGCCGTGTCCGGCGCAGGACGCCGGCGCGCGGGAGGATGGAGGGGTGTTCAGCGTCGAGCTGATTCCGGATGACGAGATCGACCGCGTGGTGCGGGAGGACTGGGACCGGCTCCTCGGCGCGGATCTGCCGAGCTCAGGACGCAACCCGGCGCCCAGCAACCGCCCCCACGTCACGCTCGCGGTGCGGGAGCATCTCGAGCCGCCGGCCTTCGCCGGCATCGCCGAGATGCTTCCCGTTCCCCTCGAGCTCGGAGGAGTGCTGCTCCTCGGCCACCGGGATCGGTACGTGCTCACGCGCCAGGTCGTCGTGACCTCCGCCCTGCTGGAGATCCACCGCGTCGTGGCCGAGCTCGCCGGCAGACCCGAGCCCCGCTACTCGACCACGCGCATCGACCACTGGACGCCGCACATCACCCTCGCGCGTGGGCTGACCGCGGTACGACTGGCGACGGCGATGCGCACGATCAGCGCCCCGCACATCAGCGGGGAAGCCGTCGGTGCGCGGGTGTGGGATGCCGAGAACCGGCGCGTCATCACGATCCGGTGAGTGCGGCGCCGGCTGCGCGAGCGGTCAGTCCGCGAGGGCGAGCGCGCGGAACGGCTCCCGCGGCGCGGCGGGCGGCTGCGGGGTCCGTGCCGGCTGCTGCCGTGCGCGCATGGTGCGCAGGTAGAGCTCGTCGATGAGGGAGGTCGCGAGGCGCACGAGCTTCGCGATCTCGGCGTCGTCGCGATCGACCCACGCGCAGCGGGGCTCGTCGTCGACGGGGACGAAGCCGTCGTGCTGCTCCCACGCGACCAGCGTGCGCTCCGCGCCCAGCACGTGCTGCTGCCACCACACCTGGCGGAGGTAGCCCCGCGGGATGCTGCGCCACGCCTTGTTCGTCGTCTTGATCTCGGCCAGCGTGATGCGACCCGCGCTGTCGACACCGATGCCGTCGGGGGTCGCGAGGTGGCGCTTCTCGACGACCGCGTGGAAGAGCGCGGACGACGGCTGGATGCCGTGGGTCGCCGCGACCCACGCCGCGATCTCGGGCTCGCGGGCGCGTCCGTGCGCGGTGTAGGCGTTCCCCGAGAAGCCCGAGCCGAGGAGCTTCGCATCGGCCGCGCGGGCGATCGCCCTGTCGGAGGTGAGGGTGGCGACGTCCGTCGCGGTGATGCCCCGGGACCGCGCGCGCACCCAGGCCACCCGGTCGCGCGAGTCCGCGACGATGCGGGCGGCGACCTCCGGTGCCTGCGCCGCGAGCCCGGACGGGTGCGCGACGGAGGGAACGGGATTCACCCTTCGAGGCTACGCCGCGAACCCGACATCCGCCGCCTGCGACGCACCGCGGTCGAGGGCCCGCGGCGTGCAAGGGGGGTTGCGGTCGGCGGCCACGGTGGCATCCTCAGGGCATGGACACCATCACTTCAGGCGAGTTCCGCGCGTTCCCCGGTGTCGAGGACTGGCATCCGCGCGTGACCGGGGCGTTCGCGCTGTTCCGCACCGGCACGTTCGCCGCCGGGGCGCAGCTCTTCGGCGCGATCGCCGAACTGGCAGAGGCGGCCGACCACCATCCCGACGTCGACGTGCGATACACCTCCGTGCGCGTGCGGCTCATGACGCACTCGGCGGGCGGACTGACGCAGAAGGACGCGGCGCTCGCCGCGCAGATCTCGCAGGCCGCGCGCGAACTCGACATCCCGGCCGACACCGGGCGAATGCTCGACGTGATGCTCGCGGTCGCCACACCCGACCCCGGCGCCGTCGTGCCGTTCTGGAAGGCGGCGACTGGATTCTCGGAGGTGCGCGACGGCGTCCTGTTCGACAAGGACGGCCGCGGCCCGCTCATCTGGTTCCAGCCGGTCGACAAGCCGCTGCGGGGTCGATCGCACCTCGACGTCAACGGACCACGCGACGTCATCGAGAAGCGGCTCGACGCCGCGCTCGCCGCGGGCGGCGTCATCGTCGACGACTCGCACGCGCCCGAATGGTGGACGCTCGCCGACGCCGACGGTCACAAGGTCGATCTCTGCCCCTGGCGCACCTGACGTCGCCGGGGCGCCGGCCGGCGGCTGAGGCGTCAGAACGCTGCGGCGCCGGCCTCTGCGACGGTCTGGTCCTGCTCGCCCGAGCCGCCGCTGACGCCGACCGCGCCGACGACCTTGCCGTCGCGGCTGAGCGGCACTCCGCCGGCGAAGATCGCGACGCCGCGGCCGTGCGCGTTGGTGGTGTGGATGCCGAAGAACTGCTGCGTCGGCTGCGAGTTGTCGCCGAGGTCCTTGGTCGAGATGTCGAACGCCTTCGACGTCCATGCCTTGCTGATCGAGATCTCGATGCTGCCGATCCAGGCGCCGTCCTGGCGCACGTGCGCGACGAGGTTGCCGCCCGCATCGACGACGGCGATGTTCATGGGCTGGCCGATCTCGTGCTGCCGATCCAGGCGCCGTCCTGGCGCACGTGCGCGACGAGGTTGCCGCCCGCATCGACGACGGCGATGTTCATGGGCTGGCCGATCTCGTCGGCGCGCTTCTCAGCGGCTTCGATCACGCGGCGGGCGTCTGCGAGGGTCACGGACATGGGGAGTTCCTTTCATAGCGGGACGGATGCCTCGGGCCGAGGCGCGGTCAAGCGGTCCGGATGTAGCCGTTGGGGTCGAGCACGTACTTCTTGGCGGCACCCTGGTCGAAGTCGGCATAGCCCTGCGGGGCGTCTTCGAGGCCGATGGGGGTCGCGCCGACGGCGTCGGCGATGTGCACCTTGTCGTGGAGGATCGCCATCATGAGCTGGCGGTTGTACTTCATGACCGGGCACTGGCCGGTGGTGAACGACAGCGACTTCGCCCAGCCGAGGCCGAGACGCAGTGACAGCGATCCCACCTTGGCGGCCTCGTCGATGCCGCCCGGGTCGCCGGTGACGTAGAGGCCGGGGATGCCGAGGGCGCCGCCCGCCGCAGTCAGGTCCATGAGCGAGTTGAGCACCGTCGCGGGCGCCTCGTGCGAGGCATCCGATCCGTGTCCTCTCGCCTCGAAGCCGACGGCGTCGACGCCGCTGTCGACCTCGGGGACGCCCAGGATCTCGGCGATCTGGTCCTTCGGGTCGCCCTTCGACACGTCGACCGTCTCGCAGCCGAACGAACGGGCGCGGGCGAGGCGGTCGGCGTTGAGGTCGCCCACGATGACCACGGCCGCGCCGAGCAGCTGCGCGCCGACCGCCGCCGCGAGACCCACGGGCCCGGCGCCGGCGATGTAGACCGTGGACCCCGGCCGCACACCGGCGGTGTAGGCGCCGTGGAAGCCGGTGGGGAAGATGTCGGAGAGCATCGTCAGGTCGAGGATCTTCTCGAGCGCCTGGTCGCGGTCGGGGAAGACCAAGAGGTTCCAGTCGGCGTAGGGGACGAGGACGTATTCGGCCTGTCCGCCGACCCACCCGCCCATGTCGACGTACCCGTAGGCACTGCCGGGGCGGTCGGGGTTGACGTTGAGGCAGATGCCGGTCTTGCCCTCCTTGCAGTTGCGGCAGCGGCCGCACGCGATGTTGAAGGGGACGGAGACGATGTCGCCGACCTTGACGAACTCGACGTCGGGGCCGACCTCGACGACTTCGCCGGTGATCTCGTGACCGAGCACGAGCCCCGCCGGCGCCGTGGTGCGGCCGCGGACCATGTGCTGATCCGACCCGCAGATGTTCGTCGACACGGTCTTGAGGATTGCGCCGTGCGGCACCTTCCTGCCCACGTTCGCCGGGTTCACGCCCGGCCCGTCCTTCAGCTCGAACGTCGGGTAGTCGGTGTCGATGACCTCGACCTCACCCGGCCCCTTGTACGCCACCGCCCTGTTTCCAGACATCGTCGTCCTCTCCGTCGCTCGGCAGACGTGGTCGTGCGACTCTGTCGTTCTGGGGTTCGCGTCCGAGCATCGTCCTCCCGGGGGATCGGCGCAATGGGTTCCGATGTCGGGGCGCACGCGAAAGCGGGGGTGCCGAATCGGCACCCCCGCCTCGCCCAGCTCATCGACTCAGTCGACGTCGCCGTTCACGTGGTCGTGGTCGGGTGCGAGCCCCCCGCCACCGGGAAGGTTCACGGTGCCCTGGGGGCCGGCGGGAGCCGGGAACGTGAAGTTTCCCGGAACGTTCTTGCCGGGCACGCCGTTCACCGTCTCGGTGGAGTACGCGTACGTCATCACGGCTGCGGCGATCGCATCGGAGTTGACGTCGAGTGCGTCCAGCGCGAGGTTGTCGATGTCGTCGCACGCGAGGTGGTAGCACGGGTCGTACTGCTGGCCCGCCACACCGCCCCAGATCGCCTGCTGCTGCGCGGTCTTCGGCACCTCGGCGCCGGTGAACAGGCCGCCTGCCGGCACGCCGTTCAGGATGAACGCCTGGTAGTCGCTGCGGCCGCTGAACTGCGCGTCGTCGTACGGTACGCCCGCCCACGTGTAGTAGCTCTCGAACAGGTCCTCGATCTGGGTGGAGCCCTCGGGGATCGGCACACCGGCAGGCGCGTCCCAACCCGACTCGTCGCCGTCGTACACCATGAAGATGTAGTTCGGCGATGCCACCATGTCGAAGTTCAGGTAGAGCGCGACCTCGTCGAGGGTGCCCTCCGAGACCTGCTGGTCGACCCACGCGCGCGAGCCGAGCAGGCCGCTCTCCTCGGCACCCCACCACGCGAAGCGGACCGTGTTCTGGGGCTTGAGCTTCGAGATCTGCTGGGCGATCTCGAGGAGTGCCGACGAACCGCTGCCGTTGTCGTTGATGCCGGGACCGGCCAGCACGGAGTCGAGGTGCGCACCTGCCATGACGACGTTCGTGTCGTTGACGCCGGGCAGTTCCGCGATCACGTTGACCTGCGGACGCGACTCGGGCTCATCGACGACGATGTGCGCCGTCGAGCCCGCCTGGGCGAGCGCCGCGCCGTCGGCGAAGCTCGCGCCCACGACCGGGATGCTGAGTGGCGTCTGGTTGATGCCGAACAGCGTGCCCGTCACGAGCCCTTCGCGCAGCGGGGTATTGCCCTGGTTGAAGATGATCACGGCCTCGGCGCCGGCATTCTGCGCGTTGATCGCCTTCACGCCGAACTCGCACGTGCCGCGCTGGATGAGCGCGATGTCGTTCGGCCCCGAGAAGTCGAGACCCACGAAGTCCGACGCGTCGCACGCGCTCGTGACCGGGTCTCGCGGCGGGGTGAGGACGATGTCGACCGGGATGACGTTGCCCGTGACCTCGCCGTACCCGGTTCCGGTGAAGGTGCCGGAGCCGTACCCGGCGGCGACCGGCGTCAGCTGTTCGAGGACGGGCGGCGGCACGAAGGTGAACGGGAACTCGTCGAGCTCGACGTTCCAGCCCGCCGCCTTGAGTGTGTCGACCACGTACTCGACGCTCGCGGTGTAGCCCGCGGTGCCGGCCGCACGAGTCCCGCCGTTGGCACTCGCGATGGTCTGCAGCGCCTGCTCGTGTTCGAGGACCCCGTCGACGGTCACGCATGAGAGGAGCTTCTCGTACGTGTTGTTCGTGCGTGTCTCGCACGCCTGGGCGGGTGCCGCGAAAGCGCCGCCTGCCGGAACCAGCGCCAGGGCGGCGACCGCCGTCGTCGCGATCACCGCCACCTTGGCGCGCTTGGAAAGTGTTCTAGATGGGTACATCGTCTTCCCCTCCAACGCGGGCGTCATCGTTGACACCCGTCGCGAGGGAGCATATGCAAAGCGCTCTCCAGGGGGAAGTGAAGAAAGTGTGAGAATCCGGGCGGAGGCCTGCGCACATCGCCCGGAGACGCCTCTCCGTCTCGATTTGGCATTGGGAGCGGCATCCTCTACGCTTGTGGAAGCCGAAGACCGCCGGTCATCGACGTGCGTGCGAACGCATGAAGATCGAAGCTCTGCAACGCAGGGGCCCGCGCAGGTGTCACGAACGATTCTCCTGGATTCAGGAATCCCGCTCCGTGCGCTTGCGCCGGAGCTTTTTTGTTGCCGCGACGAGGATGACCGGGAGCCTTCGGCCGGCGCCCCGCCACCGCGGAGCGTCTCATTCACACAAGGAGTGGCCATGGCGCAGAAGGAAGCATCGGTCGCCGAGCTCACGAAGCACTTCGAGGACTCGACCGCCGTTCTGCTGACCGAGTACCGCGGTCTGACGGTTGCCCAGCTCAAGGAGCTGCGCAACAGCATCCGTCAGGACGCGGAATACGCCGTGGTGAAGAACACGCTGACCAAGATCGCCGCGAACAACGCGGGGATCTCGTCGCTGGACGACGACCTCAAGGGTCCGTCGGCCATCGCATTCGTGCACGGTGACCCGGTCTCCGTCGCGAAGGGTCTCCGTGCCTTCGCCAAGGCACACCCTCTTCTCGTGATCAAGGGCGGTTTCTTCGACGGAAACCCCCTGAGCGCTGACGAGGTCAACAAGCTCGCCGACCTCGAGAGCCGTGAAGTCCTGCTGGCGAAGCTCGCCGGTGCGATGAAGGCCTCGATGACCAAGGCGGCATACGTCTTCAATGCGCTTCCGTCGAAGGCCGTCCGCACGGTCGACGCGCTGCGCGAGAAGCAGGAGTCCGCGGCCTGACACCGGGCCTCGGCGTAGCAAAACCACAATCAAGGAGAAACATCATGGCAAAGCTCAGCACTGAGGAGCTGCTCGACGCGTTCAAGGAGCTCACGCTCATCGAGCTCAGCGAGTTCGTCAAGGCGTTCGAGGAGACCTTCGACGTCACCGCCGCCGCCCCGGTCGCGGTTGCCGCTGCGGGCGCGCCCGCCGGTGCCGCTCCGGAAGAGGCCGAGGAGAAGGACTCGTTCGACGTCGTCCTCGAGGCCGCCGGCGACAAGAAGATCCAGGTCATCAAGGTCGTCCGCGAGCTCACCTCGCTCGGCCTGGGTGAGGCGAAGGCGGTCGTCGACGGCGCTCCGAAGGCCGTCCTCGAGGGCGCCAACAAGGAGACCGCCGAGAAGGCGAAGGCCGCTCTCGAAGAGGCCGGCGCGACGGTTACCCTCAAGTAATCCCGCGCTGCTTCTGCAGCGAACCCACGAAGGCCCCGGATGCACGGCATCCGGGGCCTTCGTCGTGCTGTCGGCGGTCCGCCGCCGAGTGAGACTGCGCATTCTGCGAAATCCCTTTCTCACGAATCGGTCACGCTCCACCGTTGATTTCACCGCAGGGCTTGCGCTGCAGCATCCGTTCTGACAAGAATGAGAAAGCGCATTCCAGAAAGCGCATTCTCACCCTCGAAGACGAGACCGGAGGATTCGGTGACGACGACGCACCGCCCCAGAACGCGGCCCCCGCGGCGCGCACGCGGAGCATCCGCATGAGCGCGATCAGCGAGCTCGGCAAGCTCAAGACAGCGAAGGGCGACGGCAAGAAGCAGAACAAGGCCGCCTACCTCTTCCTCGCCCCGTGGTTCGTCGGGCTGGCGCTGATCACGATCGGCCCGATGGTGGCATCGTTCGGCCTGTCGTTCACGCGGTACAACCTGCTCAGCCCGCCGAAGTGGATCGGCTTCCAGAACTACGCCCGCATGTGGGAGGACGAGCGGCTGCACTCCGCCCTCCAGGTGACGTTCACGTACGTGTTCGTGTCGCTGCCGCTGCAGCTCGCCGTCGCGCTGTTCCTCGCGATCGTGCTCGACCGGGGCCTGCGCGGGCTCGCCTTCTACCGGTCGGCCTTCTACCTGCCGTCGCTGCTCGGCGCGAGCGTCGCGATCGCGATCCTGTGGCGCCAGATCTTCGGCGTCGACGGTCTCGTCAATCAGGTGCTCGCGGTCTTCGGAATCGAGGGGCAGGGGTGGATCTCGAACCCTGACACCGCCCTCGGCACGCTCATGATCCTGAACGTCTGGACCTTCGGCTCGCCGATGGTGATCTTCCTCGCGGGCCTCCGCCAGATCCCGACGATGTACTACGAAGCGGCCGACGTCGACGGGGCCAGCCGGCGGCAGCAGCTCTTCCGCATCACGATCCCGCTGCTCACGCCGATCATCTTCTTCAACGCCGTGCTGCAGCTGATCGGCACGTTCCAGTCGTTCACCCAGGCGTACATCGTCTCGGGCGGCACCGGCGGGCCGGTCGACTCCACGCTCTTCTACACGCTGTACCTGTACCAGCAGGGCTTCACGAACTACAACATGGGCTACGCATCGGCCATGGCGTGGTTGCTGCTGGTCATCATCGGCATTCTGACCGTCCTGATGTTCTGGACCTCGAGATTCTGGGTTTTCTACGATGACCAAGATTGACGACGCCGCCACGACGGCCCCGCTCGCGACCGAGACGATCGTCACCGGACGCCAGCCGCGCACCCGCCGGCGGAGCCCCTTCCGCAGGCCGATGACGAGCATCGTGCGCCACACCCTGCTCATCGCGCTCGCGCTCGCGATGCTCTATCCCGTAATCTGGATGGTCGTCAGCTCGCTGCGTCCGAACGACGAGATCTTCCGCGATCCGAGCATCATCCCCGACAGCTTCGAGGTCTCGAACTACACCGACGGCTGGAACGCGCTCGCCTACCCGTTCAACGTGTACATGTGGAACTCGGCGCTGATCGTGCTCGGCTGCATCGTCGGCAACCTGGTGTCGTGCTCGATGGCCGCCTACGCCTTCGCGCGGCTGTCGTTCACCGGCAAGCGGTTCTGGTTCGCGGTGATGCTCCTGAGCATCATGCTCCCGATCCACGTGATCATCGTCCCGCAGTACGTGCTGTTCTCCCAGCTGGGATGGGTCAACACCCTCCTGCCGCTGATCGTGCCGAAGCTCCTCGCCACCGACGCGTTCTTCATCTTCCTGATGGTGCAGTTCATCCGCGGCATCCCGAAGGAGCTCGATGAGGCCGCGCGGATCGACGGCGCAGGTCACCCCCGGATCTTCCTCCAGATCATCCTGCCGCTGATGGTCCCGGCGCTTGCGACGACGGCGATCTTCACCTTCATCTGGACGTGGAACGACTTCTTCTCGCAGCTGATCTTCCTCACCAAGCCCGAGCTGTACACCGTGCCCCTGGCGCTGCGGTCCTTCGAGGACGCGCAGAGCTCCACCAACTACGCCCAGATGTTCGCGATGAGCGTCGTCTCGCTCATCCCGATCTTCCTGATCTTCCTGTTCGGCCAGAAGTTCCTCATCAAGGGGATCGCGACGACCGGGATCAAGTGACGCTCGCGTCACGCACCGCTTCGCGGGCCGCCGGGCCCACCCTCATCACAACGCACCAACACCACTCACCGACTTCGGTCGAAAGGATGCAAGACATGCGACGCACCACAACCGCACCGCGCTGGTTGCTGCTGACCTCCGTCGGCGCAGCGACGATGCTGACGCTGACGGCGTGCGCGGGTCAGGCGGAGACCCCCGCCACCGGCCCGACACTGTCCGACGAGCCCGTGACGCTCAGCTTCACCTGGTGGGGCAACGACGTCCGCCACGGGATCACCGAGGAGCTCATCGCGGCCTTCGAGGCCGAGCACGAGAACATCACCATCGAGCCGCAGTACACCGACTGGGCGGGCTACTGGGACAAGCTCGCCACCACGGTGGCGGCCGGCGATGCGCCCGACATCATCCAGATGGACGAGAAGCAGCTCTCGACGTACGCCGCGAACGGCGTGCTGCTCGACCTCGGAACCCTCGGCGACCAGCTGCCCACCGGCGACTTCCCGGAGTCGGTGCTCGGCACCGGAGCGCTCGACGGCACGCAGTACGGCATCCCGGTCGGCATCAACACGTACACATATATGGCGAACGTGGATGTCCTCGAGAGCCTCGGCATCGATGTTCCCGACGACGAGACGTGGTCGTGGGACGACCTCAACGAGATCGCCGAGGAGGTCACCGCCGCCAGCGGCGGCGCGGTCGTCGGCTCGCAGTCGTGGGGCTTCGAGGACGGCGGCCTCAACAACTGGCTGCGTCAGCACGGCGAGTCGCTGTACGCCGAGGACGGATCGCCCGAGGTGACCGCGACCGAGAAGACGCTCGCCGCCTGGTGGCAGAACCTGCTCGATGTCACCGAGGCCGGCGGCACGCCCGTCCCCTCTGCGACGATCGAGCGCGAGTCGGCCGGACTCGCAGAGTCGTTCACGGCGACCAACCAGTCGGCCTTCGGACCGTGGTGGTCGAACCAGGTCGCGGCGCTGCGCGACGCGAGCGGTCAGAACCTCGTGCCGCTCATGGTGCCGACGCCGGACGAGGGCGAAGACGCCGCCGCGTACTACAAGCCGTCGATGTTCTGGTCGGCGTCGGCCAAGACCGAGCACCCCGCCGAGGTCGCGCTGTTCCTCGACTTCCTCGCGAACAGCGAGGAGGCGGCCGACCTGCTGCTCGCCGAGCGCGGCGTGCCGGCCAACGAGAAGATCCGCGAGTACATCACCCCCAAGCTCGACGAGGTCAACCAGGAGGTCGTCGACTTCCTCGACAAGATCGCGCCGCGCGTGGGAGACGCGCCCCCCGCCACCCCGCCGGGCGGTGGAGCCATCGAGACGATCATCGACCAGCACACCCAGCGGGTGCTGTTCGGCGAAGTGACGCCCGAGGACGCCGCGGCGAGCTTCATCGCCGAGCTGCAGCGGGCGCTCGACGACGCCGCCATCTAGCCGACGAGCGGGGTCGCGCCCATTCGAGCGCGCGACCCCGTCGTCCCCAGGACCGCGCGGGGCCGGACCGAAGTGATGAGGGGTCCGGTCCCGGGCGGGCACGCCGCCCGGGGACGGCGGACTGCGGCCCGGGACGAGCGCCCACGGCGGGCAGGTCGCCCGCCTGCATGTCATCGGTCCGAATGCGCCGCACCGGGTCCGAACACGCCCACTATTGAGAGAGGAGGGGATTCCTTGAGCGAGGTCACGTCGCGCCCGATCACGATGGCGCAGGTCGCACAGCACGCCGGTGTGTCGCAGGCATCCGTCTCGCGCGTCCTCAACGGCGTCGCCACCGTCGACCCCGCGATCGTCGCGAAGGTCAACCGCGCGGTCGCCGCACTGAACTACTCGCCGAGCGAGGCGGCGCGCAGCCTCGTGCGGGGGAGCAGCCACACCATCGCGCTGCTGGTGCCCGACCTCGAGAATCCGATGTTCCAGGGCGTGCTCAAGGGCCTCACCGTCGCGGCAGCCCGCGACGGCTACCGCGTGCTCGTCGCCGACAGCGCCGAGGCGGTCGGCGTCGAGGCCGACATCGCGAGCGAGGCCCGCAGCAAGTGCGACGCGCTCGTGCTGGTCTCGCCCCGCATGCCGGACGCCGAGCTGCGCGATCTGATCCAGCGCACCACGCCGGTCGTGGTGGTGAACCGTCGCGTCGACGACACTGCCGCCGCGCAGCTGTCGGTCGACTACGCCACTGCCGTCAAGGAGCTGGGGATGCACCTGCGCGGCTTCGGCCATCGACGTATCGCGTACGTCGCGGGCCCGGCCCTCAGCTACGCGAACGAGCAGCGGGCCCTCGGACTGGGGGAGCTCGCCCGGGAGTACCCCGACCTCGAGTTCCTCACCATTCCGGCGGGATCGAGCATGGAGGCGGGCTACGACGCCGCCGACGCCGTGCTCGAGACCGGGGCGACCGCCGCCATCGCCTTCAACGACCTCGTCGCGCTCGGGCTCATGTCGCGCCTGCGCGAGGTTGGCGTGGAGGTGCCCGAACAACTCTCCATCGTCGGGATCGACGACATCCCGCAGTCTCGTTTCGCCGCCCCTCCGCTGACGACCATGTCGGTCCCGCGGATCGAGATCGGGCGGCAGGCTTGGAATCGCATGCGTCAAGCGCTGGACGGAGAGAGCGCCGACCACCCCCTGTTCTATCGGCCCGTCCTGGTCGCGCGCCACAGCTCCGGTCCGGCGTCCCACGCCAGCGGCTGGGTGGGGCCTGCGCGTCCGGTGCTCCGGCTGGGGTCCACCGTCGTCGCCCAGTACGAGGAGGGCGTGAACGTCGACTCGGTGCTGTCGCCGCGGCCCTATCTCGACGCCGTGATCTCCCGCACGGGCACCCCGCTCACCGTGACCGAGCCTACGGACCACCCCCACCACCTGGGCGTGAGCCTCGCCATCGCCGACGTCAACGGCACGTCGTACTGGGGCGGGCGCACCTACGTGCGCGGCGAGGGATCGGTCATGGTGCCCAACCACGGACGCCAGCGCCGGGACCGCCTCCACATCGAGGGGCACGCGCTCGACGAGCGGCTCAGCTGGGTCGACGAGCACGGCACCACGCAGCTCGTCGAAGTGCGGGAGCTCCGCTCCGCCGAGCTCGCGAACGGCTGGGCGCTCCGCTGGCGCAGCCGTCTCAAGGCGACCCTCGACGCGATCACGTTCGGCTCCCCGGCGACGAACGGGCGCGACGGCGCGGGCTACGGCGGCATCTTCTGGCGTTTCGCCCCCGAGATCGCCCGCGTCTTCAGCCCTGCCGGCGACACCGAGCGCGACGTGCACGGCGCGGCGACTCCGTGGCTCGCCTTCACCTTCCCCGAACGGGGCACGACCGTCGTGCTGACCCAGGGCGACGAGCGCCTGCCGTGGTTCGTGCGGTTCGCCGAGTACCTGGGCGCAGGGCCGTCCGTCGCATGGGACGAGCCCCGGACGATCCCCGAGGGAGGGGAGCTCAGCCTCGAGCTGACGGCGTACGTGCTCGACGAGGAGCTCGCCGACGCTGCGGCCGTCGAGGCGGCCCTTCCCGCGCTGCGCGCCGAGGCGGGGCTGTGACCGGACGCCTCCGCGTCGGCGTCGCCGGCGTCCACGGCCACGGGCGCCGCCACGTCGACGCGGTGCTCGCCGCTTCCGACCTCGAACTCGTCGCCGTCGCCGACCCCCGGGGCGGCGGCGACGTTCCCTCCTCGACGCAGGTGTTCGCCGACGCCGTCGCCATGATCGACGCCGTCCACCTCGACATCGTCGTGCTCAGCACCCCGATCCCGACCCATGCAGGCCTCGCCCGGCTGGCGCTCGCGCGCGGCGCGCATGTGCTGCTCGAGAAGCCCCCGGTGCCGTCCGTCGCCGATCACCACGAGCTCGTGAGCGCGGCGGATGCTGCATCCCGAGCCGTGCAGGTCGGTTTCCAGTCGCTGGGGAGCGCCGGTGTGGCGGCGACGGCCGAGGCCGCAGCATCCGGGATCATCGGCGACGTGCTCCACTACGGGGCGGTGGGGCAATGGGCCCGGTCCGAGGAGTACTGGCGGCGCGCGCCGTGGGCGGGGCACCGCGTTCTCGATGGCCGGCTGGTCGCCGACGGCGTCGCGACCAATCCGCTGGCCCACGCGATCGCGACGGCGCTCGCGATCGCCGGTGCCGCCGCCCCCGAGGACGTCGTCGGGATCGACGCGGACCTCCGTCGCGCGAACGACATCGCGACCGACGACACATCGTCGCTCGTCATCGACCTGCGCGGGGGAGCGCGGGTGGCGGCCGGCCTCGCGGCGACCGCCGGGGAACGGCATGAGCCGTACGTGCTCGTGCGGGGCAGCCGGGGCTTCCTGGTGTACGTCTACACGCTCGACACCCTCCACGTCCATCGCGACGGAGCGGCGCTGCCACGCACCTACGCGTTCGAGCGCACCGAGCTGCTCGACAACCTCGTCCGGCACGTCCGCGGCGCGGAGGGGCTGCTCGCCCCGCTCGAGCGCACCGGTGCTTTCACCCGGGTGCTCGAGGAGATCGTCACCGGTCCGCCCCCGACGCCCATCGCGCCCGCGCTGGTGCGGGTCGAGGCGTCCGCCGGCGAGACCTTCCGCGTCGTGACCGGCGTCGAGGACGCCGTGGAGCGCGTGGCGTGGGAAGCTCGCACCTTCCGGGACCTCGCCGTGCTCTGACGCACGGTCCGAGGTTCAGGCGGTGCCGAGCGGGCCGACGCCGATGATCGCGGACGCGTCGTCGTCGACGGAGGCTGTGGAGTTGCGCACCACGAGCGGTGACGACTCGTACATGCGGTGGGTGGGGGCGTCGGGGTCGTCGAGCTGCCACATGAGCAGCTGCACGGCGGCGCGTCCCTGCTGGTGCGGCCGCTGCTGCAGCGTGGTGAGCGAGAACATCTCGGCGTAGGCGTGGTCGTCGATGCCGACCACGCTGAGCCGCTCCGGAACCCGGATCCCCAGCCGTCGCGCGGCGATGATCGCGCCGACCGCGACCTCGTCGCACACCCCCACGATGGCCGTCGGCCGCGTGCGGCGGTCGCCGAGCAGCTCGACGGCCGCGCCGTACCCGCCGGGCATCGTCACCTCGGACTGGACATGGCGAGCGGATGCCTCGAACCCTGCCTCGCGCATCGCAGAGCGATACCCGTCCAGGCGCCGGCCGTCGCCGAAGCTGGTGCGGCGGCCGTCGGGGTCGCCCCCGAGGAAGACGATCTCGTGGTGCCCCAGGCCGATGAGGTGGTCGGTGGCGATCCGGGCGGCGGCCTCGTCATCGATCGAGACGGCATTGGTGCCGATGTCGTAGCCGCCGACGGCGACGACCGGCTTGCCGAAGGCGACGAGCCGCTCGAGCTCGCGTGCGCTGGGCTCGATGCCGACCGCGATCAGCCCGTCGAACCTCTTGCGGGCGAGGAAGTGCTCGAACATCTCGCGGCGCGCAGCCGACTCGGGTGGCGCGCCGTAGAGGGCGAGGTCGTACCGGCGCTCGAGCAGCGCATCCTGGATGCCTTCGAGAACCTGGGCGAAGAACCACCGGTCCAGCGACGGCATGACGACACCGACGGTCTGGGTGCGTCCCGTCACCAGGCTCACGGCGCTCGTCGTGGGCACGTAGCCCAGGGCGGTCGCGGCATCCCGCACCCGCTGGCGGGTGGCTGCGGAGACGTACCCCGAGCCGGTGAGAGCCCGCGAGGCCGTCGACTTCGAGACGCCTGCCGCCCGCGCAACATCGGCGATGCCCGCCATCGGGTCCTCCTCGCGCGCCCGGGGACGCCGACGTCACCCGGGATCCTGGAACCGGTTCCAGGGGTCATCATGCCGTGATCGCGCACCTCGCACCAGTCCCGGTGGCGGTGTTTACCGAGTTGTGATCCCGGGTCATTGTGCGCTCTGGCGGCATCCCCTAGTTTGAGCATGGAATCGGTTCCCGATCTCACATCTGTGGAGCCCGAGAGGCGTGGCTCCGCGTACTCAAAGAGGAGGCAGACACATGACTGCACTGCGATCACGTCGTCGACACGGCTACATCGCGCTGGGACTGACGGCCGTCGCAGCACTCGCACTCGCCGGATGCGCCGAGGGCGGCGACGACGGCGGCGACAGCGGCTCCGTCGAAGGAGAGACCGTTCAGATCGCCGGCGGCATCACCGGCTCGGAGGCGGAGAACCTCCAGAAGTCGTTCGACCAGTTCACCGAAGACACCGGCATCATCGTCGAGTACACGGGGGACAAGGGCTTCGAGGGCAACATCGTCACGAAGGTCGCGGGTGGCTCCGCGCCCGACATCGCGATCGTGCCGCAGCCCGGCCTCCTGCGCTCTCTCATCGAGACCGGAGAGGTCAAGGAGGGCACCGCGGAGGTCGAAGCGAATGTCGACGAGTACTGGGCTCCGGCGTGGAAGGACTACGGATCGCTCGACGGCACGTTCTACGCCGCGCCGATGCTCGCGAACCTGAAGGGCTACGTGTACTACTCGCCCCAGAGCTTCGCGGAGTGGGGCGTCGAGGTGCCGACGACCTGGGACGAACTCCTCACACTCACCGACACGATCCGGGAGAAGACCGGCCAGCCCCCGTGGTGCGCGGGGTTCTTCTCCGAGGCGGCGTCGGGATGGCCGGGAACGGACTGGGTGGAGGACCTCGTCCTGCGTCAGGCCGGCGCCGACGTCTACGACAGCTGGGCCGCCGGTGACACCCCGTTCACCGACCCCGACATCGAGGCGGCGTTCGACTCGGTCGGCGAGATCCTGCTGAACCCGGACTACGTCAACGCCGGCTTCGGCGATGTCAAGAGCATCAACCCGACGGCGTTCGGTGACCCGATCGCAGCTGCGGTGGCAAACGGAACCTGCGCGCTCACGCACCAGGGCTCGTTCCTCACGGCGAACTTCCTCACCGCGCAGACCGCGGACGGACAGACGCCGACGATCGCACCGGACGGTGACATCTACGCGTTCATCCTCCCCGGCGTGAAGGAAGGGGAGCTCGCGGTCGAGGGCGGTGGCGAGTTCGTCACGCCGTTCTCGGACGACGCCGCCACGCAGCAGGTGCTCGAGTACATGTCGACGCCCGAGTTCGCCGACGCGCGCGTGGCGCTCGGCGGCGCGATCTCGGCCAACACCGGCGCCGATCCGACGCTGGCGTCGAGCGAGTTCCTGACCGAGGCGATGCAGATCGTCCAGGACCCGAACACCGTGTTCCGTTTCGACGCCTCCGACCTGATGCCGGCGACCGTCGGTTCGGGCTCGTTCTGGCGCGGCATGGTCGACTGGATCGACGGCAAGCCGACGCCGCAGGTCCTGAGCGATATCCAGGCGGGATATCAAGACTGATCCACCGCATCCTGGTGCCGGGTCCGCGCGGGCGACGTGCGGCCCCGGCACCGGGGTGATTCATCCGTCGAGGTCGACGGGGGAAGGCAGAACATGTCTCAGGCCACAACATCGGCGGCCGACCAGGAGCAGGGCGCGACGCCACCGGAACGCGGAGGAAGAAAACCTCCCTCGCGGCGGACCACGCGACTCGGCGTCGCGATCGGGTTGATCCTGATCGCAGCGCTGGTGATCTTCCTCCTCCTCAGCCCTCCCAACCCGGACGCGCGTCCGGTCTCGCTGGGCTTCTCGTACAACTCGTTCTTCCAGTGGCTGGGCAATCTCGGTCCGATCGTCCAGATCCCCATCGTCCTGGTCGTCTTCGCCGCGGTGGTCGGCATCCTGCTCGTGCTCATCGAGTTCGCTCCGCGCGCAGGCAGAGGCTACTTCTGGCTGCGGCTCATCTCGTGCTTCGCGATCCCATTCCTCGCGTTCATGCTGCTGCGGCCCTACCAGGGCGCCGTGATCTACGTGATCGCCATCGCCCTCGTCGCCGGAGGCCTGCTCTTCTGGGCGGACTACCGGGCGAGCCAGGGCGCCGGGTACATGTACCAGCTGACGCTGTTCATGGCGCCGGCCGCGATCGCGATCCTCGTGGGTCTGGTGTACCCGAGCATCGCGACCATCGTCCAGTCGTTCTTCGACAAGACCGGCGAGAACTTCGTCGGGCTGGAGAACTACGTGTGGGCCTTCACCAACCCTCAGGGGTTCTGGTCGATCATCAATACGCTCATCTGGGCGATCTTCGCCCCGATCTTCGCGACAGTCGTCGGCCTGGCGTACGCGGCCTTCATGGAGCGGGCGCGTGGTGAGCGGCTGCTGAAGCTGCTCGTCTTCATGCCGTTCGCGATCGCGCCGGTGAGCATCAGCCTCATCTGGAAGTTCGTCTACGACTATCGGCAGGGCGAGCAGATCGGCACCCTCAACGCGATCGTGGTGGCCTTCGGCGGCCAGCCGGTGCCATGGCTCGACATCTGGCCGCTGGTCAACACGTTCTGCCTTCTGTTCGCATTCGTCTGGGCACAGACCGGCTTCGCCATGGTCGTGCTCTCGGCGGCGATGAAGGCGGTGCCGGTGGAGCAGCTGGAGGCTGCACAGCTCGACGGCACGTCGGCCTGGCAGCGGTTCATCAACGTGACGGTGCCGGGCATCCGAACGTCGATCATCGTCGTCCTGACGACCGTCACGATCGCAGCCCTCAAGCTGTACGACATCGTGGCGGTGATGACAGGCGGACGGGCGAACTCGACAGTGCTGGGCTTCGAGATGGTCAACCAGCAGCAGCGGTTCCAGAGCTACGGCCACTCGGCGGCGCTCGCCGTGCTGATCTTCGTGTTCGTGACGCCGCTGATCGTCTACAACGTGTTGCAGCTGCGCAAGCAGAGGGAGGTGCGGTGATGACCGCCGTCGACTCCAAGTCCACGCCGCAGAACACCAAAGCCGAGGCGCGCAGGGTCGCGCGCGAGACGCGGCGCAACGAGGCGCTGGCACACAAGCGGCTGACCTCGCCCCTTGCCACCATCTTCGCCGTCGCGATCGCGTTCCTCTGGACGATCCCGACGCTCGGCCTGCTCATCACGTCGTTCCGGCCGGGCGCGGACTCGGCGACGACGGGCTGGTGGACGGTCTTCACCAACCCCGACTTCACGCTCGGCAACTATCAGGACGCACTGACATCGGGGGGGACCGCCCTGACGCTGGGCGAGTCGTTCCTCAACTCGCTCGCGATCACGATTCCGGTCACGATCTTCGCGCTCGCGGTCGCGTCTCTCGCCGCGTACGCGTTCGCGTGGATGGATTTCAAGGGCCGCGGCTTCTTGTTCGTCGCGGTGTTCGCGCTCCAGATCGTTCCGATCCAGATGGCGCTCGTCCCGCTGCTGAGCCTCTTCTCGAGGGGGCTCGAGATCGGGGACGTGCAGATCTTCCCGGGCCTCGAGATGCGCGAGGTCGATCACAGCTTCGCCACTGTGTGGATCGCCCACGTCATCTTCGCGATGCCGCTGGCGATCTTCCTGCTGCACAACTTCATCGCCGAGATCCCGTCCGACGTCATCGAGGCGGCTCGCGTGGACGGCGCCGGGCACGGGCAGATCTTCTTCCGGATCATCCTGCCGCTCGCGACGCCCGCGCTCGCGTCGTTCGCCATCCTCGAGTTCATCTGGGTGTGGAACGACCTGCTCGTCGCGACGATCTTCGCCCCGACGACATCGCTGCCGATGACGCAGACGCTGAACTCCTTGTCCGGCACCTGGGGCAACCAATGGTTCCTCGTTTCGGCCGGTGCGTTCCTCGTGCTGTTCGTGCCGATCATCGTGTTCCTCGCGCTGCAGCGGTTCTTCGTGCGCGGACTCATGGCCGGCGCGACGAAGGGCTGACATGACGGATGCTGCGACCCGCCGCGTGCGCCGGGTCGCAGCATCCGTTCGTCCGCACTCCGCTCGCTAACCTGATGGCATGGATGCCTCCGCCGACGTCTCCACAACGGTCGCCGTCGAGCGCGGGCTCAGCACAGCCGAGGTCGCCGAGCGCGTGCGGACCGGCCGCACCAACGCGTACGTCGCCGACACGAGCCGCAGCGTCTGGACGATCGTCCGCGCGAACGTGTTCACGCTGTTCAACGGCATCGTCTTCGCGTGCTTCTTCGTGCTCTTCGTGCTCGGGCGCTGGCAGGACGCGCTGTTCGGCCTCGCGGCGTTCGCGAACTCCATCATCGGCTGCGTGCAGGAGTTCCGGGCGAAGGCGGCGCTGGATCGGCTCGCCCTGCTGAACGCCCCCCGCGCGCGGGTGCGCCGCGAGGGGGCCGAGGCCGAGATCGCTCCGCCCGACGTCGTACTGGACGACATCCTGGTGCTGCGGGCCGGAGACCAGGTGCCCGCTGACGCGGTCGTCGTGGAGACGCGCGGGCTGCAGATCGACGAGTCCATGCTCACCGGCGAGTCGGACGCGGTCGACAAGAAGCCCGGCGACGACGCGCTCTCCGGCTCCATCGTCGTCGCGGGGGAGGGAGCCGCGCGAGTCTCGCGGGTCGGCGCCGACTCCTATGCGAACCGGTTCGCCGGCGAGGCGAAGCGGTTCTCGCTCGTCGCCTCCGAAGTGCGCACCTCCGTGAACCGCGTCCTGAAATGGATGAGCTGGATCATCGGGCCCGTCGGCCTGCTCGTGCTCAATGCGCAGATGATGGTCGCAGGCGGCTGGGTGCAGGCCTGGGAGAACGGCGGCTGGGTTCAGGCCGTCGTGAACACGATCGCGGCCCTCACGGCGATGATCCCGCTCGGCCTGGTGCTCATCACCTCGATCACGTTCGCGGTCGGCGCGGCGAAGCTCGCCTCCCGCCAGGTGCTCGTCAACGAGCTGCCGGCGGTGGAAGGGCTCGCGCGCGTCGACATCATCTGCCTCGACAAGACCGGGACCCTGACGGGCGGCGACATCGCCTTCGATGCGATCGACCGAATGCCCGACGGCGCCGGAGGCGGCGACGAGGCGCTCGCCTGGTTCGGTGCGGCGCCGGATGCGAACGCCACGGCCAGGTGTCTTCGGGAGCCCTTCCCCGTCGAGGCCCCGCTCCACGCCGTGGCGTACATCCCGTTCTCGTCCGCACGCAAGTGGAGTGCCGCGTCGTTCGCGACCGGGCCCGAAGGCACGTGGGTGCTGGGGGCGCCGGAGATGCTGTTCTCAGACGCGGCGACGGATGCGGCGACCGGCCTGGGGCGAACCGTCACCGCGCTCGCCTCGTCAGGGCGCCGTATGCTCGTGCTCGCGCACGCCGCGTCGCGGATCAGCGCGGAGGACGTCGAGGCCGAGCGCCTGCCGGAGGCGCTCACGCCCGTCGCCGTGGTGACCTTTCGAGAGCAGGTGCGCCCGGATGCCGCGGAGACCCTGGCGTACTTCGCGCGGCAAGGCGTGGGCATCCGCGTCATCTCGGGCGACAATCCGCGCACGGTCGCCGCGATCGCCCGCGCCGTCGGACTCGACGTCACCGACGGCTTCGACGCCCGTGGTCTCCCGGAGGACGACGCGGAGCTCGGCGAGGTGCTGGAGCAGAACATCGTCTTCGGGAGGGTGACGCCGGAGCAGAAGAAGCGGATGGTCATCGCGCTCCAGGCACGTGGGCACACGGTGGCGATGACCGGCGACGGCGTCAACGACGCCCTGGCCATCAAGACCGCCGACCTCGGTATCGCGATGAACTCCGGCGCCGCCGCAACCAAGGCCGTCGCGCGCATCGTCCTCCTCGACGGCCGGTTCTCCCATCTGCCCGATGTCGTGGCGGAGGGGCGTCAGGTCATCGCGAACATCGAGCGGGTCTCGATGCTGTTCCTCAACAAGACCGTCTACGCGACGGTGCTCGCGGTGCTGTTCGGCGTCCTCGTCCTCGAGTTCCCGTTCCTGCCACGGCAGCTGTCGATCACCGACGGCCTCACGATCGGCATCCCGGCGTTCTTCCTCGCACTGCTTCCCAACACGCAGCGCTATGTGCCGGGGTTCCTCCGACGCTCGCTGGCGTTCGCCATTCCGGCCGGCTCGATCATCGCCGTCGCGCTGACCCTCTACACGCTGGGCGCCATGCAGCTCGGCGTGAGCGAGCCGCAGCTGCGGACGGGGTCGACGATCATCCTCGCGATCGTCGGAATCTGGGTGCTGACGGTGCTCTCACGCCCGATCACGCGGTTCAAAGCTCTGGTGATCGGCGGGATGTTCATCGCCCTCGTCGCTGTGTTCACGGTGCCGGTCCTGACCGCGTTCTTCCAGCTCGTAGACCCGGGGGAAGAGGCAGCGTGGCTGGTGACGATCGTGACCGTGCTCACGATCGGCGCGATCGAGATCGTGCGGTTCTTCCACCGCCGCTACGTCGCTCGGTCGCTGGCCGCCGCCTGATCAGCCGGGTCCGCCGCTTGCGGGCGGCGGAAGTGGCGAGCGCCCGGCGGGAGCCAGAGCGCGAGGACGATCAGCACCTCGACGGCGAATTGCGCGGCCGCACTCCAGTCCCACTTGTCGGTCGTCGCGATCGTCACAGCGTTCAGGAGGATCAGAATCGCGAGGTAGACGGTCGCGAGGGTGCGCGACAGCCGGCTGCCCCGTGCGATGCCCGATGCGACGGCCACCAGCAGGAGGCCGAAGAGGATGATCCCGGCCCCGAGCAGGGAGACGGGGAGGACGTCCGAGCCTGCGACCTCGTAGCGGCTGAGGAGGACGAGGATTCCCAGCAGAACCGCCGCGAATGCGCTGATGTAGACCAGGACGACGGCGATCGTGACCACGACGGGGCGATGCTCAGGGGCAGGCTCGGCGCCTGCGGGCGCGGGCTCGGCGGACGGGTCGGCGGTCACGCGACCACTGTAACGACTCGCGGAGCGGTCAGCCGGTGCAGCCGAGGCGGGTCTGGATCGATGTCATCGCGTCGATCTCGGCTGTCTGGCCGTTCTTGATCGCGGTGGCGACCTCGAGGGCGCGCGGGTCGGTGCCGAGCTCGAGAAGGGCCTCCGCCATCGGGATGGCGCCCTCGTGGTGGCGGATCATCAGCGTGAGGAACTGACAGTCCGCCGCCATACCGGTCGCCGCCTCGAGTGCGGCGATCTCGTCGTCCGACGCCATTCCCATCGCGGCGTGGGCCTCATCGTCGGTCATCGGCTCGGCGGACGAGCCACCGTGCGCGTGGCCCGCGGCGGAGGCATCCATCCACTGCATCATCGGTCCGCCGGACTGGGGGAGCCCCCACCGCACGAGCCAGTCGAACATCTCGCCGCGCTGGCCGGCCTGACCGGTGGCGATGTCGTATGACAGCACACGCAGCTCGTCGTCGTCGGTCTTGCGATAGATCTCCATCGCCATCTCGATCGCCTGCGCGTGATGCACCTGCATGTCTCGCGAGAACCCGGCCTCAGGCGAGCTGGTTCCCGGACTGGACGCAGTCGCCTGTGAGCCGAACGTCGAGAAGCGCCCCACCGCGAACGCGAGGCCCGCGATGAGGATCAGTGCGACGGCGACGACGAACCATCGCCGGGAACCTCCCGCCGATGGCTCGTCCGACACGCCGCGGCCTACTTCTTGCCGGGAGCGTCGTACGCGCCGGTGCAGGCGGCGTTCGGCTCGGGGGCGTTGGTGCTCCTCCAGTACGCCTTGATGAATTCCTCGATGCGCTCGTCGACGGCGGAGTCGACCTTGAGCTGCGCGTTCCAGGCGCTGAGGGCGATGGGGGTGTCCATGTCGTTGTAGGGCGAGAGCACCGTGTAGGTCGAGGGCAGTTCGGCCTCGAGCTTCGCGATGTCGTCGTCGGACACCTGCGCGGGGTCGTAGGTGACCCACACCGCACCGTGCTCGAGCGCGTGGACGGCGTTCTCGTTCGGCACCGGCTCCGTGTACACGCCGCAGTTGAGCCACATGGCGTTGTGGTCGCCGCCGGCCGGGGGAGTCTGCGGGTACTCGACGGCGCCCTCGACGTGGTTGGCCGTGTTCGTGAAGGTCTCGACGCCCTCGATGCCGCTGCCGTCGCTGTCGCCGCGGGCGTACGACGGGGCCGGGGTCGGCGCGAAGACGATCGATGCGACGATCGCCGCGACGACCAGCACGGCGGCGGTCGAGCCGACGATCCACCACACGAGCTTGCCGCGCTTGCGCTTGGCGAGCTGCTTCTGGTACTCGGCGAGCTTCTCCTGGCGCTTCTGCTCGCGCTGCTGCTTGACGGTGAGGTCGATCTTCGCCTGGGTGGCGGGGTTGCCGCTCTGGCGCTTGTCGTCGGGGGTCGGGGTCATGCTCGTGATCTCTGCCAATCGATGAACAGGGGTCTGGGCGCCCGGCGCGAACCGCTCGAGGGCGGTTGACGGGTTGCCCTCATCCTATGCGAGTGCATGAGTCCGCCCCCTGGGAAGGAGCCGACAGCGGTGGTGCGAGAGGTGGGCCTGCGCAGCCGCGGGATTCCGCTTGCGGGGAGGCTGGAGGCATCCGTTATCATGGGTACTCGAATCGATTCGACCTCCACGGTCGATCGCGGACCCCGGTGCCGATCGGCAGCGCCGGACGACCCGCGTCATCTCGGTCCGTTGCTCCCTGCGCGCCCAGACCGGCTCAGCCGGTGTCGACGCCGTTCCGCCTCGCTCGCCGCCCGTCGAACCCCTTGCCACGAAACGAAGTCCACTGTTGCTCGACACCGCCTCCATCCCCACGCAGAAGCCCGAAGCCCACCTCCCCGCCGCGTCCAAGCCCCAGCCGACGTCGACGGGTGCCATCCGCACCCTCGGCAGCAACCCGGCCACCGCGCCGATCGTCCTCCACCCGGGCGACTCGATCCCGCACCGCCGCCGCGTCCTCTACATCGTGCTGCTCGGCGCGCTCACCGCGCTCGGCCCGTTCACGATCGACCTCTACCTTCCGGCGTTCCCGGTGCTCGAGGCGGACTTCCAGACCACGGCCGCGATGATCCAGCTGACCCTCACGGGCACGATGATCGGCTTCGCCCTGGGGCAGCTCATCGTCGGCCCGCTGAGCGACAAGGTCGGCCGGCGCATCCCGCTGCTGTCGGTGACCGCGCTGCACGTCGTGGCCAGCGTGGGGGCAGCGCTCGCGCCCACGCTCGAGCTGCTGTCGGTGGCCCGCGTGCTGCAGGGCGCCGGCGCCGCGGCCGGTGGCGTCGTCGCCGCCGCGATCGTCCGCGACCTGTTCGGCGGGCGCCGCCTGGTGGTCATGCTCTCGCGGCTCGCCCTCGTGTCGGGTGTCGCCCCCGTGCTCGCGCCGCTCGTCGGCTCGGCGCTCCTCGCGGTCATGCCGTGGCGCGGGATCTTCGTCGTCCTCGCGGTGTACGGCGCGGTCATGCTCGTCGCATCGATCGTCCTGCTCCCCGAGACGCTGCCGCCCGCACGCCGCCACGACAAGGGCGCCACGACGGTCTGGCAGCGCTACCGGAGCGTCTTCGGCGACCGCGTCTTCATCGGGGTGCTCATCATCGGCGGCATGACCTTCTCGGGCCTGTTCTCGTACCTGTCGAGCTCGTCGTTCCTCTTCCAGCTGAGCTACGGCCTCTCGGCGCAGCAGTACGGGCTGATGTTCGCCGTCAACTCCCTCGGCGTCGTCGTCGGCGTGCAGACCGCGTCGCGGCTGGCGGCGCGGTTCGGCCCGCAGTGGGTCATGGCCTGGTCGACCGCGGTGCTCGTGGTCGCAGCATCCGCCATCATCGTGACCGACCAGCTCGGCCTGGGCCTGTGGGGCACGATCGTGCCGCTCTTCGTCTTCATGACCGCGTGCGGATTCACGTTCCCGTGCGTGCAGGTGCTCGCGCTCGACCGCCACGGCAAGGCCGCGGGCACCGCGCAGTCGATCATCGGCGCGACGAACTTCGGCGTCGCCGGCCTCATCTCGCCGCTCGTGGGCTGGATCGCGAAGGACGCCGGCATCACCGCCACGACGATGGCCGCCGTCATGGTCGGGTGCGCCGTCGTCGGCGTGCTGGCGCTCTGGTTCGTCGTGCGCCCGCGCACGGTGGAGCGCCTCGCGCCCTGAGCCCGCGTCCGGCCGGCGGCCGCACGCGCCGACGAGACCGCACGATAGCACCGGGCTGCGTTCGAACCCGGTGCTATCGTGCGGTCCCGCGCGGACCGGCGGCGCCTTCGGACCGGTCACGGCGACGTGGTGCGGGGGGTGCCATGCGGCGCGCCCGGTCCGCAAGGGGGTGGCGGCGACGAGCCTTCCGGGCAGAATGGGGCGATGACGACAGTCCAGCGCCGCGTGGCCACGCCGGTCATCGCCTACCTCGCGGTGGGATCGACCCTGGTGGTGCTGTCGTGCCTCCTGGGCTGGTGGATCTTCGCACGCGGCGATGAGCCGTTCGCCATCGACACGGCGTGGAATCTGCTCGTGGCAGAGCTGTGGCATCCGGTCCTGACCGGGTTCTCGCAGGTCCTGGACTTCGTGGGCGGCGGATGGTTCAGCGTGCTCGCGGTGCCGATCGGCGGCGCGATCGCCCTCATCGTGCTGCGGCGGCCGTGGGCGGCCGCGTACTTCCTCGCCGCCGAGGCGGTTTCGGCGGCGGGGGTGCAGGTGCTGAAGCACCTCTTCGGCCGCGTGCGCCCCGAAGACATCCTCGTCATCTCGGATTACGGTTCATACCCGTCGGGGCATGTGGCCAACGCCGCCACGATCGCCGTCGCAGCGGTGGTCATCTTCCCGCGCGTCTGGGTGGGTGTCGTGGGTGCCGCGTGGGTCGTGCTCATGGCCTTCAGCCGCACCTACCTCCACGCGCACTGGCTGAGCGACACGGTCGGCGGGGCGCTCCTCGGCGCCGGCGCGGCGCTGCTCGTGGCCGCGGCGTTCGCCGTTCCGATGGCGCGGGAGGGGATGGATGCCTCGGCCAAACGCCGTAACTAGGCTGAGCGCATGACCGCCTCCGCGCCCGATTCGCCCCCGCCCGATCCGGCCGTCGCCGCCGCCGAGGCCGAACTCGCGCGACTTCGCGCCGAGGCCGAGGCCGCAGAGGCCCAGTTGAAGGCCGCCCAGGCCAAGGCCGCGCTCGCCGCCGCCGAGGCGGCGGCGGCGAAGGCCAGGGCCACTGCCGCACCCGCGCCCACCGCATCCTCATCTGAGGGCGAGAGCCGAGATGCGGAGACTTCGGGTGGAACTGCTCCTCAACTCGGCGCAGATCCTCAATTGAGGACAGCGGAGGCGGCGGAGGCTTCGCAGGCGCAGGGGCCCGCGCGAGCGCCCGCCTCGGACTCGACCGCGCGGGAACAGAATCCGAACGGATCAGCGACGCAGCCGACGCACGACGGCCCTCTCGCCGCATCAGAGGTCGAGAAGGTCACCGCCGGGTACACCTTCGACGCCGCCACCGCGACCCTCGATCTCGGCGCCCTTCTCAACGGGGACCCCGTCCCCTCGGCGCAGATCCGCATCCCGCTGCCGATGATGAACCGCCACGGGCTCGTCGCGGGTGCGACCGGCACGGGCAAGACCCGCACCCTGCAGGGCCTCGCCGAGCAGCTCGCGGCGAAGGGCGTGCCCGTGTTCGCCGCCGACATCAAGGGCGACCTGTCGGGCGTCGCGACGCCGGGGGAGCCGAGCGAGAAGCTGCTCGCACGCACCCGGGCGATCGGTCAGGACTGGAGGCCGGAGGCATCCGTCACCGAGTACTTCGCGCTGGGCGGCGTCGGCAAGGGCGTGCCGGTGCGCGCGACCGTGTCGGGCTTCGGCCCTCTGCTTCTCAGCAAGGTGCTCGGCCTGAACGACACGCAGGAGTCGAGCCTCGGCCTCGTGTTCCACTACGCCGATGCGAACGGCCTGGCGCTCGTCGACCTGTCGGATCTCCGCGCCGTGCTCACACACCTCACGAGCGACGAGGGCAAGGCCGAGCTCAAGGAGCTCGGCGGCCTGTCGGCGGCGACGGCGGGCGTGATCCTGCGCGAGCTCATCACCTTCGCGGATGCCGGAGCCGACGTGTTCTTCGGCGAGCCCGAGTTCGACGTGGCCGACTTCATCCGCACGGCGCCTGACGGCCGGGGCGTCATCAGCCTGCTCGAGGTGCCCGGTGTCATCGACAAGCCGGCGCTGTTCTCGACCTTCCTGATGTACCTGCTGGCGGAGCTGTTCGAGATCCTCCCCGAGGTGGGGGACGCCGACAAGCCGAAGCTGGTCTTCTTCTTCGACGAGGCGCACCTGCTGTTCAAGGACGCCTCGAAGGACTTCCTCGCGGCGATCGTGCAGACGGTGCGCCTCATCCGCTCGAAGGGCGTCGGCGTGTTCTTCGTGACGCAGACCCCGAAGGACGTGCCCTCCGACGTGCTCGGCCAGCTCGGCTCGCGCGTGCAGCACGCCCTGCGCGCCTTCACGCCGGACGACGCCAAGGCGCTGCGCGCGACGGTCGGCACCTACCCGAAGTCGGGCTACGACCTCGAGCGCGTGCTGCAGGAGCTCGGCACCGGCGAGGCGATCGTCACGGTGATGAGCGAGAAGGGCGCCCCGACGCCGGTCGCCTGGACGCGGCTGCGCGCGCCGCAGGGCCTGATGTCGCCGACGCCGGAGCCGGCGATCGTCGCGGCCGTGAACGCGTCGCCGCTCCTGGCCAAGTACGGCACGGCCATCGACCGCGAGTCGGCGCGTGAGATCCTCGCGAAGAAGATGCAGGCCGCCGACGACGCGGCCGCCGCCGAGGACGCCGCACTCGCCAAGGCGAAGGCCGATGCCGAGTACGCGAAGCAGAAGGCCGCGATCGACAAGCAGCAGGCCGCGGCCGACAAGGCGAGCGCCGCGGCCGAGAAGAAGGCCCAACAGGAGTACGAGCGCCTGCTCAAGAAGACGGCCGGCACGAGCCGCACGTCGCGGTCGGCCCAGAAATCGCCGATCGAGCAGATTCTCAACTCGAAGTCCACCCAGACGATACTGGGTGGGGTGATCCGCGGGATCTTCGGCACCGGCAAGCGCTGACGCATCCCGACCCCGGCGGATCGCTCCCGATCCGGAAGGTCTCGCGTGCGCCGCAGAGTGGTTCTCGTCGTCGCGCTGACGCTCGCCCTGGCGACGGCGGCGGTCGGCGTCTGGCTCGCGATCGCCGCGACGGCGGGGAACACGGTCCCCACGGCCACTCCACCCGCAGCTGGCGCGTCGGGCGGAGCCTCCGGCCGCGTGGGCCCAGCCGCCCCCTCGGCGTCGGCGTCGCCCGCGGCACCGGTGACGGCCGACGACTACTGCTACGTCGAAGCGATGATCTACTACCGGGTCAAGGAGCAGGAACTCGCGGAGACCCTGCTGCGCGCGCAGGGGATCGACGCCGGGGCGAGCGGATTCGCCACCGGCATCGCGGCGCGCGACGAGGACGAGCTCGAACGGCTGCGGGCGTGGTACCTCTCCTGGGCGGATGCGCGCCCGGCCGAGCCGCCGTCCGACGGCCCGTGCGGCGGGCATGGCACCGATCATGCGCAGATGCCCGGCATGCCGTCGTGGAGCACGCTCCAGGGTTTCGTCGACGCGGAGCACCCCGACGCCGAGCGCCGCTTCGCCGAGATCCTCCAGGTGCAGAATGCCGGGATGATCGCTCTGGTCACGCTCATCCTCGAGGGAGACCAGCATCCGTCGGTGGCGGAATCGGCCGAAGAGGTGCTGAAGCAGGCAGAGGCCGATCAGGAGACCCTTCAGGGCATCCTCGACTCGCTGCCGTGATCACCTCCGCTCGGGTTCGCGCGGATGCAGCGGTCCACAGCATCCGTGTTCCCCCTCCTCCGACAGGTCAACCGGGCTTCTGCATGACCGGGGAACGCGTTCCGGTCCTGTGCAAGCCCGGTTGACCTGTTGAAGGCGGTGAGGCGCAGCGTCACCAGCCGCTGAGGGAGCCGAGAGGAGCCAGCGCACGCGCCGCGTCGCGCAGCGCGCCGACGTGGCGGGCCGCAACGGAGAGGCGCGAGATCGACGTCGACAGCGTGACGGCGCCGACGGGTCGCGCCGCGTCGTCGTGGATCGGCACCGCAAGGCAGCCTCGATCGGAGGTGAGCAGGGCGACCTGCTCGGTGTAGCCGCGGACGGCGTACGCCTCATGGATCGCGCGCACCTCGTCCGCGGGCGGCGCGACGCGCCAGTTCGGCGCCTGCGGCAGCCGGCGGTCCGGGTGCGCGACCAGCCAGAGGTGACCGATCGCCGAGTGCGTCGGGTCAGCGAGGAGGGCGTCGGGGTCCGACAGGGGCCGCGTGGCGTCCTCATCGAGCACCATGAGGCCCGAGCGGTGGAACGCGAACAGATGCACGGCCTCGCCGGTGTCGTCGCGCAGCCGGTCGACGACGGCGGCGTGCTCGGGCCGGGTGCGCGCGCCCACGATCGCGGCGAGCTCCAGCACGCGCGTGCCGAGGAGGAACCCCGAGAAGTCGCCGCGGCGCACGAGGTACTCGTCGCGCACGAGCGAGTTGACGACGCGGTAGACCGTCGCGCGGGGCGCACCGACGGCACGGGCGATCTCGGCCGCCGAGGCGCCGCGATCGTCGCGCGCGACCTGCTCGAGGATCTCCAGGGCCAGGCCCAGGCCCTTCTCCGGCAGGCGGGTGTCACCCGCGAGGCCCGCGCCGCTCACGTTCGCGCCGGCCCGTCGATGCAGTCGGCGTCGGTCGGCCAGTCGTGCACGCCGACTCTGGCGGCGACACGCGGATGGCGCGCCATTCGGACCGACCCGGCCACCACGACCGCGGCGAGGATGCCCACGGACCACAGCAGACCCGCCGGGTTGTCGCGCAGCGTCGCAGCGAGGTAGAAGCCCAGCACGCACAGGAGCCCGGCGAGCGGCACGACGCTGAGCAGGACGGCCCGGACGGTGAGCTCGCCGATCCGTGCGAGGAACACCGGAGCCGCCGCACAGACCAGTGCATACGCGAGCACGAACCCGAGGATGGACGCGGGCGAGGTGACGATGCGCATGTCCTGCCGGCTGCCGCCCCACGCGAGGATCGCGACCGGCACCAGCGTGACCGCAGAAGCAAGCAGCACTCCGCCGATCGCCGGCACCCCGCGCCGCGACACACGTCCGAACGCCGCGGGCATCAGCCCCTCGCGGCTCATCGCGAAGACCAAGCGCGTCGCGGCGTTGGTCATCGCGAGCGCGCACGCGAGGAACGAGATCGCCACGATCACGTCGATGAGGGTCGCCATTCCGGTGACGGAGGCGAGGGATGCTGCACCCGGCCGCTCCGCGACGATCGACAGCTGTGCCGCGGTGCCGACGAGCATCACGAGCCCCGTGGCTCCGACGCTCACCATGATCGCGCGCGGGACGGCGGCGAAGGGGCGACGGGTCTCGGGGCCGAGCGCGGCGCCGCTCTCGAAGCCGACGAAGCCGATCAGGGCGAAGGCGACGCCCGTGATGATCGCCTCGAGCGACACGTCCGGGGCGCGGGGGATGAGCAGACCGATGTCCCAGCGGGTGAGGCTGAGCGCGGCGATGGAGAGCCCGAGCACCGTCACGACGGCGATCGATTCGAGCACGAGCAGAACGCGCGTCGACATGCGCAGCCCACGGGCCACGACGAGGGCGATCACCGCCCCGAACCCGGCGATGAGGGCGATCACGAGCCACGGGGGCGCGTCGCCTCCGCTCAGGATGTTCGCCAGTCGCGTCGACCCGGAGGCGAGCGTGTTCATCGCCACGGCGAGGTAGCCGATGCCCAGCGCCGCACCGGTGATGAGACCGGCGTGCGAGCCGAGCCCCCTCACCGCGAACGTGTAGAGGGAGCCCGTGCTCGCGATGCGTCGCGCGAACATGCCGATCACGAGGCCCACGCCCACCACGAGGGTGATCGTGATCGCGATGTCGAGGAAGGCGAAGGACCCGCTGCGCGCGAAGGCGGCGGCGGGATGGATCAGCAGCACGCCCGCGGGAGCGGTGGCGGCCACGGACTGCGCGATCACGTCGATCGTGTGCGCGTGGCGTCGATGGAGTCCTGCGAACGGAGAGCTGGCTCCGAGATCGTTGCGCGGGCGAGCCCGTTCGATCGCGTCCGCGAGTGCACTGCTCACGCGACCTCCTCACTTCCGGCGCTCGCCGCCGTGCGGCTGGCCGTGACGCTACCGGGTGCGCGTTGCCGGGAAAGACGGGGCATGTTTCGGCCTCGTGACGAGCCGTGGGACCGAAGGACGCCAGGCGCGCGCCCGCGTCTCACCAGGTTTTCGCCTGGCGTTCGCAGCACCGAATCATCGGGAAACGGCGGCGTCCAAGAATCGGCCTCGATGCGGGTGCGAGCCGCGTCATCGCCGTCGAAAGGAACCCTGTGACCGAACAACAGCTCTCCACCGAGGGGGACTCGCCGCCCTCGGACCCGCGGCCCTCGAGGCGGGGCCGCTTCCTCACTCCCCGCACGCTGGGCATCGGCTCGGCGCTCGCCGCGACCGCCGCGGCTGTCGCGCTGGTCTTCGCGACGCAGACCGCGGTTCAGGCGACCTCGTCACCTGAATCGCCGGCGTCCACCCCGATCGCCGCCGACAGCACCGACGAGGACGCCCCCGAGAAGGCGACGGAGGTTCCGAAGCCGACCACCGTCGCCGCCGCGTACGACGGCCTCACCGGTGCCGAGGTCGAGTACGTGCGCTTCCTCGGCGCCCAGGACGCCGCCTTCGCCGCGGGCAAGGACCTGTTCGGCGAGCCCGGCCTGCAGTTCCTCTCGACCGACGTCGCCGACCCGCAGGCGTACTCGGACGGGCACCGCCGGCTGCTCTCGCTGTACTACGACTACGCCACCAACGAGCTGGTGAGCATGATCGTCAACGTCACCAACGGCGCGATCGAATCGGTCGACCGTGCGTCGGGCACGCAGCCCGCGCCGACAGACGCCGAGACCTCGTTCGCGTGGGAGCTGCTGCTCGACGACGACGCGGCGCAGCCCGTGGTCGACGAGTTCGCCGCCCTCACCGGTGGCTCCGTCCTGACCCCGGCGTCCGCCGAGGTGCTCCTCACCGCCCACTCGTTCGTGACGGACGCCGGATCCTTCGGCGCCGAATCGTGCGGCATCGACCGGTGCGTGCAGGTGCTCGCCCAGGTCGACGGCGGCGCCTTCCTCACCACCAGCACGTACGTCGTCAACCTGTCGACGCGTGCCGTCCTGTCCATCTCATGACCATGGAGACACCCCCGATGAAACGAACCTCCCTCCGCCGGCTTCTCGGCGCGGGCACCGCGATGGCCCTCCTCGCGGGCGGCCTCGTGCTGTCGGCGCCGGCCGCGGCATCTGCGCAGACCGTCACCGAGGCATCCTGCTCCGGCGAATCCCTCGTCTCGGAGACGCTGGAGTCCGGCTCGAGCTGGCAGATGTGCTGGCGCCTCGACACCTATCGCGGCCTCGTCCTCGACAAGATCGCCTACCAGCCGCGCGATGACGCGGCGCCGATCCTCGTGCTCGACTCGATCGCGCTCGCGCAGCTCAACGTGCCGTACGACACCGGCGCCACCGAGTACAACGACGTCACCACCTACCAGGTCGGCGGTCGTCGTCTGCAGGCGATCGAGGCGGTCGACTGCCCGGTCGGCGAGGTCTTCAACGCGTGGGCCGACCCGACCCGCGGCGCCATCCCCGCGCTCTGCATCGGCGAGGAGGACTCGGGCCTCGCGTACCGCTCGAACATCGCCCGCGACGCGCTCTACGCGGCGCAGGGCACCGACCTCGTGCTGCACACGGTGTCGCGCATCGGCTGGTACGAGTACCAGACCGAGTACCGGTTCCACGACGACGGCGAGATCTCGGTGCGCCTCGGCGCGACCGGTGACCTGTCGCCCAACGACTACGTGAACGTCGTCAACCAGGGCTGGCCGATCGCGCCGGGCCAGGAGGACTTCGCCGTCAACCACTACCACTCGGCCTTCTGGCGCGTGGACTTCGGCATCGACTCGGGCGCGAACCAGGTCGTCGAGAAGTTCGCCACCACCCCGACGGGCGAGTACGGCACGACGGGCGACACCGGCCACACCGCGATCCTGGAGACGCAGCTCACCCAGATCACGAACGAGACCAAGACGATGGGCGCGAACCGCGAGGCGTACCGGGTCGTGAACCCGGAGAGCCTCAACGCGGACGGCCACGCCCGCTCGTACGAGATCATCGTGCCGCGCGACCAGGCCTACAACCTCAACCCCGAGACCGACTTCGACATCGCGTTCACGTCGGCGAAGTCGGACGAGGTCCACGCGAGCCACAACCTCATCCCGTCGAAGGCGGGCCAGATGGTCACCGACTACATCGCCGACGGCGAGTCGCTCGAGGACCCGGTGGCGTGGGTGAACGTCGGCTTCCACCACATCAACCGCGACGAGGACCAGAGCCCCATGCCGATCCACTGGCAGGGCTTCACCCTCTACCCGCGCGACTTCGCCGCGCAGAACCCCAACATCCCCGAGGGCCGCAAGTGGGTCAACGGCGACATGCGGGGCGTTCCGAACCCCAACATCACGCCGACGCCGACGGCGTCGCCCACGCCCACCCCGACGACCGAGCCGACGGGTGAGCCCACCCCGACCGCGACGCCGACCACGCCGGGCAACGGCAACGGCAACGGCAACGGCAACGGCAACGGCAACGGGAACGGGAACGGCAACGGGAACGGGAACGGCAACGGCAACGGGAACGGGGCTACGCCGGCCGCCGCGCCCGTGACGTTCGGCTCGGGCGAGGTCGCTCCGGGGGCCGCGCAGACGGCCACAGCCGGCGGCTTCACCCCGGGAGAGACCGTGAGCGCCGTGCTGCACTCCGACCCCGTCGACGTCGGCACGTTCGTCGCCGACAGCGAGGGCGTCGTGAGCGCGCAGTTCGTCGTCCCGTCGGCCACGCCGGCCGGCGAGCACACCCTCGTGCTGACCGGACAGACCTCGTCGGCGGTGGCGCAGGGCACGTTCACGGTGGCGTCCGCGTCGCCCGCGGCGGTGTTCGGCGCTCTCGCCACCACAGGAACCGACGCGAACCGCTGGGCGCTCTCGGGGCTCGTGCTCCTGGTCGCCGGGGCGGGCCTCGCCGGCACCTCGTGGTACCTGCGGCGTCAGCAGAGCCTGAAGGCTCACGCCTGACCCGCTCCCGCGGGGCGGCGCCCGGCGCCGTCCCGCGGGACCCTCCCTCGGCGCACCTCGCCGGGGACGAGGCATCCGACAGAAAGGGACCACTGTTGCGCAACCGCATCGCCGCACTCGGCGTCGTGCTGGCCCTGTCGACCGTGATCGTCGGCGGTGCCGCGGTCGCGCTCGCGCTGACGACGCCGAAGGACTCGGCTCCGCAGGCGGCAGCGTCAGGTGCGATGACGGATGCCGCCACCGCCGCCTACCCGACGCTCGAGGACCACTGCTACATCGAGGGCATGATCCCGCACCACGAGCAGGCGCTCGAACTGAGCGGCCTGGTGCTCGAGGCCGCCGGCGTGCGCGAGCGCACACGGGCGCTCGCCGAGTTCATCGTCGCGGACCAGACCGCCGAGATCGACACGATGCGCGCGTGGCAGACCGCGTGGCGCGGCGCCATCCCCGCCGACGGCGCGGCCGTCGGCCACCAGGGTCACGGCGGTGCCCCGGCCGCCGCCGGTGCGATCCCGACCGGCTGCGGCGACCACGCACACTCGGAGATGAAGGGCATGGCGACCGCCGAGCAGCTGGCCGCGCTGGCCGCGGCCGACGGGGCCGCCGCCGACCGGATGTTCCTCGAGCTGATGATCGCGCACCACGAGGGCGCGCTCGAGATGGCCGAGAGCGCAGTCCGCGAGGGGTCGAACGCGTTCGTCCGGAACTCCGGCAAGCATGTGCTCGTCGAACAGGAACGCGAGATCGCCGCGATGACGGCGCTGCTCGCCGAGGCGCCGTGATCTCGGTCGCTCAACAGGTCAACCGGGCTTCGACAGGCGATTCGCGCCGGGTCGGATCCTGCGAGACCGCGGTTGACCTGTCGAAGCGTGGCGGCGGCGCGCGGGGCGGCCGCAGGCGGGGCATGCTCGTGGCCATCGGAGCGGTTGCGGCTCCCGTCGTCTCCGCGCTCGTGGTCGCCGCCGCCTTCGGCGTCGCAACGGTGCGCCACGACTCGATGAGCCCGACCCTGCACAGCGGCGCCACCGTCGTGTTCGATCGCTGGAGCGCGCCCGCCCGCGGCGATGTCGTCCTCCTCGTCGACCGCGAGGGCTGGTCGGGCACGCCCGACACGCTCATCGTGAAGCGGATCGTCGGCGTCGGCGGAGACATCGTGGTCTGCTGCGAAGCGGGCAGCGGTCGGCTGCTCGTCAACGACCATCCGCTCGACGAGCCGTACGCCGGCGAGGTGCGTCCGGGTGGCGCCATCCCGTTCCGCGTCACCGTGCCCGAGGGGTCCGTCTGGGTCATGGGCGACAACCGCGCCGGCTCGGCGGACTCGCGCCTCTCGGTGTCCGAGCCCGGCCAGGGCGCCGTGCCGCTCGGCGACCTCCGGGGGACGGTGCGTCTCTGGTGGGGTGCCTGATCCCTTCACCTTTCGGACGACGGTGAAACGTGGGGCGCAGCATCCGTCATCCAAAGTCGAACCGGCTGCGAGGCGGGTGCTCGGCCCTCGAGAGCCGAGCGAGGCATAGCCTGGAGGCATGGCGACGAAGCCCCCGACAGCCGACATCGACGAGACCCGCGTGCACGTGTCGCGACCCAAGAAGGTCGCGGTGGGTGTGCCGGCGGTGCTGCACGCGCTCGGGATCGCGAACGAGCAGATGGGGGTCGCGCGCTCGGTGCAGACGCTGATGCGCGTCAACCAGAAGGACGGCTTCGACTGCCCCGGCTGCGCGTGGCCCGAGGAGGACAAGCGCCACATCGCGGAGTTCTGCGAGAACGGCGCGAAGGCGGTCGCCGAGGAGGCGACGCTGCGCCGCGTCGGTCCGGAGTTCTTCGCGGCGCACTCGCTCGACGAGCTGCGCGCCCACGACGACTGGTGGCTCGGGCAGCAGGGGCGCCTGACGCACCCGATGGTGCTCGAGGACGGCGCGACGCACTACCGCCCGATCTCGTGGGACGACGCGCTCGCCCTCGTCGCCGACGAGCTCAAGGCCCTCGACGACCCCGACGAGGCGGTCTTCTACACGTCCGGCCGCACCTCGAACGAGGCGGCGTTCCTCTACCAGCTGCTCGTGCGCGGCCTCGGCACCAACAACCTCCCCGACTGCTCGAACATGTGCCACGAGTCGTCGGGCTCGGCGCTGACCGAGACGATCGGCATCGGCAAGGGCACCGTGTCGATCGAGGACGTCCACGAGGCCGACCTGCTCATCGTCGCCGGTCAGAACCCCGGCACGAACCACCCGCGCATGCTGTCGGCCCTCGAGAAGGCCAAGCAGCGCGGCGCGACGATCATCGCGGTCAACCCGCTGCCCGAGGCCGGGCTCATGCGGTTCGAGAACCCGCAGACGGTGCGCGGCGTCGCATTCGGAGGCACGAAGCTCGCCGACGAGTTCGTGCAGATCCGGCTGGGCGGCGACCAGGCGCTGTTCCAGGCCATCGGCAAGCACCTCCTCGAGGCCGAGGCTGCCGAGGGCGGCGTTCTCGACCACGCCTTCATCGCGGAGCACACCAGCGGTTTCGACGCCTACCGTCAGGCGATGACGGATGCTGCGTGGCGCGACCTCGTCGTCGCCACGGGGCTGCCCGAGAAGGCGCTGCGACGGGTCGGCGAGGCCGTGCGCACGTCGAAGGCCACGATCGTCTGCTGGGCGATGGGTCTGACTCAGCACAAGCACTCCGTCCCGACGCTGCGCGAGGTCGTCAACGTGCTGCTGCTGCAGGGCAACATCGGACGCCCGGGCGCCGGCGTGTGCCCTGTCCGCGGGCACTCGAACGTGCAGGGCGACCGCACCGTGGGCATCTATGAGAAGCCGTCGACGGCGTTCCTCGACGCGCTCGACGCCGAGTTCGGGTTCGCCGCGCCGCGCGAGCACGGCTTCGACACGGTGCAGGCGATCCGGGCGATGCGCGACGGGCAGGCGCGGTTCTTCATGAGCATGGGCGGCAACTTCGTCTCGGCCACGCCCGACACCGCCGTCGTCGAGGCGGGGATGACGAGGGTGGGGCTCACCGTGCACGTGTCGACGAAGCTCAACCGATCGCACGTGGTCACCGGCCGCCGCGCCCTCATCCTCCCGACGCTCGGGCGCACCGACCGCGACCGCCGCGGCGGACGCGAGCAGCGGGTCACGGTGGAGGACTCGATGGGCGCGGTCCACTCCTCGCGCGGGCGACTCGCCCCGCCCTCGGAGGAGCTGCTCAGCGAGGTGGCGATCGTGGCACGGCTGAGCGCACTGGTCTTCGGGTCCGCGGAAGCCTCGGCAACGCCGTCACGAGCGGAGGAGATGTCGCGAGCGGAGGACGGCTTCGCAGCATCCGCTCCTCCGATCCCCGCATCCCCTCCGCTCGTCACCACCGAGCGGGGCAGTGGCAGGCCGCAGTCCGACCACGGGCTTCCCGAGCACGGCGCGGCGGAGGCCGAGCGTCCGGATCCGGCCGGGGTGCAGCATCCGTCCAACGTCCCTCAGGCGGACTGGGCGGCGCTCGAGGCCGACTATGCGCTCATCCGCGCGCACATCGAGCGGGTCGTGCCGGGCTTCGACGACTACGAGGAGCGCATCGACAAGGGGCGCACGCTGCACCTGCCGAACGGTCCGCGCGACGCGCGCCGTTTCGCGACCGTCGACGGCAAGGCGCGGTTCACGGTGAACCGGCTGGAGTATCCGGTGATCCCGCGCGGTCGGGTCCTGCTGCAGACCCTCCGCTCGCACGACCAGTACAACACCACGATCTACGGCAAGGACGACCGGTACCGCGGCATCCACGGGGGTCGTCGCGTGGTGCTCGTGAACGCGAAGGACATCGTGTCGCTCGGCTTCGCTGAGAACGACGTCGTCGACCTCGTCTCGGAGTGGACGCGCCCCGACGGCACGATCGAGGAGCGCCGCGCCGAGGAGTTCCGCATCGTCGCCTACCGCACGCCGCGGGGGAACGCCGCCGCGTACTATCCCGAGACGAACGTGCTCGTGCCCCTCGACTCGGTCGCCGACGTCTCGGGCACACCCACGTCGAAGTCGGTGATCGTGCGGCTCGAGCGCCGCGCGTGATCTGCGCGCCCGCGCCTAGGCTGGACGCATGACCCGAGCCGCTGTCGTCACCGTGTCGGACCGCTCGGCCGCGGGTTCGCGGACGGACGCGAGCGGACCGCTCGCCGTCGCCGCGCTCCGTGAGGCCGGCTTCGACTGCGCAGATGCCGTCGTCGTCCCCGACGGCGCCGACAGCGTCGAGCGTGCTCTCACCGCGGAGGTCGTCGCGGGCGTCAAGCTCATCGTCACGACCGGCGGGACGGGGGTCTCGCCGCGCGATCAGACGCCCGAGGGCACGGCGCGCGTGGTGACCCGTCAGATCCCCGGCATCTCCGAGGAGCTGCGTCGCCGCGGTGCCGCCGAGAAGCCCGTGGGCATGCTCACGCGCGGAGTGGCCGGCGTCGTCGACCCCCACGGGGCGCTCGTGGTGAACCTTCCGGGATCGCCCGGGGGCGTGGCATCCGGTATGCCCGTCGTCGTCTCGGTCGCCCGCCACGTGCTCGACCAGCTCGGCGGGAGCGACCACTGATGGCCGTGTCGACCGATGCCGTCCGGGTCGCGGCGATCAGCGCCGAGCCGCTCGACCTCGACGCCCACCTGCGCGCCGTCGACGACGCGCACATGGGCGCCGTCACGACGTTCGTGGGGCGCGTGCGCGATCACGATCCGGATGCCGCCACCGCCGTCGTCGCCCTCGAATACTCCGCTCACCCCGACGCCGCGGTGACGCTCTCCCGGCTGGCGGCGGCCGCCATCGGCTCGACCGGCGCCCTCGTCGCGGTGTCGCACCGGGTCGGAACCCTCCAGGTCGGCGATGCCGCCGTCGTGATCGCGGTCGCCTCGGCGCACCGGGCGGAGGCCTTCGCGGTCTGCCGCACACTCATCGAGACGATCAAGACCGACCTCCCGGTGTGGAAGCGTCAGGTCGAGTCCGACGGCACCGCGACCTGGCTCGGCCTCGGCGGCTGATCGCGCACGCCGGCGCCGCCCGCGTTCATCGTCGGATCCGCAGCAGCGGATGCGGGCGTCGACACGCCGGTGCGCGGCAGGCGGTGTCGGCGTGTCGCGTGCTCGGTCCGCAGGCGCGGATCCGCAGCAGCGGATGCGGGCGTCGGCACCCCGGCACCGCTCGCGCCCATCGTCGGATCCGCAGCAGCGGATGCGGGCGTCGGCACCCCGGCACCGCTCGCGCCCATCGCCGGATCCGCAGCAGCGGATGCGGGGGCCGACACGCCGGTGCGCGGCAGGCGGTGTCGGCGTGTCGCATGCTCGGTCCGCAGGCGCGGATCCGATTGTGTGTGCGAGGGTGCGAGGCTGCGTGGGCCGGAGGGTTGCTGGGGCGTAGCGGCTCGTCAGCCGCCGGCGAAGGGCGGCAGCACGTCGACGAGCTCGTCGGCGCTGAGAGGGCTGTCGTCGTCGACGCGCGAACCGCCGACGAGCACGGCGCAGCGGGGGAGGATCCCGCCGAGGCCCGGGTGGGCCGCCGAAACCGCGTCGCGCAGCGCGCCCAGCGTGGCCTCGGAGCGGCGCTCGGTGTCGAGGCCGGTCGCCTCCTGGGCGGCGGCGAAGTAGCGGACGACGGCCACTAGACCTCCCACTCGTTCGCCATCGCGGTGATCGCGGCGACCGCGGCCGCCGTGTCTTCGGGCGAGCCGCCCGCGCGACCGGCGACGAGTCCGGCGGCGAACGCGCTGAACGGGGCTGCCGGGCGTGCGACCCCGAGCGCGACGTCGCGTGCCAGATCGAGGATCAGCGCCACGGGAAGCTCTTCCGGCGCGAGGTCGAACCGCTCGCGCAGCGCGTCGGCCCACGCGTCGAGGGCCTCGGGCGGAAGGGTGCGGGACTGCTCGCTCATGACGGCTCCTCCGATGCGTGCTCGGCCCTCCTGCGGGCCTCCTCCAGATCCTCCCACGTGTCGACGTCGCGGGTCAGGTCGTCGGGCGCTGCGACGACCGTGATCGCGAGATCGTCGAGCAGCGCGCGGACGGGGGCGTCACGACCGGCATCGGGAAGAACGGATGCCGCGGCCCGCAGCGCGCTCGTGCGATAGGCGCCGATCAGCCACTGCGGCCGGCTCGACGCGTCGGCCAGGCAGAGGCCGTCGCTGTCGGCGGGGAGGAGCAGGATGTCGTCAACCAGCCGCCGCACCGCGGCGCCGACGCCGGGGAGGTCGCATGCGAGCAGGAGCGTCCACGTCGGGTCGTCCTCCTCCCGCCAGGAGGCGAGTGCCGCGACCACGGCCGCCGCCGGTCCGGTGAACGGCGGGTCCTCGCGCACCCAGGTGACGGGCAGCGTCTCATCGAGGACAGGTGCCACCACCGTGAGCGGCCGGGCTGCCGCATCCGCCGCTGCTGCCACCGCTGCCGCCAACAGGGTGCGTCCGCCCACATCGAACAGCGGCTTCGCCGCACCGTCGACGCGAGACGCGCGGCCGCCGGCCAGCAGGATCGCGCCAAGGCCGCCGAGAGTCGGGGTCATGCCTCGCCCGGGCGGTGCCAGTCGCCGCTCTTGCCGCCGGTCTTCGTCACGATGCGCACGTTCTCGATCGAGGTGCCCTTGTCGAGGCCCTTCACCATGTCGACGACCGCCAGCGCGGCGACCGAGACCGCGGTGAGCGCCTCCATCTCGACGCCGGTGCGGTCGGCGGTGCGTACCGTCGCCTCGATGCTCACCCCGTCGTCGACGATCGCGAGGTCGACCGTGGCGCCGTGCACGCCGATGACGTGCGCGAGGGGCAGGAGCTCGGGGGTGCGCTTGGCGGCCTGGATCCCCGAGATGCGGGCGACGGCGAGCACGTCGCCCTTCGGCACCGAACCGTCACGCAGCGCGGCGACGACGTCGGGAGCGCACCGGACGAACCCGCGCGCGGTGGCGGAGCGCACCGTCGGCTGCTTGAGGGTCACGTCCACCATGCGGGCGTGTCCCGCCTCGTCGAGGTGCGTGAACGTCGGCTGCTCGGTGCTCATGAGATCAGCATGACATCGACGAGGTCGCCCGCCGCGACGGCGTCCACCTCCGCCGGCACGACGGCGTACGCCTCGGCGCGGCCGAGTCCGCCGGCGAGGTGGGATCCGCCGGAGGTCGCGGGGATCACGCGCCACGCGCTGGGGTCGGTGCGGTCGATGATGACGGGAAGGTACTGCCGCCGCCCGGGCGGCGTGCGCCACTCGGTGGCCGCGGGCAGCGTGAGAACGCGGTGGTCCCGCACGAGCCGACCCTGCATGAGCAGCAGGGCGGGCCGCACGAAGACCTCGAACGACACGGCGGCGCTGACCGGGTTTCCGGGCAGACCGAACAGCAGCGCGCCCGAGGGCAGGCGGCCGAAGCCCTGGGGCTTGCCGGGCTGCATCGCGACTTTCGAGAACGTCATCGTGCGCGCGAGCGTCGTCTTCACGACCTCGTAGGCGCCCGCGCTCACACCGCCCGAGAAGACGACGACGTCGGCAGGGTGCGCTGACCGCGGATCGGTCACCTCCGACAGCACCGCGTCGAGGTCGCCCGGCTCGTCGGGAACGCTGGCGCGCCGCACGACCTCGGCGCCCGCGTCGGTGGCGAGGGCGGCGAGCAGCACGCTGTTCGACTCGGGGATCTGCCCGCGGCGCAGCGGCGCCCCGGGCTCGACCAGCTCGCTGCCGGTCGAGATGACCGCCACACGAGGTCGCCGCGAGACGGCCACCTCCGCGACGCCGCACGCCGCGACTGCCGCGACCTGCAGCGCGCCGAGCACGACGCCCGCGGGGAGCACCTCGTCGCCGGTACGCGCGTCTTCTCCTGCACGGCGCACGTGCGCGCCGACCGCGCGCGGCGCGCGCAGCACCGAGATCGACCCCAGTGAGTCGGCGAGTCCGCCGACCGTATCCTCGAAGGGCACGATGGCATCGGCGTCGGACGGGACGGGCGATCCCGTCATGATGCGGGCGGCCTCACCGGATGCGAGCGGGGGATCGGCGGCGGTCCCGGCAGGCAGGTCGGCGACGACCTGGAGGCTGACCGGGGCGTCGGGGGCGGCATCCATGACATCCGCGAAGCGCACGGCGAAGCCGTCCATGGCGGAGTTGTCGAACACGGGGATGTCGACGGCCGCCCGCACCGGCTCGCTGAGCGTGCGGCCGTGGGCGTCCGCGAGAAGGATGCGCTCGGCGGGCAGCGGCCGGGCGGCGGCCAGCACGTCGGCGAGCTGCTCCTCGACGGCGCGGAGCCCGCTCACGCGCCCACCGCGCTGATGTCACGGCTGTACGCGTCGATGCCTCCGGCGAGGACGGATGCCTCGACCCCGGCGTCACGCAGAGCCGCCGCTGCGCGCTGCGCGCGCATGCCCACCTGGCAGACGACGACAACGGCCGGCGCGCCGACCCGCGACGGGTCGGCGAGCACGTCGCCGAGGGGCAGCAGCATCGAGCCCGGGATGACGCCCCGCTCGGTCTCGAAGGGCTCGCGCACGTCGAGCAGCACGGTGCCGGCGCGTTGGGCGGCCAGCGCCTCCGCAGGGGAGAGCTGCGGGATGGCGGGGCGCGGTGCCGCATCGCCGTGGCTCGATGCCGGTGCCGTGGGTGCAGCCGCAGTGCCATTCGACGCCGGTCGCAGCGGCACCTCGTCGGTGCGCCCGCGGAGTGCGTCGATCACGAGCACCCGGCCCAGGAGCGGCTCGCCGACCCCGGTGATGAGCTTCACGGTCTCGGTCGCGAGGATCGACCCCACCTGCAGGCACAGGGAGCCGAGCACGCCGACCTGCGCGCACGACGGGGCTTCGCGCCCGGCGTCCGGCGGGTACAGATCCGCGAGTCCGACCGGTCGCTCACCCTCGGGCGGGGCCGACCAGAAGACGGTGACCTGCGCGTGGAACTCCTGCACGACACCCCACACGAGCGGCACGCCCAGCTGCTCGCAGGCTGCGGCGACAGCCTCGCGAGTCTCGAACGTGTCGGTGCCGTCGACCACGATGTGCGCGTCCGACAGGAGCTGCGCGGCGTTGCCGGGCGTGAGCAGCGCCCGCACCGGACGCACCACGGTAGTGGGTGAGAGGTCTGCGGCGATGCGCACCGCGGAGTCGACCTTCGGTGCCCCCACATCGCTCACCCGATGCATGACCTGGCGCTGGAGATTGGATGCCTCGACCAGGTCGTCGTCGATGACGGTGATGGTGCCGACCCCCGCGGCCGCGAGGGCGAGCACGACGGGGGAGCCGAGACCGCCGGCCCCGACGACCGCGACGTGCGCCGCGGCGAGCCGGCGCTGGGCGATCTCGCCGAAGCCGGCCAGCACACGGTGACGGGCGGTGCGCGTGCGTTCGGCGTCGGTCAGCTCGGCGACCGGCTCGACGAGCGGGGGAAATGCCATGTCCTCAGGCTAGCCGCGCCCGTCGCCCGAAGGCCGGTCGTCCGGCAGCTCCGATCTGTCCTTCGCCGGTCGGCCGGCCCGCCGGCGGGGCGCAGCTCAGCGGTGTTCGCAGGCGTCGAGCATCTCGAGCGACCAGTCGTCGACGATGCCGAGTCTCGCCGCGAACGCCGGGTTGACCTGCGCTGTGCCGGTGTACCAGAGCCCGAAGCCGACCTGACGGACGGCGATGTAGTCGTCGACGCGCGAGAGGTCGACCGAGCGGCGCGTCTCGTACCCCGTGCGCAGCGCGTCGACGTAGGCGGGGTAGTCGTCCTCGAGGCGGTACTCCCAGAGCGCGACCGCCAGCTCGTACAGCCGCGGGCCGGTGCCGCAGTCGTCGAAGTCGATCAGCTTGACGCGCCCGCCTTCGAAGAGCGCGTTGCCGAGGTGGAGGTCGGCGTGGATGAGGCCGACGCCGTCGCCGGCCGCGAAGACGTCTGCCATGCGCTCGGCGACGGCCTCGAACCGTACGCGGACGGGCGTCGGCAGCAGCCGCCAGCACTCCGCCGCGGGGATGCCGCCGTAGATCATGCCGTCGCCGAAGAACGTGTCGTGGTCCCACACGATCCGCACGAAATCGCTCGGTGGCTCCCACCCGTCGGCCTGGTCGTGCAGCGCCGCCATCGCCGCACCCAGCCGCCGCAGGTGCACAGGGCGCGCGGAGTCCTCGTGGATGCGGCCGTCCATCCAGCGCAGCACCGAGCAGACCCGCGTCTTGCCCGCCGCGGTGGCGGTGACGGTGACCGCCCCGTCGTCCGCCGGCAGCACCTCCGGCACCTCCAGGTCTGTTTCGTCACGGATGCTGCGCAGCCACGCGATCTCGGAGGCGATGGCACTCGCCGAATCAACGCCATCGCCGTGGCGCTGGGGTCGATGCACCCGGACGAGGTGGCGGCCTGCCGTGCTGTCGTGCCGGAACGTCGTGTTCTCGCCATGCGTGACGAAGGTCAGCCGCCCTTCGGGCAGCGGGTACTCGCGAAGCGCCGCCAGCGCGACCTGCCGCATCGCGGCGATCTGCTGACGGCGGGAGAGCATGGCACCTACTGTGCTCCGCGACGGTTTCGCCGGCAAGCACGTCATGGGGCGACGCGCGGGGCCGCGCGACGTCATGTTCCGTCGCGGGGGACGGGAGCGCGGCCTAGCCTGCGTTCATGGGTGACGTGGTGGGTGTCGTGTCGCGGACGGGCCGGGCGGTCACGCGGGTCGACCAGCGAGAGCCGCCGGTGCTGGAACGAGTCTGGGCCGAGGCCCTCCCGGAACTCTCCCGCCCGGTCGCTCCCGTCCGCACCCCGCAGCCGCGGGTGCTCGTCCTGAACGACGATGTCGCCGGCGAACTCGGCCTCGATCCCGACGACCTGCGAACGCCCGAAGGGGTGCGCTTCCTGACCGGTGAGTCGCTCGGGTCGGGATCCGTCCCCGTGGCTCAGGTGTACGCGGGACATCAGTGGGGCGTCTTCAAGCCGATCCTCGGCGACGGTCGCGCGGCGCTCCTCGGTGAGCGGCGTGACCGCGCGGGACGACTGCGCGATGTGCACGTGAAGGGGATCGGCCCCACGTCGATGTCGCGGGTCGACGGGTTCGCCGTCGTCGGGCCGATGCTTCGCGAGTTCCTCATGACCGAGGCGATGCACGCGCTGCGCGTTCCCACCACGCGGGCGCTCGCCGTGATCGCCACCGGTGCGCCTCGCGACCACGACGCTCGCGTGCTGCCCGGCGCCGTGCTCGCACGCACCGCGGCCAGCCACGTGCGGTTCGGCTCGTTCGAATACGTGCACGCGCAGGGCGACTCCGAGCTGTTGCGCCGGCTCGCGGATCACGTCATCGCACGCCACCACCCGGCGGCGGCCGACGCCGATCATCCGTATCGAGCGCTGCTCGACGGGATCGTGGACGCGGTCGCCGCCCTCACGGCGGACTGGATGCGCACCGGCTTCGTGCACGGCGTGCTCAGCACCGACAACGTGCTGGTGTCCGCGGAGACCATCGACTACGGACCCTGCGCCTTCCTCGACGCGTACGACCCCGGTGCGTACTTCAGCTCCATCGACGAGTTCGGCCGCTACGCCTACGACAGGCAGCCCTCGATCATGCGATGGAACCTCGAGCGGCTCGGCGACGCCCTGGCGCCGCTGCTTGCCGACGATCCCGTGGCCGGGAATCTCGTCGGCGCGGAGATGGTCGACACGTTCGACGCGCGCTATCGGTCGCACTGGGCCGCGGCGTTCCGGCGGAAGCTCGGCTTCGACGATCGGATCGACGCGCACCTCGCCGCCGAGCTCGCGCAGGCGGCGCTGGACCTGCTCGCCGACCACGAGGTCGACTTCACCGGGTTCTGGCGCGATCTCGCGGCGGCTGCCGAGCAGGATCAGCAGCCGCTGCGCGATCGCTTCCTCGGTCGGGTGCCCGCGCTGGACGCGTGGCTCGCCCAATGGTCGGCGCTGGCGCCGGATGCCGCCCTCATCCGGGCGACGAACCCGCTGTACATCGCCCGCAACCACATCGTCGAGGAGGCGCTGGAGGCAGCGACGGACGGGGATCTCACGCCCTTCCAGCGGTTGCTCGACCTGCTGCGCGACCCGTACACCGAGCGATCCGGGAGCGCCTACCGCCGCTTCGCGCGGCCCGCACCCGACGGCACACCGCGGCACCGCACCTTCTGCGGCACGTGACCTCCGGCTCGACCCCGCCGAGACTGTTCGGCGGCCGGCCCGCGCCGGAGCCGCATGTGCGGAGATACTGAAGGGCTGTATCCGCATCTGCGGTGCTAGCGTGAGAGCGTGAGCAGCTACAAGATCGCCGAAGCGGCGCGCCTTCTCGGCGTGAGCGACGACACCGTCAGGCGGTGGGTCGACGCGGCGACGCTGCCGACGACCGGGGCATCGCCGATCGAGATCCCCGGCGACGCCCTCGCGGCGCACGCGGTGGGGCTGGCCGCGACGCCGAAGGACCCGGCCGACGTGCTCTCCAGTGCCCGCAACCGGTTCGTCGGACTCGTCACGCGTGTGCAGATCGACGGCGTCATGGCGCAGGTCGACATCCAGTCCGGACCGCATCGCGTGGTCTCGCTCATGTCGTCCGAGGCGGTGCGCGAGCTGGAGCTCGAGCCCGGCTCCCTCGCCGTCGCCGTGGTCAAGGCCACGAACGTCATCGTCGAAATCCCGAAAGGCTGACATGCCGCGCTCCGCGCTTCGGCGCACCGCCGTCGTCCTCGCCTGGCTCGCGCTGGTGCTCACGGGCTGCGCGACCGGCGCCGATCAGGGTCCGGCGGCGACGTCCGCACCGACGACCTCGGCCGAGCCCGAGCTCGCCGGAGATCTCACGGTGTACGCGGCGGCATCGCTGAAGGCCGCGTTCGATGAGCTGGCGACCCAGTTCGAGGCGCAGCATCCGTCCGTCGACGTCCAGCCGATCACGTACGACGGCTCGTCGACGCTCGCGACCCAGATCATCGAGGGTGCTCCGGTCGACGTGTTCGCGTCGGCCGACGAGAAGAACATGCAGAAGGTCGTCGACGAGAAGCTGGCGTCCGGCCCGCAGCTGTTCGCGACCAACACGCTCGTACTGGTGGTGCCTGCCGGCAACCCGGGCGGCGTGGAGAGCCTCGACGACCTCGCGAACGCCGAGCTCACCATCGTGCTGTGCGCCGCGGAGGTGCCGTGCGGGGCGGCGGCCGCGACGCTGCTCTCGAACGCGGGCGTCGCGGCGAGCGTCGACAGCTACGAGCAGAACGTGACGGCGGTGCTCACCAAGGTCGCCGCCGGTGAGGCGGATGCGGGTCTTGTCTACGTGACGGATGCGGCGACCACCGCTGATGTCGACGCGATCGAGGTCGACGGCGCCGACGACATCGTGAACCGCTACCCGATCGTGGCTCTCTCCGCCGCGGCGGACCCCGAGGTCGCCGACGCCTTCGTCGCGTTCGTGCGGGGAGACAAGGGCCAGGAGGTGCTCGGGGCCCTCGGATTCGGGGCCCCGTGACCACCACCGAAGCGGCGCACGCGCCCGCACGCGAGGAGCGCGCGGGGTTCGTGCCGCGTGTGCTCGCCGTACCCGCGGTGATCGGGCTCGCACTGCTGATCCTGCCGCTGGGCGCGCTCGTGCTGCGGGTCGAGTGGGGGACGCTGTGGAGCGACGTCACCTCGCCCGAGGCGCTGTCGGCCCTGGGACTCTCGCTCGCGACCGGCGCGGCGGCCACGGTGGTGTGCGTCGTGCTGGGGGTGCCGCTCGCGCTCCTCATCGCCCGGAGCACGGTGCGCACGGCAGCCGTACTGCGGGCCCTGGTGACGGTGCCGCTGGTGCTGCCGCCCATGGTCGGCGGTGTGGCGATGCTGTTCCTGTTCGGCCGGACGAGCTGGCTCGGCGGGATCCTCGCGGAGTGGGGCATCCGCATCCCGTTCACGACGACCGCCGTCGTGATGGCTCAGACCTTCGTCGCGCTGCCCTTCCTCGTGCTCGCACTCGAAGGAGCATTGCGGTCGACGGGGGTCGGCTTCGAGCAGGCGGCGGCAGGCATCGGGGCGGGGCGCTGGACGATCCTCGCCCGCGTGACGCTCCCGCTCGCCGCCCCGGGGCTGGTCGCCGGCATCGTGCTGTGCTTCGCGCGTGCGATCGGCGAGTTCGGGGCGACCGCGCTGTTCGCGGGGAACGCCCCCGGCGTGACGCAGACCATGCCGCTCGCGATCTACACCGCCTTCAACGGCGCGGGCGTCTCGCAGGGCACGGCCGTCGCGCTGTCGCTGCTGCTGCTCGTGACCGCCGTCGGCGTGCTGCTCCTCGTGCGCGCTTGGCGAGCAGAGGCGCCGCGATGAGCGCGGTCGTATCGGAGCGAGGGAGGGATGCCGCGCCCGGCGCCGCAGCGGGCCTCGACGCCCGCGTGGTCGTGCGTCGCGGCGGCTTCGCGCTCGAGGCCGTTGTGCAGGTGCCGGGCGGATCCGTGGTCGCCCTCATGGGTCCGAGCGGCGCCGGCAAGTCGACGCTGCTCGGGGTGCTCGCGGGGCTGACGGGGTTCGACGAAGGTCACGTGCGTCTCGGCGGTCGCACGCTCGACGAGTCTCCCGCACGCCGCACACCGCCCGCCTCGCGCGGCGTGGTGCTGCTCGGGCAGGATCCGCGCCTGTTCCCGCACCTCAGCGCGCGCGACAACGTCGCGTTCGGGCTGCGCGTGCACGGCGCGACCAAAGCCGCCGCCGCGGACGGAGCCGTCGACTGGCTCCGGCGCGTCGGCCTCGAGGATCTCGGTGGGCGCCGTCCCGCGCAGCTGTCGGGGGGCCAGCAGCAGCGCGTCGCGCTCGCGCGTGCACTCGCGACGGCGCCGGCCGCGATCCTCCTCGACGAGCCGCTGACGTCGCTCGACACCGAGACCGCGGGCGACGTGCGCGCCCTCCTGCATCAGCAGCTCGCCGCGACCGGTACCACGGCGGTCGTCGCGACCCACGACGCGGTCGACGCGGTGGCGCTTGCAAGCCGCCTCGTCGTGCTCGAGGACGGCCGCGTCACGCAGTCCGGTCCCGTCCGCGAGGTGCTCGCGTCGCCGGCGACGCGGTTCGCCGCGGCGGTGGCGGGGCTGAACCGGGTGGTCGGAACGGTGGATGCTGCGGACTGGCGTGCGGGGAACCTCGTGCTGCCGCTACCCGCGGGGGCGCAGCATCCTTCGCTCGCGGCCGTCTTCCGGCCGAGCGACGTGCGGGTCGTCGACGGGGCGCCGAGCGGTGCGGCGGAGTGGACCGCGCACATCGTGCGGCTCGAGCAGACGCCCGCGGGCGTGCGGGTGCGCACCGCCGATCCCGACGTCGCGGTGGACGTCACCGCCGACCGCGCGGCGGGGCTCGCGCCCGGGGATCCGATCACTCTGCGGGTGGACCCGGCCGACGTGCGATTCGTGGTCGAGGCCTGAGCCGTAGACTCGGCCGGTGATGCGAATCCGTCCCTTCCGGCCGGGTGACGAGCCCGCCCTCGCCGAGATCTGCCTCAAGACCGCGGACGCCGGCGCCGACGCCACCGGCCTGCTCGACGACGACGATCTCTGGGCCGAGATCTTCGTGCTCCCGTACGCGGCGCGTCACCCCGAGTTCGCGTTCGTCGTCGAGACGGACGACGAGCGCGTCGTGGGCTACGTCGTCGGCGCGCCGGACTCCGCAGCCTTCGAGGATTGGTTCCAGACCGAGTGGTGGCCGCGGTTCGCCGAGCGGTGGCCGAAGCCGCAGGGGGACCCCCTGCCGGCAGGCGTCTCCCGGCAGGACGGCATCGTCCGCTACGCGTACGCGCGCCGCGGCGGCGCGCAGCCGTTCGGCGACGCGTACCCGGCGCACCTGCACATCGATCTGCTGCCCGAGACCCAGGGGCAGGGGCTCGGCCGCCGCCTCATCGAGACGCTCGAGGCGGCTCTCCGTGACGCAGGCGTGCGTGGCCTCCACCTCGTCGCGTCGTCCGACAACACGGGTGCCATCGCGTTCTATCCGCGCGTCGGCTTCGACCCGCTGCCGTCGCCGGAGGGCACGCAGGTCTTCGCGACGCGTCTCTGACCTACGCCCTCGGCACCCCGCCGTCAAGCCATTGGGGAGGCCGGAGGGCTCCCGTAGTCTGCGGGCGTGGACGATGTCTCGGCGCCGACCGGCCGTGAGCCGGAACTGATCGCTGTGCCGCGTGCGGACGGCTCCGCGCCGCGCGCGCTCGTGCTCGGGGCCACCGGCTACATCGGCGGGCGTCTGGTGCCGCGGCTGCTGAACGCCGGGTACGAGGTCCGCGTGCTGGCGCGCGACCCTGCCCGCGCCGCGGCCTTCCCCTGGGGCGACCGCGTCGAGATCGTCCGCGGAGACGCCACCGACGCGGCATCCGTCGGTGAAGCGGTTCGCGACGTCGACGTGCTGTACTACCTCGTCCACTCGATGTCGGGCGGCACGAAGTTCGCCGACGCCGATCGTCGCGCTGCCCAGACGGTCGCGCAGGCGGCGACCGAGGGGACGGTGGGCCGGATCGTGTATCTCGGCGGGCTGCACCCCGACGACGTCACGCTGTCGCCGCACCTGCGGTCGCGCGTCGAAGTCGGCGAGACGTTCCTCTCGAGCGGGGCGCCGACGATCGTGCTGCAGGCGGGCGTCGTGATCGGGTCGGGATCGGCGTCGTTCGAGATGGTGCGCCACTTGACCGAGGTGCTGCCGTACATGCCGGCGCCGAAGTGGGTGCGCAACCGCATCCAGCCGATCGCCGTGCGCGACGTGCTGCACTACCTGCTGGGCGCTGCGCGTCTGCCCGCCGACGTGAACCGGGCAGTCGACATCGGCGGGCCGGATGTGCTGCGGTACGGCCAGATGATGAACGGCTACGCGGTCGAGGCGGGGCTGCGGCAACGGCCCATCGCCGCGCTGCCGGTGCTGACGCCACGGCTGGCGTCGCACTGGGTGAACCTCGTGACGCCGATTCCCCGCTCGATCGCGCGCCCGCTCGTCGAGTCGCTGCAGAACGAATGCATCGTGAAGGACCACGCGGTCGACGCGCTGATCCCGCCACCCGAAGGCGGACTCACGCCCTACCGGACGGCGGTGCGGCTCGCGCTCGGCCGGGTCGAGGCCGACGCGATCGAGACCAGCTGGCAGGACGCCGAGGTGCTGGGCGCGCCGAGCGACCCGCTGCCGAACGACCCCGACTGGGCGGGACGCGTCGCATTCACCGATGTACGCACCGCGCACACTCCCGCATCGCCCGCTGCGCTGTGGGCCGTGATCGAGGGGATCGGCGGCGAGAACGGCTGGTACTCGTCGCCCCTGCTGTGGGCGATCCGCGGATGGATGGACCGCCTCGTCGGCGGCATCGGACTCGCGCGCGGACGACGCAGCAAGGGGCGGCTCGCCGTCGGCGACGCCCTCGACTTCTGGCGCGTGGAGGCTCTCGACCCGGGACGGATGCTGCGCCTGCGCGCCGAGATGAAGGTGCCGGGGCTCGCCTGGCTCGAACTGAAGGCGTCGCCCGACGGCGATCGCGGCGGCTCACGCTACGATCAGCGCGCCGTGTTCTTCCCGCGCGGGCTGGCGGGGCGCCTCTACTGGCTCGCGGTGGTGCCGTTCCACGGGTTCATCTTCGCCGGGATGGCGCGGCGCATCACCGCGACGGCGGAGGCCGCGGCCGAGTCCGCCCAGCCATGACCGCGTCGGTTCAGCCGACGAGGAGCGGTTCGCCCGACACCAGCCTCTCCAGCACCGAACCCGTCGGCACGTCGTCGTACTTGTAACTGAGCTTCTGCACGATCGAAGCTCCGGCGACGAAGCGGAGGGGATCGGGATCCCACGGCTGCATCATCCCGAGCTGCAGAAGGTGGCTCGCGGCGCTCGACAGCGTGGGCGCAGCATCCCACTGCCCGTGGAACTCGGGGACGAGGTCGAGGAGCACCTCGAAGATGCGGTGGTACAGGAAGTAGTCGGGGATGCCGCCGTCCTGCTCCCACCACGCCTCGAGCGCGAGCCGCTGCAGCCGGATCAGCGGCGTCGCGGGCACGGCGGCGATGAACCAGTTGCCGATCTGCCGGTGCGTCCAGCGCGGGTAGAGCGCACCGGCGGTGAGAAGAGGAGCCACCGCGTCAGGCAGGGGCGCCGGCGCCCAGCACGTCGCGTCCACCCAGATGCCGCCGAGTCGGTCCAGCACGCTGATGCGGACGAAGTCGGAGAAGTGCGCGGGGTGGTCCTTCTCGAGGGCGTCGGCGACCGCATCGGGGATCTCCACGAGCCCCCGCGCGGAGCGGCCGTCCAGCACCGTAAGCGGCGTCGGGAGATCGGCGTGCACGCGCGTCATCTCGCCGACGCACGCCTGCACCAGCGGTGGGGCGGTGTCGAGGGATGTGTTCCAGAACGTGTAGAGGTCGAGCGCGGACGGATCGACGCGCTCGCCGTCGCTCTGGGCGATGAGGCGGCCGTCCCTGCGGGTGCCGGGCTGTTCGGGGAGCCCCGCCGCCACGCGCAGCTCGGGCAGGCGCGGGCGCAGGAAGTCGGTGAACGTGCGGTATGCCGCGATCGCGGCGACGGGGTCGACCGAGTCGCGGAACCTGTCCGCGCGCCGCAGCTGCGCCTCGAGCCCCTGCAGCGGGTTCGGGATGCCGTCGCTCACGGTGCGAGCCTATGCGCCGGCGCCCGCGGAAGCCGGGATCACGCGACCAGGCGTCCGTCCTCGATCCGCACGACGCGGTCGACCTGGCCGTCGGGTACCGCCACGTGCGAGATCAGCACCACGGCCTGGTCATCACGGACGGCGCCGAGCAGATCGGTGAGCAGGCGATCGGAGGCATCCGGGTCGACGCCCGCCGTCGGCTCGTCGAGCACCAGCACGGGGAAGCCTCGCAGGAGCGCCCGCGCCAGCGCGATCCGCTGCGCCTGCCCTCCTGACACGAGCGCGCCGCGCTCGCCGACGCGCGCTCCGAGACCCCCACGCTCGCGCAGCCACGGTCCGAGGCCGACGCGATCGAGCGCGGCCTCGAGCTCGGCGTCCGTCGCGGTGTCGCGCGCGAACAGCAGGTTCTGGCGGATGTCCTCGTCGAAGAGCATCGGATGCTGCTCGCACAGGCCGACGGTGAGCCGCACGTCGTCGGGCGAGAGGTCGTGCACCGAGCGGGCGCCGATGTCGTAGCCGCCCTCGGTCTCGAGGAACCGCACGAGCGCGTGCGCGAGGGTGCTCTTGCCGGCGCCGCTCGATCCCATGACGAGGACGCGCTCGCCGGGCCGGATGGTGAGGTCGATCTCGTGCAGCGCGGGCTCGGCGGCGGCGGGCCACCGCACGCTCGCGGCCTGCAAGCGCATGCCGTCGCCGAGCGCCGGGGCGTCGCCGGTGGGCTCGACGGTCTCGGGAGCGAGCTCGGCGGGCGGGGCCGCCGGCAGCGAGTCGGCGATGCGCTCGGCCGACGCGCGCACCTGGCGCCACGCCGACGCCGCCATCGGCACGGATGCGAACACCTCGAACACCGCCATCGGCACGAGCACGGCGACCGCGAGCGACGGGCCGGTCAGCGAACCCGACGCCGCACCCGGCGCGGTGACGAGCACCGCGGCGATCGACGCGGCACCGGCGAGCAGCGACACCAGGGCGGCGGTGCCGGCCTGCGCTCCCGAGCGGCGGACGACGGCGCGCCGCAGGTCGGCGTCGGCCCGGGCGATGCGATCCCGGCTCTGCGCCTCGGCGCCGAACGCCGTGAGCACGTCGAGGCTGCCGATGTGGTCGAGCACCGCGTCGGCGAGGCGGGCGCGCAGCGGCGCGATGGCGCGCTCGGCGCGGGCTCCCGACATCCATCCCCACAGCGTCGCGATCGCGGCGGCGACCACGAGGCACGCGAGCAGGGTCAGGGCGGCCGGCCACCACACGAACGCCACCAGCACGACGGCGCCGAGCGCGACGAGCGCCGACGAGACGAGCGGCTGCACGACCCGCAGCGGGAGGTTCTGCAGCTCGTCGACGTCGTCGACGAGGGCCCCGAGCACCGAGCCACGGCGGGTGCGGGCCAGTCCGTCCGGGGCCAGGGGGACGAGTCGGCGGACGAGGTCGGCGCGCGTCGAGGCGAGCTGCCGCAGGGCGGCGTCGTGGCCCGTGAGTCGCTCGAGGTAGCGGAACGAGGCCCGAGAGATCGCGAAGAACCGCACGCCCACGACCGCGGCAGACAGGTACAGCACCGGCGGCTGCTCGCTCGCGCGCACGATGAGCCAGGCGCTCACCGCGAGGAGGGCGACCGCCGAGGCCTCCGACGCGAAGCCGGCGGCGAGTGCCCACCAGAACCGCCGCGCGGGAGGCATCGCGCCCCTCAGCACCGACCCTGACGTCGCGGCCCGCGCGATCATGCGAGCACCTCGCTCGACTCGAGCCGCACGACGTGGTCGGCGATGGCGCGCGCCGACGTGCGGTGCGAGACCAGCAGGACCGTCGCGCCCTCGTCGGCGAGGAGACGGATGCCTCGCCACAGCCGGCCCTCCGTCTCGGGGTCGAGCGCCGAGCTGGGTTCGTCGAGCGCGATCACCGGGGCGTTCCCGCGCAGGTGCCGGTAGAACGCGCGGGCCACCGCGACGCGCTGGGCCTGGCCGCCCGACAGCCCCGCGCCCTGCACCCCCAGCTCCTGGGCGGGGTCGAGCGCGCCGGCGCACGCGAGGTCGAGCGCACGCCGGATCGCCGCCGGATCGGGTGCCGCGTCGCCGAGCGTGACGTTGTCGGCGATGCTCCCGGTGAGGAGCCCCGGCCGCTGGCCCGCCCATGCGAGCCACGCGGACGGCGCGAGGGCGCGCACGTCAGCGCCGTCCCAGGAGGCATCCCCGTCGAACATCGCGGCGCCGCGCAGTGCGGCGAAAAGGCTGGACTTGCCGGCGCCGCTCGGTCCCTCGATGAGCGTGACGGTGCCCGGCCCGGCCGTCAGGTCGACGGGCGGCAGCATCCGCTCTCCGCGCGTGACGCGGACGCCGTCTAGTACGAGGTGTGCGCCGGGTGCAGGCGTTTCGTCTCGCGCGTTCCTCGCTCGCTCAACGACCGGGGGGAGGGGCGCCGCAGAAACGGCCCGGGCCGCATCCAGCACGTCGAACACGTCGTCGGTCGCGGCGACGCCCTCGGACGCGGCGTGGAACTGCACGCCGACCTGGCGCAAGGGCAGGTACGCCTCGGGCGCGAGCAGCAGCACGAAGAGGCCTACGGCGAGCGTCAGTGCTCCGTCGATGAGCCGGAAGCCGATCGACACGGCGACGATCGCGACGGCGATCGACGCGAGGAACTCGAGCGCGAACCCCGACAGGAACGAGACCCTCAGCACCCGCATCGTCTCACGGCGGTACTCGCCGGTGACCCGTTCGATGGATGCCGCGGCCCGGTGCTGCCGACCGAACACCTTGAGCGTCGAGAGCCCCTGCACGGTGTCGGCGAACCGCGAGGCGAGACGCTGGAGCGTGCGCCACTGCCGGTGCTGCACCGAGCGCGTGGCGAGGCCGATGAGCACCATGAAGATGGGGATCAGGGGGAGCGTGAGCAGGACGGTCAGCCCGGAGATCCAGTCCTGCCACCACATCACCGCGAGGATCAGCGGTGTCGCGACGACAGTCTGCACGAGCTGCGGAAGGTAGCGGCCGAAGTACGCCTCGAGCGCGTCGAGGCCTCGTCCCGCGGTCACCGCGAGGGCGGCAGAGTTTCGGGCGCTGAGCCACTCGGGACCGAGCACGCCGATCGCCTCGACGAGCCCTGAGCGCAGCTGTCCCTGCACCCGAGCGGCCGCGCGGGCGGCGACGGCCTCGCGCGCCCAGAGCAGTGCGGCACGGAGAGCGACCGTGATCGCGAGCGCGCCGAGCGTCGCGGCGAGCTCGGCCGACGGCATCCCGTCGATGGCTCCGGTGACGGCACGCGTCAGCAGCCACGCGAACGCGACGATCACCGCGGTCTGCGCCGCCGCGATCGCGGCGATGGCGACGAAGAAACCGCGAGAGGCGCTCGCGTACCTCAGCAGCCGCGGGTCGACGGGCTTGCCGTTCACGCGAGGCGGGGCATCCGTCTCACTCATTCCTCTTCGACCCTACCCATCCGTCGCCCTGTCGCCGACGCGCTCGCCGGTGGCGCCGGTCGGCGAGCTGACGCGGGAGGACGGATGCCTCGGCCCGAGGCATCCGTCACCCGCACGTCAGTGCGCGGGCGCCGCAGCCGCCTTCTCGATGCGGGAGCGTGTGACGCGCTTGCGGAAGATCCAGTACGTCCAGCCCTGGTAGGCGAGCACCAGCGGCAGGAAGACGAGGGCCGCCCACGACATGATCGTCAGCGTGTAGTCGGTGCTCGACGCGTTCTCGATCGTGAGAGAGCCCGCGGGGTCGCCGGTCGAGGGCATCACGTACGGGAACAGCGCGAACCACACCGCGAGCACCGCGGTCACGATCGTGAAGGCGCCGAACCCGAAGGCCCAGCCCTCGCGCCCGCGGGCGTTCGAGATCCAGGAGGCGATGAGGAGCACCGCCGCCACCGCCGACAGGATCGCGGTGACCATCGCGAAGTCGCGGCTCTCGGAGAACGCCATGACGACGGTCCACACCAGGAACGCCGCGGCGACGACGATCGTGAGGAGCCCCGCGCGTCCGGCGAGCCGGCGTGCGTCGGCCGCGACCTGGCCGTCGGTCTTCAGCGCGACGAAGTACACGCCGTGCGTGAAGAACAGCAGCAGCGTCGTGAGGCCGCCCAAGAGCCCGTAGGGGTTGAGCAGGGTCAGCAGCGAACCGGTGAATTCGTGGTCCACGTCCAGCGGCACACCCTGCACGATGTTCGCGACGGCGACGCCCCAGAGGAACGCCGGCACCGCGGAGCCGACCACGATCATCGTGTCGAAGCCCTTCTTCCAGCGGAGCGAATCGCGCTGGTGACGGTACTCGAACGAGACGCCGCGCAGGATGAGCGCGAGCAGGATCAGCAGCAGCGCGAGGTAGAAGCCGCTGAAGAGCGTCGCGTACCACTCGGGGAACGCGGCGAACAGGCAGGCGCCGGCGACGATGACCCAGGTCTCGTTGAGGTCCCACACGGGGCCGATCGTGTTGATGACCTGGCGGCGGCTGATGTCGTTCCTGCCGAGGAACGGCAGCGACATGCCGACGCCGAAGTCGAACCCATCGAGCACGAAGTAGCCGACGAAGAGGAAGCCGACGATCCAGAACCAGAGGTAGGCGAGATCCATGATGTGCTCCTGCAGCCCTTAGTAGACCGTCGTCGGGGTGTCTTCGACCGCCAGGTCGCGCGCATCGGGCGCTCCGGGCTCGGGGAGGGGCTCCGGGCCCTTCTTGGTGGTCTTCAGGATGAGGCCGAACTCGACCACCGCCAGCGCCGCGTAGATGAGGGTGAACGCGGTCAGCGAGATGAGCACGGTCCATCCGGGCACCGAGGGTGAGACGCCGTCCTCGGTGAGCATGAGGCTGAACACGATCCAGGGCTGGCGGCCCATCTCGGTGAAGACCCAGCCCACGAGGATCGCGAGGAGTGAGGCCGGCCAGGCCCAGATCGCGAGGCGCCAGGCCCACGCGGGAACCTCGCGCTTGGCCTTCTTGCGGGTGAGCCAGAGGCCCACGACCGCGACGAGCGCCGCGACGCCGCCGAGGCCGATCATCCAGCGGAACGCCCAGTACGTGACCCAGAGGATCGGCGCGAAGTTGCCGTCGACCTGGTCGGCGAACTGCGGGAACAGCTCGGTCGTGTAGAGGTTGTTGAGGTCGTTGATGCCCTCGACGCAGCCGTCGATCGAATGCGTCGACAGCAGCGCCAGCAGGTACGGCACGCGGATCGAGAAGAGCTCGCTCGTGCCGTCGGGCGTGCCGAGCGTGAAGATCGAGAACGAGGCGTCCGCCCCGCAGGCGCTGTCGAACATCGCCTCGGCGGCCGCCATCTTCATCGGCTGCGTCGCCACCATCACGAGGCTGAGCTGGTCGCCCGAGATCGCGACGCCGGCGAAGGCGGCGATCAGGCCCCAGAGGCCGAACTTGAGCGACGAGCGCATCATCTCGACGTTCTGCTTGCGCAGCAGGTGCCAGGCCGAGATCGAGACGATCACGCCCGCGGTCATCATGAACGCCGCGAAGAGGGTGTGGGGCAATGCAGCGAGCGCCACCGGGTTCGTCAGCACGGCCCAGAAGTCCGTCATCTCGGCGCGCGAGCCGTCCTCGGCCATCTTGAAGCCGACCGGGTTCTGCATGAAGGCGTTCGCGGCGAGGATGAAGTACGCCGAGAACCATGCGCCGATCGTCGCGATCCAGATGCTCGCCAGGTGCAGGGCCTTGGGCAGCTTGTCCCAGCCGAAGATCCACAGCCCGATGAAGGTCGCTTCGAAGAAGAAGGCCATGAGTCCTTCGAAGGCGAGCGGGGCGCCGAACACGTCGCCGACGAACCGCGAGTAGGACGACCAGTTCATGCCGAACTGGAACTCCTGCACGATGCCCGTGACGACGCCCATGGCGAAGTTGATCAGGAAGATCTTCCCGAAGAACCTCGTCAGGTGCAGCCACTTCACGTTGCCGGTGCGGAACCAGGCGGTCTGGAAGATCGCGACCGTCAGCGCCATGCCGAGCGTGAGGGGGACGAAGAGGAAGTGGTACAGCGTCGTGAGGCCGAACTGCCAGCGCGCCAGCAGCAGAGGGTCCAGCAGATCCACGATGCGATTCTCCGATCGTTCCGGACTGGGTCTGATCACCGTAGCATGTGGTCAGACCACACGGGCGACGAATCCCCAGGGGCGCCCGGTCGTCCCAGATTCCCAGGAATCCGGGACGGAGGCGAGCGTCCCCGCCGTGAATAATGAGGTTGCAGCGGCGCCCGTCGTCCGCGGCGCGACTACCCTCGGAGACATGGCGAGCCGGGCACAGCGATCGGAGCCGGACGCGTGAGTGCGATCCCGGTGACGATCGGGCGACGGATGCCTCTTCCCGCGGCATCCGCGGACCTCGGCGCGTTCGAGGGAACGGCGCCGGTGGCTGCGATCGGTGCACCACTGGTCGACACGCACGGGCGTGTGCATCGCGACCTGCGGATCTCGCTGACGGATCGCTGTTCGCTGCGGTGCACGTACTGCATGCCCGAGCAGGGCAACGAGTGGCTCGCGAAGACGAGCATCCTGACGTTGGACGAGATCGTGCGCATCGCGCGGGTGGCCGCGGCCGACGGCATCACGACGTTCCGGCTCACCGGCGGCGAACCGCTGCTGCGCACCGACATCGTCGACGTGGTCCGCCGGCTGTCGGCGATCACGGGACCGGACGGCAGGCCCGTCGAGATCGCGATGACCACGAACGGCATCCGGCTGCCCGAGCTGCTGCCGGGACTGGTGGAGGCCGGGCTGACCCGGCTCAACATCTCGATCGACACGCTGCGCCGTGATCGGTTCCACGCCCTGACCCGCCGGGACCGGCTGGACGATGTGCTGGACGGGATCGCGGCGGCCGGAGCATCCGGTCTGCGGCCTCTCAAGCTGAACGCGGTGGCGATGCGCGACGTCAACGACGACGAGCTCGTCGACCTCGTCGAGTTCGCGATCGCGCATGATGCGCAGATGCGGTTCATCGAGCAGATGCCGTTGGACGCCGGCCACACGTGGGATCGGTCGCGCATGGTGACGCAGGACGAGATCCTCGCCGCGCTGTCCGCGCGGTGGACACTGACGCCGGTGCCGGGTCGGGGTGGGGCGCCCGCGGCGCGGTGGACGCTTGACGGCGGTCCGCATTCGGTAGGGGTGATCGCGTCGGTGACGGCCCCGTTCTGCGGCGACTGCGACCGACTGCGGCTGACCGCGGACGGGCAGCTGCGCAACTGCCTGTTCTCGACAACGGAGTACGACCTGCTGCCGCTCCTCCGCGCGGGCGGTGATGACGGCGAGGTCGATGGGATGCTGCGCTCCTGCGTGCACGGCAAGCTGCCGGGGCATGCGATCAACGACCCGTCGTTCCTGCAGCCTGCGCGGGGCATGAACGCGATCGGCGGCTGAGATGGGCCGCATCACCACGCGCACCCCCGTCACCCGCATCGTGCTGAACGACGGAGACGTCGCGGTGCGCCGCCGCGCCGACACGCTCGTCGTGGAGGAGCCGCTCGAGATCCGCATCGCCGGTGAGCCGCTCACCGTCACGATGCGCACGCCCGGAAACGACCTCGACCTCGCCGCCGGATTCCTGGTCTCGGAGGGCGTGATCTCGGCTGCTGCAGACCTGCGTTCGGCGATCCACTGCGGCGGGCCGGGCACCGCGGCTGTGCCGTCCACCCCTCTGCTCACGATCGGCGTCGGTCCCACGCAGCCGACGACCTCGAGCGAGAACACGTACAACGTCCTCGACGTCGCGCTCGCGCCCGAGCTCGCACCGCTCGTCACCGACATCGCCCGCAACTTCTACACGACGAGTTCGTGCGGCGTGTGCGGCACGGCATCCATCGAGGCCATCGAGAAGCAGTCGCGCTACGACGTCGGGACGGATGCCGCAGCCGTCGACGCGACCATGCTCGCCGGTCTTCCCGACGCTCTGCGCGCCGGACAGACGGTGTTCGACAAGACCGGAGGTCTGCACGCCGCCGCGCTGTTCGACGCCGCGTCCGGTGAGCTGCTCGTGCTGCGCGAGGACGTGGGCCGGCACAACGCCGTCGACAAGGTGATCGGGTGGGCGCTGCTCGAAGACCGCCTGCCGCTGAGCGCAACGGTGCTGCAGGTGTCGGGTCGGGCGAGCTTCGAGCTCGTGCAGAAGGCCGTGATGGCCGGCATCCCGATCCTGTCCGCCGTGTCGGCACCGTCGTCACTGGCCGTCGAGCTGGCCGCGGCCTCGGGGCTCACGCTCGTCGGGTTCGTGCGCGGGTCGTCGATGAACGTCTACGCGCGGCCCGACCGGGTGCGGGTCACTGCCGCGGTGCGCTGACCGCGCCGGGCATCAGCCGCGCGAAGCGGCGAGCTGCACGACGCACTGCGTCGGGTCGCACGACGGTGCGATGCCCTCGACGCGCAGCGGGCCGCCGGCCTGGGCGAGCACGCTGTCCATGAGTCCGATGTGCACGCTGCACAGCACGCCGCGGTGCTCGGCGGCCGGCACGTGCGGGCAGGGCGTGAGATCGACCGTGAGGTCGCGCTGGTCGACGAGAGGGTCGAAGCCGGCATCGCCGAGGTCCTCCACCAGCGCGTCGAGCTGGTGCAGCGCGTCTGCGCCGAGTTCGGCATCCGTGTCGGATCCGTACACGCGACGCAGCAGATCCCCGCGACGAGCCGCTTCCTCCGCCCGGCGGACGGCGACAGGGCTCGATGCCTCGTCAGAGCCGGTGGCCGCTGAGTACAGCACGCGCGGGCGTCCGCGCGTGGTGCGGTGCTCGGTCTCGGCGATCACGTACCCGGCGTCGATGAGGCGCTGCACGTGCTCGCGCACGGTGTTGGCGTGCAGACCGGTTGCCTCGACCAGCTCGGAGATCGCCCGCTGCGGGCGCTCCTGCAGCAGGTGCATGATCTCGACGCGGGAGTAGCTCGAGATCATGCTGTACCCGGTCGTCATGGACCCATTATCGCGGGGCGCCACCACGACCGGGTGCCCGCAGGCTCACCCGTGTCGGATCAGAACAGCTGGCCGAGGATGAGGATCGCGATGAAGAACACCGCGACGATGCCGACGATGATCGCGAGCGTGCGGCCGGAGAGCTTCGCGACGCCCCAGCCGACCAGCACGGGGATGGCGAAGAGGAACAGCGCGACGATCCACCAGAACGCGGAGTAGGCGCCGCTGGTCGCGTCCTCGAGGCGTCCGCCGAACAGCGACTGCGTCGCCGGGTGCGTCGCGAAGCGGACCGCGATCGAGATGGGAACCGCCACGAACACGAAGACGACGAGTCCGATGAGCCAGCCCCAGAGGGTGGAGCTTCCGCCGCCCGAGAGGACGCCGCCGTGGAGCTCGGGTTCGGGCTTCTGCTGCTGCTTGCCTGATGCCATGGGCATGACTCTAGTGGCGCGCGGTGGCGGGGCATCGCATGATTCGCATGATGATGTCGCCCGGACATGGCGCTGTCCGCCGGCGGGGAGGGGCGGACAGCGTCGGGGCGCCGGGGAGAACCGCCATGGGGGGAGCGATCTCCGCGCTCACCATCCACGATCGCCGTCCGTCAGGGGGTGAAGCGTCGGGGCGCGCGGTCGCGGGGTCTGAGAGAGAAGCTACGCCCGCCGCCGGTGTTCGCAAGGGGGATTGCCTGTGCGTCCCCTGAGTGCTACTCGGCCGCGCCGATCGCGGGTGTTCGCGCGCTCGTGGTGGGATGGGACCGACATGAGCGAGCCGCCTCCTCCCCTCGATTCCGCCACCGCGATCGCCGCTGCCGTGCGGCAGGGGGAGGTGACCGCGCAGGAGGTCGTGGAGGAGCATCTGGCCCGCATCACGAGGGTCGATCCCGCACTCAACGCGCTCACCGTGGTCTTCGCCGACCGTGCGCGGACCGCGGCCGCTGAAGTGGATGCCGCGGTCAAGGCGGGTCGCGACCCCGGGCCTCTCGCGGGCGTGCCGATCTCGGTGAAGGAGAACATCGACCTCACCTGGTCGGCGACGACGAACGGCTGGCGAGGACTGACCGACGCCGTGCCGGCGCGAGACGCCACCGTCGTGAGGCGGTTGCGGGGTGCCGGGGCGGTGCCCGTCGCGCGGGGCAACATGCCCGACTTCGGGATGCGGTGGGACACGGACAACGACGTGTTCGGTCGCACCCTGAACCCGTGGAACCGCGCTCGCAGTGCCGGCGGGTCCAGCGGAGGAGACGCCGTCGCCGTGGCGACCGGGATGAGCGCCATCGGCCTCGGCAACGACTTCGGCGGCTCGCTCCGCCTCCCCGCCTACGCGGCAGGCGTGGTCGGACTCCGCCCGTCGCAAGGGCGTGTGCCGCGCGCGGCGGTGCGTGAGCAGCCGGTGGCGCTCACGCTCCAGCAGTTCTCCGTGAACGGGCCCCTGGCGCGTCGCGTCGACGACGTCGCGCTCGCACTCGGGGTCCTGCAGGGAGGGGATGCCGACGACCCGGTGTCGCTCGCCGCGCCCGCGGTGCACCCCGACGCGGTGCCGCGCCGCGTCGGCGTGGTGCGCGATCCGGCGGGCCACGAGGTGGACCCGGAGGTGGCGGCCGGAATCGACCGGGCCGCGGCATCCCTCGCGCGTGGAGGCTGGGAGGTCGTCGACGTCGGCGTCCCTCTGCTCGAGGAGGCGGCCGTGCTGTGGCGGCGGCTGTCGTGCACCGACATGCTCATCTCGCTCGACCCCGCGGCCCTCGGTCTGCCGCTCGGGCGTTCCGCCACGGCATTCCTGCGCGACAGCACGGCGGCGGCGCGCCCGTACGAGTCGGCGCGCGAGTACGCGCAGGCGTGGGCACGGCGAGCCGCGATCGCGGCGGAGTGGCGACGGCTGCAGGTCGACGTGCCCGTGATCTTGGGACCCGTGTCGACCTCGCGGATGCGCGAACCCGACTACGACCTGGGTGGTCAGGAGGCCGCGGACCGCGCGTGGCGCGATCTGTGGCTGACGGTGGTCGTCAACTTCCTCGGACTGCCCGCGCTGGCCTTGCCCACGGGTCTCGGCGCCGACGGCATGCCCACCGGCGTGCAGCTCGTCGGCCCCGCGTTCGGCGAGGAGGTGCTGTTCGAGGCGGGGCGTGCGGTCGAGGCCGGAGTGCCGGCGCTTCCTCCGATTCCTTCGCCGGTCTGACGCGACCTCTGGCGCCCGCAGGCGCCCCTGCGCCAGGCTGAGGCAGGCCCGCCGGGGTGCGGGCCGGTATCAGCGGCATCCGTCCGTCCTCCTCCGAGACGGAGCCGAACGGAGGACCCATGTCTCGCACGCAGGCGTCGCCGGTCACGCTGCCCGATCTGCGGGGGCGCACCGCACTGGTCACGGGCGCGAGCGACGGCGTCGGCGTCGAGATCGCGCGCGGCCTTGCAGCGGCGGGCGCCGATCTCGTGCTGCCGGTGCGCAATCGCGTCAAGGGAGAGCGGGCTGTCGAACGCATCCGGGAGAGCGCGCCCGACGCGCGCGCCGAGCTGGTCGACCTCGACCTCGCGCGGCTGGACTCGGTGCGCGCGCTCGCCGCCGCGGTCCTGGCCGAGCGGACGCCCCTCGATCTGGTCGTGCTCAACGCCGGCATCGTGCTGCTCGGCGACCGTGTGCGCCATATGAGCGCCGATGGTTTCGAACTGCACTTCCAGACGAACTTCCTGGGGCACTTCGCGCTCACGACGGCGCTGCTGCCGCTGCTGCAGCAGCGGGGAGCGCGCGTCGTCGTGCAGCTGAGTCTGGCCGCCGGCGTGTCGCGCCTCGCCTGGGACGATCTGCAATGCGAGCGACGCTACTCCCCGCTGCGCGCCTACGGCGCGTCGAAGGTGGCGCTGGGACTGTTCGGCTGCGAACTCGCCCGACGCGCGGCGGCGGGAGACGGGGGCGTGACGGTGCACCTCAGTCATCCCGGCGTGGTTCCCGACACCGGGATCGCGCCGGCCATGCGCGCCCGCGATCGCGGCGGTCTCGGACGCCGACTCGCCGACGGCCTCGGCAATACGCCCGCGCAGGCCGCGCAGCCGGCGCTGCTGGCCGCGGTGACGAATGCGCCGGCCCCAGGCTTCTTCGGCCCTACGGGAGCGCTGCACTTCGGTGGGGCGGCCGGCCCCGTGCGCCCGTATCGACGGCTCGCCGACCCTGTCGACGGTGCGCGGATGTGGGCGGTGGCCGAACAGCTGCTGCAGGACCGCAGCGACGCCGTGCGCGCCTGACCCGGAGCGTCGCCTACGGTCCGGGCGTCTCGGGCGTCTGCGGGAACGGCGGTTCCTCCGGGTGGGGCGCCAGCGGCTCATCGGGCCAGGGCGCCAGCGGCTCATCCGGCGGCAAGGGGATGCTGGGGCCGGGACCCGGGTCAGGGCTGCCCGGTCCGGGAGAGCCCGGTCCGGGAGGCATCTCACCCGGAGGGGTCTGGCCCGGCAGCGGCTCGGGGGTGGTGGGGTCGGTCATGAGGTCTCCTGGGAGGAACGAGGGCCGCGCATCGTGCCCTGCATCGACCCCAGCCTGCGGCGCGGACGACGACGCGGCGAGGCCCTTGACCGCGAGGCGATGCGGGTCTACGGATCAGCGGCCGGGATCGAACCGCGCGTGCGCCAGCCGGTGCAGCATGAGCGCGACGTCGAGGCGTGTGCGCCCGCGCGCTGTCGACGGGTCGTACCCGAGCCGCGTCGGAAGCTCGTGCAGCCGTGCGCCCATCGTGGAATGGTGCACGCCGGCGTCGGCGGCCAGCGAGCGCTGAGAAGCGCCGTTCGCCAGGGCGCGCAGCATCCGTTCGCTCCACGCGGTCGCGAGCAGCGCGTCGATCCCGAGCACGTCGGGATGCGGCGATGCGCGCAGGTCCTCGGTCTCGGCGAGCTGCAGCAGCGGGCCGAGGTCGGCGGCGCGCACGACGGGCTCGTCGTCGTCGGCGAGGCGCAGCGCGACGAGGGCGGAGCGCCACGACTCGCGCAGGTCGGACAGCCCGGAGGCTGCCGTCCCGATGCCCGCTCGGGGTGCGGGCGCGCGATCGTCGGGCGAGAGAGCGGCGCGCGCGAGGCCGAATCGCGTCGCGACCACCGCGTGGGCGAGAGGACGGTCGAGGCGCACCGTCGGCGGCACGGCGACCGCGTGGATCGCGGTGTGGGCGCCCAGCGACAGCCGGGCGGCCGCCTGCTCGCGCTCCTGTTCCGAGGCGTCGCCCGCCAGCAGCACCTCGACCGCGCGACGCGTGGGCGCGCTGGTGTCGAGCCGCACCGACTGGATCGACAGCGCGATCGCCAGCCGTTCGAGCACCATGGCGTCGTTCGCGTGAGCGGCCCCGGCGCGCTCGAGCCACACCGTCGAGCCGTCGGCGGAAGGGACAGCCGGCCAGTCGTCGGGACGGCCCGGCGCCAACTCGGCACCATCCACGCCGAAGCGGCGCCCCTCCGCCTGACCGGCGCGCACGTGCCCGATCGGCGCGCCGCTGAGCACGGCGGCTCCGCGCAGCATCCCCTCGGGGCCGACGCGGCCGTCGACCAGCGCATCGAAGTACGCGATGACCTTGAGCGTCTCGCTCGCCTCGGGATCGAGGGCGCTGAGCCTGCCCACGAGTTCCTTCATCGGCATCCCCCTCGACGCTGCTGAGCCCCACCCTACGCGGGCGGGGGTTCAGCAGCGTGGCTCAGGCGTCGAGCATGCGGGTGAGCCAGCGGTTGCGCGTCTCGATCATCGCCATCGAGATCTGGGCCTGCGGGGCGAACCCGTCGAACCCGTGGAAGCCGCCCGGCCACACGTGCAGCTCGGCGATCCCGCCGGCCGCCCAGATGCGCGACGCGTACGCGACGTCCTCGTCCCGGAACACCTCGGCGCTGCCGACGTCGATGAAGGTGGGTGGCAGATCCGAGAGGTCTTCGGCGCGGCCGGGAGCGGCGTAGATCGACACGGCGTCGGTGCCGCGGCGGTCGCCGAGCAGCGCGTTCCATCCGGTGAAATTGCTCGTGCGGTCCCACACGCCGATTCCCTGGATCTGCAGGGCCGACACCGACTCGTTGCGATCGTCGAGCATGGGGTAGATGAGCAGCGAGGCGCGCAGCGGCGGGCCCTGGCGGTCGCGGGCCAGCAGCGTCACTCCGGCCGACAGGCCGCCCCCCGCGCTCGCCCCGCCGACGATCAGCCGCGTCGGGTCGATGCCGAGCTCGTCGGCGTGCTCCGCCGTCCACACCAGGCCCGCGTAGCAGTCCTCCACCGGCACCGGGTCGGGGAATTCCGGCGCGAGGCGGTACTCGACGCTCACCACGACGGCGTCGTGGCTGGCGATATAGGGCAGGAAGGCCTGCACGCCCATGAAGCGGTTGCCGATCACCATGCCGCCGCCGTGGATGTGGTAGATCCCCGGCCCCGTCGTGGTCTGGCCGGGGCGACGGTAGATCGACAGCACGATCTCGCCGCCGTCGTGGCCGGCGATCGTGCGCTCCTCGTGGACGGCGCCGACGGCAGCGACCTGCTCATCGAGCGTCGGGTCGGCGGGCATCTCGCGCATCAGCGGGATCATGTCGGGCGTCAGTGTGGGCTTGATGACCTCGGCGATGAGGTCGAGCGCGGCGTGGAGCTCGGGATCGAAGGGTGGTGCGGTCAGTTCGGGCATGGGGTCTCCGTCGTTCTGGTCCGCCGCGGCGCTGCGGCGTACGTCGATCCTCACTTCATGGTGACGGATGCCGCGACCGCCGTGTGCGGCGGTTTCAGGGCGCTGAACCCGCCAGGTGCGCGGCCGCTCCTGCGCAGGACGCCGCGGGGGCTCCTTAGGCTGGAGGGGTGGCATCCGTTCTCAACATCTCGGCGTACCTCTTCACGCGCATCGACGACACCGGCGAGCTGCGCCCGCTGCTGCGAGAGCGCGCGGTCGCTGCCGGATTGAAGGGCACGATCCTGCTCGCCGAGGAGGGGATCAACCTCTTCCTCGCGGGTGACGCCCAGGGGGTGCGCGGCTTCGTCGCTGAGCTGCGGGCGGATCCGCGCTTCGCCGCGCTCACGACGAAGGACAGCTGGTCGGACGCGCAGCCGTTCGGCAAGATGCTCGTCAAGGTCAAGCGCGAGATCATCCGCATGGACCACCCCACCATTCGCCCCGAGGGCGATCGCGCGCCCGCCGTCGCTCCCGCCACGCTGCGCCGTTGGCTCGACAGCGGTCACGACGATGACGGCCGCGAGGTCGTGCTGCTCGACACCCGCAACGCCTTCGAGGTCGACTACGGCGCCTTCGACGGCGCTCTCGACTGGCGCATCGAGAGGTTCACGCAGTTCCCGGATGCCGCGGCCGCCGCAGCGCCCGACCTCGCAGGCAAGACCGTCGTGAGCTACTGCACCGGTGGCATCCGATGTGAGAAGGCCGCGATCTACCTGCGCGAGGCGGGCGTCGAGGCCTACCAGCTGGACGGTGGCATCCTCGGCTACTTCGAGCACGTGGGCGGCGACCACTGGAGCGGCGACTGCTTCGTCTTCGACGAGCGGGAGGCCCTGACGCCGGGGCTGGCGCCGCGAAGGGGAGCCGTCGCGTGACCGCGCAGGAACCGGTGGCCGCTGCTCGTCCCGTCAGTCGCGCCGCGGTCCTGGTCGCGCTCGGGGTCGACGTCGTGCTGGTGATCGCGTTCGCCGCCATCGGTCGCGCGAGCCATGACTCCGACGTCTGGACCGGCCTCGGGCAGACCGCCTGGCCGTTCCTCGCCGGCCTGGGCGTCGGCTGGCTCGTCACGCGAGCGTGGCGTGCACCGGCGGCGCCGGTGCGCACCGGCTTGGGCGTCTGGGGGATCACCGTCGCCGGTGGGATGCTGCTGCGCTGGGTGTCGGGTCAGGGCACAGCGCTCGCGTTCATCATCGTGGCGGCGCTCACGCTGCTGGTTGCGCTCGTGGGCTGGCGGGTCATCGTCGCGATCGTGCGTCGCGTGCGCCGGCGCTGATCGGAGCGGTCTCAGGCGGTCTTGCGGAGGCCGGTCTCGATCACGATCCGGTTGCCCTCGATCACGCCGGGGCCGTCGCCGGGGAGAGGGGCGGGTGCCGGCGTGATCTGCTCCGCCTCCCACACCGCGCGGGCGTTCTCCGCCGTCGGGTAGAAGAACTCTTCGACCCCGAGCAGTCCGCCCGACGAGTGCGACGGCGTCTCACCGCGCCGGCGACGGCGGTGCGTGTCGAACGCGAACCACAGGAAGTACACCGGCAGCGCGATGACCGCGGAGACGAATCCCCACACCATCGCGTCGCCCACGGTCATGACGACAGCGTACGTCGCGTCAGCGGTGAGCGGAGGCCTGGAGGGTCACGTCGGGAGGGAACTCGGCGAACCACGCCTCGAACGGCACCGGGGTGCCGTCGCCGGGCACCTCGTCGACATACGCGGTGGCAGCGCGCACGATGCGGCCGTCGGTCGCCCGCGCGACCACGGTGACGGCGACGTAGCGCTGGTCGTCTGCGAACCGCCCGCTCACGGTGCCGGTCGCGGCGCCCGGCGGTGTTCGTGTCGATGTGCCGCCGGGATCGGGCGCGCCGGTGAGCCCGTCGACGCTGAACGAGCCCGTCTCGTCCCCCGGCGAGAGCGTCGCTTCCGGGGCCTCGGGCACGGTCACCTCGATGGCGTCGATCAGCGCTTCGCCCTCGATGGTGAAGTAGCCGACGACCGCGGTCTGACCCGACAGGAGGGTTGCGACGGCGGTCGAGGAGCCGATGACGGTGCCGTCCTCGGCGTACGCCTGTGCGTCGAGGAAGGCGTCGAACACATAGTCGGCATTCGGGTTGTCGACCACGACGACGTACCACCAGATGTCGCCGAAGTCGTGCCCGAACGCGGTCTCCGTCACCGTCGGCCGCTGGGGCGTCGGGAACTGCGCGCCGGGGTCGGGCTGGCCATCCGTGCCCGGCGCGGCGACGCCGGGGATGGCGTAATCGTCGTAGTAGCCGTCGCCTGGGTTCGAAACGACGTCATCGCCGGAGGAGGTGCCGAACGGTCCGAGCCACGCGACCGCGATCACGATGGACACCAGGCCGCCGAGGACCGAGGTCACCAGCGCGCCGACGCCGAAGCCTTTGCCTCCCTGGTGCCGGCTGAGGAGAGCGACCAGCGACAGTACGAACGCCGCGAGGAGCAGCAGGGGAGCGAGCAAGCCGGAGCTCGACCCGAGCCCTGCACCGGCGAAGAGCAGGAGCACGCCGGCGCCGGCGAGGACCAGCGCGACGATGGCGAGCGCCTTCGGTCGGCTGTCACGGACTCCGGGCACAGGGTACCCGGCTCCACCGGGTGCCGTCGGAGAGCCTGGCGCGGCAGGGTACGCCGAGGTGGTGGGGTAGCCGGGCCCGACGGGGTGCCCGGATGCCTGGGCCGCGCCGTCCCGCGCGTAGGGCGGGAGCAGGTGCTCGGCTCCGCGCGGATCCGTGCCGGCGAGCGCGTAGCCGTGCGGCGCCGCGTAGCGGCCCGGGGTGCCCGACGCCGTGGGCGGGGGTGCGGCGTCGCCGGGTTCCGGCGCCGCGTACGCCGGGACCGCGTACTGCGGGGCGTCGAGGTCGGGTGTGCGATAGCGCCGCGGGGTGGGTGCGCCGTCCGGAGTCGACGCGTCGGCGGGCGCGCCCGGAGTCGCCGTGTCGGCGTCGCCCGGAGGCAGGGGATCGGGCATGAAGCTCCTGTTCGCGGTCTCCTGGGTGCCCAACCTAGCGAAGGTGCGTGCCCGTGGTCGGGCGCCTGAGCGCGCCGGCACGACGACAGCGCCCCCTGCGCAGCCCTGGACGGGCGACGCCGGAGGCGCTGTCGGTGGCTTCGCGGTGTCAGCTCAGGCCGTTGTCGGCGAGCCAATCCTTGGCGATGTCTTCGGACGAGCGCTGGTCGACCGTCGATTCGACATTCAACGCGACGAGGCCCTCGGGCGTCAGCGCGGCGCTCACCGCGTTGATCACGTCGGCGATCTCGTCGGCGATATCGGCGTTCACGACGGGCACGACGTTGGACGCCAGGAAGAGGCCCTTCGGGTCTTCGAGCGTCACCAGCTCGTCGGTCTTGATGCGGGGGTCGGCGCTGTAGACGTTCGCGACTTGAATGTTGCCGGCGACCAGCTCGTCGACGGTGGTGTCGGCGGTGGCGCTGAAGGTGACGTCCACGTCGTACAGATCCTTGAGACCCTTGGGGCCGTAGGGACGCTCCTCGAGCTCGGGCGCACCGCCGAGCACCAGGCCGTCGATGCCGGCGAGGTCGGCGATCGAGGTGATTCCGTTCTCCTCGGCGAAGGCGGCCGTGACGTTGTACGAGTCCTGATCGGTGGCAGGCGACTGGTCGAGGACCGTCAGCCCGTCCGGCAGGGCGCCCTCGAGGGCTGCGTAGACGTCATCGGGAGTAGTCGCGGTCGTGTCGGGCTCGAAGTACTGCAGCAGGTTGCCGGTGTACTCGGGGAACAGGTCGATCGAGCCGTCCTCGAGCGAGGGGATGTATACGTCGCGCTGTCCGGTGTTGAAGTTTCGCTCGACGGTGAAGCCGGCGCCCTCGAGCGCCTGCGCGTAGATCTCGGCGATGATCTCGTTCGAGTAGTACGCCTGCGAGCCGATGACGATGGTCGACGAGTCAGCGGTGTCGCCGCTGTCGCTGTCGTCGCCGAGGGGGTCGCTCGAGGCGCAGCCCGCGAGGGCGAGCGCCGCGATCGCGGTTCCGGCCAGGGCGACCGCGAGGCGGGTTCGTGCTGTGGACATTGTCGTACCTCCGGTGTGGTGGGGGATCAGTGGGAGACCTGCAGCGAGCGGACCGTGTCGGTGCGGGCGGCTCGTGACGGCCGACGGCGAGGGCCGTCGGTGTGAGGGACGGCGAAGCGGGCGAGCAGGGCGAAGAGCCCGTCGAGAACGAGGGCGAGGACGACGACGATGATCGAGGCCCCGAGGATCTCGGCGAAGTCGCGCAGCGCGATGCCCTGGAGGATGTAGAACCCGAGGCCGCCCACCCCGATGTACGCCCCGATGGTCACCGTGGCGACCACCTGCAGCGTTGCGGAGCGGAAACCACCGATGAGAAGAGAGAGTCCGAGCGGCACTTCGATCCGGAACAGGATCTGCCGCTGGGTCATTCCCATCGCGCGCCCGGCGTCGATCACCGATCGGTCGATCGCCTCGATGCCGGCATACGCTCCGGCGAGGATCGACGGGATGGCGAGCACCACGAAAGCGGCGACGGCGGCCTCGGTCTTGAGCGAGACCCCGAACAGCAGGTAGAGAAGCACGACGAGCCCGAGCGCGGGCAGCGCGCGGGCGGCCCCCGACAGGAACACCGCTACCTCGCGACCCTTGCCCGTATGACCGATCATCCAGCCGACGGGGACGGCGATCACGGCCGCGATCGCCACCGAGCCGAACGTGTACGCGAGGTGCTGGGCGATCGCGGTCGGCAGTGGCAGGGAGCCCGCCAGCCGCGCGGGGGAGAAGATCCAGGCGAACGCCTCGGCGAGCAGGTTCATGCGGTCACCGCCCGGGGCCGGGCGCGGCGCGGCGCGGCGATGCGCCGGGTCCACGGCATGAGGGCGCGCCCCGCCAGCATGAGCAGGAGGTCGATGACGACCGCGATCACGACGACCGCGACGACCCCGGCGAACACCTCGGCGATGATGCGTCGCTGCGACCCGTTCGTGAACAGGTAGCCCAGGTTCTGAACGCCGATGAGCGCTCCGACGGTCGCCAGCGAGATCGTGGACATCGCCGTCACGCGCAACCCTGCGAGCACCACAGGGCCGGCGAGGGGGAAGTCCACCGTCCAGAAGCGTCGCCAGGCGCCGAAACCGACCGCGACCGCGGCGGACCTCGTGCCGGTGTCGACCGAGGCGAGCCCGTCCGTGACGGATCGGGTCAAGATCGCGACGGCGTAGATAGTGAGCCCCACCACGAGGTTCAGCTCGGATTGGTAGGGGATGCCGAACAGTGTGGTGAGCAGCGCGAAGAGCGCGAACGACGGGATCGTGTACAGCAGGCCGACGACGGTGAGCACGGTGCCCCGCAGCCTCGTGTACCGGAAGGCCAGCCACCCCAGAGGCACCGACAGCACGAAGCCCGCGATGATCGCGATGGCGCTCTGCCGCAGATGATCGAGCGTCAGCGCCCAGATCAGGTCGACGTTGTCGGCGACCCAGCTCACGGCTCGTCCTCCACGAGCACGCCCTGTGTGCGGCCGGCGTCGTCGACGAGCACCGTGCCGCGTGCGGTGCGCTTGGCGGGCAGCGCCCGCGTGCCGCGCTCGACGCCGATGAAGTCGGCGACGAAGTCGCTCGCCGGGTTGTCGATGATCTCGCTGGGGCTGCCGATCTGTGCGATGCGCGCGCCCTTCTCGAGGATCACCACCTGATCGCCGAGCAGGAACGCCTCGTCGATGTCGTGGGTGACGAAGACGATCGTCTTGTCGAGCTCCTTCTGCAGGCGGAGCGTCTCTGTCTGCAGTTCGCGGCGGACGATGGGGTCGACGGCACCGAACGGCTCGTCCATCAGCAGGATGTTCGGGTCGACGGCGAGGGCGCGCGCGACGCCGACGCGCTGCTGCTGACCGCCCGAGAGCTGGCTCGGATACCGCTTGGCCAGACCGCGCTCGAGGCCGACGACATCCATGAGCTCCAGGGCCCGCTCGCGCGCCTTCGCCTTCGGGACGCCGTTCAGCACCGGCACCGTCGCGATGTTGTCGACGACCGAGAAGTGGGGGAGGAGGCCGGCGTTCTGCAGCACGTAGCCGATGCCCCGGCGCAGCGCGACGGGGTCGCGCTCCGAGATCGGCTCGTCGTCGATCGTGATGACGCCGCCGGTGGGGTCGACGAGCCGGTTGATCATGCGCAGCAACGTGGTCTTGCCGCTGCCGGACGAACCGACGAGCACCGTGGTCTTGTGTGCGGGAATGAGCACACTGAAGTCCTCGACGGCGGCCGTGCCATCGGGGTACCGCTTCGAGACCCCACGGAATTCGATCGCCATGCTGCCCTTTCGGCCGGGGTTCCCAGATAACCACAGGCCGCGGACATGGCGGCTCGGACTGGACAGACGCCGTAACCTGCGCCATCCTTCCGTCTGCAGGCGCCGCAGGCAATGGCTTCGCCGCTGTCACCGGCGGCCGCTACCGTGGGGCGCATGACTGCTCGGGAGTACGACCTCATCGTCATCGGCGGCGGTCCTGTCGGCGAGAACGTCGCCGACAGGGCGACCCAGGGCGGCCTGTCGGTCGTCGTGGTCGAGAGCGAGCTCGTCGGCGGCGAGTGTTCGTACTGGGCCTGCATCCCTTCGAAGGCGATGCTGCGCGCGGGCGACGCGGTGCGTGCCGCGCAGCGCGTGAAGGGCGCCGCCGAGGCGGTGACCGGAGACGTCGACGTGGCCAGGACCCTGGTGCGCCGCGACGAGCTGGTGCACAACTGGGACGACACGTCGCAGGTCGAGTGGCTCCAGGGTGCGGGCATCGATCTCGTCCGCGGGCACGGGCGCCTGACCGGCGAGCGCGAGGTCACCGTCACCGGTGCCGACGGTGGTGAGACCGAGCTCGTCGCCCGCCACGCGGTCGTGGTGTCGACCGGTTCGGCGGCGCTCCTGCCCGACATCCCGGGGCTGCGCGGGGTCGCACCGTGGACCAGCCGCGAAGCCACTGGCGTCCACGACGTCCCGGCCTCGTTGGCGGTGCTCGGCGGCGGCACCGTCGGAACCGAGATGGCGACCCTGTACGCGTCGTTCGGCTCCACCGTGACCGTGATCGCCCGTTCCGGCCTGCTGCGAGGCGTCGAGGCCTTCGCGGGCGAGGCCGTCGAGAAGGCACTGACGGAGGCCGGGACCACCGTCAAGACGGGCGTCGAGGTCGAGCAGGTCTCGCGTGACGACGCCGGCGATGTGGTGCTGGCGCTGTCGGACGGGTCCGAAGTGCGGGCGGCCGAAGTGCTGGTCGCCACGGGCCGGGTGCCGCGGACCGAGGATCTCGGGCTCGAGGCGGTCGGGCTCGAGCCCGGTTCCTGGCTCGACGTCGACGACACGCTGCGCGTGCGCGGCGTGGACTGGCTCTACGCCGTCGGCGACGTCAACCACCGGGCGCTGCTGACGCATCAGGGCAAGTACCAGGGCCGCGCTGCGGGCGATGTCATCGCCGCGCGCGCGAAGGCCGCCGACGTCGACGACGCCCCGTGGGGCAGGCACGTCGCCACGGCCGATCACACGGCGGTCCCACAGGTGATCTTCACCGACCCCGAGGTCGCCGCGGTGGGGCACACCGAGAAGTCGGCGCGCGAGGCAGGCCTCCGCATCCGTGTCATCGATTACGACCTGTACTGGATCGCAGGTGCGAGCGAGGTCGCCGACGACTACCAGGGGCGAGCGCGGGCGATCGTCGACGAGGAGCGCCGTGTGCTCGTCGGCGCCACGTTCGTCGGGCAGGACGTCGGCGAGATGCTGCATGCGGCCACGATCGCGATCGTCGGCGAGGTGCCGATCGAGCGCCTGTGGCACGCCGTGCCGTCGTATCCGACGATCAGTGAGGTGTGGCTGCGCTGGCTCGAAGAGTACGGCCGCTGATCCCGTGAGGAGGACCGCCATGCGACCCGAGCCACTGCCCGCCGGTCCCGGCCAGGAATCGGTCTGGGACTACCCGCGCCCGCCGCGTCTGGAGCGGGTCGGGCGCCGCGTGCAGATCCGGCTGGGCGGCGAGGTCATCGTCGACACCGACGACGTCATCCGTGTCCTCGAGACGAGCCATCCACCGGTCTACTACCTGCCGATCCAGGCGTTCGCCCAGGGGGCGCTCAAGCCCGGCGAGGGGTCGTCGTACTGCGAGTTCAAAGGTGGCGCCGCCTACTTCGATGTGCACGGAGGCGACCAGGTGCGCCCGCGCGCGGCGTGGACGTACCCGCGCCCCTCCGCGGGGTTCGAGCAGCTCGCGGGTCGGGTCGCGGTGTACCCGCGTGAGATGGACGGCTGCACGCTCGACGGCATGGAGGTCGTGCCCCAGCCCGGGCGCTTCTACGGCGGGTGGATCACTCCCGACGTCGTCGGTCCCTTCAAGGGTGAGCCGGGCTCGCTGGGCTCGTGAGACACCCGGATGCGGCGACATCCGTCCTGAGAACTGCACAGCGAACGCTCAGGCCGGACTCTTGTTCACCGATATATCGCTAGGTATCGTCAGGGTGTCGGCACACGCTCGTTCAGGAGGTCGTCATGAGCGGTTCGTTCCAGGGATTCGGTTCGCGTCCATCAGGGCAGGGCTCGGGGCTTCCGAGCAGCTTCTGGGATGCGATGGACCAGTTGAAAGACACATTCGAGAAGAGCTTCTCGCCGCGGGCCACGAAGGGAGACGTGCGCGCAGCGGTGCTCGCGATCCTCGCCGAGAAGCCCATGCACGGGTACCAGATCATCCAGGAGATCGAGGAGCGCAGCGACGGCGCGTGGAAGCCGAGCCCCGGCTCGGTGTACCCGACGCTGCAGATGCTCGCCGACGAAGGACTCGTCGCCGCGGAGGAATCGAACGGCAAGAAGACCTACTCGCTCACCGAGGCGGGTCGTGCGGAGGCGTCGGCCGCCGAGGGGCAGTCGGCCCCGTGGGAGGCGGCCGGGTCGCGCGACGCCGGACGCACCGCGCTTCCGAAGGCCGGCGCGAAGCTCGCGCAGGCGGCGGCGACGGTCGGTCGCAGCGGCACGTCCGAGCAGGTGGCCAAGGCCGTCGAAGTGCTCGACGACGCGCGGCGTAAGCTCTACTCGATCCTGGCTCAGGACTGACGGCCGGCGTGCGGGAAGACGGCGTCGGCCCGGGTCCGCGGGTTCGGCGGGGCACGCGATCCCGGGAGACCGGGATCGCAGGCACCCCTAACCGCTGAACAGCACCGTCCGAGGAGCTTCGATGGCCGACGTCGGGAACCCGCGCGCCCGCTACCGTCGGATCCTGCGCTTCGCCGGCCGGTACATCGCGCAGGCGTGGTGGTACGAGCTCGTCCTGCCCCGGTTCGGCTTCGGCGCGCTCGCCGCGCGCGGCCGCACGCAGCGCCTCCAGAACATCGCCCGCCGGTTCCACGTGCTGGCCGTCCAATACGGCGGGCTCATGATCAAGGTGGGCCAGTTCCTCTCGTCGCGGCTCGACGTCCTGCCGCCCGAGATCACGAAGGAGCTGGAGGGGCTGCAGGACGAGGTCCCGCCGGTGGCCTTCCCGGCGATCCGCGCCCTCGCGGAGGCGGAGCTGGGCATCCCGCTCGGCCGGGCGTTCGAATGGGTCGACGAGACACCCGTGGCCGCAGCATCTCTCGGCCAGGTGCATCGTGCGCGACTGACGCCGGCCGACGCGGCCGAGACCGGGTTCGCCGGCGTCGTCGTCAAGGTGCAGCGGCCCGGGATCGAGGAGATCGTCGACGTCGACCTGGCGGCGCTGCGCCGCGTGGCCGGCTGGCTCACCCGTGTGCGGATCGTGCGCGATCACGTCGACCTGCCCGCGCTGGTGGAGGAGTTCGCGCACACCAGCCGTCAGGAGATCGATTACCTTCACGAGGCGCAGAACGCGGAGCGCTTCGCGACGGACTTCGCGGGCGACCCGCGCGTCACGGTCCCCGAGATCGCGTGGGAGCGCACGACGCGCCGCGTGCTGACGCTCGCCGACGTCACCGCGATCAAGATCAACGACGTCGACGGACTGCGGGCCGCGGGCATCGATCCGGCGGAGGTCGCCGTCGAGTTCGCGAACGTGATGTTCGACCAGCTCTTCCTGCGCGGCTTCTTCCACGCCGATCCCCACCCCGGGAACATCTTCGTGACGCCGGTCACGAGGGCCGCCGGCGACACCCGGCACTCGTGGACTCTCACCTTCATCGACTTCGGCATGATGGGCGAGGTCCCCGACAAGCTGCGCCACAACCTGCAGCGGCTCATGATCGCGGTCGCCTCGCGCAACAGCGCGCAGATGATCGACAGCATCCGTGCCGTCGGCGTGCTCCTCCCGTCGGCGGACACGGTCGAGCTCGAGCGCGCCATGACCGCGCTGTTCGGACGCTTCGGGGGCATGGGGTTCGCGGAGCTTCAGGAGGTCGACCCGCGCGAGTTCCGCCAGTTCGCCAAGGAGTTCGGCGACGTGATGCGGTCACTGCCGTTCCAGCTGCCCGAGAACTTCCTGCTCATCATCCGCGCGGTCTCGCTCACCAGCGGCATGTGCAGCTCGCTCGACCCCGCTTTCAACGTGTGGGACGCCGTCGAGCCGTATGCCGCGCGCCTGCTCCGCGACGAGCGCGGCAACGCAGCGAAGGCGATCGCGCAGGAGGCAGTATCGACCGCCGGCGTCATGGCCCGGCTGCCGCGTCGCCTGGACGACATGGTGACGCGCATAGAGGACGGGCGCCTGGTCGCCGACGTCCCCAAGCTCGACCGGTGGCTGCGCCGTCTCGAGCGCCTGATCCGGCGCGTCGTGGCGGCCGTGCTGTTCGCCGGGCTGCTGATCAGCGGGGCGGTGCTGCGCGCGGAGGACCTCACGATCGGCACTGTGCTCATGATCGGCTCGCTCGTGCCGCTGCTGTACGCACTGTTCGCAGGCTTCTCCGGCAGGCGCGGCCCGCAGGGCTGAGCGCGCATCGGCAGGTCGAGAAGTCGGGCGACGGATGCTGCGCCCCGGCGTGTCAGCGGCCGTCGAGGTCTGCGATCGCCGACTCGACCTGCGCCAGCCGAGAGTTCGGGTCGCCGGTGACCTCGATCACGCGAGCGCCACCGAGCAGGTCGGGGTCGTCGGAGAGCTCGAGCAGCGCGTCGTCCATGGCCTCGCGCAGCTCCGGGTCCTCGTCCTCGGGCACCCGGATGTCTCCGCCGAGCGGCAGGAGCACGAGCAGGTCCACGTGCGCCATCGCGGCCACGGTGAGGTCGACGGCTCGGGCCGGGTGACCGCCGGGGCGCGACGGGCGGCCGAGCTCGTCGAGGGCGGTGAGGTACGCGAGGAAGTCGAGCGGGCCCCGCTCGGCGATGACCTTCGCGCCGTGCTCGAACTCGGTGAGGCGCCGGGCCGAGATGCCGAGCTGGGCGAGGAACATTCCCGCATCGGGCTCGTCGCCTGCCTCATCCAGGAGTTCGTAGGGGTCCGACAGGACCTCGTACTCGGGGTGCGTCGCCGAGAAGGCGCCGATGAGGGTGCTCTTCCCGCTGGCATGGGTGCCCGAGACCACGATCCGCATGATCGGAGCATACGGGTGGCGCGCGTCCGGCTGGGCAGGCTCCCCACCCGCTACGGTGGCACGCAGGAACTCGTCCTCGGGGGTGCGTGTGGTCTGGGCGGTGGTCGTGCGGGTCGCAGATCTGTTGGTGCAGCTCGCCCTGATCTGGCTCGGGCTCCAGATCCTCCTCGTGGATGACATCGAGCCCACCCTTGACGCGCTCGCCGCATGGTGCGCGCTCGGCGGGCTCTACTGGCTGGCATCCGTGATCGCCGTCGGCGTGAGTGCGAAGCGATCGCGGATCGCCGCCCCGCGGTGGATCGGTCGGTTCGACGCCCATCCGGTCGTCGCGGCGATCACCGTGTCTGCGACCTTCCTCGCGAGCATCGTCGGAATCGTGGCGGCCATCGAGATCGTCGTGCTGCGGGGCGACCCGGACTGGGCCGGCTGGGTGGAGCCGGTCGGCGTCCTCGCGATGCTGCTGTCGTGGGGGCTGTACCACTGGGGCTTCGCGCGCATCTACGACCGCCGCTACCGCCTCGCCGCCAGTCCGCCGCTGATCTTCCCCGGCACCCCGAACCCGCGCCTGGCCGACTTCGTGTACTTCTCGTTCACGAACGCGACCACGTTCTCGGTGTCGGACGTGCAGGTGGTGACGACGCGGATGAGGTGGACCGTGGTGTGGCACACCACGACCAGCTTCTTCCTCAATGCGCTCATCATCGTCCTCGCGTTCAGCACCATCATCAACGCCGACCTGACGGCTCCCTAGACTTTCGAGCACGGGCGCCCGCGCACGGCGCCCTCGACAGGTGAGCAGAGGAGCGGCGATGCAGCTGGGAATGGTGGGCCTCGGCCGGATGGGCGGCAACATCGTCCGGCGTCTGATGCGGGACGGTCACGAATGCGTCGTGTACGACGTCAGCCCGGATGCGGTGTCCGCTCTCGCGGGTGAGGGCGCGGTCGGATCCGAGAGCCTCGCTGACCTCGTGTCGAAGCTGGAGGCACCGCGCGCCGTCTGGCTCATGATCCCCGCAGGGCTCACGGGCAAAGTCGTGGACGAGGTCGCCGCGCTGCTCGATCCTGGAGACATCGTCATCGACGGCGGCAACTCGAACTACCGTGACGACGTGCGCCGCGCGGCCGCGCTGCGCGAGAGCGGCATCCACTACGTCGACGTCGGCACGAGCGGCGGAGTGTTCGGCCTCGAACGCGGGTACTGCCTCATGGTCGGCGGGCCCGACGAGGCGTTCGCCCGCATCGAGCCGATCCTGCGAACGATCGCTCCGGGGAACGGCGACGTCGAGCGCACGCCCGGCCGCGCCGGAGGCTTCGCCCCCGAGGAGCTGGGGTACCTCCACTGCGGGCCGTCCGGCGCCGGCCACTTCGTCAAGATGGTGCACAACGGCATCGAGTACGGGGTGATGGCGGCGCTCGCCGAAGGCCTCAACATCCTCGAGCACGCGGATGCCGGCGTCCAGGAAGCCGAGCACTCCGCCGAGGTCGCACCGCTCGAGGAGCCCGAGTTCTACCAGTTCACGATCGACACCCCGAAGGTCGCGGAGCTGTGGCGCCGGGGTTCGGTGATCTCGTCGTGGCTTCTCGACCTGACCGCGGCGGCGCTCCAGGGCAACCCCACCCTCGACGGCCTCGCGGGACGCGTCTCGGACTCCGGCGAGGGCCGCTGGACGGTTAAGGCAGCCGTCGACACGGGGGTGCCGGCGCCGGTGCTCGCAGCATCCCTGTTCGAAAGATTCGCCTCGCGCGGCGAGGACCATTTCGCCAACCAGGTGCTCTCGGCCATGCGGCTGCAGTTCGGCGGCCACCAGGAGCTGCCCGCCGGCGACGTGCTCGAGGCGGGCTCGCGCAAGTCGGAGTCGTCGAGCGGCGGTCAGCCCGAGACCGGCGGTGCTTCGTGACGAAGGCCGACCTCAAGAGGTCGATCGCGGCGTACACCGCCCCCCGCGGGTCGTTCGAGATCGTCGACGTTCCACCGATGCAGTACCTCCTGGTCGACGGTCACGGCGACCCCAACACCTCGGACGAGTACGGCGAGGCGGTGGCGGCGGTGTTCGGGGTCGCCTACAAGCTGAAGTTCCTGAGCAAGGCCGAACTCGGCCGCGACTACGTCGTGATGCCGCTCGAGGGCTTGTGGTGGTCCGACGACATGGCGGCGTTCACGTCGGAGCGCGACAAGTCCCGGTGGAGCTGGACGATGATGAGCCTCGTCCCGGAGTGGCTCGACGGCAGCCATTTCGAACGCGCGCGGGATGCGGCCGTCGCCAAGGGCACGTCACCCGCCCTGGAGCGGCTGCGCCTGGCGGAGCTCGCCGAGGGCCGGTGCGTGCAGACGCTCCATGTCGGGTCGTACGACGACGAAGCGCCGGTGCTCGCCGAGATGCACGAGCGCTTCATCCCCGACGCAGGGCTGCGCATGCGTGGGCTGCACCACGAGATCTACCTCGCCGACCCCCGCCGCACGGCCTCCGAGAAGCTCCGCACGATCCTGCGTCAGCCCGTCGACCCCTCGCGCTGACGTTCAGGCGGTCGGCGGCTTCGCGGCGTCGGGCGCGTCCTGCGCCGAGTGGCCGTGGGCGCCCTCCGCCGTGCTGCCCGGACCGCGCGAGATGAGGTTCGTCGCCCATCGTTCGTTGAACCCTGCCAGGAATCCGACGGCGCCCCAGAAGAACCAGCTCGCGATGTGATCATCGGGGACGGTGAAGATGCCCGCGAGCAGGCCGCTCTTCAAGAAGAACACCACGGCCGCGGCGAAGAACCAGCCGAGGAAGATGCGGTAGATCGCCGCACCCCGGGCGGCCGACTCGATTGTCAGATTGTGCATCCGGTGCATGCGCAGCATGACGCTCACGCAGGCGCCCGCCGCGCCTGCTCCGACGGCGACCAGCACATCGCGCAGAGCCTCGCTCTGGTCCGCCGGCATCGGCCCATGGCGCCACAGCGTGATGACCGCCACGCCGCCCGCGCCGATGAGCAGGAGGAGGAAGAACGTCATCGTGACGCCGCCGAGCAGGCCTCGCGCGTACCGTCGGCGGGCGATCTCGCCCTCTCTGCGCTGGAGGAAGTCTGCCGCGTAGATGATGCGGCCGTTCAGCGCGGTGAGCTCCGAGGTGTGTGGGCCCGGTCCGTCGAGGCCGATCGCGGCGATTCTCACCGCTTCGTGCACGAGTTCGTCGAGCGTGGCGACGTCTTCACCGCGCAGGACGAAACGGCCGCGCAGGATGATCTCGTCCAGCCTGCCGAACTGCTGCGGGGCGCTCACGGCGACGATCAGGGCCGCCTTCTGGAACTGCGCGTCGTCGACGTGGAGGAGCCCGATCGGCTTCTTCCGCGAAGTCGCTCTCTTGCGTGCGGCCGCGCGTGAACGCGCAGCCTCCCGCATCCGTCCGATCTCGAGGGCGATCCACGACCTGCCCTCGGGGATCTTGATGCCGACGGTGGGTGGCGCCGGCAGCGTCGCATCAGCCACGATCGCTCTCCCTTGGCCTCGCGGCGCGGGTTGCGCCGCATGCTGTGAGGAGAGCGCTCACGCACCTCGTGATACCCCGACGGATAAACGGATGCCGCGACCCGGCCGGTCGCGGCATCCGTTTCTCGTCTTGATTACGCCGTGGCGCCGGCGCGCTTGGGAAGCACCCAGCCGGCCCGCGGGAAATGGCACGTATAGCCGTTGGGGATGCGGATCAGGTAGTCCTGGTGCTCGGGCTCGGCCTCCCAGAACGGGCCCTCGGGCTCGATCGTGGTGACGGCCTTGCCGGGCCAGAGACCCGACGCGTCGACGTCTGCGATGGTGTCGCGCGCGACCTCGGCCTGCTCGGGGGAGAGCGGGAAGATCGCGGAGCGGTAGCTCGAGCCGATGTCGTTGCCCTGACGGTTCAGGGTAGACGGGTCGTGGATCTGGAAGAAGAACGCAAGGATGTCGCGGTACGAGGTCTTCGTGGGGTCGAAGACGATCTCGACCGCCTCCGCGTGACCGGGGTGCTTGCGGTAGGTCGCGTGCGCGTTCTCGCCTCCGGTGTAGCCGACACGGGTGTCGAGCACGCCGGGCTGGCGGCGGATGAGGTCCTCCATGCCCCAGAAACAGCCGCCGGCGAGGACCGCCGTCTCGGTGCCGGGGGTGCGGGTGATCTCGCCGGTGTCGAAGGGACCGCTGGTCATGATGCGTGCTCCTGGTTCTCGGTGGTGAAGAGGTGTCGGTAGGCGCCGTAGCCCTCGTCCTCGAGCGACGAGGCGGGCACGAAGCGCAGTGCGGCCGAATTCATGCAGTATCTCAGGCCTCCCGCCTGGCGTGGGCCGTCCGGGAAGACGTGCCCCAGATGGCTGTCGGCGCCCGACGAGCGCACCTCGGTGCGCGGCAGGAGCAGCTTCCAGTCCTTCTTGGTCGAGACGGCGTCGGGCTCGATCGGCTTGGTGAAGCTCGGCCATCCGGTTCCGCTGTCGTACTTGTCGGTCGACGAGAAGAGCGGCTGGCCCGAGACGACGTCGACGTAGATGCCGGGCTCGTGGTTGTTCCAGTAGGCGTTGCGGAAGGCGGGCTCAGTGCCCTCCTCCTGCGTGACGCGGTACTGGGTGTCGGTGAGGCGGCTCAGCGCCTCGGCGGTCTTGCGGTACTCGTTGCTCACGATTCCTCCAGGTTCGACGCGGCTGGCTGCGGCGTCACAGAGGAGAACGGATGCCTCACGGGTTTTGGTCCCGCGAACCTGGGAGCGCGCCGTGAGTTCCGTTGCACGCCCCCAGCTGCGATCGAATGCGGGCGATCGGGAAACGAATGCATCCTGACCTTTCGACCTACGACGCCGGCTACGTCGCGCTCGCCGAGCGGCTCGGTGGGACTCTTCTCACCGGGGATCGGCGCATCGCCTCGGCCCGCGTCGCGGGCTGCCCCATCGAGGTCGTCGGCATCTGAACCGGGCTCAGGCCGAGCCGAGCTCGCCGCTGAGGCGGCGGTGGAAGCGCGCCGCAGCATCCGTCATCCCGTGCAGCTCGACGGTCGTTCCGCGCGCCTCGTACTTCGTGACGATGGCGTCGAGGGCGGCGACCGTCGAGGCGTCCCAGACGTGGGTGCGCGAGAGGTCGATGACGACGTGGGGCGGGTCGGCGGCGTACTCGAACTGCGTGGTGAGGTCGTTGCTCGAGGCGAAGAAGAGCTCGCCGTCCACGCGGTAGCGGGCGGTGTCGCCGTCGACCTCGCGCGTCACGGTCGTGAAGTGCGCGACGCGGCGGGCGAACAGCACCATGGCGGCGAGCACGCCGAGGATCACGCCGACGGCGAGATTGTGCGTCCACACCGTGGCCACGACGGTGACGAGCATGACGAGGGTCTCGCTGAGCGGCATCCGCTTCAGCGTCGACGGACGGATGCTGTGCCAGTCGAACGTCATGACCGACACCACGATCATCACGGCGACGAGCGCGGCCATCGGGATGAGCCCGACGATGTCGCCCAGAGCGACGACCAGGATCAGCACCCACACGCCCGCCATGAACGTCGAGATCCGCGTGCGACCGCCGGACGTCTTCACGTTGATCATCGTCTGGCCGATCATCGCGCAGCCGCCGGTGCCGCCGAAGAACGCCGAGGCGATGTTGGCGACGCCGAGTCCCCACGCCTCACGGGTCTTGCGCGAGTGGGTGTCGGTGATGTCGTCGACGAGCTTCGCGGTCATCAGCGACTCGAGGAGCCCCACCAGCGCGGCGGCGAACGCGTAGGGCGCGACGATCTGCAGCGTCTCCCACGTCAGCGGGACGTTCGGGATGAGGAGCTCCGGAAGGCTCCGGGGCAGCTCGCCCTGGTCGGCGACGTTCGGCACCGCCGAGAGGCCGAACACCACGACGACCACCGTCAGCACCGCGATCGCGATGAGCGGTGCGGGGATCGCGCGCGTGATGCGCGGCCAGACGAACAGGATGCCGAGACCGGCGGCGACGAGCACGTACACCGCCCAGGGCACGTCGACGAGCTGCGGCACCTGCGACAGGAAGATCAGGATCGCGAGGGCGTTCACGAAGCCGACCATGACGCTGCGGGGGATGAACCTCATGAGCCGGGCGACGCCCAGCACCGCGAACAGCACCTGGATGAGGCCGGCCAGTGCGATCGTGACGATGAGGTAGTCCGAGCCGTACTCGCGCGCGACGGGTGCGATCACCAGCGCGACCGCGCCCGCGGCGGCCGTGATCATCGCCGGGCGCCCGCCGGTGAACGCGATGACGACGGCGAGCACGAACGATGAGAACAGTCCCACCCGCGGGTCGACGCCCGCGACGACCGAGAACGCGATCGCCTCGGGGATGAGGGCGAGCGCGACGACGAGGCCGGCGATGACCTCGCGGGTGACGAGGCGAGGGCGCCTCAGCGCCTGCAGCACGGTCGGCTCGCTGCGGTAGCGATCGGCGGAATCGGCGACGGCGGACACGGGCGCTCCTCGGGTTTCGCGCGCACCGTTGCGCCCGCACGGGGTGGATGAGGGGAGGGATGCCGCGACCCGCGCGGCCCTTCGACTCTAGCCGCGCACCCGACGACGCCAGCGATCTCAGGGGTCTCCCCGTCGGTCGCGCAGAGTAACGTGGAGACCGATGTCGGCCTCCGTGTTCACAGGGCATCTGCCCGGTGATCGGGCGTACCGCCGGCTCATCGCGGGACTGTTCTTCGCCGGCGTCGCGACGTTCGCGCAGCTGTACTCGCCGCAGGCGGTGCTGCCGCTGATCGCCGCCGAGTTCGCCGTCCCGCCCGCGACCGCGGCGCTCACGGTGTCGGTGACGACGCTCGCGCTCGCCGTCACGGTCATTCCTTGGTCGGCCGTTGCCGACCGCGTGGGCAGGATCCCCGCGATGACGGTCGGAATCATCGCCGCGACGGTGTTCGGCCTGCTCGCCCCGTTCAGTCCGGACTTCGGCACGCTGCTCGCGCTGCGCCTGCTCGAGGGTGTGGGTCTCGGCGCGGTTCCGGCGATCGCGCTCGCCTACCTGAGCGAGGAGGTGGATGCTGCGCACACGGCGGCCGCCGCGGGCAGCTACATCGCCGGCACGACGATCGGCGGGCTCGCGGGCCGGATCGTGGCGGGACCGGTCGGCGACTTCGCAGGCTGGGAGATCGGGGTCCTCGTCGTGGCCGTCGTGTGCGCGGTCTCGGCGGTCGCGTTCCTGATGCTGGTGCCGAAGGCGCGCGGATTCATCGCGCTGCGGCATCGCCCGCACCCTGGGTCGTCGCTGCTGCACCGGCTGACAGAGAACCTGCGGTCGCGGCGGCAGCTCGCGCTCTACGCGCAGGGATTCCTGTTGATGGGCGGCTTCGTCGCGCTCTACAACTACCTCGGCTTCGCGCTCGCCGAGCCGCCGTACTCGATGCCGCACTGGGCGGTCAGCCTGCTGTTCCTCGCGTACCTCGCCGGCACGGTCGCGTCGCCGGTCGCGGGAACGCTCGCGTCGCGCTTCGGGCGCCTCCCTGTGCTGCTGGTCTCGAGCACCGTGATGGCGGCGGGAGCGGCCCTCACGCTCGTGCCGGCCGTCCACGTCGTCCTGGCGGGCCTCCTCGTCTTCACCGCCGGCTTCTTCGCCGCGCACGCCGTCGCGTCGGGCTGGGCGCCGGTCGCGAGCACCCCGGACGCGAGGGCGCAGGCCTCGTCGCTGTACTACCTCGGCTATTACGGCGGCTCCAGTCTGTTCGGCTGGGCGTTGGGCCTCGTGTTCGTCGCGGCGGGATGGGACGGCGTCGCGGTGGCGGTGCTCGCCCTGATCGCGACGGCCGTGCTCCTGGCGGTGGCGTGGCTGCGGCCGACGCCGTGACGCGTGCAATGAGGGAACAGCGGATGCCGCGGGCCGAGGCATCCGTGGCCGGATGGTGGAGTGCTGCCGCGGTCCCGTCAAGGGGGTGTCAGCTGTTCACCTCGCCGACCTAGAGTCGCTCGAGTGGTGGACCGAGCCCGCGCCCAGCCCGACCACTCGGGCTTTCGCGCCGATATCCAAGGACTGCGTGCGATCGCAGTCGGGTCTGTCCTGCTCTATCACGCGGGCCTGCCGTTCCTGCCGGGCGGCTACGTCGGAGTGGACGTGTTCTTCGTCATCTCGGGCTTCCTCATCACGTCCCACCTCCTGGGACAGCTCGAGAGCCACGGCACGCTGAGATTCGGGGAGTTCTACGCGCGACGTGCGCGTCGGATCCTCCCGGCGTCGTTCGTCGTGCTCGCGCTCTCGGTGGCCGCCGCGCTCATCTGGTACCCGCCGCTGCTTATGAAGGACCTCTGGGCGGCGGCCGTCGCCACGGCGCTGTACGTGCCGAACTACTTCTTCGCCTCCGCGAACTCCGACTACCTCGCCGAGTCATCGAACCCGTCGCTGTTCCAGCACTACTGGTCGCTCGGCGTCGAGGAGCAGTTCTATCTCCTGTGGCCGGTGCTGCTCGCGCTGGTGTGGGTGCTGGTCCGGTCGCGACGAGCGCTCGTGGGTGTGCTCATGGCGGTGGTGGCCGCGTCGTTCGCGCTCTGCGTGTGGCTCACGTTCGCCGCGCAGCCGTGGGCGTTCTTCTCGCTCCCCTCGCGCGCGTGGGAGCTCGGCGTCGGGGGACTCGTCGCCGTGCTGCTGCAGCGGCGGCCCGGGATCGTGGGGGAGCGATGGGCGGCACCCCTGGGCTGGGCGGGCATCGCGGCGATGGCGGCATCCGTCTTCCTCTTCTCGTCCGAGACGCTCTTCCCGGGCGCGGCGGCCGCGCTCCCTGTGCTCGGCACGGCTGCCGTGATCGCGGCGGGCGAGTCGCGCCGCGGACCGACACGGATGCTGTCGGCCCGGGGCATGGTCTTCCTTGGAACGATCTCGTACTCGCTGTACCTCGTGCATTGGCCGGCACTCGTGCTTGCCGGAACCGCGCTTCCGGGGGAGCAGCCGCTGTGGACGACGCTCGGCATCGCCATCGCGTGCGTGCCCGCGGCGTGGCTGCTGTACCGGTTCGTGGAGGATCCGGTGCGCCGGACGCCGCTGCTCACGAAGCGGCGGGCCCGCGTCACGCTGGTGGGCGCGCTGGCCGGCTCGCTAGCGTGCCTGGGGCTCGCCAGCGCCGCGTATGCGGTGGCAGACACCCGGTCGCTGCACGCCGAGCGCGCGGCGTCGAGCACCGTCATCGCCGACGCTCCGCGCGGCACCGACTTCGTGCCCGACAACCTCGCGCCCGCGCTGCGGGACGCGCGCGACAGTCTTCCCGAGGTCTACGACGACGGCTGCATGCTGGGCATCGCCTCGATGGACGCCGAGGGCTGCGTCTACGGGGATCCCGCGGCGCCACGCATCGTGCTCTTCGGCGACTCGCACGCCGCGCAGTGGTTCCCGGCGCTCGAGGGCTTCGCGAGACCGGCGGGGTACTCCGTCGAGGTGCACACGAAGAGCTCCTGCCCCGTCGCCGACATCGCGTCGCTGCGCCGGGGTGCACCGTACCCGCAGTGCCCCGAATGGCGCGATGCCGTGATCGACCGCATCAACGCCTCGCCGCCCGCCCTGGTGCTCGTGGCCACGTACACCGACCCCGAGCTCGCCCCGGGCGTCGACGACGACGCCGAGACGTGGGCGGCGGCGTTCGGCCGCACGCTCGACGCGATCGACGCGCCCGTCGCGATGATGGCAGACACCCCCGACATGCGGGAGGATCCGGCGCCCTGCCTGTCGGCGCATCTCTCCGACGCCGCGGCCTGCGCGCAACCGCGGAGTGTCGCGCTCGAGGGGCCCGCGCGTGAGGGCGAGGCGGCCGCGGCCGCGGAGCGCGGCATCCCGCTCGTCGATCTCAACGAGTACCTCTGCGACGCCGACGCCTGCCCGCCGATCATCGGCAACACCCTCGTGTACCGCGACTCGCACCACCTCACCGCCGCCATCAGCGGCGACTTGGCCGGCGTGCTCGGCCGGGCGCTGCAGCCGCTGCTGCCCCCCGCTTCCGGCGGCTGATCGGCGCGACCCCCAGCCGCCGGCAGGACGGCCGTTGCGCGCGGCCCCTCGCGCCGGGAACGATGGGGGACATGCGCGCGGTCGTGTATGAGCGATACGGGTCGCCCGAGCGGCTCGAGCTGCGCGACGTCCCCCGGCCGGTGCCCGGCGCCGGCGAGGTGCTCGTGGAGGTCGTCGCGACGTCGATCAATCTGTCGGACTGGGAAGGGCTGCACGGCAGTCCCGCCTATGCCCGGCTCGGCGGACTGCTCCGTCCCCGCCGGGGGATCCTCGGCTCCGACATCGCCGGCCGGATTGCCGCCGTCGGCGACGGCGCGACCCGCTTCGCGGTCGGCGACGCGGTGTTCGGCGACATCATGCCCCGCTATGGCGGGTTCGCCGAGTTCGTCGCCGTGCCCGAGTCGATGCTCGCTCCGAAGCCCGCCGAGCTGTCGTTCACCGAGGCGGCCGCTCTTCCGCAGGCGGCGGCGATCGCGACCCATGCCGTCGCGCTGGCGAAGCCGGGAGCACGGATGCTGCTCAACGGCGCCGGCGGAGGCTCGGGGAGCCTCGCGATCCAGCTCGCGGTCCAGCAGGGCGTGCAGGTGACCGCGGTCGACAACGCGGGCAAGCTCGACTTCCTTCGCGCACTCGGTGCGGACGAGGTGATCGACTACCGCCGCGACGACTTCACCCGGCACGGGCCGTACGACCTCATCGTCGACCTGGTCGCCCGCCGTTCGGTGTTCGCCTACGCCCGCGCGCTCGCGAAGGGCGGCCGGTGCGTGATGGTGGGCGGAACGGCGAGGACGCTGATACGGATGCTGACCGCCGGCGCGCTTCTCGGGGTCCTCACCCGCAGGCACCTGGGTGTGCTCTTCGTGCGCCAAGGGCCCTCTGCGTTCGTGCCGGTCGCCGAACGCTGCGCGGCGGGAGAGATGCAGGTGCACATCGATCGCGTGTTCCCGCTCGACCAGGTGCCCGAGGCGCTCGCGTGGCACGGCGAGGGCCATGCCCTCGGCAAGGTCGTGGTGGCGGTGCGCGGGGAGTGACCTCTCAGGGGCGCCAGGCTGCGGTTATCAGTCCGGCGCGGAGCATGTCAACGGGCAGACGGATCCGGGTGTCGATGCATAACCTGGCGGAGCAACACAAGCAGTTCAACGCGTTGCGGTCGAGCTTCGGCGTTCGGGTCGCCGTACCGTCTCCCGTCGACGCGTGATGGTCCCGGTGGGAGGGCAACCCACCGGGACCGTCTTCTTCGTCGGGGCCTCCGGATGCCGGGTGCCGAGGCATCCGTCCGGCATTAGCCTGTCGGCATGCACCGGATCTTCACGATCAGCTTCGCCTCGGTCTACCCGCTCTACGTCACGAAGGTCGAGAAGAAGGGACGCACGACCGCGGAGCTCGACGAGGTCATCGAGTGGCTCACGGGATTCGACGACGCGGAGCTGAAGCAGCACATCGACGAGCACACGACCTTCGAGGACTTCTTCGCGGACGCCGACCTCAACCCGAACGCCTCGCTCATCACGGGCGTCATCTGCGGCATGCGCGTCGAGGAGATCGAGGACCCGCTGATGCAGAAGATCCGCTACCTCGACAAGCTCGTCGACGAACTCGCCCGCGGCAAGTCGATGGAGAAGATCCTCCGCGCCGGCTGATCGACCGGGTCGACGCCCACCTCGACGCCGTCGAGCCAACGGCGGACGCGCCCGGCGTCGTCGACGATCAGGCCGGTCGTCGGGCCCGCGCGTCCGATCCACCCGAGGTCGTCGGATCCGGCCACGACAGCCGCGGTGGCCCAGACATCGGCGTGGGCGAGGCTTGCCGACACCACCGTCGCCGACGCGGCTCCCGTCGCCGCGCGGCCGGATCGCGGATCGATGATGTGCGCGCCGCGCTCCGCGCTCCCCGAGGTCGCGACGGCTCCATCGCGCACGGGCACGGTGGCGAGCATCCGGGTGCGGTCGAAGGGATCGACGATCGCGACGTTCCAGGTCCAGTCCGCTCCCGGCGCGGTGAACAGCTGGAGGTCGCCGCCCGCGTTGATCCCCGCGGCGATCACGCCCGGGCACTCGAGCAGCGGGGCGAGGTGCGCGCGGGCGGTCCGCTCCGCGGCCCATCCTTTGACGTACCCGGTCGGATCGAACACCCCGGCCCACGTCGCGGTGAACAGGCCGCCGGTGTCGGACTCTGCCTGCGCGCATGCCTGGGCGACCTCGGCGACCCAGGGCGAGGCATCCACCATCGCGAGCTCGCCGCGCGCCACGCGCAGCAGGTCGGAGTCGTCGCGATACGGCGAGAACACCCGATCCACGAGGCGCAGCTCGTCGAAGAGGGCGGCGGTGGCGGCGACGAACACGTGAGAGTCGACGTCACCGATCACGTGCACGCTGATCGCCGTGCCCATGATGTCGGCGACCTCCACGTGCCGGGGCGGACGTCTCATGCCCGGGCCTGGTCGATCGCGCTCTGCAGCGACTGCAGGTAGCCCTGGCTGGTGTACGTCGCGCCCGACACCATGTCGATGTCGGAGGACTGGGCGGCGGTGGTCTCGGCGACGAGCACCGGCAGTGCGCGCTGGTTGATCTGGCGGTCGCGAGGGTTGCCCGACGGGTACTCCGGGACCTGGACGTCGGTGATCTGCCCGCCCGAGACCGTGATCTGCACCTGGACCGGGCCGAAGCGGGTGTTCGCCGAAGAGCCGGTGTAGGTGCCGTCGGAGAGTCCGGTCGACGACCCGGCGCCCGCGTCCGAGTCCGTCGCCCCGGAGGCCGGATCGCTCGAGTCGCTCGAGCTCGCGTCGGTCTGGGCGCCGCTGCCGGTCTGAGTGCCGTTGTCGGTTTCGCTGCCCGTCGAGCCGGACGAGCCGGACGAGCCGGATGAGCTCGACGAGGTGCTCGCGGTGTCTGCGGCGACCGGTTGGATCGCGTCGATGTGCGAGGTCCGGTAGCTGAACAGCAGCACCAGGCCGCTGACGGTGGCGAGGACGGCGTAGACGATCTTCTTCATCGCGGACTCCTGGAACGGTGCATGACGGCCTCAGATCGTGAAGGACTCGGTGTGGATGCGGGCCGGTGCGACGCCGGCCGCACGCAGGTCGCGGGTGACGGCATCCATCCACGGCTGCGGACCGCAGACGAACACGTCGTACTCGGCGAGGTCGGGCGCGAGGTGGCGGAGGGCCTGGGCGCCGTTCCATGCGGCGTGCGACGCGGGCAGCCACGGCGTCGCGGACGACGCGCGCGGCCCGTCGAGCCGAACGTGCCGCACCCCGCGATCACGCACGAGCGCGGCGATGGCGGCGCCTCGCAGCGCGGCGTGAGGGGTCGAATCGCGGGTGACGAGCGTCGCCTCGCCCGGGGCGTAGGGCTCGGACTCGAGCAGCGACACGAGTGGGGCCACCCCTGCGCCGGCGCCGACCAGGAGCAGCTTGCGCCCGCGGCGCTCCTCTCCGGTCATCCGGCCGTACGGACCCTCGATGAGCACCCGCGTGCCGGGGCGCAGCGTGGCGAGCCGCGCGGTGCCGTCCCCGACGATCCGTGCCGAGATGGCGAGCTCGTCGCCGCGGGGTGCCGCGGAGAGGGAGAGCGGATGGCCGCGCGACCACCCCGCGCCGTCGAGGAAGCGCCAGACGAAGAACTGGCCGCCGCGTGGGGCGAGGCGATCGAGCCGGCGTCCGCTCATCCGCACTGTCACACCGCCCGACCCGTCGGCTTCGACGGCGGCGACCCGCAGACCGTGCCGCCACGACCGCACCGCCGGGACGCCGAGCCGGAACACGACCACGGCGGCGGCCGCGAGCGCCCACAGGGTCCACCAGTAGACGGTCGCCCACGCGGACGCCGTGAAGTCGGCGCCGGCCCACAGCTGGTGCGGCAGCGCGATGCCGACGCCGACATACCCGTACAGGTGGAGCAGGTGCCACGACTCGTACCGCAGCCGGCGCCGTGCCCGCCGGATCGACGTGACCGCGACGAGCACGATGAGCACGGCGCCCGCCGTCGCGAGCAGCATGCCGGGGTAGTCCCACACGAACTCCCACAGCTGCACGAACGGGTTGATCTGTGCGACCGCAGCGTAGCCTGCGACGAGCAGCGCGATGTGCGCGAGCATGAGCCAGAACGACCAGAATCCGACGACGCGGTGCATCCTCGTGATGCCGTCGCGACCGAATCCCCGCTCGAACAGCGGCACCCGCGCCATGAGCAGCACCTGGTACAGCAGGAGGTTCGCCGCGACCAGGCCGCACAGGCGCCCGACCGCGTTGAGCGCCTCCGCGCCGCCTCCAAGGACCGCGTCGACTCCGCCGCCCGACACCCACAGCGCCGCCACGAACAGGCTCGTCAGCCAGATGACGACGATCGCGCCCGCATTCCACGCGGCCGCACGGCGCGGGCCCGTCGAGACGGCCGGATGCCGCAGGCCGACCGGTGCGGTCGGTGACGCGATCGTCGCCATGACTGCTCCTCAGGATTCGGGTGGGTGGGGAAGGGTCAGGACCCGTCGGAATCGGTGCCGGAGTCGGAGTCGTCGCCGGAGTCGTCGCCGCGCGGGTCGCCCTGACCGGGACCGCCGTTCTGCCAGCCGTCGTCGGGGCCGCCGCGCTGCCCGGACCCGTCTCCGGGCCGGCCCGGCGCGTTGCCGTCCTGGTTCCAGCCGACCGGGCCGCCGGCGGGTCCGCGAGAGCTGCCCGCCGCCCAACCGGTGCCGAAGCCGACGCCGAGGAGCAGGACGGCGGCGACCGCGGCGCCGGTGACCTTGACCCACGTGCGCCGCAGGAACGGCGCCTTCTCCTCATCGGGTGCGGGGGCGGTCGCTTCGGCCGGAACGGCCGGAGCGGCGTGGGCCGGCTCGTGCGCGGCGGGCGCAGACGCGACGGGGGGCTGTGGCGGGAGGGGTGTCGCCGGCGGGGTGGGCGCCGCAGGTGCGGGAGGGGCGGGCTCGGGCGTGACCGGCTCGGTGGGTGCGGCCTCGTCGGGCGTGCCGGCGGGCTTCTCAGGGGTGCTGTCGGACATGACCACACTGTCCCGCCGCGGTTCCAAGAATGCTCAAAGAGTCGGTCGATCTGGGCATTCTCATAAGTTCCCGCGTCGGAAGGCTCAGCGTTCCCGCGTGTGCCGGCCGCCCGAGGGCAGATCCAGCAGGAACGTCGTCCCGGCGGGCGACGTGTTCTCCACGCGCACGCTGCCGTCGAAGCGCGTGACGATGTCGCGCACGAGAGCGAGGCCCAGCCCGAAGCCACGTCGCCCGTCACCGCCCGGCGCGTCGTTCGAACGGGCGAAGCGGGCGAACAGTCGATCGGGATCGATGCCGGCGATGCCGCTGCCCTCATCGACGACCCTGATCTCGACGCGGCGGCCGGCGGGTCGTGCGCGGACCGTGATCGTCGAGCCGGCGGGGGAGTAGCGCACCGCATTGTCGAGCAGCGCCATCACCGCGCGCGTCAGCGACGTGTGGTCGGCGGCGACGTGCAGATCCGCGGATGCCTCGGCGACGAGTGCGACGCCGCGCTCGACCGCTCTCGGCTCGATGACGGCGATCGCGTCGTGCGCGGCGGCGGCGACCGATGCCACGCCGTCGTCGTCGCCGGCGCGGGCGCCGGCGGTCTCGGCCGTGAGCAGCAGGTCGGTGAGCACCGCGTCCATCACCGCCGCGTCGCGGCGCAGATCGGCGAGGACGGCGTCGACGTCGCCACCGCGTTCAACCCGATACTGCGCGAGCTGGATGCGGCTGGTCAGGGTGGTGAGGGGAGTGCGCAGTTCGTGGCTGGCATCGGCGACGAAGGTGCGCTGGACCTCGAGGGCGTCCGCCAGCGGCTGCGCCGCCCGTTTGGAGGCCCACCACGCGACGAACCCCAGCGCGACGACGCCGATCAGCCCGATCAGGATCGCGAGCGGAACGACGTCGTCGAGGTCGATCACCCGATCGCCCGGTCCGTCCCATCCTCCACCGCCCGGTCCGGGGTGCGGCGGACCGTGTTCAGGGCGTGAGGTCGCGAACATCACGGCGACGATGACGGTCGTGATGATGGCGACGACCGCCGCCGCGGCGACGGCCACCCAGACCCCGGCACGCAGGGCAGCCTGCTGCACGCGCCGCCGGTCGGCGGCGGTGGCAGCATCCGTCCGCTCGCTCATCGGGGCGTCCCGCTGCGATAACCGCGCGCGCGGACGGTCTCGATGATCTCGGGCGTCGACTTGCGGCGTACGTAGTGCACGTAGGTGTCGACGGTGGTGGCCGAGCCGCCGGGGAACACGTGGGCGAGGATCTCGTCGCGCGAGAACACGTGCTCGGGGCTCGAGGTGAGGAGCTCCAGCAGCTCGGACTCGGCCTGCGTGAGCGGGATGCGGCCGTCGGCGGGGGAGTAGAGCGCCTGCGAGGCGGGGGTGAACACCCAGTCGCCGAGCTCGCGGCGATCCCCGGCTCCGCGCCCGCGGCGCAGCGCCCGCAGCCGCGCGCGCAGCTCGGCGAAGTCGAACGGCTTCACGAGGTAGTCGTCGGCGCCGGCGTCGAGCCCGGTCACACGGTCGTCGACCGCGCCGAGCGCCGTGAGCATGAGGGCGGGCGTCGCAATGCGGGCCGTGCGGACCGCGCCGACGAGATCGACGCCCGACATCCCGGGCAAGCGGCGATCGACGACGATCACGTCGTAGCGGCGCCCGAGTGCAAGGCGCAGGCCCTCCTCGCCCGTCGACGCGTGGTCGACGTCGTACTCGTCGCCCAGCATCTCGACGACGATGCCGGCGATCTCGGCCTCGTCCTCGACGTACAGCAGGCGCGGCGCGACCGACGGCGGAGACGACGAAGAGGGCACGTCCACAGTCTGGACGTGCCCTCTTCGAGGCTGTCAGGCGAGCGCTATGGATCGCCTATGAGCTTGGTGGGCTGCGATCAGTACCAGCCGGTCGACTGCGAGTGGCTCCACGCGCCGCAGGGGCTGCCGTAACGGCCCGAGATGTATCCGAGGCCCCAGGCGATCTGCGTCGCCGGGTTGGTCTGCCAGTCGGCGCCGGCGCTGCCCATCTTGCTGCCGGGCAGTGCCTGCGGGATGCCGTACGCGCCGCTGGAGCGGTTGTAGGCCTGGTAGTTCCAGCCCGACTCCTTGTTCCACAGCGACACGAGGCAGCCGAACTGGTCGTCGCCCCAGCCGTAGCCTCCGAGCATCGATCGGGCGGTCGCCTGCGCGTCGGCCGGGCTGGTGCCGCCCACGGCGCCGCCGGTGGCGAACACGGGCGCACCGCCGCCGGACGAACGCGGCGCCGACGACTTCTTCGCCGCGGCTGCCGCGGCGGCCTCCTCGGCGGCCTTGGCGGCTGCGGCGGCCTCGGCCTCCTTGCGGGCCTTCTCCTCCGCCTCGCGCTGCGCCTTGAGGGCGATCGCGGCGTCGAGCTTGCCGCGCAGTCCCTGCGCCTGCTCGTTGACCGAAGCGGAGAGGGAGGTCACAGCATCCGTGACCTCCGTCGTGTACTCGGCCGGGAGCGACTGTGCGCGCTTCAGCTGAGCGACGGCGCCCTCGAGCTCGGTGGTGTCGACGGTCGTGTCGGCCGTGCCGACGTCCAGACCCGACGCAGCGATGTCGGCGGCGACGGTGGTCGCGGCGGTCACCGCGGCGTCCGCGTCGGCGAGCGACTTCTCGAAAGCGCTCGGGGCGGCGGCGGTCTCGGCCGTGACGGACGCGGTGGAGTACGACGCCAGCGCGAAATCGGTCAGCGAACCGGACGCCTCGGCCTGCGATGCGGGGGTCGCCGTGCTGAACGCGGCGGTAGCCAGCACGCCTACTGCGAGCGTCGCGGCGACGAGCACCGGGCGGCGGCGGAGGCGGCGTTCGGCGCGGCGGAGAGTGCGACGTGCGGGCAGAAGAGACGTGTGGGAGCGCATATAAGACCGGGTTCCGTATCAGCGAAATGCGCCATCGGGAGGCGCGTCGTGACCGTTCGGGCGGGCACAAGTCCCCGAGTCTCCCGGGCCTTTCTGGATGCTTCCGGTGCGTTACCTGAACGTTACATGTGAGTGGAATGTTCGAAAAGGCCAGATCAAGGGGTCGGATCCTGGGTTGCAGGGCCGCCTGGGAAGGTCCTCCGAACTACGATCGAAGCACCCGCCGCACGTCTACAGGAGGCTCATCCGTGCCCTCGTCCACTGTTCCCACCCGCCCCGCAGCACTCGCGCACGCCGACGATCTCGCCGCGTTCGTGGCGGCGTCGCCGTCGAGCTTCCACGCCGCTGCCGAGGTCGCGAGCCGACTCGAGAACGCGGGGTTCACGCGTCTCGACGAGGCTGCCGAATGGCAGGCTCCCGCCGGTGGGAAGTTCGTCGTGGTGCGCGACGGCGCGGCGATCGCGTGGGTCGTGCCGCAGGGCGCGTCGGCGTCGACGGGTGTGCGCATCTTCGGCGCCCACAGCGACTCGCCGGGGTTCAAGCTCAAGCCCAAGCCGACCACCGGCAGGCTCGGCTGGCTGCAGGCCGGCGTCGAGATCTACGGCGGCCCTCTCCTCAACTCGTGGCTCGATCGCGAACTGCGGCTGGCGGGTCGCCTCGTGCTCGACGACGGCACGGACGTGCTCGCCGCGACCGGCCCGCTGCTGCGGCTGCCGCAGCTCGCCATCCACCTCGATCGCGAGGTCAACGACCACCTCGCCCTCGACAAGCAGTCGCAGACCCAGCCAGTGTGGGGTCTGGGTGAGGCCGAGTCCGCCGACATCCTCGGCGAGCTCGCGCGTGAGGCGGGCGTCGACGCCGCGCGCATCCGCGGCTACGACATCGTCACCGCCGACGCCGCGCGCGGTGCGACCTTCGGGCTCGACGACGTCTTCTTCGCCTCCGGCCGCCTGGACGACCTGGCATCGGTGCACGCGGGCGTCGTCGCGCTCGAGAACGCGGCCGACGGCCACGACGCCGACCACATCGCGATGCTCGCCGTCTTCGATCACGAAGAGGTCGGCTCGGGCACCCGGTCGGGTGCGGCGGGTCCCTTCCTGTCGGACGTGCTCGAGCGGCTGTGGCTGTCGCTGGGCGCCGATCGCGAGCAGCAGCTGCGTGCGCTCGCCGCGTCCTGGTGCGTCTCGAGCGACGTGGGCCACTCGGTGCACCCCAACTACGCCGACAAGCACGACCCCGTCGTGCAGCCGGTGCTCGGCTCCGGCCCGATCCTCAAGATCAACGCCAACCAGCGGTACGCCACGGATGCCGCGGGCGCGGCCGCCTGGAACGGGTGGTGCGCCGCGGCGGGCGTCACCAGCCAGGAGTTCGTCTCGAACAACGCAGTGCCGTGCGGATCGACGATCGGCCCGATCACGGCGACCCGCCTCGGCATCCGCACCGTGGACGTCGGCATCCCGATCCTCTCCATGCACTCGGCCCGCGAGCTCGCCGGCGTGAGCGACCTGTGGGACCTCGCCCGCGTCGCGGAGACCTACTTCCGCGGCTGAGTCCGCGCCAGTGGCGGTGGCACAGCGTCGGAGGTCTTCGGCGACATGACGGGGGACGGATGCCGCCACCCGGCGTGTCGCGCGAATCCTCCGATGCTGTGCACGGCGTCAGGTACCGGCCGCGCCGAGGGCGAGGTACTGGTGCGTGAACGCGATCGCGGCGCCGCCCTCGCCGACGCCGGCGACGACGCGCTTCACCGAACCCGACCGCACGTCGCCGATCGCGAAGACGCCGGGCACGGTCGTCTCGAGGGCGAACGGACGGCGCGCCTCGCGCCACGAACCAGACTCCGCCGCATCCGCTCCGGTGAGTACGAATCCGCGCGCGTCGCGCGCGATCCCGGCCGGCAGCCACGCGGTCTCGGCGTCGGCCCCGATCATGACGAAGAGCACGTCGACGTCGCGTTCCACGACGGCGCCCGTGCGCCGGTCGGCGATGTCGGCGGAGCGCAGCGCATCGCCGCCGTGCAGTCCGACCACCTCGCTGCGCGTATCGACGCGGATGGCCGGGATCGCCGCGATCTGGTCGATGAGGTAGCGCGACATGCTCGCCTCGAGCGACTCGCCGCGCACGAGCATCGTGACCGACCGTGCGTGCCGGCTGAAGAACAGCGCCGCCTGCCCGGCCGAGTTCCCGGCGCCGACGATGCAGACGTCCGCGCCCTGCGCCACGGCCGAGTCGCTGCGGGCGGCGCCGTAGTAGACGCCGCTGCCGAGGAACCGGTCGACGCCCGCGACCGGGAGCGTCCGCCACACCACGCCCGTCGCGAGGATGACGACCTCGGCGCGCACGACGTCGCCGCCGTCGAGTGTCAGCTTGCGCGTCTCGGGGTCCAGCGCCTCCACCGTGCGGGTGACCACGATCTCGGCGCCCAGCCGCTGGGCCTGGGTGAACGCCCGTCTCGCGAGGTCGTCTCCCGAGATGCCGAAAGGGAAGCCGGTGTAGTTCTCGATCCGCGTCGAGGTGCCCGCCTGTCCGCCGGGAGCGAAGGTCTCGACGACGAGCGTCCGCAGACCCTCGGCGGCGGCGTTCACGGCGGCGGTGAGACCGGCGGGGCCGGCACCCAGGATCACGACGTCGTAGCGGCCGGCTGCGGGCGTCACATCGAGCCCGACCGCCTCGGCGATCTCGCGCATCGTCGGATTCTCGAACCGCGCGCCGCTCGCGAGCTCCAGCACCGGGTATTGGGCGGCGTCGGCGGCGGCATCCACGTCCACGCGCTCGAAGTCGACCTGGTTGCGCGTGAGGAACCCGATCACGCGATGCGCGCGGGCGCTGCGCCGTGGCTGGATGAGCCGCACCTCGTACTCGTGCTGCTCGGCGGCCATGGTCTGCAACGAGTCCAGGTAGCGCCGCGCGAGCCCCGCGACCCGGTCGGGCACCGACGGCGCGGCCGCGGCGAGGGAGTAGTAGACCGCGGGCTCGAGTTTGAGCACGCGCGTCGGCTCCCCGGCGCGGCCGCTCGCCGGAAAGGGCGTGCTGAGGGTCATCGGGACCTCGCCGAAGAACTGACCCGGCCGGCGTGTGCCGATGACGCGCTCCTCGGCGCCCACCACCTTCGTGATCTCGGCCAGCCCTTCGATCACGACGAAGAGGGCGCGGGTGTCGCCCTCGTGCGCGAAGTACTCGCCCGTCACGAGCCGGATGTCTTCCACCGCACCGGCGAGGGAGGCGAGGGCCGCGTCGGGCACCTCGGCGAAGACGTGCAGCGCCCGAAGGCCTTCGACGGTGATCATGCGGCTCCCCAGCAGCGCAGGCACACGCGGCGCGGTGAGCCCGATGGCGCTGGTGCGCCACGGGGCGAACGTAGCGGCACGGCCGAGCGGCGGTCAACAGCAGGTTCCCTCAGCAGCAACCGCGTGTCGGTGATGCGGCGTAGCCTGAACGGATGCCGCAGCCGTCGACTCCGCAGACCGGCGAGGCACGTCCCGGTCTCGCCCTCGGCGCGCGTGCCCAGCTCTCCGCGCTCGCCGACGCGTCCGCGACCGGCGCGGGCGCGCTGCTCGATCTGCCCTCACCGGCCGATCCGCGCCCGGCGGCGGTGCTCATGCTCTTCGGGGTGCTCGACACGCTCCCCAGCGACCACGACGCGCAGGCTCACGCGGTGTCGCGAGACCTCGACGTCCTGCTCCTGTCGCGCGCCACGACGCTGCGCGCGCACCCGGGCCAGGTCGCCTTCCCCGGCGGCCGTATCGATCCGGGCGACGACGGCCCCGTGGCCGCGGCGCTGCGCGAGGCCCGTGAAGAGACCGGCCTCGACCCCGCCGGCGTGGAGGTGCTCGGCGAGCTCGTCGACATCCCCCTCGCGTTCTCGCAGCACGTGGTGACCCCGGTGCTGGCGTGGTGGCGGCATCCGTCACCGGTCCGCGTCGTCGACGAGGCGGAGTCCGCCGACGTCTTCCGCGCGCCCGTCGCCGATCTGCTGAACCCGGGGAACCGGGGTGTCACGGTGATCCGCCGCGGCGGCCAGGAGTGGCGGGGCCCGGGATTCCTGGTGCGGCATGCGACCGGCGAGCACCTGGTGTGGGGGTTCACGGGCATGGTGCTCGACGCGCTGTTCGGCCGCCTCGGGTGGACCGAGCCGTGGGACGAGGAGCGGGAGCTCCCACTCACGGTTCCCGACTGATGCGTCAGCGGTAGCGGTAGTGGTCGGCGCTGCTGTTCACCCAGGTGATGAAGCGGCGGGCCTCGGTATCGCGCGCCGGCGGGAACGGCACGACCCACAGTTGCGGGCCCGCGATCACGAGGTGCGGGGCGACGCGCGTGATCGCCCGGTTGAGCGTGCGCGGCGTGATGGGACCGGCGGGCCCGAACATCCGCCGCTCGACCGCCGCCTTCGTGAACTCCGCGCGTCGCAGCAGCGCATCGCCCGAGTCCGCCGAGGCGGCGACCTCGCTCACCGGCTGGCTCAGGTCGCCGAAGTGGATCCATCGGCCGTCGATCACCACGCCGGCGAAGTCCTGCTCCTGGCCGCTGTATCGCACCTCGCCGGTCCAGCGGCGGCCGTCCCACCACCGCGTGCGTCCGCGCTGGTCGTCGTACCAGCCCGCCTGCGCCGGCCGGGAGGCGGCGGGGCCGGCGTCCGTCCGCAGCGCGGTGTCGCGCTCGCGCAGGTCGATGTACTGGTCGGTCCAGTGCGTGCCGTCCCACCAGCGCTGCTTGCCGGAGCCGTCGTCGTACCACCCCGGTGCGGGCTGCGTCGCCATGGTCCGAGCGTAGTTCGTGCCCGGGCGGTGTCCAGCCGGGGCGGCTATGCTCGACCCGTGCATTTCTACTTCTTCATCTGATCCGACGGCGCGGCCACGCCCGCACGTCGCTCGTCGAGTCATCCGAGCGACGCGTGCCCGCAGCATCCGGCCCCTTCGGGCCCTCCGTCAGATCATCCGCACGCGCGCGCCCCCGGGCCCGGCGTGCCCGCAGAGACCTCGGTCTCGGAAGTGGACCCGCCACATGCCTTCCCTCACGCACACTCCTGCGCGCGACCGCGCGCAGCTCACCGCCGCGCGCGTCTCGTTCTCGCGTGCGGGTCACCGGATCCTGAACGACGTCGACCTCGTGGTCACGCCCTCCGCGCGCATGGCGATCGTCGGCGAGAACGGCCGTGGCAAGTCCACACTGCTGCACCTGCTCGCCGGCCTGCTCGTGCCCGACGCGGGCGACATCGCGCGCGTGGGCACCCTCGCGCTCGCCGAGCAGGAGATGCCGAAGGGCGATCGCCGCACGGTGGGCGACGCGGTGGCCGAGGCGATCGCGGACGCCCTTGCGGCTCTCGATGCGTTGGACGAGGCATCCGTCGCCCTGAGCACGGATCACCCGACAGGCGCTGCTGCCGACGCGTACGCGGAGGCGCTCGACCGCGCCGTCGTGCTGGACGCCTGGGATGCCGAGCGGCGTGTCGAGGTCGCGCTCGAAGCGCTCGGGGCCGAGACGGACCGCACGAGGCCGCTGGCGGAACTCTCCGTGGGGCAGCGCTATCGCGTGCGTCTCGCGTGCCTGCTGGGCGCGGACCACGACTTCCTGCTGCTGGACGAGCCGACCAACCACCTCGACCGGCAGAGCCTCGACTTCCTCACGGCGCGGCTGCGCGCGCGGGCAGGCGGCGTCGTCGTCGTCAGCCACGATCGTGCGCTGCTCGCCGATGTGGCCGACACGTTCCTCGACCTCGACCCGACGTCCGACGATCGTCCGCGCGTGTACGGCGGCTTCGACGCCTACCGAGAAGGGCGCGAGGCCGAACGTGAGCGCTGGGAGCAGCTGTACGACCGCGAGCAGGCCGAGCGGACACGGCTGCAGGACGACCTGAGCGCGGCGCAGAACCGGCTCGTGACCGGCTGGCGACCGGAGAAGGGATCGCCGAAGCACGGGCGGGCCACCCGCGCCGCGGGCATCACGCAGACGGTGCACCGCCGCCGCGCCGCGCTCGAGGCGCACGCCGTCACCGTGCCCCCGCCGCCGATGCGGTTCGCATTCCCGGCGCTGCCGTCCCGCGGCGCGGCGGCGCTGCTGGTCGCCGAGGACGTGCACCTGGACGGACGGATGCCGCGGCCTGTCTCGCTGGTGCTCCACAGCGGCGCGCGGGTCGTCGTCACCGGCCCCAACGGCGCCGGCAAGTCGACGCTGCTGGCGGCGCTGGCCGGCGCCGTCCACTCCGACCACGCGAACGCTGCGGCCCCGGAAGCGGGTGCCCTGGGGGGCGCGGTGCGCCGGGGCGGCAGCATCCGTCTCTCCCTGCTGCGTCAGGAGTCCGTGCTCGATCCCGACCGGCGTGCGTCCGAGCTCTACGACGAGCGGATCGGCAAGGCAGTCGCGTCCGGCGCGCTCGCGGCGTCGCAGGCGACCGGTCTGAGTGGGCTCGGGCTGCTCACGTCGCGGGAGACCGGGCGCCGCGTCGGAGAGCTGTCGATGGGGCAGGTGCGCAGGCTCGATCTCGCGCTCGCCCTCGCGGTGCGCCCGCACGTGCTGCTCCTCGACGAGCCCACGAACCACCTCTCATTCACGCTCGTCGACGAGCTGACGGCGGCGCTGCAGGCGACGGATGCAGCCGTGGTCGTGTCCACCCACGACCGGCAGCTGCTTCGCGACGTCGTCGAGTGGGACCGCATCGACCTGGGGGTGCGCGTGTGACGCCGTTCGACCCTCGCCCGCGGGGGCCACGGCAGACTGGAGCCATGCCCCACGTCGACGACATCGTCCCCGCTGACCGCCGCCACCTGCTCGAGCTCCCGGTGTACGCGCACCTCGGGACCATCCGGCCCAACGACACCGTGCAGGTCAACCCGATGTGGTTCGAGTTCGACGGCGAGCACGTCCGGTTCACGCACACGAACTACCGGCAGAAGTACCGCAACCTGCAGCACAACCCGTCGATGTCGCTGTCGATCCTCGACCCCGACTCGCCGTTCCGGTACCTCGAGGTCGCGGGCAAGCTCGTCGACGTCGTCCCCGACCCCGAGGGTGCGTTCTACGTGCGGCTCCAGAACCGGTACGGCAACCCGAGCTCCACCCCGCCCCGCGACAAGGAGGACCGCGTGATCCTCGTCATGGCGATCGATCGCGCGACCCGGCAGTAGGGCCGACGGCGAAGGGGAGGGATGCTGCGGCTGCGGCATCCCTCCCCTTCGCTGTCGGCGGTCAGGCGTTGACGCGCGACGCCTCCACGGCGGCGCGCAGGCCCTCGCCGACCGGCGTGGTGGGGCGGCCGAGGAGGCGCGCGAGCGTCGGGTCGGCGCCGGCCAGGACGCCGCGCGCGATGCCGGCCTCCATCTCGGCGACGAAGCCGACGGTGCCCGCATCGAGGCCCGCCTCGGCGAGCGCCGCCTCGAGCTGTTCGCGAGAGACCGGCACATAGGCGACCTCGCGGCCGAGCACCTCGGCGGCGGCCGCGGCGAGGTCGGCGTACGACACGGCGGTGTCGCCCGAGAGCTCGTAGGTGCGGCCCAGGTGGCCGTCGTCGGTGAGCACGACGGCCGCAGCCTCGGCGTAGTCGGCACGGCTCGCGGCGGCGACGGTCGCGTCACCGACGGACGCGGCGATCGCACCGGACTCGGCGGCGCGCAGCACATCGGGCGTGTAGTTCTCGGTGTACCAGTTGTTGCGGAGCACGACGGCGGGGACGCCGCTGGCGGCGAGGTACTCCTCGGTCGCCTTGTGATCCGGCGCGAGCACGAAGTCGACGGAGTCGGCGTGCGCGAGGCTCGTGTACACGACCTTCGCGGTGCCCGCGGCCTTGGCCGCGTCGATCACGTTCACGTGGCCCTCGTAGCGCCGGCCGGGCTCGGACCCCGAGATGAGCAGCAGGGCGTCGACACCCTCGAGCGCGGCGGCGACGGACTCGGGAGCGTTGTAGTCGAGCGGGACGACACGGATGCCGCGGTCCACCAGATCGGCGACCTTCGAGGTCGTGCGGGCGCCGGCGACGATGTCGCCAGGGGCGACGCCGCGATCGAGGAGCGCGTCGATGACGAGGTGGCCGAGCTGTCCGCCGGCGGCGGTCACGAGGATGGTCATGGGTGTCCTTTCGGTGGGGAGGCGCCTTGCGCACTCACCCCACGGCAACGCCCGCGGCGACCAGTGACATTCCAGACGGAGGGTACCCACTTTGAGGTAAGGTACCCACGTGGTGGTGAGTTTTGCGGAAATCCGGACAGAGATTCCCGGCGTCTTCGACGAGGCGTGCCCGACGCGGGTCGTCCTCGACCACGTCATGAGCAAGTGGGGCGTGCTCGTGCTCATGGCCCTCACCGAGGGCACCATCCGGTGGGGCGAGCTGCGTCGCACCGTCGAGGGCATCAGCGAGAAGATGCTCGCCTCGACGCTGCGCACCCTCGAGAAGGACGGCTTCGTCGCGCGCACGTCGTATCCCGAGGTGCCGCCGCGCGTGGAGTACTCGCTGACGCCGCTCGGCGACGAGCTGATGGAGCGCATGATGCCGCTCATGGCGTGGATCGGCGTGCACGCGGGCGACATCGTCGAGCGCTGAGACGCCCTGGGCGGTCCGCCTGCCAGGATGACGGCATGGCGACCGTCCTCTTCTGCCCCGTGACGTTCAACCTCGCCGAGGTGACGCGCATGATCGAGGTGGCGCGGGCGCTCGATCCCGCACATCGGGCCGTGTTCCTGGGGTACGAGCCGGACTTCGCGCATCTGATCACCGACGCGGGCTTCGACTACCGCTCGACCGAGCCTTCGATGAGCGCCGCGCAGCGGGAGCAGCTGATGCGGTTCGACCAGGGCAAGACGCTGCGCAGTCCGCTCACCGACCAGCTGGTGTCCGCACGGGTGGACGCCGAGCGCGCGCTGATCCGGCGGACGGAAGCCGCAGCCGTCGTGATCGGGTCGAACGTGACGTCGATGATCTCGGCGCGGGCAGAGAAGGTGCCGTTGTTCTATGCGGTGCCGTTCGCGCTGACTCGCCCGCAGGTCGCCCAGACCGTGCGGCTCGGGATGGTGCGGGGGAGAGGCCGGATCGCCCACGCGCTCGACCGCGTGGCGACGAGCGCGCTGCGCCTGGCCTACAACCGGCTGCCGCTCGCGCCCCGGGCGTTCGGCCGGGTTGCGAAGGCGAACGGTGTTCCGCCTCTCACGACCGTGGTGTCGCTGCTCGAGGCCGACCACAACCTCCTCACCGTGATGCCCTGGGAGCTCGAGGGCTACACGCTTCCTGCCGCCTACCAGCGGGTCGGACCGATCTTCGCCCACATCGACGTGCCGATGCCGCCCATCGTGGCCGAGCTCGCGGAGCGCTCCGAGCCGCTCGTCTACCTCGGGCTCGGCTCGTCGGCGAACCGGGAGATGGTGCTCGCGGCCGCGTCGCAGCTCGGCACGCTTCCCGTGAATGTGATCGCGCCGGTGCAGCACTACCTGCGGGACGACGACGCTCTTCCTCCGAACGTCCACGTGACCGGGCTCCTGCCGGCGCACCGCCTCGGCGGGCTCGTCGACGCGGCGGTGCTCCACGGCGGGCAGGGAACGGTGCAGACGGCCTGCGCTGCCGGCATCCCGTTCGTGGGCATGGGGCTCCAGCCCGAGCAGGTCTGGAACGTCGACCAGTGCGTCCGGCAGGGCAACGCTCTCGCGCTGACGCCGAAGCAGGCGGGCACGCCCGCGCTCGCGGACGCCGTGCGGCGGCTGCTGGCGGACGAGGGGATGCGCACCGCGGCCGAGCGCGTGCGCGCCGCGTATGCCGGCGAGGACGGGGCCGCGGCATCGGCCCGCGTCATCGAGAAGAGCATCGCGACGCGGGCCTGACCGCCCGCCGGGGGCGACAAGGGGGCTGTCGGGCTGTCGGCGCCTCGGGCTAGCGTGGGGCGCGACCGTACGTCCCCCATCCGGAGGTTCGCTTGTCCGCCGTCGTCGCAACGATGTCGCTCTCGCTCGACGGGATCGGCCCGTATCGGCTCGAGCAGATCTCGGGCCGCACGACTTCGCTGGTCACGCATGTGCGGTACCGCGTGCTTCCCGAGGGAGCGGCGGACTCCGCGTGACGGCGCATCAGCTCACGCGGGATCAGGCGCGGCGCATCGTGGTGCGCGCGCAGCTGCTCGACGCCGAGCGCCCCGGTGACGTCGTCGAGGTGGCCGAGCAGCTCGGCTACATCAAGATCGACCCGACCGCGACGATCGCGCCGTGCGAGCACACCGTGCTGTGGTCGAGGATCGGCTGGTCGTACGAACCGGGTCAGCTGCGCAAGGTTGTCGAGGACGACCGGCTGCTCTTCGAGTTCGACGGCACGTTCCGGCCGATGAGCCTGTTGCCGCTGATGCTTCCGGCGATGCGCCGGTGGCCTCAGCGCGAGAGCAGCCGGCAGTGGCTGGAGGCGAACGCGGGGTTCCGCGCCGACGTGCTCGCACGGCTGCGCGCCGAGGGTCCACTCCTCGCGAGCGACATCCCCGACACGGCGCAGGTGAGCCGCGCGCCCGACGGCTGGTCGGGATCGAACCAGGTGCCCCACATGCTGGACTTCCTGCTGCGCCAGGGCGAGGTCGCGGTCACCGGCCGTGAGGGTCGGCACCGCGTCTGGGACCTCGCCGCGCGCGTGTACCCGCAGGACCTGCCCGAGTACGCGGACGACGAGGCCGCTGCACTGCTGGCGGCGCGCCGACTCCAGTCGGCGGGACTCACGAAACCCCACTGGTACTGGAGCGGCGTCGCGAAGGACACCGGCGAACCCGCCGTCGTCGAGGGGAGCACCACGAAGTATCGCGTCGACCCCGAAGCGCTCGCCGCGCTCGACGAGGAGGACTCCGGCGGTCGTGTGGCCTTCCTGAACCCGTACGACAGCCTGCTCTTCGACCGCAAGCGGCTCGAGGAGGTCTTCGAGTTCACCTACGTGCTGGAGCAGTTCAAGCCGAAGGCCCAGCGGCGATACGGCTTCTTCGCGCACCCGATCCTGATGGGCGACCGATTCGTCGGGATGCTCGACGCCGAGGTCGACCGCGAGCGCGAGGTGCTCAAGATCAACGCGCTGCACGAGTTCCTGCCGTTCGAGCCCGAGGAATCCGAGATGGTGCGTGCCGAGATCGCCGAACTCGCAGAATGGCTCGGCGTCTCGGTCACGGGACTGCCCTGAACGGGGCCAGGCGGCGGGGCACCGGAGGCCGAGTGTCAGGGCACGCGGTTCGAGACGGTCAGCAGCACGACCGAGTCCTCGAGCGCAGCAAGGCTGTGGCGCTGCGGCGGCACCGTGAGGTGATCGCCGGATGCTCCGTCCCACGCCTCGTCGCCGGCGAGGAGTCGCACCCGCCCGCGCAGCACCTGCAACGTGGCTTCGTGCGGGCTCTCGTGCTCGGCGAGCTCGTGACCGGCGCACAGCGCGATGACGGTCTCGCGCAGGGCGTGCTCATGGCCGCCGCGGATGGTGCGCGCGGCGCGCCCGCTCGACGCATCGCGCGCCTTCGCGGTCAGGTCGTCGATCAGATCGGCCAGATCCGTGCTGTCCATCCGCGTCGCCTCCATCGCCTCGACAGGCCGGAGTCTACCCGCGCGGCCGCCGACTGAGACAGGCCCTGCGGCCGCCGGCATCGGGAATCCCTTCGCCCCGTGCGCGGTTGCGTGGATCATTGCACTGAAGGGAGACCGCGCATGAACGGACTCGAAGTCACCGTGCTCGTCGGGATCACTGTGCTCACCGGCGCGATCCTCGCGCCCCGGCTCCGGGTGGCGGTTCCGCTGCTGTTGGTGGTCGCGGGGCTGGCGCTCGGATTCATCCCCGAGGTTCGCGAGATCGAACTGCCGCCTGAGACCGTGCTGCTGCTGTTCCTTCCCGTGCTGCTGTTCTGGGAGAGCCTCACCACCTCACTGCGGTCGATCCGCCGCGACTTCCGCGGCATCTTCTTGATGAGCACGGCGCTGGTGGTCGCCAGTGCGTTCGCCGTCGCCGGCATCGCGTACCTGCTCGGCCTGCCGTGGGACGCCGCCCTCATCCTGGGGGCGGCGGTCGCCCCGACGGATGCGACCGCGGTGGCGGCGCTCGGCCGCATGCTGCCGCGTCGCAACTTCATGAACCTCAAAGCCGAGAGCCTCACCAACGACGGCACGGCGCTCGTCATCTACGGGGTGGCCGTGGGAGTGGCGGTCGGCGGCACGTACACCCCGCTGGACGTCACCGGCCTCGTAGCGCTGTCGTACGTCGGCGGGGCGGCCGCGGGTATCGTCGTCGCGGGTCTCGCCTACCTGGTGATGCGACGCACCCGCAACACGCTGAACCTCAATATCGCTCTGCTGCTGGTGCCGTTCACGGCGTTTCTGGTGGCCGAGCTCATCCACGCGTCGGGCGTGCTCGCCGTTGTGGTCGCGGGCCTCATCATCGCCTACATCCAACCGCGCATCAGTACCGCCGCCTCGCGCCGGCAGGCCGCATGGACCTGGCCCCTCGGCTCCTTTCTGCTCAACGGCTCGCTGTTCGTGCTGATCGGGTTCGAGGTGCAAGCCGTCGCTCATGAGATCCCCGGCCGCGAGATCGGCTGGCTGGCGGTGATGACCGTCGCGGTGTGGCTCGTGCTGCTCGTCGCGCGGTTCGTCTTCCAGACGACGTCCGTCATGATCATCCGCCTGCTCGATCGCCGGCCCTCGCAGCGTCTGCGCCGCACGACCTATCGGGCGCGGATCGTGAGCGCCGTCGCCGGGTTCCGCGGTGCGGTGTCGCTCGCGATCGCCCTGTCGGTGCCGCTGACCACCGCCTCGGGGGAGGCACTGCCCGGCCGCGACGAGATCATCTTCGTGACGGCCGGCGTCATCCTCCTGACGCTGCTCGTGCAGGGACCTCTGCTGCCCACGGTCGTCCGGTGGGCGCGCCTGCCCGACGACATGGCGATGCAGAAGGAGCTCGAACTCGCCGAGCGCGCGATCACGGGTGCCGCTCTCACCGCGGTCAAGGAGATCGCGCTCGACCATGGCATCAGCGAGGAGACGCGAGATCGGCTGACTCGCGATTACTACGAGTTCCTCGAGCGCAACAACGAGCGCGCGCAAGCGCGAGAGCAGGCGGAGGTCGACCGCCAGATCGCCGACCTCGACCGCAGGATAGGGGAGACGGGTGACGCCGTGCCGGATCCGGCGACGGCTGCCGGCTTGTCCCGAGCGGGCGCAGAGCGGCCGGAGGCGGCGGCGGAAGAGGCATCCGCCACGGCCACGGCTCTCCTGGAGGCGCCCGCCCCGCTGCCCTCGCCCCGTGAGCGCGACGAGGAGTACTCGCGGCTGCGCATCGCGGTGCTCGATCGCAAGCGCGAGGTGCTCTATCGCCTGCGCCGCGAAGGCGCGGTGGATGATGCCGTCGTGACGCAGATCCAGACGCGTCTCGACGTCGAGGAGCTGCGGATCACCGGCATCGAGACGCTCGACTGACGCCCGTCGGCGGGTTCACACCGCAGTGTCGCGCAGGCCGGCCGAGATCAGGTCCGCGAGGGCGGGCAGGTCCGCCGACTCCGCGGAGTCGATGGGCATCTCCTCCTCACCCGTGATCGGCTCCTCCTCGCCGAGGCGGTCGAGGAGCGTCGGCGTCGTGATGATCGCCACCCAGGCCGCCGCCGCGGTGCGCACCCGGCGCGCGGCGATCGGGTGGAGGATGCTCGCGCCGAGCACACGCTCGACGAGCGCCTGCAGCTGACTGCGGTAGTCGTGGAGCTTCTCGCGCACCTCCGGGTGCGTGCGGTGTTCGCGCCAGACGATGACCCGCTGCACCGCCGACTCTGCCTGCAGTTCACGCAATCGGTCCGTCACGTTCAGCAGGGTCTGTGCCGGATCCCCGCGCGCGATGAGTCCGGAGGTGTCGATCGGATCCAGGTCCAGGCGCTCACCCACCAGGGCGCGGAGCAGATCGGTCTTGGTGGGGAAGTAGTAGAACAGCAGCCCTTTGGGCACACCGGCGAGGTCGGCGATCGCCGTCGTAGGGGTGGCATCGAAGCCGCGCTCTGCGAAGAGGCGCTCGGCGGCGTCGAGGATCAGCGTGCGGCTCTCGCGACTGCGGGTCATGTCGAGTCCTGGAAAAGGTCGGCGGGGGCGTCGGTCTGATCCGGCGCCCCCGTCTCGGCTCGCACCTCAGTGCGGGAGGGCCTGGTCGTGCATGTGCATGGCGGGTCTCACGGCGAGCGCGGCGACGATCACCGCGACCGCTCCACCGATCCAGCTGACCCAGGCGGCGCCGGACTGCATGTCGGCGTATCCGCCCAGCCAAGGAGCCACGAACAGCAGCGCGCCGAGCGCGAGCTGCACGTACTCCATCGCCACCATCCCCGGCATGGCGAGGTTGGCGACGCCTGCGGCGATCAGCAGGACGCCGACGATCAGCATCCACGGCATCGACGCGCCCATCTGCGGCAGGGCGAACGCGCACACCACGGCGATGAGGCCGACACCGGCTGCGACCCAGTCCTCCCAGCGAGTCCACTTCTTCATTCGGATCTCCTCCTTTCGAGATCAGATGGCTCCCGATCGGGGGTCGATTCGAACGGTACGCCTGACTGACCGACCGGTCAAGAACCCGCCCGCGCGACGATGAGGGGTTCCGCGGCGCCTCGAGGAGAGAGGAAATCCGGTCAGACGCGCGTGGACTGCCAGCCGAGCGCTGGTGCGACGTACTTGGCGAACGACTCGACGACGCGCAGGTTGAACTCGACGCCCAGCTGACTCGGGATCGTGAGCATCAGCGTGTCGGCCGATGCGATCGCGGCGTCCTCCTTGAGCTGCTCGACGAGCTCGTCGGGCTCCGCCGCGTAGGTCTTGCCGAAGGTCGAGCGGATGCCGTCGATCACGCCGATCTGGTCGCCGTCCTGACGACCGCCGAAGTACATCCGCTCCTCGGCGGTGGTGATGGGGAAGATCGACCGGCTCACCGACACCCGCGGCTCTCCGGCGTGCCCGGCTTCGCGCCACGCGGCGCGGAACGCGTCGATCTGCTGCGCCTGCAGCAGGTCGAACGGGGTGCCGTCGGCCTCGGTGAGGAGGGTCGACGACATGAGGTTCACGCCCGTCCGGCCGGCCCATTCCGCGGAGTCGCGGTTGCCGGCGCCCCACCACACGCGGGAGCGCAGGCCGGGGGAGTGCGGCTCGATGCGCTGCAGCCCGGTGGTGCCGGTGCCGAAGGGGGACGAGGCATCCCGTTCCGCCAGCCCTTCGCCGTCGATCGCTCGCAGGAAGAGGTCGAAGTGCTCGCGCGCGAGGTCCGCGCCCCGCGGGTCCTCCGAGCCGGTGTAGCCGAACGTCTCGTAGCCGCGGACGACGGTCTCGGGTGAGCCGCGGCTCACCCCGAGCGCCAGCCTGCCGCCCGAGATGAGATCGACGGATGCCGCCTCCTCAGCCAGGTAGAGGGGGTTCTCGTAGCGCATGTCGATGACGCCGGTGCCGACTTCGATGTTCTCGGTGCGTGCGGCGATGGCGGCCAGGAGCGGCATGGGGGAGGACTGCTGGCGCGCGAAGTGGTGCACGCGGAAGTACGCGCCGTTCACCCCCAGCTCGTCCATGCCCTGGGCGAGGTCGATCGCCTGCAGCATCGAGTCGGCGGCGGTGAGCTGTCGCCCGCCGCCGAGCGGGCCATAGTGTCCGAACGAGAGGGTTCCGAAACGCTGCATGTCGTCTGCAACCGTACGCGCGCAGCATCCATTCCGGTGAATGCACTCGCGCTGCGGCCGATGCCGCGGCCGGTCGCGAGGCGTCATGGCGCGTCATCGGGGAAGCGATCGGCGCACCCCGTGGTTGCCTCGAAGCATGACCTTCATCGGAACCAGCTCCCTCGACGTCCTTCCCCTCTCGCTCGGCGGCAACGTGTTCGGCTGGACGGCCGACCGCGACGCGTCGTTCGCGATCCTCGACGCGTTCCACGCCGGCGGCGGCAACTTCATCGACACCGCGGACTCGTACAGCGCGTGGGTCGACGGCAACTCCGGCGGCGAGAGCGAGACGATCATCGGCGAGTGGCTGGCGGCGCGGAGGCCCGAGAACGTCGTCGTCGCGACGAAGGTCAGCCAGCACCCAGGATTCAAGGGGCTGTCGGCGAAGAACGTGCGGGCTGCTGCCGAAGCGTCGCTGAAGCGCCTCGGCGTCGACGCGATCGATCTCTACTACGCCCACTTCGACGACGAGACGGTTCCCCTGGAGGAGACCGTCGCCGCCTTCGGCGAGCTCGTCACCGACGGACTTGTGCGCTACACCGCGGTCTCGAACTACAGCGCCGACCGCATCCGCGAGTGGGTCGGTCTCGCGCAGGCCGCCGGAAGTGCGCTGCCCGTGGCCGTCCAGCCGCACTACAACCTCGTGCACCGCAATGACGTCGAGGAGCACATCATCCCGCTCGCGCAGGAGTTCGACCTGAGCCTGGTGCCCTACTTCTCGCTCGCGAAGGGCTTCCTCACCGGGAAGTACCGGTCGACGGATGCTGCGGGCCAGTCCTCCCCGCGCGCCGGCGCCGCGTCGCAGTACGCCACCGCCCAGGGGCTCGAGATCCTCGACGCGCTCGAGGGCATCGGCCGCGCCCACGGCGTCTCGATCGCGGCAACGGCCCTGGCGTGGCTGCGCGCGCAGCCCACGGTGGCCGCCCCGATCGCGAGCGCATCGCGCGTGGAGCAGGTCGCCGATCTGCTCGACGGCGCCCGCGTGGAGCTCACGGCCGATGAGGTCGAGGCGCTCACCCGCGTGTCGGAGTGGACGCCCGCGGCCGTCTGATCACCCTGCAGTGCGGCGACGACGAGCACGGTGCACGTCATCGTCGTCCGACCCGGCCCTCGAGAACGCACCGCGCGCGCACCCCCTGTCCCGGGTGCGCGCGCGGTGCCTACGATGGCCGAGAGAAGACGGCGCCGACGGATGCCGCGAGCCGAGGGGGTGCGCAATGGTCCAGGTCCGGGTGGCCGGTGTGGCGCTCGACGCGTCGGGGCAGCACGTGCTGCTGCTCAAGCCCGTCGACCAGATCCCCGGCGACGGCTTCGTCCTGCCGATCTGGATCGGTCAGCTCGAAGCCACCTCGATCCTGGTCGCCGTCGAGAACGCCGAGGTGCCGCGACCGCTCGCGCACGATCTGATGGGGCTCATCCTCACCGCGCTGGATGCGGTGGCCGTCAAGGTCGAGGTGACCCGCATCGAGGACGGCACGTTCTACGCCGAGATCACACTGTCGACGGCGCTGGGCGAGCGGATCGTCGACGCGCGTCCGTCGGATGCCGTGGCCCTCGCGTGTCGCGTCGGTGCGCCGATCTGGGTTGCCGACGCGGTGCTGGCCGAGGCGGGCGTGCCCGACGTGCTGACCGAGACCGATGCGGCAGAGCGGCTGGACGAGTTCAAGCGGTTCCTCGACGAGGTCGAGCCGGAGGACTTCGAGAGCTGAGCCGGATTCGCGCCGCCGTGTATCTGGGGCGGCGGAGCCCGCTCTTTCGTGGGGTGGCCGCCGCGTGTGGCGCGGCCACACGGACGGAGCCCGTCGTGATGCTCCGTTGCGCTCCTTCACCGAAAGGCATCTCCATGTCCCTCAACGACCTCGCCCTCGACGTGCCCCACGCCGCCGTGGCCGCAGCCGCGGCCGAGCTGCGCGCCGCTCTCGGTGACCGCGCCCTGCTGCGCGGCGACGCCGGGTACGACGCCGCCCGGACGCCATGGAATCTCGCCGTGGCGCAGCATCCGTTCGCCGTCGTGATCCCGGAGTCCCCGCAGGACGTCGTCGACGTCGTGCGTGCAGCGACGCTCTCGGGGCTGCGCATCGCGCCGCAGTCGACCGGCCACGGTGCGGGCGCGCTCAGCGACACCGACCTCGCACATACCGTGCTGGTCTCGCTGCGGGCGCTGCGCGGCGTGACGGTCGACCCGAAGACGCGCACCGCGCGCGTGCTCGGCGGCTCCCTCTGGAACGACGTGCTCGAGGCGGCCGCCCCGCACGGACTGACGGCCCTCCACGGCAGCGCCGGCGACGTGTCGGTCGTCGGGTATTCGCTCAGCGGCGGGCTGTCGTTCTATGCCCGTGCGCACGGCCTCGCCGTGAACGCTGTGCGTGCCGTGGAGGTCGTGACGGCCGACGGCTCGCTGGTGCGCGCGACCGCCGACGAGCACCCGGAGCTGTTCTGGGCGCTGCGCGGCGGATCGGGCTCGTTCGGCGTCGTCGTCGCGATCGAGATCGAGCTGCTCCCGCTCGCGGAGGTCTTCGCAGGCATGCTGCTGTGGGACGCGTCGCGCGCTTCGGAGGTCTCGCACGCGTGGGCGCAGTGGACACAGTCCGCGCCCGAGACCGCGACCACCACCCTGCGCATCCTCCACATCCCGCCGATGCCCGAGCTGCCGCCGTTCCTGTCGGGTCGGTCGGTCGTCGTGATCGACGGGGCGATCGAAGAGACGGATGCCGCGGCATCCGCTCTGCTCGAACCGCTCCGTGCGCTGCAGCCCGAGGTCGACACGTTCGCCCGCATCCCCGCGCCCGCGCTCGTCGGCGTGCACATGGACCCGCCCGAGCCTTCGCCGTCGGTGACGTGGCACGCGGTGCTGAGGGAGCTGCCGGCACGTGCCGTCGACGCCTTCGTCGAGGCGGCTCAGACCCCGGGGATCTTCGTCCAGGAGCTGCGTCACCTCGGCGGCGCCGTGAATCGGCGGCCGGAGGGCGGCGGCGCGATCGCCTCGCTCGACGGGGAGTATCTCGTGCACTCGATCGCGATGGTGCCCGCGCCCGAGGCCGTGGCCCCTGCGACGGCTGCGGTGCGCGCGGGTGTCGCGGCCATGGTGGCGTGGCGGGTCGATGCGCTCGCCCTGACCTTCGTCGACGCTCCCGGCGCCGATCGCTCGGTGGCGTTCGGTGCGGCGTGGGCGCGGCTGCGTCAGCTCAAGCTCGACTACGACCCGGCGAACCTCTTCGCCGCCGCACGGCCGGTCTGAGTCGACGCGTCCACCGTCTCGGCGATCGGCGGTGGGTGTCGCGGTGGATGCGGCTCAGGCCGCACCCACCCGAACGGCTGCCGCGACGTCGGCGGGCGATCCCTTCCAGGGTGCGCCGTGACCGGGGAGCACCCACGAGGCCTGCAGCCCGGCGAGGTGTTCGAGCGATGCCAGAGCCTCGGCGGGGTCGTCGGTGAACGGCGCGGGCTGCATTCCCTCGCGGCCGGTGAGCACATGGCGCGTCGTGAGCGCGTCGCCCACGAACACGGCGTCGGCGACGGGGATGTGCACCGCGATGCTGCCCGGCGAGTGGCCGGGCATGCCGATGATCACGGGGGAGCCGGGCAGATCCAGCACATCGCCGTCGTGCACCTCGACGACCTCCGACACGTAGGTCGTCGGCATCGCGCGCTTGCGCAGCGCGTATGCGAAGAACCCGAGCGTCGGCCCGAGCTTCATCGGCCCCGTCGACACCTTCGGCTTCTCGCCGGTCCGGGCGCGCTCGGCATCGTCCTCGTGCACGTAGACGGGCACGCCATGGTCTCGGCGCAGGCGCTCGGCGAAGCCGATGTGGTCACTGTCTCCGTGGGTGAGCACGACGCCCTTGACGTCGGCGGGGGAGAGGCCGAGTCCCTCGAGCTCGCGCACGAGGTCTTTCCAGTGGCCGGGAAGGCCGGCGTCGACGACGGTGACGCCGTCGTCCGTCACGACGAGGTAGGCGGCGACGATGTCGTTGCCGATGCGGTGCAGGTGGGATGCGAGCTTCATGGGGGATCCTTCGCGGGAGCCGCCGGTGTTTCCGGGTTGGCATGGCTACGATACGTAGCTATCATGGCTACTGTCAATAGCCATCGAGGGAGGCTCGCATGCCGACGCCGGAACGCACGTCGTACGCCGAGATCGTCGCGGCGGGACGCGACATCCTGGAGGAGTCCGGCCCGACGGGCCTGACGATGCAGAGCGTCGCGCAGCGCGTGGGAGTGCGGGCGCCGTCGCTCTACAAGCGCGTGCGGGATCGCGATGCCCTGCTCGAGGCCGTCGCCGCCGCGACCGTCGACGACCTGACCGGCCGGCTCGAGGCATCCGATCGCTCTCTCGAAGGTCTCGCCCGTGCCTACCGGGCGCTCGCGCACGAGCGCCCGGAGGGATTCCGGCTGATGTTCGCGGCCGCCGCTCCTCAGGAGCTGCTCGATCGCGCGGGGATGACGATCGTCGACAGCGCCGCGGTCATCGCCGGTGAGAAGCACGCCCTCGACGCCGCGCGCCTCGTGACCGCGTGGGCGACGGGGTTCATCCACATGGAACTCGCCGGAGCCTTCCGGCTCGGCGGCGACGTCGACGGCGCGTTCGACTACGGTCTCGCCGCACTGCGCCGCGGCCTCGGCGCCTGAACCGGCTGCGTCACGCCGCGCGGCCGGGGATGCGGAGCATCGTGAGGCTCGCATGCCACGTCATCTCCGAGGACACGAGTTCGAGGGCGTGAGCGTGGGCGCCGGGTGAGGTGGATTCGATACAGCGATCGCTGTACTATTGCGGCCATGACATCGGCGACCGCCACTGTGTCCCACACCGCCGCCGTCGCGCGGCTCGGCTACGCGCTCGCCGACCCCACGCGCAGCGCCGTCCTGCTGGCGCTTCGAACGGGCCCCGCGTACCCGTCCGATCTCGCCGACGCCGTGGGCGTGTCGCGTCAGGTGATGTCGAACCAGCTCGCGTGCCTGCGCGGCTGCGGTCTGGTCGTGGCGACTCCCGAGGGCCGACGCGCGTCGTACCGGCTCGCGGATCCTCACCTCGCGCCGGCGCTCGACGAGCTGCTGCAGGTCGTCCTGTCGGTCGATCCCGCGTGCTGCACCGGCGAGACCTGCGGGTGCGTATGAGCGCCGGCATCCTCACCCGCGAGCGACGGAAGAGCCTCGAGCGTCGCATCCGCTGGATCGTCGCGGCAACGATCGCCTACAACGTGGTCGAGGCGATCGTCGCGATCACCGCCGGCACCATCGCGTCGTCGGGCGCGCTCATCGCCTTCGGGCTGGACTCGACGATCGAGGTGCTGTCGGCGGCGGCTGTCGCCTGGCAGTTCACACGTCGCGATCCCGAGCGCTGGGAGCGGCCCACGCTTCGGGTGATCGCGGTCGCGTTCTTCGCGCTCGCCGCGTACGTGACCGCGACGTCGGCACTCACTCTGATCCTGTGGGTCGACGTCGAGCACAGCCCGGCCGGCATCGTGATCACCGCGCTCAGCGTCGTGATCATGCCCTTCCTCTCGCTGGCAGAGCGGCGCGCAGGCCGCGAGCTCGGGTCGGCGACGGCGGTCGCCGATTCGAAGCAGACGCTGATCTGCACGTATCTGTCGGCGTCGGTTCTGCTCGGACTCGTGCTCAACAGCATGTTCGGCTGGTGGTGGGCCGATGCGGTGGCGGGACTCGTGATCGCGGTCTTCGCCGTCCGTGAGGGACGGGAGGCCTGGCGCGGCGACGCGTGCGCAACGTCTGTCGGCATGCTGCTCGAAGACGCCGACGACCACCATCGCGGGTGACAGGGTGGGGCCTCGTCGACCATCGAGCGTCGATAGAATCCCATCTATGAATGGCGCGGCCCAGCGCGGACTCACAGTCCTCGCCGACCCGACCCGTGCCCGCATCCTTCGCTTGATCCGTGACGCGGACGGCGGGCACGCGCTGGTCGGAAAGCTCGCCGACGCGCTGCGCCTCCGGCAGCCCACCGTGAGCCACCACATGAAGGCGCTGCTGTCCGAAGGCGTCGTCGTGAGGGAGCGCGACGGACGACGCGTCTGGTATTCGATCGCGCCGGATCAGATCGATCGGGTGAACGCGCTCGTCGGCGCCGATGACTCGGCGTCGTCGGAGCCCGATCTCGACCGGATCGTGGACGATCTCTCGCTGCGGTTCCGCGGTACGTTCAGTGCCGAGACCGTGAGGGCGAGCGTTCAGAACAGCTACGACCTCCTCGCCACCGGATCGACCTCGCCGCTCCTCGCGTCGAGGACCGCCGCCTTCGCGGCGACGCGACTCGAAGCGCTCAGCCGCGCCCAGGGTGATCTGCCCGCCCGACCCGAGGTGCTGTTCGTCTGCGTGCAGAACTCGGGGCGGTCCCAGCTCGCCGCGGGAATCCTCCGGCACCTCGCGGGCGATCGTGTGGGGGTGCGCAGCGCCGGCTCGGCGCCCGGGCCGGAACTGCGCACGTCGGTCGTCCAGGCGCTCGACGAGATCGGCGTGTCCGTCGGCGGGGAGTTCCCGAAGCCGCTCACCGACGACGTCGTCCGCGCGGCCGACGTCGTCGTGACGATGGGATGCGGCGATACCTGCCCGGTCTACCCGGGCCGGCGGTATCTCGACTGGCCGCTCGAAGACCCCGTGGGCAAGCCGATGGTCACGGTTCGCAGCATCCGTGACGACATCGAAGGCCGTGTGCGCGCGCTGCTGGACGAGATCCTCGCGTACTGACGCGGCGTGTCGTCAGCTCCGGGTGGTCCGGATGGTCGCCCCCGCGACCAGGAACAGCACGGCGGCGACGGGCTGCGCGGCGGTCCAGACGGGCCCGTCGAACGCGAAGGGGAAGATCGGGTTCCACAGGACGGCGATCGCCGCGAACACCGGGATCCACCACCAGTGCCGTGCCTGGAATGCGAACCACGCGACGATCACGGCCAGGATCGCGACGATGAACCGGATCAGCAGGAACCACTCGCCGCCGATCAGCAAGGGCGCCAGGAAGAGCGCGATCGCCGCGATCAGGCTGGGCGCGAAGGCGTTGCGCTGATACGTCGCGGCGGTCCGGTCCTTGTTCGCCATGCTCCGACTCTCTCACCGTTCCCGGCGCGGCGAGAATCCGCGCTCGCTGAGCGGCGACCTACTGGTCGTCGGACACCCGCGACGCCCGACGGCGCTCGAGTCGCCAGTGGATCTCGTGCGTCTCGGGGTGGCGCCACTCGTGCATCCGGTACTCGAATCCCGGCAGCAGCACGATCGGGATCGGATCCGGGGATGCGGGGGCCACGGCGCCGACCACGATCTTGGCGTCGGCCGGAATGAACGGCGACTGCGCAGGAACGGGAGCGGTGATGATCTCGACGGGGTCTCCGTAGGGGCGCGCCATGCGGGCACCTTAGCACGGCCAGGGAACATGCTGAGAGTCACCTTGAGGCTCCTATACGCCACGCATAGGGCAGTTATAGAGTCTCCATAGAAGACGGAGCGTTCGTGGCATCGAGGCCGACCCGAAGGCCTCGGTCCTTGCCGGTGTGTGGGGCTGGCGAGCCGACGGCGCTACCCGCCGTCTTCTAGCCGGTGCTGGTTTGGGGGCGTACTCGTTACGCGGGGGAACCCGGCCCACAGCACTGCGGCGGCTCGCCCCTGGATGCACGGCGTCCAGGGGCGGGTCGCCCCGGCCCTTGTACGACGAAAGGAATCCCCATGTGCGACTCGGCACCCGCAGCGGCGAAGGCCGGGTGGTATCCCACCCCCGTGCACGGGAGGGAGCGCTACTGGGACGGGGTCCGCTGGACCGAGATGTTCCGCCAGGCTCAGGCCGGTGCGCCGAGACCGATCGGTGAGGGCGTCACCTCCGCAGCCTCCACCTGGGCGTCGTCGCGGGGGCTCGGCAGCGGGCCGGTGAGCGACTAGCACGACCGGCGATCGGGCACAATCCCTGCGCGTGAGTCGGCGTCCGTCCGTACGGTCGGCCTCATGGCCACAACGACGAAGAACTCCACCACGTCCGCCACACGCAACAAGCGGCGCGCTCCCCGCGGCGCCCAGCTCACCAAGGAACAGAACGCCGAGAGCGGGTTCACCGCCTCGGCCGCGCTGAGCGACAACCTTCAGAAGGTGCTCGTCGATCTCATCGAGCTGGCCTCCCAGGGCAAGCAGGCCCACTGGAACGTCGTGGGCAAGAACTTCCGCGACACGCACCGACAGCTGGACGAGATCATCGAGTCGGCTCGCGAGTTCAGCGATGCCGTCGCCGAGCGGATGCGGGCGCTCCACGCCCTTCCCGACGGGCGCAGCGACACTGTCGCCGAAACCACCAGCCTTCCCGAGTTCCCGCAGGGCGAGATCGCCACCGCCGACGTGATCGACCTCATCACGGAACGACTCGAGAACACGGTCGCCACCTGCCGGGACGTGCACGACGCGGTCGACGAGGAGGATCCCACCAGCGCGGATCTGCTCCATCAGATCATCGAGAAGCTCGAGCAGTACGCATGGATGGTCAGCGCGGAGAACCGGGTGCCGAAGCAGGGCTGACCCTGAGCCCCGAGAAACGGGGTGCAGCCGTAAGGCTGCACCCCGTTTTGTCATAGCGGGAGGATGGCAGCTCTCCGATCAGCGATAGAAGCCGCCGTAGTAGGTGTCGAGCTGGCCACGGTACCCGTCATCCTGACCCGTCGTGGACTGATCCCACTCCGGAGAGTTCTTGATCTGGTCCTTGGTCAGGTCGACGTAGACCTTCTCGTTTTCGTCGTCGACACGCTCGACGGTCCCCGCCGGAAGGATCACCTTCCGCCCGAAGATCCAAGGCCCGGTATCCACGACCAGCCGGCTGCTGCCGGCGTCGTTGCTCGCCTCGTCGATCTTTCCGATGTCGCCATCCGTGGCGTGCACGTGGTAGCCCACCAGGTCGCGGGAACCGGCCCCGCGGTCGACCGACTGACGGTAGTCCCAGGCGTCCCAACTCGAGGACATGAGTGCTCCTTGTCTTCATGCGAGGGATGGATTCGGAAGTCGACCGGGGTGGTCGCTCCGGTTTCCACGTTAGGAAGTGGTCGGGAGATCGGGGACCCCCTGGCGCATCCGGCGCAGGAGGCGTAATGGCCCCGACCTGCGCGCGCGGACTCTGGAGGGATGTCGTCGGTCGGTGCCACCATGATCAGAACAAATGTTCGATCGAGGGGGCTGTATGCGAGGCGAGGCGACCGTGCTGCACGCGGATCTGGACGCCTTCTACGCCTCGGTCGAGCAGCGCGATGCCCCCGCGCTGCGTGGCCGGCCCGTCATCGTCGGCGGCGGCGTCGTGCTGGCGGCCAGCTACGAGGCGAAGGCTCGCGGGGTGCGTACGGCGATGGGCGGCCGACAGGCGCGTGACCTCTGCCCGGAAGCGGTGGTCGTGCCGCCGCGGATGGAGGCGTACTCGGCGGCCAGTAAGGCGGTCTTCGCGATCTTCCGGGATACGACGCCCCTCGTCGAGGGGCTCTCCATCGACGAGGCGTTCCTCGAGGTCGGAGGGCTCCGGCGCATCGTGGGCACCCCCGAGCAGGTCGCCATGCGCCTCCGGGAGCGGGTTCGTGCGGAGGTCGGGTTGCCCATCTCCGTCGGGATCGCCCGAACCAAGTTCCTCGCCAAGGTCGCCAGCGCCGTCAGCAAGCCCGACGGGCTGCTGGTGGTCGAGCCCGACAGGGAGCAGGAGTTCTTGCTCCCGCTGCCGGTGGAGCGTCTGTGGGGTGTGGGCGCCGTGACCGCCGGGAAGCTGCACGGGCTCGGCATCCATACCGTCGGTCAGCTTGCGGAGCTCGAGGCGGCGACCGCCGAGAGGCTGCTGGGGAAGGCGGCCGGCGCGCACCTGCACGCACTCGCCCGGCTGCGGGATCCGCGGCCGGTCGACACGACGCGTCGCCGCGGGTCCATCGGTTCGCAGCGTGCCCTCGGCGCCCGTCCCCGGACGCCCGAAGAGCTGGAGGTCATTCTCACGCAGATCGTCGATCGGCTCGCACGTCGGCTGCGCGACCGCGACCGCGTCTGCCGCACCGTCGTGCTGCGGCTCCGTTACGGCGACTACGCGAAGGCCACCCGGTCCCGCTCGTTCCGCTCACCGACCGACCGCACCGCACTGATCCTCGCCGTCGCGCAAGGACTGCTCGCCGCCGCGCAGCCGCAGATCGCAGAACGCGGCATCACCCTCATCGGCGTCTCGCTGTCGCAGCTCGGCCGTCTCGACAGCGTCCCGCCGGAGCTTCCGATCGATTGGGACGACGGCGTGCGCCTCGACACCGTGCTCGACGCGGTCCGCGATCGCTTCGGCGCGGCATCCGTCTCGCGGGCCGCTCAGCTCGGCCGCGATCCGGGCTGGTCGACGCCGCTGCTTCCGGAGCACGAATGAACCGGTCGCGTGCCGGGCGACCCCGCGAGACGGCGTGTCCGTCGTGCGACCTCAGAGGGGACGCGACTTGAGCAACGGCGAGTGCCGCCAGGCGCCTGTGGTTCGGAGTCTCCTTCAGCGTCGAGCGACCGTGTGCTCGGGTGCCACTTGCGGGAACAGCAGCAGGACCGCTGCATATCCCAGCGCCGCGCCGAGCAGCTGCGCTCCGATGAAGGGCAACACGGAGGCCGGAGCGATTCCGGCGAACGTGTCGCTGAACATTCGGCCGACGGTGATCGCCGGGTTCGCGAAGCTCGTCGACGACGTGAAGAAGTAGGCCGCACCGATGTACGCGCCGACGGCGGGCGCGGCAAGATGTGAACGGCCGGTCCGCACCAGGGCGAAGATCAGGAGGATGAGCCCGGCGGTCGCGACGACCTCGGACAGTAGCAGCGGCAACGCCGAGCGGTCGGTGGTGCTCCACGCGACCGGGGGAACGTCGAACATCACGTTGGCAAGCACCGCGCCGGCGATGCACCCGAGCACCTGGACGGGCAGGTACACCGCCGCGGTCGACCACCTCCGGCGGTGCAGAGTGATGTCGACCAGCGTGACGACGGGGTTGAAATGGGATCCCGAGACCGTCGCGAAGGCGAGGATCAGTACGGCGAGGCCGAGGGCGGTGGCGAAGGCGTTCTCGAACAGCTGCAGTCCGACATCACCGGGGGAGAGGCGCTGGGCGGCGATGCCGGACCCGATGACGACAGCGGCGAGTCCTGCACTGCCGAGGAACTCACCGGCGGCGGCGCGTGCGGCGTGCGTCACGAGGCGACGAGGAGCTGCGAAACGCGGTCCAGCGCACCCGGCACGAGCTTGAAGTAGGCCCAGGTGCCGCGTTTGCTGCGGGAGAGGAATCCCGCAGTGGTGAGAATCTTCAAGTGGTGGGAAACCGTGGGCTGACTGAGTCCGACGGGCTCGATCAGGTCGCAGACGCACGCCTCGGAGTCCTCTGACGCAGCGACGATGGACAGCAGTCGGAGCCGGGTCGGATCGGCGAGCGCTTTCATCGTGAGGGCGAGCTGCTCCGCCTCCTCGGCCGTCAGCGGCTCGCGAACGAGGGGTGTGCAGCACACGCCGGCCGTGACATCCGTCACGTCGAGCATCGTGGTCATATATCGAGGTTAGTCGATATTGACAGGTGTCGATAGATGGGTCCAGAATCGGGGTATCGAAGTTCATCAATATCTATGGGAGGACGTTGTGACCCTGCTCGACCTGAGCCCCCGAGTCGTTGAATCCAGCCCGCTGTCGACTCTGCCCGTCGCGATCATCGGTGCGGGGCCGATCGGGCTCGCCGCCGCTGCGAACCTCGTCGAACGCGGCATCGATTTCGTGGTCTTCGAGGCTGGCGGCGAGGTCGCCGCCAGTGTGCGCTCGTGGGGTCACACCCGTCTGTTCTCCCCGTGGAAGCACCTCGTGGATCCGGCGTCGCGCCGCCTTCTGGTGGACGGAGGGTGGGAGATGCCCGACCCCGAGCGGGCGCCGTCGGGGACGGAACTCGTCGAGAAGTACGTCGCGCCGCTGGCTGCTCTTGAGGAGATCGCACCGCGCATCCGTCTCGGTGTCGAGGTGATCGGCGTGACGCGCGAGGGGATGGACCGCACCCGCACGGCCCGCCGCGCTACGACGCCGTTCGCGTTACGGATCCGAACTGCGGACGGCGAGGTCGAAGACGTCGCCGCGCGCGCCGTGATCGACGCGTCGGGCACCTACCTCTCTCCGAACTCGCTTTCCTCCAGTGGACTCGAGCTGCTGGGGTTGGCCGATATCGCTGACCGTGTCACTCCCGCGCTTCCCGATGTGCTCGGCCGAGATCGTGCCGAGTTCGCGGGCCGGAGCGTGACAGTCGTCGGGGCCGGTCACTCTGCGGCCAATACGCTGCTCGCCCTCGTGCAGCTCGCCCGCGAGGAGGCCGGCACCACGGCTACCTGGCTGATCCGCAATGCCAGGGCCGCGCGGGTCTCGTCCTCGCCCGACGATGAGCTGATCGGTCGTGCGAGCCTCGGGAGTCGCGTCGACCGGGCCGTGGAGCGTGGCGACATCGCCCTCGTCGACAGCTTCGAGATCATCCGCGCCCGCCGCGCGGGCGATGCCGTCGAGCTGGTGGGGCACCGCGGCGGAGAGGTCGTGACCCACGAGGCCGACATCGTCGTGAATGCCACCGGCTTCCGGCCGAACCTCGACATCCTCCGCGAGATCCGCCTCGAGCTCGACGAGATCGTCGAAGCGCCCAAGCGCCTCGCGCCGCTCATCGACCCGAACGTTCACTCCTGCGGCAACGTCGAGCCGCACGGCTTCCGCGAGCTGACGCACCCGGAGCAGGGATTCTTCATCGTGGGGATGAAGTCCTACGGGCGGGCGCCGACCTTCCTTCTCGCCACCGGCTACGAGCAGGTGCGTTCGGTGGCGGCGTGGCTCGCTGGGGATGTCGCGTCGGCGTCGAACGTCGAACTCCAGCTTCCCGCGACGGGTGTCTGCTCGACCGATGCCGGCAACGGCGGTGGATGCTGCTGATGACGGAAGTGCGCGAGATGACGCCGGCCGATTGGCCGGCGGTCGAGGAGATCTACGCACAAGGGATCGAGGACGGGGAGGCGACCTTCGAGGTCGCCACTCCGACCTGGCAGACGTTCGACGCCGGCAAGCTGCCGGAGCTGCGTTTCGTTGCCGCCGACGAGCGTGGCGCTCTCGTCGGCTGGATCGCCGCCTCGCCCGTGTCCTCGCGTCCGGCCTATTGCGGTGTCGTCGAACACTCCGTCTACATCAGCCGAGACGCGCGCGGGCAAGGCATCGGCCGACGCCTGCTTGAAGTGTTCATCACCGCTGCCGAGGGTGCGGGAATCTGGACCATCCAATCGAGCATCTTCCCTGAGAACGCCGCGAGCCTCCGACTCCATGAGGCTGCGGGATTCCGTGTGGTGGGCCGGCGTGAGCGCATCGCCCGGGCAGGTGTCGGCCCCCACGCGGGCGCGTGGCGCGACACGCTCCTCATCGAGCGACGCAGCACGACGGTGCACGCCGTCTGAGCATGCACGACGCGATCGGCCGACCGCGGCTTCGAGAATATAGATAGACCACGGTCTATGCTTCCTAGAGAGTGAGAGAAAGCGAGCCCGCCATGAGTGACAAGCCCACCGTTCTGTTCGTCTGCGTGCACAACGCCGGCCGTTCGCAGATGGCTGCCGGGTACCTCCGTGCGCTCGCGGGCGACGATGTCGAGGTGCTCTCCGCGGGGTCGGCGCCCAAAGAGGTCATCAATCCGGTCGCAGTCGAGGCGATGGCAGAAGAAGGCATCGACATCGCGGGCCACACGCCGAAGGTGCTGACAGTCGATGCTGTCAAGGAGTCGGACGTCGTCATCACGATGGGCTGCGGCGACGCGTGCCCGATCTTCCCCGGCAAGCGTTATGAGGACTGGGAGCTCGACGACCCCGCCGGGCAGGGGATCGAGGCTGTGCGACCGATCCGTGACGAGATCCGCCGGCGCATCGAGGCGCTGATCCACGACCTGTTCCCTGAGCGGGTCGCGTAGCCAGAACGGGACACTCTTTCTCCCACGCTTCTGCTGTTGTCTTTTGGGCGTAGCCTCTGACTGGATCGGGACGTCGTCTCAGATCGTGAGGTGCGCCTATGGCTCGGTGGACCAGGAGTCGTCTTGTCCGCAGCAGTGCGCGCTCACCTGCCGGGCGATTCGTGTTGCGAGTCGCCCGCGATCTCGCTGATCTGGGCCTTATCGATCGCGGCATGACCCTCGCGGCGCATACATTCACGTCGGTGCTGCCCATATTGATCGTCGTGGGCGCTGTGCAGTCCAGACTCGACACTCGCACTGCCGCGATCTTCGCGGAGCACATGGGATTCGATGCGGCCACGGCCGAGACTCTGGAGAAGTCGCTGCCGGGCGGAGCTCAGGAGCTTCGCGCGACAGGTGTCATCGGGGTGATCCTCCTCGTCATCGCCGCAACCTCGTTCGCGCGGGCCCTGGAACGGAGCCTTCGCAGGATCTGGCGCACGCCCGCCGTCAGCCTGAAGTTCGCCTGGCGGTGGCTGGCGGCGGTTGCCGCTGTCGTCATCGGAATCGCGGTGGTCGTCGCGACGCGCGTCATCATTCGCGACGACGGACCGTTGCCGGTGATCGAGTTCATCGCCGAGGTTGCGCTGTGGGGTGCGCTCTGGTGGGTCGCTTCGTGGATCGTCGTCAATCGCGGGGTCAGCCTTCGAGAACTGCTGCCCGGCTCCGTCCTTGCGGGAATCGGATTCGCGGTGGCCGGAAGGTTTGGCAGAGTATTCCTGCCACCGCTGCTCGCGGACTCGGCGCTGCGATTCGGCGTCTTGGGCATGGCGTTCACCTATATCGGATGGCTGCTCGTGCTGGCCTGCGTCCTCCTCATCGCGGCGACCGCCGGTCGAGTCGTGTATCTCACCTACTCGGGCCGAGCATGGCGTCACTCCGTTTCGAGGTTCCGCGTCGGGGCTCGAGTTGGTGGGGTGTAGGAGAGGGAACCTTCGCCCTTCCCTGAAGCACGCCGCTGAAGATCCGGTGCAGCTACTGGCGCTCGTCCCGAGAGGTCAAAGCGAAATCGCCGAGCCCTCACGGCCAGCCATGTCACCGCACGCAGGCCGGTCTGCCCGCGGGCCTCGCGCAGCACAGTCGGATGCGCGGCCACCCACGGGACGGCCCTCCGGGCGAATGACACAGTCGTTGGCGGAACGCCATCAACCGCCGCTCGTGGTGGAGACACCTGGCTGGCCTTTGAGACGGTTGGTCTCAAAGGGATCCGCCGAATAGTGTGGTGACGCCGGGCCCGCGCTGCTAGAGCGTCACAACGATGTCCCCAGCGTCGAGCCTGTCCCCAGCGGGCGCGTGACGCACGCGGGCAAGGCAAAGGTCCCTCGGACGCCACAAGCTCTAGTTGCGGCGTCCGAGGGACCGTCTCATGCGCAGGTAGTTGCGCACAGGGAGTCAGTGGCCCCAGCCGCAGAGATCCCCAGATTGGTGTCGCACGGGGGCCAAATCCCAGGGTCCCCGCGAGCTCACGTCGCCCACCCTACCGTGTCCCCCGTTCGGGGGACAGCATCGATTCGCTTGACGGCGCTCGGAGGGGCGAACGCATACTCGATGGGCGGAACCCGGCCCCATCGACCCCTGCGCGGTCGACGTCGAAGATGACTCGCCCGAGACCATCCACCTCGTCGTCGCTGGGCGGCTGCGGGTCGGGAGCGAGGTCGTCGACGTCCCGGGCGCGCTGACCACTCGTTCGCCCACCGGGTCGGTGGGCGTGCGAATCAGGTCGATAAGCCGTCAGCAGCGCGAGGTACACCGCGAACGCGACGAGGACGATGCTGCGGCTGCGGTGCGAGGAATGGCTGGCAGAGGTGGTCACAGGGCATCTTCTCCCAGAACCCTCTGAGCCGCCGAGCCCAGTCGATCGATGATCCGGCGGCGGCGCTGCCACTTCGGGAACTCAATGGGGCAACGGGCCGTGCCCGCTACGGTTTGAATCCTTCCCGACGGCGCATGTGGGCCGGATCCATTCCGAAGCGAGTGATGCGGCCAGAGATCCTCGAGGCGGCGAACAACTCGTCCCGTGAACTCGAAGACGGCGAGTGGGTGCCGTGGACTCCTCGAACAAGTGCCGTCTGGGTGCGGCCGAGCACGTTCGTACGCCGGTCCGCGAACGGGCGACCTGAGACGGTCTGCTGAGCGCTCAGGAACCAGTAGCGCTCGTTCGATCGTGTCTTCGCGTCCGCGGGCACCATCGCCTGGCTCGCCGACTGATGTTAGCTCTCGAGCAGCGCTGCGAGCGCGGCCAGGTCGTGCTCAAGGCTGTGCTGAACTTCGTCGGACATTTCCCTTGCCAGTTGCGCTTCGCCTGGCCCGTCGAGCCATGCAGACAGTGTGACCTCGGTGCCGTCGAGCCCTTCGACGGCTTCGTGGTGCACGGTCAACTCCGCCCCATCGAGTTCGGTGGTGTCGGCATAGACGAAGCCCGGCCCCACCGTGGTGATGCGGAACGGCGACTCTTGACCACCGACCGCTTTCAGGACTCCGCGGGCGCCCACGCCGAAGGGCTCTGACAGCTTGAAGTACTCCATGCTCGGCGCCCACTCGGGGTGTGTTTCGATAGCGCACCAGCGCTCGAAGAACAGCGAGGCCGAGGCACTGGACGTGCGGCGGGTTCGGGCAATCTCGATCACGAATCGACGCTAGCGCCAATCCCCGACAGTGAAGAGGCCGAGCTCTTTGGCCGCTCTGATCCGGTCGTTGGTGTCGGTTGACGGTCGATCAGCGGGCGTTTTCGGGCACCAGGAGATCCCACCGCGTCGGCCATTGCATACCGCCGGCCGTGGCTTGCTCGCGTTTCAGTGAGGAGTGAGCATGAGCGCGACGAGCATTGCGACGATTGCCGAAATCACCGGTGCAACCCGAATGAGGAGCTGTCGCCCGTCGCTGTCTAGCGTCGAGAACCACCAACGACGGAATGGCCCGCGCCGAGCGCGCGCTTGTGCGCGCGGATCGTTGTCTCGCAGGGTCATTCGTCAAAAAAGGAGCGCAGCGCAGCCTCTACCGCGCGTTCAGTGGTCGCTCAGCGGGCGACCCGAGCGAGCAGTGGGCGGAGGCAGGGGCGTCAAGGTCGCCGGACGCTACGCGTCTGCTTCTCTTCCAAGGAGTCGCGACCCTTGAAAACACTGGGATCACAGTGGCGGAGGATGGGGGATTCGAACCCCCGAGGGCTTGCACCCAACACGCTTTCCAAGCGTGCGCCATAGGCCACTAGGCGAATCCTCCAGGAGGCCCCGGAGGGCCGCCGACCATCCTACCCTGCTCCGCTACCGTGCCCGAACCGGGGCCGTCCCGGCGTACACGCTGCCGGGCCTGATGACGAGCGAACGCGGCGCCAGCAGCGCGAGAATGCGGCGCGAAGGCGGCACGGATGCGAGTAGCGATGTGCGGACGGATGCTGCGGCATCGGCCGCCGCGTCGCCCATCCAGTACGAGCGGGTGCCGGCGCGCGAGTAGCTGGCGCGTTCGATCGCGAGCAGGACCGTGTTCATCTCGGATGCGGCGACCCCGTGCTCGGCGACGAGCCTGCCGGCGAACGCGCGCGGCGTCTCACTGGCGGGCACGGGGATGCCGACGTCGATCGCCGCCTCCTGGACCGACTGCCACGCGGCCGCCGCATCACCGCCCCGGGCGGCGGCATCCTGCTGTCGGCGGCGCAGCTCCCGGATGAGGAAGGGGAGTGCGAGGAGCACGATCATGGCCGCGACCACACCGAGGATCGGCAGCGGGTCGAGGGCGTCCTCCGACGTGCCGTCGGAGGCGTTCTGCCGCTGCTCCTCGAGGTCGATCTGCGCCTGGTCGCCCCGCGCCGTCGGGGTCGGGTTCGTCTCAGAAGTCGTGGCATTGGGGTCGGCGGGCTGGCCCGGAATCGTGAGCTCCGACGAGAAGGTCGTGGGAACCCCGAGTCCGGAGGTGGGCTCGAACGGGATCCAGCCGATGCCCTCGAAGTACACTTCCGGCCAGGCGTGAAGCTGCGAGCTCGACACCGAGAAGACCGGCTGATCGTCGATGGTGTCCGTGGTCGGAGTGCCCGGCAGGTAGCCGACCACGATGCGCGACGGCATGTGGAGCGTGCGTGCCATGAGCGCGAACGCCGATGCGAAGTGGATGCAGTAGCCCTCGCGAACCTCCAGGAACCGCGCCACCGCCTCTGCGCCGCTGCCATCGAACCCGTCCTCGACGGGCGACTCGAGCGAGTAGCGGAAGTCGGTGCCGCGGAACCATCGCTGCAGCGCTGTCAGTCGGTCGTAGTCGGTGGTGGCATCGGCCGTCATCTGCACCGCCAGTTCACCGATGATCGGCGGGACGTCGTCGGGCAGCTGCGTCGTCTCGTCGCGCACCTGCGAGCCCACTGACACCGCCGCCCGGACCTGCTCCAGCGACGGCCGGGGGACGTCGTACGCCACCTCGTACGACTGGCCCTGTGTCGAGCCGCCGGTCGTGGCCACCGTGTGGTTGTAGGGCACCGCGCCCCACGTGCCGCCGCCGAGACCGCTGATACCCACGGCCGGATATGGCACCGGCGCCCATGGGGAGTCGAGGTTCACGATGTCGATCTTCGCCGTGTACTCGCCGATGCGGATGTCGTCGCCGGAGTCCACGACACCGAACGCGCGCTCGCTCTGGAGCGACACGGTCTGCGAGCGATCGGGCTCCCAAAGCCCGCCGTCGAATCGAGAGAGCGTCGTCGCACGCAGATAGGGCACGGACGGCGCGTTCGTGCGAACCCGGATGACCTCCACCTCCTGGGGACGGCGCAGGTCGTCGCCGAGCTGCAGTGTCGCGTCGATCCCCGGTCCAGGGCCGAGACCCGAACCGGCCCGCGCTCCGGGCTGCGGCAGCACCGGCGTCGCGACGACGGCGACGACGATCGCGATCGCGCCGATGCCGAGTGCCGTCGCGGGGACGCCTGCGGTGCGCTCCGCCTCGCGCTCGACCGGCTTCTCGCGCGAGCGCGTCTCGGAGCGCAGGAGGAACAGGACCGTGACCGCGAGGAAGACGAATCCGATGACGTCGACCTTGCTCGGCGCGGCGATCGCCGGGATGAGCGACACCGCGACGACGCCGACGGACGCCAGCAGCGGCATCCGTGCGGTCACCACGACGTGATCGACGATGATCGTGAGGAGTCCCATCGACCCGACCACGACGAAGGCGAGCGACAGCGTCGGCTCGAGCGGCGCCGCGCCGACTGCGATCTCCTCCATCGCGGCCCGCACCAGCATCGGCGCGACGCGGAAGGTGTCGAGCGTCGGGATCACCCACAGCAGGGCGGTGTCACGCAGGAAGATCAACGTCATGAACACGACCCACACCGCGACCTCGATGAGGGTCACCGCGACCGCGGGGAGACGGTAGAGGCGGGCGGTGTAGCCGGCGGCGAGCACCAGGGCCGACAGCACGAGGGCCGCGACGAGCCACCACCCGGGCTCGATGACCCGGACGACAGGCAGCAGCGCCGCGAGCAGTGCCGCGAGGATCGCGAAAGTCAGCAGTCGTTCCCCGCCGTGCGCACGTACCTGGCGCCCCGTCTCAGCTGAAGACATGGTGCACCCCCCGTCCGATCGCGTTCGCCCACGCGTGACCCAGGTCGCGGTCGGGACCGATCGCCGCCACGTGCCAGCCGTGATCCGCGGCGATGTCGAGCGCGTCGCCGATCGGCGACGCGGACAGCAGCAGGGGGAGCGTGCTGTGGTGCGAGACCGGCCCGATGGCCACTGCATCGGCCGGGTCGAGCCGTCCCACGATGAGCACGATCGGACCCGTCGACGCCCCCGCGAACAGCCGCGACAGGCGCGGGAGGGCGTCGTCGCGATGGGCGGTGATGGTCGCGAAGTGGACCAGCATCGCGTCGACTTCGGTCATGTCGCCGCCGTCGATCCGGTCGGCCAGCACCGTTCCCTCCGTGTCGAGGACCTCGACGGCGTAGCCGTCGTGCACGAGGCGCGCGACCGCGGAGACGCACGCCGAGATGCCGGCTTCGAAGCCGGGGTCGGCGCCGGGCGCGCGCAGAGCCTCGGGAGACCAGCGCAGCGCGGCGCGGTCGATCACGACCGTGGCCTCGGGTGTGGACTCCTGCTCCTCCTGGCGCACCATGAGCGCATCGCGGTGGGCGGTCGCCCGCCAGTGGATGCGCCGCATGGAGTCGCCCGGGGCGTAGGGCCGCGCGACGAGGTTGTCGGCGCCCTGGCCGAGCTGGTCGGTCGTCGTGTGCAGCATCCCGCCGGTGGCGCCGGCGTAATCCACGAGCGGCGGCAGCTCGACGACCGGCGGCGCCACCGTGACCGGCGTGCGCTGGCTGAACACGACCGTGCGTCGTGCGAGCCCGAACGGATCCGACGATCGCACCGTGAGCGGTCCGAGCGAGTGGACTCCGCGCCGCACGCCGGTGACGATGTACACCAGGTCGATGCTGCGGGCACCGCCGCGCTCGCCGCCGCGCAGCCCCGAGCCGAGTGCGGGGAAGGCACCCTCCGATTTGCCGCGCAGCCCCTTGGGCAGGGCATCGCGCCAGGTTCCGGGCGCCGTGGGCAGCGCCGTGCGCACCTCGACGCGCACCGATACGCGTGCGTCGCCTCCGACCGAGACGACATCCGGGGCGAGTGCCCGGGTGACCGCGTCGGAGCGGCGCCCGACGTACAGCGAGGCGATGCTCGCGACGACGACCGCGAGCAGCAGGATGCCGAAGTACATCAGCTCGACGATGCTCGCCTCGTTCGCCACGATGAAGCACGCGATCGCGAGGACCAGCGCTCCGGTGCCCCGGACTGTCAGCGGCCACACGCTTCTCATCGCTCTGTCACTGACGTGCGGCGATCGGCACCCGCACGCTCGCGGCGATGCGCTCGAGGATCGTCGCGATCGCATCTGCGGCGCTCGACCCCCGGGCGCCGCCGGCGGCCCGGGTCGGGATGAGCCGGTGCGCGAACACCGGGGCGAGGAGCGCCGTGATGTCGTCTGGGATGACGAAGGCGCGACCGTCGAGCGCGGCCCACACCTTGGCCGCGCGCACCAGCTGCAGCGTCGCGCGGGGGCTGGCGCCCAGGCGCAGATCGCTGTGGGTGCGGGTCGCCTGCGCGAGGGCCACGGCGTAGTCCTCGATCGCGGGTGCGACATGCACCGCCCGCGCCCACGCGACGAGGCTCGCGACCTCCGCGGCCGAGACGACCGGCGTGAGCTCGTCGAGCGGGTTGACCGTGTCGCGCTGACGCAGCATGAGGGCCTCCGACCGCGCGTCGGGGTAGCCCATCGAGATGCGGATCATGAAACGGTCGCGCTGCGCCTCGGGGAGGGCGTAGGTGCCCTCCATCTCGAGCGGGTTCTGCGTCGCGACGACGAGGAACGGCTCGGGTACGAAGTGGGTGCGGCCGTCGACGGTGACCTGGCGCTCCTCCATGGCCTCCAGGAGCGCGGACTGCGTCTTGGGGGAGGAGCGGTTGATCTCGTCGGCGATGACGATGTTCGCGAAGATCGCGCCCGGCTTGAACTCGAACTCGCGCTCGACCGGGTTGAACACGCTCACGCCGGTGACGTCACCGGGCAGCAGATCGGGCGTGAACTGGATGCGGCGGACCGTGGCATCCACGCTGGTCGCGAGTGCCCGCGCGAGCATGGTCTTGCCGACGCCGGGCACGTCCTCGATGAGGAGGTGTCCCTCGGCGAGGAAGCACACCAAGGCGGTGCGCACCGCGTCCGGCTTGCCGTCGATGACGCTGCCGACCGCATCGAGGATCGCGTCGGTGACGCGGGCGAATCCCTCGGCCGTCGTGGCCCCGAGCGCACCCGAACCTTTCGATGCAGCATCCGTCATCGCGGTATCGACCATCGCCGGCTCCTGTTCCGCCCTCGAACGAGCGGGTCGCGGGTGGGGCGCGGGCTCCCTCGCCCACGGGACCGATCCTAATCGCGCCGTTATCGGATCGGTATCGATCGCGCTGGGAGAACCCTGGACGACCCCACGTGCGGCGCGAGCGGTCCGCCCGCGCCCGTCGGTCGGGTTAGACTTGACCCAGCTCTCCGCGAGGCGGCATCCAGGCCAACTCCCCCAGGACGGAAACGTAGCAAGGGTAACCAGGCTCTGCCGGGTTCGCGGAGAGTCTTAATTTTCCCGGGCGAAGGGGCCCTCCAGCACGGACCACTGCAGCAGCATGATGGTCTTCGCATCCTGGATCCGCCCGTCGCGGACCATCGCGAGCGCCTCCTCGATGCCGAGGTCGAGCAGCTCGATGTGCTCGCCCTCATCCTCGAGGCCACCGCGCTCGCCGACGCCGGCGGCACCGTCGTAGGGCGCCGCGAAGAAGTGCAGCCGCTCGGTGACCGATCCGGGACTCATGTAGACGTCCCACACGTGTTCGAGCTCGCCGATGTCGACGCCGGTCTCCTCCACGGCCTCTCGCCGGATCGCCGTCGAGGGGTCGTCCTGGTCGAGCAGTCCCGCGGCGGTCTCGATCAGCATCCCGTCGGGGTGGTCGTTGACGTACACCGGGTAGCGGAACTGGCGCGTGAGCAGCACCGTTCGCCGCGCCGCGTCGTACAGCAGCACCGTCGCGCCGTTGCCGCGGTCGTACGTCTCGCGCTGCTGCGTCTCCCACTGGCCGGACGGCCCGCGGTACTCGAGTGTCGTGCGTCGCAGCACGTGCCATGCCGACGCCAGCACCTCGACATCCGTCACCCGCACGCCGGGGTTGCGGTCCAGGTCGCGTCCGGTGAGATCGAGGCCGGTCCGGCCGCGGTGATCGGGGACGTCGATTCCGGGACGAGGTTCGTGCATGCCGTCGAGGCTATCCGCGGGCGGCCACCGACGTGGCCCCGGGCGGTCGTGCTGCTTTTGATCCGGTGGCACGCCTGGCCGCGGCATCCGTCCCGCCCATAGGCTGGTCGCGTGGCGCAGAGCATCTACATCACGTCGGCAGAGGGCCATTCGGGGAAGTCAACGGTCGCGCTCGGGGTGCTCGATGCGCTCAGCCACGCGACGCCGCGGGTGGGAGTGTTCCGTGCGATCGCCAGGTCGACCGTCGAGCGCGACTACGTGCTCGAGATGCTGCTCGATCACGACGGCGTCGATCTTCCCTACGACGACTGCATCGGCGTCACTTACGACGACGTGCGGCATGATCCGGATGCTGCGCTCGCGACGATCGTCGAGCGCTACAAGGCCGTCGAGGCCCAGTGCGACGCGGTCGTCATCGTCGGCAGCGACTACACGGATGTGGGGAGCCCCGCCGAACTCGCCTACAACGCCCGCATCGCGGCGAACCTCGGCGCTCCGGTGCTGCTGGTGCTCGGCGGCCGCTCGGCGCAGAACCAGACGCAGCCCGAGCAGCTCGGCTCGTCGCTCGCGCGCACGCCCGCCGAGATGGGGCAGATCGCCGACCTCGCGCTCGCCGAGCTCGCCCACGGCCGCGCGAAGCTGTTCGCCGTCGTCGCGAACCGCGCCGACGCGGAGGGGGCCGACGAGACCCTCGAGGCCATCCGCCGTTCGATTCACGCCCATCAAGGCGCCGGGCCCGCAGCGCCCGTGCCGGTCTGGGCGATCCCGGAGGACCGGTTCCTCGTGGCGCCGTCGATCCGCGGCATCATGCGTTCGGTCGACGGCGAGCTGCTCGCGGGCGACCCCGGCCGCCTCACGCGCGAGGCGCTCGCGGTGGTGGTCGCGGGCATGTCGATGGTGAACGTGCTGCCGCGCCTGCTGGAGGGCGCCGTCGTGATCATCCCCGCGGACCGCTCCGAGGTGCTGCTGGCGACGCTGCTCGCGAACGCCTCGGGCACGTTCCCCTCGATCTCGGGCATCGTGCTCAACGGCGGCTTCGAACTGCCCGAGCCGGTGACACGCCTCATCGACGGCCTCGGCTCGAGCGTGCCGATCATCACGACCGAGCTCGGAACCTACGAGACCGCGGTGCGCATCATGGGCACCCGGGGTCGCCTCGCCGCCGACTCGCAACGCCGGTACGACACGGCGCTCGCCCTCTTCGAGCAGAGCGTCGACACCGATGAGCTCCTCGTCGCCTTCGGCCTGGCGCGCGCCACCGTCGTCACGCCCCTCATGTTCGAGTTCCAGCTCATCGAGCGGGCGCGCGCGCAGCGCAAGCGCATCGTGCTCCCCGAGGGCGACGACGACCGCGTGCTGCGGGCCGCGGCGACGGTGCTCAAGCGCGGCATCGCGGACCTCGTGATCCTGGGCGAGCCCTTCGAGGTGCGCGCCCGCGCGATCGAGCTGGGCATCGACATCCAGGGTGCCGAGGTGCTCTCGCCGCTGGACGCCGTCCACGTGCACAAGTTCGCCGAGGAGTACGCGCGGCTGCGTGCCCACAAGGGCGTCACGATGGGGCAGGCGGCCGACACCGTCACGGATGTCTCGTACTTCGGCACGATGATGGTGCACCTGGGTCTCGCCGACGGCATGGTGTCGGGCGCCGCGCACACGACGGCGCACACGATCCGCCCCGCGTTCGAGATCATCAAGACCAAGCCGGGGGTCTCGGTCGTCTCCAGCGTCTTCCTGATGGCGCTCGCCGACCGCGTGCTCGTGTACGGCGACTGCGCTGTGATCCCCGACCCCACCAGCGAGCAGCTCGCCGACATCGCGATCTCGTCGGCCGCGACCGCCGCGCAGTTCGGCATCGAGCCGCGCGTGGCGATGCTGTCGTACTCGACGGGGGAGTCGGGGTCGGGTGCCGAGGTCGAGAAGGTGAGGGATGCCACGGCCCTCGTCCGCTCGCGAGCCCCCGAGCTTCTCGTGGAAGGGCCGATCCAGTACGACGCGGCGGCCGATGCCGCGGTCGCCGCCGCCAAGATGCCCGGCTCGGCGGTCGCGGGACGCGCGACGGTGTTCGTCTTCCCCGACCTCAACACCGGCAACAACACCTATAAAGCGGTGCAGCGCTCGGCCGGGGCCGTCGCGATCGGACCGGTGCTGCAGGGCCTCAACAAGCCGATCAACGACCTGTCGCGCGGTGCGCTGGTGGACGACATCGTCAACACGATCGCGATCACCGCGATCCAGGCGCAGGGAGAGTGACGCGATGACCCCGGTGCTCGTGATCAACAGCGGCTCGTCGTCGTTCAAGTACCAGCTCCTCGACATGGACTCCGAGCGCACGCTCGCCTCCGGACTCGTCGAGCGCATCGGCGACCCGATGGGCGTCGCCCGCCACACCGTGTACGCGACACCCACGGACGGACCTTCGGCGGCCTTCCTCGACGCCACGCGCACGCGGGAGCTCCCGATCCCCGACCACACCGCCGGGTTCGCGGTCATGCTCGAGGCTTTCGCGTCGGACGGCCCGTCGCTCGCCGAGACGCCGCCCGTGGCCGTGGGACACCGCGTCGTGCACGGCGGCGCGCGCTTCTTCGAGCCGACGCTGATCACGCCGCTCGTCGAGATCAACATCGACGAACTGTCGGTGCTCGCGCCTCTGCACAACCCCGCGAACCTGGCCGGAATCGTCGCCGCCCGCGCGGCCTTCCCCGACGTGCCGCACGTTGCCGTCTTCGACACCGCCTTCCACCAGACCCTGGCGCCCGCGGCCTACACCTACGCGATCGACGCCGAGGTCGCGGCATCCCATCGCATCCGCCGCTACGGATTCCACGGCACGTCGCACAAGTTCGTCAGCGAAGCGGCGGCGGCGTTCGTCGGGCGCCCGCTGGCCGAACTCACGCAGATCGTGTTCCACCTCGGCAACGGCGCGTCGGTCACCGCGATCGACGGCGGCCGCTCGGTCGACACCTCGATGGGGTTCACCCCGCTCGAGGGGCTCGTCATGGGCACGCGCTCGGGCGACCTCGACCCGGCCGTGCTGTTCCAGCTCGAACGGCGGGCGGGTATGACCGTCGACGACCTCGACGAGCTGCTCAACAAGCGCAGCGGTCTGCTCGGGCTCGCGGGCTCCAACGACCTGCGCGACATCCGCGCGGCCATCGAACGAGGAGAGGAACGCGCGATCCTGGCGTTCGAGGTCTACGTGCACCGGCTGCGCGCCTACGCCGGTGCCTACCTCGCGCAGCTCGGCGGCGCCGACGTCATCTCGTTCACCGCGGGAGTGGGCGAGAACGCCCCGCACGTGCGCGCCGGTGCCCTCGAGACCCTCGGTTTCGCGGGCGTCGAGATCGATCCCGAGCGCAACGACAGCCGTGAGCGCGGCATCCGGATCATCTCGACGGATGCCTCGGCCGTGACCGTCCTCGTCGTCCCGACCGACGAGGAGCTCGAGATCGCGCGCCAGACCCTGAGTGTCGCCCGCACGTAACCGTCACGGGGTGCGACCCGACACCCGCCCGCATTACGCTGGCTGGACGGCGCGATGCAGTGCCGAAGCACCCGCACCCGCTCTCGGAGGTTCTGTGGCTGACGACGCCCTGCCCGATCTGACCGCCTACGACGCCGTGCTGTTCGATCTGGACGGCGTCCTCACGCCCACAGCCGAAGTGCACATGCATGCGTGGCAGACGATGTTCGAGGAGCTCTTCGCGGCGTGGGACATCACCCCGCCGTACACCGAGCGCGACTACTTCGACCACCTCGACGGCAAGAAGCGCTACGACGGCGTCGCGAGCCTGCTGCGCTCGCGCGATGTCGAGGTGCCGTGGGGCCACCCGTCCGACGCGGTGACCGCCGACACGGTGTGCGGCATCGGCAACCGCAAGAACGCCGTCTTCGAGCGCGTCCTCCGCGCCGAGGGGATCGCCCCGTACCCGGGGTCGATGCGCCTCCTCGACGTGCTCGCGGAAGCGGGCACGCCCGTCGCCGTGGTGTCGAGCTCCAAGAACGCGGAGGAGGTGCTGGCGGCAGCCGGCATCCGTGATCGCTTCACCGTCGTGATGGACGGCGTCATCGCCGAACGCGACCACCTCGCCTCCAAGCCCGCACCGGACGTGTTCGTCGAAGCGGCACGGATGCTGGAGGTCGAGCCTGCGCGGAGCGCCGCGGTCGAAGACGCCATCAGCGGCGTGCGCTCCGCTGCCGCCGGCGGCTTCGGGCTTGTGGTGGGTGTCGACCGGGGCGTCGGCGTGCAGGACCTCGTCGACGCCGGTGCGCACGTCGTGGTGAAGGATCTGGAGGAGTTCGCACGATGATCGATCGCGATCGGTTCCCCGTCGACCCGTGGCGTCTGGTCGAGACGTCGTTCGAGCTCGACGACGCCGGCGTCACCGAGACGCTGTTCGCCGTGGGCAACGGATACCTGGGCCTGCGCGGCAATCAGCCCGAGGGGCGTCACGCGCACGAGCACGGCACGTTCATCAACGGGTTCCACGAGACGTTCCCGATCCGTCACGCCGAGCAGGCCTATGGATTCGCCGAGGTCGGTCAGACGATCATCAACGCCCCTGACGCGAAGGTCATGCGCGTCTACGTCGACGACGAGCCGCTGTCGCTCGATGTCGCCGACGTGCGCGAGTACGAGCGGACTCTCGACATGCGCGACGGCGTGCAGCGCCGGCACATCCTGTGGGTCACGCCGTCGGGCAAGGAAGTGCGGATCGACTACGAGCGGCTGGTGTCGTTCGAGGAGAAGCACCTCGCGGTCATGACGGTGGACGTCACCGTGCTGAACGCCGACGCGCCGGTCACCGTGAGCTGCCAGATCCTCAACCGGCAGGACGGCGAGGACGTCTACGGCGGCACGCCGCTGGCGCCGCGCAAGGCCGGGTTCGACCCGCGCAAGACCGAGAAGCTCGAGGAGCGCGTCCTGCAGCCGCAGGAGTACTGGCAGGACAAGCTGCGCTCCGCCCTGTCGTACCGCGTCACGGACTCGGGCATGACGATCGCCGTCGTCGCCGACCATCTGGTCGAGACGGCGAACGAGTACACCTCGCGCACGCTCATCGAGCCCGACATCGCGAAGAACGTGTTCCGCGTGAACGCGAAGGCCGCAGTGCCGATCCGCGTCACGAAGCTCGTGAGCTACCACACCTCCCGCGGCGTGCCCGCGCGCGAGCTCGTCGACCGCTGCCGCCGCACCCTCGACCGCGCCCTCGGCCAGAGCGTCGACGCGATCCGCGCGCAGCAGCGCGAGTGGCTCGACGCGTTCTGGGAGCGCTCGGACGTGCGCATCGGCGGCCACGACGACCTGCAGCAGGCGACCCGCTGGTGCCTGTTCCAGCTCGCGCAGGCCTCGGCGCGCGCCGACGGACAGGGCGTTCCGGCGAAGGGCATGACGGGCTCGGGGTACTCCGGACACTACTTCTGGGACACCGAGATCTACGTGCTCCCGTTCCTCGCGTACACGACGCCGCTGTGGGCCCGCAACGCGCTGCGCATGCGGTACCTGATGCTGCCCGCCGCGCGTAAGCGCGCGTTCCAGCTCAACGAGGCCGGCGCGCTCTTCCCGTGGCGCACGATCAACGGCGAGGAGGCTTCCGCCTACTACGCCGCCGGCACCGCGCAGTACCACATCAACGCCGACGTCAGCTTCGCGCTCGCGAAGTACGTGCGGGCGACCGGCGACAACGACTTCCTCTTCCGCGAGGGCGTCGACATCGCCGTCGAGACGGCGCGGCTGTGGGCGACCCTCGGCTTCTGGCGTTCGAACGACGGCGTGGTCGACGGCGAGGGCGACACGTTCCACATCCACGGCGTCACCGGGCCCGACGAGTACACCACCGTCGTCAACGACAACCTCTTCACGAACGTCATGGCGCGGTTCAACCTCCGCTTCGCCGCCCGCACCATCCGCGAGATGGCGGAGGCCGACGGCGAGGTCTACCGTCAGATGGTCGACCGCCTCGCCCTCGAGCCCGGTGAGCCCGAGGCGTGGGAGCGGGCCGCCGAAGCCATGCACATCCCGTTCAGCCCGAGCCTCGGCATCCATCCGCAGGATCATGTGTTCCTCGAGCGCGAGATCTGGGACCTCGAGAACACCCCGCCCGACAAGCGGCCCCTGCTGCTGCACTTCCACCCGCTGGTGATCTACCGGTACCAGGTGCTCAAGCAGGCCGACGTCGTGCTCGCGCTGTTCCTGCAGGGCAACCACTTCTCCGACGAGGACAAACTCGCCGACTTCGAGTACTACGACCCGCTGACCACGGGCGACTCGACGCTGTCGGCGGTCGTGCAGGCGATCCTCGCCGCGGAGGTCGGCTACCAGGACCTCGCGCTCGAGTACTTCCGGCAGTCGATCTTCGTCGACCTCGGCGACCTGCACCACAACGCCGCGGACGGCGTTCACGTGGCCTCGGCCGGTGGCGTGTGGACCGCACTCGTCGCAGGATTCGGCGGCATGCGCGACCACTTCGGTGAGCTGTCGTTCAATCCGCGGCTTCCCGTCTCGTGGCCGTCGCTCGAGTTCGTCCTGCACTGGCACGGCACGCGGCTGGTCGTCACGGTCACCCGTGAGGAGCTGCGTGTGCGCGCCACGGAGGGCGACCCCGTCGGCTTCAGCGTGCGAGGCGTGGGCTACGTGGTCGGTGCGGGCGAAGAGGTGGTGGCACCGCTCGACGGGCAGGGCCCGGTGATCCCGGGGCGTCCGTCGCTGCGCGAGCTCGGCGACGCGCGCCGCGAGGACGGTTCGCTGCTGTCCGCGTCGGTGCCCACCGTCACCTCGACGATCCCGATCATCGTCGGCGCCGCCGACGTCGAGCACGGCGCCGACGTCTAGCCCTGCTCCGGATCAGGAGATCCGGCGAGGACAGCACCGACTCTGCGGAATCGTCCTGTCGCCGCCGGATCTCCTGATCTCGACCACACCCTCGACGCCCTGGCCTCAACTCACGCCCGGGCGAAGAACTCCCGCTCGTGCTCCATCGAGCGCGCGAAAGCCGCGTCCATGCGCGCCCGTTCGATCGGGCCGGCCTCGAGCGCCGCCGCATCGGCGATCTCGGTCGCCCGCGCCGTCGCCGCGGTGAAGGCGGGGTCGCCGTACATCGCGAGCCAGTCGTCGTACGGGTGCTCGTCGTGTCGCCGGGTGGCGAGACGGATGCCGAGATCGGTGTAGAGCCAGAAGCAGGGGAGCAGCGCCGCGACCAGCTCGGCGTACGAGCGGGCCGACGCGTGGAGGTGGTTCGTGTACGCGAGGGTCTGCGGCGCCGGGGCTGCGACGGTCGCGCCGAGGTGGGACTCGTGCAGCCGCCGCTCCTCGACGATGGCGGATTCGGCTGACCGCGCCCAGAACGTCTGCTCCTCCGGGGTGGGTGCGAGCGCGCTCGCCTTCGCCAGCACGCGGGAGTACTCGCCGAGGTAGATCGCGTCCTGCGCGAGGTACCGCAGGAACGCCTCGCGCGGCAGCGTGCCCTCGCCGAGCCCGCGCACGAACTCCAGTTCGTCGACGTCGGCGCGCACGGCGGCCGCCTGCTCCCACGCCAGCGTCGACCACGATGCGGGGACCATGGATGCTGCGCCCCGCAGTTCGTGGAAGTGGTCGATCGGACCGTTGCCCTGGCCCACCCGCAGTGCGTCGGCGTGGGCGAGCGCGCCGGTCAGCCACGTCTTCGCGCGCCGAAGCGCCTCGGGCCAGGTCGCGCCGCCCGCGCGGAGCGTCGCCATCGCGGACGAGAGCGAGCAGCCGGTGCCGTGGGTGTGACGCGTCTCGACGCGTGCGCCGCCGACCTCGTGCACGGCGCCGTCGGCCGCCACGATCGCATCCGGGCAGTCGGCGCCGTCGAGGTGCCCGCCCTTCAGCAGCACCGTCGTGCCGGTGTCGCGGGCGAGGGTCTGCGCGTCGTCGACGGCCTGCGCCCACGAGGTCGCGCGGGCGCGGCCGGTGAGAACCGCGAGCTCCGCGAGGTTCGGGGTCACGAGATCGACGTCGCGGGCGAGCTCACGGAGCGCCTCCTCGGCCGCGGGGTCGAGCAGCCGGTCGCCGCTCGTCGCCACCATCACCGGGTCGAGCACCACGATCGGCGGGCGCACGCGTCCGAGCCACCGCCGAACCGTGCCGATGATCTCCGCCGACTGCAGCATGCCGATCTTGACCGCGTCGATCTCGACGTCGTCCGACACCGCATCCAGCTGCGCGGCGAGGAACGTCGTCGGCGGCACGTGCACCTCGCGCACTCCGCGGGTGTTCTGTGCCACGAGCGCGGTGACGACAGCCATGCCGTAGCCGCCGAGCGCGCCGATCGACTTGAGGTCCGCCTGCACACCGGCGCCGCCGGTCGGGTCGGTGCCGGCGATGCTCAGCACCCGCGGGATCGCCACCGCGCGAACCGGCGTCGGTGCGGCAGCGGCAAGCGACGTGCCGGTCACCGCGCGACCCCCTCGAGCGAGGGCGCATCGGCCGCGTCCCGCAGGGCACGGGCCGCCGCCGCCGGGTCGTCCGCGCCGCAGATCGCGGAAACGACCGCGATGCCCGCGGCTCCGGCATCGCGGAGCGCCGCGACATCCGACTCGACGACTCCTCCGATCGCGACGCACGGCAGGTCGGTGCCCGCGGCGAACGCGGCGAAGCCCTCGACGCCGAGCGCCGGCGGGTGGTCGGGCTTCGTCGACGTCGGCCGGATGACGCCGACGCCGAGGTAGTCGATCGTGCCGGAGCGGCGCAGATGTGCGGCGGCCCGGTGCTCCGCGGAGTTCGCGGTCCATCCGATCACGGCGTGCGCCCCGAGCAGCCGCCGTGCCGTCTCGGGCGGGAGGTCGCTCTGTCCCAGGTGGACGCCGTCGACGCGGGCACCGGCATCCCGAGCGGCGACGGCCACGTCGACGCGGTCGTTGACGAGGAGCAGGCAGCGGCGATCGATGACGTCCGAGAGGGCTCGCGCCTGGCGCATGAGCTCACGAGCCGTCACCGACTTCGCCCGCAGCTGCACGACGTCGACCCCCGCGCCCGCCGCAGCGTCGACCACGTCGAGCAGCCGGTCGAACGGCAGGCGGCCGTCGGTCACGAGGTGCAGCGCGAGGCGGGCGCCGAGCCCGCTCATCGCATCGCCAGCATGTCGGCGACGCGCGCGTCGAGCTCGGCCGGCGCCGCGGCCACGGCGTCGAGCGCGTCGAGGAACGCCACGGCGAACGTGCCCGGTCCCTCCGCGCGCGCGGCGGCCTGCTCCGACGCGGCCGCGTACAGGACGGATGCCGCCACCGCCGCTTCGAACGGAGCGCACACGCCGACGAGCGCGGCCATCACCGCGCCGAGCGAACAGCCGCCGCCGGTGACGCGCGTGAGCAGCGCATCCCCGCCATGGACGCGGACCACCCGCTCGCCGTCGGTCACGAGGTCGACCGGGCCCGAGACGGCCACCACGCCGCCGGTGCGCAGCGCGAGCGACCGCGCGGCGCCGGCCGCAGCATCCGTCCCGTCCGTCGCGTCGACGCCGCGACCGCCGCCGCCCTCGCCGGCCACGGCCAGGATCTCGGAGGCGTTGCCGCGGACGATGGCGGGACGGTGCTCGAGCAGTTCGGCGGCGAGAGCCGTGCGTACGGGCAGCACTCCCACCGCGACGGGGTCGAGCACCCACGGGGTTCCGGCGCGCACGGCCTCGCGGGCGGCGTCGCGCTGCTCGGCGGTGGGGGTGCCCAGGTTCACGAGCACGCCGTCGGCGACGCCGGCGAAGAGCCCGGCCTCGCCCGGGATGTCGCACATCGCGGGCGCGGCGCCCACCGCCAGGAGCGCGTTCGCGGTGTAGTTCGTCACCACCGCGTTGGTGATGCACTGCACCAGGGGCGAGGTCTCCCGCAGCGCCGTCAGCGCGGCGGCGGGGGAGAGGGCGGACAGGTGTGCTTCGGTGCGCGCGTTCATCGCGACATCCCTTCGCTCGCATGATCGAGATCAGGTTCGACGGGTGTGTTCTCAGCCCGCCGCGCGGGCACCCCGTGTCACTGCCGAGCAATCTAGCAGGGCATCCCGACGGGTCATCGCCGTGTGTCCCCGGCGTGCACCGTGCGCGTCCGGTCCCGGTCGCCGGGCCCGTCGAGCTGCGGTCGCGATGCGATGCGCCGAGCCTGCCGCAGTGTCGGCCCCACACCGTAGGCTGGGGGAGTGACCACCGCCCTCTACCGCCGCTACCGGCCCGAGTCGTTCGGCGAGATGATCGGGCAGTCGCAGGTCACCGAGCCGCTCATGACCGCGCTGCGCGGCGACCGGGTCGGTCATGCGTATCTGTTCTCGGGACCCCGCGGGTGCGGGAAGACCACGTCGGCGCGCATTCTCGCCCGCTGCCTCAACTGCGCGCAGGGTCCGACGGACACGCCGTGCGGCACGTGCGACAGCTGCGTCGAGCTCGGCCGTGGCGGCGGCGGTTCGCTCGACGTCGTCGAGATCGACGCGGCCAGCCACAACGGCGTCGACGACGCCCGAGACCTGCGCGAGCGCGCGGTGTTCGCGCCCGCCCGCGACCGCTTCAAGATCTTCATCCTCGACGAGGCGCACATGGTCACCCCGCAGGGCTTCAACGCACTGCTCAAGCTCGTCGAAGAGCCGCCCGACCACGTGAAGTTCATCTTCGCGACGACCGAGCCCGAGAAGGTCATCGGCACGATCCGGTCGCGCACCCACCACTACCCGTTCCGACTCGTGCCCCCGGCCGCGATGCTCGAGTACGTCGAGCAGCTGTGCGCCCAGGAGGGCGTGAACGTCGAGCAGGGGGTCCTGCCGCTCGTCGTGCGCGCGGGCGGCGGATCGCCCCGAGACACCCTGTCGCTGCTCGACCAGCTGATCGCCGGCTCGGAAGACGCCAGGGTCACCTACGCCCGCGCCGTCGCGCTGCTGGGCTACACCCACGCCGAACTCCTTGACGAGGTGATCGACGCGTTCGCCGCCTCCGACGCCTCGGCCGCCTTCGCCGCGGTCGACCGCGTGGTGCAGACCGGACAGGACCCGCGTCGCTTCGTCGACGACCTGCTCGAGCGCCTGCGCGACCTCATCGTCGTGTCCGCGACCGGTCAGGGCGCCGGGGCGGTGCTGCGGGGCATCTCGGCCGAAGACCTCGCGCGCATGCAGCGCCAGGCCGACGCATTCGGTCCGTCGCGGCTGTCGCATATCGCCGACCTCGTCATCGCGACCCTCGACGACATGACCGGCGCCACCTCGCCGCGCCTGCAGCTCGAGCTGATGGTCGCCCGCGTGCTGGCGCGCGGCGCCGGCGCCGCTCCCGTCGCCGCGCCGGCGATGGCGGCTGCACTGGCCCCCGCCGCGACAGCTCCCGCAGCGACAGCTCCCGCAGCGACAGCACCTGCACCTGCAGCGCCCGCGCCTGCAGCCGCTGCTGCCGCTGCTGCCGCGCCCGCGGCCGCTGCTGCTGCGCCCGCAGTGGCGGCGGCGCCGGCTCCGGCCGCGCAGCCTGCCGAGTCTGCGCCCGTGGCTGCGCCTCCCGTCCCTGCCGGCCCGGTCACGCTCGACCGCCTCCAGCAGGCCTGGCCGCAGGTTCTCGCGCAGCTCGAGAACGTGAGCCGCTCGTCGTGGATGCTCGCTTCGGGCGCCCGCACCGTGGCGCTCGACGACGACGTGCTCACCCTCGCGTTCTCGAGCCAGAGCGACGTCGCGAAGTTCAAGCAGCTCGCCGCGGGCAAGGGCCCCAGCGAAGACCTGCGTCAGGCGATTCTGGCCGTGCTCGGCATCCGCGTGAAGTACATCGCCCGTCACGACGCTGCCGGCGGTGGCGCGGGTGGCCCGGCGGCGCCGGCGCCTTCAGGTCCCGGTCGCGAGGCTCCGCGTCAGGCGGCAGCACCAGAGGCGCCGGCCGCCCGCTCCGCCGCTGCCCCGCCGAGCGGGTCGCGGCCTGCGCAGGCTGCGCCACCACGTGCGTCGGCACCTGCCGCACCTGCGTCGGCCCCGGTTGCGCCGCGCGCGACAGCTTCCGCCGCGCCGCGACCGACCGCGCCGGCTGCGGCGCCGGCGTCGGCTGCCCCGGTCACCGACTGGGCCGTCGCACCCATCCCGTCCGACGACGACGCCCCGCCGCCCGACCCTGGCCCCGCCGCCTTCCCGGCTGAGACGCCGGCCCAGTTCGCGGTCGACGACGAACCCGAAGACGCCGAGGCCGCGACCGCGCGGGTCGCGACGCTCGCACCCCCGCGCGAGGGTGAGGTCCTGCCGCGTGCCGAGATCGCACCGGCCCTCGAGCGTGATGACGATGACGAAGACGACACGGATGCCGTCGCCGACCTCCCGGTTCCGCCCACGGTCGTGCCGCCGCTGACCCCGGTGGTCACGACCCGCAACGGCGGCGTGCAGCGCTACGGCGAGGCGGTCGTGCGCCAGGTGCTCGGCGCCACGTTCGTTCGCGAGGAACCCTACGAGCCCCCGACGAGGTTCAGCTAGCCCATGTACGACGGCATCGTCCAAGACCTCATCGACGAATTCGGCCGCCTCCCCGGGATCGGGCCGAAGTCGGCTCAGCGCATCGCGTTCCACATCCTGCAGACGCCGAACTTCGACGTGTCGCACCTCGCTGAGCTGCTCAGCGACGTGCGCGAGCGGGTGCGCTTCTGCGAGGTGTGCGGAAACGTCTCCGAGCAGGAACGCTGCTCGATCTGCCGCGACCCCCGCCGCAACCAGACGCTGATCTGCGTCGTGGAGGACGCGAAGGACGTGGCGGCGATCGAGCGCACGCGCGAATTCCGCGGGCTTTACCACGTGCTGGGCGGCGCGATCAGCCCGATCGCCGGCATCGGTCCCGACGACCTGCGCATCACGCAGCTCATGCAGCGGCTCGCCGACGGCACCGTGCAAGAGGTCATCCTCGCGACCAACCCGAACCTCGAGGGCGAGGCGACGGCGACCTACCTGAGCCGTCTGCTGCACACCCTCGAGATCTCGGTCACCCGCCTCGCCTCGGGGCTCCCGGTCGGTGGCGACCTCGAGTACGCCGACGAGGTCACGCTGGGTCGCGCCTTCGAGGGCCGTCGCTCGGTCTGAACCCCACGCCGGTCCGGGTGTGCTTCACGATCGCCGAGGATGTCGGAAGTCCGCCGTAGATTGGCGGTCGGCCGTCTCGCGCGCAGCGCCGACGACCGCGGAACCTGAGTCGATGACGACGTCCGTCCGGCGACGTCTCGGCTGACTTCGCCACACCACGTTGGGAGACGCCCCGCATGAACTCCTCACAGCGGTTCGACACGCGCGCATGGCTGCTCTTCGCCGCGATGGCGCTGCTGTGGGGTGTCCCATACCTGTTCATCAGCGTCGCCGTCGAGTCCTACTCGCCCGCGGCGGTGGTCGCCGGCCGCACACTGCTCGGCGCGCTGCTCCTGCTGCCCTTCGCCGTGCACCAGAAGGCGCTGCGCCCCGCGTTCGCGAAGATCGGCTGGGTGCTGCTGTTCGGGGCCATCGAGATGGCGGGGCCCTTCCTGCTGCTCGGCCATGCAGAGCAGACGCTGCCCTCAGGACTCACGGGACTCCTGGTGGCGACCGTGCCGCTGTTCGCGGCGCTGATCGCCTTCGGCGGCGGCGACCGGTCGGTGCTCAGCCCGGCGCGCGCGATCGGCCTCTTCATCGGCTTCGCCGGCGTGTTCGTGATCGTCGCCGGCCCCGGGCTCGCCATCGAGGGCGGCGGCGGCCTCCTGGCGGTGGGGGAGGTGCTCCTCGTCGCGCTCCTGTACGCGATCGCGCCCTTCGTCATCGCGGCCAAGCTGCGCGACGTGCCGTCCCTGGGATCGATCACCCTCGCCCTCTTCGCGGTGGGCATCTTCTACACGCCCATCGCGTTCCTGACGCAGCATCAGGTGCCGACCGTCGAGAGCACCGTGTCGCTCGTGGCCCTCGCCGTGCTCTGCACGGCGCTCGCGTTCATCGCCTTCTTCGCGCTGATCGCGCGGGTCGGCCCGGTCAAGGCTCCGCTGTTCACCTACGTCAACCCGGTCGTGGCGATCGTCCTGGGCACGATCATCCTCGGGGAGCCGCTGACCCCCGGCCTCCTGATCGGCTTCCCGCTGGTGCTCCTCGGCTGCTGGCTCGCCGCCACCGGCGGCACACTGCGCGCCCGCAAGAGCGAGACGGCCGACCTGCCGCCGATCGCTTCGAAGTAGGTCAGCGAAGTACTTCGACCAGCACGATCCACGACACCAGCAGTGCGGCGCCGATCGCGACGATCGACCCGACGGCGAACCACGCCAGGCCGGCGGGCTGGCCGGCCGCCAGGAGTGCGCCGCCGATCAGATAGGCGAGCGGGGCGAGGAAGCCCACCGCCGACTTGAGCCAGCGCATCCGGTTGGCGGGATGCTGATTCTCGAAGATCCTCCGGGTCGCCTGCACCTGGAACACCCCGGCGCCGAGCGCGATGACGATCATCGCGACTCCGTACAGGACGGGCCCGACCTCCGGAATGAGCCCGATCGCGGAGCCGATGAGCGCGAGCACGAGGCCCGAGATGCCCGCGGCGAGACGGGCGGTGAGCGAGGCCTCCTTGATGATGTCGCCGATGTTGACGCTCGCGGCGACGATCACGAGACCCGCCAGCGCCGCCGTCGCGCCGACCATGGCCACATTGAAGTCCGACCACGTCTCGATCTGCTCCATCCTCGGATGCTACTGGCGCTCGCCCGCGGCGCACAGAATCGGATCCGCACCTGCGAAGTGGGACGGCGACGCGCCGCTTCGCACCATCTTGATCCGGCGTGTCGGGCCGCCGATCCGCAGGTGCGGATCCGATCTTGCGGCGAGGCCCGCAGAGCGAGCCGCTCGACACATGGCTGGGCGCGCATGAGCGCATCCGTAAGATGGACCCTTGGGTTGACAGGAGACCGCGGTGAGCGGCATCCGTTCTCGCCCGCCCTCAGACAAAACGCGTGGAGTTCGATGTGGCGCTGATCGTCCAGAAGTACGGCGGATCGTCGGTGGCTGATGCCGTGAGCATCAAGCGCGTCGCGAAGCGGATCGTCGACGCGCGTCGCGCCGGCCACGATGTCGTCGTGGCCGTCAGTGCGATGGGCGACACGACCGACGAGCTGCTCGATCTCGCCAGCCAGGTCGCGCCGATCCCGGCGCCGCGCGAGCTCGACATGCTCCTCTCGAGCGGCGAGCGCATCTCGATGGCGCTGCTCGCGATGGCGATCCACTCGATGGGCTTCGAGGCACGGTCGTTCACCGGCAGCCAGGCGGGCATGATCACGACCGCCGACCACGGCTCGGCCCGCATCGTCGACGTGACGCCGATCCGCCTGCGCGAGGCGCTCGACGAGGGCGCGATCGTCATCGTCGCCGGCTTCCAGGGCTTCAATCGCGACACCCGCGACATCACCACGCTCGGCCGGGGCGGCTCCGATACCACGGCCGTCGCCCTCGCGGCGGCGCTCGAGGCCGACGTGTGCGAGATCTACAGCGACGTCGACGGCATCTTCACCGCCGACCCGCGCGTCGTGCCGAAGGCGAAGAAGCTCAACGTCGTGTCGGCCGAGGAGATGCTCGAGCTCGCGGCGAACGGCGCGAAGGTGCTGTACATCCGTGCCGTCGAATACGCACGCCGCCACGGCGTGCTCATCCACGCCCGCTCCACGTTCAGCTCGGGCGTGGGGACCTACGTGCTCGGCCAGGGGATGAATCTTCCCGAGGGCACAGTTCCCGACACTTCAGGGGGAGAAGAGATGGAAGAGCCCATCGTCGCCGGCGTCGCCACCGACCTCGGCCAGGCCAAGATCACCGTGATCGGCGTTCCCGACGTGCCCGGCAAGGCCGCCGAGATCTTCAAGGTCGTCGCGAAGTCGGGCGCCAACGTCGACATGATCGTGCAGAACGTGTCGGCCGCGACGACCGGCCGCACCGACATCTCGTTCACGCTTCCCAAGACCGACGCCGCCACTGCGCTCAAGGCGCTCGCCGCCGACCAGTCGGAGATCGGGTTCGAGAATCTGGTGCACGACGACCAGATCGGCAAGCTCTCCGTCGTGGGCGCGGGCATGCGCACCCACTCGGGTGTCTCGGCCACGCTCTTCGAGGCGCTGAGCGTCGCGGGCATCAACATCGAGATGATCTCGACCTCCGAGATCCGCATCTCGGTCGTGGTGCGCGGAGACGACCTCGCCGAGGCCGCCCGCGTCGTCCACACCGCCTACGGCCTGGACGGCGACATCGAGGCGACCGTCCACGCCGGCACCGGCCGCTGACGACATCTCGGGTGAGATGGATGCCTCGGCCCGAGGCATCCGTTCATCCCCGGCGTTCGCCGTCGCCCGTGCGACCCCCCAGCAGCCCCTCCACGAACGCTTCGACGATCTCGTCCGTCGACACCTCGGGGTCGATCGGCACCGTGAGCCGGTCGAGGATCAGCCCTTCGATCGCATAGTGGAACAGCGCGATCTCGAACGCCCCGCCTGGGAGCCCGGCGTCCCGGTTGAAGGCGACATCCGCGGCGAACCCCGCCCGCATCCAGTCGCCGAGCGCTGAAGCGATCGCGGGCGAGCGCGCTGCTTCCAGCCGTAGCGTGAACAGCGCGAGGGTCACGTCCCGCTCGGCGCTGAGCCGGCGCACGATGTCCCGGGTGTAGTCCGCGAACAGAGCGGGCGTCGGGGTGCGGTCGCGCCACTGCGCATGGACCGCGGGATCGGGGGCGAGGCGTTCGCCGATCCGCTCCACGAGCGCTCCGACGAGTGCCTCCCGGCTGCGGAAGTAATTCGACGCGGTTCCTGTCGGCACTCCTGCGCGCGCGTCCACCGCCCGGTGCGTCAGCCCTCGCATGCCGTCCGCAGCGAGGACGTCGATCCCGGCATCCGTGAGCAGTCGGCGCCGTTCGTCGTTGCGTGCCATGCCCGTCACTCTAGCTAATCCACGACAGATGTCGTAGTCTCATCAATCACTACACATGTCGTGAAAGGACCCTCATGCGCGAGCTCATCTATTACGCCGCCGTCTCGCTCGACGGCCGCATCGCCGCACCGGACGGAGCCTTCGACGCCTTCCCCGTCGAGGGCGACCATGTCGACGCGATCAACGCGGAGTGGGCAGACACCGTGCCCGGCCTGCTCTACGACGCAATGGGGTCGACCGCCCCGCGCGGGCGCTTCGCGACCGTGCTCATGGGCTGGAACACGTTCGCTGCGGGACTGCCGCTCACCGACGATCCGTACCCGCACCTCGAGCAGATCGTCTTCTCGCGCTCGCGCACCTCTCGTGATGTCGGGGGCAGTGTCCGCATCACCGCCGACGATCCGCGCGGTGTGGTGGCCGACCTCAAAGGGCGGCCGGGTGCCGACATCTGGCTGTGCGGCGGCGGAGTGCTCGCGGCGCAGCTGCGCGACGACATCGACCGGCTCGTGCTCAAGGTCAATCCGATCGTATTCGGTGACGGCTTGCCGCTGTTCGCCGGCGGCTACGCCCCGGAATCGCTCGTACTCGAGCGGTCGCGCGCTTTCGGTTCGGGGGTCGTGATGAACGAGTATCGCCGCCGGTGACGGGGCGCGGCGAAGGGGTCCCTCGCGCCCCGACGGGCGGGCGAGGGGCTGGTCGTCCCTAGGAATGCGTCTCCTGCCTACCGCTCGCCGTAATCCGGCCTGTCCCGCTCTCGCCCGGCGGTAGAATCGCCGAAACCCCGCGCGATCGACGGCGCCCGCGCGTCCGCTCCACGCTTGTGCCCACGCTGAGGAACTCCCATGACCCGCATCTCCGATTCAGGACTCTCCGTCGCCGTCGTCGGCGCCACCGGCCAGGTCGGCGGCGCGATGATCGACATTCTCGAAGAGCGCGGGTTCCCGATTCGTGAGATCCGCGCCTTCGCCACCGCGCGCTCCGCCGGCTCGGACATCGTCTTCCAGGGGCAGGCCGTGACCGTGGAGGACGTCGCGACCGCCGAGCTCGGCGGCATCGACATCGCCCTGTTCTCGGCCGGCGCCACCGGCAGCCGCGCCCACGCCCCGCGCTTCGCCGAGGCCGGCGCCGTCGTGATCGACAACTCCAGCGCCTGGCGCATGGACCCCGACGTGCCGCTCGTCGTCAGCGAGGTCAACCCGCACGCGATCGCCGAGGCGCGCAAGGGCATCATCGCGAACCCCAACTGCACCACGATGGCCGCCATGCCCGTGCTCAAGGTGCTCGACACCGAGGCAGGCCTCGACCGTCTCATCGTCAGCACCTACCAGGCCGTCAGCGGCTCCGGTCTCGCGGGCGTGCAGGAGCTCCTCGGCCAGGTGGAGGGTGTGCTCGCTCAGGGCGATGTCGAGCGTCTCGCACGCGACGGCTCTGCGCTCGACTTCCCCCAGCCCGACAAGTACATCGCGCCGATCGCCTTCGACGTGATCCCGTTCGCCGGCAACCTCGTCGACGACGGCCTCAACGAGACGGACGAAGAGAAGAAGCTTCGCAACGAGAGCCGCAAGATCCTCGAGCTCCCCGACCTCCGCGTCGCGGGCACGTGCGTGCGCGTGCCCGTCTTCACCGGTCACTCGCTGTCGATCAACGTCGAGTTCTCGCGGGACATCACCCCTGAGCGCGCCACCGAACTGCTCTCGAGCGCACCGGGCGTGAAGTTCGAAGAGGTTCCGACGCCGCTCCAGGCCGCGGGCACGGATCCCAGCTACGTCGGCCGCATCCGCGCCGACCAGTCGGCGCCCGAGGGCAAGGGCCTCGTGCTCTTCATCTCGAACGACAACCTGCGCAAGGGCGCTGCTCTGAACGCGGTGCAGATCGCCGAGCTCGTCGCAGCCAACCTCGGCGTCAGCGCCTGACACCGCCGCCAAGACGCTTCGAAGCGAGCGGATGCTGCGACCCGCGGCATCCGCTCGCTTGTCGTTGCGGCAAGAACCGCCGGACTTTCGGTGTGAGAACCCGGCCAGGGCCGGGGGTGCTTTCGCACCGAACTAGAATCGTCTGGTGACCGCAACGCCCGCTGAGAACCACGCCGACACCAATCCCCACGTCGAGACCGTCGATGTGCTGCTGATCGGCGGCGGGATCATGAGCGCGACGCTCGGCACGCTCCTCCAGGAGCTGCAGCCCGACCTCAAGATCGCCGTGTTCGAGCGGCTGAGCGACGTCGCGCTGGAGAGCTCGAATGCGTGGAACAACGCCGGCACCGGCCACGCCGCCCTGTGCGAGCTGAACTACATGCCCGAGGGCAAGGACGGATCGGTCGATCCCGCCAAGGCGATCTCGATCAACGAGCAGTTCCAGCAGAGCCGTCAGCTGTGGTCGTCGCTCGTCGAGGCCGGCGTGCTCGACGCTCCGTCGACGTTCATCAACTCCGCCCCGCACATGACCTTCGTGCGCGGCGAGAAGGACGTCGCGTACCTCAAGAAGCGCTACGAGGCCCTCAAGGACGAGCCGCTCTTCGCCGGCATCGAGTACAGCGAGGACTCCCGCGTCATCAACACGTGGGCACCGCTGCTGATGCAGAAGCGACGCAAGGGCGAGCCGTTCGCGGCGACGCGCGTGCCCGCCGGCACGGATGTCGACTTCGGCGCCCTGACCCGCCAGCTGGTCGACCGGCTCGCCGAGAACGGCGCCGACGTGCGGACCAACACCGAGGTGCGCAAACTGAAGCGCCTCTCGGACGGAACCTGGAGCGTGAAGTACCGCCGCACGATCGGCCGCACGCCGGGCGAGATCCGCGCGAAGTTCGTCTTCGTCGGCGCCGGCGGCTGGGCGCTCAAGCTGCTGCAGCGCTCCGGCATCCCCGAGATCTCCGGCTACGGCGTGTTCCCGATCGGCGGGCAGTTCCTCAAGACCTCGAACCCCGCGGTCGTGGCACAGCACAAGGCGAAGGTGTACTCGCAGGCCTCGGTCGGCGCGCCGCCGATGTCGGTGCCGCATCTCGACACGCGCGTCGTCGACGGCGAGGCCTCGCTCCTGTTCGGCCCGTTCGCGACGTTCAGCCCGAAGTTCCTGAAGACCGGCTCCTGGTTCGACATCGTGGGCCAGGTGCGCCCCGGCAACCTCGGGCCGATGCTCAAGGTCGCGTGGGACAACCCCAGCCTCATCACCTACCTCGTCGGCGAGCTGCTGAAGAACCACAAGAAGAAGGTCGACAGCCTGCGCACCTTCATGCCCACCGCGAAGGACGAGGACTGGGAGATCATCCAGGCCGGCCAGCGCGCGCAGGTCATGAAGAAGGACCCGGAGAAGGGCGGCGTGCTGCAGTTCGGCACCGAGGTCGTGACCGGCGCAGACGGCACGATCGCCGGTCTGCTCGGCGCCTCCCCGGGCGCGTCGACCGCCGTCTCGATCATGCTGGGTCTCTTGAAGACCTGCTTCCCCGACCGCATCGAGGAGTGGGAGCCGCGACTGCGCGAGCTCATCCCGAGCTACGGCGACACGCTCAACGCGCGGCCCGAGGTCGCGCGCGAGTCGCTCGGCGAGACCGCCGAAGCGCTGGCGCTCACCGCCTGATCCGCAGCGCGCCCTCCTGGGCGAGAGGGCCCGCGCGCCCCTAGGGTGGGTGCATGTCGGTGTCACGACGCGGGTGGCGTCGCTGGGGGATCGCCGCCGGGGTGTTCGCCGCGCTCGTCGTCGCGGGCGCGATCACGCTCGGCGTCGCGACGGCCGCCGCGACGCCCGCGGCGATCGGCGCGCGGGGGAGCGAACGCCCTGCTGTCCTGAATGCGATGGCGGCAGCATCCGTCGACGATTTCACGTTCGATTCGTTCCAGGCCGACTACTGGCTCGTCCGCGGCACGGGCGAGCGCAGCCGCCTGCTCACCACCGAGACGATCGTGGCGCGCTTCCCGGACTTCGACCAGAACAAGGGCATGGTGCGGGCGCTGCCGGTCGTCGACAGCGGCATCGACCTCGGCACCGTCGTCTACACCGTGACCGGGGCCGACGGCGCGGCGATCCCGTGGTGGACCGAGCGCGACGGCGACTGGATCTACGTGCTCACCGGAGACGACTCGTACGTGCGCGGTGCGCAGACCTACGTCATCACGTACGAGATGAGCGACGTCGTGCTGCGCTACGACGACACCGCGGCCGACGAGTTCTACTGGGACACCGTCGGCACCGACCATGCGCAGCCGTTCGGCGTGGTGACCGCCGACGTGCATGTGGCGACGGATGCTGCCGCCGGCCTGATCGAGGGGCGCGCGTTCTGCTACACCGGCCCCTACGGATCGACCGAGCGGTGCGCGATCGAGCGCGCGGCGGAGGCGGAGCCGCTGCCGGACGCCGTGCAGGCGTGGGCGCAGGCCGTCGGCGCGCCGGCCACGACCGCCGTGGCGTTCACCGCCGGGGACGAGGGGCTCGGCCCGAACGAGAACGTGACCGTGGCGCTCGGCTTCGAGCAGGGGACTTTCGCGGCGCCGAGCCCGCCCCCGCCGCCGCCGTACCCGTGGTGGCTGTGGATCCTCCCCGGGTTCGCGCTGCTGTCGGGCATCGGCGGTCTGGTGTTCGTGCTCGTGGTGAAAGCCGCCGCGCGTCGGAACCCCGACCGGTCACCGGTGATCGTGCAGTACACGCCGCCCGACGACGAGTCGCTGACGCTGTCGGCCGGGGTGCTCGACGTCCCCGAGCGCGCGCTGGCGGCGAACGTGGTCGATCTCGCGGTGAAGGACGCGGTCGAGATCCGGGCGACGGGCGACCGCGAGGATGCCGACGACTTCGAAGTGGTGTTGCAGGGCAGCGCCGGTCTCGACAGTGACGAGCGGCGCATCGTCGACACGCTGTTCGGCCGCAAGGCCGAACCCGGCGCTGACGTGGATCTCGGCGCGTTCGCGCGCAAGCCCCCGGCGCGCGCTGTCACCTACGTGCGGCGGATCGACGAGTTCACCGTTCAGCGCGGGTACCGCAGCAAGCTGCCGGACTGGATCACGCTGCTGCGCGGCTTCCTCCAGCTGGCCGGGCTGCCGTTGGCGATGCTGCTCATCTTCTTCGCTGACGGCGCGTTCGTGGTGCTCGACCCCCTCGGACAGTGGGGGAACGTCATCTACTTCGCCGCGCTGGGCAGCGCCTTCTTCGCGTTCATCGGTCTGCCGTTCTTCTCGCTCCCGAAGTCGGTGCTCACGGTCGCGGGCGGCATGCACAAGACCTATCTCGAGGGGATCCGCGAGTATCTGCAGCTCGCGGAGGAGGACCGGTTGCGCGCGGCGCAGTCGCCGCGGACCGCCGATCTCGTGTCGTCGGGGCGTCGTCCCTACGGGGAGGTGCCAGACGCCGCTGGCGCATCCGTCGTGAACCTCTATGAACGCCTGCTGCCGTACGCGGTGCTGTTCGGCATGGAGCGCGAGTGGGTGAACGTCATCCGCGCGGCCGGAGCAGACGAGGTCGGCTCGCAGCTTGCGCTGTTCGACGCGGTGACCTCGCACTCGCTGTCCGACGCGTCGTCGTCGATCGGACGGCTCGCGGCCACCCCGGTGTCACGGCCGGGATCGTCGTCGAGCTCGTCCTCGAGCTCGAGCTGGTCGTTCTCGGGCGGATCGTCCGGAGGCGGGTTCTCGGGTGGTGGAGGCGGCGGGGGAGGCTTCGGCGGTCGCTGATCCTCGCCCGGCGCCGGCTCAGGTGCGGCGGGCGCCGGAGCGCCACCGACTACGCTCGATCCGTGGCCAAGCTCTACTTCCGCTACGGGGCGATGAACTCCGGCAAGTCGACGTCGCTCCTGCAGGCCGCGTACAACTACGAGGAGCGAGGGCAGCACGTGCTCCTCGCCAAGCCCGCCATCGACACCAAGGGTGCCGACCAGATCGACAGCCGCCTCGGGGTCAAGCGCACGGTCGACTTCCTGGTGCGTCCCCAGGACGACATCCGCACGCTGTTCGCGGAGCACCGCGCGCGCGTCAAGGCCGAGGCGGCCGACACCCTCGTTCCGGAGTCCGAGGAGCACGAGGTCGATGTCGCGTGCCTGCTCATCGACGAGGCGCAGTTCCTGACCCGGGAGCAGGTCGACGATCTGCTCCGCATCGTCGTCTTCGATGGCGTGCCGGTGCTGGCGTACGGCATCCGCACCGACTTCCAGACCCAGGCGTTCCCGGGGTCCGCGCGGCTGCTCGAGCTCGCCCACAGCCTCGAAGAGCTGAAGACCATCTGCCGCTGCGGTCGCAAGGCGCTGTTCAACGCCCGCCTCGTCGGCGGCCGATTCGTCTTCGACGGCGACCAGGTTGCGATCGACGAGCTCACGGCAGACCGCGTCACGTACGAATCGCTGTGCGCCGAGGACTACCTCCGCGCCTCGGGCGGCCGTCTGGAGTAGGCCGGGCTCAGGCCGTCTCGGGTGCGCGTCCGCGCCGGCGGGGGAGCGGGATCAGCATCGATGTCGTCCGCTGGTACTCGCGGTAGGCCGGGTACTTCGAGGTCGAGATCGATTCGGTGAACACGGTCGACCCGATGAACAGCACCGTCAGCAGGGCGGCGCCGGCGATCGTCCAGTTCAGCCAGCTGCCGCCGTCGGCGACGAGGGCGACGGCGCCGAGCGCGTAGAACGCCCACCACTGCGCCTGCTCGAAGAAGAAGTTCGGGTGGCGGCTGTAGCCGAAGAGCCCGGTCGTGACGAAGCCGGGCTCGAGCGTGCCGCCCGCCGCCTTCTTGGCCTGGTGGAACGCCCACTGCTGCTGATCCGCCACGGTCTCACCGACCAGGAACGCGGCGAACAGCACCGCGAACGCGGCATCCCATCCGGTGAACGGCACGGGATGCTGCCACGCGATGTACGCGGGAAGCGAGATGAGGACGAGCAGCGCGCTCTGGAAGAGCACGATGAAGAAGAAGTTGAACAGCTGGAACTGCCAGCGCGTCATGCGGCCGCGCAGGATCGCCCACCGGTAGTCCTCCATGCCGGTGTAGCCGCCCTTGCGCGCGAAGTTGAAGGTGAGCCGGGCGCCCCACGCCGTGACCAGGAGCGCCATCACGACGAGGCGCGCCGCGTCGACGCCCGCGATCAGCGCGGCGGCGGCGAAGATCCAGACGTAGATCACGGGGACGATCGACCACAGCCTGTCGATCCAGGACGTCTCGTTCGTGACGAGTGAGGTGATCCAGCAGAACGCGGCAGCCACGCCCGCGACGATGAGGACGAGGAGGAGGGGGTCCATGGGGTCAGCGTAGTGGTCCGCGCGGACACACGGCGTCATGCGGGTTGTATGTGGTCCGACCACACGCTATCTTGGTCAGACCACACCGTGCCCTTCAAAGACGGAGGGCGCCGGATCCGACATCGACGAGGAGATCCGTGGCAGGCACCCCGACTCCGCCCGCGCTCGCGCCCGCACGCGCGTGGCGCGTCGTGCTCGAGAAGATCGAGACCGACCTGCTCGACGGCACCCTCAAGCCCGGTGATCGCCTCGCCCCCGAGCGCGAGCTCGCCGCCACTCTCGGTGTGGGGCGCTCCAGCGTCCGCGAGGCGCTGCGCGTCCTCGAGGTGATGGGGCTCATCCGCACCGGCACCGGGTCGGGGCCGACCTCCGGGGCCATCATCATCGCGACGCCGCAGGGCGGCATGTCGGCGCTGCTGCGGCTGCAGGTCGCCGCGCAGGGCTTCCCGTTCGACGACGTCGTCGCCACGCGGCTCGTGCTCGAATCGGCCGTCGTCGACGCGCTCGCCGCCGACCCGACGCGCTCGACGGTGCAGGCGCGCGAGGTGCTCGTCGCGATGGACGCCGACGACCTCACCGCCCCCGAGTTCCTCGCGCTCGACGCCCAGCTACATCTCGCCCTCGCCGAGGCGTCCGGCAACCTCGTCATCGCGGCGATGATGGCGGGCCTGCGCACGGCGATCGAGTCGTACGTGCAAGCGGGCGCGGCGGGCATCGCGCAATGGGATGCCGCGGCCGAACGCCTGCGCCACGAGCATCACGCGATCCTCGACGCCGTCGACGCAGGCGATCCCGCGCTCGCCCGCACCCTCGTCCACGACCACATCGTCGGCTACTACGCAGCGGCGGGTCTCGCCCGCTCGACCGCCGCACGCACGCAGATCTGACCCATCGGAGAGGTATTCATGGTCACCCGGCAGTTCCCCAACCCCAAGGAGCTCCTCGAGCTCATGCAGTTCAAGAAGCCCGAGCTCGACGGCAAGAAGCGCCGCCTCGAGTCCGCGCTCACGATCTATGACCTGCGTGACATCGCCAAGCGCCGCACCCCCAAGGCCGCCTTCGACTACACCGACGGTGCGGCCGAAGGCGAGCTCTCGCTGTCGCGGGCGCGGCAGGCGTTCGAGGACATCGAGTTCCACCCCGACGTGCTGCGCCCCGCCGAGAACGTCGACATGTCGACCGAGATCCTCGGCGGCCCGTCGGCCATGCCTTTCGGTATCGCGCCGACCGGCTTCACACGCCTCATGCAGACCGAAGGCGAGATCGCCGGCGCCGGCGCGGCCGGTGCCGCCGGCATCCCGTTCACGCTGTCGACGCTCGGCACGACGTCGATCGAGGGCGTGAAGGCCGCGAACCCCAACGGGCGCAACTGGTTCCAGCTGTACGTCATGCGCGACCGCGAGATCTCGTACGCCCTGGCCCGCCGCGCCGCCGAAGCAGGCTTCGACACGCTGCAGTTCACGGTCGACACGCCGGTCGCCGGCGCCCGCCTGCGCGACAAGCGCAACGGCTTCTCGATCCCACCGCAGCTGACGCTCGGCACCATCGTCAACGCGATCCCGCGCCCGTGGTGGTGGTACGACTTCCTCACCACGCCCAAGCTCGAGTTCGCATCGCTCTCGACGACGGGCGGCACGGTCGGCGAGCTGCTCAACTCGGCCATGGACCCGACCATCAGCTACGACGACCTCGCGATCATCCGCGAGATCTGGCCGGGCAAGATCGTGATCAAGGGCGTGCAGAACGTCGCCGACTCGAAGCGCCTCATCGACGCCGGCGTCGACGGCATCATCCTGTCGAACCACGGCGGCCGTCAGCTCGACCGCGCGCCGATCCCGTTCCGCCTGCTGCCCGAGGTCATCCGCGAGGTCGGCAAGGACGCCACGGTCATGGTCGACACCGGCATCATGAACGGCGCCGACATCGTCGCCTCGATCGCACTCGGTGCGAAGTTCACGCTCATCGGCCGCGCGTACCTGTACGGCCTGATGGCCGGCGGACGACAGGGCGTAGACCGCACCATCGCGATCCTGCGCAGCGAGATCGAGCGCACGATGAAGCTCCTCGGCGTCTCGTCCATCGCGGAGCTCGAGCCGCGACACGTCACGCAGCTGCAGCGACTCGTCCCGGTCGCGGTGTCGGCCCCCGCCGCTGAGGCGGCCGTCGCCGCGGCACCGCGCCCGCGCGCGGCTCGTGCGACGACCGCGTCGAGCCGTGCGAAGTCGGTCCCCACGCCCCCTCCGGGCGACGCCGGCGCGTCGGCCGGAGCCTCCGGGCGGGTGGGCCCCGCTGCAGCATCCCGTCCCGTGAAGGCCCCGGCGGCGAAGAGCACCGGGCCCCGCGCCAAAGCTTGACCTTCTGACGGCTGCTCGCCTGTCACGATGTGCCGCTCACCGCGGCAGGTTGTGGCAGGCGAGCAGTCTTGTCAGCGGGGATGCTGCTCACTTGTCACGACGTGCCGGCACGAGCCGCAGGTCGTGACAGGCGAGCGGATGGCGCGTCAGACGCGGACGGGGAGCGTGGGGATCAGCTGCTCGAGGTAGACCACGGTGTCTTCCCAGCCGTCGACCGCGTGGCAGCGCACGCCCATCGCGAGCACGGGGTAGTCGTTGCCGTCGGGGTCGAGGCGGTCGCCCACGAAGAGCATGTCGTCGAGGGAGATGCCGGTCTGCTCGGCGAGCTGACGCATGCCGTAGGCCTTGTCGATGCCCTGCTCGGTGATGTCGACCGAGGTCGAGCCGCCGGAGCGCACCTCGAGATCGGGCAGCAGCGCCGCGACGGCGGCGCGCAGGCTGTTCTTCTTCTCGCCGGTGGGGTCCCACGCGGTCTTCGCGGGGACGGGGGCCTTCTGGCCGAGCGCCGAGAAGGTGATCTGAGACCCGCGGTCTTCGAGGATGTCGCCCCACGTCTCGGACTCCCAGAGCCCGAGGCGGCGAGCCTCGCCCTCGACGGCGGTGAGCGCGCGGGACTTCTGATCGTCCGTGAGCGAGCGCTTGTAGACCGTGACGACCTCGTCCTCGGTGAGGCGGTAGTACTGCGTGCCGCACGTCGGGAGCAGGTGCAGACGCGCCAGAGTGTCGGCGGAGGCGTCCGGAAGGCGGTCAACGACCTGCGTCGTGAACTGCAGGAGCTGGCCGCCGGAGATGATCGCCACCTCGACGCGCTCGGCCAGCGCGATCAGCAGTTCGCCGATGCGGGGGTCGATCTGGCTCTTCGAAGGAGCGAGCGTGTCGTCGAGATCGAAGGCGACGAGGAGGGGCGGGATGCTGTGGTCCATGACGTCCGTCCTTTCATGCAAGAGGCTCCGCCTTCCGGCGGAGCCTCTCCGTGGTCGGGGTGACAGGATTTGAACCTGCGGCCTCTTCGTCCCGAACGAAGCGCGCTACCAAGCTGCGCCACACCCCGTTTTGCAACCCTCCGAGTCTAACCGATCGTCAGGGGTGCTGCTGACCACGGCCGCCTCGAGCTGACGATCGCGGCGCCGAGGCTGAGGAGAGCGATGGCGATCGCGGCGGGCCCGCGGAGGGAGGCGGCCTCCGCGCCGGTGGCTGCCAGCTCCGGCAGAGGCGCATCGGCCGGGGCGGGAGGCGCTTCGGCGACAGGAGGGGGAGTGGGCGTCGGCGCCGGTGGCGGCGGGGCGATCACGGCGACCTGCGAGGGCTCGCCGAACCGTTCGGTCCAGGCGAAGTCTGCGCCGGTGTGGGCGACGACGGAGGGGATCTGGTCGGCCGCACGCAGGCTCCACACGGCGGTGTAGTACCCCGACTTGGTCATCTCCCACGAGGAGCTGACCGTGTACGGGGCGGCCGGGCCTGTCGCGGGGTCGGTCGTGAGCTGCAGCGTGCCGACGATGGCCTCGTCACCCGGCGCCGTCGACCCGGCGACGGGCTCGGTGTCGGTGCGGTAGACGATGGCGCTCGCGGTCACCGGCAGGTAGGAGCCGTCGTCGGCGCGCGGCCACGAGCCCTCGGTCGCGGTGAAAGTGACCTCATCCACGTACGGACCGCCTGCTGCGTCGCGCGTCGTGACCTGCGTCGAGATGGCCGGCGCGAACGGAGGGATGCGCGGGGCGGCGTCGGCCCCGGACACGTCGAACTGAACATGCCCCACGGGTCCGGCCGTCTCCTGGCCACCCGGCGTCGTGAAGTGTCGCACCGCGGCGGCAAGGCCGGCGTCGAAGCGACCTGCGCCGCTCACGGTGTAGGGACGACCTTCGGCCGGCGGCGAGGTGCGGATGGCGTGCGTCGACCCCGATGCCGCGTTCTCGAGCGTCGGCGAGCCCGACTCCGCGAAGACCGCGTTCGTCAGGGTGATCGTGCCCGTCGCTGCGGCGGTCGTGTCGACTCGGAGGGTCCCGCTGCGGTGGTCGGCGGCATCCGTCGTGAACACGAGGCTTCCGCTCGCGGTGGAAGGACCCGCCGCAGCACGTATGGCTTCGTCGTAGTACGCCACGGCACGCTCCTGGACGGCGCGGTCGTGCTGCGGGGACAGCGCGGACATCGTCCAGTGGATGGCGCCGGCGAGCGAGTCCCCACGGTAGCCGAAGGCATGCAGCGTCTCTTCGCGGTTCGCGATGGCCTTGACCGCCCACGCCACCGCGGCGGCCTGGACGGGGTCGCCGGTCTGCCCGTACCTCGTCACCAGGAGATTGATGCCGGCGAGCTGCTGCGGCGAGAGACCGGCGGCCGACCCGCTCGTTCCGTGGTCGGCCGTCTGGCCGGTCGGCGCGGGCGCTCCGGGGGTGATGCAGTACGTGTGCACGCCGTCGACCAGCATCGATCCGTGCCACCCGTAGGCGGAGATGGGAGCCCACGTTCCGAATCCGCTGCCGCGCTCGGCGGCGTCGGCGCGGGACGGCGCGAGGAAAGTGATCGCGATCACGATCGCGATGACGGCGAGGAACACGGCAGGCGTGCGCCGACGGACAGGAAGTCGGATCGGCGCTGCCGCGTCGTCGGTCGCAGAGCCGCTCATTCGGCGTCTCCGCTGACGGGCACGAACGGGAGGTGCCGGCCGAATCCACGGGTTCGTTGATCGTCGCCGTGATCGGCACCGTCCGTCGTGTCGGGGACGAAAGGAGCAGACACGACCCCGATGACCAGCGCGATGAGGAGCGCGAGCAGTCGCAGTCGCACGGGCAGCCCGATGCCGTGAACCATCGTCGCGGCGACGAGCGTGTTCCGGAAGGGGGGATCAGCGGGTCGTGTGGAACGCGGAGCAGCCATGCATCGAGGATCGGCGCCTCGGGCCGGCGGCGGCGGCCGCGGGCGGCGAACTGTGGATGGCCGATCCGCGAGCGCGGTTGGGGAGGAGGCCCGGGGGACGCCGCTACGCGCGCGGAACCAGGGTGAGGAGCGAGGCCTCGGGACGACAGGCGAAGCGCACCGGAGCATAGATCGAGTGGCCGAGTCCTGCGCTCACGTTGAGCGGCACCGAGTGACCGCCGTGCTTCCACGCGCTCAGCCCGCGGGCCTGACGAAGCGGGATGTCACAGTTGGCGACGAGTGCGCCGAAGCCGGGGACGCGGACCTGGCCACCGTGCGTGTGGCCGCCGAAGATCGCGTCGGCCCCCAGATCGACGAAGTCGTCGAGCACACGGCGATAGGGGGCGTGGGTCACGCCGATCGAGAGGTCGGCGGACTGCTCGGCGCGGAGTGTGGACAGCGGCTCGGGAAGCTCCCCGAGACGGTCCCAATGACGGTGCGCGTCGCTCACGCCGAAGGCGGCGATGCGCAGACCGCCGGCATCCAACGATCCGACCTTGTTGTTGAGATCCAGCCAGCCGAGCTCGCGGGTGAGGTAATCGTCCAGCGCGTCGGTATCGAGTGGCTCGGCGGTGTGCTTCACCTTCGACGGACCCGTGAAGTATCGGAACGGGTTGCGAGGAGACGGTGCGGCGTGGTCGTTCGAGCCGTGCACGAAGACGCCAGGGACGCCGCGCAGGGGGTCGTACGCGCGGCGGAGTCCGCGGAGACCGTCGAAGTGGCCCATGTTGTCGCCGGTGTTGACGATCAGGTCGGGCTGGAGGTCCGCGAGCCCCGCGATCCATTCCTGCTTGCGGTGCTGCCAGGGCGCCATGTGCGCGTCCGACAGGTGCAGCACGCGGATGGGCGTAGCTCCTGCGGGAAGCACGGGGACCTCATGGAAGCGGACCGTGAAGAGGTAGCGCTCGATGCCGACGCCCCAGACCACGGCGCCCGCGCCGACCGCCCCCACCGTGCCGAGCACGGTGAGGGCGGTGCGCGTTGCTGAGGACGGCACTAGCCGTTGCCGCCGCCGTTGTTGCCGCCGCGGCCGCCACCCCCGCCGCAGACCGCTGCGGCGTAGTCGACGGTGATCGACGCGTTGCGGTTCACGACCGAGCCCGCGCCCGGGTTCGTCGCGCCGGCTTTGGTCTGCGCACCGAGGCTGGCATCGGCGGTACAGGTGCCGTCTCCGACGTTGCCGAAGCCCGCGCTGCGCAGCGCCTTCTTCGCATCATCGAGCGAGCGGCCCGACACGTCGGGCACGGCGATGCCCTCCCCGTTGCTCGGGTTGATCGTGACGGTGCTGCCGCCTGCGACCTTGCCGGCGCCCGGGTTCTGGGCGGCGACGACGCCCGCCGGCTGATCGGAGTCGACCGGCCCGCCGACCTCGACGGTGAAGCCCGCGTCGGTCAGGATCTTGGTCGCCTCGTCGACCGACTTGCCGACGACGTTCGGGAGGTCGGTGAGGACCTGCTTCGTCAGATCCGCATCCGGCTTCGGGAACTGGTCGCCCCCGTACGCATCGTTGGCGGCGCCCTGCACCGATCGCGTGATGTTGTAGCGGATGTCAGACAGCTTGCGGCCGTTGTGCCACGTCTTGAAGATGTCGCCGCCACCGTTGACATTGCCGGCCCACGTTGCCGTGGCGACCTTGGTGCTCGAGGTCACGAGCCACGACTGGATCGACTCGTGGGTTCCCGTCTTGCCGATGAGCGGGACACCGTCGCGCGGATTTCCGCCCGCTCCGGTGCCGCCGTTCATGACTCCCTGCAGTGCGTACGCGGCAGTGGCAGCGACGCGCGGCTCGATCACCGGGTTGCAGGCGCGCTGCGGCTTGGGAAGCTCGTTGCCGTCCGCGTCGGTCACACGGTCGATCACCTGAGGCTGGCAGTACACGCCGTTGTTGGCGACGGTTGCGTAGGCCTCCGCCATGGCAAGGGGCGACACGGGCGTGACTCCGATTACTCCGGTGAGCGTCTTCAACTCGACCGGCGCGTTGGCGAACGTATCGATGACGCCCATCTTTGTCGCGACACTGCCGATGTCGCAGAGACTGAGCTTCTCTGCCATGGCGAAGTAGCCGGTGTTGAGCGAGTCCCGTGTGAACTGCATGGGGTTGCCGACGTACCCACGCTGCTTGTTGAAGTTGTTGACGACCGTGTTCGTCGTATTGACCCAGTCGGGTCCGCAGGTCTTCATCCGCTTGAACACACGCGTTCCACCGTTCAGCGTCTCGTTGACGGAGTGGCCCTTTTCGAGCCAGTCGAGGAGCGTGAAGAGCTTGAAGGTAGAACCGGCGTTGAAGCCTGACGAGTCGCCGAACGTCCTATCGCCGGCATAGACCTGGGCCGAGTAGTTCCAGTCCTCGGCGTTCGCGGCGTCCTCGCTGAAGATCGTGTTCTGCGCCATCGCGAGAACTCGCCCGGTTGTCGCCTCGACGCTCACCGTGGCCGATCCGAAGCGGCCCGGCGAATAGTCAGGGGAGGTCGGCATGGTGGCACTGGTCGGCGCGTTCTCGGCCATCGCCTGCTCGGCCGGGCCCTGCACGCGCGGGTCGAGAGTCGTGTAGACGTTGAGCCCGCCGCGCTGGAGCGTGTCGCGGCGCGCGTCGGGGGTTTCGCCGAAGGCGGCGTCGTTGAGGATCACGTACTTGACGTACTGGCAGAAGTACGCCGCGCCGCCCGCATTGGCACAGCCGGTCTTCGGCTCGACGACGTCGGGGCTGATCGGCCACACGGCGGCCTCGACGTACTGCTCGCGTGTGATCTTGCCGTCGTCCAGCATGCGGCTCAGCACGTAGAGCTGGCGCACCTTGGTCGAGGTGTAGCCGTCCGCCGCGGCGAGCTTCTGCTCTTCGGTGATCTCACCGGACGCCACGAGGCTGTCGAGTACACCGAGCTTCGCGCCCTCGTCGATCACGCCGTCGGGGGCCTTGTTGAACGACGTGCCGTCGGAGGCGAAGATCGATCCGCCTGGCCTGTCGATGCGGTAGTTGTTCGGGTTCTGCACCATGCCGGCGAGCGTCGCCGCCTGCGCGACGGTGAGGTTCGCCGCGGTGGTGTTGAAGTAGTGGCGCGCCGCGGCCTCGATGCCGTAGGTGATGCCGCCGAAGTTCGCGATGTTCATGTACCCGAGCAGAATGTCGTTCTTCGAGTACTTCTGCTCGAGCGCGATGGCGTAGCGCATCTCCTGCAGCTTGCGGCTGTAGCCCTCGCTGCCCTCGGCCGTGGTCGCGTCGACCCAGCACTGGCGAAGCGCCTGCTCGCTGGTGAGCTTGACCTTGTCCTGGCCGGTCGCCTCGTCGAGAACGCGATTGCCGTCCTTGTCGGTCTCGTAGACCGTCTCGGCGTTCTGCTCGCACTTCTGGATCAGCACGTTCTTGACGTACTGCTGACTGACTGACGAGCCGCCCTGGGTCTCGCCCCCGCCCTGGGCGTTCGACAGAAGTGCGCGCGTCGTGCCGATGAGGTCGATGCCGCCGTGCTGGTAGTAGCGCGGGTCCTCGCTGGAGAGGAGCGCGTCGTACATGACCGGGTTGATCTGGTCGAAGTTGACCGGAGTGCGGTCCTGCTCCAGGAACTGCGTCATCAACTGCGGCTGCCCTGTGGCGGGGTCGGTGTAGTAGAAGTTGCTCGGAAGCATGAGCTTGTCGATCTCGAGGACGCTCGGGAGATTGTCGAACATCGTGATCGCGCGCTCGGCCGCGGTGCTCGTGAGCGCGACCGCGGGGGTGACGGTCGCCGCAATGAGGACACCGGCTGCGGCACTGAGGCCGACGAGCCCGGCGAGTCCGCCGAGCACACCGGTGGCCGTGCGTTTGGTATCAGGCATAGGGTTGATCGTAAGGGAGATACCTGGGCGATCCATCAAGGACGCACAGCTGACCGGGGTGTTTCCCAGCCTTCACCAGCCGTCCCTTCCCCCTACTCGAGGAGTCGCGATGACGACGTGGGAGTACCTCACCACGCCCCTTCTGATCCACAACACCGCCGCGATCCTCAACAACTGGGGCAAGCAGGGCTGGGAGCTCGTGCAGGTCGTGCAGGGCCCCGAGGGCGGTCTGGTCGCCTACTTCAAGCGCCCGTCCGGCGGCGGTCAGCAGAACGCGGGACTGGATGCTGCGGCCCAGGCCGCGAAGCAGTTCGAGGAGGCGTGAGCATGAGTGTGAGCGCCCGCCTCGCCGAGCTCGGCATCGACCTTCCCGACGTCGTGCCGCCGGTCGCCGCCTACGTGCCGGCGAAGGCGCACGGCGACCTCGTCTACACCGCCGGCCAGCTGCCGATGATCGCAGGCTCCCTGCCGGCGACGGGCAAGGTCGGCGAGGGCCACGGTCTCGTGCCCGCGTCCGACGCGAAGGGCTACGCGCGCCAGAGCGCCCTCAACGCGATCGCCGCCGCAGCGGCGGCCGTCGGCGGGGTGGACCGCCTCACCGGCGTCCTCAAGGTCACCGGATTCGTGGCATCCGTCCCCGAGTTCACCGGCCAGCCCGGCGTCATCAACGGCGCGAGCGAGCTGCTGGGCGAGGTCTTCGGCGACGCCGGCAAGCACGCCCGTTCGGCCGTCGGCGTGCCGGTGCTGCCGCTGGACGCCCCCGTCGAGGTCGAGGTCGTCTTCTCGTACGCCTGACGCTCCATCCGCTCGTTGAGCGAGCGAAGCGAGTCGAAACGCCCCTGACCTTGCGCAAGGTCAGGGGCGTTTCGACTTCGGGCGCCAGAGCGCCCTTCGCTCAACGAGCGGGGACTTCGCTACTTGACCTGCGCGGAGATCACCGACATCACGGCCGTGTCGGCGAGGGTGGTCGTATCGCCGACCTCTCGGCCCTCGGCGACGTCGCGCAGCAGGCGACGCATGATCTTGCCGGAGCGGGTCTTGGGCAGCTCGCCCACGATGTAGACGTCGCGGGGACGCGCGATCGGGCCGATCTGCTCGCCGACCCACAGGCGCAGGTTCTGCGCCAGCCCGTCGGGGGAGTGCGCGTCGAGGTACGACTGCTTGATGATGACGAACGCGACGACCGCCTGGCCGGTGGTCTCGTCGGAGGCGCCGACGACGGCCGCCTCGGCCACGGCCTCGTTTCCGACCAGGGCCGACTCGATCTCGGTGGTCGACAGGCGATGACCCGATACGTTCATGACGTCGTCGACACGCCCCAGCAGCCACACGTCGCCGTCGTCGTCGAGGCGCGCGCCGTCGCCCGCGAAGTAGTAGCCCTGCTTCTGGAACTTCTCCCAGTAGGTCTCGACGAAGCGCTCCGGGTCGCCCCAGATGCCGCGGAGCATCGACGGCCACGGGTCCGTGACGACGAGGAGCCCGCCGTTGCCGTTGCCGACGTGCGTGCCGTCCTCGTCGACGACGTCGATCGAGATGCCGGGGAGGGGAACCTGCGCCGAGCCGGGCTTGGTCTCGGTGACGCCCGGCAGCGCCGACACCATGATCGAGCCGGTCTCGGTCTGCCACCACGTGTCGACGATCGGCGCGGTCTTGCCGCCGATGATCTTGCGGTACCACATCCATGCCTCGGGGTTGATGGGCTCGCCCACCGACCCGAGGAGGCGCAGCGATGACAGGTCGAACTGCTTCGGGATCGCACGGCCGAGCTTCATGAACGAGCGGATCGCTGTCGGCGCCGTGTAGAGCACTGTGACCCCGTACTTCTGCACGATCTCCCACCAGCGGCCGGGGTGGGGGGCATCCGGCGTGCCCTCGTAGAGCACCTGCGTCGCACCGTTCGCGAGCGGGCCGTACGTGACGTAGCTGTGCCCGGTGATCCACCCGATGTCGGCGGTGCACCAGTAGACGTCGGTCTCGGGGTGGAGGTCGTGCACGACCTTGTTGGTGAACGCGGACTGCGTGAGGTAGCCGCCGGAGGTGTGGAGGATGCCCTTGGGCTTGCCGGTCGTGCCCGACGTGTAGAGGATGAACAGCGGGTTCTCGGCGGGGAAGGCCTGCGCCTCGTGCTCGGCCGAGGCCTGCGGCACGACCTCGTGCCACCAGAGGTCGCGGCCGTCGTTCCAGTCCACCTCGTTCTCGCCGCGCTTGACGACGAGCACGTGCTCGACGGACTCCTGCACCCCTGCGCCGCGGTCGGCGAGGGCGAGATCGACGGCGGGCTTCAGCGGCGAGACCTTGCCCTTCCGGTAGCCGCCGTCGGCGGTGATCACGAGTTTCGCGCCGGCATCGTCGATGCGGGAGCGCAGGCTGTCGGCCGAGAACCCGCCGAACACGACGGAGTGGATGGCGCCGATGCGTGCGACCGCGAGCATCGAGGCGACGGCCTCGGGGATCATCGGCAGGTAGATCGCCACGCGGTCCCCCTGGCCGATGCCGAGTCCCTCGAGAACGTTGGCGAGGCGCTTGACCTCGTCGGTGAGCTCGGCGTAGGTGACACGGCGCTCGTCGCCAGGCTCACCCTCCCAGAGCAGCGCCACCCGGTCGCCGTTGCCGGCCTCGACGTGACGGTCGAGGCAGTTGTAGGCGACGTTCAGCTCGCCGTCGGCGAACCACTGTGCGAACGGCGGGTTCGACCAGTCGAGCACTTCGGTGAACGGCTTGTGCCAGTGGAGGTCGCGGGCCTGGTCGGCCCAGAAGCCGAGGCGGTCCGCCTTCGCCGCTTCATACAGCTCCGCCGTCGCGATGGCGTTGTCGGCGAACTCGGGGGTGGGCGCGAAGCGCCGATCCTCGTTCAGCAGGTGATCGATCTGGCTGCTGGCTTGCGTGACAGGGGTCTGTTCGCTCATGGGAGCGCGCTCCTTTGCGGGCTGGGTCGAGGCCGAGGGGTGTCGGCGAGTCTGCCAGGAAATGTACCCACCACCGCTGGAACCGACTACCCCCGATAGTAGGTGGCCCCGCATACATCGATCCCGACCGATATATCAGTGAGAATCCTCTCCTTTTCGTTTTGTCAGGACCCCTACCTCGCCTATGCTGACCGTTGGCCGAACATCGATTCTGGCATTGCGGCTCCCGACGTCACCCCCCGAATTCGGGGCCGCGCTTGGCGGCATCCCATTCCCCCCATGGGATGCCGCCTCTCCTCCTTGGGAGCGGTCTCTCGATTCGTCGGCTCCTCCCCAACCCGTGGCGTCGCGCGGCTCTCCACGGATGACCGGTTGTGTTCGCCGGGTGGGACACCGCCTTCGTAGCGTCGGAGCATGTCCGCACCGTTCGTCGTCCGTCCCCGTTCCAGGGCTGCGGGTGCACCCGCTGCGAAGGACCGATGGGATGCTGCGGCCCGGCCCGTGTCGTCCGCCCCGACGACGTTGGTGGCCACGGCTGAGACAGCGCCACGCGCCGCGGCGCCTGCGCGTTCACCGGCTCCGCCTGGCGCCGGCGGGGCATGGGTTCCGCGGCGTGCCGGTGCGGCCGAAGTTCCGCGTGGCGAACCGGTGCACGCCTCCAGGCCCCCGCGAGCGCCGGCCGAGCGGCATCCGGTCCTCGCACCCTTCACCGCCTACCTTGACGACCCGGGGGTCACGGACCTCTTCGTCAACGGAGCGGCAGGCCTGTTCGTCGATCGCGGAGCCGGGGTGGAGCCGGCACGCGAGTGGCGCGCCACGGAAGAAGAGGTGCGCGACCTCGCCGTCGCGCTCATCGGTCTGGGCGGGAGGCATATCGACGACGCGTCGCCGTGCGTCGATGTGCGCTTGGAGGACGGCATCCGCGTGCATGCCGTGCTGCCGCCGATCGCCCCCGAGGGCACGGTCCTGTCGATCCGCGTGCCGCGCCTGGGCGTCGCGACGCTCGACGAGCTCCAGCAGACCGGGATGTTCGACGAGGCAGTCCGCGACCGCCTGCGGGAGGCGATCGCCGGGCGCACGAATCTCCTGGTCTCGGGCGCCGCCGGCGCCGGCAAGACCACGCTGCTCGCGGCGCTTCTCGCGGAGGCGCCTGCGCACGAGCGCATCGTGACGATCGAGGATGTCGCGGAGCTGCGGATCGCGCACCCGCACCATGTGCGCCTCGAGGCGCGTCAGCCCAACATCGAGGGCACCGGCGGAGTCGGACTCGCTCGTCTGGTGCGTGAGGCCCTGCGGATGCGCCCCGACCGTCTCGTGGTCGGGGAGTGCCGCGGCGACGAGGTGCGGGAGCTGCTGTCGGCGCTGAACACCGGTCATGACGGCGGAGCCGGCACCGTGCACGCGAACGGACTCCACGACGTGCCGGCACGCCTCGAGGCTCTCGGTGCGCCCGCAGGGCTCGACGACCACGCGCTCGCGCGGCAGGCAGCCAGCGCGATCGGACTCGTCGTGCACGTGGAGCGAGACACGGACGGCTCGCGGCGCATCGCCGGAGTCGGTCGCCCCGTCGTCGGCGGCGACGGGCGTCTCGCCATCGAGGAGGAGCGATGGGGAGCGCGGTGATGCAGGTGACGGGTGCGAAGGGCGCACGGGCATCCGCCCCGGCAGCGGCGTCGCCTCGAGCCCTGGTGCTGTCCCGGGTTCGCTCGTCCCCCCGACCCCCCACGTCATCAGCCGACATCGCGGAGACCGTGCTGCGGTTGGCGGTGCTGCTGCAGGCCGGGGTCGCGCCTGCCCGCGCCTGGGATTATCTCGCCCGCGCCGGCGACCCGGCGGCTCGGCACGTCGCCTCGGCGATCGACCGAGGGCTGCCGCTGCCCGAGGCGATCGCCACCGCGGGCACCGGCGCGTGGCGGGAGGTCGGCGTCGCGTGCCAGGTCGCGCTCGTCGTGGGTTCACCGCTCGCCGAGTGCCTGCGCGGACTCGCTGCCGCGCTGCGCGACGCGCAGGAGGCGGCCGACGAGGTGCGGGTCACCCTCGCCGAGCCTGCGGGCACGGCCCGGCTCATGAGCTGGCTTCCGCTCGTCGCCGTGGGGTTGGGTGCGGCGCTCGGCTTCGACACCTTCGGCACCCTGTTCGCGAACCCTCTGGGGCTGGCATGCCTCGGCGCCGGTGCGGTGCTCATCCTCGCCGCGCACCGATGGACGAAGCGGCTCGTGCGCATTGCGGCGAGCCCGGACCGCGCGCCCGGTCTCGACGCCGAGCTGATGGCGATCGCGCTGAGCGGCGGGGTGTCGATCGACCGCGCGCGGGCGGTCGTGCGGGACGCACGTCGAGTCGGAACCATGGGGGAGAGCACCGATCCGGGCGGCGAGTCCGGGACCGCCGCGGCGGACCCGGGAGGAGACGCGCCGGGCGGATCCGATGACGTCGACGCCGTGCTCGCGCTCTCGCGGACAGCAGGCGTGCCCGCCGTCGAGCTGCTGCGGGCTTCCGCCGCGCACGCCCGGCATCGCGCCCGTGTCGAGGCCCGGCTTCGTGCCGCGCGGCTCTCCTCGCGGCTGCTCATCCCACTGGGCGTGTGCACACTGCCCGCATTCCTCCTCCTCGGGGTCGCGCCCATGCTGCTCAGCGTCATGTCGACGATGTCGGTCTCGCTGTGACGGCCCCTCCTCGAGACCGCGACGCCGTGCCGCGTCTTCGCGCCCAGACCGTGCCCGCACCCACGAATCCATCGAACGGAGAACCCATATGTCCCTGTCCCGAACCGACCTCGTCGTGCCCCGCCTCACGCGTCGCCGCGCCGAACGCCTGTTCGCACCGCGCGACGTCGACCGCACGGGGGAGGACGAGACCGGCGCCGCGACCGCCGAGTACGCCATCGCGACGATGGCAGCGGTCGCCTTCGCCGGCCTGCTCGTCGTCATCATGCGGTCGGATGAGGTGCGCACCATCCTCACCGACCTCGTGCGACGCGCGCTCACGGTGGCGTGATGCGGCCGCGGCTGGGCGACGATCGCGGTGCGGTCGTCGCCGAGTTCGCGGTCGCGCTCCCCGCCGTCGCGCTCGTCCTCCTCGTCGGGGTCGGGATCCTCGCAGGCGCGTCGCGGCAGGTGCGGCTTCAGGACGCGGTGGCGGATGCCGCGCGCCTGAGCGCCCGCGGCGAGTCCGAGCAGCGCGTGCGCGACGCCGTCGCGACGACCGTGGCGGAGGCATCCGTCGACATCACCGCTCAGGGGGATCTCGTGTGCGTGGCGGCATCCGCTCCGGCGCTGTTCGGAGTGCGGGTGACGGCGGCCGGATGTGCGTTGGCAGGCGGCCTGTGAACGCGCCGCACGGCGCCCTCGCGCCGCCGGCGCGCGGGCCGGGCTGATGGCGGGGACGACGGCCGCGGTCGGGATCGTCGGTGCGGCCGCCATCCTCGCGGCGGCGCTCGCCGGTGCCGGCGCTGCGGCGGTCGCGAGTCAGCGACTGGCTTCAGCGGCCGACGCCGGTGCGCTCGCCGCGGCGGACGCGGCCTCCGGCGCGGTGCCCGGCGTCCCCTGCGAGCGTGCGGCCGAGGTCGCGGGCACTTTCGGCGGCGCCATCGAGGCCTGCGAGCTCGACGAGCTGATCGCGACGGTGACCGTGTCGATGCGCCTCGGGCCGGTCACCGCGCAGGCCTCCGCACGGGCTGGGCCGCCTCCCTGATCACGTCTCACAGCCCCTGCACCGAGAAGTGGCGTGTATGGTTTGCGTCGAAGAAAGGACGCCCCCGTTGGCAGAAGGCAAGAAGCTCGTCATCGTCGAGTCACCGACGAAGATGAAGTCGATCCAGGGGTACCTCGGCGATGGCTACGAGGTGCTCAGCTCGGTCGGGCACATCCGCGACCTGGCGGACAAGAAGAGCATCCCCGCCGACAAGAAGGAGGCGTACGGGAAGTATTCGATCGACATCGACAACGGCTTCGACCCGTACTACGTCGAGAGCGAGCGCGGCAAGAAGACCGTCGCTGAGCTCAAGCGCGCGCTGAAGGGGGCGGACGAGCTCCTGCTCGCCACCGATGAAGACCGCGAGGGTGAAGCCATCGCGTGGCACCTGCTGCAGACGCTCAAGCCCAAGGTCCCCGTCAAGCGCATGGTCTTCCACGAGATCACCAAGGACGCCATCCAGGCCGCCGTCGGCAACACCCGCGAGCTCGACCTCGCGCTCGTCGACGCGCAGGAGACCCGCCGCATCCTCGACCGCCTCTACGGCTGGGACGTCAGCCCCGTGCTCTGGTACAAGGTGCAGCAGGGCACGTCCGCCGGCCGTGTCCAGTCGGCCGCGACGCGCCTGGTCGTCGACCGCGAGCGCGAGCGCATGGCGTTCGTGTCTGCTTCGTACTGGGACATCGAGGCGCTCGCCGCGCCGAACCGCCCGCAGGGCATCGACGAGTCCTTCTCGACGCGCCTCGCCCGCGTCGACGGTGCGGTGCTCGCCCGCGGCACCGACTTCGACGACCGCGGTGAGCTGAAGAAGGCCGTCCTCGTCCTCGACGAGGCACAGGTGCGCGAACTCGCCGCCGCGATCGAGGCGGCGGCCGAGGCATCCGTCACCGCCCTCGAGTCCAAGCCCGGAACCCGCAGCCCGAAGCCGCCCTTCACGACCTCGACCCTCCAGCAGGAGGCCGGTCGCAAGCTCTCGATGAGCGCCAAGCACGCCATGGGCGTCGCGCAGCGTCTCTACGAGAAGGGGTACATCACTTATATGCGCACCGACTCGACGGCGCTGTCGACGCAGGCCGTGCAGGCCGCGCGCGAGCAGGCGGTCAAGATGTACGGCGACAAGTCGGTGCCGCCGAACCCCCGCTCGTACCGCAACAACAGCAAGAACGCGCAGGAGGCGCACGAGGCGATCCGCCCGTCGGGCGAGACGTTCCGCACGCCGTCCGAGGTGTCCGGCCAGCTCGATCGCGACGAACTGCGCCTGTACGACCTCATCTGGAAGCGCACGATGGCCAGCCAGATGTCGGACGCGAAGTACGAGACCACCACCGTGACCCTCGAGGTCGCGGCGGCCGGCCGCCGCGCCGAGTTCACGGCATCCGGAACCGTGTACACCTTCAAGGGCTTCCTCGAGGCCTACGAGGAGGGCCGCGACGAGAAGCGCGGCGACAGCGACAAGTCCGACGACCAGTCGCTGCCGGCGATGGCGGTGGGCGACGTGCTCCGCATGCGCGACGTCGAGCCGAAGGGCCACGCCACCAGCCCGAAGCCGCGCTACACCGAGGCGAGCCTCGTCAAGGCGCTCGAGGAGAAGGGCATCGGCCGCCCCTCGACGTTCGCGAGCATCATCGACGTCATCCTCAACCGCGGCTACGTCACCAAGCGCGGCCAGGCGCTCATCCCGAGCTGGCTCGCGTTCAGTGTCGTGCGCCTGCTCGAGCAGCACTTCGCCGACCTCGTCGACTACGACTTCACGGCGGCGCTCGAGGACGACCTCGACGCGATCGCCCGCGGCGAGCAGAAGCGCCAGGACTGGCTGCAGGACTTCTACTTCGGGGGAACCGACCACGTCGGCCTCCGGAACATCGTCGACAACCTCGGAGAGATCGACGCGCGCGCCCTCAACTCGACGCCCATCGGCGACGTCGCGACGCTGCGGTTCGGCAAGTACGGCCCGTACCTGGAGGTGGCCGACGCCGAGAAGCCGGACGCCGAGCCCCGGCGGGTCAACATCCCCGAGGACCTCGCGCCCGACGAGCTCACGCCGGCGCGTGCGCAGGAGCTCATCGACGCCCCGGTCGCGGGTGACCGCGTGCTGGGAGAGAACCCCGCCAACGGCAAGCTCGTCGTCGTGAAGGACGGCCGCTTCGGCCCGTACGTGCAGGAGACCGATCCGCCGGCCGAGGAAGCTGTCGACGAAGAGACCGGCGAAGTCGTCGCCGTCGAGCCGGAACCCGCGCCGAAGAAGCGCGGGGCGAAGAAGGAGGCCGCGCCCAAGCCGCGCACGGCATCGCTCTTCAAGTCGATGTCGGTCGACACGATCGACCTCGACACCGCGCTGAAGCTGCTCGACCTCCCGCGCACCGTCGGCGTCGACCCCGAGACGGAAGCCCCGATCACCGCCCAGAACGGCCGGTACGGTCCGTACCTCAAGAAGGGCACCGACTCGCGCACCCTGCAGAGCGAGCAGCAGATCTTCGACATCACGCTCGAGGAGGCGCTCGCCGTCTACGCGCAGCCGAAGTACGGTGCGCGCGGCGCGTCGTCGGCCCTCAAGGAGTTCGAGGCCGACCCGACGAGCGGCAAGCCGATCAAGCTGAAGGACGGCCGCTTCGGCCCGTACGTCACCGACGGCGAGACGAACGCGACGATCCCGCGCGGCGAGGACGCGATGGAGGTCACGTTCGAGCGCGCGGTGCAGCTGCTCGCCGACAAGCGCGCGAAGGGACCGGCCAAGCGCCCCGCGCGCCGCACGACGACGACGCGCAAGCCCGCGGCGAAGAAGTGACGGGCGGCGGCGACACCCGTCCGGTCCGTGAGCCCGTCGAAGGGCTGTTCGTCACGTTCGAGGGCGGTGACGGCGTCGGCAAGACGACGCAGGCGGCGCTCCTCGACGCGTGGCTGACGAGTGTCGGACGCACGGTCGTGCGCACGCGGGAGCCCGGCGGCACCGAGGTGGGCGTTCTCATCCGCGACATCGTCCTGCACCACCGGGGAGAGGTCGCTCCGCGGGCGGAGGCGCTGCTGTACGCGGCGGACCGGGCGCATCACATCGAGACGCTGGTGCGGCCCGCACTCGAGCGAGGCGAGGTCGTGATCCAGGACCGCTACCTCGACTCCTCTGTCGCGTATCAAGGTGCGGGACGCGTCCTCGGGCGTGACGAGGTCCGAGAGCTCTCCCTGTGGGCGACCGGCGGCCTCCTTCCCGACGTCACGGTGCTGCTCGACCTCGACCCCGCATCGGCGCGCGAGCGCCTCGACGCCGATGACAAGCCCTTCGACCGACTCGAGTCCGAGAAGGAGCACTTCCACGCCCGCGTGCGAGAGGAGTTCCTCTCCCTCGCCGCCGCCGAGCCGGACCGCTTCCTCGTGCTCGACGCCGCGCTCCCGCCGGACGAACTCGCCGCCGCCGTGCGCGCACGCGTGGAGCCGCTCCTCGCATGAGGCGAACGCTCGGCGTACGCACAGCCGGTGTCCGGCGGGATGGTTAGGCTGGTCGGCATGGAGCCGGTCGCCGCTGTCGCTGGGGCGTCTTCCGCGACGGACGACCAGGCGTTCCCGTGGGGCGACGTGTGGGGGCAGCCCGATGCCGTCGCGGCGCTGCGGGAAGCAGCATCCGATCCCGCATCGATGACCCACGCATGGCTCATCACCGGTCCTCCCGGCTCCGGCCGGTCCACGCTCGCCCACGCCTTCGCGGCCGCGCTCATCGCCGAGCCCGGTGACGAACGCACGATGCACCAGGTGCTCGCCGGCACCCACCCCGATCTCACCGCGCTGCGCACCGAGGGCGTCATCATCTCCATCAAGGACGCGCGCGCCCTCGTCGAGCGGTCGTACTTCGCGCCCTCGCTCGGGCGGTACCGCGTCATCGTCATGGAAGACGCCGATCGCATGGCCGAGCGCACCTCGAACGTGCTGCTCAAGGCGCTCGAAGAGCCACCCGAGCGCACGGTCTGGGTGCTGTGCGCGCCGAGCGACGCCGACCTGCTGCCGACGATCCGCTCGCGCGTGCGCACGCTGCGTCTGCGCGAGCCCGACGTCGCCGACGTCGCCGACCTCATCGTGCGGCGCAGCGGCGTCGACCCTGCGATCGCCGAGCAGTCCGCCCGGCACGCGCAGCGCCACATCGGCATGGCGCAGCGGCTCGCGACGGATGCCGCGGCCCGCGCACGACGCGACGCCACGCTGCGCGGCGTGCTCGCGGTGCGGGGCGTGGGCGACGCGGTCGAGGTCGCCGGCGCGATCGTCGCCGCCGCGACCGACGACGCCAAGGCCCTCACCGCGGAGCGCGACGAGGCGGAGCGCGCAGGGCTGCTGCGCACCCTCGGCATCGCGGAAGGGGCCGCGGTCCCGCCCGCCGTGCGGTCGCAGCTGTCGGCGCTCGAGGACGAGCAGAAGCGCCGCGCCACGCGCAGCCTGCGCGACGGCATCGATCGTGTGCTCACCGACCTCGAGTCGATGTTCCGCGATGTGCTGCTGCTGCAGTTCGGCCGCGACACCGACCTCATCAACCGCGAGCTCGAGCCCGACCTGCGGGCCCTCGCCGCCGCGTGGACGCCCGAGCGCACGCTCACGGTCGTCGACCGCATCGGCGTCACCCGCGAGAACCTCGAACTGAACGCCGCGCCCGCCCTGGCGCTCGAGAGCATGCTCGTCACCGTCGCGAGCGGAAGGATCCCGTGAACCCGACCCGCCCCCGCCGACTTCGTCGCGCGCTTGCCGTCGTCGCCGGCCTGGTCGCAGCATCCGTCATCCTCAGCGGCTGCCTGTCGGCGATGATCCCCGACGCGTCGCCGCGTCCGAGCTCGAGCAAGGCGGCCGACACCGACGGCGTCGCCGAGAACCTGCTGCCGTACTACGAGCAGCCGCTCGACTGGTCCAGCTGCAACGAGACGTTCGACTGCGCCACGGTCACGGCGCCCCTCGACTGGTCCGACCCGACGAAGGGCGACATCGAGCTGTCGGTCATCCGCAGCCGTGCCGAAGGCACCGACGACCCGATCGGGTCCCTGCTCACCAATCCCGGCGGACCCGGCGCCAGCGGTGTCGACCTGATCCGCGACTCGGTGTCTTTCGCGGTGAGCGAGCCGGTGCGCCGGCAGTTCGACGTCATCGGCTTCGACCCGCGCGGTGTCGGCGAGTCGACCGCGGTGACCTGCTACGACGCGGCCGACATGGACGCGTACCTGTTCGACATCCCCGAGGGTGCCCGCGGGACGGATGCCTGGGCCGACGAGCTCCTCGCACGGCACAAGAGCTTCGGCGAGGCCTGCGACGAGAACAGCGACGGCATCCTCCCGTACATCACCACCGAGAACTCCGCCCGCGACATGGACCTGCTGCGCGCGGTGCTCGGCGACACGGAGCTGAACTACCTCGGCTACTCGTACGGCACGTTCCTCGGCGCGACGTACGCGAAGCTGTTCCCCGAGAAGGTGGGACGACTCGTGCTCGATGGCGCCGTCGACCCGTCGGTGTCGAACCTCGACGTCAACGTGACCCAGGGCACGGGGTTCGAATCGGCCTTGCGCGCGTACATGGCGGACTGCCTGACCGATAAGGAGTGCCCGTTCCGCGGCACCGTCGACGAGGCGATGGCCGATCTCGGAACGCTGCTCGCGAGCGTCGACCGCGACCCGATCCCGAACGCCGACGGCCGCCTGCTCGGCTCCGATTCACTGATGACCGCGATCGTCGCCGCACTCTACTCGCAGGACAGCTGGGGGTACCTCACGATGGCGCTGACCGACGTGCTCCAGGGCAACGCCGACATCGCGTTCCAGCTGGCGGACTTCTACTACGACCGCCAGGGTGGCACGTACACCGGCAACCAGACCGAGGCGTTCCGCGCGTACAACTGCATGGATTACCCCACGGGTGCCACCGATGAGGACCTGGCGGCGGCCGAGGCGACCCTCGCCGAGAAGGCGCCCACGATCGCGCCCTACTGGTTCGGACCCGACCCCTGCGAGGTGTGGCCGTACCCGCCCACCGGCGTGCGCGAGCGCATCACCGCCGACGGTGCCGCGCCGATCGTCGTGGTCGGCACCACGAACGACCCGGCGACCCCGTACGAGTGGTCGGTGTCGCTGGCCGATCAGCTCTCGTCGGGTGTGCTGGTGACGCGCGTCGGCGAGGGCCACACCGGGTACAACAAGGGAAACTCGTGCGTCGACTCGGCGATCGAGACGTACCTGCTCGAGGGGACGCCCCCGCAGGACGGGCTGCGCTGCGAGTGAACTGACGAACGACAGAAGCGGATGCCGCGACCTCAGGGTCGCGGCATCCGCTTGCTGCTTGCGAGGTCGTGGTCGTCAGCGGCGCAGCACGCGGCGGGCGAGCGCGTTGCCGAGGAACTGCACGAGCTGCACGATCACGATGATCACGAGCACCGCGGCCCAGGTGACCGCCGGGTTGAACTGCTTGAAGCCGTAGACGATCGCGAATTCACCGAGTCCGCCCGCCGCGACGGCGCCCGCGATCGCCGTCATGTCGACGAGGGCGACGACGATGAACGTGTAGCCGAGGATGAGGGGGCCGAGCGCCTCGCGGGGGAGGAGGCGCAGGAGGATCCGCGAGCGGCTCGCCCCCGTGGCACGGGCGGCCTCGATCACGCCGGGACGCACCGTCAGCAGGTTCTGCTCGACGATGCGGCTGATCGCGAAGAGCGACGCGATGGTGATCGCGAAGATGCCGAACTCGGGACCGATGCCCGGGATGCCGAGGCTGCGCGCGATCGGCTGCACGGCCGCGAGCAGGATCACGAACGGGATCGGCCGGAAGAAGTTCACGATGACGTTGATCGTGCCGAACAGGAACCGGTTGGGGAACAGGCTGCCCGGCCTCGTCGCGTACAGCGCGAGTCCGACGAAGAGTCCCGCGATGCCGCCGAAGACGAGGCTCAGCGACACCACGTACAGCGTCTCGGCCGTCGCGGCCCAGAGCTCGGGAAGAAGGTCGATGAGCCTATCCACGAACGTCCTCCTCGATGAGCGGCGCGAACGCCGAGGCCGCGTCGATGGCCTGCTGCACGGCATCCGCCTCTCCGGTCAGTGCCAGAGTCAGATGCCCGAAGACGCGCCCGCCGATGTCGTTGATCCCGCCGTGCACGAGTTCGAAGCGCACGCCGCGCGACGACAGTGCGGCGAAGACGTCGGCCTGCGTGACGTCGCCGTCGCGGATCGTGAACGTCACGATGCGCCCCGGGTGGCGGTCGTGCAGCGTGCGCAGCTGGTCGCCGACCGGGACGTCCTCGATGATGCTCGCGACGAAGCGGCGCGTCGCCGCGTGCTGCGGCGACGAGAGCACGTCGAACACGGCGCCGCTCTCGATGATTGCGCCGTCCTCCATCACGACGACGCGATCGGCGAGGGTGCGGATGACGTCCATCTCGTGGGTGATCACGAGGACGGTCACACCGAGGTCCCGGTTGATGCGCTTCAGGAGCGCGAGCACCTCCTGCGTGGTGTCCGGGTCGAGGGCGCTCGTCGCCTCGTCGGCGAGCAGGATGCGCGGGTTCGTCGCGAGGGCGCGGGCGATGCCGACGCGCTGCTTCTGCCCGCCAGAGAGCTGCTCGGGGTAGTTCTTCGCCTTGTCGGCGAGGCCGACGAAGCGCAGCAGCTCGTCGACGCGCGCCGCGATCTCGGCGCGCGGGCGGCGCGCGACCTCGAGCGGGTAGGCGATGTTCTTCGCGACCGTGCGGGAGTCGAAGAGGTTGAACTGCTGGAAGATCATGCCGATGTCGCCGCGCAGCTCGCGCAGTTCGCGCTCGCGCAGGTGCGTGATGTCACGGCCGTCGATCTCGACGGTGCCGGAGGTCGGCGTCTCGAGCGCGTTCACGAGCCGCAGCACGGTGCTCTTGCCGGCACCGGAGTAGCCGATGATGCCGCACACCTCGCCGGCCGCGATGTCGAGCGAGATGTCGTCGACGGCGACGACAGTCGCGCCGTCTGTGGATGCCGGCGGGAAGGTCTTGGTCACGCCGGTCAGGCGGATCAGGGTCATGAATGCTCCTCGGCGGAACGCGCGTGTGCGGCCCGCGCGCACGAGGTGCACGCGGACCGCACAGGCGAGTGCCGCGAAATGGCGGCTGTTACGAGTTGGCGCGGATGTCGTCCTCGACGTCGGTGAGCGACGTCACGAGCTCGTCCACCGGGGTCTTCACGAGGACGGCGGTGCCGCCCGACGCCTCGACGACGCCATCGAGGACGTCCTGCGTGTTCTGGTAGATCTCGACGAGCTTGAGGTACGTCGGGTTGTCGGCGTCCTCGGCCTTCGCCGCGAAGATGTTGATGTACGGGAACGCGCTCGGGTCGGTCGGGTCGTCCGTGGCGATGGCGTCCTCGGCGGCGAGGTCGGCGTCCGCGAGGAAGTCGTTGTTCACGATCGCCGCCGCCACGTCGGGAAGCGACGTCGCGGTGAAGGCGGCGTCGAGCGCTTCGACCTTGACCTTCGACTCCGGCAGCACGTCGGCGACGGTCGAGAAGACCGAGCCGCCGTCCTTCAGCTCGATGAGGCCGGCCGACTGGAGAACGAGGAGGCCGCGCGCCTGGTTCGACTCGTCGTTGGGAACGGCGACCGTCGATCCCTCGGGGATGTCGTCGGTCGACTCGTACTGCGACGAGTACAGACCGAGCGGGTAGATCGCCGTGGCGCCGATCGGCTGGAGGTCGTCGTCGCTCTGCACGTTGTAGGTCGCGAGGTAGATGATGTGCTGGAACTGGTTCAGGTCCAGCTCGCCCGCCGAGAGGGCGGGGTTCGGCTGCGTGTACTCGCTGAAGTTGACGAGCTCCACCTCGATGCCCTCGTCCGCGGCGGCCTCCTTGTAGGTCTCCCAGTACGGGTCGCCGGAGTCGACGACGCCGATGCGGACGACCTCGTTCTCTTCGGAGGCGCCGGCGGCGGCATCCGTTCCGGTACCGGCGCAGCCGGCGAGGAGAAGGGCGAGAGGAAGCGCGAGTGCTGCTGCGGCGGTGAGCTTCTTGGACGTGGACATGTGAGTGCTCCTGTGGATCGAGGCCCGTCTCGGGCTTGTGACCGCGCGCACGATCCACGGACCGCGCACGCTTCGTCGCGGACCGCCTTCGAACCTACGTGGGGGTGATGCGCCATCTCGAACCGGGGCGTAACACGTCGACACCGAGTCCGTCCGGAAGTGGGATCGAGTCCGGAACGGATGCCTCGGCCGCCGTGATTCGCGAGCGCCCGCGAGACCCTGTAAGATCGTTGCTTGTGCGTCGCGCAAGCGAGGCCCGCCACCTTAGCTCAGTCGGCAGAGCGAATCACTCGTAATGATTAGGTCAAGGGTTCGATTCCCTTAGGTGGCTCCACAGATCCCCTTCGACGGGAATCCCTCCTCGCGGCATGCGAAGCGCGACGTCGGACGACTCGATCGTACGGAGACTTCGTCGCCGCGTATCAGCCTCTGACGCCCCGACCGATGCAGAGGGGGCTGCCGCCCCCATGCGGCAGCATCACGCGATGCGCGCGAGGTCGGGCGAGGTCACCTCGTCGGCGAGGTCGCCCGTGCGCACGAAGCGCTCGACTTCCGCGACGACATGATGGCCGAGCCGACGCAGCTCGTTGCCGATCGAGCCCGCGATGTGAGGCGTCAGCGTGGCGCCCGGCAGAGAGAACAGCGGATGCCCCGGCGGCAGCGGCTCGGGGTCCGTGACGTCGAGCACCGCCCGCAGGCGATCGGTCGCGAGCTCGGCGACGAGGGCATCGGTGTCGACGAGCGACCCTCGCGCGGTGTTGATCAGTGTCGCGCCGTCGGCCATGAGCGCGAGTTCGTCGCGGCCGATCATGCGGAAGGTCTCCGGGAGCGCCGGCGCGTGGATGGTGACCACCTGCGAGCGCGTGAGCAGCTCGGGAAGGCTCACGAGCTCCGCGCCGAGGGCGGATGCACTCGCGGCGTCGAGCGAGGGATCGAAGACGACGCACCGGATGTCGAAGGGCTGCAGCAGCTCGATCACGCGCCGGCCGATACGGGACGCGCCCACCACGCCCACTGTGATGCCGAAGGCACCCACCCCGCCGCGCGGGCGGGCCGCGATCATGTCGTGGGTCCGGGTGAAGTCGCGCGCCGAGCGGAGCACATCTCCGGCGCTCAGCAGGATCGTCGCGAGGGTGTACTCCGCGACCGGGACCGCGTTCGCACCGGCGGCACTGGAGACACGGATGCCTCGTTCCCAGACCGCGGGGGTCACGAGGCGCTTGACCGACCCGGCGGCGTGCACGACGGCGCGCAGGCGCGGCCAGTGGGCGAGCGTCGGCCCGTCGAGCGCGGGAGCGCCCCACCCGGTGATGAGGATCTCGGTGTCGGCCGTCGACGGCGGCACGCTCAGCAGGTCAGGGGTCAGCACGAGATCGTCGAGGCGGACGAACCGCTCGAGGTCGGCACGAGCCGCGGCACCGAACAGCTCCGACGCGAGCTGCGGGGATTCCATCGCGAAGAGCGCCTTGGGGCGCGCGAGGGCGCTCACGCGCGGTCCTCGCCGGTCGGAACGATGTCGACGACGCCGTCGCTCCAGCGCACGACGACACGGCCGGCCTCGACCTCGACGGCGGGCACCGCGTCGAGATCGAGCGTCTCCTGCGCACCGATCGCGACGAGCGCGGCCACGACGTCGCCCTCGCCGGCAGGGGTAGCGCCCGCGGCCCAGGGTGTCGCCGAACCGGAGGCGAACGAATCCCCGCCGGATCGGTGGGCGATCCCGGGGACCGGCAGGCCGCGCACGCCGACCACGGCGGTCGTCACGCCGTCGTCGCGGGTCGCGGTGGTCGCTGCGGTCGCTCGCCACCGGCCGTGCTCGACGGGCAGCGCCCATCCGCCGATGCGGAAGCGCCAGGGTCCGCCGTCTTCGGGCCACACCGCGTCGAGGTCGTCGGCGGCCGACGGCTGTGCGACGCGCGGCGCTGCATCCCACCATGCGAGCCGGAGCTCGTGCACCCCGTGCACGACCGACGCCACGGTCACCCGCGGGCCGCGCCGCAGCGCTGCCCATCCCGCGACGTCGGTCGTGTTCCCCGTTTCGGGGGTGTCGAGCCAGTGGACCCGCGACCGCGACACCGCGACGCGGTCGTCCAGGTGCACGCGCTCGATGCGGTCGCGGTGGGACGGGGTACCAGTACCGTCCAGCAGCGCGACATGGGACTCCAGGGGCTTGGCGATCCCGCCGGCCGAGAGGTCGGGGGAGGAGATCGTCGAATAGCCGACCCGGTGGTAGAAGGGATTGTCGGCGCGCACGCCGCCCGCGGGGCCGCGGAAGCCGTCCGAGCCGTGGTTCAGAACGCGCACGATGCCATCGGCCTCGGAGCGCACCACGAGCCAGCCCGGTGCGACCATGAGGCGTGTGCGGACGGGCTCGGCCTGGACGTCGTCCGGCTGCACCGACCACTCCGGGTGGTCCTCGGGCAGCAGCAGGCCCATCAGGCCCTTGCTCGCCCAGTACGTCGACGACGAGCCGGTGTACGCCTGCCGGATCGGGCGGTGCTCACGGTGCCAGCCGATCGACAGCAGGCCTCGCTCGTCGACGGCCCCGGCGTCGAGGAAGTGGTCGAGCACGCCGTCGGCGAGCGCCCGCGTACCGCCCGCTGCCAGCGGGGTCTCGCCGGCGATGGCCCCCGCCCAGAACGGGGCGAGCGTCGCGAAGCGGTACGTGAGCGAGCGGCCCTGGAAGAGCGGAGCGCCCTCGGAGCCGACGAGGTCGCGCGCCTGACCGAGGAAATCCCGGAGGCGGTTGCGATGCACCTGCTCGAGGTCGGTGCCGAGGATCCGCGCGTGCAGCAGGGGGTAGACGTGCCACGCCCAGCCCGCGTAGTGGTCGAAGTTCTGGCGCGACCCGTCGGGTCCTGCGCCGTCGGAGTACCAGCCGTCGCCGAGGTACAGGCCCTCCTGGATCTCGAGGTTGCGGTCGAGGTCGCCCTGACTCCAGGGGCCGTCGACCGACTGCAGGAAGCCTTCGATCACCGTCTGGAACCACGTCCAGTTGTTGGTGTAGCCGCCCGTGCCCACCACGCCGGCGAGCCAGGCGACCGTGCGCTCCTGCACGGCGGGGTCGAGACGGTCCCAGAGCCAAGGCCGGGTCTCCGACAGGAGGATCGCGACGGATGCCGCCTCGGGCACAGCCTGTCTGCGCTCGCTGATCGTGGGCCACCGCTCCGGGTGGGCGGGGTCGGTTCCGGCGGCGAGCCCGCGGGCGAATCGCTCCAGCAGCCCTGCCGGGTCGTCGCCGCCGGCGCCGGCCACGCGGAACGCCGCGAGCAGGCCGGTGCGGGCGAAGCCCTCGAGCCCGTCGCTCCATCGTCCCGACGCGCTCGCCGGGCCTGGAAGCACGACGAGCGAACCGCTCGGAGACGCGTACGGCGCCGTCGCCTCCAGCAGCCGGTCGGCGAGCCCCTGCCAGCGGTCCCGTGCTGTCGTCTTCGCCACTTCGGCTTCCCCGTACGTCATCGTCACGCGTCGATCGTGCATTACGATCCTGTAGCCATCGGCCCTTTCGGACAATTCCGATCATTGATCGGTCAAACCGGATCAGACTGCGACGAACGGACTTCGCACCCATGACTGGACAGCACTCACTGCCGAGGACACGTCACGAGCACCTGCTGCGCCAGGTCGAACTCCACGGCAGCGTCAGCGCGGCGGACGTCGCGACGCAGCTCGGCGTCTCGCAGGTGACGGTGCGCCGCGACATCGTGGAGCTCGAGAAGGCCGGCAAGCTCGCCCGCGTCCACGGCGGCGCGATCGCCGTCGGCGCCCCCGCCGTCCCGCAGGCGGCGCGCACGAACGTCGGCGTGGTCGTCCCCGGATCGGTCAGCCACTACCCGCAGATCGTGCGGGGGATGGATGCCGCGTCCCACGGCGTGCGCACCCGTGTCGTGCTCGCGACCTCGCAGTACCGCGAAGACCTCGAGCAGCGGCAGGTCGAGCGGCTGATCGAGATCGGCGTCGCGGGCATCGTGTTCGCCCCGACCATGCGCAGCCGCACCGAGGCGGAGCTGGCCGAGTGGGTGCGGACGATCCCGGTGCCGGTCGTGTTCCTCGAGCGAAGACTGGAATCCACGGCGCTCGCCGTCTACGACAGCGCCCGCACCGATCACGAGCGCGGCGCCGAACTTGCGGTCGAGCATCTGTCCCTGCTCGGGCACGGCTCGGTCGGCCTCGCGCTGTTCGACCGCACGCCGACGGCGCCGCTCATCCGCGACGGCCACCGCGCCGCCGTGGCCCGGCTCGGCCTCGCCGACGCGCCGTCCGTCGCGCTCCCGAAGGGCGGTGACGGCGAGAGCGATCCGCTGGACGACTCCCTCATCGCGTTCCTCGAAGCCTGCCGCGACACCGGCACCGACGCGGCACTCGTGCACACCGATGTGCACGCCGCACGGCTCGTCGAGCTCGCCATGGACCGCGGCATCCGTGTTCCCGATGATCTCGCGGTCGTCGCGTTCGATGACGACACCGCGGGGCTTGCCATGGTTCCGCTCACGAGTGTGACCCCGCCTGGACGCGACCTCGGGCAGGAGGCGATGCGCATCCTCACGGAGCGCATCGCGGCGCCCGACAGCGCCGCGCGGCACATCACGATGCTGCCGCGTCTGACGGTGCGCGAGTCGTGCGGGGCGGTGTCGTGATCGCTTTTGTCCGCTTGCTCACGACCGGTCGAACCCCGACCTACATTGTCTCTGCACGGCCCCCGGCGCGATCGCCGGGTGAGCGACGAGAGGCAACGAGCAAGGAGGCTCCGATGACATCCCGAGCATTCACCAGTGCCACGGCACGGCGAGGCGCACTCACCGCGGGGACCATTCTCGCGGTCGGCGCCCTCACGCTCCTGACCGGCTGCGCCGGCGGCGCCGAACCCGCTGCGAGCGCGGACCCCGACGAAGAGGTCACGCTGAACTTCGCGTGGTGGGGTGACGCCAGTCGCGCCGAGCGCTACGAGGCGGCGATCGACCTGTTCGAGGAGCAGAACCCGAACATCACGATCCAGACGAGCTACGCGAGCTTCGGCGACTACTGGACCTCGCGCAACACCGAGGCCGCGAGCCGGACGCTCCCCGACGTGTTCCAGATGGACCTCGCCTACCTCGCTGAGTACGGCGGCTTCGGGCACGTGCTGCCGCTGGACGACTACATCGGCGAGGCCATCGACACCGACGGCATCGACCCGTCGCTCGTGCAGGCGGGCGCCGTCGACGACAAGATCGTCGGCCTCGCATCGTCGAGCAGCACGCTCGCGACGCTCTACAACGGCCCCCTGCTCGAGCAGCTGGGAGTCGAAGTGCCCGACGGCCCGCTGACCTGGGACGAGTACGACGACTTCCTCGCGGAGGTCTCGAAGGCCGGCGCGGCGAACAGCCCGGTCGTCTACGGCTCGCTCGACTACACGCAGTACTTCTGGCTGTTCCAGATCTGGCTCGGCCAGCAGGGTCTGTCTCTCATCGACGGCGACGAGCTCGGCTTCGACAAGAGCGACCTCGCCGACTGGTGGTCGCGCAGCGCGACGCTGCAGGAGTCGGGTGGGGTCATGCCGGCCGCGCGCCAGGCGCAGCTCGAGGGCGTGGATGCCCTCGGTGCCGGTGAGATCGCCAGCGACGTCAGCTGGGCGAACTTCCTCGCCCGCTTCAGCGAAGGCCCCGCGAAGCCCGAGCTGTCGCTCGCGATCCCGCCCTACGACGACGAGGACGACACGGGCATGTTCCTCAAGCCCGGCCTGATGCTCTCGATCGGCGCCAACAGCGAACATCCCGCACAGGCGGCGAAGTTCATCGACTTCCTCGTGAACGACCCCGAGGTGGGTGCGATCTTCGGCATGTCGCGTGGAGTGCCCGCCTCGTCGAGCGCCGCCGAGGGCATCGAGGCGAACGAGCTCGACGAGAAGATCCTCGCCTACCAGGAGTCCGTCGCGGACCAGCTGGACGGCCAGGCGCCGCCGGCCGTGAAGGGCCTCGGAACGCTCGAGCAGACCTTCGTGGCGATCAGCCAGGACGTCGCCTACGGTGCGGCCACACCCGACGAGGCGGCCGACCGCTGGTTCGCCGAGGCCGAGAACGCACTGAAGTGACCACCCTGCGGGCGGCGTGCACCGCTGCACGCCGCCCGCGACTTCCGGGAGAGCAACCGTCATGACCGCCGATACACTCGCACCCCCCGCGCCGCCGGAGGTGCGGACGCCGCAGCCGGCGCCGCGCCGCCGGCGCCGCTGGGAGGACATCCGCGCCGGATACGTCTTCCTCGCACCCTGGCTGCTCGGCTTCCTGCTGCTGACCGCAGGGCCGATGGTCGCCTCCCTCTACCTCTCCTTCACCGACTACAACCTGTTCAGCCCGCCTGAGTGGATCGGTTTCGACAACTACGTCCGGCTGTGGAGCGACCCCGACTATCTGCAGGCGTGGAAGGTCACCGCCGTCTACGTGCTGGTCGGCACGCCGCTCAAGCTCGCGGCCGCGCTCGGTGTGGCGCTCATCCTCAACGCGGCGTTCCGCGGCAGCGGCTTCTACCGGTCCGCCTTCTACCTGCCGTCGCTCGTCGGGGCGTCGGTCTCGATCGCCGTCGTGTGGAAGGCCATGTTCATCGACGACGGACCGGTCGACAGCATCCAGCAGTTCTTCGGCTTCCCGGCAGGCGGCTGGGTCGGCGACCCCGACAAGACCATGCCGATGCTGATCCTCCTCGCCGTGTGGCAGTTCGGCGCTCCGATGGTGATCTTCCTCGCCGGACTCAAGCAGGTGCCGCACGAGCTCTACGAAGCGGCATCCGTCGACGGCGCCGGCCCGATCCGCAAGTTCCGTGCCATCACGATCCCGATGCTCTCGCCGGTGATCTTCTTCAACCTGCTGCTCGAGACCATCAACGCGTTCCAGGTGTTCGCCTCCGCGTTCATCATCTCGGGCGGCACTGGCGGCCCCGCGCGGTCGACCCTCTTCTACACGCTGTACCTCTACTTCCGCGGCTTCCGCGACTTCCAGATGGGGTACGCCTCGGCCATGGCCTGGGTCCTCGTGCTCGTGATCGCCTTCATCACGGTGATCTTCTTCCGCAGCTCGAAGTTCTGGGTCCACTACGCAGGAGACGAAGGACGATGAGCGCAACGCAGCTGCTCGTGACCGCCGAGGAGGGCAAGGCCGCACGCCGTGCCCGCACGCGGCGCCGCTGGACGGGCAAGGAGATCGTGTTCCACGTCGTCGTGCTCGCGCTCCTCGTCGTGATCCTCTACCCCGTGGCCTGGATGCTGCTGTCGACGTTCAAGCCGTCGTCGCAGATCGTCGGCAACGCCCAGCTGCTGCCGCGCGAGGTGACGTTCGAGAACTACGAGACCGCGCTGAGCGGGATCGGAGGAGTGTCGTTCTGGACGTTCTTCCAGAACTCGACGATCCTCGCGGTGCTGTCGGTCATCGGCGTGGTGATCTCGTCGGCGCTCGCCGCCTACGCGTTCGCCCGGATCGACTTCCCCGGCCGCTCGGTGTACTTCGGCATCATGATCGCGACGCTGCTGCTGCCGTTCCACGTCGTGATCATCCCGCAGTACATCATGTTCAACGCGCTCGGCATGGTGAACACCTTCACCCCGCTGCTCCTCGGAAAGTTCCTCGCGACCGAAGCGTTCTTCGTCTTCCTCATGGTGCAGTTCATGCGGGGACTGCCGCGCGAGCTCGACGAGGCCGCGCGCATCGACGGCGCGGGCCATTACCGCACCTTCGGATCGATCATGCTGCCGCTGCTCAAGCCGGCGCTGGTCACGAGCGCGATCTTCACGTTCATCTGGACCTGGAACGACTTCTTCGGCCCGCTGCTGTACCTCAAGGACCCCGACCTGTACACGCTGCCGATCGCGCTGCGCCTGTTCGTCGACCAGAGCTCGTCGGCCGATTACGGCGGGCAGATGGCGATGGCGGTGCTCGCGCTCATCCCGGTGTTCCTCTTCTTCCTCATCTTCCAGCGGTACCTCGTGGACGGGGTCGCCACCCAGGGACTGAAGGGCTGAGGCGATGACAGCCACTGGCACGACCCCGCGCCACGGCGCTCCCGCCCGGGCGGGAGTCCGGGCGGCCGGACGGCCCCCGCGGGGTGCCCAGCGCATCGCCCGCGTACTGTCGAGCCGCGGGCTCGGGCTGTTCTCCGAGACGATCGTGGTCAGCCTGGCGGTGGCGGTGCTCGCCCTCCCTGCCGTGACGGCACTGCCGGCCTTCGCGGCAGGCGCCGCCCACTTCCGACGACACGTCGAGGGGGAGTCGGACTCGCTGCTCGAACTCGGCCGGGACTTCCTGCGGGCGCTGCGGCGCGGCTGGCTGTGGGGAGTGCTCGCCGCCGCCGCAGTCTGGGCGATCGCCGCGACGCTCACCAGCCCGGTGATCCTCGAGATGCCTGGCGGCGCGGCCTACCGCTGGGCGTCGGGACTGATCGGTCTCGGCATCGGCGTGGTGCTGCTCCGCGCGATCGCGAAGTGGCGGCCGACCGCCTCGTGGAGCGTGCTGATCCGCAGCGCGGCGGAAGAGTCCGTGCGCGACGTCCCCGGCTCGTTCCTCCTGCTGCTCGCCCTGGGCATGAGCGGGCTCGTCGTGTGGATGTTCGCGCCGTTGGTGGTGCTCGTCCCCGGAATGCTCGTGCTCGCCGCCCGAGCAGTGGTCGCGCGCGCGGGCTGAACGGTCCCGCACGAACCCGGGCGTGTCGAAACGCCGGGGGCTTCGTCGCGCCCGCGATCTGGTCCGCCCGGGGCCTCGCCGCGCCCATGCTCATCCGACGAAGCCCGGGTCATGACCGGTTTTGTCCGCTTGTCCGTGCAGGGCGGGGTGTCGTCCATAAAGTCGGTGCCTGTCGGGGCCGAGGCGGCTCCGAAGGATTCGATGAGGAGTCACACACATGGACATCAGCCGTCGCGGACTGCTGCAGACGTCTCTCGCCGCCGGCGTCGCCACCGCGTTCACCTTCGCGTCGACGAGCACCGCGAACGCCGCCCCGGCCGCGCGCGACGCCTTCGGGCGGATCGTGCCCGCCCGGCTCACAGGCCACGATCCGGTCTCGCTGCGCTGGCTCGAGGACGGGGTGCCGTCCCAGCTGACCGCGGGCACCACGTGGGGCGTGCCGTGGCCGAAGGGCGCGCTGGCGCCCGATCAGTCCTTCGCGCTCGTCGCCGAGAGCGGCGCGAGCGTCCCGGTCCAGACGTGGCCGACAGGCTGGTGGCCTGACGGATCGGTGAAATGGACCGCCCACGCCGTGGCCGCCTCCGTCGAGCGGTCGACGACGTACTCCCTGCAGCCCGGCACCGCCGCCGCGCCGGCGGCGCCCGTCAAAGTCACCGAGAACCCCGGCAAGGTCGTCGTCGACACCGGCGTCGTCACCGTCGAGTTCCCCCGCAACGGCAAGAGCATCGTCTCCCTCATCCGCCGCGGCAACACGATCATCGCCGAGGAGGGCCGCCTCGTCGCCGGGCGCCAGAATGTGCCCGACACCGACGCCGGCGACAAGATCGACAACGAGTGGTTCCAGGGCGACGTGGGCGAGGTCATCGTCGAGCAGTCCGGTCCGGTCCGCGCCGTCATCCGCGTGAAGGGCACGCATAAGAAAGGCAAGCGCTCGTGGCTGCCGTTCGACCTTCGCTTCTACCTGTACGCAGGCTCCGACGGCATCCGTGTCGTGCACACCTTCGTCTTCGACGGCGACGAGAACAAGGACTTCATCAACGGGCTCGGCATCCGCTTCACCGTCCCGCTCGCCGCGCAGTTGCATGACCGCCACGTGCGCTTCGCGGGTGCGGGGCAGGGCGTGCTCGGCGAGGCCGTCCGTGGGATCACCGGTCAGCGTCGCGACCCCGGGGCGGCCGCGCGCAACGCGCAGATCGCCGGCACGTGGACGCCCGACCCTGCCACGTGGGACCAGCGGGTCACCTCACGGCTGCAGTGGATCCCCGCGTTCGGCGACTACAGCCTCAGCCAGCTGACGGCCCACGGGTTCGAGATCCGCAAGCGCACGTCCGCCGGCCACTCGTGGATCCGTGCCGATGGCGGGACGCGCTCGCGCGGTCTCGCGTACGTCGGCACGCCGGGCGGCGGACTCGCCTTCGGCATGCGCAACTTCTGGCAGCTGCACCCGACCGAGCTCGAGATCACCGGCGCCTCGACCGACAAGGCGACTGCGACGGTGTGGATGTGGTCGCCGCGCGCCGAGGCGATGGACCTGCGGTTCTACCACGACGGCCTGGGCCAGGACACGTACGAGAAGCAGCTCGACGCGCTCGAGATCACGTACGAGGACTACGAGCCCGGATTCGGCACCCCGTACGGTGTCGCACGCACGACGGAGCTGAGCTTCTGGGCGCTCGGGGCGACGCCGTCCGCCGCAGATTTCAGTGCGATGGCGGATGCTGCGGCCACGCCTCCGCTCCTGGTGAGCAGTCCGCAGCACAATCACTCGGCGGGCGTGTTCGGATCCTGGGCGCCGGTCGACCGCTCCAACTTCGCCAAGACCACGATCGAGGACAAGCTGGCCTTCATGCACTCCTGGTACGTCCAGCAGGTGGACCAGCGTTCCTGGTACGGGTTCTGGGACTATGGCGACGTCATGCACGACTTCGACCGCGACCGGCACGTGTGGCGGTACGACGTGGGCGGCTACGCGTGGGACAACTCCGAGCTCAGCACCGACATGTGGCTGTGGTACCACTACCTGCGCACCGGCGATGCCGCCGCGTTCCGCTTCGCCGAGGCGATGACGCGGCACACCGGCGAGGTCGACGTCTACCACCTCGGCAAATGGGCCGACCTGGGCACGCGGCACGGCATCATGCATTGGGGTGACAGCGCGAAGCAGCAGCGCATCAGCAATGCGGGCTACCGCCGGTTCTACTACTTCCTCACCGCCGACGAACGTGTGGGCGACCTCATGCGCGACCTCGTCGACGCCGACAAGACCTTCCTCGTGCTCGACCCCTCCCGCAAGATCCGCACGGATGCGTACGACCCGCAGCCCGACGCGCTGAGCGTCTCGACCACGACCGACTGGGGTGCGCTCGCGCTGGCGTGGCTCGCCGAATGGGAGCGCAACGGCGATCCGATCGCACAGGCGAAGCTCGTGAACGGCGCCAAGACGATCGCCGCGCTGCCGAACGGATGGGCGCAGGGAGGCACGCCGCGCTACAACCTGGCTGACGGCACGTTCGGGGAGGAGACCGAGAAGACGGTGTCGGTCGGCTCGCTCGACTCGGTGTTCGGGCTCATCGAGCTCATGACCGAGCTCATCGATCTGATCGACGACCCCCAGGTGACCGAGCAGTGGGTCAACTACTGCCGCCTCTACAACGGCACGTCGGCCGAGCAGGCGGCGGTGACCGGCGTCTCGTGGGGGAGCCAGAACCTCCGTCAGGCGTACTCGCGGGCCACCGCGTACGCGGCGCACCAGCTCGGCGACACCACACTCGCCAAGCGCGCATGGAAGGAGTTCCGCACCGGCCACGCCGGGTATGCCGAGGGCCTCGCCTTCACCTCGACGCGGATCGATGGGCCGACGGTGCTCAATCCGGTCGACGACGCCCCGTTCGGCACCAACGCGAGCGCGCAGTACGGGCTCGCCGCCATCCAGTGTCTCGCGCTCGTCGGCGACCAGATCTGACGGGGAGGACGACGTGTTGCTCGCGAACATCGGCGGCTGGCACCTCATCCTCCTTCTCGTCGTGATCCTTCTCCTGTTCGGCGCGGCGCGCCTGCCCGCTCTGGCGAAGGGCGTCGGACAGTCGGTGAGGATCCTCAAGACCGAGACGCGCACCGAGACCGCTCTCTCGGAGGAAGGCGGCAAGGAGTCGTCATGGCGGTGAGACGTGGTGCCGAAGCCGGCCGGGTGATCCGTTAGGCTGGGCTCAGAACCGGAGACGGCCGCGCACAGCGGCCGTTTTCCGTATCCGAAGGACGGTGATGCGGTGTCTCAGGCGATCGACGCCCTCGCCGAGATCTTCTCGTGGATCGGGTTCGGCGTCGGCGCACTCCTCGCAGGTGTCGCACTCATCATGTATCTCCTCGACGGCACGTGGCTGCCGGTGCGCGCGGTCGTCGAGACCGGTCCGAACGGCCGGCTCGTACGCTGGTTCGACGAGGACGGCGGCGTCGGCGAGGCACACCTCACCCACGAGCAGGACCACCACATCGGCGACGCCGACATGGCCGACATCTTCGTGCGCCGCGGATCGCGGAACCGCATGCGGCTGACCCACGGTTCCCCCGCGGTGCGGGCGGTCACCCGACTCGCGATCGGGATGCTGGCGCTCGGCGTGGTGGCCCTGGTGACGTCGCTCGTCATGCTGTTCGTGCGCGGCTGATCCGCCGATCCCGTCTGCGGCCGGGGTTCACGCGACGGCGAGCATGCCCCCGGCGGTCAGCGCGAGGCCGAGGCCGATCCACTGCACCGCGGCGACGCGCTCGCGCAGCACGATGGCCGCGAGCAGGATCGTGCCGGCGGGATACAGCGCGGTGAGCGCCGACACGACGGCCAGGTCGCCCGTGCGCAGCGCGAACAGGGCCAGGGCGTTGGCCGCGGCATCCGCGATCCCGCACGCGATCGCCAGCCACCACGCCTGACGCGTCGAGGCGACGATGCGCCCGACGCCCGCGGCCGCGTGCTCGAGGTCGGCGTGCCCACTCGGCGTCGCGCCCAGGGGGAGACCGGCGACGGGGAGGACCGAGCGGGCACGCTCGCCGCGGCGCAGGGCGGCGAGGGCCAGCACGCCGACGATGGCACCCGTCACGACGGCGCTCGTCGCGCGGCTCGTCACGAGCGGCACAAGGCCGCTGTCGTCCGAGGTCTGATCGAGCACGATGAGGAATGCGCCGATGGCGAGGCCGGCGCCGACCGCCATCGCCAGGCCGCGGGCGCTCGGCCGGACGATCCTCTCGCCGGGGATGAAACCCACCAGCACGACGGCGACGAGTGCCACGCCGAGCCCGGCGTACCCGATGGGTGCGAGCGCGTCGCCGTTCACGAGCAGCCCCCACAGCATCGGGGCGATGGCCGACACGACCGCGGTCAGCGGCGACAGGATGCTCATCGGCCCGATCGCGAGACACGCGTACAGCAACGCGATCGCGGCCACGCTGAAGATGCCGCCGAGCACCCCCCACGCCACGTCGGGTGCCGACCACACGCCACCGAACAGTGGCTGGGCGACGAGCAGGGCCACGAGACCGGAGAGTGCGGCGACCGCCGTCACCACGATCGAGCGCAGGCGCCGGGCCGCGAGGCCCCCCAGGAAGTCCGCTGAGCCGTAGACGACGGCGCCCACGAGGGCGATGGCGGCGGAGATCATCGCGACCCAGCATAGAAGCGCGGCGAACGACATCGATCCGGCGACTGATGTCAAGTGTCGAACCGATGCCAATTCGCTAGATAAGCTAGCGATATGACTTCGGCTCACCACGCGAACCGTCGCCCCTCGGGCTGGCTGCGGATCGGGATCCCCGCTCTCCTCGTGCTCATCTGGCTGACCGTGGGATCCATCGGCGGCCCGTACTTCGGCAAGGTCGACGAGGTGTCGAGCAACGACCGCTCGTCGTTCCTCCCCGAGAGCGCGGACGCGACGCAGGTGAACGAGCGGCTTGCCGGGTTCCTCGGCGGCGAGAGCATCCCCGCGGTGGTCGTTGTCACGGGCGACGGTGAGCTCTCGGACGACGACATCGCCGACGTGCAGGCGCTCGCCGACGACATCGCCGAGGTCGAGGGGGTGCAGGAGGACGTGTCGCCGCCGATCCCGTCGGAGGACGGCGAGGCGGTGCAGATCTTCGTTCCCATCGACGCCTCGGGTGAAGTGGGGCCGACCGTCGAAGAGATCCGCTCGCTCGTCGCCGAGGACCTGCCGGCCGGGCTCGAGGGCTGGGTCACCGGTCCTGCCGGCTTCACCGCCGATCTCGTCGAGGGCTTCCTGGGGATCGACGGGCTCTTGCTCGGCGTCGCGCTGATCGCGGTGTTCCTGATCCTCGTGATCGTCTACCGCTCGCCGCTGCTGCCGGTGCTGGTGCTCCTGACGTCGGTGTTCGCGCTGTGCGTGGCGTTGCTGACGGTGTGGTGGCTCGCGTACGCCGGCATCGTCGTGCTCAACGGGCAGGTGCAGGGTATCCTGTTCATCCTCGTGATCGGCGCGGCGACCGACTACGCCCTCCTGTACGTCGCCCGGTTCCGCGAATCCATCGCGACCGGCATGTCGAAATGGGATGCCACGCTCTCGGCGTGGCGCGGAGCCTTCGAGCCGATCCTCGCCTCGGGCGGCACGGTGATCGCCGGCCTGCTGTGCCTGCTGCTCTCGGACCTCGCGACCAACCGTGCGCTCGGACCGATCGCGTCCATCGGGATCGCGTTCTCGATGCTGTCGGCGCTGACCTTCCTGCCGGCGCTCCTGGCGCTGTTCGGGCGATCGGCCTTCTGGCCCTTCATCCCGAAGAAGCCGATCGCGATGATCCCCGACGACCTCACGCAGCCGGTCAAGGGCCTCTGGCCGCGCCAGGCGCGGTTCGTCGCCCGTCACGCGCGCGTCGTGTGGATCGCCTGCACGATCGTGCTGCTCGCGGGCGCCGTCGGCATCACGCAGCTCAAGGCCGACGGTGTGCCGACGAGCGATCTCGTGCTCGGCTCCTCCGAGGCGCGCGACGGCCAGGAGGTTCTCGCCGAGCACTTCCCTGCAGGCTCCGGCTCGCCGGTGTACGTGATCGTGCCCGAAGAGGACCTCGCCGACGCGGTCGGCGTCGTCGAGGCATCGGACGGGATCGAGTCCGTGTCGGTCGCCTCGGACGACTCCCCGACGGGGCAGGCAGAGGTCACGGTCGAGGACGGCGAGCCGGTGTTCACCGCAGTGGGCCCGCCCGGCACACCCGCGCCCACGCCGACGGTGTCCGAGGGCGACGTGCTCGTGATCGGAACGCTGACGGATGCTGCCGACTCCGTCGCCGCGGAGGACACCGTCCGTGACCTCCGCGCCGACCTCGACGAGACGCTCGGCGCCGGCACCGCGGTCGTCGGCGGCGAGACGGCCACCGACATCGACACCAACGACACATCGACGCGCGACCGCACGGTGATCATCCCGGTGATCCTCGCGGTGATCCTCGTCATCCTGATGCTGCTGCTGCGCTCGATCCTGGCGCCCGTGCTGCTCATCGGCACCGTCATCCTCTCGTTCGCGACGGCGCTCGGCGTCAGCGCGCTGGTCTTCAACGAGGTGTTCGGCTTCCCGGGGGCGGATCCCGCCGTGCCGCTGTACGGCTTCGTGTTCCTCGTGGCGCTCGGCGTGGACTACAACATCTTCCTGATGTCGCGAGTGCGTGAGGAGTCGCTCGTCCACGGGACGAGACCCGGCATCCTCCGCGGCCTCGTCGCCACCGGCGGGGTGATCACCTCGGCGGGTCTGGTCCTCGCGGCGACCTTCGCGGCGCTCGGTGTGATCCCGATCCTGTTCCTCGCGCAGATCGCGTTCATCGTCGCGTTCGGAGTGCTGCTCGACACGTTCATCGTGCGGTCGCTCCTGGTGCCGGCGCTCTCGTACGACATCGGCAAGGCGATCTGGTGGCCGTCGAAGCTGTGGCGGCGGGACATCGGCGGTTCGACAGGCTCAGGGACCGGCGCGAGCGTCGCCGAGCCCGTGAAGCCGGTCGCTGGGTCTGCCGACGCGCTGCCCGCCGAGATCGACCCCGAGCTCGTGGCGGGCGACGGGCACCCGCTCACGCGCGAGGAGTACAGGCGTACGCTCGAACCATGAGCAAGGCGCTGTTCATCGTCGACGTCCAGAACGACTTCACCGAGGGTGGTGCGCTGGGCGTGGAGGGCGGGGACGCTGTGGCGCAGCGCATCTCGGAGTTCCTCGTCACCCATGCCGAGGAGTACGCCGTGATCGTCGCCTCGCGCGATTGGCACCACGCCGAAGGTGACAACGGCGGGCACTTCCACCCGGAGCCGGACTTCGTCGACACGTGGCCGGTCCATTGCGTCAGCGGTACCGAGGGCGCGGAGTACGACCCCGGCCTCGACACGTCGGCGGTGACCCACCACGTCAAGAAGGGGCAGGGCAAGCCCGCGTACTCACTGTTCGAGGGCACGACCGATGACGGCGTGACCGTCGCGTACCTCCTCGAGGAGCACGGCGTGGTCGACGTCGACGTCACCGGCATCGCCACCGACTACTGCGTGCGGGCCTCGGCGCTCGACGCCATCGATCATGGCCGTCACGTCCGCGTCCTCACCGACCTCATCGCCGGCGTCGCGGCGGAATCCAGCGATGCGGCGCTCGCCGAGCTCGCGCACGCCGGCGCCGAACTGCGGCCGTCAGGGCTCGAGGGCGGTGACTGAGCCCGGGGCGCCGACCGCCGAGGGCGTCCGCGCGGCGCTCGAGGACGCAGCATCCGCCGACGAACGCGCCAAGATCGAGCGGCGCATGACAGACGCGCGCACCGAGGTGATCGGCGTGCGCATGGGGACCGTGTTCGACATCGCGAAGGCGAACTCGCGGATGCCGCTCACCGAGGTCGACCGGCTGCTCGACTCCGACGCATATGAGATGCGCATGGTGGCGGTGTCGATCCTCGACTTCCAGGCGCGAATGAAGGGCGTCGACCGCGCGGCACTCTACGAACTGTGGATGCGGCGTCTCGATCGCATCGACACCTGGGACTACATCGACCGGTCCGCGCCGCGCGTCGTGGGGCTCTACCTGCTCGACCACCCGCGCGACGTGCTGTTCGAGCTCGCCCGCTCCGACGACCGCTGGCATCGGCGCACGGCGATCACCGCCGCCTTCTCGATCATCCGCGCCCGGGACCTCGACGACCCGCTCGCGCTGTGCGAGATCCTCGCGGACGATCCGGAGCACCTGGTGCAGACGAACGTGGGCGTCGCTCTGCGCGAGATCGGCCGGGTCGACCCCGGCCGGCTGGAGGAGTTCCTCGCGCGGCGAGGCGACGACCTCAGCGCGCACGCGCGACGCACCGCCCGCACCGCGCTCATCTGAGGCGGGCGACCCGCTACTCTCGGGCTCGTGACCGAGATCCGCCCCCTCGCCCCTGCCGACCGCGACGCCTGGCTCCCGCTCTGGCGCGGCTACATCGAGTTCTACGAGTCCGAGGTGTCGGACGAGCAGACCGCGCTGACGTGGAACCGCCTCCTCGACCCGCAGTTCCCGATCCACGGGGCGGTCGCGACCGACGACGGGCGCGCCATCGGCTTCGTCCACTGGCTCACGCACGCGGCCACGTGGTCGGCGGCGCCCTACGTGTACCTCGAGGATCTCTTCGTCGCCCCCGGCACGCGCGGCAGCGGCGTGGGTCGCGCCCTCATCGCCCACGTCACCGAGTGGGCGCGCGCGCACGACGCGGCGAAGGTGTACTGGCTCACGCAGGAGACCAACACCACCGCGCGGGCCCTCTACGACCGTGTCGCGACGCACACCGGCTTCGTGCACTACGAGATCGGGCTCGGCCGATGAGCGCCTCGGCCCCGACGGAGCGGAGCATCGGCGACCTCGTCGCGACACTGCTCCTGATCGGGTTCTCGGTCGGCGCCGCGGTGGTGCTCTTCTTCGTCTCGCTCGTGTGGGCCATCGGCAACCACGACAACACGGTGGCGATCGTGCTGGGCGGCTACCTGCCGCTGGCCCTCGCCGTGATCGGCGCCGTCGCGGGCATCGTCGCGCTGTCGCGGAAGCATCGCGCGTTCTGGTACCCGTTGATCGCCCTCGTGCTCAGCATCGCCGCCTGGGTCGTCGCCGCCTCGATCGCCCGCTGACCAGGCGCCACCACCCCGTCGCTCATCTCGCCGCGCGCCGCTCCCGCCGGGCCAGGAAGATCACGAAGCCCAGCGCGACCAGGGCGGTGAGGCAGAGCAGGCTGAGCCCGATCGTGTAGCTGTGGGCCTCGGCGTTGTAGGTCGCGCCCATCACGAGCGGCGGGAAGTAGCCGCCGAGCCCGCCCGCGGCACCGACGATTCCGGTGACGGTGCCGACTCGTTCGGCCGGTGCGCGCTGCGCCACCCACGTGAACACCGCGCCGGTGCCGAGTCCGAGGAAGAGCGCCATCAGGACGAACGAGGCTCCCGCAGCGAGCTCGGGCGGCGGCTGCAGCGCGATCACCACCGCCATCACGGCCGCGCCGCTGAGCGAGATGCTGAGCACGGTCGCCGGCCCGATGCGGTCCGACAGCCAGCCGCCGACCGGTCGTGCGATGACCGCGGCGATCGCGAAGCCCGCGGTGCGGGCGCCGGCGTCGGCGAGGTCGTACCCGTAGACCTCCTTGAGGTAGGTCGGGAGGTACGTCGAGAAGGCGACGAAGCCGCCGAAGGTCACGGCGTACAGGAACGCCATCTGCCACGTGACGGCGAGCTTCGACGCCGCCTTGAGCTTGGGCATGACGGGGGCGGTGTTCGGCTTCCACAGCGGCGAATCCCGCATGAAGAGCCAGACGATGACCGCGACCACGAGCAGCGCGCCCGCGATGATGAGGTGCGTGGCGACGTAGCCGAACCACGCCACCATGCGGGGCGTGAAGAACGACGACAGCGCGGTGCCGCCCATGCCGGCACCGAAGAGGCCGGTGGCGAAGCCGCGCTTGGCGGGCTCGTACCAGGCGTTCACGAAGGGGATGCCGATCGCGAAGGTCGTGCCGGCGATGCCGAGCAGGAACCCGAAGGCGATCATGAGCGCGTAGGAGCCCCACACGCCGGCGAGGGCCACCAGTACCACGGGCACGGCAGACGCCGCCGTCAGGACCGTGAACATCAGGCGCCCGCCGAAGCGATCGGTGAACGCACCGGTGAGGATGCGGCCGAGCGATCCGACCAGCACCGGCGTCGCGATGAGCAGCGACGCCTCCGTCGAGGTCAGCCCCATCTCAGCCGTGTACTGCACCGCGAGCGGTGCGACCAGGTTCCACGCCCAGAACGTGATGGTGAAGGCCAGCAGTGCCAGCAGGAGGTTCTTCGTGCGGCCGGGCAGTTCCTGGGTCCCGGTCGCGGCCGTGGCCGCAGCATCCGTCGTCATCGTCGTGTGCCTCCCGTCTTGCCTGTGGTGGTCGCCTTGCGGTCGGGGGTGCGGTCGGTGGTGCCCACGGGCGCCCAGCCGCGGCGGATCCCGCGCGCCGTCGTCGGCCGCCCGTCGCGCGAGCGGTAGATGATGTACGGGCGGAACAGGTAGTGCACCGGCGCCGTGAACGCATGCACGAGCCGGGTGAACGGCCAGATCATGAACAGCACCATGCCGATCACGGTGTGGATCTGGTAGTCGAGCGACGCCTCGCTCATCGCGGCGATGTTCGGCTGGAAGACGAACAGCGACCGGAACCACGGTGAGACCGTGTCGCGGTAGGTGAGCTCCTGGTGCGGCCCGATGACCCCCAGCACCGTGGTCGCGAGGCCCGCGACGATGGCGGCCACCAGCACGACGTACATGGTCTTGTCGTTCTTCGTCGTGGCCATGAACACCGGTCCGGTGGTGCGGCGGCGGTAGATCAGGATGCCGACGCCGACGAGCGTCGCGATCCCCGCCACGGTGCCGAGACCCAGCGCGGCGAGGTGGTACATCTCATCCGAGATGCCGAAGAAGTCGGTCCACGCCTTGGGGATCACGAGGCCGATGACGTGGCCGATGATCACGACGAGGATGCCGAAGTGGAACAGCGGCGAGCCGATGCGCAGCAGCCGCGACTCGTAGAGCTGCGACGAGCGCGTGGTCCAGCCGAACTGGTCGTAGCGGTAGCGCCAGATCGTGCCGCCGACGAGCACCGCGACCATGATGTAGGGGAGGATTCCCCACAGGAACAGGTCCATCAGCGCCTCCCGACCGGCTCGAGCGGCAGCAGCCGTGGGTCGTGGGCGTCGAGGCCGACGGACTCGCGCGGCGGTCCGGCGGCTGCCATCGCCATCGCCTGCTGGCGGTCGGCGGGGGAGCGGCCGGGAAGCGTGTCGCACACCGCCGCGACGACGCCGGCGTACGGCGAGCCGCGCTCGGCGAGGGCGAGGCGGATGAGCTCGAGACTGGGCCGGTACTCCTGCAGCAGCGCCGCGCCCTCGCCCGGCGCGTGCCGTGCGAACTCGAGCACGAGCGGCAGGAAATCGGGCAGCTCGCCCGTGCCGTCGATCGTGAGCCCAGACTCGCGGTACCGCCGCTTCAGATCGGCGAGCACCGCGCCGCGCCGGCGCGTGTCGCCATCGGTCCAATAGCTCAGGTACAGCGCGTGGCGCCGTGACATGTCGAACGTGTCGACGTACACGGTCTGCACCTCGGAGGCCGGCGTCTTCTCCCACCACTCGAGGAGAGGGGCGAAGGATGCTGCCGCCCGAGGCGCCGCCTCCGACAGGGCGCGGCCGATCAGGGCGGCAGAGCCGAGCACGCCGTCATCCGGGTAGCTCAGGCACAGCGACGCTGCCTGGTAGACCACCCGGACGTTCACGACGAGCCCCCTGCCGAGGCATCCGGAGCCGCATCCTTCGGCGGGAAGAGACCGGGCGGTGCGCCGTTGCCGTCCCAGTTGAGGAGGTTGACGCGGCCGCGCAGCGACTCCCCGCCGGCGGCGGCGTCGGAGGTCTGGCGCTCCTTGAGGGCGTGGAAGGTCTCGACCGCGACGGGGACGGGCCGGCCGCTGGCCTCGCCGAACATGCCCGACTCGTTGCCGTACGGGCCGCCGTCGAAGTCGAGCGAGCAGCCGAGTTCTTCGAGTTCGTGCGCGCGCTCGTAGTGGGCGGTCGGGATGACGTAGCGGTCCTCGTACTTGGCGATCGCGAGCAGCCGGTACATCGCGTAGATGGACTCGCCGGTCATGCCGACGGCCTCGGGGATCGACTCGTCGCGCTCGCGCTCGAGCGTGATGTCGCGCAGGTACGAGCGCATCGCGGCGAGGCGCCACAGCACGCCGGTGATGATGTCGGTGTCGCCCGCGGTGAAGAGCTCGGCGAGGTACTCGACGGGGATCCGCAGCGCCTCGATCGCGCCGAAGAGGGTGCCGGCGGCCTCCGAGTCGTGTCCCTGGTCGCGCAGCAGGTCGACGATCGGCGACAGCGGCGGGATGTACCAGACCATCGGCATGGTGCGGTACTCGGGGTGCAGCGGCAGCGCCACCCGGTAGGTCTTCGCCAGGGCGTAGACGGGCGAGCGGCGCGCGGCATCCATCCAGTCGTCGGGGATGTCGCCCTGTGCGCGGACCGCCGCGATCACCTCGGGGTCGTTCGGGTCGAGCATGAGGTCGAGCTGCGCCTCGTACAGGTCCTTCTCATCGGGCGTCGATGCCGCCTCGGTGACGCGGTCGGCGTCGTAGAGGAAGAGGCCGAGGTAGCGCAGGCGCCCGACGCACGTCTCGGAGCAGACGGTGGGGATGCCGACCTCGAGGCGCGGATAGCACAGCGTGCACTTCTCGGCCTTGCCGGTCTTGTGGTTGAAGTAGATCTTCTTGTAGGGGCAGCCGGTGATGCACTGGCGCCAGCCGCGGCAGCGGTCCTGGTCGACGAGCACGATGCCGTCCTCGGCCCGCTTGTAGATCGCGCCCGACGGGCACGACGCCATGCACGACGGGTTGAGGCAGTGCTCGCAGATCCGCGGCAGGTAGAACATGAACGTCTTCTCGAACTGCAGCTTGATCTTGTCTTCCGACTCGCGCCGCACGCGCTCGACGATCGGGTCGAGATGGCCCATCTCGCTCGCGCCGCCGAGGTCGTCGTCCCAGTTCGCCGACCACGTGATCTTCGTGTCCTCGCCGGTGATGAGCGACTTTGGCCGGGCGACCGGGAAGTCGTCGCCGAGGGGCGCGTCGATGAGCGTCTCGTAGTCGTAGGTCCAGGGCTCGTAGTAGTCCTCGAGCTTCGGCTGCACCGGCGACGAGAAGATCGAGAACAGGCGCTTCGCGCGGCTGCCCGTGCGCAGCGACAGTCGCCCGCGCTTGTTGAGCGTCCACCCGCCGCGCCACTGCTCCTGGTCCTCGTAGCGGCGCGGGTAGCCCTGGCCGGGCCGGGTCTCGACGTTGTTGAACCAGACGTATTCGGTGCCGGCCCGGTTCGTCCACGCCTGCTTGCACGTGACCGAGCAGGTGTGGCACCCGATGCACTTGTCGAGGTTCATGACCATGCCCATCTGGGCCATCACGCGCATCAGAACACCACCTCCTGCGAGCGACGGCGCACCGTCGCCACCATGTCGCGTTGATTGCCGGTCGGCCCCAGATAGTTGAACGTGTACGACAGCTGCGCGTACCCGCCGATGAGGTGCGTCGGTTTGACGAGCAGCCTCGTGACGGAGTTGTGGATGCCTCCGCGCCGGCCGGTCGCCTCGGACTTCGGCACGTCGATCGTGCGCTCCTGCGCGTGGTGCACGTAGACGACGCCGGTGGGCATGCGATGCGACACGATCGCCCGCGCCACGAGCACGCCGTTCGAGTTCACGCACTCGACCCAGTCGTTGTCGGCGGCGCCGATGGCCGCGGCGTCCGCCGGACTCATCCAGACCGTGGGGCCGCCGCGCGACAGCGACAGCATGAAGAGGTTGTCCTGGTACTCGGAGTGGATCGACCACTTCGAGTGGGGCGTGAGGTAGCGCACCACGACCTGCTGCTCGCCGTTCGGGCCGAGCTTCGGCTCGCCGAACAGGCGGTGCATGTCGAGCGGCGGGCGGTAGATCGGCAGGGCCTCGCCGAGGTCGCGCATCCACGCGTGGTCGAGGTAGAAGTGCATGCGCCCGGTGAGGGTGTGGAAGGGCTTGAGCCGCTCGATGTTGACGGTGAACGGCGCGTACCGGCGCCCGCCCGTCTCGGAGCCGGACCACTCCGGCGACGTGATCACCGGCACCGGCGCCGCCTGCGTCATCGCGAACGTGATGCGCTTCTCCTCGGAACCCTCGGCGAGATCGGCGAGCGGCTTGCCCACGCGCTTCTCGAGGGTGCGGAAGCCCTGCGACGCGAGTTCGCCGTTCGTCGTGCCCGAGAACGCCAGGATCGCCTCGGCCATCTTGACGTCGGTGTCCATCGCGGGCCTGCCATCGGCTGCGCCCCCGAGCATGACGCCGTTCTTCTGGGCGAGCCGCTCGACCTCGTGCGCCACGTCGTAGGTCACGTTCTTGATCGTGAACCCGAGCTGGTCGGCGAGAGGCCCGACGGCGGCGAGCTTGTCGGCGATCGCGGTGTAGTCGCGCTCCACGACCGTGAACTGCGGCATGGTCTTGCCCGGGATGCCGGCGGTGTCGCCGCGCGCCCAGTCCCGCACCTCGCCGCCGGGCTGCGACGTCTCGCCCGGGGTGTCGTGCTGCATCGGCACGGAGACGAGGTCTTTCCGCGTCCCCAGGTGGGTGCGCGCCTGCGCCGAGAATTCGACGGCGATCGCATGGAACAGGTCGAAGTCGCTCTTCGCCTCCCACGGCGGGTCGATCGCCGGGGTGAAGGCGTGCACGAACGGGTGCATGTCGGTCGACGACAGGTCGTGCTTCTCGTACCAGGTCGCGGCCGGGAAGACGACGTCCGACAGCAGCGTCGTCGAGGTCATGCGGAAGTCGGCCGACACGAGCAGGTCGAGCTTGCCCTCGGGGATCTCGTCGTGCCACTTCACATCGTTCGGGCGCACGCTCGCCTCGTCCGTCGCCATCACGTTGTTGTGCGTGCCGAGCAGGTACTTGAGGAAGTACTCGTTGCCCTTCGCGCTCGATCCCATGAGGTTCGACCGCCACAGCGTGAGCAGGCGCGGCCAGTTCTCCGGCGCGTCGACGTCGGCGATCGCGGGCTGGAGCTCGCCGGAGGAGAGCTGCGAGGCGACGAAGGATGCGGCATCCGCCGCCTCTCCGTTCGCCACCGCCGCGTCGGCCCGGTCGGCGAGGTCGAGCGGGTTGACGTCGAACTGCGGGTAGAACGGCATCCAGCCGAGGCGCGCGGACTGGGCGATCGTGTCAGCGGTGTGCATGCCGGCGAGGTTTCCCTCGGCCAGCGGCGACGCCAGCGCGTCGGCGGAGTAACCGTCGAAGCGCCACTGGTCGGTGTGCATGTACCAGTACGCGGTGCCGATCATCGTCCGCGGGGGGCGGCTCCAGTCGAGGGCGTTCGCCAGCGACAGCCAGCCGGTGATCGGGCGGCACTTCTCCTGCCCGACGTAGTGCGCCCAGCCGCCGCCGTTGCGCCCCATCGACCCGGTGAGGATCAGGAGCGCCAGGATCGCCCGGTACGTCGCATCGCCGTGGAACCACTGACAGATGCCGGCGCCCATGATGATCATCGAGCGGCCGTTCGACTCGATGGCGTTGGCCGCGAACTCGCGTGCGATGCGCGTGCACGCCTGCGCCGGCACGCCGGTGATCTCCTCCTGCCACGCGGGCGTGTACGGAGACTCGGCGTCGTCGAGCCCGGTCGGCCAGTCGCCGGGCAGCCCGTCACGGGGGACGCCGTACTGGGCGAGCATCAGGTCGAGGACGGTCGTCACCAGGATGCCGCCCACCCGCGTCGCCGGGACGCCTCGGTGCAGCACGGCTCCCTCGCCGTCGGCGGAGTCGAAGCGGGGGAGCAGAACTTCCACGGCCTCAGGAGTTCCCGCTGCGGCGGGGAGGTCAGCGATGGACAGCGCCGGTTCCACGCCCTCGAGGTCGAGGTTCCAGCGACCCTCGCCGGAGGCGGCGTACCGGAAGCCCATCGAGCCGTTGGGCACGCGCGCAGTGCCGGTCGCGGCATCCAGCACCACCGTCTTCCACTCGTCTTCGGGGGTGCCGCCGCCGAGGTCTTTCGAAGTGACGAACGTGCCGGGAACATACGCGCCGTCGCGCTCGGTGAGCCGCACGAGGTGGGGGAGATCGGTGTACTGGCGCGCGAAGTCGGCGAAGAACGGCACGCGGCGGTCGACGTAGTTCTCCTTGAGCACCACGTGGCCCATCGCCATCGCGAGTGCCGCGTCGGTGCCGGCCTGGCAAGGCAGCCATTCGTCGGCGAACTTCGTGTTGTCGGCGTAGTCAGGGCTGACCGTGACCACCTTCGTGCCGCGGTAGCGCACCTCGGCCATCCAATGCGCGTCGGGCGTGCGGGTGACCGGCACGTTCGAGCCCCACATCATCAGGTACGTGGCGTCCCACCAGTCACCGGACTCGGGAACATCGGTCTGATCGCCGAACACCTGCGGGCTCGCGACCGGGAGGTCGGCGTACCAATCGTAGAACGACGTCATCACGCCGCCGACGAGCTGCGTGAAGCGCGTGCCGATGCAGTGCGACACCATCGACATCGCCGGGATCGGCGAGAAGCCCGCCACCCGGTCGGGGCCGTACTCCTTGATCGTGTGCACGTACCCGGCGGCGACGAGCTCGACCGCCTCGCGCCATGACGCGCGCACGAGACCCCCCTTGCCGCGCGCCTGCTGGTAGCGGCGGCGCGTCTCGGGGTTCTTCGTGATCTCGCCGAAAGCGAGCACCGGGTCACCGGTGCGGGCCTTCGCCGCGCGGTATTCCTCGAGCAGCACGCCCCGGATGTACGGGTAGCGCACGCGGGTGGGGGAGTAGGTGTACCACGAAAAAGCAGCCCCGCGGGGACACCCGCGGGGCTCGTACTCGGGACGGTCGGGGCCGACGCTCGGATAGTCGGTCTCCTGGGCCTCCCACGTGATGATGCCGTCCTTGACGTACACCTTCCACGAACAGGAGCCCGTACAGTTCACGCCGTGCGTCGACCGGACGACCTTGTCGTGGCTCCACCGATCGCGGTAGAACGCGTCGCCCTCGCGCCCGCCTTCGAGGAAGGCGGCACGATGATCGGCGGTTTCGTCCCACCTCGTGAAGAACCGCCCTGCGCGCAGCAAGGCGTCGGAAGCCGGACCGTCCACACCGATCTGGGGCGTCATGACTCGGACCCTAGCGAAACGTCCGGATGTTGCACCAGGGGGGCGCGCCGGAAACCGACGGCTGGACGGCCGCTCGATCGAGTGGAAGTGGTGCCCCCACAGGGACTCGAACCCTGGACCCACGGATTAACCTGCTGCACTGGGCTTTCCCCAGCCACCGTCTCCGGCTTGCAGTCTGGACTATATCTTCACCTTCGGCCGGACCGGTCAGGTGCGCCGCGTGTAGTCTCTGAGGTTCCCTTGCGGTTACCTGCTGATTACCCAATCCCTCGGATTGTCACTGCCGTCTCCGGCGAGTACCTCGGGCTCTCAGGGCGTCCCAGCATATAGCGGCGGTCATCCGACGCATTTCTGCGCCGGCGCTCCATTTTGTTCTGTTGAAGTCCGTTGCTCTAACCAACTGAGCTATAGGGGCCTGTCCACCCTAGCAATCCGAGAGCGATGCTCGGAGCGTCGGTGCCCGGCTCTACGATCGGCGCTACTGATGTTCGATCCAGGCGAGGAGGCCGACCAACGTGCTGAAACGCTGCGGGACGTGCCGTGAGTTCAAGCCCCTCACCGAGTTCAACCGGAAGTCCGCGCGTGCCGATGGTCTGCAGGAGGTCTGCCGACACTGCAATCGCGAGTCTGCCCGCGCCTTACTACGCCCGCAATCGCGAGCGGCATGTGCAGGTCATCGTGGAACGCACGGCGATGCGTCGCGCGGCGGCGAAAGCCTTCCTCGCCGTATATCTCCGCGAGCACCCGTGCGTCGACTGCGGGATCGGTGACTTGCGCGTGCTCGATTTCGATCATCGACCCGGCGACGGGAAACGCAAGGACGTCATGGCAATGGTGCGGGAAGGCTTCAGCATCGCCAAGCTCGAAGAGGAGATCGCCAAGTGCGATGTTCGGTGTCGCAACTGCCACGCGATCGTGACGCTCGAGCGGGGCGGCGTGAACTGGCGGTCTGAGGCGATGCGCCGAGCGATGGACCGATAGCTCGGTCAGCGGTTCCCGTTGCCGTTTCCGTTCCCGCTGTTGCTGCCGGGGCCGCTGCCGTTCCCGTTCCCATTGCCGTTGCCGTTGTTGTTGCCGGGTCCGCTGTTGTCGCTCCCGCCTCCACCGGTGTCCGCCGGCGGCGCCTCGTCGGGAGTGACCTCCTCGGCGGGCGCGTTCGCCGGTGCTTCCTCGACCGGAGCGTCCTCCGTCGGTGCCGGGGAAACCTGCTCGACGGGGGAAGTCGGCGCGGGCTCGGGTTCCGCAGCCCAGCTGTTCGCCAGCCAGAGCGTGCCGAGAGCGATCCCGATCGCAAGGAGCGCCGCGAGCACTGCGCCGATCAGCAGCGTCCGACGCGAGGGACGACGCTCGTCGTCCGGGACAGTGGGGAGGACCGGTGCCGGTGCGGCAGCATCCGTCCCCTCGGCAATGCCCAGCCCGGCCACCGACATACGGGCATCGCGGCGCAGCGCTCCGGGCGCGACGGGAGGCGATGCGGGTGCCGGCGGGGGAAAGACCTGCGTGGGGCCCGTGGCGATCGTGGCGATCGGCGCGGTCGACGGGTCGGCGTTCTCGCGGGCGATGGTGTTCTCCATCGCTGCCAGGCGCGACGCCGTGGCGACGATCTCGAGCGCCGTCGGCCGGTCGTCGGGGCGGATCGCGGTCATCCCGCGCAGCAGACCCTGCCATGCCGGATGGAGGGACTCCGGGATCCTCGGCGCCGCTGACAGTCGCGCCATGACCGTGCCGATGCCCTCGGCCTCCCCGAACGGGCGTTCGCCCGTCAGCGCCTCGATGAGCAGCAGACCGAAGGCATAGATGTCGGCGGGTGGCGCCGGCGCGACACCTCGAGCCTGCTCCGGCGCGACGTACGCCATCGTGCCCACGATGACGCCGGGGGTGGTCACCCGGGCCGAGTCCATCAGGTAGGCGATGCCGAAATCGGCGAGCTTCGCGCGCCACTCCCACCCGGGCCGCGGCGAGGACCACAGGAGCACGTTGGAAGGCTTGATGTCGCGGTGCACGACCCCGTGGTCGTGTGCCACGTGGAGCCCTTCCGCGATGTCGATCGCGATCGAGGCGACCACGCGGGGATCGACGGGTCCTCGTGCGATCAGGTCGCGCAGCGTGATGCCGTCGACGAGTTCCATGACCAGATAGCTGCTCTCATCCGTGCCGACCCGGGCATCGAACACGGTGACGAGCGAATGATGGCTGAGGGAGGCGAGGAGCGTCGTCTCGGACAGGGCGCGCTCGACGGAGCCGATGGCGTCGGTCGGCTCACGGAACACCTTCACGGCGACGGCACGCTGCAGATGGGTGTCGTCGGCGCGATACACGCGCGCCATGCCGCCTTCTCCGATGCGTTCCCGCAGCAGGTAGCGCCCGTCCAAGAGCTCGCCGGTGGCGATCTCTCCGGACGCGAGCAGGTCAGTCACATGTCCTCCCACCCGTTGCGCGCACCCCTCCGGCGCCGCATCGGGCCTTGTTCCACGGTACGGACTGCCCTCCTCGCCGACTGAGGGGTTGACGAGCCTCCCCCGACGTGCAAGCGCGTGCAGCGCGGCCGCCGGCGCACCTCGCAGCGCCGGCGGCCGCGCCGCCCCCACATGGCCGGCGTGACGCCGGCGTTCGGTCACTGAGCCGGAGGCATCAGGACCGCGTCGATGAGGTACACGGTGGCGTTGGCGGTCTGCACGCCGCCGCAGATCACGTTGGCGTCATTGACCTTCCACATGTCGCCCTCGCCCGTGACCTCGAGGTCGGCCCCCTGCACCGTGGTGTGGGTGCCCGCGATGTCGGCCGGCTCGATCCGGCCCGGAACCACGTGGTAGGTGAGGATCGACGTCAGCGTCGCGCTGTCGGTCTTCAGCGACTCGATGGTGGCGGGGTCGATCATCGCGAAGGCGTCGTCCACCGGCGCGAACACCGTGAACTCGTCACCGTTCAGCGTGTCGACGAGGTTCACGTCGGGATTGAGCTGCCCGCTCACGGCGGCGGTCAGCGTCGTCAGCATCGGATTGTTGGATGCCGCGACCGCGACCGGATCCGCCGACATGCCTTCGATCGATCCGTCTCCGTCCGGCACGGCTTCGGCGTACGCCGCGCAGCCGGGGCCGACGAGGCCGGCGGCGGGATCGGCCGTCATCGGCTCCTCGCTGGCCTCCATCGAGGGTGTCGACGTCGAAGGTTCGGTCGTGGATTCTGCGGTCGATCCGCCCATCGAACAGGCGGACAGCGCGAAGGTCGCGGCGACGGCGAGCATCAGTCCTGCCGACACGCGCTTCCGGGTGATGCGAGACATCTCTTCCTCCTCTGTGCGGTCCTCGGACCGCGGTCTGCGTGTCCCCGGTGCGGGGAGTGTGCCGCGAAAGCGGCTACACGGACTGTTCGGAGGGGTCGTCGCATCGGATTGCAGATCGGGTGAAACGGATGCTGCCGCCCGGGGTCGCAGCATCCGTCTCGGGTCCCCGCAATCCGAACGCGGGGCCGGCGCGAACAACCCATGACGCATGACGTATCGCCCGATACCAGGGCGGAGAGCGGGGCGGTCGCCGCCGCGCTCTCGACGTCGGGGTGCCGCCGGGCGTGGAAGTGTACTCGTTCACCTCCGGGCGAGGCCACGGCGGGTCGGAGGGAAGCGCGTAAGGCATGCTGGAACACATGGTGATCGACGGGATCGACGTGCCGGAGGACGGCACGGAGCCCGTCGATCGCGTCGCACAGCTCCTCGTACGCGCCGCGGGCGGCGACCAGGCGGCGTTCGCCCGCCTCTACGATCTGCTGTCTCCCCGGGTGTTCGGTCTGATCCTTCGCGTGCTGGTCGACCGTGCACAGAGCGAGGAGGTGCTGCAGGAGGTCTTCCTCGAGGTGTGGCAATCCGCTGCGCGATTCGCTCCGAACAGAGGTCAGGGAAGATCGTGGGTGCTGACGATCGCGCATCGCCGAGCCGTCGACCGAGTGAGGTCGTCGCAGGCGAGCACGGATCGCGACGTGCGCGCGGGATTCCGAGACCTCGACGTCGCCCACGACGGGGTCGCGGAGCAGGTCGAGCTCCGCATCGAGGGGCAGAAGGTGGCGGTGGCGCTGTCGGGGCTTCCCGATGCCCAGCGGGAGGCGCTGACCCTCGCGTATTACGGGGGTTACAGTCAGAGCGAGATCGCGGCCCTGGTGGGGGCGCCACTGGGGACGATCAAGACGAGGATGCGGGACGGCCTGTCGCGCCTCCGGGCCGAGATGGGGGTGACGGCGTGATGGACGAGCAGGAGTTCGCCGAGCTCGCCGCAGGCGCTGCGCTGAACGCGCTGTCGCCCGCCGACCGCGCGGCCTTCGAGGCGGCGCGCCGCGAGCACCCCGAATGGGAGCACTGGATCGAGACGGATGCCGCCACCGCCGTGGCGCTCGCCGATACCGTCTCGGACGCCGTGCCTCCGCTGACGCTGCGCTCTACGCTGCTCTCGCGGATCGCGACGACTCCGCAGCTGCCCGCGATGGACGCGGCGGTGGCCGCGACTGCCGAGCCCGTGGATCGGTGGACGCCCGCCCCGCCACCCGCACCGGAACGGCACCGAGACGAACCGCCGGTCGAGCCGCCCCCGCCGACGGCGGTGATCCAGGCGGTCTCGCGACGTCGCTGGACGCGGGGCATCCTGGCGCTCGCCGCCTCCATGGTGCTGCTCGTCGCGCTCGGCCTCGGGGCCGTGCAGATCAACGAGTACATGAACCGGCCGCCGGAGGTCGTGGCGCTGCAGCAGATCGAGGACGCCCCTGACGCCCGGTCGGCGACGGTCGAGGTCGCGGACGGCGGGACGTCCACGGCGCACTGGTCGGAGTCGGTGGGCAAAGTCGTCCTGGTGTCGCAGGGACTGCCGCAGATCGCGGACGACGAGAGCTTCGAGCTCTGGTTCGTGCGCGACGGCGGCGCGGTGCCCGCGGGGGTGTTCGAGCCGACCGACGGGACGACGACCGCGCTGCTCGAGGGGGCGATGGAACCCGGCGACGTCATCGCGGTGACGATCGAGCCCCAGGGCGGCTCGCCGACGGGGGAGCCGTCGTCCGATCCGATCGTGACGATCCCGACGGCCTGACGCCGGTCACGTACGCCCGGTCGCCGAGCACGTCGAAGCGCACCGGGACGCCCTCGATCCGGGTAGCGTGAGGCCGTGGCATCCGTCCCCCAGAGAACACAGACGGCACAGTCGACCCAGACCCTTGCGCACCTGCGCCGCGCGCGCGACCTCATGGATCGCGACTACGCGCAGCCGCTCGATGTGCCGACGATGGCGACGAAGGCGCTCATGTCGCCCGCGCACTTCTCGCGCGAGTTCAAGGCCGCGTACGGCGAGACGCCTTATGCGTACCTGATGACCCGGCGCATCGAGCGCGCCATGGCCCTGCTCCGCGAAGGCATGTCGGTGACGGATGCCTGCACCGCCGTCGGCGCGACATCGCTCGGCTCGTTCAGTTCGACGTTCACCGAGATCGTGGGCGAGACGCCGAGCTCGTACCGGTCACGCCCGCACGACGCCGCCGAGGCGATGCCGCTCTGCGTCGCGAAGATCCTCACGCGCCCGACCCGCTACGCCTGAATCGGAACCGAGCAGGATCGGAGAAGCGCGCGGGGCGCCGCCGCCGTAGCGTGGCAGCCATGACGAACATCGCCCTGGCGTACAGCCCCATCACCGTCGACGACGTCGACGCCGCCATCCCCTTCTACCGCGACGGACTCGGCCTCGAGGTCGTGAACGACGTCGCCTACGACGGCCACCGCTGGGTGAGCTTCGGGTTCCCCGGCCAGCCCGGCCTGTCGCTCGTGGTCTCCGACCCGACCGCGGGCCGCTCGCCCGAAGACGGCGACGCGCTGCAGCGCCTCGTCGTGAAGGGCTCCGGCCCCGGACCCTACGTGTTCACCACGTCCGACCTCGACGCCACCTTCGAGAAGCTGCGCGCCTTCGGCGCCGAGGTGCTCCAGGAGCCCAAGGAGCAGGGCTGGGGTCCGCGCGACGCCGCCTTCCGCGACCCGGCGGGCAACCACATCCGCCTCAACCAGGTCTGAGACGGGCGCGCGACGTGTGCCTGCCCTGGGTCGCCGCGATGCAGCGCGAGCCCGTGCTCGCGGCGGCGAGTAGCCTGGACGGAATGAGCGACTCGTCCAGGGAGTTCCACAAGCCCGTCCGCCGACCGGCCGAACTCTTCGACCGGGTGTTTCCCGCCGAGGACCCGGCCGAGGTCTCCCGCGTCGCGCACACGACCGCCCATGCCCTGCTCGCACGCGTGAGGGCCGACCCCGACGGCACCGTCGTCGACCGGCTCGTCGCCTTCACCGACGAGCACGGCATCGACGACCTCGCCGAGCTGTGGTCTCGGTCGCCCGCGAAGACGCTTCCCGGCGCCCTGTGGCGGCTGTACCTCGTGCAGCTCATGATCCACGACGACCCGCGCACGGCCGCGCTCCTCTACGAGCGCGGCCGTGCCGAGCTCCGCTCTGCCGACGACGTGGTGGCCGGCGCTCCGTCCCCGGCAGGGCCGGAGGAACTCGTCTCCCTCGTCGACACCATCCTGCGAGGGCTCTTCGAGGGGGACTTCGCCGTGGCGCTCGACAGGGCGGCCGCGTTCTGCCGGGTGCAGGCCGCCGGCGCGACCCACGTCGCCGATGATTACGAAGCGACCGAGCCCGGACGCGCGTCGGCGTTCACCACCCGCGCCCTGCGTCTGTCGGACTACGCCGCCGACCTCACGGCCTGCGCGGCCCTCTCGCGCCGTGACGCCCTGACCTGACCCGGCTCGGCCCGCCCACCGCCTGGCTGCGCATGGGCCCCTGCGCGCATCGTCGGATCCGCAGGTACGGACGCGCTGGATGAAACGCCGGCCGAGAGTCACCGCGAAGCGGCGTGTTTCGGGTCATGTCCGCATGTGCGGATCCGATTCTGGGCCGGGGTTCGGGCTGGCGCCGTGTCGTTCCGCGCGCCGGGCTTCCTCCCCAGACCGGATGACGATCGGCACATCCACAGATTGAAGGTGAGCAGCGCGCAGCCGAATGCCGATGGGCTGAGCATCAGGGGATGTGCACTGTCGACGCGCCTGCCGTGATGTCATTTCGTGAGTTGAGCGCGAAGGGTTACACGCCCCGCCGCATCCGCGCCGAAGTAGCCGGCGGTTCATGGCGCGTGCTCCGTCGGGGTGTCTATGCGCGCGCGGGCGCGTGCAACGCAGTGGCTGAAGCCGCCACTCACGGTGGCTCGCTCGCATGCGTGACGGCGGCGCGGCACCTCGGGCTGTGGGTCCTGGACACGGACCAGCGGACCCACGTATGGCTCCGTGCCCACGGGCGCTCGTATGCGCACGCGGACTGCACCTGCGCGCCACATTGGGATGACGGCACGACCTCCGAGACCTTCGGGCTGCCGACGGTGGCTCGCGTGTTGAGGCAGATCTTGCTGTGCCGCGGGATCGAAGAGTTCTTCGTGACCCTCGAGTCGGCTCGCCGGCTCGGTCAGCTGACGGCTGCGGGGCTCCGGTGGCTGCGCAAGCGTGTCGGACCTGCGGGCCGCGATGCGATCGACTACTCGCGCAGTGACGCCGACAGCGGGTTGGAGTCCCTGTTGCGGTGGCGGCTTCGACCGCACGGCCTCACCGTGACCACGCAGGTCTCCATCGTCTCGGTCGGGCGGGTCGACTTCGTCATCGGGGAACGCCTCATCGTCGAGGTGGACGGGGCGCCGAATCACGAGGGAGAATCCCATCGGCATCGAGACCTGCTCCGCGACGCGAACGCCGCCGCATGGGGATACTCGTCGCTCAGGTTCGACTACACGATGGTCGTGCATGACTGGCCGACGGTGGAGTTGGCCATCCTCGCGCATATCGACCGAGGCTTGCACCTTCGATAGGTCGCCGAGGCCGGGGATGGGGCTCGTCGTGCGGTGCGCACAGAATCGGATCCGCAGCCGCGGACCGCGTGGGGGACACGCCGGCGGATGCGCCGATCAACCGGCGTGTTACCGCGAGCGTCCGCACCCACGGATCCGCGGGTACTGACGGGAGTCCGATGCCATCTGGGCGTCCCCGGTGGGGGCGCCGAACCGGCGCGGGCCCGCCCGGGCCGCAACGTGCCGGCTGTGGAGCGCCAGGGTGCCGATGCGCTTCGCGGGAGAGAAGCTCGTCCTCGATCAGCGGGTGCGGACTGCCCGGGCATGGAAGTGCCGGGCCGCAGAACGCCTCTCGGCGCGGCGCCGCTCGAAGCGGCAAATTTTGGAGCCCGGGGTTACTGCGGCCCGGCCGATCCAGTGTAACCGAGTCCGCGGTCGCGGCATTCCCGAACGCCTAAGCTCGGGGCATGGCCCTGCGTTTCGCGCTGGTGATCGAGCCCGCGGCATCCGATGATCCTCGTCCCGATTTCGCCGACTCGTTCCGCGTGATCGACCCGTCCGCCCCGGCGCTCAGCGTCGGCGAGCTGAGCACGCAGCGCGGCGACGGCATCTTCGAGTCGATCGGCGTCGTCGACGGTCACGCGCAGGAGACCCAGGCGCACCTCGAACGACTCGCGCACTCCGCGCAGATCTGCGATCTCCCCGCCCCGAACCTCGAGCAGTGGCGCCAGGCCGTCGCCGTCGCCGCACAGCACTCGCCGAAGGAGGGGGAGGGCGTCATCAAGCTCATCCTGAGCCGCGGCGTCGAGCACGGTCCGGCGCCCACAGCCTGGGTGACCGCGACGGCCGCCGCCGACAACTCGATCGCCCGCGAGAGGGGCATCCGGGTCGTCACGATGGACCGCGGCTACGGCATCGACACCCCCGCCCGGGCGCCGTGGCTCCTCCTGGGCGCCAAGACCCTGTCGTACGCCGTGAACATGGCCGCCATCCGCGAGGCGAAGCGGCGCGGCGCCGACGATGCCGTGTTCGTCACGTCCGACGGCTTCGTGCTCGAGGCGCCCACGGCGTCGCTCATCCTCCGCATCGACGGGCGCTTCGTCACCCCGGCGCCCAACGGCGGCATCCTGCATGGGACGACGCAGCTGAGCCTGTTCGCTCACCTCGAAGCGCAGGGGCATGAGACGGGCTACGAGGTGCTTCCGACCAGCGCGCTCGGCGAAGCGGATGCTGCGTGGCTGGTGTCCAGCGTGCGGCTCGCAGCGCCGATCACGGCGATCGACGGCATCGAGGTCCCGCTGGACGCCGAGCTGACCGCATCCTTCAACCGGTATCTGCTGAGTCCACGCGACTGAGCGCTGAGCTCACCTCGTCACGCCCGACATGTCGCGCCGCGCGCGGGCGATCATGCCGCGCGCGAGCAGCGCGAGAGCGGCGCGCACGGGCAGCGACGCGAGGCGTCCGCCGGCGCCTTTGAAGCGCATCGCGGCAACCACGCGCACGAGCGAATTCTGCTCGTCGACACCCACCCCGACGCGCACGTCGAGGCGACGGGCGTTCACGGCGACGAGCGCTTCGTCGCCCTCGACACGGCTCACGCGGAGGCGGTCGCAGCGCGCGGGGCGGCGGCGCAGGGCGGCGAGACCGGCCAGCGCGAGCGCGATCCAGCGGGGGAGGGCCGACGTCGACAGCAGGTTGCGCGCCCACGCCGACGGATCGGCTGAGGCGTGGGCGGGCAGCACGTCGACCCACACCTGGGTGTAGTCGGGATCCGCGATGTCGACCAGGGCGAGCGACCAGAAGGCGGGTTCTCTCATGCGAAGCTCCTCCGCGACCATACGCCGACGTATGGCCCTGCGGAGAAAACTATACGGTACCGTACGGACATGGCAAGGTTCACCCGGGCGGACTGGGTCGACGCGGCGTACCGGCGTTTCAGCGACGACGGGATCCGCGCGGTCGCCGTCGAGCCGACGGCGCGGGAGCTCGGCACGACGAAAGGGTCGTTCTACTGGCACTTCGCCGACCGGCAGGCGCTCGTCGACGCGGTGCTCGAGACGTGGCGCGACCGCGAGACCGAGGCGCTGATCGCCGAGGTCGAGACGATCTCCGATCCGCAATCACGCCTCTCCGCGCTGCTCGAGATCATCGCGCACCGCACGGGCGAGCGTTCGGGCGAGCGGACGCTCTACGCCGACGCCGCCGCGGCGGACGTGCGCGACATCGTCGAAGCCGTCACCGAGCGGCGCGTGTCGTACCTGACCGGTCTGCTCGAGGCATCCGGCATTCCTGGTCGCGAAGCCCGGCGGCGCGCGGTCATCGTCGTCTCGGCGGTGATCGGCTATCAGCAGCTCGTGTCGAGCGGGTGGGATGCTGCGGCGGATCCGCGTCCGCTGGTCGAGACGCTCTTCGCCCTGGCAACCGCGCCCGCATGACGACGAAGCCCCTCGCCATGCGGCGAAGGGCTTCGTTCGTGGCGTCGGACGGGCTTATCCGAAGCGGCCCGAGACGTAGTCCTCGGTCGCCTGGACCGAAGGCGTGGTGAAGATCGTCTTGGTCTCGTCGTACTCGATGAGCTTGCCCGGCTTCCCGGTGCCGGCGATGTTGAAGAACGCCGTCTTGTCGCTCACGCGCGAGGCCTGCTGCATGTTGTGCGTGACGATGACGACCGTGTAGTCGTTCTTCAGCTCGCCGATCAGCTCTTCGATGGCGTACGTCGAGATCGGGTCGAGCGCCGAGCACGGCTCGTCCATGAGGATGACCTCCGGCGAGACCGCGATCGCGCGCGCGATGCACAGACGCTGCTGCTGGCCGCCCGACAGGCCCGAGCCCGGCTTGTCGAGACGGTCCTTGACCTCGTTCCAGAGGTTGGCGCCCTGGAGCGACTTCTCGACGAGCGCCTCGGAGTCGGACTTCGACATCTTCTTGTTGTTGAGCTTCACGCCCGCGAGCACGTTCTCCTTGATGGACATCGTGGGGAACGGGTTGGGGCGCTGGAACACCATGCCGACCTGACGGCGCACGAGCACCGGGTCGACGTTGGCGCCGTACAGGTTGTCGCCGTCGAGCAGCACCTCACCCTCGACGCGGGCGCCGGGGATCACTTCGTGCATGCGGTTCAGGGTGCGCAGGAACGTCGACTTGCCGCAGCCCGAGGGCCCGATGAAAGCGGTGACGCTGCGCGGCTCGATGTCGAGCGAGACGCCCTCGACGGCCAGGAAGTCGCTGTAGTAGACGTTGAGGTCGTTGACTTCGATGCTCTTGGACATGGTTCCTGTCAATTCTTTCGGGTCAGAATGCTCAGCGGCCGAGCTTCGGCGAGAAGACCTTCGCGACGATGCGCGCGATGAGGTTGAGGAGCATCACGAGGACGATGAGGATGAACGCGGCGGCCCACGCGCGGTCGATGTAGGCCTGCGCCGGTATGCCCTGATTCATGTACTGCGAGTACGCGAACACGGGGAGCGTCATCATGCGGCCCTCGAAGAGGTTGTAGTTCATCGAGGTCGCGACGCCGGCCGTCAGCAGCAGCGGCGCGGTCTCGCCGATGACGCGCGAGATCGAGAGCATGACGCCCGTCGTGATGCCGGCGATCGAGGTGGGCAGCACGACCTTCGAGATCGTGCGCCACTTCGGCACGCCGAGCGCGTACGACGCCTCGCGCAGCTCGTTCGGGACCAGTCGCAGCATCTCCTCGGTCGAGCGGACGACGACCGGGATCATCAGCACCGACAGGGCGATGGAGCCCATGATGCCCATGCGGACGCCGGGACCGAAGATCAGCGCGAAGACCGCGTAGGCGAACAGACCGGCGACGATCGACGGGATACCCGTCATGACGTCGACGAGGAAGGTGATGCCGCGGCTCAGACGCCCGCCACGCCCGTACTCGACGAGGTAGATGGCGGTGAAGATGCCGATCGGGATCGAGATCACGGCCGCCGCGAGCGTGATGAGCACCGTGCCGACGATCGCGTGCAGCGCACCGCCGCCTTCGCCGACCACGTTGCGCATGGACGACGTGAAGAACTCGGCCGACAGGCCCGCGACGCCGTTGACGACGACGGTGATGGCCACCGATACGAGGGGGACCATCGCGATGAGGAACGCGATCGTGACCACGCCGGTCACGAGGCGGTCGACGCCCTTGCGGCGGCCCTCGACCAGCGACGAGATGATCGTGATGAGCGCCAGGTACAGCAGGCCCGCCACGACGGCCCAGCCGGCCAGATTGAAGCCCTCGCCGGATCCCATCGCGATGATCGCGAACAGCATGGCACTCGCCACGAGGCTGCCGACGAGGATGGCCCACGGCGCCCAGACGGGCAGGTGGCCGCTGGTCAGGCGGGGCGTCTCGCGCACCGGTGCAGCAGCCTTCGGAGGCTGAGGAGGAGCGGTCGTCACGGTCATGTCAGTTCGCTCCCGAGAATTCCTTGCGCCGGCTGACGATCCATCGGGCGATGGCGTTGACGGCGAAGGTGACGATGAAGAGGATGAGGCCCGTCGCGATGAGGACGTTGATGTTGAGGCCGTACGCCTCGGGGAACGTCAGCGCGATGTTGGCGGGGATCGTGCCCGGGTTCTCCGAGGTGAAGAGCTGGAAGGTGATGACGTTGGCCACCGAGAGCACCATGGCGACCGCCATCGTCTCTCCCAGTGCGCGGCCGAGGCCGAGCATGGAGGCCGACACGATGCCGCTGCGGCCGAAGGGGAACACCGCCATGCGGACCATCTCCCAGCGCGTCGCACCGAGGGCGAGGGCGGCCTCCTCGTGGAGGACCGGCGTCTGCAGGAAGATCTCGCGGCAGATGGCCGTGATGATCGGCACCACCATGACCGCGAGGACGATCGCGGCAGTGAAGATGGTGCGGCCCGTGCTCGAGACGGTGCCGCTGAAGAGGGGGAACCACCCCATGTTCGCGTTGAGCCAGGCGTAGACCGGCTGGACGGCGGGGGCGAGCACCAGGATGCCCCAGAGGCCGAACACGACGGAGGGGACCGCCGCGAGCAGGTCGACGATGTAGCCGAGGCCCTGCGCGAGGCGGCGCGGTGCGTAGTGCGAGATGAAGAGGGCGACCGCCACCGCGAGGGGGACGGCCATCAGCAGGGCCAGGAAGGACGCCCACACGGTGCCGAACGCGAGCGGCCAGACGTACTCCCAGAAGTTCCCGGTCAGGATGCTGGCGGTCTCGCTGGTCGCGGTGAGACCGGGGATCGACTGGATGATGAGGAAGATCGCGACGGCGGCGAGCGTGACGAGGATCATCACACCGGCGCCGAGCGCGGTTCCCGAGAACCAGCGGTCGCCTGGCCGCTGCTTGACCTTGCCCGCGGCGGGGGCGGTCGTCGTGGTCATGGTGTCCTTCTGGATTCGGGTGCTCTCAGGGTGATACCCGGCCCGATCGTTCGACCGGGCCGGGTATCGGGGGCTTACTCGACGACGATCAACTCGATCGCCGCGTTGACCTGCTCGCGCAGGGCGTCCGAGATCGGCGCGTTGCCGGCGGCGGCAGCAGCCGCGTCCTGGCCCTCCGCGCTCGCGACGTACTCGAGGTAGCCCTTGACGATCGGGGCGACCGCCGCGTCGGCGTACTCCTGGCACGCGATCATGTAGCTGACCAGGACGATCGGGTAGACGCCGGCCTCCTCCGAGGTGCGCTGCAGCTCGATCGCGAGGTCGCCCTCGCCACGACCCTCCTCGAGGGGCGACGCGTCGACGATCGCCGCGGCGGCCTCGGGCGAGTACTCGACGAACTCGTCGCCGACCTGGATGGCCGCGGTCGACAGGCCCTCCTCGGCGGCGCGCGACGCGTCGGCGTAGCCGATGGTGCCGTTGCCGCCGGCGACGGCCGAGACGACACCCGAGGTGCCCTGCGCGGCCTCGCCGCTGGAGAGCGGCCACACGCCGTCGGGCTCGGAGGTCCACACGTCGCCGGCGGTCTGGAAGAGGTAGTCGGTGAAGTTCTCGGTGGTGCCCGAGTCGTCGGCGCGGTGCACCGGCGTCACGGCCAGGTCGGGAAGCGTCGCGTCAGGGTTGAGCGCGGCGATCGCCGGGTCGTTCCAGTTGGTGATCGTGCCGGCGAACAGGCCCGCAGCGGTCGCGGCGTCGAGGTTGAGCGAGTCCACGCCCTCGACGTTGAAGATGATCGCGATCGGCGAGATGTAGGTCGGGAGCTCGATGATGCCCGAGCCGTCGACGCAAGAGTCGAACGGGCCGGCCTCGATCTCCTCGACCTTGAACGCGCGGTCCGAGCCTGCGAACGGGAAGGCGCCCGCCTGGAACGACTCGCGGCCCGCGCCGGAGCCGGACGGGTCGTAGTTGATGGTGACGTCGGGGTTCGCCGTCTGGAAGCCGGCGGTCCAGGCCTGGACCGCGACCTCCTGCGACGACGCGCCGCCGCCCGAGATCTCGCCGGAGAGGTCCGACGCGGCCGTGGTCTCGTCGGTGGTGCCGCCGGGGGTCTCGTTCGAGGCGCAGCCGGCGAGAGCGAGAGCCGCGACTGCGGCGACAGCGCCCACCTGGGCGATGCGAGAGATCTTCACTGTGTGAATCCTTCACGTGTCAGGGAAACAGGCCGAAACGGCCTTCGGGTTCGAACCCGGTGCGGGGTTCGTTCTGAAACGTAGGCTCGGACTCTTAAGAGACTGCGCTGTGCGGGTGAACGGAAGGTGAACGGGATGCCGACATCCATGCATCGGCATTGACACGCAGAGGCGCGCCCCCGCGGAATTCCGCGACGCGAAGCTCCGGCCGTTCACCGGCGCCCGCTAAGGTTCCTCGCATGAGCAAGACCACCAGAGCACAGCGCCAGGCCCTCGACGCGATCGACGATGCGGAGTCCGCCGCGAAGAAGGCCCGCCGGGTCGCCAAGACCCTCCCGGCGAAGAGCGCGAGGCAGCTGCGCGAGGTCGCGGCCGAGACCGTCGACGAGGTCGACGTGTCGAAGAAGGCCATCCGCAAGAACCCGCGCAAGGTGGCGAAGAAGGCGCACCGCGCCGAGGATCGCGTCCGCAAGGCCACCCGCGCCGCGGTCGTGAAGGCCGAGAAGAAGGCGCGCCTGCGGGCGGAGGCCGAGCGCGCCGCCGCCGAGGCGGCGAAGGCGGCCGAAGAGGCGAAGTCGCGCGCCGCACAGGCCAAGGCGCTGAAGAAGGCGGCCGCGAAGGCCGAGCGCGTGGCCGCCAAGGCTGAGCAGGAGGCGCTCGAGGCCGACCGTGTCCTCGAGGCGGAGCTCACCTCCGGTGAGGCGGAGACGGATGCTGCCGCCACCGCGGCGCCGGAGCCCACGACCGCAGTGGCCGTGGTCGCGGTTGCTCCCGCAGACGAGGCACCCGCTGCCGCCCCGAAGGCACCCGCGAAGCGCTCCACGACCCGCACTCGCGCCCCGCGTGCGCAGAAGCCCGCGAGCACGCCGACCGCTGCCGCCGCAGCATCCGACTCCTCCGAGCTCGACACGCTCACCGTCGCGCAGCTGCGCGAGCGCGCCCGTGCAGCGGGCCGCGCCGGCTACTCGCGGCTCACCAAGGCCGAGCTGATCACCCTGCTGTCCTGACGTGAGCTCGATCGATTCGCCCCCGGCCGTGCCGGCACCGCTGGATCGCATCGACGCGGCACCGGAGCCGCGCACGCTGCTCGACATCCTCCGCGCCACCGTGCAGCGCACGCCGGAGGCCTCCGCTCTCGACGACGGCTCGGGAGCGCTCAGTTATCGCGAGCTCATGGCGCGGGTGGCTCGCACCGCCGCGCTGCTGCATGAGGCGGGCGTCCGCCGCGGCGACCGGGTCGGGGTGCGGCTGCCCTCCGGCTCCAAGGAGCTGTACATCTCGATCCTCGGCGTGATCGCCGCCGGAGCGGCCTACGTCCCGGTGGATGCCGACGACTCCGACGAGCGGGCCCGGCTCGTGTTCGGGGAGGCGCACGTCCACGGCGTAATCGGCGAGGGCGGCGCCTACGTGCCTGCCGGCGCGGCCGGCGAGGAGCCCGCCGCCCTGTTCGGGGGCGCCGCGCCGCATCCGAGCACGCACGCGATCGTCACGGTGCCGCCGCCGACGATCGACGACGACGCCTGGATCATCTTCACCTCGGGGTCGACGGGGGTGCCGAAGGGGGTCGCGGTCTCCCACCGCTCCGCCGCCGCGTTCGTCGACGCCGAGGCGCGTCTCTTCCTCCAGGACGCGCCGCTCGGCCCGGGCGACCGCGTCCTGGCTGGGCTCTCCGTCGCCTTCGACGCCTCGTGCGAGGAGATGTGGCTCGCGTGGCGCCACGGCGCGTGCCTCGTGCCCGCGCCGCGCTCGCTGGTGCGCTCGGGCGAGGACCTGGCGCCCTGGCTCATCCGGCAGGCGATCACGGTGGTCTCGACCGTGCCGACGCTCGCCGCGATGTGGCCGGCCGACGCGATCGAGAACGTGCGCCTGCTCATCTTCGGCGGCGAGGCCTGCCCGCCGGAGCTCGTCGCGCGGCTCGTCGCCGACGGCCGCGAAGTCTGGAACACGTACGGCCCGACCGAGGCCACCGTGGTCGCGTGCGCGGCGCTCCTCGACGGAGAAGGCCCGGTGCGCATCGGTCTCCCGCTCGACGGCTGGGCGCTGGCCGTCGTCGACGGTGACGACCGTCAGGTCGAGCCGGGTGGCGTGGGCGAGCTCATCATCGGCGGAGTGGGGCTCGCCCGGTACCTCGACCCGGTCAAGGACCTCGAGAAGTACGCACCCATGCCGACGCTCGGGTGGGAGCGGGCGTACCGCTCGGGCGACCTCGTGCGCTACGAGCCGGAGGGCCTCCTCTTCCAGGGTCGTGCCGACGACCAGGTCAAGGTCGGCGGCCGGCGCATCGAGCTCGGCGAGGTCGAGAACGCGCTGCAGGAGCTTCCGGGGGTGACGGCCGCGAGCGCAGCCGTGCGCACGAGCGACGCGGGCGTCCCGGTGCTCGTGGGATACCTCGTCGTCGACGGCGAGCTCGACCGCGCCGCTGCGCGCGGCCACCTCGCCGAGCGCCTCGCCGCCGGCGTCATGCCGCTGCTCGCCGTCGTGCCCGACCTGCCGGTGCGCACCTCCGGCAAGGTCGACCGCGCCGCCCTGCCCTGGCCGCTGCCCGACCTCGACGTCCCCCGCGCCGACCTGAGCCCTGACGAGGCATGGCTCGCCGACCAGTGGCAGGCGGTGCTGGGCCTTGCGGTCCCGGATCGCAAGGCCGACTTCTTCGACCTCGGCGGCGGCTCGCTCGCCGCGGCGCAGCTGGTCTCCCGGATCCGTGGGCGTGTCCCCGACTTCTCGGTCGCCGACATCTACGACGTGCCGCGCCTCGGGGCGATGGCCAAGGCGCTGCAGCCGTTCCTCTTGCGAGAAGAGGCGGGGGATTTCCGGATGCCGGAGCCCACGCCCCGTGCCACGCAGTGGGTGCAGTCGCTCCTCGGCGCGCCGCTGTTCATCCTCTCGGGTGTCCGCTGGCTCCTCTACCTGCTGACGGCCGGGGCGATCCTCCAGCTGTTCCCCGGATTCGAGGCGCTGCCCGCGGCGCCGTGGTGGCTGCTCATCATCGGCCTCGTGCTCTTCGCCACGCCGTTCGGCCGCATGGCGATCGCCGCAGCATCCGCTCGCCTTCTCCTGGCGGGACTGCGTCCCGGGGACTATCCGCGCGGCGGCTCGGTGCACCTGAGACTGTGGCTCGCCGAGCAGATCTCGGATCAGGTCGACGCCGTGGGGCTGGCCGGCGCGCCCTGGGTCTCGTACTACGCGCGCGCCCTCGGCGCCCGCATCGGCACGGACGTCGACATGCACACGCTGCCGCCGATCACCGGGACGCTGAAGGTCGGCGATCGCGCCTCGATCGAGCCGGAGGTCGACCTCAGCGGCTACTGGATCGACGGCGACCTCGTGCGCATCGGCGAGGTGCGCATCGGCGCCGACGCGACCGTGGGCACGCGCAGCACCCTCGCGCCCGGCACGCGGATCGGCCAGCACGCCGAGATCGCGCCGGGATCCGCCGTCTTCGGCCGCGTGCGCGCGAACCAGTCCTGGGCCGGCTCCCCGGCCGTGCGCGTCGGCGGCACGAGCGAAGGCTGGCCCACCGAGCGTCCTCGGGCCGCGCGACGGTGGCTGTGGGCGTACGCGGTGTCGGCCGTGGCCTTGGGGCTCCTCCCCATCGTGAGCTTCGCCGTCGGGGCGGTGGTCCTCGCGTTGGGCATGCGCGGCGCTCCCGACCTCGGCAGCGCCCTCGGCGCGGCGCTCGTGTGGCTCGTGCCCGCGGTGCTCGTGACAGGGGTCGTCTATGCCGGCGCTGTCGTGCTGGGCGTCCGCCTCGCCTCGATCGGGCTCCATGAGGGCACGCACGCCGTGCGCAGCCGCGTCGGGTGGCAGGCCTGGACCACCGAGCGCCTGCTCGACTCCGCGCGGACGGTCCTCTTCCCGCTCTACTCGAGCCTGTTCACCCCGGTCTGGCTGCGCCTGCTCGGGGCGCGGGTCGGACACGACGTCGAGGCATCCACCGTCCTCCTCATCCCGGCGATGACCCGCATCGAAGACGGTGCGTTCCTCGCCGACGACACGATGGTCGCGTCCTACGAGATGCGCGGCGGATGGCTGCGGCTCGGTGAGGTGCGCATCGGCAAGCGTGCGTTCCTCGGCAACTCCGGCATGGCCTCGCCCGGCCACACGGTGCCCAAGGACGGCCTCGTCGCCGTGCTGTCGGCGGCGCCCGTGAAGGCGAAGGCCGGCTCGTCGTGGCTCGGCTCGCCCGCGACGCGCCTGCGCCGCCAGCCGAACGAGAGCGACGCGAGCCGCACCTACAACCCTCCGGCCTCGCTGCGGGTCGCGAGGTCGCTGTGGGAGATCTGCCGGTTCATCCCCGTCGTCGTCACGTGCGGCCTCGGCCTGCTCGTGCTGTTCGCGCTCGCCGCGCTCGTCGACACCGTCGGCCCCTGGATCACGCTCCTGCTGTCGGGCTTCGTGCTCCTCGGCGCGGGCGCGGTCGCCGCAGGCATCTCGACCGCGGCGAAGTGGCTGTTCGTCGGCCCCATCCGCGCGGGGGAGCAGCCGCTGTGGTCGAGCTTCGTGTGGCGCACCGAGGTGTCGGACACCTTCACCGAGATGCTCGCCGCGCCGTGGTTCGCGCGCGCCGCCGCCGGCACGCCCGCGCTCGCCGTGTGGCTGCGCAGCCTCGGCGCCCGCATCGGGCGCGGCGTGTGGTGCGAGAGCTACTGGCTGCCCGAGCCCGACCTCGTGACGCTGGGGGAGGCATCCACGGTGAACCGCGGGTGCGTCGTGCAGACGCACCTGTTCCATGATCGAATCATGAGCATGGACACCGTCGAACTCGAACCCGGTGCGACGCTCGGACCGCACAGTGTGATCCTTCCGGCCGCCTCGATCGGGGCCCACGCGACCGTCGGCCCCGCGTCGCTCGTGATGCGCGGCGAGAGCGTGCCCGTCGGCTCCCGCTGGAGCGGCAACCCGATCGGACCGTGGCGCGCGGTCAAGGTGCGCGCGTACCAGTCGACGTCGTGACCGGCCCCGATCCGTACACGCCGCAGAGCGGCGACGCGTCGTTCGACGTCGTCTCGTACGACCTCGACCTGCGTTATCGCGTCCACACGAACCGCCTCGAGGGCACCGCGCTCATCAACGCGGTCGCGACCCAGCGGACCCGCTCGGTGCGGCTCGATCTGATCGGCCTGCGTGCGTCGCGGGTGCGGGTGGACGGCGACGCACGGACGAAGTTCACTCAGGATGCTGCGGGCCTGCGCATCACGCCGCCCCAAGCGCTGGAGGTGGGCGAGGAGTTCTCCATCGAGGTGCGCTACGCCGGTGCGCCGCGGCCCCGGCGCTCGCGGTGGGGCACGATCGGGTGGGAGGAGCTGGAGGACGGCGTGCTGGTCGCGTCGCAGCCGGTCGGCGCGCCGACCTGGTTCCCCTGCAACGACCGCCCCGACGACCGTGCGAAGTTCCGCATGGCGATCGCGACCGATCCGGAGTACACGGTCGCGGCGACCGGGGTCCCGCAGCCGCCGGTCCGCATCGGCGGGCTCACCCGCTGGGAGTTCGTGTCGGAGGTGCCGACGGCGACCTACCTTGCGGCCGTCCACATCGGCCCGTACCGCGAGAGCGCGATCGGACCCGTGCGGCTGATGGCGCCGGCTCCGCTCGTCACCGCCGCCCGGCGATGGTTCTCCGACGTGCCGCGCATCCTCGACTGCTTCGAGGAGGCGTTCGGGCCGTACCCGCAGGAAGGCTGCACGGTCGTCGTCACCGCAGACCCCCTCGAGATCCCGCTCGAGGCGCAGGGACTCGTCGTGTTCGGCGCGAACCACTTCGAACCCGAGGCCGCACGCCTGGTGCCCCACGAGATCGCCCACCAGTGGTTCGGCAACAGCGTGGGCGTCGAGCGGTGGCGCGACATCTGGCTCAACGAGGGATTCGCGTGCTACGCCGAGTGGCTGTGGTCGGAGGCCTCCGGTGGCGACGACATCGCGACGCTCGCCGACCGGCACCACGCGCGTCTCCGGGCGCTGCCGCAGGACCTCGTCATCTCGGACCCCGGCCCCGCGCTCATGTTCGACGACCGCGTCTACAAGCGCGGCGCGCTCACGCTGGAGGCGCTGCGCCGCACGGTCGGGGCGGAGGTGTTCGCCGACCTGCTGCACACATGGGTGCGCGAGCACCGGCACGCGCTCGCCACCACCGAGGCGTTCCGCGACTGCGTCGCCCGCATCGCGGGCCCGGCGGCGGCCGAGCTCCTCGCCGCATGGCTCGACTCCGCGCCCCTCCCGCCGCTGCCGCCCCGCCCGCCGGCACCCGCGGTGCGACGGTGGCTCAGACTCCCGGGCTCCCGGGACTGAGGATCGCGACGCTCACGAGGATGCCCGGCGGCCCGGCCGTGTCCCATCCCGTGTAGGCCGCTCCGTCGGGGACGGTCGCCGTCCAGCCGTCCGCGGCCTGGGCCACGACAACCGTCGAGGGCTCCACGCGGAGTCCCCGGCCGTCGGCCTTCAGCGCGGCCTCGACGCGGATCCACTCCCGCGCGCTCGCCTCGCCGTCGCCGAGCACGCCGGACATGCCGGCCGCGTCGCGGCGCGCGTCGTGCTCAGGCTCGGCGTCGATGCCGAGGGCCGCAGCATCTCGTGCCGCAGCCACGGCCGCGATCGCATACCCGCCCGCGTACGTGACCCCTGCCAGGAACGGGGCGTGCGAGACGGCCACCGGGCCGTGCGGTCCGCCGCAGCGGGGGCACGGATTGCTCAGTTCGGCGCCGGCGGGCAGCATCGCCCGCAACAGTCGCCACGCGTGCTCGCGCCGTGGCTCACCGGGCGGCACCTCGACCCACGCGATGTCGACGATCGACCTCGCGGGCGCCATCACACCTTCGGCTCGTGTGTCTCGATCGTCACGATGCCGGAGCCCGGGTTCTCGACCGACAGGTGCACGACGGAGAACGCGGCGGGCTCGAGGGCCGAGGCGCTGCCGAGGTACGACCCCCGGAGGGTGCCGGTCGCGAGGGCGAGCTCGCTGAGGATGTCGGGGAGCACCGGCCCGTGACTGCACAGCACGGCGGGCTTGCGCGAGCGCACGCGCTCGCCGATCACCGTGCGGGCGTCGGACTTGCCGTCCTCCCAGGCGTCCTGGCTGATCAGCTTGGTGGTGTCGATCTCACGCCCGATGGCCGCCGAGAGCGGTGCGACGGTCTTGACGCATCGGGCAGCGGGGCTCGACACGATCCTGCGAACGCCGAACGCGACCAGGGGACCTACGATCGAGGCCGCCTGCTTGCGGCCGCGGGCAGCGAGCGGCCGCGCGGCATCCTTCCCGTCCCATTCCTCGCGCCCGAGCGCCTTGGCGTGCCGGAGGGCGACGATCGGGAACGTGCGCAGCACGCGCTCGTCGACGAGCCGCAGGAAATGCTCCATGATCTCGGCGTCGACGGGGTAGCTGAGCCGCTTCAGCGCCTTCTTCGGCGAGACCCATTCGATCGCCGCGATCTCTTTGTTCGGGACGAAGGCGGACGCGCGGATCGCGGCATCCGTCGCCTCGGCCGCCCAGTAATGGACGATCTTGGTGCGCTTGCTCGGCAGCCGGTAGCGCGACACACCGACGGGCACGCCGAGGGCGACACGGATGCCGGTCTCTTCGTGGATCTCGCGCACCGCGGTCTCGGCGAGCATCTCGCCGGGGTCGACCTTGCCCTTGGGCAGCGTGACGTCGCGGTACTTCGTGCGGTGGATCAGGAGCACCCGGAGCTTGTCGTCGACGACACGCCAGACGACGCCTCCGGCCGCGTAGACGGCCGTCTCGGTCATCGCACCGCGCGTGCACGCCGGCGGCGCTGCACGTTGGTCATGGTCCGGTCCTGGAGATCGAGGAGCGGCTTTCCCTCCTCGCTCTGGTTGTGCCGCACCCACTCGCCGTCGGGACCGAGGTGCCACGAGCTCGTCGTATCGCTCATCGAGAGCGTGAAGAGGTCGTTGATCTCCTTGACGTGCGCCGGCGCCGACACGCGGACGAGCGCCTCGACTCGGCGGTCGAGGTTGCGGTGCATCATGTCGGCGCTGCCGATGTACACGATGGGGTCGCCGTCGTTGTGGAAGACGAAGATGCGCGAGTGCTCCAGGTAGCGGCCGAGGATCGAGCGCACCGTGATGTTCTCGCTCATCCCTGCGACGCCCGGCTTCAGCGAGCAGATGCCGCGGACGCAGACCTCCACCTTCACGCCGGCCTGGCTCGCCCGGTAGAGGGAGTCGATGATCTGCTCGTCGACCATCGAGTTGACCTTGATGCGGATGCCGGCGGGCTTGCCGGCCAGCGCGTTGCGCCGCTCCTTGTCGATGAGCCGCAGGAGGCCCTTGCGCAGGTGCAGCGGTGCGACGAGCAGGCGTTTGAACTTCTTCTCGATCGCGTAGCCGCTCAGCTCGTTGAACAGACGCGTGAGATCGCGACCGACCTGGTCGTCGGCGGTGAAGAGGCCGAAGTCCTCGTAGATGCGGCTCGTCTTGGGGTTGTAGTTGCCCGTGCCGACGTGGCTGTAGCTGCGCAGCACCCCGTTCTCCTCGCGGATGACGAGAGCGAGCTTGCAGTGGGTCTTGAGGCCGACCAGCCCGTAGACGACGTGGACACCGGCCTTCTCGAGCTTGCGCGCCCACACGATGTTGTTCGCCTCGTCGAAGCGGGCCTTGATCTCGACGAGTGCGAGCACCTGCTTGCCGGCCTCGGCGGCGTCGATCAGCGCCTCGACGATGGGGCTGTCGCCCGACGTCCGGTACAGGGTCTGCTTGATCGCGAGCACGTGCGGGTCCTTCGCCGCCTGCTCGAGGAACGCCTGCACGCTCGTCGCGAACGACTCGTAGGGGTGGTGCACGAGCACGTCGCCCTTGCGGATCGAGGCGAAGATGTCGGGTCGCTCGTTGTTGTCGCCCGGCTGGAACGCCAGCGCGGTCGTCGGCAGATGGGGCTTGAAGCGCAGGTCGGGACGGTCTATGCGCAGGTCGAACAGGCCGCGCAGATCCAGCGGACCGGGGAGGCGGTAGACCTCCTGCTCGGTGATGTCGAGCTCCTTGAGGAGGAGGTCGAGCGTCACGTCGTCCATGTCGTCGGTGATCTCGAGGCGGATCGGCGGGCCGAAGCGGCGGCGCAGCAGCTCGGCCTCGAGCGCCTGGATGAGGTTCTCGGTCTCGTCCTCCTCGATCACGACGTCCTCGTTGCGCGTGAGGCGGAAGGCGTGGTGGTCGAGCACCTCCATCCCGGGGAAGAGGTCGTCGAGGTGGCTCGAGATGAGGTCCTCGAGCGGCAGGTAGCGCACGGCGCCTTCGACGGGCGGCAGCTCCACGAAGCGCGGGAGCATCGGCGGCACCTTGAGGCGCGCGAACTCCTGACGCCCGGTGCGGGCGCTGCGGATCCGGATCGCGAGGTTGAGCGACAGCCCCGAGATGTACGGGAACGGGTGGGCCGGGTCGACCGCGAGCGGCATGAGGACCGGGAACACCTGCGCCTGGAAGTAGTCGTAGAGGGCCTCGCGCTCGGACCGGTCGAGCGACTCGTACGAGACGACCTCGAGCCCGGCGTCCGCCATCGCGGGCTTCACGAGGGACGTCCATGCCTCGGCGTGGCGCAGCTGCAGCCGGTGCGCCTCGGCCGAGATGTCGGCGAGCACGTCCGCGGGGGAACGCCCCACGTTCGTGGGGAGGGCGAGGCCCGTGACGATGCGCCGCTTGAGGCCGGCCACGCGCACCATGAAGAACTCGTCGAGGTTGCTGGCGAAGATCGCCAGGAAGTTCGCCCGCTCCAGCGTCGGCAGGTGGGGATCCTCCGCGAGCTCCAGCACGCGCTGGTTGAACGCGAGCCAGCTCAGCTCGCGATCCAGGTAGCGGTGGTCGGGAAGCTGCGAGTCGAAGACCTCCGAAAGGTCGAAGTCGTCGTCGTCCGCATCGCCCAGGCCGGCGTCGAGCACCTCGGGTTCGATCATCCCTTCATCATTGCAGGGTGACGTGACGAGAGTGTGAACGAAGTCCCGGGCCCGTGGACAGGTTCGCGCCGCCCGGTCAGGCGTCTGTGCGCTCGCGGGGGGCGGGTTCGGGCTCGTCCTCGTAGACGTTGAACCGGTAGCCCACGTTGCGCACGGTCCCGATCAGCTGCTCCATGTCGCCGAGCTTGGCGCGCAGACGTCGCACGTGCACGTCGACCGTGCGGGTGCCGCCGAAGTAGTCGTAGCCCCACACCTCGCTCAGCAGCTGCTCGCGGGTGAAGACGCGCGAGGGGTGCGTCGCGAAGAAGTGGAGGAGCTGGAACTCCTTGTACGTGAGGTCGAGCGGACGACCGTGCACCTTGGCCGAGTACGACGACTCGTCGATCGTGATCCCCGAGGTCTGGATGCGCGTCGAGACCTGCTCGGCCGACTGACGGCCGACGGCGAGGCGGATGCGGGCGTCCACCTCGGCGGGACCTGCGGTGAAGAGGATGACGTCGTCGACGCCCCAGTCGGGGGAGACGGCGGTCAGACCGCCTTCGGTCACGATCAGCAGGAGAGGGGCGTCCAGGCCCGTCGTGTTGAGGATCTTGCACAGCGACTTGGCGCCGACGAGGTCGACGCGGGCGTCGACGAAGATGATGTCGGCGCTGGGCGCGTTGACGAGCTGGGCGGGCTCAGCGGGGATCAGGCGCACGCGGTGGCTCAGCAGTTCGAGCGAGGGCAGGACGGGGCCGCCTCCGTGTGTGGAACTGAGAACCAGGAGCTGTGCCAATGGATCGCCTTCCCGGCGCAGGGGGGTGCGCCGCGAACCCCAGTGTAGGGCGTGGGGGAGGAGCATTCGGCCCGCATGTCCTCCGTGGACATGCCCATCACCCGAGCCGCAGCGCGTGCGCCGCGTGGATTGTTGCGCGATGATGGGACGCGTGGCCGTGCCTGAACTCGCCCCTCGTCGCACATTCGGCGGCATCGTCGCCGTGTGGGTGCTCGCGGCCGTGATCGCGATCGTCGTCGGCATCTTCGCCACGCCGGACTGGCGTGCGGCGTGGCTGGGCGTCGGAATGGGCGGATGCCTCATCGCGGGGTTCGCGATCCAGCTCTGGTCGGGCCGGTCCCAGGGGTTCACCGAGCGCGTCGCGGCGAGCGTCCTCGGCGCCGCCCTCGTGATGGGCGTCATCAGCCTGGGGTTCGGACTTGCCGCTCTCGTTCCCGGCTAGACTCCCTCGTATGGATACCGTCGCGCTCGAACTGTTCTTCGTGGGCCTGCTCGGTCTGGCGTCTCTGGCGATCGTCTTCGTCTCCGCCGTCGTCGTCAAGAACCTCTACCGCGGCCAGCGCTGACGGGTCCGGTCGTGCTCGACATCCCGACCGACCTTCCGGCGGAACTCGTCCCGCTGTCGTGGCTCATCGGAGTGTGGGAGGGCACCGGCGTCATCGACTACGGTGACCACGCCTACACCGGCGAGTTCACGCACCGCGTGAGCTTCAGCCACGACGGCGGCGACTATCTCAACTACTCCGCCGACGCATGGCTGCATGATGCGCAAGACCCCGAGAAGCGCACGCGCCTCGTGGCAGAGCTCGGCTACTGGCGTCTCGCACTCACGGCGACCGACGCCGACGCCGGCCCTGGCCTCCTTCCCGCGCTCGCTGCGCCGGTCGTCCGCACCGCCGACGACATCGAGCGGCTGCGCAACGCCGACGGCGGGTTCGACCTCGAGGCGGCCCTCGTGCACGCCGACGGCGTGAGCGAGCTCTACCTCGGCCAGATCAAGGGTCCGCGCATCGACATCGCGACCGACGCCGTCGTGCGGCCCGCCGGCGCGAAGTCGTACGCGGCCGCGACCCGCATGTACGGGCTCGTCGACGGCCACCTGCTGTGGGCGTGGGACATCGCCGCCCTCGGCTTCGAGCTCGGCGCGCACGCGTCGGCACGACTCGCGCGGGCAGAGTGATGACCGGCCCGTTCTCCGCTGTTCCCGGCGCCGTCGTCGACGACACCGGGCTGCAGCACGTCGGCAGCCCGCTCGTCGAGCAGCGTCGGCTCGCCGCCGGAGCCGCGCTCGCGCCCCGCGCCGACCGCGCCGTCATCGCCGTCCCCGGTGAGGACCGCTTGACCTGGCTCGACTCGCTGTCGTCGCAGGCGCTGACCCGACTCGCCCCCGGCGTGGGCACCGAGCTCTTGATCCTCGACCCGCAAGGACACGTCGAGCACGCGGCATCCGTCGTCGACGACGGAGAGACCACCTGGCTCATCGCGGATCGCGCCGACGTCGAGGGACTGTACGACTGGCTCCGCAAGATGCGGTTCCGGCTGCGCGTCGACCCGCGCATCGCCGACGACGAGTACGCCGTGATCGGCGGCACCGCCGCCGCGCTCGAGCGCATCTCGCCGGCGACCCCGGCAGGGGTGCCCCTCGTGTGGCGCGACCCGTGGCCGTCGGTCACGCCGGGCGGTCACGCCTACGCGCCGGTCGAGCCGCACCCCGGCGCCGATCGCGATTGGGCCGAGGCGATCGTGACCCGCGACGAGGAGACGCGGATCGCGGATGCCGCGGCCCGTGGCGAGGTCGAGCTCGCAGGCCTGACCGCGGTCGATGCGCTGCGCGTCGCGGCATGGCGACCGCGCTGGACGACGGACGTCGACGAGCGCGCCCTGCCGCACGAGCTGGACTGGCTGCGCACCGCGGTGCACCTCGACAAGGGCTGCTACCGCGGGCAGGAGACCATCGCCAAGGTGCACAACCTCGGGCACCCGCCGCGGCGTCTCGTCGCGCTGCAGCTGGACGGCTCTGGCAGCGTGCTGCCCGAGCACGGCGCGGCCGTGCGGCTCGGCGACGACGCCGTCGGCATCGTGACGTCCGCGGCGCTGCACTACGAGGAGGGGCCGATCGCGCTCGCGGTCGTGCGGCGCACCACGCCCGTCGACGCCCCGCTGACGGTGGACACCGCCGACGGCCCGGTCGCCGCGGCGCAGGAAGTGGTGGTTCCGCCGGACGCCGGCGCCACGGCGAACGTGCCTCGGATCACCCGGCTGTCGCGCCGCGCGGCGGCCCAGTAAGGGACCCGGCGGTGAGCGGCGACGGCGAGACCGCCGCGATCACCCAGGTGGTCCCCACGGGCTGGCGCGCCCGGCTCGATCTGCGCCCGCAGCTGTCGCGCGTGCGCGGGTCGGCGCTGGCCATCGTGCAGATCACGGTCGCCGCGGCCGCGGCGTGGGCCTTCGCGCACTACGTCGTGGGGCATCCGGCGCCGCTGCTCGCCGCGACGGTCACCATCACCAGTCTCGGCCTGGTGCGCGACGCCCGCCCGCGGCGCGTGCTCGAGACGGTGGTCGGGATGCTCGTCGGCATCCTCGTCGCGGAGGGTTTCGTCGTGCTCGTCGGACCCGGCTGGTGGCAGCTCGCGCTCGCCCTCGGGGTGACGCTGCTGGTCGCCCGCTTCCTCTCGCCCTATCCGCCGTTCGCGATCATGGCGGGCGTCCAGGCGTGCATCGTGATGTCCCTGCCGGCGACGGAGCCGTTCTCCCGGCTCATCGACGGCGCGGTGGGCGGCGTCGCCGCCCTGGCCGTGACCGCGCTCATCCCGCGCAATCCCCGCAGGGAGGAGGCGCGCGACGGGCACGCGGTCTTCGCGGCCGCGGACGCCGCGGCGCGTACCATCGTGCAGGCGCTGCGGCGGGGCGATGCGCTCCGGGCCGCCCGCGGCCTCGAGAAGGCGCGGGCGATCGCCCCGCGCATCGACGAGTGGCGCGCCTCGCTGGATTCCGGACTCGCCGTCGCCGGGTTCTCACCGTGGCTGCGCCCGCAGCGGGCCGAGCTGCGCCGGCACCACGCGGTGCTGCAGGCGATGGACTTCGCCACCCGCAACCTCCGGGTCGTCGCCCGGCGGGCGGTGTACCTCTGCGATGACGGTCGGCGACGTCCGGTGCCCGCCGAGGTGCTCGCCGAGCTCATGCGCGCCGCGGAGCTGGTGGGCGAGAGCCTCGACGACATCGCGCTGCAGCCGGCAGCACGTGAGGCGGTGCGCGCGGTCGCCGTGCGCCTCGACCCGGCGCAGATCCTCCCCGACGGTTCGCAGGGCGAGCAGAACCTCATCACCGCGATGCGGCCGTTCGCGGTCGACCTCCTCACCGCGACCGGCATGTCCTCCACCGAGGCGCGTGCGGTGCTGCCCCGCGTGTGACGGACCGCGCGGCGCGGCTCAGCGCGGGGCCACGGCATCCCACGGCACGGTGACCTCGCCGAGGCGCCACCGCGACCGCTCGAGGACCGGCCAGCCGCCGTCGACCAGCGCCGACAGCGCCGTGCGCCAGCGGTGCACCGGGCCGAAGGGGGACACGCTCGCCGCGCGCTCCCACTCCGCGTCGAGGGCCGCGAGGAACGCGTGCACGGGCTCGCCGGGGACGTTGCGGTGGATGAGGGCCTTCGGGAGCCGCTCCGCGGCGATGGACGGATGCTGCAGCCCGGCCAGCCGCAGCGACACCGTCAGCGTGCGCGGCACGGCGTCGGGGCCGAGCGCGACCCAGGTCGCGATGCGGCCGATCTCGTCGCACGTGCCCTCGACGAGGAGTCCGTCCCGCGCGAGGCGCGCGCACATCGTCGCCCACGCTGCCGCGACCTCCGACTCGTCGTACTGCCGCAGCACGTTGAACGCCCGCACGACGGCCGGGCGTCGTCCGCCGGGGACGGGCACCTCGAAGCCGCCGCGCCCGAAGGACACGTGCGCGTCGGGGGCGAACGACGTGCCGCCCGCGCGCACCTGCTCGAGCTGGGCGCGCGCCCGCGCGACGCGCGCGGGGTCGATCTCCAGTCCCAGGACCTCGACGTCCGCCCGGGCAGCGACGAGGCGCGCGTACAGCTCCAGCGCCGTCACGCCGCTCGCGCCGTAACCCAGGTCGACCACGAGCGGATCGGCGGCGCGGCGCAGCGCGGGATGACGCGCGATCCAGCGGTCCACGCGTCGCAGCCGATTGGTGCCGGTGGTGCCGCGCGTGATCTGCCCGACCGGTCCCCGCGCCATGCCTCCATGATGCCAGCCGCACCCGTCACAGCAGCGGGAGGCGGCACGCGGCGCGGATATCATGGGGCGCATGACCGCGCCCTACACGCTGATCCTCCTCCGACACGGCCAGAGCGAGTGGAACAAGACCAACCAGTTCACGGGCTGGGTCGACGTCCGCCTCACCGACCAGGGCAAGGCCGAAGCCCAGCGCGGCGGCGAGCTGCTCGCCGAGTCCGGCATCCTTCCCGACGTGCTGCACACCTCCGTGCTCAGCCGCGCCATCCAGACCGCCGACATCGCCCTCGACGCGGCAGACCGCCTCTGGATCCCCGTCAAGCGCTCGTGGCGCCTCAACGAGCGCCACTACGGCGCTCTGCAGGGCAAGGACAAGGCGCAGACCCTCGAAGAGTTCGGCAACGACCAGTTCATGCTGTGGCGCCGCTCCTTCGACGTCCCGCCGCCGCCTCTGGCCGCCGACGACCAGTACAGCCAGGTGGGCGACCCGCGCTACGTGGGCATCGACGGCGAGGTGCCCGACACCGAGTCGCTCAAGATCGTGATCGACCGCATGCTGCCGTACTGGCACAGCGACATCGTTCCCGACCTCAAGGCCGGCAAGACGGTGCTCGTGACGGCGCACGGCAACTCCCTGCGCGGCCTCGTGAAGCACCTCGACGGCATCAGCGACGCCGACATCGCCGAGCTCAACATCCCCACGGGCATCCCGCTGGTGTACCGCCTCGACGAGAACCTCGAGCCCCTCGGACCGGGCGAGTACCTCGACCCCGAGGCCGCGGCTGCCGGCGCTGCCGCAGTCGCGAACCAGGGCAAGGCCTGATCTCAGAAACGACGGAAGAGCGGATGCCTCCCCACGAGGCATCCGCTCTTCCTTTTCTTCGCCTTCGCAGCGGCAGCCCCCCAGCTGCAGGCCGCGTGACGGGCTCTAGAGGGACGGGGCGACGACGTCGATCGTGTCGGTGCTCGACGTCCAGTCCCCGGTCGACAGGTAGGCGACCTTCTTCGCGACCGAGACCGCGTGGTCGCCGAAGCGCTCGTGGTAGCGGCTGGCCAGTGTGGCATCGACGGTGGCGGACGGATCGCCCTGCCAGCTGTCGCTCAGCACCTTCTCGAACACCGAGACGTGCAGCTCGTCGAGCTTGTCGTCGGCGTTGCGGATCTCGTCGATGAGGTCGCCGTCCTGCGTGCGCAGCAGCTCGGTGAGCTGGCGTGCCGCCTCGACGTCGAGTTCGCCCATCTTGAGGAACGTGGACTTGAGGCCCTTGGGGATGGCCCGCTCGGGGAAGCGCATGCGGGTGAGCTGGGCGATGTGCTCGGCGATGTCGCCCATGCGCTCGAGCGACGCGCTCATGCGCAGCGCGCTGACGACGATGCGCAGGTCGCGGGCGACCGGCTGCTGGCGGGCGAGGATCTCGATGGCGAGCTCGTCGAGCTCGACGGCCTTCTCGTCGATGACCGCGTCGGCCTCGATGACCTCCTCCGCGAGCGCGACGTCGCTCGTTCCGAACGCCCGCGTCGCCTTGTCGATGGCGATCGTGACGAGCTCGGCGATCTCGACGAGACGCCCCTGCACGTCCTCGAGGGACTGGTGGAAGACTTCGCGCATTCCGACGCACCTTTCATGGATGGGGGAGCTTTCGCCCGCGCCCCGGCCGATTGTCGTCAGCGAAGGTTAACGGACGGTGCCCCCGTGGTGAACAGTACCGGGCGCGGGGGCCCGGCTCCCCGGCACGGTCCATTGTCCCGCGCGACGTGCCCCTACGCTGGAGGCATGGACACGACGCAGCTCGCGCTGCTCGCCCTCCTCGCGGGGATCATCATCGGCGGTTCGATCTCCGCCGTCGTCGTCGCGTCGATGCGGGCGCGTGACCGCGCGCATGCCGAGGGTTCGATCGAGATCCCGGACGGCGTGCGCGGCGTCCTTCATGGCATGGACGATGCCGCCGTCGTGGTGGACGCGTCGTTCACCGTGCTGGCCGCGTCCGCTCCGGCCGCGGCGTTCGAGCTGCTCGAAGGCGGCACGCTCCCCACCGACGAGCTGCGGACCCTCGCGCGCCGCGTGCGGACCACCGACGCCGAGGTCACCGAGGCGAGCGCGACGGAGACGATGCGGCTGCGCCGTGGTGCCCCGCCGGCCGAGCCTCGCCTCGTGGCCGTGCGCGCGTCGCGCATCTCGCCCCGGCTCACCCTCCTCGTGCTGCGCGACATCTCAGAGCGCGAACGCGTCGAGGAGATGCGTCGCGACTTCGTGGCGAACACGAGCCACGAGCTCAAGACACCCGTCGGCGCGGTGAGCCTGCTCGCCGAGGCGATCGAGTCGGCGGCAGACGATCCGCCGCAGGTGCGGATCTTCGCGACGCGGCTGCAGGCGGAGGCCAACCGGCTGGCGCTGCTGACCTCGCGCATCATGAACCTGTCCCGGCTGCAGGCTGCGGACGAGCTGCCGCAGCAGGACGTCTCGATCGACGAGGTCGTGGCGTCGGCCCTCGACGCGCACGCGATCCAGGCGGACTCCGCCGGCGTCGAGGTGATGCGCGGCGGCGCGCGCGGTCTCTACGTGCATGGCGATGCACAGGTGCTGAGCGAGGCGGTCGGCAACCTCATCGCCAACGCCATCGCGTATTCGCCGCGGGGCTCGAGCGTCGGCGTCGGGATCAAGGCCGCCGACCGCGTCGTCGAGATCGCCGTGACGGACCGCGGCATCGGCATCGCCGAGGGCGAGCAGGACCGCGTCTTCGAGCGCTTCTACCGGTCCGATCCCGCGCGCGCCCGCCGCACCGGCGGCAGTGGGCTCGGCCTCTCCATCGTCAAGCACGCGGTGCAGCGGCACGGCGGCGAGGTGCGCCTGTGGTCGCGCCCGGGTCGTGGATCCACATTCACGATCCGCCTGCCCCAGATCGACGCGCCCGACCTCGAACCGGTGCCCAAGCGCGGGCGCAAGAAGAAGCGGCCCGCCGCTGAGGTGACCGCCGCCGAGGCTGCGTCAGTCGACGCGGAGGTCGCGCCTGCCGCCGTCGCGGCAGCGCCTGCCGCCGCTCCGGCCGCGAAGAGCGCTCCGGTCGCGAAGAGCGCTCCGGTCGCGAAGAGCGCTCCGGCCGCGCCCGCGGTGAAGCGGGCCGCTTCCGCCCGCGCGGCCAAGCCTGCGGCACCTGCCCGCGCGGCCACGTCCGCTGCGCCCCAGACTCCCGTCGGTCCTGCCGGCGGTCACAATCCCGCATCCGTCGCGAATGGAGACCCCGCATGACCCGCGTCCTGATCGTCGAGGACGAGCCAGACCTCGCCGACCCGCTCGCCTACCTCCTTCGTCGCGAAGGCTACGAGGTCGAGATCGCCGAAGACGGCCCGACCGCGCTGACCGCGTTCCGCGAGCGCGGCGCCGACATCGTGCTCCTCGACCTCATGCTGCCCGGAATGCCGGGCACCGAGGTGTGCCGCCAGATCCGGGTCAACTCGGCCGTGCCGATCATCATGCTGACCGCCAAGGACTCCGAGGTCGACATCGTGGTGGGCCTCGAGCTCGGCGCCGACGACTACGTCACCAAGCCGTACTCCGCCCGCGAGCTGCTCGCCCGTATGCGCGCCGTGCTGCGACGGTTCTCGCAGATCGACGCCGACCTCGAGGACCGCGTGCTCGAAGGCGGTCGCGTCGTGCTCGACATCGACCGTCACACCGTCGCCGTCGAGGGTGGCGAGATCAACATGCCGCTCAAGGAATTCGAGCTGCTCGAGGTGCTCATGCGCAACGCGGGCCGCGTGCTCACGCGGGGCCAGCTCATCGACCGCGTGTGGGGAAGCGACTACTTCGGCGACACGAAGACCCTCGATGTGCACATCAAGCGGATCCGCTCCCGCATCGAGAAGAACCCCGGCTCGCCGGAGATGCTGGTGACCGTGCGCGGCCTCGGCTACCGCTTCGAGGGCTGAGGAACCGCAGACGAAAGAGGGCGCCCCGGGTGGGGCGCCCTCTTTCGTCTGCGCGAGCGTCGCTCAGGGAGCGAGCGGTGCGAGGTAGTCGAGAGTCCCGTCCAGCACGGGCACCGAGACGAGCGCGCCCTCGGAGTCGCCGGACTGGAAGAACGTGGTGATGTCGGTGCCGGGAAGGGCGTCGAGGTCCTCGACGAGCAGAGGCTCGTCCTCCTCGGAGCCGAGGCTCACGGTCGTGTTCGCGGGCACCCGCACGGTGAGCGTCGGGCCGCCCTCGCCGAACTCGATGTTGAGGGTCTGCGAGTCCTCGGTCTGGTTGATCAGCGCGGCGACGAAGTTGCCCTCGGACCCGTCCTCATTGGCGACGATCTGGGCGTTGCGCACCTCGACGGGACCGGCCTCGTGGACGTTCGTGCCCTCCGCCGCGGAATACGGGATCGTGGTCGCCTGCGGCGAGATCATGCTGCACCCGGTCGTCGTGAGGACGAGTGCGCCCCCGATGGCCAGCGACGCGATGAGGCGGCGGTTCACGGATCCTCCATAAGACGGCTGACGGTTCTCCAGCATTCTAGGGGCTCGCGATGCACCGCGCGGAGCACCGCCTCGGCCGGAGGGCGGAGAACCTTAGCGTATTTCGCCTGTGGTATCCTGGAGGTTGCCGAAAGGACATAACTCCATGCTTTTTGAGGTTGGCGAGACGGTCGTCTACCCCCACCACGGGGCGGCTACGATCATCGAGGTCAAAGACCGGATCATCAAGGGCGAGACGAAGAAGTACCTGAAGCTCAACGTCACGCAGGGTGATCTCATCATCGAAGTCCCCGCAGAGAACGTCGACCTTGTCGGCGTCCGAGACGTCATCGGCAAGGAGGGCCTCGACAAGGTCTTCGAGGTGTTGCGCGCTCCGTTCACGGAGGAGCCGACCAACTGGTCGCGCCGCTACAAGGCGAACCTCGAGAAGCTCGCCTCCGGTGATGTCATCAAGGTCAGCGAGGTCGTGCGAGACCTCTGGCGCCGCGATCAGGACCGCGGCCTGTCGGCCGGAGAGAAGCGCATGCTCGCCAAGGCGAAGCAGATTCTGATCTCCGAGCTGGCCCTGGCGGAGAAGACCGACGAGGAGAAGGCGAGCGTTCTCCTCGACGAGGTCCTCGCGAGCTGAGACTCCTGGAACGGCGCCCCGATGGGGCGCCGTTCTGCTGTGCGCACCCGATTCCGGCCGGCCGGACGCGCACGGCGCCGCCCGCCGATCGCGATAGCGTGAACGGGTGAGCATCACTCCCGTGCCGCGCGTCGGCGTCATCGTCGTGGCCGCCGGATCCGGCACCCGACTGGGCGCCGGAGCGCCGAAAGCGTTCGTCGGCATCGACGGGAGCAGCATCCTGCGTCACGCCCTCGAGGGCGTGTTCGCCGCCCCGCTCGCGCAGGTCGTGATCGTCGCCCCCGCCGGGCGCGAGGGCGACGCGCTGAGCGAGGCACTGGCCACCGCGGGGGACCGGCGAGAGCTGGCGTCGGTGGTCGCGGGCGGCGACACCCGCCAGGCCTCCGTGGCCGCCGGTCTCGCAGCCCTGTGGGCCGACGTCGAGGTCGTGCTGGTCCACGACGCGGCACGCGCCCTCACCCCGGCCGAGGTCTTCGAGCGCGTCATCACCGCGATCGACGGCGGCGCGGTCGGCGCGATCCCCGTGCTCCCGGTCATCGACACGATCAAGCGCGTCGCGGGTGACGAGATCGTCGCCGCGGTCGACCGCGCCGAGCTCGCCGCGGCGCAGACGCCGCAGGCCTTCCGGCGAGACGTGCTCGACGCGGCATACGACGCCGCCACGACGGAGTTCACCGACGACGCCGCCCTGGTCGCCGAGGCCGGGCATGCCGTCGCGGCCGTGCCGGGGCATCCGCTCGCCTTCAAGATCACCACCGCGGCGGACCTCGATCGCGCGCGCCACCTGATCGCCGGGCCCGCACCGCACGCCGCGGCACACCTCGGCGGTGCGCCGGCGCTTCCGCGCGTCGGCGTCGGCACGGATGTGCACGCGTTCGGCGGCGAGGGGACGCTGTGGCTCGCGGGACTCGAGTGGCCGGGTGAAGCGCCGCTGTCAGGGCACTCCGACGGCGACGCCGTCGCGCACGCGATCGTCGACGCCCTGCTGGCGGCCGCGGGCCTCGGTGACATCGGCACGCACTTCGGCACCGATCATCCCGAGTACGCCGGCGCGCACGCGGGCGCGTTCCTGACGCGCACCGTTGCGCTCCTCGGGGAAGCGGGCTGGCGCGTCGGCAACATCTCGGTGCAGGTGCAGGCGAACCGGCCGCGATTCTCCGCACGCCGCGCCGAGGCCGAGCGCGCCCTGTCGGCCGCACTCGGCGGCGCGCCCGTGTCGGTCTCTGCGACGACGACCGACGGTCTCGGGTTCACCGGGCAGGGCGAGGGGGTCTCCGCGTTCGCCGTCGCCCTCGTCGTCCCGGCCTGATCGCTCCGCGGTCGCCGGGCGTCAGAGCGTGCGCGTCATGAACACCGAGAACGGGTCGAGCGCGTAGTCCTCGAAGGGACCGCAGACGACGAAGCCCTCGCTCTCGTAGAGGCGCTGCGCGGGGGCGAAGTCCTCGGTGGTCCCCGTCTCGAGCCACAGACTCGACATGCCGCGCCGGCGGGCGTCGTCGACGATGTGGCGCAGCAGCGCGCGGCCGACGCCGGTGCCGCGGAACCTGTCATCCGTGCGCATCGACTTGATCTCGCCGCGGTCGGCGTCGAGCGCCTTCAGCGCGCCGACGCCCGCGAGCTCGCCGTCGATCCACGCCGTCCAGACCGAGAGGGACGGATGCCGCAGCGCATCGATGCCGAGCGCATGCACGCTCTCGGGGGGAGAGGTGTCGTGCATCCCCGCCAGGTGCAGGGCGATGAGGTGCTGGGTGGCTTCGCCGCTCAGGTCGTCGGTGCGGATCTCGATGGTGCGCTGCATGTCGCGCCCAGTGTGCCACGCGCCGGTTTCGGCCGTGTTTCCCGTCGTCGGCCCGGCTTCACGCCTCGACGGCGTAGGGAGCGGGGTCGCGCGGCGACCGGGATCCCCACGCCAGGAGGGCGAGCCCGGCGGCGAGCACCACGAGCCCCACGATCGCGAGTGCCGACAGCCGCTCGCCGAGCACGACGATGCCGAGCACGCTCGCGGTCAGGGGCTCGCCGAGCGTCAGCGTCGCGGCGGTGGCCGCGGTGAGGCCGCTCAGGCCCCACGTGAACAGCACGTACGCGATGGAGATGGTCGCGAGGCCCAGCCACAGGGCCATCACCACACCCGACGTCGTGCCGAGCCACGAGAGGTCGACGAAGGGGAGCGCGAAGGCGCAGATGATCGCCGAGCTGGCACCCATGGCGCCGACGACCGTGAAGGGATCCCAGCCATCGTCGAGCAGGCGCCGCTGCGCGTTGGCGATGACCGCGAACGAGGCGCCCGCGCCGATGGATCCGAGCAGTCCCAGGGGATCCGTGCCGCCGGCCGCTCCGGCCTCGCCGCCGAAGCCGAGCAGCACGACGCCGATCGTCGCGAGCGCCGTCGCGCCCATCCACGTCGGTGTCGGCATCCGTCGCGTCAACGCCCATTCCAGAAGGCCGGCGAGGATCGGGGCCGAACCGAGGGCGACGACCGTGCCCACCGCGACGCCGTTGCGTGCTGTGCCGAGGAAGAACAGGGGCTGATACAGCGCCAGGCACGCGCCCGTCAGCACCATGAGCAGGACGGGCCGGACGCCCCAGCGGGGCCGCACCGCCTCCGCCGGCAGACGCCGGGAGTGCCGCGCGGCGAGCGAGAACGCGATGATCGCGAGTCCGGTGCCGCCGATCACCATGCGCATGACACCGATCGACAGGGGAGTGGTGCCGGCGGGACCGAGCGCCTGCGAGGTGCCGGTCGTGCCGAACAGGAGCGCGGCGGCGAGGACGGCGAGCACATGCACCTCCCGTTTATATCCGAATCGGCGCCCTCCGCCGGAATTCCCCCCCCAGGCTCACTCACTCAGGGTCGGTGGGGTACCCGCCGGTAGGCTGGTGCGGTGACGGTTCAGCTGTACGACACCAAGGCGCAGACCCTGCGCGATTTCGTGCCCCTCGACCCCGGAAACGTCACCATCTACGTCTGCGGTCCGACGGTGCAGTCCGGGCCGCACATCGGGCATCTGCGCGGCGCGCTGAGCTTCGACATCCTGCGCCGCTGGCTCACCCACCGCTACGGCCGTGTCACCTTCGTCCGCAACGTCACCGACATCGACGACAAGGTGCTCGCGAACGCGTCGGACGGCGAGCCGTGGTGGGCGCTCGCGTACCGCATGGAGCTCGAGTTCACGCGCGCGTACACCGCGATCGGCATTCTCCCGCCGACCTACGAGCCGCGCGCGACGGCATCGATCCCGCAGATGCAGGAGCTCATCCAGCGTCTCATCGAGGCCGGGCACGCCTACGCCGCGGCGGCGGACACGGATGCTGCGGGCGACGTCTACTTCGACGTCCGGTCGTGGGTGGACTACGGGTCGCTCACGAACCAGTCGATCGACGCGATGGAGCCGGCGGCCGACGCCGATCCGCGGGGCAAGCGCGACCCGCGCGACTTCGCCCTCTGGAAGGGCACCAAGGCCGACGAACCGGCATCGGCGACCTGGGGCTCGCCCTGGGGACCCGGGAGGCCCGGCTGGCACATCGAGTGCTCCGCGATGGCGCGCCGCTACCTCGGCCCCGAGTTCGACATCCACGGCGGCGGGCTCGACCTGCGCTTCCCCCACCACGAGAACGAGCTCGCGCAGTCGACGGCGGCCGGCGACGGCTTCGCGCGGTACTGGGTGCACAACGGCCTCGTGACGGTCGGCGCGCAGAAGATGTCGAAGTCGCTGTTCAACTTCGTCCTCGCAGACGACCTGCTGCGCGAGCGCGACCCGCTCGTGGTGCGCTACGCGCTCGCCGCGGCGCACTACCGGTCGAGCCTCGACATCACGACCTCGACGTTCGACGAGGCCGAGGCGGCGCTCGAGCGCATCCGCACCTTCCTCGAGCGCGCACTGCGCACGCTGCGGGGAACCGAGGACGTGCGAGTGGATGCTGCGGTCCCGGCCGCGTTCGCGACGGCCCTCGATGACGACCTCGGTGTGCCCCAGGCGCTCGCCGTGCTGCACGAGACGGTGCGTGACGGCAACTCCGCGCTGGATGCGGGTGACCGCGACGCGGCGCTCCGCGCGTTCGCCGACGTCGCCGTGATGGCGGGCGTGCTCGGCATCGACCCCCTCGACCCGCACTGGCGGTCGACGAACGCCTCGGCCGAGGCATCCGCTCTCGACGCCCTTGTCGAGACGATGATCGCCCAGCGCGCCGACGCGCGCGCGGCGAAGGACTGGGCGGCCGCCGACCGCATCCGCGACGCGATCGCGGCGGCCGGCATCGCCCTCGAAGACGGTCCCGACGGGACGCATTGGAGTGTCGCCGACGCTTCTCGTCCGGCGGAGAGCAACTGACGGGCTGCGGCCCGCACGAAGGAGAACTGATGGCAAAGCCAGGACGCCCCGGCGCCAGCAAGGGCAACAAGAAGGGCCCCACCAAGGGCACCGGCGGCAAGAACAAGCGGTCCCTCGAGGGCCGCGGGCCGACCCCCAAGGCCGAGGACCGCGCATGGCACCCGGCCGGCAAGCGCAAGGCCGCCGCTGAGCGGTACGCCGCGGCGGGCGGCACGGGCAGGCCCGGGCAGTCCGCGCCGCGGTCGTCGCGCCCCGCGAAGAAGGACGACGACACCGAGACGGTGACCGGCCGCAACTCCGTGCTCGAGGCGCTGCGCGCGAAGATCCCCGCCACCGCGTTCTACATCGCACAGCGCGTCGAGATGGACGACCGGGTCAAGGAGATGCTCGCGATCGCCACGCACCGCGACATCCCGGTGCTCGAGGTCACCCGCCCCGAGCTCGACCGCATGGCGGGCTTCGACGGCGTGCACCAGGGCGTCGCGCTCAAGGTGCCGCCGTACGAGTACGCCCACCCGCAGGATCTGCTCGAGAAGGTGATCGATGCGGGGCAGACGCCGCTGTTCGTCGCGCTCGACGGCATCACCGACCCGCGCAACCTCGGCGCGATCCTCCGCTCGACCGCGGCCTTCGGCGGGCAGGCGGTCATCGTCCCGCAGCGCCGCTCGGCCAGCGTCAACTCGGCCGCGTGGAAGACGAGCGCCGGCGCCGCGGCTCGTGTGCCGGTCGCCCTCGCCGCGAACCTCACCGCGATGCTCAAGGACTTCAAGAAGCAGGGCGTGTTCGTTCTCGGCCTCGACGGCGGAGGAGACGTCTCCCTTCCGGCCCTCGAGCTCGCCGACCGGCCGGTCGTGATCGTGGTCGGTTCCGAGGGCAAGGGCCTCTCGCGCCTGGTCACGGAGACCTGCGATCAGATCGTGTCGATCCCGATCTCGTCGAGCACCGAGTCGCTCAACGCCGGGATCGCGGCATCCGTCGCGCTGTACCAGGTCTCGACGCTCCGGGGCTCCACTCCCGCCTGAGTCCGCGTGTGACGCGCGCGGGAAGAGCCCCACGCCGCGCACGTTCCCCTCTGCAGAGCCGGCGATGGCCGGCACACCACTCGTCGAAAGGCAGCACATGGCACGCATCGCCGTCATCGGAGGCTCGGGATACGCCGGCCGTCACATCGTCGCCGAGGCGGTGAGCCGGGGCCACAGCGTCCTCTCGATCGCGCGCCGCATCCCCGCCGAGCGCCACGCGGGGGCGATCTACATCGAGGGCTCGCTGACGGACGTCCCCGACCTGCTCGCGCAGATCGAGGGCGTCGATGTGGTCGTGTCGGCGGTCGCGCCGCGCGGCGACATGCAGGGGCTCGTGCGCCCGAACATCACGGCCCTCGCCTCCCTCCTGCCCGAGGGCGTTCGCCTCGGCGTGATCGGCGGCGCCGGCGGCAGCCTCGTCACCGCGGGCGGCGAGCGGGTGGTCGACCTTCCCTCGTTCTCCGAGGACTACAAGGCGGAGGCGCTCGAGGCGATCGGCATCCTCGACGACCTCAAGGAGGGGCCGGAGTCGGTGGACTGGTTCTACATCCACCCGGCAGGCGGCTTCGGCGCGTACAACCCGGGAGAGCGGACCGGCCAGTACCGCACCGGCGGCGACGTCATCGTCACCGACGCCGAGGGCGAGTCGTACATCTCGGGCGAGGACCTCGCCGTCGCGATCGTCGACGAGATCGAGCACCCGCAGCACCCCCGCAAGCGGTTCACCGTCGGGTACTGACAGCGGCAATCGCGAAAGGGTGCATCTCCGCCGGCGGAGATGCACCCTTTCGTCGTCGGGCGAGGCGAGACGGGCTCAGACCAGGTCGCGCCAGTCGATGTCGTCCTCGTCGTCGTCGATCACCGGGTTGGACGATGTGATGACGGACAGCGACACGGTCTCGGTGGGCGGACCCATGAGGGTCGCCTCGTCGCGGCGGTGGCGCAGCACGTTGTCGATGTAGCTCGTCAGTGACTCGGCGAGCGGCACCGACTTGCCCTTGGCCTGGGACAGGTACCAGCGGTGCTCGAGCAGCTGGTGGAACACTTCGGCGGGCTCGAGCTTCGAGCGCAGGTCCCAGGGGATCGCCTTGACGACCGGCTCGAACACCCGGGTGAGCCACTCGTGGGCGACCATCTCCTCGTCGTCGCCGAGGCGTGAGATCCGCACGCGGAACTCGTCGAGGTCGTTGAGCAGGCGCCGGGCCTGGTTCTCCTCGACGTCGAGGCCGGTCAGACGCAGCAGACGCCGCTGGTGGTGGCCGGCGTCGACGACCTTCGGCTGGATCGACACGCGGGTGCCGTCGGTCGTGGCCTGGATCGACATCTCGCCGATGTCGAATCCGAGGTCGTTCAGCCGCTGCACGCGCTCCGTGAGCCGGTACGCCTCGTCGGCCCGGAACGTCTCCTCGTCGGTGAGTGCGGCCCACAGCGAGTGATACGCCGACACGATGCCGTCGGCGATCGCGATCGCGTCGACGCCGCCCTCGAGGCGCCCACCGGCCTCGAGGTCCATGATCTCGCCGGCGATGTTTGTGCGGGCGACGTCGAGGTCGTGCGCGCGCTGGCCCGGGGTCAGGCCGCTCTCGTGCAGCTCGCCGGTCTCGGCGTCGACGAGGTACGCGGCGAACGCGCCCGCGTCGCGGCGGAACAGCGTGTTCGACAGCGACACGTCGCCCCAGAAGAAGCCGACGTTGTGGAGGCGGACCAGCAGCAGCGCGAGCGCATCGACGAGGCGCGTCGCGGTGTCGGGGCGCAGCACCTGCGTGAACAGGGCGCGGTAGGGGAGCGAGAACTTCAGGTGCGCCGTCACCAGAGCCGCGGGGAGCGGCTCGCCCGCAGCATCCGTTCGTCCGGCGATCACGGCCACGCGCTCGACGCACGGCACGTCCAGGCGGGCGAGGTTGCCGAGCATGTCGTACTCGCGCTGCGCCATGGCCTGGGTGGTCTCCTTGATGGCGACAACCCGGCCCGAGAGGTTGGCGAACCGCACCAGGTGGCGCGAGATGCCCTTGGGCAGGAACACGATGTGGCTCGACGGCCAGTCTCCGAGCGGGGTCGACCACGGCAGCGTCAGCAGCCCCGGATCGACGCTCGAGGCGGTGATGCTCAGGGCGTCAGGCACATACCCTCCTGGAAAAGTGCGACGGCGCGGGGGGAAGAAGCTCCCACCCGCGCCGTCGCGAACGAATCAGCGGTTACGCCGCGGCGATCGCCTTGTCGGTGAGGCGCTCGCCCGACTCGATGTCGAACACGTGGACGTGTCCGGGGACCGGAGCCAGCGTGACCTTGTCGCCCGCGATCGGGTGACGGCGGCCGTCGACGCGCGCGACGATGTCGGTGCGCTTGCCGGCGACGTCGGCGTGACCGTAGAGGTAGCCGTCGGCGCCGAGCTCCTCGACGAGGTCGACCGTGACCGTGAGGCCCTTGCCGTCCTCGGGCGCGACCTGGATGTCCTCGGGACGCACACCGATGGTGACCTCGGTGCCGTGCGCCTTGCCGAGCGTGTCGGCCTCGACGCCCACGACCTTGTCGCCGAACTGCACGCCGCCCTCGGCGATGTGCGCCGGGAACAGGTTCATGGCGGGCGAGCCGATGAAGCCGGCGACGAACACGTTGTTCGGCTTCTCGTACAGGTCGCGCGGGGTGCCGACCTGCTGGAGGAGGCCGTCCTTGAGGACCGCGATGCGGTCACCCATGGTGAGCGCCTCGGTCTGGTCGTGCGTCACGTAGACCGTGGTGACGCCGAGGCGGCGCTGCAGCGACGCGATCTGCGTACGGGTCTGGACGCGGAGCTTCGCGTCGAGGTTCGACAGCGGCTCGTCCATGAGGAACACCTGGGGCTGGCGGACGATCGCGCGGCCCATGGCGACGCGCTGACGCTGACCACCCGAGAGGGCCTTCGGCTTGCGGGTCAGGTACTCCTCGAGGTCGAGGAGCTTCGCAGCCTCGAGCACGCGAGCGGCACGCTCCTCCTTGCCGACGCCGGCGATCTTGAGCGCGAAGCCCATGTTCTCGGCGACGGTCATGTGCGGGTACAGCGCGTAGTTCTGGAAGACCATCGCGATGTCGCGGTCCTTCGGGGGGACGTCGGTGACGTCGCGGTCGCCGATCAGGATGCGGCCCGAGTTGACCTCTTCGAGGCCGGCCAGCATGCGCAGCGACGTGGACTTGCCGCAGCCCGACGGGCCGACGAGAACCAGGAACTCGCCATCGGCGACCTCGAGGTTGAGCTTGTCCACAGCGGGGCGAGTGCCCCCGGGGTACAGACGAGTTGCGTTGTCAAACGTGACGGACGCCATGTTCTCTTCTCCTTCACCGGCAGGTACGTGCCGGACGATCCGTAGTGAGGAATGAGCGGGGGCTTACCCGCACGCCCGCCATCGGGCGCAAGGAACAGTATGACACGGCGCGCGCGGAGCTTGCGTCTGGGCATTTCCCAGGGTGGCTGACTAGCATCGTGGACGGCCGCTTTCCCGCCTGGCCAGTGCGAATCCATGGTCACGCCGGATCGCCGCCCCCCTTCCGCCCCGAGAGGTTCCATGTCGAGCGACGAGTCACAGAACGCCGCGCCCAGCGAGCGCCGCGACGCCGTGCGCGAGAAGGCGCAGCAGGTGAAGGCGCGCCAGTCGCGAGCGCGTCTGATCCGACGGACGTCGCTGATCGCCGTTGCCCTCGCGTTCGTGGCCGTCATCGCCGTCGTGGTGACGTGGACCGTCTCGTCGAGCGCCTCGAAGCCGACCATGAGCCCCGCCAAGGGCGTCGACGGCGGCTTCGTCGTCACCGACGTCACCGGAGCGGGCGTCGCTGACGACTCCAGCGCCGGCGGCCTCGTCGAGGGCGAGGCGAGCACGACGCCCGAGACCGAGCCGACTCCCACCGCGACCCCGACGGACGCGCCGGCGGTCGACATCCGCGTGTACGTCGACTACCTCTCGACGGGTTCGCGCGATTTCCAGCTCGCGAACATGAAGCAGCTCTCGCAGTGGATCGATGACGGCGCCGCCACCCTGACCTACTACCCGGTGGCCATGCTCACCGCGAAGTCGAACGGCACGAAGTACTCGCTGCGCGCCGCCGGCGCCGCGGCCTGCGTCGCCCAGAACTCGCCGGATTACTTCTTCGCGTTCAACGACGCCTTGCTGCGCCAGCAGCCGGAGGTCGACTCCGACGGCCTCAGCGACGACGAGCTCGCGACGCTCGCACAGGCGACCGGGCTCGACGGCGGCAAGGTCGTCCGCGCATGCATCGAGGAGCAGTCCTACGCGTCGTGGGCGAAGTCGGCGACCGAGCAGGCGCTGAAGGAGCTCCCCGGCACGGACGGCGTCGCCCTCACCGGCACTCCGATGGTGCTGGTCAACGGCACGCAGTACGTGGGCAAGCTCGACGACCCCAAGGAGTTCGCGCAGTTCGTGCTGACGGTCGCGAGCGACGCGTACTACAAGGCGACGCCGACCCCCACGCCCACCCCGACGGCTCCCTGACCGGGTGCTCGCGCGGGCGCCGCTAGACTGGGCGCTCTGCCGACTTGGCGCAATTGGTAGCGCACCGTACTTGTAATACGGGGGTTACGGGTTCAAGTCCCGTAGTCGGCTCCAGTTTCCGGCGACTCGTCGCCGCGGGTCCGCGCCCCGTGGCCGGTTCCCGTCCCGCGGGCAGGAGAGGATGGATCGGGTGACCGCACGCCGCCTGCCCGCATGGATCGGGCTCGGCGGCGCCGCACTCATCGGCATCCTCACCGCCGTGCAGGCGCGCATCAACGGCCAGCTCGGCGTCCGCATCGGCGACGGGTTCGCCGCCGCCGTGATCTCGTTCGGCTCGGGGCTGATCGTCCTCGTCGTGCTGTCGGCCGCACTGCCGCAGGGGCGGCGCGGATTCGGCGCCTTGGTGACGGGGCTGCGCGAGCGGAGGATCCCGATCTGGATGCTGTGCGGCGGCGTCGCCGGCGCGCTCTCGGTCGCCACGCAATCGCTGGCGGTGGGCATCATCGGCGTGGCCCTGTTCACCGTGGGGGTCGTCGCCGGGCAGACGGTGAGCGGGCTGCTGCTCGACCGCGCCGGCGTCGGGCCGGCCGGTGTCGTCGCGGTGACGCCGGCGCGCCTCGTCGGCGGCGCGCTCGCGGTGCTGGCCGCGGCGGTGTCGCTCGCCGGAGGCGTGCACGCGCCGTTGGTGCTCCTGGTGCTGCCGTTCCTCGTCGGCGCGGGGATCGCGTGGCAGTCGGCGGTCAACGGCCGGCTGCGACAGCGCGTCGGCACGCCGCTGACGGCGACCCTCGTCAACTTCATCGGCGGCACGGCGGTCCTCGGCGTCGCCGAGCTCATCCACACCGCGATCGCGGGGCCCCCGACCTCGTTCCCGGCGGATCCGTGGCTGTACTTCGGCGGGGTCATCGGCGTGACCTACATCTTCCTCGCGGCGGCCCTCGTGCCGTACACCGGTGTCCTGCTGCTCGGCCTCGGCACCGTCGTCGGGCAGGTCGTGACCTCGGTCCTCATCGACGCGCTCTGGCCGACGGAGGCCGCGCCGACGGTCGGCGCCTCCCTCCTCATGTCGACGCTGGCGATCCTGTCGGTGGTCGTGGCCGCCGTGCCGTGGAGACGGATGCCGCGCCGCGGCCACTGACGCCGCGCACATCGTCGCCTCACCCCGCGCCGCGCCGCGGGGTGGCATGCTGAGACCGTGCCGAAGGGGTCGCAGCCGCACCGCACCCTCCCGTCGCGCGCCGATGACGGCGCACGACCGCCCGATCGTGCGGTGCCCGCGCTGACGCCCGAGGAGCTCCTCGGCATCGATCGACTCCTCGCGCCCACCGACCGGCTCCTCGCGGACGCCTACCCCGGCGACGACGACACGCGTCAGCCCGTGCACACCGTCTACGTCGCCGCAGATCGATACACGCCGGCACTGCCTCGAGAGTGGGGCGCCGCGGCACGGGATGCCGTCGAGGCTCACGGCGGCATGGAGGTCGTCGCCCTCGACCTGGGAGTGCCGGAGGGGTTCGCCGCCGAGGTCGCGACGCTCGTCACGGCGAAGCTCGCGTCCGAGCCGATCGAGGACCTGCGCCTCGACCTCGAGGACGGGTACGGCGACCGGGGCGACGAGACCGAGGATGCCGACGTCCGCCGCGCCGCGGAGCAGCTGCTCGAGGCGGTCGCCGGCGGCGAGGCACCGCCCTTCTTCGGGATCCGCATCAAGGGCCTCGAGCGGGCCACGCGGGGACGCGGCATCCGTTCTCTCGATCTGTTCCTGGCGACTCTGCTCGCCGCCGGCGATCTGCCGGACGGCCTCAGGCTGACCCTGCCGAAGGTGACCGCCGTCGCGCAGGTCGAGGCGATGGTGCGGCTCTGCGACCGCCTCGAGCGGCACCACGGCCTCGCAGCCGGACGCCTGCGGTTCGAGATGCAGGTCGAGACCCCGCAGATCGTGCTCGCCGCGGACGGGACCTCGCCGCTGGCCGCGGCCATCCACGCGGCGCAAGGCCGGGTGAGCGGGCTGCACTACGGCACGTACGACTACAGCGCCGCCCTCGGCATCGCCCCGGCGTACCAATCGATGGATCACCCGGCGGCCGACCACGCCAAGAACGTGATGCAGGTCGCCGCGGCGCAGACCGGGGTGCGGCTGTCGGACGGGTCGACGAACATCCTCCCGGTCGGCGATGCGGACGCGGTGCGCGCGGCCTGGCGCCTGAGCGCACGGCTCACCCGCCGTTCGCTCGAGCGGGGCTTCTTCCAGGGCTGGGACCTGCACCCCGCGCAGCTCGTCCCGCGCTTCGTCGCCAACGCCCTCTTCTACCGGGAGGGCTTCGCGCCGGCCGTCGCGCGCCTGCGCGCCTACGTCGACCGGGTCGAGGGCGCGATCCTCGACGAACCGGCGACCGCCCGCGCGCTGGCGGCGTTCGTGTCCCGCGGCGTCGCCTGCGGGGCCATCACCGAGGACGAGCTGACGGATGCCGCGGGCCTCGATCTCGCCGCACTCGCCGCGCTCGCGCATCCGCCGCACACCACGACCGAGGGGCACGCATGAGCTACTACTCGCCGCAGGGGGGCCTGCCGCCGCAGACCGCGCTCCTCACCGATCGCGCCGTGGTGAAGCCCGCGTACACCTTCATCCCGAAGGGCGTGCTGCGCGACATCGTCACCAGCAACCTCCCGGGGTTCACGAACACGCGGTCGTGGATCCTGGCGCGGCCCGTCGCGGGTTCGGCGACGACGTTCGCGCAGCTGATCGTCGAGATCGCACCCGGCGGGGGAGCCGACAGACCCGAGCCCGAGAGTGGGGTCGAGGGCGTCGTGTTCGTCACCGCAGGCGCGCTCACGCTCGTCCTCGAGGGGGAGCGGCATGTGCTCGACCCGGGCGGCTACGCGTTCCTCGCGCCGGGTGCGGCGTGGTCGCTGGCCAACGAGGGTGAGGAGCCGGCGACCTTCCACTGGATCCGCAAGGCCTACGAGCCGGTCGAGCCGGTCCCGGTGCCCGCGTCGTTCATCGCGCGCGACCAGGACGTCGAGCCGCGCGCCATGCCCGACACCGACGGCGCATGGGCGACGACCCGCTTCGTCGATCCCGACGATCTCTCGCACGACATGCACGTCAACATCGTCACGTTCCGGCCCGGTGGCACGATCCCGTTCGCCGAGACCCACGTCATGGAGCACGGGCTCTACGTCCTGCAGGGCAAGGCGGTGTACCGGCTCAACGACGACTGGGTCGAGTGCGAGGCCGGCGATTACATGCTGCTCAGGGCCTTCTGTCCCCAGGCCTGCTACGCCGGCGGCCCCGAGCCCTTCCGGTACCTGCTGTACAAGGACGTCAACCGCCAGATCCGGCTCACCTGACAGCGGGGATCCATGAGCGAACGGATGCTGCCGCACGATCTGGTCGTGCGCGGCCGGCGCGTGCTCACCGACGGCGGATTCCGGTCGTGCGAGGTCGCGGTCGCGGACGGACTCATCGTCGCGATCGAGCCGCTCGGCACCGGATTGCGTGGACAGGACGAGGTCGAGCTGCAGGACGACGAGGCGCTGCTGCCGGGCCTCGTCGACACGCACGTGCACGTCGACGAGCCGGGGCGCACCGAGTGGGAGGGGTTCGCCTCGGCCACGAAGGCCGCGGCGGCCGGCGGCGTCACCACGATCATCGACATGCCCCTCAACAGCATCCCGCCCACCGTCTCGGTGGAGGCCCTGGAGGTCAAGCGCCTGACCGCGCGCGACCAGGTGTTCGTCGACGTCGGGTTCTGGGGCGGAGCGATCCCCGGCAACACGCGGGAGCTGCGGCCTCTGCATGAGGCCGGGGTGTTCGGGTTCAAGTGCTTCCTGCTGCCCTCGGGCGTGGACGAGTTCCCTCCGCTCGATGCCGCGGAGATGGAACGCGACATGACCGAACTCGCCGGGTTCGGCGGCCTGCTCATCGTGCACGCGGAGGACGCGGCGACGATCGAGCACGCCCCGCACGCGAACGGGGCCCGTTACGACCGATTCCTCGCGTCGCGCCCGCACTCCGCCGAGGACATCGCGATCGCCGAGGTCATCGACCGCGCCCGTCGCACCGGAGCCCGCGCACACATCCTGCACCTGTCATCCTCGGACGCGCTCCCTCTCATCGCTGCCGCCAAGCGCGACGGCGTGCGCCTCACCGTCGAGACGTGCCCGCACTATCTGACCCTGACCGCGGAGGACGTGACGGACGGGGCGACCGCCTTCAAGTGCTGTCCGCCGATCCGCGAGGCGGCCAACCGCGACCGGCTCTGGGAGGGGCTCGTCGACGGGACGATCGACAGCATCGTCAGCGACCATTCACCAGCCACGCTCGAGCTCAAAGCCCCGGGCGACGGCGACTTCGCCGTCGCCTGGGGCGGCGTCGCGTCACTGCAACTGGGGCTGCCCGTCGTGTGGACCGAGGCCCGCCGGCGACGCATCCCGCTCGAGAAGGTGGTGGAATGGATGTCGGCGCGTCCGGCGGCCCTGGCGGGCCTCGCCCGCAAGGGCAGGATCGCGCTCGGCTTCGACGCCGACCTGTCGGTGTTCGCACCCGACGACGGGTTCGTCGTCGACGTCGCCCGCCTGCACCACAAGAATCCCGTCTCGCCGTACGACGGCCACGCCCTGTCGGGCGTCGTGCGCGAGACCTTCCTGCGGGGCGAGCAGGTCGACTTCGCCGAGCCCCGCGGTCGCCTGCTGCGTCGCGACGTGGCCTGAGCGCCGACACCGGCCGCTCCGGCCGGGTGAGACGTGACGATACGGAAGAAGAGTGAGATGTCGGCAGATCCCTATGGCAGCGGTGCAGAAGTCCTCGAGGCGGAGGACGACCTGCGGTCGCTGATCACCGCGCGTCCTGCGCGGCACCGCGCCGTGGACCCGGCGATCGCGCGCTCGTGGCTGCTCGTCCCGGGCACCCGCCCCGACTCGTTCGACGACATGGCGGCGTCGCGCGCCGACGCGGTCGTGCTCGACATCGAGGACGCGGTCGACCCGAGCAACAAGCCGCAGGCCCGGCAGGACGTCGCCGACTGGCTCCGTGGCGGCGGTCGCGCCTGGGTGCGCGTCAACGACGCGCTGAGCCCGTTCTGGGCAGACGACCTCGCGACCCTTGCGGGCCTCCCCGGCCTCCTGGGCATCATGCTCGCCAAGACCGAGTCGGCCGACCAGGTGACGAGCTCGTTCGACCGCCTCGGCGGCACCGTGCCCGTCGTGGCCCTCGTCGAGTCGGCTCTGGGCATGGAGGACGCCGCGCACATCGCGCGCGCCCGCGGCGCCTTCCGCCTCGCGTTCGGCAGCGGCGACTTCCGCCGCGACACCGGCATGAGCGCGGACGCCGAGGCGATGGCGTACCCGCGGGCGCGCCTGGTCGTCGCCAGCCGCGTGGGCAACCTGCCCGGGCCGATCGACGGTCCGACGGTGAGTGGCAGCATGCCGACGCTGCGCGAGCACTCCGCGATCACGGTGTCGATGGGCATGACCGGCAAGCTCTGCCTCGCGGCCGAGCAGGCTCCCGTCATCAACGAGGTCATCTGCCCCACGCCGAGCGAGGTGCTGTGGGCACTGGACTTCCTCGCCGACTTCGAAGGCCGCGGTCGTGTGATCCGCGACGGCAGCGACTTGCCCAGGCTCGGCCGGGCGCAGAAGATCGAGAAGCTGGCTCTCGCGTTCGGGGTGCACCCGACCTCGTGACCGGCGACGCCGAGCGACGAACCATCGAAGGGACCGACGACATGGCCGACATCCGCCTGAACGAGGGCGACGCGAACCCCGGGTTCGCGCTGCCCGACTCCACCGGCACGATGGTGCGTCCGGAGGACTTCGCCGGCCGCCGCCTCGTCGTCTACTTCTACCCGGCCGCGTTCACGCCCGGCTGCACGACCGAGGCGTGCGACTTCCGCGACAACCTCGCCTCGCTGCAGGCGGCGGGGGTCGCCGTCGTCGGGGTCTCGCCCGACTCGGTCGAAAGGCTCGCGGAGTGGGCCGAGGCCGAGCAGCTGCAGTTCCCGCTCCTCTCCGACGAGGACCACGCCGTCGCCGAGGCGTGGGGCGCATGGGGGACCAAGGTCGTCAACGGTGAGGAGCGCGTCGGCCTCATCCGATCGACGTTCGTGCTGGATGCCGATGGCACGGTGCAGTCCGCCGAGTACCGGGTCGATCCCCACGGCCACGTGGACCGCCTCCGCGCCCAGCTGGCCGCCTGAGCCCACCCCCACCCAGGCCCGCCGCAGCGATGGAGCTGGACGCGTTCAACCGCCTCGACGCCGAAGCCGCGCGAGCCGTGGTGCGCCCGTGCGTCGACATCGACCGGTGGGTCGATGCCGTCGTCACAGGGCGGCCCTATGCGACGACGGCGGAGCTCCTCGCGGCGGCCCGCACGAGCGCCCCGCGGTGGACGCCGGCCGAGATCGACGGGGCCCTCGCCCGCCACCCCCGCATCGGCGAGCGTGCGAGCGGAGGCGGAGCCGAGGCATCCCTCTCGCGATCCGAGCAGGCGGGGATCGGGGAGCCGACCGCCGACGTGGCCGCCGCGCTGGCCGCCGGCAACCGCGCCTACGAGGAGAAGTTCTCGCGGGTCTTCCTCATCCGGGCGGCCAGGCGCAGTGCCGATGAGATCCTCGGTGCGCTGGGCGAGCGGCTGGCCCACACTGAGGAGGAGGAGATCCCGGTCGTGGCGGAGCAGCTGCGGCAGATCGCCGTCCTCCGACTCGAAGGGATCATCGGTTCATGAGCCAGATCACGACGCACGTGCTGGATGCTGCGCTCGGAGGCCCTGCGCGCGGCGTCGGCGTCGTGCTGACCGCGGCCGACGGGGCCGAGATCGCGTCCGGCGTGACCGACGAGGCCGGCCGGATCTCGGATCTCGGACCGGAGCGCCTCGACGCCGGCACGTACCGGCTCACGTTCGCGACCGGCGACTTCTTCGCCGCGACGGGGCGTGCGACGCTCTACCCGGTCGTGTCGATCGACTTCGCGGTCGCCGACTCCGCGCAGCACTACCACGTGCCCCTGCTGCTCAGCCCGTTCGCGTACTCGACCTATCGGGGGAACTGACATGTCCGAGCCCGCGATCGTCCTCGGCGCGAACCAGTACGGCAAGGCCGAGGTGCGGCTCGTCCGGGTCGACCGGGACGGTCGGCGGCACACGATCACCGACCTCGACGTGACGTCGCAGCTGCGCGGCGACTTCACCGCCGCCCACATCGCGGGGGACAACGCGCGCATCGTCGCCACCGAGACGCAGAAGAACACGGTGTTCGCCTTCGCCCGCGACGGCGTCGGCACGCCCGAGGAGTTCCTGCTCCGGCTGGGACGCCATTTCACCGGGGAGTTCGACGGGGTCACCGGCGGACGCTGGGAGGCCGAGCAGTACACCTGGACCCGCATCCCCGTCGACGGCGAGGGGCACGACCACTCGTTCGTGCGAGGCGGCACCGAGACCCGTACGGCCGTGGTCACGTTCGCCGGAGCCGAGGCGACCGTCATCTCGGGGCTGCGCGACCTCGCGGTGCTGAAGTCCGCCGGGTCGGAGTTCCACGGTTTCGTGCGCGACCGGTACACGACCCTCGCCGAGACCGACGACCGCATCCTCGCGACGTCGGTCACCGCGAGGTGGCGCTACAACCGCCTCGACGTCGGGTTCGACGAGTCGTTCGCCGAGGTGCGCCGGCTGCTGCTCGAGGCGTTCGCCGGGACGCACTCGCTCGCGCTCCAGCACACCCTGTACGAGATGGGCCGGCGGGTGCTCGAGGCCCGCACCGAGATCGATGAGATCCGCTTCTCGATGCCGAACCTGCACCACATCGCGGTGGACCTGACGCCGTTCGGGCTCGACAACCCCAACGAGGTCTTCTATGCCGCCGACCGTCCGTACGGGCTGATCGAGGCGGCGGTGCTCCGCGACGGCGTGCCGGGGAACCACCCCGCATGGCACGGGATCGCCGGCTTCTGCTGACTCCGGATCCACGCGCGCGCCACGGTCGTGGCGCCGTGTCAGCCCTTCGGCATGCGGCTCACGAAGCGGGTGGCGTCGACGCCCTTGCGGCGGGTCGGACGCGAGCGCTTCGGCTTGCCGCCGACGTAAAGCCAGCCGAGGAGCTCCTCGCTCTTCTTGAGGCCGTGGGCCTTCGCGACGATCTTCGACCGGGTGTGCTCTCCGGCGGTCCGCCAGAAGACGCCCCAGCCGGCCTCGTCGAGCACCAGGCTCAAGACGTGCGCGACGCCGGAGGCGACAGCCTCCTGCTCCCACCGCGGCACCTTGTGCGTCTTGCTGTAGCTCGCCACCACCGCGATGATCAGCGGCGCGCGCATCGGCTTCGACGACGAGCCCTTGTGGCCCTCGGCCTTGTTGAGCGCCTTGCCCAGACGCTGTCGATCGGCGCCGCGCAGCTCGATGAGCCGCCACGGGTGCAGTGACTTGTGGTCGGCGACGCGCCCGGCGGCGGCGACGAAGTCGAGGAGCTCCTCGTGCGAGGGCGCCTCATCCGTCACCTTCGACCACGACCGCCGTGCGAGCGCGGCGTCGAGCGCGCCGGACATCACGCCGCGCCCTCGCCGGGCGTGAACTGCAGCGAGATCGAGTTCATGCAGTAGCGGTCGCCGGTCGGGGTGCCGAATCCGTCGGGGAACACATGGCCCAGGTGCGAGCCGCAGTTCGCGCAGCGCACCTCGGTGCGCACCATGCCGTGGCTGTTGTCCTCGATGAGCTCGACCGCCTCGGGGCGGATGGACTCGTAGAAGCTCGGCCAGCCGCAGTGCGAGTCGAACTTCGTGCCGCTCTGGAACAGCTCCGCGCCGCAGGCCGCGCACGTGTAGAGGCCGGCGCGGCTCTCGTCGAGCAGCTCACCGGTCCAGGGCCGCTCGGTGCCCGCCTCGCGCAGCACGGCGTACTGATCGGCGGTCAGGTCTGCGCGCCACTGGGCGTCGCTCTTGTCGACGGCGTAGGTCATCGTTCCTCCTCGGCCGCGCACAACGGCCACCCTCCATTCAACCCCAGCGACCGATGGGGTGGGGCGGCCCCGCGTCGCCCCTGCGCCGTGAAACCCCACCGGGCGGACGAGACCTCGCGGTTCCCCCACGGTCTCGTCCCCGGACTGTCGTCTCACGGAGGACACGATGCGACAGGACAGCGTGGGGGAGGATGAGGGCATGGGCGGGGCGGACGCGGACGAGCAGGCGGCGGTCGTCGAGCGGTACGCGCGCTTCGCGCGCGACGAGGCTCCCGGCCGGTCGGCGCTGTACGCCGAGTGGGCGGGCGGCGTCGCCTCCGATCCGGACGTCGCGGCCATCCTCGCGCGCATCCCCGCCACGCGACGGCAGCCGCCGCTCGTGTTCGCGGTGACCCGCATGCTCGGCGCGCCCGAGAGCGCGTTCCCGGCGTGGGCGGCGTGGCTCGTCGAGCACCGCGACGAGGTCGTGGCCGAGGCATCCGTCCGCCGTCTGCAGACCAACGAGCCGCAGCGGTGCGCGGCCCTGCTCCCGGCCCTCGCGACGATCGACGGGCCGATCGCGCTGCTCGAAGTCGGCGCGAGCGGCGGGCTGTGCCTGTACCCCGACCGCTATTCGTACCGCTACCGGGGGAGCGATGGCGTCCTCGCGCTCGATCCCGACGCCGGGCCATCGGGGGTGGTGCTGGAGTGCGACGTCACGGGCGAACCGCCGCTGCGGCTGCCGCGGGTCGTGTGGCGCGCCGGGATCGACCTCGAGCCGCTCGACGCCTCCGACGAGGGCGACCGGCGATTCCTCACGAGCCTGGTGTGGCCGGGGGAGAGCGGAAGAACGGAGCGGATCGCCGCCGCCCTCGACATCGCCGCCGCGGACCCGCCGCATGTGATCGCCGGCGACGCCTCCGACCCGGAGGTGCTGCGCGCGGCCGCCGCGCTCGCGCCCGCCGGCGCGATGCTCGTCGTCACGACGCCGGGGGTCCTGCCGCACATCCCGCGTGCCGGACGCGAACGCCTCCTCGACGCCGTGCGCACCCTCGACGCCGCCTGGATCACGATCGACCCGCCCGCGCTGCACGACCGGTGGCGGCCTCCCGTCGACGCCGCGTCCTGGGACGGCTTCGTGCTCGGCCGCGACGGCGAAGCGCTCGCCGCGGTCGACCCGCTCGGCTCGTTCGTGCACTGGCGCGCGTGGCGCACGGGGCCAACGGATGCCGCGGGTTAGCGTGGACGCGTGCCTCTGACCGACCGCGACCGCGCCATCCTCGACTTCGAGGCCGAGTGGCGCCGGCACGCGGGGGCCAAGGAGGAGGCGATCCGCTCCGACCTCGGCCTGTCGCCGGCGCGGTACTACCAGCTGCTCGGCCGCCTCATCGACACGACCGGCGCGCAGGAGCACGACCCCATGCTCGTGAAGCGGCTCCGCCGGCTGCGCGAGGCGCGCCTGCACGAGCGCGCCGGCCGCGCCGCCGACGCGCGCTGACCCGCCGCTGCGCGCCACGCGGACCGTCGCAGACCGGACGCCCGGCCTCCGGCGGGTAACATCGACGGGTGCCGACCACCAGCTTCCCCCGGGATCGTTTCGACGATGTGCCGGAGACGGATCGCGTCGGCGCCCACCGGGCCGAGAACCCGCGCATGCGCGGATGGGTCGTCCTGCTGTGGGCCGCGCTGGCCACCGTCGTGCTCATCGTCGTGGGCATCTTCGGCACGCTGCTGGCGTCCGGACGCATCGAGCTGATCCCCACTCCCACCCCGACCGTCGAGCCGGTCCCCGAGGTCACGCCGGTCGTCGACGTGAACTACGACGTCATGATCCTCAACGCGACCCCCGAGCAAGGGCTCGCGACGCAGATGAAGGACGTCGTCGTCGGTGCGGGCTGGGCGGATGACAAGGTGACCGCGGGCGAGGCGGGGTCGCAGGACTTCCCGACGACCACCGTGTTCTACGTCGACCCTGCTGATGAAGCCGCGGCAGCAGGCCTCGCCGGCGTCATCGGAGGCGCCGAGATCGAGCAGAGCGAGGCGTACCCCGCGACCACGGAGGGCGTGCCGCAGCTCACCGTCGTGATCGGTCTCGACCGCACCGCTGCGGGGCAGACCCCGGCCCCTACGCCCTGACCCGTCGAGTGCGTGTTTCGCGCCGGTAAACACTTGTGTGCCTGCATGTCAACAAGTGACGAAACGCGCGGATGCCGCGATTTCGCCTGCATACGATGAAGCCCTGCACCGCCGGCAACAGGAGAAACGCATGACCCAGGGCACCGTCAAATGGTTCAACGCCGAGAAGGGATTCGGCTTCATCACCGTCGCCGACGGCCAGGACGTCTTCGTCCACTACTCGAACATCGACATGTCGGGCTTCCGCGTTCTGGAGGAGGGGCAGACCGTGGAGTTCACGGTCGGCTCCGGCCAGAAGGGGCCGCAGGCCGAGTCCGTGCGCGTCGTCTGACGCCCGGCTCAGCGCCCGACGCTGAACCGACACCGGAGACGGGATGCCGAGAGGCGTCCCGTCTCCTTGCGTTTCAGCATCCGTCCCCGCGGCTTGCACTCGATAGGGTCGAGTGCCAGAATGATTTAGCACTCGTCTTCATTGAGTGCTAATACCCAAAGCCAACGTTCCGGAGGGACGACACACACATGGCAAAGATCATCGCTTTCGACGAGGAGGCCCGTCGCGGCCTCGAGCGCGGCCTCAACATCCTGGCCGACGCCGTCAAGGTGACGCTCGGCCCGCGCGGTCGCAACGTCGTGCTCGAGAAGAAGTGGGGCGCCCCCACGATCACGAACGACGGTGTCTCCATCGCCAAGGAGATCGAGCTGGACGACCCGTACGAGAAGATCGGCGCGGAGCTCGTCAAGGAGGTCGCCAAGAAGACCGACGACGTCGCAGGTGACGGCACCACGACCGCCACGGTTCTCGCCCAGGCGCTCGTCCGCGAGGGCCTGCGCAACGTCGCGGCCGGCGCCGACCCCATCTCGCTCAAGAAGGGCATCGAGAAGGCTGTCGCGGCCATCACCGCTGAGCTGCTCGAGTCGGCCAAGGAGGTCGAGTCCAAGGACCAGATCGCCGCGACCGCGTCCATCTCGGCCGCTGACCCGGAGATCGGCCAGCTCATCGCCGAGGCGATCGATAAGGTCGGCAAGGAAGGCGTCGTCACCGTCGAGGAGTCGCAGACCTTCGGCACCGAGCTCGAGCTCACCGAGGGCATGCGCTTCGACAAGGGTTACATCAACCCCTACTTCGTCACGGACCCGGAGCGCCAGGAGGCGGTCTTCGAGGACCCGTACATCCTCATCGCGAACCAGAAGATCTCGAACATCAAGGACCTTCTGCCCGTCGTCGACAAGGTGATCCAGGACGGCAAGGAGCTCGTCATCATCGCCGAGGACGTCGAGGGTGAGGCTCTCGCGACCCTCGTGCTCAACAAGATCCGCGGCATCTTCAAGTCGGTCGCCGTCAAGGCTCCCGGCTTCGGCGACCGTCGCAAGGCGCAGCTGCAGGACATCGCGATCCTCACCGGCGGCCAGGTCATCACCGAGGAGGTCGGTCTCAAGCTCGAGAACGCAACCCTCGACCTGCTCGGCCGTGCGCGCAAGGTCATCGTCACCAAGGACGAGACCACGATCGTCGAGGGTGCCGGCGAGGCAGGCCAGATCGAGGGTCGCGTGACCCAGATCCGCCGCGAGATCGACAACACCGACAGCGACTACGACCGCGAGAAGCTCCAGGAGCGCCTCGCCAAGCTCGCCGGCGGCGTGGCCGTCATCAAGGCGGGCGCGGCCACCGAGGTCGAGCTCAAGGAGCGCAAGCACCGCATCGAGGACGCCGTCCGCAACGCGAAGGCTGCCGTCGAGGAGGGCATCGTCGCCGGTGGTGGCGTCGCGCTCATCCAGTCGGGCCGCAAGGCGCTCGACTCGCTCGAGCTCACCGGTGACGAGGCGACCGGTGCCAACATCGTGCGCGTCGCGATCGAGGCTCCGCTCAAGCAGATCGCCCTCAACGCGGGTCTCGAGCCCGGCGTCGTGGCGAACAAGGTGTCGGAGCTCCCGCTCGGCCACGGCCTCAACGCCGCGACGGGCGAGTACGGTGACCTGTTCGCGCAGGGCATCATCGACCCCGCCAAGGTGACCCGTTCGGCGCTGCAGAACGCCGCGTCGATCGCCGGCCTGTTCCTCACGACCGAGGCCGTCGTCGCCGACAAGCCCGAGAAGGCCGCCGCTCCCGTCGGCGACCCGACCGGTGGCATGGACTTCTGATCCAGAATTCCACGACCGCGTAACGCGTTCACAGAACGGCCCCTCCTCGGGGAGGGGCCGTTCTGCGTTCCGGTGGGGGTCAGCGGAACAGGCTCGTGGTGGCGAGCTCGGTGTCGGCGTACTGGCGGCCGGCCGCCGCGAGCGCGGCGTTGATGCTCGTCAGCGACTCCTCGACCTGACGCTGCGTGGCGCGCCACTGCTCGACCACTCCGGCGAAGGCGGCCGAGGCCGATCCGGTCCACGACGACTGCAGCTGCGTGAGTTGCGCGAGCATCGCGTTCGACTCCGCCTGCAGCCGGTCGATCGTGCCGCGCACCGTGGCGGTCGAGGTGAGGATGCTGTCGCTGTCGACGGTGAAGACGGCCATTCAGGGCTCCTGATCAACGTGCGGCGGCCGGATGCCGAACCGCGGTGAAGTCACGTTAGGCGTCCCGCGAGGCGGGGCAGAGGCATCCGTCGTCAGCTGTGCACGATGCGTCGCGGGCCGCGGCTGGGGAGGAGACGCTCATTCTGAAGCGTCGGTGAGCCTCGCCATGGGCTGGGTCGCGAGATCGACGTGCTCGGCCGCGTCGCGGGCGTCGGCGAGCGGGAACGCCACGCGGAACGTCGCCCCGCCGCCCGGCGTGTCGAAGACTCCGACCGAACCGTGCAGCGCCTCGACGATCGAGGCGACGATCGACAGGCCCAGACCGGACCCGCCGGTCTCGCGCGTGCGGGACGTGTCGGCGCGCCAGAAGCGCTGGAAGATCTTGTCCTTGATCTGGTCGGGCACGCCCTCGCCGTGGTCGATCACCTCGATCCAGCCCATGCGGTCGCGCACGTCGACGCCGACGCGCAGCTCGACGGGGGACTCGTCCGACGAGTAGCGCCGGGCGTTCCCCAGCAGGTTCGTCACGACCTGGCGGATACGGTTCTCGTCGCCGAGCACCACCGGAAGGAGGCCGTCAACGGCCGGCCCCGGCTCGGCGTCGGGAAGGATCGTCGGCAACGCCGCACTCGCCGCGGCGCCCGCCGCGGGCACCGGCTTCGGGCGGCGGCGCAGCAGCGACAGCGTCGCACCTGCGCGCGACATGGCGGACGGCCCGCCGGCACGGCGCTTCGTCTCGGGCGGGACGGATGCCTCGTCCTCGGGCGGCAGCGCGGGCTCGCCGATCGTGGTGTCGATGACGGCGACCGGGCGCATCGGCGAGGCGGCGCGCACGTCGAGGGCGGCGTCCCGGGCGATGGGGCGCAGATCGACGGGGCCGATCACGACGTCGCGGCGCTCGTCGAGCCGGGCGAGTGCGAGCAGGTCCTCGACGAGGACGCCCATGCGGATCGCCTCCTTCTCGATGCGCTCCATCGACTGGGCGACGTCTTCGTCGCCGCGGATTGCCCCCATGCGGTACAGCTCGGCGTAGCCGCGCACCGTGACCAGTGGCGTGCGCAGCTCGTGGCTCGCGTCGCCGACGAACCGTCGCATCTGCCGCACTGTCGAGTCGCGCTGCGAGAGCGCGGCGTCGACGCGGTCGAGCATCGCGTTGATCGCGGTCTTGAGGCGGCCGACCTCGGTCGTCGTCGGCTCGATGTCGGTCATGCGCAGGCTGAAGTCGCCGCCCGCGATGGCGTCGGCGGTCGACTCGACCTGGCCGAGGCTGCGGAAGGTCAGGGTGACGAGGAAGCGCGTCGCCACCGCGCCGGCGATGAGGACCACGAGCGCGAGGATCGAGTAGATGCCGATGTACTGCGCGATCGTGCGGTTGACCGAGCCCAACGGGAGCGCGACCAGCTGCGGGTAGAGGATGCCGGTGTCCTCGGACTGCTGGATCGACACGGTCGACAGGAACTCGACTTCGCCGTCGCTCGACGTGAGCGGTTCGATCTTGCCGTCGTCCGTGACCGCGGTCTCGGGCGTCAGCGTGCTGGGCACGTCCGGAGACGGACCGCCCCGCCCGCCGACGAGGGCGAGGAGGTTGTCCTCCGGTTGCGTCGGCTCGTAGACGGCGACGAAGTAGTCCGAGCCCGTGTTGTCCTTCTCCTCCACGGCGAGCCGGCCGTCCACCGAGGAGAACTCGAGCAGCGGGGCCGCCGCCTCGCTGCCTCCGAGTGTGAGGAGCTGGGCCTCGACGCCGTCGATCAGCGAATTGCGGAGGAACAGCGCGGTGCCGACGCCGGCGGCGATGAGTCCGATCCCGAGGAGCGCGACGGTGACCCCGGTGACCTTCGCGCGCAGACTCGTGCCGCGCCACCACCGGGTGATCGCGTCGGGCTTGTGCGCCAGATCGTCCCCCTCGCTCGCTGCCGCGCCGGGCGGCGCTTCCAGGCTAAGCGGTCTTGCCGGCCTTCAGCATGTAGCCGAAGCCGCGCTTGGTCTGGATGAGCGGCTCGGACGAGTGCGGGTCGATCTTGCGGCGCAGGTACGAGATGTAGCTCTCGACGATGCCGGCGTCGCCGTTGAAGTCGTACTCCCAGACGTGGTCGAGGATCTGGGCCTTCGACAGCACGCGGTTGGGGTTGAGCATGAGGTAGCGCAGCAGCTTGAACTCGGTGGGACTGAGGTCGATGGACGCGTCGCCCACCTGCACGTCGTGGGTGTCCTGGTCCATCGTGATCTCGCCGGCGCGGATCACGGACTCCTCGTCGGCCTGCATCGTGCGGCGCAGGATCGCCTGGATGCGGGCGACGATCTCGTCGAGGCTGAAGGGCTTGGTGACGTAGTCGTCGCCTCCGGCGTTGAGGCCGGTGATCTTGTCTTCGGTCTCGTCCTTGGCGGTGAGGAAGAGGATCGGCGCGGTGTAGCCGGCGCCGCGGAGGCGCTTGGTGACGCTGAACCCGTTCATGTCGGGCAGCATCACGTCGAGGATGATGAGATCGGGCTCCTCCTCGAGCACCGCCGAGATCGTCTGGGCGCCGTTCGAGACGGCCCGTACCTGGAATCCGGCGAATCGCAGGCTCGTGATCAGCAGGTCGCGGATGTTCGGTTCGTCGTCCACGACGAGGATGCGCGGTGCGGTCATGCCCTCATTATGTCGGCGGAACCCATGCGGCGTCTGGATATCCGGCGACGCGGCCGAGAATCCGTCAGCCGGCGCTCTGCCGGATCTCGACGCAGCAACGGCCCGCCGCGGGTACCAGCGCAGGCGTCCGTTGATCGCCGGTGGCGGTCGCGAGGCCCCGGACGAGCTCGAGGTTCGCTCCGCAGATGAGGGCGGTGTGCCGGGTCGCGAGGGCGTGGAAGGGGCAGTTCTCGAGCACGAGATCGGCGGCGGATGCTGCGTCCGCTGTGCCATCCGCAGAGACTGCGCCTTTCGCGCGCGGCGCGTAGCCGCACAGGGTGAGCGCCGCCTCGAGGTCGGCGCATCCGGCGCCGATCGCAGCGCCTGCGCCGAATGCCTCGGCGTCGAGCGCATCGCGCACCGGCACCCCTCGTTCGTCGGCCTCCGCGGCCGCGGCGGCGAGCAACTCCCCGGCGAGCTCGTAGTGGCGTTCCGGGACGGTGGCGGCGAGCTCGGCGTCGGCGGCGCGGTAGAGCTTCGCCGGGCGCCCCGCGCCCGGGCCCGTGCGACCCGAACGCCGCTCGTACGACACCGTCAAGAGGCCGGCCTCCGCCAGTCGATCGAGGTTCACCGCCGCCGTGCTCCGCGGCATGCCCAACGCGGCTGCGGCCTCGTCGCGGCCGATCGGCCGATCGGTCGCGAGCCGGTACAGCTCGCGACGCTGCGGATCGGCGAGTGCCGCGACCGCCTCGGCGCGGTTGGGGGTGAGGATGCTCACGGCGTGAGTCTACCTCTAAAACTAGGAATCTTGACAAAAGAATCGGAGAGTTCTACCGTCGGGATCAGACGAGCCGATCGTGCTCAACACGAAGGAGTGGGGATGATGTCGACTCCGGCGCACGCGACGGCGCTGCACGCCCTGCCCGACGAGGCTCCGATCGATCGCGACGCGGCGATGATCGCCGTCGGCGATCTGCTCGCGGCGCTGGGCTTCGATCCGGACGAGGGCGACCTGGCCGAGACGCCGCGGCGCGTCGCCGACGCGTTCATCGAGATGACCACGCCCGAGCCGTTCGAGATGACCACGTTCGCGAACGAGGACGCGTACGACGAGCCGGTCGTCGTACGCGGCATCCCGTTCGTGTCGCTCTGCCGGCACCATCTGCTGCCGTTCCGCGGCACCGCCACGGTGGGCTATGTGCCCGGCGATCGCCTGGTGGGCCTCTCGAAGCTCGCGCGCGTCGTCGCGCACCACGCACGCGGGCTTCAGGTGCAGGAGTCGCTGACGGTGCAGATCGCGCGCACGCTCGAGACCGCACTGGACCCGCGCGGGGTCGGCGTCGTCGTCGAGGCGGAGCACCTGTGCATGTCCGCGCGCGGAGTCCGGACCGACACCGCCCTCACCACGACCACGGCGTTCCGCGGGGCGCTCGCCGCCGACCCGGCGCTGCAGGCACGATTCATCGGAGCGCGCCCCGTCTGACGCGTCGACACGGGCGAGAGGAGTCGTCATGAGCCACATGCTGATCATCGGGGGAGGCCTTGCCGGCGGAACGGCCGCCGAGGCGCTGCGCAACGAGGGGTTCGACGGCGACATCACCGTCGTCACCGCCGAGGCGCATCCGCCGTACCAGCGCCCTCCGCTGTCGAAGGGGTATCTCGCGGGGACCGAGGACCTGGATGCCGTCGTCCTGCATCCCGCCGCGTGGTACGAGGAGCGCGGGATCCGCCTGATCACCGCCGTCGCGGTCACCTCCCTCGAGCCCGCCGCGCACGCGGTGGAACTCGAGGACGGTGAGCGGCTGACATACGATGCCGTTCTGCTCGCGACGGGCGCGACACCGCGGATGATCCCGCTGCCCGGCCACGACCTGCCCGGGGTCATGACGCTGCGGCGTCTGGACGACTCCGACGAGCTCAGGGCGCAGCTGCGCGACGGCGGCAAGCGACTCGTGGTGATCGGCGCGGGCTGGATCGGCATGGAGGTCGCAGCGACGGCGCGCGGATTCGGCAACGAGGTCGCGATCCTCGAGCGCGACGCGGTGCCGCTTGCGATGGCGCTCGGCGCCGAGATGGGGGAGGTCTTCCGCACGCTCCACCTCGAGCACGGTGTCGACCTGCGCACGTCGGTCGACGTGGATCGCATCGTCGGCGACGGGCGTGCCGAAGGTGTCGTCGTCGACGGCGAGACCCTTCCCGCAGACCTCGTACTCGTCGGAGTCGGTGCCTCCCCGAACACGGTGCTCGCCGAGGAGGCGGGGCTCGACATCCTGAACGGGGTCCTGACCGACGAGGCGCTGCGCACCAGCGCGGCCGACGTGTACGCCGCGGGAGACATCGCCAACGCCTTCCACCCCGTGCTGCAGCGGCATCTGCGGAGCGAGCACTGGGCGAACGCGCTGAACGCCGGCAAGGTCGCGGCGCGGTCGATGCTCGGGCAGCCGGCATCCTTCGACGACATCCCGTACTTCTACACGGACCAGTACGACCTCGGCATGGAGCTGTCGGGGTACGCGCCCCTGATGACGGATGCCGAGATCGTGGTGCGCGGCGATCTCGACGCGCGCGAGTTCATCGCCTTCTGGGTGGATGACGGCCGTATCGTCGCGGGCATGAACGTCAACGTGTGGGACGTGAACGACAAGGTGCAGGACCTCATCCGCTCCGGCGCGAGGATCGACCCCGACCGGCTGCGTGACCCCGAGGTTCCGCTGGAGGACCTGATCCCGTGACACTCGCGCCCGACACCGCCTCGGCCCTGCTCGCTCCGGTGCTCGACCTGCCGGGCGGTGCGCTCGACCTGTCGCGGCACATCGCGGTGATGGCGATCGTGAACCGCACGCCGGACTCCTTCTACGACCGCGGAGCGACGTTCGCGCTCGATGCCGCGGTGTCGGCGGGCGTCGCCGCCGTGGAGGCCGGCGCCGAGATCGTGGACGTCGGAGGCGTGAAGTTCGCGCCCGGCCCGCCGGTGCCGGTCGACGAGGAGATCGCTCGCGTCGTTCCCGTCGTGCGCGAGCTGGCGCCGATCGCACGCGTGAGCGTCGATACGTTCCACCCCGAGGTCGCGCGGGCGGTGATCGACGCCGGCGCCGCGATCATCAACGACACGACCGGACTGCATGATCCGGCGATGGCCGATGTGGTCGCGAGGGGCGGCGCCGGGGTGGTGATCGCCCACAGTCTCGCTGCGCCGCGCACGCAGCATCCGCTCCCGCACTACGACGACGTGATCGGCGACATCGCCGAGTTCCTCGTCGCACGCCGCGAGCTGGCGAGAGAGCGCGGCGTCCCTGATTCGCGCATCGTGCTCGATCCGGGCCACGACCTCAACAAGAACACGCGGCAGACCCTCGAGCTCACCCGGCGCCTGGGCGAGCTCGCCGGGCTCGGCGCGCCGCTCCTGGTGGCGCTCTCGAACAAGGACTTCGTCGGCGAAGCCCTCGATCGGGAGAAGGGCGACCGCCTTCCCGGGTCCCTGGCCGCGGCCGTGTTCTGCGCGCTGAACGGCGCGCGCATCGTGCGTGCCCACAGCGTGCGGGAGACCGTCGACGCGATGCGCATGGTGGAGGCGATCCTCGGCTGGCGCCGGCCGGCATACGAGCGGCACAACACCCGACCCGAGGGGAACGACTGATGCCCGCCCGCTCAGAGCTCTTCGACGCCTATGCACTCCACGGCCGCGACGGCACGCGTGTGCGCATGAACTTCGTCTCGAGTGCCGACGGCGCGGTCACCCTCGGCGGTCGCAGCGGCGCGCTCGGCAGCGACACCGACCGCGAGCTCATGCAGGTGCTGCGCGCGATGGCCGACGTGGTGCTCGTCGGTGCCGGCACCGTGCGTGCCGAAGGCTACGGCGGGCTGAAGGTCGATCACGACGACGTCGAGTGGCGCCGTGCCCGCAGACTCGACGACCAGCCCGCGCTCGCCGTGGTGAGCGGCGGTCTGCACCTCGACCCGGGCGACACGGTCTTCACCGAGGCGGTGCGGCGCCCGGTGATCGTGACGACGGATGCTGCCGCCGCCGCGGACCGCGATCGCTTCGAGTCGGTGGCATCGGTGATGGCGTGCGGGGAGGCCGGCGTCGATCTCGCCGCGATGCTGGACGCGTTCGCGCGTCGCGGCTGGACGCAGGTGCTGTGCGAGGGCGGTCCGCACCTCTTCGGCGCGCTGCTGGATGCCGACCTCGTCGACGAGGTGTGCGTCACGCTCGCGCCGCGGTTCGTCGGCGGACGGGCCGGGCGCATCGTGCAGGCCGCCGCCGAGGCGGACCGACGGTTCACCCTCGAGAGCGTCGTGACCGACGACGAGGGTTTCGTCTTTCTGCGCTACGCGCACGACTGATCCCCGTTTTACTACAAACCTAGTGCCGAGGGCACTATAAGCGTAGTATGACGCTCACTCCGGAAGAGAGGGGAGTCATCATGAGCCTCACCGAATCGCGCGAAGAGCTGCGCCTTCAGCTGCGACGTGAACTGCACGCCACGGAAGAGGCCGTCTTCGACGCGCTCGTGAATCCCGAGAAGCAGAAGGTCTGGCTGTCGCCGCCGGGTGCCGGTGCCGTCCAGACGACCGTCGACCTGCGCGTCGGCGGTGCCTGGGAGGCGCGCTTCCATCCGGATCACCTGACCGCCGTGCACGACGTGCAGACGTACCTCGTGATCGATCGCCCGCATCGCCTCGTCACCGATCTGGTCTCCGAGTCGGCGAGGGGCGGACAGCCGATGCCGGCACTGCACTCGCGGGTGGACATCACGCTCGAGCCCACGGTGTGGGGCACGCTCATGACGGTCGAGCAGACCGGCTTCCCGAGCGTCGACGTGCGCGACTTCTTCGAGGCCGTCGTGTGGCCGGGCGGGTTCGACCGCATCGAGTCGTTCCTCACCGGGCGCTGAAGGCGGGCACCGGCGATCAGTCCAGGGCCGCGCGGACCGCGCGCTCGATGACGGGCCGGATCTCGGCATCCGGGTCCACGGTCACACGATGCAGCACCAGCCCATCGCCCGCGGCCATGAGCGTGCGGACGGACTCATCGGGCGAGCGAGCACCGATGCGCGCCAGGAGCGCGGTGGTCCACTCGACGAAGATCCGTCGCTGGGTGAGAAGCGGTTCCAGCAGGTCGGGGTCGCCGGCACCCTCGAGGAAGAGCGCATAGCGGGCTCTCGTGCGCGAAGCGCGTGGTCCGGTCTGAAATGCGATCATGCTGCTGAGCGCCTCGACGAACTGCTCGCGCGTCTCGACCGGAGGCGCTTCGGCCGCCGCGAACTCGGCCCGCTCGGTTTCGGCGAGCCAGGCCACGACGCCGGCGACGAGCGCGTCCCGGGTGCGGAACCAGTTCGAGGTCGATCCCTTCGGCAGGCCGGCGCGCTCGTCGACCCTGGCGTGGGTGAGCGCCCGGATGCCCTGCTCGCCCACGAGCTCGAGCGCGGCTTCGAGCGCGCGATCGCGGGTGGATGCCATGTCCACGACACTAGGCGGAACAACTCCTACTGCAAAAGTAGTAACACTCGGCGTCGCCTCCTCGTTCCGGTTTCGTGAAGTTCGCCGATCGCCCCTGTCGCATCCGCAGGGCCTGTATTAGGTTTCTCGTGATCGCGCCCACGAGGACGCGTGCATCTCGGCGGGCAGAGCCGCTCGCCAGAAAACGGGAGGGTTCTGTGCACATGCGCAAGACATCGACGGCCCGGCTTGCGGGAGGCGCGGTCATCGCCGCCACCGCGGTCGCGCTCGCCCTGGTCGGATCGGGAACCGCGTCGGCGGCCCCGCCGAAGGGGCCCAACAACGGCGGCAACACGCCGAACGGCCCGACGCTCGACATCCAGCTGCTGTCGTTCAACGACTTCCACGGCAATCTGGAGCCGCCCACCGGTTCCAGCGGCCGCCTCAACCTTCCGGGGGGTGGCACAACCGACAGTCTCACACCTCCCGGAGTCGGCGGTGTCGAATACCTGGCGACCCACCTCGCGCAGGCGCGCGAGGGTCACCGGTACTCGCTCACCGTCGCGGCCGGCGACCTGATCGGCGCATCCCCCCTGCTGTCTGGCGCCTTCCACGACGAGCCGTCCATCGAGGCGCTGAACGCGCTCCACCTCGACGTCTCGGCTGTCGGCAACCACGAGTTCGACGAGGGCTATGTCGAGCTGCAGCGCATGGCGGACGGCGGATGCCTCGACGACGGCGACGGCGAGAACAACCAGAACTCCTGCCCGACCGGCAGCTTCGCCGGCGCCGACTTCGACTACCTCGCCGCGAACGTCGTCTACGAAGGCACGAACGACACGATCCTGCCCGCCTACTCGATCGAGAACATCAAGGGCGCCAAGATCGGCTTCATCGGCATGACGCTCGAGGACACCCCCGACATCGTGACCGCCTCCGGGATCGCGGGCCTCGACTTCAAGGACGAGGTCGAGACGGCGAACGCGCTCGTCCCCGTGCTCAAGGCGAAGGGCGTGAACGCGATCGTGGTGCTGATCCACCAGGGCGGCACACCTCCGTCGAGCGCGGCGTACAACGCGGCGTGCGGCAACGGTGCCGAGATCGCGGCCGACAGCCCGATCATCCCGATCGCGCAGAACCTCGACCCCGCGATCGACCTCATCGTCTCGGGGCACACCCACCAGCCGTACGTCTGCAACATCCCTGACCCCGCGGGCAACGACCGCCTGGTCACGTCGGCGTCCTCGTTCGGCCGGCTGTACACCGAGACCAACCTGACGTACGACAAGCGGACCCAGGACATCGTGCGCACATCGATCACGAGCGCGAACATGCTGGTGACGCGCAACGTGCCCAAGGATCCGACGGAGACGGCGCTGATCGCCAAGTACCAGGCGCTCGTGGCGCCGATCGCGAGCAAGGTGGTCGGCCAGATCTCGACGACCGTGACGAGGACGGCCAACGTGGCCGGCGAGTCTCCGCTGGGTGATCTGATCGCCGACGCGCAGCTGGCCGATCCGAGCGTCATCGGACCTTACTCCGCCCCCGTCATCGCGCTGATGAACCCGGGCGGGATCCGGGCGGATCTGCCGTTCTCGTCGCCGACGTCGCCGTACGGCGAGCCGGATGGCTCGATCACCTTCGCGGAGGCGTTCACGGTCCAGCCGTTCAACAACTACCTGGTCTCGCTCGACCTCACCGGCGCGCAGATCAAGGAGATCCTGAACGAGCAGTGGACGGCCCCGAACACGGGATCCAACAGGAAGATCCTCCAGGTGAGCGAGGGCTTCTCGTACACCTACTCGGGCACCACGCTCGGGACGGTCACGCTCAACGGGCAGCCGCTCGTCGACACGACGACCTACCGCGTCGTGACGAACAACTTCCTCGCCGGCGGCGGGGATGGCTTCCCGACGTTCCTCGAGGCGGGGAACGTGTACTACGGCGGGCTCGACATCGACGCGTTCTCCGCGTACCTGACGGCGAACAGCCCGTACACGCCGGGACCGCTCGACCGCATCATCGGGGCTCCGTAACCCCGACCACAGGAGAGCCCGGCGCTGACTCAGCGCCGGGCTCTCCTCATGCGCCGGTCAGGCCGCGAGCGAGTGCGCGTCGAGGATCGTGTACGCGTAGCCCTGCTCGGCGAGGAAGCGCTGGCGGTTCTGCGCGAAGTCCTGGTCGACGGTGTCGCGCGCGATGAGCGTGTAGAAGCTCGCGGTGTGGTTGGACTGCTTCGGCCGCAGCAGGCGTCCGAGGCGCTGGGCCTCCTCCTGTCGCGAGCCGAACGACCCCGACACCTGGATGGCGACGGATGCCTCGGGCAGGTCGATCGAGAAGTTCGCGACCTTCGACACCACCAGCACGGAGATCTCGCCGACGCGGAACGCCTGGTACAGCTCTTCCCGTTCGTCGATCGGGGTCTGGCCGGTGATCTTCGGCGCGTTGAGCGCTTCGGCGAGGACGTCGATCTGATCGAGGTACTGGCCGATGATCAGGATGCGCTCGCCCGCGTGCCTCGCGACCAGATCGCGCACGACCCCGATCTTCGCGGGTGCGGTCGCGGCGAGGCGGTAGCGCTCATCATCGGCCGCCGCCGCGTACTCGAGGCGGTCGCCGGCGGGCAGGTCGACGCGCACCTCGTAGCAGACGGCCGGCGAGATGAAGCCCTGGGCCTCGATCTCCTTCCACGGAGCGTCGAACCGCTTGGGGCCGATGAGGCTGAACACGTCGCCCTCGCGGCCGTCCTCGCGCACGAGGGTGGCGGTGAGGCCGAGGCGGCGCCGCGCCTGCAGGTCGGCCGTCAGCTTGAAGACGGGCGCGGGGAGGAGGTGAACCTCGTCGTACACGATGAGGCCCCAGTCGAGGGCGTCGAGCAGGGCGAGGTGGGCGTACTCTCCCTTCCGCTTCGCGGTGAGGATCTGGTACGTCGCGATCGTGACCGGCTTGATCTCCTTGGTCTGGCCGGAGTACTCGCCGATCTCCTCGGGGGTGAGCGACGTGCGCTTGAGGAGCTCGTCGCGCCACTGGCGGGCGCTGACGGTGTTGGTCACGAGGATGAGCGTCGTGGTCTTGGTGTCGGCCATCGCGGCGGCGCCGACGAGCGTCTTTCCTGCGCCACAGGGGAGCACGACGACACCGGACCCGCCCTGCGTGAAGATGTCGACGGCCTGTCGCTGGTACGGCCGCAGGTGCCACCCGTCCTCAGCGAGGTCGATCGGGTGCGGGGTTCCCGGCGTGTAGCCGGCGAGGTCCTCGGCGGGCCAGCCGATCTTCAGCAGCTCCTGCTTGATCTGGCCACGCGCCCACGCGTCGATGACGTACGTGTCGGGGGAGGGGTGCCCGAGCAGCAGCGGCTGGATGCGCTTGTTCTTCGACACCTCGGCGAGGACCGCAGCATCCGTGGATCTGAGGACCAACTCGCCGTCGCCGCCCTCATCGACGCTGTTGCGCTCGATGACGAGGCGGCCGTACCGGCCCACGGTCTCGGCGATGTCGATCGACACCGACGGGGGCACGGGGAAGCGCGACCAGCGGTCGAGGGTCGCCAGCATGTCGTCGGCGTCGTGGCCGGCGGCGCGTGCGTTCCACAGCCCGAGCCGCGTGATGCGGTAGGTGTGGATGTGCTCGGGCGCGCGCTCGAGCTCGGCGAAGATCGCGAGTTCGTGCCGCGCGCTCTCGGCATCGGGGTGCGCGACCTCGAGGAGCACGGTGCGGTCGCTCTGGACGATGAGGGGGCCGTCAGCCATAACGGACCAGTCTACCGGGGCGGACGGTGGTCGGATGCTGCACGCTCAGGCCGCGTGGACGCTCACGATGCTCGACACGGGGAGCGTCCGTTCGATGTCGGCGGCGCGGTCGCGGCCGCGCAGGCGTCCGCCGCCGAGGCCGGCCGCCTCGAGGGTGAAGGAGCGCTCGGAGCCGTCGGGCATGCGCACGACCACCACGATCTCGGCGCGGGCGCGCACCGCCTGCTCCAGTTCGCGTTCGAGCCACCCGGAATCGCCCTGGGTGCCGTGCCCGCCGCGGAGCGTGGCGATGAGGCGCGCGTACGTCTCCTGCGGAGTTCCGGCCGGCGTGGACGCGGTCGCCGTGGTGCGCCGGTGGAGCGACTCGGGAACCCCGCGCGCGTCGAGGGCGACGACGGGGTAACGGGCATCGGCGAGGGTCCAGTAGACGGCGTCGCGCGCGACGCGGGACGAGAGCGCGTCGTCGCCCTCGAGCACGAGCAGCCCCAGGGGCCGCAGCGCCTGGTCGACGGTGATCGCGTCGAGCAGGCCCGCGTCCAGGCTCTCGACGCGGGTGCGCCCGGTGGCGCCGTCGGCGCGCACCCGCACCAGGCCGTGCCGGCTGGCCGTGCTCTCGATGAGGTAGGCCAGCGGCTGCGGGATGCCGGTGAGCGACAGGCCCGCGAGGAAGTCGCGGATCGACTCGGCCGTCTCGCCCTCGGTCATGCCGGCGCCGATCGACTCCGCGGTGAAGCGATACGTCGATGCCTGTGCACGCGACTCCCGCAGCGCGATCGACCGCAAGCGCAGATCGAGGGCGGGCGCGAGGGGACCCGGCGCGATCGCGGTGAGGTCGGCCTGCAGGTAGACCCGGTCGATCTCGGTGGGGAGGTACGGCGCCATGGTGGCGGCATCCGCTCGCTCGCCCGCCCGAAGGGCAGCCGTCCAGGGGAACTCGGCAGGGGAGCGGTCCGAGGGGAACAGCCCCCAGCGCACGCCGATGCGGTGCAGCCGCTCCGCCCGGGCCGGCCACTCGGGGTCGAGCGGGTAGATGCCGAGCCATGCATCCGGTGTCAGGAAGCCGTGCGATGAGGTGCGCAGCCCCCGAGGAAGGCTGGTGCGGAAGCCCACGGCGATCGCCTCCCAGCGATCCGCGGTCGCGGCCTTCAGCCAGCGTTCGCCGGCTTCGGTGACGGTCCACTCGCGTTCGTACGCCGTCGCAAGGCCGGAAGCTGCCGCCGAGGCGAGCAGATCTTCGAGGTCGTCGGCGGACTCGAGGGCGCCGGCATCCAACAGCCGGCGCCGGTCCACGGCGCTCACCGGTCCCGCGCCGGTGCGCGCGAGCGGCGTATGCGAGCACAGGAGGAGGACGTCGGCGAGCGAGCCCGCGGTGGTGAACGCGCGCTCCGCGGCGGCGGCCGCGGCGCGCGCGTCGGCGGGGCCCGGCGCGAGGGGCGCCGGTGTGGGGGCGAAGGCGTGCGGTGCGGCTGCGGCGGCGGCCGCCACGCGTTCCGAGACGGCGGCGTAGGGCGAGCCGTCGGCATCGGTGAGGGCGAGCCGCGCGGGTTCGCCGTCGACGCCCGCTTCGCCGAGGTCGAGGGCGAGAAGGTCATGGCGGTCGAGGCGGGTCAGCGCCCGGTCGACGGACGCGGGGTCGAGGAGGCCCTCGGCGGCATCGAAGAAGTCGTGCCAGGCCGCCTGCGGCGAAACCCCGCGCGCGGCGAGCGTCGTGGCGAGCGCGGCGTCACCGAGCTCGGCGAGCCGCGTCGCGAGGGCGCGCGCGTCGGAGGCCAACCGGGTCAGCCCCCTCGATTCGCCCGGGCCCTCCGCACGAAGCTCATGATGAGGACTGCGAGCAGCAGCGCGAACGCGACGATGGGGGCGATGTACACCAGCACTCCGACGATCGGCCAGATGCCTGTACTCATGTCGGCCCCGGAGGCCGACGCGATCATGATCGCGAAGAAGCTCACGATCGAGAGCACGAGCAGGCCCAGCGACATGAAGGCCAGGACGCGGTCGATGCGGCGGACGGGGACGTCGCCGGAGGAGTTCGTGCTCATCCGCACCAGCCTACTCGCTGACGTCCGCGCCGCGGTCCGACGGGACGCCTCTGAGATCGCTCGGGATGGATGCCTCACCGTGGGGTCTGGGCGGACGTCATGCCGTTAGGCTGGGAGGCGGGGTTGTACGACCCCGCTTTCGTCATGCTCTTTATCGCCCGCGACGCGTCGCGGGCGCCGATCCAGCGAGGTCTCGATGCCCACCGGCAAGGTCAGGTTCTACGACGAGGAGAAGGGTTTCGGCTTCATCTCCTCCGAAGACGGTCAGGACGTCTTCCTGCACGCCACTGCCCTTCCGCCCGGCACGCCCGCGCCCAAGGCGGGGACCCGCCTCGAGTACGGCATCGCCGACGGCAAGCGCGGGCCGCAGGCCCTGTCGGTGCGCGTCCTCGAGGCTCCGGTGAGCCTCGCCAAGCGCTCCCGCAAGCCCGCCGACGACATGGCGATCATCATCGAGGACCTCGTGAAGCTCCTGGACGGCATCGGCGGAGATCTCCGCCACGGCCGTTACCCGAGCGGCGCGCACGCCAAGAAGGTCGCCGCGGTCCTGCGCAAGGTCGCCGATGAACTCGACGCCTGACCCGACGGACCCCGTCGTCGACGTCGTCCTCGACGCCGACCCGGCTTCGGACGAAGCGGTGACGGATGCTGCCCCCGCCGTCGCGGATGAAGCACCGGCCGGCGAGGCCGAGTCCGTCGAGGTCGAGGCCATCGACGGTGCGCCGGCCGACGGCGCCGACGACGCTGCGGAGGTCGTCGAGGCGGTCGAGGTCGTCGTGCCCGTCGACCCCGACCCGCAGCTGCTGGCCGCGCACGACCTGGCGCTCGCCGCGCTCCGCGAGATCACGCCCGAGGCCACGATCGGCGACCCCGCGGGCTACCGCGTCGAAGCCGACGGCGTCGTCTCGCTGCGCTTCGCGAATCGCCTCGCAGGCTACCCCGGCTGGTTCTGGACCGTCAGCCTCGCGCGCGTGGACGACGCCGATCCCACCGTGCTCGAGGTCGAGCTGCTCCCCGGCGACGGTGCGCTGCTGGCTCCGGACTGGGTGCCGTGGGCCGTGCGCCTCGCCGACTACCACGCCGCCCAGGCCGCGCTTGCGGAGGCCGCGCACGCGGACGACGACGCGGACGACGACCACGAGGAGCTCGAAGACATCGACGACCTCGACGCGTCCGACTTCGACGAGGACGGCTCGCCCATCCTCCACGCCGGCGACGTCGACGGGGTCGACATCGACGAGCTCGCCGAGGCCTCGGCCCAGGGTGAGGATGACGCGGACGAGGACGACGAGTCGGACGAGTCGGACGACGACTTCGACGATGACTCGGACGTCGATGGCTCGGGCCATGACGATTTCGACGACGACGAGTCGGATGACGAGGACGACTTCGACGAAGACGGCTTCGACGACGACGAGTCCGACGAGGACGACGACTCCGACGAGGACGACTCCGACGAGGACGATTCCGACGACGACGATTCCGACGAGGACGACTCCGACGAGGAAGACGAAGACTTCGACCCCGAGGGCGCCTGACCTCCTCCGGACACGACGAAAGGGTGGATTCCCGCCGCCCGCAGCGCGGGGGAATCCACCCTTTCGCGTTTCCCTCAGCGCCGCTCGACCACGTTCGCGGGGGCGGCCGCCGACGGCGCGGACGCGCCGGCGACGTGGAAGCGGGCACTGAGCAGCACGTCCTCGCGAGACGAGGGCCCCACGAGCAGCTCGAACTCGCCGGCTTCGACGAGGCGGCGGCCCGCAGCATCCACGATCGTGCACTCCGCGACGGGAAGCGACAGCTCCACCGTCGCCGTCTCGCCCGGCTGCAGGTCGACGTGGCGGTAGGCCTTGAGCTCCTTGTCGGCCCAGCTGACCGAGGTGACGCTGTCGCGCACGTACACCTGCACGATCTCGTGCGCGGGCCGGTCGCCGGTGTTGTGCAGTTCGACCAGGGCGCGCACCGTGTCGTCGCTGCGCAGAGCGGTCTCGACGACGCGCAGCCCGGAGTACTCGACCGTCGTGTACGACAGACCCTCGCCGAACGCGAAGGCGGGACTCTGCGTGAGGTCGGCGTAGCGGTCGCCGTGCTGGCCGCGGATCTGGTTGTAGTAGATCGGAAGCTGGCCCGCGTGGCGCGCGAACGACAGCGGCAGACGTCCGCTCGGCTCGATCAGTCCGAGCAGCAGCTCGGCCACGGCCTGGCCTCCGCGCATGCCCGGGTTCGCCGCCCACACCAGGGCGGCAGCATCCATCACCGTCTTCGGGAGCACGTGCGGCTTCGAAGCCAGCAGCACCACCACCAGCGGCGTGCCGGTCGCCGCCAGCGCCTCGAGCAGCGCGAGCTGCCCGCCGACCAGCTCGAGGGTCGCCGTCGAGCGGCCCTCGCCCACGAGCTCGATGCGGTCGCCGACGACGGCGACGACGTAGTCCGCGCCCTCGGCGGCTGCCACCGCGTCGGCGATGAGGTCGGCGTCGGGTGCGCTCGGCACGACCACCTGGGGCCGGGGCTGGCCGTCGGGGAAGAACGCGCCCTCGGGGTCCTCCTCGAGCGTGAGGATGTCGGCGCCGCGCGAGTACGAGATCTCCCAGTCGGAGGGAGCGTGCGCGCGCAGGCCGTCGAGCACCGTCGAGATCATCTCGCGCGGGTGGCCGTCGGGGATCCAGTCCACCTGTCCCGACGAGCCGGCCCAATCGCCCAGCTGCGTCTGCGCGTCGTCGGCGAGCGGTCCGACCACCGCGACGCGGCGGCCGGACGCCGTGGGCAGCGCACGCCCGGACGCGTCGGCGGTGAGGCCGCCTGCGAACGGCAGCGCGCCGTCGTTGCGCAGCAGCACCAGCGAGCGACGCGCGACCTCGAGGTTGAGCGCCGTGTGCTCGGGGGAGCCGACCGCGGTGGCGATGCGCTCGCGGTCGGGCAGGCGCGGGTCCTCGAAGAGGCCGAACTCGAACTTCAGCAGCAGGATGCGCGCGACGGCGCGGTCGAGCGCCTCCTCGGTCATGAGTCCCTGCGCGAGCGCGTCCTGGGCGCCCTGGAAGAACCCGGGCGTCGTCATGATCATGTCGTTGCCCGCCAGCACCGCGGCCGCGGCGGCGTGGGCGTAGTCGGGCTGCACCTTCTGCTCCCACACCATGCGTCCGACGTTGTCCCAGTCGGTGATGAGGGTGCCGGTGTAGCCCCACTCGCCGCGCAGCACGTCGTTCAGCAGCCAGTCGTTGACCGTGATCGGCACGCCGTCGGTGGTCTGGTAGCCGAGCATGAAGGTGCGGCATCCCTCCTTCGCCACACGCTCGAACGGAGGCAGGAACCATGAGCGGAGCTTCCGGCGCGAGATGTCGGCCTCGCTCGCGTCGCGGCCGCCCTGCGTCTCGGAGTACCCGGCGAAGTGCTTCGCCGTCGCGAGGATCGCGGTGGGGTCGTCGAGCCCGCCGCCCTGATAGCCGCGCACCATCGCCGAGGCGAGCGCGCCGATGAGGAACGGGTCCTCGCCGAAGGTCTCGTCGACCCGGCCCCAGCGGAGGTCGCGCGTGATGCACAGCACCGGCGAGAACGTCCAGTGGATGCCGGTGGCCGAGACCTCGACGGCGGTGGCGCGCGCGACGCGCTCGGCGAGGCCGGCATCCCAGGTCGCGGCCATCCCCAGCTGGGTCGGGTAGATCGTGGCGCCCTCCCAGAAGGAGTGGCCGTGGATGCAGTCCTCGCCGACGAGCAGCGGGATCTTGAGGCGGGTCTGCAGGGTCAGCTCGCGGGCGCGGAGCACCCTCTCGGGCGACGCGTGCAGGATCGAGCCGGCGTGCATGCGCACGACCTGATCCTCGAGGTCGTCGCGGGCGTCGAGCTGCAGCATCTGACCGATCTTCTCCTCGACCGTCATGCGGTCGAGGAGATCCGCGATGCGGTCGGCGACCGGCAGCGCGACGTCGAGGTAGGCCGGAATGGTCGCGATGGTCACGCGTTCTCCTGGGTCTTCAGATCGGTGCGCACGACCGTGACGGTGTCGTTCACGTTCATGCCCTTCTTCTTCATGGCGCGGGCGCGCTCGCCGGCGGACCGCAGGCGCGGGTTGACGTACTCGTCGATGCCGAAGTTGATGAGCGACAGGGCGACGCCGATGGCGGCGATGCACAGCCCCGGGGGAAGGAACCACCACCACTGGCCCTGACGGAACGCGCCCTGCGCGCTCGCCCAGTTGAGGATCGTGCCCCAGTTGTAGGTCGTGACCGGGATGATGCCGATGTACGACAGCGTCGTGAGGCCGATGATCGCGGCCGTCACGGTGCCCACGAAGCTCGCGGCGATGAGCGCCATGAGGTTCGGGAGCATCTCGACCGTGATGATCCGCCGCAGCGGCTCACCGTTGGCCCGCGCGGCCTGCACGAAGTCCCGGCTGCGCAGCGACATCGTCTGGGCTCGCAGCACGCGCGCTCCCCACGCCCAGCCGATGAGGCCCAGTACGCCCGCGATGAGGATCAGGGGCGGATCCTCGAACATCGACGCCACGACGATGATCAGCGGGATGCCGGGGATCACGAGGAAGACATTCGTGAGAGCCGACAGCCCCTCGCTCTTCCACCCGCGCAGGTAGCCCGACAGCACGCCGACGACGATTGCGAGGATCGTGGCGATGATCGCCGCGAGGAACCCGACCACGATGACGCCGCGGGTGCCGTGGATGACCTGGCTCAGCACGTCCTCGCCGATGTGCGTGGTGCCCAGCCAGTGCTCCGCCGACGGCGGCTGGAAGCGCGCCGTGTTGTCGACCTTCGTGGGGGAGTACGGCGCCAGCACGTCGGCGAAGATCGCGACGAGGACGAAGAACCCGAGGATCGACAGCCCCGTGATCGACTTCTTGTTGCGGAACATCGCGAAAGCGGCGCCCAGCTTCGACCAGAAGCCGGGCTTCTTGGGCGCCTTGCCGGAAGGGGCCGCGCTGCGCACGGTGGCGGTCGCGGGGGCGTTCGCCGGCCGTTGCGTGGTGTCGTTGACGATGGTGTTCATGCTCAGGCCTCCGTCTGGCGCGTGCGCGGGTCGAGGAACGCGTAGGCGACGTCGGCGAGGAGGTTCGCCAGGAGCACCGAGATCGTGATCACGAGGAACACCCCCTGCATCAGCGCGTAGTCCTTGGCGTTGGTGGCGTCGAGCAGGAGCTTGCCGACGCCGGGATAGCTGAACACCACCTCCATCACGATCGTGCCGCCGACGATGAAGCCGAGTGCCAGCGCGAAGCTCTGGATCTGGGGAAGCACGGCGTTGCGTGCGGCGTAGCGCCAGAGCACCCGGTCGTTCGGCATGCCCTTCGCTTGCGCGACGGTGACGTAGTCCTCGTCGAGCACCGTGAGCATCATGTTGCGCATGCCCAGCATCCAGCCGCCGAGCGAGGCGATGACGATCGTCGCCGCGGGGAGGAAGCCGTGGTGGAGCACGTCGCCGATGAACTCCCAGGACCACTCCGGCGCCACGCCGACGCCGTAGGCCTTGCCGATCGGGAACCACCCGAGCGCGACCGAGAAGATCGAGATCGCCAGCAGGCCCAGCCAGAAGTAGGGGATGGTGCTGAAGAAGGTGGTGATCGGGATGAGGACGTCGAGCCGGCTGCCGCGGCGCCACCCGACGATCGCGCCGCCGATGGTGCCGACCGCGAACGCCATGAGCGTCGCGAAGCCGACGAGGGCGACGGTCCAGATCAGGGACTGGCCGACCACCTCGGTCACCGGCCGCATGCCGTGCAGGAGCGAGATGCCGAGGTCGCCGCGCAGGAGGTGCGCCCAGTAGTCGACGTACTGCTGCCACAGCGAGGCGTCGGTGTCGAGCCCGAGCAGAGCGCGCAGAGCGTCGGCCGCCTCGGGCGTGACGTTGCGGTTGCGGGCGAGATACGCGGTCACCGCGTCGCCCTTCATCAGGCGCGGCAGGAAGAAGTTGATCGTGATCGCCGCCCACAGCGTGAACAGGTAGAACAGGGCGCGGTTGCCGAGGAACCGCCAGGGGATGCGCGCGCGGCCCTTGACCGCGCCGGTCGCGCTCGTGCCCGCCTCGATCGCGTCGAAGTCCGGGGCCGGGAGCTGAGGGGCGACGGCGCTCACTTCTCACCTCCGAGGGTGCCGGCTGCGTGCGCGAAGTAGGTGTCGGGATCGGGGGATGCCGCGCGCAGCTCTTGGGTGTACGGGTTCTGAGGACGCAGGATCACGTCGTCGGCGGGACCCCGCTCGACGACGCGCCCCTGGTTGAGCACGAGGATCTCGTCGCTGAAGTGGCGCGCGGTGGCGAGGTCGTGCGTGATGTAGAGCACGCCCAGACCGTGTTCGCGCTGCAGATCGGCGAGCAGGTTGAGCACGCCGAGGCGGATCGACACGTCGAGCATCGAGACCGGCTCGTCGGCCACGAGCAGCTGGGGGCGCGATGCCAGGGCGCGGGCGATCGCGACGCGCTGACGCTGGCCTCCGGACAGCTCGTGCGGCCGGCGGTCGATGACGGCGTCGGCATCGAGGCGGACCCGGCCGAGGAGACGGCGCACCTCGTCGTCGAGCTGGGCCTTCGGCACGACCTTGTCGAGCTCGAGCGGCCGCTGGATGGCGTACCGGATGGTGTGGTACGGGTTGAGCGACGCGAACGGATCCTGGAAGACCATGCGCAGCTGTTGGCGATAGGCGCGCAAGCCCTTGCCGCGACGGGGGATCGGCTTGCCGTCGAGACGGACCTCGCCGCTCGTAGGCGATTCGAGCTGGGTGAGGATCTTGGCGATCGTCGACTTGCCGCTGCCGGACTGGCCGACCAGGCCGATGGTCTGGCCCGAGCGGAGCGTGAAGCTCACGTCGTCGAGGGCCTTCATCTGACCGGCGCCGCGCACCGAGTACACCTTGGTGACGGCGTCGAATTCGAGGACGGTCATCGGTGGACCACCCCTCTGGCTCCGGTGAGTCTGGGGAACGAGGCGAGCAGCGTCCGGGTGTACTCGTCCTGCGGATCGGTCCACACCCGCTCCGCGGCGTCGAGCTCGACGATCTCGCCCTCGCGCATGATCGCGATGCGGTCGCTGATCTCGAGCAGCAGCGGAAGGTCGTGGGTGATGAAGATGACCGAGAAGCCGAACTCGTGGCGCAGGTGGGAGATCTGCCGCAGGATCTCGCGCTGCACGAGCACGTCGAGTGCGGTCGTGGGCTCGTCCATCACCATCAGCTGCGGGCGCAGCGCGAGGGCCATGGCGATCATGACGCGTTGGCGCATGCCGCCCGACAGTTCGTGCGGGTACGAGCGGTAACGTTGCGCGCCGACCTTGACGATGTCGAGGAGATCGATGACCTCGGCCCGCCGCTGCGACCGCGTGAGGTTCGGACGGTGGACCTCGAAGACGTCCTCGAGCTGCGAGCCGATGGTCGCGACCGGGTTGAGGGAGTTCATCGCTCCCTGGAAGACCATCGAGATCTTGTCCCAGCGGAAGCGGCGCATCTCCTCGGCCTCGAGGCCGTTGATGTCGACGTCCTCGCCGTTCGCGTCGTGGAAGACGACGGAGCCGCTCGTGATGACCGCAGGCGGCTTGAGGAGGCGCTGGATGCCGTAGGCGAGCGTGGTCTTGCCACATCCGCTCTCGCCGGCGAGTCCGAGGATCTCGCCGCGCTGGAGTTCGAGGGTGACGTTCTTGACCGCCTTCACGGGGGGATCGACGTCGTAGACGATCGAGAAGTCGTGGACGGAGAGCAGCGGATCTCTCATCGGTGCTGGGTCGCTTTCTTGTGGGTGACGTGCGGGCGGGGCGGATGCGTGCGCATCCGCCCCGCCGCGGTGTGTCATTCGGCGGGCTGCAGCTTGGTCAGGATCTGCACGATCGCCGGCTGCGTCGGGTCCGCCGAGGCGTACTGGTCGTCTGCAGACGGCCATCCGACGTAGTTGCGGGTGTTGAACTCGCCCAGGAGCGGGTGCGCACCCAGCGGGATGACGGGCACGTTCTCGACGAACGCCTTCTCGATCACCGCGATGGCGGCCTCACGGTCGGCGTCGGACGACGCGTTCGCGTAGGTGTTCAGCGCCGCGGTGACCTCGGGGTCGTCGAAGCGTCCGAAGTTGAAAGCTGCCTTGCCGTCGACGATCCACTTCGGGTCCATCGCCGACGTGTACAGGCCATAGGCGTTGCCGGTGTCTTCGAGCCAGTGGATGATCGCCTGGAAGGTGCCCTCCTGGCGTGCGGCATCCCAGCCGCCCCAGTCCGGCTGGTCGACCTTGACCTCGATGCCGAGGCCCTCCTTGAGCTCCTCGGCGAGGAGCGCCTGCTCGGTGTTCCAGTCGCTCCAGCCCGCCGGGACCGAGATCGAGAACGTGACATCCTCACCGTCGGGATCGACGAGGGTCTCGCCGTCCCACGTGTAGCCGGCGTCGGTCAGGATCTGGCGAGCCTTGTCGATGTCGACCTCGTAGTTCTGGCCGGCGTACTCGGGCACGATCTCGTCCTCGAGCAGCGTTCCGAGACCGGTCACGCTCCAGATCGCCTCGCTCGCGCCCTCACGCGCGATGTCGACGTAGGCCTGGCGGTCGATCGTCCACGCCAGCGCCTGACGGAGAGCCGGGTCGTTGAACGGCTTGGTCTGCAGGTTCATGAACAGCGTGCCCGCACCCGCCGTGGGCGACGCGAGGAACTTGTTGTCGGGATCGGCCGACAGGTAGCTGTCCTCGATCTGCGGGATGAACGCCTGCGCCCAGTCGGCCTCGCCCGTTGCGAGGGCGGTCGTCAGGGCCGCGTTGTCGCCGTACGAGACGTAGTGCAGCTCGGGCACGGACAGCTCGCCGCCCCAGTAGTCGGGGTTCGCGGCGAGGGTGACCGACTCGGTCGTCCACGAGTCGAGCACGTACGGGCCGGTGCCGACGGCCTGGCCTTCACCGGTGACGGGGTCGGTGTTCGGGTCCTTGATGTCCTTCCAGATGTGCTCGGGCACGATCTGGAAGTGGAGCACGCGCGCCTGCTGCGTGTACTTCGAGCTGTTGAAGTCGATGGTGACGGTGTCGCCGTCGACGGCGACGCTCTTGAGGTCGAGCGCGTTGGTGTCGTTGAGCTTGCCGTCCAGCACCTGGTTGAACGAGAACGCGATGTCGTCGGCCGTGAAGTCCTCGCCGTCGCTCCACTTCACGCCGCTGCGCGCGACGGCGGTGAGCTGCGTGTAGTCGTCGTTCCACTCCACGGACTCCGCGAGCCAGGGGGTGGTTCCCAGGTCGCCGGTCGGGTTCACCAGGGCGAGCGACTCGAAGATGACCTTGCCGTAGCCGTACTTCGAGGCCGACGAGTCACCCAGATAGGGGTTGTTCGACTCCGTGGTGATGGCGCCGTCGGGCTTCGCGATGGTGAGCGCCGCTCCGGCGGAGTCGGCGTCGTTGCCACCGCCGCCCGCGCAGCCGGTGAGCACCAGCGCCGCGGCGACACCGACGGCGGCGAGGGATGTTCTGAGCCTCATTGCTTCTCCTAGGTATGTGCACGACATCGTGTCTCCCGGGGGGATTGACGACGGCGTCAGGGTGATTGCCGGATCAACTTACAATCAAGTAAGTAACTTTGCAAGTAGGGTGTTCCGGTGCGTGCGGACAGGTCGTGCGTAGACTCACAGGCGCCGGCGAAGACCTATCCGATCCGCCGACGAAGAAGGGGGCGCCGACCGATGACGGCACAGCGTCGGCAGCCGCGTTCGCGGCCCGAGACACTCGCCCGCAGGCGCGACATCCTCGACGCCGCGGTCGAGATCTTCGGCAGCAAGGGATTCGCGGGGGGCACGCTGCAGGACATCGCCGACCAGGTGGGCATGACCCACGCGGGGATCCTGCATCACTTCGGCTCGAAGGACCAACTGCTCATCGAAGTCCTCCAGCACCGCGACGAGACCGACGTGGCCGATTTGGAGGAACAGCACATCCCCGACGGGATGCCCCTGTTCCGTCACCTCGTTCGCACGGCGTTCGTCAACGAGCATCGTGCGGGGATCGTCCAGGCGTACGCGGTGCTCTCGGCCGAGTCCGTCACCGACGACCACCCGGGCCGCGACTTCTTCGAGAAGCGCTACCGGACGCTGCGGTCCGAGGTCGCCCACGCGTTCGAAGTCGTGTGCGCCGAGCGTGGCATCACGGCCCCCGACACCATCGCGGACGCGTCGACGAGCATCCTCGCCGTCATGGACGGCCTGCAGGTGCAGTGGCTGCTCGACCCGACCGCGGTCGAGCTCGCGCGCGCGTCGGAGTTCGCCATCGAGGCGATCGTGTCGGCCGTGCTGTCGCCGACCCCGTCACCGCTTGCGGACGGGGTCGACGAACAGGCTCAGCCCAGTCGCTCGACCGTGTAGTCGATGCAGCGGATGAGCTGACGCACGTCGTCCGGGTCGATCGACACGAACGTCGCGATGCGCAGCTGGTTGCGTCCGAGCTTGCGGTACGGCTCGGTGTCGACGATGCCGTTGGCGCGGAGGCTCTTCGCCACGGCCGCAGCATCCACCGACTCGTCGAAGTCGATCGTGACGACCACCGGGGAGCGGTCGGCCGCATCGGCGACGAAGGGAGTCGCGAAAGCGGATGCCTCGGCCCAGTCGTAGAGCGCCTGCGACGACTCGCGCGTGCGGGCGTCGGCCCACTGGAGGCCGCCCGACGAGAGGATCCAGTCGAGCTGCTTGTCGAGGAGGAACAGCGTCGCGAGCGCGGGGGTGTTGAGGGTCTGGTTGAGTCGCGAGTTGTCGAGCGCGTTCTTGAGGCTCAGGAACTCGGGGATGTAGCGGCCTGACGCCGCGATGCGCTCGATGCGCTCGATCGCGGCCGGCGACACCAGAGCGAACCACAGGCCGCCGTCCGAGCCGAGGTTCTTCTGCGGGGCGAAGTAGTAGACGTCGGCCTGGTGCACCGAGAAGTCGATGCCGCCCGCCGCGCTGGTCGCGTCGATGACGGTGAGCGCGCCCTCGTCGCCGTTCACACGCGAGATCGAGGTCGACACGCCGGTCGAGGTCTCGTTGTGCGGCCACGCATACACATCGACACCGTCGACGGCCTCCGCGACGGTGCTCGTGCCCGCGTCGACCGTGCGCACGTCGGGGGCGTCGAGCCAGGGTGTCTTCGCGGCAGCGGCGAACTTGCCGCCGAACTCGCCGAACACGAGGTTCTGGCTGCGCTTCTCGATGAGGCCGAAGGCTGCGGCATCCCAGAACGCCGTCGACCCTCCGTTGCCGAGGATGACCTCGTACCCGTGGGGCAGGCGGAACAGCTGGCTCAGCTCGGCGCGCACCTGGCCGACGAGCTCCTTGACCGGGGCCTGGCGGTGGGAGGTGCCCAAGAGCGCCGACCCGGGGCCCGCGAGCGCCTCGATGTGCGCGGGCGCGATCTTCGACGGGCCGCAGCCGAAGCGTCCGTCGGCGGGCAGGATCTCACGGGGCAGGAGGACGTGTGCCATGCGTCGATTCTAGAGAGGCCCGCACCGCCGCCTCGCCCGCGTGACAGGTCGTGACGCTCCGGCGTGCTGGCGGCGCAGCATCCGTCCTCCTCTTCGACAGGTCAACCGGGCATGCGCAGGATGCGATCCGGGGATCGGCTCATGCAGAACCCCGGTTGACCTGTCGAGCCTCCTCCACAGGGGAGGGGACGGATGGTGCGCACGCGAGTTGTTCTGATCGTGCCCAGTACGGCGGTGTGGAGCGTGGCGGAGCCGTGAGCATGCAGGGATGGCGGATCTCATGGTGGAGCTGCACGCACGTGGCGGCGTCGCGCTCAGAGCGGCGCTCATGAAGGCAGGGGTCAGCGGCTACACGATCGAGTGCGCGATGGCCGCGGGCCTCGTGACCAGGCCGCGGCGGGGATGGGTGGCAGTTCCGGACGCTGATCCCCACCTCATGGCGGCGGCGCGGGCGGGCGTGGTGCTCACGTGCATCACGCGGGCGAAGCGCTTAGGGCTGTGGGTCCTCGCCGAGGACGGCCCGCACGTCGGTGCGCCACCGAGCGCGTCGAGGCTGAAGCTGCAGAACCAGAAGGCGACCGTGCACTGGGCTCGGCCGGTCGAGCCGCGCGCGCCGGGAACGCTGGAGGACAGCATCCTGAACACGCTGCTCATTGTCGCGCGGTGTCAGCCGCATGAGAGCGCGCTCGCCGTGTGGGAGTCCGCGCTCAACCTTCAACTCGTCGACAAGGCCGAACTCGCCCGCCTGCCTTTGGCGGAATCCGTTCGAGGACTCCTTGAGGAGGCGACCCCCTTCGCGGACTCGGGGCTGGAGACGATCTTCCGCACGCGGCTGCGTTGGCTCCGGCTTCCTCTCCGATCGCAGATCTGGATTCACGGGCATCGGGCGGACTTCCTCATCGGCGACCGGCTGGTCGTGCAGATCGACGGTGGGCACCACGTCGGGATGCAGCGCGCCGAGGATGTCGCGCACGATGCCGCTCTCATGCTGCTCGGCTACCGCGTGATTCGGGTGACGTACGTGCAGGTGATCGAGCGCTGGCACGAGGTGCAGGACCTCATCATGAGGGCTGTGGCCCAGCGACTGCCTCGCGCTGATTGATGTCGCGCGCCGCGGGCGAGGTCTCCTCCGTCTTCCCTTCAACAGGTCAACCGGGTCTTTGCAGGGCCATTCAGTGCCGGATGGTCCTGTGAAAGCCTGGTTGACCTGTTGGGGCCTGGCGCACCACGGCGCGGGGATGGGCGCGGGCACGGGCGTGGGCACGGGCACGGGCGTGGGCGCGGGTACGGGCACGGGCACGGGCGTGGGCGCGGGTACGGCAGGAGCGGAGACGCATGCGGGCGCGAGTGCAGTGGCGCTGGGTCGAGCTGCAGCGGCAGGCGAAGGCAGGCCTCGGCGTCGGGAGCAGAGGATAGGCTGTCCTCAGCCCCTTGAGACACCTGAGGACACCGCGATGACCGATCTGATCGACACCACTGAGATGTACCTGCGCACGATCCTCGAGCTCGAGGAGGAGAACATCGTGCCGCTGCGGGCGCGCATCTCGGAGCGCCTCGGGCACTCGGGCCCGACGGTGTCGCAGACGATCGGCCGCATGGAGCGCGACGGACTCGTCGTCGTCTCCGAGGACCGCACCCTCGAGCTGACCGACGCCGGGCGGCAGAAGGCCGTCGACGTCATGCGCAAGCACCGGCTCGCCGAGCGCCTGCTGTCCGATGTCATCGGGCTGGACTGGGCCTACGTGCACGAAGAGGCCTGCCGCTGGGAGCACGTGATGAGCGAGCAGGTCGAGCGTCGCCTCGTCGAGCTGCTGGGCCACCCGACCGAGTCCCCGTACGGCAACCCGATCCCCGGTCTCGACCAGCTCGGCGACGTGCCGACCAACGGCTTCGAGCAGGGCGTCGTGGGTCTCGTGCGCCGCCTCAATGACGCCGGCGAGCCCATCACCGGCACCGTCCGCCGGCTGGCAGAGCCCGCGCAGGTCGACCCCGAACTGCTGCAGCAGCTGAAGGGCGCCGGTGTCGTGCCGGGTGCCGTCGGTGACTATCGCTACAACGAGGGCTACGTGCTCGTGCAGATGCAGGGCAGCGACGAGGGCCTGGAGCTCCCGGTCGAGATCGCGTCGCACATCTTCCTCGTCGACGACGTCCGCTGAGGTGGGCGCAGTCCACTGAATGGGACGATCCTGACCGTCTTTCCGGGCTTCGAACGCTGCGCCACGACGCCGGATGCCGCATTCCGCGGGCGTCGATGATGCACTGTGCGGAGATTGCCAGGCGCGGAGCGTGACATAACCGTGACCTTCGGGTAGCCTCGAAAAGTCCAACAGGCGAGAAGCCCGCCGTCCGGACCCCGCGTGGATTGCCTCACCGGCTCGTCGTCCACATGTGGTGAAGCCCGCACATCGTGCCCCGACACCGAGTGCTGACGAGCCAGGCGCCCTGGCGCAGAGGCGCCGGAGGACAAGTTTGGCTGAAGAGATCGAGTCGCACGCGAATGTGCCCGAGCACGCCGCGGCGGACCAGAACCGTCGTGCGCGCATTCGGAAGAACCCGGTGCGACGATCCCGCGCCGTCGCGCCTGTGAAGCCGACCGCGGCCAAGGCGCAAGCCCGCCCCGCCGCGTCGTCCAAGAAGGGGCGAGTCGTCAAGCCGCTGCGCAGCCTCGTGGTGCTGACGATGGTGGGCGGTCTCGTCGCCACGGTTGCCATCCCGGCGTTCGCCGCCGGCGCCACCGCCGTGGCAGAGGACTCCAAGACGATCCAGCAGATGGCCGTCGACAACGCGCAGACGTTCGTCGCCGCCTCCGACGCGAACGCCAGCGAGCTGTCGCGCGAGAGCTACGCGGCCACCACCGCGGAAGAGATCGAGAAGAAGAAGGCCGAAGAGGCCGCCGCCGAGCGTGCGCGCCAGGTCGCCGCCGCTGCCGCCTCGGCGGCGAAGTCGCGCGGCACCACGGTCCCCACGAACATCGCCCTCACGTCGCCGGGCACCGGCGAGGTGCGCTGGCCCCTCCTCAACTTCACCAAGGGCCGCGGCCTCTGGGATTCGGGCTACCACCAGGGCGTCGACCTGCTCACCTCGTGCGGCACGCCGATCTACGCGGCAGCGGCGGGCGTGGTCAAGGTCTCGCAGGAGAGCTACGGCGGCTACGGCGTCGGTATCTCGATCGACCACGTGATCGGCGGCCAGCAGGTCAACACGCTCTACGGCCACATGACGTACGGCAGCCGCCAGGTGTCGGTCGGCCAGAGCGTCTCGGCGGGCCAGCTCATCGGCCTCGTCGGCAGCACCGGCAGCTCGACCGCGTGCCACGTGCACTTCGAAGTCCACATCAACGGCTCGGTCGTCGACCCGTGGGCATGGCTGCAGGCCAACGCGGGCTGATCACAGACCTTCTGCAATCACATCAGAGAACGGATGCCTCGAGCCGAGGCATCCGTTCTCTTCTTCGTTACCCGACACGCCATCAGCCGTTCAGTCGCCGCGCGCCCCGGGCGTGTCGCGGTGGGTTACCCTGGGACTCGACGCTGAGAGAGCGGAGGGAGCCGATGGGCTGCACACCACGCATCCGAACCATGGATGCGCTTGGACGCCTCGTCCTTCGGCATTGCACGAGCGGATGCCGCGGCATTGCCGTGGCGCCAGGGCGCTGTCTGTAAGACAGCGCCTTTTTTCATGCCCCTGCGCCCTTGATCGTCGCGCAAGTCGAATAACCGAGAAGCCGTCCCGGCCATTCGAGAGGATGATCAATGCGCACTCTGGTGCTGAACGCGGGCTACGAGCCCCTCGCGGTCGTGTCGTTCAAGCGGGCGCTCGTGCTCGTGATGAACGAGAAGGCCACCGTGGTGGAACACACCGAGACCGATCCGGTGTGGGGCACTCGACGATCGTACGAACGCCCGGCCGTGATCATCCTCACCCGCTACGTGCGGGTGCCGGGCGGTCGCCACGTGCCGGTGACCCGTCGGGGCGTGCTCCGTCGCGACAATCACCACTGCGCGTACTGCGGGAAGGCGGCGTCGACGATCGACCACGTGCTGCCGCGCTCGCGCGGCGGCGCCGATTCGTGGGAGAACCTCGTCGCGTGCTGCCTGCGCTGCAACAACATCAAGAGCGATCGCACGCCGCAGGAGATGCACTGGGAGCTGCGGTTCACGCCGCGCCCGCCCCGGGGCGGGCAGTGGACCGTGCGCGGCACCGAGCGCACCGATCCGCGGTGGGAGCCGTACCTCGCCCTCGCGGCGTGATCGCCTGCTGCGTCAGGAGAGCGTGAGGCCTGCGACTTCGAGGGCGAGCAGCGTCGCGGTCACGAAAGCGAGCCCGGTGTAGACGAGGTCCTCGAACCAGTCGAACAGCCCGGGTTTGCGCGCGGGCATCATCTTCGGGTTGTAGTAGAAGATCGACACCAGGATCACGAGCACGGAGAAGATGAGCCCGATCCAGGCTGCGATGGGCACGCCGACGAAGAGCAGCACGATCACGATGGCGGCGAGCACGTACAGCCACAGCCCCTGGACGAAGGCCCGCATCGAGTCGTACCGGGACGTGCCCGCTTTGGCGGTCGCCCGCCAGAACTCGTAGATCAGCGACAGCGCGAACGACACGATCAGCACCCACGCCGATACTGATTCGAGCAGGCTGGGGTGAACGGCACCGTCCATGGGCTGGGCTCCTCGCAGATCTCGTGGAGCGAGCCCACGGTCGGCCTCACGCTAGCGGGTCGGAGGCCGTGACGGGAAGATGCGTCCGTCGATGCGGGTGCGTCAGCTCCCGTCGAGGATGCGCAGCCAGCGGGTGAGGATCGGCTCGAGGGACGCAGCATCCGTCGTCCCGAGCTCGTCGAGGATGCGGCGCTCGTTCGCGAGGTGGGCGGCGATGGCGCGATCGATGAGGTCCCGCCCCTCGGGCGTGAGTCGCACCAGGCGCTTTCGGGCATCGGATGCCTCGGCCCGCCGCTCGACGAGCCCTCGCGCTTCGAGGCGGTCGACGCGCTTGGTGAGGCCGCCTGTGGTGACGAGGGTGTGGTCGGCGAGCTCGCCGGCGGCGCGCTCGAACGGCGCACCGGCGCGGCGGAGCGTGGCCAGCACGTCGAACTCGCCCTCGCTGAGTCCGAACTCGCCGTAGACCGCGACGAGGCGCTCCGTGAGTTCGAGCGCGACGAGGTGCAGGCGCCCGATCACGCCCTGCGGCGACGGGTCGAGGTCGGGGCGCTCGCGGCGCCACTCCCGCTGGATCTCACCGACGCGGTCGAGTGGTTCGTCGTGCGGGGAGCGGTCGTCGGCGGCCATGCGACCCATCTTATCTTCCCGGTAAGATAAAGTATCTTCCATGGAAGATAAGCGATGGATGTGGATCCTCGTGACGGCGATCGCACCGATCGCGTGGGGGAGCGGGTATGTCGTCACGCACAGCCTGCTGCCGGCGGAATCCCCGCTGTGGGGTGGTGTGCTGCGGGCGCTTCCGGCCGGGCTCATCGTGCTGCTCCTCGCGCGCAGGCTTCCGCGCGGATCGTGGTGGTGGCGCTCGCTCGTGCTCGGCACCTTGAATGTCGGCGGCTTCTTCGTGCTCGTGTACGTCGCCGGACAGCGGCTGCCGTCGAGTCTGGCCGCGACGCTGATGTCGGCATCCGCCGCGTGCATGCTGCTGTTCGCGTGGCTGCTGCTGCGTCGCCGACCGCGGCTCGCCGCCGTCGTGGGCGCGACCGTGGGTCTCGTCGGCGTGGCGGTGATGCTGGGCTTCGACGCGGAAGGCGCCGATCCCTGGGGCGTCGCCGCGTCGCTCGGTGCGATGGTCGCCTCGTCGATCGGGTTCGTGCTCACGGCGCGATGGGGCTCCGACGTTCCCGCGCTGCCGATGACGGCGTGGCAGCTCGTCGCCGGCTCGATCGTGCTGCTGCCGGCCGCGGTGCTCGTCGAGGGTGCGCCGCCGACGCTCACTGTGCCGTCGGCGCTCGGCTTCGCGTATCTCACGCTCGTCGCGACCGCGCTCGCGTACGTCGCGTGGTTCGCGGGGCTGCGACGCCTGTCTCCGGGGGTGGTCGGCGTGGTCGGACTCCTCAATCCGGTCACCGGCGTCGTTCTCGGGGTGGCGGTCGCGGGGGAGGCGTTCGGGGTGCCGCAGGCTGTCGGGGTCGGTCTCGTGCTCGTCGGGATCGTGCTGGGTGCGGCGCCTGTCCGGCGGGCTTCGCGTGTGGGTCCGGCGCGACTGGCCTTGCAGTCTCGAACATAACTGTCGGAACCTGGTACTACGCTCATTCCCAGCGGTTGAAGGACTAGAACATCCGTTCTAGAATGTGGGAATGAGGGCGATCGTGCAACTCACGGCACAGTACGTGCACGAGACCGTCGGCCAGACGCCGACGGGCACCCCACCCACTGCCCTCGGTGCGGTGGGCACACCGCCCGCGGGCACGTCCTCTTCCGACACCGTCGCGCAGCTGCGCGCCCAGGTCGAGCGGGTGCAGGGCCGCCGACTCGACGCGCCGGTGCTGCCGGTGCATCCCGCGCTCGCCTCGCTGCTTCCCGGGGGCGGTCTTCGCCCGGGGTCTGCATACTCCCTGCCGCGTTCGACGTCGGTGCTGCTGGCGCTGCTGGCTCAGCCGTCGCAGGCCGGGTCGTGGTGCGCGGTGTTGGGCATGCCGCGGCTCGGCGCCGAGGCGGCCGAAGGGCTCGGGGTCGACCTGTCGCGGCTCGTGCTCATCCCCGACCCGGGCGCGCGCTGGCTCGCGGTGACCTCGACCGTCGCCGAGGTGGTGCCGGTGGTCGCGGTACGTCCGTCGGGGCGGGCGGCCGACGGCGAGATCGCCCGTCTGGCGGCGCGGCTGCGCGATCGCGGTGCGGTCCTGCTCGTGCAGGGGCCCTGGCCGCAGGCCGAAGCAGTGATCGAGGTGGGCGAGCCGGCGTGGGAGGGCGTCGGCCGCGGGCACGGGTACCTCGCGGGCCGGGCGGTGACGCTGATGTCGTCCAGTCGGCGCTGGCCGCGTTCGCGACGGGCGCGCGTGATGCTTCCAGATGCTGCGGGGCACGTCTCCGCCGCGCCCGAGCGCATGCGCCCCGTCGAGACGCTGCCCTCGGCCGGATCCGCGGACTCCTTCCCGCAGCCGATCAGGGCGGTGGGGTGACATGACTCCGGGTGCGCCGGTGCGGAGTCTCGTGCTGTGGTTCCCCGACTGGCCGGTCACGGCTCTCGAGCGGGAAGCTGGTACGGCCGCGGCTGCCGAGGACGCGGTCGGACCGCGGCCGGGTACTTGCACGGATGCGGCGCAGGAGGAGTTCGAGGCGAAGCCCCCGGTCGCCGTCGTGGAGCGCAATCTCGTGGTCGCGTGCTCGGCGTCCGCGCGTGCGGAGGGCGTGCGCCGCGGGCAGCGCCGGCGCGATGCCCAGGCGCGGTGTCCCGGGCTGACGCTGGTCACCGCGGACGCCGCCCGCGATCACCGCGCATTCGCCCCGGTCGTGTCGCTGATCGAAGAGAGGGCGCCCGGCGTGCAGCTGGTGCGTCCGGGGCTGTGCGCGCTGCGCGCGCGGGGTCCGGCGCGGTACTACGGCGGCGAGGTCGAGGCCGCCCGCATGCTGATCGGCACCCTCCACGAGTCAGGGCTCGACGGGGTGCGGGTGGGCATCGCCGACGGGCCGTTCACTGCGGAGCAGGCGGCGCGCGGCGGCACGAACGCCGCAGATCCGGTCTTCGTCGTGCCCGCCGGTGGTGCGGCAGGCTTCCTCGCCCCGCTGCCGGTGTCGGTGCTCGACGCCTCCGCGCTGCTCGGCGCCGGCGCAGCGGGGGCGAAGGAGGCGACGGACCTCGCCGGCCTGCTCGCCCGGCTCGGCGTGCAGACCCTCGGCGGGTTCGCCGAGATGCCGACCGATCGCGTGCGCGAGCGGTTCGGCGAGCGGGGCGTCCGGCTTCACGCGCTCGCCGCAGGGCACGACTCGCGACCGGTGCAGCCGCGCACACCGCCGCCCGAGCTGCAGCGGGAGATCGCGTTCGAGCCGCCCCTCGAGATCGCCGATCAGGTGGCGTTCGCCATGCGCGTCACCGCCGACGACTTCGTCGCGGGTCTCGGCGCCGTCGACCTCGTCTGCACCGAACTGCGGGTCGAACTCGTCGGAGACCGGGGGGAGCGCAGCGAGAGGGTGTGGCTGCATCCCGGATCCTTCGACGCCGCGGCGGTTATCGACCGCGTGCGCTGGCAGCTCGCGGAGGACGTCGGGACGGGCGACGCGGCCGGAGGCGGGCTGCGCAGCGGGGTGACGCTCGTGCGGATCTCGCCGGAAGCGGTGGATGCGGCATCCCATCACGCTCCGGCGCTGTTCGGCGGCGGACCCGAGGAGCGGGTGCACCACGCGCTGTCGCGTGTGCAGGCGATGCTCGGGCACCGCGGCGTGCTGACCCCCGCGATCGGCGGCGGGAGGTGGCTGGCCGAGCGCCAGGTGCTCGTGCCCTGGGGAGACAAGGACGAACGCGACCGGAAGGCGATCGGCGCCGGGGGTCTCGCGGCGCAGCGCGCGCGACCTTGGCCGGGGAGCCTGCCCGACCCGCTGCCCACGACGGTGTTCGCCGACCCGGTGCCGGTCGACGTGCGGGCGCTCGGCGGCGAGCTGGTCGACGTCGACGAGCGGGGGAACGTCTCGGCCGTGCCTGCGCTCTTCATCGAAAGCGGTCGCCGTCGCGCGATCGAGGCGTGGGCGGGACCCTGGCCGGTGGTGGAGCGCGGATGGGATGCCGCGCGCTCGCGCCGTGCGCACCGGTTCCAGGTCGTCGACGCCGACGGGTCCGCGTGGCTGCTGGTGTGCGACGGCGACGCCTGGACGGCGGAGGCCACCTATGACTGACGCCTGCCACCGGTCGTTGAGCGAGCGAGGAACGAGCGAGACGAAACGCCCCGGATCGAGGAACGACGTCGGAGCGTCGCGCTTCGTCTCGCACGCTCGCTCAACGACCGGAACCAGGGGCGCCTGATGGGCTTCAACAACCCGGGCGTGCCATGGTCCGAGATGGAGCGCGTGCTGAGCGGCCGTCGCCGGCCCGACGCGCCACCGGTCGGCGCGGACGGCGGCGACAGCCCCGCGTGGTCGCACAAGCGCGGGCCGTACGTCGCGCCCGAGATCGAGCGTCCGGCCGATGCGATCCCGTACGCCGAGCTGCACGCGCACTCGTCGTACTCGTTCCTCGACGGAGCCTCCTCGCCCGAGGAGCTCGCCGAAGAGGCGGAGCGTCTGGGGCTGCATGCCCTCGCGGTCACCGATCACGACGGGTTCTACGGCATCGTACGGTTCGCGGAAGCTGCGGAGTCGCTGCAGCTCAAGACCGTGTTCGGCGCCGAGCTGTCGCTCGAGCTGCCGAAGCCGCAGAACGGCGAGGCCGATCCGGTCGGCGCGCACCTGCTGGTGCTCGCCCGTGGTGAGGAGGGGTACCACCGGCTGGCGGGCGCGATCACGCACGCGCAGCTGCAGGGGGCGGAGAAGGGCCGGCCGGTCTACGACCTCGAGGAGCTCGCCGCGCACGCGGCGGGGGAGTGGGCGGTGCTCACCGGGTGCCGCAAGGGCGCCGTGCGCCGCGGGCTCGCCGAGAGTCCCGACGCGGCAGCCGGCGAGCTCGACCGCCTCGTGACGCTGTTCGGGAAGGACAACGTGCACGTCGAGCTCATCGACCACGGCAACCCGCTCGACACCCGTGACAACGACGTGCTCGTCGGGCTCGCGCGGGAGCGGGGCCTCCCGATCCTCGCGACCAACAACGTCCACTACGCCGTGCCGAAGCGGCAGCTGCTCGCCGCGGCGGTCGCCGCCGTGCGCGCGAACCGCGGTCTCGACGAGCTCGACGGCTGGCTGCCCGCGCACGCCGGTGCCCATCTGCGGTCGGGGGCCGAGATGGCGGAGCGCTTCGTGCGATTTCCCGACGCTGTCGCCCGCACCGTGACGCTCGCCGACGAGCTCGCCTTCCCGCTGCGCAAGGCCAAGCCCGCGCTCCCGAAGCAGAAGGTGCCCGAAGGGCACACGCCGATGTCGTGGCTGCGGCACCTGGTGTGGGAGGCGGTGCCGCGCAAGTACCCCGACCTGACGGAGGAGAACCGGGCGCGCATCGAGAAGGAGCTCGGGGTCATCGAGATGAAGGACTTCCCGGGCTACTTCCTGATCGTCCACGGCATCGTGCAGTTCGCGCGGAGCCAGGGCATCCTCTGTCAGGGGCGCGGGTCCGCCGCCAACAGCGCCATCTGCTACCTGCTCGACATCACCGCCGTCGACGCGATCGCGTACGACCTGCCGTTCGAGCGGTTCCTGTCGAGCCTGCGTGAGGAGGAGCCCGACATCGACGTCGACTTCGACTCCGACCGTCGGGAAGAGGTCATCCAGTGGGTGTACCGGGAGTACGGGCGCGATCGCGCGGCGCAGGTCGCGAACGTCATCCAGTACCGCCCCAAGAACGCCGTGCGCGACATGGCCAAGGCGCTGGGGCATTCGCCGGGGCAGCAGGACGCCTGGTCGAAGCAGATCGAGGGATGGGGAGCCCTCCTCGAGACCGGCGCCGGCCACGACATCCCCGATCAGGTGCTGGAGTTCGCGTCCGAGCTGCTCAAGGCGCCGCGGCACCTCGGCATCCACTCCGGCGGAATGGTGCTCACCGACCGCCCGGTGGGCGAGGTCGTGCCGATCGAGCACGCGCGCATGGAGAACCGCACGGTGATCCAGTGGGACAAGGACGACGCAGCATGGATGGGTCTCGTGAAGTTCGACCTGCTGGGCCTCGGGATGCTGGCCGCCCTGCAGTACTGCTTCGACATGATCCGCGTCTCGACGGGGGAGGACTGGGAGCTGTCGACGATCCCGAAGGAGGAGAAGGCGGTCTACGACATGCTGTGCCGCGCCGACTCGATCGGGGTGTTCCAGGTCGAGTCGCGCGCGCAGATGGGGCTTCTCCCGCGCCTGCAGCCGCGCCGGTTCTACGACCTCGTGATCGAGATCGCGCTCATCCGCCCCGGCCCCATCCAGGGCGGCGCGGTGCACCCGTTCGTCAAGCGCAAGCTCGGACAGGAGAAGGTGACCTACCCGCATCCCAAGCTCGTGCCGGTGCTCGAGCGCACGCTCGGCATCCCGGTGTTCCAGGAGCAGCTCATGCAGATGGGCATGGCCGTCGGCGGGCTCACCGGCGAGGACGCCGACCTGTTGCGCCGCGCCATGGGCTCCAAGCGCGGGATCGAGCGCATCGACTCGCTGAAGAAGAAGCTGTATGCCGGCATGGCCGAGAACGACCTCGTGGGCGAGGAGGCCGACGCGATCTACGCCAAGATCCAGGCGTTCGCGAACTTCGGCTTCGCGGAATCGCACTCCCTGTCGTTCGCGCTGCTCGTGTACGCCAGCTCGTGGATCAAGCTGCACTATCCGGCCGCGTTCCTCGCGGGGCTGCTGCGGGCGCAGCCGATGGGCTTCTACTCACCGGCGACCCTCGTGGGGGACGCGCGCCACCACGGCGTCGAGGTGCGCCGTCCCGACCTGCACCTCTCGGGCAGCGAGGCGGTGCTCGAAGCCGTCGCCGGCGCTTCGACAGGCTCAGCGACCGGGGCAGAAGGGCCGACCGGCCTCGACTCGTGCGCCGAGCGGAAGCAGCCGCCGGTCGGGCTCTTCGACCTCGACGCGCCCGACGAGTCCGCAGCGCACCGCCGCGACGGGAGGTTCGCGGTGCGGCTTGGCCTGGCCGGAGTGAAGGGGATCGGGGCGACGGTCGCACAGCGCATCGTCACCGCGCGCGAGACGGGCGGGCTGTTCCGCGATCTCCGCGATCTCGTGCGGCGCACCAGCATCACCGCGGTGCAGGTCGAGGCGCTCGCCACAGCGGGCGCGTTCGAATGCCTCGGTCTCAGTCGTCGAGAGGCGATCTGGCTCGCCGGGTCGGCCGCGCAGGACCGCCCCGAGTTCCTGCCGGACTCGCTCATCGCGGTGCAGCCGCCGCTGTTCGCCGACCCCACCAGCTACGAGCGCCTCGCCGCCGACTTGTGGGCGACGGGCATCTCGACCGACGACCATCCGATCACCCACTACCGCTCCGGGCTCGATGCGCGGGGCGTCCTGACTTCCCGCGAGCTGCGCAGTCACGAGGTCGGCCGCCGCGTCGAGGTCGCGGGGCTCGTGACCCACCGGCAACGGCCGGCGACAGCATCCGGGATCACGTTCCTGAATCTCGAGGATGAGCACGGCCTCGTCAACATCGTGTGCTCGCTCGGCGTCTGGAACCGCTACCGCCGCATCGTGCGCGACTCCCCGGCGCTCATCGCGCGCGGCATTCTCGAGCGCTCGTCCGAGGGCGTGACGAACCTCATCGCCGACGCGTTCGAGGATCTCCGCGTCGGCGTGCAGCACCGCGCGAGGGACTTCCGCTGACGGATGCCGCCACGCCGGCATTCTCCATTCGGCAGTGGATGATCGAGTGAGTCTGTCAGATCTCGTCGTCCCAGTCGTCGTGCGAAGGGGGGAGATCGATCACCGCGACCGGGCGCAGGCGTCGCTGGATCGAGTTCAGGCGGGCGACAGCGCCATCGTCGACCAGTTCGTCGTCGTCGCTGTGGGCATCGCGCGCGACCATCTGGCTCGCCGGGCCGATGAGCACCGTCACCTCGCCCACGGATCCGTCCAACTCCCTGATCGGAACCGTCACAGCTTCCGCCTCACCGGCTTCGGCCAGCGCCTGGCCGCAGCCGAGGAGGGCGCCCGCGATGTCGTCCCCCGTCACGAATTCGCTTCCCGCGTAGATGACCCTCTTCACGAGGCCTTTCTACCTCGCGCACCCGCGTTCGCCCTCGGGGTTGCAGCCCGCGGCCGAACGGGGTAGACCCCGGCGGCCTACTCGACGAGCTTCCCGACGACCGACACCTCGCGCATGAGCGCCCTGATGTCGGCAGGGATGGGCGGGATCTGTTCCCGCACGACGCCGGTCGAGGGGGACCACACCAGGTTGACCTGCAGTTCGGGATCGATGTCGGGGTAGTCGCTCCGGTTGTGGCAGCCGCGCGTTTCTCGGCGCTCGAGCGCGGCTTCGAGCGTCGCGCGGGCGGCGAGCGCCGCCGACTTCAGGTCGAACGCGTGCGCGAGGTCGTGGTAGCCCGCGATATCGGGGTGAACCCCGATATCGGCCATCCGCGCCTCGATCGCGTCGAGCTCCGCGAGGCCGGTGAGCAGCCCTTGTTCGTCGCGCACCACTCCGGCGTGCTCGGTCATGGTGTCGCGGATCGCCCGCTGGAGCGCCCGGACGTTCTCGGTTCCGGATGCGGCGAGCAGATCGTCGATCTCCGCGCGAGCCGTCGCTACCGCCGCGGCCGAGCGCGTCTGGGCGGGCAGCGCCGCGGAGTACGCAGCGGCCGCCTGTCCGACGATGCGGCCGAACACCAGGAGCTCGATCAGTGAGTTGCCGCCGAGGCGGTTGGCGCCGTGGAGTCCCGAGGACGCCTCGCCGATCGCGTAGAGGCCGGGGACATCGGTGGAGTGGTCCGACGATCGCACCCAGACGCCGCCCATCGAGTAGTGCGCCGTCGGCGCGATCTCGATCGGCTCCTTGGTGATGTCGAGCATCTGCAGCTCGAGCATCGTCTGGTAGACGCGGGGGAGGCGGGTCATGATCGTCTCACGCGGGAGGTGGGAGACATCCAGCCAGACGCCCCCGTTCGGCGTGCCACGGCCCTGCTTGATCTCGGTGTAGCACGCGAGGGCGACACGGTCGCGCGTGGACAGCTCGAGGCGCTCGGGGTCGTACTTGTGCATGAACCGCTCGCCGAGACCGTTGCGCAGGATGCCGCCCTCGCCGCGAGCCGCCTCCGAGATGAGCGTCCCGGCCGCGTTCTCGGGCTCGATGATGCCGCTGGGGTGGAACTGCACGAGCTCGGGGTCGCGAAGGCGGCCGCCCGCCTCGACCGCGAGACGGAAGGAGTCGCCGGTGTTCTCATCGCGTCGCGACGACGTGCGCCGCCAGATGCGGTTGTGCCCGCCTGCGGCGAGGATCACCGCGTCGGCGTGGATCAGATAGCGCGTGCCGTCCTCGATGTCGAACCCGTACGCCCCGAAGACCGCGCCGTTGTCGTTCACGAGGATGCGCGTCACATACACGGTGTCGAGGACGGGCACCTGCAGCTGTGCGGCGCGGTTGATCAGCGTGCGCTGGATCTCGAGGCCGGTGTAGTCGCCGGCGAACGCGGTGCGACGGTAGGTGTGCGCACCGAAGAATCGCTGTGAGATGCGGCCGTCGTCCTCGCGGGCGAACGGCATGCCGTACCGCTCGAGGTCTTCGATGCCGCGGGCGGCGCCCGACGTGACGATCTCGACGGTGTGCGGGTTGGCGAGGAGGTAACTCTCCTTCAGCGTGTCGGCGGCGTGCTGCTGCCAGCTGTCGTCGGCATCCATGGTGCCGAGCGCAGCGTTGATGCCGCCGGCAGCAAGGGAGGTGTGGGCGTCCGACTTCGGTCGCTTGCCCAGGGCGACCACGTCGACGCCGGATTCGGCGAGCTCGATGGCAGCGCGAAGACCGGAACCGCCGGTGCCGATCACGAGGACGGTGGTGGAAAGCTGGCGCTCTGCAGGGATCACGTCAGACATGTTAGGCAGTTCTGTTCGATCACTCCAATGCATATTCATGGTCACATCCATAGCGATACGCTATACACATGAATCTTGAGCAGCTTCGCGCGTTCGTCACGGTTGCTCAGCTCGGCAACTTCACGCGCGCGGCCGAGCAGCTGCACCTGGCGCAGCCGTCGCTCAGTCGTCAGATCTCGACGCTCGAGCAGAGCCTGGGCGCCGAGCTGTTCCACCGTGCACGAGCGGGCAGCACGCTGACGGTCGCGGGGGAGTCGCTGCTGCCCCTCGCGCGGCGGATGCTGGCGGACGCGGCATCCGTCCGCCGTGAACTCGACGAGCTGGCCGGACTCCAGCGCGGGCGGGTGCGCCTGGGCGCGACCCCGACTCTGTGCATCAGCCTGGTCGCCGAGGTGCTGAGCGCCTTCCACGCGGCCCATCCCGGGATCGAGCTGCACATCACCGAGAGCGGTTCGCGCGGTCTGCTGGATCACCTCGCCGGCGGTGAGCTGGACCTCGCGTTGATCACGACGTCGGGTCCGGCATCCCCGGAGCGACTCAGCGTCGCGCCGCTTCTCGTCGAGGAGCTGGTCGTCATCTCTTCGGCCGGTGCACCACCGCTCACCGCGCGCGAGAGCATCGGTCTCGGCGAGGTGGCCGGTCTGCCCCAGGTGGTGTTCAGCTCGACGTACGACCTTCGGGCGACGACCGACGCGGCGTTCGCGGCCGCGGGGCTGTCCCCATACACGGTGATCGAGGGCGCGGAGATGGACGCCGTGCTGCGCTTCGTCGAGCGGGGGATCGGTGTCGCGATCGTGCCCGCGATGGTGCTCATCGAGCGCTCAGGGCTCCGGTCGGTGCGCCTGTCCGACCCGACGCTGACGCGCACCATCAGCATCGCCCGCGTCGCCGACATCTCGCCGACGGCGGCCGTCGGGGTGATGGAGCAGACGATCGTCCGCACCGCCGCCGCGCTCGCCGCGGGACCCCAGGCCACGATGCGACTCGCCTAGCCGCAGGACGTGAACGTCAGGCGGTGGGGGAGTCGTCGGCGTGGACGCAGCCGGGCGGCTCGGAGTTGCCGCTGAGGGTGAAGTCCTCGCACGTGAGGAACCGGCTCTGGTTGAGACCCAGGACGAACGATGCGACGGCGATGGCGGCGACGATGGCGAAGATGCTGAGCCGGACTCGCGGCGAGTAGTCGGCGATCACGTCAGGCCACACGGTGCGCACGACCACCCACAGCGTGAACGGGATCCCGACGAGTCCGACGACGACCGCGAGCACATCGAACAGGTTGCCCCAGAGATCGTCCGCAGCGGGGGCGCTCGTGAACGACAACACGAGCCACAGCGAAGGGATGACGAGTGCGATGGCGCGGCCGACCTTCACCCGTGGCCGCGCTGGCTGGATCAGCACCACGACGAAGCCGGCCGTCGCGACCACCCACACCGTCAGAAGCTGGTCGAAGAACGGGGTGTGCCACGCCCCGAGCGTGAACGCCGGCCACCAGATCGCGCCACTCATCCCGATGAGGACGATGCCGATGCCGCGATAGCGGGACGGCCTGTTCCGTGCGGCGTCGGGCGCGGGTGTCGCTGTCATCCCGGTCCTCTCCGGCGTGGGTCCGTGTGACGTGCACTGTAGTGCATCCGGCGGGAACGGCGGCGGACCGCGGGCGTCAACGCACGATGCGAAATGGGGTCGCCCGATCCTGTTCCCCGCAGCGCGTACGCGATATGGTGAGGCGACGGGCGGCTCGCCGTGATCCTGGGAACCGATCACAGCGCGGGCGTCCGGACTGGGGATCTCTGGGGCTGGGCCGCTGATTTCCCCTGCGCTCCCCCCGCGCAAGGACGGTCCCTCGGACGTTGCAGCTAGAGCCTGTAGCGTCCGAGGGACCTCAGCCTGTCCCGCGCGCGTCGCGCGCCCTTTGGGGGAGGGCTCGGCACTGGGGATACCTGTGCGACACGGCCGAAAGGTGCGGAACTCGGCCTGCAGCCACCCTAGCGCGTCACCTCGGAGGCTCCCCGAGCCACACGCAGGACTCTGCGCGATATGGCGAGCGTCAGCGGAACTCGCCGTCGGCGGACTGGATGATCTGCCGCATGACGTCGATCGAGATCTGCTCGCGCGCGCCGTCGGCCCACTCGTGGACCGTGAACGTGATCCCCAGGCTGTCGAGGTAGTCGGCGGTCTTCTCGAGCCGAGGAACGACCTGGATGTGGTCGTTGCCGAACAACCCTGCCGTATAGACGGGCTCGCCGGCGCGGATCGCACGTCGCAGCTCTCCGGTGGAGCGTCCCGTGATGCGGTACAGCGACTTCAGCACCTCACTGCCGAAGTCGGGGGTTCCGTCGATGGTGAGCGAAAGTGCGTTCTCGGGCGTCGTCACTCGTCCATCACAACACGTCGAATCGCGACCGCGGTGCGTCGGTCGTCGCCGTGAACAGGCGACAGCGCACCATATCGCGACCGTGCTTTCGCGGCCCGCGCCGGAGGTCGCCCACGGCGCTGCCCGCGAGCGTGGGAGCCGCAGATCGGATACCCGACACGTCGGCAGGCGTCAAGACGCCGTTTCGAACGGCGCCCGGTGCGAGAATTGCCGACGGGGAGCAGGGGTCGGGGGGACCGACCAGCATCGAAGCGAGAAGCCGTGGCTGTGAGAAGTGAGATATCGAGAGCGCTGACGCATGCGCTCGAGCGCTCGGAGATCACCGCGTGGTTCCAGCCTCAGATCGACCTGGTGAGCAATCGGGTGGTCGCCGTCGAGGCGCTCTGCCGGTGGAATCATGCGGAGTGGGGGCTCGTGGGACCCAACGAGTTCATCCCGGTCGCCGAAGAAGACGGGATGATCGCCGAGATCGGCCGCTTCATGGCTACGCAGGCGATCGCTGTGATGGCCAAATGGGGCATCGACGTCTCGGTCAATGTGTCACCCGCACAGCTGCAGGATTCAGTCTTCGCCACGTGGCTCGGGCAGCTCGTCGAGAGGATCAGCCGTCCCGCGCGGCGACTCACGCTCGAGATCACCGAGGGGCGCCAGATCGGCAACGTGTCGGCGGTCGTCGCGCGGCTCGATGGGCTGCGAGCGTTGGGACTGGGCATCGCGATCGACGACTACGGCGCCGGACAAGCATCCCTCACGCAGCTGAAGCGGCTTCACGCCACCGAGCTGAAGATCGACCGCGCTCTCGTGATCGACGATTCCCCGTCGGCCGAACGCACGATGGGTGCCGCGATCGCGGTCGCCCACGAGGCCGGCATCCGCGTCGTCGCGGAGGGCATCGAGACTCCGCAGCAACTCGAGAAGGTCAAGACGATGGGATGCGATCGCGGCCAGGGCTACCTGTTCGCACGCCCCATGCCGCGGGCCGAGATGGCGGCGCTCTTGGCGGGGTAGTCAGATTCGGAGCGTGTCGGGCGTGACGCAAGCCTTGGACCCACCGGGGCGTCGGCGAGGGGGCCGGTGACCGCGGGCCCGGGGCTGATCAGGCCGGGAGTTGGTCGCCGTGGCCTCCGGGGGGTTGCGACGGAATGACGTTCGGTTTCGCGTTTCGCGCCTGCTCGACGGCGCGGCTGTGGGTGCCGGCGGAGGGCACGTAGGGGTGCCAGTGCATGCTGGTGACTCTCGCCCACTTCTTGTCCCGCGCAGCGCGCTGCTGGTCGGGCGTCGGATCGTTGGGTGGGTGATGTCTGTCCATCATCGGACCTTACGCCTGTCACATGTGTGCCTTCCCAGGTGCACGAGCACCAAGCCGCACTCCGGATCGGCGGCGCAATCTTCTCGAACCGACCGACGATCCCCCGAGCGCGGTCTCAATGAACCCGAGTTGCCGGATGCTCGGCGTCGCAGCACCGCCGTCGCGCCGAAGGCGCGTGTACGCTCGTAAGAAGGGCACCGAGACCCCGCGCCTGGTCATTCTGAGATGAACGGCGGCGCACGTGATGCCCACGACTCCCGACGATCAGCCGGGCGATGCGTTCGCGATCGCCGCGGCCGCACTCACCGCCGGCGACGACGATCTGTGCTCGCCCCTGCGAGCCGCTGTCTCGATGGCCGGTGCCGTGGTGTCCACGCTCGGCTCGCCGATGGGCTCCGAAACGGTGTGCGCCAGCACGAAGCTCGGCGCACGGATCGACGAGATCCAGATCGACCTCGGCGAGGGGCCGTCCTGGGAAGCCCTGCGCACAAGGCTTCCCGTCACGGCATCCGACCTCCAGGTCGACGGCGGGGCGCTCTGGCCCGGCACGTGGGCCGCTCTGCGAGAGCTCGATGTGGGAGCGCTCTTCGCCTTCCCCCTGTTCGTCAGCACGCTCGGAATCGGATCCATCGCCCTCTATTCGCTGACCGCCCGCGAATTGTCCGACGCGGACATCGAGCGGATGAGCCGCCTGGCCGCCATCGTGTCCGGCACCCTGCTCCGAAGGGCGCTGAACCGGCTCGACAGGCCGAACGACGACGGCGAGGACGAGCCGTACTCCCGCCGTGAGGTGCATCAGGCCACCGGAATGGTCGCAGCGAGGAACAGGATCGGCGTGGACGATGCCCTCCTGATCCTGCGCGGCCACGCGTACGCCGCTGGGCGTTCGGTGCGCGATGTCGCGGCGGATGTCATCGCACGGCGGCTCGACCTGGGCCTGTGACCCCAAGGCTTAGGATGACGGCATGACGGCGCTCACCCGCGAGCATCAGCTGCTGGGAACCTTCGTCACGCTGGCGGACTCCCTGGTCGACGACTTCGACGTCGTCGATGTGCTCCAGCGACTCGTCGACGACTGCATCTCGCTCTTCGACGCGTCGGCTGCCGGCATCCTGCTCCTGAGTCCGTCGAAGCGGCTCGAGGTGATCGCCTCCACGAGCGAGCGAAGCGAACTCGTCGAGCTGATGCAGTTGCGCGTCGGTGCCGGCCCCTGCGTAGAGGCTGCGACGGCGGGTGAGGTCGTGTCTGTCGACGACATCGACCAGATCGCCCATCGCTGGCCTGCGTTCGCCGCCGATGCGCGCGCCTCCGGTTTTTCGTCGATCCATGCGATTCCATTGCGGCTGCGCGACTCGACACTGGGATCGCTGAACCTCTTCCGGGATGAGGCCGGGGCGCTGAACGCGGCTGATGCCGCGGCCGCGCAGGCACTGGCGGATATCGCCACCATCAGCATTCTGCAGCAGCGGTTGGTCGAGGAGTCCGAGCTCGCACAGGCTCAGCTTCAGCGCGCGCTGGACAGCCGGGTGGTGATCGAGCAGGCCAAGGGATACCTCGCCCAGATGCTGGGCATCGACATGGATGAGGCGTTCGCGCGGATTCGGAGCCACGCTCGCTCCACGCAGACGCGTATCGGCGTCGTCGCGCGCGATGTCATCGCCGGGCGTCTGTCGCTCTGACTCGGTGCCCGGTGCGGGGAGCTAGACGGCCTGCCGTTGCTGGAGCAACGGACACTCGAAGGGATCGCGCTCGCCGAGTCCGACCTTGTTGATGTAGCGGACGACGATTCCGTAAGACTGCCAGAGGCCGGTCTCGGTGTACGGCACGCCGTGTTCCACGCAGAATGCGCGAATCATCCCCGACGCCTGGCGGAGGTGCGGTCGGGGCATCGACGGGAACAGGTGATGCTCGATCTGGTAGTTGAGCCCTCCCATGACGGTGTCGAGCAGCCGGCTGCCACGGATGTTGCGGCTCATCAGCACCTGGCGGTGGAGGAAGTCGACCTTCACATCAGCCGGCACGAGCGGCATCCCCTTGTGATTCGGGGCGAATGCCATCCCCATGTAGACGCCGAACAGCCCCAGCTGGACGCCGAGGAAGGCGAATGCGATCCCCGGAGACAGCACGACGAAGACGAGCGCGACGAACCCGATGATCCGCACCGCGACGAAGGCGATCTCGATCGGACGGCGTCGCAGCTGCTCACGTGAGAAGACGCGCCGCACGCTCGATGCGTGCAGAGAGAGCCCTTCGAGCAGCAGGATCGGGAAGAACAGCACCCCCTGATGTGCGATCAGCCAGCGCAGCGGCCCGCTTCGGCTCGCGCGTCGGCGGTCCGCCTGTTCCGGGGTGAACGCGATGACCGGGAGCTCGATGTCGGGGTCGCTGCCGATCTTGTTGGGGTTGGCATGATGCCGCGTGTGCTTGTGCTGCCACCATCCGTAGCTCATGCCCACGAGAAGGTTTCCGAGGAGCATGCTGGTCCAGTCGTTCCACCGACCGGAGCGGAAGATCTGGCGATGCGCGGCGTCATGGCCGAGCATCGCGACCTGGGTGAGCACGACGGCGAGGACCGCGCCGGTGACCAGCTGCCACCACGAGTCGCCGAGGAGGACGAAGACGGTGAGCACGCTCGCGATCACGACCGGCGCCGCGATGAGCTTGGTCCAGTAGTACCCGTAGCGGCGCCGCATGAGGCCGCTCCCGGTCACCCGCTGTGAAAGCTCGGTGTAGAGATTCGGCGCCTTCGGCGTCGTGGATCGCACGCTCGAGGCGATCGACCCGGCAGCGGTGACGGCCATCTTGTGCTCCTGTCAGAGGAAGCGCACGGAGCGTGCGCCAATGACAGGGTCCGGGCCATCTGGTCCCAGGCTACGCCTGTTATCGGGTGTGCGTGTCTGCATGCAGGAAACACGGAGGCTGTCTCCTCAACCCGCAGTCAGGTCACGGAACCAGGTGCGCGAGCAGCTCGTCGACCTCCATCGAGCACACGCCGATGCGCGAGTCCCCGATGCCGATCGGGATCCAGATCACGTCGTCCACGATGAGCCCGCCGCACGAGTACACGACGTTCGGCACGTAACCGTCGCGGCGGTCGTCGACCGGCTGCAGGATCGGGGTCGCCGTTCGCCCGAGAACGATCGTCGGGTCGTCGAGGTCGAGGAGCAACGCTCCCAGAGAGTATCTGCGCATCGGGCCGACGCCGTGAACGAGCACGATCCAGCCGTGTGGTGTCTCGAGCGGCGGGCCGCAGTTGCCGGTCTGGACGATCTCCCAGGCCTCCGCCGGTGCGTGGACGATCCCGGCCTGGTTCCAGATCACGCCGTCGTGGGATTCCGCCAGCGAGATGTTCTCGCCTCCGGTGCGGCTCAGTGCGAGATACCTGCCGTCCACGGGCCGAGGGAACAGTGCCATCCCCTTGTCCTGAGCGGCATCGCCGGTCAGTCGATGGATGTCGAACTCGCGCAGATCCGACGTGATGATCAGACGTGGTGCGATGTTGCGACCGTCGTACGCCGTGTAGGTCCCGCGGTAGTGGGTGGTACCGGCGAGGTCGGTGAACCGTACGAATCGCGCGTCCTCCATTCCGTGTCGTTCCTCCGCCGCCACCGGGGTGAGCACACGCTGGCTGAGGGAGGTCTCGGGGGAGAACACGGCGCGGTAGACGGAGTTCGTCAGCTCGCGCAGCGCCTCGATGTGCCGAGCGCTGTCTGCGCGTCGCGAGAGCGCGCGGGGCAGGCTGCTGATGGAGGTCTCGACGTCCGATGCGGTGAACCGGTCGGGAAGTCCCTGCAGCACGTTGTGCGAGATCTCATTGACGATCCCCTCCTCTTCGAGCGCTGCGCGGAAGTGGACGATGCTCCAGTCCCCTTCGTCGATCCGCGCTCGCCACAGCGGATGAGTGCGTTCCACGAAGGTCCACCGTCGGCCGGGACCGATGATGGCCTCGGCGAACTCGATGCAGGAGCGGTGACCTTCCCCGATGGAGCGGAGAGCGACGGCGACGCGATGCTGCCCGGGTGCCAACCCTGTCTGGTCGGGATGCTCGATCGCGCTGGGGTTGCACAGCGCCGCCCCTTCGACGGCGTACTCCGCCGTGAAACTTGCGCCGAGCACCAGACGACGCGCGGCGCTGATGTCGACCGGATCGGCCAGACGAGAGCTCACGACGTCGGCGTTCTCCAGAAACAGAGAGCGGACATCGGGATGCCGCGAGCCGAAGTCGCGGGTCAGCTCGGCCGCGAGCTCGTCGGCCCGATCGGCGGGGATCGCCATGACGCGCGCGATGATCTCGCCCGCGCGCGAATGCTCGGCGGACCATTCTTCGCCCGGCAGGAACAACTGGGCGATCACGCGGTCTGGCTGCGCGCTCAGTTCCGCCGTGTGGATGCGTGCCGTCATGTCGCGGTCAGCACACGGTGTCGGAGTGCTTGCTGGTACGTGCTCAGGGCGGCCAGGGTCGATTCGGCGCCACGGTTCTCGTTTCTGCCGTCGCGTTCGAGTCCGTCGAAGCCGGCGCCGGTCTGGTCGTCGAACATCACGGTCCCGCTGTCGTTGAGACCGGTGAACCACTGCCAGGCGAGCGAGATCGGGGGGAGCCACACCGGGTCGCCGGTGACGGCGTACGCCGTGGCGCACGCGTCCGCGAGTGCGGCGAGCTCCAGTGGCTGCTGGTCGAACGACGGCCCCTTCTCGCCAGGTCCGCGCCCTGCCGTCCCCGTCACGGAGAATCGCTCGTCCGATGTCTCCACGGAGAGGAGGAACTCGAGCATCCGCAGACCCTTTGCCGAGGCATCCGCATCCTCCACAGCATTCCCTGCGGCGATCAGCGCTTCTGCGATGGAGGCGTTCCCGTAGCAGAGGCGGCGCTCCGGCCACAGCCAGGTCGCATCCGGCAGCGCGGGCATCGCCGCGATGTACTCCCGGAGCAGCGTCCGGGCGATGTGGTCGTCCGCATGGACGCGCACGATCTCAGCGGCGCCGAGCGCCGCAAAGGCCAGAGTCCGCAGACTCGTCGACCGCTCGCGCGCGGCGATGCGGAAGGTGCGCAGCGCGCGAGCGCGGGTCCACGGGTCGCCCCGCTGCGCGGCGATCGTGCCGAGTGCCCACAGAAGCCGGCCCCACCAGTCGCCCATCGCCGGGTTGTCGGACCAGTCGCCGTCGGCGCTCATCCGATTGTGCGCGAGCCCGTCTGCGCGCACCGCCGACTCCAGGAAGCGCAGATAGATCGCGCCCAGCTTCCGGAGCTCGACGGTCTGCTGCCGCTCGCGCGCGACCACGATCAGCGCCCGCGCCACGTCGTCGGTGCAGTATCCGTGTTCGCGGCGCGGCATGGCGAGCAGAGCGTGTTCGAAGATGCCGTTGTGATCCGTCAGCGCGTGCAGGTGTTCGTACGGCGGAGAGGGGTCCATCATGCCGCCCTGTCGGCGGCGAGCCTCGCCGTGACTGCGCGGTAGCGGTCGGCGACCGCGGACCACGTCGTCTCGTTCGTCTCGCGGAGCGCGGCTTCGCGCATGCGATCGGCGACGGACGTGCCGGTGATGATCTCGCGCAGCGCCTGCGCCGTGGCGTCCGGGTTCTGGTGCGGGACGACGATCCCGGCCCCGCTCGACAGCAGCTCCACCGCGTGGGGGAACGCCGTGGCGACGACGGGGACGCCGGCTGCCACCGCTTCGGCGAGGACGCCGGAGGTCGCCTGGTCGACGGAGTCGTACGGCAGGAGGACGACGTCCGCCGACGCGATGAGCGCGGCGAGCTGCGGCGGTTCGAGATAGCGTCCGTCCATGCGAACGGACGACTCGATGCCGAGGTCGCCGGCGAGACCGGCGAGCATGGTGCGGTAGCTCTCCCCGGCATGCGCGAGCACCTTGGGGTGCGTCTGCCCGGCGACGATGTATTCGACGTTCGGAGTGATGTCCGCGAGCTGCGCCATGGCGCGGATGCCCCATTCGATGCCCTTGCCGGGCGAGAGGAGGCCCCACGTGACGACGCGGCGGCCATTGTGCGGCTTCGTGTCGCGGAGAGCCACGTGCTGCACGCCGTGCGGCACGACGTGAACGCGAGCGAGATCGACTGCGTAGATCGCGGCGAGGTTGTCGCGGGCATGGGTCGTCATCACGACGACCACGGACGCGAGTCGACACACTTCGATGAGGACTTCCCGCTGATGCGGAGTAGGCGCCACGAGAACGGTGTGGAGCACGACGATCGCGGGGATGCTCAGCGCGGCGAGCACGTCGAGAACCTGGTCTCCGTCGCGTCCGCCGTAGATGCCGTATTCGTGCTGCACGATCGCGACATCGCACGCATCGAGCGCCATGGTCGCGCGCAACGTGCTGAGGCTGTCACCGGCGATCAGATCGGTGCGCACGCGCGACCGCGCACGGGGATCAGGCCGACCGCGATCCTCGGGCTGATCGAGCGCCCGTACGACGGTGCCTTCGTCGTCGTGACCGACGAGAGCATCGGAGAGCGACTTGGTGAATGTGGCCAGCCCGCAGCGAGTCGGCGGAAAGGTGCTGAGGAATCCGTAGTGGGTCACGGTGACGCTCTCTGATGATGCCCGTGCGGATTCGCTCCGGACGATGGCGAGACGTCTGCCGGCGGCATCCCTCGTGGAACCGCGCCTTCATCGCCGTGGTCCGGTCCACGTCCGGGTACGAGCCGGACGCTGTGGTTGCACGCTACACGTCCGGCCTGGACGTCGTCACAGGATCAGCGAGCCAGCACGGTCTCGTAGACGCTCAGGTACTGGTCGACCATCCGCTCCACGCCGAATCGCGCGACGGCGCGATCGTGGACGCGACGCCGGTTCAGCGCCACGACGGCGGGGAGCGCCGCGACCGCCTCGTCGATCGAGGCCACGGTGCTGCCGGTCACACCCTCGTCGATCACCTCCGACATCGAGCCGCGGCGGAACGCGAGAGCCGGAGTGCCGCACATCATCGATTCGACCACCGAGAGCCCGAATGGCTCGTCGAAGTTGATCGGGTGCAGCAGCGCGACGGCGTGGGCGAGGACACGAGCGCGTTCCTCTGCGCCCACGGCGCCGAGGAAGACGACGCGTTCCCCATCGATGTGGGGCTCCACTTCGTCGTGGAAGTAGTCGGCGTCCTGGACGAGGCCGCAGATCACCAGCCGGCGACCGGCGCGCCGGGCGATCTCGATGGCCGTCGCGGTGCCCTTGTCGGGGTGGATGCGTCCGAACGACACCAGGTAGTCGTCCGGCTCGGCTACGTACGGGAGTTCCTCGGGATCGATCCCGTGGTAGATCGTGGCGAGGTACTCCAGGCCGGGGGAGCGATCTGCGTCGGAGATCGAGACGTACGTCGAAGCCGAGGCGAGGTAGGCGGGCAGGATCGCGGGACCGGAGAAGCCGTGGATCGTCGTGATCATCGGCGCGCCCCATTGGGCGGTGAAGGCGAGCGGCAGCCAGTCGAGCTGGTTGTGCGCGAGATCGTATTCGCTCGACCGTTCCAGTGCGTGTGCGACGTGGAGCGCCTCCCACACCCGGCCGTCCATCGTCGGATCCTCCGCGTAGCCGTGCGGCGCGACGGCATCGAGGTCGCCGCCCGTGATCGAGTCGGCGGTCGCGAACAGGGTCACGTCCACCCCGCGGCGCACCAGCCCTTCGGTGAGCAGGCTCGTCACGCGCTCCCACGGTCCATAACTGATCGGCGGCGTCCGCCAGGCGATGGGACCGAGCATCGCGACCTTCACTCGAGCACTCGTCGGTTCGTCGCGGTCGCAGGCACGTCACTGCCGTTCGTCGGTGGCTGTGCGCTCATGGTCGGACGTTACGCCCCCATCCTGGACGGTTCACAGCGCGGGTCGGCTCGCGCGCTCACTGCCGGCTCCGCGAGTACTCCGGTCTGCTCGCGCCAGGGCCCCACTCGCGACCGCCGCGTGGGACGATGAGGCATGGAACAGTCATCACGCGCCCGATCGTGCGCCGTGGGAGATCTCGACGCCTTCGACATCAACCACCGCGTTTCGTTCGCGCGTCCTCCGAACCACGGCAGTTCGCGACCTCGTGTGAGCGGTCGTCTCAAACGCATCCGCGGCGTGGACTATCTGATCGGCAACATGCGCCGCCCAGGCATCGAACTCGTGGTCGCCTTTCCGCGACAGCTCGGCGGCGAGGTCGCGGACGTGTTCGGTCCGCTGCCCCTGACATATCTGATCGAGGTAGGGCAGCCGATGCAGGACCTTCGGCAACCGTTCACACACTGAACGGCATGCCGAGATTGCTCGCACCGACGTCGCGATCCTGACGGCGAGCGCACACTGCCCCGGGAGGAGGTCCGGGATCCCCGCCAGGGTGGACGTGTCGAACGCGGCCGCGCTCACTCGCTGTGCTCCGCCCGCCTCGTGGGAGAATCGATCGGCGCGCACCGCATTCGTCCGGGGCCCGCGAAGTGAAGGGGGTCGTGATGTCGACGGTGTCTCCGGCACTCGGCCGGCGTGAGCGCAACAAGCAAGACAAGCTCGACCGCATCGTCCGCGCCGCCAGCACTCTGTTCGCGAGTCACGGCATCGACGAGGTCACGACGCAGCAGATCGCCGAGGCGGCCGACATCGGCGCCGGCACGCTGTTCTTGTACGCCAAGAGCAAGAGTGAGCTGCTGCTCATGGTGCAGAACGCCCACTACGCCACCGCGCTGGAGCGCGGACGCCAGGCCGCGGCATCCACCGATGGTGTCGTCGATGGCATCATCGCGCAGATGGAGCCGATCGTGGCCTGCAATCGGGTGCACGTCGACAATGGACGCATCTACCTGCGGGAGATCCTGTTCGGGGATGCCTCGGAGCCGCACCACGCCGAGGCGCTCGAGATCGTGGAGCAGAACGAGCAGGACATCGCCGGGATTCTGGTCGCGCGTGCCGGCGCGACGCAGACCGACGCGCTCGTCCTGGCGCGGGTGATCTCCTCGGCGCTGCTGGTCACGATGGCCGCGGCGGATCGTGCGTGGTCGGTCGCCGAGGTCATGACCGCCGTGCGGACGCAAATCGCGGCAATCATGCGCTGACGGGGCACCCGAGCGTGAGCCCGGATGCCCCTGTCGCGTTCGGAGCGAGGTCAGGCGGCGGGCGCCGGCGTGAGCTCGGAGTACAGTGCCGCGAGCGGCTCGGACAGCTTCGCTCGCACGCCCCTGGTGAGGTCGTCGGCGAGCACTTCGTACTCGCCCGCTTCAAGTCCGTCGAGCACTTGGGCGACGAGGTCCTCCGTGGTCAGCTTGGGGCCGGACGCATGCGCCGCCATCGCGGTGTCGACGTACCCCATGTGCACGCCCATGACATGGATGCCGCGGGGTGCGAGCTCGAGGCGGAACGAGTTGGTCGCGGACCACAGCGCGGCCTTGGCCGCCGAGTAGATCCCTCCGAACGCGTACCACGACGCGACCGAGTGCACGTCGATGAGCGCAGCGCCGGGCCGGCCTGCGATCACGGGGGCGAATGCTCGGGCGACGCGCACGGGTCCGAGGAAGTTGACGTCGACGTTGGCCGTGAGGGCGGCGTCGTCGATATCGATGAGGCTCGCGGTGGGCGGATTCGCTCCGGCATTGTTGAACACGACGGTCGCGTCGGCGGCGGCGTCGACGGCCGCGGACACCGAGGCGGGATCGGTGACATCCAGCACCAGCGGCACCACCCGCGGGTCATCCCAGCGCTGCGGTACGCGGGCGCTCGCGTAGACCTTGGTCGCACCGCGCGCCAGCGTCTGCGAGACCAGCTCTCGGCCGATCCCGCCATTGGCTCCGGTGACGACAACGACGGCATCCTGCAATGAAGGCATGTGCTTCATCCTTTCGATCGAGTGAGGGGAGGTGGTGTGTGTCTGGCGCAGTCACGCGCCGACGATGACGGCCTTGCCGCGGATCCCACCGCGCTCGAGGCTCGCCAGGGCGGCGGCGGTCTGGTCGAAGGGGAAGGTGGCCCCCACGACAGGACGCAGCACGCCCTCGTCGACCAGCGCTGCGATCTCGCGCAGCTGTGCGCCGCTGGATCTCATGAAGAGGAACTCGTAAGTCACTCCGAGGGAGGCCGCCTGTGTGCGCACCTTGCGGCTGAGTGCCCCCATCACCAGTCTCAGCAGCGGGTTCAGTCCCAGTGTCTTCGCGAAAGCGGGAGTCGGTGGGCCCGCGATGCCGATTGCTTTGCCTCCTGGCCGCAGCACCCGCAACGACTTGGACAGGTTGTCGCCGCCCAGGCTGTCGAGCACGACGTCGTAGCCCGACAGCTCGCCTGCGAAGTCTTGGGTTCGGTAATCGATCACCACGTCGGCGCCGAGTTCGCGCACGAACTCGGCGTTCTTTCCCGACACCGTGGTCGCGACGTGCGCGCCCAGGTGCTTGGCGAGCTGGATGGCGATCGTGCCCACGCCACCGGCGCCGGCGTGGATGAGTACCTTCTGGCCGGTCGAGACGCTGCCGAGTTCGACGAGCGCCTGCCACGCCGTCAATGCCACAAGAGGCAGGGAGGCCGCCTCGATCTCGGTGATGGTCCGCGGCGCACGTGCGACGTCGGTTTCGTCGATCGCGACGCGCTCCGCGAACGTGCCGATCCTCCCGTCGCGTGCACGGGAGTACACAGCGTCGCCCGGCGCGAAGCGGGTGACCTTCTCGCCGACCTGCAGCACGACGCCGGCGACATCGTGACCGAGGACGAGGGGCATCTTGTAGGGCAGGAAGGCCTTGAACTCGCCGATCCGCACCTTCTCGTCCAGCTGGTTGAGTCCCGCCGCGGCGACACGGACGAGGACGTCCGTGTCGCCCACGACGGGTTCGGGCGCATCGACCTCTCGAAGCGGGTGTTTGTAGCGGTCGATGGCGAATGCGCGCATGTTGGATCTCCTGTGAGCGGCGTGTCTCGGGGTTCGCGGGCGGGCCATGCGGTCGCCGTCGCCGGGGAAGATCACCCCTGCACCCCGTCGCCGATCCCAAATCCGGGTGTCCACCCGTTCCGGAGTGCACTCAAGTATGAGTGAACTCAGTAAAGATGTCAATTCGTGCTACGTGCGGCCGGCGAGGCGAGTGCAGGGCGCGCGTATGCCTCGCGGTCGGCCGCGGCGCGATCGCGAAAGTCAAGCCGCTTTCTACGCCTTGCTCGAGCCCTTACCGTGAACCGGATGGCGCCCAAAGAACTGTGGCTCGTGCGGCATGGCGAGAGCGTGGCGAACATCGCGGCTACACGAGCGGAGGTCGAAGGCCTCGATGTGATTCCGATCGACACCCGCGACGCCGATGTTCCGCTGTCTCCGACGGGCGAGGAGCAGGCGCTGGCTCTACGGACATGGATGGACGGTCGCCGCGGATCCATCGACAGGTTCTATGCGTCGCCCTACCTGCGGGCCAGACAGACGCTCACCGTCGCATTGGACTCCGTGGAACAGGCGGCACCGCGAATCCTCATCGACGAGCGGCTACGCGATCGCGAACTCGGCGTGCTGGATCTGCTCACGCGTGCGGGGGTGGCCCGGCTGCAGCCGGCGGAAGCACAGCGACGCCGTCATCTCGGCAAGTTCTATCACCGTCCTCCCGGGGGTGAGTCATGGGCAGACGTCGCCCTGCGGCTGCGGTCGTTCCTCCGCGACCTCGACGCGGATCCTCGTGCCGGGTCGGTCCTGATCGTCGCGCACGACGCCGTCGTCATGGTTCTGCTCTACCTGCTGCTGCCCCTGGACGAGGCTGGACTTCTCCAGTTCGCGGCATCCCGAACCGTACTCAACGCCTCGGTCACCCACCTGACTCGTTCGGGGGACTCATGGCAGCTCGACGCGTTCGCTGATGTGACTCATCTGCACATCGATGGTGCGCCGGTCACCGTGCACCCGGGGAGCCCGGATGTCCAGCCCACGTAGCGATGTCACGGTCGAGCTCCTCCGCGAGTGGGGGCTGCCCGACCCGGGCGATTCGAAGAAGACCCGGGGGCAGGTCGTTGTCGTCGGCGGTTCGATGCGCACGCCGGGTGCGGTCGCCCTGGCAGGCGAGGCGTCGCTGCGCGTCGGCGCCGGCCGACTCGCCCTCATCGTTCCCGAACCAGTGCAGAGCGCCCTCGGCGTCGCTGTGCCTGAGGCAGCTGTGCTGGCGCTGCCGCCCTCCTCCCGAGCTGGCCTTCCCGACGGGCTGCGCGAGCCTCTGGAGACAGCTGATGCCGTGCTGTTCGGTCCCGGATTCGACGATCCCGAGCAGGCACGTGACACGCTCCGAGCTGTCGCAGCATGCCGCATCCGGTGCCTCGTGCTCGATGCCTTCGCCCTCGGCGTGCTCAACCAGGTGCCACGCGAAGAACTGCCCAAGAATCTCGTGCTGACGCCGAACACGGAGGAGGCAGCCATCCTGCTCGGCCGTGATCTCGGCGACGAGCCCATTGCCGGCCTGCTCGAGATCAGCCGACGCTACGACGCAGCCTTGAGCTGCTACGGCGACATCGCCACACCTACCGGGGAATTCTGGAGGATGACGGCAGGAGGGTCGGGCCTGGGCACTTCCGGCAGCGGCGACGTGCTCGCGGGCGCCATCGCCGGCATCGCGGCCCGCGGCGTCCAACCGGCGCGAGCCGCCGTGTGGGGGAGTTGGGCGCATGCACGTGCGGGTGACCGGCTCACCGAGCGGGTCGGGCTCGGATTCCTGGCCCGTGATATCGGAACGGAACTCACCGCAGCGATCAGGGAAGTGGTCGGCTCACGAGCGGTCTGAACGTCAGCCACAGCGGACTTCAAGGCCGGCGCCGCGCCCGGGGTGTGCACCCACCACCCTCCGGTTGAGTTCAGGATGGGCGCGTCTCATAGCGTGGTGTCACTTCCCACGGGGTCCTCGACGTCGGTGACGTAGGAGGGCCATCGTGGGAGACCAGAAGCGCGCATGAGCCCGACACCACCAGCGCCTGGCCCCAGCTGCTGGGATCAAATTCGGAGCTTCCAGAACAGGATGCGCGGGTAATGGGTGGACAGAGCCGCTGGATAGAGATCACATAGGGCGCGCATACAGGTGTGTTAGACTCCCCACAGACTTCATGGACTGCGATAGTCGGGCTGATTGAGTTGCCGTCCGATCGCCTGAACGGGGAGAGTGGTGGCTGGAGCGGACGCGCTTCCTGTGGGTGTGGTGCGCACCGATGAGCGTGGACTGATCGCGCACGCGAACACGTGGTTCATCGAGTGGGTGGGGCAGGCGCTCGACGCGATTGTGGGTCGGCCGATAGCCGACCTCCTCTTGCCAGCCTCGCAAGATCTCATGCCCTCCGCGGTCGGAGCGGGCCCCTGGGTGATGCTGCAGGCAGGCGCCCCAGATCGGGCGGCGATGGTGAGTCGACATCGCGATGGCCGCGGCGAACTGCTGGTGATCTCAGAGGCCTCGGAGCGCTACCGTGCGTTGGCAGATCTGCGTCGCCGCTACGCGCTCGCTGATCGCACCCGAGTGCGGCTCGAGCTGCTGATGGATTCATCGGTAGCTTTCGCGACGGCGGTGAGCGAGATCCGCCTTGCTGAGGTGCTCTCCGACGCATCCGCGCGTGCCTACGGTGCCGCCCAGTCAACCGTGCTGCTCGCCAGGCCCGACGGTGGCAGCGTGGTGGCAGCCGGGCAGTATCCGCTCGCGGGTCGCGTGGCCCCCGAATCGCTGGTACAGCTGGTGACCGCACCACGGCGAGTCGTCAAGGCGGTCGGTGTGGAGCAGGCCGACCAGGAGATGGCTGGGTTGGGTGCCGCCATGCAGGGCGCTGGTGTTCGTGGGTTCATTGCCGCGCCCCTTCATCACGAGGAGATGGACTTCGGTGCCTTCGTGGACTGGTTTCACCACGAGCGCTCGTTCGACGACGAAGCCGCTCCGTTGGCAGAAGCGCTCGCGGGACAAGCCGCCCAGGCGCTCGCCACGCTGCGCCTGCAGCAGCGACTTGCCCATGCGGCCATGCACGACGATGTGACCCGCTTGCCGAACCGGCGATTGCTGGAAGCCGAGGCCTCCAGGCTCGTGGAATCGTCGCGTTGCGCGGCGCTGTTCATCGACCTTGATCGCTTCAAGGAGGTGAACGATCAGCTCGGGCATCAGGCCGGGGACCGCATGCTTCGAGACGCGGCGAACCGGCTGATCGCCGGCGCTCGCGTGGACGACCTGGTCGCCCGCTACGGGGGCGACGAGTTCGTGATCATCTGTCCGGTCACCGGGCCACGAGATGCCGAGGACATCGCCGAACGAGTTCTGCGCGCTCTCAGCGACGACATCGACTGGCCGCCCGTCCTGCCGCCACTCCGAGCCAGCATCGGAGTCGCGATCGCGCCGCCCAGAGGCACCGTCTCCGCCGACCAGCTCATGCGCGACGCCGATCTGGCCATGTACCGAGCCAAGAGCGCGGGTGGAAACCGAGTCGAGCTCACCACGTCGACTCCGCACGGCGACCGCGACTGCTCCACGTAGCAACGTCCCTGGACATCACAACTGGCGAGTCATGGAGGAAAGACCCGCCCGCCTCCGGGGCCCGTCGCCTGACTCGAGATGCACTCACTAGACCAAGGACGGGCTACCTGTGACCGACCATCGGCCGGGCCAGCCCGATCGAATTCGGAACCTTGCCCGTTGAGGAGTCGCTTGCGTGCCTCGTCAGTTTCACAACTGGTCCGTCGCCCCGGCGGCAAGGTCGGAGGCCTGGCGTCGCAAGAACCCCGCGTAGCCCCCGGCGGTGCGTCCGATGAGGCGGCCTGACGTGATGACCTCGGCGTCGTCGCTGGCAGCGACGACAGCGCCGTTGCTCCGGCATCGTGCGATCAGGTCGACGTCCTCGTGTTCGCCGATGGGCGCAAATCCGCCTGCGGCAAGGTACGTGGTGGCTCTCACACCGAGGTTGGCGCCGTGGATGTTGCCGTTCGGTCGGCCGCGGATATGCGTGCGCAGCCAGAGCGACCGCTGAGCGATCGACAAGTCATCGAAGTCCGGCCGCACCGTACCGGCACACACGTCCGCGATGCGGGAGATTGCGCGGAAGTTGGTGAGCCATCCCGGAGGGACGCGGGAGTCGGCGTCGGTGTTCGCGATCCAGAGGCGCCCGACGGGTACCTCTGCGAGTGCGTCGATGGCGTGGGAGACGCCCACCGCACGCGCCGCTCCGACACGCCCCGCGGTCGAGGTGAGACTCGTGAAGCCGAACCGGGATGCGACCTCAGCGGACGCATCCGTGCACGCGTCGAGCACGATGCGCACCTCGGAGCGGATGCCCGCACGCGACGCCGTCTCGACGGCCGCCCTCAACGCGGACAACGACGCGTGGAGTAGCAGTTCTTCGTCGCGGACGGGAACGACGACGACCATGACGTCCGTCTGCTCGCGTCTCATGCGAGCCCTTCCCTTTCGGCGACGGATCTCGCGGGGCGACGCGCGAACACCTCGAGCAAGAAGTCCTTCTCGACGTGCAGACTGACGGTCTCCCACCCTGGGACGGATCGGAGAGCCTCATGCACCTGATCGCCGGTCTGCGGGTACTCCGCGACGGAGTGACGCCAATGGCAGGCAACGACGTGGCCGTCGTCTCCGAGCGAGGCTTCGATCCGGAGAAGCGTGTGCTGCAGGTCGGTCGGTGAGAGGTAGTAGCCGATTTCGGAGAAGATGATGGTGTCGAATCGGCCGGTCGGCCAGTCTTCGGGGACGCGGCCCTGCCGGACCGATACCCGAGCCTCGGGGGCGAGGCGGGCCCGGGCTGTTTCGACAGCGGCGGTCGCGGCATCCATCGCGATCACTTCGCGCGCGCGGGGGGCCAGCTGGGCCGTGAGCAGTCCCGTCGCGCAGCCGATCTCGAACACGTCGCCGAGCTCGCGTGCGGGCAGCGTCGCGAGCAGGAGTGCGCGTTTGCGCTGCTCGTACCACCGCGACTCGAATCCCCACGGGTCGTCGCTGTTGCGACGGTAGAACTCATCGAACCAGTCGGCTTCCATGCTCTGTGCCTGCGCGTCGTCCGGTTCTGCGGTGAGGAAGACCTCGATGTCGCGGTGGAAGTGGTCTTGCATGCCGAGGTGCAGCAGCGCTTCGTCTCCCGGCTGATCCGACAGCGGCGAGATCTGGCTGACGTGGCGGGCGAGGGCGTCCCGTTTCGCGTGCAGTTCGTCGTCTGTGAGAGGGAGGGCGACGACGCGGTCCCAGGGAAGGTCGTCAGGGGTTCCCCAGTGCCAGGCCCACACCGGGTACTCGAGGAAGATGAATCGCCGGTGGCGTGCGATGGTGTTCGTGACTTCCGCGATGATGCGGTGGTCGCGGTGCCGGTCCTGGGACCACGGTGCGGCGACGAGCACACGTCTCGGGTTGGCGGTGCGGTGGACGTCGAAGATCGCGCAGAGTCGCTCCCGCAGGTGGCCCTTGCGTTCGGCGAGGAGTCCGTCGGGAAGACCGAGGAAGTGCACCTCGGCGTCCGGTGCGAGGATCGCGATGGCCCGGGCGACTTCGTTGCGGCGCAGCCGGGCGAGCGTCTCCCGGTCGTGCGTCGGAGAGGCAGGGTGGGAGGCTTCACCGTCGGTGGCGATCACGACCACCACACGCGCCCCGATGCGAGCAGCCCGGTGAAGCAGCCCGCCGGCGCCGAGGGTCTCATCGTCAGGGTGCGCCGCGACGACGACGAGCACCTCGAACTGGGCGTCCAGCGGCCGAAGCGAACGCCCGGCGAACTCGTCGCGCCACGCCGATTCCGGCGTGCCCGCATCGAGGTGACTGAATGCGGCACTCATCTCGATGTCTCGCTTTCGACCGCAAGCCGGCCGAGCCGGGCAGCGTCGCGGAGACCGTGGTGCTGTCGCAGATAGAGGTGAAGATCGGCGACTCGGCGTGCGTACGACAAGTCCGTGGCCAGCTGCGCGGGACCGAGGGCGGCGTCCGCTTCGGCCAGAGTCGTGGTCGCGGCGCCGACCGTGACGGCACGCACACGTTCGGCGAGCAGCCTCGAGTCGACTTTCGCCTGCGTGTCCACGAGCTGCGCGGCCTCGCGCAACGCTGCGCGCGCCGCCCAGAGCGCAGCATCCGCCCGACCGAAGTGCACGAACGCGAGCTGATCGGCGCGCTCCGAAGATGCCGAGGCGAGGAGCGCGTCTCGAACCCCGAGCGCGCCACCCCACCAGCAGGCAGCGACCGACATGGCGCCCCAGGCGAACCCCGGACGTGAGAGATACCACCCGACCTCACCGACCGGGACAGCCGGCGCGCTGTCGAAATCGACGGGGGCACTGACGATATCGGCGAGGCCCCGCGCCACCCACGGTCCGTCATGCGGGCGCACCCCTGGTTCATCCAAAGCGACCGCGAAGAGCCGGCGCTGGTCGCCGACGAAGGCCGTCACCAGGGCGTGGGAAAGATGGGCAGCGAGAGAGCACCACGGTTTCCTGCCGGAGAGGGTCCAGCCTGAAGCGCTCTGGTGCGCGTCCACCCGCAGACCCGGCCCTTCCGCCGCGAAGACGCCCCACGACGAGTCCTCGTCGACCCCGATCGCTGACAGATTCCACGGATCGGCGCCGGATGCGAGGTTCGTGCCCGCCTGCTCGAGGATGCCGAGTGCATCCAGATGCGGCTCGAGCACACGCGCAGCGGCGACATCGCGGTACGCGGTCGCGGCGAGACTATCCCACAGCTCCACCGTGTCGCCGGTGCCGACGGTGGGGAGCGAGTTCCCAATGGCGACGGACCATCCGATGGTGGCGGGAATGTCGTGGCCGAGCGACACCCCCGACTCGGCATCGGCCATAGCGCCAGTGGAGGCAGGCTCGCCCGGGATTCCAGGAGAAAGCAGTGAAGGCTGCTGCGTCCGTCGGGCACTCGTGATCATGATCCGACCTCCAGCGGGCGAGGGGCTGAGGCCCGTCTTGTCACTCGTGCCACGCGGGTTCCTCCTGATCATCGATGACGCTCTGCTCTCGGGCGAGCGTAGGTGGCCATCACGGCGGCGTCGCCGGCCTTGACACCGAGGGGCGCTGCATGCCAGGTTCATCGACCGCGGGGGACCGGGGAACCGCCCTGCCTCACCTGCGGATCGGCCGGGAAAGGGGGCCTAAGCCCCCGACGAGCCGGGGGAGGGGTCGTTGCGCAGCTGCTTGCGGAGGAAGATCTGAGCCGTACCGTCGCCCTGGTCGACCCGCTCCGTTTCGCGATACCCCCGCCTGGTGTAGAGCCGCACGTTGGCGTCGCTGTGCGAACCGGTGAAGAGCTCTGCCTCGCGGCATCCGACCGACCAGCCGCGCTCTTCGACCGCGTCGAGCAGCATCCCGCCGATTCCTTCGCCCTGCTGGTCGGGAGCGATCGCAATCCGCCCGATCAGCAGGAGGTCGCCGTCCGCGACAGCCCGAATGGCGCCGACGATCCGCTGTCGCCTTCCCGCCACGAATCCGAGGTTGTCAGCGAGCTCCGCTTCGAGTTCCTCGAGTGTCTGGGTGAGTGCGGGCATGTCAGGGTCGCGGTAGATCAGCGCCTCCTGGACGAACGCTGCTCGCTGCACGGTGAGCACTTCGCCCGCGTCGTCGGGGTGAATGGGACGGACCATCACCTCGTCCACGTCTCGGACCGGTTTCCCGGATCCCGCATTGCTCCGCAACGCGTCAGGAGCGTCAGTCATGATGACCGCCTTCCATACTCCGGCCACGGGCTGCACGGCATCTCCGACGGCCCGACGCGGAAGCATCATCGAAGCACGCTGGGGAAGGTTGTGGGCGGTGCTTGACAAACGGGCTCGACCCCATGCGCCGGTTGTCACCGGACATCTGGAGGACGGCGACGAGTGTGCCGGGCGCGAGGAAGATGGAGCAACTCCTCGTGGCTCACCTTCAGGACGTCGAACACGCCAGAGCCCGGAACGGATGCCGCCTACCTCGCGGACGGGTGGGTCGCTGTCATCGGCCTCGATCCGGTCTCCTCCGTGAAACTGGACTTCCTCGGCACCCGCGCCGCACTCCACCCGCGGTGAGCGCTGACACCCGACGAGGCGGGCGACGCCGGCGGCATGACGTTCCAGGCTAGTGAAAGGGACACCGCGACGCTGACGGCGCTGCACGGACGAGCCCTCCGGACCGCGGCTTGGTGGGCAGGCGTCGACGGTTCACACCCAGTCCGACTCCCGAGATCGAGATACGAGGGTCGCTGAGCGTTGCGATGGCGGTGGAGAGTCCGACGATCGCGAGCTTCTCGCCTGGGCACCGATGGCCGGTGCGGACCTCGGCTCCGCCGTGCGGAATGAACGCGGTGAGCGCTTCGTAATCGTCGACGCCGCGGAATCGCTCCGGATCGAACCGCTCCGCGCTCTCCCAAGACCGGTCATCCAGGTTCGTGCCGAGGATGTCCAGGACCACTCGGTCGCCCTTGGACAGCGTGACACCGTCCAGCTCGACGTCCTTCAGAGTCCAGCCGGGCAGCATCGGCACGAACGGTGCGGTGCGGCGCACTTCTTGCGCGAACATCGTGGCGGCCGGTCCCCCTTGCAATCGAGCTCGCTCGGACACCTCGGCCGCGATGCGCTCTCTCCACGCAGGGCGATCGTGCAGCTCCTTCGCCGCGAACGCCACGAACCTCGCAACGGCGATCATCGGTCGCATGGTGTTCTGCAGTTCCACCCCCGCGACGCGCGGCGGCAAGAGGTCGCCGTTCTCGTCGCGATGCCAAGCCCACAGGAACAGAGCCGTCTCTGCCCCAGGCGTAAGATCCCCCGCTCGCGTGGCCTCGACCAACTGCTGAGCGTGTCGATCCGACCACCAGCGGTTCACCATCGCCCTCGGAAACGCCGGCGAGTACGGCGCTCCGAATCCGTCGACGATCTGGGCGAGCCGTCGCGCCCACCGGGTCTGCGCATCCCGCGTTCCCGGCAGTGCCGCCCACCGCATGATGGCTCGTCCGAAGGCACCCACCGCAGCGTCGTATGCGCTGCGTCGTCCCCCTTCGAGCCAGTCGCCGAGCTCGCCCTCCCACTCGTGCTCGAGCAACGGCACGAGGCGTTCCACCTGCTCGTCCTCGTATGCGGCCTCGACGAACGTGCTCTTGCGGTGGAAGTGCGCCTCGCCATCGAGACTGTGCACGGAACCGTTGCCGAACAGCGTCTCCTGCACGATGGCCGGCATGGCGCCGTGGCGTGCGATCCGGTCCTGGTCGTAGAAAAGGTTCACCCCCTCCACCCCACGGACGAGCATCGCGTCCCCACCCAGCAGTCGCATGGGTGCGGCGCGCGCTCCACGCGCGACGCGACGCCAGACGTGAGCGCCAAAGCCGTAGCCGCGAAGAAGGACACCGGCCGCGTCATCCACCAGCCTCCCTTGCGTTTCGGCACGTGGCCGGCCTTCGGTGCGCGGGCTGTCGGACTGCGGTTCGGGCTCGGAGATCGCCATGCTTCACCCTCGCAACCGCCACCCAAAATGTGCAGGGGGAAGCGGTAGAGACGCGAGTGTGATAGCTGTCGCTCCACGACGTCCTTGTCAACCCCTGAGCACGGCCGAGCACGGTCCTGCCTAATAGGAGAACAGGATCCGACATCCAGCGAGGAGTACCCCATCGTGCAGATCATCGAGACGATCGACGTGGACGTTCCCGTCCGCACCGCCTATAACCAGTGGACCCAGTTCGAGACCTTCCCGAAGTTCCTCGACGAGGTCGAATCGATCACACAGACCAATGACACTCTGACCCACTGGACAGTGAAGGTGGGCGGCTTCACGCGCGAGTTCGATGCAGAGATCACGGAGCAGCACCCGGATGAGCGGGTCGCATGGACCAGCAAGGGCGGAGACACCGAACACGCCGGAGTGGTCACATTCCACAAGCTCACGGACACGACCAGTCGTGTCACCGTGCAGCTGGACTGGGCGCCCGAGGGCCTGGTCGAGAAACTGGGCGCCCTGGTGGGCGCGGGGGGCCATGCGGTGAAGAAGGATCTGAAGAACTTCAAGGAATTCATCGAGGCGCAGGGCAGCGCGAGCGGTGCGTGGCGCGGCGACGTCGACGCTTAGGCGACGACGCCCTTCAGCGGGCGTGCGATGACCATCCGGATCGGGACGTCCGGCTGGAGTTACGACCACTGGGAGGGCGTGCTCTATCCGGTCGGTCTTGCTTCCGGAGCGCGGCTCTCCACGTACGCGTCCGCGTTCGACACCGTGGAGCTCAACGCGAGTTTCTACCGCTGGCCGCCAGTCGGCGGCTTCCGCAGCTGGCGGCAACGGCTTCCTGACGGCTTCGCGATGTCGGTCAAGGCGCCCCGCGGCCTCACCCACGCGAAGAAGCTCTATTCCCCCGAGGTGTGGGTGCAGCGGATGTCGGAGGGCTGGCATGAGCTCGGCGACAAGCGGGCTGTGGTGCTGGTCCAGCTGCCGCCGACGCTGCCGCGCGACGACGCACGGTTGCGCCACTTCCTCGAACGAGTGCCCGACTGGATGCGGATCGCGGTGGAGCTGCGTCATCCGACCTGGGAGGTGGAGGAAGTGCTCCGGCTGCTCGAGGATCACGGCGCCGCGTACTGCGTGATGAGCGGTGCGGGCCTGTCGTGCATCCTGCGGGCGACGGCCGACTTCGTCTACATCCGGCTGCACGGCCCGCGCCATGACCATCTCTACCGTGGCTATTACTCCGACCAGGATCTGCAGTGGTGGGCGGAGCGCATCCGCGAATGGGATCGTTCGGGTCGGGACGTGTTCGCTTACTTCAACAACGACGGAGAGGGTAACGCCGTCCGCAACGCCCTCACCCTCAAACGCTTGCTCGGCGTCTAGAGGTCCGGGTTAGACGCTCGCGGGCCTATGAGGGAAGGCGAGGGATGGAGACCAGCCAGGTGGTGCCGGAGCTTAGGATCGGGCAATGCTCGTATCGCGAATGATCGATGCGAAGTTGACCACCGACTGGAGTCGGAAGTGCCGCCCGGCGAGGCGAATGCTGGGTTCGAGAATCACCAATCTTCGATCACCCCGGCATCGATCATCTCGGCGCGCAGTGCGTCCTCGAAGTCGTCGGCTTGATCACGCAGTTCGTCCTTGTCGAAGCCGTATCGGACGATGGGTCTGATCGTTCTCATCTTCTTGTGCCTCCACGCTGATCCAGCGAATAGATTCTGCTTCTGCGCGTGAGACCGACGATGGGGCTTGACAGCGGCCGGCCCTTCCGCCCCGAGCGCATCGCGTCACGCTCGGCCGTCACGCTGCCCCGGCGACGATGCGATCACCGACACGAAGGCGACCGCCGCCGTCACAGTCGATGACGAGTCCCGCGTTGGAGTTGGCCGCCAGCGCGAGCATCCCCTTCGGCGCGATATTCGTCGGCCTCGCCTTCTGGTCCTGACACCGACTCGAGGGCGCCGCCTTCTTTCGGACCGCCGGGGGATCGGGCGACCACTCACCCTAACGGGGGTGGTCCAGGCGGCTCAGCCGCGGATGGCGAGCTACGGTGGGGATAGAAAGCCGCGCAGGAGGATGCCCGTGGCCGCTACAGGTATGGCTGTCCGATGTTGAGCGCCACGGCCATCGCAGCCATGACTGCGCTCGTCGCCGGCGGCATCACGGCTGGGCTGATCGCGATCCTTCATGTCCTCAAGCCCGAATATGAGCCGTCTTGGCGGATGATCAGCGAGTACTCCGTCGGGCGATACGGGTGGGTCATGCGCCTCGCCTTCGTCACGATGGCCATCAGCCCTGCCGCGACGTGCGTCGCCTTGTGGCCGTTCGGCGGCGCGTGGACGATCGGACTTGCCGCCGTCGCGCTCGGCGCGCTCGGTGCAGCGTTCATCGACGCCGATCCGATCATGACTCCGCGTGCACAGGCCACGCCCGTGGGCAGGGCGCACACGGTCCTGGGCGGTGTGCTGCTGGCCGGCTTTCCGCCCGCGGCGCTGTTCGCAGGGGTTGGGGTGGCGAGCGCGCTCGGATGGGTGCTGGCAGTCGCTTCCGTTGTTCCGTTCGCCGGCCTGGTGTGGTTCCTCGTCGCCGCCGCCCCCGCGCACGGGAGGGGCGGCTCGCCTGGGATCCGAATCGGATGGCCGGACAGGTTCTGCTTTCTCGCCTACCTGGGATGGGTGGTGGTCGCCGCTACCGGTGTTCTGTCCGTCGTGTGATGCAGCAGCGCCGTCGCGAACGCGGGGGCGGCGTCAAGTGCTGCCTCGGCCGACACCTCCGCCGAACCTTCAGTGCCCTGTATGACGACGCACTTGAAGAAGGACTCGCCTCGGGCTTCACCCTCTCCGTCGCGGGGAGGGGATGACCTCGGCGCCACTCGGCCCGTTGTATCGATGGAAATCGAAGCTTCGAAAGCCGGAACGTGACCGGTTGCAATCGCGACGGGCTCGAGGGCTTGAACTACGCGGTCGGCCAGCAGACGGAGGCGGGGCCGCGGGCCATGGGCAGCGTGAACCCGTACGAGACGGCGAATGGCCGGCGCTACTGTGTCCGGCGAATGCCCGGGTCAGGCCTCCTAGCTCCGAAATAAACCCCTGGTCAAGAAGGTAAAGAATGGTGTTGCCCCTGGAGGGACTCGAACACGTTTTGAGCATTTTGCATAGCCACGTGAAACGACAACTTCCGCGGAATTACGCGGGTTCTCGAGTCTGGAGCGACATCCAGCTACGTCCGAAAACAGCCAGCAGCGAATGGAATGCGGCCAAAATGCGGGCAAGGCTTGCCAGTCCTGGAGCAGATCTCAGGCTCATCGCAGAACTGGGTGCGGGCAAGACGGTATTGGGTGCTAGCTGAAGTGCATGATTTTGGTCGCTCTGCTCGCGGATGCGCGTCTTGCTGTGCAAAGTGCTCAAATGCGGCTCAATGGATCCCGATGGTGTCAGCGACCGATCGAGGGCCCCGATGAACCTGGCCTGACCGAGGGGCTGGTGAGCTGCTCGCGGAGCTGCTGCTCGCGAGCCTGAACGAGGACCTCCCGACCGGTGGCCTCGTCGACAAGACCCGCAACGCGGGCGCGATTCATCATGCGCGTCGCGGTGCTGACACTGACGCCGAGCTGTTCGGAGACGAGCTTGAGTGGACCGTCGTTGATGACCGAGGCGAGCCGGTAGAGCCTGACCGCCTCGCGCAGGTTCTGATCCTCCGAGCGCGACTCGTCCGCCTTCAGCCGTGTCAGGTATTGTCCGTAGGTCTCCGGCTCAGACAGACCGCCGTCGATGCGGACGACGCGAGCTGCAGCCCACTTGACGATCGCCTGCACTCGGAGGTCGCGCAGCAGCGTGGTGGTCACCTCATCCCCCTGGCCGCTCCGATCCACTCGAATCGACTCAGCCGCTGCCCGCCGCAGCGTCGTGTCGTAAACGACGTGCGCACGCACGGCACCCGGAACGTCAGGAATGCCAGTAACGACGGCGACCCACGAGCGTGGAATGCGAATGCCGTCGCCGGCGTCGAGGATCTCGTCGTCGATCAGCTCGATCGAGAGTTCAGGCATGCTGCGAGTTTCTCAGTTTCGGGAGACGCGAGCAAGTGATGACATCGAGCACTCACGGGTGTAATGTGCGTGAGCAAGTGATGACATCAACCATCCAGCGAAGGAGAAAGTCATGAACTCATCGCCGAATTCGCTTGCCCTGACGATGAAGGATGCCGCGAAGCTTGTCGGCGTCGACTACCGCACGATCAAGCTCGGCATCGAGAGCGGGACGATCCCCACGGTCCAGCTCGGCCCGCGCCGGATGATCCCTCGCGTGCCGCTGTTGCGCGCGTTCGGCGTCGACGCCTGATAGCGGCGCGAGCGGGTCGAGCGGTGGCACGAACTTGACCGTGTCATCCTTCTGCCGCACCAGCCAGCCGCTCTTCCACCTGTTCCCCGACGACCGCGAGATGCCCAGCTTCGTGCACGCGCTGCGCACCGACCAACCTTGCGCGAGCAGCTCGAGAAGCTGCCGGCGCTTGTCCGTCATCGGGCGGCGACCCGGACCCTTCGGAACACGACGAGATGACAATTGAGAACCCCTTTCGGATGGTCCTCGTTGCGACCGTCACTGGAAACCACCACGTCGCAATGGCCTGCTTTTCGAGCGTCGTCGACAACCGCCGTGAACATCCGCGCAGCGTGTTCTGCGACGAGCACTTGGCGGCTGAAGAGAGTTCGCGATTTCGCAGCTCACGTCTACTGCCGATCAATCCACTCCAGCAGAATGAAGCCACGTGTGGAACGAGCGAGAGGCAACCGCGATGAACCCCGACGACGACGCGCGCACCTGGACCAAACGCCGCGGCGCTGCCGGTCCCGCCGAGGATGACTGGGCAGCTCGCGGCCTGCTCATCGAAGAGGTCTACCAGCTCGTCCAGATCAGTCCTGGAAAGACCGAGTCGCAGTGCTCGTCATGCGGGACGGGCAAGGAAGACAAGTGGTACCGCGCCGAAGACATCTCGGTCGTCTTCCACTGGCAGCCCAAGGCAGATGTCGCCGCACACGTATACGGCTGGTGGTACTGCCCCGACCATCTCGCGCGGACGAAACTGCCGTGGTCGCACTGGCAGGAAGCACCCGAGGCGCTCTGGGGCCCTCGACTTCGGTCGATCAAACACCCGGACTGCCAGCAGGCCATCGGCCTGGGGGCGTCGTGTGGTCAGCCTTACGCGGGTGTCCGCGACGGCCATCCAATGTGCGCTGAGCACATCGAACGCTTCGATACGGCCGAGCGACTATCCATCATGGAGCGTCGGTTGCTCGGCGACTCCTGATGTCGGCGGCGCGTGAACTCTAACTGTTTGGCGCCGCTCCTGACCAGTTCCGAGTACTGCCGACACCTGATCGCAAAGAAGCGCCGAGCGTCGCCGCCCGCTCTCGTCCCCTAAACGTTCAATGCTCGTGTGGGGATGGTTCGTGCAGCCGCTCGCTTACCGGCTAGCTCATGAATACATGCGTTCGGTGCCAGTCGAAGTAAACGGCAGCATCCGAATATCCGCTGGCGGTGCGGCCACGAATCTTGTCGATGTATCGCCCGATCGCGGTCTCCAGATCGACCGTCGTCGTTCCGATCACCGCTCCGTCCTTGACGCTGACGTATCCGTCTTCGAACAACGCATCGCACCCGAAAACGCATGCGAGCATCGCGATACGTGGAATGTCGCGTGCTTCACCATCGGCTGCAGCGGCTCGCTTCTTATATGGGAGGCCCAGAGGAACCGGCCGGGGCAGGTTTCTCCACAGAGCGCGCACGGAGCTTCTTCTCGGCCGCGAAGTAGCGCTACCCGGAGGCGCTGTTGTTCGCGCCGCTGCCTAACGGTGACCGGTCGATCCAGCGCACCTTGGAATGGGCCTGAGTCAACGTGGCACGCGGGCCACGCGCACATAAGAGGAGCTGCCCGACGATCTTTCCGCTGGGGCGCGTGGCGTGCCGGCCGGACTGCGTTCGATTGCCGGAGGTCAGTGTGCGTCGGCTGCGCGTTCGAGCGGAACACAACGCGCCCGCCGGGGTCCGGCGGGCGCGTTGAGCGTTGGGTCCGCTCTTACGTGTCGCAGCCGATTCCGTCGCCGTCGCGGTCCAGGTGTTTGCCGTAGCCGGGCTGGCCCTGCTGGATGGGGGCGGCTCCAGCGGCGCGGGCTGCGTCGCAGTTCTTGTAGTAGACCTCGACCGGTGCGGGGGCGGGTGCCGGTTGCGCAGGCGCGGGTGCCGGTTGGGCCGGAGCGGGCGCAGGTGCGGGGTTGACGGGAGTCGCGGGTGCGGGGGCAGGTTCCGGTGCAGTCTCGACGGGGACCGTGGCGTAGGTCGAGGTGACGGCCTTCTCGTCGGGGCACGCGCTCAGGATGTTCGCGATCGCGTCGTGCTCCGCCTGTGTCACCCACAGACCGTAGGTCGCCTTCACCGATACCTGCCGGGCGACGTACGCGCACCGGTAGGCCTTGTTCTTTGGCAGCCAGGTGGCGGCGTCCCCGTCGCCCTTCTGGGCGTTAGCGGAACCGTCGACTGCGAGGAGGTTCAGCGGGTCGTTCGCGAACGACGCTCGCTGGTTCGCGGTCAACTGCTGGGCACCCTTCTGCCAAGCGTCCGACAGCGCGACGACGTGGTCGATCTGCACCAGCTCGCTGGTGCCCTGGCCGCGGACGAAGTTGATCGTGGTCGCCGTGTACGGGTCGACGAGGACACCGGTGAGCACCTTGCACGGGCCGGACAGCGTCTCGTCGGTGAGGTCGCGGGCGAGGATGTCGTTGCGGGTGTCGCAGCCGTTGCGGTCCACGTCCAGCCACCGCTGGCCGAACTGGTCACGGTCGTATCCGGTCTTCGGGGCACGGCCTTTCACCTCGAGCGTGGCGAGCACGGCCAGTGCCGTCTGGTCGGCGGTGGCGCCGGCGCCCGCGGCCGTCTTGACCTCACCGGTGAACGGCTCCTGGGTGGCTTCCTCGTCGACCGACGGGGCAGTCGGCGTCGGAGTCGGCTGGGCGGCCACGGAAGGCTCGGCGGTGGGCAGGGCGGCTGCCTGCTGCGCTTCCCGACCGGAGGCGGCCGCGCTCGGGTAGACCACCGTCGTCATCAGACCCGCGGCGAAGAACACTACGGCGGAGATCGCGGTCGCCGTCATCGCGACCTTCGGGGTCCGGAACCGCAGCCATGTGCGTGTGTTCTTTGACAGCGCGACGATGCCGGTGATCAGGACGGTCAGTGCGATGAGCGCGATGATCGGGGCGAGGAAGACGAGTACGCCGAGTGCGACGATTCCGATGATCACCCACAGCCAGACGGGCAGTCGCTTCTGCTTCGGCGGCTCGAGTGCGGGTGCCGGTGGCGGCGTGAAAGAGGCGGTGGTCGCCATGTCGTGGAGCTCCTTGGCTGTGGGTGCAGTCGAGTAGGGCAGGTGGCTGCCGAGAGGATGGCCGCCCTACCCCAGAGGGCGACGATCTAAGTCTATGGGAGATCTATGAGGTACTTATGGGGCCTGTAATCGGTCATACAGTGACCTCACTGCGCGCTCTCAGCCACTGGCCGGCCGCTATGCGACGTCATCCCTGCCGCTGCACAGACGAACGTCGCTACGAACCCGAGATGTCGATCTGCGGCCACGTGGTACGGACAGATCTTCCTTCTGTGGTTTGTGCGTCCGCGCTTGTTTCCAAACCTGGAGGTCGAGGTCGTCCATTGCCGAGAAGTTCGGCGCACGGGCGTAGCCCTCACCGAGCACAACGAGGGATCGCACCGCGTCGGAGCCCTGACCGTGAATGGCGATCGCCTCGGCGAGAGACTGCTCGTACAGCTCGCGCTTCGGACCAAGTCGTCGTGCCTCCCACTCGATGAGCGCCTCAATCTGTTCCGGTGTGAGACCGTTGTTGCTCATGAAAGGACTCCGTTGCTAACACGCGTGTGAGTGGCTTCACCACGATGGCGATTCGTCGGCGCCCGCGCCCCCTACTTTCAGACGAGTAGGCTCGCGCGACCGAGCACCGCGGGCGCCGCAGTGGCTAGCGCCAATTGACCTCGATCGTGAGCTGGGGCGACCCGTCGAACGTCATTGGGGTGGGAATGTACGGCTCACCCAGCTCCCAGAGCTTCGCGTTTACCCCGTCGGGTCGATAGCGGATCGTTCGCGTATGCTCGCTGACCTTATCGAGGTGACACGTGATCGGGTGAACGTTGTACTGCAAGCCGCCGCGTGGAGATCGTGGGTGCGTGGCTTCGCCGGTGTAGGGGCGGACGGTCACCTCGATCAGGCGCGGCCACGGTCGGGGCACACGCCATTTGGGCACGTACAGTGAAAAATCGGTCCGACCGATCCGAGCGTCCCATCGAAGCTTGTTGTCGGTTTCCTTTGCTTCGGTCAGCATCACCATCTCGACCACGAGCGCCTCCATTCACGATCCGGCTTCGATCGCCTACTCCGCAGGATCGCGGGCGGGCTGAGGAGGTTCCGAAGATCCTCAAGGCACAGGCCCATCCGTACGACCGACCCCATGCAGGCTTGAAGCCAGCTCTCAGCGGAGGCTAACAGGTTCCTAAAGGAGCGTTATGGACGCTCTATTAAGATCGGCTCAGATCTTCGGCAAGCAACGTTACGTCCGGCCGCCGAACGTCAGTGGCGACGAGCGTCGCGATCGGCGCGCTGAGCGGTCGCTCCGCGAACGTTGAGATTGCCGCGAGGGGTGATCGCTGTCGATTGCGTGCACCATCGGTCGTCATCTCAATAAAGGCACATCATCACTCGAAGGAGACATCATGGCTAGGCCAGGTTCATCGGTGATCCCCCCGCATCGCGCAGGGAAGGACGCTTCATGAGTACGGTCGGCCCACTCGACATCACCTTCACCGCCACTCTCGGCCGGGTGAGAGCGGGTGACACGTGGATCTGCGCGCAGTTGCCGGACTCCGCGGCGATCTTCGGTACCCGTGGGCTGGTCAAGGTTTCGGGCACCGTGGATGATCACCCTTTCGACGGAGCATTCATGGCGCTCGGAGACGGAACTCACAAGCTGCCCATCTCCGCACAGATCCGCCGCGCGATCGGCAGGGATGAAGGCGACGATGTCACCATTCACCTCACCCACCGACGCAACTAGCACCACCCACTGACCGGTCGGCTACCGCACGCATGCCAGGTCCGTGATTGAAGCGGCGCGGATCGCGCGTCGTTGGACGGTAACCGTTACCCGGAACTGCGATCCCTTGACTGCGGTGACCTCAACATTGATTGGCCTATCGCCCGACTCGTCGGTATAGGTGCACATGACCTGCGTGCCCAACGCGACCTGGTACTCATCTTCGTCACAGGTCACCACGAACTCCCCGTCATCGTCGCGGGCGAGGATCGATGACGCGTTTGCGTTGCCCCGGAGGGTGACGTGGCCCTTCCCGCCACCACCACCTCGGGAAGGGGCACGAGCGGATAGCGGTCGGCGCGAGGGTGGTGCACGCTCGCGGCGCGTGGCGTGCCGGCCGAACTGCGTTCGGTTGACGGTCCCGCGGCGAGCGGGTCTCAGCATGCGCGATCGCCATCCGCACGCGGGCACTGCGCCTAAGTTGTGTGCGCCGCCCACGCTCGTCAGCGCGTACGAGCGGAGCTCCCTGGGGGGTGCCCGAGTCCGACTGCCAACTTCGGGATGAGAGCGACGGCGAGTCATGAGCCGCGAAATTACGGTACGTACCTTCAGCCCGAAGCGTGTCCACGCTGGTGTGGGCGACGATCGCTGGTCGTCGCTATGCTCGCGCGTGGGGACAGAACAACGCTGGGGAGTGTAGAAACTTGTTCGGACGTAAGTCGAGAGGCTTGAACCTGACGCAGACAACGTCACGCGAGATCGGTGCGGCATTCGATCGCGTGGGCATGACCTGGAGTTACGACAGCGACGGTGACGTTCGGTTCCGAACCCGCTCCAGTCAGCAGCCATGGACCGAGCCGGTGTTTTATGAGTTCGACGCGACGTCGACCAACTTCCGGATGCGGGGCCAGTTCCTGGAGGGTCGACGCATCCCCCACGCCAACGGGGTCAATTGGGAGGTCTCACTCGATCAGGGCTACCAGCCCACCGCGATCGCGCAGAAGGTCGTGACGGTGTACTTCTCACCGGGGCGTGGGAGTGTGCGATTGCAGATCCACGCCGCGATCGTCCCGCTGTCGCAGGCGCGTGTCATGCACATCCAGATCCTCCCTGGGCGCGAGCAGGTTGCCAGGATTGAGCGAAGGTATCCAGGGTTCGTAGGCACCGAGCAGACCGGACCAGGCGGCACTAAGCAACTCTGGATGTCGGGTGCCGTGGCAGGACAACAGTCTGATGACTCGGAGTTCGTCGACTTGATCCAGACGATCTCCACGGTCGGATTGGAAATGTTTGATGGGCCGTTCACAGGGTGGATGAACACGAACGCCATTTAGTCGGTGCAGGCAGCATCGGTGCCATGCGTTCAAGTTCAAAGTCGCCGTGGCAGCAATGTCCCGGCCCGTCGTTTTTCTCGGGGGTTTTGCTTGGTGACACAGGGGAGTGTGCAAGTTGTTCGGACGTAAGTCGACGTCGAAGTCGGTGACGGTGGGGTTCGGTGACCTCAATTACGGATTCGTTTTGCCCTTGGAGGGCGACGGCATCAGCAGCACGGGGATAGACCGGGCTTTCAACGGGTCTAAAGCTGTCAAACTGCACAACGGGTCCCGCGATGTCCAGCTTGGGGATGGCTCGCCGAGTGGGCACCACATCGTCATGAGCGTGCTCGATCAGCGCACCGTGATGATCCTGCTTGGCTCGAAACCTCGGGAGATCGGCGGTGTGATCCTCGAGTACGCCACTCCGGAGAAGCCGTACTGGGACAAGGTGGTCCGCGTCGTGAACCAGGGCGGCTCGCAGACCGTTGTGGGCATCGACGGCATCGCTCGCGTGAACCCCAACGGCACCGTGGGCATCTACGTCATAACGGGCTGACCACAGGTCAGCTGTCCACGCTGATGCCGTCTGGGAGAGCCGGGAATCCCCGGCGAGGGAGAGCGGCTACCCCCAACTCGGGCCAGAAGACCCCAGGGGTGCGAAGGTTCGTTCCGCGGGGAGTGGGGTCGGCGCACCCGCCCGTCGCACTGGGGGAGCGCGGTCCACGAGTGGCCGGGCCTACTGACAGAAGTCTTCGTCGGTGTCACTGGGCGAGCAAGCCGTCGCACCGGGCCGCGGCGGCGACCGTGAGGTATCCCCTTACGGGCGAAGCACGGTGAGGGGATCCTTGCGTACCGGAGGCGCTTGGCGACACCAGATTCCACCGATTTCGGCGGTCAGCCTCGACGATCGAACGGATCACTCGGCTAGTTGTGGAATCCGGCGCGGCTCGGTGTTACTCAGAAGACGATGCGAATTGCGATCAGTGGCGTGCGGGTCACACTTCGTCCACAGACAGGCGTCGAATCGCAGGCGTCGGGCGACAAGTGAGGTGCTCATGCTTTGACGAAATGGACACATCGCGTAAAATCAGAGCATAGAACTCTACTTCTCAGACCAGTTCAATGTCACGCCCGACGTGCTCGAAGAGTACGGCGCTTTCAACGTGAGCGTCGTCTCGGATTTACCCGTATTCATCGACCCGTTCCTGTTGTTCCACAGTGACAAGCCCGAGTACCAGGAACTCCACGAGAGCATCATCAAGTACCTCAAGTTCCTTCGGGACGAGGCGGACCCCAACCTAGACGATGCGGTCATCAAGAACCTGTACTCCTTCAAAGAGGTCAAGCAGAATTGGCTCGGGTTCACGGTCCTTGGCAACGGCGGGAGCGGCCTCGGCACAAAATTCGCGCGCGAACTTCACCGCGCGCTTGGATCAATCTTCAGCAACTTTGGCGACGAGTTGATCACACAGAGTCCACACCTCGAGAAGCTGGCGCTCATCGGCAAGGGTGTGGGCCGCGACAACATCAGCGACTTCACGACGAATCTCATCAAGGACTACCTCCTTCAGTACACGCAGACGTTCGCGCAGAACCACCTCACACCCGAGGACTGTGCGACCTTCGCCGTGACCCGAGCCGAGTTCGACTACACCACCAAGGCCTGGAAGACAAAGCGCTATTACTTGCCGAAGCTCGGCAACGACTTCGTGCTGCTCACGCCGTTCGACCTCCTCACGAGTGACGACACGTGGATCAACCACGGCGACATGATCCACAGCTTCCCTCATCTGCCCGATGCGATCGACGACGACCAGATGCGCGGCCAGATCGACAGTTACTTCCGCTCCCGACTGAGCGAACGCCCGTCGCCCAAGGAGTATGCGCAGGCTGCGCAGGACACGATCTGGAAGTTCCCGGAGCTAGTCGACTACTACATCCGCCGTCAGGAAGAGAACGGTGATCACGCCGAGGCCCTCAGCGCTGACCGTCGGCGCGAGGTATACGACGCGCTCGTCGAGCAAGTGCGCGAGGCGATCCCCGCGATCGAGCAGGGCAGCAGCCTTTACCAGTTGCCGCTTGGCAGCTATGAGGAGTCGCTCGTCCGCGCGAAGGCGTTCAAGGACTACATCGAGAACAACGACGGCTACCTGGTAATCAACCGTCGAGACCGTCCATTCTCGCGGGAGACGGACGTCCAGATCTTCTTCGGCCTGATTTGGTACCGGACCGAGTTCGACGTCAATCGAGAGGTGAACAACGGTCGCGGCCCCGTGGACTTCAAGATCAGCAAGGGCGCGTTCGACAAGTCCCTGATCGAATTCAAGCTCGCGAGTAACAGCCAACTCAAGCGCAATCTCGAGAATCAGGTTGCGATTTACGAGAAGGCCAACGGTGTGCGCAAGTCCGTCAAGGTCATCGTCTGCTACACCGCCGAACAACAGGCAAAAGTGGATCGCATCCTCGGCGAGCTGAAGCTTGGCGGCGAGGAGTCAATCGTGGTCATCGACGCCCGTAACGATAACAAGCCATCGGCCTCGAAGGCGTGATTCGAAGCCTGGCTGTCTCATCACCAATAGATTGCGATGATCTCCGTATCAAGAAGCCGCTCAGCCGGTCTAATGGGCGGAGGGTTCGATCCTGACCGGCTCGTAGTGTCAATCGCGAATGAGGGGAACAGCTCCAGTCCAGCACTTGCGCGACACTCTTGCCGGACTTTCAAATCGCGCTTTGGCTTTGGGGCAACTATTTCGAAGCGCGCAACAAGCAGATCGCGGATCTCGTCGAATGCTCGGCGCTGCCTCGACGCGTCCGTCGCGCCGCTTGCGAACTTCGACTTGAGCCTGGCGAAGGCCACCTGATCGGCGTCCTTCCAGTCTGCGTCTTCGGGTAGCAACGCGGTCTTGTATGCCTCGAGCGCGTTGCCGAACGCGATCTGCTGCTCCAGTTGGGAGCCTGTTGCCGAATCGGACGCTGTGGGCGAGCGGATCGCGTTTATCTGGTCGACGAAGCCCGGGGCGACCTCGCTGAAGAGGTCGGCTAGCTTCACGGGCGTCCAGGAATTCTGGATGTTGTCTCGAGCAACGCGAGCCAGGATGGTGAATCGTGCTCCGGAGAAGAGGACGCGACGAATGTCTTTCCAATAGCCGATGTGCTCGGTAACTCCCGCGATGTGTAGTGGATGCGTGTCCACTTCGAGACCCTCGATCGAGGTCTTGTGCACGATGTACTCGCGCCCCTCAACCTCGAGAACGACGTGATTCGTCGCCGTCGCCTTGATCGGGATAAGGCCCGCAAGGAAGCGGTCGAGCACCCTCATGATCGGCTCGCTGTCGCGGAGGAACCCCAGGAGGCCACCCGAGCCAAACATGGCTGGGAACTCGTCGGCCATGGCAGACCACTCTGTCATCATCGATCCGAGCTTGAAGACCGGGTCGACCGCGAGCGTCACCTCGACCTCGATCAACGTACCCCGCATGAAGGAGTAGCCGGCCTCTACAGCACGAGGGTTGTTGATCGTGGCGATGGACGGGACGTCGTTGATGCGGGTTGGCGGGTCTGCATCTTCGGAGAGCTTGAAGTCCAGCGGCAGCTCTCTCAGCTCCTTGAACAGCGTCTGAATGACGGCCTTACGTGAGCTCTGCGTGCTGTTGCTATTGCTCGTCTGATAGCGGGCGGATGAGTCCAGTTGCGCAGCTCCGCCTATTAGTTCAGAGCCCAGTTTCGTGCCAACCGATCCACTCAGCTCTGCCTCGTCAGCTCGAGAGATCGCCTGAGACACCTCATGCGGGATGGTTGCGTTCTGCGACACCAGGAGGCTGTGGAGGCTGACCGTATCGAGATAGACGAACTCGCGCAGCGGTCGGCGGTTCTTTGTCTCGTTGGCGGCTTCGTGCAGGCGCCTGTCAGACCGCCACGCCTTGAACGAAGTCAGCGGATGCCGAATCCACGACCTACGCGACACGGTCGCTTCCTTCCGCCCGCACGCGGGTTGGCCTTGTGCGCACGCGCTCAAATGCGAGTGCGAGGTCCTCATCGGCAATTGCCTTGCGCCCATCGCCTGCCGCGACTAGGGCAGCCTCAGTCCAGATCGCCGTCAACATTGCGCCAGACCAGCCATCGGTCAGCTGTGCGAGGTCCTCAAGCGGCAGCGGATCTACCGTCGTCAGCTGCGCGGCGCGCACTTGGAGGATCTTGTAGCGGTCTTCGACGGTGGGAAGGGGGAAGTCAATCTCCCAGTCGAATCGGCCTGGTCGCAACAACGCCTCATCGATGTCCTCGACTCGGTTGGTCGCGGCGATCACGATGACGTTGCTCTCTGCTTCGAATCCATCGAGCAGGGTCAGTAGCTGCGCCACGACGCGCTTGGACTCTCCGTTGGAGTCGTTCGTGCGGCGGCCGGCGATGCTATCGATCTCGTCGAAGAAGATGATGGCGCGCTCTTGCTTGGCAGCTTCTTCGAACAGTCGACGCAGCGTCTCTTCGCTGTCGCCGACCCACTTGCTGACGATTGAGGGACCGCTCACCAAGTAGAACTTCGCGTGAGACACCTGAGCGATGATGCGGGCGAGGTGCGTCTTCCCTGTGCCGGGCGCCCCCGTGAAGATCACGCCCTTCACAGGCTTGGCGCCAATCGCGTTCAATTCTTCGGCGCGGTCGAGCTGTGTCTCGATGAGCTCCTTGGCTCGCGAGACGACGTCCTCATATCCGCCGAATGAATCGAAGGAGAGCCCGTTCTCCGAAGGGTCGATGACATACTCGTGTAAGTCGTCGTCTACGCCCGCATCTCGATAGCGAAGAGGCGTCTCCGAGATCACCCTTACGATGCCGTCAATATCGTTGTACTCGACGGTGTTCCCGACGGCGACCTCGACTGACGGCTTGCCCTTCAACACGCGTATTCCAGCGCCACCTTCGAGTGCGACACCGTCATCAAGCAACTTTCGGATCACACCAACCGAGCTGTCCTCCGGCCAGGCGGTGTCAGGTGCCGGGTACCATCGCCCCTCTGTGATGAAGATGATGTCGCCACGAGAGAGCCCTACTGGCTCGGGCATCGAGAACCGCGCACTGCCGCCATTGGTGAGCCTCCCAAAGAAGACGTATCCGTCCTCGATGACGTCAATGACCTTGATGAACTGGCCATCGTCGCGGCTTTCGTACTCGGCGTCTGTCACTCACTTCCTCCGTTGATGACCTCGGGTGTGCTCTCAGGCTACTGGGGTACGGCGACATGGCTGGCTAGGAGGCCAGCGCCACGTGTCGCTGGTTCGAGGCCACGATCGGGGCGGGAGCGCTCGCGAGGTCGTTGCAGCGCGCGGGTCTCCGAGCGGGCCGATCTGGAGGTCGGTAGTAGCGGCGCGCGTTCGTTTCGACGGGCGACATCTCCGCTTAGCTCTGGACGAACGTCCGCGGCGAGAACATCGCGTGTCCGAGGCCCAGCGAGGCGAATCTAGGTGGTCGGAGGGTTGTCCTTGCGCCATTGCTCTTCTGCCGCGCGCATCTCAGACCAAGCGGCGAGACCTTTTGAACCGCAGTCGCAGTTGCGCGGGTAGGTTCCGTTACGGACCTCCTCCGGCGCGAGCTTTCGAGCGAGCCTCGTCCGACGCTGTACCTTCATGCCGAGCGCCGACGTTGACAGTCGCATCCTCCAACTCGGGTGCGTCAGCCATTGGCCAGTGCCCCAGATGGAAAGAGCGCTTTGTACGCTCCTTACCCGTCGCTGATAGGCGGTGTCGGCCTTCTCGTAGTTGCTGTCGCTCCACTCGTTGCGGTCGCGGTTGAAGTGCATCCACGAGTGCAGGGTGTTGTACTCGTCCCACAGTGTGAAGTGCCAGTCGTACAGCCACTGTCGCGCCCATGCGCTCCTCCGAGGTTGGAGCATCATAAGGTCGACCGACTCCTGGACCGCCCAGTTGATCGTGTGCATGTCGTAGTAGTGGGCACTTGCGCCGTAGGGCGGTACGAGTCGCATGAAGGCGACCTGCGGCCCGTCGCTCGATACCCACTCGTCGCCGATCCCGAACACGGTCTGGAGTTTGAGTTTGACCCACTCCTGCCGCGCGTCGATCGCTCTGTCGTTGCGACCGAACACACGCTGCATGATCGGGCCCACGATCGCGCCGATGACGCCCGAGAGAGCACCGACCAGGACGACTATCCACAGCGGCTCGGTGGGGTTGACGTCACTCAGAGTAGTGAGCGGTTGCGACAGCGCACCCCGCTGTGGGAGATGACCTGCCGCTATGTCTGGTGTTGGCGATCGGGCGGGGCATGCGCCAGGGCTGCGCGCATTGAGCGCGAGGCATACTGGCGAGACCGCGTTTGGTTGAGGGTCGCTGAGCGAAGCGCGAGTTGGGCTTCAGCTGGAGCGATAGATGTCCACGCTGCCGGTACGCACCCGAGTAGCGAGCACGAGGGCGAGGATCCCGAGGCCAAGAGTCCGCGACAAGAATCCGACGGTACCGAGGAGGACGGCGATCTCGGCGTACACCTGCGTGCCGGCAGAGCCCGCAGCGGAGAAGAGAATCTGCGGAATGACGCCGGCAGCGGCCGAAGCGATCAGCGCCCACAGGGGTGCCCAATTCCAAGGGCGCGGAACCACTCCGGCACGCGCAATCTGCACGGACGCGAGCAGTGACGCTGCGAGCGAAACCAGGAGGTTCGCGAAGAACACTGCCGTGAGCACGTTCTCGGCTTCGCGATAGGCAGCCATGCCCGCTTCGAACGTCGCGGCATCCATTGTCGGCAGGAACGGCTGCACAGCTCGGGTCATCAACGGCCAAAGCGCGACAACCGCGAGTGCGATGACCCCGAGTGGCCGGCGAGCCACGACGCTCGCTTCACGCGAGAGTCCGACCGCGAACAGCAGGACAGCGGCGGCGAAGACGACATCGAGCACGAACCCGGTGGTCTGCGCGATCCCGAACAGGGAATACTGCAGCATCCCCATCACCCCGCACACGATGAGGCCGATGCCACCGATCATCCAGGTCAGACGCCGCTGTCGCATTCTCCGACCATAGTCGGCGGAGCCGACGGGACGTTGCTTCGATCATACGGTTCGACCGCAACGACCGAGCGCTCGAGAAGGGTCCATCACCAAGACAGGCGAGGAGATGTCGCGAGCGCCTTACATGACGCATCCGACCTCGCCCGAATAGCCGGGCCGAAAGACTTCCCGCTGAGCGCCCCGCGGATGGGACGCCGCTACATCCCGATGCCGCGTCCCGCACTCGGCGCTCCAACCACCGGCCCCGTAGCCATCGCCGCCTCGCGGTTCCGCGCCGCGCGCCGCACCTCGGCCTGGGCAGCGCGCACAGCATCCTGCATCGTCAGCTCCGGAGTGCCGCGCTGCATCGACTCGGCGAGGCACTCGCGGGCCGCGGCATCCGTCCGCGCGACGACGATCGCGACGTTGCTCAGCCGCCCGCGCGTGAGGCCTACGTAGAGTCCCGCGGCATCGACATCCGGCCCGACCACTGACGCATCGGCGGTGTCGCCCTGCACGCCGTGCACGGTGGACGCGTAGGCGAGCTGCAGGTGCTCGCGCGCGTACTCGGTGGACACTCGCGCCACCTCGCCGCTGTCGCTCACGGAGACAAGAGACAGGTACTCGTCGCGGATGCCGCGCACGATCCACTGCGCGCGATTCTCGACTCCCGTGAGCCGGTCGTTGCGACGGGTCTGGACGGTGTCGCCGACGAGGATGCGCTGCTGCGCCATTCCCCACGCGGCGACGCGGACGTCGAGCTCGCCCTGATCGACTCGCCGCTGCTGGATAGCGTCGTTGATCGCATCGGCCTCAGCATTCGTGCCAGATACCAGCGTCACCCGCTTGCCGCGCGCGTGCCAGTCGAAGTACGCGTCGATCATCCGCTCACGCGCCGCGTCGTGATGGTCGACCCGGTCGACGTGACCGTGCTCGGCAAGCTCGCCCGCGACTACCAGCGCACGCGCGCGATCACCCGCATCCCGGAGCCGCAGTGTGAGCGCTGCGTAATCGGGATCGCGGAACCGGTGCACCGTGTCGAGCTCGACCGCAGCGTTCGCGTGCCGGATTGCGGAACCCATCGCGCCCGCATGCCCGACTGGCAACGCCTGATGCGTGTCACCCACGAAGGCCAGCCCGACACCCTGCTCGATCGCGAGCTCGACGAGGACGTTCGCCGTCTGCAGGTCGACCATGCCGGCTTCGTCGACGACGATCCGATCACGAGATCGCAACACGTACTGGGTTGGTCCGCCGTGTACGGCGCCCGTGCTGGGATCGACTTCTCCCACTCGAAGCCTGGTCCACACCTTCGCGCCGGCCTCGTCGGTGGCCCATCGGTAGCCGTGGTCCAAGAGAAGGGCATGAATACTGGATGCCGCGGCCCCGACCTCGCGAGACGCCACCGACGCCGCCTTCCGCGTGGGAGCAACAACGAGCATCCGCCGCCCTTGCGATGTGAGCGCCGCGAACGCCGCGCGCAGCATCGTCGTCTTGCCTGTGCCGGCGGGGCCGGTCACCGTTACGAGCCCATCCGTGCCGGCGATGGCGCATGCGGCAACGCTTTGCGACGCATCCAGCGCCGACAGATCCTCGTTCGGCGCGAGCCGACGCAACTCGTTCGGCAGCAGGCAGCGCCCCGGTCGGGCGAGCACGTCCAAGCGGCCGGCGAGTCGCACCTTGGCGCGCACGGTCTCGGTCGCCATGAACGCCTTGACGTGTGCTGGCGACTCCGCAACGAGCCGATAGACGGAACGCGTGGCACGCTCCGCAATCTCGGCGATCACGCCGTCGAGCCGGTCGCGCTCCGCAACGACGCCCGTGCGCGAGAGCGCGCGTATTGCGCCCGCGCGGATGTCGAAGATGCTGAACCTCCCGCCGCATGATGTGGACCGTTCGTCCGCGTCGACGACCGCCTGTGCAGCGAGCAGGTCCAGGTCGACGGCATGCGGGTCTGTGGCAGCAACCGGAATGGCCACGCGAGGGGTGGTCAGACTCGGATCGATTGCTGAGATTTCGTCGTGGACGCGCGCCTCCCACGACGCCTCATCGAGATCCGCCGGCTTGTTCGGACGCGACACCGCCCACGCCCGGCGATCGATCTGCTGCAGCGCCTCCACGCTCGGCGCAGACCTTCCGTGCCCCGCCGACCACTCCGCGATCAGGCGCGCGCGGTTGGCCTCGATCTGCGCCGACCGACGCGAGACGGGTCGGACGGCGCCGGCGAGCTCGGCGATCTCGCCAGTGTCGTCGAGCGTGTACCCGTGGCGGGCGAGCGCGGCGATCCAGACCGGATCCGTGCGGGCGGCGAGCTCACCCTCGGCGTTGACGACGGTGTGCAGTTTCATCGCAACGCGCGAGTCGAGGTTCGACCACTTGCCGTCCGCGCCGAGCACCTTGATGTTCAGCCAGAGGTGGCGGTGGATGTGCGGGTCGAGCGCGCGGGAGCGCCGATGCTGCAGCTCGACGACCTCGATGCGGGTGATCTCCTCGCGGATGAGCCCGCCGTGCCCGCGCCTCGCATTGAGCTCCGTCTGCCACGTGAGCAGGATGCGCTCACGCAGTCGGTCCTGGAGCGCTTCGAACTCGGCGGCGAGCTCAGGATGCAGCAGCGCGGCGATGCTGTACGACTTCGGGTGGTTGATCGTCCCGTCGAGCAGCAGGTCGGCGTCGGGGCTCAGCCGCTGATGCCCTCGCTCTTTCCCGGTGACCGGGTCGTGTCCGGTGAGCCAGACGCGAAGGCCGCCGGCAGTGAGCTCGTCGGAGGTGATGATCCCTTTCTCGACAATGAACCGCGAGACGGTCGAATCCGATGTTGCACTGTACGCTTCGAGCGCGTCAACGCCGGGGGAGTGCTGCAGGTGGGCGTCGCAGGTGCCCTTGAGCGCGTAGCCGATCGCGTGTCGAACCCCTCTGGATTCGACACCTCGCTTCCATCGCTCGAGGCCCCCGCGCATGCCGACAGGATAGGGTGCGTTTTGCCCATTATCCAGGGATTTTTATGGCGTGCAGGTATGTGCAGGGGAGTGCCGCTAAAGGGCGTCGCTCACCCATGGTGCCTGCGTGCATTGCTTCCTGTTCCTCGTGGATTGTCTCGTCTTTCGTCGTCTTCGTCGTCTTCGTCGTCTTCGTCGTCTTCGTCATCTACTTCCGGGCGTGCGGCGACTCGATGGCCCTGGTCGACAACCTGTTTTCTGCACTTGCGCCGCTGGGGATCTATGCGAGCTCTCGACACGTCGACGGGGAAAATCGTTGGCCCTCGACCGGAGTCTGGATCTGACCGGATAGCGTGCTGTCTAGACTGCCGTTTATTGGGGGTAAGTGGTGACCGACACTGCTCAGGCATGGACGCCTGAACCGATTCTCATCCGCGAAATCGAAGAGCAATTCGAGCGAGCCATCGGTTCGTATCGCGCAGACCCAAAGCTCATCGTCGAGCACGCGAACCTCGAGGAGTCAATCCGAGTTGGGGGCTACGCGAATCGCACCCTGCTGGAGCTGGTTCAAAACGCGGCTGATGCGATGGCTGGCACCACACCCGGTTCGGACGAGCTGGGTCGCGTAGAGATCGTGCTCGACCCAAGCTCGAAGACCCTGTACTGCGCCAACTCTGGGCGAGGGTTTTCGAAGCAAGGGCTTGAAGCGATGGCCCACGCCTACTTGAGCGCGAAGCGGGGCGATGAGATCGGGCGATTTGGTCTGGGATTCAAGTCCGTCCTCGCCCTGACCGACTCCCCGCAGGTGCTGAGCCGGAGTGTGTCTTTCGAATACAACTCGCCCATTGCGAAGACTGCGATTCGAGAGGTTGGATCAGGCGCTCGGCGCCTGCCGGTGCTGAGAACGGCAACGTTACTTGACGCTGGCGAATCCATCGCGCGCGATGCCACGCTGGGGGAGCTCGCGAGCTGGGCAACCACGGTGATCAGACTTCCCGGCATCCTTCACGTCGACCGCATTCAGGCCGAGATGAGGACCTTCGCTTCGGAGTTCCTACTGTTCGTGGGCGCCGTGAGAGAGATCCACCTCCGTGTCCTTGGCGACCAAGGCTTCGAAACGAGCCATGTCTCTCGTGACATGGGACTCGGGCGCTTCAAGATCGAAAGACCCGATGGCAGCGGCGACGAGTGGATCGTAGGAGACCGGATGCATGCACCGTCGCCTTCGGCACGCCGAGAGGTGGGAGAGGCGGTCTCGAGAGACGAGATCAAGATCAGCGTCGCTGTACCTTTGCGTCCGCGCCGAGCCGGCCTAAGGGAGAAGGACGATCGCGGTACGCAGGTTGGGCAGTTCTGGAGTTATTTTCCGCTGCAGGACAACACCTCAGCCACCGGTTTCTTCAATGCGCCCTGGAGTGTCAATGACGATCGCACGACATTGCTGCGCAATGAGTACAACCGAGAGATTCTCGCCACGATGGCGGAAGTCTTCCTCGAGCTTGTCCCGCAAGTCCGGACTGCCGAGGATCCGGCGGCTCACCTCGACTACCTCCCTGCTCGCGGTCGGGAGGAACGGTCGTACGGTGACTCGATCCTGTGCGCAGACGTGCCGCGCCTCGCTGGCCAAGGCGGATTAGTACCCGACAGTGCGGGGACGCTCCTATCAGCGGCTGAGCTGGTTCCGCTTGACTTCGCCGTCATCGACGATCTGAAAATCGATGAGTCGGTTCACAAAGCATGGATCGAATCGCCCAACACCGGCGGCGATGTCCCTCACTGGAAGTGTTATAGCTCCAGTCAGCGAGTACTCCGTCTTAGCGAGGTCTTCGCTGCGAGCAGCGATCCCGACCTGTTCTTCGAGGACGCCGGGCCGCGGGCGCGCCGTATCGAGATGGCTCTCAGATCTCTACCCAAGCGCGGGATGTTGTCCTGGCTTCGAGAGTGGGCGGAGGGAACGCACCTGATTTCCACCGCCAACGCATTGCGCTTCTGTTTCGACCGGCGGACGAATCCGACCGTCATCGAAGCTAAAGTCATTCCCACATCGAGCGGCGCCAAGGCCCTCAAGGATAAGGATCTGGTGTTCCTGCACCAGGTGGAGGACCTCGAGATCGAGGGTGCCGTCTTCGTCGACCCCGGCTTTCTCGCGCATGCCGAGATGGAGAAGCTGCTCCGCGAATGCGGATTCCGTGATCTAGATCCAATCGCGATCCTCAACGCTCGCACCGCGGTGCTCACCCCGAACGCCGATACATCTCTACAGGGCAAGTTCTGGGACGCCGCACTCGGTGTAAACCCGCGCGACGCGATGAAGGTCATCTCAGCTCACCCGCAAGCAGTCATTCTTGTGCCCACGAGGGGCGGCGGGTGGGCATGGCCGCAACAAACATTCGACCTCGATGAGACTCTCCCCGGTGCAGATGGCAACCTGCTGCTCGATCACGAGCGTTGCTTTCCGGCGGTCGCACATGCACTCGGCGTCGTCCGTGCGCCTCAGGCGGACTACCCGTTCGAGGATGAGTTCGCCGCCGCCGATTATGAGAAATGGGTGCTGCGGGAGCTGAACTCGCGCCTTACCCCCGACGATCGTCCGATCGAACGCATCACTCTCTACCCGAGGCGTGACTCATCGCCGGGACCGTTCTCCGTCCTCCTCATGCTCGCCGATTCAGATGCGAGCGCGCCTTCTCGCGAGCTCTGGACGCGAGGACTCATGGAGTTTGGCGACAGCGCGTGGGACTGCGAGGACATCGACACCGGAGCCTCGTATGCCGTTCCGTCGCCGGTCAGGTGGGCAGTGGACGCTGTGGGAATCGTGAACTCCAGCCGCGGATATCTCGCGCCCCGACAGACCGTCTCTGCATCTCTGGTGAGGTACGACGGCCTCGTCCCTCTGTTCCGTGGTCCGCGATCAATGGAAGAGTCGCTCGGGCTTCCCGAGGACCTCGAATCCATGTCCTTCGAGGTCGCGAGAACCGCCCTGGGGCAGGATCTGTATCCCGCCACACTGAAGGACGACGTCCTCGCCGAGTTCATTCTCATCGCAGCAAGGATCGTCCAGAACGAGGCACCGCTCACCTCTATACCGTCACGGGTGCACCGCGCGATCGAGTCTCGACCACCTGGGGCGGTGTACCTCGCCACCACAGACGAGCAGGAGTCGTTCCTGCGTGCGAAGCAGCGGCCCTACCTACGTGTGTCACCGGATCAGGCAGACCAATTCGTCGCCGACGTCGGTTGCCGACGATTCGAGGAGAGCTTTTCGTTCTCGATGGTTATCGAGGGCCAGCAGGACCTTCAAAGGATCCTCGACGCGTATCCCGGATTACGCACAGAGTTCTCGGTACGACTCGCTGGCGTTCGATTCGCAAGGGCGCTCCACATCGCTAAACGTGTGACAACTGAGGACGGCGTCGAGGACCAGCCGTTGGACTGGCATCTTGATGGTCACGATCTCGTCGTCCGTGCCGATGCGGACGACCGACGAGTCTTGTCGCTCTTGAGCGAGGCGTTCGAGCTGCGACTGAACAACGCGCAGTTGAGCGCCATTCTTCAGGCCGGCCAGGACCATCGGCTCGAAGTGCTACGCCAGCAAGCACGAACGATCGAGTCGGATGCCGACCGTTTGGATCTCTACATCGGCCCAGATGACTTGAAAGACGCCCTACCCACCGGCCTATGGACCGCGCTCGAAGCGCAGGGTCTTGTTGGCGAACACACGTCCGCGTCCGAGCTCTTTCTGACGGTGTACGGGTCGGACTCCCTGAAAACCCTTGCGGACCGTTTCCGGGAAGAGGGTTACTCAGACGTCCCCGACACCTGGGCGGGCTCACCAGCGGCGATCTCGTGGGTGCGGAAGATGGGATTCGCGTCGTCGTATGCGGGTCAGCGAAACCAGCCTCGCCCCGAAGAATTCGTCGTCGCGGGTGCAGTTCGGCTGAACAAGCTTCATACCTTTCAGAAGAAGATCAGCGAGGACCTGCGTACGGTCCTCACCCAGCCGTCGGCGGCAGGCCCCTCGCAAAAGGGAATGGTCGAACTGCCGACCGGTGCGGGCAAGACGCGCGTCGCAACGGAAACCGTTCTGAGACTGTTCGTCGACGAAGTACTTAGCGGCACTATCCTCTGGATCGCACAGTCTGCCGAGCTTTGCGAGCAGGCCGTTCAGACTTTCCAATCTGTGTGGCGCTATCTAGGCGACGAACGTCCGCTGACTATCGGCCGACTCTGGGACACCAACATGGTCCACGAGCCGGACACCGAGTTCGCCGTGATCGTCGCAACGGACGCCAAGATAGCGACCATCATGGACCGCGACGATTACGCATGGTTGAGCACGCCCGCCGCCGTATTCATCGACGAGGCACATCGCGCCGGAGGATCGGGACGCTACAGGAAGATCCTGAGTTGGCTCGGCGTCGACGGGCGCAGCTGGGAACGCCCTCTCGTCGGTCTGTCGGCAACACCGTTCAAGGGAAGCGCGGACGATTCGAGCGGCACCAGAGAACTTGTCGCCCGTTTCGGATCGAATCGGTTAACGGCCTTCGAGTCGGATGCCTACCGGCAATTGGTCGCTTTGGGGGTGCTTGCCAAGGTCCGGCACGAGGTACTCCCCTCCGGCATCAACGTGGAACTGAGCGAGCCCGAGCAGACCACGCTGCAGACAAATCGTCTGATCGACCGCAATCTCTATGAGCGGATCGGACGCAACGAGCAGCGAATGCGGGTGCTCGTCGATCACATCCTGAGCGTCCTCGGCTCGCACCCCGATTGGCCGATATTGGTCTTTACACCGAGCGTTCTCTCAGCACAGGTACTCGCGGCCTCCTTGCGCTACCGCGGCATAGAAGCGGCTTCGGTCAGTGGACAGACCGGCCGCCAGGAGCGACGAGATGTGATCCAGAAGTTCCAAGAGGGCAAGATTCGCGTACTCGCCAACTGTGACCTGCTCGTACAGGGTTTCGATGCCCCTGGTGTACGCGCTCTCTACATCGCACGCCCAACATTCAGCCCAAGCGCCTACATCCAGATGGCTGGTCGAGGGTTGCGCGGAAAAGAGAACGGCGGCAAGGAGGAGTGTCTGATTGTTGACGTTGCTGACAACTGGGGTGCGATGAATGACTTCCTCGGCTACAGGGACTACGAAGATCTGTGGGAGGAGCAGAGCGCATGATCCTCGTTCCAGACCTCGCTGACATTGAACGAGTCGCTAACAGCGACGCCGAACGCCGACTCGCGCGGCTCCTCCGACAAGTCGACTCAGATCCAGACGCTGTGGCGTTCTACTCGGTGCGGCTTCGCTCTCACGCATACAAGCAACAAGCGGAGGCCGACTTCGTCATCCTCTTCCACGGTGTCGTCGTCGTCGTCGAAGTCAAGGGCGGCGGTGTGAGGAAGCATGATGGTGTTTGGTACTCAGTCGATCGCCGCGGCGACTGGCACAAACTTGCGACCTCTCCGATGGAGCAGGCGCAGTCCGCGGCATTTGCTCTTCGAGACATCCTGAAGGATGAGGGGCTCGGCTGGTTCGCCCATGAAGCCATTGTCGTGACTCCGGACATCGACTCGCCGCCCCACTCCGTCGAGTGGCGTCCCACACATTGGGTTGCGAAAGACCGGATGAGCGTCGATGGCGTCGCGCACGCGCTGCAAGACGTTGTAAGTGCCGCGCGAAGTGCCCCCGTGAATCAGAAGCTCGCCCGCATCACTGACTTGAGGGCCCGGCTTTTTGGTGAGTTCACCCGTGTCCCAGTGATCGATGCACAGCGAGGCGCAGTGCTCGAGGAACAGAATCGCGCAACCGAGGGTCAAGCGCGTGTATTAGCATCGCTCGCACGCAATCCGCGAGTACTGGTGCAGGGAGGGGCTGGCACCGGGAAGTCCGTTGTCCTGGCGGAGGGCGCCAAGCAGGAATCAGACCAAGGTCGACGCGTCCTCATCACGTTCGGATCCCCTGGCCTTGTCGACTTCTTTGCGCCCCGAGTCGCGGGCAGAGACGTTGACGTCATACCGTTCCATTCCCTTGTTCAGGGGACGAGATATGACGTGGTGTTCGTCGATGAAGCACAAGACCTCATGACCGCGGACGGAATGGACGCTATCGACGCACTCCTCGTGGGTGGTCGCACGGGCGGCCGATGGCGAATGTTCCTCGACCCGAACAACCAGGCTCACATCGACGGTGCGTTTGATGGGGATGTGCTTGAGCTCATCGCGGCCGAGGCGACATCGCTGGATCTGGATCTGAACGTTCGCAACACTCGAGCAATCGTTCACGTGGTGCAGGAGTACCTCGGAGCAGACGTTGGGGACCCCGGCATAGTGCATGGGGAGAAAGTGCGGTGGCACACACCAACCGGCTCAGGGGGCGTTGAGGAGGGCGAGTCCGCGGCATCAGAGCTCGTGTCGGATGGTGCGAGCCGCTCGGGCGTCTGGATCATCAGAGCGGATTCAGTGGATCCTCCCGCGCTCACTGCCGGCGGATTCACGATCACAAGCCCACGCTTCGCGAAAGGACTGGAGGCAGAGCATGTCGTCGTGTGCTGCCTCCCAGCTGAGTATGACGTACCCGGCTTGGCCGCGTTCTACGTCGCCGTCACGCGTGCTCGGGTTTCGCTGACCATCGTCGCGTCTGCGGCGGACAAGCGACGTCTGCAAGTCCTCCTCAAGAGCCGCCTGGAGCAGAAGTGACATACACGTCAGCGCAGCGTCTTGCCCTTCGTCACCTCCGCGCCGCGTATGTCGGGCCGGAAGCAGGACCGGGCGAACTGATGACCAACCCGCCGAATAGGCAGTATTCGGTCGGAATGCTCTATCCATCCGAGGCCACCGATGCCACTGGGTCGCTCGAAGACAGCTATCCCGTTACAGATGCAGATGTTCAGTCCGGAGACGTCGACGAGGACGGAGCGACCGGGCCCGTCGCGGAGGACTGGCGCCCATCATCCGTTGCGCTGTCGTTCGTTTCGAGCATTCCGCACGTGCACTGCCAGTTGACAGGCGGCACCTACGAACGCGTCGTTGACGATGGGCCGCCTAGATGGCAGCGAACGGACTTCTCGTCGGGAGTCCTGGATCTATCAAGCACGGCCAAAATGCGGCAGCTGAGTGTCGGTGGGATTCCGGTCGAGGTGGGATCGAGGTGGAGGCAGTACGGCTCCGCATTCCTAGTGACGGTGCATGTCCGCGTCCTCGCGAAGAGCACGGGAGACGACCGACTCGACATCCCCCTCACGCTCTTCCAAGCCGGGCTGAGCGTCACGCCGCCGGAGGCCGGGGCGTTCCTCGAATACGACCCAGCACGCTCCTTCGACGTGGATTCGGAGTCGGCTGAAATCCGACTCCGCTATCGCGACCGAAAGGTCTACGCCGTCGGTCATGGGATGGCAGCGGACTGGGAGATCGACGACGGCGCAGTAACTCGAGTATTTCTCGAACCGGTTCCGAGCCTCGTCGTTGTCGGTATAGAAACCACGGGATTCGCCCCGGGCGCGCCGGAGTCGGAGGCTCTGCAGCTAAGCAGGCTCGCTCAGATCGACACAGACACATCTGGCGTAGCTGCGAACCTGAATGCGTTCGTGAACGCCTTCGAGCAGTGGGTTGGTACACAAGAAGGTCGGGTGCTCACCTTCGGCACTGAGTCGCACGTCGCCGCCAGGATAGTCGCCAGGTCGAGGGCCGCCGTCGAGCGAATGCGACAAAGCATCGAGCTTCTCAGTTCTCCGTCGAAGAAGGATCTGCGCGCCGCCTTCTCCCTCGGCATGGCCGCCATGCGCCTACAGATGAGACAGACCGCGGCTCACCAAGTTGCGACCGAGTGGCCACTTCCGGAACCAAAATGGCGACCGTTCCAACTCGGGTTCATTCTTGTCGCTCTCGCCTCGACCGTGGACGAACTTCATGAAGACCGCGACCTGGTCGACCTGATCTGGTTCCCGACGGGTGGCGGCAAGACAGAGGCATACCTCGGCTTGTCAGCGATCGAGATCTTTCGCCGGCGCATAGCCGATGGGCCCGAGGGCGGTGGGACGGCAATTCTCACCCGGTACACCTTGAGGCTTCTCACCACACAACAGTTCCAGCGGACAGCCGCATTGGTTTGCGCTATGGAACTGCTGCGGCGAGGTGGGCCGCACGCTGATCCTCGAGCAAGGCTCATGTCGCCGTTCACGATTGGCCTGTGGGTCGGAAACGAAGTCACCCCCGGCACGAAGAGCGAGGCCAAGGACGCGCTCAGCCGTTTGCATAATGCTGCGCGTCCCGAAGAAGCAAACCAATTTCAGGTCGAGAGCTGTCCGTGGTGTCGCACAGCGCTTCTTCCTGAACGAAAGGACACCAACCGCAGCCGATACGGATTCGAGTTCTCGGGCAACGATCTCAACATCCATTGCACCAACGCCGAATGTGAGTTCTCCAGCTCTCTACCCGTGTTGGTCGTCGACGATGAGATCTACGCGGAACCACCGACCATCTTGCTCGCGACGGTCGACAAATTCGCGCGGATCCAGTTTCGACCCGAGGCTGGAAGGCTACTAGGACTGGGCACGATCTTCCGCCCGCCCTCCATCGTTATTCAGGACGAGCTGCACCTCCTCTCCGGGCCGCTCGGCACAACAGTGGCCGTGTTCGATGCCGTGATCCGGCTGCTGCTTCGCCATGCGGGAGGCGTACCCAAGATCATCGCTTCGACTGCCACCATCCGCGCATCCGACGATCAGGTCAGAGGTCTCTACGGTAGGCCGGTGGGGCTCTACCCTCCCGCAGGTCTCGACGACGATCGAACCTTCTTCTCACAACCTGCAAAGTCGGGCATGGGCCGGCTCTTCGTCGGTCTGATGCCGCAATCTTTGTCGCAGGCATCGGGCGTCATCGCGGCGGCGTCGCCGCTCCTAGAGATCCCCGCGATCCTTGAACACGATCCTGCATCGGGCGCGACGCGCGATTCTTATTGGACCGCCGTGATGTACCACAACAGCCTTCGCGAGCTTGGTCGGACGGGCACCCTTGTCGTTGACGACATCAACGGCCGACTGGAGACACGGGCAGAGCGTCTCGGACTCGCGTTGCGCCAAGTGCGCGCGGACAGAGTCCTCGAACTGACTTCCCGAAGAGGACCTGAGGAGCTCCCGAACGACCTTCGCGAGTTGTCTCGTAGCGCGGATACCTCAGATCAAGCCGTGGACGTGGTCCTCTCCTCCAACATGCTGTCGGTTGGAATCGACATCCCGCGACTCGCCCTGATGCTGATGGTGGGGCAGCCGAAAACCACCGCGGAGTACATCCAGGCGACGAGTCGTGTCGGCCGAGGCAGCAATAGCGGCATCGTCACGACGCTGTTCCGATCCAATCGCGCTCGCGACCGATCGCATTTCGAGTCATTCCGCAGTTATCACGAGGCGTTGTACAGAAGCGTCGAGCCTACGAGCGTTACACCGTGGTCGCTTTCGTCGAGGGAGCGCTCTTTGGCCGGTGCTCTTGTCGCGCTAGCGAGGAACACGATCCCCGCTCTCGCGAGCAATGACTCAGCGGGGAACTTGAATCTTGCGGACCTTCAGATGCGGTCCTCCCTTGAGGCGCTCATCGCGGACTTCGTCGATGCGGTCACGCGGTCAGAACCAATGGAAGCCGCGGATACGGAGAGCGCGGTCTGGGCTCTCCTCAGGGAATGGGATCGGCGCGCGTCCGATGCGCGGTCGGCTGGACTCTCTCTCCGCTATGACCGCGCGAAGTCCGAGGATGAGTCACTCCTCAAGCGGTTCGGTCAAGGCGGTGAGGGATTTCTAGTGGCCGACTCCATGAGGTCCGTCGAACCGAATGTGGCGGTCGAAGTCGTTGAGCCCAGAGAAGAGGTGACAAGTGGAACGAATCAAGCATGATCTCCGTCTGTCGGAGATCGTTTCACCCTTCGGCGTCGGTGCGATTGTTGATGTGAGAGGGGAGTCGCTGATCGCAGCGGATACGTCGTGGTGGGACAAGAAGCACTCGCCCGAGATTCATTGCGAGCGCCTGCTACAGCGCATTGGCGCAGGCGAGCTTCGCGAGCCACCCACGCATTCGGGGAGAGTTGCGAAAGGCACCCCCAGCCTCCTCTACTGGCGATTCCCCGAGTGGCGGTTTTGCGAACGCTGCACGAAGCTTTCGGACCGATCGGGCAAGGATAAAGGCAAGTGGACCAATAAGTGCGCCTGCGGAGGCATCCTCGTGCCAATGCGCTACATCGCGATCTGCGAAAAGGGAAGCCACACCCAGGACATCCCCTGGTTCACGTGGGCACATCGCGGAAGTGATTCGGGGATAACCGACGCTGTGAGATTCTGTCGCGCGTACAAGGAACTGAGGTTTGTACGATCAGCGAAGTCCGGTGAAGGTCTGAAGTCGTTGCGAGTCGAGTGCGGGAGTTGCAAACGATCTCGATCCCTGTCGGACCTCGTCGCCAAGTCGGCGCTGGGTCGCGACGGTCTTCGTTGCAGCGGTCGACAGCCGTGGCAGGATCCGACTACAGCGGCCGTATGCGATCACGCTCTCGCTGCGGTTCAGCGCGGAGCGACAAGCAACTACATCGCCGAGCGACTCTCTGCGCTCGACATCCCGGAGGAGCGCCCGGCATCCGTCCAGCTCGCGGACAAGATTCGCGGACACGTCTATTTCGACAAACTCGTGGCGGACAACGGCGGCCCGCAGTCCGACATGGTGTCCGAATGGATCGCGGCCGAGCTGAACACCACGAAAGACGTCGTCCTCGCACTGGCCGCCCAAGACGGGACCGATCTCGATGAACCACTCATGGACTTGAAGGACGGAGAGTGGGCGGCATTCGTCAAGAAGCTCGAGCAAAGCGGGCGAGACGACAGCGGATCGGATTTCGTCGTCGACGGGTGGGATCTCTCACCGCGTCCCGACTGGCCGAGCACGCTGACAGGCCGCATCGACTCCATCGGTCAAGTCCGTCGTGTCAGGGAGGTGCGCGCGCTCCTCGGATTTCGACGCCACGACGGGAATGCGGAGCGCATCATGGCAGACCTCGGACCTGATCAACGACGGAAGCCGGTGTACCCAGCGATCGAGATGTTCGGTGAGGGTATTTTCCTGCGATTCAATGAAGCTGTCCTGGCTGAGTGGGAGCGGCGCCCCGAGGTACTCGCGCGCGCTGATGTACTAATCGGCCGCCGAAACGCTACCGAATGGGCTCACCGGCTACCAACCCCGGAACCAAGATTCATCGTCCTGCACACGATTGCTCATCTGTTGGTCCGGCGACTCGCATACGCGAGCGGTTACGCTTCGGCCTCCCTGCAGGAGCGGATCTACGCCAGCTCCGAAAGACCAGACAGGACGGCGGGCGTGCTCATCTACACTGCTGCCGGAGACGCGCAAGGCACCCTCGGCGGCCTCGTCCGCCTCGGAGCGCCGGACAAGCTGGTCCCGTTGCTGCTGGCCGCACTCAACGACGCCGACGTCTGCTCTAACGACCCGGTGTGTATTGAAAGCGACAGCCAGGGTTCCTCGAGTCTGAATCTGTCCGCATGCCACGGCTGCTCACTTGTTAGCGAGACCTCCTGCGAGTCAGGGAATAGGCTCCTGGACCGTCAGCTCGTGTTCGGCGGTCGTAGCGTTCCCGGCCTACTCGAAGGGGTTTTGGAGGAAGTCAGAACATCTGCGGCCTAACCATGAACGAGCCTCAATGACGTCTCGAGATGCAGGAACACTTTCGTTGGGGAAACAGCCCCTGCGCTCCTTCGAAAGAGGGCACAAACTAAGACCGTAGCCCTGCTAGCGAAACTCGAGGAAGTGGCGGTTGACATTCTCTGATCCTCGCCCTGAACGGAACCCACCCCGTTCCAATCCGTCCTGGGCGAGCAGTCCGGGCGTCGCGAGATCGATGCGCTCCAACCGCGGTCGCGACACGAGCCCTGAGCGTGCACTTCGTAAGGAGTTGCACGCGGCTGGTTACAGATACAGAGTCGACTTTGCCCCCGGCCCCGATCGGCGCCGACGCGCAGACATCGTTTTCACCAGACTGCGCATCGCGATCTTCGTCGACGGGTGCTTCTGGCACTCATGCCCGGTCCACGGAACGGTGCCTAAGACGAACGCCGACTACTGGGTGCCGAAGCTGGAGCGGAACCGGCTTCGCGACGTGGAGACAACCCGGGCGCTGGAAGCCGACGGCTGGGCGGTCATACGTGTCTGGGAGCACGAATCGGTCGCTGCCGCCTCCGCACGCGTCATCGACGCGGTGAACGAGAAACGAAGGATGTTCGGCGAGGCCGACCTGCGACAGTCGTCCCGCCCGCCGGGCGTGCGATAGCGTCTCGATGATGAGAAAGACGGCCGCGTTGCCAGGCAGTTTGTGCCTACCCGACGAGCGACGCGGGCGCACCTCCACTCCCCACGTGGTCCATGGGGTGGACGACGATACTGAGCTCCAGAAGGTGTGGTCATGGCTCGTCGCCCGCCCGCTGCCCGTCCAGCTGACGCGAGCGGTCGACGATGCCGTGAAGTACGTTCTCGATGGAGCTCGGACGGGACGGTTCGACCTGCTGAGTCCTGAGGTCGATTCCGACGAGCGAGCCTCGGTGGGCACGAAGCTTCAGTACCGCGTGCTGAATGAGCTGCGTCTCTACAAAGAGCCCCCGCTAGACACTTTGATCCTCGGGATCCCGGTCGAGCTCAAGGCCACGATCCGGTCGAACTGGATGATCCCGACAGAGGGCCAATGTGAGATCAGCGTCCTCATCCAGGTGGATGTCGCGAGGCGACGTCACCGGGCGTTCCTGATGCGGGTCCACCGGGTGTGGCTGAACGACGGTGCCAACAAGGACGGAAAGCGTGGCGTCGCAGCGGATGCGCTCGCGCAGTTCTCACTTCCCCTGATCGATTGGACCTCGCTTCCCGCGGAGCCATTGATCCAGCTCACGGCAGCACAACTCGCTGTCGTCTTCGCGCCAAGAGTCGGTCAGACCTCTCGGCTGGCTTCGCTCTTCGGGTTCCTGCCAGACACGGTGATTCCTCGGTCCTCGATCGAAACGGTGTGTTTCGGAAACAAGGATCCGATGCGCCGGGCACGCCAGGCGAAGGATGCTGTTCTCGCCGCGTCGGGCCTGGAGGTGCTTGTCGGGACCTGGCTCACCGATCGGCTGCGGGCGAAGGAGCTCGGGTTCGATCTAGGTGATGATGCCTGGGTGGCCGTGAGTCCTGCAAAGGCTCACGACCGCGTCGACGTGACGCCTGCTCAGCTTGAGATCGAGTGGGACCCGCAAATACCTGGCGCGGGCAGTTAGGCGACGGCGAGCTCGAGTTCTTGTTCGTCCGCGATCCGTGCGGCGACTAGGTGCGGCTTGATCTGCTGTGCGATGGCTTGCGCCAGACCTGAGGGCACCGCGTTCCCGATCTGTCGTGCGATTTGGATCTTGGTGCCCACCCATCGGTAGTCAGCCGGGAAATCCTGGATCAGCGATGCCTCGAAGTGGCTGATGACGCGGTCAACCGAGCGAACCGGGTCGCTGCGATGCTTGCCGTACTCCTCCACCCACTCGCCAGCCTCCCACTGCGGGTGCAGGTACTGCCCCTTCTCCGGCTTGAAGAACTCTGTCCGGATCGTCACCGATGGCATGTCCCAACGGAGCCGGCCCATGACGTCGGTGGTGCCGGTCGGCTTGTTGGCCCAGCAGTTAGGAAGCAGCGCATGCGGAAGGTCGAACCGTCCGCCGCCTGGTGGTATGAAGCTGTATCGGTCGAGGCTCTTGCTCGTCGGTGTGCGCCGGATGTGGAGGTCGAGCCCGCGGAAGACTCCAGGCATCGTCTCTCCGAAGAAAGCGGACCTGGTGTCCGGAAGCTCCGTCGTCAAAGGATGCGGAGGGATAGCGCCGATCACATCCCGCACCGTCCGCCAGGGCTTCAGGCCCGACCCCTCGGCGGGATCCTTCGTGTGAGTAGCGTTGGGTAGATCGATTCGACCGATCCGCGATCCGATCACAATGGTCCGCTTGCGGCGCTGAGCGACGCCGTAGTCTGCAGCATTGAGCACTGCGTGCTGAAGTTCGTACTCGGCCAGAGCGCCATGATCGGCCTCCGCCAGCAGCATCGCGAACTCCGGCGACTTGGCAAAGCGATCGACGTTCTCGATGACGAAGACCTTGGGGCGCGAGTGCTTCACGAACCGCATGAACTCGCGCCAGAGCTGATTCCGAGGGTCGTTGATATCCTTCAGCCCGAGGTTCGAGAATCCCTGGCACGGTGGACCACCGATGATGATGTCGGCCTCAGGGATGGCCTCGTTGGGTACGCCTGCGATGTCGCCCGCGATCACATGCTCTTCGCCGAAGTTCGCCGCATATGTGGCCGCCGCAGCTCGATCCCACTCAACCGCCAGCACTGAACGGAACCCCTCGGCCGCGAACCCGACTGTCATGCCTCCGCAACCGGCGAAAAGGTCAATCATGCGGAGGGATTTCGTCATAGACCGATGGTAAGCGCGGCCACCGACGTCGGCGTCATACCCCGCCGTTACCGGTCGAGTCGTAGGTGGAGGCGGCGGCGGCACGTGACGGGAGCTCGCGCCTACCCCCTCGGCAGCTCGGGAGCCGGCGCTAGCCCCTCCTCGTCCTCTAGGGCGTGTTGATCAAGAAGGTGCGGGGTGGCCAGCCGCCGCGAGTTGCGCGGGAGAATGGGCGTGTGAAGATCCAGGTGCTGCATATCGAGGATTGCCCGAATTGGCAGGAGGCGGGCGATCGAGTACGGCTGGTGCTCGACTCGATCGGACGGGGCGATGTTCCGGTGGAGTTCGTGTTGATCCGCACCGAGGCTGAGGCGGTGAGCTCTGGTTTCGCGGGCTCGCCCACGATTCTTCTGGACGGTCAGGACTTGTTCCCGTCCCAGGGGAACACTGCCGACTTGGCGTGCAGGGTCTATCTGACCGAGCGCGGCTTTGCGGGTGCGCCGACGGTGGGACAGCTTGAGCGCACGCTGCAGGAGCGCGAAGCGCTCAGCGGAGATCGGTCTTGATCCAGATCAGCGCCGCGGCGAGGCTGACGGCGGCTCGGTAGTTGCGGGCGAGTTTGTCCGAGCGCATCGCGATGCCGCGCCACTGCTTGAGACGGTTGAAGCAGCGTTCTACGACGTTGCGTCCCTTGTAGCGTTCCTTCTGCTTGTCGCCGAAAGCGATCGGCCGGCCCGGCTTCTTGCGGCGGTGCGCGATCTGGTCGTCCCGCTCGGGGATGGTCGCCGCGATCCTCCGGTCGCGGAGCCAGGCGCGGTTCGCCCTTGAGGGGTACCCCTTGTCGGCGAGCACCCGGTCGGGGCGGGTGCGGGGGCGGCCCTTCCCGTCGCGGGGAACGCGGATGTTCTCCAGCACCGCGCTCATCATCGTGGTGTCGTTGATGTTCCCGGCGGTGATCATCATGCTCAGCGGCCGGCCGCGGCCGTCGCAGACCAGGTGCAGTTTGGTCGTCAGCCCGCCGCGGGAGCGTCCGATCCCGTGATCAGGCGGCTCGGACCACGGATTCTTGTGATTCGGCACAGCCCCCTGTGTCCCGGGCGAGGGTCGCGCCGTGCTGATGCACGCGCGCGATCGTGGAGTCGATCGAGACGACCCAGTCGATTTCCCCAGCGGCGTCGGCCTGCTTCTGCACCTCGGTGAGCAGCTTCTGCCAGGTGCCGTCCCCGGCCCACCGGTTGAACCGCTTGTAGATCGAGTTCCACTTCCCGAACCGTTCCGGAACGTCACGCCACGGCGCACCGGTCCGGTACTTCCACGCCATCCCCTCGATAGCGAGCCGGTGATCCGTCCACGGCCGCGACCGACCGGTCACCGTCGGCATCAACGGCTCCATCACGGCCCACACCTCGTCAGAGATCTCCTGTCGCGTCACCGTTCAAGACTCACGCCCCACCCACCGAGGAGCGGAACCTCTTGATCAACACGCCCTAGCGCCAGGGCCCACCGCTCTCCAGCTATGTCCGAGCTGGCACGAGACTCTGCTCCGTGGACGCGGGCGACTCTGATGCTCATCCACTCGCCGCCGCCCAAACCGTCGACGCGGCTGCGTCGGAGGTCCGCCCTTGCGCATATAGGACGCCGCGACCGGATAGATTCACAAGACTGCACCGTCGCATGTATTTGGGGGATACACACCGCATGACCACTACGGCCGCGCCGCCTTCGGCGACCGCACCTGGACCAAAGCCCGTCAGGAAGACACCGGTATGGGCAAAGATTCTGCTCGTCGTATTCATCGTCGCCGCGATCGGCGCAGCTGCGGTCGCTGGGCTCACGATTGGAAAGTTCCTCGGCGCGGCGGAGTCGCGCGACACCCAGGTCATCCGATCGATCAAAGGTGAGGAGCAGGTCATCCTCGTCACGGCGGGGATCACGGATGTCCAGGAGGAGCGCGCGGACGGTCTGAAGCTCGCGATCGGCGACTTCCAGCTCTTCACCCTCCCAGGCACCGAGCGGTCTGTGCTCGTTCGCTACGAATACGACGCGAAGTTCGGCATCGAGGGGAAGGACGTCGCGATCGTCCCCGCGGGCGACAACGCTTACCGCATCACAATCCCCAAGTTCATCTACCTGGGTTACGCCAACTCCGATTTGAGCGTCGCCGAGGAAGAGAATGGCCTGCTCAGTTGGACGACTCCTGAGATCGACACGACCGAAGTGTTCGAGGAACTGCTGTCTGAGCAGGCCGTGGACGAGCATATCGACGGCTTCCGACCGGTGCTCGAAGAACAGGCAGAGCAGTTCTACACCAAGATCGTGAAGGCGATCGACCCCACCATCACCGTCGAGTTCGACTTTGAGTGATGACCGAACGCCGCGACCCACAGAAGGACAACCGCCCATGACCGACTCCGAACCGCTCGAGGCTACGGCAGCTCCGTCGGGCAACGAAGTTGAACTCATCAGCGACGGCGACGGACTCTTGATCATCGGTGAGCCCGCAACCGTCGAGCGGTTCGTCGCGTCGACGGGACTGCCATCGCGGGAACTCGATCTGCGGCGGCTGAGCCCCTCAGTGGCGAAGGGCGCGGCGGTGGTGCAGGCCGCATCCGAGGTATCGGCCAACGCCGGCCGATGGATGAAACTGACCGAGGAGTCAGCGAGGGCCGCCCAGAAGCTGCCGCTCGTCAAGAACTCGACGACCGACTTCCTGCACGCCACTACACGTGCGCCGAACGGACAGTTCGCGAAGAACCTTCAGTTCGTGGCAAAGCCGGGCGCGATGCTGACCAACCCCGCAATTCTCGCGGGTGTGGGCGGCATCATGGCTCAGTACGCGATGCAGCAGACGATGGAGGAGATCACCGACTACCTCGCGAAGATCGACGCCAAGGTCGACGACATTCTCCGCGCGCAGAAAGATGCAGTGCTTGCCGACATGATCGGCGTCGAACTGATGCTCGACGAAGCGATGGTCGTACGTGCGGAGGTCGGCCGGGTGTCCGAGGTGACGTGGTCGAAGGTGCAGGGCTCCGCGGCGACGATCGCGCGAACCCAGGCGTATGCCCTGCGGCAACTGGACGGACTCGCGGAGAAGCTCGAGCGTGAGACCAAGATCGGTGAACTCGCCGATCTGTCGAAGCATGCACAGGACACCGTGGTGGAGTGGCTGGCTGTGCTCGCTCGTTGCGTCCAACTGCAGGAGGCCATGGGGGTGCTGGAGCTCGACCGTGTACTCGATGCCTCGCCGGACGAGCTCGACAAGCATCGCGTCGCGCTGCAGACGGCTCGCCACCGGAGGCTCGAGCTCATCGCGACGACCACCATGCAGCTCGTCGCCCGTATGGACGCGGCCGCGAGCAGAGCGAACGCAAAGGTGCTGCTGAGCCCCGTCTCGGCTCGAGTCGTCGTCCACGCGAGCAACGACGTCGCCTCCGGTGTCGGTGAACTTCACGCGACACTTGGGGTCGCCGATGAGCGCGCCGCGCTCGAGGCTCGACGGTGGTCGGCGGCTGCAGCGGACGTGCGGGATGACGTGGTCGGTGCGGGCAGGGATGGCCTTCAGGCGGCGGGTCGATTTGGGACCGAGACGCTCGAGACCGCTCGGATGTCGACAGGGCGCTTCGCCGGCAAGATCGCGAACCGTCTTCAGCGCACCGGCGACACCAACACCACTGAAGCCGACCAACCTGAACCTTGAGGCGAAGTGGGATCAGATGTAGGGCGACTGCCGAACGAGCCGCGATGCGCTTGGGTCACGACGTCGTCGACCGGCAGCACCCTCACACTCGCATACGCCGCCGCTCGCCAGTCGGCTTTGTCCGCACGTCGGCCACTCTGTGGCGAGAGCGGCGCCGATTCAGTCCGATCGAAACGATCGACGAACCCCGAGATGCTGCGGGTCTTCGACTCAGACAGATCGAGGTGGAAACCGCTCCGCCTCAGTCGGCTCCCGCCGTCGCGAGAACCATTGACGGACTCGCGCCTTACACTCGCGGGCCGGTGCCCGATGTCGGATCGGCGCTCAGGACAGACGCGACGTAGTTGCGGAGAACCGGATCGCAAACGTACACGTAGGTTCCCAGGATTCCCCGCGTAAGGAGAACGCCGTAAATGTTCTGGATCAGTGTAAGGAGGTCCGCGTCGGTGGTCTGCCTGCGCAGTTTCTTGAGGTTCTCCTTCCCCTTCTTGTCGCGGTAAGAGTCACGGTCTACGACTACCTGCCCAGCAACCTCGTCGTATCGGAGGTCGCCGCCGATGATCACCCCGGCGTAGTTGAGGTCGTAGCCCTGCACCGTGTGAATCGAGCCGACCTCGTCGATCGATCCTGAGGAGTTGATCCAGTCCTTGTCTGTGCGGTTCCAGACGAACCCAGTTCCCTCGAGTTCGAAGTCGAAGCCGGGTCTGTTGCCGCGTGTCTTCCAGTCCCACGCGTAGCCCGCCACGAGCCGGGCGAGCCCCACCTCGCGGTCGCGGTCGAGGATGGCCTGCCGCATTTCTCCGACATTCTCGAAGAACCGCAGGTCGTACTCACCGAAGTCCGGGCCGTCGCCGGTGCGAAGTTCACCCCGAAGCAGCTGGCGGACGAATCCCACGTAGTCTGCGTCCGCCCTCACCCGCATCTGCCTCGCCAAAGGAAACCACCGATGCACTCGCTTTGCATCAGCGATCTCAGCGGCAAGAACCTCGCTCGGGAGGTCTGCCGGCCGCACACCCTGCTGCTCGTCGATGAGGAGGATCTGGTGCGTGCTCTGGGCGCGGATCCAGTCGAGTTGCGTCCTGCTGAGGTCATCTGATCCGAAGAGTCGTTCGTTGATGTCCGCGAAGTCGCGGTTGCGCATACCCGAGGATTGGTTCGCGCGGCGATTGAGTCGGTGCGTCTCGTCGACGATGAGCAGGTCGAACGGCATGGACGACTTGCCGACGTCGAACGGGTTCAGCACTAGCTCCTCACTGACCTTCGGCGTCTTCTTGAACACCCTCTTGATCGAGTTTCGAAGCGACTGCTGGGGTACGACCAGTCCGACGCGGACGCTCTTCAGTAGCTCGCGGTTCTCAGGGACGAAGAACTCGGAGAAGAGGGAGTCCTGCTCGATCTCATCTGTGTCTTCGTAGTCGCGGATGTCGGCCAGCAGCTTCATGAGGAAGATCGCCACGATCGTCTTTCCCGTACCCGGATTGCCCTGGATGACGCTGGTCGATCGTGTGCCCGTCGCGAGGTCCGCGAGCAGCGATTCAACGATCTGCTCGACGGCGATCGCCTGCTCTCGGGTGAGGACCTTGAAAGGCGAGAGCTTGAAGAGATCGCTGTTCTCGATGTCGGGGATGCTGCGCTGAAAGATCCCGTCCGATCGCAACTGCTCGAAGATGTCGCGGAAGCTCTCGCGGTACTGGTCGCGCTCGTAGTACCGCGCGTCGATGATGCCCTCGTTTCCATTGAGCACTGTGAAGTGCCCGTCGCCGGCGAGCCAGCGGATGAGGTGCGACTCGAGGTCGAGACAGGCCGACTTGTTGAACGTCTCGTCAATGACGACACGCACCCGGCGGAACCCCGCCTTTGATGGATTCTGGATGTGCTGACGCATGCGTGACACAGCACTGACCGTCTCGCCGACATAGACAGATGGCGCATCTGGGGACCCGGCGCTGTCGAGAACGTAGACGACTGGCCAGTTCGTCCGCCGTTCATCGCCGGACGCCCAAGTTGAGATCGCGGGCGTGGTGAAGTCGAGCCGTTCGATCTCAAAGGGCGTCATACTTCGTGCTCCGCCCTCTTGATCGATCGGCGGGGTACTTCGAGCCTGTTACCGCGAGCTTCTGGAGGACGATCTCGTCCAGGTCGACTCCCAGTTGAGCGGCGAGCAGTGTGCAGTATGTGACGACGTCGGCGAGTTCATCGCGAACGCGAACCTCGTCTGCATCGTCGCTCCACTGGAAGCACTCGAGCAGTTCGCCAGCCTCGATCGAAATGCTCTTCGCGAGGTTTGCCGGCGTATGAAACTGAGCCCAGTCGCGCTCGCGCACGAACTCCGACAAGGCTTCACGAACTCGCTCACTCGTCACGGTGTGACGGTATCGCACAGCGGCCTCCCCTCCGACAATCAGCCGTCCCAGCGCTCGGGCGCGGCGCAGTGCGCGTCGTGAGACGGCTGCTAAGCGACGCGCGCCAGCGCGGAGTCTGCAAGGAGTGAGCGGCGAGAACGGAGGCGCGACCGAGCGCTACGCTCTCGGCGTCGGGGGAGGCGCTCCTCTACCCCAACGCCAGTTGACGACGTCTTCCGACATCTATCCACATCTGTCATCGCCGGCGTTGACGGCGTCCAAGCCGTGTCCGACACTGGGCCGATACTGACCGTCGAGCCAGCATGAGCGGAGGTCGAGAGATGGGCACCATCACCCCGTACGAAACGGCGAAGGGCCGCCGCTACCGCGTGCGCTACCGCAAGCCTGATAGCACCGAAACGCAGAAGCGCGGCTTCACGACGATGCGCGAGGCGAAGCTCTACCTGTCCATGGTCACCGTGTCCAAATCGAAGGGCGAGTACATCGATCCCATGGCATCGCGGGTGCCGGTCCAGATGTTCGCCGACAGCTGGCTCCGGTCGAAACAGCCGCCTATGTCGAAGCCTTCGTACTACATGACGCTCGAGCGGGCGTGGAAGAACCACGTCGCTCCAGTCTGGGCAGACAGGGAGATCTGGTCGATCCGGCGGTCTGAAGTTCAGGACTGGGTGTCAGAGCTCGCGACGCAGAAGTCGCGCACGGTCGTGCTTCGCGCGCTGGGAGTCCTCGCAGGCATCCTCGATGTCGCCATCGATGATCGTCGCCTTGCGAACAATCCGGCGCGACACATCCGCAATCTCCCTCGAAGCGGACCAGGCAAGCGCCGCGTCTATCTCTCGCACGACCAGGTGGCAACGTTGGCGGCATGCTCGGCGTATCCGACGATGGTCCTGACCTTGGCCTACACCGGCCTGCGCTGGGGTGAGGCGACGGGGCTGCGCGTGCGGAGTGTGCATCGACTGCGTCGACGCTTCGTGATCGAGGAGAACGCGGTGATGATCGCGTACGAGATCCACGTCGGCACGCCAAAGACGCACGAGAGGCGCTCGGTGCCTTACCCTGCCCGACTCGCTCCGATGATCGAGCAGGCGTGCGCCGGCAAGGGACCGGATGGGCTGCTGTTCGGCGACGGCATCAACCACATGCGCAACTCAGGCGCACAGGGATGGTTCGCGAACGCGGTCCGCCGTGCGCAGGCTGTGGACCCATCGATCCCGAGGCTGACGCCTCACGACCTCCGCCACACCGCCGCATCGCTCGCGATCAGCTCGGGCGCAAACGTGAAGGCTGTGCAGCGGATGCTCGGCCACGCGTCGGCCGCGATGACGCTGGACACCTACGCCGACCTCTTCGACGACGATCTGGATGCCGTCGCATCGCGCCTCAACGACGCGATGCCGCTCGTGGCGCTGCCATCAGGTCCGCAGACCCGCTACGCCCGACCGACGTAACGCCGGAGAGCAGACTGCTCAACTTTTCGACGAGGCTCAGGACCCACGAAATGCTCGATTTCGTCGTTCTGTGGCGTCGAACGACGCTCCTTGAAGGGCGTCGAATCTGCCACGTTGTCCGCTCACACGTTTCTCAAATGCGGCCAAAAAGCGGCCAAAAAGGCATTCGGAGTGGTCTGACCGCAGAAGAAATACCTGGCCAGAGTCAAAAAGAGACTGTGCCCCTGGAGGGACTCGAACCCCCAACCGTTTCCTTAGGACGGAACTGCTCTTCCATTGAGCTACAGAGGCTGGCCCGACGAGTCTACCCAGCCGCGAGGGCTGTGACGTCTACCTGCCACGACTCCGATGGCGCGCGGGATACGGGGGCTCGCGGACCCTGTCAAGCCCTTGAGGCCCGTCTCCGCCCGGGAAAACAATGGGGTGATGGTCACTACGGAGCGCTCCGCGTTCGAATTCCTGGGCGACTGGAGCGGGCAGTTCATCGCCACGGCGATCCACAACGGGCACGACGTCCGACCGGAGGTCGCGGCCGAGCTGGTCCTGCCCGACGAGGATCGGCTGCGGGAGGAAGACCCCCACACCGACGTGATCGGCGCACTCGTGCCGGCCCGCGTCGTGGTGCATCGGTCGCGCTTCGAGGTCGACCTGAACCGCTCGCGCGAGAAGGCCGTCTACCGGTCGGCGGAGGAGGCGTGGGGGCTGGAGGTCGTCCGCGATCCACCGCTTGAACCGGCCATCGTCGGGGGATCTCTCGAGGTGTACGACGGGTTCTACGCGGAGCTCGGCCGGCGACTGGACGTGGTCGCCGAGCGCGGCCCGTTCGTGGTGTTCGACATCCACTCCTACAACCACCGCCGCGGCGGGGCGGAGGCGCCCGAGGCCCCATGGGCTGAGAACCCCGAGGTGAACGTCGGTACGGGATCCCTCGACCGCGGCCGCTTCGGATCCGTCGCGGACGCCTTCATCGAGTCGCTCACGCAGGCGGGAACGTCCGCGGGGCCGCTCGATGTGCGCGAGAACATCCGCTTCCGCGGGCAGCAGCTCGCCGCCTGGACTCACGCTCGCTATCCCGGCAGGGCTGCCGTGCTCGCGCTGGAGTTCAAGAAGACGTTCATGGACGAGTGGACCGGCGAGGCGGATCACGCTCGCCTCGACGAGCTCGCACGCGCCGTGGCGTCGACGATCCCTGCGCTCCAGGAAGCGCTCGTCGAGGTGGCGACACCGTGACGACGGACCCGGCGAATGCCCCCGGCGCCGGCGGACCCGAGACCGACGTCATCGAGAAGGGCGCGTTCTCGGCCGCCGACCTCGCCGCGGACCATGCGATGGCGTCGCTCGCCGGGACGGTGCGATTCCTGCTCGAGATGACACCGGTGAACGCGGACGACATCCGTGCGCAGTTCCTTGCCGACCCCGAGGTCGACCCCGTGTTCGAGTATCGCGCCCTGGATGTCGACCCCGCGGTGCTCGATGCCCAGGTGGCTGCACTGCCGCTCGACGCCGTCAGCGACACCACCCTTGCGGCGCTGCTGCGCAACCGGCAGCGCGAGATGACGCTGCGCGTGGAGATGCTGCGCGCGCGGAACACACCCGACTTCCTGCAGCTGTCGATCGCGCAGTACGGCCCGGTGCTGCCGGCGCTCGTGGACATCGCCGACGATCTGCTCAGCCGGCTGCCGTACGGGAAACTCGAACAGGAATCCGTGGGCGCGGAGACGTTCCTCGCGGCTGCGAAGGCCGAGATCGCCCACTACCGGTCGATCGACCCCGATGCGCAGCTGCACGCCGAAATCCGCGACGACGTCTCGGGTGTCCTGGTCGAAGGCGATACGCTCCTGATCTCGCGCAACGCCGCGGTGGCCGGTCCGCGCGTCAACGCCCTGCTGCAGCACGAAGTGGGCACGCACCTCGTGACACAGGTCAACGGCCTGGCGCAGCCCATCCGCATGCTCGGCGCCGGGCTCGCTCACTACGACGAGACGCAGGAGGGCCTCGCGGTGCTCGCAGAGATCGCGTGCGGCGGGCTCACGGCTTCTCGGCTGCGTCAGCTCGCGGCGCGGGTGGTGGCCGTGCACGCGCTGGTGGGCGGCGCGAGCTTCGTCGAGACGCACCGTCTGCTCACCGGCCACGGCCTGCCTGCGGGCAGCGCCTACAGCGTCGCCATGCGGGTGTACCGCGCCGGCGGATTCACCAAGGACGCCATCTATCTGCGCGGGCTGCTGGCGCTGCTGGAGCACGTGGCGCACGGCGGGGCGCTCGACCTCCTCTTCCTCGGCAAATTCTCGCTCGAGGACCTGCCCCTCGTGCAGGACCTCGCGGACCGCGGGCTCCTCGCACCGGCGCGCCTCATCCCGCGCTACCTGTCGGAGGCGGAGTCCGCCGACAGGATCCACCATGCCGCTCGCACCAGCGACCTGGTGTCGCTGGTCAACGCCTAGCAATCCAAGCTTGAGGAGTCCCGATGAGAATCGGTTTCGTCGTCAACGACATCGCCACGGAACAGCCCATCTACTCGACGACCCGCCTCGCCATGAGTGCTGCCGCGCGAGGGCACGACGTGCACCTCATGGGTCTTCGGGACTTCGGCTACGAACCCGACGGATCGCTCTCGGCGATCACTGCGACCTCGACCGCGGGCAAGCGGTACCGGTCCCTCGAGCGCTATCTCGAGGACGTGCAGTCCGCGACCCGGGCGCGCACCGAGCTCGACGGCTTCGATGTGCTCATGCTCCGCGCCGACCCGGCGGCCGAAGCCGCAGACTCGGCGTGGGCGAGCACGGCCGAACTGGCGTTCGGGCGGATGGTCGCCGAGACCGGCGTCCTCGTCGTCAACGACCCCCGCTCCCTGGCGGACGCCATGTCGAAGGCGTACTTCCAGCACTTCCCCGAGGTGGTGCGTCCGCGCACACTGATCACCCGCGACGAGGACAGGGTCCGCGAGTTCATCGACGAGCTCGGGGGCCGTGCGGTGCTCAAGCCCCTGCAGGGCTCGGGCGGTTCGGGGGTGTTCCTGGTCGATCTGAAGCGGGAGCGGAACATCGCCCAGATCGTCGAGGCGATCGCCCGTGACGGCTATGTGGTGGCTCAGGAGTACCTTCCCGCCGCCAAGAACGGCGACGTGCGGATGTTCGTCATGAACGGCCGAGCACTCGAGATCGACGGTGTGCACGCCGCATTCCGCCGGCGGCCGGGGGAGAAGGATGTGCGCTCCAACATGTCGGTCGGCGGGAAGGCCGAGGCCGTGAAGGTGACCGAGGAGATGCTGCAGCTGGTGGATGCCGTCCGCCCGAAGCTCCTGTCCGACGGCATGTTCCTCGTCGGGCTGGACATCGCGGGCGACAAGCTGATGGAGGTGAACGTGTTCTCGCCCGGCGGCCTCGGGTCCTGTGCCGCGCTGTACGGCATCGACTTCGCCGCGGCCGTCATCGACGACCTCGAGCGCAAGACGGGGATGCGGGCGCACTACGGCAGCGAATTCCCCAACGTCCAGCTCGCGACCGCGTGACGGTCGGAAGCGTAGACGACGAGAGCCCCGACATCCGATGACGGATGCCGGGGCCCGAAGCGCTGCGATCAGCCCTGGGTTCCGAGGGCGAAGCGAACCGCGCCGTCGTTCGACAGCTCGGCGTCCAGCACCCGGTCGTCGAGGGCGGCCGCAGCCCTCTCGTCGAGGAAGACGCGGGCGCCTCCTTCGGTGACGACCGTGTCGGCGGGCGCCGGGGCAGGAGCGACACTCAGCTCGAATCCTTCCGAGCCTCCGGTGTCGCGGATTCGCACACCGCCCTCTTCAGCAAGGGGCACCCGGGCGACGAGTTCTTCGACGGCCTCGGCGGCGGTCTGGGTCAGCGTAAGCATGCTTTTCCTTTCCGTTTGCGGTTCCGGACCGGCCACGATTCCGAGATCGGCGGCGGGATGCAACCTCTACGCGCCGTGCGGCCCGCATTCGGAGGGACTTCCCACGTTCGGTCGCCGCCCGCAACAGGAGCGTGCGGCGACCGAGCCGAGGATCAGGGACGGCGACCGCCGCCACCGCCCATGCCTCCACCTGACACGTTGACCCCCTCCGACACCGTCGCCGCCGTCACGCCGTTCACCGCGATCGTGAACGACCCGCCGTCGGCGACCCCCGGCCCGCTGTAGAACACGGCGCCGAAGCTCTGGTCGGCCTCGAAGCTCGCGATCACGGTGCCCGAGGCATCCGTCACCGTGACGGTGTCGCCGGCCGAACCGCTGGCGGTCGCGGCGACCCACTGCTGCGAACCCGTCGGCGCCACCAGGACGGACCCTGCGACGAACACCTCGCCGCCGTCGATCGTGGTCGTGCCGTTGGAGTCGAGCGCGCCCTGACCGCCGGCCGAGCTCGGACCGCTGACGACCGTGGTGCCACCGGTGATCGAGATCGTTCCGTTGGAGTCGAGGCCGTCGCCGACCGCGGTCACGCGCACGCTGCCGCCGGAGATCGTGACGGTCTCGCCGGTGTCCTGCTCGCCTCCGCCGCCCATGCCGCCGCCCTGCGTGTCGGAGGCGGTTCCGCCGGCTGCGTTCACGCCGTCGTCGCTCGACGTGATGTCGACCGTGCCGCCCGAGATGGCGACATCCGTCGCCTCGAGGCCTTCGTACGACTCCGTGACCGTCACGCGGCCGTCACGGATCTCGAGGCGCTGTTCGGCGTGGATGCCGTCGTCGCCCGCAGAGACGGTGACGGTGCCGCCGGCGATGCCGACCGAACCGTCGGAGTGTACGGCGTCGTCCGCCGCCTCGATCTCGATGTCGCCGCCGTCGATCGCGACGACGACGCCCGCGGTCACGCCCTTGGGGGAGTCGTCCGAGGCCGAGGCGCTCGTGCCCGCGGCCAGCGATACGGTGCCGCCCGTGACGACGGCATCCGTCGCCGCGGCGATGCCGTCGTCACCGCTCGTCGCCGTCACCGTGCCGCCGGTGATCGCGACGAAGCCCTGCGTGGCGTCGTCGGCCTGGTCGCTCTTGAGGGCGTCGCCGCCGGCGGTGAGTTCGAGCGTGCCGCCTTCGACGGTGAGCGAGTCCTTGCCGCGCAGTGCGTCGTCAGTCGCGTCGACGGCGATCTCGCCCGACAGGATCACCAGGTCGTCGGTGCTCGTGATGCCGTCGTTCCCGTTGCCCGAGACCGAGAGCGCGCCGGTGCCCGAGATCGTCAGGTCGGTGTCGGCGTAGATCGCGGCGTTCGCGTCCGCGCCGTCGGCGTACGACGACGCGTCCGAGACACTGTTGTCGCTCCCGGCCGCCAGTGAGATGGCGACGTCGTCCGCACTCGTCACGGTGATGGCGGGGGAGTCGGATGCTGCGATCTCGGCGTCGTCGAGGATGAGCACGACCTGCGCATCCTCGGGTGCGGCGACCACCACCTGGCCGTCGAGCGACCCGGAGAGCCGGAACACACCCGCCTCCGTGATGGTGACCGTGGAGCCGTCGACGGTCACGGCGTCGGAGTCGCTCGACGCGGTGCTGCCCGAGAGCGTGATGTCCGCAGCATCCGTCTCGCTCCACTCGTCGTCCTTCACCACCGTCACATCTGCGTTCGCGGCGAGCACGGCCGCCGCGCTGAGGTCGGAGTCGACGACGGCCGCGGTCTCGGTGGTCGTGTCGTCGGTGGTCGCGGTGTTCGTCGATGCGGCGGTCTGCGTCGCGCACCCGGCGAGCACCAGCGCGGCGACGGCCAGAGGCGCGGCCGCGAGGATCAGGCGGCTACGGCGCTCGAGAGGGCGGTGGTGGGGGTGTCGGCGCATGATGCGTCCTCCTTGGGGGTGGCGATGGTCGGGTGGGTCGTGGGCGCCGTGCGCTGCGAGGAATCGAACGGGCCGCGTAGCAGCCGCGCCCACCGGTTGCGGGGGAGGGCGGGGTGAAGCGCCGCGAGCCCGGTGGCGTACTTGCTCACCGTCGCGGGCCGATGGCCGGCCCGCCACAGCGCACGGTCGACGTCGGACGGCCGGGCGCCCGACTTCGTCTCGACGATGGTGAGCCCCGGAAGGGCGAAGCCCTGTCCGTCGGGCTCGATCCACTCGAGCGCGATGTCGACGGTGGCGCGGCCGGTGCTGTCAGCGGCGAGCAAGGTGGCCCGCCGGTACCGGGTCAGCAGCGTCGCGTCGAGTTCATCGGCCCGGTCGGAGGCGACCCCGATGGTCGCGAGCGCGTTCGCCACATCGTCGCGGGCGTCGTCGGTGAGCCGGTCGCGGTGCCTTGGGTCGTACTCGTCGCGGTCTTTGACGGTCGTGCCGCGCGCCCCGCGCGTCTTGATCTCGAGGTACGACGTGCCCGTATCGAGGTAGCTGCGCGTGCGCAGCTTGAAGCGTCGTCGCCGGGGCTGCGCGGCCATGCGGAAGCTCAGCAGGTCGGGGGTGTCGAAGTACACGGACTCGTAGGCGAAGTCGCGCGCGCCGTCGATCTCGAGCACGCGCGTGCCGGGGTCGAGTGCGGCGAGCACCGGGTCGAGGCCCGCGCGCGGCACGACGTACTTCCTGTCGACGCGAGTGAGGAGGGATGCCTCGGCCACGAGCGCGTCGAGCGAGACCGGGTCGAAGCGGCCGAACGCGGTCATCGCGCCGCTCCCTGCATCGCGGGCGCGCTCGACGCGGTGGTTCGGCTCGTCGTGGTGGGTCGCGTGGCTGCCCGCGGGATCCGGTAGCGGACGTCGACCAGCGTCGTGTCGTTCACGAGGTCGAGCTCCTGGACGGTGGTCGAGGCGACTGTGCCGCCGAGGCGCTCTTCGAGTTCGGCGCGCAGCTCGCGCTCGTCGGCCACGGCGCGGTCGAGGCGGACGACCTGGTGGCGCGCGCGCGAGAGCAGCAGCGGGTGGTCGGCCCCCCACAGCACCGCGAGGATCAGGGCGACGAGCGCCGCGACCGGCCACGGGTCGGTCTGGGGGAGTCCGGTGACGAGACCGATCGCGAGCGCAGCGAAGTAGTACGCCACCTCGCGCTGCGAGATCTCGGACGAGCGCAGCCGGATGATCGACAGCACGCCGAACAGGCCGAGCCCGAGTCCCAGCGCGACCTCTGCGGTGCCGAGGACTGCGGCGACGACCATCACCCCGACGTTCACCCCCAGGAAGGCGACCACGAGGTCGCGGCGGTGGTGCCGGCGGTAGTACAGGCCGAGGCTCAGCACGAGGGCGGCAGCCAGGTCGATGCCGATCAGGATCAGCGCGCTGGTGGTCATGGGTTCCTCCCGATGGGGTGTTCGCTCTGATCCATTCGAGCCGCGGCCGCTATGGGGTTCCTATGGCGGGCATCAGACCGGCTTACGAGTTCGGCACGGGGCTGCTGAGTGCCGAACACGAAGGTGCGCTGCACGCCGTAGCTCGTCACGAACAGCACCGCCTCGGTCGCGACCTTGGCCACGACGAGGGGCACCCCGTAGCGCGTGAGCGCATCGAGCCACACGATGTTCGACGCCAGGAGCGCGATGGCCAGCACGGCGTAGCGGGCGGCCTGGCGCAGCATCCGTCCCCGTTCGGAGAGCGAGCCGGTCGAACCGGCGCGGAAGACCACGCGTCGGTTGATGGTGAAGTTCACGGATGCGCTCACGACGCGCGCCGCCACGATGGACGGCACGAGCAGGCCGGTGAGCGCGTGGAGAACCAGCAGCATCACGGTGTCGACGGCGAACGCCAGCAGCGACGACCCCGCGAAGAGCAGCAGCGGAAGCATGATGCGCAGCGAATCCACGATCGGGCGGAAGTGACTCGACGCGTTGCCGTCGAGGTACACCGTCTCGATCGGCACCTCGCGCGTCGCGACGCCGTCGCGCCGGCAGCGCAGCAGCACGTTCTGCTCGTACGCGAAGCGCTCGCCCGGCTGGTCGCGCACCCACGCGAGCAGTTCCGAGGGGATGCCGCGCAGCCCTGTCTGCGTGTCGCTCAGCGGCCACCCGGCAGCGAGCCGGAACACGCCGCGGGCCACCGCATTTCCCGCACGGGATCTCAGCGGAACCCGCCCGGTGAACGCCCGGCAGCCGAGGATCAGCGTCGGGGCTCCGTCGGCGGCGTCCGCGCGGAGGGCGACGGAGACCCGGTGGATGTCGTGCACCGTGTGCTGCCCGTCCGCATCGGCGGTGACGACGTCGTCACCAGGATGCGCGGCCATCACGTGGTCGAACCCGGTACGCAGCGCGGCCGCCTTGCCACGGTTCGTGTCGTGGTGCAGCACCGTTGCTCCCTGTGCCTCGACGCCGGCGAAGATCGGCGCGAACGCCGCACCGCTTCCGTCGTCGACGACGACCACCTCGACGTCGGGGTCGGCGGCGAACAGGCCCGCGACGACCGGTTCGAGGCGCGAACCCGGCTCGTAGGCCGGGATGAGGACGATCACGGCATCACTCCGCGTCGGCCGCGGACGCGTCGGCGATGTAGAGGATGTCGCTCGTGCCGCGCTCGCCGCCGTTGGAGGGCGAGTTGACCACCTCGCCGTTGAAGTACATCGTCGACGAGCCGCCGCCGTCGAGGTTGTACGCGGTGGTGGCGCCGAGGTCGATCATGATGTCGGCGAGCTCGGTGAGGGTGACGCCGGCGCTGTACCCGGATTGGCGTCCGTCGACGACGACGAAGACGAGGTGGTTCTCGTCGATGACGCCGACGGCCGTGCGCGGCTGGTCGCCCTGAATGGAGTGGTTGCCGAAGTTCGTGTCGATCTCCGTCGCCTCGATGCCGTCGACGACGGTGCCGTCCTCGACGATCGCGGGGCCGAAGCTCAGGGTGTTCCACGCGCCGTCGGCCAGCAGCTCATCGGCGGTCGTCGTCGTCTCGTCGTACACCTCGACGCGGCCGTCCGTGTAGAACACGAGCCCCTCGCGGGCGGGCTCGTCGCGGAAGGCCACCCCGTTGCGGATCACGATGCCGGTGTCGCGGAACCCGTGGTAGTCGCCGTTGATCGCGAAGATCGCGCCGTTGTCGGCGGCGATGCTGCTGGTGAGTTCGGTGATGTTCTCGCCGAACTGGTCCTTCGCGAAGGCGCTCTGCAGCGTGGTCGCGTCCGACAGGGTCACGTCGGCGACGTAGTAGGTCACGGTGTCGGAGCCCGAACCTTCGGTGACGGTCGAGATCGTGATCGATGTGGCGCCGTCCGCGTACGACGTGCCGGTGACGGTGGCCGCGGCATCCGTCGTCGATTCCGCCGTGGAGTCGACCGCGGAGTTCTGCGCCTCGTACTCCGACACGTCGGCGATCTCGACGTGCTCGACGAGGAAGCGGTCGGTCGCCCACACGGCCCCTGCGCCGCCCGACAGGGCGACGACGAGGCCGGAGGCGATGACGGCGTTCCGCGCCCGGCGCTTGCGGGTGCCCTTGTTCGCACTGCTCTTGTTGTCCATGCCTCCATGGATATGAGTCCGACTTACGACGACCTTCGCCGTGCGCTATGAACCGCCTGGCGCGAGCATGTGCGTTCGGCCAGATCGGAGCGCGCGACACAAGAAGGGGGAAAGTGGTGCGTGGTGAGCAAATTCTGTGATTCTTGTCATCGTGTCGGGGCGCAATGCACGGCGTATCTGCATCGCGGTCTGACATGGTGGAGGCGTCGCCGCGAGCACCGAAGAGGGTCTCGCGGACCTCCCCGTCGCCGCAGCCGACGCTGTCGCACCCGACCCAGAGGAACGCATGACCCGCATTGGCATCGTCGCCGAGGCGCCCGGAGAGACCCGGGTCGCCGCGACTCCGACCACCGTCCCGAAACTCATCGCCCTGGGCTACGACGTCGTCGTCGAAGCCGGGGCCGGGTCCGCCTCGTCGTTCCCGGACGCCGCGTTCGTGAAGGCCGGCGCGGCCGTCGTCGACGGTGCCACGGCGTGGTCAGCGCCGGTGGTGCTGAAGGTCAACGCGCCGATGCCTGGCGAGATCGACCGGCTCGCCGACGGGGCGACGATCGTCGCGACGCTGAGTCCGGCGCTGCGGCCGGATCTCGTCGAGTCGCTCGCGACGCGGGGGATCACCGCGATCGCGCTGGACGCGGTGCCGCGCATCTCTCGCGCGCAGTCGATGGATGTGCTGAGCTCGATGGCGAACATCGCCGGCTACCGCGCGGTGGTGGAGGCGGCGCACGAGTTCGGGCGGTTCTTCACCGGCCAGGTCACGGCGGCGGGCAAGGTGCCGCCGGCGAAGGTGCTGGTCGCGGGCGCGGGTGTCGCAGGGCTTGCGGCGATCGGCGCGGCCTCCAGCCTTGGTGCGATCGTGCGGGCCACCGACCCGCGGCCGGAGGTGGCCGACCAGGTCGCGTCGATCGGCGGCGAGTATCTCGAGGTCGTCGTGCCGGAGGAGGCGAAGCAGGTCTCGTCCGACGGGTACGCGAAGGCGACCAGCGAGGCGTACGACAAACGCGCGGCCGAGATCTACTCGGAGCAGGCGGCCGACGTCGACATCATCATCACGACCGCGCTCATTCCCGGGCGCCCGGCGCCGCGCCTGATCACCGCCGCGGACGTGGCCTCGATGCGCGCGGGCAGCGTCATCGTCGACATGGCGGCGGGGCAGGGCGGCAACGTCGAAGGCTCGGTCGCCGGCGAGAAGGTCGTGACCGAGAACGGCGTCGTGATCCTCGGCTACACCGACCTGCCCGGTCGGCTTCCCCAGCAGGCGTCGCAGCTGTTCGCGACCAACCTCGTCAATCTGCTGAAGCTCCTCACCCCGGGCAAGGACGGTGAGCTCGCCCTGGACTTCGACGACGTCGTGCAGCGCACGGTCACCGTCGTGCAGGACGGCGCGGTCACGTGGCCGCCGCCGCCCGTGCAGGTGTCGGCCGCGCCGGCGAAGGCAGCGGCCGCCGCCCCGGCGGTGGTCACCCCGAAGAAGACCATGTCGGCGGGCGCCCGCACCGGCCTCATCGTCGCCGGGATCGCCGCCCTGTTCGCGATCTGCGCGTTCGCGCCGCCGCCGCTGCCGCAGCACTTCCTGGTGCTGACGCTCGCGATCGTCGTCGGCTTCTACGTCATCGGCCACGTCGCGCACGCGCTGCACACGCCGCTGATGAGTGTCACGAACGCGATCTCGGGCATCATCGTGGTCGGCGCCATGGTGCAGATCACGGTTCCCGACCTCACCGTGCAGATCCTCTCCGCCGTCGCGGTGCTGCTCGCGTCCATCAACATCTTCGGCGGCTTCGCCGTGACGCGGCGCATGCTCGCGATGTTCCAGAAGGGTGAAACGCGATGATCGCGGTCGCCGGCCAGGTCGCAGGCGCCGCGTACATCGTCGCGGCGCTGCTGTTCATCCTGAGTCTCGCGGGGCTCAGCAAGCACGAGACCAGCCGTCGTGGGGTGGTGTTCGGGATCGTCGGCATGGCGATCGCGCTCATCGCGACGGTCGTCCTGGTGGCGGCGGGCGCCTGGGGCGAGTCGTCGGGTGCGCTCGGGTTGACGCTGCTCGTCGTCGCCGTGCTCGTCGGCGCCGCGATCGGGCTCTGGCGCGCGCGGATCGTCCAGATGACCGGGATGCCGGAGCTCATCGCGCTGCTGCACTCCTTCGTCGGCCTCGCCGCGGTGCTGGTCGGCTGGAACGGCGCCCTGTATGACACCGGACTCACCGGGGCGCTCGCCGACATCCACCACGCCGAGGTCTTCATCGGGGTCTTCATCGGCGGTGTGACCTTCACCGGGTCGATCGTCGCGTTCCTCAAGCTGTCGGCGCGCATCTCGTCTAAGCCGCTCATGCTGCCGGGCAAGAACGCCCTCAACATCGGCGCGCTCGCCGCGTTCCTCGTCCTCACGGTCTGGTACGTCATCACGCCGGAGTTGTGGCTCCTGATCGCGGTGACCCTGCTCGCTCTGGCCCTCGGCTGGCACCTGGTCGCCTCGATCGGCGGCGGTGACATGCCTGTCGTCGTGTCGATGCTCAACAGCTACTCGGGGTGGGCGGCCGCCGCGGCGGGCTTCCTGCTGAACAACGACCTGCTCATCGTCACCGGTGCGCTCGTCGGCTCGTCGGGTGCGTACCTGAGTTACATCATGTGCAAGGCGATGAACCGGTCGTTCTTGTCGGTGATCGCCGGCGGCTTCGGCATCGAGGCGCCGAAGGGCGGCGACGAGGAGTACGGCGAACATCGCGAGATCGACGCCGAGGCCGCCGCCGACCTGCTCGCCGGCGCCTCCACCGTCGTGATCACGCCCGGCTACGGGATGGCCGTCGCGCAGGCCCAGCACGGCGTCGCCGACCTCGTGCAGAAGCTGCGCGAGCGCGGGGTCGACGTGCGGTTCGGCATCCATCCCGTCGCGGGACGCCTTCCCGGCCACATGAACGTGCTCCTCGCCGAGGCGAAGGTGCCCTACGACATCGTGCTCGAGATGGACGAGATCAACGACGACCTGTCGGGCGTCGACGTCGTGCTGGTGATCGGCGCGAACGACACCGTCAATCCCGCCGCCGCGGAGGATCCGTCCAGCCCGATCGCCGGAATGCCGGTGCTGCGTGTGTGGGAGGCCGGCAACGTCATCGTGTTCAAGCGCTCGATGGCATCCGGGTACGCGGGCGTGCAGAATCCGCTGTTCTACCGCGACAACGCGCAGATGCTCTTCGGCGACGCCAAAGAGAAAGTCGACGAGATTCTCTTCCAGCTCTCACGCTCGTGAGAGCGGGAAGAGAATCGTCGATGAAGGGCCGCGAGGCGGCGTGCGTCAGTGCGCCGCCTCGTAGGCTTCGAGGACGGATGCCGGAACCCGGCCCCGCTCGGACACCTGATAGCCGTTCTGCTTCGCCCATTCGCGGACGCCGCTGTAGTCCTGCTGTCCGCTGCGGCGACGCTTGCGGCCGGCAGCGGCGGCGCTCGAGGTCGCGCGGGCGGACGAGACGGCGCGGGCTGCCTTCGTGTAGCGCTCGAGAGCGCCGCGCAGTGCGGCGGCATTCTCGTCGGTGAGGTCGATCTCGTATGCGACGCCGTCGAGCGAGAACAGCACGGTCTCGCCTTCGCCGGCTTCCAAAAGGGTTCCGTCGATGTCGTCGACGAGCTGGTGAACGATTCTGCGGGCCATGAGGGAACAATACGCTGAATTGTCGCCGTAGCCTATTGATGAATTCCCTGGCGGTGGATAACCGTCATCCCACGAGGAGAATTCGAAATCGCGAGAATTCGGACGCCACTGTCCGGAAATGGTCGCGGGAGGCGATACGGCGGGTCCCCTGCCCGCAGCGTCCGGCGGCGGAGTCAGGGAAGGATGCCGGCGCGACGCGCGGTGACGACCGCGGCGTGCCGGGTCGAGGCATCCAGCTTCGCCATCGCGGACTGCAGATACGACTTGACCGTGCCTTCTTTGAGGTCGAGGGTCGCCGCGATCTCGGCATTCGTCGAGCCGAGAGCAGCGCACGCGAGCACGTCGACCTCGCGCGGCGACAGCCGGACGTCGAGCTCGACCGACGGCTCCGATGCGTCGTGCGAGAGCGCGGCCAATCGCTGCTCGAGGCGGTCCAGGCGCGCACGCAGCGCGGGGTCGTCGATGATCGCCGCGATGCTTCGCAGCTCGGCGTACGTCTCGCGCAACTCCTCGCGCGTGGTCGCAGGCATGGCGGCCGGCGCGGTGCGCGTGGGAGAGAGGGTCAGTCGCCGTTGCACCTCTTCGCGGATGCGCAGCTCGCTCGACAGCTCCTCCGCGACCGCGAAGGCCGGGCGGGCGACGACGTCTCCGACGGGGGATTCGGCCCACGATCCGCAGTAGATGACGCCGCGCGCGCGCCCGCCCACCATGACGGGGACGGCGAACAGCGTCGCGATGCCCTCACCGAGGACGGCGCGGTCGTAGTCGTGCGTGATGCTGCGTGACGAGCCGTAGTCCAGCGCAAGCCGCGGTCGCTTCTCGACGAGCGCCCGCCCACCGAGACCACGGGAGGCCTCCACGACGAGCCCCTGGAGGTTGCGGGTGCGGGCACCGTGGATGGACGTGACGTGGATCGCGTCGCCGAGCGCGAGTCCGCCGAAGGCGACCGGGAAGCGAGTGCGACGGACGAGTTCGGCCACCGCGTGATCGAGCGCCTGTGCGTCGCCGGGGTCCCCGTCGAGCGCGTCCACGACGATGCGGACCCCCGCGCCTGTGCGCTCGGGGGTCGGTGCGCGATGCGGGACAGACGCGCCCACGGCTACCTGCTTCCGGCGTGACGGCGTCCTCGCCGCCTCTTTCGTAGCGTCGACTTTACCAGTCAGGGCGATCGCCCCCGGGCGGGCGGGCCTCTCGTCGAGGCGGATCGCGAGACCCGCGGGCAGCGCCGTGCCGCGCGGGCCTCGCGGCATGCGGGCGGCCTACACGCCCGCAGCCTCGACCGGCTCGGCCTCAGTGCGGAGCCGGAGTCTCGGCGGCACCGGCGGCGGTCGGCGCGGCCGGAATGCTGGGCCCCTGTTCGAGGTCGACGAGGAACCGCTTCACCTCGGGTCGCCCACCGTATTCGCCGAGCGAGCCGTCGGCGCGGACGACGCGATGCACCGGCACGACGACGGAGAACGGCGTAGTGGCGCACGCCGTCCCGACAGCGCGCGCCGCGCGGGGGATGCCGGCCGCGATCGCGACCTCTCCGTAGCTGGCGGTCTCGCCGTAGGGGATGTCGCACACGGCCTCCAGCGCGGCGCGTGTGAAGCCGCGGACGAGCCGCCAGTCCAGCGGCAGATCGAACTCTTCGCGGTCGCCGTCGAAGTATTCGTCGAGCTGCGTCACCGCGCTCTCGAACGCGGCGGCGGCTCCAGGCGCGGCGGCGTCCGTGTCGTCATCGGGCACGGGGAGGGCGCGCAGCTGCAGGGCGACGCGCTCGATCTCGGCGTGCAGGGGGCCTTCGAACGGGTGCAGGGTCACGATGCCGTCGTCGGTCGTGACGATCAGGATGTCGCCGATGGGCGACGGGTGGACGCGGTAGCGGGGCGGGTCCTCGGGGCTCATGCGACCATCCTGGCGCGGGTCGCGGACGCCGTCGCGGGTCGTCGGCGGGATCTGTGGGAACGACGCGCGGAACGTCCGCGGGGGAGGAGGGGGCGTTGGCCGGGGCTGTCCCGTGGCGGTCCGATACCGCGAAACTCAGGTCCATTGCAAGAGCCGGGCACACGTCGCCTTTAGGGTGGCACGTGTGTGGCGAGCAGAACGCAGCGCCGTGTTGGGCTCAGGAGATGCCGAGCGCGGGTACGACGTGACCCCGGGTGATCTGGGTCTCGCCGAACCCGACGTCACCGTCGTGCACGTCGCCGAGACCGAGCGCGACCGGCTCCGGCTGCAGTCCGCCGCCCTGGGCGGCCGATCGACTCTGCTGCACTTCGTCGACGGGCAGGACGCCGCGATCGAGATCACGAAGGCGCACCCCGGTAGCCTGCCCCAGTTCATCACCGGGCGGTCGACGCTGCTTTCGAACCTGTTCCGCGACGAGGTCGCGCTGCGCAACGCCCGGCTTGCGGCGCAGAGCATCACCGCGAAGGACCAGGAGCTGCGCACGACCCGCGGTCTCGACACCGTGCGGCTCGCGGTCGGTCTGGCGACCTGGCGCGTCGCCGGGATCACGTGGAGCGCACCCGTGCTGCTCCGCCCGCTCGCGATCCGGCGCCACCACGGCGATTTCGAGCTCAAGCTGCACGGCACGTTCGAGGTCAACCCCGAGCTGATCCGCGCGATGCGCACGCACTTCGGCATCATGATCGACGCCGGCGGCCTCGCCGCGCTGGCGTATGAGGGCGGAGTCTTCAAGCCGCAGCCGGTCATCGACCACATCCGTGCGCTCACCGCGTCGATCGACAGCTACGCGGTGAAGCCCCGTCTGCTCGTGTCGACTTTCGCCGATGTCGGCGGCGACATGGCGCTCGACGCGTCGGATCTCGACCACCGCGTGCTCAACGCGCTCGCCGGTCACGTCGCCGACCGCGAATCGCTCACGATCCGCCGAGACGGACCCGTGCCGACGAGCCCCGACGACCGTGCCCCCGCCGCCGACATGCTGCTCCTCGATGCCGACTCGGAGCAGGAGCGCGTGCTCGCCCGGATCGCCGACGGCCAGTCCCTCGTCATCCACACGCTGCCCGGCACCGGCGGCACGCAGACCGTCATCAACGCCGTGGGCGCGCTCGTGCGAGACGGCAAGCGCGTCCTCGTGGTGAGCGCGCGCCGTTCGACGCTCGACGGAGTGCGGCACCGCCTCGCGGGCATCGGGCTCCCCGGCCTGGCGGTATCGCCCGACCGCCTGCAGCGCGATCTCATCCGTGCGATCGGCCGGAACGAGAAGGCCGAGACGCCGAAGGTCTCGGACATCGACGACGCGCTGGTGCGGCTGCGGGGCGTGCTCCGGGACTACCGCTCGGCCGTGACCGCCAAGCACCCCGATTTCGACGTGTCGGTGCTCGACATCCTCCGAGAGCTCGCCGAACTCGCCGAGCGGGGCGTCGCCCCGGCGACCGAGGCCCGCTTCGACGCGGACGCCCTCGCGAGCCTCGCTTCGACACGGCAGGAGGCGGCGGCGAAACTCTCCGCCGCCGCGCGACTGGGCGAGTTCCGCTTCGGCCCCGACGACTCGCCCTGGTACGGCGTCACGTTCGCGACCGTGGAGGAGGCCCGCGGGGCGCACGCGCTCGCCGGCAAGCTGCACCGCAGCGACGTGCCGACGCTGCTGGAGCGCGGCTACGAGCTCATCGCGCAGACGCGCATGCGGCCGTTCCAGACCGTCGCCGAGCTCGGCGTGTACCTGCGCCTGCTGCGCGGCATCCGCGACTCGCTCGACAAGTTCAGCCTCACCGTGTTCGAGCGGCCGCTGGCCGAGCTCATCCAGGCGCACGCGCCGCGTCGCGACGCACCGGAGATGAACGGCGCGAACCGGCGCCGCCTGCGCCGCCTCTCCCGTGAGTATCTGCGCCCCGGCGTGCACGTGCCCGACATGTACGAGGCGCTGGTGCGGATCCAGCAGCAGCGCACGGAGTGGCAGCGCTACGTCGACGCGGGCGTGACCCCAGAGGTGCCGCTGGGTCTCGGCGACGTCCAGGTCGCCTGGCAGCGCGTCGACGCCGAACTCGGCGAGGTCGACGCCGTGCTCGGCCGCACCGGTGCCGACCGGCTCTCGACCCTCCCCGTGAAGCAGCTCGTGCGCACGCTCGCCGGCCTCGCCGCGGACTCCGACGTGTTCGACAACCTCAAGGAGCGCGCGACGCTGCGCTCCGAGCTCGCCGCGATGGGCCTCGAACCGCTCCTCCTCGAGCTGTCGGTGCGGCACGTGCCCGAAGACGAGGTGGCCGCCGAACTGGAGTACGCGTGGTGGCAGTCCGCGCTCGAGCTGCTGCTGCGCACCGACCGTGCCGTGCTCGGCGCGAACACCGCCGTCGTCGACCGGCTGGAGCGCGACTTCCGGCTCGTCGACGAGGCCCATGCCGCAGCATCCGGTCCGCTCCTCGCCGCCCATCTCGCCACGCAGTGGCGGATCGGGATCGTCGACCACCGCTCCGAGGCGGACGGGCTGAAGCAGGCGCTGAAGCGCGGCGCCATCACGCCCGCCGAGCTCGCGACGGTGGCGCCCACGCTCTCGCGCACGGTGGCGCCCGTCTGGCTGGCTTCGCCCTATGAGGTGCCCCGCATCCCCGAGACGGTCCAGTTCGACGTCGTGGTGCTGGCGGATGCCGGGGCCCTGTGTCTCGCCGAGGCCTCCCCGGCGCTCCGCCGCGCGGGCCAGGTGGTGGCGTTCGGCGACCCCGTGACGCAGAAGCCCACGCCGTTCCGCGTCTCGGCAGGCTCCGCGATGTCGGCCGCCGTGCCGCCGCCCTCGATCGACGGCGATGGCGCGCCGGCCGACGCCGATGACGACGAGGTGCCGTTCGATGGGACGAGCGTCTTCGAGCGTCTCGCCGAGCTGCTGCCCGTCGAGACGCTCACCCGCAGCTACCGGGCCGGTGGAGAGGACCTCGCGGCGCTCGTGAACGACGCGTTCTACGGCGGCGAGCTCGTGTCGCTGCCGTGGGCGGGGTCGTACCTGGGCCGTGGGAGCCTCGCGGTCGATTACGTCGAAGGCGGCCACGGCACCCCCGACCCGATCACCGGGGCCGTCGAGAGCCCTGCCTCCGAGGTCGCCCGCGTCGTGACCCTGGTCGTCGAGCACGCGGTCAACCGGGGCACCGAATCGCTCATGGTCGTGACCGCGAGCGTGCGGCACGCCGAGCGCATCCGCGCGGCCGTCGAGGCGGCGTTCGCCGGACGCTCCGACGTGGCCGACTTCGTCTCGCGCGACACCGCGGAGCCGTTCGCGGTGCTGACGCTCGAGGAGTCCGTGGCCGAGAGTCGTGACCGTGTGATCTTCTCGCTGGGCTTCGGCCTCACCAAGCACGGCCGCGTGCTGAGCGACTTCGGCGACCTGTCGTCGCCCGACGGCGAGCGGCTGCTCACGGTCGGCATGACCCGCGCGCGGCGGTCTATGGTCATCGTGTCGTCGATCCGTCCGTCGGCCTTCGACGACGGGCGCCTCGAGTACGGAGCCGCGACGCTGATGTCGATCCTGGGCGGCATCGCCGCCCGATCCCGCGAAGCGCGTCTGGAGGATCTCGCCGACCCGCTCACACGCGCGCTCGCCCGGGAGCTCCGCCGCGCGGGCCTCTCCGTCGACGTGCACTACCGCGGCCTGCTGCCGCTCGTCGCGCAGTACGACGGCAAGGCGGTCGTGGTCGAGAGCGACCCCGAGACGATCGGCGAGTCGCTGCGCGAATCGCTTCGGCTGCGCCCGCAGATCCTGCGGCGCCTCGGCTGGCACTACGTGCGCGTGCACTCGTTCGACCTGTATCGCGACCCGGCCGACGTCGCGCAGCGCATCGCGGCCATGCTGGGCGTGCCGCCGGACGCGCCCCGGGTCGACAACGAGACCCAGCCCATCGATGTCATCGAGTGACCGCCAGCGGATCGAACGCGTCAAGGGCTCCCGCCGCGCCAAGCTGACGCCCGCGCCGGGGACCACGGCCGAGCCGGTCCCGGCCGATGAGACGACGGATGCCGCGCCCCCGACCGGCCGCAAGGGCCAGGGGAACGCGGCATCCGATTCAGCCGGTCCGAACGATGAGCGCCTGCGGCGCGACGTCCCGCCGCACTACTGAGCGCGAGGCGCGGTGCCCTGCTTCTCGAGGATGTCGCGGATCTGCACCAGGATCTCCTGCTCGGTCGGGAGCTTCGGCTCCTCGTCGGCGGGGGTGATGCCGGCCTTCGCGGCGGCGCGCTCCTTGAGCACGTTCATCGGGTGCACGAAGACGAAGTAGACGACGATCGCGACGGCGAGGAAAGCGATCACTGCGTTGATGAGGTCGTTGATCGGGAAGGTCACCGGACCCCACAGCCCCTGCACGGTGATGCCGATCGTGCCGTCCTCAGCCGGCTTCCACACGAGCTCGATGAGCGGGTTGATGATGCTCGCGACGATCGCGTTGACGACCGCCGTGAACGCGGCGCCGATGACGACCGCGACCGCCAGGTCGATGACGTTGCCGCGGAGAATGAATTCCTTGAAGCCCTTGATCACGTGTACCCCCTGGGTGTCGTTCCGCGTCTGGGGCGCCGGAGGATCAGGCTCCGGACGACGCGGGCGAGGCCTTCGCCTCGGTCTTCGATGATGTCGAAGTCGACGAGGACGCGCCACCCGAGGCATCCGATCCACCGCTCGAGCCCGAGCCCGAGCCCGAGGGCTTGGCACCCGCGCGGGAATCGGTGCGGTAGAAACCCGAACCGTTGAAGGTGACGCCGATCGAGCCGTACTCCTTGCGGAGCGCTCCGCCGCACTCCGGGCACTCGGTCAGGGTCGGGTCGGCGAAGGACTGCACGGCGTCGAAGCGGTGACCGCACTGCTTGCAGGCGTAGGCGTAGGTGGGCATGGCTCTCTCGGTTCGGCTGTCAGCGCCGCGTGGGCGCGAGGGTGATGGTGCGCGTGGGGGTGACGACGCCCGTCACGCGCTCGTCGAGTTCGTCGCTCGGCAGTTCGTCCACGAACTCGGAGTCGAAGACGACCGCGTAGACGGGAGGGCATCGCTCCATCGACCCGAGCGTCTTGTCGTAGAAGCCGCGTCCCCAGCCGAGCCGCATCCCGGTGCGGTCGACGGAGGCGGCGGGGATGACGAGGAGGTCGACGTCGTTGACCGCGATCGGGCCGAGCAGTTCGCCGACGGGCTCGGGGAGTCCGTACATGCCCTCGGCGATGTCGTCCTCGCCGGTGGCGACCGCCCAGTCCAGCAGGCCGTCCGCCCGCGTCACGGGGAGGAGGACACGGATGCCGCGGCTCACGGCATCCGCCACGAAAGAGCGGGTGCCCGGCTCGGCCGTGGTCGACAGGAAGCACGAGATGGAGCGGGCGCCGTGCTCGGCGACGAGGGAGTCGAGCTGCGCGTGGATGCCCGCCTCGGCGGTCTCGCGCGCCTGCGGCGAGAGGCACTGGCGTCGCTCGCGGAGCTCGGCGCGCAGTGCGCGCTTGGCATCGGCGATGGCGTCGGACATGGTGTCGATTGTACGGCGCGCAGTATCGCACACCGTCCGTTCGGGCGAGAGGGTCTCATCGTCGCACCTAGACTCTCACCATGGCGCACACCTCCATCAAGGCAGTCATCCCCGCTGCGGGCCTGGGCACCCGCTTCCTCCCCGCGACGAAGGCGATGCCGAAAGAGATGCTTCCCGTCGTCGACAAGCCGGCGATCCAGTACGTCGTCGAAGAGGCGGCGCAGGCGGGCATCGACGACATCCTGGTGATCATCGGGCGCAACAAGAACGCGATCTCGAACCACTTCGACTCGGTTCCCGAGCTCGAGGAGAAGCTGAAGGACAAGGGCGACACCGACCGCCTGCATCGCGTGCTGGAGTCGAGCGATCTCGCCGACATCCACTTCGTGCGCCAGGGCGAGCCCAAGGGTCTCGGCCACGCGGTGCTGCGGGCCAAGGCCCACGTCGGCGGCTCGTCGTTCGCCGTCATGCTCGGTGACGACCTCATCGACGAGCGCGACGAGCTGCTGACCACCATGATCGAGGAGCACGAGCGCACCGGAGCGGCGATCATCGCCCTCATGGAGGTCGACCCCGAGCACATCCACCTGTACGGCGTCGCATCGGTGGAGTCGACCGACGGCAACGGCATCGTGAAGGTCAACGGTCTCGTCGAGAAGCCCAAGGCGGAGGACGCGCCGTCGAACCTGGCCGTGATCGGCCGTTACGTGCTGTCGCCGAACGTGTTCGAGATCCTCGAGCGCACCGAGCCCGGCAAGGGGGGCGAGATCCAGCTCACCGACGCGCTCCAGGAGCTCGCGAGCGACCCCGATGGCCCCGGCGTCTACGGCGTGGTTTTCCGTGGCCGCCGCTACGACACCGGCGATAGGGTGGATTACATCAAGGCCATCGTGCAGTTGGCGGCCGATCGCGAAGATCTCGGTCCCGCACTGCGTCCCTGGTTCAAGGATTTCGCGGCGAACCTCTGACGCCGCCCGTTCGAGGGGGTCTCGTGGATCTGTCGGCTCCCCGCAGGCACGGGTCGGTGGCGATCCGCCTCGTCCGCCAGCGCGACGCGCGCGTGCTGCAGAACGAGCTGCTCTCGAACCGCGGCTGGCTGCGCCCCTGGGAGGCGACCAGTCCCGATGGGCCGGTGTCGTTCGACATGCGCGTCGGCATCCGCCGGCTGCTGCAGCAGTACCGTGACGGCGCCGGCGTGCCGTTCGTCATGGAGTCCGACGGCGAGGTCGCGGGCCAGCTGAACGTGTGGGGGGTCGCCCGCGGCTCGCTCGCATCCGCGACGATCGGGTACTGGGTGAGCGAGCGGTTCGCCGGGCGGGGCATCACCCCGACGGCGGTGGCTCTCGCGACCGACATCTGCTTCTCGGAACTGCGGCTGCACCGCATGGAGATCTGCATCCGTCCCGAGAACCGGGCCAGCCTGCGCGTGGTCGAGAAGCTCGGCTTCCGCTACGAAGGGCTGCGCCGCCGCTTCATCCACATCGACGGCGACTGGCGCGACCACTACGCGTTCGCCCTGGTCCGTGAGGACGTCCCCGAGGGCGTGCTCCAGCGCTGGGTGTCGGGTCGTGTGCCCCAGGACGCGGCCACGGTTCCGCCCGCGGACCGGCTGCACGCATAGGTCGTCCGGTTGCCGTTTTCCACCCCCGCCGGTGGGCCGCCGCGCATCACCGTGCCTGACCACGCAAGAAATCCGTCTTGCGTGACACGCGCGCGGATGTTCGGGACACCGCCGTCCGGTCGCTTACCGTGGTGACCATGGGCGGGCAGGTGTGGGGTGGGGGAGTCATCGTTCTCGTCGCGGTCGCCCTGTGGCTGGTGTATCTGTTGCCCTCGTGGCACAGTCGTCGCCAGTTCGACGCGGCCGAGCGCAACGCCGTCCGCCTGAATCAGGCTCTCCGCGTGCTCGCTGAGACGAGCGAGACACCCGAAGAGGTGCGGCTCGAGCTCAACGCCCGCACCGCCGCCGCGCAGCAGAAGCTCGCGAAGCGGGCCCTGGCCGAGCGCGAGCACGCGGCTCTCGAGGGTGCCCGCGTCGAACTCGAGATCGCCAAGGGCGAGCGCGAGGCCGCCGAGGCCGCCGCCCGCCTCGGCGTGGAACGTGCACGCACCGACCGGGTCGCCGCCGAGGCTGCCGCGCGCGTCGATCTGGAGCGGGCCCGTGCCGAACGTGCGCAGGCTGCTGCAGCCGCACGTTCCGACCTCGCCTCGGTCCGTTCCCTCCCGGCGGCGCGCCGCGCGCGCGCACGGCGCCGGTTCCGACTCGCAGCGACGTTCGCGGCCGTCATCGGCATGGGGATCGCCGTGTGGGGCGTGTACGAGACGATCACCGCCGGCGCGCAGACCCTGATGTGGGCCGGAGTCGGCCTGGTGGCAGCATCGGGTCTGATCCTTCACCGTCTGTCCCGCGTCGCCGCGCGCGCCGTGTCGCGGGCGACGGATGCCGCGCCCCGCCGCACCGCGGAACTGCAGGATGTGGCCCTCGAGCGCGAGCAGCGCGAGTGGGCGCCGCGCGATCTTCCCCGCCCTCTCACGGCGTCGGCGGGCTCGCGGGCCGCCGCGGTGCTGGATGGCGAAGCCGCTCGGGCGGCATTGCGTCAGGCCGCCCTCGAAGAGGCCATGGCGGCCCGTGCGGCGGCGCAGCAGCCGCCCTCGATCGACGTCGCGCGGACCGCGCGGACGGCCTCCGCCGAGTCCGAATACGCCCGCATGGGGTATGTCGACGACGCCGAGATCGAGGCGCACGTGCGGCAGTTGCTGACCCGCCGTGCGGTCGGCGAATAGGGGCCCCGCGGGGGCTCCGCCGATTCGGAGCGCCTCTCGAACCGTGATAGTGTTTTCGAGGTTCACGGGCCTGTAGCGCAGTTGGTAGCGCGCCTCGTTCGCATCGAGGAGGTCAGGGGTTCGATTCCCCTCAGGTCCACCGAAAGAAGGCCCCCACAGTGTGGGGGCCTTCGGCTTTTCCATCCTCTCCGGGCAGCCTGCGGGCAGTGTGAGCGCCGAGACATCCGGCGACCCGAGTCCTGCGCTCCGGGCGCCGTCATGGCGATCCGCACCCCCGAGGGCACGTGGGCGGCGACGATCGGCTACCAGGACTGGGACAAGACGATCCCGATGACCGCAGACGTCAACCAGCGGGTCGGCAGCGTCACCAAGACCTTCACGATCACCGCGTTGCTGCAGCTCGCCGAGCAGGGCGAGCTCTCGCTGGACGACCCCATCGAGATGTACATCCCCGGCATGCCCAACGGCGACGCGACGCTGTACGACCTCGCATCCATGCGCAGCGGCATCCCGTCGTACACCTTCGACCAGTCCTTCCAAGACACGCTGTTCAGCGACCCGAACCACGTGTGGACGCCGCAGGAACTGGTCGACCTGGTCAAGGGGACCGAGCCGATGTACCCGCCGGGGACGATGACGTTCTACTCGAACACGAACACCGTGCTCCTGGGCATGGTCATCGAGCAGGTCGCCGGCAAGCCCATCCAGGACGTCATGCGCGAGCAGATCACCGAGCCGCTCGGGCTGTCGGCCACCTTCTTCCCGACGGACGCCTCGTTCCCCGACCCGCACGCGCACGGGTACACGACCCAGGGGACCGACGACAACCTGCCGGTCGAGGCCACGGACTGGAACCCCTCGTGGGGCTGGTCGGCGGGCGCGATGATCTCCGATCTCGACGACCTCCTGACGTGGGGCGAAGCGCTGGCCACGGGGGAGGGCATCCTGTCGCCGCAGTGGCAGGCGACGCGCCTCGACTCGTTCGACTTCGACATCCCGGTCTACCTCGGGCCCGACAAGGACGCTCCGCAGTCCGAGGCGCGGGCCTACGGGCTCGGGCTCGGACTCGCGCTCGGCTGGTACGGCCACACCGGGGAGCTGATGGGATACAACACCGTCGTGCAGCACCACGCCGAGTCGGGGACCACACTGATCGTCATGGTCGACAGCGACATCAAGTCGGGAGAGTGCCCGGCTGACGCGCCGACCACGCCCGGTGGCCGCACGACCGGTCCCTGCGAAGACCCCGCCGTCCACATCGCCAACGCGCTCGCCGACGCCGCGGGCCACCCACTGGTCGCGTCCGGCAGCTGAAGCCGGCACGGCGTCGGCGGGTGGACCGCCGGCGCCGTGACCGCGACGTCTCGAGGCCCGGAAGCCTCAGTCGGGAGTGGCCTCGGCAGCGGCGCGCGCGGCGGCCGGGAGGGCCTCGACGATGCGCGACACGGCGGTGTCGTCGTGCGCGGCCGACACGAACCAGGCCTCGAACACCGACGGCGGCAGCGAGACGCCCTGCGCGAGCATCGCGCGGAAGAACGGCGGGTAGCGGAACGCCTCCTGCGCCTTCACCGTGTCGTAGTCCGTCGGCGCCTCCGCCGCGAACTGGATCGAGAACAGGCTGCCCGAGCGCTGCACGACGTGCGTGACGCCGGCTTCGGAGAGGGCGGATGCTGCGGCATCGGCGATCGTCGTCGCCGCGCCGTCGATGCGGGCATACGCGGCGGCGTCGAGGTGGTCGAGCGTCGTGCGCCCCGCGGCGACGGCGAGCGGGTTCCCGCTCAGCGTGCCGGCCTGGTACACGGGTCCGAGCGGTGCGAGCAGCTCCATGAGCGCGGCGGAGCCGCCGATCGCGGCGAGCGGGAGCCCGCCGCCCACCACCTTGCCGAACGTGATGAGGTCGGGCGAGAACAGCACCGGGTCGATGCCGTACCACCCGGCGGGCCCGACGCGGAAGCCGGTGAGCACCTCGTCGAGGATGAGCAGCGCCCCGTGCGCGTGCGCGATCTCCGCGAGCGCGGCGTTGAAGCCGTGCGCGGGCGGGACGATGCCCATGTTCGCGGGTGCCGCCTCCACGATGACGGCGGCGATGTCGTCGCCGCGCGCCGCGAACACCTCGCGGACGGCGTCGAGGTCGTTGTACGCGATGACCAGCGTCTGCGCGGCGATCGCGGCGGGAACGCCCGCGGACCCTGGCATCGCGAGCGTCGCGACGCCCGACCCCGCCTCGGCCAGCAGGCCGTCGGAGTGGCCGTGGTAGTGCCCGGCGAACTTCACGATGAGGTCGCGCCCGGTCGCCCCGCGCGCGAGGCGGATCGCGGTCATCGTCGCCTCGGTGCCCGTGGAGACGAGGCGCACCCGCTCCACCGGATGCGTTTCGACGGGCTCAACGACCGAAGAGGGGCGCGAGACCCGCGCGGCGATCAGCTCCGCCAGCTCCGTCTCGCCCGGCGTGCTCGCACCGAAGCCGAGGCCGTGGGCCGCGGCATCCTGAACCGCCTTCACGACCGCGGGGTGGGCGTGCCCGAGGATCGCGGGACCCCACGAGCCGACGAGGTCGACGTATTCGCGCCCCTCGACGTCGGTGACGTACGGGCCGGACGCCGACACGAAGAAGCGCGGCGTCTCGTGGACCGAGCCGAAGGCGCGCACGGGCGAGTTCACGCCGCCCGGCATGGCGCCGCGGGCGCGGGCGAATTCCTGTGCGTTCGTCGTCATCGGATCCACTCCGCAAGCTCCAGGGCCCAGTAGGTCAGCACGGCGTCGGCGCCGGCGCGGCGGATGCCGATCACCGACTCCTCGATCGCGCGGCGGCGGTCGATCCACCCGTGGGCGGCGGCCGCCTCGATCATGGCGTACTCGCCCGACACCTGGTAGGCCCAGACGGGGACGGGGCTGGTCGCCGCGGCGTCCGCCAGCACGTCGAGGTAACTCATCGCGGGCTTGACCATCACGATGTCGGCGCCCTCCGCGATGTCGAGCTCGAGCTCGCGGGCTCCCTCGCGGCGGTTCGCCGGGTCCTGCTGGTAGGTGCGGCGGTCGCCCTCGAGCGAGGACTGCACGGCCTCGCGGAACGGTCCGTAGAACGCCGAGGCGTACTTCGCCGCGTAGGCGAGGATCGGGGTGTTGCCGTAGCCGGAGTCGTCGAGCGCGTCGCGTACGGCGGCGACCTGGCCGTCCATCATGCCCGAGAGCCCCAGCAGCTGCGAGCCCGCTTCTGCCTGGGCCACACCCATGTCGCGGTAGCGCTCCAGGGTCGCGTCGTTGTCGACGTACCCCTTCGCGTCGAGGACGCCGCAGTGACCGTGGTCGGTGAACTCGTCGAGGCACAGGTCGGTCTGCACGACGAGCGCGTCGCCCGCCTCGGCGACGGCGATGCGCGTCGCGACGTTGAGGATGCCGTCGGGATCCGTCGCGCCGGAGCCCACCGCGTCCTTGTGCTCGGGCACGCCGAACAGCATGATGCCGCCGATGCCGGCGGCCGCGGCATCCGCCACCACACGCTTCAGGCTCTCGGTCGAGTGCTGCACGACACCCGGCATGGACGTGATCGGCACCGGCTCGCCCGCGCCCTCGCGGACGAAGAGCGGCAGGATCAACTCGGCCGGGTGCAGGCGCGTCTCGGCGACGAGGCGCCGCATCGCGGGGGTCGCGCGCAGGCGGCGCGGGCGGTCTGCCGGTGCGTAACTCATGGGCGTTCTCCCGTCAGGCCGGCGGCGCCGGCATCGAGCAGTTCACGGGCGACGGATGCTGCGACCTCGCGCGACGGATCGCCCTCGTCTTCGGGCCACACGGTGGCGTGCGACGAGGTGAGGGTCGTCGTGCCGTCGAGGCTGTACACGCTCGCCGAGAGGAGGAGCAGCCCGGCGTCGACGACGGCGCGCGCGCCGACCGGAGCCGAGCAGCCGGCCTCGAGGAGGGCGAGCACTTCGCGCTCTGCTTCGACGGCTGCGCGGGTCTCGGCGTGGTCGAGCCGGTCGACGAGGTGCTCCTCGCCGCGGCGCACCTCGACCGCGAGCGCGCCCTGGCCGGGGGCCGTCGGCCAGCGGTCCGCGTCGAGGAACTCGGTCACCACGTCGGTGCGGCCGATGCGCGTGAGGCCGGCGGCGGCCAGGATCACGGCATCCAGCTCTCCGCTGGTCACCTTGCCGAGGCGCGTGTCGACGTTGCCGCGGATGTCGACGACCTCGAGGTCGGGACGACGGGAGCGCAGCTGCGCCATACGGCGAGGGGAGCCGGTGCCGACGCGCGCGCCGGCCGGAAGCTCGTCGAGCGTGAGGCCATCGCGCGCGATGAGCGCGTCGCGTGGGTCTTCGCGCGCGGGCGTGGCTGCGACGACGAGGTGCTCGTGGGGAGCGGTCGGGAGGTCCTTGAGCGAGTGGACGATGACGTCGCACTCGCCGGCGAGCAGTGCATCGCGAAGCGCCCCGGTGAAGAGCCCGGTGCCGCCGGCGCGCGACAGCGGCTCGTTGGAGCGGTCGCCGTCGGTCGTGATGGTGACGAGCTCGGTCGTGACGCCGTACGCGTCGGCGAGATCGTCGGCGACCATGCCGGTCTGCGTCAGCGCGAGCGTGCTGCCGCGTGTGCCGATGCGCAGCGTGGTCACGCCAGCACCTCGGTGATCTCGTCGAGGCCGATGCGGCGTCCGGTGTAGAACGGCACTTCCTCGCGCACGTGGCGACGTGCCTCGGTCTGTCGGAGGTCGCGCATGAGGTCCACCAGTTCGACGAGTTCGGGCGCCTCGAGGGCGAGGATCCACTCGTAGTCGCCGAGCGCGAACGACGCGACGGTGTTACTCAGCACGCTGCGGTGCGCGGCGCCCTTGCGGCCGTGGTCGGCGAGCATCTGGCGGCGCTCGTCGTCGGGGAGGATGTACCAGTCGTACGACCGCACGAACGGGTAGACCGTGAGCCACGTCTCGGGATCCTTGTCGCGCATGAACGCGGGCAGGTGGCTGGCGGTGAACTCGGCGTCGCGGTGCACGCCCATCGCGTTCCAGACCGGCACGAGCGAGGCGAGCGGCTCGGTGCGGCGGAGCGTACGGAGCGCCGACTGCAGCACCTCGGGTGCGATGCCCACGCCGGTGAGCCAGATCATGAGGTCGGCGTCGGCGCGCAGGCCCGACACGTCGTAGAACCCGCGGACGGTGACCCCGGATGCCTCGACCTCGGCGACCGCCGCAGCCAGATCGCCGGCGGGGGCGGGCGCAGAGGCGTCGCGGCGGAAGACGGCCCACAGGGTGTAGCCGAGGGTTTCAGTGGGGGAGTTCGCCGCGGGGTCGGTCATGCGTCCATCTTTCCATCCCCGGCATGGGCGGTTTCCGGGAGCGCCGTTTCAATCCGCCCCGCCCGCAGGCCGGGGTCCATCCTCCGCCCCCTCCCGCGCGAAGTCCGGACTTCGCAGGATTCGGCGTCGGAGGTCCCGCGTTGTCCGGACCGTGCGGGTGGGTCCCCGTCGTGCTCCTCCCGCGCGAAGTCCGGACTTCGCAGGATTCGGCGGCGGAGGTCCCGCGTTGTCCGGACCGTGCGGGTGGGTCCCCGTCCTGCTCCTCCCGCGCGAAGTCCGGACTTCGCAGGGTGGGGGCCCGGAGAGGATGCGAAGTCCGGACTTCGCGGGTTTGGGTCCCGGAAGGATGCGAAGTCCGGACTTCGCAGGGTGGGGGGCCCGGAGAGGATGCGAAGTCCGGACTGAGTGAGTTCAGCGGGAACGCCGGTCAGCGCGCCAGCAGCTCCGTCGCCGTGCGCTCCGCGTGGGCCACGATGCCGGCGAGGCCGGATCCCGCCACTGTCTCGCCGACGACCGTGAGACCGGAAGGAACAGTGGATGCTGCGGCCGGCCGAACCCAGAACACCTGGGCTGCGTCGACCAGGACCGGCAGGCGCACGCCCAGCAGCGTCTCCGCGTCGGCACGTGCGGCGGCGACGGGGTCGGCGGGCGTCGCGTCGTACGAGAGCCGCACCACGTGACGCCCGGCGGCGGCTTCGCGGAGCCACTCCCACTTGGCCGTGGCGTGCGTGAGGGCGCGGGCGCCCACCGGTGCTCCGGCGGCGACGAGCAGTCCGGTGCCGCGGGGTGCGGCATCCAACTCGTCCTGCTCCACCACGAGCGTCACGAGGTCGATGCGACGACCCGGTGCGGCAGGGGCGGCCACACCCGGGGCGGCCACGACCACGGTGCCATCGAGAGCGCCGAGGTCGCCGACCCGCGTTCCGAGGCGGATGTCGCCCCCGCGCCGCGCGAGGTCGTCGGCGAGGACGGGGACGAGCCGGTTGATGCCGCCGCGGATCCCCGCGACCGCCGCGCCCGGGGGAGCGGCAGCACGCAGTCGCGCGACGGCTCCGCCGAGCGAACCCGCATTCGCGACGGCGTCGGAAAGCCCGGGGTGGGCGCGTGCGACCGGGAGCTGGTCGGGGTGTTGAGAGTGCACGCCGTGCACGACGGGTGCGACGAGTCGATCGAGCACCTCGGCTCCGAGACGCTCCCGCACGAGGGGACCGAGCATCGCGGGCACCTCGCCGACGCGCCGGGCGTCGAGCGCGACGGCTCGTTCCGCCGCCGCGAGTCCGACCACGCGTACGACGTCGTCGGCGAGGGGGTCCGCCGGAATGCCGAGCAGTGCGGTCGCGGGCAGGGGGACGGCATCGCCCGTGACGGGCTGCAGCCACGCCGGTCCCGGAGCGGGAGCGACGATGTCGCCGGCGAGGCCCAGGTCCACGAGCAGTGCCTGGACCGCGCCGCCGCGGACCGCGAAGCTCTCGGCCCCGGCGTCGAGCGCGAGCCCTCCGACCTCGTGCCGCGCGACCGTGCCGCCGAGATGATCGGATGCCTCCCACACCGTCACCGAGGCGCCCGAGGCAGCCAGCCGCCGGGCGACGACGAGCCCGGCGACGCCGCCGCCGACGACGCTGAAGTCAGCCATTCGCGTGGACGAACTCCACGATGCGCGTGAGCACGGTCGGGTCGGTGTCGGGCGGGACGCCGTGCCCGAGGTTCACGACATGCGCCCGGGCGGCGCGGCCGCGCTCGAGCACGTCGAGAATGTGCGCCTCCAGCACCGGCCACGGGGCGCGCAGCAGCGCCGGGTCGATGTTGCCCTGCACCGAGACGTCGGGGCCGAGCCGGCGTACGGCCTCGTCGAGCGGGAGACGCCAGTCGACGCCCACGGTGTCGACGCCGACGTCGCGCATCGCGGCGAGCAGTTCGCCGGTGCCGACGCCGAAGTGCACCAGGGGCACGTCGAGGTGCCGCACGGCGTCGAGTGCCAGAGCGGAGAACGGCGCGACGTGCTGCGTGTAGTCAGCGAGACTGAGCGAGCCCGCCCACGAGTCGAAGAGCTGCCCGGCCGACGCCCCCGCCTCGATCTGCGCGGCGAGGAACTGCCCGGTGATCGCGGCGCACCACGTCAGCAGCGCCGCCCAGGTGTCGGGGTCGGAGTGCATGAGCGCGCGCGTCTTCAGCTGTTCCTTCGACGGGCCGCCCTCGACGAGATACGACGCGAGCGTGTACGGCGCACCCGCGAAGCCGATGAGCGGAGTCGTGCCGAGTTCTGCGACGGTGAGCGCGACCGCATCGCGGATCGGGGCGAGCGCCGCCGGGTCGAGCGGGGGCAGGGACGCGACATCCTCCGCCGTCCGCACCGGGTTCTCGAGCACCGGGCCGCGCCCCGCGACGATGCGCACGTCGACGCCCGACAGGCGCACCGGGATCACGATGTCGCTGAAGAAGATTCCCGCGTCCACGCCGTGCCGGCGCACCGGCTGCAGCGTGATCTCGCTGGCGAGCTCGGGATTCAGGCAGGCGTCGAGCATGTCGGTGCCCACCCGCAGCTCGCGGTACTCGGGCAGCGAGCGCCCCGCCTGGCGCATGAACCACACCGGCGTCCGCGGCGGACGATCACCTCGATACGCGCGTATCAGCGCAGGGGGATCGTTTCTCTGAAGGACGGAAGGGTGAGAGTCATGCAACGACACACGTTAAGATTAGGTCTGTGCTCCTCTGTCTGACCGCGAACCATCGGAACGCGAGCCTCGACATCCTGGAGCGTCTCTCTGTGGGGGCGCCCGCGGCGACGCGCGCCCTCGTGGACGACGAGATCTTCGTCTCCGGCGCCGTCGTGCTCGCGACGTGCAACCGCTTCGAGGCCTATCTCGACATCGACGAGCCGCTCACGGGCGGCGAGGCCGTCGCGGCCGAGTCCGTCATCGAGGCGATGGCCGACGCATCCGGCGTCTCCGTCGATCTGCTGCGCGCGTCGGTCGCGGTCCATCAGGGGGCGGATGCTGCGGCCCACCTCTTCGCCGTCACCAGCGGCCTCGAATCGATGTCGGTCGGCGAAGACGAGATCTCGGGTCAGGTGCGTCGCGCGCTCGACGCCGCCCGCGCCGACGGCATGACCTCGAGCGAGCTGGAGCGCCTGTTTCAGAAGGCCACCCACACCAGCCGCGGCGTGCGCAACCGCACCCAGCTGCGCGGAGCGCACCGTTCGCTCGTGCGCCTCGCCCTCGAACTGGCGTCGAGCCGCGTCGCCGAGTGGGCCGCTGCGAAGATCGTGCTGGTGGGCACCGGAAAGTACGCCGTCCGCACGGTCGAGGCGCTGCGCGCCCGCGGTGCCGGCGACATCCATGTCTTCTCCCCGTCGGGCCGCGCCGAGGCGTTCGCCGCGCAGCACGGGCTGATCCCCGTGTCGGATTTCGCGGCCGCCGTCGCCCAGGCCGACGTCGTCATCACCTGCACGGCAGACGCCGTCGTGCACGCGGACGCGTTCACCCCCGGACGACGCGTGCTCGTGATCGACCTCGGGCTCCCGCGCAACGTCGACCCCGCCGTCGGCGCGGTCGACGCGGTCGAACTGCTCGATCTCGAGACCATCCGCCTGCACGCACCGCTCGCCGAGTTCAGCGCGCACGCCGACGCGCGCGCGATCGTGGGCGACGCAGCCACCGAGTTCCACGCCGACCGCGAGGCCGGCCCCGCAATCACGGCTCTCCGCGGCGACGTGCTGCGGATCGTCGACGCCGAGATCGCCCGAGCGCGCGCGCGCGGCGCGGGCGACGATGTCGAGGCGGCGCTGCGCCACCTCGCGGGCGTCCTTCTGCACCAGCCGTCGGTGCGTATTCGCGAGCTGGCCGTCGAAGGCCGCATCGACGAGGCGCGTGCCGCCCTCGAACTGCTGCACGGCCTGTCGGTCGAGGCGCCCGGCGCCGCAGACGACGACCTCTGGGCGACCGCGTAAGGGCGTCATTCGACCACGCGCCGCCCATCGGTCCGGGGCGTTTCGTCTCGCTCGTTCCTCGCTCGCTCAACGACCGGTGGTCAGGGGCGGTGCCGTTGCCCCGCCCGAAGACGAAACGCCTCGAGTGTTCGGGGTACTCAGGCGAGCTCGTGCAGGAGGAACGCGGCGAGGAAGCCGATCGTCGCCCACAGGCCGGTGAGCGCGTGCTGCTCGTCGAACGCCTCCGGGATCATCGTGTTGCACACCATCGCGAGCAGGCCACCCGCGGCGATGGTCGTGATGAGCGCGATGAGGTTCGGCGACGCCGACTGGAAGGCGACGTAGCCGAGCACCGACGCGACGACGGTGATCAGCGCGATCCCGCTCCACAGCAGGGCGACGTATCTCCCGCTCGAGCCGCCGCGCTTGAGGGCGGCGGTCGAGCCGAGTCCCTCGGGGAAGTTGCTGATGGCGATCGCCGCGACGATCGGGATGCTGATCCCACCCTGCAGCACCGACAGGCCCATGACGATGGACTCCGGGATGCCGTCGATCAGCGCGCCGACAGCGATCACCAAACCCGCTCCGCTCACCGCCTGCGCTCCGGCGCGGCGGGCGACGATGCTCGCGGAGACCTCGGAGCCGTCGGAGTACCCGGTCACCGAGGAGACATCGATCTGAGGCGGAGCGGCGGCCGCCCGCTTGCTGCGTCGAGAGATCAGCTGGTCCGCCACGATGTAGAGGATCGCGCCGCCCAGGAACCCGACGGTCGTCGGCACGAGACCGCCGTCTGCCGCGGCTTCTTCGACGAGCTCGAACGCCAGCGTCGAGATGAGCACGCCCGCGCCGACGGCCATGATCCCGGCGACGATGCGCTGCGGGATGTCGACGTACCACGCGACCGCGGCCCCGACGAGCAGCGCTCCGCCGCCGATGAGTCCGCTCAGGGCAGCGAGCCAGAGTCCTTCCATGGCGCCAAACTAGTGGCCGCGCGCACGGATGCCGCGGCGAAACGCGTTCGCCGCGGCATCCGTGCGTCCGAGGAGGAGCTCAGACCGGGGCGGCCTCACGGGCGCGCAGGTCCTTGCGGAGGATCTTGCCGGCGCTGGACTTCGGGATCGCCTCGATGAACTCCACGCGGCGCACCTTCTTGTGCGGGGCGACGTGCTCGGCGACGAAGGCCATGACCTCGTCCTCGGTGAGGCCGGAGTCGGGGGCGGCGACGATGAAGGCCTTGGGGATCTCCTGCTTGTCGTCGTCGAGCACGCCGATGACCGCGGCATCCATCACCTTCGGATGGCCGAGCAGCAGCGCCTCGAGCTCGGCGGGAGCGATCTGGTAGCCCTTGTACTTGATGAGCTCCTTGACCCGGTCGACGATCGAGAAGTAGCCGCCCTCGTGGTAGACGGCGATGTCGCCGGTGTGGAGGAATCCGTCCGCATCGAGCGTCTCGGACGTCGCCTGCGGCTGGTTCAGGTAGCCGAGCATGACGTTGGGTCCCTTGACCCAGAGCTCGCCCGCCTTCGTGACGCCGTCCGGGCCGAGCTCGGTGATCTCCTCGCCCGTCTCGGTGTCGATGAGCTTGTTGAGCGTGTTGGGCAGCATCACGCCGACCGAGCTCACCGGGATGTCGTAGCGGTCCACCGGCATCGCGTGCGAGACGGGGCTCAGCTCGCTCATGCCGTATCCCTGCATCATGCGCGCGTTGATGCGGCGCCCCGCCGTCTCTGCGGTCTCGCCGTCGAGCGGGGCCGCTCCCGAGAACACCGTGCGGACGCTCGAGATGTCGAACTGGTCGACGATCGGGTGCTTGGCCAGCGCGACCGCGATCGGCGGCGCGATGTACAGGTAGGTGCACTGGAACTTCTGGATGTTCGTGAGGAACTCGACGAGGTCGAACTTCGGCATCGTCACGAGGCTCGCGCGCTGACGCAGCGCGAGGTTGAGCAGCACCGTCATGCCGTAGATGTGGAAGAAGGGCAGCACCGCCAGCACGCGGTCGGTCTCGGCGAGGTCGAGCGCGACGCGGCACTGTGCGACGTTCGCGACGAGGTTCTGGTGCGTGAGCATCACGCCCTTGGGGATGCCGGTCGTGCCCGATGAGTAGGGGAGCACCGCGATGTGCGTCGCCGGGTCGAACGAGACGTCGGGTGCGGGCGCGCCCTCGGTGAGCAGCTCCCGGAGGTTCGGGTGACCCGAGGCGCCGTCGAGTACGATGACGCGTTCGTGGGGGATACCGACGGCCTCGGCGGCGGCCTGGGCCTGGGGGAGGAGCGGGCTCACGGTGACGAGCCACGTGGCCCCGGCATCGCGCAGCTGCTTCTCGATCTCGCCCGCCGTGTACAGCGAGTTGACGGTCGTCACGGTGGCGCCCGCGCGCAGGATGCCGTGGAACACCGTCGCGAAGGCGGGGACGTTCGGGCAGAGGAGGCCCAGCACGGTCCCGACGCCGACGCCGCGAGCTGCGAGCGCGCCCGCGAACAGGTCGACGTGCGCGCGCAGCGTGCCGTACGTGGTCTCGGCCCCGGTCGCGGGATCGATGAGCGCGATGCGCCCCAGCTCCTCGTCGGTCAGGCTCGCGAAGAGGTAGTCGTAGACGTCGAGTTCGGGAATCTCGATATCGGCTTCGGGACTGGTGAACACCGGATCTCCTTCGATCGGGCGGCATGACGGTCGTCGTCGGCGGGCTGAGCCCGGCCGTGCGACCATCATGCCACCCGCATCGAGGATTGTGGAACGCGATTCCGCGATCGGTGGGACGCAGTCTCAAGCCTGCACCGCGCCCGGCCATCCCCTCCGGTGGCCGGGCGCGTGCCGGTTCAGTGCGCGAGTGCGGGCTGGCGGCCGCCGGCGGCCAGGCGCTCCGCGGCGAGGCCCTCGGCGGCCTCGAGCGGCGTGACGCCGCGCGAGGAGGCCTCGTCGAAGATGCGGCGCACGGTGTCGCCGATCTGGCCCACGCGCTCCATGATCTCGGTGCGCGTGCCCAGGTGCTTCGCCTCGAGGTCGAGGTAGATCACGCCGCCCGCGTTGACGACGAAGTCGGGGGCGTACAGGATGCCGCGACCGGCGAGGCGGGCCGCGCCGCTGTGGTCGGCGAGCGGGTTGTTCGCGGGGCCGCACACGGCCTTCGCGTCGAGGGCGTCGATGACCTCGTCGGTGAGGAGTCCGCCGATGCCGGCCGGCACGAACACGTCGGCGGGGACGAGGTGCTCCTCGCCCGGGGCGATCCACTCCGCACCGAGTTCGGTGGCGAGGTCGCGCTTGGCGGGGTTCACGTCGGTCACGGTGAGGCGCGCGCCCTCGGCCGAGAGGCGCACCGCGAGACGGCTGCCGACCTGGCCGAGGCCGGAGATCGTGATGCGGCGTCCCTCAGCGTCGGCGGTGCCTGCGACGCGCTCGAGCGTCGCGCGCAGCGACTCGTACACGCCGAGGCTCGTGGGGCCGGCGGGCTCGCCCGAGCCGCCCACGGCGTCGGGCAGGCCCACGACGTGCTCCGTGCGCTCGCTGACGACGAGCATGTCCTCGGTCGTCGAGCCGACGTCCTCGGCGGTGCGGTACAGCCCGTGCAGCGACTCGACGGCGTCGCCGAGGTCGAGGAACGCGGCGCGGCGCCGGTCGGTGTCGAGCGTGGTGCCGGGAGGCAGGGCGATGACGGACTTGCCGCCGCCGGCGTCGAGGCCGGCCGCGGCGTTCTTGAGGGTCATGGCGGCCGACAGACGCAGTGCGTCGCCGAGGGCGTCGCTCCAGTGCGGGTACGTCCACAGGCGCGCGCCGCCGAGGGCGGAGCCGAGCACGGACGAGTGCAGCGCGACGGCGATGAACAGGCCGCTGCGGCGGCCGGTGATCACCTCCACCCGCTCGTGTGCGAAATCGGGCAGGGGCAGGGTGTGCGTCATCGCGGTTCTTCCTTCGGCGGGCCTCGTGGGCAGTGCGCTGCGGACGCCGCGGCGTTGCGGCATCCATTCTCATTGGACACCGATTCTGCGAATTGTTCAACCGTGTCGACGGCGAGTGGGCACATTGCGTGGTCATCGGCGTGAGTTCTGCACACGCGTCAGCAGTGTGTGCGCCGTCGGTAGCATCGACGAATGCCAGACGCCTACACCCACGGCCACCACGAGAGCGTTCTGCGGTCGCACCGCTGGCGCACCGCCGAGAACTCCGCGGCATATCTGCTGCCGCACCTCGGGCCAGGCGTCTCGGTCCTCGATGTGGGCAGCGGGCCCGGCACGATCACCGCGGACCTCGCGGCCCGCGTCGCACCCGCTCGGGTGGTCGGGACGGATGCCTCGGCCGGCGTCGTCGCGCAGGCCGCGGCCGACCACGCGGCGCCGAACCTGTCGTTCGAGGTGGGTGACGCGTACGCGCTGCCCTTCGACGACGGCGGCTTCGACGTCGTGCACGCGCACCAGGTGCTGCAGCACGTGGATCGACCGGTCGACATGCTGCGCGAGCTCGGGCGCGTCGCCGGCCCCGACGGCGTGGTCGCCGCGCGCGACGTCGACTACGAAGGCGTGATCTGGTACCCGCTGATCCCCGCGCTCGACGAGTGGCTCGCGCTGTACCTGGCGACGCACCGCAGCGTCGCGGGCGAGCCGGCGGCCGGACGCCGGCTGAAGGCGTGGGCGCAGGAGGCCGGTCTCGCCGATATCCGTGCCACGGCCTCGCTGTGGCTCTTCGAGGACGAGGCCGACCGCGCGTGGTGGGGCGGGATGTGGGCGGACCGCGTGCTGCAGTCGGCGTTCGCCGATTCGGCGCGCGCGACCGGCGCCGACGACGCGCTGCTGCAGCGCATCTCGGACGGCTGGCGTGAGTGGGCCGCCGCCGACGACGGCTGGCTCCTCATGCCCCACGGCGAGATCCTCGCGCGCGGACCGCGTCGTTAGGCTGAGCCGGTGACCATCCCCGACTCGCTCCCCGCCCGCAGTCGCCTCGTCCACGATGCGATCCGCGCCGCCGGCATTCCCGGCGACATCGTGGTGCTTCCGGATGCCGCCTCCACCGCGGTCCTCGCCGCCCAGGCGCTCGGGGTCGAGGTCGGTGCGATCGCCAACAGCCTGGTGTTCTACAGCGATGGCGCACCACTGCTCGTGATGACGAGCGGCGCGCACCGCGTCGACACGGCGGCGCTCGCCGAGCGCCTCGGCCACGGGAAGATCCAGCGCGCGACGCCCGAGCAGGTGCGAGAGGCCACCGGCCAGGCCATCGGCGGTGTCGCGCCGACGGGGCATCCATCGGCGCTCCGCACGATCGTCGACGAGGACCTCGCGGGCTACCCCGAGATCTGGGCCGCCGGCGGTACGCCGCACACCGTCTTCCCGATGACCTACGACGAACTGGTGCGCCTGACGGGCGGCACCGTCATGAAGGTCGACTGACACCCGCACCCGAACGCTCTACCCCTGCGCGCTGCGCTCTGTGCGCTGCGCGCTGCGCCCTGCGCCGTCGGGGGCGCCGCAATCGTGGCGAGACCTCACAACAGCACCGGACCAGCGGGGATGCCGGTGCTATCGTGCGGTCTCATCGCGAAAGGCCCCACCCCGACCCCGGGTCAGCGCACGCGGGCGCGGCCGATGCGGCGCTCGAGTTCGGCGGCGGCCGTGGTGGGGGCGGCAGCGAGGTCGTCGGGCGCACGGTCGCTCTCCTCGGGCCAGGTCACCGCGATGGCCGCGGCCGGCCAGCCGGCGTGGTCGCGCACGACCACGCCGATCGAGCGCAGTCCGAGGGTGACCTCGCCGTCCTCGGTCGCATAGCCCCGCTCCCGCACGCTGCGGAGCAGCTCCCGCAACTCTCCCGGCCGCTGCGGACCCCGGCCCGTGCGGTCCGCGAAGGCCGCGGCATCCGGGAACAGCGCCCGCACCTGCTCGCGCGGCAGCGCCGCGAGCATCGCCCGGCCCGTCGCGGTGAGGTGCGACGGCAGGCGGACGCCGACATCCGTCACCAGCGCGGGTCGGCGCGGCGCGCGTTCCTCGACGATGTAGAGCACGTCGCGTCCATGCATGACGGCGAGGTGCGCGCTCTCGCCGGCGCGATCGACGAGGTCGGCGAGCACGGGCCGGCCGAGCCGCGCGAGCGGCTCCTGGCGCGAGTACCCGCCGGCGAGCTCGAACGCGGCGATGCCGAGCCCCCAGCGTCGCTCCTCGGGCAGGTGCACGACGAACTGGTGCTCCTGCAGCGCCGCGAGCAGGTGGTACACGGTGGAGCGCGGGAGCTCCAGCGCGGTCGCGATCGTGCGCGCCGGGACCGGCCCGCGCTGGCGTGCGAGGTACGACAGGATCCGCAGCGTCTGGTCTGCGGCGGGCACCTGGGGTCTCGTGCCGCTGTCTGGAATCACAGACAGAGGATGCCACGACCCGCTGTCGCGCGCCACCGCACGGGTGTGGAATCGGAGCATGACCATCGTCACGCCCACCTCCGCCACCGACGTCGCCGCCGTCACCGTCGGCGCGGCGCCGCTGCGTCCCGACGAGGTCGTCGCCGTCGCCCGTCACGGTGCCCCCGTCGAGCTCGCCCCCGAAGCCCTCGCCCGCGTCGCGGCGACCCGCGCCCTCGTGGAGGGCCTCGCTGACGACCCCGAGCCGCACTACGGCATCTCGACCGGTTTCGGCGCCCTCGCCACCACGTTCATCGCCCCCGAGCGGCGCATGCAGCTGCAGGCCAGCCTGATCCGCTCGCACGCGGCGGGCACCGGCGCCGAGGTCGAGCGCGAGGTCGTGCGCGCCCTCATGCTGCTGCGCCTGCAGACGCTGGCGACGGGTCACACGGGTGTCCGCCCCGTCGTCGTGGAGACCTACGCGGCGATGCTCAACGCCGGCATCACGCCGATCGTGCGCGAGTACGGCTCGCTCGGCTGCTCGGGCGACCTCGCGCCGCTGTCGCATGTCGCGCTCGCCGCGATGGGCGAGGGACGTGTGCGCACCGCGACCGGCGAAGAGGTCGACGCGGCCGAGGCGCTGGCGGCAGCATCCGTGACCCCGCTCGTGCTGCGAGAGAAGGAGGGACTCGCGCTCATCAACGGCACCGACGGCATGCTCGGGATGCTGCTGCTCGCACTCCACGATCTCTCGGTGCTGCTCGACACGGCCGATGTCGCCGCGGGCATGTCGGTCGAGTCGCAGCTCGGCACGGATGCCGTGTTCGCCGCCGACCTGCAGGCGCTGCGGCCGCAGGTGGGGCAGGCCGTCTCGGCCTCGAACCTTCGGGCCGTGCTCGCGGGCTCGGGGATCATGGCGTCGCACCGCGACCCCGCCGTCTGCACCCGCGTGCAGGACGCGTACTCGCTGCGCTGCTCGCCGCAGGTGCACGGCGCCGCCCGCGACACCGCCGACCACGCGCTGCTCATCGCCTCGCGCGAGCTCGCCGCGGCCGTCGACAACCCCGTGATCACCGACGACGGGCGCGTCGAGTCGAACGGCAACTTCCACGGCGCGCCGGTCGCATATGTGCTGGACTTCCTCGCGATCGCGGTGGCCGACGTGGCCTCGATCTCGGAGCGCCGCACCGACCACGCCCTCGACCGCGCGCGCAGCAACGGCCTGCCGCCCTTCCTCGCCGACGAGGTCGGCGTCGACTCGGGCTTCATGATCGCCCAGTACGCCGCGGCGGGGATCGTCTCGGAGCTGAAGCGGCTGGCGGTTCCGGCATCCGTCGACTCGATCCCGTCGTCCGCGATGCAGGAGGATCACGTGTCGATGGGGTGGGCCGCCGCGCGCAAGCTGCGCCGGGCGATCGACGGGCTCTCGCGCGTGCTCGCGATCGAGGTGCTCACCGCCTCGCGCGCCCTCGACCTGCGGGCGCCGCTCGAGCCGGCAGCTGCCACGGGCGCCGTGCGCGATCTCGTGCGCACCGTCGCCGGAGGACCCGGCCCCGACCGCTACCTGTCGCCCGAGATGGAGGCCGTGACCGTGCTCGTCGCGTCGGGCGCCGTCGCGGCGGCCGCCTACCAGACCACCACGAAGGAGTGACGATGTCCGTTCCGACAAGCTCAACGACCGCGCCGGCCGTCCGGGGGCTCGGCGAAGGGGCGGTGCGCGCGCCCCGTGGCCCCGAGCGCACCGCCAAGAGCTGGGGCGCCGAAGCCGCCAAGCGCATGCTCATGAACAACCTCGACCCTGAGGTCGCCGAGCACCCCGAGGACCTCGTCGTCTATGGCGGCACCGGGCGCGCGGCCCGGTCGTGGGAGGCGTTCGACGCCATCGTCCGCACGCTCGACGAGCTCGAGCCCGACGAGACGCTGCTCGTGCAGTCGGGAAAGCCGGTCGGCGTCTTCCGCACGCACGAGTGGGCACCGCGCGTGCTGATCGCCAACTCGAACCTCGTGGGGGACTGGGCGACGTGGCCCGAGTTCCGCCGCCTCGAGGAGCTCGGCCTCACGATGTACGGCCAGATGACCGCGGGGTCGTGGATCTACATCGGCACGCAGGGGATCCTCCAGGGCACGTATGAGACGTTCGCCGCTGTCGCGCGCTCCCTCGCTGAGAGGAACGGAACGGATGCCGCGACCGCGAGCCTCGCCGGAACCCTCACGCTCACCGGCGGCGCCGGGGGCATGGGCGGCGCGCAGCCGCTCGCCGTGACCCTCAACGGGGGAGCGGTGCTCATCGTCGACGTCGACGAGTCGCGCCTGGCCCGCCGCGTCCAGTACGGCTACCTCGACGAGTACACGACCGACCTCGACGCCGCTCTCGCGCGCGTCGTCGCGGCGAAGGAGGCCGGCGAGGCGCTGTCGGTCGGTGTCGTGGGCAACGCCGCCGAGGTGTTCGGCGACGTGCTGCTGCGCCACCGCACGGGGGAGGTCGCCGTCGACATCGTCACCGACCAGACCAGCGCCCACGACCCGCTGGCGTACCTGCCCGTGGGCATCGCATTCGAGGACTGGAAGGCCGAGGCGGCCCGTGACCCCGAGGGCTTCACCGCCCGTGCGCGCGGCTCGATGGCCAAGCACGTCGCGGCGATGGTGGGATTCCAGGACGCCGGTGCGGAGGTCTTCGACTACGGCAACTCGATCCGCGCCGAGGCGCAGCTCGGCGGCTTCGACCGGGCGTTCGCCTTCCCGGGTTTCGTTCCCGCCTACATCCGCCCGCAGTTCGCCGAGGGACGCGGACCGTTCCGCTGGGTCGCGCTTTCGGGAGACCCCGAGGACATCCGCAAGACCGACGAGGCCGTCAAGGCGCTGTTCCCCGACAATGCGGGTCTGGTGCGCTGGCTCGACAAGGCCGGCGACGCGGTCCACTTCGAGGGCCTCCCGGCGCGCATCTGCTGGCTCGGCTACAAGGAGCGCCACCTCGCGGGACTGAAGTTCAACGAGATGGTCGCCTCGGGCGAGCTGTCGGGACCGATCGTGATCGGCCGGGACCACCTCGACGCCGGCTCGGTCGCGAGCCCGTACCGCGAGACCGAGGCCATGGCCGACGGATCCGATGCGATCGCCGACTGGCCGCTCCTCAACGCGCTGCTCAACACGGCGTCGGGTGCGGCCTGGGTGTCGATCCACCACGGCGGCGGCGTCGGCATCGGCCGCAGCATCCATGCCGGTCAGGTGACCGTGGCCGACGGCACCCCGCTCGCCGCGGAGAAGCTCGAGCGCGTGCTCACCAACGACCCCGGCACCGGCGTGATGCGCCACGTCGACGCGGGCTACGACCGCGCGAAGGAGGTCGCGCGCGAGCGCGGCCTGAACGTGCCCATGCTCGGTGACTGACGGACGGATGCTGTGACCACGACGCTGATCACGAACATCGGCGAGCTGACCACCAACGTCGCCGCCGACGGCGATGCGCTCGGCACGCTCCACGACGCCGCCGTGGTGCTCGTGGGTGACCGCATCGCCTGGATCGGCCCCGCGTCCGCCGCCCCCGCCGCCCCCGCCGCTCTAGCCGCCCCCGCCGCTCTCGACCGTGAGACGACAGTCGGAGGACGAGACCGTGGGGTTCACCCTGGGTCTCGTCCCGACCCTGTCGCTTCACCGGGCGAGGAGCGGGTTCACATCGTCGACGCCGGGGGCCGCGCGGTCATCCCCGGATTCGTCGACAGCCACACGCACCTGGTGTTCGGGGGCGACCGCGCCGACGAGTTCGAGGCGCGCATGACCGGTACGCCGTATGCCGCAGGGGGCATACGGCGTACCGTCGCGGCGACGCGCTCCGCGAGCGACGAGGAGCTGCGGGCGCGCCTCGCGGGGTTCGTGGCCGAGCTCCACCGTCAGGGGACGACGACGTTCGAGATCAAGACGGGCTACGGACTCACCGTCGCCGACGAGGCGCGGCTCGCTCGCCTCGCCGCAGAAGTCACACCCGAGGTCACGTTCCTCGGAGCCCACGTCGTGCCCGCCGAGTACAGCGAGCGACGCGAGGAGTACGTCGAGCTCGTGTGCGACGCGATGCTCCGCTCCTGTGCTCCTCACAGCCGGTGGATCGACGTGTTCTGCGAGCGCGGCGCCTTCACGCCTGACGAGTCGCGGCGCATCCTCGCCGCGGGCGTCGCGCACGGCCTCGAGCCCCGTGTGCACGGCAACCAGCTCGGACCGGGCGAGGGGGTGGGGCTCGCCGTCGAGCTGGGCGCAGCATCCGTCGATCACTGCACGTATCTGTCCGACGACGATGTCACCGCGCTCGCGGGAGCGACCACGGTCGCGACGCTGCTGCCGGGCGTCGAGTTCTCGACCCGCCAGCCGTACCCCGACGCGCGGCGCCTGATCGACGCGGGAGCGACCGTCGCTCTCGCGAGCGACTGCAACCCGGGGTCGAGTTTCACGAGCTCGATGCCCCTCATGATCGCGCTCGCGGTGCGCGAGATGGGGATGACGCCCGCCGAGGCGGTGTGGGCCGCGACCGCCGGCGGCGCGAAGGCGCTGCGCCGCGACGACGTGGGCGCACTGGCCCCGGGGATGCGCGCCGACCTCGTGATGCTCGACGCGCCGACCCGCGTGCATCTCGCGTACCGCCCCGGTGTGCCGCTCGTGCACACCGTGTGGATCGGCGGCGCCGCGTCCGCATGAAGAGGAGCCGCCCGGCACGAGGCCGGGCGGCTCCTCGTCGACGGCCGCGTCAAGGCGCGGCGAGCTGGGCGACGTCGTCGGGCGCGAGCGCCGAGCTCCACACGCTCAGCTCGTCGACGTCGCCGCGGAACGGGGTGTCCCACCAGTTGACGCCGAGGGCGAAGACGTTGCCCGGTCCCGAGAGCGCATCGGGGAAGCCGGTGCCCTGGAAGCGCAGCTCTCCGTCGATGTACACGGAGGCCGCGCCCGAGTCGACGACGAACGCGACGTGCGACCACTCGCCGAGCGGCAGGCTGCGTCCGGTGCCCGCGTCGTACCACTGCGCTCCCGACCACAGCATGGTCGAACCGCCGACGCCGTCGTGGCCGCGCGGGACGAGGCTCACCCACGACGTCGGGCTCGCCGCCCCGAAGAACGCGGTCGTGTAGGACGTGAGCGCCTCGGGCCGCAGCCAGAGGCTCACCGAGTACGAGGAGCCCTGTAGGAGGCCATCGGGCAGTCGCACACCCGCGGTGCCGTCGAGGTGCAGCGCGCCGCCGTCGATGCCGTCGGCGACGAACGTCGCCGGGCCCGCCGCGGGCGCGTCGACGCGCGCTCCGGTGGGCACGGCGTCGGCGAAAGCCCCTGCCGCATCGGCCAGCGAGCCGTCGAACGCCCAGGCGCCCGCGAGCGCGCCGGGAGTGCGCGCGAGGACGACGACGTCGAAGGTGACGGATGCCTCGGCCCCGCCGTTCTCGATGGTCGCGGTCAGCGTGGCGTGTGCGTCGGGCTCGCCGATGTCCGGCCGCGTCACCGTCCCGTCGACATCGACGGTGCCCGCGTCGGAGGTCGCCCACGTGATGGTCGTGCCGCCCGTGCCCGACGTCGGCAGCACCAGGTCGACCGTCACCCCCGACGTGTCGCCGAGCGAGAGGTCGGCGGCGACGGCGTCCACCGCTGCGGCACCGGCCGGCTCGACGGACTTGCGTCCCCACAGTGTGACGCCTCCCTCCGAGACCGCGGTGAAGCCCGTCGACCATGCCTCCACGTCGGGATCCCAGACGGGTGCGAACACGCCCCGGTAGACCACGCCGCCGACGGTGAGGGTCGCGGTGTGCTGCCCGGTGAGCTTCCAATCGCCGTCGACGGACCCCGTGATGCGGCCGGTCTTGCCGAAGGAGACGTCGGATGCCTCGGCCGCCGTCGCCGTGATGTCCTTACCCATGTCGACCAGCTGCCACGTGCCCACCACGTCGTCGCGCTTCACCTTGCCCGCTGTCTCACCCGCGTAGCGCATCGGTGAGACCACCGGCCAGCCGTCGGCGTTCATCCACATCTGGTGCACACGCACCTCGTGCAGCTCCCCCGTGCCGGGGAAGCGTGCGTGGAAGACCATGAACATGCGTCCTGTGCCGGGGTCGCGGTACCACGACGTGTGACCGGGGGAGACGTAACCGATGCCGGCGCCGGTGCCCGGGTCGCCGAGCTCGCGGCCGAAGAGGTGGCCGCCCATCAGCTTGACGCCGTACGGCTCGATCGTTACGTCGTCGAACAGCGGCAGGGACGGGTCCGCCTTCACCTCGCGCATGTCGTTGCCCTGCGCATCGAGATACGGACCGGTCACGGACTTCGAGCGCGCCACGCGCACGTCGTACCCGCCGGTCACCCCCAGGCCGCCGAACGACAGGTACAGGTAGTAGTAGCCGGTCTCGGCGTCGTACTGGATGGTGGGGGCCTCGATGCGGCTGTGGTTTCCGCCGACGAGGTGCGTGCCGTAACCCTGTCCAGGCAGGGGCGCGCCGGTCGCGGCATCCATCTCGAGCAGGAAGATTCCGCCCGAGTACGAGCCGTAGACCATCCACAGCTTGCCGTCGGCGTCGTAGAACGCGTCCGGGTCGACCGTGTTGGGGTGCCGGCGCGCGTCGTACACCTCGCCGGGGTTCTCGGACTCTCCCTCCATGCCGCTCTTGAGCAGGACGCCATGGTTCTCGTACGGACCGTCGACGGTGTCGGAGGTGGCGAGCCCCAGTGCCGACCGCGGAGACGACCCCTCGCACGCGTTGTAGTACATCGCATAGCGGCCATCGGGCAGCTGGATGACGTCCGCGGCCCACAGGGTGGAGGTCCGCGCCCACTCGAAGGTCTCGGCGAGCTCGGTGTAGATGTCGTCGAAGAGCGCGTTGTCGGGCTCTTGCGACAGATCGGTCGTGTACTGCTGCCACGACATGAGGTCGGACGTGTGCGCCGAAGCGCCGTGCGAGCCGAACGCCCAGATGTCCTCGCCGGAGGTGACGATCGACGGATCGTGCACGGTGACGTCGTCGAACACAGGGGCGGGCAGCGGAGCCGGCGGTTGCGCCCAGGCGGGGCCCGCGCTCAGCGCGCCCGCGACGAGCAATCCGGCAGTGGTCAGGGCGAGCGCGGTGCGAGGGCGTGCGCGGCGCGTCATGGGGTCTCCAGTTCGACAGTGGACGGGATGGACGGATGCCTCGACTCGGCGCCGAGTCGGAGGACCGTCGAAACGCAATCTACAACGATGTAGAGTCCGAGTACAACGATGTAGACGGAGATTTCGCCACAGGCGCGGAATGCACGCGCCGACGGCTCGCGGCTGCGGGCGCGTCAGCGAGGCGCGTCGAACGTCCAGTTGTCGGGGTCTGTGGCGCTGGCGACGTCCCAGTCGTCCTGCGCCCAGATGAACGTCGCGACGGCGCACGTCGGCATGTGGTCGATGTCGCCGTCCGACAGGCTCGCCGCGAGGGCGCTCATTCCGGGATCGTGCGCGACCACCATGACCGTCGGTGCGCGCGTGGCCGCGGCCGCGGCGATCAGGGTGCGCGCCGTGGCGCCGTACAGCTCGGGGTCGAGCGAGACGGCCACCCCGAGCTCGGCGGCGAAGGCTTCGGCGGTCGTCCGCGCACGCACGGCGGTGCTCGAGAGGATGACGTCCGGGCGGATTCCGGTCGCCGCGAGCCGCGCGGCCATGCGCGGCGCATCGCGCATGCCCCGGTCGTTCAGCGGGCGGTCGTGGTCGTCGAGGCCGGGGTTGCCCCATTCGGACTTGGCGTGCCGCACCAGTGCGAGACGGATCATGACGTCACCTTTCCTGAGGCCTTGGCGGCGAGAAGCTCGAGTACGCAGAGCGCCGCGAGGCGCACCGTGCGCCCGTCGGGGGCATCCGCCGTGGCATCGACCTCGGCGATGTCGGCGCTGTGCAGGCGGGAGTCGGCGGCGAGCGCGCGTACGAGCGCCCGCAGCTCCCAGGCGGCGAGTCCGCCCGGGACGGATGCCGGGCACCCGGGCGCCACGGACCGGTCGCACACGTCCACGTCGATGTCGAGGTGCACCGGGCCGCCGCCGGCGCCGGCGATCTCGAGCGCCTCGGCGGCGACGTCGGCGGCGCCGCGGCGGCGCAGGTCGTCCATCGTCACGACGGTGATGCCGTAGTCCGCCGCGCGCTCGGCGTAGGCGACGGAGTTGGCGAAATCGGCGATGCCGAGCTGGACGATCCGCCGCCCGTCGAGGCCGTCCTCGACCAGCCGGCGCACCGGCGAGCCGTTCGAGACGCCGTCGCGCAGATCGAAGTGCGCGTCGATGGTGATGAGCCCCGTCGCCCGGGCACCCTGCGCCACCGCGTAGGTCAGCGAGTTGTCGCCGCCGAGCGCGACGACGAGATCCGCGCGCTCGCGCAGCTCCGACACCCTGGAGCGGACGGATGCCTCGCCCTCCGGTCCGTCAGGCTCGGCCACGTCGCCCGCATCCGCGATGCGCAGCACGTCGTTCAGGTCGACCGGCGCGGGGCCCAGGAGTGTCGGGCTGTAGCGTCGCAGCGCTTCGCGGATCGCTGCGGGCGTCGCGTGCGCACCGGTGGGGGACAGGGAGGTGCGGAATGCGGGAACGCCGAGGATCGCGGCATCCCAGCTCCCGCCTTCGAGAGGGGGCCACGCACCTGCGCGTGGCCACGAGGGATCGTGGGAAAGCGTCACGTGACGACGCTACCGGGCGCTCACGCTGCGACGTAGACCCACGCGGAGCGACCGCTCGCGAGCACCACGGCGCAGCGTCGATACAGCGCCACTTCGTACTCGTCGGCCGCGTCGAGCTCGTCCTCGGTCACGAGGAGCGCCTTGCCCACGACCTTGTCGAGGGGGTTCCCCGTCTCGCGCACGATCGGGTGCACGGTCAGACCCGACAGGTCGACGACGCGTGTGTCTTCGATCTCGGCGTAGTCGACCGTGTACCCGGGCAGCGCGTCCGGCTCGCTCTCGACCAGGCGGCCGAACGTGTCGAGCTGCACGTCGGCGTTCTGCAGCGTGCCGTAGCTGAAGAGGTAGTGGGTGGGCTCGTCCGCGGACACGGCATCAGGGTAACCCTCGGCGGCCTCGATCGACCCGGACTTCACGCACTCTTAACACGGCTCGCCGCGGCGCGTCACCCGAGCAGGGCGTGGGCGATCGAGAAGATCGCGAGTCCTGCCAGCGCGCCGACGATCGTGCCGTTGAGGCGTATGTACTGCAGATCGCGCCCGACCATGAGCTCGATCTTCTCCGTCGTCTCGACGGGGTCCCACCGCTCGACCGTGTCGGTGATGATCGACGCGATGTCGTGGCGGTAGCGGTCGACGAGGAAGACGGCGGCGTCCGTCACCCAGGTGTCCACGCGGCGCTGGAGCGCAGCATCCGTCGTCAATCGCTCGCCGATCTCGACCAGCGCCTCCACGCCCCGTCGCCGCAGTCCGCTGTCGGGGTCGGCGAGCGAGCGCAGCAGACCGGCCTTGGCCGTCGCCCAGGCTTCGCCCGCCAGCTCGCGCACGCGGGGGCTGTCGAACACGGCGAGCTTCGCGTCTTCGAAGCGTCCGATCGTCGCAGGGTCGTGCTGCAGGTTGCCGGCGAGACGCGCGAGGTAGCCGTCGATCGCGACGCGGGCCGGATGCCGCGGGTCGGCCTGCACGGCGGCGACGAACTTGACCGCCTCGTTGTAGACCGTGTCGTCGACGAAGCGGTGGGCGACCGACGGCACCCACGACGGCAGTCGGCGTGAGACGACGCCGGTGAAGGCGACTTTGTTGGCGGCGAGCCACGCTGCGATGGTGTCGGCGGCGAGGTCGACGGCGCCGTGGTGCGCGCCGGCGTCGATGATGCGCTCGAGCCATTCGCCCAGCGGCGGACCCCACTCCGGTGCGATGAGGTGCTCGCGGGCGAGCTCCTCGATCACGTCGCGGACGTCGTCGTCGCTGAGCGCCCGCAGCACACTTCCCGCCATCACGGATGCCTCGGCGGCGACCCGCTCCGCATGCACCGGCGCGCTCAGCCATTCGCCGAGCCGGGCGGCGATCGCGGTCTGGTCGAGCTTCGTGCGCACGACGTCGGCGCGCAGGAACTCGGTCTCGACGAACTCGCCGAGGTTGCGCCCGATCTCGTCCTTGCGGCTCGGGATGATCGCGGTGTGCGGGATCGGGATCCCCAGCGGATGGCGGAACAGCGCGGTGACCGCGAACCAGTCGGCGAGCGCACCGACCATGCCTCCCTCGGCTGCCGCCCGCAGGTAGGCGAGCGCAGGGATCTCCTGCTGGAACGCGAACGAGAAGGCGAACAGCACCGCCATGAAGATCAGCGCGCCGAGGGCGACGCCCTTCATCGTGCGGAGCCCTCGGCGGCGCTCCTGGTCGGCGGGGCTGAGGAGGCGTGTCGGCGTGGACATGTCTCAGTCCTCGATCGGCCCGAGCCAGGCGGTCGCGACCGTCGAGTGCGCCGATTCCGGGTCGGACGGGTGGAACAGGCCGGCCAGCACGTCACGGTAGAGGCGGCTCAGCTCGCTGGACGAGAAGTACGAGGATCCGCCGGCGACGAGCACGGCCTCGTCGACGATCTGCTTCGCAGCCGTCACAGCCCGGTGCTTGAGTCCTGCGAGCAGCGAGAACCACCTCGCGCCGTGGTCGGCGAGGTCGTCGACGTCGCGGGCGAGCGTGTCGATCTGCGGCGGAAGGGCATCGTAGGCGAGCGCCATGCCGGCGATGCGCCAGCGGATGTCGGGATCCTGGCTGTATTCCTTGCCGGTGCGCCTCGACGTGCGTGTGCCGGCCGCCGCGACCGCGAGGTCGAGCGCTCGCCGGGCGATGCCGGTGTACACGGACGCCAAGAGGATCTCGAACACGCTGAAGATGCCGAACACCAGTGGGTCGGGGTTGGGGCCCGGGGCGAGTCGCCGCACGATCCGGTCGGCGGGCGCGACGGCGCCCTGAAGCTCCGTCGTGCGCGATTGCGTGCCCCGCATGCCGAGGGTGTCCCAGTCGTCGCAGACGACGACGCGGCCCGCCTGCACCTCCGAGCGCGGCACGAACGCGTAGACCATCCGCGGGGCGTCCTCTGACGAGGTGTCGAGCCCGTGCAGGCCGAGCTGCGTCCACACCGGCGCGAGCGACGTGAAGATCTTGGTGCCGGTGAACGAGTACCCGCCGTCGGGGAGGGGTGCAGCATCCGTTCCGCTCCCGAACAGCACGAGGTCGTTACCGGCCTCGCTGATTCCGAACGCGAAGACCTCGCCGGCGACCGCGCCCTCCTGTACGAACCGCAGCGCGTCGATCCCGCGGTCGGCGAGCACCTTCGCGACGCCCGTCCACACCAGGTGCATGTTGATCGCGAGGGCCGTCGCAGGGGCCGCGCCCGCGAGGCGCTGCTGGAGGACGGATGCCTCGGCCAGCCCCAGACCGGATCCGCCGAGCTCTTCCGGCACGAGGATCGCGAGGTACCCGGCAGCTTTCAGGTCGGCGAGGTCGTCGTCGGGGAAGGTGTTCTCCCGGTCGTGCACGGCCGCCCGCGCGCGGAAGCGCTCCAGCAATTCGTCGTTCAGGATCTCGCTCGGTTCGAAGGACGCCACCCCGCCATTCTCACCCCGGCCCGACCGAACGGCGCGGCATCGTCAGGCGAGTGCGGCGAACAGCGCCTCGATCGTCGCCTCCGGCTCATCGCGGTGCGGGGAGTGGCCGGCATCGGCGACGACCGACACCGTGAAGTTCGGGTTGGGCGCCACCGCAGCCTCCGCCGGCTTGCCGCGGAAGATGGAGTACACGCCCGGATCGGACGCGATCACGTGGGTCGGCACCGCGATGCGCAGCGCAGCATCCGTGACGTCCCAATCCGGGTTCTGAGCGCTCGTCTGCTCGACCGCCCATCGGCTCGCCTGCTGCGCCGACAGCGCCTTCAGCTCGACGTCCTGCGGGTGCCAGTGCGGGTGCTCCGCGCGCACGGCCGCCTGCGAAGGGTCCTCGAACGAGCGGGTCTGGCTGTCGCGCACGATGTCGCGGTCATGGTCGGTGAGCAGGAGCGCGGGGTCGACGAGGACGAGACGGCGCGTCCACGAGGAGTCGGCCGCGGCGGCGAGGACGGATGCTGCGCCCCCGAGTGAGTGGCCGATCACGAGGTCCCACGGGCCGGCGCCGACCGGACGGGTCGCCGCGACGTCCGCGGCATAGGCCGCCAGCGTGTAGTCGAGCGTACGCGGGGCTGTGCCGTGCCCGCGGAGGTCGACAGCATCCGTCCGCCATCCGGCATCCGCGAGGGCCGAGCCGTAGCGCCACATCAGCGCACCGTTGGACCCGAGGCCGTGGATGAGGAGGGCACGACGATCGGCCGAGGCCGAACCCCACGACAGACGGGGGAGGGTGACGGCAGTGGGCATACGCTCAAGCCTAGGAGAGCCGCCCGGTGCGTCCAGGCGCACCGGCAGGATGGGAGCGGAGGTTGGCATGATCTCGACGGAACTGGCGCTCGCGCTGCGGGAGGCGGGGCTGGTGTGGCACCCGCACTCGGGCGACCGCTTCCAGCTGGACGAGCCGGAGTTCGAGGCCGACATCTTCACCGTCAGCGAGATGACCATCGAGCCGCGCGAGTACCCGACCGGGCGCATCCTGGCCTTCAACGGCACGACCGAGTGGGCGCTGGATTCCGTCGCCCTCGAGGACGCGCTGTGGCTGCCGTACGAGCACCAGCTGCGCGAGATGCTGCGCGGTGCCTTCCGGTCGCTGCGGCGGCTGCCCGACAACCACGAGGTCGAGATCGTGCTCGGCGGCGAGCGGCGGGTGTTCGAGCACCCCGAGCCCGCCGACGCCTACGCGCTCGCCCTGCTGGAGATGCTCCGGCGTCTGGCGTGACGGCGGGAAGCCGGGGCTCCGACCTCCGCAACCGCCTCCCCGTTCAGCCGATCGTCGTGACCGGCTCGGTGTCGGGGATCGGGCTCGCACCGCGCACGCGCAGGTCGGGAAGACCCCGCGCGAAGACGATCGCGACGAGCAGTCCGAGTGCGCAGAACACGGCGGCGGAGGTGTACGCGGCCGTCACGCCGCCCGGGCCGTCGATGAGGATGCCGGCGACGGCCGAGCCCGCTGCGGCGCCGATGAGCTGACCCGTGCCGACCCATCCGAACGCCTCGGCCGTGTCGCTGAACTTGACGCTCGCGGTGGTCACGGCCGACAGCACGGCCAGTGCCGGCGCGATGCCGATGCCGGCGACGAACAGCGTGGCGCCGATCCACCACACGTTGACCCACAGCGCGGTGAGCGCGAGCCCGACGGCCACGACCGTCAGGCGGCGCGCCATGGCCCAGCGGCCCATCGGCAGGTGCCCGAAGGTGAGCCCGCCGGCGAGGCTGCCGATCGAGAAGACGGCGAGCACGAGGCCCGCTTCGAGTCCGCCGTGGTCGAAGGTCGCCACGACGCTCGCCTCGACGGCCGCGAACGAGCCGATGAGGAGGAAGCCGATCACGGTCGCGAGGAGGATCGGCGGGCGGGTGAGCACGGTGCCGAAGGAGCGCTTGCTGCGCGGGATGCGCACGCGCCCGACCTCGGGGGAGAGGATGAACCAGGCGCCACCGGCCACCAGGATCACCACGACCAGCATGAGACCGACGACGGTGCCGGCCTGCGTCGCCACGAAGGTGATGAGCACCGGCGCGAGGATCCAGATGAACTCCTGCAGCGAGGCATCCAGGGAGTAGAGCGCCGTCAGCTGTGTGGAGTTGACCATCTTGGCGTAGATCGTGCGCACCGCCGCGACGATCGGCGGGGTCGCGGCGCCCGCGATGAACCCGAGGACGATGTAGACCGGCACCGGGACGACGAGGAGTGCGATCGCGGTGAGGGATGCCGCGGCCACGACGGTCGTGAGGGTCAGCACGCGGCGCATGCCCCAGCGGCCCATCCAGCGGCTCGTGACCGGACCGGCGAGCGCCTGGCCGATCGACACCGCCGCGAGCACGATGCCGGCGGCGCCGTACGAGCCGGTGATCCCCTCGATGTGCAGGAGGATCACGAGGCTGATCATCCCGTTGGGGAAGCGCGCGGTGAGCTGCGCCGCGATGATGCGGGCCACCCCGGGGGTGCGCAGAAGTTCCCGGTAGCCGGCCACCCGACAACGTTACGGCACGCCCTGCGTCGTCCTCGCACGGCCCCGCCGACGGCCTCGACGCACACCCGTTCGCGACACGCCCGCGACACGCCGGGAGCGTTGTCCACAGGCGAATCCGATGTCGGAGGGGCTGGCTAGCCTGCAACCTGTGGACGGACGCGGCCGTGGCGTTCGAAAGCCCCGTGATCCTGGCCTTTTCCAGACCCTGGCGGCTGTGGATGAATCCGTGGACAACCTGTGTTGTACATGGGGAGAACGGTGGAAAATCACACCGATGTAACTACTAGCCCTTGTGGTGCTATCGAATGTCGGTACCCATATGTAGTATTGGACTCCCGGTGGGGGGACTACCGGGAAAGAGCACCGGATGCCACCGGGGGAAGCACTGAGGAGACGGAATCGACATGGCGATCACGGTTTACACGAAGCCCGCGTGCGTGCAGTGCACGGCGACGTATCGAGCACTCGACTCCAAGGGGATCGAGTACGAAATCCACGACCTCTCAGAGGACCCCACGGCCCTCGAGCAGGTCAAGGCGCTGGGCTACCTCCAGGCGCCGGTCGTCATCACCGATGAGGACCACTGGTCGGGCTTCCGTCCCGACAAGATCGACGAGCTCGCCTCGCGTCTGGCCTGACATGTCGGCGGTCGTGACGCAGCGCGTCGCGACGGACGCGCCACTGCTGGTCTACTTCTCGAGCGTGTCGGGCAACACCGCACGCTTCATCGAGAAACTCGGCGCTCGAGCGGTCCGGATCCCGCTTCACTCCACGGATCCGGCGCTCGTGGTCGACGAGCCGTACGTCCTCGTGACACCCACCTATGGCGGCGGCCAGGGCAGGGGAGTCGAGAAGGGCGCTGTTCCGAAGCAGGTCATCCGCTTCCTCAACGACGAGCGCAATCGGAGCCTCATCCGCGGAGTCATCTCCGCGGGGAACACCAACTTCGGCGAGCATTTCTGCGTCGCCGGCGACATCATCAGCCGCAAGTGTCACGTGCCGCACTTGTACCGGCTAGAGGTATTCGGCACGCCTGAAGATGTGGAACGCGTGAGCGCGGGATTGGAACGCTGGTGGGAACTCTGACGGAGACCGACTTCAAGACGCAGGCACGCTTCGAGGGCATGGACTACCACGCCCTCAACGCGATGCTCAACCTGTACGACGCGGACGGCAAGATCCAGTTCGACGCCGACAAGCGCGCTGCGCGGGAGTACTTCCTGCAGCACGTGAACCAGAACACGGTGTTCTTCCACTCTCTCAAGGAGCGTCTCGACTACCTCGTCGAGAAGGAGTACTACGAGCCCGCCGTGCTCGAGCGGTACTCGTTCGCGTTCATCCAGCAGCTCAACGACTTCGCGTACGGCAAGAAGTTCCGCTTCGAGACATTCCTGGGCGCGTTCAAGTACTACACGAGCTACACGCTCAAGACCTTCGACGGCAAGCGCTACCTCGAGCGCTTCGAGGACCGCGTCGTCATGACCGCGCTCGCCCTCGCCGACGGCGACGAGCTGCTGGCCACCAACCTCGTCGACGAGATCCTCTCGGGGCGCTTCCAGCCTGCGACGCCGACGTTCCTCAACGCCGGCAAGGCGCAGCGCGGCGAGCTCGTCTCGTGCTTCCTGTTGCGCATCGAAGACAACATGGAGTCGATCTCGCGCGGCATCAACTCGTCGCTGCAGCTGTCCAAGCGCGGCGGCGGCGTGGCGCTGCTGCTGTCGAACATCCGCGAGGCGGGTGCGCCGATCAAGCAGATCGAGAACCAGTCCAGCGGCATCATCCCCGTGATGAAGCTCCTCGAAGACTCCTTCTCGTACGCCAACCAGCTCGGCGCGCGTCAGGGTGCGGGTGCGGTGTACCTCAACGCCCACCACCCCGACATCATGAAGTTCCTCGACACCAAGCGCGAGAACGCCGACGAGAAGATCCGCATCAAGACGCTGTCGCTGGGCGTCGTCGTCCCCGACATCACGTTCGAGCTCGCGAAGAACGGCGAGGACATGTACCTGTTCTCCCCGTACGACGTCGAGCGCGTCTATGGCGTGCCGTTCGGCGACATCTCGGTCAGCGAGAAGTACCGCGAGATGGTCGACGACCCGCGCATCAAGAAGACGAAGATCAACGCGCGCGAGTTCTTCCAGACCCTCGCCGAGATCCAGTTCGAGTCGGGCTACCCGTACATCATGTTCGAGGACACGGTGAACAAGGCCAACCCGATCAAGGGCCGGATCAACATGTCCAACCTGTGCTCCGAGATCCTGCAGGTGAACACGCCCACCACGTACAACGAGGACCTGTCCTACGCCCAGATCGGCAAGGACATCTCGTGCAACCTGGGCTCGCTCAACATCGCCCTGGCGATGGACGGCGGCGACCTCGCGAAGACCGTGGACACCAGCATCCGTGCGCTCACGGCGGTCAGCCAGCAGAGCCACATCGCCTCGGTCCGCTCGATCGAGGACGGCAACGACCGCTCGCACGCGATCGGTCTCGGCCAGATGAACCTCCACGGCTACCTCGCCCGCGAGCACGTCTACTACGGGTCGGAAGAGGGTGTCGACTTCACGAACATCTACTTCTACTCGGTGCTATTCCACGCGCTGACCGCGTCGAACAAGATCGCGATCGAGCGCGGCGAGACCTTCGACGGGTTCGAGGACTCGACGTACGCATCGGGCGAGTTCTTCGACAAGTACATCGAGCAGGAGTGGGTGCCCGCGACGACCAAGGTCGCCGAGATGTTCGCCGGCCACCACATCCCCACGCAGGACGACTGGCGCGCGCTCAAGGCCTCGATCCAGCAGCACGGCATCTACAACCAGAACCTGCAGGCGGTGCCGCCGACCGGCTCGATCTCGTACATCAACAACTCGACGTCGTCGATCCACCCGATCGCGGCGAAGATCGAGATCCGCAAGGAAGGCAAGCTCGGCCGCGTCTACTACCCGGCGGCGTTCATGACGAACGACAACCTGGAGTACTACCAGGACGCGTACGAGATCGGCTACGAGAAGGTCATCGACACGTACGCCGCCGCCACCCAGCACGTCGACCAGGGTCTGTCGCTCACGCTGTTCTTCAAGGACACCGCGACCACGCGCGACATCAACAAGGCCCAGATCTACGCCTGGCGCAAGGGCATCAAGACGATCTACTACATCCGCCTCCGCCAGATGGCGCTGGAGGGGACCGACATGAGCGAGTGCGTCAGCTGCACGCTCTGACGGTCTGATCAGGATTCCGAGAGAAGAAGGACGATGAGCGAGAAGCTCCAGCTCCTGGACCACGTCCAGGCCATCAACTGGAACCGCATCCAGGACGACAAGGACCTCGAGGTGTGGAACCGCCTCGTGAACAACTTCTGGCTGCCCGAGAAGGTGCCGCTGTCCAACGACATCCAGTCGTGGAACACGCTCACCCCCGAGGAGCAGACCCTCACGATGCGCGTGTTCACGGGGCTCACGCTCCTCGACACGATCCAGGGCACGGTGGGCGCGGTGTCGCTCATCCCCGATGCCATCACTCCGCACGAGGAGGCCGTCTACACGAACATCGCGTTCATGGAGTCGGTGCACGCGAAGTCGTACTCGTCGATCTTCTCGACGCTGTGCTCCACGAAGGAGATCGACGAGGCGTTCCGCTGGTCCGTCGAGAACGAGAACCTTCAGAAGAAGGCTCAGATCGTCATGGAGTACTACCGCGGCGACGAGCCCCTCAAGCGCAAGGTCGCCTCGACCCTGCTCGAGTCGTTCCTCTTCTACTCGGGGTTCTACCTCCCGATGCACTGGTCGAGCCGCGCCAAGCTCACCAACACGGCCGACCTCATCCGCCTCATCATCCGTGACGAGGCCGTGCATGGGTACTACATCGGCTACAAGTTCCAGCGCGGACTCGAAACGGTCGACCAGGCCAAGCGCGACGAGATCAAGGACTACACGTTCTCGCTGCTCTACGAGCTCTACGACAACGAGGTGCAGTACACGCAGGACCTCTACGACGGCGTCGGTCTCACCGAGGACGTCAAGAAGTTCCTGCACTACAACGCCAACAAGGCCCTCATGAACCTGGGCTACGAGGCGATGTTCCCCTCGACGGTCACGAACGTGAACCCGGCCATCCTGTCGGCGCTGTCGCCGAATGCCGACGAGAACCACGACTTCTTCTCCGGGTCTGGTTCGTCGTACGTCATCGGCAAGGCCGAGGCGACCGAGGATGAGGACTGGGACTTCTGAGACCCGAACCATCGAAAGCCCGCGGTTTCCGCGGGCTTTCGTGTTTTCAGCCCGCCCGATCCTCGTGCAGCGATCTGATCTGTGACGCCGGCATCCCGCGGAACGCTGATCGCCGTGCGGTCGTCACAACTGCGCGCTCTGCCCGGTCTTTGTGTTCAAGCCGGTGAATGCCGGCGGATCCGACGAACCGATCACCACACACAGATGGGCCTGCGACATGACCGAACACATCCTGCAACCGGAGGCACGCGCGTTCGCAGAGGCGGCGGCAGCCCCGCCCACCCTCGTCGAACGCGGCGTCGACGGGGCGCGAAAGCTGCTCGACGACGTGCAGTCGGGGCCGGTCGACCTGCCCGATGTCGAGGACGAGTGGATCACCGTGCCGGCTGCTGTCGGCGACGTCAGGGTCCGGATCGTCAAGCCGGCCGCCACGACGGGGTCGCTTCCCGTGGTGCTCTACGTCCACGGCGGCGGCTGGGTTCTGGGCAACGCGGGCACCCACGACCGCCTGGTGCGCGACCTCGCCACGGGCGCCCGCGCTGCGATCGTGTTCGTCGAGTACACGCGTTCGCCTGAGGCGCAGCATCCCGTCGCCATCGAACAGGCGTACGCGACCGCCCGGTGGATCATGGACAACGGTCGGCAGAAGGGACTGGATGCTGCGCGCCTGGCCGTCGCCGGAGATTCTGTCGGCGGCAACATGGCGGCGGTGCTCGCGATCCTCGCGAAGAAGCGCGGCGATGTCAGATTCATCCACCAGTCGCTGTACTACCCGGTCACCGACGCGCGGCAGGACACCGCCAGCTATCGCGAGTTCGCGGAGGGCTTCCACCTGCGTGCCGACGCGATGGCGTGGTTCTGGGACAACTACCTCCCCGACGTGCACAAGCGCAGCGACGTGACCGCGTCACCGCTTCAGGCGCCCGTCGACGAGCTCAAGGGGCTGCCCGAGACTCTGCTGATCGTCGACGAGAACGACGTGCTGCGCGACGAGGGCGAAGCCTACGGGCGCAAGCTCATCGAAGCGGGTGTGTCGACGACGCTCGTGCGCTACGACGCCACCATCCACGACTTCATGATGCTCAACCCGCTGCGCCCGTCGGCCGCGACGACCGCCGCGATCGACCAGGCGATCCACACGCTCCGCAAGGCGTTCGCCCGCGACTGACCCCATCGGACCCGACCCACCCTCCCGAGGAGTTCCTCATGATCGATGCGAACGTGCGGATCCGCCATGTCCCCGCCGGCGTCCTCGACGTCGCTTACTACGACCTCGGGCCTGCAGGCGGCGAACCCGTCGTGCTGCTGCATGGATTCCCATACGACGTCCACAGCTATGCCGAAGTGGCTCCGCTCCTCGTCGAGGCGGGCTTCCGCGTTCTCGTGCCCTACCTTCGCGGACACGGTCCGACGCGCTTCCTGAGCGCGGACACGCCCCGAAGCGGACAGCAGGGGGCGCTCGGAGCCGACCTGCTCGCCTTCCTCGACGCGCTCGGACTCCACGAGCCGATCCTCGCGGGGTACGACTGGGGTGGACGTGCCGCCGGGGTGGTGGCCGCCCTGCACCCCGATCGGATCGGCGGGCTCGTCTCGGCAGGCGGCTATCTCATTCAGGACATCGCCTCCGCGAACACCCCCATCGATCCGGACCGCGAAGCCGGCTTCTGGTACTTCTGGTACTTCGCGACCGCCCGCGGCCGGGCGGGTCTGGAGCGCAACCGGCGCGAGATCGCCCGCGTGATCTGGCGACGCAACTCGCCCGAGTGGGACTTCAGCGAAGGGGAGCTGGTACGTGCTGCTCGTGCGTTCGACAACCCCGACTACGTCGACGTCGTGATCCACTCCTACCGGCATCGACTCGGCCTCGCCGAGGGCGCCGACGCCTACGCGGACGTCGAGGCGCAGCTCGCCGCGCTTCCGCCGATCAGCGTGCCGACGATCACCCTCGACGGGACAGCGGACGGCAACTTCCCGGCATCCGACGGCAGCCACGACGCCCAACTCTTCGCAGGTTGGCGCGAGCACCGCAAGGTTCCCCACGCCGGTCATCACCTGCCCGCCGAGGCGCCGCGGGCGTTCGCCGATGCGATCCTCGCCGTCGCCGAGACCCCCGGTGACGGCGCGGGAACGCCCTGACCGCAACCGCAGGACACCGGTCCGCGTCAGCCTCGCAGTGGAGCGGATGACCAGCGTCGTCGACAGCTCGGTGCGCGCCGCGGGGTGCGGGTGACGGCCGGCGCGCACGCGGACGATCACGTCGACGGCGGCGCTGCCCATCTGCGCGAGCGGCTGGCGGATGGTGGTCAGGGGCGGGTCGATCCAGGATGAGTGCGGGAGATCGTCGAAGCCGATCACCGACCCGGGCGCAGCTGTCCGGCTGAGCGGCGGTTCCCACTGGACCGGGAGGACGGATGCCGCGGGCCGCGGCATCCGTCCTCCCGTTGCCGTCGAAATCGGCCCGGATCAGCCATTCACCTCCGGCCCGATATTGCGCCGGTGAACCCGTTCCAGAAAGCCGCCCGAAACTCGCGTAATAGATTCCCTAGGGCGTTGTCTCTTCAGTGGGGGATAGCGCCGGAGCCCCGGTCCGGCACCCCGGCCGTGGGTCCCGAGCTCGCGGCTACCGGGGGCGCCGGCATTCTCGCGTCGGCCCCCCGGTCAACCCCCGCGTCATGCGCCCGGGTCACGCAGCGCCTTGAGGGCCATGAGCCACTCCTTGCTCGCATCGTGCAGCTGGGACCGCGCCTGTTCGGCGGCCGTGTCCTGGCGATCCAGCTCCGCGCGGGCTGACTCGATGCTCGTGCCGAGTTCGGGCACGCGTCGCGCCGCTGCCCTGAGCTCACGGGAGCTGAGCAGTCCGCGGGCTGACTCGGCGCGAGCGCGGCGGGCCTCCTCACCGCGTTCGAGAACTTCGGGCAACGCCGCGACGCTGTCGGTCAGCACGTCGAGCAGCGCGGTGACGGCCGCATCGTCGGCGACGCGATCCTCGCGCGGCGCCTCGTCAGCCTTCGACCGGCGGCGGGGCTTGGGCTGAGGCTTGGGCTTGGACGTGGGAGTCATGATGGCTGCCTCTCTCAGATGCCGATGACGTTGAGGGCGTCCCATGGCGGGGGGACGGGCGCGCCGTTGAGGAACAGGATCCCGGTCGAGATGTTGCCGAGGACCGACGCCCCCGAGAGGAACAGGTCGGCCGTGGGCTCCCTGCCGCCCCAGAACCGGTTCTGGGCGATGGTGCCGGTCTCCGCGCGCAGGCGCAGCGCGGTCGTGCCGAACTCCCGGTTGCCGCGGATCTGGTTCGAGGTGACGATCGCATCGCCGCGCAGCCCGACGATCATCGCGGGGGGCGCATCGGCGGCTCCGCCAGCGACGATGTTCGCGTCGACGGTCACGAGCGGGGCGACGATGCGGGCCGATCCGACCGCCGCCGCGGCGGCGACTCCGAAGACCAACGGGCCGAGTCCGGTCACGATGCCGCCCGCTTTCGTGAGGCCGAAGTCGAGTTCGCGTTCGTCGCCGCTGCCGACGAGCAGCCCGGTGAAGCGACCGCCGTTGGGGTCGAAATCGGGGTCCGCGGGGTACCTGCGCGACGCGTTGCCTTCGATCTGAGAGCGGGCGAAGCCACGCACGGCGATGCCGATCTCGCCGCGGCCGCCGTCCACCGGACCCACGCGCTCCACGGTGTTGCCTGCGACGCGCGACTCTGTGACGGCGACGACGTCGATCCCGATCGATTCGCCGCCCATGCTGCGCGCCGTGCCGACACCGCGCACGGTGTTCGATTCGACGGAGGCGTGCGCGGCGTTGACGACGCGGATCGCGAAGACCCCCGCCGCCTCGTCGGTGTCGCGGGAGCCGATGTCCATCAGCGTGTTCCCCGAGACCGTGGCGATCTCGACCGTGGCCTTCTCGTCGATGACGATGCCGTGCTGGGCGAGCTCCACGCGGTTGTGGGTGACCTCGAGCGTCTGCACCGACGCGTAGTCGACGATGCCGTGGCCGCCCACGCCGCGGACGCGATTGCCGTCGATGCGCACCACGTCGCGCACGAGCTCGCCCGGGGGTGTCGGCACGATGGCGATGCCGTCGGTGCGAGCCGGCTGGTCGGAGCGTGGCGCGCCGATCTGGTTGCGGGTGATCGCGAATCCGCCCTCCGAGACCGAGATCCCGGTGCCGCCGACGATCACCGTGTTGTCCTCGATCGCGAAGGAGCTGCCGGGGATGACCGTGCTGGGATAGACGAAGCCGGTGGCGACGATGCCGCCTTCGCGCGCCCGGATGACGGTGTTGTCGGCGACGCGGTTGGCGAGCAGGAACGCGGTGGTGCCATCGAGCCGCATCCCGAAGTCGCGGCCGATGACGATGTTGTCGCTCGCCTCGAACTCGGCGACGAGCAGCACACGTCGCCGATCCTCCGCGCCGGCGCCTGCATGGCCGATGCCGGTCGGACCGGCGACGATGTTGTCGCGCAGGGTGGTGAGCAGCGCGGTCCCGGCGAGCGCGATGGCGGATCGCGACGGGCCCTCCTGTGCGAGGACGAGGGCGGTGACGCGCTCCACTCTTGCCGCGACCGTCGTGTCGAGCACCACGGCGGAATCGTTCGCGGCGAGGACCGCGAGATCCTCGATCGTGACGAACCTGCTCTTGGTGACGACGAACCCGTCCGAGGCCGACGCCACGACGATGGATCCGGTGCCCTGTCCGCGGATGCGCAGCGACGTCGCACCGTCGACGCGCACCGGCTCACGGAGCGGGTACAGCCCGATCGCGAGGCAGACGGTGCCGCCGCCGGCGGCCTTGACCTTGTCGACCGCGTTCTGGATGGTGAGCGCGCCGCTGACGTGCGACACCGGCGTCACGCAGACGGTGCACTCGCAGCCGCATTCGTCGCAGTTGCCTTCACCGGGCGTCGGCCACTTCGGCCGGCAGTCGGTGACACCCCCTGAGGTGAGGATGCCGAGCCGGACGTAGTGGTGATGGATGCCGAGCGGCGGCGCCGCATCGAGCAGCGGGTCCGCACCCGAGATGTCGCCCGCGGCATCCGCCGCTCGTGCGGGCACGATCCAGTGGTCGCCGGTGCGGAACGCTCCGCCGGCGGAGGAGAACCCGACGACGAGCCCGTGCTCGAGCACGATCCGATCGGCCGCCGTCGCCGGAACCGGGATCGCGCCGGTCGCGGCGGCCTGGTCGAGGTCGACGACCGTGCCGCCCGCGGTGTTCTTGACGACGCCCACCTGATCCCAGCGGCGCACGCGGAGGTGGCGCTCGGCCGCCTCGTCGATCGTCAGTCGGAGGTCGGCGGGAAGCGCCGACCCGGCGAAGGCGATCGTCCCCTCGGCGTCGTCGACCTCGATGCGGCGCAGCTCGCCGGGCTCGCCCCGCAGCTCGCGGTGGTCGTCGACGACCTCGACCCAGTCGCCGTCGTGGAAGCCCAGCACGTCGTCTCGGCCCAACGACGCGGGGCGCGCCGCGGCGCCGGCGTCCAGGACTTCGACGACGGCGCTCGCCACGGACCCGTTGTCGCGCGACCACTTGAACGACGCGGTTCCCGGTTCGCCGGGATCGTGGATCTCGATCCGGTACGTCTGGTGCTCGAGCCCGCGGTACCCGCCGGTCGGCGGCAGCTCGCACGGGTCGTCGTCGGCGACCGAGATCGTCTCCACCGTGAGCCGTGCGCCGGAGGCCGCGGTCAACGCGGTCCACCCCTCGATGTCGTCGTCGGGGGTCCCGCACGTCGTGCCGGCGGGCGCCGCGAAGTGCTTGACCTGCCACACCGTCTGCGTGCGCGCCGTCGTGTCGACGCCGATCGCGGGCTCGATCAGACCCGGCTCCTCGAGGTGTGTGACCTCGCGCGGCCATACGTCGAGGTACACGAGGCGGGTGCCGTCGGCGGGGAGAGCCGGTGGGTCGGGCAGGTACGGCTGCGCCGAATAGGTCACGGTGTCAGACCCCACCGATTCGGCGAGGATCGGGTCGAACGTGTCGTCGGGTTCGGCGCCGTGGTTCTCGGCCAGGAGGCCGTCGACGTAGAGCCGCCCTCGGCCGATCGCAAGATCCCCGCCCGCAAGCGAGAGCGCGAAGGCGTCCGGCGTCACTTTCGACACCGCGGCCGTGCCCTGGATGCCCGGCTGGGGCCCGGGTCCGTCCAGGTCGGCGACGTTCGCGCGCAGCCGCCGCTCGAGGATGGCGACGAGTTCGTTCCAATCGCCGTCCAACAGCAGACGGCCCTGCTGCAGCACGACGCCGGAGTGATCCTTGCGTGCGTCGAACGGCACACTGCTGAGGTCAGCACCCATCAGTTCGTCCCCTTCCCGGATTCATGTCGCGAAGATGCGGTCGGCCGCGAGGCCGAACCGCAGGTACTCGTCGAGGCGGATGCGCAGGTTCGCCTCGCGCTGCGGCGCGTAGAGGCGGTGCGTCACACCCATCTCGCCCTCGTCGTCGGCGCCCAGCCGGATGCGGTCGGGCGTGCCCTCGTGCAGCCGCAGGTAGTCGTGGTCGCCGTAGCGCATCGAGCCGAAGCGCGGGCGAGAGGCCCGCTGCACCGCGAGAGGGTCGTCGGGTCGGGGCGTGCAGTGGAAACGACGCCCGGTGCGCGACCCGTCCGGCAGGAACGAGTACCGCACGCACCCTTGCTGCTTCCGCTCGGCGTGCACGGGGTGGGGCCGAGGGTCGCCTGCGGCCGGGGCAGCGACGAGCAGCGAGTTCGAGGCATCCAATCGGATGCAACGGATGCTGCCGACGACCGTCGACGCGACGATGTCGAGGTCGCCGGCGGCCGCGGTGCCGTCGCCCGTCTCCCAGTCGGCGACGGAGGACACCGAACGCGGCGACGTGCCGTCGCGGCCGGTGATGGCCACGCCCGTCCGCGACGAGGCGTCCACGATGGAGTCGACGATCTCGATCGCCGCGCCCTCGACCGCGATGATCGGTCCCATGACGCTGCGTTCGATCCGTACACAGGCGAACGGGTCGAGCACGATCAGGCTGGCCCCGGTCGGCGAGGCCGGCGCCCCGGTGGTCGTCCGGGTGATGCCCGGCACGAGCGTCGTGTCGCGGATGACGATGGTGCGGCGCTCGCGATCAGGCGGGTCGATCTCGTCGAGCACGACGGGGGCACCCGAGACGAGCAGGCCGTCGAGCACCACCGTGCTCTTCGCCGCCATGTCGAGCCTCAGCGGCGACGAGAGCTCCAGCGAGGGCCGCGCGACAGCATCGGCGGCGAGGCACACCGCCGCGTCGTCGTCGCCGGCCGTCGGATCGGGCGTGAGCGCGGTGATCGTCACACTCTGCGCATAGCGATCGGAATCGACGATGAGCACGGTGCCCGCCTCTTGCGAGAGGTCGAGTGCCGCCTGCAGGGATCCGCCCGCCGAGGCCGTGCGGCGGGGGAAGGGGAGCGGGTCGTCGCCCCGGCGGCGGTTGCCCGCCCCGACGGGCACCGCCATGCCGATCGAGAAGGTCGCGAGCACCCGTTCGTCGGCGGCGAGCGGGTCGCCGAACCAGACGCGGCCGAGAGAGGGGTCGATGTGCACGTCGCCCGCCGCGGGCTCGTGCGCCCAGGCCCCGCCGCCGCCCGGCACGTCGGAGAGGTCGGCGAATCGGACCACCGCGAGCGGGATGGGGGCAGGTTCGCCGCCACCCGTCTGCCGTTCGAGAAAGATCGACCGGCGCGCCCGCGACATCGTCGGCCCGTAGACGGCGGGTTCGTGGTCGGCGGCCCACCGCACGGTGAGAGGCTGCGGCACGTCGGGCGGCTCCGCGAGGTGCGCGATGTCGGTCTCGATCCGCGGCTGGCTGAACAGCCGCACATCGGCGCCGAGCGGGTCGAACCGGAACCTGCGGCCATCGGCGGCGGGGTCGGGGGCGAGGGGCGAGCGCTCGATGAGCACCGGCTGCGTGCGCCAGAGGAAGATCGGCACCTTCACGATGCCGTAGCGACCCCGCCGCTCCCGCCAGTTCGAAGCAAGGGGACGGGCGTGGGCCGTGTGCGCGAGGTCGTCGAACGCGGCGCCCTGCTGCACGACGTGGTGGAGGGCTTCGTGGTCCCGCAGTCCCGCGCTCGCCGCCGCATGCGGACGCGTGTGGTTCAGGTACTGCGTCGTCGCGACGCGTTCGAACGACTCGTACACGCGGGCGGGCCACCCGGTGACATCCCGGGCGAGCTGCTCGATGACCGCGGCGGTCCCTTTGCGACGGCGATAGGCGACCGTGTTCGCGACCTCGGCGCGCGGCGAGACCACCTCGGGCACGACGCCGTGGATCGGCCGGTACCCGACGACGCCGCCGACGTACGGTGTCGCCCATGGCGCGGCCGTCTCGACGAACTGGTCGTCGTACAGCTGCGCGAGCTCCTCCGCGAGCACCTCGAGCTGATCGCCGAAGACATCGAGGAGCTCGGCGAGCACGCCTCCCGCCTCGCCGTCGCGGAGGCGATAGACCGCCGGCAGAAGCTGCCAGAGGTGCGCGGCGGCCGTTCCGGCCTCGGGCTCGGTCATGGCATCTCCTGGAGGGGCGGGAAGGGGTCGGACGAGAGCGCCAGCAGCTCGGCACCGAGCGGATCGGGCACCGCGAGAGCCGCGGATGCCGCGACCAGGCGCTTCGCGAGACCCGGTCCGGTTCCGCGGTGGAACTGGTCGAGATCGATCCCGGCGACGCCGACGACGGATGCGGCGACCGCGACGAGCTCGGAGGCATGGACCGGATCGCCCAGCTCGCGGGCGACCGCGCCGAACGTGTCGCGCAGAGCATGCTCGAGCGACACGAGCACCTTCCCGCGCTCGCGATCGGGGTCGCTGTCGACCTTGAGGGCGATCCGGAAGTCCACCAGCCGGACGGGCACGACCGAGACCCGCACGAGCGGATCGCCCCACCGCCGGAGTTCGCGCTCGAGCCGCTCGACGATCTGTGCGGGCGGCGCCGCGCCCGCAGCATCCGTCACCGTCACGACGATGAGCGGTCCGCCGTTCGCCGGCAGCACGTCCGCCCGGGCCTTGCCGATGCCGGCGAACGCGAGCGAGAAGTCGGCGTAGTCGAGGAGCGAAACCGTGCGGCCGAGGGTGCGCACGGGGATCGGGATGGCCCGCCGTGCGTCGGCTTCGGTCTCAGGGTCCACGCCGCCGACGGCGGGCGCGGGGTTCGTCACACCCCGCAGTCCGAGCGGTCGGTCGAGGGCGATTCCCAGCTGGTCCTTGCGGACGTTGCCCGCCGCCCCGACGCCCTTGCGGTGGCGGGCCCGCACGTTCGTCGATCCCGACGACGGCCGCGCGCCGTGGACGCCGTCGCCGAACACGACGCTGATGCCGCCGTCCGGGTCGTCCCGGGTCTCGTACACGCGATCGGTCGCGCCGGCGGTGGCTGTCGTCGGCACCTCGGTCCAGCGCACATCGTCGACGCGCACTTCGAGGGTCGACGCGGTGCCGCGCGGTGTCGCGGCACGGACGAAGGTGAGGGGGGACTGCTGCAGGCGGTACGCGGCGAACGGCACTCGGGCGTCACCCGAGCCGAGCAGCTGCGTCACGGTCTCGCCGTGCGTCGCGCGGGCGGCGTTGCCGAAGACGACGGCGGAGGAGCGGGTGGGGGCGATCGTCGGCGCGGACGCGAGCGTCAGAAGCGTCCTGCCGCTCGCGACGGGGTCGGCGGATGCGACCAGGACCGGCTCGCTGACCGCCGTGCCCGCAGCATCCGTCCCCGACAGGATCACCGTGCGTCCCGCGATCATCTCGTGCGCGTCCCCGTCGACGAGGAGCGTGGTGCCCGAGATCGCGGAGGTGACGGGAACCCCGGCGAGCGTCAGAGGCTCGGGGACGGCGAGCACCGTCACGTCACGCGGGGAGAGGTCGACGCCCAGGGCGGGTCCCGTCAGGCCGAGTGCCGTCGTCCTGCCGGCGACGCCCCAGATCGCGAGCGAGGCCTCGCGCACGGTCGCGACGCGGAACCGGCCGTTGGTCGCCGCCGCGTCGAGCACGAGCCACGATCCGATCGGTATCTCGGGGTGGGCGCCGTCGAGGAACGTCGAGGTCGTGTCGCCGGAGGACGTGGTCGCGAGGAAGCCGCTGTCGGTGTCGGGATTGAGGTACGTCGGCGGGTCGGCCTCGGGGTCGGCGAGCACCCAGACGGGGGCGTTGTGGGCGAAGACGGCGAACCGGCGGCGGAAGACGAACACCCGCAGGTCGGTGATGGGCATCGAGGGCGGCATGGTGGACGCGACGCCGCCGGTCCACGTGACGTGCGTCACGCCGGCCTTCTCGACCACATCCACGGAGTCGAGGGTGCGAAGGTCCCACTCGGTGCCGAGCTCAGGCCCCGTGAACAGGAGAACGTCGCCACGCGCGAGCCCCAGGGTGGTGCCTTCGAACCACGCCTCGGTCGGCGCGGCCACCTGAGGGAAGGGGAGGGTCGGCACGACGGGCAGGGCGTTCCACTCGGGGCGCGCCTCGATCTCTTCGACGGTCTCGAACGTCTGCGGCTGCTCGTCCGGCCCGGGCACGCTCTGCACCCGCAGCCCGACGGGCAGCGTGAGCGCGGTGGGCACGGCGGGCGGAGCGATCCCGGGATCCTTCATCGACTCGGGCAGGGGTGCCGGCGGCTTCTCGAGCGAGAACGCGAGGGCGGCCTCGGCGGCCGCACCACGACCGAGGCGATACGCGACGAGGGCGCCGAGCTCCTGCAGCGACGTGCGCTCGGCCGCGGTGCCGAGATACGCCTCGTTCGCGAGGCGCTCCGTGTAGAACGTGAGGATGTCGGCGGTCACGGCGAACGCATCGAGGAGCGCGATGGTCGCGTCGTCGGCGTCGCGCGTGCGCAGCCCCCGCAGCGCCGGCCGCGCCTCGTGCGGCTGGGGCGGGTCGATGGCGGGAGGGATCGCCTGCGTCGGCGGACTGGTGTCGCGGGAGAGCCCCGCGATCATGGCCGAGAGGAAGTCGCCGTGCGTGCCCGCGCGGTACCGGATGGACCGCAGGCCCGGACGGTTGGCGACCGGCAGCGGCGGTGCGGCAGCCGCGCGGCACGCGGCGCAGCCGCAGGCCGAGTGATGGGCGCTCATGATCCGCCTCCGTAGGTCAGCGCGAGCACCCCGCGCTCGGGGAAGTCGGGATCGTCGTCGAGTCTCGCGATCTCGAGGCGCCCCATCGGCAGGACGCCCGAATCGATGCCGCTCGACCAGGGCTCGTGCTGTCGCTGGAAGCTCAGGACCTCCACGGACTCGACGCCCGGCACCGCGTGAGCGGCCGCGAGGATCGTCGAGAGGTAGACGGGCCTGCCGAACGTGAAGCGGTCGGGGTGGAACAGCCCCAACCGCCCGTCGGGCAGAACCGCGTCCGACAGCGCCGCCCGCAGCTCGCGGGCGACCGAGGAACGGTGGTGGCCGTGCTCGACGCACACGAACAGCGAGACGTCGAGCGGCACGAACGCCGGCCCGTCGACCTCGAGGTCGTACCCCGCCATGCGATAGCGCTCGAGCTGTGCGCGCAGCGCCGCCTCGAACCCGGCGTCGACCCCGCGTCCGCCCCGGCGATCCGCCGTCACGAACACCGTGTGCCACGACCCGGTCCAGCGGAACGTCGCCTCGGCCTTCTCGACTCCGGGATGCAGCTGCGCTCTGGCCGCGTAGTCCGAGGTCGTCACCGCCCGTTCCTGGATCGACAGGGTCGCCGGGGCGTCGCGCCGGATCTCGTCCCCGGTCTCGGCGTCGACGCCGCCGAACGCCGCCATCGGGTTCACGACTGCGACGAGGTCGGTCTCGTCGCCCACGAGGTACGCGAGGCTCTCGCGCCCGATGTTGCCGGCGACGCCGTTGCCGACGCGGTAGGTCGCGCGGAACGCGGTGCCCTCCGGTGGCCGGGCGCCGTGCTCGTCGTCGCCGAACCTGAGCAGCACCGTCCCGTCGTGCTCCTGCTCGACCACGAACGCGCGGTGCTCGCCGTCGCTCGCGATGAGATCGGGGCTCGGGTGCCAGTCGTGCCCGGCGCCGCCGGGCTCTTCGCCCGTGAGCGTCACCGCCGGCGCCGCGGAGCGGAGATCCCCGGACCAGGCCGCGGAGGCCGACTCCCACTCCTCGAGAACCTCGAGCGTGTCGTCGGTGACGTTCTCGCGCAGCAGCCAGGCGCGTCCGCCGAAGCTCAGGGAGTGCAGCATCCCTGATCCCCGCACGATGGCCTCGTCCCCGATCTGCGCGATGCCCGCGGCGGCGAAGAGCGCCTGCAGCTCATCCTTCGACGCGCTGCCCTGCAGCTCCGCTCGCAGAGCCGCGGTGTACGGGGCCGTCGCAAGCACCTCGCGATCATGGACGACCGTGCGCGTGAGCGGCAGCTGCATCAGCGAAGGGCGGTACCGGGCGGGAACGCGCTCGCCCTCGTCGTCGCAGTCGGCGCCGGCCCGCACGAGTCGCGAGAGCGGCACGGCCCCCAGCGGCTCGCCGTCTCCGCTCTCGCCGGCGACGGTCGCCCCGTGATCGGCGAGCACGATGTTGCCCCACGCGGCCGCGGTCTCGATCCCGTCCACGGCGATGCACAGCGCGGCGGGAAGGGCATCGTCCTCGTGCCAGCGGATCTCGGTGACGTCCTCCTCGCCGCCGTCGAAGAGGGTGCCGGAGGGGTCCTTCGAAGCCCGCACCTCGACCAGTCGCACGGCGAAACGGCGGCTCGGGTCGGCATCCGCCGCAACGCGCGTCGAGGGGGAGACGGTCTCGGCGAGCACGAGCACCTCGCCCGCGCGCAGCGCAGGGTGATCGCCCCGCAGCGTCGCCGATGTCGTACCGGGCCTCAGCGTCTCGTCGAGGCGCCCCCAGGTCCAGAAGCGCAGCTCGGAGAGGTCGTGGTCGAGCAGCGCGCCGTGCACGGTCTGGAACTCGACAGGCTGCGCGTCGATGACCCGCTCGTAGTCGCGCGTGTCCTTCTCCAGGCGCTGGTCGTCGACTCCGGGAACGCGCGTGAGCAGCCGAGTGCCCGCCGCGAGGGGGACGTCGACGGCGCCCTCGCCCACGAGGAGCCGCGCCCAGACCCGGGCGCTCGCGCCGTCGTGCACGCGGTAGTCGACGAGGCGCGCGTGGCGGCGAAGTGAGATGCGGCTGCGGGCAGTGCCGAGGTAGGCCTCGGTCGCCACGGCGTCCTGCCGATACGACAGCTCGTCGGCGGCGTAGGCGAGCAGCTCGACGAGCATGACGCCGATGTCGGCCGACGACCGCTCCGTCCATCCCGGTGCGAGCAGCGCCATCCGCTCCAGCATGACCCGGCGGAAGCCCTGATAGTCCTTCGCGAGGTAGTCGATCGGCGGCGGATGGTGCACGCCCGCCGGGCAGGTGCACGGCCGGAGGCAGTCGAGGTCGCTCGGGCACTCCACCTTGAACGAGAAGGGCACACCTGCCAGCAGCGGGTCGAAGCCCGTCGGCGGGTCGGTGGTTCCGGGCGTGCGCACGCGGAGCGTGTACAGGGAGAAGTCGCCCCACCGTGCCGTGCGCACGACGAGCAGCGTCGCGGGGTCGTCGTACCCGTCGATGAGGTCGAGCTCGGAGCCGGTGAGGTCCGTGCCGGCCTTCGCCCACTCCACAGCGACGGGGCGGATGCGCTCGCCGCCTTCGAGCGCGATCCACGTGCGGTCGAGGCCCGCCGGCACCGCCAGCAGCAGGCGGACGACGAGCGTCCGCTGGCGCAGCGCGTCGTCGGGCTCGTCGTGGTCGCGCACCTCGAGGAACTCGATGCCGTTGAGCAGCCCCGCGAGCTTCACCGCCATGAGGCGGCGCTGATCGCCGCACGTGTAGCAGGTCATGGCGACACCCCCGGCGGGGTGCGGAACGTCTGCACCTCGTGCGACCCGGTCGCGCGCACGACGTACGCGATCGTCGCGACGAGGGCTGCGTCCTGGGCTTCGACCTCGACCGACTCGATCGCGATGACGTTCGCGAGCTCGCGCTCGAGCGACGCCTGGATCAGGAACTGGGATGCCGCGGCTGCTTCCGGCCCGCCGGGTGCGAAGACCTGCGCGAGCAGCCCCGCCCCGAACTCGGGCCGCATGACGCGCTCGCCGGGAGACGTGAGCAGCACCTGCTCGATGAGGTCGCGCACGTGCTCGTCGCGCCCGGTGGTCGCCGTGCGCCCGGTGCCGTCCACGGCCCACGGGAAGTCGAGCATGCCGCTCATGACGCGACCACCCTCGGCTGCACGGCGCCCGGGATCAGCGGCGCGCCGGTCGCGACGGTGATGGACGACCCGGTCGCGATGGCGACGGGGACGCCGCCCGCCAGCACCCGGACGGCTCCGGCGACCCATTGCCCGCTGACGTCGAACGGGCCCGACGACGTCGAGAGGGAGCATCCCGCGATCGCGTACTGCGTCGCGAGCGTGACGACGGGCGCGCCCGCCACCAGCACCCGCGGGAAGGGTGACACGGCCGTCGCCACCCCGCCGTGCGAGCACAGCACGGAAGAGGCCTGAGTGAGCACGGGTCCCGGCATCCTTCCTCCTACGTCACCGTGAGGGCGCCCGCGTTGATGCTGACGGTCGGACCGACCATCGAGATCACGGCGCCCTTGCCGTTGCTGATCGTGATGCCGACGTCGCTGACCGAGATCATCGCGCCCGTCGTGGTCTTGATGAGGATGCCGCCGGTCGGCCCTGGCGTGTCGCTGATGGTGATCGAGTTGCTCAGCAGCGTCTGGAAGGTGAGCCCCGACACTCCGGGCGGCACGATGCGCGCGGCTGCGGGCACATCGGCGGGGGAGTAGAACCCGCCGACCCACACCGGGTAGTCGGGATCGCCGCCCTCGAACTCAACCCACACGCCCGCCCCGATGGCCGGGACGGTGAAGATGCCGGTCTGGGTGCCGGTGACGGGCAGGCACGGCATCGCCCACGAGCTCGGCGGGATGCCGATCGACGGGACGAGCACCTGGATGCGCCCCATCTGCATCGGGTCGATGTTGTTGACGCACGTCCCCCGGTATTTGCCGAAGAGCTTCTTGGTGGCGACGGCGGTCTCTGTGTCGCTCATACGGGCACCTCCGGGACAGTGGACAGAAGGGCGTTGCGGGCGAGGGTGAACGACTGCGTGTAGCTGCCACGCGCGATCTTGTGGGTGACGCTGCTGACGTAGTACAGACCGTTGAAGGCGTCGCCGGCGCCGCGCACCCCCACGAGCCCTCGCGATCTGAGGACGCGGCCATAGCGGGCGACATCGAGCTGACCGGTGCCGGTGACCATGTCGTCGTGCTGCCCCGCGTACGCGATGCCCTTCATGATCGCGGCAGGCGCGCTGAGCTTCGCCGTGCCCGGGAGGAACGTGAGCTTCGGCGGCAGGGGAGGGACGACGCCGAGCATCGGCCGCAGCGGATTGATGTCGGGGATGGGGATGGGGATCGGCGCCTTGCTCCACGGCTCATGCACCGTCACGACCGGCAGCTCCTTCGCCTCTTTGTTGAGAGTGAAGTTCAGCCCGGTGACGTTGTCGTGCGGGCCGTCGAGCCCGCCGTCGAGCGCGCGCTGCGGGATGCCGAGACGCACCTCCGGTCCCCAGTACGCCTTGCTCAGGCCCGGGACCGGACCGGGGTCGATGTAGAAGACGTAGCCCGCCTCGTGCGCGAGGTTCTTGAGGTACGCGTAGTCGGTGCCCTGGTGCCGCGGGATCTTCTCGGTGGGGATCGGCGGGTCCTCGACGAGTGCGGGGATGACCAGGGGGGCGACGCCGAGCGCCGCGTACTTCGCGAGGACGGCGAGCGCGCGCACCGCGACCGGCATCGCGGGGTAGGGGATGCCGTCGAGCTCGAAGATGTCCATGACGGCCGTGAGGTCCTTGCCCCTGACGTGCAGCGTCGCGGTCGTCCCGTCGGTCTTGAACTCGTGGTCGGTCATCACGCCGTCGGCGAGGACCTCCGTGGTGCCGCCGATCGTCACGGCCAGCACGATGCGGAAGAGGGGGATCGAGACGCCGCCGGTGAGGAGGAACAGGGTGGACAGCGGCGACTTCTTGGGCACGTCGAAGACCAGCTCGAACCCGCTCTGGGTGTCGCCCGAGCCGTTCTCGATCGTCACCTCTCGGAGAGCCTCCACGAGCGCCTGCGGAGCCGGCACGGCGATCGCGGGTCCCGCGTACAGGTGCAGCCGTACGGGGTGCGGCGGCAGCTCAGCCATCGGCCCCCCTCATGTCGACGGGCAGGGTGATGCGCACGACGTGCCCGGGAGGGCCGGCCATGCCGGCGGGGTCGATCACGCCGTTGGCGTCGGCGAGGCGCCACCACAGTTCGGGGTCGCCGTAGTGCCGTGCCGCGAGGAGGTCGCGCCGGTCGCCCTCGACGCACCGCACCTCGTAGAGGGTGCTGAAGCGCTCCGGCTTCGGCACCAGCCGTCGCCGCAGGAACGCGACGGGCACGGGCTCGACGCCGGGCTCCGTTTCGGCCACGTGGTGGGCGATGCCGACGCCGGCGTACCGGCTCGTGGGCGGCAGCGGATTCTGCGGCACGACGCCGGCCGAGAGCAGTTGCTGCAGCGGATCCACCACGTCAGAGCTCCTTCACGCCGAGCGCCGACAGTGGCGCCGAACCGGCCTTCTTGGCGAGCGCCTCACGGGACCGGAGGTGCGCCATGAACAGCTGGCCGCCGCGGTGCTCGAACCCGAGGTCGTCGACGGTGAGCACCCTCATCCCCAACGACACCGTCGCCCGGATCGGGTTGAGCTGGGCATCGAACGCGTCCTCCGTGATGGAGAGGTCGGTGATGCGCACCGGCACGACGCGGTTCGGTCCCCACACGAAGAGCAGCAGAGGCGTCTCGATGGCGAGGACCTCGAGCGCGCCGCCCCGGGCGATCGAGTCGTTGCCCTGCAGCGCGTCGCTCGTCGGCTGCACGAGCAGCTCGAGCGCGGCGAGCTCCGGATGGATGCCGACCTCGGCGGCCGTCCGGTTCTGATCGGGATGTTCGAGCCGGTCGGTCGCGTCGATCTCGGCCTCGACCTTGATGGTCTCGGCCGCAGCGCCCTTGATGCGCAGCGCTTGGGACTTGTCGCCTCCCGACTCGCCCGCCGCCTGCACCTGCATCGTGCGGCTGAGGGAGTCGGGGTTGTACTGCAGGGCGATCGTGCGCAGCGTCCGCCCGCTCTTGACGTCGACCTGCACGAGGCCGCCCTTGATGAGCCGAGGTGAAGTCATGGCCGCTTCGCCGCCTTGTCTTTCGGGAGAGCATTGTCGAAGTACGCGTAAGTCGCCGGACGCAGGGACTGCAGCAGTTCGGGGGACGACACGTACAGCGCGTACGCCTCGGCGTAGCTCTCCTTCCATGCGGTGGTGCCGTACTGGGTCGCCGCGCCCCCGTCCTTCTCGGTCGCCTCCCGGAACGGCTTGCCCTTGGCGTCGCCGCCATCGTCGACGTTCGCGGTGGTGCCGCTGAAGCTGACGGTCGACCCCGATTCCGTCGTCGTCGCGGCGAGGGCATCGCGCGCGGTCTTGGTCGCGCCCTCCGCAGCCTTGATCGCCTTCTCCGCAGGACCGCCGAGAGGGTAGTTGCCGGCGGCGTCGGCGTGCTTCGCGAGCGTCGCAGCCTGGGCTGCGCCGGCGGATGTGTACTTCGCCATCGCCTTGCGCATGTTGCGGTCATCGATCGCGTGCCCGATCTCGTGGAGGATCACCTGCGACGCGTACGAGAGCGCGGAACCCTTGCCGGCGAAGCGCACGTCGGAGGCGTCGAACGCGGTCTTGCGGATCGTCACGGTATGCGTTCCCGCGTCGTACTCCCCGTCCTCGCCCGCTGGCGGGTCACCCACGACCACGCTGATGCCCTGCACGAGAGCGAGATGCGCCGCCGGGACGCGTGACACCGCGCCGCGCAGCGCTTCGAGCTGGCCGCCCGTGAGGGAGTGCGTGATGCCGGCGGTCTTGATCTTTCCGGCGATCGGGTCGGGCGGGGGCTTCTTTCCGGGTTCGGGCGGTCCGGGCACCGCTTGGCCGGGCGGTGCGGTCGCGGCGCCGAGCTGCTCGACGAGCACCCTCGTCGTCGCCGTCCCACCGGCGGGTGCCGGCGGCGCGGTGTGGGTGAAGCGGTAGAGCCCGTCGATCCCGCCGTGCGTGGCGAGGTCGAGCTTCAGGGTGATCGTGCTGTTCTCCGGCAGCACCGTGGGCGTGGCATCCATCAGCTGCCCGACCAGATTCTGCATGCCCGTCACGGGCACCGCGCTCGCCGAGCCGTCGATCGTGATGGTCGTCTTCGCGGGCGGCGTGTACGGCGTGGCGTTCGCCTGGAACGACGTGTCGGGCGACGGGATGCTCACCGGCATGTCCGCCGTGATCTGAATCCGCTTGCGATCGGCCTCCGGAAGGGTCATGAGCGTCGTCGCCGGCGTCACAGGAGCCTTCGGCTGACGGCGCACGATCGGAGGATCGCCGATCCGGTGCTGGGCGACGTGCGCGAGCTCGTGCGAGAGCCTCCGCCGGCCCTCCTCGGTGCCGCGCTGCTCACGCCCCGGCGCGAATGCGATACGACGGCCGACCGTGAGCGCCTCCGCACCCGCACGCTCGGCGGTGTCGGCGGACGCGGCATCCGTGTGCACGCGGACGTCGCGCGCGTCGAGGCCCGGTGGCGCAGACAGCCGCTCTGCTGAGTCGAGCGCGCGCCCCTCGCCGTCGAGCCGCACGTCGAGCTCTGTCGACGCCGACGACCCGTGCGTGGGCACGGCCGCGAACGACCAGCCGGACGGAGCAGGGGCGACGGATGCCTCGGCGAACCGCTCGGCCGCGCGCTCGGCGGGCGCGTCCGCACGCCCGACGGCGTGCACCCCGCTCGGGCGATCGGCCGCGGGAGCAGTGGAGTGGACATGCGCGGGACTCACGGCGCACCCCCTCCCGTGAGACGCAGCTCGGGCACCGGGACGGGGCGCAGATGCCGGCGGTAGTCCTCGGGCGTCGTCGGCGCGTATCCGCGCACCGCGAGCAGCACACCGCTCTTCGGATTGACGCAGACGGCGAGACCGCGCGTGGCATAGACGCGCTCGCCGCCGGCGATGGTCAGGGGCCCGAAGACGTGGTCGAGCTCGGCGTCGGGTTCGCCGAGCTCGGGGATGGCGAGAAGGCCTCCGTCACCGTCGACGGGCATGACGCCCTCGACCAGGACGACGCGGCCCTCCCGGACCCACGCGCGCAGGCCGTCGCTGAAGAGCCGTGTCGAGAGCGGGACCCACGAGGTGACCGCGGGCGGATCGCCCAGCAGCCCGTCGAACGTCGATGGGGTGCCGCCCACGACACCGAGCGCCTCCGCGGCGTCGGCGGGCAGACCGGTCCACCCCGACACGTCGGCGGCGTCGAGGAGCCGTGACAGCGCATCCGTCATGGCCGCCTCCCGCCCGCCGTGCCGCCGATGCGGTCGACCTTGCCCAGGAAGTAGGCCGTCCACACGTTGTCGGCGCCCACGACGTCGACGAGGCGCTGCGCCTCGGTGATCGAGGTGTACGCGCCGGGTGGGCTCACGGTGATCGGGGGCAGCGCCGCCCAGGACTTGCCCTCGACCAGCTCGCGCGTCGGCCGGTGCGCCAGCAGCCTGCGACCGCTCTTCGACCACACGACGTCGGTGAGCAGGCTGTCGACGCCCTCCATGAGGGTGTTCCACTCGCGCTCCGACTTCTCCTTGAGCTTCACGGCGTACCGCCGGTAGTCCGCGTGCGCGAGGGTGTGGCCGTACTCGTGGATGAGGGTCTGGAACATGTCCCACCGCGCCGCGCGGTCCTCGTCGACGTCGCCCGTCTGGAACATGTCGACGTAGATCTGCCCTCCGACCTGTGCTCCGCCCCAGTTGCGGTCGATGTAGATGAGCTTGTCGGCGGTGGTCTGGGGATCGTCCTCCCACTTCTCGCTCACCCCGTCGACCACCGCGGCCTGAGCTACGTCCTCCAGTGCCTGCGCCTCGTCGTTGCGCTTGTCGCCGATCGTCTCGGGCCGCGCGTCGCACTCGGCGTTGATGGCGTCGAACGCGGCGTCCGAGCGGAAGTAGTAGCGGATCTGCTGCAGGGCCCACGCGACGCGGTCGGCCGGATCGGCGGACGTGACGGCGGTGGTCTGCCGGTGGTGCCAGGAGAACAGCGTCTGCGGCTTGCCGTCGCCGCCGAAGGTCAGCTCGGGCCGCGCACCCGGGTTGTAGAAGTTGCCGAAGACGCCGTCGGTCGCATCCTTCGCCGGCTTCGCCATGCGTTCGATCTCGGAGGGCTTGGACGCGGTGCCCGCCGCGCGGGCGTTCTCGTAGGCCTTCTCGATCTTCACCGCCAGCGCCGCTGCGACCAGCGTGCGGTACTTGCCTCCGGGCGCGAACATCGCCTTGCGCTCGGCCTCCTCCTTCGCCTTCGCCTCGGCTTCGGCCTTCCTGCGGGCGGCCTCCTCCTTCCGCTTCGCTGCCGCTTCCTTGCGGCGTTCAGCCGCCGACTTCTTCGGCTTCGCCGACGCCGTCGTCGGCGCGGCCGTCGGCGGTGTCGCCGGGTCGGGTGGCGTGGTGGGTGGCTTCGGCTTCGGCTTCACCGGGCGAGGCGGGGTGAGCGCTTCGCGCGCTGCCTTCGCCTCGTCGCCGGTGACCGGCGAGGTGGCGGCGAGGGCGTCGTCGGCCGAGGCGGGCAGGTCGCGATGAAGCGTGTCGGCGATGAACAGGTCGAGTGGGCGGACTCGGTGACGGAGCTTCCGCTCCTTCTTCGCGAGCCGGCGGCGCTCGGCGTCGTCCGTCGCCGCGACGCGCTCCCTGGTGACCGCCTCGAGCTCGCCCTGCCACCGTGGGCGCGTCGTGTGCAGCACATGGTCCCGCGCCTTCCTGCGATCGGCGGGGGAGAGGCGGGCGACGACGGCGGCGGGGTCGTCGCCGTAGTAGTCCTCCTCGAACCGGGCGTCGAACCGGGCGCCGTCGAACGCGAAGGACGGCGACGCGGCGGGGATCTCGGGTCCGACCACTTCGACGGTTCCCCGGGAGAGGGCCGTGCCTCCTCCCGCGAAGCGCCGGGCGACGAGATCGTCGAGGCGATCCTGCTGGGCGCCATGGAGGTTGTCGTCGAGCGACGCGTAGCGCTTCGCCGGTTCGCGGAACACCACCAGCAGCTCGTCCGGCGTGGCGAGCTCGACGAGGTCGAGGATGGCGTCCTCGTCGTCGTCGAGTGTGGGTCCGTCGATCATCTCGTCGATGAGCAGGCCCATCTGCTTTCCCGTGAGCTCCCACCCGGGGCTCCCGGCCTTCCATTTGCGCACGACCGCGCGGGCCTTGTTGTCGGCGTCGTACGAGCCGTCGTGCGATCCGGCCTTCGTGATCGCCTTCACGTATGCCAGGAGCTCGGCGTCGCTCCACGAGCCCTCGGCGCCGAAGAAGACCGCGAGACTCTCCCAGAAGCTCCGCCGTTGCACGCGGGCCGGCGCCCCGGTGGAGCGCGGTGCGGCGCCCCCACGCTGCTGCACGACGTGGGCGAGCTCGTGGGCGATCAGGTGTCGACCCGCCGGGCTCGACGGGTCGAAGCGGCCAGAACCGAACACGATGTGCTCGCCGACCGTGAACGCCGTCGCATCGACTCCCGCGGCGGCGCTCGCCGCCTGCGGGTCGTCGTGCAGCCGCACCGACGAGAAGTCGTAGCCGAAGCGCGCCTCCATCGAGTGCCTGAGGCTCGGGTCCAGCGCCCGGCCGCCGCCTCGGGTCGCGGCATCCACTCCCGTCGTGTCGAAGTCCTCCGCGGGCGCCGCCTCGCTCGTCGTGGCCGGTGCGCGCTGCACCTCTTCGCGCTTCTTCTGCTCTTCCGCCTTGACGGCGTCCTCGGGCTTCTTCTGCTGTTCGGTCTTCGGCGTGGCGAGCGGCGGCACGAGCGGGAAGGGGAGACCTGGCACCTGGCCGGCCGGGGCGAACTTCTGACGCGCCACGACGGACGCGATCGCGGCGTCGCTCAGCTCCTTGTCCTGCTGCGTCTGGAGGCTCTTGATGATCGGGTCGTTCCTCAGCCGTGCGGTGTCGGCGGCGATCGCCGCCGTCTTCTTGTCGGCCGCGCTCTGTCGCTTCCTGCCTCCCTTCGGAAGCTGTTCCGTATAGCCGAGCGTGAGTCCGAGTCCGACGTCGCTGAAGCCCACGCCGCGGCCGCCTGGGCGCGGATCGCCAGCGAGGAGCCCGGGGACGCCCTCCGCCCTCACACCGACGCTCAGACCGGGCGGCACGATGTCCTTGACCTTCGGAATCGACCCGAGCGGCAGCGGCACGTCCTTCCCCGAGAGCGCGAGGCCGCTCGCGGCGGCGGCGGACAGCAGGGGGCTGTCCTCGATGACCTCGCGGACCTTCTTGCCGCTGGGCAGCTCGGTCTCGGTGGCCGCCTCCACCGCCTTGCCCACGCCCTCCTTGTACGCCTCGGCCTGGGGCCGCGGCCTGTCCTCGAGCTTCTTCGGCTGGTCCTCGTCACGATGGACGGATGCCTCGGCCGGCACGTTCGCGAACGACCAGCCCGTCACGCTCCCGCCGCGGGCGACGATGTCCGCGGCGCGGTCCGCCTGACGCTCCGTCGCGTCGTGGCGGTGCGACACGCGCCGCGGGGGTGCGGCATCCGTGCCCTTCGCCGGGGGAGCGGGAGTCCTGCTCATCGCGACACCCCCTCCCGGATCCGGTCGCGGGCCGTCGCCCACGTGTCGCGCGCCACCTGGGCGGCGAGGCCCTCGCGATCGGTCACGGGTCGCACGCGGCGCGATGCGGCGGCCCAGCGCGGCGGCTCGTCGCCGCGCCGGTCGGCGGTCGCCAGCTCGCTCAGGCGCTCGGCGACGAGCGACCCGATGCCCTCGGCGAGCTCGGCGGGGACGCCCCGCAGCACGAGGCGCTCGATGTCGAGGTCGATGCGCGTCATCTCGCACCACCTCGGAGCGCCCCGGTCTCGGCGGCGGTGAGTGCGCGCTCGGACTTCGCCGCCTCGCGCGTGGCGGCGCGCAGCAGGTGCTCGGGGCCGACGGCGTCGCCCTCGTCGGCGGCGGCGAAGGCCGCCGAGAGGGCGATCTGCCGGATGGCGCCGCCGCTGAACTGGATGCGTGCGAGCGCCGCAGGATCGACGTCCGCGAGCGGTGTCGCGGCGGGGAAGACGCGCCGCCAGATCTCGGCGCGAGACGCCTCGTCGGGGAAGGGGAACTGCACGACGAACCGGATGCGGCGCAGGAACGCCCGGTCGACGTTGCCCCGCAGGTTCGTGGTGAGGATCGCCAGCCCCCGATAGGACTCCATACGCTGCAGGAGGTACGCGACCTCGAGATTCGCGTAGCGATCGTGGCTGTCCTTGACGTCGCTGCGCTTGCCGAACAGGGCATCGGCCTCGTCGAAGAGCAGCACGGCACCGGAGGCCTCGGCGGCGTCGAACACGGTCGACAGATGCTTCTCGGTCTCGCCGATGTACTTGCTCACCAGCGCGGCGAGATCGATGCGGTAGAGGTCGAGGCCCAGGGAGCCGGCGAGCACCTCGGCCGCCATCGTCTTGCCGGTGCCGCTTTCGCCTGCGAAGAGCGCGGTGACGCCCAGTCCGCGGTCCGAGCGGCTCGCGAACCCCCAGTCGTCGAGCACGGTCGCGCGGTGACGCACGTGCCGCTCGATCTCGCGCAGCAGCTCGCGCTGGCCTTCGGGGAGCACGAGGTCGTCCCACCTCGCGCGCGGCTCGATGCGCTGTGCGAGCGCACCGAAGCCCGTGCGGGAGCGCTCGCGCACGAGGCGGCGCAGGGTCGCGACATCGCGGTCGGGAAGGGCGAGCCACTCGGCCGCGACCGCGGCGACGACCCCCGCGGGCAGGCGGAAGTGCTGCGACAGCTCACGTTCCGCGACGACGATCGCGTCGGCCGTCCTCGCTGCGTCGACCTCGAGGGCCGCGCGCCACAGCGCCGCCTCCTCGCTCGCGGTGGGCAGGGGCACGGTGCGGGCGAGCGTGACCCTCCCGGCGACGTCGCCCGGGCCGTCCGTGACGACGACCTCCGCCTCCAGCAGTGCGAGCAGTCGCGCGTCGTCGGTGGCGATGAGCCGCCCGTCGAGGACCGCCTCCCGGTCGAGGACGGCGGCGGTGTCGGCCGGGTCGCGCTCGGCGGCCGCGGCATCCCGCACGGAGAGCACGCCGCCGCCGAGTGCCGCAGCCAGGCGGGCGACGACGCCCGCACGCGTGTCGGCATCCGCGCCGTCGAGCCGCACGAGCACCCGCCCGTCGACCGCGCGCACCGCGGCGGCGAGCTCGTCGGCCAGCGCGGCCTGCGCCGCGGTGAGGCCGCCGGCGAGAGGGTCGGCGACGAGTCCGTCGAGGCGGCCCGGCCCGAGGCCGGTGAGGCGGTGCAGCACGGCTTCGTCGATGCGGAGAGGGCGCAGCGCCAGGATGTCGCCCGCCCCGAGCCTCACGAGCCGCCGACGTCGCAGGGGCCGGTCGGGCGAGAGCGCGTCCCAATGCGCGGCGGGCAGCACCGAGAGCGCGAGCCCGAAGCTCGGCGACGGCGTTCCGCCCTGCGCCGCCGCGACATCCGCGGCCACGCGCGCGTCCAGTTCCACGGCGGCGGCGAGCATGAGCACGTCGCACTCGAACGCGGAGAGCCCGAGCCGGTGGCCGAGGTCCGCGAGCGGCGAGTCGTCGGTCTGGGGCCGCGGCGCATCGTCGCCGCGCAGCAGCGCCGCGATGCGCGTGAGCTCCGACACGAGCCGGTCGCGCGGCGCGTCGCGCAGCCGGTCCGGCTCGTCGAATGCGGCGGTGGTGCTCATGGGACCGTGATCCTCTGCAGCGGATCGAATGCGGGCGGGTCCGGAGGGATCTTCGGGCTCAGGAGGATGAGCCGGCTCTCGGCGCCGTCGACGGCGAGCCGCACCCACTGCGGTCCGCCGGGGACGTCGCCGTACTCGAAGACCAGGGTGTCGGTCACCGTTCCGTGGGGCTCCGCCTGTGCCACATCTCCGCCGAGCGCGAGGGTCGCCCGCTGGCCGGGCCGGACTGCGGGCGAGACTTCGATCGTCGCGGTGACGTCGCCGGTGCCGCCGTCACGGACCGCGCCGGTGGCGCCGCCGAACCGGATGACGGGAGCGAGGAGCATCGCCGCGGTGTTCGTCTCGCGGGGGATCGTCCCGGTGGGCGGCGTCAGCGAGACGCGCACGGTCCACACGCCCGCGGGCCATGCGGCGTCCGCCCCAGGGCTCGCCGGGAGGGGCACGTCGACGACGTCGCGGCGCGTGTTGGCGCCGATCGGCACGACGATCGGAGCGGCGAGCGCAGGATGCGAGAAGCGCACCTCCACGCCGGTCCCGTCGAGGTGGGCCCCCTCGACGCGCACGCTCTCGCCGAGTGCCGCGGCCGGCTGCGGCGCCGGCGGGACCACGCGGAACAGCGTGGGGACGGGTGGCAGCAGATCGGGGTGCACGAAGACGCCGGGCTCCCGCCCGCCGTTCGCCGCCGGATCGCCCCGCGTGAGCACCGGCAGCCCGCTGCGCACCGGCTTGGTCGCCTCGATCAGCACCACCGTCACGAGATAGCCCACGCTCGGGCGGTAGTTCGCCTGGATGGCCGACCACAGCCGCGACATCTCCTCGGAGTCGATCGGCTCCGTGGTGACCGTGAGCTCGGCTGCCTGATCGGCGAGGTCCGCGGCCGCCAGCGCCTGGTAGGCAGGCGGCAGAATGCTTCCGCTCACCACGCCGGCTTGCAGTGCCGTCCGTATCGACGCGCGATCGAGGACCGGCTGGTCGTGCAGGATCGACATCGCGTACCCGAGCAGGATCTCGGCCTCGAAGTCCGCCGTCCCGTAGGCGGTGAGCAGATAGTGCAGGTCGAGCGCCAGCGGCGGGTTCGCGGTGCGCGTGCCCGCGGAGTCGAAGCCGGGAAGCCCCGCGTTGCGCCACCCGGCGTTGGGGCTGACGCGGTACAGGAAGAGGTTGAGGCTCGGCTCGCTGTCGGGCTCGTTGAGCTTGATCGCGTCGGGCGCGAGCGCGGTCACCTTCACCGTGCCCACGGCGGGCCCGGCCTGCACGATGCCGTTGTCGAGCAGGTTGCGCAGCACCGCGCTGACGCCCCCGATCGCGAGCGGGCCGCTCATCGTGGCCTCCCCGCGAGGTAGTCGTGGAGCGTCCGCTCGGGGTCGTGCGCCGGGCGCGCGCTGCGGGGAGCGGCGGCGGGCGGCGCGAGGGTGGCGCGCACCTCGATGCGCCCGATCGTGACGTGCACGACATCGGGCTCCGGAACGGGGACGGATGCCTCGTCCCGCGCGCTCGCGGACGCCGCCGGCGTCGTGACGGTCGGAGGTTCCGCACGCCGGGGCGGTGCCGCTTCGACGCGAGGGGTGGCGGGGGGAGGAGTCGGGAGCGCAGCGGTGTCGATGCGGTAGGAGTCGACGGCAACGGCCGAGCGTTCCGGCGCGGGCTCCGCGGTGCCGACCTCCGACGCGGTCCTCGTGGCCGGCAAGCCGCGGTCGTCCCGGTGGGAGGGGATCGCGCGATCGCCTTCGCCGCGAGCCGGACCGACCGGCTCGACCAGTGCGCGGGCGTCGGTGTTCCTCGGCGGACCCGGCAGGTCAGCCTGGGCGGGGACTTCCGCGGCCGTCGCGATCGTGGGGGGAGCCGCCGCATCCGTCGATCCGTCGCCGGTGCTCGGTTCGAACCGGGACGGCAGCCGCGGACCCGCGGCGGCGGGAGCCCCACCCGCGCGGGCGGCGAGACGTGCGAGGTAACCGCTCATGCTCCCTCCCGCACGATCTCGAGGTAGGCGGCGCGGCGCTGCTCCGGGAGCGCGAGCACGTCGGCCTCGGTCCAGCCGTAGGCTCGCGCGAGCACGTCGACCTCGCGCAGCACCCGCCGGGCGCGCGACTCGACCTCATGCCAGACGAAGGCGATCGGGTCGACGTCGGCGTCGAACAGCGCGCCGCACTCGGGGCAGTCCAGCCCGACGGTGACCTCGGCGAGCGGGTCGGCGGCGGCGAGCGCGGCCTCGATGTGCTCGACCACTTCGACCGGGGCGAGCGTCGCGTCCTCGCCACTGGGGCCGGTGACATCGCAGCACCGCGCGAGAAGGGTGGCGGCAGCATCCGTTCGCCCGGCGACCTCCGCGAGATCGCCCGCCGTCGGCACCCGCCACCGCACCCGCCAGGCACCGGCCTGCGTGGGCACGGTCAGGTCGCCCGAGGCCGCGGTGCCGCTCAGTCCGCGCAGGGAGTCGGCATCGAGAGCGAACTCGACAGCCGATGCGCACGCCGGGCAGGTGACGACCGCCTCGAGCCGCGGACCGGTGAGCGCGGTGTGGAAGCCGAGGGCGGCAGCGTGCAGGTGCCCGAGCGGCGCCTCACGCAGACCCGCCGTGTCTTCGCCGGCTGCCGCCGCGACCCGCAGCGCACGGGGGATCGGCGCCTCGCCCCGCGCCGCGTCGGCGAGGTCGAGGATCGTCTGGGCCCGCACCGGAGAGGCTGCGGCGGCGGCCACCGTCGGCTCCTAGGGTTCGGCGAAAACAGGTTCGGACGGCTCGACGACCGCGTAGTCCCGCTCCCAGCCCTCGTTCTCGAGCTTGAGCGTCTGGATGGCGACGGCGTTCGCGTTGGCGTCGAGGTCGGGGAGCGCCTGGTATTCCGAGACCCACGCGCGGAACACCTTGTACGCGATCACGAGCTGGCCCGCCTCGTTGTAGAGCTCGACGATCAGGTCTTTGCGGAAGTCCTTGAGCGACACCTCCGCTCCGAGCCCCGACCCGAAGTTCCACACCTTGTTCGCCCATTGCTCGAACTCGACGTCGTGCGTGACGCCGCGCTCGAGGGTGATCGCCTCGAACTTGACCCTGCCGGGCGACTTGCGCGACGTCGACGGATCTCCGCCCTCGCGGTGCTCCACGACCTCCGTGGTGCGTTTGAGGCCGCTCACTTTGCTGACGCCCGCGACGTACTTGCCGTCCCACTTCACGCGGAACTTGAAGTTCTTGTACGGGTCGAACCTGCTGGCGTTGACGCTGAACTGTGCCATGTCCCGATTCCTTCGGCTCAGACGGCGCTCGCGCCGGCGATCTGCTGCAGTCGGATGACGACGAACTCGGCGGGCTTGAGCGGCGCGAACCCGACGTGGATGTTGACGATGCCCCGATCGATGTCGGACTGCGTCGTCGTCTCCTTGTCGCACTTGACGAAGTACGCGTCGCGCGGCGTGCTGCCCTGGAAGGCGCCCTGCCGGAAGAGGTCGTTCATGAACGTGCCGACGTTGAGGCGGATCTGCGCCCACAGCGGCTCGTCGTTGGGCTCGAAGACCACCCATTGGGTCCCGCGGAAGAGCGACTCCTCGATGAAGAGCGCCGTGCGCCGCACCGGGATGTACTTCCACTCGTTCGCGAGCGAATCCGCGCCCTTCAGCGTGCGCGCCCCCCACACGACGCGACCGGCGCCGGCGAACGCGCGCAGGCTGTTGATGCCGAGCGGGTTCAGCTGACCGATCTCGCCGTCGCTCAACGGGATGGAGAGCTCGGGCACGCCGTTGAGGGTCGCCTCCAGGCCTGCCGGGGCCTTCCACACGCCGCGGGTCGCGTCGGTGCGTGCGAGCACGCCGGCCACCGCGCCCGACGCGCCGAACGTCTCGAGCTGGTTGTCGCGCAGCGGGTTGGTCTGCCGCAGTCGCGGAAAGTACACGGCTGCGTTGGCGCTCACCGTCCCGAGCGACGCGAGGCCGGACTTCGCGTCGCCGACGGATTGCCAGGTCGGTGGTGCATCGATCACGTAGAACGCCCGCCGTGCCTCGGAGTACGTCGCCGCCTCGGTGACGACATCGGCCTCGACCTCACCGCCCGGACCGTCCGGCGACACCCCCTGATACGGAGGGATGACGAGAAGATTGAAGATGTCGGCATCCTCGAGCGCGTAGATCCCCGACTTGGCGCCGAGCGAGCCCTTCACATCGGCGGCGACGAGATCGTCGCCGTCGTCTCCGCCTGCGAGCCGTTGGCTCGCCTCCTGCGAGGGATCGCCCGGCGTCGGCGTGATGTCGTCCCAGATCGTCTTGCCCGCGGCGGGCGTGCCGGTGTGGACCTTGGGGCGACTGCTGCCGGGCACGGTCCCTGCCGTGCGCACGAGGTCCGACTCGTTGTCGAGCACCCGCGACAGCAGTCGCGGATGATCGGCGGGCGTGAGGACGACGTTTCGGTGCGCCTCGACGACTCCCGTCGCGCCGTCGCGGACGGTGAGGTTGAACAGGGTGTCGGGTTCGTCGCCGAGGGCGGGGTCTTCGGGACGCGTGTCGTGGTCGATGCGCACGCGCAGGCCGTCGCCCCACAGCCCCACGTCGACTGCCTGGAGCGTGAGGAGATCCGCACCGGTGTCCAGGGCGAGGTCGACCGAGGACGATGCCGGATCGTCGGCGTCCGAGGCCGCATCGTTCACGACGCGGACGATCACGGCCGTGCCGCCGCCGTTGAGGAAGAAGTCGCGGACGGAGAACCCGAGCCTGCTGAGCTTCCACAGTCCGCCGAACGTGCGTTCGTACTCACCGAAGTTCGTCACCACGATGGGTCTGTCCACCGGTCCGCGGGGCGCCCGCCCCACGAAGGCGGTGACCGAGGTGGAAACCCCGACGATAGTCCGGACCCCGCTCGCCACCTCCTCGATGTACACGCCGGGATAGGTCAGTTGGGACGGCATGGCTGTCTCCAGAGAGGATGCATCGATCTTGGGGCCCCGCCGGCGGTACCCGAAGCCGACGGGAGGGTGGCGACCCCACCACGTGGCGTCGTCGGCGTGGCCTCGACGGCCACGGTGCGAAATGCAAGGACCTCGATTCGAGAGTCAATCCCTCGCGGTGAGGGCTGTCAAGAGCCCGGCGTGCAGGGACGAATTCCCGGCGAACAGGTGACACGGGGCATCCGCGTTCCTACAGTTGAGTCACGACGCCGAGGCTGTGGGAGTCCGGCGTCGAAGACGCGGTGGAAGGTGAGGTGCCGTGGTCCAGGACGCGCAATCGACCGAGGACCCTGCGCCTGCGCCCGCCGCCGCACACGTCGCACCTCCGGTGACCCGCGGCACACTCATCTGGTTCGGGCTCGGCTTCGTGCTCCTGTCGTTCTTCGCCGCCTTCCTCGGATCCTGGCTCGCGCGCTCGGTCGACACGGCCACGCCCGCGCCGGCGCCCGAGCCGTCGGCTTCGGCCACGGCGTCGCCGGAGTACGAGGACGTGCTCGCCGAGATCCTCCCGGCCGGGTCGGCGGTCCGCGCCGGCTCGGGCGCGCCCGAGGAGGGCAAGGGCTACGAGGGCGACGTCTACATCGACATCCTCAACGCCGACGTGTACCTCTTCAAGGACGACGCGTGGACGCTCGTGGGCAATCTCCGCGAGGCGGCCGCCGAAGGCCTCACGGGCGAGCAGGGCCCGGCCGGCGCACAAGGCGAGCAGGGCGCGCAGGGGGAGCAGGGGGCCCCGGGTGCGCAGGGACCGACCGGCGCCCCTGGGGCACCGGGAACGCAGGTGATGCTCGGCACGGCGGCGCCCGAGGACGACACCTGCACCGCCGACGGCGACGTGTTCATCGACACCGCCGCGGTCGAGTTCTACGAGTGCAGCGACGGTGCCTGGGTGCTGTTCGGGCCGACGACCGGGCCCGAGCCGTCGCCGGATGCCGGTGAGTAGCCCTCAGCCCCGGGTGGACGCTGTCACGGTGAACTTGGTGTTCCGCGCGACCTGCCGCGTCGGGCCGACCGCTCGCTCCAGCGCCGGGCGGTAGCGCAGGCCCGAGTTCCACACCGCCCAGAGCTCACCGCCCGGCCGCAGCACGCGGGCGGCCTCGGCGAACATCCGCGGCGCGATCCCTTCGTGCACCGCCGAACCCGAGTGGAACGGCGGGTTCAGCGCGATGAAGCTCGCACTCGCGTCCGGCTGGGCCCCCAGCATGTCGTCGCGGACGACCTCGACGCGGTCGGCGACGCCGTTCGCGTCCGCGGTCGCCCGGGCGGAGGTGACCGCCGCCGCCGATTGGTCGCAGGCGAGCACGTGGAGGGATGGATGCCGCAGCGCGAGCGCCGTCGCCACCACGCCCGTTCCGCAGGCGAGGTCGATGGCCGCCCCGTCGGGGAGCGGGGGCAGGTGCTGCAGCAGGAACCTCGTGCCGATGTCGATCGACGCGCCTGCGAAGGCGCCTCCGAAAGCGCACACGATGATCCCGTCGTGCGTCGCGCAGAGCGGCACCGGCTCGCGGCCGCCGTGAGGTCCGCGCGCGACGAGCACGCGCGACTTCTGGCGGGCATGCGTGACGTCGAGCCCGGTGAAGCTCTCGCGCAGCACGTCGTTCATGGCGAGCGTCATGTGCTTCACACGGCCCCCGGCGAAGACGACGACGTCGGGTGCCGCGTGCGCGGCGATCAGCCCAGCGATGTCGCGGAGCGCGTCGAGTGAGCGCGGCAGCCGCAGCAGCACGACGCGCGCGTCGCGCACGAGTCCCGGCGAGAGGGGCAGCGACGCGAACGCGTCTCCGAGCCCGAAGCGCTCGGCGTTGGCCGCGAGCGCGCGCTCGCCCGTGAGCGGGTCCTGATGGACACGGATGCCGCGACCGCCGTCCGAGGCTGCGCCGAGCGTGAGCGCGCCGTAGCCGTCGCCGATCACCACGAGCTCGCCGTCGCCGGCGTCGGTCCGGGCGGGGGCGGACTCGTCGAGGAGCAGCCGGTCCGCCGCATCCGCCGCCACGAGGTCGGGAGCCTCGACGTCGGGCCACCGGCGCAGGTCGTCGAGCGAGAATGTCACCGTCCCACGGTAGCCGGACGGGCGGCACCCGGTTCGGGGAACTGCGAGAGATGCGTGCCGTCCCGCGGGAGCGGGACTAGCATTCAACGGTGCCAGACCGTGCGTTCAGTCCCGTCATCTCGCTGCTGACCGTGGCCGCCGTGTGGGACGCGCACCTCGGCGCGCAGCTGCGCGATCTCGGGCTCACCACGCGGAAGTACGGACTGCTCGCCCACATCGAGGCGACGCCGGGCATCTCGTTCAGTGAGCTCGCGCGGCGCTCGCAGATCACCGTGCAGTCGGCGCACACCGCCGTGCAGACCCTTGTCGCCGACGGGCTCGTCGCGGATGCGACGAAGCACGCGGGCGCGGCATCCGATCTGCGCGTGACCGACCGGGGCAGCGAGGTGCTGCAAGCCGCCGAACAGCGTCTGGCGGCTCTCGACGCCGGACTCGCCGCGGGGGCGCCGGCGCTCGCCACGGCGCTCGAGGGGCTGCATGAGCAGCCGTTCGGGCTCGCCCCCGAGTAGATCACGCCGCCCTCGGCCAACCTTCAGAAAGCCTGAAGCGCTTTCAGTTAGGCTGAAGGTGTGTTCCGCAACCCCCACACCCTGTTCCGTGCGCTCGCGATTCTCGAGGCGATCTCGTGGACGCTCCTCATTGCCGGCCTCGTCATCCGCGCCACCACCGACTGGGCGCTGGGCGTCACGATCGGCGGCGGCATCCACGGCTTCATCTTCCTGTCGTACGGCGCGACCGTCATCCTCGTCGCGCTCAACAACCGCTGGCGCGTCGGGCCCACGGTGCTCGCGCTTGTGAGCGCCGTCATCCCCTACGCCACGATCCCGGCGGAGCTGTGGCTCCAGCGCAGTGGTCGTCTTGCGGGCGCGTGGCGTCTCGTGGCCACGGACGACCCGCGCGACGCCACCTGGTACGACCGGCTCATGCGGTGGTTCCTTCGGCGCCCCTGGGTGCTCGGCGCCCTGATCGCTCTCGCGGTCGTGCTGCTGTTCGTCGTGCTCCTCATCCTGGGCCCGCCCGGAGGTCGCGACTGACGACACCCGACCCCGGCCGCCTCACTCCCTCGGGAGCGGGGCGGCCGTATCGCGTCGTGGATCGGTGACGGATGCCGCGGCTCAGCGCCAGGCGGGCAACTGCTGCAGCGTCCAGGTGTTGCCGTCGGGGTCGTCGAACTGGACGAACCGGCCCCAGTCCTGCTCGTCGACACCGCGCCCCTCGACGCCGTTCGCCCGCAGGTGGGCGAGCGCTTCGTCGGCGTCCGGCACGACGATCTGAACCGTGTTCTGCTGGCCGGGCTCGAGGGTGTTGCCGAGACCTGTGCCGAAGGCGATCGAGCAGGCGGAGCCGGGCGGGGTCGCCTGCACGAAGCGGAGGCCTTCGACGGGCGTCTGATCGTGGTCGATGTTCCAGCCGATCCTCTCGTAGAACTCCTTCGCGCGGTCGACGTCCGTCACCGGTACGAAGATGAGCTCGATCTTCCAGTCCATCGTGTTCCCTCTCGTCTCTGAAGCAGGTCCCCCGTGGAGGAGACGTTACGCCCGGGGTCCGACATCCGCCGCTGGGGAATACCTGCGGATGAGTGCGGTTGAACTTGACAATGCCTGTGTCAAGTTCAAAACTTGATGCTCCTCCACTCAAGTTTCAGGAGAGATGGAATGCCAGAAGACTTCACCCCCCAGGCCGGCGACGACGCGAGCTCGTTCGACGAGTTCCTGGCGCGCTACCTCGCGGGCGAGCGCGCCCGTGCCGAGCGCTCGATCGACCTGAGCCGCTACCTCGGCGCCGGTACCCAGGAGCTGCTCCAGCGCGCCGGCAAGTACGCGCTCGAGCGCGGCCAGCAGGAACTCGACGCGCTGCACGTCCTGCGCATCCTCGTGGCCGAGGCTCCGGCGCGTGACGCCGTGCAGCGCATCGGCGCCGACGCCGACGCGATCGCGCGCGCCACCGAGGAGCGCCTTCCCGCCGCGACCGCGGCGGCCGACGTCGACGGGGCCGTCGTGACCTCGTCCGTGCAGCGGGCGCTGTTCCACGCGTTCCAGGTCGCCCGCTCGTCGGGATCGACCTACGTCGACCCCGAGCACCTGTTCTTCGCCCTCGTGCTCGCGCAGGACACGCCCGCCGGCCAGGTGCTGGCCCGTGCCGGCGTGACGGCCGAGGCACTCATGCAGGGTGCGCGCGAGACCGTGACGCCGGGCGAGAGCGCGCAGGCGCAGGCGCGGCCCGAGGGCGCAGCATCCGACACCCCCATGCTCGACACGTACGGCACCGACCTGACGGCGCGCGCCGTCGCGGGCGAACTCGACCCGGTGATCGGGCGCGCCGACGAGATCGAGCAGACGATCGAGATCCTCAGCCGCCGCACCAAGAACAACCCGGTGCTGGTCGGCGAGGCCGGCGTCGGCAAGACCGCGATCGTCGAGGGACTCGCCCAGGCGATCGTCGACGGTTCCGTGCCCGAACAGCTGCTCGGCAAGCGCGTGATCGCGCTCGATCTGCCGGCCATGCTCGCGGGCACCCGCTACCGCGGCGACTTCGAGGAGCGGCTCACCAAGACGATGGACGAGATCGCCGCGTACAAGGGCGCGCTGATCGTCTTCATCGACGAGGTGCACACGGTGGTCGGCGCCGGTGGCGCCGGCGACGGCGGCATGGACGCGGGCAACATCCTGAAGCCCCGCCTCGCGCGCGGCGAGCTGCACCTCGTGGGGGCGACGACGCTCAAGGAGTACCGCGTCATCGAGAAGGACCCCGCTCTCGAGCGCCGGTTCCAGCCGGTGCGCGTCGGCGAGCCCTCGATCGAGGACGCCGTGCTCATCCTCCGCGGCCTCAAGCCGGCCTACGAGGAGCACCACGGCATCGTCTATACGGACGAGGCGCTTCGTGCGGCCGTCGAGCTCAGCGACCGGTACCTCACTGAGCGCGTGCTGCCCGACAAGGCGATCGATCTCATCGACCAGGCCGGCGCCCGACTGCGCCTGCGGCTGGGTTCGAAGGTCGACGTGTCGGGTCTCATCGAGCGTCTGGCGACTCTTGAGGCAGACAAGAACGCCGCGGTGTCGGCAGAGCACTACGAGGAGGCGTCGCAGATCCGCGACCAGATCGCCGAGGTGCAGGGGCGCCTCGAGCGCGCCACCGCCGCGGGTGCTGCCGTGCGGACCGACGCGATCGTCGACGAGCCCGAGATCGCCGCGGTGATCAGCCGTGCCACCGGCATCCCGGTGAACCGCCTGACCGAGACCGAGCGCGAGCGCCTGGCGTCCCTCGAGGACGAGCTGCACGACCGCGTGATCGGCCAGGACGACGCGGTGACCGCGGTCGCCAAGGCGGTCCGCCGCAACCGCACCGGCATGGGCGACGCCCGTCGCCCGGTGGGCTCGTTCCTCTTCCTCGGCCCGACGGGCGTCGGCAAGACCGAGCTCGCCAAGGCACTCGCCGCGTCGCTGTTCGACGATGAGGGCGCGGTGATCCGCTTCGACATGAGCGAGTTCGGCGAGCGGCACACCGTGTCGCGCCTCGTCGGCGCCCCTCCCGGATACGTCGGCTACGACGAGGCCGGGCAGCTCACCGAGCGCGTGCGGCGCAACCCGTACTCGATCGTGCTGTTCGACGAGATCGAGAAGGCGCACCCCGATGTGTTCAACCTGCTGCTCCAGGTGCTCGACGACGGGCGCCTCACCGACGGCCAGGGACGCACCGTCGACTTCCGCAACACGGTGGTCGTCATGACCTCGAACCTCGGCTCGGAGTTCCTCGCGTCGCGCGGCGGTGCGATCGGCTTCCTCGCCGACGGGGGAGGGACGACCGGCTTCGGCTCCGAGAAGGATCTGCGCGACCGCGTCTTCGGCAAGCTGCGCGAGGCGATGCGCCCCGAGTTCCTCAACCGCATCGACGAGATCGTGCTGTTCCGCAAGCTCGAGAAGCCGCAGCTGCAGAGCATCGTGCGACTGCTGCTCGGGGCATCCGATGCGCGCCTCGCGAAGCGCGAGGTGTCGCTGGTCGTGACGGACTCCGCGGTGGCCTGGCTCGCCGACAACGGGTACGAGCCCGAGTACGGCGCCCGGCCGCTGCGTCGCCTGATCCAGCGCGAGGTCGACGACCGCATCGCCGACCTGTTCGTCACAGGCTCGCTCGTGGACGGCGGGACCGTGACGGTGGATGCCTCGGCCGAGGCGCTGTCGGTGCGCTCGGGGATTCCCTTCGCCGCCGCGGCCTGATCCCGAGCCATCCGAGAGGCGCAGGGCGACAGGCCCTGCGCCTCTCGCTCTGCGTAGGGCAGGGGTGTGGCGAGCATCGCACCGCTTCGACAGGTCAACCACGGCTGCGCAGGTCCGATCCGGGTAGGGCGCTCCGCGTGTCGTGGAGTCGGTCCCTGCTCCTTTCGTTTCAGGCTGCGGTTGCAGCGGGTCGGGTTGTGAGTCGGGTCATGGTGTCGGCG
>NZ_LMNI01000012.1 GCF_001422925.1 Microbacterium sp. Leaf288
CGCCACTGATCCACCAAGCAAGCTTGGCTTCACCGTTCGACTTGCATGTGTTAAGCACGCCGCCAGCGTTCATCCTGAGCCAGGATCAAACTCTCCATAAAAAATGATTGCCACCCCCACCGGGAAAAACGGTAAAAAGGGCAGCGAGTTCAACCATGACCAAAAACGAATATCAAACTGACATCCATGAATTGATCCAAAAAAGACCCCACCAACCAAAAAAYGGTCGACAGAGAAAAAATTGGCATTTGACAAGTGCACGCTGTTGAGTTCTCAAAGATCGGACGCACCCGCATTCCAGCTTCACAGCCATCACCGCAGGGCAACTTCACTATCTTATCCCNCATTTGACAAGTGCACGCTGTTGAGTTCTCAAAGATCGGACGCACCCGCATTCCAGCTTCACAGCCATCACCGCAGGGCAACTTCACTATCTTATCCCGCCCGACCCGTCTGTCAAACCGACACGCCGTGACCTTCAGATGATCTGGCTTGTCGGCGACCGCGGTCTCCGAGGCAGGAACCCCATCCCGAACCCGCATGCGGGACGCTCCAAGGAGCGTTGAAGGAGGGGGGTTGTTCTCCACTTGAGGGGGGTAAGGCTCTCGGCCTCTCCGCTTCCCTGTGGGGCGAACAAGTAATACTTTACGTGCGCCCCGGTGGCTCGTCGAATCGGAGCCGCGCCCCGGGCGTGTCGCACGACCACACCCGCGGAATCACGCGAGACTCGTCGCTCCCGCGGTGCGTCGACGGAGTACCTGCACAACAGCGCACAGCGCGATGGTGATCGCGCCCCACGCCGCGCAGGCCGGCGGAAGCACGCGATAGCCCAGGTGGGCGACGGTGAACTCCGCGTCGAGCGGGCCGAAGACGGCGAGTCCCCACACCCACGTCGCCAGCAGCATCACCGGCAGTGACACCCACCACACCCGGCGGACCCACGAGGGCATCACACCCGCAGCGGGTGCCTCGGGGTCACGGCGTACCAGCCACACCAGCATCCAGATCCCGAGGATCGCCAGTCCGATCGCGCTCGAGCCGTGCTGCAGCCACTTGTAACCCGGGAGCGGTCCCCACTCGGACTCCAGTGCGGGGATCGCGGTCATCCCCCACCGACCCTCGTGGGTGAACAGGTCCCACACGATGTGGCTCACGACGCCGATCGTGAGCGAGAGGACGAGCAGCAGCATCCCGCTCCACGACACCCGCGCGGGTGATCCCGAGATCGCGAGCGTCTCGCGGAGGGCTGGGCGGGCGCCGGCATCCCACTCCCCCGGCAGCCGCGCCGCCAGCCACCGCGGCGAGAGCTCGCGCACCGCCGGCCGCAGCAGCAGGCGCCAGACGAGGAGCAGCCCGAATGCCAGCACGATCGTCGCCGGCAGCCACCCGAGCGCATGCGTGACGCCGTAGTGCAGCGGCAGTCCGCGGACGAACAGCGGCAGATCCGGCGCCATCGCGCCGATCGCGATCGCTGCGGGCACGAATGGCGTGCGCACGAACGGCAGCGCGACGACGGCGTGGCTCGGGGTGAACGGCATCCGTCAGCCGTCCATCCCCTGAGCCACGCCGCTCGTCACCCGTCGTCAGCCGACGAACACGCCCGCGAGCGTCTTCTTGCCGCGCCGCAGCACCGAGACTCCGCCGGGGAGAGCGCCGGACACGGTCGCCGACTCGTCCTCGACCTTGGAGCCGTCGAGCGAGACACCGCCCTGGGCGATCGCCCGCCGGCCCTCCGAGAGGCTCGAGACGAGGCCGGTGTCGACCAGCGCCTGAACCACGTTCGTCCCCGAGGCGACGGTGGCGTTGGGCAGCTCTTCGAGCGCGTGACGCAGCGTGATCGCGTCGAGCGCGGCGAGGTCTCCCTGGCCGAACAAGGCCTCGGATGCGGCGATGACGGCGGCCGCAGCATCCGTCCCATGCACGAAAGCCGTGACCTCGAGAGCCAGGCGCTTCTGCGCGGCGCGGCGGAACGGCTCGTCGGCGACCAGGCGCTCGTAGTCCTCGATCTCGGCGCGCGTCAGGAACGTGAAGATCTTGAGCCGCTGGATCACATCGGCGTCGTCGGTGTTCAGCCAGAACTGGTACATGCGGTACGGGCTGCACATCGCGGCGTCGAGCCAGATCGCGTTGCCCTCGCTCTTGCCGAACTTCGTTCCGTCGCTGTTGGTGATCAGCGGCGTGCCGATCGCGTGCACCGACACACCCTCGACGCGGTGGATGAGGTCCGTGCCACTTGTGAGGTTGCCCCACTGGTCGCTGCCGCCGGTCTGCAGCACGCAGCCGTACTGACGGTAGAGCTCGAGGAAGTCCATCCCCTGCAGGATCTGGTAGCTGAACTCGGTGTAGCTGATGCCGGCGTCGGAGTTCAGGCGCGCCGCGACGGCGTCCTTCTTGAGCATCGTGCCGACGCGGTAGTGCTTGCCGATCTCGCGCAGGAAGTCGATCGCGCTCATCGGCGCGGTCCAGTCCAGGTTGTTGACGATGCGCGCGGCGTTGTCGCCCTCGAAGCTGAGGAACCGCTCCACCTGCGAGCGCAGGTAGCCGACCCACTCGGCCACCGTCTCGCGCGTGTTGAGCGTGCGCTCGGCGGACGGGCGCGGATCGCCGACGAGTCCGGTCGAGCCGCCGACGAGTCCGAGCGGCTTGTGGCCCGCGAGCTGCAGACGGCGCATCGTCAGAAGCTGCACGAGGTTTCCGAGGTGCAGACTCGGCGCGGTCGGGTCGAAGCCGCAGTAATACGTGATCGGGTCCCCGGCGAGAAGGGCGCGCAGCGCCTCCTGATCGGTGGACACATGCACGAGCCCACGCCACACGATCTCGTCCCACACGTTCTCGAACGTGGGGTCGATCGCGGGCGCAGTCGCGCTCACGACGGTTTCAGACACGCCCGCCAGGCTATCAGCGACGGATGCCTCGCCCCGCCCGCGAACGGTCGGCGCGGCGCTCCGCCCGCCTGATGGAGGACACACTTCCGTGTTTCAGCCTCTGGGCTAATTCTTGAACATATTTAGCTCACAGGCTTGTGAGACTGAGGTCCTCAAGCTAAACTTTCCCTCACTTGAGCTCTCACGCATAAGGAATGCCCATGTTCGTGATCACCAGCGACCAGCGCGACAGCCGGAGCAGCGCAGACCTCGTACCTGCGGCTCTGGCATCCGTCCACGCGAAAGGACACCAGGGCCTCGCGCTCGCTCCGGAGCGGACCGCGGGCGACGAGATCCAGGTCGCGGTGGCCGACGCCGGAGCGCTGCTCGGGATCGTGCTCGACCTGACCCGCTCGGGTCGATGGAGCGTCGGGGTCGGTGCCGGAGAGGTGGAATCGCCCCTGCCTGACAGCGTCCGGGCCGCACGCGGCGAGGCCTTCGTCAACGCGCGCGATGCGGTCGAGCGCGCGAAGAAGGCCGCCACCCGCGTCGCGATCACCGCACCGGAGGGCGGGGCGGACGCCGAGGCGCTCGTGCGACTGCTGGTCGAGCTGCGCGACCGGCGCACTGCCGAGGGGTGGGAGATCTACGACCTGCTCGCCGAGGAGATCACGCAGCGCGAAGCCGCCGCGCGCCTCGGCATCTCGGAGGGCGCGGTCAGCCTGCGCGTGAAGTCGGCGGGGCTTCGGACCGAGGAGGCGGCGGTGCCCGCGCTCGTCCGCGTGCTCGCACGGCTGAGTCCGGGGCCCGTGCCAGACTGACGCCATGGTCTCCCCGGACGTGATCCTCGTCGCCGCGCTCACGATCTTCCTGTTCCTCGCGCTCTGCGGCGCACTCGTGCTGGTGGTGATCAGCCTCCGGAAGCCCTCGACCATCCCGCTGGTGGTCGCGGGCGTGCTCGTCGTCCTGTGCCTGCTCGCGGTGACGGTGTCCCCCATCAACGTGCCGCTGCTCCTCGGGCTGGGCATCGCCATGCTCGGCACCGCCCTCGGAGTGCTCGGCGGCAACCCGATCACGCGGCGCATCCTCGAGATCGCGAGCCACGGGCGCGTCGAGGAGGGCGACAACGGCGGCATCCTCCTGCGCGCGCCGTCGCTGCCGGGAGCCGTCGCCGGCGAGGGCGCCGTCCGCGAGGTGATGCGCGGCGGCACCACGATCGGCTACCTCGAGCGGGTCGCAGTGACGCTCGGGATCATCGCCGGATTCCCCGAGGCGATCGCCGTGGTCGTGGCGCTCAAGGGCATCGGCCGGTTCTCAGAGCTCGCGACCGCCGAGGCGCGCGAGCGCTTCATCATCGGCACGCTCTCGAGCCTCGTGTGGGCGTGCGTCGTCGCGGCCTTGGTGCGACTCGCCATCTGGTGATCGCGAGGAGCTTTCGCCGCTGAGGTTCAGAGTCCGAGGGCGTGCGCGGTGTCCTGCACGCGCTGGACCAGTTCGGCCCGCTGCTCGGCGACCCGCACGGGGGCCGTGCCGCCGACGCCGGTGCGGCTCGCGACGGAGCCCTCCACGCTCAGCACCTCGCGGACCTCGGGCGTGAGGTGCTCGGAAACGCCGGCGAGCTGAGCGTCGGAGACCTCGTGCAGCTCGAGGCCGTTCTCCTCGCACACACGGACCAGGTGCCCCGAGATCTCGTGAGCGTCGCGGAACGGGACGCCCCGCTTCACGAGCCACTCGGCGACGTCGGTCGCGAGCGAGAAACCCTGCGGAGCGAGCGCCGCCATGCGGTCGGTGTGGAAGCGCATGGTCGCGACCATGCCGGCGAACGCGGGCAGCACCGTCTCGAGGGTGCGGACGGAGTCGAACACCGGCTCCTTGTCCTCCTGCAGGTCGCGGTTGTACGCGAGCGGGAGGGCCTTGAGGGTCGCGAGCAGTCCGCTGAGGTTGCCGATGAGGCGGCCCGCCTTGCCGCGCGCGAGCTCGGCGATATCGGGGTTCTTCTTCTGCGGCATGATGCTCGAGCCGGTCGAGTAGCCGTCGTCGAGGGTCACGAAGCCGAACTCGCGCGTGTTCCAGAGGATGATCTCCTCCGCGAAGCGCGAGACATCGATGCCGATCATGGCCGTGACGAAGGCGAACTCGGCGACCACGTCGCGCGAGGACGTGCCGTCGAGGGAGTTCTCCGCTGGACGATCGAGTCCGAGCTCACGCGCCACGAGCTGCGGGTCGAGCCCGAGCGTCGAGCCGGCGAGCGCTCCGCCGCCGTAGGGCGACACCGCCGCGCGCGCCGACCAGTCGCGCAGGCGCTCCAGGTCACGCACCAGCGGCCATGCGTGCGCCTGCAAGTGGTGTGCGAGGAGCACGGGCTGTGCGTGCTGCAAGTGGGTGCGGCCCGGCATGATCGCCTCGGGGTGGGCGTCGGCCTGGGCAACGAGTGCGTCGACGAGGCGGAGGATCTCGCGCGCGATCGTGCGCGAGTGGTCGAGCAGGTACATCCGCACGAGCGTCGCGATCTGGTCGTTGCGGCTGCGACCGGCGCGCAGCTTTCCGCCGAGCTCGGCGCCGACGACGCCGATCAGCGCCTGCTCGAGAGCACCGTGGACATCTTCATCGGATGCCGCGGGCCGAAGCGTCCCGTCGGTCACGCCCCGTGCGAGCTCATCGAGGCCCTCGTGCATGGACTGCTCTTCGTCAGCCGTGAGGTACCCGGCCGCGGCCAGCGCCTTCGCGTGGGCGTGGGAGCCGGCGATGTCGTACAGTGCGAGATCCCAGTCGAAGTGGGTCGATCGGCTCAGCTCGGCGAGCGCCGGGGACGGCCCCGACGCGAAGCGGGCCCCCCACAGTGCGCCCTCGTTGGTCCCGCCGTCGCCCTTCGATTCACTCACCCGACCAGCCTACCGACGCGCCACCCACCCGCCCGCCGGTGTGTCATCGTCGCCGACCGAGGGGTGGCATCCGTGTCCGTCGCAATTCGAGCGGCACCGAGTCGGCCCTCCGCGCCGCATCGGCCGCCCACAGCGACCACAACGGCCGTCGAGCAGCCGTCGTCTGCTCCTCCACACAAGACCAGACGGGCTCGCTGTCCAGAGATACGTTCTGCCCGCGCCTTGCGGCACGCCACGCCAGGGACGATGACGACATGCCGCGCAAGCCCCGCCCCCTGCCCTCGTCGCTGGGTGACAGCTTCTCCGTCGCGGCGGCGAGGGCGGCGGGGCTGTCGTCGCGACGGCTTCGGAACGATGATCTCGACAAGCCTTTTCGCGGCGCACGAGCCCGGATGCCCGAGCCAGAGCCCTGGGTGCCTGACGAGGGCACTGCTGCACGGGAGGCGAGGCTGCTTCGGGCTGCCATAGTGAGCCGGGCGCGCGCGTACCAGTCGATCGCTCCGTCCCACGCCTTCCTCTGGTCCGTCACCGCAGCCGTGATCTGGAAGTTCCCTCTCCCTCGCCATGTTCTGCGGGCGGCGGCATCGACGCCACGAACGGATGCTGCGACCACGAGTGTCACGGGTGTGGAGCGTTCGCGGCCTCGTCCCGTCGATGCAGGCGTGTTTCATCCGCACCGGTCCTCGAAGGCGACCGGAGTGCGAGCGCGGCAGTTCCGCGCGGGAGTGACGGCCGTGACCGAGCGCGACGGCTTCCGGGTGACGGATGCCGCGACAACCTGGGCACACCTCGCCGAGCTGCTCACGGTGGACGAGCTCATCGCCGTGGGAGACGCCATCGTCCGTGTTCCCCGCGCGAGAGGCATGCGGCGCGGCCGCCCTTCGGATGCGCATGCGAGCATCGCCGACCTCGAATCGGTCGCCGCTCAGCCGCGGCGGGGGGCCGCCAAGCTACGGGATGCGTTGTCGCAGATCCGGGTCGGGAGTTCATCGGCGCGGGAGACCGAGCTGCGGCTCGCGCTCATCCGAGCGGGACTCCCCGAACCCGAGCTCGATGTGGACGTGATCGCCTCGGACGGCACGCCGATCGGCTACACGGAACTCGCGTACGCGAAGTACCGGGTGCTGATCGAGTACGAGGGCGATCACCATCGCAGGGACGCCGCGCAATGGGAGCGGGACATCCTCAAACACGCGGCGTGCGCCGCTGAGGGGTGGGAGGTGCTCCGGATCACGTCGGCGCAGATGAAGCCCACCCCCGCGGCGGCGGTCTCCCGCGTGCGCACCGCACTCGCCCGCGCCGGCTGGCGCGGCTGATCACGCCCCGAACTCGCCGCCCCCTCGAGTCGGCCCGTGACGCCGCAACCGGCGCGCGGAACGACCACAGCGGCCAACCCGACCCGCCCCGCCTGCCCCGCCAGCCCAGACCCCGGACGCCGAGTCGGCCCGTGACGCCGCAACCGGCGCGCGGAACGACCACAGCGGCCCACTCGACCCGCCCCGCCTGCCCCAACCCCGGGCACCCAGTCGGCCCGTGACGCCGCGACCGGCGCACCGAACGACACAGCGGCGAAACCGCCCGCAGGTGTCGCGTCAGCGGGGAAACCGACCGGCGGGCACGGCGAAGCGCGAGGCCGAATCGAGCAGCGTCTCGAGCGGGCCCCGCCCCACGAGGAGCGCCCATGCCGTGCACAGAACGATCGTGCCGATGGCGAGCGGCCAGAAGGGCAGCAGCGCGCGGAAGCCGATGAGGTCGCCCACCCGGTCGAGCACCGCGGCGGCGACGGCGGCCCACACCAGGAGTTGCAGCGTGTACGCGGTCAGCGGCATCGCCCCTACGGCCCGCAACGGCAGCACCACCCACACGAGGAACGTGCGGCATGCGAGCAGACATACCCCGAGGACGGCGAGCGCGAAGCCGCCGGAGCCGATCACCTCGAGCAGTCCGGTGGAGTGCGGGCGGACGGTCCAGAGCGCTCCGAGATACGTCGCCGCTTCGGCCTCGGGGTCTGCACCGGTCGCCGCACCGAGCCCATAGCCGAGCGCGGCGAGCAGAGTTCCGGTGAGGACGAGCCACACCTGCACCCGCAGCCGAGTCACGCCGGCACGCGCGACGCCGAGGCCGGCCACGACGAACACGATCCAGGTCGTGAACGGGTAGTGCCACCCGAGTCCGAGCGACACCGGGCCGCCGATCGGGGAACTCCAGAACGGGAGCGCGTCGAGGACGATCTGGACGAACGGCAGGACCAGTGCCAGCCCCGCGGCGAGCGGCAGCAGCACACGGGCCGGCAGGGACGTCAGCGGCAGCGCCAGCAGGAACATGAGCGCATAGGCCGGAAGGATCACGAACACGGGCACACCGGTGGCGATGAGCAGGATGCCGAGCACCCAGAGCAGTCCTGCCCGCACGGCGAGCCGCCCGCGCGCGGTGCTCATCGCATCGCCCGTGAGCGGCGCCCCCGCTCCGGTGACGAGGCCGATCGACACACCCGCGAGCGTCGCGAACAGGATCGACGACCGGCCCGAGACGACGGCGATCCAGGTATCGGGCTCGAGCACGTCGAAGGGCTCGGTGATCCAGAGCAGGTGCGCGGCGAACATTCCGAGCACCGCGAGACCGCGCGCGAGATCGACCCCGCCGATGCGCGCGGGACCGTTCAGACGCTCCCAGCGCGTGGCGAGCCAGCCGTCGGCGCGCGGCGCGGGGCGCTCGGTGTCACTCAGCTCTCGCCCGCTCACCGCCCAGGCGCTCTCAGTCCTGGCGGAGGAGCCAGACGAGCAGTGCCTTCTGGGCGTGGAGCCGGTTCTCGGCCTCGTCCCACACGACGCTCTGCGGACCGTCGATCACCTCGGCGTCGACCTCGTAGCCGCGGTCGGCGGGCAGGCAGTGGATGAAGATCGCGTCGTCCTTCGCGAGCCCCATGAGCTCCTGGGTCACCTTGTACCCGCCGAGGTCGCGGAGGCGCTCGAGCTTCTCCTCCTCCTTGCCCATGGACACCCACGTGTCGGTGACGATGACGTCGGCACCGGCCGCCGCCTCGTTGGCGTCGGTGTAGAGGGTGACCGAGCCGCCGGTCTCGGCCGCGCGGCGGTCGGCGTCGGCGATCACGTCATCGCGCGGGGCGTACGCCTCGGGGGACGCGACGCGCACATGCATGCCGGCGGTCACGCCGGCGAGCACGTACGAGTGGGCCATGTTCGACTTGCCGTCGCCGAAGAACGAGAGGGTGAGCCCGGCCAGGTCGCCCTTGTGCTCCTTGATGGTGAGCAGGTCGGCGAGCAGCTGGCACGGGTGGAAGTCGTCGCTCAACGCATTCACGACCGGCACACGTGTGCCCGCGGCCATCTGCTCGAGGCCCGCCTGCGCGTACGTGCGCCACACGATGGCCGCCACCTGCCTCTCGAGCACGCGGGCCGTGTCGGCCGGAGTCTCCTTGCCGCCGAGCTGGCTGTTCGCGGTCGAGATGATGAGCGGCGAGCCGCCGAGGTCGGCGATGCCGACCGCGAACGAGACGCGCGTGCGGGTCGACGACTTGTCGAAGATGACCGCGACGGTCTGCGGACCCTCGAGGGGCTTGAGCTTCCACCGGTCCTTCTTGAGCGAGACCGCGAGGTCGAGGATCTCGTCCTGCTCGGCCTGCGTCAGATCGTCGTCGCGCAGCAGGTGGCGAGTCATGCGGGAACCTCCGTCGGGGTGTCGAGCACGAGCGCGTCCTCGACCGTGCGCAGCGTCGCGGTGAAGAGCTCGATGAACTCGTCGATCTCGACGTCGCCGATCGTGAGGGCGGGGACGAGGCGGATGGTCTCGTCGTTCGGCGCGTTGATGACGAGACCGTGCTCCTGCGCCGCGGCGACGAGCGCCTTCGAGAGAGGATGCGTCAGCCCGATGCCGATCAAGAGGCCCGAGCCGCGGCATCCGTCGATCAGGTCCGAATCGATTCCCTCGATCGCCGCACGCAGCTGTGCACCGCGCTCCGCGGCGTTGCGCACGAGCTCCGCCCGCTCGATCTCGCCGAGCACGGCGCCCGCCACGGCGGTGCCGAGCGCGTTGCCGCCGAAGGTCGAGCCATGCGTGCCGGGGTAGAACAGCTCGCTCGCAGCGCCGAAGGTGATGAGCGCGCCGATCGGGAAGCCACCGCCGATGCCCTTGGCGACGGTGATCGCGTCGGGGGTGATGCCCTCGTGCTGGAAGGCGAACCACTCCCCCGTGCGACCGGCGCCGGTCTGGATCTCGTCGATGATGAGGAGCGCACCGTGGCGCTCGGTGAGCTCGCGCGCCGCAGCGAGGTAACCCTCGGGCAGCGGGATCACGCCGGCCTCGCCCTTGACGGGCTCGACGAACAGGGCGGCCACGCGGTCGTCGATCGCTGCCTCGAGCGCCTCGACAGTCGAGTCGATGAACTCGACGCCCGGCGTCATCGGCAGGAAGGGCTCCTGCATGTACGGCTTGCCGGTGAGGGCGAGCGTGCCCATCGTGCGGCCGTGGAACGCGTCGGTGAGCGCGAGGATGCGCGGGCGCTCGGTGCCGCCATGGAGGCGGGCGAGCTTGAACGCCGCCTCGTTCGCCTCGGCGCCGGAGTTGCCGAAGTACACGCGGCCCTCGTCGCCGGTGCCGGCGAGGCGCTTCAGGGTTGCGGCCAGAGCGAGCTGCGGCGGGGTCGCGAAGTAGTTCGAGACGTGCGCCAGCGTCGCGGCCTGCGTGGCGATCGCATCGACGAACACCGGGTGTGCGTGGCCGAGCGAGTCGACCGCGATCCCCGCGAGGAAGTCGAGGTAGCGCTTGCCGTCGGCGTCCCACAAGTACGAGCCCTCGCCCCGCACGAACATCTGCATGCGAGCACCGAAGCTCTTCACGAGGTCGCGCCCCGCATCGTCCTGCCACGTCATCCGAGCACCACCTCTGTTCCGATTCCCTTGCTGGTGAAGATCTCCACGAGCACCGAGTGCGGCACCCGCCCGTCGATGATGGCCGCGGTCTCGACGCCGCCCTCGACGGCCTCCAGGCACGCCGCCATCTTCGGGATCATGCCCGACTCGAGCGTCGGCAGCATCGCCTTCAGCTCCGTCGAGGTCAGGTGCGACACGAGCGAGTCGCGGTTGGGCCAGTCGGCATAGAGCCCCGCGACGTCGGTGAGCACCACGAGCTTCGCCGCACCGAGCGCGACGGCGAGAGCGGATGCTGCGGCATCCGCGTTCACGTTCAGCGAGTGTCCCGGGTGGTCGAGGTCGGGGGCGATGCTCGAGACGACGGGGATGCGTCCCGCCTCGATCTGATCGAGCACCGGCTGCGGATCGACCTCGACGACGTCGCCGACGCGACCGAGGTCGTGCTCGACGCCCTCGATGACGACCCCGCGGCGGCGGCCGCCGAAGAGGCCGGCATCCTCACCGCTGAGCCCGGTCGCGACCGGGCCGTGCGCGTTGATCTTCGACACCAGCTGCGGGTTGATCTGACCGGTGAGCACCATCCGCACGACCGAGATCGCCTCGGTCGAGGTGACGCGGTAGCCGCCCTTGAACTCGCTCGGGATCGCGAGGCGGTCGAGCATCGACGAAATCTGCGGGCCGCCGCCGTGCACCACGACGGGCTTGACCCCGACGTAGCGGAGGTAGGCGATGTCGGCGGCGAAGGCATCCTGCAGCTCCTCGCTCACCATCGCGTTGCCGCCGTACTTCACGACGACGATCTGGTCGCGGAAGCGCTTGAGCCACGGCATCGACTCGATGAGGGTCACCGCCCGGGCGCTGGCTTCGCCGGGATCGGTCTCTTGCAGGTCGGTCATGAGGAGTAGGCGCTGTTCTCGTGGACGTAGTCGTGGGTGAGGTCGTTGGTGAGGATCGTCGCCGTCGCCGCGCCGACCTTGAGGTCGATCACGAGATGGGTCGCACGCGGCGTGAGGTCGACCGCGTCGCGCGGCGCGTCGGGGCCGCCGGCGCTGCACACGCGCACGCCGTTCATCCACACGTCGACGTCGTACGGGTCGAACGCGGCCTCGGTCGTGCCGATCGCCGCCAGCACGCGCCCCCAGTTCGGGTCGTTGCCGAAGATCGCCGCCTTGAACAGGTTGTTGCGCGCGACCGAGCGCCCCACCTCGACGGCCTCGTCTTCGGAGGCCGCGTTGATGACCTCGATCGTGATGTCGTGGCTCGCCCCCTCGGCGTCGCCCTGCAGCTGCTGGGCGAGGTCCTGGCAGACCTCGGCAAGCGCCGCGGCGAACGCCTCGGGATCGGGAGTCTCTCCCGATGCCCCGCTCACCATGAGGGTCACCTGGTCGTTCGTCGACATGCAGCCGTCCGAGTCGAGCCGGTCGAAGGTGCGTCCGGTAGCCGCGCGCAGCGCGGCGTCCGCCTGCGCCGCGTCGAGCACCGCGTCGGTCGTGATCACGACGAGCATCGTCGCGAGGCCGGGTGCCAGCATCCCGGCGCCCTTCGCCATGCCGCCGATCGACCAGCCGTCGCCGGTGCGGGCCGAGCGCTTGGGCTTCGAATCCGTGGTCATGATCGCGAGGGATGCTGCCTCCCCGCCGTCGGCGGAGAGCTCGGCGATGCCCTGCTCGGTGCCGGCGAGCACCTTCGCGCGGAACACCTCGTCGCCGGTGCCGATGAGCCCCGTGGAGCACACCAGGATGTCACCGGCGCTCACGTCGAGCAGCTCGGCGGCCTTCTCGGCCGTCTGATGCGTCGTCTGGAAGCCGAATGACCCCGTGAAGCAGTTCGCCCCGCCGGAGTTGAGGACGATCGCCTCGACCGCGCCGTCGCGGATGACCTCCTGCGACCACAGGATCGGGTTCGCCTTCGCCCGGTTGCTCGTGAACACCGCGGCCCCGACCTTCAGCGGGCCGCGGTTGACGACGACCGCGACATCGGGCTTGCCGGTCGACTTGAGGCCGACGGCGACGCCTGCCGCCTCGAAACCCTGGGGCGCGGTGACACTCACGGCGCGACTCCGTTCACGGTCAGCGCGGTGCCCTCGGCGAGCCCCAGCGCGATGTTCATGGACTGCACGGCGGCTCCGGCCGTGCCCTTGACGAGGTTGTCGACCGCCGCGACGACCGTCACGCGGTTCGCGGCGCGGTCGATGGCGAGGCCCATCAGCGCGGTGTTCGCACCCAGGACGTCGGCGGTGCGCGGGAAGTGGCCCGCCGGCAGCAGCTGCACGAATGTCTCGTCGCCGTACGCGAACTCCCACGCGGCGCGGATCTCGTCGTCCGTCGCGCCCGGCGCGATCGGCGCCGTCGACGTCGCCAAGATCCCCCGCGACATCGGCACCAGGACCGGGGTGAACGAGATGCGGATTCCTTCGTCGGCGGTCGTGGCGGGAGCGGCACCCGCAGTGCGCGCCGCGGCGAGCGCCTGGCGGATCTCGGGGATGTGCCGGTGCGAGCCGCCCACCGCGTAGGGGTTCGCGGATCCCAGGATCTCGGCGGCGAGCAGGTTCGTCTTGAGGCTCTTCCCGGCACCCGAAGGACCGACGGCGAGCACCGTCACGATGTCGGACGGATCGATGACACCCGCAGCCACGCCTGGCGCGAGGCTCAGGCTCACGGTGGAGGCGTTGCAGCCGGGTGCCGCGATGCGGGATGCTCCGACCAGCCGCTCGCGCTGCTTCGAACCCGCCACCGGAAGCTCGGGAACGCCGTAGACCCAGGGGTCGTGGAAGTCGCCGCCGTAGAAGCGATCCCAGTCGGCGACCGACTCGAGGCGATGATCGGCGCCCGCGTCGATGACCAGCGCGGTGTCGCCGAGGGCGTCGGTGTACTGCCCGGACTGGCCGTGCGGCAACGCCAGGAAGACGATGTCGTGGCCGGCGAGGACCTCGGGCGAGGTCTCGGCGAGGGTCAGGTGCGCGAGCGAGCGCAGGTGGGGCTGATGCTGGATGAGCGGCTGTCCCGCGTTGGAGTGCGCGGTCACGGTGCGGATCTCGACGTCGGGATGCGCGGCGAGGATCCGCAGGATCTCGCCGCCCGCATAGCCGGATGCGCCGGAGACGGCGACCGAATATGTCATGGATTCCACCTTAGAGTCTGGGGCTGAGGGCCGGAGACGGCGACGCCCACTCGCGACGGTCCATGACAGGACGGCGTGCGGGGTCGCCTAGAGTCGGCGCTCGCCCAGACGGCGTCGGCGCGCGGGAGCGGCGCTCGGAACGAGCGTCGAGGGTCCCTGGGGCGCCGAAGGCATGCGCCGACGATAGCCGCCGGGTCGAGGCATCCGCAAATCGCGCTCGTCATGTTGGCCCTTGACGCAAAGTACTTTGCGCTGCAAACTACTTTGTATGAACGAGAAACTCGATGCCGCGAACGATCCGCGAGAGATGCTCGACCTCATCGACACGACACGTCGTGAGGCCGTCCGTCACATCACGGGTCGCTACGCCGGGCTGCTGGTGCTCTGGGCGATCGCCTGGGGCGTCGGGTTCGCCGCACTCTGGCTGACCCGCGGGGTCGGAGGCGTCGACCTCCTCCCCACCGCTGTCGGCTGGTGGATCTTCGCGGGTGCCCTCGTCATCGCGATCGTGTGGTCCGCTGTCGTCGGCATCCGCGCGGGCAGCGACGGGATCCGCGGGCGCAGCCAGCTGCAGGGCGCCTTGTACGGGTGCTCCTGGACGATCGTGATGGTGGCGGCATGGGCGCTGATCTCGGGGCTGCAGAGCAACGGCCTCTCGCAGGAGCTCTCGCAGCTGCTGTACCCGAGCCTCTACATCTTCCTGGTGGGCGTGCTCTATCTGTCGGGCGGCGCCCTTTGGCGCGCGGTGCCGATGTACATCCTGGGCGGCTTGCTCATCGTGATCGCCGTGATCGGGCTCTTCTTCGGCGCGCCGACCCACTTCCTCGTCTACGCGATCGCCGGCCCCGTCGCGATGCTCATCGTGGCCGCGCTCATGTACTGGGGGCCGGTCGCACCCAGTGCCGCGGAGCGGTCATGAACGAACTCGACCCCGTCATCCACGCGCCGGCACGCCTGAGGATCATGACGACGCTGGCCGAGGTGCTCGAGGACGGCGACACGATCACCTTCCCCGCGCTGCAGAAGCTCCTGGGCATGACCGCGGGCAACCTCACCACACATCTCGCCAAGCTGTCGGATGCCGGCTACGTCGAGGTCGCGAAGTCGTTCGCCGGCCGCAAGCCCGTCACCGAGATCACGTTGACCCATGCCGGGCGCGGAGCGTTCCGCTCCTACCGCTCGCAGTTGCTCGCACTCCTCGGAGGGTCCGCATGACCGCAGTCGTCCACACCGAAGCCCTCACACGGCGCTTCGGCGACACCGTCGCCCTCGACGGTGTCACGCTCGACATCCACGCCGGCGAGTGCGTCGGCCTCCTCGGCCCCAACGGGGCCGGCAAGACGACCTTCCTCTCCCTCATCGAGGGGCTGCGGCTGCCGACATCCGGCGTCGTGCGCCTCTTCGACGGCGATCCGCGGACGCCGGCGAGTCGCTCCCGCCTCGGATCCACGCCGCAGGCCACCGCGCTGCCGGAGGCGCTCAAGGTGCGGGAGGTCCTGCGGTTCGTCGCATCCCACTACCCTTCCCCGGGGCCGGTGGATCGCGTCATCGCGGAGTTCGACCTCGAGCCGCTCCTGGCGAAGCAGTGCGGGGCGCTCTCGGGAGGCCAGCAGCGTCGCGTGGCGGTCGCCCTCGCCTTCGTCGGCGACCCCGAGCTCGTCCTCCTCGACGAGCCCACCACCGGTCTCGATGTCGACGCCCGGCGTACCCTCTGGGATGCCGTGCGCACCCGCCATCGCGAAGGCACCGCCGTCGTGGTGACGAGCCATCACCTCGAGGAGATCGAGCAGCTGGCCGAGCGCGTCGTCGTCATCGACCACGGCGCGGTGCGGGCCGACGACACACTCGCCGCCGTGGTCGCGGGTGTCGCCCGCCGACGGGTGACGCTGCGCGGGGTCACTGCCGAAGACGTCCTCGCGCTCGATCCCGACGCGACCGTCACCACGGACCCGGACGACGGCGTCGTGACCGCCGTCGTCTCGGACTCCGACGCGCTCATCCGGGCGCTCGTCGCGTCCGGCGCCCCGTTCACCGACCTGACGGTGCGCGGTGCATCCCTCGAAGAGGCCTTCCTCACGATCACGAAGGGAGCGATGGTCTGATGTCCACGCTCACGCTCGCCGCGGTCCACACGAAGTACAACCTGCTGGAGACCATGCGCGTGCCGATCGCCGTGATCGGATCCCTCATCTTCCCGACGCTCGCGTTCTGCCTGTTCGTCCTGCCGCAGCGCATGGTCGTCGACGAACCTGATTTCGCGACGGCCGCCATCGCATCGATGGTCGTGTTCGCCTTCATGTCGGCGAGCCTGTTCAGTATCGGCCTCGACATGGCCGAGCAGCGCTCGAAGCCCTGGTGGCCGTATCTGCGCACGCTCCCGGGCTCGCCGGCGGCGCGCCTCATCGGCCTCATGTCGGCGACTCTCATCATCTCGATCCTCGCGATGATCCCGCTCCTGATCGTCGGCGGCATCTTCACCTCGGCCGCCGTCCAGCCCGGGGAGCTGTTCGCGGCCATCGGGCTCGCGATCCTCACGGCCGTGCCCTCGGCACTGCTCGGGACGATCATCGGCACGACCGCCGGGCCCAAGGCCGCGATCGCCATCACCCAGGTGGCGATGTTCCTCCTCGCGTTCGGCGGCGGACTGTTCCTCCCCCCGATCCTGTTCCCCGAGTGGCTCGACCTCGCCTCGAAGTTCCTGTGGGTTCGCGAGGCCCGTGAGATCGTCATCGCCGCCGCCCTCGGCCAGAGCGCGCCGCTGTGGGCGGTGGTCGGGATCCTCGCGTGGACGCTGGTGCTGGGCGCCTTGGCGGTGTGGCTGTACCGCCGCGACGAGGGGCGCCGCTACCGCTGAAGCTCGCCGAGCAGCGCCAGTTCGTCGGGCCGGGTCAGCCCGGCCCGACGATCGCGGCCGAGGCCCCGGGCGCGCTCGTCGGCGAGCGCGCGGTCCAGGGTCTCGCGCAACGGACGGAGGCGGCCGCCGAGCAGGTGGTAGGCGGCGTTCGAGCGGGTCCAGAACCCCGGCATGTCGGCCGGCAGCCAGAGCGGCAGCGACCGCGCACCCATCCAGTAGGCGACCTCGTGCGCCACGAGCCACTCGTCGTCGGCCGCGGCGAGCGCGCCGGTGTGCCCGGCGACCTCACGCGCGTCCGCGAAGAGCCGGTCGAGGGCGACCGGATCGCCGACGGCGTTCACCACACCCGTCCAACGCTCGCGGCCGACGGCCCGCACGAACTCCGCGAGGTCGTCGACATCGATCACCTGTGCGCCGCGGTCGGCGGTGTCGGGCACGAGCACGTCGTCCGATCCGGCGAGAGCGAAGCGGCCCACCCAGTATCCGAACCGGTCGGTCGGGTCACCGGGCCCCACGATGAGCCCCGGACGCACGATCGCCGCGCGGAACCCGAGGGTGGAGCGGACGGATGCCTCGGCCCGCACCTTCGCGCGACCGTAGTCCTCGTCCTCGTCGGGGCCGGCGGGCGTCAGCAGCTCGGCGGTCTCGTCGGCGCCCGGCACGTCGTCGGAGGCGTACACGGACACTGTAGAGATGTACGTCCAGTGCCGCGCGCGCTCCCCCAGCGCCACGACCGCGGCGGCGACGTGCACCGGGTTCGACGACACGTCGACGACCTCGTCCCACTCGCGCCGGGCGACCTCGTCGTACGCGTCCGGGTCGTTGCGGTCGGCGACGACGAGCGTCGTCCCGTACGGCGCATCGCGTCCCCCTCGGGCGAGGCAGGTGACGGCGGCTCCGGCATCCGCCCACCGCTCGGCGATCCGCCCGCTCAGCCAGCCCGTCCCGCCCAGCACCAGTACGTCGGTCATGGCTCCACCCAACCAGACGGGCCGGGTCGAGGCATCCCTTCTCCGCCGACGGCAGAACGTCAGACGCGGCTGCGGAGGAAGGCCGTCACGCGCTCCCAGGCGTCGGCCGCGTCGGTCCGGTTGTACCGACGGCCGGTGTCGTTGAAGAACGCATGGGCCGAGTCGGGGTACACCACGGCCGTGAAGTCGACGCCCGCCTCGGCCATGGCCTCGGTCACCGCCGGGAGCGCGTCGATGAGCGCGGGGTCGTGCTGCCCGTATATCGCCAGGACCGGCGCGGAGATGTCGGCGATGCGGTCCGCCGACGGCGCCGTGCCGTAGAACGGTGCGACGGCACGCACGCGGTCGTCGTGCGCGGCGAGCAGGAACGAGTACGTCCCGCCGAAGCAGAAGCCGGTCGCGGCGATCCGGTCGTCGACCCCGGGCTGCTCGGCGAGCCAGTCGACCACGGCGCGGAGCGCGGCGACCGCCCAGCCGGCGTACTCGGGCGCGCGCATTCCCGACAACGCCTCGCGCATACGCGGCTGCGCCGCGATGCGGGCCTCCTCGTCGTCGCTGTTCACCAGCGCGAAGAGCTCCTCACCGAGCGCGGGGGCGACGCCGCCATGGGTCAGGATGTCGGGCGCGGCGACCAGCCACCCTTCGGCGGCGAAGCGGTCGGCCACGTCGGTGATGTGGCCGACCAGGCCCCAGATCTCGTGGATGAGCACGAGGCCGCCGATCGGGTCGTCGGTGGGGCGAGCGACGTAGGCGTCGATGACCTCGCCGCCGGCGAGCGGCACCGTGATCACCTCGGGCATGGGGCCACCTCCGATACGGATGCTACTCGCGCAGTGTCGCCCCGAAACGCTCGGTCGCGACGGCCACCCCCGCGAGCTTCGCCTCGGTCGCCTCGGCGGCCGTGAGCGTGCGGTCAGGGGCGCGGAATCGGAGCGCGAAGGTGAGGCTCTTCTCGCCCTCGGGAACGCCCTGCCCGCGATAGTCGTCGACCAGGCGCACCGACTCGAGGAGGTCGCCGGCGCCCGAGACGAGCGCTCCGCGCACCTCGGCGGCCGGGACGTCGGCGCCGAGCACGAGCGACACGTCCTGCGTCGCGGCCGGGAAGCCCGACAGCGAAGCGGCGACGACCTTGTCCCCCGCAAGCGAGAGGACGAGGTCGAGATCGAGCTCCGCGACGATGACGCGCCCCGGAAGATCGGATGCCTCGGCCACCGCCGGCAGCAGCTCGCCGACGTAGCCGACCTCGGCGCCGTCGACGGAGAGCACGCCGGTGCGGCCCGGGTGCAGCGCGGCGCGCTGACCCTGAGCGACATCGATCGTGACGCCCGCGGCGGCGGCGATCGTGCGGACCGCATCGAGCGCGTCGGCGAGATCCGCGGTCACCGGCGCGATGCCGGGCTGCTTGGCGACGAGGCTGCCTGCGAGCAGCACGGCGACGTGGCGGTGCTGCGGCGGGATCGAGGCGTCGAGCTCGGCGAGGGTCGCGGCATCCGGTCGCACGGCCAGCGGCGGTACGAACGACGTTCCGTACTGCACGCCGGCCGTCGGGAGGAAGACGACGCCGGTCTCGAAGAGCGACAGGTCGGTGAAGCCGCGCGACACGTTGCGGTGCGCGACCTGGAGGAGGCCGGGCACGAGCGAGCGGCGCAGGAACGGCGCCTGCCCGTCGAGCGGGTTGGCCAGCTTGACGCTGGGCAGGTGATCTCCCGACGCAGAGCCGTGGAGGTCGTTCTGCTCCTCGGTGGTGAACCCGAACGACGGCGTCTCGACGAAGCCCGCAGCGGCGAGCGCGTTCGCGACGCGACGTCGGCCCTGCTGCGCGGCGGTGAGACCACGGCCCGACGGCGGAAGGGGCAGCACCGACGGGATGCGGTCATACCCCTCGATGCGGGCGACCTCCTCGGCGAGCGTCCACTTGTCGGTGAGGTCCGGGCGCCACGACGGCGGGATGACCTGCCATCCTTCGCTGCCCTCGGCGCCGACGACCTCGCAGCCGATGAGCCGCAGCGCTGCCTCGATCTGGCCCGGCGTGTAGTCGACGCCGATGAGGCGCTGCACGAACGTCGGCGGCAGCTCGATGCCGGGGATGAACACCTCGGCGAACAGGGCAGCGCCGTACGCGTCGTCGCTGGTGCCGCCGGCGTACTCGACCATGAGGTCGGCCACGCGACGGGCGGCGACGAAGGGCACGAGAGGGTCGACGCCGCGCTCGAAGCGGCGGGATGCCTCGCTCGGCAGCTTGTGCCGTCGGGCGGTGCGCGCGATCGACACGGTGTCGAACGTCGCGGCCTCGATGAGCACGTTGCGGGTCGCTTCGCCCATCTCGGTGGTGCCGCCGCCCATGACGCCGGCGAGGCCGATCGGTCCCGAGTCGTCGGTGATGAGCAGGTCTTCGGGGTCGAGCGTGCGGACCTTGCCGTCGAGCGTCTCGAGCTTCTCGCCGGGCGTCGCACGGCGCACGGTGATGCCGCCCTGGAGCTTGTCGAGGTCGTAGCCGTGGATCGGCTGGCCGAGCTCGAGCATCACGTAGTTGGTGATGTCGATGAGGATGCCGAGCGACCGGATGCCCGCGAGAGACAGGCGCGAGATCATCCACGCGGGGGTCGGCTTCGTGGGGTCGACGTCGCGCACGACCCGGGCCACGAACTCGGTCACGCCCGCGCGGCCGCGGATCGGGGCGAGGTCGTCGGCGCTCACGGGGAAGCCGGCGCCCGGCGCGACGTCCTCCCACGTGCGATCTGCCGGGTCGCGGAACGCGGCACCGGTGGAGTGCGAGTACTCACGCGCGACACCGCGGATCGACAGCGCATAGCCGCGGTCGGGCGTGACGTTGATCTCGACCGCGACGTCGTCGAGGCCGAGCAGGGAGATCGCATCCGTGCCGACGGGTGCGTCGATGCCGAGTTCGACGAGCCGGAGGATGCCGTTGTGCTCGTCGCCGAGCCCCAGTTCGCGGGCGGAGGCGATCATGCCGTCCGACACGTGGCCGTAGGTCTTGCGCGCGGCGATCGGGAACGGGCCGGGGAGCACCGCGCCGGGAAGGGTCACGACGACCTTGTCGCCGACGAAGAAGTTGCGGGCACCGCACACGACGCCGTGCACCGCGTCGCCGCCGTCCGCGGCGGTCTCACCGTCGGGCGCGACGCGCACCTGGCACCAGCGGATCGTCTTGCCGTTGGACTGCGGCTCCTCGACGAACTCGAGGACCTCACCCACGACGATCGGACCCTGCAGCTCGAAGCGGTGGACGTCCTCCTCTTCGAAACCGACGCGCACGAGCGCCGCGAGGACGTCCTCGGGCGCGGCATCCGCGGGGACGTCGACGTACTCACGAAGCCATGAGAGCGGGACGCGCATCAGACCACCATTCCGAACTGCTCGCTGAAGCGGACATCGCCCTCGGCCATGTCGCGCATGTCCTGGACGTCGCTGCGGAACATGAGGGTCCGCTCGATGCCCATGCCGAACGCGAAGCCCGAGTACTCCTCCGGGTCGATCCCCGCCGCGCGCAGCACGTTCGGGTTGATCATTCCGCAGCCGCCCCACTCGATCCATCGGGCACCGCCCTTGAAGGTGGGGTGCCACAGGTCGAGCTCGGCCGACGGCTCGGTGAACGGGAAGAAGTTCGCGCGGAAGCGCGTCTTCGCCTCGGCGCCGAACAGCACCTTGGCGGCGTGGTCGAGCGTGCCCTTGAGGTGCGCCATCGTGATGCCCTTGTCGACGACGATGCCCTCGAACTGGGTGAAAACGGGCAGGTGGGTCGCGTCGAACTCATCGGTGCGGTACACGCGCCCGGGGCACAGGACGTACAGCGGCAGGTCGCGCTCGAGCATCGAGCGCACCTGCACGGGGCTCGTGTGCGTGCGCATGACGAGGTGACGCTCCACCGGGTCGACGAAGAACGTGTCCTGCATCTGGCGCGCAGGGTGGTCGACGTCGAAGTTGAGCGCGTCGAAGTTGAACCACTCGTGCTCGAGCTCGGGACCCTCTGCGATCTCCCAGCCCATCCCGACGAAGATGTCGGCGATCTGCTCCTGCAGGAGGGAGATCGGATGCCGCGCCCCGACGCGCGCGCGCGCCGCGAGCGCCGTGATGTCGACGCGCTCCGCCTCGAGCTTCGCGGCGGTCTCGGCCGCGGCGAGCTCCTCCTCGCGGGCGGCGAACGCCTGGTTCACCCGGCCGCGGGCCTGACCGACGAGCTTGCCGAACTCGGCCTTCTTGTCGTTCGGCACATCGCGCAGCCGCGCGTTGAGCTTCGCCAGCGGCGAGCCCTCCGCGGAGTGCGCGGAGCGCGCGGCCTTGAGCGCTGCGGTGTCGCCTGCGGCCGCGATGGCCTCGAGGGCGGCGTCGACGGCGGCGTTCACCGCCTCAGGCGTGATCTCGGTGGTTTCGGGAGCGTCGGACACGAGAGACGAGTCTACCGACGGTGGATGCGCGGTCCGGTCGTGCGCCCGTTCCGCTACCGCGCGTCCGGCCCTTCGGAGGCGGTGTCCGCCTTCGCCTCGACGTGCAGGAGGGTCGCGGGGTTCGTGGGGTCCTCGACGAACCTGCCGCGACCGCCCTTGCGGCCGCCACTGGCCGTGCGGCGTGCGAGCCAACGCGCGAACCACGACAGCAGCAGGTTGATCGTCAGGTAGATCGCGAGCGTGACGACGAACAGCGAGAACAGGTAGCGGTTGCCGTAGAAGCTGCCCAGGTTGTTGATGTTGTTCCGGATGATCTCGTTGTAGCCGACGATGTAGCCGAGTGACGTGTCCTTCAGTAGCACGACCAGCTGCGCGACGATGATCGGCAGCATCTGCCGGAACGCCTGGGGGAACTCCACGAGCATCTTCGACTGGAACTCGCGCATGCCCACGCTGAGGGCCGCCTCGCGCTGGCCCTTCGGCAGCGCGGCAAGGCCGGCGCGCAGGATCTCGCCGATCAGTGTGCCGTTGTAGAGGATGAGCGCGATGACGACGGCCCAGAAGGCTCCCGTGGAAGCGACGAGGAGGATGAACAGCATCATCAACAGGACCGGCATGCCGCGGAAGAATTCGATGACCCACGCCGTCGGGATGCGCACCCACGGGATGAGCGAGCTGCGCAGCAGCGAGAGCAGGATGCCGAGCGCGATCGCGCCCACTGCGGCCACCGCAGCCGCCTGCAGCGTCGCCACGATGCCCTCGGCGATGAAGCCCCACACCGCGGGATCGGTGAAGATGTTCCACCGCGACCCGTCGAACATGCCGGGGAGGTTGATGCCGCCGGATGTGCGCGGGGCGGCGAGGGTCATGATGACCCACACCGCCGCGCCGAGGATCAGCAGCCCCGCGACGATCGAGAAGATGAGTGACAGCCGTCGCGCCCGAGGGCCCGGGGCATCGAACAGAACGCTCGCGCCGGTCATCGCCGCACCACCCAACGCTTCTCGAGCTGCCCGGCCAGGAAGCCGAGCGGCACCGTGATCACGAGATAGAGGGCGGCCGCGGTCAGCAGGATCTGGATCACGATGTTCCCGTTGTCGTTGGCGAGCTGACGCGTCGTCGCGAACAGCTCGACCACGAAGAATCCGCCGGCCACCGACGTGTTCTTGGTGAGGGCGATGAACACGTTGATGAGCGGCGGGATGGTCATGCGGAAGGCCTGCGGGAGGACGACGAGCGAGACCGTCTGCCCGAACCCGAGACCGATGCTTCGGGCGGCCTCGGCCTGCCCGACGGGGACGCCGTTGATCCCCGATCGCAGCGCCTCTGCCACGAAGGGCGATGTGTAGTACGTCAGCGCGATGAACGCGAGGATGAGGTACGGCAGCCGGACGCCGAGCATGGGCATCACGAACGCCGTGAAGATGAAGACCAGCGTCAGCGGGGTGTTCCGCGCGATCTCGGTCCAGAACGCGGCGAAGACGCGCAGCGCCCCGACCGGAGAGATGCGCATCGCCGCGATGAGCGTGCCCAGCACGAGCGCGCTCACGCCCGACACCGCGAGCAGGATGAGCGTCACGCGGAAGCCTTCGAGGAAGGTCGGCATCAGCGACCAGAGCTGCTCCATGCGCCTCTTTTCGGGAACGGGATCCGGGGATCGGATGCCTCGGGTCGACGCGTACGGCCGACCCGAGGCATCCGTCTTCGATCAGTAGCGGTCGGGTGTCGGCGGCTCGACGAACGGCAGCACCGTTCCGGCCGTCGCGTTCCACGCCTCTTCGTAGCGACCGTCCTCGTACGCCTTCTCCAGCACGTCGTTGATCCACATGCGGAAGTCGGTGTCTTCGAGGGCGAGGCCGATACCGTAGGGCTCCTCGGTGAACGGCTCGCCGACGACCTTGAACTCGCCCTCGTTCTGGGCCGCGAGGCCCGCGAGGATCACGTTGTCGGTCGACACTGCGACGACGGCGCCGCTGCGCAGCGGCTCGAGGCAGTTCGAGTACGTGTCGGTGAGAACCGGCTCGGCGCCGATCTCGGCGAGCTTCGCCGCCGGAGTCGAACCCGTCACCGAGCAGACCGGCTGGCCGACGAGGTCGTCCTCGCTCTTGATGTCGTCGTTGTCAGCGAGCACCAGGATCGATTGACCCGCCATGTAATAGGGTCCGGCGAAGGAGACGACCTCCTTGCGCTTGTCGTTGATCGTGTACGTGGCCACGACGATGTCGACCTCACCGTTCTGGATGAACGGCTCGCGGTTGGCCGACACGGCCTCCTTCCACTCGATGTCCTCCTCGGCGATGCCGAGCTCGGACGCGATGATCTTGCCGATCTCGACGTCGAAGCCCTCCGGCCCGTTGGGACCGTTGAGTCCGAACAGCGGCTGGTCGAACTTCGTGCCGATCGTGATCGTGCCCGCCTCTGCGAGCTCGGCCATCGTCGTCCCGGCCTCGAAGGTGGGGGCGGGCTCAGGGGCTGTCGTCTCCTCGCCGGCCGGCGTGCCGCCGGAGGCGCACGCCGACAGCGCCAGCGCGCCGGCGGCCGCCAGCGCGATGAGCGGAAGTCGCATTCGCTTCATGTCTTCGTCCTTTGCTGTGAACGGACCGCTCGTGACGGTCCTCTCGGATCCCGACCCGCGTGGGGAGGCGGACGGGAGTGTGTCTCAGTGCTCGAGGATCTTGGACAGGAAGTCCTTCGCCCTCTCGCTCTGCGGATTCGTGAAGAACTCGTCGGGCGTCGCCTCCTCGACGATCGCGCCGTCGGCCATGAAGAGCACGCGATCGGCCGCCTTGCGCGCGAAGCCCATCTCGTGGGTGACGACGATCATCGTCATGCCATCGGATGCGAGGCCGATCATGACGTCGAGGACCTCGTTGATCATCTCGGGGTCGAGCGCGCTCGTCGGCTCGTCCATGAGGATGAGCTTCGGGTTCATCGCCAGTGATCGGGCGATCGCGACGCGCTGCTGCTGCCCGCCCGATAGCTGGTTCGGCATCTTCTTCGCCTGGTTGGCCACGCCGACGCGGTCGAGCAGCTGCATCGCCTTCTGGTCGGCATCCTTCTTCTTCAGTCCCCGCACGCGGATCGGCCCGAGGGTGACGTTCTCGAGCACCGTCTTGTGGGCGAACAGATTGAAGGACTGGAACACCATGCCGACATCGGCGCGCAGATGGGCGAGCGCCTTGCCCTCTTCCGGGAGGGGCACCCCGTCGATCGTGATCCTGCCGGAGTCGATCGTCTCGAGCCGGTTGATCGCGCGGCACAGCGTGGACTTGCCGGATCCGGATGGGCCGATGACCACGACGACCTCGCCGCGGTTCACCACGGTGTTGATGTCCTTCAGGACGTGGAGATCGCCGAAGTGCTTGTCGACGTGGTCGACGACGACGAGCGGCTCACCGCGACGGACGTTGATGTTCGAAGTCCGGGGCGCCGGCGCCGGGGCATCAGGTGTCGCCATTCCCTCACACTAGGGGCGAGTCACGACACTCGGCCAGAGGCTCGATCGAGCCTTTACCGTTCCGTAACAGGGTCGGAACCGTAACGGCTCAGCGTGCCGCGCGCTGCGCGAAGGCGGTCTCGTACAGGCAGACGCTGGCCGCGGTGGCCAGGTTCAGCGACTCGGCCGCGCCGTAGATGGGCAGGCGGAGTGACAAGTCGGCGAGCGCCAGGGCATCCTCCTCGAGGCCGCGGGCCTCGTTTCCGAACAGCCACGCCGTAGGCCCCGCGAGCACGTCCCGGGACTCGAGGAAGTCCCCTCCGCCGACGTCCGCCGCGATCACGCGCACACCCGCCGTGTGCGCCTTCTCGACCGCCGTCGAGAGATCGACGCCGACCGCGACCGGAACGTGGAAGAGCGAGCCGGTGGTAGCGCGCACGACCTTCGGGTTGTAGGGGTCCACGGTGCGGCCGGTGAGGATGACGGCGTCCGCGCCGGCGGCGTCGGCCGCACGGATGATCGTGCCGAGGTTGCCCGGGTCGCGGACCTCCTCGCAGATCGCGACGAGGCGCGGCGAGGCGGCGAAGATCTCGCGCACCGACGTCGGCGACTGGCGCGCGACAGCCACGATCCCCTGCGGGGTCACCGTGTCGGCCATCGCGTCCAGCACGGCCTCGGTCGTGTAGACGACCTCGAGTCCGGCGTCCTTCGCGGCGTCGCGCACGTCGGTGTGCTTCTCGAGCGCGGTGGGCGTGGCGAAGATCTCGACGAGGGTGTCGGGCCGGTACGCCAGCGCCTCGCGGGCGGCTTGCGGACCCTCCAGCAGGAAGAGGCCGGTCTCCTGGCGGGCGCTCCGCTTCGTCAGCTTCGCGACGGCGCGGACACGCGGAGAGCGAGGGTTCTCGAGCACGGGATCAGTCTAGAGTCGCGGCTGGGCCCACGCGCCCCGAGACTCCGGACGGCGCGCCAGCGGCGCCTGGAGAGGGCGTGGGGACCCGTCTGCGGCACGAGTTTCTCGCCGCCTGCCGCCGCGTGAGCATGCGAAAGGGGCGCCCTCCGTGAGGAGGACGCCCCTTTCGAGACAACGGATGCCGAGGTCAGGCGCTCTTGGGAGCGTTGACGTTCTCGGGCAGCGCCTTCTTGGCGGTCTGGACGAGCGACGCGAACGTCTTGGGCTCGTTCACCGCGAGCTCGGCGAGCATACGGCGGTCGACCTGCACACCCGCGAGGCCGAGGCCCTGGATGAAGCGGTTGTACGTGATGCCGTTCTGACGGGCAGCCGCGTTGATGCGCTGGATCCACAGGCGGCGGAAGTCGCCCTTGCGCTTGCGACGGTCGCGGTATGCGTAGACGAGCGAGTGGGTGACCTGCTCCTTCGCCTTGCGGTACAGGCGCGAACGCTGGCCACGGTAACCCGAGGCGCGCTCGAGGATGACGCGACGCTTCTTGTGGGCGTTGACGGCCCGCTTGACTCTAGCCATTTCTTGATGTTCCTAACTTGCGTCGGCGCGCGTCAGCGGCCGAGGAGCTTCTTCGCGACCTTGGCGTCGCCCGGGGCGAGGACCTGCTCCTGCGACAGGCGGCGGGTACGGCGGCTGGACTTGCCCTCGAAGTTGTGGCGGAGGTTCGCCTGCTGCTTCATGAGCTTCCCGCTGCCAGTGACCTTGAAGCGCTTCTTGGCGCCCGAGTGGGTCTTCTGCTTCGGCATCTCTTCTTCCTTCGTTTCACTTCCCGCCCAGGCGGGAGTCGGTATCCCGCGGTGCGGGAGTCTGTGGGGCCTTACTCGGCCGGAGCTGCCTCAGGGGCGGCGGTCGGGGCGTCGGCCTCAGGGGCTTCTGCCGGGGCGCCGGCCTGCGTCGCGCCACCGGTGCGGGCAGAGCGGGCAGCTTCCTTGTTCGCGGCGCGCTGAGCGTTCTGCTCGGTCTTCACCTCGGACTTGTTCTTGTGCGGTGCGACCACCATCACCATGTTGCGGCCGTCGATCGTGGGGTTCGATTCGACCGTGCCGAACTCGGCGACGTCTTCCGCGAACTTGCGGAGCAGGCGCACGCCCTGCTCGGGACGCGACTGCTCGCGACCGCGGAACAGGATCATCGCCTTGACCTTGTCGCCGGACTGGAGGAAGCCCTCGGCGCGCTTGAGCTTGGTGATGTAGTCGTGGGCCTCGATCTTCAGGCGGAACCGGACCTCCTTGAGGACGGTGTTCGCCTGATTGCGACGCGCTTCCTTGGCCTTCTGCGCAGCCTCGTACTTGAACTTGCCGTAGTCCATGATCTTGACCACGGGCGGCTTCGAGTTCGGGGCCACCTCGACGAGATCGAGGTCGGCCTCCTGGGCCAGGCGCAGCGCCACCTCGATGCGGACGACGCCGACCTGCTCACCCGCGGGTCCGACGAGGCGGACCTCGGGGACGCGGATGCGGTCGTTGGTGCGGGGATCGCTGATGCGGAACTCCTTGGGTATATGGGCTGGACCACCGCGACACACAGTCGTATCGCGGGCGGAGGAAGATCCACTCCACCCGTCAGACGCTTCGAGCGCCGACTTCCTGCACCCTCTCCTGTGATGGAGTTCCCGTCCGGTCGCCCCGACGGCTACCCCGGCCGCAGAACGGTCGGGGCGGAGTGCATGACCCGGTAGCCTGGAACGGCAAGCGCGGGTGGGATGTGATCCACTTTCCGATCCGGTACAGAACGCACCGGAGACCGCAGCAGTCTATCAGAGAGAACGGCGTGGACACGATTCGAGACCAGGACGGCGATCAGACCAGCGCGACGGCAGTGGATGCTGAGCGCCACGCGCGCTGGGAGGAGCAGGAGCGGGCGGCCGCCTCGGCCTCGCGCGACATCGCGGACGTGCCCGCCGTCGAGGTCATCACGACGGCCGCGGTTCACCTGATGAGCGCCGCCGCGGTCAAGGTCGGGCTGGCCGACGACCCCGAGACGCAGACCGACCTCGACGAAGCGCGCAAGCTCATCAACGCGCTGGCGGGGCTCATCACCGCCGGCGCGCCCGAGATCAGCGACATGCACGCGCGGTCGCTCCGCGACGGGCTGCGCTCGGTGCAGCTGGCCTTCCGCGAGGCCTCGGTCATCCCCGACCCGATCGGCAAGGGCCCCGGCGAGAAGTGGACGGGCCCGGTCACCTGACCGGCGGGCCCCCTGACCTGATCGCCCGACCGCCGCGCTGACTACGCGATGCCGAGCGCGGCCGCTGCGCGCGCCACGGCATCGATCGTGCGGCGGACGGCCTCGGCGTCCGTGCCGTGGTTGCTGACCGCGAAGCGCACGACGGTGCGGCCCCGCCACGTCGACGACGACGCCCACACGGTCCCCTCGGCGCGCAGCCACTCCCCCAGCGCAGCGGTCGTCGCATCGTCGCGCGCGGCGAGGCTCACCTGCGTGAACACGACATCGTTGAGGACCTCGAGGCCGGGGATCTCGTCGAACCCGGCGGCGAGCGCTGCCGCGGCATCCGCCAGTCCGTCGACCAAGCCGACCACGCCGCGCCTGCCGAGCGACCGGAGTGCGGCCCAGACGGGGATGCCCCTCGCGCGGCGCGAGAACTCGGGGACGCGGTCGTACGGATCCGAGACGCTGGTCGTCGCGGGCAGGTACGCGGCGTGCGCCCCCAGCGCCGCGGTCATCGCGGCCTCGTCACGCACGATCGCGACGCCGCAGTCGTACGGCACGTTGAGCGTCTTGTGCGCGTCGGTCGCCCACGAGTCGGCGTCGGCGAGGCCGCCGACGAGGTGCTGGAAGCGCGGGCTCGCAGCCGCCCACAGACCGAAGGCGCCGTCGATGTGCACCCACGCCCCGGCGCGGTGGGCGACCTCGACCGCGGCTGCGAAGTCGTCGAACGCGCCCGAGTGCACGTCTCCCGCCTGCAGGGCGACGATGGCGGGCCCCGTCCCCTCGGCGAGCGAGCGCTCGAGACCGTCGACGTCGATGCGCCCCTGATCGTCGGCGCCCACGGTGGCCGGAGCGCCGAGGCCCGCGAGCCGACCGGCCAGCACCATCGACACGTGGACCGCGCCGCCGGCGAAGAAGCGGATCGCGGGCGCGTGCTGGATCCCCGCGGACGGATCCGCGCCGGCGCCACGCAGCACGGCGTCGCGCGCCGCCACGAGGCACGCGAAATTCGCCATGGTCCCACCCGTCACGAAGCCCACCCCGCTCCTGGCCGGCAACCCGAGAAGCTCGAGAAGCCACGAGGCGGCGACCTCCTCGACCGCGGCCGCCGCCGGCGTGAGCTGCCGGGCTCCGGCATTCTGATCCCACGCCGAGACGAGCCAATCGGCGGCGACTGCCGCCGGGTACGCTCCGCCGATCACCAGGCCGTAGAAGCGCGGTGAACCGAGAGCGATGAGGCCGGGGCCCACGGCCTCGGCGAGTTCGTCGACGACCGCCGTCGGCGACGTCCCCTCCGCGGGGAGGGTGCGGTCGAGCCGCGCGAGCACCCCGTCTGCGTCGGTCTCCGACCGCACCGGACGATCGGGCAGAGTGTCCAACCAGCTCAGCGCGTGCCGATGGGCCGCGTCGAGCGCCTCACGGTACTGCCGCCCGGTCACGCCGTCGTCCATGCGGGGCCCCCTTCGCCGAGCCGATCATCCAACCCCATCCGCCCCGCCGCAAGAGCCGCGCGGGAGCTCCACGCCGAGCGCACGCTCGCAGACGGAGAGCACGCATCACGCGCGCCGGAGGCGCGCTCAGGCGCGGACGAGCTTGACCGTGAGGGAGTCGACCAGGACGGCGATGCGGTCGTCGGCCGCCCAGCGCTTCGCGAGGCGCGCGAGCACCGCGTCGAGCTCGGCCTTCTCGAGCCCGTCCATGAGGTGCAGGCGCACCACGAGCTCGGGGCCGCGCAGCCGCGCGTCGGGGTCGCCGGCCTCGACGGCGAGGTCGATGACCGACAGCTCACCGCCGATGCTCTCGTGGAGTCCCGCCACCACTTCGGGCGACAGGAAGCTCGGCTCCCACGGGAGGCCCTGCCCGATCGCCCACACGGCGGGGCGCCGGATGACGAACTCGGTCTCGGACGCCGGGTCCACCACGATGAGGTCGGTGTCGTCGGCCGCAGCAGACAGAGCGGTGCGGACGCCGTCGGCCGGAACCGGCCGGGCCGCGGCATCCCATCGCCCCATGGCATCGACCGACGTGAACACGGGCAGCACGCGACGGCCGTCGGGAGCGGCCACCGTGACGATGGAGAGCTCCTGCGTCTTGTCGACCTCGAGACCGTGCGCCCCGATGCCGTGGTCGCCCTTCTCGGCGACGAGCGGGATCAGCAGGCGCGCCGTCCGGTAGGCGTCGACGACCTCGCGCTGCCCGCCCGTTCCCGCGCGGAACGCCGTGAGCGCGGCGAGCAGCGCCGGATCGGCGGAGCCGTCGTCAGAGGAGTGCGGGTTCGCCTGGAAGCTGCGACCCTCCCAGGGCACGCCGGCGGAGTCGCCGCCGTGCGCGTGGCCGTGGTGGCCGTGGGGGTCAGTGTCCGGCGACATCCAGCGCCTCGGCGAGCGTGAAGGCTCCGGCGTACAGCGCCTTGCCCACGATCGCGCCTTCGACGCCGAGCGGGACGAGGTCGCGCAGCGCCGCGATGTCGTCGAGGCTCGACACGCCGCCCGAGGCGACGATCGGCTTCGGGGTGCGCGTGGTCAGCTCGCGCAGGAGGTCGAGGTTCGGACCCTGGAGGGTGCCGTCCTTCGTGACGTCGGTGACGACGTAACGGCTGCAGCCGGCAGCCTCGAGGCGGTCGAGCACGGTCCAGAGGTCGCCGCCTTCGCGCGTCCAGCCGCGTGCGGCGAGGGTCGTGCCGCGCACGTCCAGGCCCACGGCGATCGCGTCGCCGTAGCGGCCGATGACATCGGCGGCCCACTCGGGGTTCTCGAGCGCCGCGGTGCCGAGGTTGATGCGCGAGGCGCCGCTCTCGAGGGCCGCCTCGAGCGTGCGGTCGTCGCGGATGCCGCCCGAGAGCTCGACCTGCACGCCGCGGACCTGCTTGATGACCTTGCGGAGCACGCCGGCGTTGCTGCCACGGCCGAAGGCGGCGTCGAGGTCGACGAGGTGGATCCACTCGGCACCCTGACGCGCGAAGTCGAGGGCTGCGTCGACGGGGTCGCCGTAGCTGGTCTCGGTGCCGGCCTCGCCCTGCGTCAGGCGGACGGCCTTGCCGTCGGCGACATCGACAGCGGGCAGGAGGACGAGCTTGGGTGTGGACGCGAAATCGTTCATGGATCCTGACTCAGACGTGGGGAAGCTGTGGGGCGGATCACGGAAGCACGCGCTCCCGCAGACGGCACGGTCTCAGAGGGTAGCCCCGCCGAGGCCGTCGATCCAATTCGTGAGAAGGCGGATGCCGGCATCCCCGGACTTCTCGGGGTGGAACTGCGTGGCCGACAGCGGCCCGTTCTCGACCGCGGCGAGGAACGGCGTGCCGTACTCGCACCAGGTGAGGACGGGCTCGGGGAACGGGGGCTGGACGTCGAGCAGCCACTTCTGCGCGCCGAACGAGTGGACGAAGTAGAACCGCTCGTGCTCGATGCCCCGGAACAGGCGCGAGCCCTCACCCGGCTCGACGGTGTTCCAGCCCATGTGCGGCAGCACCGGGGCGTCGAGCTCGGTCACGACGCCCGGCCACTCCCCCATGCCCTCGGTGTCGACGCCGCGCTCTACGCCGCGCTCGAAGAAGATCTGCATGCCGACGCACACGCCGAGCACCGGCCGGCCGCCGGCGAGGCGGCGCTCGATGAGCTCGTCGCCGCGGCTCGCGCGCAGCGCCTCGGCCACCGCGCGGAACGCGCCCACGCCGGGCACGAAGAGCCCGTCGGCGTCCATGATCAGTCCGCGATCGGAGGTCAGGCGCGCGTCGGCTCCCGCCGCGACCAGTGCCTTGACGGCGGAGTGCACGTTGCCCGACCCGTAGTCGAGGACGGCGACGAGCGGCTTCTCCCGCTCGGCGGGAGCGCTTGCGGTCACAGGGCGCCCTTCGTGCTCGGGATGCCCTCGACGAGCGGGTCCAGCGCCTTCGCCTGGCGGAACGCGCGGGCGAACGCCTTGTACTCCGCCTCGGCGATGTGGTGCGGGTCGCGCCCCGACAGCACGCGCACGTGCACGGTCAGGGCCGCATTGAACGCGATGGCTTCGAAGGTGTGGCGCACGAGCGATCCGGTGAAGTGGCCGCCGATGAGGTGGTGCTCGAAGCCTGCGGGCTCGCCGGTGTGCACCAGGTAGGGGCGGCCGCTGATGTCGACCACGGCCTGCGCGAGCGCCTCGTCGAGCGGCACGAGCGCGTCGCCGTAGCGCGAGATGCCCGACTTGTCGCCGAGGGCCTCGCGGATCGCCTGGCCGAGCACGATCGAGATGTCCTCCACGGTGTGGTGGGCGTCGATGTCGGTGTCGCCCGACGCCCGTACCGTGAGGTCGGTGAGCGAGTGCTTCGCGAACGCGGTCAGGAGATGGTCGAAGAACGGCACCGTGGTGTCGATGCGGCTGCGGCCGGTGCCGTCGAGATCGAGCTCCAGCTCGACGGTCGACTCGCTCGTCGCCCGGCGCAGCGAGGCGGTTCGTGGTGCGGCGCTCATGCCGCCGATCCTACCGAGGCGAGGGCGTCGAGGAATGCGGTGGTCTCATCCGCAGTGCCCGCGGTGACTCGCAGGTGGGAAGGGATGCCGACGTCACGGATGAGCACCCCCTCGTCGTACAGGGCCTGCCAGGTGGCCGCCGGATCGGCCACGCCGCCGAACAGCACGAAGTTCGTCCACGACTCGTGGGGCGTGTAGCCCAGCGCTTCGACCGTGGCCGAGATACGGTCGCGCTGGGCGACGATCTCGTCGACCATGCCCAGCATGACCGGAGCATGACGCAGCGCGGCGGACGCCGCCGCCTGGGTGAGCGCACTGAGGTGATACGGCAGGCGCACGAGGCGCAGTGCATCGATGAGCGCGGGATCGGCCGCCAGGTAGCCCACGCGCGCTCCGGCGAACGCGAACGCCTTGCTCATCGTGCGCGAGACGACGAGGCGCTCCCGCCCGGGCAGCAGCGTCAGCGCCGAGCGCTCGTCGTGCGGGGCGAACTCGAAGTACGCCTCGTCGACGATGACGATTCCGTCAGTCGCCTCGTACACGGCCTCCACGACGTCCAGGCCGAGAGGGGTACCGGTCGGGTTGTTCGGCGAGCACAGGAAGATCACGTCGGGCGCGGCGTCCGCGATCTGGGATGCCGCGTCTTCGGCGTCGATCGTGAAGTCGGCCGATCGGGTGCCTGAGATCCACTCCGCGCCCGTGCCGCGCGTGAGCAGCGGGTACATCGAGTACGTGGGCGCGAACCCGAAGGCGGTGCGCCCCGGACCCGCGAAAGCCTGAAGGATGTGCTGCAGCACCTCGTTCGAGCCGTTGGCGGCCCAGATCTGGTCACGGGTGAGACCGTGACCGAGATAGTCGGCGAAGCCTTCCCGCAGTGCGGTGAACTCCCGGTCGGGATAGCGGTTGACGTCGCGCAGTGCGAGTGCAATCGAGTCCAGGATGTCGTCGGCGACCTCGCCCGGAACCGGATGCGTGTTCTCGTTGACGTTCAGGGCGACCGGAAGGGGCGCCTGCGGGGCACCGTAGGGCTTCTGCCCCCGGAGATCGGCGCGTAGGGGGAGATCTTCGAGACGTGCACTCACCCATCCCATGGTAGGCCCGCCCATCGGGGCGCTCTCGCCGCGTGACGCCGCGCGACGCGCCGTGCGATCAGCGATCGTACGCTGCGGGGATCGCGAGGCGCTGGCCCGCCTGGACGAGGACGGTGTCGAGGGCGTTCAGCCGCACAAGCTCGTCGACCACGTCGCGCGGGTCGAGGTCGGGGGCGACCTCCTCCGCGATCGTCCACAGCGATTCGCCGGGCGCGACGGTCACGGTGGTGAACGAACCGGCAGGAGCGCCCGCGTCGCGCGAGGCGAGCGCCGCGCCGCCGCCGAGCACCGCGACGCTCAGGGCGATCACGGCCGGAAGAGCGGCGAGGACGGCGAGCACGCGGCGACCGCGCACTGTCAACCGCAGACGCGTGGATCGCTGGGCCACTGCGCGCGTGGCGCGCTGGGCTGCGGCGCCGGCGGCGCGGGCCGGCGACGGGACGGACGTCGTGAAGTCGATCGCGGTCATGCTCATCTCCTCCTGATGGGGAGAGATTCGCATTCTCCACTCGGTCGGGAGCGGGCAATGCGAATCTCTCTTCCGAAGCTATCTTCGAGTCTGTAGGATGTCAATACCGGATTCCGACGTCGATCTCTCGAACGCGACACGCGGCGAGGTTGCCACCTCAACGCATGCGATCCGGATACGGTTTCGATACGAGAACCCCACCACGGGCCTCCGACATTCGAAGAAACAGCGCTCGGCGGCCGAGCGCAGGACGGAGCCGGAAGATGAGCGACGCGGCCGGGCGAGAGAAGCCCCAGACCCGCCGGCGCAAGAGCCTGAGCGACAAGCAGCTCGCGATCCTCGAAGTGATCCAGCGCTCGATCGCCCGTCACGGCTACCCGCCCAGCATGCGCGAGATCGGCGATGCCGTCGGGCTCAAGTCGCTGTCGAGCGTGACGCACCAGCTCAACCAGCTCGAGCTCAGCGGCTACCTGCGGCGCGACGCCGGGAAGACCCGCGCCATGGAGGTCCTCATCGACCTGCCCGGCACCGCCACCGAGAGCCCCGCGGACGCCGCGCCATCGGTCGGCGACGCGGCACTGGTTCCGCTGGTCGGCCGCATCGCCGCGGGCGTCCCCATCACGGCCGAGCAGCAGGTGGAGGAGATCTTCCCGCTCCCGCGCCAGCTCGTCGGCAAGGGCGACCTGTTCATGCTCAAGGTGTCCGGCGAGTCGATGATCGACGCCGCCATCTGCGACGGCGACTGGGTCGTGGTGCGATCGCAGGCCACCGCCGACAACGGTGACATCGTCGCCGCGATGCTCGACGGCGAGGCGACCGTGAAGACGTTCCGTCAGCGCGACGGCCACACCTGGCTCCTCCCCCGCAACTCCGCGTTCGAGCCGATCCTGGGCGACGACGCCACGGTGCTGGGCAAGGTCGTCGCGGTGCTGCGCGCGGTCTGAATCCCCTGTTCGAGCGCGGCTACGCCGATCTCGTCGACATTTCGTTCACGCACAGTTCGACACCAACTGGTGCGCCGGGTGGCGGTGGATCACGGCCAAGCGCTATAAGGGGGGAATGACCGACGTCACCGCCACGGACGACACCGCCGCGCTTCGCGCCCGCCTCGACGCCCTCGAGGCCGAGAACGCCCGGCTGCGCGCCGGATCGCCGCCGCCGGCACCTCCTTCCGAGAAGGCGCACGGCAACCGCTGGCGGGCGTTCCTGTCTGCTTTGTGCATCGTCATCGCGACGATCCTGGTGCCCGTCTCGATCGTCGCGGCATGGGCGCGGGTCGAACTGGTCGACGAGACCCGGTTCGTGGAGACCTTCGCCCCGCTCGCCGAGGATCCGCAGGTGCAGGCGCTCGTGGCCGACCAGGTCACCACGGCGATCGAGGACTCGCTCGACCTCGAGGGCCTGACGAACGACCTGTTCGACGGCATCCAGCAGCTCGATCTGCCGCCGCGGGCTCTCGCCGCGCTCGATCTGCTGCGGGCACCGGCCACCCAAGGTCTGCAGAACCTCGTCGACACGACCGTGACGCGTCTAGTGCAGTCCGACGCGTTCGCCGATGTGTGGGAGACGGCGCTGCGGGCCAGCCACAAGTCGCTGGCGGCCGTCGCCGCCGGGGGCACCTCCGGCGGCGCCGTGGTGATCAGCGACACCGGCGAAGTGGGCATCCAGCTCGGCCCGATCATCGAGGAGGTGAAGAAGCGCCTCGTAGATCGCGGCATCGGGTTCGCCGAGTCCATCCCGGTCATCGACAAGACCATCGTCGTCGCGCAGAGCGACGCCCTCACGGTCGTCGGCACCGTCTACAACCTCGCCGTCGCCGCAGGCTGGTGGACCCCCATCATCGCGCTCGTTCTCTTCCTGGCCGGAATCCTGATCGCGCGGCGGCGCTCCACCGCCGTCCTCGGCACCGGGATCGGGATCGCCCTCGGCGCGGGGATCCTCGCGATCGCGCTCGGCATCGGCGGCTCGGTGCTGGCGCTCAGCGCCCCGAACCTGGGGGTGCCGGCAGGTGCCCTCGCGTCGATGTACGAGCAGATCACCGCCGCGATGCGCGACACGGCCATCGTCCTCACGCTGCTGGGCGTCGTGATCGCCGTGATCGCATGGATGTCCGGTCGCTGGCGCGGTGCCACCGCGGCGCGCAACGGCGTCGCCTCGGTGAATGCAGGGCTGCGGGGGGCCGCGTTGAAGCGCGGCATCGACACCGGCCGCTTCGGAACGTGGCTCTACGCGCAGCGGATCCTCGTGCGCATCGTGCTGGGAGCCCTGGCGATCCTCTGGCTCATGCTCCTCCGGCCGCTCAGCGTGGGCGAGGTGTTCCTCGTGCTGATCGTGTGGCTCATCGTGTGGTGGGTCTTCGAGCTGCTGCAGCGTCGCCCGGACGAGGCCGCAGCCGCCGCCGCGGACCTCGAGATCGACGTCGCCGAAGCCGACGCCGTCGACGAAGAGGCGGGCGACGCGGCGACCGCCGTCCTGGAGCCGCTGAACGACACCGAGGTCATCCCGGACGCGACGGATGCCGCGACCGATGTGGCCGCGGCATCCGGGTCGAAGAAGAAGGGCTCCTAGGCCGGCACGCTCGCCCGCACCGCCTCGGTCGCCTCGACGAGGTTCTTCAGCGATGCGACCGTCTCGTCGTACCCACGGGTCTTCAGCCCGCAGTCGGGGTTGACCCAGACGCGGCGCAGCGGGAGTTCCGCGACCGCACGGTCCAGGAGGTCGGTGATCTCGTCGACCGACGGCACGCGCGGCGAGTGGATGTCGTAGACACCCGGACCGATGCCGGCGGCGAAGCCCGACGCCCGGATGTCGCCGATCACCTCACCTCGGCTGCGGGCGGCCTCGATCGAGGTCACGTCGGCGTCGAGCGCCGCGATCGCGTCGATGACCACGTCGAACTCCGAGTAGCAGAGGTGGGTGTGCACCTGCGTCGCCGGCGCGGCACCCGCGGTCGCGAGGCGGAACGAGCCGACCGACCACTCGAGGTAGGCGGGCTGGTCCGCCGCCTTGAGGGGAAGGAGCTCGCGCAGCGCCGGCTCGTCGACCTGGATGACGCGGATGCCCGCACCCTCGAGGTCTGCGATCTCATCGCGCAGCGCCAGCGCCACCTGGTTCGCCGTCTCGCCGAGCGGCTGGTCGTCGCGCACGAACGACCACGCCAGGATCGTCACCGGCCCCGTCAGCATGCCCTTCATGGGCTTGTCGGTGAGCGACTGCGCGAACGCCGACCACGCGACCGTGATGGCCGTCGGCCGTGACACGTCGCCCCACAGGATCGACGGACGCGTCGCACGCGAGCCGTACGACTGCACCCAGCCGTTCTCGGTCACCGCGAAGCCGTCGAGGTTCTCGGCGAAGTACTGCACCATGTCGTTGCGCTCGGCCTCGCCGTGCACGAGGACGTCGAGGCCGATGTCCTCCTGGAGCGTCACGACGCGCGCGATCTCGTCGCGCAGGAACCGCTGGTACTCGTCGGCGGTGAGCTCACCCCGGCCGTGACGAGCCCGCGCCCGGCGGATGTCGCCGGTCTGCGGGAACGATCCGATCGTGGTGGTGGGCAGCACGGGGAGAGCGAGCTCGGCGTCCTGCGCTGCGACGCGGGCGTCGTAGTCGCCGCGCTCGAAGTCGCCGGCGTCCAGCACCGCGGCGCGCTCGCGCACCGCGCCGTCGCGCACGCCGGGGGCGCTCCGACGGTCCGCGAGGGCGGCGGATGCCTCGGCCAGCGGCGCGGCGATGGCGTCTCGCCCCTCGACCAGGCCGGTGGCGAGCGTCACCACCTGCGCGACCTTCTGGTCGGCGAAGGCGAGCCACGACGCGAGCCGCTCATCGAGCGCGGACTCGTCGGAGACGTCGTGGGGCACGTGCTGCAGCGAGGTCGAGGTGCCCGCGCTGATCTCCGACGCGCCCACCGCGCTCAGCGCCTGCAGGCGATCCCATGCGGCGTCGAGGTCGCCGCGCCACACGTTCCGTCCGTCGACGACGCCGCCCACGAGCGTCTTTCGGTCCAGGCCCGGCACGGCGTCCGGCACGGCGCCGCGGGTGAGGTCGATGGCGATGGCCTCGATCGGAGCCTCCGCGAGGGCCGCCCAGGCCTCCCGCGACAGCTGCGCGTAGCCCGCCGCGACGAGGATCGCCGGCCGGTCGCCGCGAACGCCCAGTGCGGCATAGGCGCGGGCCGCGGCATCCGCCAGCACGGCCGCGTCCGCAGGCAGGCTCTCGCTCACCAGGGCGGGCTCGTCCAGCTGCACCCACTCGGCGCCCGCGGCACGAAGGGCGGACAGCAGCTCGGCGTACACCGGCAGCAGATCGTCGAGACGGCTGAGCGGGTCGAAGCCCTGGGGGGAGGCATCCGAAGCCTTCGCGAGGGCGAGGAGGGTCACCGGGCCCACGATCACCGGTCGGACGGTGAAGCCGTCGGCCTTGGCCTCGGCCACCTGGCGCGCGAACCGGTCGCTCGAGAGGGAGAAGACCGTCTCGGGGCCGATCTCGGGCACGAGGTAGTGGTAGTTCGTGTCGAACCACTTGGTCATCTCGAGGGGAGCATCGTCACCCGCCCCGCGCGCGGCGGTGAAGTACGCGTCGAGACCGATCGCACCGTCGGCATCGCGCAGCGCGGCGAACCGCTCGGGCAGCGCCCCGACGGTCACGGCCGCGTCGTGCACCTGGTCGTAGAACGAGAAGGACTCGGGAATCGACGAGTCGTCGCGGCCGAGACCGAGCGCGGCGAGCCGCTCACGCGTCGCGCGGCGCAGGCCGGCCGCCGTCTGCTCCAGGGTCTGTGCGTCGGCGGTTCCGGCCCAGTACCCCTCGACCGCGCGCTTGAGCTCGCGGCGGCGCCCGATCCGGGGATAGCCCAGGATCGTGCCGTGGGGGAAGGTGCTGCGAGGTTCGGTCATCGTGCTCTCTCTTTCGCTTCGTTCATCTCGGATCGGGGGGTCTTCAGGGGTCGCCGAAGAGACCCGTCGGTCATCCGACGGATCGCGGCGTCCGGGTCAGCGGACGGCGTCGGGCATTCGCATGGAGGGGGCGAGCACTCCGGCTTCGCTCAGCACGTCCAGGACCGTCTCGTGGTTGTTGAACGCGTACAGGTGGACGCCGGGGGCGCCCCCGTCCACGACCTCGCGGGCGAGTCGCGCGGCGTGCGCGACTCCCACCTCGCGCTGCCCCTCGACGGTGGGCTCGACGTCGAGCGCGACGGCGAGGTCCACCGGCAGCTGCTCCCCTGTCAGCTCGAGAACCCGGCGCAGGCGAGTGGGCGAGGTGATCGGCATGATGCCGGGGAGGATCGGGATCGTGACGCCGGCTTCGCGCGATCGCTGCACGAACGCCAGGTAGTCGTCGGCGTGGAAGAACAGCTGCGTGATCGCGAGCGTCGCACCGGCCGCCTGCTTCGCGAGCAGCGCGTCGATGTCTTCGAAGGGATGCCTCGACCGCGGGTGACCGTTCGGGAACGCCGCCACGGCGATGTCGACGCGGGGGCGCTCCGCGACCCGCACCGCACCCGGCACGCCGGGGATCGGCGCTTCGCTGTAGGGCTCACGCTCCGCCTGCACGCAGTCGATGAGCTGCACGAGCTGGGCCGCGCTGTCGAGATCGCCGAGGAAGACGTCGTCCTCCGAGACGCCCGCCGGCGGATCCCCTCGCAGTGCGAGGAAGCTCGTGATCCCGGCATCCAGGAACTCCCGGATCAGCGCGTTCGCGGCGGCATAGCTGTTCCCGACGCACGTGAGGTGGGCGAGGGGCTCGACGTGGGTCTCGCGCAGGATGTGGGTCAGCAGCTCGAGGGAGCGACCGCCGGTGGAGCCGCCCGCTCCGTAGGTCACCGAGATGAACCGCGGGTCGACCGATGCCAGGTGGCGGATCGTCTCGTGGAGCGCGGCGACGCCCGCGTCGGAGCGCGGCGGGTACACCTCGAAGGAGATCGGCACGGGAGGAGTGCTCAGGTCGATCGACATGGCCTGCTTCTCAGGGATCGGCGGACAGGGCTGAGCCGTACGGGAAGGCCCGATCGGCCGCGGCACCTCCACCCGCCGGGACGGCGGAAGGGGTGTCATTCGCGGGCGGGTGCCGGGCTCGGCTGTCGCTCCTGCCCGGGCCCCGAGGTTCGGGGCGTCCGTGAGGACGACCGGGCGACGATTCGTCCACGGTAGCGGAGCGCGCCGCCGTCGTGTCGCCTGTGACGTTCTGTTTCGATCGCGATTCCCGTGGGCTTCGTCGTACCGTGGTGTGCGTGACGACACCGGACGTACGCCCCTACGGCAGCTGGCCCTCCCCCATCTCCGCCGCGGAGGTCTCCGCGGCCTCTCCGCGTCTGGAGGGTGCGCGCTTCGTCGGTGCTGACGAGCCGGACGTGTGGTGGGGCGAGTCCGTGCCCGAGGAGGGCGGCCGCTCCGCAGTGCGCCGGCGGGCAGCATCCGGAGACGTCATCGATGTGCTCCCCACGCCGTGGAGCGCCAGGTCGCGCGTGCACGAGTACGGCGGCGGCTCGTGGACGGCCGACGACCACGGCGTGCTGTACTTCGTCGAGAAGACCGACCAGCGCGTCTGGCGGCTCGAGCCGGGTGGTGAGCCGCGCCCGCTCACGCCCGAGGCCGGCGACGTCCGCTTCGGCGGCCTGACGCTGCAGCACGGCCGCCTGCTCGCCGTGCGCGAGGACCACACCCGCGGCACCGCGGTTCCGGCTCGCGACATCGTGGACGTCCCCCGGGACGGCAGCGGAGCCACGGATGCTGCGCGCCTGAGCTCGCTCGCGAGCGGCAGCGACTTCGTCGCCCACCCCGCACTGTCGCCCGACGGCTCGCGTCTCGCCTGGATCGCGTGGAACCACCCCCACATGGCCTGGGATCGTGCAGAGCTGCGCATCGCGCGCCTCGAGGGCGGCGACGGCCCGGAATGGACCACAGTCGCGGGCGGCGGCTCCTCGCCGCTGCAGCCCGAGTGGGTCGACGACGACGACCTCGTCTACGCCGACGACCCGACGGGCCGCTGGAACCTGTGGCGGCTGCGGCTCACGGCTGACCTGCACCATGAGCCGATCGCGGCTGTCGACGCCGACACCGGCGGTCCGCTGTGGGTGCTCGGCACGCGGTGGTTCGCGTTGCTCGCCGACGGGCGCATCGCCGCTGTCGAGACGAACGGCGCGGAGGAGCTCGTCGTGCTCGACGCCGCCGGCGGCCGCCGCGCACTGCCCGTCGACGCCGTGACGCGCCTGTCGATCGAGGACGCCCGCGGCACCCGCGTGCTCCTCTCGGGCGCGGGCTCCGGCGGCGCAGGGCTCTGGGAGGTCGGCGTCGAGGATCCCGCGGCGACACGGCTCATCGTCGGCGGTGCCTCGCCCTGGGGAGCCGAGTGGATGCCGCGCTCCCGCCCGGTCACCGAGCCCGGACCCCATGGTCCCGTCCACGCTTTCGACTACGCGCCGGCGAACCCGGGTGTCGTCGGGCCAGACGGCGAGCGGCCCCCGTACGTGGTGTTCGTGCACGGCGGTCCGACCGATCACGTGGGCGGCGCAGCATCCGGGAAGATCGCGTACTTGACCAGCCGTGGAATCGGCGTGCTCGACGTCAACTACGGCGGCTCCAGCGGCTACGGCCGCGCCTATCGCGAACGCCTGCTCGGGCAGTGGGGCGTGGTCGACGTCGACGACGTCGTGGCCGCGGCCCGCGGGCTCGCGGAGGCGGGCATCGCCGACGGGGCCAGGCTCGCGATCGCGGGCGGCTCGGCGGGCGGCTGGACGGTGCTGTGCGCACTGACGAACTCCGACGCGTTCGGCGCGGGCATCAGCCGCTACGGCGTGGCCGACCTCCGCAAGCTCGCCGAGGACACGCACGACTTCGAAGCCCGCTATCTCGACGGCATGGTGGGGCCGCTGCCCGAGGCCGAGGCGCTGTACGTCCAGCGGTCGCCGCTGTCGCACCTCGACAGACTCCGCACACCGCTGCTGATCGAGCAGGGCCTCGACGATCGCGTCGTGCCGCCGTCGCAGTCCGAGGCCGTGCGCGACGCCCTCGCGGCGAACGGCGTCGCCCACGCCTACCTCGCGTTCGAGGGCGAAGGCCACGGCTTCCGCAGCGCGACGACGCTTGTGCGCACCATGGAGGCCGAGCTCGCGTTCCTCGGCCAGGTGTTCGGATTCGAGACGCCGGGAGTGCCGCCGCTCGAGCTCTCCTAGCGGCTCGAGCGGCGGCTCGCGGTCTCAGACCGTGAAGGGGGCGAGGCGTGCGGCGAGGTGCTCGCCCACACGGGCGTGCACGGCGGTGCCGCCCTCCTCGTGCTCCTGCGCGAGGATCATCCCCTGCTCGTGGATCGCCGAGACGAGGTCGCCGCGGTCGTAGGGCACGAGCGCCCGCACCTCGACCGCCGGCAGCGGCAGCGTCTGTTCGATGAGGGCCCGCAGCTCGTCGATCCCCTCGCCGGTGCGGGAGGAGGCGAACACCGCCTTGGGCTCGAGTCCGCGCAGCAGCAGGCGCGCGTCGTCGTCGATCAGATCGGCCTTGTTGAAGACGATGATCTCGGGGATGTCGCGCGCGCCGACGTCGCCGATCACATCGCGCACCGTCGCCAGCTGGGCAGCCGGGTCGGGGTGCGAGCCGTCGACGACGTGCACGATGACATCGGCGTCGCCGACCTCTTCCAGCGTGGACCGGAACGCCTCCACCAGCTGGTGCGGCAGGTTGCGCACGAAACCGACGGTGTCGGTGAGCGTGTAGATCCGGCCGTCGTTCGTCTCGGTGCGCCGCACGGTGGCGTCCAGCGTCGCGAACAGGGCGTTCTCGACGAGCACGCCCGCGCTCGTGAGGCGGTTCAGCAGCGACGACTTGCCGGCGTTGGTGTACCCGGCGATCGCGACCGACGGGATCGTGTTGCGCTTGCGCTCGGCCCGCTTGGCGTCGCGCGCCGGGGCGAAGTCGCGGATCTGCTTGCGCAGCTGTGCCATGCGCGTGCGGATGCGGCGACGATCGAGCTCGATCTTCGTCTCACCGGGACCGCGCGAGCCCATGCCCGCACCGCCCGCGCCCACCTGGCCACCGGCCTGGCGGCTCATCGAGTCGCCCCAACCGCGCAGGCGCGGGAGGAGGTACTCGAGCTGCGCCAGCTCGACCTGGGCCTTGCCCTCACGGCTCTTCGCGTGCTGGCTGAAGATGTCGAGGATCACCGTCGTACGGTCGATCACCTTGACCTTGACGGCGTCCTCGAGGGCGCGCCGCTGGCTGGGGGCGAGCTCGGTGTCGGCGATCACGGTGTCGGCGCCGACCGCGGCGACGATGTCGCGCAGCTCCTCCGCCTTGCCGCGACCCACGTACGTCGCGGGGTCCGGGTGGGGACGCCGCTGCAGCACGCCGTCGAGCACGACGGCGCCGGCCGTCTCGGCCAGCGCCGAGAGCTCGCGCAGCGAGTTCTCGGCATCCTCCGTCTCGCCCTGCGCGTGCACGCCGACCAGCACGACGTTCTCGAGTCGCAGCTGCCGGTATTCGACCTCGGTGACGTCTTCGAGCTCGGTGGAGAGCCCGGGGACGCGCCGGAGCGCGGCGCGCTCCTCGCGGTCCCACTGCTCGCCGTCGCTGTCGGCGCGCCCGATCGTTGCCTCGTCCTGGAGCGCCTGAGCGGCCCCGAAGACGTGCACCCCCGAGCGCGCTTCGGCGCGCGCCAGCACGCGATCCACCGGGTCCACCGGCGTCTCGTCGGTGCTCTGGGGTGTCGTGGTATCCGTCATGTGTTCCTTCGGTTGTTGCGGTGGATGCCGTTTTCCGCCGCTCATCGGCCGGTTCGCGGCATCCGTGAATTCTAGCTTCCCGTTGTGCGGAGCACCTCCGCTAGGCTCGTCAGCCATGGGGAGTGACCACTATTTCAGTGCGACGCCCGCCAGCCCCGAGAACCTGCGCCGCATCCGGGTCACACTCGCCGGTCGCGATCTCGAGGTCACGACTGCCGGGGGCGTCTTCAGCCCCGATCACGTGGACTCGGGAACCGCGGTGCTGCTGTCGAACACTCCCCCGCCTCCGGCGAGCGGGAACTTCCTCGACCTCGGGTGCGGGTGGGGACCGATCGCCCTCAGCCTTGCGCTCGATGCGCCGCACGCGACGGTGTGGGCCGTCGACGTGAACGAGCGTGCGCTCGACCTGGTGCGTCGCAATGCGGCGGCACTCGGGCTCGACAACGTCAACGCGTCGCTGCCCGATGATGTTCCCGACGACATCCTGTTCCGCACGATCCGGTCGAATCCGCCCATCCGCGTGGGCAAGAACGAGCTGCACGGTCTGCTCGAGCGCTGGCTCCCCCGGCTCGACGAGCGGGCGGACGCGTGGCTCGTGGTGCAGCGCAACCTCGGCTCGGATTCGCTGCAGCGCTGGCTCGCCGCGACGCTCGACCGGCGCTTCACCGTGCACCGCGCGGCGACGGCCCGGGGCTTCCGCGTGCTCAAGGTGCGCCGCCACGGCTCACCGCCGAGCGAGCCGATCGACCTGCCCGAGCTGCCCGAGGGCTGAGCTGCGCTACGCGAGCGTGACCTCGCCGGTGTAGACGAGCGTCGCGGGGCCCGACAGGAGCACGTGACGCGCCCCGTCGACCTCCGGTACCCGCACGCCCAGCGTGCCGCCGGGGACCTCGACGACCCAGTGATCGGGTGCCGCGGGACCGGCCCAGTGCCGCACCGCCAGCGCAGCGGCCGCGACACCCGTTCCGCAGCTCAGCGTCTCGCCCACCCCGCGCTCGAACACGCGCATGCGGATCGAGCCGACGCCCTCGTGCACGAGCGGGTCGCTCGGGACGACGAACTCGACGTTCGCGCCGTGCGGAGGTTCGGGCTGCAGCAGCGGCTGCGCGGCAAGGTCGAGTCCCTCCAGCTCCGCGTCGTCGGGCAGCGCCACGACGACGTGCGGGTTTCCGACGTCGATCCCGACACCCGGACGAGGAGCTCCCCCGCCGCGCGTGCGCACGAGCACACCGGAGTCGTCGACGACGAACGGGCCGAGGTCGACCTCGTACCCGCGGTCGCTGCGGGTGACGGTCTTGATGCCCGCGCGCGTACCGACCTTGAGCGGGTCGCCGTCGACGTCGGCCCAGCCGACGTCGACGAGGTAGCGCACGAAGACCCGCACGCCGTTGCCGCACATCTCCGCCTTCGAACCGTCGGCGTTGCGGTAGTCCATGAACCACTCGGCTCCGGAATCCGCCGCCTCGGCGCCCTCGTCGATGGCGCTCGCGCGCACCACGCGCAGGATGCCGTCGCCGCCGATCCCGAAGCGCCGGTCGCACAGCACCGCGACCTGGTCGTCGGTGAGGTCGAGCACGCCGTCGGGGTCAGGGACGATCACGAAGTCGTTGCCGGTGCCGTGGCCCTTGGTGAACGCGATCGTCTGCGGCATCGCACCAGTCTACGGGCGGGATCCGAGGCGCCGGGCCCTGGCCGGCTCAGTCGGCGATGAGGCGCTTGCCGGTGTTCCACGTCTCGAACGGCTCGTAGCCGAGCGAGTCGTAGAACCCGCGTGCGATCCCGTTCTCGGGCCGCACCATGAGCTGCACCTTCGGGCAGCCCATCTCGGTCAGCAGCTCTTCGGCTTCGGCGACCAGCTTGCGTGCGATCCCCTCGCCGCGCCGGTCCGGCGCGCTCGCGAGGTAGTAGAGCCAGCCGCGGTGGCCGTCGTAGCCGGCCATGACCGTGCCGACGATCGTCCGGTCGTCGACGGCGACGAGGAACAGCTCCGGCTGCACCGAGAGCTTGCGGCGGATGTCCTGGTACGGGTTGTTCCACGGCCGCGTGAGCCCCGTCAGCTGCCACAGCGAGACGACCGCCTCGGTGTCGGGGAGATCGAAGGCCCGGATCGCGATGCTCATGACCACGAGTCTGCCAGGGCGGTGGCATCCGTCTCCGGATCCACCCACCGCAGGTCGTCGTAGCGCTTGAACCACGACACCTGCCGCCGGGCGTAGCGGCGTGTCAGGGCCTGGGTCTCGGCGATCGCCTCGGCCTCGGTCATCTCGCCTGTCAGCTGAGCGAGCGCCTGCGCGTAGCCGATCGCTCGGCGCGCCGTCACGCCGCGTTCGAGGCCCTGCGCGCGCAGCGCCCTCACCTCGTCGACAAGCCCGTCCCGCCACATCGCCTCCACGCGCGCGTCCAGGCGGAGCACGAGCTCGTCGCGGGGCACCGCGACGCCGACGATGCGGGTGTCGGGGTACCAGAGGATGGGAGCGTCGGGCAGCATCGCGCCGTGCGTGCGCTCACCGAGCTCGAGCACCTCGAGCGCGCGCACGATGCGCCGGCCGTTGCGCGGATCGACCTTGGCCGCCGTCGCGGGATCCCGTTCACGCAGGCGGGCATAGAGTGCGCCGGGGCCGTGCTCGTCGAGCTCCGCCTCGAGCCGGGCGCGGAGCTCCTCGTTCCGCGGCGGGAAGCGGAAGTCGAACAGCACACTCGACACGTACAGCCCGGAACCGCCGACCAGCACGGCGTCGGCGCCGCGACCGTGGATCTCGCGGATCGCGGTGCGCGCAGCATCCTGATACCAGGCGACCGCGGCGTCGTCGGTGACGTCGAGCACGTCGAAGAGGTGATGACGGATGCCTCGCCGCTCGGCCTCGGGAAGCTTCGCGGTGCCGATATCCATGCCGCGATAGAACTGCATCGCGTCGGCGTTCACGATCTCGGCCGGGCGGCCGCCGGCCGCGAGCGCTTCGGCCAGCTCGAGCGACAGCGCGGTCTTACCCGTCCCCGTCGCACCGACCACGGCCCACAGGAGCGGCGGCGGGGCGGCGTCGGCCGGGGTGTTCACGGAGGGGGTCAGACGCCGATGCGCAGCGTCGGCAGCCCGAGGGAGACCGCGCGCGGTGCCCCGGCGGAGCCTGTCGACGCGGCGCCCGCGGGCGCCGGGATGCCGCACGACTCGGCCTGCGAGCGATCCCACGCGTCGCCGGAGCGCGTCCGGCGGATGCGCAGCGGCGCGCCATCGGTCGAGTCGGCGAGCAGGTGGAACGGCGCAGCGTGCGTCACCACGACTGAGACGACGTCACCGGGGCGCGGGATCTCGGAGCCCTCGGGCACCTCGAAGTGCACGAGCCGGTTGTCTTCGGCGCGGCCCGTCAGGCGGTGGGTCTCGGCGTCCTTCTTGCCCTCACCGGTCGAGACGAGCACCTGCAGCTCGCGGCCGAGCTGCTTCTCGTTCTCTTCGCGCGAGATGCGGTCCTGCAGGGCGGCGAGGCGCTCGTAGCGCGCCTGCACGATCTCCTTGGGCACCTGGTCGGGCATGGTGGCCGCCGGGGTGCCTTCGCGGATCGAGTACTGGAACGTGAAGGCACTGGCGAAGCGCGCCTGCTCGACGACGCGCATCGTGTCTTCGAAGTCCTCGTCGGTCTCGCCCGGGAAACCCACGATGATGTCGGTCGTGATGGCGGCGTCGGGCATCTTGACCCGCACGCGATCGAGGATGCCGAGGAACTTGTCGCTGCGGTACGACCGGCGCATCGCCTTGAGGATGCGGTCGCTGCCCGACTGCAGCGGCATGTGGAGCTGCGGCATGACGGCCGGAGTCTCGGCCATCGCGTCGATGACGTCGTCCGTGAACGCGGCGGGGTGCGGGCTCGTGAAGCGGATGCGCTCGAGGCCCTCGATCTCGCCGGCGGCGCGCAGCAGCTTGCCGAACGCCTGACGGTCGCCGAACTCGACGCCGTACGAATTGACGTTCTGGCCGAGGAGGGTGACCTCCATCGCGCCGTCGTCGACGAGGAGGCGGATCTCGTTCAGGATGTCGCCGGGGCGGCGGTCCTTCTCCTTGCCGCGCAGGCTCGGCACGATGCAGAACGTGCAGGTGTTGTTGCAGCCGACCGAGATCGACACCCAGCCGCTGTAGACACTGTCACGCTTGGTGGGCAGCGTCGACGGGAAGATCTCGAGCGACTCGAGGATCTCGAGTTCGGCCTCGCCGTTGTGGCGCGCACGCTCGAGCAGGCTCGGCAGCGATCCCATGTTGTGGGTGCCGAAGACGACGTCGACCCAGGGCGCCTTCTGCTGGACGACGTCCTTGTCCATCTGCGCGAGGCAGCCGCCGACGGCGATCTGCATGCCCGCGTGCTTGTCCTTGCGGGACTTGAGGTGACCGAGCGTGCCATACAGCTTGCCGGCCGCGTTGTCGCGCACGGCGCACGTGTTGATCACGACGACGTCGGCCTCTTCGCCCGCCTCGGCGCGGACGTAGCCGGCGCTCTCGAGCGAACCGGAGAGGCGCTCGGAGTCGTGCACGTTCATCTGGCAGCCGAACGTGCGCACCTCGTATGTGCGCGCACGCCCGTCGACATCGTGCGCGGCCTCGGAGGGCGCGATGAGAGTCGGGGTGGCGGAAGGGGAAGACATGATCCCGCCATTCTACGAGCCGTCCGCATGCACGGAGGCTGGGCAGTGGATGCTGCGCGTGCGGCCCCGTGCCTGGGCATGACACGCACGAGCTCGCGGCAGGCGTCAGTCGAATCGCACGCGTCCGGTGGGACGCATCGACTCGTCCAGCGCCTGCCGGGCGGCGTTGAGCGCCGCCGAACCTCCGTAGCCCCGTCGCGCCAGCTGGCCGGCGAGACGACGAAGCGCGACGTCGCGCTCGAGCCCGCGCATGGAGCCCGCCTTGGATCGTGCGAACTCGAGCGCCCGTTCCGCGTCGTCGTCGGGCAGCCCTGCCAGCGCCGCGTCGGCGATGTCGCGCGGGATACCCCGCTTCGCGAGGCTCTGCGAGAGCGCCTGGCGTCCTTGTCCCTTGCGATCGACGCCGGAATGCACCACCTGCTCCGCGAGCCGGGCGTCGTCGAGGTAGCCGCGTTCGAGGAAGGCGTCGAGGATCGCCTCGACGCCTTCGCGGCCGAGTTCGTACTGACCGAGGTACGTCTTCGCCTCCGATACGGAGACCTGCCGACCACGCAGCTTCTTCAGCAGACCGAGCTCGGCCGCCCCGGCGGGATCGGTGGCCTCCGGCGCACCTCGCCGACTCCCCCCGGAACGAGCTCTGCCGGCGCGCTCGGCGTCGAGGTCGATGGGGCGCTCCTCACGCTCATCGCGCTCGGGTCCGCTGCGTGCGCTCGTGCTCGTGCGCGCGCCGGGGCCGTCGTTCCACTCGCTCCGCCACTCAGCCGCAGCCGGTGCCGACGGCGCGGAGACAGGCTCCGCCCACGAGTCCGGGTCTGCTCGACCGGCGGGGATGCGGTCCTCGAGCTCTTGCCGAACGTCTGCCACCGTCTTCGGGTACGCCTTCGCGCGGCGGTCGCCGAAGAGCGATGTCACGGGGGCGAGTCCGTCGCCGTTGTCTGCGTCGGACTCGCCGCCGCTGTCGACGAAGCGGACCATCAGGCCGGGCGGCGGGCCGCCAGCTCGTCCGCGACCTCGCCCGTGGCCTTGGGCACGCCGATGCCGAGTTTCGTCTTGATCTTCGTCTCGATCTCGGCCGCGACATCCGGGTTCTTCAGGAGGAAGTTGCGGGCGTTCTCCTTGCCCTGCCCGAGCTGCTCGCCCTCGTAGGTGTACCAGGCGCCGGACTTCTTGACGATGGCGTGCTCCACGCCGAAGTCGATGAGGCTGCCCTCGCGCGAGATGCCCACGCCGTAGAGGATGTCGAACTCCGCCTGCTTGAACGGCGGCGCCATCTTGTTCTTGACGACCTTGACGCGAGTGCGGTTACCGACCGCCTCCGTACCGTCCTTCAGAGTCTCGATGCGACGGATGTCGAGACGGACCGACGCGTAGAACTTGAGCGCCTTACCACCGGCGGTGGTCTCGGGCGAGCCGAAGAACACGCCGATCTTCTCGCGCAGCTGGTTGATGAAGATCATCGTGGTGTTGGTCTGGTTGAGACCACCCGTGAGCTTGCGCAGCGCCTGCGACATGAGGCGCGCCTGCAGACCCACGTGGGAGTCGCCCATCTCGCCTTCGATCTCGGCCTTGGGCACGAGGGCGGCGACGGAGTCGATCACGATGAGGTCGATCGCGCCCGAGCGCACGAGCATGTCGGCGATCTCGAGCGCCTGCTCACCCGTGTCGGGCTGCGAGACGAGCAGTGCGTCGATGTCGACGCCGAGCTTCTGCGCGTAATCGGGGTCGAGTGCGTGCTCGGCGTCGATGAACGCCGCGATGCCGCCGGCGCGCTGCGCGTTGGCGATCGCGTGCAGGGTCAGCGTCGTCTTACCCGACGACTCCGGTCCGTAGATCTCGATGATGCGGCCGCGCGGGAGACCGCCGATGCCGAGCGCCACATCGAGGGCGATCGAGCCGGTGGGCACGACCTCGACGGGAGCGCGCTCGTCGCTGCCGAGGCGCATCACCGAGCCCTTCCCGAACTGCCGGTCGATCTGGGCGAGGGCCGATTCCAGGGCCTTCTCGCGGTCAACGGGTGATGGCATGACGTGCTCCTCAGTGCTCGCGTTCCGTCGCCTGTAGGCTGTCGCGCTCCACCCCGGTGGGACGGATGCTGCGACAAGGCGTGAGGTGTCGTTCGACGCTGTTCACGTTAGGGAGGGGCTCCGACATCCGTCTTCGCTCCTTCCCGCTGCGTGGAAAACACGCCCTCGACACCTGCTGTGCAGGAGCCTACGCGGATCTCGAACACTTCTTCGATGACACGCCGGGTCGCGGCGACCGGAACGCGCACCGCGGAGCGGGTCAGCGGCGGCGCGGCTCGAGTCGTCCGACGCCGTATCGGCGCTCGGCGGGAACATCGAGTTCTTCGCACAGTGCGAGCCACACCTCGCGCGGGTCCACCCCGGCATCGATCGCCTCGGCGGCCGTTCGACCGCCCACCTTCGACAGGTACAGGTCGGTCACGACCGCGTTCGCGCGCACGCCGAACTCGTCCGCCACGGCACGTTGGAACTCACTGCGTCGCATAGAAGAACTGCGGAGCGGCGATCAGCGCAGCGACAGCTCGGCGTCGACCGAGGCCACGAGGTCGTCGGGAACCACGTCGGGGAAGTGCTGGATGCCCTCGAGCACCGAGATGCGGTCGCCCACCTCGCGCATGATCGTCGAAATGGGGACGTCCAGGGCTTCGGCGACCGACGCGAGGATCTCGCTCGACGCCTCTTTCTGGCCGCGCTCGACCTCGCTCAGATATCCCAGCGCGACGCTCGCGCGGCTCGCCACCTGGCGGAGGGTGCGCCCCTTCTGCTGGCGGAAATCACGAAGCACTTCGCCGATCTCTTGACGTACCAGGATCATCAGGGCCCCTCCTCACTTCTGATTCCACCGTCGTCCGGGTGCCCAACAGTACAGCACCGGATGATGCCAATCTAATCCCGACAACTGGGCAATGGGTGGGAATCACCGAATGTAACCGAGACGAAACACCATCTGTTCCCGGACCGGATGTCACCATTCGCGGATGCCTCACAACACGGTGAGTGCCAGCTCCAGCACGCTCTGCACCGTCGCGGTGCGGATCTCGTCGCGCGTTCCCGACAGAGCGAGAGCCGACACGATGGCCGTCTCGGGCGTCGCGACCGCTATGTAGACCGTGCCCACGGCATGCCCGTCCTGCGGATCGGGCCCGGCGACGCCCGTCGTCGAGACGCCCACGTCCGCGCGCAGCACACGGCGAGCGCCCTGCGCCATCTCCTCGGCGACCGTGGGATCCACGGCACCGCGGGCCGCCAGCAGGTCCGCTTCGACACCGAGCGCGGTCGTCTTGAGATCGGTGGCGTATGCGACGATCCCGCCACGCACCTGCGCGGACGCACCCGGCACATCGATCAGCGTGGCGGTGACCCGGCCACCGGTCAGCGATTCCGCCGCGGCGATCGACCAGCCGCGGATCTGGAGGGCGCGCAGCACGGCGGCCGCGGCATCCGTCCCATCGGAAGGCTCGTCCGTCACGCGTCCCTCCGCTTCGCGCGAGCAGCGCGAAGCTCGGTCACGATGTAGTCGATGCCGCTCGCGATCGTGAGGATCACCGCGATCGTCATGAGCACCCCGTTGACCCAGAAGATCCAGTCGCCCACGAGGGTCCACAGCGGCAGCAGGGCGAAGGAGAGGGCGAGAGCCTGGGCGAGGGTCTTGAGCTTGCCCATCCAGGCGGCGGCCAGCACGTGGTCGCTCACGACCATGAACCGGTACACCGTGATCCCGATCTCGCGGATGAGCACGATGATCGTGATCCACCACGGCAGCTCGCCGAGGATGGACAGGCCGATGAAGGCGAATCCGGTGAGCACCTTGTCGGCGATGGGGTCCAGGAGCTTGCCGAGATCGGTGACGATCTCGTGCTTGCGGGCCAGGTAGCCGTCGATCCCGTCGGTCGCGATCGCCACGATGAACAGCGCGGCAGCCCACCACCGCAGGGCGCCGTCCGCTCCCCCGTCGGCCAGGAGCATCCACAGGAAGACCGGCGCGCACAGGATGCGCACGATCGTGATCGCGTTGGGCAGCTGCCGGGGGATCGCCATGGACCCGAGCCTATCGGCGCGCCCCGGCCGCGCGGCGCCGGGGGTCAGTCGCGGCCGGTGAGACCCCACGCGTCTTCGGAGCCGTCGTCGTCGCTCTCGACGACGGGGTAGCCGTCGTACTGCGAGGCCACGGCATCCGTTCCGTAGCGGTCGTCCTCCGCCGGAGCGGGCGCCGCCGGAGCAGGCGCCGTGGCGGGCACGTCCTCGCCGCGCATGCGAGCCAGGACGGACGGCAGCTGCTCGACGGTCACGAGCACGTCGCGGGCCTTTGAGCCCTCGGAGGGGCCGACGATCTCGCGGGACTCCAGGAGATCCATCAGACGGCCGGCCTTCGCGAAACCGACGCGCAGCTTGCGCTGGAGCATCGACGTCGAGCCGAACTGGCTCGACACGACGAGTTCGGCCGCCGCGAGGAGAAGCTCGAGATCGTCCCCGATGTCGGCGTCGATCTCCTTCTTCTCCGCCACCGCCGCGACGTCGGCCCGGTACTCCGGTCGCGCCTGGTGAGTGACGTGCTTGACGACCTCCTCGATCTCCTTCTCGCTCACCCAGGCGCCCTGCACGCGGAGTGCCTTCGAGGCGCCCATCGGCAGGAACAGGCCGTCGCCCTGGCCGATGAGGCGGTCTGCGCCGGGCTGGTCGAGGATGACGCGGGAGTCGGTGACGCTCGTCACGGCGAACGCCAGCCGCGAGGGCACGTTCGCCTTGATGAGGCCGGTGACGACGTCGACCGACGGGCGCTGCGTCGCGAGCACGAGGTGGATGCCCGAGGCGCGTGCGAGCTGCGTGATGCGCACGATCGAGTCCTCGACGTCACGAGGCGCGACCATCATGAGGTCGGCGAGCTCGTCGACGACCACGAGCAGGTACGGGTACGGCTTGAGTACACGCTCGCTGCCCGGCGGAAGCGTGATCTCGCCGGCGACGACGGCCTTGTTGAAGTCGTCGATGTGACGGAAGCCGAACGACGCGAGGTCGTCGTACCGCATGTCCATCTCTTTCACGACCCACTGCAGCGCCTCGGCGGCCTTCTTGGGGTTCGTGATGATGGGCGTGATGAGGTGCGGAACGCCGGCGTAGGACGTCAGCTCGACGCGCTTCGGGTCGATGAGCACCATGCGCACGTCGGCGGGCTTGGCGCGCATCAGGAGGCTCGTGATCATCGAGTTCACGAAGCTCGACTTGCCCGAGCCGGTGGAGCCGGCGACGAGGAGGTGGGGCATCTTCGCGAGATTCGCGACGACGTAGCCGCCCCCTACGTCCTTGCCGACGCCGATGGTCATGGGGTGCGTCTGGCTGGTGGCCGTCTGCGAGCGCAGCACGTCGCCGAGGGTGACGATCTCGCGGTCGGTGTTGGGAATCTCTACACCGATGGCGCTCTTGCCCGGGATCGGCGCGAGGATGCGCACCTCGTTGGAGGCGACGGCGTACGCGAAGTTGTTCGTGAGCGCCGTGATGCGCTCCACCTTGACGCCGTGACCGACCTCGATCTCATACTGCGTGACGGTCGGGCCGCGCGAGAATCCGGTGACGCGCGCATCGACATTGAACTGCTCGAGCACACTCGTGATCGCGCGCACCGTGTCGTCGTTGGCTTGAGAGCGCGCCACGTGGGGCGATCCTGCGGCCAGCGAGTTGACGGACGGCAGCCGGTACGGCGCGGACGGCGAGTCGACGGCAGTGGCCGAGCCGATGCCGTCGAGGCCGGGAAGCGTGCCGTCGTCCTCGATGACCTCGGCGTCGTCGCGGAGCGACGTGCGCGAGGAGGTCGCCGCCTTCGCCGCCGACAGCACCGCCGGGTCGATGACCTCGGTGAGGGCGTCCGTCGGGGGCGCGGGGGGTGGCGTCACGGGCTGAACGACGGCCTGCTCGAACCCGCCCTGCGACGTGCCGGGCGTCAGCAGCTCCGTGAGGTCCTGCGAGCCGAGGCCGCCCTCGGGGTCTTTCTCGCGGCCGGTCTTGTTGCGTCGCCAGAACGGCAGAGAGGAGTCGCCTCCGTCGTCCGCAGCGGCCGGGGCCGCAGCATCCGTCGTCGCCTTCTCTTCCCGCGGCTCGGCGCCGAACATCCAGGCGTACAGCTCGCCCAGACGGCGCCCGATGCGGTTCGGGGGCGTCTTCGTGATGATCAGGATGCTGAGCACGGCCAGCAGCGACAGCACGATGTACGCGCCGACGTCGGTGAGGACCATGGCGAGCGGCTCGCCGACCATCCAGCCGAAGAGGCCGCCCGCCTCGCTCAGGGCGGGAAGTCCCTGGTTCGGCTGGGGGCGCCCGCCCGCGACGTGGCAGAAGCCTGCGATCGTGAGGACGAGCAGGCCGAAGCCGATGCCCACGCGGCCGTTGTCGTGCACGGACGACGGATGCCGGAACATCCAGCCCGCGAGCAGCAGCAGGAGCACCGGCATGACGAAGGCCTCACGGCCGATCAGCATTCCGACGGTGTACGCGCTGATCGTCTTCGCGACCTCGTTGCCGATGAAGAACCACTCGTTCACGGCGCCGGCGATCGCCAGCAGCACGAGAAGGAACGGGAAGCCGTCGCGGCGCTGGTCCTTCTCGAGCGCCTCGGGACCGAATGCGCGGAACAGACTGCCGGTGGCGTGCGCGAGCCCCATCCACGCCCGGGCGATGACCGGCGGACGGTCGGGTTCGTTCACGTAGCGCTTGGGTGCGGGGGCCGGCTTGGCGGCCGCGGGCTTGCGCGCCGACGAGGACGCGCTCGAGCGCGCGTTCGTCGACGCGGTCGAAGACGCGCGCGACCGGCTGGTCGGGCTTGAGCTCCTGGCCATCCCCCCACGGTAGGCCGACACCCCGACATTTGCCCGCAACCACGCCGCCGTACGGCCGCAGGCCCGGCGCGTCGCGAAGGCCCGCCTCGCCGGATGCCTCAGCGCAGGCGCTTGACCATCGTGTCGCGGCCCGACCCGCTCTGCGTGACGGCGAAGCCCTCGCTGCGGTACAGCGTCGAGGCGAAGTTGCCCCGCTCGACGCTGAGGCTGATGCGCGCGAACCCCTGCGCTCCCGCGTGCTCGCACAGTCTCTGCAGGAGGGTGCGGCCCACCCCGTGAGCGCGCCAGATGGGACGCACGCCGATGATGAGCTCGGGCACTCCGGTGCCGACGTACCCGAAGCCCGGGTCGTCACGAGGGAGCATGCGGTACCAGGCGGCGCCCACCGGCTCCCCGTTGGCGTCCTCGGCCACGAAGCCGGCATCGCCCGGCCGCATCCAGCCCGCCACGTAGCGCCGGTGATCGGCGCCGCCGATCACCTCGTGGCGGGGTCGCGTGCCGCCCTGGCGCCAGTTCGCCGCCTCGACGACCATGTCGCCGAGGAAGGCGCCGTCTGCCGACACGGCGGGGCGGATGCGGAACGAGGAGGCCACGACGCCGATGGTACGGCCCACGTGTTACGTCTCGATACTCCGCGGATGGCGATCTCGCTACGCTTCGATTCTCCGCTTGATGGTCATCTCGCTACGCTTCGATACTCCGCTTGATGGTCATCTCGCTACGCTTCGATGACGAGCGGGACGATCATGGGCCGGCGGCGCAGCGACTGGTTGACCCAGCGGCCGATCGTGCGGCGCACGACCTGCGACAGCGCGTGAGGGTCGCGGACGCCGGACTTGGCCGCCTCGGCGAGCGCCGCGGCGATCTTGGGCTTGACGTCTTCGAAGACCGCGTCATCCTCGGCGAACCCGCGGGCGTGCACCTCCGGGCCGGAGATGATCTTGCCGGTCGACGCGTCGACCACCACGATCACCGAGATGAAGCCCTCTTCGCCGAGGATCCGGCGATCCTTGAGGTCGGCGTCCGTGATCTCGCCCACTGTCGAGCCGTCGACGTAGACGAAGCCGAGGTCGAACTGTCCGACAACGCGCGCGTCGCCGTCCTTGAGATCGATCACGGTGCCGTTCTCGGCCAGAATGGTCCGCTCGGGCTCGATCCCGGTGTCCTGTGCGAGACGCGCGTTCGCCATCAGGTGGCGGTACTCGCCGTGCACCGGCAGCACGTTCTTCGGCTTCAGGATGTTGTAGCAGTACAGCAGTTCGCCGGCGGCGGCGTGCCCCGACACGTGCACTTTGGCGTTGCCCTTGTGCACCACGTTCGCGCCGAGCTTGGTGAGCCCGTCGATCACGCGGTACACCGCGTTCTCGTTGCCGGGGATGAGGCTCGACGCCAGGATCACGGTGTCGCCGGGGCCCGGCTCGATCGCGTGGTCGAGATTCGCCATGCGGCTGAGCACGGCCATCGGCTCGCCCTGCGAGCCGGTCGACATGTAGACGATCTGGTCGTCGGGCAGGTCCCGGGCCTTCTTGTAGTCGATCAGCACGCCTTCGGGCACGTGCAGGTACCCGAGGTCCTCGGCGATCGTCATGTTGCGCAGCATGCTGCGGCCGAGGAGGGCCACGCGGCGACCATGGGCGGCGGCCGCATCCAGCACCTGCTGCACGCGGTGCACGTGGCTCGAGAAGCTCGCCACGATCACGCGGCGCGGCGCCTTGCCGATCACCTGGTCGAGCACCGGGCCGATCGACCGCTCGAGGGGCGTGAAGCCGGGCACATCGGCGTTCGTCGAGTCGACGAGGAAGAGGTCGACGCCCTCCTCCCCCAGCCGCGAGAACGCGCGGAGGTCGGTCAGCCGGCCGTCGAGCGGCAGCTGGTCCATCTTGAAGTCGCCGGTCGCGAGCACGAGACCCGCGGGCGTGCGGATCGCGACCGCGAGAGCGTCGGGGATCGAGTGGTTCACGGCGACGAACTCGAGCTCGAACGGCCCGAGGTTCTCGCTCTGGCCCTCTGCCACCGTGAGGCTGTACGGCTTGATCCGGTGCTCCTTGAGCTTCGCCTCGGTGAGCGCGAGGGTCAGCCCCGATCCGATGATCGGGATGTCGCTCTTGAGCTTGAGCAGGTACGGCACCGCGCCGATGTGGTCCTCGTGGCCGTGCGTGAGCACGACGCCGACGATGTCGTCCAGCCGCTTCTTGAGCGGCTCGAAGTCGGGGAGGATCAGGTCGACCCCGGGCTGGTGCTCCTCGGGGAACAGCACGCCGCAGTCGACGACGAGAAGCTTCCCGCCGTATTCGAACACCGTCATGTTGCGGCCGACCTCGCCGAGGCCGCCGAGCGGGACGATCCGTAGGGTTCCTGCTGCGAGCTCCGGCGGGTCGTACGGGGTGGTGGGCATTGCGAAGCCTCCTCCGGGCGCTGGGACGCCCGTCATCTGCGCGCCGTCGACCGTTCGACGGCGCGATTCGTCATCTCGTGGTGCCTGAGACCTTCGGCAGCGCGCCGCCGGCGGCGGCGTTGCGGTCGGGGCGGAAGTTCGAGAAGTCGGCGCCGGGCACATCGTGCACGAGAGCGAGCTCGTCCTCGATCTTGGCGGCCTCCCACTCCTCCGGTCCGACCAGCGGCAGCCGCACACGCGGGCTGCCGATGCGGCCGAGGCCGTGGAGGATGTACTTCGCCGACACCGTGCCGGGCACGTGGGTCATCACGGCGCGCACGAGCGGCTCGAGCTGCTGGTGCGCCGCGGTGGCCGTCTTGAGGTCGCCCGCGTTCACGGCGTCGACGATCGCACGGTAGGGCTGCGCCGCGATGTTCGCGGTGACGCCGATGAGCCCCGTCGCGCCGATCGCGAGGTGCGGCAGCACGTTGGCGTCGTCGCCCGAGAAGTACATCAGATCCGTCTGGTTGAGCACACGGCTCACCTCGCTGAAGTCGCCCTTGGCGTCCTTGATGGCGAGGATGTTCGGGTGCTTGGCGAGACGCAGGATCGTCTCGTACCGGATCGGCACGCCGGTGCGGCCCGGGATGTCGTACAGGATCACCGGCAGGTCGGTGGCGTCCGCGACCAGGCGGAAGTGCGTCAGGATGCCCGCCTGCGTGGGCTTGTTGTAGTACGGCGTGACGATCATGATGCCGTCGGCGCCGACCTTCTCGCTGGCCTTGTAGAGCTCGATCGCGTGCGCGGTCTCGTTCGACCCACCGCCCGTGATGATCTTGGCGCGGCCGGCGGCGACATCCTTTCCGACCTCGACGAGGCGGATCTTCTCCGCGTCGGTGAGGGTCGACGTCTCACCCGTGGTGCCGGTCACGACGATGCCGTCGGCCCCCGCGGTGATGACGTCGTCGATGTGCTTCTCGACAGCGGGCCAGTCGACCTCGCCGTCGGCCGTCATGGGGGTGACGAGCGCGACGAGCACCTGTCCGAAGGGATTGCCCGTATGCGTCATGCACTCAGGTTATCGGGATGCCGCGCCCCGGCGCGCCCGGTGACGGTCACCCCACGACGGCGACCCGGCTTCACCGGAACGCGGGTCGATCGCGCGACACGCTGGGCCGGCACCTCCGTCGCCGGCGTGTCGAAGTCGTCGACCCGTGTTTCGGCGCTCGCGCGAATGGAGGGACGCGGATGCTGCGTGCCGCAGGTAGGACCGAGGCAGACCGTTCTCACCACGTGAGGCCGGCGGGGCTCCGGTGCAGGTTCCGCGAGATAGCGGCCAGGATCGCAGCCTCGACGATCTCCCAGTCGTGCACGATGAGCGCATAGTCGAAGCGAAGTGTGATGAAGCCGAGTGCCATCGCCGCGGCGTCGCGTACGCGGTCACGGTGCCGAGACGGTCCGTCATGGGTGTCGCCGTCGGCCTCCACGATCAGGCAGTCGCCGATGACGAAGTCGACCACGCCGACCCCGGGAACGGCGACCTGCGGGGTGAGCGCGAGCCCGTACCTGCGGAGCCGCAGCCGAACGAGAGATTCGAGCCCGCTGTCGGCGTCGGTGCGAGCGAAGTCGACGAGCCAGCGAAACCCAGCGGGGAGGCTCAGCTTCAGCCGCTCTCGCGCCTGATCATCGACCAGGCTCTGCCGCAGAGCCGACTCGAGCGCCGCGAAGAACGCCTCCTCGCCCCGGCACGCAAGGATCTGCCGGAGACAGTGAAGGATTCCGACGGACGCCAATGTCGGCTCGTCGACGGCGATGTCACGGTGGAAGGCGCAGCATGCACCTTCTTCGGGCTCGGGATGGATGGCGATCCGCATCGGGTGGTGCTTCTCGTCGATCCAGGTGTGGACCGGTTCCTGATCGCCGTCGTCGAGGAGCCACAGCCCGTAGGCGCGTCCCGCGGTCACGCATGCGATGCGTCCGCGATGGCTCAGCGCCTCGACGGTTGCTGTTGGGGTCGAAGGCGTCGCGTACACGCCGACCCGAGGTCGCAGGAGGCGCCCCTCGGCGTGGGCCCGGCCGAGGTCACTCTTCCGGACGCCCTGCGCGACGATGTCCCGGGTGCGCGCGACGCCTCCGATGAGCTCCACGGCATCGACGGCGGATTCGACGGTCATGCCTCACGGTCGCGCCATCTCTTCGCACCCGCGGACCAGGTGGGTCGATCGGTGGAGAAGCTCCGAGCCGAGTCATCTGGGGAGGAACCCCGGGTTCCCTCCCCCGTCGCACCGCCGAGCGCACGAGGCCCCTCCCCGGCTGCCACCGAAGCACTGGCTGGTCATCCGACACGCCGGGTCGCAGCATCCGTCACCGGCGTGCCCCCGTTACCGACCCGTGCTTCGGCACACAGACCGGTGAATCTCACGACGACTGCAGGCGACCCGGGCTCGACGGTGACCGCCGCCTGCATTCCACCGAAACACGGGTCGATCGTGCGACACGCCGGGCCGCGGCAGCCGACACCGGCGTGTCGCCCTTGCCGACCCGTGTTTCGGCAAAGGGAGGGGGTCCCCGGTGACGCCGGGCCGGCTCAGCGGCCGCGCTCTCCGATGCGCGCGGCGACCGACGGCGGGGCGAACCGGGCCAGGGCGACGAGCGCCTTGTAGCGCAGCGAAGGGATCGACACCGCCGCACCGCGTGCCGCATCGCGCAGCGACTCGGCGACGACGTCGCGCGCGTCGAGCCACATCCCGTCGGGCACGCCCTCCTGGCCCGGCGGCAGCCCGAGGCGCTCGTGGAAGTTCGTGTGGGTGTAGCCCGGGCACACCGCGGTCACCGTGACACCTCGCGGACCGTAGCGGCCGTTCGCCCAGCGGCTGAAGCTCACGAGCCACCCCTTGCAGGCGCCGTACGTCGAGCGCGGGATGAAGGCGGCGACCGATGCGACGTTGACGATGCGGCCGTGCCCGCGCGCGAGCATCGCGCCCAGTGCGGCGTGCGTGAGGCGCATCGGCACCTCGACGTGCAGCTGAAGGTGGCGGACCTCGTCCTCGATGTCGTTGCGCTCGAACGCCAGCGGCAGTCCGAACCCCGCGTTGTTCACGAGGATCTCGATCGGCCGGGCCTCATCGGCGACACGCGCCTCGACCCGCTCGCGCTGGCGTCGCTTCAGCAGGTCGGCCGCGAGCACTTCGACCTCGACCCCGTAGGTCGACCGCAGCCGGACGGCGAGCTGCTCGAGCGACTGCCGGTCGCGCGCGACGAGCACGAGGTGCGCGCCCTTCGCCGCGAGCTGGCGCGCGTACTCCGCACCGAGACCCGAACTCGCACCGGTGATGAGCGCCGTCTTCGCCATGCGCGCCAGCCTATTACCGTGTCAGCGCGAGCCGTGCGCCGCCGGCCGCACCAGCCGCAGGAAGCGATAGCGGATGCCGGAACCCGACGTGTGCCAGCCGTCGACCGGGTCCGTCGCGGCCGAGACCCAGCCGGCGCGGTCGGGCGCCAGGGTGTCACCCTCGACCGCGACATCGAGTTCGGTGACCTCGAGGAGGTCGGCGAGCTCGATGGCCTCCTGGAACAGCTGCCCGCCGCCGATCACCCAGATGCGCTCGGGCGCGCCTTCGTCGGCGAGGGCCAGCGCGGCCCCGAGCGATGCGGTGCGCTCGGCGCCGGCATCCGTCCACTGCTCCTGCCGGGTGATCACGACGTTGCGCCGCCCCGGCAGCGGGCGGAATCGCGCGGGGAACGACTCCCAGGTGCGGCGGCCCATCACGACCGGCGCACCGAGCGTCAGTGCCTTGAAGTGGGCGAGGTCCTCCGGCACGTGCCACGGCATGCCGCCGTCGGCGCCGATCACGCCGTCGTGCGCCTCCGCCCAGATGAGGCCGATCGGGGCCGTCATACCGCGACCGCCCCGCGGATCGCGGGGTGGTGCTGGTAGTCCTCGAGCACGAAGTCGTCGTAGCGGTAGTCGAAGATCGACTCGGGCGTGCGCGCGATGCGCAGCGTCGGATACGGGTACGGCTCGCGGGTCAGCTGCTCGCGCACCTGCTCGATGTGGTTGTCGTAGATGTGGCAGTCGCCGCCGGTCCACACGAAGTCGCCCGGCTCGAGCCCCGCCTGCTGCGCCACCATGAGGGTCAGCAGCGCGTACGACGCGATGTTGAAGGGGACGCCGAGGAAGAGGTCGGCACTGCGCTGGTACAGCTGGCACGACAGCTTGCCGTCGGCCACGTAGAACTGGAACATCGCATGGCACGGCGCGAGCGCCATGTCGGGGATGTCGGCGGGGTTCCACGCCGACACGATCAGCCGACGCGAATCGGGGTTCGCGCGGATCTGGTCGAGCACGAGCGCGATCTGGTCGATGTGGTCGCCCGACGGCGTCGGCCACGACCGCCACTGCACCCCGTAGACCGGACCCAGCTCGCCCGCAGCATCCGCCCACTCGTCCCAGATGGTGACCCCGTTCTCCTGCAGCCACGCCACATTCGACTCGCCGCGGAGGAACCACAGCAGCTCATATGCGATCGACTTGAAGTGCACGCGCTTGGTCGTGATGAGCGGGAAGCCCTGTGCGAGGTCGAACCGGATCTGCCGGCCGAACGCACTGGTCGTGCCGGTGCCGGTGCGGTCGTCCTTGTGGGTGCCGTGCTCGAGCACGTCTCGCAGAAGGTCTTCGTACGGGGTCGGGATCGGCGTCGTCACGGCTGCCACGATACCCGCGCCCCGGGACATCCCGGCCGTGCCCGCACCGTGTGCTCTCCTCACAGCGCCGAGTCGCCTTCTGTTACATCGATCGCGTCATATTCGCCGATTCGGCCTCCATTCAGGTGAAAGGGGTTAGCCTGATCTGCTGTGACCCTGGTCGGAGCCCTCATCGCCCTCGCCGTGCTGCTTGCGGCGACGGTGGCACTCGGTGTCTTCCTGAACTGGCGACAGTCGCAGGCCCGCCGCAACGTCGAGCACGAGGTCGTCGAACCTCACCGCCTCGGCGCCGACGGGCTCGGCGAGGTCGCCACCCTCTTGCAGTTCAGCACCGAGCTCTGCGCCCGCTGTCCGGGTGTGCACCGCACGCTCGCGGCCATCGCCGACGACCACGAGGGCGTGCGCCACCTCGACGTCGACCTGACCCATCGCCCCGACATCGCGAAGCACTTCCACGTCCTCCAGACGCCGACCACGCTCGTGCTCGACCGCAACGGCGTCGTGCAGACGCGCTTCGGCGGCGCCCCGGGTCGCGACGTGCTCGAGCTCGAGCTCAACCGGCTGATCGCGGAGGACGCGAATGTCTGAGCGACGGGATGCTGCGACCCCGCGTGGCATCGACCCCCGCGGTCCGCGCTTCGCGGCCGGCATCACCGCCGTGCTCCTCTTGATCGTCGTGTTCCTCGGGCTCACCGGCCTCTCGACGGCGCAGACGGCCGAAGGATGGGCGATCTCCGCGGCGAGCGTGGCCCAGCGGATCCTCGACCCCGCCTTCCTCCTGCTGCTCGTGACGACCCTGCTCTTCCTGTGGGGCGTCGTCTCGCCGCGCACCGCGCCGTGGGGCGCGCTCTACCGCGCGGTCGTGGCGCCGCGCCTGTCGGCTCCGACCGAGCTCGAGGACCCGCGCCCGCCGCGCTTCGCGCAGGGCGTCGGCCTGTTCGTGTCGGCTCTCGGTCTCGTGCTGCAGCTGTTCGGCGTGCCGTGGGCATTGACGATCGCCGCCTCGGCGGCCTTCATCGCCGCGTTCCTCAACGCCGTGTTCGGGCTCTGCCTCGGCTGCCAGCTGTACCTCCTCCTGCAGCGCGCCGGCATCGTCGGCCGCACCCGCCCGGCGTCGGCCTGACGCCGCGTCGGCCGTCCGCGGACCGAGGGGCGCAGCATCCGGTGTCAACCCATCGCGGTGCGGCAGCCCGACGCCATAGGCTGACGCGAGACGCCCGGCACGCGGGCGCCCCGCCAGCGAGGAGGCCCACATGACCGTCACGAGCGAAGCAACCACGGTATGGAAGGGCGGTCTGTTCGACGGCTCCGGCGAGACCACGTTCGTGTCGTCCGGCCTCGGGACCTTCCCCGTCAACTGGAAGGCGCGCAGCGAGGGCTCCACGTCGGTCACGACGCCGGAGGAGCTGATCGCGGCCGCGCACGCTTCGTGCTTCAGCATGGCGTTCTCCCTCGCGCTGGCCGAGAACGGCACTCCCCCGGAGTCGATCGACACCACCGCCTCGGTCACGTTCAAGCCGGGCACGGGCATCACCGGCAGCCACCTGAACGTCAACGCGGTCGTCCCGGGACTCGAGCCCGAGGACTTCGAGCGACTCGCCCAGAGCGCAAAGGCCGGATGCCCCGTCTCGCAGGCCCTGGCGGGCATCGAGATCACAATCGAGGCCACGCTTGCCTGAAGGCCCACCGGGCGGTGACCACGGTCGGCGGATCGTCGTCGCCGGGGCGTCCGGCCTGATCGGCCGGGCGCTCGTCGAGAGCCTCCGCGCCGACGGCGCCCAGGTGACGACCCTCGTGCGCCGGCCCGCCGCGGCCGCGCACGAAGTCGAGTGGCTCACGACGGCCGAGCCGCTGGATCCCGCGGTGCTCGAGGGGACGGACGCGGTCGTCGGGCTCAACGGCGCGAGCATCGGGCGCTTCCCCTGGACGCCGTCGTACAAGAGCACCCTGCTGTGGTCGCGCATCGCGCCGACACGCGCGCTCGCCCGCGCGGTGCGCGAGCTCGGTACAGCGGCCCCGCACTTCGTGTCGGCATCGGCCGTGGGCTACTACGGCTCGGTGCCGGGCGCGCGCCTCGCAGAGGACGCACCGCGCGGCGAGTCGTTCCTCGCGGATCTCTGCGGCGAGTGGGAGGCCGCGGCGTACGGCGCGGGGACGGATGCTGCGGTGTCGGTGCTGCGCACCGCCCCGATCGTGCACGTCGACGGCGTGCTGAAGCCGCTGATGCTCCTGACCAAGCTCGGCCTCTCCGGCCCGATCGGCCGCGGGACGCAGGCATGGCCGTGGATCTCGCTCGAGGACGAGGTGCGCGCCATCCGGCACGTGATCGACGCCCGCCTCACCGGTCCCGTGAACCTCTCCGGCCCCACCCGCGCCACCGCGAACGACCTCGGGTTCGCGCTCGCGGTGAGGATGAACCGCCCGTTCCTTCTGCGCGCGCCGGTGTGGGGCATGAAGCTCGCGCTCGGCGCGGACGCCACGGAGGCGATCCTCACCGCAGATGCGCACGTGGTGCCACAGGCGCTCGAGACGTCGGGCTTCGTGTTCTCGCACCCGACGGTCGAGGACGCGGTCGCGGCGGCCGTGCCCGCGGCATCCTGATCCGACGCCAGGTTCAGCCGGCGCGGTCGGCCTTCTCGAGCCGGATGGCGGCCCGCACCGCCTCTCGTGCGCGGCGGCGGTCGCCGGCGGCGTCGTAGGCGAGTCCGAGCCGGTACCACGCCCGCCAGTCATCGGGGTGGGCCTCGGCGGCGGCGCGATACGCAGGGAAGACGGCGTCGCCGTCCTCGCGCATCACGCGGCCGCTCGGACGCACGGCGACCTCCTCCTGCGGCAGTGCGTCCTCGGCCTCGAGCCGCTTGCCGAGCTGCTGCGCGCGCACGCCGAACCACAGCTCGCGCCCGAGGGCCCACGCGGCGATGAGCGGCAGCACCACGAGCGCCGCGCCCATCGCGATGCCGACCGGGTCGCCGCTCACGAGCAGCAGCCACGCGCGCTGCCCGACGAGCACGATGTACAGCGCGAGCAGCGCCGCCATGACGGCGACGCCGATGCGCGCGCTCATGCCCCGGTCGTGCGGGCGACCTGGCCGGGCACGCCACCCTCGTCGACAGGCCGACCGTCGGGCTGCGCCGCGCGGCGACCGATGCCGATGTCGATCAGGCTGTCGAGGCCGACGGTGACACCCGACGCGTCGCGCGCGGCGGCGAGGGCGAGACGGATGCCGGGACCGTACGCCTGCGCCGGCTCCACAGTGTCGTGCACGATGGTGAGCGATTCCCCTGCCCCCGACAGGATCGTCTCCTGCCGGGCGACGACGCCCGGGCGACGCAGCGAGTGGATCGGCACGCTCGCGACCTGCTGGCCGCGGGCACGCTGGTCGACGTGCGGCGACTCGACCGGGCCGACGCCGTCACGCGCGGCCGCGATGAGCTCGGCCGTGCGCACGGCGGTGCCGCTGGGCGAGTCGATCTTGGTCTCGCGGTGCGCCTCGACGATCTCGATCGACGGGAAGAACGGCGCCGCGGCGGCCGCGAGCGCCGAGCCCAGCACGGAGCCGAGCGAGAAGTTGGGGACGAAGACGGCACCCGTGCCGGCGGCCTCGACGAGGGGACGGACCAGCGCGATGCGCTCGGCCGACCAGCCGGAGGTGCCGATGAGCACGTTGATGCCGCGCTCGATCGCGGCACGGACGACGTCGATCGACACGGCGGGCGTCGATGCGTCCACCACCAGGTCTGCGCCGTCGAGCTCGGACAGTTCCGACCGGGACGACAGCACCCCGGCGACCTCGAATCCGGGTTCGGCGTCGACCACGTCGCGGATGATCGCTCCGAGCTTTCCGGTGCCGCCGACGATGGCCACGCGTGTCGTCATGCCTCCATCCTAGGCGGGGGCCGGCGAGCGGCCGGGCCTGCCGACCGCGGCAGACGCCTACGCTGGAGGCCGTGGTGACTCTCCGACCCTCCCCCGTCGACGCGCCCGATGCCCACGACCTCCTCGCCGAGTACTTCCGGACCCGCACCGAAGGATTCGCCGACCAGGGCGTCGCGTACCGGACGACCTTCCCCGATCCGGCGGCCTTCGCGCCGCCCGCCGGCGTCTTCGTCCTGCTCGACGACGACGCGGGCGTCGCACAGGGCTGCGGAGGCATCCGTCTCATCCCCGAAGGGCCGCTCGGCCCGCGGTACGAGCTGAAGCACCTGTACCTGCGGCCGGTCACACGCGGGCGGGGGTGGGGCCGCCTGCTCGTCGAGGGGCTCGTCGAGCGCGCCCGTGGATTCGGCGCCGCCGAGCTCGTGCTCGACACGCACCACTCGCTCGAGGCCGCCGGCGCGCTCTACGCGCGCACCGGATTCGTCGCGATCGAGCCCTACAACGACAACCCGAACGCGTCCCGCTGGTACGGCAAGGTGCTCTGAACGCGGAGGCGGATCAGACGGGGTAGACCTCGGGCAGGCCGGTCCGCAGCTCGACCGGAAGGTGCGCGAGATCGTTGTGCGACAGGAGCGTCCACGGGCGCCCCTGCTTCTGCGCGATCACGGTCAGGCCGCAGTGCGCCTGGTTGAGCGTCATCCAGCGCCAGTCGGGCGCCTGCAGCACCTCGCGCACGAACCACCCGATCACGAAGTTGTGGGTGATCAGGAGTTCGTGCACCTCGCCGCGCTTGCGCGCCAGGAACTCGCTCGTCGCGTCAGACATCTGCGCACGGCCGGCTTCGACCTCGGCGTCGGTGACCGAACCGAAGAACGGCTCGAAGGCGGCGGGCGTCTCGTCGGTCATGCCCGTCGGCACGCAGTCGAACAGCAGCGCGGACGGTTCGGGCGTGAGCGACGGCATCCGTTCGGCGACCGCGCGGGCCGTCTGGCTGGCGCGCTCGAGCGGCGAGTGCCACAGCGCGTCGAACGGCACCCCGGAGAGCCGGTCCGCCAGCAGTGCGGCCTGCCGGCGGCCGCGAGGCGACAGCGGCCCGTCGACGAGTCCGTGCTCGGCATCCTGATGTTCGCCATGCCGCACGAGGTAGATGTAGTGCGTCACGCAGTTCACTCCGTCGGGGATCCCGTGCCCTGGGGAAAGGCACGATATCCAGCCTACGACACGTCGCCGGGGCGATTCAGCGACTGTGGACGGCGAGTCCCAAGCGCGGGTGCGACTACTCCGAGGCGCGCCCGATGTCGGACAGCTGGCCGCGGCTGAGGCGGACGCCGACGCCCTGCACGAGCTCCTCGACGTGCTGCGGCGCGTACGCGTTCACGATGGGCGCCGTGACGAGCTTCTGCGAGAGCAGCCAGGCGACCGCGACGGCCGCATCGGGGACGCCGAGATCGGCGCCGACGGCGTCGAGCGCGCGCAGCGTCCGACTCCCCCGGCGGTTGAGGTTCGCCGCGAGCTGCGCGCCGCGCACCGAGAGGGCACCACGGATCTTCGAGCGCTGCCGGCCGGCGAGGAACCCGTGCTCCAGCGCGTGCGACGGGGTCACCGCCATGCCCTGCGCCCCGGCGACGAGTCGCAGGTCGGCGTCGAACTCGTGGCGGCGCAGCACGTTGAACGGGACGTCGAGCACCGCGATCCGGGGGTAGCCCGCCGACGCGAAGATGCGCGCCTCGACGAGCTGCGCGGCGCTGTAGCCGATCGCGCCGAGCGCCCGCACCTTGCCGGTCTCGACGAGCCACTCCGCCGTGGCGAGCGTGTCTTCGAGCGACGATGCACGATCGGTGGTCGCGTCGAGGTAGAGGACGTCGATGCGGTCGGTGCGCAGGCGGGTCAGCGAAGCCTCGACGGCGCGCACGAGGTTGACCGGGCCCAGACCGGGGTTGTCGGCATGGCCGCCGACGCGAACGGCGAGGACGATGTCGTCGCGAAGGCCGCGGGACTGCAGCCACTGGCCGATGATGTGCTCGCTGCGACCGCTCGAGTAGCTGTCGGCCGTGTGCACGGCGTTGCCGCCCAGTTCGGCGTAGGTGTCGAGGATCGCGTGGCTCGACTCGAGGTCGACGTTCCACCCGAACTCGGCGGCGCCGAGGATCAGGGGGAAGATGTGCGAGCCGCTCTCACCGAGCGCGACGCGCACGTTGCTGCCGATCGAAGGGCCCTGCACGGGGATCGGAGCAGAGGGGTGCGGGCCGCGCACGACGGCGCCCGGCTGCGCGGGCGCGGCATCCGGACTCGACGACGGGAGCGTCGAGTCAACGCCGAAGTAAGCCATGTGCCACCCCCTCACGAGATCCCTTACGGGAGTCGTGATCACTATGCGCGCCCCCCGGCGCTTACACAAAGGGTAGGCCAGTCCGGACAGGGCGCCGTTCCCTGAGGCGAACTATGGATAAACATTACATAACGCTTTGGTCACGAAGGGCTGATCCCTAGGGGATATGTCCCCTGTTCGGCGGACACCATGCGCCAAGCACCTACCGGACGACTTACGACGGATGCCCGCCCCCTTTCGGGGACGGGCATCCGTGATTCCAGACCGGCTATCACCGGACGGCGAGGAGTCAGCCTTCGGCGGGAGCCTCCGGGCCCTCGCTGGCCGCAGCGCGACCCTCCTGGTCAGCAGCCTCCTCGAGCACCGGCTCGAGCGAGAGCTTGCCGCGGTCGTCGATCTTCGTGATCTTGACGAGCAGCTTCTGACCCACAGAGAGCACATCCTCGACGTTCTCCACGCGCTTGCCACCGGCGAGCTTGCGGACCTCGCTGACGTGCAGCAGGCCGTCCTTGCCGGGCAGCAGCGAGATGAAGGCGCCGAACGTCGCGATCTTGACGACCGTTCCGAGGAACTGCTCGCCGACCTCCGGGTTGGTGGGGTTGGCGATGGCGTTCACCTGAGCGCGGGCCGCCTCGGCCGAGGGGCCGTCGGTCGCACCGATGTAGACGGTGCCGTCCTCCTCGATGGAGATCTGCGCGCCGGTCTCGTCCTGGATCGCGTTGATCGTCTTGCCCTTCGGGCCGATCAGCTCGCCGATCTTGTCGACCGGGATCTGCACGCTGATGACGCGCGGGGCGGTCGGAGCCATCTCGTCCGGGCCGTCGATCGCGGCGTTGAGCACGCCCAGGATCGTGAGGCGCGCGTCCTTGGCCTGCGTGAGCGCCGCGGCGAGCACCGACGACGGGATGCCGTCGAGCTTCGTGTCGAGCTGGATCGCGGTGACGAACTCACTCGTGCCGGCCACCTTGAAGTCCATGTCGCCGAGGGCGTCCTCGGCGCCGAGGATGTCGGTCAGCGCGGCGTAGCGCGTCTGGCCGTCGACCTCGTCCGACACGAGACCCATCGCGATGCCGGCGACGGGAGCGCGCAGCGGCACGCCCGCGTTCAGCAGCGACAGGGTCGAGGCGCACACCGAGCCCATCGACGTCGAGCCGTTCGAGCCGAGAGCCTCGGACACCTGACGGATCGCGTACGGGAACTCCTCGCGGCTGGGCAGCACCGGCACGAGTGCGCGCTCGGCCAGGAAGCCGTGCCCGATCTCGCGACGCTTCGGGCTGCCGACACGGCCGGTCTCACCGGTCGAGTAGGGCGGGAAATTGTAGTGGTGCATGTAGCGCTTGCTCGTGACCGGCGACAGCGAGTCGATCTGCTGCTCCATCTTGAGCATGTTCAGCGTGGTGACGCCCAGGATCTGGGTCTCGCCGCGCTGGAAGATCGCCGAGCCGTGGACGCGCGGGATGACCTGCACCTCCGCGTCGAGCGGACGGATGTCGGCCAGGCCACGACCGTCCATGCGGACGCCCTCGGCGAGGATGCGACCGCGGACGATCTTCTTGGTGACCGACTTGTAGGCGGCAGAGAACTCGATCGTCGCGACGGCCGGGAGCTCGCCCGCCTCGACGGCGGCGAGGAGCTCCGCCTTGACGGCGTCCTTCAGCTCGTCGTCGGCGTTCTGGCGGTCCTGCTTGTCGGCGATCTGGTAGATCGGGACGAGCTTGTCGTACGCGCGGTGCGCGACGAAGTCGTACGTCTCCTGGCTGTACGGCAGGAAGACAGGGAACTCCTTGATCTCCTTCGCCGCGGTGTTGGCGACGACGTTCTGCGCCGCGACGAGCTCCTTGATGAAGGGCTTCGAGGCCTCGAGGCCCTGCGCGACGATCTCCTCGTTCGGCTTGGTGGCCCCCGCCTTGATGAGGTTCCAGCTGTGCTCGGTGGCCTCGGCCTCGACCATCATGATCGCGACATCGCCGTCGGGCAGGACGCGACCGGCGACGATGAGGTCGAACACGGCCTCCTCGAGCTGGGTGACCGTCGGGAACGCGATCCACTGGTCGGCGTGCTCGCCGTGACCCGGGATGAGCGCGAGGCGCACACCGGCGATCGGGCCCGAGAACGGCAGACCCGAGATCTGGGTCGACAGCGAGGCAGCGTTGATCGCGAGCGCGTCGTAGAACTCGCCCGGCGCGATCGAGAGCACCGTGACGACGATCTGCACCTCGTTGCGGAGACCGTCGACGAACGACGGGCGCAGCGGGCGGTCGATGAGACGGCAGACGAGGATCGCCTCGGTCGAGGGACGGCCCTCGCGACGGAAGAACGAACCGGGGATCTTGCCCGCGGCATACGAACGCTCTTCGACGTCGACGGTCAGCGGGAAGAAGTCGAAGCCCTCACGAGGCGACTTGCCGGCGCTGGTCGCCGACAGGAGCATCGTCTCCTCGTCGAGGTACGCGGCGACGGCACCCTGTGCCTGCTGCGCGAGTCGTCCGGTCTCGAACCGGACGGTACGGGTGCCGAAGCGGCCGTTGTCGAGAACGGCCTCAGCGGCGGTGATTTCAGGACCTTCCAAGAGGTCTCTCCTTCTTTGTTTAGGCTCGCACGCGCGTTTCGCGCACGAGCTTGTGCGAAGGAGCAGGAACAGGCAGATCTCGGCGCGCGGGAGTGCCGCGGGGTTCGCCAGCGCTGGTCACCAGTAGAAGATCACCCGACGTCGTCCGGCGGGGAATCCACCACAGGGGACCAGCTTCCTGCCGGCCTGCTCCACAGTGCCCATTTGAAGCACAGTGCTCACATGTGGAATTGAGCGGTTGCCACACGGCAACCCGCCCAAGCCTATCAGCAGCATGCCCGCTGACCCCCACCCTGGCGAGCGTCGGATGCCGCGCCTAGGGTGGGGGCATGAGCACCGACGAGAAGCCGGCGTCTGCGGCATCCGATGAGATGAAGCGCAAATTCAAGGAAGCACTCGACAAGAAGAACGCGAATCACCGCGAGGGCGAGGCCCACATGGATGGCGACTCCGCGATCCACGGCACGCACGGCGCGGTCACGAAGCGCGAGTTCCGTCGCAAGAGCGGATAGGAGCAGGCCATGGTCTTCGACCCGACGTTCCACGAGATCTCGAACGAGGCCGACGAGCTGCCCGACCTGGACGGTCAGGACGACGCCCCTCCCCTCGCGGGCGAGATCGAGGAAGACGAGCTGCCGCCGTACGGCGAGCAGTGATCGCGAGCAGGCCATGAGCGACTTCCGAGAGCGGATCCCCGACGACGAGCGCGACGTGCCCGTCGACGACGGCGTGGAGTTCGAGCTCCCGCCGCCGACCATCGACCCGCTCGAAGCGGTCGAGGAGGACGTCGACGAGCTCGAACTCGAGGAGCGCGAGTCGGCGATCGAAGCCGGCGAGATCGCGCCGGACGACTGAACGGGCGGGCGCGGGTCCGACCCGCGCCCGCCCGTTCCGTCCGCTCAGCGCGACAGCAGCTGCTCGCGTTCGCGGGCGCGGCGCTCCTTGGCTTCCGCCTCCGTGACGGCGGCCTCTTCGAGTCCCTGCACGCCGACCGCGTCCGCGGCGCGCGACATCCCGTCGTGACCGTCGCCCGACAAGGTCGTCTCGTCGAACGGCAGCTCCCCGGCGAGCACGCGGCGCGCGCGGGAGGCGTCGAACTCCTTCGTCCACGTGCCGATCAGCACCGTCGCGACGGCGTTGCCGGTGAAGTTCGTGAGCGCGCGGCCCTCCGACATGAACCGGTCGATGCCGACGATGACGCCGACGCCGTTCACGAGGTCGGGCCGGTACGCCTGCAGACCGCCGGCGAGCGTCGCCAGGCCCGCACCGGTGACGCCGGCCGCACCCTTCGAGGCGATGATCATGAAGACGAGAAGGCCGATCTGCTGGCCGATCGACATCGGGGCGCCCATGCCGCTCGCGATGAACAGTGAGGCCATCGTCAGGTAGATCGCCGTGCCGTCGAGGTTGAACGAGTAGCCGGTCGGCACGGTGATGCCCACCACCGGCTTCGAGACGCCGAGGTGCTCCATCTTCGCGATGAGGCGGGGCAGCGCCGATTCGGAGGAGGACGTGCCGACGATGAGCAGGTACTCGCGGGCCAGGTACTTGATGAGGCTGAAGATGTTCACGCGGGTGACGGCGTACAGCAGGGTGCCGAGGACGCCCACGATGAAGAGCACGCACGTGATGTAGAACGCGATCATCAGCGTGCCGAGAGCCCAGATCGCGGCGATGCCGGTGTTGCCGACCACGGCGGCGATGGCGCCGAACGCTCCGATCGGCGCGAGCCACAGGATCATGCCGAGGATGCGGAAGACCAGCGCCTGCAGGTGCTTCACCGCGTTCATGATCGGCGCCCCCTTGTCGCCCATCTGCTGCAGCGCGAAGCCGACGAGCAGGGCGATGAACAGGACCTGCAGCACGCTCTCACCGGTGAAGGCCGAGAAGAACGTCGTCGGGATGATGCCGAGGATGAACTCCTGGGTCGTCTTCGCCTCGGCGGTCGCCTCGTAGGTGGCGCTCGCCATGTTCAGGCCCTCGCCCGGGTGCAGCAGGTTGCCGACGACGAGGCCGATGGCGAGCGCGAATGTCGACATCACCATGAAGTACAGCAGCGCGAGACCGCCGATCTTGCCGACGGTGGCCGCTTTCGCGATGGATCCGACACCCACCACGATCGTGCAGAAGATGATCGGCGCGATCATCATCTTGATGAGCGCGACGAAGCCCTCGCCGAGCGGCTTGAGCGCGACGCCGACGTCGGGCCAGACCAGCCCGACGATCGCGCCGAGGACGACGGCGGCGATGACCGAGAGGTAGAGCCAGGTGTGCTTGTCCCACGCCTGCTTGCCACGTCTCCAGTTGAAGCCGGGGAGCGTGAAGGACGTGGTGCGGGTCGAGAGAGCCATCATTGCCTCCTGCGGGATGAAACGGCGGTGTTTCCGCGGTGCCGCTCGAGAGTGCGGCGTGTGACACAGCGTGCGCGCCGCGGCGGCAACCGGCGATTTACGGTCGTATTGGTCGCACCCGCGGACTCCCCCCGGCGCCCTCGACGGGCGAGGATGGAGGCGGCGGCATCGATGAGGAGGGCCATGTCAGCGAGGACGCAGCACGGCAGCGCGGCATCGCGCGTGTTCGTCGTCGTCGCCGTCTCGGCGGCCGTGATCGTCGCCGCCCTCGCCGCCGTGCTCGTGCTCGACGCGGAGCGCTCCGAACGCAATGAGGCGGAGGAGGTGACGCGGGCCGTCGCCTCGTCTCTCGCGTCACTGCCCGAGGTGGCGGAGTCCCTGAGCGCGCCCGACCCTTCGGCAGCGCTGCAGCCGCTCGCGGCCGACGTGATGGCACAGACAGGCCTCGACTTCGTCACGATCATGACCCCGGACGGCATCCGCGTCAGCCACCGCGACCCCGCCGAGATCGGCCGGCACTACCTCGGCACGATCCCGAGCACGCCGAGCGTCTTCACCGAGGAGTTCACGGGCACGCTGGGCCCGTCGGTGCGGACGATCGTGCCGGTGACCGCCGAGGGCGGAGTCGTCGGCTGGGTCTCGGTCGGCGTCACGATTGGCAGCATCTGGTCGAAGATCCTGCCGCGGTTGCCCTTCGTCGTGTCGATCGCCCTCGCCCTCCTCGCTGCGGGCCTCGTGGGCGCGTGGCTCGCCCGTCGCACGACGCGGCGCGTCGCGGGCGACCTGCCCGCCGGGACGATCCGCGACGCGGTCGCGTCGTACGAGTCCGTGCGGACGCTCGGCGAGGCGCTGCGCGCGCAGACCCACGAGCACGGCAACCGCATGCACACCGCGGTGTCGCTGCTCGAGCTCGGCCGCACGAGCGAGGCGATCGAGATCCTCACCGAGACGTCTCGGCAGAGCCAGGAGCTCGTCGACCAGGTGGCCGCCCGGCGCGGCGGCGACCCCACCGTGGGGGCGCTGCTGCTGGGCAAGGCGGCCCAGGCGCGTGAGCGCGGCATCGAGTGGTCGGCCGAGATCGACCCGGATGCGCCACGAAGCGTGCTGTCGCCCGTCGACGCGGTATCGGTGGTCGGCAACCTCATCGACAATGCGATGGATGCCGCGGCCGCGGCGGAGCCGCCTCGCTGGGTGCGCGTCGTGTTCGGGAAGACGCCCTCCTCCCCTGCCGCCCTGCGGCTGGAGGTGTCGGACAGCGGCACCGGCGTGCCCGAGGCGCTGCGCGAGCGCATCTACGAGCATGGCTTCACCACCAAGCCGGGCGGAGCCGAGGGACGCGGGGTGGGCCTCGCGCTCGTGCGCTCGATCGTGGCGAGCGCCGGCGGTCACGTGGAGCTGCGCGACGACCCCACGGTCTTCGTGGTCACCCTTCCGGCGAGGGCGACATGATCCGTGTCCTCCTCGTCGACGACGACGCGCTCACGCTCGAGCTGCACCGGGACTACCTCGCGCGCCTGGACGACTTCGAGTCCGTCGGCGAGTGCACGGGCGCTCGTGCCGCGATCGAGGCCGTGCTGGAGCGCGGGAACGAGATCGACCTCGTGCTGCTGGACGTCACGATGCCGGACGGCACGGGGCTGGACGTGCTGCGGCATGTGCGCGCCCGCGGCGCCGCCGTCGATGTCATCGCGATAACCGGTGTCCGCGACGCCGACGTCGTGCGGCAGATGGTGTCGCTCGGCGTCGCGCAGTACGTCGTCAAGCCGTTCACCTTCGCGGTCTTCCGCGAGCGCCTGGAGCAGTACCGCGAGTTCCGTCGACGCGCGGCCGAAGCCGCGGGCGCGCCGACGCAGGCCGAGATCGACGCGCTCCTCGGGGCGCTGCGTCCGGCGACGCCGGTCGCGCTGCCGAAGGGCCTCTCGGCCGACACACTCGCCCGCATCAGCGACGAGGTGCGCGAGCGCGGCCCTGTCTCGGCCGCGGAGGCCGCGGAGCGGCTGGGGATGTCGCGCGTCGCCGCTCGTCGCTACCTCGAGCACCTCGTGGCCGAGGGTCGAGCGCAGCGCGCGGCGCGCTACGGCACGCGCGGCCGGCCGGAGTCCGAGTACGCGTGGGCGCAGCATCCGTCCCCTCCGTAGGAGAACAGCGACCGAACATCGCCCTCTCACGCGATCCAGGGGATGACGGCGCGACCTCAGCGGTATAGCTTCGGCACCGAAGGGACCGATCGGGGCGCGGTGGACTGGGCATCGCAGGCCCCGAGGCGCGCCCGCGCGACAGGCCCGCAAGCGACGGAGGATGCATGTACCAGGACGAAGCGCTCCAGCCCACCTTCACACGCGCCGGGGAGGCGACGACCGCGAGGTACAACGTCATCCCCGAGGGCGAGATGCTGCCCGAGACGGCGTACCGCGTGATCCGCGACCAGACGATGCTGGACGGCAACGCCCGGCTGAACCTCGCCACCTTCGTCGGCACATGGATGGACGACTACGCCAACAAGCTCGCCGTCGACTCCGCCGACAAGAACATGATCGACAAGGACGAGTACCCGGCCACGGCCGCCATCGAGGAGTGCTGCTGGCGAATCCTCGGCGACCTGTGGAACGTCCCCGACAACGACGACGTGATCGGCACGTCGACGATCGGCTCGTCCGAGGCGTGCATGCTCGGCGGCCTCGCGCTCAAGCGCCGCTGGCAGCACGCACGCCGCGCGGCGGGGAAGTCCACCGAGAAGCCGAACCTCATCATGAGCTCGGCGGTCCAGGTGTGCTGGGAGAAGTTCTGCAACTACTTCGACGTCGAGATGCGGCTGGTGCCCGTGACCGCGGAGCACCCGCTGATGGACGGCATCGGGCTCGAGGACTACGTCGACGAGAACACGATCGGCGTCGTCGCGATCGTGGGCGTCACCTACACGGGCGCGTACGAGCCGGTGAAGGCCATCGCCGCGAAGCTCGACGAGATCCAGGAGAAGACGGGGCTCGACATCCCGATGCACGTCGACGGCGCGTCGGGTGCCATGATCGCGCCGTTCCTGCAGCCCGACCTCGAGTGGGACTTCCGCGTGGAGCGCGTGCAGTCCATCAACACGTCGGGGCACAAGTACGGGCTCGTGTACCCGGGCGTCGGCTGGGTGGTGTGGCGCAACGCCGCGGCGCTGCCCGACGACCTCGTCTTCAAGGTGAGCTACCTGGGTGGCTCGATGCCGACCTTCGCGCTCAACTTCTCCCGGCCCGGCACGCAGGTGCTGCTGCAGTACTTCCGGTTCCTGCGCCTCGGTCGCGCCGGCTACACCGCGATCCAGCAGGCCTCGCAGAACGTCGCGGTGTACCTCTCGTCGGCGATCGCCGAGCTCGACGCGTTCGAGCTGCTCAGCGACGGCACCGACATCCCCGTGTTCGCGTGGCGGCTCAAGGAGGGCCACACCGACAAGTGGACGCTGTACCACCTGTCCGAGCGACTGCGGATCAAGGGATGGCTCGTCCCCGCGTATCCGCTGTCGGGCGAGTTGTCGGATCAGACCGTGATGCGCATCGTGTGCCGCAACGGGCTCAGTCGCGACCTCGCCGAGGACCTCATGAAGGACATCAAGAACGAGACCGAGTTCCTCGACTCGCTCGACAGCCCCATGCCCCACCCCGGCATCGGCCCCAGCTTCCACCATTGAGCGCGCGACGACCGCTGGACCCGGCCGCGCGGCGGATCCGGCGACTCCGGCGGGAGTCCTGGGGCTTCGCGGTCGGGTCGGCGCTGTTCTTCGTCGGCGTCGTCCCGGCCTACGCCGCGTGGGCGGGTCCGGTCGGCGCGAACGTCACGTTCTTCGCCGGATCGATCTTCTTCACCACGGCGGGTCTCATCCAGCTGCTGCTGAGCGGGCGCCGCACGCCGGACGCGCGCATGAACCGGGCCGACCGCTTCGACTGGTGGGCCGCCGCCATCCAGTTCGCCGGCACGCTCCTGTTCAACGTGTCGACCGCCGCCGCCCTCATCGCCGCGATCGCGGATCCGGACTACGTCGGGGCCGGATGGCGGCCTGACGCATGGGGCTCCGCGGCCTTCCTCGTCTCCAGCGTCCTGGCGGTCGCGGCGACGAAGGACCGGGGGACGCTGTGGGATCGCGACGCGCGCACGTGGCACGGCACCGGCCTCAACCTGCTGGGTTCGATCGCCTTCGGGGTGTCGGCGGTCGCGGCGTTCGTGGTGCCGTCGACCGGCGAGCTGTTGAGCCCGCTGTGGGCGAACCTCGGCACGGGCGTCGGCGCGCTCTGCTTCTTCGCGGCCGCGCTGCTGGCCCGGCGCACGATCGGCGAGGCGGACTGAAGAGACGGAACGGATGCCTCAGCCGGCGTGCACGCGAGCAGGCACGTCGCCCGGACCGCCGATGAGCACGTAGTCCGTGTGCTTGGCGACGAGCCCGTCGCCGGCCGTGCGTCCGTGGAGGCGTCGCCACACCCACGGCAGGGCGTCGCGGCGCAGCCACGTGCCCGGAAGCACCGGGTCGTCGTCGGCGTGCAGACTCGCGTCGAGCTCGCCGAGGGCCTCGGCGTCGGGCACCCCGAGCGCCTCGGCCGCGCGGTACGCGAGGTACCGGTGGCCGCGCGGGCGAAGGTGCACCTTGTCGTCGGCCCAGAGGTCGAGGTCGCCGATGGCGGGGAGCCCGCGCGCGTCGAGGAACGCGTCGGTGTCGAGCAGCACCGCGCCGGTGGATGCGGCGATCCGGCGCAGTTCGGACGAGAACACCGCGAACCGGCGGCCGAACAGCCGCGCAGGGCGCCGACGCGGGAGGAAGGGCGTCACGAGGAGCACGTCGATGCCGGCTGCGCGCAGCTGCTCCACGGATTTCTCGAGGTTGCGCGCGACGGCGATCGGATCGACGCGGCGCGCGACGAGGTCGTTGGCCCCGATGAGGATCGAGACCAGCTGCGGCCGCAGTGCCAGCGCCTGCGGCACCTGCTCACTGACGACGTGCCGTACCCGACGGCTGCGCACCGCGAGGTTGGCGTAGCGGAACGGCTCGCCGGAGCCGCCGGCGTGCGCGAGCAGCTGTGCGAGCCGGTCCGCCCACCCGCGGTACCGCCCGGTCGGCATCCGCGAGGCGTCGCAGAGCCCCTCGGTGATCGAGTCGCCGAGCGCGACGAACCGCGACCACGAGCGCGGCGGAGCGGGCGTCGGAACCGCCGGCCGGGTCGCCGCACGCTGAGGCTGCGCGTCGTCGATGGGCCGCAGCATCCGTGCCTCGTCGTAATGCTCCACCAGGCGGCTGCAGACGGCGTGCCACGTGCGCTCGCTCACCGACTCGCGGGCAGCCGCAGCGAACGCGCGGCGCTTGCCGTCGTCGCCGACGAGATCGGCGACCCGCGCGCGCAGGTCGACCAGGTCTCCGGGCCGGTACAGCCAGCCGTCGACCGACGATCGCACCAGGTCGACGGGTCCGCCGACACCGGTCGCGACGACCGGCACGCCGCTGGCGAGCGCCTCCTGGATCGTCTGCCCGAACGTTTCGCTCTCGCCGGGGTGCACGAACACGTCGAAGCTCGCGAGCGCCTCGGCGAGCGCGGCTCCGGCGAGGTGCCCGGTGAAGACGGCGTCGGGCAGCGCGCGCTCGAGCGCCGGACGTGAGGGTCCGTCGCCGACGATCACGAGGCGCGTCCCCGGGAGCCCGGCGAGCGCCGCGAGATCCTCGACCTGCTTCTCGGGGGCGAGGCGGCCGACGTAGCCGACGATCGCCTGACCCCGCGCCACCTGCGCACGCCAGCCGTCGCTGCGCCGCTCGGGACCGAAGCGCAGGGCGTCGACGCCGCGCCCCCAGCGACGCAGGCGGTCGACGCCGAGGCCCTCCAGCTGCTGCAGCGACGCCGTCGACGGCGCGAGGGTGAGTGTCGCCCGTCGGTGCAGCCGCCCGATGTGGCGTCCGACGAGCGCGGCGGCCTGCGGCATCCCGTACTTCTCCGCGTACGCGACCACGTCGGTCTGGTACACGGCGACGGAGGGCACGCGCAGCGCGTCGGCGGCCGCGAGACCCTGCCAGCCGAGGACGAACGGCGACGCCAGATGCACGACATCCGGCCGGAACTCGCGGAGGATCGCCGTCAGCCGGGCGGCGCGCGCGAACACCACGCGCACCTCGGGATACGACGGCAGGGGCGCCGAGCGCAGCAGCTCGGTGCGGGCGCCGTGGAGATCGGTGGTGATCTCCCCGGCACGCGGTGCGATGACGAGGGTCTCGTGTCCTTCGGCGGCCAGATGCCGGAGGACCTGGAGCACCGACCCCGTCACCCCGTTCATGTGGGGCAGGAACGATTCGGCGAGCAGTGCGACTCTCACGCCTCCAGGGTGACGGGACGAAGGAGGACGGATGCCGCGAACCGGCGTCCGTGCGCAAGAGTTCACCGGATGCACCGCGGCGGGTCACCGGACGTGCCCCGTTCCGTCGCCGTTCACCGCAGGCGGCTACCAAGAAGACATGGTCGAGGACCTGCTCACCAGCATCGCGTCGAGCGCGTGGGCGTTGCCGCTGCTGTTCGTGCTGGTGCTGGGCGACGCGTTCCTGGTGGTGATACCGGGCGAGGCGGCCGTCACCGCGCTCGGGGCGCTGGCGGTGTCTCAGGGCGAGCCGGCGCTGGCCGCGATCGTGCTCGTGGCAGCCGCGGCCGCATTGACCGGCGATGTCGCGTGCTATCTCGTGGGCCGCACGATCGGCCTCGAGCGCTGGCGCTGGATGCGCGCACCCCGCGCGCAGGCCGCGTTCGCATGGGCCCGGCTGCGGCTCGAGCGCCGTGCGGCGCTCGTGCTCTTCACCGCCCGGTTCATCCCGTTCGCACGACTCGCGGTCAACCTGACGGCGGGAGCCACCCGGCTTCCGGCGCCGCGCTACCTCGCGGTGGCGGGCCTCGCCGCGCTCGCGTGGGCGATCTACCAGGCTCTGATCGGGGCGCTCGTCGCGACGCTGGTGCCCGGCGGCCCGGTCGTCGCGGTCGTGGTCTCGGTGGTCTTCGCGGTCGGCCTCGGGCTGGCCATCGACGCGGTGCTCGCGCGCCGGCTGCGAGCCCGGCGGGCGACGGGCGATGAGTGACGCGTGGCAACGCGCGGTGTCGCCCGCGCAGACCAGGATGGAGTCGTGGCAGACGTGATCTCGGACGCGTACGACGACGGCTTCCTCGGCATCCCGCTCCCCCTCCCGCATCCGGCGGACGGGCGCGCGGTGCGCGAGCTGACCTACCCCCGGTTCACGGTGCTCCTCGATCCGCAGCGCCGGCTCGCGGTCGTCACCGGCGTGAACATCGACGGGGCGACGCTGCAGGACCTCCCGCGCACCGGCGACTGGGAGCTCGACGCGCGCGTTCCCGCGACCGAGCAGGCCGGGCCCGCCGTCTACGCCTCCAACGACCTCGATCGGGGGCACCTGGTGCGCCGGCGGGATCCGGGCTGGGGCTCGGCCGCCGAGGCGCGGCGCGCGACCGAGGCGACGTTCACGTATCCGAATGCGGCGCCGCAGGCGAGCGGGTTCAACCAGTCCAAAGAGCTGTGGCTCGGCCTCGAGGACCACGTGCTCGAGTTCGCCGAGACGACCGACGAACGCCTCAGCGTCTTCACCGCACCGGTGCTGCACGACGACGATCCGCCGTACCGCGGCATCCGTGTTCCGCGACGATTCTTCAAGGTCGCCGCGTGGGCGACACCGCACGACGACGGAGAGCCGCGGCTTGCGGCGGCAGGCTTCGTGCTCGACCAGTCGCAGCTGATCGACCTGAGCGAGGGCGTGCTCGGGGTGCCGGTGCTGGGCGCGTTCCGCACGTTCCAGGTGCCGATCGGCGACATCGAGGAGCTCGCGGGCGTCGATCTCGGCCCGCTCGTGGAGGCCGATGTGCTCCCCCGCACGACAGTGCGCGGAGAGGACGCGTGGCGTCCCCTCCGCGCCCCGGAGGATGTCGTTCTCGGCTGAGGGCTACTCCCCCGCGAGACCGCCGAGCAGATGGCCGAACGAACGGTCCTCACCGAGGTAGTTGGCGGGGTCGAACGGATCGGCATCGGTGGCCGGCTCACGGCGCGCGATCGCCTCGGCGAGCTCCCGGGCGCCGCGGTCGATCCGCTCGCCCAGCGGGGCGATGTTGTCGGCCGACGCACCCCAGTCGCTGGATGCGGCGAACACTCCGGTCGAGACGGGCTCGGCGTGCAGGTACGTGAACAGCGGCCGGATCGCATAGTCGATCGCGAGCGAGTGGCGCGCGGTGCCGGCGTTCGCGCCGATCAGCACGGGCTTGCCGGTGAGGGCGTCGGGGTCGAGCACGTCGATGAACGACTTGAAGAGTCCCGAGTAGCTCGTCGAGAAGATCGGCGTGACCGCGATGACCGCGTCGGCCGACACGACCGCGTTGATCACCGATTCGAGCGCCGCAGGCGCGAACCCCGTGAGGAGGTTGTTCGTGATGTCGTGCGCGTAGTCGCGCAGCTCGAACACGTCGGCCTCGACCTCGATGCCGCGCTCGGAGAGCTGCTTCGCGGTGGCTGCGGCGAGCCGGTCGGCCAGCATGCGGGTCGACGACGGGTTCGACAGTCCGGCCGAGATCACTGCGATGCGGCGTGCGGAGCTGGTCATGTCACGCCTCCTTCCGGCCGAGACCGAACGCCGCGCCCGCGGGGGCGGGGGTGTCGGCGTAGGGGCTCGCGCCCACGAGGTTGTCGCCGCGGTTCGCGCCGGGAACGGCCTGGCGCGGCGCCTCGTCGCCGTACTTCGCGGTCACGAGATTCGCGTGCGTCGGGGCATCCGGAACGTCCGCCGGCCGGTTCTTCTGCAGCTCCTTGCGCAACACCGGAACCACCTCGCCGCCCAGGATGTCGAGCTGCTCGAGCACGGTCTTGAGGGGCAGACCGGCGTGATCCATGAGGAACAGTTGGCGCTGGTAGTCGCCGTACGTCTCCCGCATCGCGGCGTATCGGTCGATCACCTGCTGGGGCGATCCCACCGTGAGCGGCGTCATCTCGCTGAAGTCCTCGAGCGACGGGCCGTGGCCGTAGACCGGCGCATTGTCGAAGTACGGGCGGAACTGCTTCACCGCGTCCTGGGAGTTCGCAGCCATGAAGACCTGCCCCCCGAGGCCGACGATCGCCTGCTCGGGCGTGCCGTGACCGTAGTGCGCGAAGCGCTGGCGGTAGAGCTGGATCAGGCGCTGGTAGTGCTCCTTGGGCCAGAAGATGTTGTTCGCGAAGAAGCCGTCACCGTAGTACGCGGCCTGCTCGGCGATCTCGGGGGTGCGGATCGAGCCGTGCCACACGAAGGGCGCGACGCCGTCGAGGGGACGCGGGGTCGAGGTGAACCCCTGCAGCGGCGTGCGGAACTGGCCCTCCCAGTCGACGACGTCCTCGCGCCAGAGGCGGTGCAGCAGGTTGTAGTTCTCGATCGCGAGGGGCAGGCCCTGGCGGATGTCCTTTCCGAACCACGGGTACACCGGGCCGGTGTTGCCGCGCCCGATCATGAGGTCGGCGCGGCCATCCGACACGTGCTGCAGCATCGCGTAGTCCTCGGCGATCTTCACCGGGTCGTTCGTGGTGATGAGCGTCGTGGCGGTCGAGAGGATGAGGCGCTCGGTCTGCGCCGCGATGTACGCGAGCGTCGTGGTCGGCGACGACGACCAGAACGGCGGGTTGTGGTGCTCGCCGAGCGCGAAGACGTCCAGGCCCACCTCCTCGGCGTGCTGGGCGATCTTCAGGGTCGCCTTGATCCGCTCCGCCTCACTGGGCGTGGTGCCGTCGGTCGGGTCCTGGGTGATGTCGGACACCGTGAAGATGCCGAACTGCATACCCGACCACGTGGTGCTCTCGCTCACGATCGCTTCTCCGCTCTTTCGCCGTGCGGGTTCTCCGTCGTGCGAATCCATGCAAATGAATGTATCTCGTGCAACGTGTGCGCACCAAGAATATTCCGGACCGTTTCGAAACGGTCGCCGTGGGCCCTCGCGCGCGAGAGTGCGTCAGTCGAACTGCAGGCTGTCGACCGCGGCCTGGATCGCGACGGCTGCGGCACCCCGGGCCCAGGCGGTGAATCCGGAGTCGTCGACGAACAGCTGCACGGGCTGCGCTCGCGGGTCCCGACCCGCCGAGATCGCGGCGCGGATCCGATCCTCGACGATCGGGAACAGCCCGATGCCGTCGCCCGCCAGCACCGCCGCGCTCTGGAATGTCAGGTTGGCCGCCAGCGCGATGAACCTGCCCAGCGCATCGGCCGCGGCATCGACCACCGCGGCGGCGGCCGGCTCACCGGCGATCGCCAGCGCGAGGACCTCGTCATAGGTGACCGTGCGCTGCAGTGCCGCCGACACCTGCGCGGCGATCGAACCCGATGTCAGCATCGCCTGCGAGCATCCGCGGTGCCCCTCCTGGCAGAGCGGGCCGGTGTCGCTCAGCGGGATATGCCCCCCGAGGCCGAGACCCGCTTCCGCGGAGTGGACCACCTCGCCGTGGACGACGAGCCCGTAGCCGACGCCCACTCCGATCGTCAGGACGACGAAACCCGGGATGCCTCGGCCGAGGCCGAACCAGCGCTCAGCCTCGGTCAGCGCGACGAGATCGTTCTCCAGCGTCACGGGGACGCCGACTTCACGCTCGAGGATCGACGCGAAGTCCACCCCCTCCCACCCGAGGAACGGGGCATAACGCACCGTGCCGTCGGCGACAGCACCGCCGAGGGCGGCACCGACACCGACGAGGGAGTCGTCCGTCATGGCGCGGAGCGCTCCGGCGATCACTGCTGCGACTCCTTCGGGTTCATGCGTGGCGAGCGGGACCGTCCGCTGAGCGACGAGACCGGCACGGACGTCCGTGACCACCGCATGGACGGCGTCGCCGGTGATCTTGACGCCCGCGAAGACTCCGAGGCCGGGTGCGACGTCGAGCGGTCGCACCGGGCGCCCCACCGTGCCGTCGGCCAGATCGTCGAGCTCGACGAGGTAGCCACGATCGAGGAACGGCTTCGCCAGCCGTGTGAGGCTCGCCGGCGACAGGCCGAGCCGGTTGGTGAGCGCGCTGCGAGCGATCGGGCCATGGATGAGCACGGCCCGCGCGAGGGCGCGCTCGCTGTCCGTCAGCATCGTCGGCGATCTCCCCCCACATCCCTAATGGTTTCATTATGGCACGAATACCCCTTCAAGCGCCGATGGCGCGACCGTTTCGCTTCCTCTTGTGGGACTCATTACTTCCGTGATAAAACTAACTTTATGCACAGCACCGACCGGTTGCTCGACGCCGAGCGCACCTCTCCGTCCGCCGAGCCTCGCGTGCTCCACCTCAGCCGCGGAGGAACGAGCGTCGTCGTCGACCTCGACGCGACGCCCGGACCGGCGATCGTGCACTGGGGCGAGGCGCTCACGGGCTCCACTCCTGACACGCTGCGCTCACTCGCGGTGGCCGCGCGCGGCCAGCGCGTGTCCGGCGGCCTCGACACGACGCCTGCCCTCACACTCGTGCCCACCGGCGCCGAAGGATGGTTCGCCGCCCCGGGACTCGAGGGGCACCGCGAGGGTGCGGGTGTCAGCATCCGTCTCTCTCTCGCCGACGTGCAGGCCGGCGAGCACCGCGCGAGCCTGGCCCTCGTCGACGCCGAGGCGGGTCTCGCCGTGCGCGTCGAGGTGCGCATCGGGCCGAGCGGCCTGCTCCACCAGCGGGTGACGGTGCGCAACGCCGGCGCGACGCCGTACACACTGCAGGCCACGCACCCCACCTTCCCCCTCCCCTGGGATGCCACCGAGGTGCTCGACACCACGGGACACCACCTCCGCGAGCGGTCGCCGCAGCGGCGCGACCTCGGCATCGGCGTCCATGTCCGTGAGAGCCGTCGCGGCCGGACCGGGGCCGACTCCACGATCCTCCTCGCGGCCGGCCGGCCGGGGTTCGGCTTCGAGAGAGGCCGGGTCCACGGCATCCACGTGGCCTGGAGCGGCAACCACCGCGTTCTCGCCGAGCGCACGACCACCGGAGACGCCTTCCTCGCGGGCGGCGAACTGCTGCTGCCCGGCGAGGTGGTGCTGGCGGCCGGTGCGGCGTACAGCTCCCCCTGGGTGATCGGCTCGTGGGGCGACGGGCTGACGGCGCTGTCCGCGCGCTTCCACGACGAGTGGCGCGCCCGGCCGCAGCATCCGCGTCGGCCCCGGCCGGTCACGCTGAACACCTGGGAGGCGGTCTACTTCGACCACTCGCTCGATCGGCTCACCGCACTCGCCGACGCCGCAGCATCCGTCGGCGTCGAGCGGTTCGTCCTCGACGACGGCTGGTTCGAGGGCCGCCGCGATGACACCGCGGGGCTCGGCGACTGGACGGTCGACACCGCCGTCTGGCCCCGGGGCCTTCACCCCCTCGTCGACCACGTGCGAGGGCTCGGGATGGAGTTCGGCCTCTGGGTCGAACCCGAGATGGTCAACCCCGACAGCGACCTTGCGCGGCAGCACCCGGACTGGCTCCTGCGGGGACGGATGTCGCTGCCGCCGTCCGCTCGCCAGCAGCAGGTGGTGGACCTCTCGCAGCCGGAGGCGTACGCCCACATTGCCGGGCGTCTGCATGCCCTGCTGGACGAGTACCCGATCGCCTACCTCAAGTGGGATCACAACCGCGATCTCGTCGACGCCGCGAGCGGACCCGCGGGGGGCGCCCGCGTGCACGAGCACACGCTCGCGGTCTACCGGCTGATCGACGACCTCAAGGCAGCCCATCCCGGGCTCGAGATCGAGAGCTGCGCCTCCGGCGGCGCACGTGTGGATCTCGGCATCCTGGATCGCACCGATCGCGTGTGGACCAGCGACAGCCTCGATCCGCTCGAGCGGCTCGACAACCAGAAGCACACCGGCATCGTGGTGCCCCCCGAGATGCTCGGCATGCACCTGACGAGTCCCGTCGTCCATTCGTCGGGGCGGACCGTCTCGCTCGGTCTGAGCGGCGCCGTCGCGCTGCTCGGCCATTTCGGCATCGAATGGGATCTGACCAGCCTCGATGACACCCGTCGTGCCGAGATCGCGGAGTGGGTCGCCCTCGCCAAGCGCCTGCGCCCCCTCATCGCGTCGGGTCGCGTCATCCACGTCGACGGCACCGACCCGGGAATCGACGTGCGCGGGGTGGTGGGAGCGGATGCCGCATCCGCCGTCTTCACGATCGTCCAGACCGCGACCAGCGCCGCGTATCCGCCAGGTCGCGTTCGCATGCCCGGACTCGATCCCGCCCGTGCCTACCGGCTCCGCGTCCTGATCCGGGACGACGACGCCGGGCAGTCGGCCCTCGAATGGGCCGAGTCCGACATCGTGCTGACCGGCCTGCAACTGGCCGAAGTGGGCGTGCGCCCACCCGTGCAGCGCCCGCAGCAGGCGATGGTCGTCGAGCTCACCGCCGAGAACTGAACACTCCCCACCCCCACGCGCAAGGAGGCGCACGATGAGAACCATTCACCGACGATGGATCCGGCCGCTCGCGGTCGCCGTCATCGCCGCGACCGCCGTCGCCGTCGGCGGCTGCGCCCAGAACCCCGCCGACGGCGTGACGACCCTGAACTTCTTCCAGTTCAAGGGCGAGGCGCTCGAGGACTTCAACGAGATCATCGCGGGCTTCGAGGCGGAGAACCCCGACATCAAGGTGGTGCAGAACCAGGTCGCGGACGCCGACACCGCCATCCGCACGCTGTTGGTGAAGGATCGCATCCCCGATGTCATCACCCTCAACGCGAACGGCAACTTCGGCCGGCTCGCACAGGCCGGCGTGTTCTACGACTTCTCGAACGAGCCGGTGCTCGAGACCATCAACCCCGCCGTGCAGGACATCCTCGCCGACCTCGGCTCCTACGGCGACGAGGTGAACGGTCTCGGCTACGTCAACAACGCCAACGGCGTCATCTACAACCAGGACATCTTCGAGGAACAGGGCCTCGAGGTCCCCCAGACCTGGGACGAGTTCATCGCGGTCTGCGACGCGCTGGTCGACGCCGGCATCCAGCCCTTCTACGGCACGCTCGCGGACTCGTGGACCGGCATCCCGTCGTGGAACGCCCTCGGCGCCTACCCCGCCCAGAACGGCTTCTTCGACAAGATGCGCGAGGAGGGCGAGAACGTCGGCCCTGACTCCGAGGTGTCCTTCGAGAAGGACTTCGTCGAAGCGATGGACCGCCAGTACCAGCTGTACTCGTACATGCAGGAGGGCTACCGCGGCAAGACGTACGACGACGGCAACGCAGCCTTCGCGCGCGGCGAGTCGGCGATGCTGCTCCAGGGCATCTGGGCCACCAACCCGATCAAGCAGGTGAATCCCGACATCCGGATGGGGATCTTCCCCTACCCCACCGACGAGCCCGGCGAGAGCCTGCTCGTGTCCGGCGTCGATGTCGTCTTCACGCTCGGCAAGGACAGCCCCAAGCACGACGCGGCGATGCGCTTCATCGACTACGTGTTCCAGCCCGAGGTGATCGAGAAGTTCGCCGCGTCGCAGAACATGGTCCCGTCGGTCGAGGGCGCCGAACTCAGCGACGATCCCGCGCTGCAGTCGGTGCGGCCGTACTTCGAAGACCGGCGCATCACGGGCTTCATCGACCACCAGATCCCGCCTGCGCTCCCCCTCATCCCCACCGATCAGCAGTTCCTCTTCGACGGTGATGCCGAGAAGGCGCTGAAGACCCTCGACCGCGAGTGGGCCAAGGTGGCCGCCCGCACGATCCCCGTGACGGGAGAATGACATGGCCACCACCCTCACCCAAGCCGTTCGGTCCACTCCGGTCGGCACCGCGCGCAAGCGTGCGTCCCGCACGCGCAGCGACTCCTCGCGTGCCCTCCCCGCCTACTACTGGATGGTGTGGCCCGCGGTCATCGCGTTCGCCGCGTTCCACACCCTGCCGGTCGTGGTGGGCATCTTCTTCAGCTTCACGAACTATGCCGGCTATGGCGCCTGGAACTTCGTGGGTCTGTCGAACTACCTCAACCTGTTCAAGGACGACCGCGTCCTGCAGGCCTATGGCTTCTCGTTCCTGTTCGCCATCGTCGCCACGATCCTGACGAACGTGTTCTCGCTGGCGATCGCCCTCGGACTGAACGCGAAGATCAAGGCGCGGAACTTCTGGCGCGGCGTGTACTTCGTGCCCTACATCCTGGCGATCCTCGTGATCGGCTACGTGTTCCAGTTCTTCTTCTCGAACTCGCTGCCGAAGATCCTCTCGGGCATCCCGCTGTTCCGCGACAACATCCTCACGAACGAGACGTGGGCGTGGACCGCGATCGTCGCGCTCGCCGTCTGGCAGGCGTGCGCCTTCGCGATCATCATCTACCTTTCGGGGCTGCAGACGATTCCGTCGGAGCTCTACGAGGCGTCGTCCCTCGACGGCGCCAGCCCGTGGCGGCAGTTCCGATCGATCACCTTCCCTCTCATCGGGGCGTTCTTCACCATCAACGTGGTACTGAGCCTCAAGGGATTCCTTCAGGTCTTCGACCCGATCGTCGCCCTCACCAACGGCGGACCGGGCACGTCGACCGAATCAGTGACGCTGCTCATCTTCCGGGGCGGCTTCTCAGGCGGAGAGTTCGCCTACCAGACGGCCAACGCGGTGATCTTCTTCATCGTGATCACGGTCGTCTCACTCCTGCAGTTCCGGGTCCTTCAGCGCAGAGAGGCCGATTTCTGATGACCACCATGACCAACACCGCGTCCCAGCTCGAGCAGGAGGTCGACGCCGTCACGGCGAACAACCGCCGCAAGCGTCGCAGCGAGCCCGACGACGACACGCGCAAGACCAATTGGTGGGCCACCGCGCTCATCGCGGTGTGCTCGCTCACCGTGCTGATCCCGCTCTACCTGGCGGTCGTCGTCGCCCTCAAGACGCCGGATCAGCTGACCGAGGGCACCGGGTTCGAACTGCCGAACCCGATCCGCTGGGAGAACTTCGCCGACGCCTGGGTGCGCACGAGCTTTCCGCAGGCGCTGCTGAACACGGCGATCATCACCGTCGGCTCCGTGGCGTTCACACTGCTGACGAGCTCGATCGTGGCGTACGCGCTGGCACGCAACATCCACCGCCCGTTCTTCAAGGGCGTGTTCTTCTACCTGCTGGCTGCGCTATTCATCCCGTTCCCGATCATCATGCTGCCGCTCGTCAAGCAGACGTCGATCCTGGGACTCGACAACCAGGCCGGCATGATCATCCTGTACACGATCTACGGGCTGTCGCTGAACATCTTCATCTACACGGCGTACATCCGCTCGATTCCGATCGAGCTCGAAGAGGCCGCACGCGTCGACGGCGCCTCGACGTGGAGGGTGTTCTGGCAGGTGATCTTCCCGCTGCTCATGCCGATGAACGCGACGGTCGGCATCCTCACGTGCGTGTGGGCGTGGAACGACTTCATCATGCCGCTCGTCGTGCTCACAGAGCCCTCGGCGCGGACGCTCTCGCTCGCGCAGTACGTCTTCCAGGGGCAGTTCAACACCGACTACACGGTGGCGTTCGCGTCCTACCTGATGGCGATGGCACCGCTGCTGATCGTCTACATCTTCAGCCAGCGCTGGGTGATCTCTGGCGTCACGCGAGGCTCGATCAAGTGAGATGAGGAGAGTGGATGCCGCGGGCTGCGGCATCCACCCCTCTCACTGCGCGTCGGCGAAGAGTCGCAGCATGTCGCGCGCGAGCTGGTGCGGAGCGGTCTCGCAGGGCGCGTGCCCCGTGGGGTACGTCGCGACACGGGCGCCGATGCGCGCGGCGTAGGCATCGTGCTGCGCCTGCGGCCAGAGGTCCTGGTCGCCGACGGCGATGAGCTTCGGGATGCCCGTGGCCGCGACGGCGTCGGCGAAGTCGGGCGTCGACATCATGAGTCCGACGACGTCGTCGATGCAGGCGCGGCCCGTGACGCCGAGCCGCTCGCGCACGAAGGCGATGCGGCCGGGAGGCGTGCGGTTGAGGTTGTACCGGATGCCCCACAGGATGAGCCCCGCGGCGCGGTGCGGCGACATGTCGGAGATCGGCCCGATGTGCTTCACGCCACGGAAGACCTGGCCGGTCGCGGGCGGCGCAGCCATGAGCGTGAGGCTCCGGAACAGGTCGGGACGCTCGACGAGCGCGAGCTCGGTGACCAGGCCCGCGAAGCTGTAGCCGAGCACGTGGGCGGGGCTGCCGTCCTCGAGGATCGCGATGAGATCGTCGACGAACAGCGCATAGTCGTATTGCTCGCGCGGCGGGTCGAGGTGCTGCGGGCCGGCCTCCACCGACTCGTAGTGGCCGGCGATGTCGTACGACTCGACGCGGTACCCGGCGGCGGCGAGCAGCGGGAACAGCAGCACGAAGTCCTCCTTCGACCCCGCCACGCCGGGGACGAGCACGACCCTCGGCGCGTCGTGGTCACCCAGGCGCACCCGCGCGAGACCGCCACTGGGGGCGCGGAACTCATCGCGCTCCGTGCCGCCCGGGAACACATGCCAATCGAGGTCGCCAATGGCCTGGTCGCGCTGCAGCGCGTCGTCGATCGTCGTCATCGCGCCTGCGAGACTACCCCTCGGGAAGACCGTCGAGCTCGTTCTGACGCGGCGCGTAGTCGATGTGCCCGCCGTCGGCATCGAACGCCTGCACCGGCCGCCGCGCCGACCATGCCTCCCAGCCCGGATCGCCGTCGACAACGAACGACACCCACGCTCGATGCATCGCGTCGGCGAGGGCCTGGGGCCCGTCCGGACCCCCGATGCCGATCGCGTCGGGCTCGCCGAGCCGGTCGAACACGAAGCCGAGCTCCATGACGTGCGCGGCGCCGAGCCCGTCGACGGGGCTCCGCCACCGGAACTCGTACACCCACGTCGGCGATTCCGTCGACTCGACCCGACTGTCGGCGAAGCGCGTGATCGGGCCGCGCAGCAGCATGTCGCCGATCACCTCGCCCAGCACCTCCCCCGGCTTCGCGTCGGGGCGGCGCGCGCGGTGAGCCCGCACGATCCGCGCCGGCACGCGCGCGGCCAGCCGCGCGACGGTCACCGTGAGCCAGCTCGCCTTGTCGACCGCCCCGGACGGGACGAGCCAGAGCCGGTACTCCTCGCTGGTGGAGCCGATCAGCACCGGGATGCCTCGACCCGCGCCCGCGAGCAGAGCATCGAGCGGGCTGCGAGGCACGGCCTCGCCCCCGATCACCAGCGCGACCGTCGGCCCGCCGCCGAGCGGGGAGCCGCCCGCGGCGAGCGCGGTCTGCTGCGAGACGAGCTCATCCGCAGGGACGCCGGAGAATCCCGCACGCGTGGTGGCGACCTTGAGGCGCTGCGCGATCTCGCGGGTCATACGGCCCGCCTTCTTGGGCGGCCGCGCCTCGAGCGGGCCGGACTGCAGGATCGCCCGGTCGAACAGCTCCTTCGCGTGCGGGAGGGCGAGGAGAGCCGTGAGCGTGTTGGCACCGGCCGAATGCCCCATGACCGTGACGCGGGCGGGGTCTCCACCGAAGGCGGCGATCTCGCGGCGCACCCAGCGCAGAGCGAGCTCCTGGTCGAGCACGCCGAGGTTCCGGGGCACGTCGTCGAGCACCGCGAAGCCCTCCTGGCCCAGCCGATACTGGATCGACGCGTACACGATGCCATGCCGCGCGAACCGCTCGCCGTCGTAGGTGGGGAGCGCGGTCGTGCCGCGCGTGAGCGCGCCGCCGTGCACGAACACCAGCACGGGCAGCGCGGCGTCCGGTGCGCGATCGGCGGGCGTCCACACGTTCACCGTGAGGATGTCGTCGCCGGGCACCTCGACGGAGGCGAGGTACTTCGCGATCGCCGGACTGTACGGACGCTGCGGCGCGGTCGGGCCGAAGGCCGAGGCATCCCGCTCCCCCACCCACGCCGCGGCAGGCTCGGGAGCCCGGAAGCGGCGCTCACCCACCGGCGGGGCGGCGTACGGGATGCCGAGGAAGCGGTCGAGCGCACCCTCCCGGGTTCCGCGGATCACCCCGGTGCTCACTGCGACGAAGGGCCGATCGGTCGCCGAGCTCGACCAGCCGGCGTGGGTCGCAGCATCCCTCATCGGTGAATCCCTCCCGGCGACCGCCGTCGGCACGCTCGCACTCAGATTCATCCAGCGTGGGACTCGGTGTCAAGCGAGAGCGCCGCCCGGCGCACGCGGCTAGTCTGGTCTGCGCCCCCGGCGAGAGGTGACGATGACCGGCAGCAGCGTTCCGCCCACGGCGACGACCACCACCCCGACGGGATCCATCGCCCGTCCGCGGCGGCGCACGCCGTTCTGGGACAACGCGCGCTTCGCGTGCATCGTGTTCGTGGTGCTCGGTCACGCCGTGCAGCGGCTGACGTACGACTCCGACATCGCGCTGGGCCTGTACCTCGTCATCTACGCGTTCCACATGCCGGCGTTCGCGATCATCTCGGGCTACTTCTCGAAGTCGGACGCCCCGACCAAGACGCAGATGGCACGCGTGATCACCGACATCCTGGTGCCGTACATCGTGTTCGAGGGACTGTGGACCCTCACCAAGTGGATCGTCGAGGGACAGGCGAACCCCAACATCACCCAGCCCTCCTGGACGCTGTGGTTCCTGCTCGCGCTCGGCATCTTCCGAGTCGTGCTCCCCTATCTGGCGCTGCTGCGCTGGCCGCTGCTGTGGACCATCGTGATCTCGATCGGCGCCGGCTACCTGCCGAACATCGGCTCGACGTTCTCGCTGTCGCGCACGCTCGGGCTGCTGCCGTTCTTCACGCTCGGCTGGTGGCTGCGCGAGCACGACGTCGTCGCACGGCTTCGACTCCTCGACCGCCGGCCCTGGTGGGTGCTGGCCGGCGCGCTCGGACTCTTCGCCGTCACCGGATGGGCGGCGTGGTTCTTCGTCGACGACTGGCGCGCGATGAACCTGCGCGAGTGGCTGTTCTACGACGAGAATTACGCGTCGATCGGCGGCACGCAGTGGTGGGCGGGCGGTGTGCGCCTCGCGCTGATGGTCGTGGCAGTGGTGCTGTCGACCGCGTTCTTCGCGCTCGTGCCGCGCGACACGCACTGGTGGACGCACTTCGGCCAGTACACGATGTACGTCTATCTGCTGCATTCGTTCGTGCTCTACCCGTTCCGCGAGAACGGCCTGCTGCGCAACGCCGAGCCGACGTGGCTGTGGCTGCCACTCGTGATCATCGGATCCGTGCTGATCGCTCTCGGGCTCGCGACGAAACCCGTGCGCCGCGTCTTCCGCCCGCTGGTCGAGCCGCGTCCGACCTGGCTGTTCGCCGATCGCACCCTCGCCCGCCGCGAGGGACGGCGCAACGATCCCACGGGATCGCGCCGGCCGCGGGAGGAACCGCGGATGCCCCGACCCGATCCGCGCCAGAACGGCTGACCCCGTTCCGAAACCCCTGGACATCAGGGGGTTGTGCGGCGCGCCCGCACCACATATGTTAACGGCGAATCACATTCGTCCTGGATGGATCGACACGCGGGAACCGGCGTCGAGGATGTCGCCGGGCGTGATCCGTCCCCCGTCGGGAAGCAGGTACCCCCATGCCCGAAATGACCAGACGTTCCGTCCTGACGCTGGGGGCCGCGCTCGGTCTCGCCGGCGTCGCCATCCCCACAGCGGCCTGGTCGTGGTCGCCCGCGGGGTCGGTGCTCGGCACCGGCTCCGGCGTCGATCCGCAGTGGGTGTGGGACGACGACCTCGACCGCATCATGGCCTCCGTCATCTCCAGCGGTCAGACCGCTGCGGTCAACGACGCGATCCTGCCGTGGGTCAACAACTGGCAGCCGGTGCCCACCGGCCTTCCGCCGGAGCTGGCAGGCTTCCTCCAGGGTTCGACCCAGCTGCCCTCCTGGGCCGACCGGACCAAGCTGCGCCGCGCGGCGGACTTCAACCGCCGCAAGGACACCTACCTCTTCATGATCTACGGAATCGGCGGCGGCATCATGAGCACCGTCATCCCGCGTGAGGCACGGTCCGTGTACCACTCGAAGGGCGGCGCCGACATGCAGGACCGCGCAGCGAAGACGTTCAGCTTCGGCTACGACCTGAGCGACATCAACGCGTTCGAGACGACGGGCGAGTTCATGGTGACCTCGAACAAGACGCGCATGGTGCACTCCGCCGTCCGCCACCTCCTGCCGCAGTCGCCGCACTGGCAGCAGAGCGGTCACGACGAGCAGATCCCGATCAGCAACCACGACATCCTCGTCACCTTCCACAGCACCGGCACCTTCGCGCACAAGAAGCTCAAGGAGTGGCGGGTGCCGATGTCGACGGCCGACCAGGACGCCTTCCTGCACTCGTGGCAGGTGGCGCTGCACTTCCTCGGCGTCCGCGACGAGTACATCCCCGCGACCTGGGACGCCGCACACGCCCAGGCCGCGCAGATCCTCACGCCCAAGCTCGCGTGGACGCCCGAGGGCCAGGAGCTCGCCGAGACGCTCCTCGGGCTCACTGCGCAGGTCGACCTCGGGGTCACGCGCGGCTTCCTCAACGAGTTCGTCCGCTACCAGCTCGGCAACGAGATCGGCGACTGGCTCGGCCTCCCCCGCGACTATGTGTCGGCCGCCACCATCCGGGTCGGCTGGCCGAGCTACATCGCGTTCCGCGAGGGGCTCCTTCCGCTCATGCCGGCGAACTTCTACCTGTTCGACCAGCTCCTCCGCGGCATCGCGATGGCCTTCCTGAACCGCGGCGCATCGGGGACGACCACCCCGATCACCATCCCCGACATGAACCGCCCCACCTCCTGAGGATCGCCGATGGCCGGGCCGCGCGCCCGGCCATCGTCCGGCGTCAGGGCCGCGGGGACGGGAACTGGGCGCGCAGCACACGCTCGAACGTCCGCTCCGGCAGCACGCGGCGCAGCGACAGCATGATCGTCGCCGACGGCGCGACCCGGTAGCGGGCCCGCGGCCGCTGAGACTCTGCTGCGCGCACCACGCGCTCGGCGACATCGCGCGGCGAGCAGGCGAGCCGGGCGCGCGGCCCCGCGTCCCACGTGAGCGTCAGCTCCGACACGCGGGCCGTGAAGTCCGCCCACTGCGGGTCGTCTTCGGAGCTGTCGCTGCGCCGCGCCGCCGAATGGCCGAACCCTGTCGTCACCATGCCGGGCGCGATGAGCGAGACCTCGATGCCGAAGGGCCGGAGCTCGTAGCGGAGGGCGTCGCTGAACGCCTCGAGCGCGTGCTTGGTGGCGGCGTACGATCCCATGCCCGGCATCATCCAGCGACCGTTCATCGAGCCGATGTTCACGATGCGCCCGGCGCCGCGCGTGCGCATGCCCGGGACCACGAGCTGCGTCAGGCTCAGCATGCCGAAGACGTTGGTCGCGAACATCCGCTCCACGTGTGCCACCGGCATGGCCGCCGTCGCGCCGAGCTCACTGATGCCGGCGTTGTTCACCAGCACGCCGACCGCGCCCTCGGCCGCCATGACCGCGTCGACGGCGGCGGCCCGCGAAGCCTCATCGGTCACGTCGAGCTCGAGGAGGCGGCATCCATGCCTCTCGAGATCCGCGATGGCGTCGAGACGGCGAGCCGTCGCGTAGACGCGCCAGCCGCGCCGGGCGAGGACGGATGCCGCCTGGCGGCCGATACCGGTGGAACAGCCGGTCACGAGCACGTTGCGTGGGGGACGCGTCATGCGTCCAGCAGACCGGACGACGGTCGCGGGCGCAACGGGTGCGCGTCAGCCGCCGATTCGGCATCGGCGCGGACCGCGCGAAACCGAAGGCAACAAACGGGACGGATGCGGCGCAGCCGCCTACTCTCGCACCATGACCGACCTCAACCTGCCGATCCTCGACCTCTCCCGGCTCGACGCGGGCCCGGAGGCAGCCGCGCAGTTCCGCAGCGACCTGCGCGCCGCGACCCACGACGTCGGCTTCTTCTACCTGACCGGCACGGGCGTGACCCCCGACCTGGAGGCGCGACTGCACCAGGCCGCGCGCGACTTCTTCGCCCTCCCCGAGGCCGACAAGCTCGCCATCGAGAACGTCAACAGCCCGCACTTCCGCGGGTACACCCGCGTCGGCGGCGAGCGCACGCAGGGCAAGGTCGACTGGCGCGAGCAGATCGATATCGGACCCGAACGCGAGGCGATCGCCGACCCGGCGGCCCCCGACTTCGCACGCCTCATCGGACCCAACCTCTGGCCGGCAGCCCAGCCCGAGCTGCGCGAGGTCGTCTCAGAGTGGCACGACCACCTGTCGGGGGTCGCGCGCAAGCTCCTGCGCGCGTGGGCGCTGTCGCTCGGCGCCGCGGAGAACTACTTCGACGAGCACTTCGGCGAGCCCTCGACGCTCATCAAGATCGTGCGCTACCCCGGCAAGGAGGACCCGACGCCGCAGCAGGGCGTCGGCGCCCACAAGGATTCCGGCGTGCTGACGCTCCTGTGGGTCGAACCGGGCAAGGGCGGCCTGCAGGTCGAGAGGGACGGAGAGTGGGTCGACGCTCCCCCGGTACCCGGTGCGTTCGTCGTCAACATCGGCGAGCTCCTCGAGTACGCGACGCAGGGCTACCTCATCGCGACGAAGCACCGCGTGATCTCTCCCCGCTCCCCCGACGACCGCATCTCGGTGCCGTTCTTCTTCAACCCGGCCCTCGACAAGCGCCTCCCGCTCATCGAGCTTCCGGCCGAGCTCGCGGCGCAGGCCCGCGGGGTCACGCAGGATCCGTCCAACCCGATCCATGCGCTGTACGGCGAGAACGCGCTGAAGTCGCGCCTGCGCGCGCACCCCGACGTGGCCGAGATCCACCACGCGGATCTGGTCGCCGCCCGGGTCGAGGCATCCGCTCGCCCGTCGCGTTGACGCGTCCGGGAATGACGAAGGCCTCCCCACACCGTAGGGAGGCCTTCCAAGAATGTTTTGCGCGATTGAACGCTGGTCGATGCCTTATCGACGGAGACCGAGGCGCTCGATGAGCGAGCGGTAACGGTTGATGTCGATGTCCTGCAGGTAACCCAGCAGGCGGCGGCGCTGACCGACGAGCAGGAACAGCCCACGACGCGAGTGGTGGTCGTGCTTGTGCTCCTTGAGGTGCTCGGTGAGGTCCTTGATGCGCTGCGTCAGCATCGCGACCTGCACCTCGGGGGATCCGGTGTCACCGGGGTGCGTCGCGTACTCTTCGATGATCGCCTTCTTGACGTCTGCTTCCAGTGCCATAGGTGATCCCCTCTCTGCTTGTTGCGCGGTGCTCGTCACCCGATGTGCGAGCTCTCTTTCTCCGCGGCCGATCCAACGGCAACCTGAAGAGTCTACCAGCGAACGGATGCCCCGGCGAACCGGCTGCCCCTGAGCCCGGGTACGCTCGAATCCGTGCAGGACACCGAGGCCGGCGAGTGAGCGCCGGAGAGCATCGCAGCCACTTCATCGACCTGCGGCCCTTCCGCGCCAGTCCCCCGTTCACGCGCATGTGGATCGGCTCGACGCTCGCCGGCCTCGGCGGGCAGCTCACGATCGTCGCGATCATGCTGCAGATGTACGACCTGACCGGGTCCACCTTCGCGGTGTCGATGATCGCGGTCGCGGGCCTCGTGCCGATGATCTTCGCCGGCATCTACGGCGGCATGCTCGCCGACGCCTTCGACCGCCGGGCGGTGGCCCTCATCGCCGCGACCGTCACGTTCGCCTCGACCGCGCTGCTCGCGGTGCTGACCTGGGCGCAACTCGAGACCGTGTGGTGGCTCTACGCGCTCAGCATCGTCAACTCGTCGGCGAACTCGATCGTGTTCGCCTCGCGCCAGGCGATCGTTCCGCGCCTGCTTCCGCGTGAGCTGCTGCCCGCGGCGTCGGCGCTGGGCGGCATCACGGTCGGGATCATGGTGATGGCGGGGCCCGCCCTCGCGGGCGTGCTGGTCGCGCTGACCGGCTACGCGTGGACCTACACACTCGACGTCGTGCTCATGACCTCGCTCTTCCTCGGGCTGTGGACCCTTCCGAATCTCCGCCCCGAGGGTGAGATCGTGCGGCCGGGCCTCGAGTCGCTCCGCGATGGCTGGCGCTTCCTGAAGCGCGCGTCGAACATCCGGCTCCAGTTCATCCTCGACATCATCGCGATGACGTTCGGCCAGCCGCTCTCGCTCTTCCCCGCGATCGGCGCGGTGCTGCTCGGCGGCGGGCCGATCACGACGGGCGTGCTGACCGCCTCGGTGGCGGCAGGCGCCTTCGCCTCCAGTCTGTTCTCGGGCCGGGTCGGCGGCATCCGGCGTCAGGGCGTCGGGATCGAGCGCGCGATCCTCGCGTACGGCAGCTCGATCGCCGCGCTGGGGCTCGTCCTGGGCGCCGCCGCGCTCGGGTGGTTCGCGCCGGACGGCGTGGACGCCGACACCCCGAACCTGGTGCTCATCGCACTCGCGTGCCTCGTGCTCGCGGTCTCGGGCGCCGCCGACAACATCAGCTCGATCTTCCGCAACACGATGGTGCAGTCCGCCGTGCCCGACACGATCCGCGGCCGCCTGCAGGGGATCTTCATCGTCGTGGTGACGGGCGGCCCGCGCCTCGGCGCCCTGTACGCGGGCACGCTGGCGACGCTCACCGCACTGTGGTTCCCGCCGCTGCTGGGCGGCTTCATCATCATCGGCCTGGTCGCGACGCTGGTGCGGCTCACGCCGCGGTTCCGCGCATACGACGCCGAGAATCCCGTCCCCTGAGCTGCGCCGTAGCCTGACGGCCGCACATCGGCGGATTTCGGACGTCGCATCCTCTCCCGGGCCCGGGCGTCGGCGGGTGGGCGTACGGTGGCGACCGTGACCTCGACAAGAACGGCTCCGCCGGCACTGCGTGCGCAGCGGCTGCCGTCCCCGCGCTGGATCACGGTGCAGTTCGTGCTCGCCGGGATCGTGTGGGGCGCGAGCTTCCTCTTCATGAAGGTGTCGCTCACCGGCATCTCCCCCGCGCAGGTCGCGTGGACCCGCATCCTCCTCGGCGCGCTGACCCTCGGCGCACTCGTCCTCCTGCGGCGTGAGCACCTGACCCGCAGCCTCAAGGTGTGGGCGCACCTGACCGTGCTCGGGCTCACGTTCTGCGTCATCCCGTTCCTGCTGTTCTCGTGGGCGCAGCAGCACGTCAGTTCGGGCGTCGCCAGCATCTTCAACGCGACCACGCCGATCATGACCGCGATCATGGCGTGGCTGGTCTTCCGCGTCGAGCGGCTCAAGGCCCTGCAGGTCCTCGGGATCGGCGTCGGCATCCTCGGCGTCGTGGTGATCATCGCCCCGTGGCAGGGCATCGCCCTCGACGGAAGCCTCGTCGCCGAGCTCGCCATCCTCGGTGCGACCGCGAGCTACGGCTTCAGCTTCGCCTACATGCGGCGCTTCGTCTCGAACACCGGGATGTCGGCGCTCGCATTCACGTTCGGCTACATCGCGATGGCCGGCGTCGTCATGGCACTGCTGACGCCGTTCCTCGTGCTGACGCCCGTGCGCCTCGACGTCCCGATCGTGGTGAGCCTGGTGCTCCTCGGGTGCCTCGGCACCGGCATCGCGTACGTGTGGAACCAGAACACCGTGCGCGCGTGGGGGCCGACGCGCGCCTCGACCGTGACCTACATCACCCCGGTCGTCGGCGTGATCCTCGGCATCCTGATCCTCGGCGAGACGATCACGTGGAACGAGCCGATCGGCGCGCTCGTCGTGTTCCTCGGCATCCTGCTCGCTCAGGATCGGCTGCGTGCGCGAAGAGCGGATGCCTCGTGATCGAGGCATCCGCTCTTCTTCCGCATGCGGAAGGTCAGTCCTGCTGGAGCGCGCCCTGCAGGTCGAGCGTGATGGTGACGTCCTTGCCGACCAGCACTCCACCGGTCTCGAGGGCGGCATTCCAGGTGAGGCCGAAGTCCTCGCGGTTCACGACCGTCTTCGCCGTCGCGCCCGCCTTGTAGTTGCCCCAGGGGTCGGTGCCGAAGCCGCCGAACTCGAACTCGAACGACACGGGCTTGGTGACGCCGCGGATGGTGAGGTCGCCGTCCACGAAGAACTCGCCGTCCTTCACGTGGGCGCCGGTCGAGACGAACTCCATGGTGGGGTGGTTCTCGACGTCGAAGAAGTCAGCGGAGCGCAGGTGGTTGTCGCGGCCCTCGTCCTTGGTGTCGACGGAGGTGACGTCGACCGATGCCTCCACCTTGGCGTCGAGCGGGTTCTCGGGGGCGACGAGGGTCGCGCTCTTCATGCCGAAGGTGCCGCGCACCTTCGAGATCATCATGTGGCGCACGCTGAAGGTGACCTCGCTGTGCGCGGGGTCGAGCACCCAGGTGCCCGCCTTGTAGCCGGGAACGTCGATCGTGGTGGAGTCGGTCATGGTCGTCCTTCGTGTTTCAGGTCCGTGTGGGGCCGCCCGAGGGGACGGGCATACGTGGTCCAACACAGCCTCGCAGATGTTCTATTCCCGTGAATGCAAATTACGCGCGAACTCCTGGGAACGAAGGAGGGACGGATGCCGCAGCATCCGTCCCTCCGGACGATCGGGGTGGGTCAGGCTTCGACGAGCTCAGCCGACCTTGATGAGGTCGATGACGAAGATGAGCGTCTTGCCGCCGAGGAAGTGGCCGCCGGCCGGACCGTAAGCGAGGTGCGGCGGGATGACGAGCTCGCGGCGACCGCCCTCCTTCATGCCCGGGATGCCGTCCTGCCAGCCCTGGATGAGGCCGCGGAGCGGGAACTGGATGCTCTCGCCGCGGTTCCACGACGAGTCGAACTCTTCGCCGGTCTCGTACTCGACGCCCACGTAGTGGACGGTCACGGTGTCGCCGGGCTTCGCCTCGGCACCCTCACCCACGACGATGTCGCGGACGACGAGGTCGGCCGGCGCCGGGCCGGCGGGTGCGTCGATCTCGGGCTTGGTACGGTCGTCAGTCATGCCTCCATCCAACCATCCGAAGTCCGCGAGCGCCGAGCGAGTTCGCCGTCAGGGGAACCGCCGGGGTTCTCTTGACACCCGCGCAGCCCGCCCGGCATGCTGGGGGCAGACCAACTCAGCGCTCGGTTGACACGCAGGCATCGCCGCGGCACCGAGCGCTGAGTCTTTGTCTCCGGGGTTCTCCGGTCACGGCGCGAACATCGCGGTGCGGGTCGCGGCGGTCTTCGCGAGCAGGTCCCGCTCCTCGCCCGCCGCCTGCGGATCACGCCCGGTGATCGCCCGTTGACGCGTCGCGGCGAGGGCCGTGGCATCGGTGATGAAGGTCTTCATGAGCGCCGTGCGGTCCCCCCGCAGCGTCCGCGCCCACGCGAGGGCGGCCTTGCGCCCCGCCGAGGTCGCGAGCATGTCGACCTCCTGCGGGGTGAACCAGCCGGCCGACGCGTACTCGCCGAGCCGGCGTCGCGTGAGCCGCGACTCCTCTCGCCGGAGCGCCACGACACCGAGGATGAACCCGATGAAGAGCGGCACCTGCAGCGTCAGGTAGAGGAAGAAGAAGTCCCCGAACATGGCGGAGCCGTTCCAGAACGCGTGCAGCGCGATCGCGCCCGCCAGCCCGAGCAGCCCGGGGCCGATCGCCTGACCGGTCGACAGCCCGCGGCGCGCGGCGAGACCGAGCGCGAAGCCGGTGACGCTCGTGAACATGACATGGGCGAACGGCGACAGGATGCCGCGCAGGAAGAACGTCGTGGTGGTCTCGGTCGCACCGCCCTCGATGAAGCTCACGGCGAAGTACTGGATGTTCTCGGTGAACGCGAAGCCGGCACCGACCAGCGCGCCGTAGACGATGCCGTCGATCGGGCCGTCGAACGCGCGCCGGGCGGTCGCGAAGATGAGGAAGACGCCGAGTCCCTTCGCGAACTCCTCGACGACCGGTGCCTGGACGACGGTCTGCAGCACCTCACGGGACCCGGTCGCCGGGCCGAACACCATCGACAGCAGCAGGTCGACGCCGAGCGCGATGCCGACGGCGGCGATCGCACCCCACGCGATCGCGAGGATGAGCAGTCCGCGGGGCTCGGGTTCCCAGCGGTCGACGATGCGCACCGCGAAGAGAACGCCGACGAGCGGCACCACCGCCAGCACCATCCCGATGAGCGACGCCGCCGGGCCGAGCGCGGTCAGGAAGTAGGCCACCAGCACGATCAGCACGAGCACGAGGATGCCGATGATCCAGACCGACGCACCGCGTCCGCGATGCGACGCGGCGGCGGTCGGGATCTGCACGGGTGCGGGTGCGGATGACGGGGGCGTGATCGCCGCGGGGGCCGCGACGCGGGGCTGCGCGAGCGCGGAGGCGAACTCCGGCGGCGTGAGCGAGGGCCGGGGGCGGGAGGCACCGGGGTCGAGCGTCATGCGCACAGCCTATGGGTGCAGAACGCTCACCCGTCATCAGGGCTGTGGACGGCCCGCGCGCGCATCCCGGCGGCTAGGTTGGGGGCATGCGCTTCGCCCATGTCGTGCCACCGGAGTCGGGCGAGCCGAGGCTCGCACTCGTCGATGGCGACGAGGTGGCGATCGTCGAGGAGCTGTTCGACGGAGCGCCCCGCGTGCTCGAGGAGCTCATCGCCGGTGGCGACGAGCTGCTCGCACGCGTGCGGGATGCCGCCGACCGTGGCACGCGGCATCCGATCGAGGGGCTGGGCTTCGCGTCCGCGGTGCTCGCGCCCCCGGTGATCCTCGCGATCGGCCTCAACTACGCCGCGCACTCGAGCGAGCTCGGGCTGAAGACGGACTCGACGCCGACGGTGTTCGTGCTCTGGCCGAACTCGCTCGCCGGGCACGACCACACCACGATCTGGCCGCGGTCCCTCAGCGAGTCCGTCGACTACGAGGCCGAGCTGGGCGTCATCATCGGCACTCCCGCGAAGGACGTCTCCCCCGAGGACGCGCTCGACCACGTCTGGGGCTACACGGTGGTCAACGACATCACCGCGCGCGACATCCAGTACTCCGAGGCGCAGTGGTCGCGCTGCAAGTCCTTCGACGGCTTCACGCCGACCGGTCCTTTCGTGATCACCGCCGACGAAGTGCCCGACCCGCAGGATCTCCACATCTGGACGGTGCTCGACGGCACGACGCTGCAGGATGCGACCACGGGTCAGATGGTGCGCCCGGTCGCCACGCTCATCTCGCATCTGTCGAAGTCGGCCACGCTGCTGCCGGGGACGCTCATCTCGACGGGCAGCCCGGGCGGCGCCGGGTACTCGCGGGACCCGCAGGTGTTCCTGCGCGACCGCTCCACCGTCACCGTCGGGATCGACGGCATCGGCGCGCTCACCACGCACTGCCGCATCCTCGACTGATTTCCTCCCGCGGCGCGGGTGTGGAGGCGGATCGCCGCTCCCGCCGCGTACGACGAACGGCGGGCGCCCCGTGGGGCACCCGCCGTCTGCGATGTCAGGTCAATTCGAGACCGTGGCGCAGTCGACCGGCAGACCGCGGACCTCGACGGTCCCGGTGAAGCCGGCCTCCTGGCACGCCTGCAGCACTTCCCCGGAGAAGGTCAGCAGCGGGAGCACGATCGCGAAAAACAGGATAATGCCGAGGAGCATCAGCACCGCCGAGATGATGATCGCGGCTACAGCCCAGCCGTTTTTGACGCCCGCCTTGCGGCTCTGCACGAGTGCCACGATGCCGAGGATGAGCGCCACGAGCTGGACGAAGAACGACAGCACGAACGCGACGATGCCGAGCGTCTTGCCGGGCACCGGGCCGTCGGCCGGGGCGCCGTACGCGGCGGGCGGAGCCGAGCCGTACGCGGGCGAGGCGGCCGGGTAGGAGGGCGGAGCCGCCCCGTACTCGGGTCGAGGAGCCGGCGGCGGGTAGTCCGATGGTCCCGTGCCGGACGGGGCGTCGGCGGCGGGCGGCTGAGGCGCAGTGGGCTGCGACGCGGGCTGCTGCGGCGGCTCGGGTGCGGCCGGGTTCTGCGGATCGGTCATTTCTCGCCTTTCGTTCGAGTCTCCCTGACGTTATCGATCGGGAGCCGCCCGCGGCAACCGGCTCAGCGCGTGTCTGCCGGCGCCTCCTCGACGACGTCCTCGGGCGCCGCCACGACCGGGATCGCGGCGGTGATGGTTTCGAGTCCCGAAAGGCGGGCGGGCGAGAGCTGCTTGACGACTTCCTCGCGCGACATGAGGCCCGCCTCGACGACGAGGTCGGCGACGCCGTGCCCGGTCAGCAGGGCGGTCTTGGCGAGGGCTGCGGCCGCCGCGTAGCCGATGAACGGGGTGAGTGCGGTGATCACGCCGACGGACGAGCCGACCATCGCACCGAGCCGCTCGCGGTTCGCGGTGATGCCGTCGACGCAGTTGACACGCAGGGTGTACATCGCCTGACGCAGCCACGTGATCGACTGGAAGATCGAGTGCGCGATGACGGGCTCGAACGCGTTCAGCTGCAGCTGCCCGCCCTCGACCGCCATCGTGACGGTGAGGTCGGCGCCTGCGACCGAGAACGCGACCTGGTTGACGACCTCGGGGATGACGGGGTTCACCTTGCCGGGCATGATGCTGGACCCCGCCTGCCGCGCGGGCAGGTTGATCTCGCCGAATCCGGCCTGGGGGCCGGACGACAGCAGTCGCAAGTCGTTGCAGATCTTCGACAGCTTGATCGCGTTGCGCTTGAGCGACGCCGAGAACGACATGAACGAGCCGGTGTCGCTGGTCGCCTCGACCAGGTCGGAGGCGGTGTCGAGGTCGAGGCCCGAGATCTCGCGCAGGTGGCGCAGCACGGCCTTCGCGTACGCGGGATGCGTCGTGATGCCGGTGCCGATCGCGGTCGCACCCATGTTGACCTCGTACAGGAGGTAGGCATTCTCGGTGAGGCGCTGGTGATCGTAGCCGAGTGTCGTGGCGAACCCGTGGAATTCCTGGCCGAGCGTCATCGGCACCGCGTCCTGCAGCTGGGTGCGGCCGACCTTCAGCACGTCGTGGAACTCGACCGCCTTCGCCAGGAACGCGCGGCGCAGCAGGTCGAGCTCCTCGAGCAGCGTCTTCAGGTCGAGACCCAGGCCCACCTTGATGGCGGTCGGATAGACGTCGTTCGTCGACTGGCTGCGGTTGGTGTCGTCGATCGGCGACAGGAAGTCGTAGTCGCCCTTGGGGCGTCCGGCGAGCTCGAGCGCGATGTTGGTGATGACCTCGTTCGCGTTCATATTGGTCGACGTGCCGGCGCCGCCCTGGATCACGCCCACGACGAACTGGTCGTGGTAGTCGCCGTCGATGACCAGCTGCGAGGCACGGTCGATGAGGTCCGCCTTGGCGGGGTCGAGCACCCCGATCTCGCGATTCGCGCGGGCCGACGCCTGCTTCACCATCGCGAGCGCCCGCACCAGGTCGGGGTAGACCGAGATCGGCCTCTTCGAGATCGGGAAGTTCTCGAGCGCGCGGGCGGTGTGGATGCCCCAATACGCGTCGGAGGGGATCTCCAGGGATCCCAGGGAGTCGGTCTCGATGCGGGTTCGCGTCATTGCGTCCAGAGCCATGTGTTGCAGTCCTCGTGGGTCGTTCACAGCGGTGTGCGGGATGCTTCGAGCCTACCCGCGGGGCCCGCCCACCGGGTTGTACACGGCGTACACCCGGCTCCGCCTCCACGTACATGACGGCGGTCAGCATTCGGTGAGGAGACCGCCGTCAGCGGCGCTTGCGTGAGAACGCCTCGAGTCGCTCCTCTGGCGTGAGTCGCGACATCCGCTCGACCCATTCGGCGGAGAAGACATCGCCGGTCGGCGCGTCGACGACGGGCACGACGGCGTGGGTGATCGTGTCGTCGTAGACGTGCACGAGGTGGAACGACTGGCCGGCGTCCATGCCGTTGACGTCCGCCGCGGGGCGCGCCAGGTTCATCGTGTAGCAGGTGGCTGCAGCCACGCTCACCGGGACGCCCGCGAACGTGCCGCTCGTCGAGTAGTGCAGGTGGCCCGCGAGGATCGCGCGCACATCGGTGCCGGCGATCACGTCGGCGAGTCGCCCCTGTTCCCGAAGCTCGAGGATGTCGAACAGCGGCACGTGCGACGGCAGCGGCGGGTGGTGCAGCGCAAGGATCGTGCCCAGCGGCGCCGGCGTCGCGAGCTCACGGCGCAGCCACTCGAGCTGCCCGTGGTCGAGATCGCCGTGATGCCAGCCGGGCACCGTCGAGTCGAGACCGATCAGCCGCAGCCCGCCGAGATCCCATACGCCGGTCACGGGCTCCTCGGTCGGCTCCAGCCCGAGGAGGTCGCGCCGCAGCGCCGGGCGCTCGTCGTGGTTGCCGGCGACCCACACCACCGGGGCTCCCAGTCGCTCCGCCACCGGCCCCACCGCGGCGCGCAGAGCGGTGTACGCCTCGGGCTCGCCGAGATCCGTCAAGTCGCCGGTGAACACGATCGCGTCGGGACGGATGCCGGTGGCCTCTGCCGCCTCGAGCGTCCGGGCGAGGTTCGCCGCGGTGTCGAAACGGCCGCCGAGCGGCGCGTTGCCCGCGAGCAGGTGCGTGTCGCTCACGTGCAGCAGCGTGCGCCGCGCAGGCGGGTACTGACCGAACTGGACGGGTGCGGCGGTGGCCATGCGGCCGAGTCTATTCGGGCAGCGCGGACGGAGCGCCCTTCGAGCAAGCGGGGTCATGTGGTCGGTCCGCGAAGACCTCCTGCCACTCTTCCTCGCTGAGGCCGCGCCCGGCGATCGCACAAGCCCGTTCGACCCAGATGTCAGGGTCGTCGGCGGAGACCCTCACGTGCCCGCCGTTAGGGAGAGCGTAGGTGAGGGCGCGCTCATCCCTCAGGGAAGGCTGGCCGCTGAGATCCCGAATCACGCGGAACGACTCGGTCCAATCGTCCAGCGCCCAGGTGAACAGTGCTCCGTCCTTGCCTGCCGTCACAAGTTCGCCCGTCGAACGGAACGCCAGCGCCCGGACGATGCCGCGATGGCCGGCGAGGACCTCCAGCAGGTCGCCGGTGCGCGCTCGCCAGAGCCACGCTCGGTCCCCCGAGGCGGTGGCGACGTCGGTGCCGTCGGGGCTGAATGCGCCGTCCACGACGTCGGCATCCATCTCGAGAAGACGGGACCGAGACGGATCCGCGAGGTCGACGATGCGCGCCGCCTGGCGGCCCTCGCGCAGGAGAAGGGTCTGCCCGTCGGGGCTGACCGCGAGCAGACCGTCGCCTTCGATCTCGTCGAGGAGCGCGCCGTCCGCCGTATCGAAAACGGCGGTCGGGCCGAATCCGCTCGCGTACAGCCGCGTGCCATCGGCGGAGAACCGCACGCGTCCGAACGAGTTCGCCCAGCTCGGTGGTCCTGGGTTGGTCCCCGCCTGCGGGAGCCGGAGCAGCAGCGGCTCGTCCGGCGTGTCGACCCGCCAGACGGCGACGTTCGCACCTTCCGCCATCCACGGGAGCGGCGCGATCATCGCCGCCAGCGACTCGTCGCGCGAGTACTCGATGTCGAGCACCTCCGAACCGAACACGGGAAACGTCAGCTCGCGAGCACTCCCGCGGCCGATGTCGAAAGTGCGGAGGTCGGGCGCCTCGCACCAGCCGCTGCCCCCGCAGTCGCCCTGCATCACGCTCAGCGCGATCCCCCCGCCGGGTCCCTCGGCGGCGTCCAGGACGATCCCTCCCCCGACATCGGCGACGGCGATCGGGGCTCGCTCATCGAGGTCGATGACACCGGCGGTGATCGTGTCGTCGATGACCAGCACAGTGGAGTCGTCGCGACCGAGCATCATCGTCTCGATGCCCATGTTGTCGCCCAGTCGCGTCACGCTCGCGATGCGCGGGCTGCGCTCCATGATGTCCAGGAGAGACCTGCGTGTCGCCGGCGCATCCCAGAGGCGGATCGCCTCCACCGCCATGAGGAGCGCGCGTTCGTACACGGGCTCCGCGGCGGCGAGAGCGGCGACCCGACGCGCATCGTCCATCACGGCCCGCTCGTTGGCCACCGACGTCTGCACCGCCGCGAGGGCCCCCGCCGCGAGCGCCACCACGGCGAGCGCGGCGGTCGCGCCGGCCAGCCAACGCAGGCGCCGGACGGAGCGTCGCTCCCGCTGCAGCTGATCCCGCGTGGCATCGAGATCAGCCGCATCTCGCTCGACCGAGGCGTCCAGGAACGCGACCTCGACCGGGGCGAGCACCGGCTGCGCCGACTCCCGCCACTGAACGGCGGCGCTCAGTCGGCCGCCACGGTAGAGCTCGCTGTCGGGTCGACTCATCTCCTCCCATGCGGTCGCTGCGGCGTTGAGATGACGCATGGTCCGCTGCCCCTCGACATCGTCGGCGAGCCACTCCTGCAGACGGGGCCATTCACGGGCGACAGCCTCGTGCGCCAGCTGGAAGGAGTCCTCGTCGCTGGTCACCAGGCGGGCATCCACCAACCGCTCGGCCACGCGCGCGTGAGACTCGTCGACCGCGACCGTCGCGCGGTCCACACGCTGACAGATGACTCCACCGCCGCGGGAAGGCTCCACGAGCCGGAGCAGGATGTCGCGTGCCAGTCCTGCGCCCTCGTGCGACAGATCAGCGAACATCTCCTCGGCCGTCTGCGCGACGGCGCCGTCGATCTCCCCCGACGCGTGGTAGCCGTCGATGCTCAGCACCCGTCCCTCGCGTCGCTGCCACACCTGGTACAGCGCGTGCGACAGAAGCGGCAGACTCCGCCCGTCCGCGTCACGCACCAGGACTTCCACCAGCCCCGGCTCGAGGATGAGTCCTGCCTGCCGCGCGGGCTTCTCGATCGCTGCACGCAGACCGTCAGCCGAGAGCGGACCCAGCATCATCAGGTGAGACTGGATGAGCCCCGCGAAGCCGTGGTGGTCGGCGAGATCGCCCAGCCGGTCCGCGCGGATCACCATCACGAGCGGACCCTGGAACACCAGTCGGCCCATTTCCTCGAAGAACCGACGGGTCTGATCCCGATCGTCGATCGCGAACGCCTGCTCGCACTGGTCGACGATCAACAGCGACTCGCCGTCATGCCGCGTGAGCTCGCGCAGCACCTCGAGCGGACGCTCTCCGGGCGTGACGACCGTCACCCGCCTGCCGCGCGCCGCGTAGTGCGCTGCGATCCCGGCGCGGACGAACGACGACTTTCCGACCCCCGACGACCCCGAGACGACCAGCACGGCGTGCCGTTCCAGCTCCTGAAGCGCGCGGTCGAGCTCGTCTTCACGCCCGAAATAGCGCTCCCCGTCGTCCGCGCCGGCGGGTGGGAGGCCGAAGTACGGACACTCCGCGCTCGCCGTGCGAAACGCGGCCGCCGACTGCAGTTCGGGGTCCTGCCGGAGGATCGCCTGCTCGAGCGTGGCGAGCTCGGCGCACGGGTCGAGGCCGAGCTCGGTCGCGAGCAGCTCGCGTCCACGACGGATCGTGGCGAGTGCGTCCGCCTGACGTCCCTGGCGATACTGCGCGAGCCCGAGGATCACCCAGCGGCGCTCCCGCATCGGCGATTCCGCGACACGGGCGCGCGCTTCGGCGGCCGCGTCGACCAGGTCACCCGACTGCAACCGCGCCTCCAGCAGAGATTCCTCCGCCGCAAGGCGGATCTCGTCCAGCCGATCGGACTCGATGCGCGCGGGCTCCCAATCCTGCAGCTCGGCGAACGGCTGTCCTCGCCAGAATCCGAGTGCCTCCGAGAGAGAGTGGGCCGCGCGATCCGGCTCATTCAACTCGAGCAGCCGCGAGCCGCGCTCGACGAGCCGCACGAATTGCGCGGCGTCGAGTTCGACCGCCGCGGGTGCGAGGGTGTACCCGGCCGCCGTCGTTGCGATCGCGGCTTTCGGCAGTTCTCTGCGCAGACGCATGATGCAGCCCGGGATCACCTTCGACCACGACGCGGGCAGCGCGTCACCCCACACCGCGGTCGCGATCGCCTCGACTGTGACCGCTCTGCCGATCCGTGCGGCGAGTGCTCCCAGCACGAGACGATCACGAGGGGGGAGCGCGATCCGGCCTTCGTCGAGTGTCAACGCCCCCAGTACACGGAGGTCCATGACGACACTGTGAAACTCGCGCCGGTATCCGTCAAGGACCCCGATATCAGGCTGATACCCGCGCGAGCTCGACCGATATCAGATTGATAGATGCTGCTCGCGGAATGACGATGCCGGCGGCCTGGTTGCAGGCATCCGTCCTCAGTGGTTGAAGATGATGAGCAGCAGTCCGCCGAGCACGGCCGCGGCGCAGACCGCGAAGCACGCGTAGGCGCCTGCGAGCGCGAACCGCTTCTGGCCGACGGTCAGCGGGCTGCGCTTGGCCGCCTTCGCGGCGGCCTTCTCGGCGCGCCGCGCCTCCTTCTCGGAGATGACGGTGATGGCGTCGGTGAACTCCGCGGGGGCCACCACGGGAGCGCGGCCGGCGCGGACGAGCAGTCGCAGGCCGAGCGCGTAGAAGGAGACGACCACGATGGCCGAGATGAACGCCGCGAGGAACACCTGAACGAAGGCGAGCCAGTTGATGATCATCGCGGGCCTCCGTCCTTCGGACGGTTCTCGGATCGCCCGGCCGCCTTGGCGGCCTTCTTCGCGGCCGCTTCCACCGCGGCCACGCGCCGCGCCTCGTCGCGCGCGAGCGCGCGCTGTCGGCGCGTGGGCGGCGGGTTGCGCTTGACCTTGACGGCCCGACCGGAGTCTGCCACTTCGCTCATCGCGTTCGACGCCGTGACCTCGTCGCGGCGCGAGCGCATGAAGAGGAAGAGGATGATGACGACGGCGAGGACCGCGTCGATGATGACGCCCCACACCGGCAGCCACACCACAATGAGCGCGGCAGCGGCGCCGACGGCGCCCGCGGCCGGGAGCGTGAGGATCCAGCCGACCATGATCCGGCCCGCGGTGCGCCACCGCACCTGGGAGCCGCGACGACCGAGGCCCGAGCCGATGACCGACCCCGAGGCGACCTGCGTGGTCGACAGCGCGAAGCCGAGGGCGCTCGAGGCGAGGATCGTGGACGCCGTCGACGCCTCGGCCGAGAAGCCCTGCGCCGGCTTGACCTCGGTGAGGCCCTTGCCGAGGGTGCGGATGATGCGCCAGCCGCCCATGTAGGTGCCGAGTGCGATCGTGATCGCGCACGCGAACACCACCCAAGTCTGCGGCTCAGGGTTCGAGGCCGACTGCAGACCCGAGGTGATGAGGAGGAGGGTGATGATGCCCATCGTCTTCTGCGCGTCGTTCGTGCCGTGAGCGAGGGCCACCAGCGACGACGTGAAGATCTGGCCGAACCGGAATCCGTCGCGGCCGTCGGGCTTGCTGTCGTAGCGGCGCGTGAGGACGTACGCGAGTTTCGTGGCGGTGAACGCGATGACGCCGGCCGTGACGGGCGCGATGAACGCCGGGAGGATCACCTTCGACATCACCACGCCGAAGTTGACGGCGGTGAAGCCGACGCCCACGATCGTCGCGCCGATCAGGCCGCCGAAGAGAGCGTGCGACGACGACGACGGAAGGCCCAGCAGCCACGTGAGCATGTTCCACGTGATGGCGCCGATCAGGCCGGCGAGGATGATCTCCGGGAAGATGTCGTGGGAGATCTGCTCCTCGTTGATGATCCCGCCCGAGATCGTCTGGGCGACCTCCGTCGACAGGAACGCGCCGACCAGGTTCAGGACGGCGGCGAGGAGCACTGCGGTCTTGGGCTTGAGCGCGCCGGTGGCGATGGGCGTCGCCATCGCGTTCGCGGTGTCGTGGAAGCCGTTCGTGAAGTCGAAGAACAGCGCCAGCGCGATCACCAGAACGATGATGAGGGTTGCGGTTTCCACCGTTCGCTTTCGGGGAGGAGGAGTGGAGAAAGAGTGTGCCGACGAGATCGACGCGACGAACGAACAGTTCACCAAGAGTTCAGGAACCGGCAACCGGCCAGGAAGAATCCTACATCGGCGACCCTGACGGTCAACTCAGCAGGCGACTAGCGTGGAACGGTGACTCTCAGCGACTCCGCACCCGCCCCGTCCGCCCCTGTCGCCGGCATCCGTCCGATCGTCCGATCCCATCACGGCGACGACGTCGAAGACCGCTACGAGTGGTTCCGCGAGAAGGAGGATTCCGCCGTCATCGCGCACCTGGAAGCCGAGAACGCGTACACGCAGCAGCGCACCGCGCACCTCGACGCTCTGCGCGAGCGCATCTTCGGCGAGATCAAGGGCCGCACGCTCGAGACCGACCTCTCGGTGCCGACCCGCCGGGGCGAGTGGTGGTACTACGGCCGCACGCTCGAGGGCAAGCAGTACGGCATCCAGTGCCGCGCTCCGCTCGCGTCCGCCGACGACTGGACGCCCCCTGAGCTCTCCCCCGGCGTCGAGGTCGCAGGCGAGCAGATCCTCCTCGACGGCAACGTCGAGGCCGAGGGCCACGAGTTCTTCTCGCTCGGAAGCTTCGAGGTCTCCAACGACGGCACGCTGATGCTCTACGGCGTCGACGTCGCGGGCGACGAGCGCTACACGGTGCGCGTGCGCAACCTCGTGACGGGCGAGCAGCTCCCCGACGAGATCCCCGACACCTTCGCAGGCGCGACCTTCTCGCCCGACGGCCGCTTCATCGTCTACACGACCGTCGACGACGCGTGGCGTCCCGACACCGTCTGGCTGCATGAGCTCGGCACGGCCGTCGACGACGACGCGAAGCTCTTCCATGAGCCCGACGAGAAGTACTGGGTGGGCGCCGGGTTCACGCGCAGCGACCGCTTCCTCGTGATCGGTCTCGGCTCTTCGATCACGAGCGAGGAATGGCTGCTGGATGCCGACGACCTCCGTGGCAAGCCGCGCGTGGTGTGGCCTCGCACCGAGGGGGTCGAATACGACTCCGAGCACGCCGTCGTCGACGGCGAGGACGTGCTGTTCGTCCTCCACAACGACGGAGCCCTCGATTTCGAGCTCGTGCGGGTGGCAGCATCCGATCCGTCCGGCGACCGTGCTGTCGTGATCCCCCATCGTCCCGGCGAGCGCCTGCTCGGCGTCTCGACGTTCCGCGACTGGGGCGTCGTGGGCTACCGCCGCGGTGGCCTCGCCCGCCTCGGCATGCTCGACTACGCGACGGGCGCCGTCGACGAGATCACGTTCGACGAGCCGCTGTACTCGGTGGGCACCGGCGGCAACCCGGAGTGGGCTCCTCCCCTGCTGCGCCTCGGCTACGGCTCGTTCGTCACCCCCGGCACCGTCTACGACCTCGACATCGCCACGCGCGAGCTGTACCTGCGCAAGCGTCAGCCGGTGCTCGGCGGCTACGAGCCCGACGACTACGCGCAGGCCCGCGTGTGGGCGACCGCCCAGGACGGCACGCAGATCCCGATCTCGCTCGTCTACAAGCGCTCGTTCGGCGACGCGGGCGTGGCGCCGCGCCCGGTGCACCTGTACGGCTACGGCTCGTACGAGCACTCCATCGAGCCCGGCTTCTCGGTGCCGCGCCTGTCGGAGCTCGACCGCGGCGTCGTCTTCGCCGTCGCCCACGTGCGTGGGGGTGGCGAGATGGGGCGCCAGTGGTACGAGGACGGAAAGCTCCTCAACAAGCGCAACACCTTCACGGACTTCGTCGACAGCGCACTGCACCTCATCGACAACGGCTACACGACGGCGTCGCAACTTGTCGCCGAGGGCGGCTCGGCCGGCGGCCTCCTCATGGGCGCGGTCGCCAACATCGCGCCCGAGCTCTTCGCGGGTGTGCTCGCCGATGTGCCGTTCGTCGACGCGCTGACCACGATCCTCGACCCGTCTCTGCCGCTCACGGTGATCGAGTGGGACGAGTGGGGCGACCCGCTGCACAACCCCGACGTCTACGCCTACATGAAGTCGTACTCGCCGTACGAGAACGTGCGGACGGATGCTGCATACCCGCGCATCCTCGCCGTCACATCGCTCAACGACACCCGGGTCCTGTACGTCGAGCCTGCGAAGTGGGTCGCGCGCCTGCGCGAAGTCGGCGCCGACGCGCTGCTCAAGTGCGAGATGGTCGCCGGCCACGGCGGCGTCTCGGGCCGCTACAACGCGTGGCGCGAGCGCGCGTTCGAGCTGGCGTGGCTCCTGGACGTGCTGGGCGTCGCCGACGCCTGAACCGGACCCACGCATCGACGGCGGGATCTCTGCGGAGCCCGCCCTCAGTCGTGTGCGGGCGCAGCCGGCGCGCGAGCACGGGCGAAGGCGGCGGCCTCCGTGCGGTTGGCCACGCCGAGCTTCGTGAGGATCGAGGACACGTGGATCGACGCCGTCTTCGGGCTGATGAAGAGCTCACGGCCGATCTGCGGATTGGTCATGCCACGCGCGACGAGCTCGAGGACCTGTGACTCGCGTTCGGTGAGGGACGCGATCCTCGAGCCCGGGTCGCCGCCCAGACCGGCGCGGGCCGCGAGCTGCGCGGCCCACCGCGCGACGAGCGCGTCGCCCTCGGCGCGGGCGGAAGCACCCAGCTCCGCGAGCGTCGCCTCCGCGCCGGCGCGGTCGCCGCACTCGACGAGCGCCTCCGCGAGGCGGAGCGTCGCCAGGTGCACGAACTGGACCGCGAGGCCTTCGCCCGCGCGCACCCCGGCGAGCACCGCACGCCACGCGGCGAGGCGGGACTCGACGGCGGCATCCGCCGTCGACTCGGCTGCGACGAAGTCCACGAGCACCGCAGCGACGCCGCGAATCGTCGGCGGTGACACCAGCGCCATGACGTCGTCCCTGATCTGGGAGATCCCGTGGTCCAGTGACGGGTCGGCGCCGCTGACACGGCGGCCTTCTGCCACCAGCCACGCGCGGATCGGCAGCGACCACGGCCGCACCCACGGCTGCGTCTCGGCGGCGCGCAGCGCGGACTCCCGCGAGACGCCGGCGCGCACCAGCTCGAGCCTGCGGCGGTCGTCGGGCTCATCGGCGATGCGGACGAGCGCCTCCAAGAGATCGAGCCGCCGCCATCCGTAGTCCTCGTCCGGCACGTCGAGGACGTCGGGCATCTCGTCGTCGATCACACGCCGCTTCTCGGCGTAGGCCGCCGGTCGATCGCCCCACAGGTCGCCCTCCGCGAGGACGCGAAGGGCCGCCGACCGGTCGAACGGCACCACCAGGAGCTGCAGCGCGCGCTGCGCGTGAGCCTCGCTCTCTCCGAGCCGTCCGACAGGGATCAGCGTGTGCGCCAGGCCCACGGTCGCGATGGCTCCGTGTCCGTGCTCACGCCCGATCTCGAGGGCCTCGCGACGCATCTTCTCGAAGCCCTCGGCGGCCTCCCGATAGCGTGCCTCGAAGAGAGCGATGCCGGCGAGCACCAGCAGGGCACGGTGCCTTCCGCCCGCGCGCGGCGTCACCTCGAGCGCCGCGTGCGCGGCGGCGGCGGCGAGTTCGTCGTCGCCGTCGTGCACGCGGCGAACCGCCAGATTCGTCAGGCAGATCGCGAGCGTCTCGGCATCGCCGGAGTCGCGTGCGATCGACACGGCGTCCTCCAGCGAGGCGATGTCGTGCCGGCCGCTGATGCTGCGCACGCGCGCGAGCTGCGCCAGCGCGGCCGAATCCGTGCGGCCGACGAGCAGCGCGTCCGCTTCGGCGAGTGCCTGTTCATCGGCTCGGATGCTGATCCAGCCTTCGCACATCACGAGCCACCAGAGTGCCGTCGCGCGTTCGACCGGGTCGCTCGGTCCGGGAAGCGCGAGCGCTGCGGTGACCACCGAACGCGCCTCGAGGTAGTCGCCGGCGTGCCAGAGGTACTCCGCCGCACGTCGCAGCACCTCCATGCGCGACGCACCGCCGACCCGGTCTTGCGCGTCGGGGACGTCATCCCACCACTCGGCGAGGCGGCGCCAGAGCGCTGCTGTCGTCGACGGCGCGAGTTCGGAGCCGGGCTGGGCGAGACACCGCACCGTGGCGTCGAACGCAGCAGGCACGTCCCCGGACCTCGCCCGATGCTCCGCGACCGCGGCCAGGGTCGAGAACGACGCGCCGGCGCGCTCGAGCGCATCGGCGTAGGCCCGGTGGGCGTCACGACGCACGCCGGGCAGCACGTCGCCGTACACCGCCTCGCGCAGCAGCGCGTGGCGGAAGCCGTATCCGGTCGCCGTGACCGTGATGAGCCCTCGCTCGAGCGCCTCCCGGACGCCGTCGTCGAGGACGGTGCGGTCCCCTCCCGACACCCGCAGGAGGATGTCGTGGTCGACGTCGTCGCCGCCGACGGAGAGCAGTGCGACGATCTGCCGTGCCCCGGGCGAGGTGCCGCGGTACCGGAGCAGCAGCAGGTCGCGCAATGGCCCCGGCAGCTCCTCCGCCTCGAGCGACACGAGCTCCTCGACGAAGAACGGCACCCCGCCGCTGCGCGCGGCGATCGCGTCGGTGTCCGCACGGGAGAACCGGCCCGGCGCGATCGCCTCGATCTGGCTGCCGACCTCCGCGCCGGAGAGCCGCGCGAGCTCCAGGTGCTCGATGTCGCGGCGGCCCTCGAGCGCCACGACGCCCGACAGCATGGTCCGGCGCGCCACCTCATCGGACCGGTAGGTCAGCACGACGGTGAGATGGCGACCACGACGGGTCATCGCGAGCAGCGTGGCGAAGGATGCAGTGAGGGCGTCCGCCCAGTGCAGGTCCTCGACGACGACCACGACATGGAACCTCTCGCTGAGGCGCTCCACGACGGTCTCGATCGTGTCCGAGACGAGGTCGGAGGAAGGCTCGATCGATTCGGGCGCGACCGTCGCCGAGGCTTCCGCGAGTTCCGGAACCAGCACGCCCAGAGTGCGCAGCACACCCGGTGATGCCGATGCGACGTCGAGCAGCCCGTCCCCCACGCCGGCCCGCAGATCACGGAGCAATCCCCGCAGCGCGTGGAACGGCGGTGCACCGTCACCACCGTCGACGCACTGCGCCGTCGCCACCACCACAGGCGGATCGTCTGCCGCCGCGTCGGCTCGCAACGCCCGGATCGCCTCCTGGACGAGCCGGGTCTTGCCGATCCCCGCCTCGCCCCGGATCACCATCGCGCGCGGAACCCCGCCTCTGCCGTCCGCGAGCGCGCGGCGCAGCGCCTCGAACTCCCCCTGGCGTCCGATCAGCACGGGACTCACGGCCACCCCAGCCACGACGCCATCGTGGCACGCCTGCGAGCCGCACGTCAGGGGTGCGGACGGATGCCTCGGATCGAGGCATCCGTCCCCTGAGACCTGGCGACGACGAACTCAGCCGAACAGCGCGGCGGCCTCTTCGTAGCGGTAGAGGGGAACGGTGTTGAGCTCGCCGAGCGCGTCGGCGAACGGGACGCGCACGATGTCGGTGCCGCGCATCGCGACCATCTGACCCCACGCTCCGTCGACGACGGCGTCGGCGGCGTGCAGGCCGAGGCGTGTCGCGAGCACCCGGTCGAAGCCCGACGGCGAGCCGCCGCGCTGGATGTGGCCGAGCACCGTCGCGCGGGTCTCGATGCCCGTGATGCGCTCGATCTCAGGCGCGAGGATCTCGCTGATGCCGCCGAGGCGCGGGCGGTTGAAGGCGTCGAGCCCCTTGTCGCTGTAGGCCTCGTCCATGCCGGTGAGGGTGAAGCCCTCCGACACGACCACGAGCGGCGCGCGGCCGCGGTCGTGGGCCTTGGAGACCAGCGCCGTGATCTCGTCGATCGACATCGGCACCTCGGGGATGCAGATGGCATGGGCGCCCGCGGCCATGCCGGCGTGCAGGGCGATCCAGCCGACGTGGCGGCCCATCACCTCGGCGACCATGCACCGCTGGTGCGAGTCGCCGGTGGTGCGCAGGCGGTCCATCGCGTCGGTCGCGATGTTGACGGCGGTGTCGAAGCCGAACGAGTAGTCGGTGGCGCGCAGGTCGTTGTCGATCGTCTTCGGGACGCCGAGCACGTTGATGCCGTCGTTGGAGAGGCGGTTCGCGGCCGCGAGGGTTCCCTCGCCGCCGATCGCGATGATGCCGTCGAGGCGGTGGCCGTACATCGTCTTGGCGATGTTCTCGGCGCCGCCGCGCGGTCCTTCGTACGGATTCGTGCGCGAGGTGCCGAGGATCGTGCCGCCGACCTTCGACAGGCCCTTCACCTCGTGCCGGGTCAGCGGGAAGAAGTCGCCGTCGACCGCACCGCGCCAGCCGTCGCGGATGCCGACGAACTCGAGGTCGTAGGTCGTCGTGCCCTTGAGCACGACGCCACGGATGACCGCGTTGAGCCCGGGGCAGTCGCCGCCGCTCGTCAGGATGCCGATCTTCATTGCTGTGTTCCTCGCTGTCGGGTCGGTGAAGAGGGTCGGCGTCGCTGCCTCCCCTGACACTAGTGCCGGATGGCCCGGCCTGCCACACGGGGCGCTCCGCCTCGGCCCGCACACGACGAGGGGCGGCGCGAAACCCGCACCGCCCCTCGTCGAATCGCCTGTTACGCGGCGCCGAGCGCCTGACGCAGCAGGTGCATGAGCGCCGACAGCTGCACCGAGTCGCTCGACTGCGGGTCGACGGCCTCGCCGTCGAGCGCGCGGGCCGCGAGGCCCTGCTTCGAGTCGATGAGCTCGGCGATCTTGGTGTCGATCGTGTGGGCGGCGATGATGCGCCACGCGGTCACGGGTTCGTCCTGGCCGATGCGGTGCACGCGGTCGATCGCCTGCGTCTGCTCGGCGGCCGTCCACGACAGCTCGGCGAGCACGACGTTCGACGACGCCTGCATGTTCACGCCGACGCCTGCCGCGGTGAGCGAGCAGACCGCGATGCCGACCTCGGGGTCGTTGTTGAACGCATCGATCGCCTGCTGGCGGGCCGTGGTGGCCTGGTCGCCGCGCAGCGAGACGGTCTTGAGCCCTGCGGCGGCGAAGTGCGCCTCGGCGGTGTCCATGACATCGATGTGCTTGGCGAAGAACACGACCTTGCCGACCGAGCGCTGCAGCTGCACGGCGTAGTCGGCGGCGAGCACCGCCTTGGCCTGGCCGATCTTGCGCACCATCGTGAAGACGTTCTCGGAGCCGGTGCCGGCGGCCTTCGACTCCTCGAGCTCGTTGTGCGCCACCAGGCGGACGATGTCCTCGTCGATGTGGCCCGGGCCGTAGCCGCGATCGCCGCGCGCCTCGATGATGCGCCGGTACTTCGCGGCGAGCCGCTGGCCGAGCTCGCGCTCGGCCTGGCGGATCGACCGGCCGAACTCGTCGTCGAGCTCCACGGGGAGGTCGGCGATGAGCTTGTCGGGCAGGTCGGCGGCGACGTCCTTCTTCTTGCGTCGCACGATGCCCATCGAGATCACCGCGTCGCGCGCCTCGGGATAGAACGACTTGTCGGCCGGTGTGAGGCCCGTCTCGTCGAGCTTCTCCATGAGCGCGGGGCCGGGCTTCTCGCCGGTTGTCCAGCCGAGGAAGCGCCAGATCGCGTCGAAGTCCTCGACGTCGTTGATCAGCGGCGTACCGGTGAGGGCGAGCAGCAACGGGTTGGGCACCTGCTCGCGGATGCGCGTCGCCAGCGCCAGCACGTTCTGCGACCGCTGCGACGTGAGGTTCTTGATGAAGTGCGCCTCGTCGACGACCATGCCCTTCAGGCCGATCGAGCTGAGCCACGACAGGTGCCGGTCGAGGATCTCGTAGTTGACGATGAACACGTCGGCGAACGCGTCGATGTTCTCGCCGTCGCCGTGGATCACGGTCGCACGACGCTGCGGGGTCCAGCGCTCGACCTCGCGCGCCCAGTTCATCTTGACGACGTTCGGCACGACCGCGAGGAGCGGGTACGCGTTCGCGACGGATGCTGCGAGCACCGACTCCGCCGTCTTGCCGAGGCCCGGCTCGTCGGCGAGGAGGAACGTGCGGTGACCGGCGCGCACCGACTCGAGGAACCGCGACTGGTGCGGCATGACCTCGAGGCCCTTGGGCGACAGGCGGTCGAACTCGGGAACGGGCGGAAGATCCATCGAGGCGGTCGCGCCGCCGGCGCCGGTCTCGAACGCCTTGTACAGCGGGCCCATGAGCTCCCAGCTGTCGAGGCGGCGGCGGGGCGTCTGCTTCGGCGCGCGGATCGTGAGGTCGGGGGCGAGGAAGGGGTTGGAGTCACGGCGGGCCACGACCTGCGGCGGCACGACCTGGCGCTCGGCGAGGGCGGCGGGCACGACGGGCGCGACGACCGGGGCGACATCGGTGATGATGAGCTCGTCGGGCGCCAGCTCGGCGCCCGACTCGAGCAGCCAGTCGCGGCGCATCCGTCGGGCGACGGGAGAAGTGGCCTGGTCGACCTCGAGCAGCTGGATGAGCGACGTGTCGCGCGCAGCGGTCTTCGCGAGGATGGTGGCGACGCCGTCGAGCCGCTTCAGCAACTCGGCGCGCGCAGCATCCGTCAGCTCGGAGTCGCCCTTCACCCGCGCGCGCTCCTCGCGCACCAGGAACGCGATGACCTGGAACTTGACGCGGTTGGTCGGCCCGAGCTTGCCGCGCTGGGCCTTCGCCTCGACCTCGCGGACCTTGCGGGCGAGGATCGGGATGATGGGGGCCTCGTCGTCGCGGCGCGCGGACGAGGACTTGCGGCGACGCTGCGCCGTCTGGGCGGGTGCCGTGGTCGGCATGCTCCTCCTGAGCGTGAATGCCGGATAGGGGGTCCGGCGGGGATCGGATGACACCGATGGTTCTGCGTGCTCCCGCGGGCGGCGCGAACGCCGTCGCGAACGCGGGATCAGGGATTGGCCGCCGGCGGTCGCGGGCACTCGCTTCTGCGAGCTGCGACATCGTCAGCGGTTCCCCGCGCACCAGTCTAGGGGAACGGGCCCCGGAACGGGGCATTCCCGCGCGGGATGACCGCCGGACTCAGCCCCAGAGCGTCGCCACGATGTCTTCGGTGTACCTCTCAGGGGCGAAGTTGATCCACGCCGTCGTCACGAGTCCGCCCCCGCCGACGTAGTGGGTCTCGCCGCGGGTGTACTCCTCGTCGTCGAGCGTCACGCCCCTCTGCTCGATGCGGCACACGGTGCCGTCGCCGAGCGCCTCGCAGCCGAAGCCCGCCGCGGGCAGCGCCGCCAGCACGGCCTTCTCCTGCTCGGCGTCGACCGCGGTCACGTTGGTCGCGAGCCCGACCTCGCTCGGCTGCCCCCACGAGCAGCGCAGCGTCGGCGCTCCGCCGTGGATGAGCTCGAGCAGATCGGCGTTCTCCGTCGACAGCATCGTCACGCCGGGGTCGTTGAGAGGCGGGTTCGCCGACTGCAGCTGCGCGAGCATCGCCGCGGAGTAGATCTCCTCGCACCCGCCGGGCACCTCGAAACCGGCCTGGGGCTTCTCCGTCTCGACCGGGGTCGCAGACGGATCCGGCGTCTGGTCCTTCATCGTGATCGAGGGACTGCTCGAGGGCGTCGCCTCGGACTCGGGCCGGCATCCGGTCACGACAGCCGCCAGGGCCGTGAGCGCGACGCACCCGATCACGATCCGCGTCAACCGGCTCTGCACGACCATTCCCACGCCACCCCTCGCGCGCCGCGGAAGACGGAAGGGCGACGCGCCTTCGACCCTAACGAGACAGGCGGACGGATGCCGCGGGCCACGCCGCGCGCGCGAGCACAGCCGTCACGGGCCGGCGTAGACGCTCTGCCACTCCGACAGCGTGTGCGGGTCGTCGGTGACGATGCCGTCGACGCCGAGGGCCGTGACCTCGTCCCACTGGGAGTCGTCGTTGAGGGTGTAGACGACCACGCGCGCACCCGCGGCGTGCAGCTCATCGACGATGCCCGGCCGCGCGAGCACCGCCTTGCGGTTCACGACGACACCGCGCGCTCCGGCCTCGGCGACCGCGCTCACGACGTCCGACGGGAGCTGCTTCAGGATGAGCAGCCGCGACAGCACGTCCGACCCGGCCGCGGCGAGCGCGAGCGTCCGCGCATCGAAGCTCGCGAAGACGATGCGGCGCTCGAGGCCGCGCGCGGCGACATCGGCGACCGCCGCGTCGACGGCCGCGGCATCCCATTCGCCCTTCAGCTCCACGATCGCGCGCCCGTCGGCGGCGACGAGCGCGTCGAGGAACTCCACGAAGGTGGGGACCGGGGTGCCGGTGAAGCCGCGGTCGAACCAGGCGCCGGCGTCGAGGGCCTTCACCTCGGCCAGGCTGAGGGAGGCGAGACGCCCGTGACCGTCGGTGGTGCGATCGACCGTCTTGTCGTGCATGAGCACCGGCTGCCGGTCGGCGGTGAGCGCGACGTCGACCTCGACGTAGTCGAACCCGGCGGCGAGCGCGGCGGTGATGGCGGGCAACGTGTTCTCGGGCGCCGTCGCCGCTCCGCCGCGATGACTGGCGATGAACGCGGCTTCTCCCGGCGTCCGTTCGTCCCCCATCAGCTCGCGCGAACTCACGCGCGCAGGGGTGGCACCGAGGAAGGCGATCACCAGACTCGCGATCGCGAGGACGCACATGACGGACAGAGCGTGGATCCGGTCGCGGGCGCGATCGGATGCCGCGGAGTAGGGCATCGGGCATGTCCTCCGGGGGTCGTACCCCACGTCATCGTCGACGTGGTGCGGACCACTCTACATGCGCCGTTACTTATTCGTTACTTTGTTTTGGCTTGGCTTTCACGCACCATGCGGATCGCGTCCCAGAGGGCCTCGGCGACGTCTTCTTTGGTCCCCCGCCGGGCACCGATGACCTCGCCGTCCGCGCCGATGATCGTGACGGCGTTGTCGGCCGCCTCGAATCCCTTCGACCAGCCCACCTCGTTCACCGCGAGCAGATCGGCTCCCTTGCGCGCTGCCTTGCGGCGCCCTCGGTCGAGGAGGGTCTCGCCGTCGCCTGGCGTCTCGGCCGCGAATCCGACGATCGTCTGACCCTCGCGCCTGCGCCGGACGAGCCCCGCGAGGATGTCGTCGTTCTCGATCAGGTCGAGCGTGATGCCGCCGACCGGAGCCGACTCCTTGGAGCGCTTGAGCGGCGACACCTCGGCCACGCGGTAGTCGGCGACGGCGGCCGCCATCACGATGACGTCGGCCCCTCCGGCCTCCGCCGCAACGGCCTCGCCGAGCTCCGCCGCGGTTCCCGCGCGCACCACCCGCAGACCCGGACGAGCCGATGCCGCGGCCAGCACCCCGTCGTCGACGTGGGCGGCGACGAGCACGACGTCGGCTCCACGCTCTGCCGCCGACAGCGCGACGGCGACGCCCTGCCGTCCGCTGGAGCGGTTGCCGATGTAGCGGACGGGATCGATCGGCTCGCGGGTGCCGCCGGCGCTCACGACGACCCGCAGTCCGCGCAGGTCGCCGGCGCCGCCCTCGGCAGCGGCGAGCGCGGCGGCGACGATGACCTCGGGCTCCGACATCCGTCCCGGTCCGCTGTCCCCGCCGGTGAGCTCGCCGTCCTCCGGGCCGACCACGATGACGCCGCGCTCGCGCAGCACCGCCATGTTGTGGACCGTCGAGGGGTGCCGCCACATCTCGGTGTGCATGGCCGGGGCCACGACGACCGGTGCCGTGGTGGCGAGTAGGGTCGTTCCGAGGAGGTCGTCCGCGAGCCCCGCGGTCATCTTCGCCAGCGTGTTCGCCGTCGCGGGCGCCACGATCACGAGGTCGGCCGCCTGGCCGAGCGCGACGTGACGAACGCGTGCGACGTCGTCGTGGACGGAGGTCGTCACGGGGTGACGGCTGATCGCCTCCCAGGTCGGCATCCCCACGAAGCGCAGCGCGTCCTCCGTGGGAACGACGTGGACCTCGTGCCCGTCCTTGACGAGCAGGCGCACGAGCTGAACCGCTTTGTAGGCGGCGATGCCACCGGTGACCCCGACCACGACGAACACCCTCCGATCTTGGCACGACTGCCCGAACACCCGGCCCACCGGCCGTACGAACCACCCGAGGAGCGCCGCAATGTGCACCGTCGTGATCCGCGTCCCCGAGTCGCCGGACGAACCCACGCGCGTGCTCGCGATCCGCGACGAGGACCCCGAACGGCCGTGGAACCCGCTCGGCCGCTGGTGGCCCGAGGCGCACGACGGCGTCGTCGGCGTGCGCGATGTGCGCGCGGGCGGCGCCTGGCTCGCGGCCGATCCGGCGGCCGGCCGCCTCGCGGTGCTCCTCAACCGCGCAGACGAGTCGACGCGCCCCGAATCCGAGCTCGTCTCGCGCGGCGGCATCGTGCTCGACGCGGTGGCCGGCCGCTCCCCCGCCGGCGAACCACGGACTCACGGGTTCAACCTCGTGGAGGTCGATGGACCGCAGGCCCGCGTGCTCACGTGGGACGGCATCACCCTCCGGGCGACCGAGCTCGAGCCCGGCACGCACATGATCGCCCACGACGACGTCGACGACAGCGGCACACCCCGCATCGCCCGGTGGCTGGGCGAGTTCCGGGCTACGGAGCCTGCCGTGGACGGACGATGGTGGATGCCGTGGGTCGACGTCCTCGAGCGCTCGGCCGAGCTCGCGCCCACCGACGACGGCGCCATCATCCGCGACAACCGCCCGCTCGGCTACCCCACCCTGTCACTTCTGGCGTGCGTCGCCTCGGTGTCGGCCGACGACGTCGACGTGCACTACGGCGAGCTGCGCGAGCCCGGCCAGTGGGGCGGCCTCGAACTCATCTAGGCGGCGCCTCGGCGTCCGACGCGCTGATCCGCTCGTACGCAACCGCGGATCCGCTCCTGCGGACGGACGGGCCGACACGCCGCTTCCGGGCTGTGCCGACCGGCGTGTCACACACAGCGTCCGCACGTGCGGATCCGATTCTGCGAGCGGACGGGGATCGCCCGAGACCGGATGGCACGACGGAGCGGGACGGATGCCTCGGCCCGAGGCATCCGTCCCGCTCCCGTCGTCGGCCGTCCCGCGCCGTTACACCAGGCTCTTCGGGTGCCAGACGGTCTTGGTCTCGGTGAACGCGGTGATGCGGGCGAGGCTCGGGGCCGCAGCATCCGTTCCGTTCTCGGGAGGGAGCACGCGCGTCAGCGTCTCGGCCGCGGCGATCTGGAGGTCGATCCAGTCGAGGTCGCCGGCGCCGACGAGGTCGAGCGCGTGCACATCGGGGTGCGACGCGAGCCACGGCGCGATCTCGGCGGGTGAGCCGGTGAGCACATTCACGACTCCCCCGGGCACGTCGCTCGTCGCCAGCACCTCGGCGAGGGAGATCGCCGACAGCGGGTAGCGCTGCGACGCCACCACGACGACCGAGTTGCCGGTCACGAGCGCGGGCGCGATGGCCGACACGAGACCGACGAGAGCCGTGTCCTGCGGGGCGATGACGCCCACGACCCCGGTCGGCTCGGGCACCGAGATGTTGAAGTACGGACCGGCGACGGGGTTGCCGTTGCCGGCGACCTGGCCGAACTTGTCGCACCAGCCGGCGTACCAGACCCAGCGATCGATCGACTCGTCGACCTCGGCTGCGGCGACCGCGGCAGAGACGCCCGTCTGCTGCACGATCTCGTCCACGAACTGCGCCCGACGACCCTCGAGGATCTCGGCGACACGGTAGAGGACCTGACCGCGGTTGTACGCGGTGGCGCCCGACCAGCCCTTCACGGCGCCGCGCGCCGAGACGACGGCATCCCGTGCGTCCTTGCGGGAGGCGAGCGCGGCGTTCGCGAGGAAGTCGCCCTTCGGCGTCGCCACCTCGTACGTGCGGCCCGATTCGCTGCGCGGGAAGGCGCCTCCGATGTAGAGCTTGTACGTCTTGGGAACGGTCAGTCGCTTGCTCATGCCGAGACCTCCTTCTTCGAACGGCCGGCTTCGACGCGACGCGCAGCATCGCCGGCCGAGGCTCCCTTGAGGTACGCGGCGAGTCCGTGGCGGCCGCCCTCGCGGCCGTAGCCGGACTCCTTGTAGCCGCCGAACGGCGACGACGGGTCGAACCGGTTGAACGTGTTCGCCCAGACGACGCCCGCGCGCAGCTTGTCGGCGACCGCGAGGATGCGCGACCCCTTCTCGGTCCACACGCCCGCAGACAGTCCGTAGGGCGTGTTGTTCGCCTTCGCGATCGCTTCGTCGGGCGTGCGGAAGGTCAGCACCGACAGCACGGGACCGAAGATCTCGTCGCGCGCGATGCGGTGGCTCGACTGCACGTTCGTGAAGATGGTCGGCGCGAACCAGAAGCCCTTGTCGGGGATCACGCAGTCGGCCGTCCAGCGCTCGGCACCCTCCTCGTCGCCGATGCGAGACAGCTCCCGCACGCGATTGAGCTGCTCGAGCGAGTTGATCGCACCGATGTCGGTGTTCTTGTCGAGCGGGTCGCCGAGACGCAGCGTCGACAGGCGCGCCTTGAGCCGGTCGACGACCTCGTCGTGGATCGACTCCTGCACCACGAGTCGGCTGCCTGCGCAGCACACCTGACCCTGATTGAAGAAGATCCCCGTGACGATGCCGTCGATGGCCTGCTCGATCGGCGCGTCCTCGAAGATGATGTTCGCGGCCTTGCCGCCGAGCTCGAGCGTCACCTTCTTGTCGGTGCCGGCGACGGCCTTGGCGATCTCCCGGCCGACGGCGGTGGATCCCGTGAAGGCCACCTTGTCGATGCCCGGATGCCGCACCAGAGCGGCCCCGGTCGCGCCGGCGCCCGTCACGATGTTGACGACGCCCGGCGGAAGGTCGGCCTGCTGCAGGATCTCGGCGAACAGGAGCGCGGTGAGCGGCGTCGTCTCGGCGGGCTTGAGCACGACCGTGTTGCCGGCCGCGAGCGCCGGGGCGATCTTCCACGCGAGCATCAGCAGCGGGAAGTTCCAGGGGATCACCTGGCCGGCGACGCCGAGGGGCTTCGGGTCCGAGCCCAGGCCCGCGTAGTCGAGCTTGTCCGCCCAGCCGGCGTAGTAGAAGAACCAGGCGGCCACCAGCGGAACGTCGACGTCGCGGCTCTCCTTGATCGGCTTTCCGTTGTCAAGGCTCTCCGCGACGGCGAGCTCGCGTGCCCGCTCCTGGACGAGGCGCGCGATGCGGAACAGGTACTTGCCGCGGTCACGCCCGCTCATCTTCGACCACGTCTTGTCGTAGGCGCGGCGCGCGGCGGCGACGGCGGCGTCGACATCCGCTTCGTTCGCCGTGGCGATGGTGGCGATGTGCTTCTCGTCGGCGGGCGAGATCGTGACGAACGGCTCGCCCGATCCTGCGCGGAAGTCGCCGTCGATGAACAGCCCGTACTCATCGCGCAGATTCAGGATGGCGCGGGACTCGGGCGCCGGTGCGTACTCGAGGAAACTCATGTCTTCTTCCCGGTTCAGTCGATGGTCACGTAGTCGGCGCCGGAGTAGTGCCCGGTCTTCAGCTTCTGCCGCTGCAGGAGCACGTCGTTGAGGAGGCTGGATGCCCCGTACCGGAAGAGGTGCGGCTGCAGCCACTCCTCGCCGGCGATCTCGGCGACGGTGACGAGGTACTTGATGGCGTCCTTCGACGTGCGGATGCCGCCGGCCGGCTTCACACCGACCTTCTCGCCGGTGGCCCGGTACCAGTCGCGCACGACCTCCAGCATGAGGAGGGTCGTCGGCAGCGTCGCCGCGGGCTGCACCTTTCCGGTCGACGTCTTGATGAAGTCGCCGCCGGCGAGGATCGCCAGCCACGATGCGCGCTTGATGTTGTCGTAGGTGGTGAGCTCGCCGGTCTCGAGGATCACCTTGAGCGACGCGTACGTGCCGTCCTCGCGGCGGCAGGCCTGCTTGACGCGCGCGATCTGATCGAACACGAGACCGTAGCGGCCGGCGAGGAACGCCCCGCGGTCGATGACCATGTCGATCTCGTCGGCGCCGTGGGCGACCGCCTCCGCGGTGTCGGCCAGCTTGATCTCGAGCGACGCGCGGCCGCTCGGGAACGCCGTGGCGACGGCGGCCACACTCACTCCCCCGTCGTCGGGGTCTCCGTGCGCGGCGCCCAGCGCCTCGACGGCGTAGGGCACCATGTCGCCGTACACGCACACGGCCGCCACGCGGGGACAGGTCGGGTCGGAGGCATCCGGATTCAGCGCCTTCGCCACGAGCGAGCGCACCTTGCCGGGCGTGTCGGCGCCCTCGAGCGTGGTGAGGTCGATCAGCTCGATGATCTTGTCGAGCGCCCACGCCTTCGACGTCGTCTTGATGGAGCGGGTGCCGAGATCCCCGGCGCGCTGCTCGAGCCCGACGGCGTCGACGCCCGGGAGCCCGTGGAGGTAACGCCGCAGTGTCGTGTCGTCGGGCTGCCCGCCGAGCAGCTCGACGGCCCTCTCGGGCAGCGTCACGATGGAGGTGCCTGACATGTCATGACCTGGCTTTCGTTGGGGTCGAGAGATGGGATGCTGACGCCGACGTTCACCCGTCGAGCAGGTGCTGCGCAGTGGATTCGTCGGTGACGAGCACGGTGCACAGCCCGGACGCCACCACCGCGGAAGCGATCGCGCGTTTGGGCGCGCCGGCGATCGCGGCGATCGCGCTGTCGGCACGGCGCAGATCGTCGAGCGAGAGGCCGACCGTGCGGGCATCGAGATCGGCGTCGACGATGCGTCCGCCGGCGTCGATGTACCGCCCCACGACGTCGCCGACGGCGCCCGCCGCGACGAGTCGATCGATTTCGGGCGTCGTGAGGTAGCCGCTGTCGACGTGGACGGAGCCGTGGTCGGCGGCGCCCGCGCTGAACAGGTACGCGTTCGCCGAGCGCGCGGCGTCGAGCACTCGGGCCACGACGCGGTCGGCCTCGATGGCCTCCTTCGTCGCCCGCTGCTCGAGGATCGCGGGACTCGGCAGCAGCGCCGCCGTGCCCCCGCCCTTCTGAGCGATGCTGACTGCGGTCGCCGCCGCGGTGCCGGGACGCTGACTCATGCTGACGCCGCCGTTGATCTGCACGACGTCGGTGGCCTGCGACCAGCCGTCGCGCAGGTGGTGTGCGATGTCGGAGAGGGTGCGCCCCCAGCTGACGCCGAGCACGCGTGGGCTCGGCCGGAGGCCGGTGAGGTGGTCGGCGGCCGCCTGGGCGACCCGCTGCTGGAGCTCGTCCTCGCTGCGGACGCCCGCGCGCGAGACCACGACGGCGTCGGCCAGGCCGCGCTCCTCGCGGAGGCGCCGCTCCAGCTGCGGACGGCGCGCGCGGGAGTGGAGGATCTCGATGCGGACGAAGCCCTCGTCCTTCGCCTGGGTGAGCAGGCGCCCGACCTTCCAGCGCGTGATCTGGAGATTGCGGCCGATCTCCTCCTGCGTGAGGTTCTCCTCGTAGTAGAGCTCGGCCGCGCGGATCGAGAGAAGTTCGTCGACGGCGTCCACGGTCCTCCTTCCGTCGTCTTCTCCAGGCTGACACAGACCGCGGGCGGTCGCCAACATCTGAACAAACTTTGCTCACATGAGCACGATGCTCAGGATCAAGAGGCGGGACGGATGCCTCCACCGCCCGTCGACGCCGGCGGCGCGGCGGTGACCTTCGCGTGCCGCAGCAGGACGAAGACGCCGATCCCCACGACCACGACGAACGCGATCGACAGCGTCGTGAACGCGAACCAGTTGTCATCGAGCGCCAGAACTATGGCCGCCGACACGACCGCGATCGCGGCCGCGATGAGCTTCGACGCGAACTTCATGCCGATGCCCGGTGTCAGCCGCCCTGCCGGCGAGTCGCCGCGCGCGAGGATGAGATCAGCGAACGCGTCGAGGGTCGCCAGCAGCGAGGCGGAGTACGCGACCGCGCACCCCAGCGCACCCCACAGGTTGGGGGAATCAGCGGCACCGGCGGCCGCCAGCAGGTCCAGCGCGTGCACGCCTCGATCGTAGGGGCGAGCGGGTGCGCCGGTCTACGGGTCGAGGAAGGCGCCGGCGAACGGACGGATGCCGCGGCCCGGCGCGTCAGGCCAGTTGGCGCCGCACCCGCACGATGTCGTCGCCCATCTGCGCGATGAGCGGCTCGATCCCCTCGAACGCGACCATCCCCCGGACCCGCGACACGAACTCGATCTCGACGATGTGTCCGTAGAGGTCGAGGTCGGTCTCGTCGAGCACGTACGCCTCGACCTGGCGGACGGTCACATCGTCGAAGGTGGGGTTCGTTCCGATGCTGATCGCCGCCGGATACCGCACGCTGCTGCGCGGCTCGGACGCCCCGGCCCGAGGCATCCCCTCGTCCACCAGCCATCCTGCGTAGACGCCCTCGGCGGGCACGAACCCCTCGAGGTCGGCCGAGAGGTTCGCGGTCGGGAAGCCGAGCTCACGTCCGCGCTTGAGTCCGTGGACGACTTCGCCGCGCACGGAGTGAGGGCGACCGAGCAGACGCGTCGCGCCGGCGACGTCGCCGGTGTCGAGCAGTTCGCGCACCCATGTCGACGAGACGCGGCGGCCGGCGTCGATGGCGCGCACGTCGTCGACGACGTCGACCTCGAAGCCGAACTCGGGTCCGAGTTCGCGCAGCAGCTCGGGGTTTCCGGCGCCGCCGCGGCCGAATCGGAAGTCCGCGCCGACCATCACGATCCGCACGCCGAGGGCGCCCACGAGCACGTGCTCGACGAACTCGCGTGCGCTCAGGTCCGCGAGCGCGCGATCGAACGTGAGCATGAGCGTCGCGTCGACGCCGGCGTCCGCCAGCAGACGGAGCTTCTGCTCCACGCCCACCAGGCTGTCGGGGCAGATCTCGGGGCGCAGGAGCGCCAGCGGGTTGCGGTCGAACGTCACCGCGACGACGCGCGCACCGGAGGCGGCAGCATCCACCCGCGCCCGGTCGATGACCGCGCGGTGCCCCGAGTGCACGCCGTCGAACTTGCCGATCGCGACGACGGAGGGGCCGAAGCCCGCGGGCACCTCACTCGGATCGCGGAAGACGATCACGAGGCGACCGCCGCGGGTGCGGAGGTGAGCACCTCGGCCGCGGGGTGGTGCGTCGCGAGCCACCAGATGCCGAGGAACGGCAGCACGAGCGGGACGAACAGGTAGCCCATGCCGAACCACGACCACACCGTCGGGTGGGCGAAGAGCTCCGGCATGACGAGGCTCAGCGTTCCGATGACCAGTACTCCGACGAGCTCGAACACGATCGCCACCCACGCCACGACATACCAGCCGCGGCGGCCGGCGAAGATCAGGGCGAGCGTCGCGACGATGTAGACGACCGCGGAGAGCGCCGACAGCGTGTAGGCGACCGGTGCTTCGTCGAAACGCTCGACGATCTGCACGAAGGACCGACCGGTGGCGCCGAGGGCCATGATCGCGTAGACGATCACGAGCACGCGGCCGATGCCGGTCATGCGGGGGCGAGCGGGTGTGGTCGACATAACCAGACGAGTTTAGTTCTTGTCGCCGGGGCCGCGGCTTCTCAGGCCACCTGGACGGTCCAGATGACGTACATGCGCCACACCATGACCGCGATCGACAGGGCGGCGATGCCCATGATCACCGTGCTCCAGCGGCTGCGCTCGAGGAGCGCCCACGCGACGGCGGCGAACGGCAGCAGCACCGCCGACACGAGATAGACCCAGAACTCGAGCAGGCTCCCCGACGGCGGATTGCCCGCGAGCGGCGCGACGATCGCGATCACGACCTGCACCAGCAGCAGCAGTTCGACGAGCGCCAGCGAGCCGACCGTCCAGTCGCTGGGCCGACGACCTGCGAGGCCGGCGATCACGCAGAACAGCCCGGCAGCGACGGCGACGGCGACCTGCGCGATCGTGAACCACAGGATCATCGGGCGGCCTCCTCGGGCATGTTCATCGCGCTCTTCACGTCGGCGCCGCGGCGCTCGACGATGCCGACGAGCACACCCTCCGGATCGATCGCGGCGGTCGGGTTCGCGGGCAGCCGCTCTGCGGCGCCCAGCAGTCGCTTGCCGTGGCGGAGGTCGCGCGCCTCATCCGCGGTGACGTCGAACCTGCCGAGGACAGCGGTGGCCGCGTCCGCGGGGCCGAGCAGCGGCGCGTCGGCCAGCGCGTCGACATCGGCGGCGTCCGCGACGTCGAAGGGGCCGATGCGGGTGCGGCGCAGCGCCGTGAGATGGCCGCCGACGCCGAGCGCAGTGCCGAGGTCGCGCGCGAGCGAGCGGATGTAGGTGCCGCTCGAGCAGTCCACGACGACGTCGAGGTCGACGACCGCCTCGGCCCCTGAGCCTGTCGGAGGGCGGCGCTCGGCGAGCACGTCGAACCGCGACACGGTGACCTCGCGAGCTTTGAGCTGAACGTCCTCCCCCGACCGCGCGAGGTCGTAGGCGCGGCGCCCGTCGACCTTGATCGCCGAGTAGGTGCTGGGCACCTGCGAGATGCGGCCGGTCAGTGCGGCGATGCCGGCGGCGATCTCGGCGGAGGCGAGGGACGAGGCATCCGTCGTCGACAGCGTCTGGCCCTCGGCGTCGTCGGTGTCGGTCGCGACACCGAGCCGGATGGTCGCCTCGTACGTCTTGTCGAGCCCGACCACGAAGGTCAGCAGCCGCGTCGCGCCCTCGACGCCCAGGACGAGCAGGCCCGTCGCCATCGGGTCGAGCGTGCCGGCATGGCCGATCTTGCGCGTGCCGAGTGCGCGTCGCGCGCGCGCGACGACGTCGTGCGAGGTGATGCCGCCGGGCTTGTCGACCAGCAGGAGTCCGGGTGCCGCCATCAGCCGCGCCCCACGATCCGGGGGTGTGCGAGGTCGGTGTTGTCGACGATGACGGATGCTGCGGCCCGCGGGTGCGCCTCGTTCAGGTAGATCTCCTGCCCCTGCCGGTAGCGCGCGTTCGAGGGCGCCTCGGGATCCGGATCCGAGCCGTCTCGGAGCGCCATGCGGCCGTAGGCGACGCCGACGGGGACATCGAGCCACACCGACCAGTCCCACAGGTCCTGCAGTTCGGGACGGTTGAGGAAGATGCCGTCGACGACGAGCACCGCGTCGAGCGGAGCGGTGACCCACTGCGACTCGACCGGCGCGTCGCGCGCGACGTCGAAGGCGGCGAGCTGGAAACCGGTCGCGGCGGCGGTCTGTGCGCCGTCGCGGAACGGGTCGATGAGCACGCGGCGGAACGTGGCGTAGTCGTACGAGTCCTGGTAGAAGCCTTCCGGGCTGCGTCGCCCGCGCAGGTACCGTTCGGCCCGGGGACGGTGGAAGCCGTCGATCCCCGCGCGGAACACGGCGTCGCCGGTCTCGGCGAAGACCTCGGCGAGACCGTCGGCGAACACCGTCTTGCCCGCGCCGTCGAGCCCGTCGATCGCCACGATCACGCGGCCGGCGGGGTACCGCCGCCGCACACGGTCGCGCAGATCGCGCCACAGCGTCGTTGTCGGAGTGACGGGCAGGCGCATGCCTCCAGCCTACGGCGCGGCACATGGTGCCCTCTGTCCGCAGATCCGAGGAGATCCGCACACACGAGGCAACCTGCGCGCGCGCATTGCTCCTCGGTCGTGCAGATCTCCGACGATGTGAGGCGCCACTTAGGCTGGAAGGCATGCCCGACCTCGCCGCTCCCCTGGTCGAGTGGTACCGCCAGAACGCGCGCGACCTGCCGTGGCGGCGGCCCGGATTCGGGGCGTGGGGCGTGCTCGTGAGCGAGTTCATGCTGCAGCAGACGCCGGTGAACCGCGTCATCCCCCTTCTCGAGGCGTGGCTCACGCGATGGCCGACGCCGAGAGATCTGGCCGCGGCCGCCCCCGCCGACGCGGTGCGCCAGTGGGCGAACCTGGGCTATCCTCGGCGGGCCCTGTGGCTGCACCGTGCGGCGGTGGAGATCCGCGACCGGCACGACGGCGTCGTCCCGCGCGACGTGGACGCGCTGCTCGCGCTGACCGGCATCGGCGACTACACCGCTCGGGCCGTGGCGGTCTTCGCGTACGGCGACCGGCATCCCGTCGTCGACACGAACACGCGAAGAGTGCTTGCGCGCGCCATCGACGGCAGGTCGCAGCCCGGGCCGCCCTCGCGGCGCGACCTCGCGGCGATGGAGGAGATCCTGCCCCCGGACCTCACCGCAGCCGCCGCCGTGAACGCGGCGGCGATGGAGCTCGGTGCGACGGTCTGCACCGCTCGCGTCCCGCGCTGCGAAGTGTGCCCCCTCAGCGACCGCTGCGCCTGGCTCGCCGCCGGCCGGCCCGACACCGGCGACGAGCGACGCAAGCAGGCGCGGTACGAGGGCAGCGACCGGCAGGCGCGCGGCGCGGTGCTGAAGACGCTGAGGGATGCTGCGACCCACGCGGTGCCGCTCGCCGACGTCGTGCCGGACTGGCCTGACGCGCTGCAGCGCGACCGCGCCATCGACTCGCTCATCGGGGACGGGCTCGCCGAGGCATCCGACGGGATGCTGCGCCTCCCCCTCTGACCGAATCTGCCCGGGTACGCGGAACGCCGCGACCGAGGTAGTCGGTCGCGGCGTTCCGCGTGCGTTGTGGTGCGCTTACTCGTCGTCGTCGAGTTCGCGCGGCTTGAGGTACGGGTCGGCGTCGCCGGCGTACGTGGCCGAGGCCGCAAGGCCTGCGACCGCCGCATCCCGCTCCTGCGCCTCACGGAGCAGGTCGGCGATGTGCCCGGCGTTCTCGGGGATCGCGTCGGGGATGAACTCGAGCGACGGGGTGAGGCGCACGTTGAGGTGCTTGCCCACCTCGGAGCGCAGCATCCCGGTCGCCGCCTTGAGGGCCTTGGCGGAATCCTCGCGCTCCTCGGCGGAGCCGAGCACGGTGTAGAACACCGACGCGTGCTGCAGGTCACCCGTGACGCGGACGTCGGTGATGGTGACGAAGCCCAGGCGCGGGTCGCGCAGACCCTTCTCGAGCCTCTCGGCCAGGATCACGCGGATGCGGTCGCCCAGACGGGCCTGACGTTCCGAAGACATGATGATGCTCCTTTCGAAGCGTGAGGGACGCCCTGACGGATCAGGACGCCCCTCACGTTGCGCTACTTACGCGCGGGGCTTCTCGACCATCTCGGTGGTCTCGATCTCGTCGCCCACCTGGATGTCGTTGTACTTGCCGAGGCCGATACCGCACTCGAAGTCCGTGCGGACCTCGGTGACGTCGTCCTTGAAGCGGCGCAGCGACTCGATCGCCAGGCCGTCGGCCAGCACCACGCCGTCGCGGATGACGCGCGCCTTGGCGTTGCGCGTGATCGTGCCCGAGCGGACGATGACACCGGCGATGTTGCCGAACTTCGAGGAGCGGAACACCTCGCGGATCTCGGCCACACCCGACTGGACCTCTTCGTACTCCGGCTTGAGCAGGCCCTTGAGCGACTGCTCGACGTCGTCGATCGCGTTGTAGATGACCGAGTAGAACCGGACATCCACACCCTCGCGGGCGGCGCGCTCGCGCGCCTTCGTGTCGGGACGGACGTTGAAGCCGATGACGATCGCGTTGTCGATCGTCGCCAGGTTGATGTCGGACTCGGTGATCGCACCGACACCGCGGTGGATGATGCGCAGCTGCACCGAATCGTCGACCTCGATCTTGAGGAGCGACTCCTCGAGCGCCTCGACGGCACCCGACACGTCACCCTTGATGATGAGGTTGAGCGACTCGACCTTGCCCTCTTCGAGTGCACGGGTGAAGTCCTCGAGCGAGATGCGCTTGCGGGCCTTGGCCAGCTGGGCGTTGCGCTCGGCCGCTTCACGCTTCTCGGCGATCTGACGGGCGGTGCGGTCCTCCTCGGTCACGATGAACGTGTCGCCGGCTCGCGGCACCGAGTTGAGACCCTGCACCTGCACCGGACGCGAGGGGTAGGCCTCGAGGACCGGGTCGCCGTTCTCGTCCGCCATCGCCCGGACACGGCCGTATGCCGTTCCCGCGACGATCGCGTCGCCGACGCGGAGCGTTCCGGACTGGATGAGCACCGTGGCCACCGATCCGCGCCCCTTGTCGAGCTTGGCCTCGATCGCGACACCGCGCGCGTCCTTGTTCGGGTTGGCCGTGAGGTCCAGGCCCGCGTCAGCCGTGAGCAGCACCGCGTCGAGGAGCTCCTGGATACCGGTGCCCTGACGAGCCGACACATCCACGAACATGACGTCGCCGCCGTACTCCTCGGCGACCAGACCGTACTCGGTGAGCTGCTGACGCACCTTGGCCGGGTTGGCGTCGGGCTTGTCGACCTTGTTCACCGCGACCACGATCGGGACGTTCGCCGCCTGCGCGTGGTTCAGGGCCTCAACCGTCTGCGGCATGATGCCGTCGTCGGCCGCGACCACGAGGATCGCGAGGTCGGTCACCTGCGCACCACGGGCACGCATGGCGGTGAACGCCTCGTGACCCGGGGTGTCGATGAAGGTGATCGCACGCTCGATGCCCTCGTGCTCGGTCCAGACCTGGTACGCACCGATGTGCTGCGTGATGCCGCCGGCCTCGCCCGCGACCACGTTGGTCTGGCGGATGGCGTCGAGCAGTCGCGTCTTACCGTGGTCGACGTGACCCATGACGGTCACGACCGGAGGCCGGATCTCGAGGTCTTCCTCGTTCTCCGCCTCCAGCTCGGCCTCGAGGTCGAGACCGAAGCCCTCGAGGAGCTCCTTGTCCTCGTCCTCGGGCGAGACCATCTGGATCTTGTAGCCGAGCTCGGCGCCGAGCACCTCGAAGGTGGCCTCGTCGAGCGACTCGGTCGCGGTCGCCATCTCACCCAGGTTGAACAGGATGGTGACGAGCGTGCCGGGCTGCACGGTGTAGCCGCGCAGCGCCTCGAGCTTGTCGGCGAAGTCGGCGATCGATGCGCCGCGACGCAGGCGGATGATCTCGCCGTTGCCCTTCGAGACGTTGACGCCGCCGACGACCGGCGCCGACCGCATCTCGAACTCTTGACGCTTCGCCCGACGCGACTTGCGCTGCTTCGACTTGCCGCCGCCCTTGCCGAAGGCACCTGCGGTGCCACCGCCGGGACCACGGCCACGACCGCCGCCACCACCGGGACGACCGGCGAAGCCGCCGGGTGCGCCCGCACCGGGCGCGCCGCCGGGACGCTGGAAGCCGCCGCCGGCACCGCCGGGACGACCGGGGCCGCCGGGACGCTGCTGGAACGGAGCGCCGGGACGACCGCCACCACCGGGGCGACCCGCACCACCCGGACGCGGAGCGCCGGGGCGGGGAGCACCCGGGCGCGGAGCCTGGGGACGCGGGATGTTGCCGGGGCTCGGGCGCTGGCCCATGCCCTGCGCCGACGCGAAGGGGTTGTTGCCCGGACGCGGGCCGGCGGGACGCTGGCCCATGCCCTGCGAGGACGCGAAGGGGTTGTTGCCGGGGCGCGGGGTGCCACCCGGACGCGGCGGCTGGGGAGTCGCGGCGGCGGGGCCGGGCTTGGGGGCACCGGGCGCGGCCGGGGCCTCCGGAGCCTTGGCGGCGGGAGCAGCCTTGGCCGCCGGCGTGGCGGGAGCCGGTGCCGCGGGTGCCTTCGCGGCGGGAGCCGCGGGGGCAGCCTCGACCGGAGCGGCCTTCGCGGCCGGAGCCGCGGGGGCAGCCGGAGCGGCCGGGCGCGCCGGACCGGGCTTCGCAGCCGGGCCGGGACGACCGGCGGGTGCGCCGGGCTTCGCCGCCGGCGCGCCGGGAGCCGCAGCCGCGGGCTTCGCCGCAGCGGGCGCCGCGTCAGCGGACTTGGCCGCACCGTCGGCTTCGAGTGCCGCGCGCAGCTTGCGCGCGACGGGGGGTTCGATGGTGGACGAGGGGCTCTTGACGTATTCGCCGAGCGCCTTCAGCTTCTCGAGGGCGACCTTGCTGTCGACTCCGAGCTCGGAAGCAATCTCGTGCACGCGTGGTTTGCCAGCCACAATTCTCCTGTCTAGGGCCTACCCAGACAGGGCAGACCGTTATCGGCGGACGGGTCTCATTTCGAGCCGTTCACTTTGTTTCCATAGCCGTTCAGCCTTTTCGCTGGATGTGCTCTTCGATGGTCTGCGTGTCAAGCGGGCCTGACACACGCAATGCCCGCACGAAGGCGCGGCGCCGAATGGCGGCATCCACGCACTCCGGCGTCTCGTGCACCCACGCGCCTCTTCCGGGCATCGATGCACGCTCGTCGACGACGAGGTGGGAATCGATGGAGACCACCCTGAGGAGAGTGGTCCGGAGAGCACGCGTGCGGCATCCGACGCACGTTCGTACAGCGTCCATCTTACACCCCGGGGCTGGGAGCCAGCGCCGCGGGTCAGCCCTCCTCGAGGATCGAGTCCGGCTGGATGTCGATCTTCGCGCCCGTGAGCTTGGCGGCGAGGCGGGCGTTCTGGCCCTCCTTGCCGATCGCGAGCGACAGCTGGTAGTCGGGCACGAGCGCGCGCACGGCCTTGTTAGAGGCATCCAGGATGAAGCTCGACGTGACCTTCGCGGGCGACAGCGCGTTCGCGACGAACTTGGCGAGCTCCGGGTCGTAGTCGACGATGTCGATCTTCTCGCCGCCGAGCTCTTCGGTGACGGCGCGCACACGGCGGCCGAGCTCGCCGATGCAGGCGCCCTTCGCGTTGATCGACGGGTCGTTCGCCTTCACTGCGATCTTGGTGCGGTGGCCGGCCTCGCGGGCGAGCGAGACGATCTCGACCAGACCCGCGGGGATCTCGGGGACCTCGAGCGCGAACAGCTTGCGGACGAGCCCCGGGTGCGTGCGCGAGACGGTGATCTGCGGACCCTTGGTGCCCTTCGCGACGGACGTGACGTAGACGCGCAGACGCGCGCCGTGCGCGTAGTCCTCGCCGGGCACCTGCTCCTCGGGGGGCAGGATCGCCTCGACGCTGCCGAGGTCGACGTGCACCATGCGGGGGTTCGGGCCCTGCTGCACGATGCCGGCGACGATGTCGCCCTCCTTGCCGCGGAACTCCCCCAGCACTGCGTCGTCGGCGATGTCGCGCAGACGCTGGCTGATGACCTGCTTCGCGGCGAACGCGGCGATGCGGCCGAAGTCCTCGGGAGTCGACTCCTCCTCGCCCACGACCGCGCCCTCGTCGTCGAGCAGGGGGATGAACACGGCCACGTGACCGGTCTTGCGGTCCAGCTCCGCGCGCGCGCCCTCCGGCAGCTCGCCCGTGGGCGAGGTGTGCTTGGCGTAGGCGGTCAGGATCGCCTGTTCGATGATGCGCACGAGCTCGTCGAAGGGGATCTCCTTCTCGCGCTCGACAGTCCGCAGCAGTCCGAGATCGATGTCCACAGTGGCCTCCGTATTCAGCTCTCACCAGCACGTCGACGCGCGCCGGAACCCTCCAACATTACCGGATGCCGCGTCCGACGGTTCTGCGAGTCGGCTCCACGCCCTGCAGAGCGGCCGGCGCCCTCCTCCCCCTCACCTGGCGCAGTCGTCGACGTGGGTGTCGGAGTGGCGGAAGCGGGCATCCGTCCACTCGATGAGCACGGGGACGAAGTGCGATCCGGGAAGCAGCGTGCGCAGATGGTCATAGCCGCGGTATTCGAGGCTGCGCACCTGATTCCCGTCCGCACACAGCCGGTCGACGAACTCGCGCTGCAGGTGGGGAGGGATGACCTCGTCCTGGTCCCCCCACGCGACGAGGATCGGCTGCGTCCACGGACCCGTCGGCGTGTTGTCCTCGAGGCGGCGGCCGAGCGCGCCGGCAGTGAGGTCGCCGACGTAGAGCGGGCGGTCCTCCGAGACGCCGAGCGCGGTCGCGACAGACACGATCACGCCGGGCTCGGACGGGCACCGCTGCGTCATCTCGCGGACGATCGCTTCGGAGCCCGGAGCGATGTAGCGGGTGAGGTCGACATCGTCGTAGGTGTCGGCGTAGGGCACGAGCACCCACGAGATGAGGATCGACAGCAGGGCGTTCGCGTCGCCGCTGGTGAGCTCCTCGGCGAGCGCGACCGGCTCTGCGGCCGGTGCGAGCAGGGCCGTGCCCCGCACATCCAGATCGGGCGCGTAGTCGTCGGCGATCTGCGAGGTCCAGAGGGCGGCGTGTCCGCCCTGGGAGTGCCCCCAGACCACGGTCCGGCTCGACAGCGTGACGCCGTCGAGCTCGCGCGCGGCGATGACGGCGTCGAGCGACGAGCGTGCCTCGCCCCGGCCGATCAGGTACGGGAACACGCCGGGAGCCCCCTGTCCCGAGTAGTCGGAGGCCACGACGACCCAGCCGTTCGCGATCGCCTGGTCGAGTCCGGGGATCGCCCACTTCGTCGCCGACGCATCGCGCAGGCTCGGCGCGCACCCGCGGGCGACGCCGGTGGTGCCGTGATTCCACACGACGACAGGTCGCGGGCCAGGGGGCGGGTCCTGCGGCACGATGACCAGTGCGCTGGCCACCGCCGGCTGGCCGTTGGCGTCGCGGGTCGTGTAGAGGATGCGGCGGACGTCGGCGCCGGCGGGCTTCTGCCCGGAGAAGTCGTCGCTGCGTATCAGGCGCCCGTGGTCGTACGGCACGATCACCGGCGGGTCGTAGAACGCGTCCACCACCTGGGCGCCGTCCTCGAACCACGAGTTCGCCCACCACCCGCCGACCGCGAGCACCACCAGCAGCGCCGAGAGCGCGTAACGCCCCACGGCCAGCCACGCGGCGCGGGCGCGGCGGCGACGCGTCGTGGATTCCGGAACGGATGCTGCGGGCAGCCCTGTCCCCGGAACGGAACGCCTTCCCTCCACGAAGGCGCGCACCGCGCGGACCAGGAGGGTGGCGCCGAACACGACCGTGCGGACACCGAAGATCACCGCCACGAGGAGGACGGTGACGTCGGGCCATGCGTACGACAGCACGCCGAACGCGATCTGGGTTCCACCCCAGACACCGGCGAGCACGCGCTGGCTCACGCTGCCGCGCGACACCGCGTCGTAGATGGACGCAAGGCCGCCCAGCACGAGGAGCACCGCGATGATCTCGGGCAGCAGCTCGAGCGTGCGGCCGAGACCGAAGAGCACCGCCAGCCCCAGCGCGATCCACAGGCCGCCGAACACCATTCGGGACCACAGCGGCGTCTCGGGCGCGGCGATGATGCGCGCAAGGCCGGAGAAGACGGCGCTGAGGCCCACGTACACGGTCAGCAGCACGAGGGACGTGAGCGGTCGTGTCACGATGAGCAGCCCGACCAGGAGCGAGAGCGCGCCCACGACGACCAGCACGACGGGGGGAGCTCCACGCACCAGGCGAGGTACGACGCTCCAGCCGGTCGCCGGTGGCCTGTGGTCCTCGCGGATCATCCGCCCCATGATAGATCGCGTGCCCGTGATCTCGGCGGGGGCCGGCTGGCCGTGCCCCTCCGCGGGCTCCCCCTGCCTGAGCTGCGTCAAGCCCCTGCTCGCCGTGTCACCGGCAGTTAGCGTGAGGGGGATGGGGACACGGGACGAGGTGAAGACGGGCGCGAAGCGACTCGCCCGCGAGGCGGAGTCGAACTCCGTCTTCGAGGTGCTGGCGCGCGCCGGCTACGTCGCCAACGCGATCATCCACGCGCTGATCGGCGTCATCGTGCTCGTGATCGCCGCGGGCGGAAAGGGCGAGGGCGACCAAGTGGGCGCGCTGAAGGCCGTGGCGGGTGCACCCGCGGGCTTCGTCATGCTGTGGCTCATCGCGATCGGACTGTGCGCGCTCGGAGGGTGGCACGCCGCAGAGGGACTTCTGGCGCGAGATCGGTCGGGCGACACGAAGGGCGCCGCTCGGAAGTGGGGGCGCCGGCTTGCCGAATGGGGGCAGGCCGTCGTCTTCCTCGCGTTCGGTCTGATCTCGGCGGCGGTGGCGATCGGCGCCCGACCGAACGCCGACAAGACCGCGGAGGACGCCAGCCGCGAGTTGCTCCGCAGTCCCGGCGGCTCGATCGTCCTGGCGGTCATCGGCCTCGCGATCGGGATCGCCGGCGTCGTCTTCGTGATCATGGGCGCGAGGCGCAGCTTCCGCGCGCGCATGCGGATTCCGGACGGCACCGTGGGACGGTGGGTCACCGTGCTCGGAATCGTGGGATTCGTTGCGAAAGGGGTCGCCCTGACGGCCCTCGGCGTCCTCGTCAGCGTCGCAGCGCTCGTCACCGACGCCGAGGCTGCGGGCAGCCTCGACGGTGCCATCGACGCGATTCTGGGGCTGCCGCTGGGTCCCGCGCTCGCCTGGACCATCGGCATCGGCTTCTTCGCCTACGCAGCCTTCACCATCGCCCGCGCCCGCTTCGCGCAGATGTGACCGGACGGTGCGACGGGGCTATGCGCCCGCATCCCTCATGTCAATGGCCTGGCGTCCGCCGACCGCCCGATCGAGCCTGGACGCATGACGCACACAAAGGAAGATCTCGTCACCGGCCCCGAAGCGATCGCGCGGGTCAAGGAACTCGTCGAGGACATCGACTTCACCATGCTGACCACTCGCGACTCCGCGGGGAACCTCGTCAGCCGGCCGATGAGCACACGCCAGATGGATGGCAAGGGCGACATCTGGTTCTTCACGCTCGCCGACACGGCGAAGGTGTCGGAGAGCCAGGCGGATCCGCAGCATGACGTGGGCCTGTCGTACCTCGATTCCAAAGGACACCGCTACGTCTCCGTCGCCGGCCGGGCCCAGGTCGTTCGCGATGCGGCGAAGATGAAGGAGCTGTACTCCCCCAGCCTCGACATCTGGTTCGAGAACGGACTCGAGACGCCCGGCATCGTTCTGCTGCGCGTGACGCCCGTCGAGTGCGAGTTCTGGGAGCCCCGGCACGGCAGACTCGTCACCGCGGCGGGCATGCTGAAGGCGCTCGTGACGCGGGACACGCCCGACGACACCATGTCGCACGGCAGGGTCAGCTGCTGACGCCCGCCAGGCGTCGGCCGTCACGCCGCTGACCGGCGCGGACGCTCTCCCCGTCACCTCCGCTCCGCCATACTGGCCGTGCACGACTCAGGCGGCAGTGGCGATCCACAGGGGGCACGGGCATGACCGACGGCACGACGAACATCGCGATCACCGACGCCATCCGCGTTCCTCGCGGCGGCGGTCTGCGCGTCGCAGACCCCGGGCTCATCGGCCTGCTGGGCTTCGTGATCGCCACCGTCACGGCGCAGCTCGCGCATCTCGGCCTTCAGGACGACGCGCCCGTGTTCTGGGTGGGCGCCGTGTTCGGCGGCGTCGTGCAGGTGACAGCGGGCATGCTGTCGTACTTCGCGGGCGACAACTTCCACTTCATCGTGTACAACGCTTTCGGCTGGTACTGGATCGTGGTCCCGGGATTCCTCCTCGGTGAGGAGCTCGGCTTCTTCGAGGTGACCGCCCAGGCGCGTGGGCTCTTCTCGCTCGTGTTCGCGATCCTGGCGCTGCTCTTCACGCCCGCGGGCGCGGTGCACAACTCCGTGCTGCCGATCACGCTGCTGAGTGTCTCGCTCGGGCTGGGACTCCAGTCGGTCGCGGCGTTCACCGCGACGGAGGGTCTCGCGATCACCGGCTCGATCCTGCTGATGGTGGCCTCTGCGCTCGCGGCCTACATGCTCGTCGAGAAGTTCTACTGGCGGACCATGGGGCGCCGCGTCGTCCCGCTGGGACCGCCCTGGATCCTGGGCGATCCCAACCCGGAGTCGTGACGCCACGACGAGGACGCCGCCCCGCCTGACGAAGGCGGGGCGGCGTCTCGATCCGGCGTCCGAGCTCAGGCGCGGTAGACCTGCACCACCGACGGGCGGGGCGCGGTGGCGACGGCGCCCGACGCCGACGAGCCGTAATCCGGGAAGAGGGACGTCGGTGCGGCGAACGTGCCGCCCTCACCCGGGTGCTGCACGGCGACGAACACGAGGCCGTCCTTGTCGTGGATGACGGGACCGCACGTCTCGGCCTCGCGCGGCACCGACAGGAACTGCTGAACGTGGCCCCGCTCGGCGCCCTCGAGCGGCACGAGGAACAGGCCGTCGTTGTAGCCGATCGTGCTCGGCGCGCCGTCGGTCGAGATCCAGAGGTTGCCGGCCGAGTCGAAGGCGACGTTGTCGGGGCACGAGATCGGCGACACGAGCTCCTTGGGGAAGCCGGCGAAGTACGAGTTGCCGAAGACGGCGGGGTCGCCGCAGAGGAGCAGGATGCTCCAGCCGAACGTGGTGCCCGACTGCCCGGCCGTCTCGGTCAGCTCGACAACGTGGCCGTAGCGGTTCCCGGTGACGGGGTTCGCCTCATCGAGGGTCGCCACCGATCGCGCCGAGTTGTTCGTGAGCGCCAGATACACCTTGCCGGTCTTGGGGCTGGGCTCGACGTCCTCCGGACGATCCATCTTGGTCGCGCCCACGGCATCGGCCGCCAGACGCGTGTAGACGAGCACCTGCTCCGTCGTGAATCCCGGGACGACGCTCTCGCCGTTCTGCGTGAGCGGGATCCAGGTGCCCGAGCCGTCGAACTTGCCGTCGGCCGGCAAGGCGCCGGTGCCGGTGATCTGGTTCGCCGGCGAGTTGCCCGAGAATTTGGCGACGTACAGGTCGCCCTCGCTCAGCAGCTGGAGGTTCTTCTTGCGCGATCCGGAGATCTTGTTCTTCGAGACGAACTTGTAGAGGTAGTCGTTGCGCTCGTCGTCGCCCATGTACGCGACCACGCGGCCGTCCTCGGCGACGATGACGTTGGCGCCCTCGTGCTTGAAGCGGCCCATCGCGGTGTGCTTGCGCGGGGTCGAGGTGGGGTCCTGCGGGTCGATCTCGACGATGTAGCCGAAGCGGTTGGGCTCGTTGACATAGTCGGCGTTGTGCGCGTCGAAGCGGGGGTCGTACTTGTCCCAGCCGGTCGACGTCGAGGTCGACGACGAGGACTGGTAGCGCTTCTGCGCGGCGGTGTCGGCGGCCCACGCGAAGTAGCCGTTGAAGTTCTCCTCGCCCGACAGGATCGTGCCCCACGGCGTGGTGCCCCCGGCACAGTTGCCGAGTGTGCCGTGGACCCAGCGACCCTCGGGGTCGGCGGCCGTCTTCACGAGGTCGCTGCCCGCGGCGGGTCCGGTCAGCTCGAACACCGTCTCGACCGTGATGCGGCGGTTGCGCTTGCCGTCGACGACGTACGACCACGGCTCGCCGGTGCGCTTGCGGGTGATCTCGACGACCGACATGCCCTGCGCGGCCTTGTAGATGTCGCCTCGACGCTGCAGTTCGGCGGCGTCGGCGGTCGGCGGGAACATGATCTCGGGATTGACGTACTCGTGGTTGTTCACCAGCACACCGGTCTTGCCGCTCGGGTCGGCGACGATGTCGAGATAGTCGCTGTTGTAGCCGAACTGCACGGCCTGCGCGGAGGGCGTCTGCGCGTTGATGTCGAAGACCGGGGCGTTCGAGAAGAGCGGGTCGCCCCATCGGATGATCGGACGCCAGGTGTACCCGGCCGGCACGGTGAACTCGTCGACCAGACGATTCACCGGCGCGATCGGGTCGAACGGGAGGCTGCCGCCCGCGGGTCGCGCCAATGCGGCGCCCGCTCCCCCGACACCCGACGAGCCCGGGCCCGACAGCGGCGTCTGCCCGCGGAGGCCGCCGACGGCGACGGCGACGGCACCCGCGGCACCGAGGCCGAGCAGCGCGCGACGCGACAGCGCGGCTGCGGCCACCTCCTGGAAGGTCTCGTTGTGCGACGAGTTGCACTCGGGGCCCAGGCACGCGTTGGCGCACTTGTACTGGCAGGTCACGGCGAGGCGCTTGCCCCGTGCGTGGTCTGCCATGGGCAGGGAACGGCGGAATCCTTCGATGATGCTCACGAGCGTCCTCTCGGCATGCATGGCAACGGGCTGGCGTGGGGTGGCGCCAGCCTCGCCGCGTGCGGCGAAGCTCGCCCGAACCGGAGGTGAACGGCCGGCGACGAGGACATGAGAACGGCCTCATCGAGACGCATGCCGCACCTCCGCCGTGCGGCGACCGCGCGCCGTCAGCCTGCCGGTGCGGATTCCAGCGTGTTGATCGCCCGGATGAGGCGGTACAGCTCGCCCACGCGGAACTGGTTCAGCCGCAGGACCAGCCGCGGCCACTGCAGCTCGTCGTCGTCTTCGATCTCGACGGCGAGCGGTCCGCGCCGTTCGATGCCGCCCTCGGTGACGAGGTCGCCGAACGCGGCGTTGAGCGCCTCCACCTCAGCATCCGTCGGCTCCGCCTTCACGCGCAGCACGAGCCGCTTGCCGACCCACCGCAGCGAGTCGTAGTTGCGGTAGAACCCGGTGAGCTCGTCGACGGCGGCCGTCACCGAGTCGGTGACGAGCACGCGATCGAAGTCGCCCTTCGAGATCACGCCGGACGGAATCAGGTGATCGTCGACGAATCGGCGCAGTCCCGCCCAGAACGTGCCGCCGGGCGCATCGAGCAGGACGATCGGCGTCGGATCGGCCTTGCCGGTCTGCTGCAGCGTCAGCAGCTCGAACATCTCGTCCAGCGTGCCGAAGCCGCCGGGAACACAGACGAAGCCGCTCGACTCCTTCACGAGCATGAGCTTGCGCGTGAAGAAGTACTTCATCGCCACGTTGCGGGCGTTCGCACCCACGATCGCGTTCGGCTTCTCCTCGAACGGAAGACGGATCGACACGCCGAGCGAGTTGTGAGGCCCGGCACCCTCGGCGGCGGCTTGCATGATGCCCGGCCCCGCACCGGTCACCACCAGCCAGCCGCGATCGGCGAGCGCCGTGGCCACGTCCGACGCCTGACTGTAGTGGGCGTCCTCGGGCAGCGTGCGCGCCGAGCCGAAGATCGTGACCTTCGGGATTCCGCGGTACGGCGCGAACAGCCGGAACGCGGCGCGCATCTCGCTGAGCGCAGCCGAGGTGATCTTGAGGTCAAGGCGGTCGGTGTCGTCGATCCCCATCCCGATGCCCGTCGCGAGGATGCGTGCCACCAGGTCGGTGCTCTCGGTGATGCCTGCTGCGGCGATGGTCGCGCGCAGCTCCTCGGTCACAGGGTGCGGGATGGTTCCGGTGTCGCTGGGGCCCATGACGCCCAGAGTGCCACGCGGAGCCGCTGTTCGGTGGACGACGCGTGAACGTTCTCGCCACGCGGGACGAGGCGCGACGGATCGATTCGGATACACCGTTGTATCAAAACGCTTGTCGGGTGCATCATTCTGCCTGGGGACACATGGCATGCGCGAGGGAGCGGATGCCACTGGGGGTGCGACATGAGTGCTGACGAGCCGTGGAGCCGCGGCGGTGACGCCGGTGACGGCGACGTCGGCTACAGCCCCGCACCACGAGCGACCGCCGAGGGGGTGGCGCTGCAGCAGGAAGCTGCCCCGACGGCATACGTCATCCCCCCGGTCGGTCCGCCGCCGGCCCTCGACAGAGGGTCGGCGGCGCCCGCTCGATCGCGGCTGCCCGCCGTTCTCGCGCTCGCGCTCGGCGCCGCGGCGTTGCTCTCGTGCCTGCTCCTGCTCTTCGCCTGGTGGGGCCAGACCGCCGGGCCGTCGGTCACCGTGGCCCTCGCCGTCGCCGCGATCGCGGCGGGCGTCGTCGCGCTCGAAGGGCGCGGGCGTCGCTCCGCTGCCGCGGTCGCGGGGGTGGTGATGGCGCTGGTCGCGGGCGTGTTCGGCGCCGCGAGCGCGATCCCGCAGCCCGATCTCGGCGTCCACGTCTACGGCTACGCGGACTGCCAGCTGCTCTCGGGAACCCCGCCGGACGACATCGACATCGACGCCGACGCCTACTACTCGGCCTTCTTCGCCCCGGACCTGGTGGGGGTCGACACCATCTCCGAACCCTCGTTCCCGTACGGCAGGACGATCACGGTCGCGCCGACCGCCGCGATGGAACCACGCGACATCGCGACGTTCACGGTGGATGCCCCCGTGGACGTCACCGAGAAGGCCGCGGCGCCGCCGCAGAACGGGATGTATGTCGCCGTGCCCGTCACGATGGAGGCGACGCCCGACGGCGGGCTGGACTGCTTCTCGTGGACTGCGCCTCCGAGCTACTGGTTCGTGTACGACGGCGACTACACGGAATACACGACGGTGTCGATCCCCGGGTATCCGACCATCGAGGACGGCGGGCGCGACAACGGCGACGGCACCCTCACGTACTACGACATCTTCGATGTCTCGCAAAAGGACGTGTCGAACGGCGGATACGAGTTCGATCTGCTCGAGCCCGACGGGACGATCAAGTCGGTCTTCTGGGCGGAGACACCGTGATGAGCACTCCGATCGCTCTCGAACAGCCGGAGACGGCCGAACTTCCGCGGCCCCGCGCGCCCTGGCCCGTGGTCGCAGCGTTCTACCTCTGGTGGGTGGTGATCTTCGTGCAGTCCGTCGGGCTCGCGTGGATGGGACTCGTCTTCGGTCAGGCCGCCGAGGTCGGCGCTCCGGCCTGGGACATCCTCTTCGTCTACGTGCCGATCGGCCTGCCCACCCTCGCGCTCGTGGTCGTCGAGGTGGTCTTCGTGCTGCGACTGCGGCGCGCGAGCCGCGCGGCGCGTGTGGTGCTGGCCGTCCTCGCACTGCCGGCCGCGGGCTTCGCGATGGTGATCGTGTCGAACCAGTGGTGGGCGTGGCAGGCCGCGGCATCGTCGATGTCGTTCGTCGGCCCCGAGGTCGGAGGCGACACGACGTTCTGGGTGGTCGTGGGCGCCCTCTTCCTCACGGCGATCGCAGCGGCGATCCTGCCGTTCCTGCGACCCGTCGGCCAATACTTCCGGAAGAAACCGCGCTTCACTCCCCCGCCGGCGCCGCCCGTGCCCGAGCCCGGTCCCGAGCCCCGGCCCGAAGTCATCGTGACGGACGACCCGCCGACCCTCAGCGAGCGCTGAGGCGGGCGACGGCGTCGGCGACCGAGACGACCTCGCGGTCGCCGGTGCGGCGGTCCCAGAGCTCGACCTGGCCGTCGGCGGCGCCGCGGCCCACGATGACGATCTTCGGCACGCCCACGAGCTCGGCATCGCCGAACTTCACGCCGGGCGAGACCTTGGGCCGGTCGTCGTAGAGCACGTCGAGGCCCGCGGTCTCGAGGTCGGCCGACAGCTGTGCGGCCACATCGAACATCACCGGTTCGCGGCCGGCCGCGACGACGTGCACATCGAACGGCGCGACCGAGGCGGGCCAGATGAGGCCCTTGGCGTCGTTGTTCAGCTCGGCGATGATCGCGAGGATGCGGGTGACACCGATGCCGTACGAGCCCATCGTGACGGTCACGAGCTTGCCGTTCTCGTCGAGGACCTTGAGACCCAGCGCGTCGGCGTACTTGCGGCCGAGCTGGAAGACATGCCCGATCTCCATGCCACGGGCGAGCTCGACCGGACCCGAGCCGTCGGGTGCGGGGTCACCCGCGCGGACGCTGGCGACCTCGACGAATCCGTCACCGGTGAAGTCGCGGCCTGCGACGAGGGTGTGCACGTGCTTCTGGTCGATGTTGGCGCCGGTGACCCACGCGGTGCCGTCGACGACCCGGGGGTCGAGGAAGAACCGGATGCCGGTCGCCGACTCCTCGCCGAGCACGGCGCCGGTCTCCGACCAGGGGCCGATGTAGCCCTTGACGAGCAGCGGGTTCGCCGCGAAGTCCTGCTCGGTGGCGGGCTCGACGGCGGCCGGCGCGAACGCCACCTCGACGCGCTTGTCGTCGACGTCGCGGTCGCCGGGCACGCCGACGATCACGAGCTCGCGGGTGCCGTCGAGGTGGGTCAGCGCCAGTACGACGTTCTTGAGGGTGTGTGCGGCAGTCCACTCGGTGACGCCGTCGGTGGCGGGGCCGGCGATCCCCGAAGCGGGTGCGTCGAGGTGCGCGTTCGAGTGGTCGACGAGCGTCTGGATCGTCGGCGTGTTCGGCGAGTCGAAGATCACCGGGCCGCCGAGCCCGTCGAGCGCGATCGGCTCGGGGGCGACGGTCGTGAACGCCTCGACGTTGGCCGCGTACCCGCCGGCCGAGCGCACGAACGTGTCTTCGCCGACGGCGGTCGGGTGCAGGAACTCTTCGGAGCGCGAACCGCCCATCGCCCCCGCATCCGCCTGCACGATGACGTATTCGAGACCCAGGCGCTGGAAGATGCGCTCGTACGCGTCGCGCTGCGCCATGTAGCTCGCGTCGAGTCCGGCGTCGGAGGAGTCGAACGAGTACGCGTCCTTCATCGTGAACTCGCGGCCGCGCAGGAGGCCTGCGCGGGGGCGCGCCTCGTCGCGGTACTTGTCCTGGATCTGGTAGATCGTGAGCGGCAGGTCCTTGTACGACGAGTACAGGTCCTTCACGAGGAGTGTGAAGACCTCCTCGTGCGTGGGCGCCAGCAGGTAGTCGGCGTCCTTGCGGTCCTTCAGGCGGAAGATGCCGTCGCCGTACTCCTCCCACCGATTCGTGATCTCGTAGGGCTCGCGCGGCAGCAGCGCGGGGAAATGCACCTCGTACGCTCCGGCGTTCGTCATCTCCTCGCGGATGACCTGTTCGACCTTGGCCTTCACGCGCAGACCCAGCGGCAGCCACGCGAAGATGCCTGGCGCCTGGCGCCGGATGTAGCCGGCGCGCACGAGCAGCTTGTGGCTCGTGACCTCGGCGTCGGCGGGGTCTTCACGGAGCGTGCGGAGGAAGAAGTGCGACAGACGGGTGACCACGAGGGTCAAGTTTAGGGCGAATGGATGCTGCGCCCCCGCGCCGATGTCAATCCCGGCCTCGCACGCACCCCGGTCCCTACACTAATCGGGTGCCCGCACGCCGACCTCGACTCGCTCCTGCACAAACCCACGACGAGCTCGTCGAGTCGCTCGCGCACCTGCGCGAGGAGCTGGAGCTTCCGGCCGGCTTCCCCGCTGACGTGGAGGCCGAGGCCCAGCGCGCCGCCCGCGCCGTCTCCGCCGATCCGGGAACAGCGGAGCTCGCCGACCTGCGCGACATCGAGTTCCTGACGATCGATCCCGCGGGCTCCACCGACCTCGACCAGGCCCTTCACATCGAGCGCACGCCGACCGGGGCGGTGCTTCACTATGCGATCGCCGACCTCCCCGCCTTCGTGACCCCGGGCGCGGCGATCGACGCGGAGGCGCGGCTGCGCGGGCAGACCCTGTACGCGGCTGATGGTCGGATCCCACTGCATCCCGTCGTCATCAGCGAGGAGGCGGCGTCGCTGCTGCCGGATCAGGACCGTCGGGCGTTCGTCTGGAGGTTCGTCCTCGATGACGGGGCTCGCCCCCTCGAGACGACGCTGCGACGCGCCGTGATCCGGTCGCGCGCGCAATGGAGTTACGTCGACGCCCAGGCCGTGATCGACGCCGGCACCGCTCCGCCGAGCCTCGATGCGCTCGCGTGGTTCGGCCCGCTGCGGCTCGAACGCGAGGCCGAGCGCGGCGGGGCGAGCCTGAACGTGCCCGAGACCCGCATCGTCGCCGACGACGGTGGTCACCGCCTCGAACGCGACGCTCCGCTCGCGATCGAGGATTGGAACGCCCAGGTCTCGCTCCTCACCGGAATGGCTGCCGCCGACATCATGCTGGAGGGCCGCGTGGGCATCCTGCGGACGATGCCCGCTGCCGAGGCCGACGACGTCGCCGCGTTCCGAGCGCAGACGGTGGCGCTCGGCATCCCGTGGCCGGCCGACGTCTCGTACGGCGACTACCTGCGCGGTCTCGACCGCGATTCGCCCGCCGCGCTCGCGATCCTGGATGCCGCTGCGGGCCTGTTCCGCGGCGCGGGGTACGCGGCCTTCGACGGCGCACCGCCCGCCGACCCCTTGCAGGCGGCGATCGGCGCACCCTATGCGCACACCACGGCGCCGCTGCGGCGACTCGTCGATCGCTGGTCGCTCGTGATCTGCGAGGCGCTCGCGAACGGGCGGGATGTGCCTGCGTGGGCGCGGGAGAGCCTTGCGTCGCTGCCGAAGATCATGGCACGCAGTGACGGCGTCGCGAATCGTCTCGGGGCGGCGACCGTCGACCGGGTCGAGGCGGCGCTCCTCTCCGGCCACGAGGGCCAGGTGTTCGAAGCCGTGGTGCTGGGCCTGCGCGGCGACGGCGCCCGCGTGCAGCTCACGGATCCGCCGGTCACCGCGAAGGTCGCGGGGCTCGACGCGGGGGCGGGGGCGACCGTGCGACTGCGCCTCACGTCCACCGACATCGATTCGGGCACCGTCGTGCTCGAGCACAGCGCATAGCGTGGTCGCATGACGACAGTGCTGCTCACCGGGTTCGAGCCGTTCGGCGGCGACCCTTCCAACCCGTCGGGAGCCGCCGTGAATCTCGTGGCCTCGCGTTGGGAAGGGCCCGAAGCGCTCGTCACCGCCGTGCTGCCGGTGACGTTCGCGGGCGCAGCGGAGCGGATGCGCGCACTGCTGGCAGAGCACCGGCCCGACATCGTGATCGCCGCCGGGCTCGCGGGCGGTCGCGCCGCGATCGGCGTCGAGCGCGTGGCGGTGAACCTCGTCGATGCGCGCATCCCCGACAACGACGGGGACCAGCCCGTCGACGTGCCGAGTGTTCCCGGTGCCGCAACCGCCCATTTCGCGACGCTCCCCGTGAAGGAGATCGCACGGCGCATCGCCGACGCCCGGATCCCCGCCGAGGTGTCGTACTCGGCCGGCACGTTCGTGTGCAACCACGTGTTCTTCACTGCGCTCGAGGCCGCGGCATCCGGAACCCGTGCCGGATTCGTGCACGTGCCCTGGTCCACCGAGCACGCGCCGACGACGGAGTCTGCCGCCCTGCCGCTCTCGGACATCGCCCGTGCGCTCGAGATCGCCGTGCGGACGAGCCTCGACGTCGCCGAAGACGCCGCCGCGTCCGGCGGGACGCTGCACTGATCGGACTAGGGCGTCAGGGCGCGGCGGGCTCGGCCGAGGCGGACGCCGCAACAGCAATCGCGGCAGCCGTCACCGTGGCGACGATCGCGGCGCGTCGTGCCGCGGTGCGCGCGGCGCCGTCGCCGGCGTCGGGCACGATGAGGGCGTCGAGCTGCGGCAGCACGGGCCAGGCATTGACGAGGCTCACGAGGGTGAGCAGCAGTTCCCCCGCCTCGACGCGACCGACACCCGGCAGCATGCGCTGGATGCGCGTGACCTTCTCGGCGTGGAACTCGGCTCGCACCGGGCTCTCCGCCGCCGCGATGCCGCGTTCGAGTCCTTCCCAGTAGACGAGGCGCGGGATGTGGCCGTTCGCCATGTGGTGATCGAACAGCCGCGCGGCGTAGTCGCCCACGGCCTGAGGCCCGGTGCCCTCGACCTGGACCGCCTGCAACGCGGCCTGGAGCGCCTCGGCCAGCACCGTGGCGAACAGTTCGTCCTTCTTGCCGAAGTACTGATAGATGCGCTCTTTGTTCACGCCTGCGGCGGCGGCGATGCGGTCCACGCGTGCGCCGGCCAGCCCGTGCTCGCTGAACTCCACCGTCGCAGCGGCAAGCAGCAGCCGCCTCGTGCGCTCGGTATCCCACGCCATGCGCCCATGGTAACGAAGAAATCCAACTAAGTGGTTGCGGAATAGTTCGCGCGGTGGTTCACTTACAACGAGCCAGTTGCAACCATTCAGTTGGCTTTTCGGAAGGATGCCGCACATGTCCGTTTCTTCGAGCACCGAGCCCGTTCGCGTGGCCGCACCCGCTCCCGCGCCGTCCGTCCACGTCCGCGCCGTGATCACCTGGCTGGCGATCTTCCCTCTCGTGTCGGTGGGGATGCTGCTGCTCGCCCCCGTGTCGGAGTCGTGGCATCCCATCCTCCGCGCACTGGTGCTCACCGCCGTCGTCGTGCCGCTCGCGGTCTACGTCGTCGTGCCGCGACTCCTCGGCGTCTACGCGTCGCTTCTCCGGCGCCGCGCGGCCCGCGAGAGCTGACGCCCGCCGCGTCCTGAGCGGAGGGAATGTGAGGAGGGGAGGGCCGAAAGCGCCGAAGTCAACCTCCGCTCGTCGCATCCCCTCCGCTCCTGACAGATGTGGCGGCCTCAGCGCGAGCGGCGGCCGAAGTGCAGCACCTCACGCACGACGAGACCTGCCACCAAGGCCCAGAACGCGGCGCTCACGCCCGCGATCGCGACGCCCGACGCGGCCACGAGGAACGTCACCACGGCCGGCAGCCGTTCCCCCGGATCGTCGATCGCCTGCTGCACCGCCGAGCCGAAGGCGCCGAACAGCGCGATGCCGGCGACCGCCGGGATCACAGCTTCCGGCGCCACCACGACCAGTGCGACGAGCGCCGCTGACAACCCGCCGAGCACGATGCCGCTCGCACCCGTCGACACGCCCGCCACCCAGCGCCGCTTCGGGTCGGGATCCGCATCCGGTGCTGCGGCGAGCGCGGCGCTGATCGCGGCGAGGTTGATCGCGTGCCCGCCGGCCGTCGCGCCGATCGCGGTGCCGACACCGGTCACGAGCATCGCCGGCCGCCACGGCACCTGGTAGCCGAAGCTGCGCATGATCGCGATGCCCGGTACGTTCTGCGACGCCATCGTCACCAGGAACAGCGGCAGTGCGAGTCCGACGACGGCACCGAAGGTGAGCGTCGGCGCCGTGAACTCGAGTCGGGGAACGAGCAGCGCCGGATCGATCGTCGCGCCCGTGACCGCGACATCCACCGCCACGACGACGGATGCCGCGACGAATGCGAGCGGCACCGCCCACCGCGGCGCGAGCCGCACGAACACGAGCCACGTGACGAGGACCGGCACGACGCCCCACGGGTTGAGGACCAGCCCGGTGATCGGCGCGAGACACAGCGGAAGCAGCACGCCGGCGAGCATGGCCTGTGCGATCGACGGCGGGATCCGCGCGATGAGCCGGCCGAGCTGCGGCCAGAGCGCCGTCAGCAGGATGAGGCCGGCGGTCACGAGGAACGCGCCGACCCCCGCAGGCCAGCCGCCCTCGACGGCTCCGGTGGCGGCGAGCACCGCGGCGCCCGGCGTGGACCACGCGACGGTGATCGGCATGCGATAGCGCCACGCCAGGAGGATCGCCGACGCCCCCATCGTGAGACACAGCACGAGGAGGCCGCTCGCCGCCTGCGCGCGCGATGCCCCGACGGCGTCGAGGCCGGTCAGCACCACGGCGAACGAGCTCGTGACGCCGACGAGGGAGGTCACGATGCCCGCGACGATCGGCCGCGACAGCGGAGCGGTCTCGGCCGGAGCGGGCGAAGGATCCGCCGCCGCGGCGCCGGTCGAGGAGTCCTCGGTCATGCCTCGTGCCGTCGCGATCCTCGCGATGCGGTCACGATGCGACGCCCGCGATGCCGGCGACCGCGAGAACCACGACCAGGCAGGTCACCGCGATCATGATCACGTTGACCCGACGAACGGCATCCGCCGGCGGATCGGTGACGCCGACCTGCCCCGCGCCTGCCACAGCGAGTCTGCGCGCGATGGACGCCGCGACCTGGCCGGCGGGCGTGGTCGCGCTGCCGACAGTCAGCTCGGCGACCCGCCTGACGGGCTGGAACCCGCTCGCGTGCGCGTCCGCGGATCGCATCGCCTCCATGGCGAGGTTCTGCTGCCCCGGCACCGCCCACGCCCGCACACGCCGGCCGCCGCGGAGGAGGAAGTCGAGCGTGAAGCCCGATGTCACGCCGTCGAGGGCGGAGAGCGCGAACCGGGTGGTCGTGAACGTGTTCCGCACGTGCACCGCGTCGGTCTCCACGGTCACGCGAGGCCACACCGCGAACGCCCACAGCAGCCACACCACGAGACCCAGCCCGGCCGAGAATCCGAGGTAGCGAGTGTCGAACACCGGCAGCAGCACGAGGACGATGCCCGCGGCGGCCGCCCCGACCGTCAGCGGCACGAAACGCAGGCGCTCGTACACCTCGACATCGCCGACCCTGCGCAAGTGCACCATGCGCTCACAGTAACGGAGCCCTCGCAGGGCCCCGTGCGGCAGGCTTCAGCGCGCCTCGAACTCCGCGAGCACGTCCGCGATCATGCGATGCCCCTGCGCCTCGAACTCGGCGTCGCCGACCTGATGCGCCCAGCAGGCCGTGCCGATGGCCTCTCGCGCTCGCAGGAGGATCCAGTGGGACGGATGCCGGGGGTCCGGGCCGTAGCCATCGAGGAACGCCAACTCGCACGCGGGGTTCTCACGCCACTCCTGCGCGGCGAGGCGCACGAAGTCCGTGGCGGCGGGGCGGAACGCGAAGCGCCCGAAGTCGATGACGCGCACCTCGTCGCCGTCGACCAGCCAGTTGCGCGGCTGCCAGTCTCCGTGGGTCGGAACGAGGTCGTCCTCGATCGGCGGCAGCGCGGCGAGCATGGCTCGCAGCCGGCGCTCGACGTCCGGCGCGATCGCGTGGGACGAGTCCAGCCAGGCGATCGCGCGGCGGGTGGCGGCAGCATCCGTCCCCGCAGAGCGCTGCGTCGCCTGCGCATGGAACTGCCGCAGCAGCGCGCCCGCACGACGATGGACCTCGGGGTCGACGCCTGCGGCCGTGCGGTACGCCAGCTCGCCGGGAAGCCAGTCGAGCACCAGGACGCGAGCCTCACGATCGGCCCACCGGAGCCTGGCCGCGTGGCCGCGCTCCGCCCACGGGGAGACGTACCCGCCCTCGTGCGCGTCGAGCTCGCGGCCGAGGTGGTGATCGGCGTCGCCGCCCGCCTTGACGATGAGCGCGCGATCGCCCTGGCGCACCTGCAGCACGACGGTCTCGACCTGGTTCCAGCTGAGGTCGGCGATGACCTCAGCACCCGGGAGCCACGCGGCGACGAGGGCACGCTGCCGCGGCGACAGACGACCGAGGCCGGCGTCGACGGGCGGCGTGGAGGGGTGATGCACCCTCGGATCCTGCCACGGGCGCCGTGACCGTGCCCGTAGGGTCGGGGTGTGCGTCGACTGATCCCCCCGCTCGCGGTGGCCGCGACAGCGGCCGGCCTGGGCGTGCTCGCGTGGGCGGAGTACGTGAACTGGCGCGCCTCGCACCGCGCGCTCGGCGTCAGCGCCGGGGAAGACGGCATCGAGGCTGTGGTGGTCCTCGGCTACCGCGATCGAGGGCCGGCCGCGAACTTCGTCAACCGGTACCGCGTTCGCGTCGGGCTCCGTTCGCAGAGTCCTCGGGCGCGCGAGAGCGTGCTGGTGCTGTGCGGCGGCAGCGTCGGCGGCGACATCCCTGAAGCCGAGCTGATGGCGCGCTACGCCCGGGAGAGTCGCGGTTACGCCGGGCGCATCCTGCTCGACTCGACGAGCACGACCACGCAGCAGAACATCGAGAACGCGATCGCACTCGTCGAGGACGCGGATGCCATCAAGGTCGTGTCGAACTCGCCCCACGCCGCGGTCGGACGTGAGTACCTCCGCAGCCGGAGGCCCGACCTCGCCGACCGTCTCGCGCGCGGCGCGGACTACCGGTTGGGCGAGTCGCCGCTGCTCAAGGTCGCGGCGGCGTTCATCGCAGGCCGGTACCACGCGCGGCGGTGAGCCGGACCGCGATGACCGGCGCCGGCGCTACGACGTGACGACCTGCGCGGTGCCGATCGGCGCGTCAGGGCCCATCTCGTCGGCGATGCGGTTCGCCTCTTCGATGAGGGTCGCGACGATGTCGGCCTCGGGCACCGTCTTGATGACCTGGCCTTTCACGAAGATCTGGCCCTTGCCGTTGCCCGAGGCGACACCGAGGTCGGCCTCGCGGGCTTCGCCCGGGCCGTTCACGACGCAGCCCATGACCGCGACGCGCAGCGGGACCGTCATGTCTTTGAGGCCCTCGGTCACGTCGTCGGCCAACGTGTAGACGTCGACCTGGGCGCGGCCGCACGACGGGCACGAGACGATCTCGAGCTTGCGCTCGCGCAGATTGAGCGACTGCAGGATCTGGTGGCCGACCTTGACCTCTTCGGCCGGCGGGGCCGAGAGCGAGACGCGGATCGTGTCGCCGATGCCCTCGGCGAGGAGGATGCCGAAGGCCGTCGCGCTCTTGATCGTCCCCTGGAACGCCGGGCCCGCCTCGGTGACGCCGAGGTGGAGGGGCCAGTCGCCGCGCTCGGAGAGGAGGCGGTACGCCTTCACCATGACGATCGGGTCGTTGTGCTTGACCGAGATCTTGAAGTCGTGGAAGTCATGCTCCTCGAAGAGGGATGCCTCCCACACGGCGCTCTCGACGAGCGCTTCGGGCGTCGCCTTGCCGTACTTCTCCAGCAGGCGCTTGTCGAGAGAGCCGGCGTTCACGCCGATCCGCAGCGACACCCCGGCCGCCTTCGCGGCGGCCGCGATCGCGCCGACCTGGTCGTCGAACTTGCGGATGTTGCCGGGGTTCACGCGCACGGCGCCGCACCCGGCGTCGATCGCCTGGAAGACGTACTTCGGCTGGAAGTGGATGTCGGCGATCACCGGGATCTGGCTCTTCGCCGCGATGATGTGCAGCACGTCCGCGTCGTCCTGCGAGGGGACGGCGACCCGGACGATCTCGCATCCCGAGGCGGTGAGCTCGGCGATCTGCTGGAGGGTGGCGTTGATGTTGGTCGTCGGCGTCGTCGTCATCGACTGGACGCTCACGGGGGCATCGCCACCGACCAGCACCTTGCCCACCTTGATCTGGCGGGTCTTGCGACGGGGGGCGAGCGTTTCGGCGACCTTGGGCATCCCGATGTTGACGGCTGGCACGTGTGACAGCCTACGCGCAGCGAGTGAGGCCCGGCCGCTTGCGGACGGGGCCGAGCGAGCAAGCGTGGAGCGCCGCAGGCGCGACTACGCGTCGGCGCGGGGCTCAGGCTGGGTGCCGGTCTCTGCCGCCTCCGAGTCCGTGAGGGCGCGCACGAGCGTGCGCGCATCGTACGGCCCGACGTGCCGCACGCCGTTGATGAAGAACGTGGGCACCGACGTGATGTCCATCGCCTCGGCATCCAGCATGTCGTCGCGCACCCGCTCGGTCACCTTCGGCGAGCTGAGGTCCTCCTCGAAGCGCTCGACGTCGAGTCCGAGCTCGCGGGCGCGCCGGATGATGTCGGACGGCAGCTGGTGGTCCTGATCGGCGAACAGGCTGCGTGAGAACTCCGGCAGCTTGCCCTGCAGATTCGCGGCTTCGGCGGCCTCCGCCGCGGCGAGCGCGTTGGGATGCTGCCGCTCGAGCGGGGCGTGCCGCCAGACGTACCGCAGTCGGTCGCCGAGCTCGCGGCGCACCTCCTCGATCGATCCGGACGCCTTGAGGCAGAACGGGCACTGGAAATCGCCGTACTCGACGATCGTGAGCGGCGCGTTCACGTCGCCGTAGATGTGGTCGCGCTGGGGGTCGACCTCACGCACGAGGGTGCGCCCGCCGTCCTCGTCGGGCCGTCGCGCGTCCGAGATGCGGAACACGATCGCCGCGAGGATGAACGCGAGGACGGATGCTGCGAGCACGCCGACGCGTGCCTCGTTCTGCACGCCGGGGTCGTCGATCGCGAGATCGATGATGAAGAGCGAGATCGTGAACCCGATGCCGCACAGCATCGCCCCGCCGGCGATGCGGTCCAGGGTGAGGCCGAGTCCGAACTCGCCGAGCTTGAACACCTTCATGATCGCGGCCGCGCCGAAGACGCCGACGAACTTGCCGACGACGAGCCCCACGATGATGGCCCATGTGACCGGCGACTGCACCGCCGCCGCGAGGATCGGCCCCGAGATCTCGACGCCCGCGTTGGCCAGCGCGAACAGCGGGAGGATGACGTACGCCACGTACGGGGAGTACGCCGACTGCAGGCGCTCGTTGATCGAGATCGATTCGCGCAGGCTGTTCGCCGCCTGCCGGGCGTACTCGGTGTTCGGCGACTGCCGGAACACCCGGGCGAGCTCGAGCGCCTGCTCCACGTCGCGGCGATTCGGCCGGTAGACCGGGATCAGCAGGGCGATCGCGACACCGGCGAGCGTCGGATGCACGCCGGACGCGAGGAACGCGAGCCACACGATGATCGACAGGGTCGCGTAGATGGGGCCGCGGCCGCGGCGCACGTAGCGGGTGAAGTAGATGCCCGCGAGCCCGACCGCCGCCACGACGAGCGGCAACGGGGTGAAGTTCTCGGTGTAGAAGAGCGCGATGATGCTCAGCGCTCCGATGTCGTCGACGACCGCGAGCGCGAGCAGGAACACGCGCAATCGGCCAGAGGCGCGAGGCCCGATGAGGGCGAGCGCGCCGACGAGGAACGCGGTGTCGGTCGAGATCACCACGCCCCACGCGTGCTCGCTGCCCGACCCGGCGGCGATCGCGAGGAAGAGCCCCGCCGGCACGAGCAGGCCCGCGAGGGCGGCCATCACGGGGATCATCGCGCGCGACCAGCTCGTGAGCTCGCCGATCGCGAACTCCCGGCGCACCTCGAGCCCGACCGTGAAGAAGAAGATGGCCATGAGCGCGTCGTTGACGAGCGCGTGCAGCGTGAACTCGAGATGGATGTCGCCGAACCCGATCGTCAGCGCGGTCTCCCAGAAGTCGTGGTACGACGTGGCGGAGATGTTCGCCCAGACGATCGCGACGAGCGTCGCGAGCACCAGCAGGAGAGCGCCGGTGCGCTGCTCCCCCATGTTGCGGATGCGGTCGGCGATCGACGGACCGCGACGACGGCGCGGCTCCGGCCGTTCGGGCTCGGGCGAGCGCTCGGTGATGGTCAGCTGGGTCATGGCGTACCTCCGCGAGGCGGGGATGCGTGGAAACGGGCTGGCCTCAGTATGGTGCGTAACGCGGGGCCGGTGGGCCGATGGCCGGATCGGGCGTGTGGTAGGTTCGGCGCATGTCCGCGCACCTCTCCTGGTGGCTCACCGCATAGGCGGTGGGTTTCGCGCGACCACAGACCGCCCACGGGGCGGTCTTCTTTTTCGTACGGGACTCCGCCCCACGACGAAAGACGATGCACATGTCCGGGCCCGATTCCCCGTCCCTTCCCGACCTCGCTGCGAGCGGTCTCCCGTTCGCGCTCATCGCGCGTGACGACCGCACCGTCGAGGTGCTGACCGGCGACGTCGTCGACGTCGACCTCCTCGCCGACATCCCGCTGACGGGGGCGTCCGGCGCGCCGAACGAGGTGCTCGCTCTTGTCCCGTTCCGTCAGGTGCGCGAGCGCGGGTTCGAGTGCCACGACGACGGTGCGCCGCTGCGGTGCCTCATCGTGCAGAGCCGCACCTCGCTCCCCCGCGACGAGGCCCTCGCACAGCTGCCGACCGCCGCGGTCCCGCTCGAGGACCCCGGTTTCGACATCGCCGACGAGGACTACGCCGAGATCGTGCGGCGCGTGATCGCCGACGAGATCGGTCGCGGCGAGGGTGCCAACTTCGTCATCCGTCGCGATTTCACCGCGGGCGTGTCGACGGATGCCGCCACCGCCGCCTTGACGTGGTTCCGGGCTCTCCTCGAGCACGAGCGGGGCGCGTACTGGACCTTCGCGGTCGTCACCCCCGGCCATGTCGCGGTGGGCGCGAGCCCCGAGGCGCACGTGAGCGCACGTGACGGTGTCGTGACGATGAACCCGATCTCCGGCACGTTCCGCCACCCGGCGGGAGGGGCGACCCCCGAGACGCTCAGCGAGTTCCTCCGCTCGACGAAGGAGACCGAGGAGCTCTTCATGGTCGTCGACGAGGAGCTCAAGATGATGAGCGCCGTCTGCTCGGACGGCGGCCGCATCACGGGGCCGCACCTGAAGGAGATGTCGCGGCTGACGCACACCGAGTACGTGCTGCGAGGCCGCAGCAAGCTCGACCCGCGCGACATCCTGCGCGAGACGATGTTCGCGCCGACGGTGACCGGCTCGCCGATGCAGAACGCGTGCACGGTCATCACCCGTCACGAGACGACCCCGCGCGGCTACTACTCGGGCGTCGCGGCGCTCTTCACACCGCGCGTGCTTCGACAGGCTCAGCAACCGGGAGGGGCGGGCGAGGCGACCCACGACCTCGACGCACCGATCCTCATCCGCACCGCGTACCTGCAGGACGGCCGGCTGCGCGTGCCGGTCGGGGCCACGCTCGTGCGCCACTCCGACCCCTACGGCGAGGTCGGCGAGACCCACGGCAAGGCCGCCGGCGTGCTCGGCGCGATCGGCGCCGTTCCCCGCGACGCCGAGGCCGAGTCCGCGGCCGCGCGCAGCGAGGTCATCGACGAGGACGCCCCGGCGGCGGCCCCCCGACGCCTCGCCGACGACGCCGCGATCGCCGAGCTGCTGGCGTCGCGCAACGGCCGCCTCGCCGAGTTCTGGCTGAACCCGCAGGGCTCGGGCGAACCCGGGCCCTGCGCGGGGCGCTCGGCGCTCGTCGTCGACGCCGAGGACCGCTTCACCACGATGCTCGCCCACCAGCTGCGCCACCTCGGGCTCGAGGTCGAGATCTCGCCGTGGAGCGAGGTCTCCGACGCGCAGATCGATGCGGCGGAGCTCCTCGTGACCGGGCCGGGGCCGGGTGACCCGCGCGACGCGTCGAGCCCCCGCATCCATCGCATGCGCGAGGTCGTGGCGCGTCGCCGCGCCGCCGGCCGGCCGCTCCTCGCGGTGTGCCTGAGCCACCAGATCCTCGCCGACACGTTCGGCATCGACCTCGCTCCGCTCGACGCGCCGCACCAGGGCCTGCAGAAGTCGGTCGACGTGTTCGGCATGCCGGCATCGATCGGCTTCTACAACACCTTCACCGCGCGCGTCCCCGCCGGAACGACGCGCGTAGGCGAGGCGGAGGTCGCCGCCGACGCGGCGGGTGACGTCTACGCGCTGCGTGGCCCCGGTTTCGCGTCCGTGCAGGGCCACCTCGAGTCGATCCTGTCGCGCGACGGCATGACGACGCTCCAGCGCCTGGTCGAACAGGCGCTGAGTCCCGTCCCCGCCTGACGACTGCCACACATCGGCCCGGCCACCGGGTTTGGGGCGCACTTCCTCCGTTGGGGCGCACCTTCTGCGCCCCGACGAACAACGCGCGCCCCAAACTCCGAACCGAGCGACGGATGCTGCGGCTCAACGACCGGGGGCCGAGCCGGTGCGGGCGGCGAGCAGGCGGCGCTCGGCCTCGTTTGCCGTGAGCTCGAGGGCGCGGAGGTCCGCGGCGAGCGCCTCGTCGTCGCGTCCGAGGTCGCGCAGCAGTGACGCCCGCACGGCGTGCCACAGATGCGATCGTGCGAGCGGGGCTTCGAGCGCGTCGACCTCGGCGAGCGCGACGGCCGCGCCGTCGACCCGTGCGAGCGCGACCGCACGGTTGAGCCGCGCCACCGGCGACCGGTCGTACGCGAGCAGCATGTCGTAGAGCGTCAGCACCTGGAGCCAGTCGGTGGACGCCGCATCGGCGGCATCCGCGTGACATGCCGCGATCGCCGCGTGCAGCTGCCAGCGTCCGGGCCGCCGCAGGCGTGCCGCCCGCCCGAGAGCGTCGCGCGCGCCGGCGAGCAGCGCCGCATCCCACCGTGTGCGGTCCTGTTCCGCGAGCAGCACGAGCTCGCCGTCGACCGACCGCGCCGACTCGCGGGCCCGGTGGAACCGCAGCAGCGACAGCAGTCCCCACGCCTCTGCGGCGCGAGGAAGCGCCTCGGCGACCACCCGGGCGAGCCACAGCGCATCGTCGGCGAGGTCGCGGTCTGCCGCGGCATCCGCCCCCGCCACGAAGTGGGCCTCGCTGTACATCACCGACACGATCGTGAGCACGAGGTCGAGGCGCGCGGCGGCGTCCGCGCCCTCGGGAACGCGCAGGGGAATGCCGCTGTCGGCGATCTTGCGCTTGGCCCGCGAGATCCGCTGCGCGGTGGCGGACTCGGTCGAGAACGTGGCCCGGGCGATCTGCACGGTCGTGAGGCCGCACACCGCCCGCAGAGTGAGGGCGAGCTGGGCGTCGGGCGCGAGCGCGGGGTGGCAGCATCCGAAGAGGAGCGGGAGCCGCTCATCCGCCGGCGCGCCGTCGACCGACGGGTCAGGTCGGAGCAGCGCGACCTTGTCTCGGAGCACGCGCTCGCGCCGCACCCGGTCGAGGGCGTTGTGCCTCGCGGCCTGCATGAGCCACGCGCCGGGCTTCGGCGGGATCCCCCGGCCGCGCCACTCGCGCAGCGCCTCCTCCACCGCTTCGGCGACTGCCTCTTCGGCCACGTCGAAGCTTCCGAACGAGACGGTCAGCGCCGCCGTGATGCGTGCGGACTCCTCGCGCACGACGCTCACGAGAAGACGATCGGATGCCGCGGCCCCGCCCTCGCCCGGGTGGTCCGGGTCGCGCGGGGCCGCGGCATCCGTTGCGGACATCACTCGAATTGGCTGTAGTCGACGACCATCGGCCGGATCTCGACCGCCACGCCCGGGAATTCGAGGGACGGCCAGGTCTTCACGAGCTCGATCGCCGCGTCGAGGTCGGGCACGTCGATCACGCTGAACCCGCCGATGACCTCCTTCGCCTCCGAGAAGGGCCCGTCGGCGACGACCGGACCGTCATCGCCCGAGCGCACCGTCGTCGCCGTGCTGACCGGGTGCAGCTCGGCGCCGGAATCGTCGATCTTGTCGGCGTTCGTGCCGAACCACTCGTAGATCCGCCCGTAGACCTCCTGGCGTCGCTCATCCGGCACGGCGGCGTCGAGCTCGGGGGTCGAGGTGAACATGATCACGTACTTCACGGTCGTGTCCTTTCGTCAGTGGAACCGTTGCATCCCTACAGCGAACGGACAAGACCGATTTCGACACGACCGACCAGGATTCTTCGCGGCCGGTGCGCGGGGCGTCAGAAGAGCGTGACGGGGTTGAAGAGGTCGGCGAGAATGAGGATGCCGCCCATCACGAGCAGGGCCACGAAGACGGCGAACGTGAGCGGCACGAGCTTGGTCGCATCCACCGGCTTCGGCGGCGGACGCCGGAAGAGCTTCGCCCACACCCGCTTGATGCCCTCCCAGAGGGCCACCGCGATGTGACCGCCGTCCAGCGGCAGCAGCGGGATCAGGTTGAAGACGAACAGGGCGATGTTCAGCGACGCGAGCAGCGACAGGAACCCCGCGACGCGGTTGAGCACGGGCGAGTCGGCGGCGGCGACCTCGCCGGAGAGGCGGCTCGCGCCCACGATGCTGAGCGGGCCGTTCGGGTCGCGCTCCTGGCCGGTGACGAGGTCGACCCCGGTCTGCCACACCTTGACGGGCAGCTGCCAGATGATCCCCGCGACCGCGCCGACGTTCTGCACGGCCATCTGCGGCCCGGCCCAGATCGGCTGCTGCACGTACTCGACGGTGGGGCCGATGCCCACGAAGCCGACCTCCTGGGTGGTGGTCGTGCCGTCGGCGGCCGTCACCTCGGTCTGGATCGTGGCGGGGGTGATCTGCAGCGTCTGCTCGCTGCCGTCGCGTTCGACGACGAAGGTCAGCTGCTCGCCGGGCGACGAGCGGATGATGGCGGATGCCTCGGCGAAGTCCGCGACCGGCTCCCCGTCGATCGACACGATGACGTCGCCGGGCTGGATGCCGGCGGCCTCGGCCGGAGCCGCGGGAGACGCGTCGGTGCACTCGGTCGAGCTCGTCGTGGGGACGCACTCCGACAGGCGCGCGACCTCGGTGGTCGCCGTCTGCACACCGATCCCGGTGAGCAGGATCGAGAACAGCACGATCGCGAAGAAGAAGTTCATCAGCGGACCGCCGAGCATCACGACGATGCGCTTGTGGATCGGGAGGCGATAGAAGACGTGCGTGTCGTCATCGCCGTGCAGCGTCTCGTCGTTCGCGTCCCGGGCGTCCTGCACCATGGTCGCGAAGAAGCCCCCGGCGGCCCGGCCGTCACGTGTCGCCGCCTGCGGCGACGGCGGGTACATTCCGGCCATCGAGATGTAGCCGCCGAGCGGGATCGCCTTGAACCCGTACTCGGTGCCGCGCCACCGCTTGGACCACAGCGTCGGGCCGAACCCGATCATGTACTGGCCGACGCGCACGCCGAACTTCTTGGCGGGCCAGAGGTGGCCGAGCTCGTGCAGCGCGATCGACACCGCGAGGCCCACGACCATGAGGGCGACACCGATGACGAACGCGAGGATCTCCACACGCTCACGGTACCCGCGCCAGCCTTTGAGTTGGGTGTGACGGCCGCCCACCGCGGGCGGACGCAAGGCGCCTCGCTCCTCCCGTAGGCTCGACGCGAGGAGGAGCCGTGACCCCACGCCACGTGCGCGCGCTGCGCGGCACCGCTGCCGCGTGGGTCGCGACCGTCGTCGCCGCCACGGCGCACACCCTCGGCGGGGGCGGCGCGCCGTCTCCCGCCTTCGTCGCGGCGGTCGGCATCCTCGCCGCTCCCGTCGCGGTCGCCTTCATCGGCCGGCGGCTCGCCGCGTGGCGCGTCGGCGCCACGGTGCTCGCGAGCCAGGGACTGTTCCACGTCGCGTTCGCCGTGACCGCCGACGCCGATCCCGCCGCGCTTCACGGGCACCACGTGACGCACCTCGGCGGCGACCTCAGCGCCGTCGTCCTCCCCGACGCCCCCATGTTCGCCGCGCACGTGCTCGCGGCGATCGCGACCGTCGCCGCACTGTACGGCGGGGAACGGATGCTGCGCGCCCTGGGCCGCGGCATCCGTTCGCTCTTCTCGCGCGCCCGCGCGATCGCGCCACGGCCGACGATGCCGCGGTTCGTGCCGGTACCTGCCGGCCCTGCGGTCGTCGCGGCACGGATCGTCCTGTCCGACGTCTCGCGGCGCGGTCCTCCCGCACTCGTCTGAGCGGCGCCGCGCGCCGCACCGTCGCCGGCCCGCGCCCGATGCGCGCGCCGGAACCCTCTCGCGCGTCCGGCTCCCGCCGGTGCGCCCCGATCGGCGATCCCGCCGACGACCCGGACGAAAGACGACAGCACAGCCATGACCGATTCCATCTCCCGTTCCTCCCGCACCCGCCGCGTCGTGATCGGCGTCACCGCCGGCCTCGCACTCGCGATCGGCGCGCCGCTCGCCGCATCCGCCCACGTCCACGTCACCCCCGAGACGGCGGCGGCGGGCGGCACCGAGACGCTCACGTTCTCGTTCTCGCACGGCTGCGACGGCTCCCCCACGACGGCCCTCGCGGTCGACATCCCCGCGGGCGTCGGCAACGCGACGCCCGTCGTGCAGGGCGGCTGGACGATCACGCGCGAACTCGGCACCGACGGCGTGCCGACCCGCGTCGTGTACACCGCCGACACCCCGGTCGAGGACGGGTTCGCAGCCGCCGTCTCGATGGACGTGCTCTTCACCGAGGGCACGGCCGGCACGGCCCTCGCGTTCCCCGTGACACAGACGTGTGCTGCGGGCGAGACCGCCTGGACCCAGATCGCCGAGGACGGCGAGGACCCGCACGACCTCGATGCGCCCGCGCCGCTGGTCGCCGTGGGCGCCGCGGCGGACGACGCGGACGCCGGGCACGCTGACGCCGACGGTTCCGGCCACGCGTCGGACGACGCGGCCGCCGCGGATGCCGAGGCTGCAGCATCCGTCGCCTCCGCCGACCCGGTCGCGCGCTGGCTGGCGGCCGGCGGACTCGCCGCCGGGATCGCGGCGCTCGTGGTCGTGCTGGTGCGCGGACGCCGCAGGGCCTGACGCGAACCCCCGCCGGTCGTCGGGCGAGCGCACCACCCGCCGCTCGACGACCGGCCCCCATGCGAAGATGGATGCGCCATGCCGACCGACGCGCCCTCGAACCTGCCCCCGGTACTCCGCCCCGACGCGCCGCCGACACACTCGCTCGCAGACCTCGCGGCACGCTTCGCCGTCGACGTCCGCGGTGACGTCGCCGACGCCGCACTGACGGGCCTCACCCTCGCGACCGCCGACCTCCGCCCCGGCGACGTGTTCGTCGCCGTGCAGGGAGTCAACCGCCACGGAGCCGAGTTCTCCGCCACGGCCGCCGAGAAGGGCGCCGTCGCGGTGGTGACGGATGCTGCCGGAGCCGACGCCGCGGCCGCGAGCGGGCTGCCCGTGGTGCTCGTCGACGATCCTCGAGCAGTCCTGGGCGAGCTGTCGGCCTGGGTCTACAGCACGGGACGCGACGACGATCTCCCCACGCTGTTCGGCACGACCGGCACCAACGGCAAGACGAGCGTCTCGCACCTGCTCGAGGGCATCCTCGGGCAGCTCGGCGTGACGAGCGGACTGTCGTCGACCGCCGAGCGCCACATCGCCGGGCAGGTCATCGTGTCGCGCCTCACGACCCCCGAGGCGTACGAGATGCACGCGCTGCTCGCGCTCATGCGCGAGCGCGGCGTGGAAGCGGTCGCCGTCGAGGTGAGCGCGCAGGCGCTCAGCCGCCGCCGTGTCGACGGCATCGTGTTCGACGTCGCCGGCTTCACGAACCTCACCCACGACCACCTCGATGACTACGCCGACATGCGCGAGTACTTCGAGGCGAAGCTGCCGTTGTTCCGCGCCGACCGCGCGCGTCGCGCCGTCGTCTGCGTCGACTCGGAGCCCGGGGCCGAGGTCGTCGCGCGCAGCGAGGTGCCGACGGTCACCGTGGGCACGCCCGCCCTCGCGTCGGATCCGGATGCCGCGGCCGCCGCCGACTGGGTGGTCGAGATCCTCGACGAGCGCCAGGTCGGCACCGAGTTCCGCCTCACCGCCCGCGACGGGCGCACCCTGACCACGCTCGTCCCCGTGATCGGCCGGCACATGGCCGCCAACGCCGGGCTCGCGATCGTGATGATCCACGAGGGCGGCTACACCTGGGAGCGCCTGGTGGAGGCCCTCGACGGCGGCCGGATCGAGGCCTATCTCCCGGGTCGCACCGAGCTCGTCTCGGGTGAGACCGGACCCGCGGTGTACGTCGACTTCGGCCACTCCCCCGACGCCTTCGAGAAGACGCTCGCCGCGGTCCGGCGCGTGACCCCTGGCAAGGTCGTCATGCTCTTCGGCGCCGACGGCGACCGCGACGCCACGAAGCGGCATGACATGGGCCGCACGGGCGTCGAGGGCAGCGACATCCTCGTCATCACCGACCACCACCCTCGTCACGAGGATCCGGACTCGATCCGCGCCACCCTGGTCGAGGGCGCGCGTCGCGCGCAGCCGGATGCCGAGATCCACGAGTTCTCGCCGCCCGAGCGCGCGATCATCGAGGCTGTCGCGCTCGTCGGCGACGGCGACGCGATCCTGTGGGCCGGCCCCGGTCACCAGGACTACCGTGACATCCGCGGTGTCCGCACGCCCTACTCGGCGCGCGAGCTCGCCCGCCGCGCGCTGCGCGAGGCCGGCTGGCCCGTGCCCGAGCCGCACTGGCCGGTGCCGTACCCGGAGCACGAGACCCCGGCATCCGACCCCCTGCGTCCGGTCTATCCGCAGGCCTGAGCACCTCTTCGGGGCTCCCCCGACGTTCTCGCTGCCCTCCTCAATTGAGGACGTTCTCGCTGCCCTCCTCAATTGAGGACGCTCCCGCTGCCCTCCTCAAATGAGGACGCGTGCGGAGATGCGGAGGCATCCTTCTACCGCGATCCGCATCTCGGCAATCCTCCTCAAATGAGGTCGGGACCGGGACCTCGGGTGAGGGAGCAACGCCAGCCGGAGAGGTCAGCCGGCGCGACGGGTCGCGCCGTCAGGATGCTGCGGCGATGACCTTGTCGGCTTTGCGGCGTGCCCAGTCCTCGGCGTCGGCGAGAGCGTCCCGGGTGAGGGCGTCAGGGGCGTCGTGCTTGTCGACCACGCGCTCGATCACATCGATGATGCCCAGGAAGCTCAGGCGTCCTTCGTGGAACGCGTCGACCGCCTGTTCGTTGGCGGCGTTGAACACGGCAGGGTAGGTGCCGCCCGCCCGCCCGACCTGCTTCGCCAGGCGCACGGCGGGGAAGGCGGCGTCGTCGAGCGGCTCGAAGGTCCACGAGGTCGCGGTGGTCCAGTCGAGCGGCCGGCCGACGCCGGCGACGCGGTTGGGCCAGTCGAGCCCGAGCGAGATCGGCAGGCGCATGTCGGGCGGCGAGGCCTGCGCGATCGTCGAGCCGTCGACGAACTCGACCATCGAGTGCACGATGGACTGCGGATGCACGACGACGTCGATCTCGGAGTAGGGCACGTTGAAGAGCAGGTGCGCCTCGATGACCTCGAGGCCCTTGTTGACGAGGGTCGCCGAGTTGGTCGTGACGACGCGGCCCATGTCCCATGTCGGGTGCGCAAGGGCCTCGGCCGGGGTCACGTCCTCGAGCGAGGCGCGGCTGCGGCCCCGGAAGGGGCCCCCGGATGCCGTCAGCACGAGCCGGCGCACTTCGCTGCGCTCCCCCGACCGCAACGCCTGAGCGATGGCGGAGTGCTCCGAGTCGACCGGGACGATCTGCCCGGGGCGTGCGAGGGCCGTGACGAGGTCGCCGCCGACGATGAGCGATTCCTTGTTCGCGAGGGCGAGCGTGCGACCTGTCTCGAGTGCGGCGAGGGTCGGGCCGAGGCCGACGGAGCCGGTGATGCCGTTGAGCACGACATCCGCGTCGACATCGCGCACGAGCTGCTCGGCCTCGACGGCCCCGAGTGCGGTGCTCTCGACGCCGAACTCGGTCGCCTGCGCCTCGAGCGTCTCGCGGTCGGATCCCGCAGCGAGACCCACCACCTTGAACCGCCGGGGGTTGGCCCGCACGACATCGAGCGCCTGGGTGCCGATGGAACCGGTCGAGCCGAGGATGAGGACGCGCCGCATCCGGCCAGCCTATCGCCGGGCCGGATGCGGCCGCCTCGGGTTACTGCTGGGCGGCGGCGCGCTGCACGCCGAGGATGTCGACGACGAAGACGAGCGTCTCGTTCTGCAGCTCGTGACCGTCCTGAGCCCCATAGCCGAACTCCGGCGGGATCACGACGAGCACCTGCGAGCCGACGGGCTGTCCTTCGAGCGCCTGCTGGAAGCCGGCGACGACGCCGGTCGTCTGGAACGCCGAGGGCTGGCCGCGGTCCCAGCTGGAGTCGAAGACGGAGCCGTCCGACCACTTGACGCCGGTGTACTGCACGAACACGGTGTCACCGGACTCGACGACGGGGCCATCGCCCTCCTTGAGGTCCGCGATCTGCACCTCGGTCGGCGGCTCGGTGGCCTCGGGGATCGTGATGGTCGGCGCGCCGTTGTCGGCGAGCTCGACGGTCGGCATGCCGTCGACCGGGTCCTGCTCGGCGCCGTCCGCGCTGGTCGGGACGAAGTCAGTGGTCTCGGCGACGATCACGACAGGCGATGCGCCTTCGCCGAACGCGCTCCCCGGGATCGACATCGCGACCGTCGACCCGATCGGCGCGCACTCGAGCGCCGCGACGAACAGCGAGTACTGCTGCGGGTCCATGATGATCGGGACCTCGCCGGAGTCGTCGGCCGATGTCTCGGACGAGTCCTGCAGGACCTCGCCGGTCGATCCGTCATAGATCGTGTAGAAGCCGCTGACGAGGTCACCCGACACGACGTCGTCGCCGGAGCCCTCGGTCACGATCGTGCGCTCGACGCCCTCGAAGGCGAGGTCGTCGGGGACGGTCGCCGCGAGATCCGCGCCGTTGCCCGTGACCTCGATGGCGTCGGAGTCCGCACCCGGCTGCGCGTCGAGCAGGCACTCGGACGAAGCGGTCGACGTCGGCGTCGGCGTGGCGTTCGGATCGGCCGACCCGGTGCACCCGGCAAGCAGGAGAGTCGCCGCGGCGACGACGGACAGGGCGGCGAACGGGCGAATGCGCACGGAACAACCTCTAGTCAGGGGAAGGGAAGCCTCCATCCTTTCGCATCTTCCCTCTGTTCGCGCTGGGAAACGGCATGCCGATACCGGAATGCAATCGGGAGTACCCTCTACGGGTGACTTCCGACCTCGTGCCCGGCGCCGAAGACACCGCCGACGAGACGGCGGAAGAACCCGAATCCTCCGCCGTTGCGGCGCGCCGCATGGGCTTCACGTACGCGCTGGGGCGCAGCATCCTGACCCCCTTGGCCCGAGTCGTGTACCGCCCGCGGATCGAGGGCAAGGCCAACGTCCCCAAGTCCGGCCCGGTGATCTTCGCGAGCAACCATCTGTCGTTCATCGACTCGATCGCGATCCCGGTGGCGGCACCGCGCCCCGTGCACTTCCTGGCGAAGTCGACCTACTTCGACAAGCCGGCGTCGCGGTGGTTCTTCACGTCGATCGGCGCGATCCCGGTGCAGCGCGGCGCCGGGCAGGCCGCCCTCGATGCGCTCGACCAGCAGCGCGCCCTGCTCGACGAGGGCAAGGCCGTGGCGCTCTACCCTGAGGGCACCCGCTCGCTCGACGGCCGCCTCTACAAGGGCCGCACCGGCGTCGCGTTCCTCGCGCTGCAGTCGGGCGCCCGCGTGGTGCCGGTGGGGCTCATCGGCACCGACAAGGTCATGCCGGTGGGGGCCAAGAAGCCGTCGTTCCAGCACCGCATCACGGTCAAGTTCGGCGAGCCGCTCGACCTCGCCCACCACGGCCCGGCGTCCTCGGGCAAGGCACGCCGTCTCGCGACGGATGAGATCATGGCCGCGATCCACGCCCTGTCGGGCCAGGAGCTCGCGAACGCCTACAACGAGGTCCCCGCGCACAACACGATCGACCGCATCAAGCAGGTCCTCCCCCACGAGCGCCGCTGACGGCGTTTCGACTCGCAAGCTCGCTCAACGACCGGGGAATGCAGCCCGCTCAACGACCGGGGAATGCAGTCCGCTCAAAGACCGGGGAATGCCGCGCGCTCAACGACCGGCCGGAGCGACGAGGATCGTGGGCTCGTGGCGCACCGGGAAGTTCACGGAGTTCGCGATGAAGCACCACTCGTTCGCCTGCGCATGCGCAGCGCCCGCGGCATCCGTCATCGACGCGTCCGCGACGGTCACGCGCGGGCGCAGCACGACCTCGCGGAACGCGCCGCCGCCGCGGCCGTCCTCGACCATGAGACCGGATGCCTCGTCCTCGTAGCCCACGACCACCACGCCCGCCTGCACGCACGCGTGGAGGTATGACAGCAGGTGGCACTCGCTGAGCGACGCCAGCAGCATGTCCTCGGGGTTCCAGCGCGACGGGTCTCCGCGGAAGGGCTTGTCGGAGGAAGCGAGCAGAGCCGGCTTGCCGTCGATCTCGATGGTCGTCGCCCGGTCGTAGTCCCGGTAGCCCGACGTACCGGTGCCGCGGTCACCGGTCCACGTCGTCCGGACGGAGTATCGATGCTCGCCCCACATGAGCACAGTCTGTCATGCGGGCGGACAGCCCCTCCGGCGGTAGGCTGTCGGGGTGCCGCAGACCTTCGCCGCGACCGACGCCGTCGAGCTCGCCGTCGTCGAACGCAGCGGTTTCGTCGAGTCGCGCCACGCCGGCATCGCCATCGTGCTCGCCGCCGACGGCACCATCGCCGAGAAGCTCGGCGATCCTTCGGCGCTGATCCTCCCCCGCTCCAGCCTCAAGCCGCTGCAGGCGCTCGCGTGCCTCTCGGCAGGCGCGCCCCTCGAGGGCGAGCGACTGGCCCTCGCGACCGCGAGCCACTCCGGCACCGACCGTCACGTCGCGGTGGTCCGCGACATCCTGTCCCTCGCCGAACTCGGCGAGGACGCACTGGGATGCCCCGCAGCGTGGCCCGGCGACACGTCGACGCGTGACGAGCTGGTGCGTGAACTCGGACAGCCGTCGCGCATCCGGATGAACTGCTCCGGCAAGCACGCCGCGATGCTCGTCACGAGCGTCCTGAACGGGTGGGATCCCGAAAGCTACCTGGCGCCGGATCATCCGGTGCAGATCCTCGTCCGTGAGACCGTCGAACGCCTGATCGGCGAGAAGGTCGCCGCGACCGCCGTCGACGGCTGTGGCGCTCCCGTCTACGCGATGACCCTGTTCGGTCTCGCGCGCGCGATCCATCGGATCGGCAACTCGTCGACGACGTCCCCCTTCGCTCTGCACCGCAGCGCGGGCGCACTCGTCGAAGCGGTGCGCGCCGACCCGTGGACGATCGACGGCCCCGGCCGCGCCGACACGGTCGTCATCGAACGGCTGGGCGTGTTCGCCAAGGGCGGCGCCGAGGGCGTCATGGTGATGGTCGCCCCGAACGGCACGACGGTCGCACTCAAGATGCTCGACGGCAGCGGCCGCGCCGCGACCGCCGTCGCGGTGCGCCTGCTCGAGCGGCACGGCGCGCTGGCGTCGGCGGATGTCGCCGACACGATGTCGAGGCTTCCGCTGGCCGTCACCGGCGGCGGACAGGATGTCGGGGCCATCCGCCCCGCTTTCTAGAGGCGCTCCCACGAGGAGCCCGAGCGCTCCAACGGCGGAGCGGAAAGGATCACACGATGCGGATCAGCGTCCCCACCGAGGTGAAGAACAACGAGTATCGGGTCGCCCTCACGCCCGCGGGCGTGCACGACCTGGTCGCATCCGGCCATGAGGTCTTCGTGCAGCGCGGCGCGGGCGAGGGCTCGTCGATGCCGGATGCCGAGTACGAGGACGCGGGGGCGGTGCTGCTCGACGATGCCGCCGAGGTGTGGGAGCGCGCCGAGCTGCTCCTCAAGGTCAAGGAGCCCATCGCGAGCGAGTACGGCTACTTCCGCGACGACCTCGTGCTGTTCACGTACCTGCACCTCGCGGCCGACCGGCCGCTCACCGAGCGCCTCGTCGCCGACGGCGTGACAGCGATCGCCTACGAGACCGTCCAGCTGGCCGGTGGCGGGCTCCCGCTGCTCGCGCCCATGAGCGAAGTCGCCGGGCGTCTCGCCCCGACGGTCGGCGCCGCGACGCTGATGCGCTCCGCCGGAGGCCTCGGCCTGCTCATGTCGGGGGTGCCGGGCACGCGACCGGCCACGGTCACCGTCATCGGCGGCGGCGTCGCCGGCGCCAATGCCGCGGTGATCGCGGTGGGCATGGGCGCCGACGTCACCGTGTTCGACACCAACGTGCAGCGTCTTCGCTACCTCGACGACCACTTCCAGGGCCGGGTCAAGACCGCCGCATCGAACCCGCTCGACCTCGATCGGGCGGTCACCGCCTCGGATCTCGTCATCGGCTCGGTGCTCATCCCGGGCGCGAAGGCGCCGAAGCTCGTGACCAACGACATGGTCTCGCGTATGCGGCCGGGCTCCGTGCTCGTCGACATCGCCGTCGACCAGGGCGGCTGCTTCGAGGACACGCACCCCACCACGCACGCCGATCCGACCTTCCCGGTGCACGGCAGCATCTTCTACTGCGTCGCGAACATGCCGGGCGCGGTGCCCAACACATCGACCTCGGCGCTCACCAACGCCACCCTCCCCTACATCCGCCAGATCGCGCGTCGCGGGTGGAAGGAAGCGCTCCGAGCGGATGCCGCGCTCGCGGCCGGTCTCAACACCGTCGGCGGCCGCGTGGTCAACGCGGGCGTGGCGACGGCGCACGGACTCGAGCTCGCGCCGCTGGACGCCGCCCTGGTCTGACAGCGGTCCCGGCTTCAGAAGCCCCGGACTCCTTCGGGAGTCCGGGGCTTCCGCCCTTCTGCCGAGGTGCGCGTGTCGGCGCCCTGGCCGAGACTGGGGGGATGACGGACGCCCGGGTGTGGACGGTGGAGGATCACCTGAGGGATGCGGACCCCGCCGCGGTCGAGTTGTGGCACCGCATCGACGAGCTGATCCGATCGTTCGGCCCCGTGACGCATTCGGTCGCGAAGACGACGATCACGTTCAAGGGACCGCGTCGCGGGTTCGCCGGCTTCAGGCCGTGGCGCGCGGGGGTTCGCGGGTACTTCGACCTCATGCGCGAGCTTCCGCCCGACCCCCGTGTCCTCAGCGCGTCGCCGTACGGACGACGGCTTTTCGTGCACCAGCTCCGCCTCGCCGACGCGGGCGAGTTCGACGAGGCTGTCGCGGCCTGGCTGCGGGAGGCGTACGACGTCGGCTGCGGGGCGCACCTCGGTCCGTGAGGGCCGTGGCGCTCCGCTTCAGACGAGCCCGCCGTCGATCGACCGGGCGAAGTCTGCCGGGTCCTCGGGAACGAGCACCGGGGTGTCCCGGTTGAGGCTCTCCCCCCGGAAGAACGCCTTCGCGCGGGGGAAGAGGAACCACAGGACCATGAGCAGCACGCCGAACGCGAGCGAGCCGATGCCGAGCAGGAACGTGCTGCCGACGGGGCCGATGCCACCGCCATAGCCGTAGTCGGGGTCGTACATGTCGCTGGCGGACTGCACGAACGCGTACGTCAGCATCAGGGACCCCAGCAGCGGGAAGAGGAACCGGTAGAAGAAGTTCCTCGCGCTGTTGAACAGCTCCCGCCGGAAGTACCACACGCAGGCGTAGCCGGTGATCGCGTAGTAGAAGGCGATCGCGAGCCCGAGGGACAGGATGGAGTCCTGCAGGATGTTGTCGCTGATCAAGGTCATGCCGACGTAGTAGACGATCGCGACGACGCCCATCACGAGCGTCGAGAACGACGGCGTCTTGTACCGCGGGTGCACCGTGGCGAACCGGCGGGGCAGTGCCTTGTAGGCGGCCATCGACAGCGTGCCGCGAGCCGTCGGCAGGATCGTGGTCTGCGTCGACGAGATCGCCGAGATCATCACCGCGACCACCAGCACCCAGCCCAGCGGCCCGAGCAGGCCGTCCTTGATCGCGAGGAAGAAGTCGTCCGCGTTCGCCTCGTTGCCGAGGCCCGTCCCCGTCTCGCCGAGGCCGGCGTACATCATCGCGGCCACCGTCACGCCGACATAGGTGAAGAGCAGGATGACCGTCGTCAGCAGAGCCGCACGGCCCGGGATGCGCTTGGGGTCCTTGGTCTCCTCGTTGAGGGCGAGGCACGTGTCCCAGCCCCAGTAGATGAAGAGCGCGAGCAGCACGGCCTCGACGAACCCGCTCCACTCGGTGAACGCGAACGGGTTGAACCACGACCAGTCGAACGGCGTCGGGTCCGGCGCCGTGCCGGCGAAGAACTGCCAGAGCGCAGCAACCACGAAGATCGCGAGGGCGAGGTACTGGATCGCCAGCAGCACGTTCTGGATGCGCTCGCCGATCTCGACGCCCCGCCAGCTGACCCAGGTCATCGCCGCGATGAACACCACACCCGTCGCCGTGACGAGCGCAACGTTGTCGGCGAGGAGTGCATCCTCGGGATTTCCCACGATGCCGTCCACGAGCGCCCAGAAGTAGATGCCGGCGATCTGCGCGAGGTTCGCCAGCACGACCATGCCGGCGACGGCGACGCCCCACCCGCCCATCCAGCCGACCCATGGCCCGAAGGCCTTGGTGCCCCATGTGAAGGTGGTGCCGCAGTCGGGGACGTCGTTGTTGAGCTCGCGATAGGCGAAGGCGATGAAGAGCATCGGGATGAACGCGATGACGAACGCGATGGGCGCCTGCGCCCCGACCGCCAGCACAACGAACCCGAGGGTCGCCACCAGGGAGTAGACGGGCGCGGTCGACGCGAGGCCGATGACGGTGGAACCCCACAGGCCCAGCGTGCCCGCGGCGAGTCCCTTGCCCTCGGGGCGGTGCAGATCGATCGGGGATGTGGCCACAGGCCGACGCTATGGCGTGCGAGAAGCACCGGTCAAGGCATCCGCCCGACGGTCAGGCCGGACATGTCACGACGGGAGGACAATGCGGACGGGATCCGCTCCGGCCGAGATGAGCCACGCGCGCCCGGCACCGGGCTCGCAGTAGGGCGGTGCTCCGCGGAACCCCGTGAGGACGCGGAGCTCCGACGCGCACGACGCGTCGATCACGAGGTCGTGGTCGCCGCGCACATCTGCGAGGAGGCGCCACTGCCGCTGCCAGTCGTCGGGCTCCCCCACGACGACCACTCGCGCCGTGGCCACGGCAGCCGGTTCCGCCACGTAGGCTTCGACGCCGAGCACGCGCACCCCGCGCTCCTCCCAGGCGGCGAGCGCGCGTCGCCCGGCCGGCGAGCGCCGAGCCACGACTCCGGTGAGCGCGGCGGAGGGGATCCACGGGGCGTCGGGCTCGAACGACTCTCGCCACGCGGAGGGCGCCATCGCGAGCTGGAGCGTCCGTCCGTCGAGTCGCCCCCGCCCGGAGGGCGCGGCCGCATCGAACGTCGAGGGATCACCCCCGGCCGATGCGTGATCGACGCGCGTGGCGTACGGCAGCACGAGCCGACGCGGAAAGAGTTCGGCGATGCGCGACACGGGACCGGTCAGCCGGTGCGCTCCCACCACCATGAGCACGCCGGCATCGGCGGCCCGGCGCACGAGCGCTTCGATCCGCTCCGTGACGATCTGCGCGTACTCGGGCGGCAGCCGCGGTGCGACCCCGTCGAGATCATCGACGAGCACCGCCGAGCCGGGGCGCGGCAGCTCCTCGTGCAGTGCGGCGACGGCATCCCAGAGCCGCTCGGGATGCGCCGGCAGGCGCACCGCCGCCCCGCGCAACTGGGCTTGCACGAGGTCGAGCGCATTCGACACCCCAGACGCCGGCCCTCCGAGCACCAGCAGCCCACGGTCGGACGCGCCCAGGAACGCGACCGGCTGCCGTTGGTGCTCGGGTTCGTCGGCCAGCCCGAGAAGCACGGCGCCCGCGGGAGGTGCGTCCCGCTCCGCCGCCGAGCGACCCACGAGATCGTCGAGGGTCAGCAGCTTCGGCAGCTCCGGCAGCCAGGGCCGACGGGGCGCACGGTGCCCGACCTTGAGCGCGGCCGCCGCGACGTCGGCGGGGGCGGACAGCGCGATTCGCAGCTGCTCGGGACTCGCATCGCCGGCGCGACGGACGAACGCCGCCCCGCGGCCCGAGACCCCGCCGGGCAGGCGCGCGGCATCCTCCGTGCCCAGCAGCGCGCGACTGTCGGCCGCGTCGGTCACGCGCAGGCTGATCCGCAGCGGGCAGTTCGCCAGCAGGTTGTCCCGGATCACCCCCACCGCCCGCTGGGTGCCGAGGATGAGATGGATCCCGAGGGCCCTGCCGCGGGCCGCGAGATCCGCGAACAGACTGTGCAGCTCGGGGTGATCGCCCAGGAGAGCCGCGAACTCGTCGACCACCACGACGAGCCGCGGCAGCCGTACCCGCGGGTCGCCGATGTCACGGGCGCCGGCCGCGGCGATCGCCGCCTCGCGACGGCGGAGCTCGGCCCGCAGGCTCTCGATGGCGCGGCGGGCGCCGGAGCCGTCGAGGTCGGTGATGACCCCGGTGACATGGGGAACCCCGGCGAGGCCGTCGAACGCCGTGCCTCCTTTGAAGTCCGCCAGCAGGAAGGTCACCTCATCTGAAGAGCGGGTGGCGCAGAGCGCGAGGATCCAGGTGATCAGCAGCTCGCTCTTGCCGGCCCCGGTGACTCCCGCGACCACCGCGTGAGGTCCGTCGGCGACGAGGTCGACGAGCACCGGCTCGCTGCGGCTCGCGCCGATGACCGCAGGGAGCCCGCCGGCCGTGGCCGGCACGGCGGCCAGCAGCGGTGACAGGGCGATCGGCTCCGACGCCCCGCGCCGCAGTCCCAGGCTGTGGTCGGCGCGAGTGGAGAGTTCGGCGGCGATCTCCTCCGCCTGCCCCCGGGCCACCGCCTCGACGCGCACCGGCACGACCTCGCCGGCGTGCTCGAGACGCGCGACGCCGGGCGAGGAGATCGTGAGCACCGCCTGGCACCTCGGTGGCAGTGGCTCGCCGGGTCGACCGCGCGCGATGACGAGGTCGGCGTCCGCGGGGACCACTTCACCGGGACCGACGACTGCCAGCTGTGATCCGCCCCGGCAGTCCCGGTGCGGCAGCGCCTCCATCCAGTCGAGACCGCGCCCGAGGGGCGGGAGGACATGCAGCTCGTCCGGCGCGAAGGCGAGGCACGCCTGCAGGACCAGCGCCCGCTGGACGGCGGCGGCCAGTGTCTCACCGCCCACGACCACCACGCCGGCGGCGAGAGGGAGCGTCACCGGCGCCCCCGCGACGCGGGCCGCGCGACGACGCAGCTCCGCAGCATCCGGATCTCCGTCTCCTCCGGTCACCCGGACGACGCTCGCGCGCTCGCCCTCGCCGACCACGAGGCACGCATCACGGCCGCCGCGCCAGATCTCGCCGTCGCGGGTGGCGAGGCGCGCGACATCGGGATGCCGCGCCCACAGCTGCGCCCGCTCGCTCTCGTGACGCGCCGTCACGGCCGCGGAGACCTCGGCGCGGGCGCGCATCGCGTCGGCTGCGGCGCGCCGGCCGTCGCGGCGGGCGGCGCGGCGTGCGTCGAGCATGGTCGCCGCCGCGATCAGCGGGCCGAGGAGCGCGAACCAGAGGGAGAAGAGGGAGCCGGTGACGAGCCAGAGCGCGACGGCACCGACGACGGGCACGATCCCGGCCACGAGCGGCAGCGGGGGGCGCGGCGGAGGACTCCACGCTGCTGGCAGCGCGAGCGGCTCATCGTCGAGGACGCCACCGGTCGCGAAGGTCGAAGGAGCGGTCGAGCGCATGCGCCCAGTCCAGCGCGAGCCGGATCGACCCGGATCCCCGCAAGCCGGATCTGTGGATCGCGGCGGTCAGTCCTCGTCTGTGGAGGAGACGTCGTCGGCCGGGCGACCCACATCGAGCACGATGATGGTGATGTTGTCACGGCCGCCGTTCTCGAGCGCCGCCTCGAGCATGGCGGATGCCGCGTCGCCCGCGTCGGCGTTCTCCTCGAGGAAGTGGCGGATGCCGTAGTCGGTGAGCTCCTTCGTCAGCCCGTCGGAGCAGATGACGAAGCGGTCGCCGTCGAGAGCGTCCAGCCGCACGTAGTCGGGCGTGACGCCTTCGCTCGGCCCCACGGCACGGGTGATGACGTTGCCGTAGGGGTGGTTCTCGGCCTCTTCGGGACTCAGTCGTCCTGCCGCGACGAGTTCCTGCACGACCGAGTGGTCGGTGGTGATCTGCACGATCGCGCCATCGCGCACGAGGTACACCCGCGAGTCGCCGATGTTCAGCGTGACCCAGTGGGCGGCGTCCCCCGATGTGTCGAGGAACACGCCGGTCACCGTGGTGCCGGTGCCGTCGTCCGTCGCCTCGGGGTGCGACGCGATGTCCTTGACGGCGCGCGCGAGCGCCTTCTCGATGGTCTTGGGCGTCACCGTGCCGCTGTCGGCGACGGCGCGGAGTCGCTCGATCGCGCTCGCACTGGCGATCTCACCCCCGACATGCCCACCCATGCCGTCGGCGACGACGAACAGCGGATACGCCGCGAACATCGCATCCTGGTTCACCTCGCGACGGCGTCCGGTGTCGGTCACGGCCGCCCAGGAGAGCTCGAGCACGCCACCGGGAACCGGGACGGCGAGAGACTGGGTGGAAACTTCGGGCACGCCCTGTCCTCCCCGTCGGAATACGCCGGAACCCATCGCCCCGGCGTCCTCACATACTAGTGGGTTACTCGACGGCGTCTTCGGACTCGGCGAGCGCTTCGACGACGATCTGCGCAGTCGTGGGCGGCGGCGACAGCGGCACGGTCGGCACCTCGAGCGCCTCTTCCTCTTCGGCCGCGCCCTCGAACTGCGCGTTGTAGAGGCGCCAGTACGCGCCCTTCTGCGCGAGCAGCTCGTTATGCGACCCCTGCTCGACGAGCGCGCCGTTCTCCATCACGAGGATGAGGTCGGCGTCCCGGATCGTCGACAGCCGGTGGGCGATCACGAACGCCGTCCGGTCCTCGCGCAGCCGCGACATCGCTCGCTGGATGAGCAGCTCGGTGCGGGTGTCCACGGACGACGTCGCCTCGTCCAGGATGAGGATGCGCGGATCGGCGAGGAATGCCCGGGCGATCGTCACGAGCTGACGCTCACCCACGCTGAGGTTGGTGGCCTCGTCATCGAGCATCGTGTCGTAGCCGTCGGGCAGCGCGTGCACGAAGCGGTCGACGTAGGCCGCCGTCGCCGCGGCGACGATCTCCTCCTCGGACGCCTCCGGTCGCCCGTACGCGATGTTCTCGCGGATGGTGCCCGCGAACAGCCAGGTGTCCTGCAGCACCATCCCGGTGCGCGCGCGGAGGTCGTCGCGCGTCATGCGCCGGGTGTCGACGCCGTCCAGGACGATGCGGCCCGAGTCGACGTCGTAGAACCGCATGATGAGGTTCACGAGGGTCGTCTTGCCGGCGCCGGTGGGCCCGACGATCGCGACCGTGCTGCCAGGCCGCGCGGCCAGCGTCAGCGAGTCGATCAGCGGCTTGTCCTGCGTGTACCGGAATGAGACGCCCTCGAACTCCAGCCTGCTCGCCGACTCCGGCGCGGTCTCGGCCGGGTCGTCGTCGGGCGTCTGCTCCTCCTCGTCGAGCAGTTCGAACACGCGCTCTGCGCTGGCGACGCCGGACTGCAGCAGGTTCGCCATCGACCCGAGCTGGCTGAGCGGCTGGGTGAACTGCCGGGAGTACTGGATGAACGCCTGCACGTCGCCGATGGACATGAGCCCGGCGGCCACCTGGAGTCCGCCGACGACGGCGATCGCGACGTACACGAGGTTGCCGATGAACATCATCGAGGGCATGATCACGCCCGAGAGGAACTGCGCCCCGAAGCTCGACCGGTACAGCTCCTCGTTCTCGGCGCGGAAGTCCGCCTCGACCTCCTTCTGGTGGCCGAACACCTTCACGACCGAGTGGCCGGAGAACGTCTCCTCCACCCGGGCGTTGAGCACGCCTGTCGTCTTCCACTGCTGCACGAAGAGCTTCTGCGAGCGCTTGGCCACGAGCACGGTGATGAGGATCGTCAGCGGGATGGTGACGAGGGCGATGACCGCCAGCAGCGGCGAGATGATGAACATCATCGTGAGAACGCCGATCACGGTCAGCAGGGAGATGACGACCTGCGACAGGGTCTGCTGCATCGTCTGCCCGATGTTGTCGACGTCGTTCGTGACGCGGCTGAGCAGCTCGCCGCGCTGCACACGGTCGAAGTACGACAACGGCAGGCGGTGCACCTTGTCCTCGACCTGCAGACGCAGCCGGTGCATCGCGCGCTGCACCACGCCGTTGAGGATGCGGGCCTGCAGCCACCCGAACAGGCTAGAGAACACGTAGACGAGCAGCACCAGCGTGAGGATCCGCGCGAGCTGGTCGAAGTCGATGCCGGCACCGGGCACGAAGTCCATCGCCGCGACCATGTTCGCCTGGTCCTGATTGCCCGACGCGACGAGCTGGTCGACGACCTGCTGTTTGGTCACGCCCGCCGGCACCTGCAGCGAGATGAAGCCCGCGAACACCACGTTCGTGCCCTCGCCGAGCAGCTTCGGGCCGATCACCGAGAGCGTGACCGACAGGATGCTGAACACGAGCACCACGCAGAGCCGCGGCATGTCCGAGCGCAGGGTCGCGAGCAGGCGCTTCGCGCTCGGACCGAAGTTCTGCGCCTTCTCGCCGCCCGTCGCCTGACCCATGGGGCCGCGGCCGATCGGCATGCGCTGCGGTGCCCGCCCCGGCCCGCTCATGCCGCCGCCTCCGCCGCGAGCTGGGATTCCACGATCTCGCGGTACGTCTCGTTGGCCTCGACGAGCTCGTCGTGTGTGCCGATCCCGACGATGCGCCCGTGTTCGAGAACGAGGATCTGGTCGGCGTGCTGGATCGTCGAGACACGCTGCGCGACGACGAGCCGGGTCGCATCGGGCAGGTGGGTGTCGAGCGCGCGGCGCAGCGCCGCATCCGTCCTCAGGTCCAGTGCCGAGAACGAGTCGTCGAAGATGTACGACTCGGGACGTTTCACGAGCGCCCGCGCGATCGCGAGGCGCTGGCGCTGGCCGCCCGACACGTTCGTGCCGCCCTGGGCGATCGGCGCCTCGAGCCCTTCGGGCATCGCACGGATGAAGTCGGCTGCCTGGGCGAGCTCGAGCGCGGTCCACAGCTGCTCGTCGGTCGCATCGTGATCGCCGTAGCGCAGGTTCGACGCGATCGTGCCCGAGAACAGGAAGGCGCGCTGCGGGACGAGCCCGACGCGGGTCCAGAGCTCATCGGGGTCGTAGTCGCGCACGTCGACGCCGTCGACGCGGACGCTGCCCGCGGTCACGTCGAACAGGCGCGGCACGAGGCTGACGAGCGTCGTCTTGCCCGAGCCGGTCGAGCCGATCACCGCCGTCGTCGTGCCCGGCTCGACGGTGAAAGTGACGTCGTGCAGCACGGCCTCCTCGGCGCCGGGGTACGCGAAGTCGACGTGGTCGAACTCGATGCGGCCGGTGGGGGCCGGAGCCGACACCGCGGTCTCGGGCGCCGACACCGACGGATCGGTCTCGAGCACCTCGCCGATGCGGTTCGCGCAGACCGCGGCGCGCGGGATCATCACGAACATGAAGGTTGCCATCATGACGCCCATGAGGATCTGCATCAGGTAGGTGAGGAACGCGAACAGCGTGCCGATCTGGACGCCGTTGTTCTGCACCTGGAACGCGCCGAACCAGATGACCGCGACGCTCGAGACGTTCATGACCAGCATCACCGCGGGGAACATCAGGGCCATCAGGTTGCCGGCACGCAGACCTGTCGCCTTCACATCGTCGCTGGCGGCCTCGAAGCGGGCGCGCTCCTCACGCTCACGAACGAACGCCCGCACGACACGGATGCCGCTCAGCTGCTCGCGCATGATCTGGTTCACGCGGTCGATGCGCTTCTGCATCTGGGTGAATGCCGGGACCATGCGCCACACGATGAGCCCGACGATGATGAGCAGCACCGGGATCGCCACCGCCATCAGCCACGACAGGCCGACGTCCTGGCTGATGGCCATGATCACGCCGCCGATCGCCAGCATGGGCGCCGAGATCATGAGCGTCGCCGACACCTGCACCAGCATCTGCACCTGCTGCACGTCGTTGGTGTTGCGGGTGATGAGCGACGGGGCGCCGAACTGGCCGACCTCCCGCTGCGAGAACGCGACCACCCGATGGAACAGGTCGCCGCGCAGGTCCCGGCCCATGCCCATCGCGAGGCGCGACCCGAAGTACACCGCGACGATCGCGCACACCACCTGCACGAGACTCACGATCAGCATCACGCCGCCGGTCGACCAGATGTACGGGATGTCGCCGGTGACGACGCCGTTGTCGATGATGTCGGCGTTCAGGGTCGGCAGCCACAGCGACGCGATCGACTGCGCCAGCTGGAAGACGACCACCGCCACGATGAGCGGCCACGCGGGACTCAGATACCGCACCAGGAGCTTGCCGAGCACGACGGTCCTTTCCGGCGCGCGGACTCATCCGCTCACGCGGACCGCGCACGGATAGCGACGCTACGCCTGCGTGCTTTCCGCCGACAGTCCGGCACCTACGCCCTCGGCGAACTCGCCCGACGCGGTGCGTCGAGGCGTCAGGCGGCGGCCTCCGGCGGCGGGAACAGCGCGTCGATCGCCGCAAGGTCCGCGGCCGTCGGCGTCCACGCCGAGGCCGCCGCGGCGTTGCCGCGGACCTGCTCGGGAGTGGTCGCACCCGCGATGACGCTCGACAGCGCCGGACGCGACAGCAGCCACCCGAAGGTCGCCTCGAGCATCGTGATGCCCCGCTCGTCGCAGAACGCCCGATATCCCTCGAGTGCCTCCCACGGCGCGTCGTCGTAGATGTGGCGACGCTGCCGGATGATGCGCGTGTCGGCCGGCGCGGCATCCCGCGTGAACTTCCCGGTCAGCAGCCCGTTGTGGAGCGGGAAGTACGGGAAGAAGCCGAGACCGTAGCGCTCGACGGCCCGCAGCACGTTCCGCTCGGCTCCGCGCGCCAGCAGGCTGTACTCGTTCTGCGCCGAGACGAAGGGCACGCCGTGGCGCATGAGCGCGGTGAAATGGCCCTCCGCGACCTGCCAGCCCGAGAAGTTCGTGTGCCCGATGTAGCGCACCTTGCCCTCCCGGACGAGGTCGCCGAGCGCGTCGAGCGTCTCCTCCATCGGCGTGTCGTTGTCGGGCACGTGCAGCTGGTACAGGTCGATCCACTCGGTCTTCAGGCGGGTGAGGGATGCCTCGACCGCGCGCCGGATGTACGACCGCGAGCCCTTCGCGCCCGACGGCGGGTAGCCCATGTCGCGGCCGGGATGCCCGAACTTGGTCGCCAGGACGACCTGGTCGCGCCGCCCCTCGAGCGCCTCCCCCATCAGCGTCTCGGACTGCCCCGGATCGCCGCCGTACATGTCGGCGGTGTCGAGGAACGTCACACCGGCGTCGATCGCGGCGTCGAGCACGTCCCGGGTGCCCTCCAGCGTCTCGGTGCGGGTGCCGGGGCGACCGAAGTTGTTGCAGCCGAGGCCGACGGCGGAGACGAGCAGGCCGGACGCGCCGACCCGGCGCAGGGGAACAGTCGAGGTCATGCGTCCACGCTATCCCCGGATGCGGATGCCGCCGCCCGGGGTGAAACGACAGCCCCTCGCCATCGGGCGAGGGGCTGTCGATGCGGTTACGGCTTGGGCGCGTCAGGCGCCGGCGGCTCGGTGGTGGGCGGCTCGGCCGGGGGCGGCGGCGTCACCGGGGGCTGTGCGGCCGGAGGCGCTGCCGGAGGCTCGGTCGTGGCCGGCGGCGTGACCGGAGGCTGCGCGACCGGGGGCTGGGCAGCGGGCGGCGGCACCGGAGCGGCGGGCGCGGCCGGGGGCGCGGGCGGCGGCGTGTAGCCGGCGGGAGGCGCGGGCGGCGTGTAGCCGGCCGGCGGCTGGTAGCCCGCAGGGGCGCCGTAGCCGGGAGCGGTGGCCGGGTTCGGCGGGTAGCCGCCGGCCGGTGCCTGGGCGGGGATGCCCGACCACACGGTGTTGTCGGCGAGGAAGGTGCCCGCCCACGGGGCTGCGGGGATCGCCGTGTTCCAGCGCGAGCGGTCGAACGCGTTGATGCCGAGCCACACGATCGCGAGGAAGAAGTAGAGGATGAGCCAGACGGCTTCCTTCTGCAGCTTCAGGCCCACGCGCCAGGCGGCGAGGAGCGTGTAGATGAAGGCGGCGATCCCGATGAGGGTGCCGAGCACCGGAACCCACCCGAGTACGACGGCGCCGCCCCAGAGGATCAGCAGCCACCACGGGTTGAGATCGCCGAGCTTGACGAAGATCAGCGTGTTGTAGACCGGCACCCATGCACGCCAGCGGCCCTGGACGCCGGCCTTGTCGAAGACCTTCATGAGGAACCACGAGCCGATGACGTATCCGGCGATCGCGAGCAGGAAGAGGAAGGGAGCGAGCACGAGCCAGGCGATGAGCGCCCCGGCTCCGCTGCCGTCGTTGTAATCCATGTGGAGCGACCTCCGAGAGAGTCGGTTCGGGGAGCGCCCAAGCGCGCCACGGAGCCCCTGCTCCGCTCGACACATGCTAGCGACGCTCTCAGCTGCCTGTCAGCATTGGCCCCCCATATCAAGGGGATGGCCCACTGAGGCGGCGGTGGATACCCTGAGCAGATCTCCCGACCGAAGGGCTGCCATGACCGACCAGACTCCGTCCGCCTCGACTCCTCCGCCGCTGCCCCCGCAGTCCGCAGCCGACGCCGCGCGCGCGGCCGATCCTGACGACACCGGTGTCCCGACGGTCCGCGGTGAGGTCAACGAGGTCGGCCGAGGGTTCTTCTCGGCGCTGTTCGACCTGTCGTTCCGCACCTTCATCACGCGGCGACTGGCGAGCGTGTTCTACTTCGTCGGCCTGATCGCGATCGCCATCGGCTTCATCGTGTACTTCGTCGGCGGCATCATGAGTGCGATCTCGGTGATGTGGCTGAACGTCGGCGCCGGCATCACCGGGCTCGTCGCGACCATCATCGTGGTGCCGGTGGTGACGTTCCTCGCGATCATCCTGCTCAGGTTCATCATCGAGGCGGTCGTCGCCCTCATCGCGATCGCCGAGAACACCGAGCGCACCGCCGAGCACACGAAGCGCTGACCCGGCGGCGTCATCGCACGTGTTGCGTGCGGTGACGCCGGGCATTTGCGGCGACGGGACGGCAGGCGCAGAGTGGGCGGGTGCCCGATGCCTCCCTCGCCCCCGTCCTCGATGCCCCGCACGCCGATGCCACCGTGCTCGACAACGCCCCGTGGCACGCGCTCACCGGTCCGCACGCCTCGTTCGCGATCGGCGACGACCTCGTGCGCCGCTATCCGGAAGACGTGGCGCCGTTCGTCGCGGTGCGCTCGTGGGACGAGCCGGCGGTGTGGCAGGCGCTCGTCGACCTCGTGGGCCCCGGTGCCGAGATCGGGCTGTCGGGGTACGAGGGCGAAGTGCCGGCGGGATGGGAGGTCGTCGGCCAGGGCGAGGGGGTGCAGCTCGTCGAGACCGACGCGCTGCGACCGCAGCCCTATCCCGAAGCGATCGTGCTGGGCGCCGACGACGTTCCCGAGATGCTCGCGATCGTCGAGCGAAACCAGCCCGGCCCGTTCCGGCCGCGCACCTACGAGCTCGGACGGTACATCGGCATCCGCCGCGACGGCCGGCTGGTCGCAATGGCGGGCGAGCGCCTGCACCCCGAGGGCTGGACCGAGATCAGCGCCGTCGCCGTCGACGCCGACCACCGCCGTCAGGGGCTCGCGTCGCGACTCGTGCTCGACGTCGCCTTCCACATCCAGGAGCGCGGCGACCGCGCACTGCTGCACGCGGCGGCGTCGAACGTCGGGGCGATCGCCGCGTACGAGCGTCTCGGCTTCGCGGTGCGCCGCCGCAATCGCTTCTCGGCGGTGCGCACGCCGACCGCGTAGCAACTCAGGCGAAGAGCTCGAGTTCGCCGGCGTCGGTCTCGCGGACGCGCAGGCCCGCAGCATCCGCCCATGTCAGGAAGGCCGCGGCAGACCCGATTCGCGGGCGATCCTCTGCCAGCCGGCGCACGAGCGCGCCCTTCGCGTGCTTGTTGAAGTGGTTGAGGGCGCGCACGGCGCCGTCGGCGCCCTCGCTCACGACCCGCACGTACCGCGAAGCGACGCCGGCCGGTACGGGGCCGAGCCCGACGTAGGCCTCGGAGCGGAGATCGAGCACGAACCGCGGCGCGAGCGCAGCGAGAGCGGCGGTCACATCGGCGCTCCACAGTCGCCGCAGCGGCGGCACGCCCGGAAGAGACGTGGCGGCGCCGAGACGGTACGCCGGGATCGGATCCAGCGCGCCCACCGGCCCGAACGGCGCCGAGTGCACGAGGACATGGGCTCCCAGCCAGCGACGTCCGGCGGTGGAGACGGATGCCGCATCCAGCGCGTCGAAGAGGACACCGGTGTAGCGGTCGATCGCCGCCATGGTCGGTGCTTCGCGCAGCACGGCGTTCACGGCGACCTCGCCGCGCTGCTGGGGGCCGAGCTTGAGGACGCGTGCGGCGTGCTCCTCATCGGCCGAGAGGGCGACCAGGGCCGTCACGACGGCGTCACGCTGCGGTGCGAGCTCCGGCAGCGCGAGTCCTGCGGCATCCAGCGGCGCGCGTCTGCCGCCGGTCCGCTTCGTCTCGGACGGGGGCAGCAGGATCAGCATGGCTCTCCGTGGCGGGGCTCGGGGCGACGTCGCCGGATGAAACGACTCGGCCGATCCCCGAGGGGACCGGCCGAGTGCGAATGATGGTCGATCAGGAGATCAGTGCGGCGTTTCCGGCCACGATCGTGAGATCGTCGCCCTCCATCGACAGGAACCCGTCCTGCGCGTTGGCGATGATCTTCGTGCCGGACGTCTCGGTGATGCGCACCTGACCCTCGGCGAGGATCGCGAGCACCGGCTCGTGGCCGGTCATGAAGCCGATCTCGCCCTCGACGGTCTTGGCGACGACGAGCGACGCCTCCCCCGACCAGACCTCCGCGTCCGCGGAGACGAGGCTCACCTTGAGCGGCATGTCAGCCGTTCTCCTTCTGGATGCGCGCCCACTGCTCTTCGACGTCGGAGATGCCGCCGACGTTGAAGAACGCCTGCTCGGCGACGTGGTCGAAGTCGCCCTTGACGATGGCGTCGAACGACTCGATGGTCTCCTTGATCGGAACCGTCGAGCCCTCGACACCGGTGAACTTCTTCGCCATGTAGGTGTTCTGCGAGAGGAACTGCTGGATGCGGCGCGCGCGGGAGACGACGATCTTGTCCTCTTCCGAGAGCTCGTCGACACCGAGGATCGCGATGATCTCCTGCAGCTCCTTGTTCTTCTGGAGGATCTGCTTGACGGCCGTGGCCACGCGGTAGTGGTCCTCGCCGATGTAGCGCGGGTCGAGGATGCGGCTCGTCGACGTCAGCGGGTCGATGGCGGGGTACAGACCCTTCGACGCGATCTCGCGCGAAAGCTCGGTGGTCGCGTCGAGGTGCGCGAACGTCGTGGCCGGCGCCGGGTCGGTGTAGTCGTCGGCGGGGACGTAGATCGCCTGGAGCGACGTGATCGAGTGACCGCGCGTCGAGGTGATGCGCTCCTGGAGGACGCCCATCTCGTCGGCGAGGTTCGGCTGGTAGCCCACCGCGGACGGCATGCGGCCGAGCAGCGTCGAGACCTCGGAACCGGCCTGCGTGAAGCGGAAGATGTTGTCGATGAACAGCAGCACGTCCTGCTTCTGCACGTCGCGGAAGTACTCCGCCATCGTCAGGGCCGACAGGGCCACGCGCAGACGCGTCCCCGGCGGCTCGTCCATCTGGCCGAAGACGAGCGCGGTCTTGTCGAAGACGCCCGCCTCCTCCATCTCGCCGATGAGGTCGTTGCCCTCACGGGTGCGCTCGCCGACACCGGCGAACACCGACACACCGCCGTGGTCCTGCGCGACGCGCTGGATCATCTCCTGGATGAGGACGGTCTTGCCGACGCCGGCACCGCCGAACAGGCCGATCTTTCCACCCTGCACGTACGGGGTGAGCAGGTCGATGCTCTTGATGCCGGTCTCGAACATCTCGGTCTTGGACTCGAGCTGGTCGAACGACGGCGCCTTGCGGTGGATGCCCCAGCGCTCGGTGATCTCGATCGTCTCGCCCGGCTCGCCGTTCAGGATGTCGCCGGTGACGTTGAACACCTTGCCCTTGGTGACGTCGCCGACGGGGACCGTGATGGGGCCGCCGGTGTCGCGCACCTCCTGGCCGCGGACCATGCCGTCCGTCGGCTTGAGCGAGATGGCGCGGACGAGGTCGTCACCGAGGTGCTGAGCGACCTCGAGCGTGATCTCGGACGCGTCGTCGCCGATCACGATCGTCGTCTTCAGCGCGTTGTAGATGTCGGGGATCGAGTCGTGCGGGAACTCGATGTCGACGACGGGGCCGGTGACGCGGGCGACGCGCCCGACGACCGCCGTCTCGGTCTTGTCAGCGGTGAGGCTCATGGCTTCTTCTCTTTCGTGTGGTCTGTCTGCGCAGGAGCGTTACTTGCCCGAGGACAGGGCGTCGGCTCCGCCGACGATCTCGGCGATCTGCTGCGTGATCTCGGCCTGGCGCGCGTTGTTGCGCAGGCGCGTGTAGTCGGTGATGAGCTTGTCGGCGTTGTCGCTGGCGGACTTCATCGCCTTCTGCGTCGCGGCGTGCTTCGCGGCCGACGACTGCAGGAGTGCGTTGAAGACGCGGCTCTGGATGTACACCGGCAGGAGCGCGTCGAGCACGGTCTCGGCGTCCGGCTCGAACTCGTACAGCGGGTAGACCGCTGCCGAGGACGACTCCTCCGCCTCGACGACCTCGAGCGGGAGCAGTCGCACCGTCTCGGGCGACTGCGTCATCATGCTGACGAAGCGGTTGTAGACGAGGTGGATCTCGTCGACGCCGTTCTCTTCGCCGCCGCGGTCGTACGCGTCGAGCAGAGTCGCCGCGATCTCCTCCGCCGTGGTGAAGTGCGGGGTGTCGGTGTCACCCGTCCACTCGGCAGCGCTCTCCATGCGACGGAACTGGAAGTACCCGACGGCCTTGCGGCCGACAAGGTAGAACACCGGCTCCCGGCCCTCCTCGCGCAGCAGCTGCGCGAGCTCGAGGCCCTCTCGGAGGATCTGCGAGTTGAACGCGCCCGCGAGACCGCGGTCGGACGAGAAGATCACGACCGCGGAGCGGCGGATCGTCTCTCGTTCGACGGTCAGCGGGTGGTCGACGTTGGAGTGCGTCGCCACGGCGGAGACGGCACGCGTCACGGCCCGCGCGAAGGGCGACGACGCGCGCACACGCGCCATCGCCTTCTGGATGCGCGAAGCCGCGATGAGTTCCATCGCCTTCGTGATCTTCTTGGTCGTCTGAGCAGAAGAGATCTTCTGCTTGTAGACCCGGAGTTGTGCGCCCATGTCTGCTAGCCCAGGCCCGCCTTAGCGGCGGCCCTTGACGATCTTCTCCTGGTTCACGTCGTCGGCCTGCGCAGCCGCGACCTCTTCGTGGCCGGGCTTGGTGATCGACTGGCCCTTGCCGGCCTGGAACTCGAGGATGAACTCGTCGGTCTTCTTCGCCAGCTCGGCCGCGGTGTCGTCGTCGAGGACGTTCGTGTCGCGCAGGGTGTCGAGGATCGTGGTGTTGCGACGCAGGTAGTCGAGCAGCTCGCGCTCGAACGCCAGCACGTCCTCGACCTCGATCGAGTCGAGCTTGCCGTTGGTGCCGGCCCAGATCGAGACGACCTGCTCCTCCACCGGGTACGGCGAGTACTGCGGCTGCTTGAGCAGCTCGGTCAGACGCGCGCCGCGGGCGAGCTGGCGACGCGAAGCGGCATCCAGGTCGGAGGCGAACATCGCGAACGCCTCGAGCGAGCGGTACTGGGCGAGCTCGAGCTTGAGCGTGCCGGAGACCTTCTTGATCGACTTGACCTGGGCGTCGCCGCCGACTCGCGAGACCGAGATGCCGACGTCGACTGCGGGGCGCTGGTTGGCGTTGAACAGGTCGGACTGCAGGAAGATCTGGCCGTCGGTGATCGAGATCACGTTGGTCGGGATGTACGCCGAGACGTCGTTGGCCTTGGTCTCGATGATCGGAAGACCGGTCATGGAGCCTGCGCCGAGCTCGTCGGACAGCTTCGCGCAACGCTCGAGCAGACGCGAGTGCAGATAGAAGACGTCACCCGGGTAGGCCTCGCGGCCCGGCGGGCGGCGCAGGAGCAGCGACACGGCGCGGTAGGCCTCGGCCTGCTTCGACAGGTCGTCGAAGATGACCAGGACGTGCTTGCCCTCGTACATCCAGTGCTGGCCGATGGCCGAGCCGGTGTACGGCGCGAGGTACTTGAAGCCGGCGGGGTCGGAGGCGGGGGCCGCGACGATCGTCGTGTACTCCAGCGCGCCGGCGTCCTCGAGGGCACCCTTCACGGCCGCGATGGTGGAGCCCTTCTGGCCGATCGCGACGTAGATGCAGCGCACCTGCTTGTTGACGTCGCCCGACTCCCAGTTGGCCTTCTGGTTGATGATCGTGTCGATCGCGATGGCCGTCTTGCCGGTCTGGCGGTCGCCGATGATGAGCTGGCGCTGGCCGCGGCCGACCGGGATCATCGCGTCGATGGCCTTGATGCCGGTCTGCAGCGGCTCGTGCACCGACTTGCGCTGCATGACGCCCGGCGCCTGCAGCTCCAGGGCGCGGCGGCCGACGGTGGCGATCTCGCCCAGGCCGTCGATCGGGTTGCCGAGCGGGTCGACGACGCGACCGAGGTAGCCGTCGCCGACGGCCACCGAGAGCACCTCGCCGGTGCGGGTGACCTGCTGGCCGGCCTCGACGCCGGAGAAGTCGCCGAGGACGACGACACCGATCTCGTGCTCGTCGAGGTTGAGGGCGAGGCCCTGCGTGCCGTCGCCGAACGTCACGAGCTCGTTCGCCATGACGCCGGGCAGGCCCTCGACGTGGGCGATGCCGTCCGCGGCGTCGACGACGGTGCCGACCTCGGTGGCCGCAGCCCCGGTGGGCTCGTAAGCGGCGACGAAGTCCTTCAGCGCGTCACGGATGACATCAGGGCTGATAGTGAGATCTGCCATTGTTTTCCTTCGTTCAAGGGGCCTCGGCCCCGAAATCTCCGCGTGAGCGGGAAGTCTGTGTCAGCCGGCGAGCCGCTGACGGAGGTCGGCCAGGCGCGACGACACGCTCGCGTCGATCACGTCGTCCGCGATCTGCACGCGCACACCGCCGACGACGGTCGGGTCCACGATGGTGTTCAGCGAGACCGGCGTCCCGTAGCGCTTGGTGAGCGCGGCCGTGAGGCGCTCGCTCTGCGCGGCGCTGAGCGGGGCCGCCGCCACGACGGTCGCGACCGCGCGGTTGCGCTGGTCGGCGACGAGTCGCGTGGCGCGCGCCAGCAGCTGACGCACGCGACGCTCGCGGGGCTGGCGGACCAGGGAGGACGCGATCAGCGTCGCCCCCGCGCTCGCGCGGCCCGCAAGGAGCCTCTCGACGAGCGTGCCCTTCGCGGCGGAGTCACCGAGCCGGCTCCCCAGTGCGAGCTCGAGCTGGGGGTTGTCGGCGACCGCCCGCGAGAACGCGAACAGTTCGGCCTCGACGTCGGCGTTCGCGTCGGCGACAGCGGCAGCACGCACGGCGAGCTCCTCGATGCCGTCGACGAGATCGCCGGACGAGGACCACCGCTCGGCGACGGCGGCCGTCAGCAGCGACGCCGTCGTGGGCTTCACAGCCTTGCCGAACACGTCGGCGACGACCTTGCGGCGCGCCTCGCCCGACGCGGCGGAGTCGGCGAGCGCGCCGCTCAGCTGCGACGAGTCGCCCACGGCGCGCGCCACGGCGAACAGCTCGCCGGCCACGTCGAGGTCGACGCCCGACGCGGCGCGCAGCGCCGCGGTCGTCGCCGCCAGGGCCTGAGTGGTCGCGCTGCCCATTACGCCTTGGCCCCTTCGGACTCTTCGAGCTCGGCGAGGAAGCGGTCGACGACGGCCTGGGCCTTCTTGTCGTCGGACAGCGTCTCACCGATCACGCCGCCGGCGAGGTCGAGAGCGAGCGTGCCCACCTCGCTGCGCAGCGAAACGAGTGCCGTCTGGCGCTCAGCCTCGATCTGCGCGTGCGCGGTCGTGGTCAGGCGCGCGGCCTCCGCCGAAGCGGTCTCCTTGGCCTCGGCGACGATCTTCTTGCCGTCCTCGCGGGCGGCGTCGCGGATCTCACCGGCCTCCTTGCGGGCATCGGCGAGCTGCGCCGTGTACTCCTCGAGGGCGGCCTCGGCCTTGCGCTGGGCCTCGTCGGCCTTCGCGATGTTGCCCTCGATGGCAGCGGAGCGCTCGTCGAGCAGCTTCTTCATCCGAGGAAGGGCGACCTTCCAGAAGATGACCAGGATGACGATGAAGCACACCGACGACCAGATGATGTCGTACCACGCGGGAATCAGAGGGTTGTGCGCCGCTTCGGCGCCCTCTTCCGCGGCGTACGTGACAAGAGCGTTCAGCATCCTGTCTCCTTAGACGAGAGTGTGGCGATCAGAAGCCGAAGATGAAGCCGGTCGCGATGCCGATGAAGGCGAGCGCCTCGGTGAAGGCGATACCGATCCACATGAGGACCTGCAGGCGGCCGGCCAGCTCGGGCTGACGGGCGACGCCCTCGATCGTCTTGCCGACGACGATGCCCACGCCGATGGCCGGGCCGATGGCGGCGAGGCCGTAACCGACGGTGGCGATGGAGCCGGTGACCTCTGCGAGAACCGTAGTTGCGTCCACGGGGGTGTTTCCTTTCAGTTGTGGGCGGCGTGCGAGCCGTCCCGCTTTCAGTGCTCTTCGGCGACCGCGAGCTGGATGTAGACCGCGGTGAGAAGGGCGAAGACGTAGGCCTGGAGGACGGCCACCAGGATTTCGAACAGGGTGAAGACGAAGCCGAACGCGAGGCTGCCGGCGCCGAGGATGGACCACCAGCCGCCCATGTCGAAGATGAAGAACTGCGTGGCCGCGAAGAACAGCACCAGCAGCAGGTGGCCGACCATCATGTTCATGAGGAGTCGGAGGGTCAGCGTCACCGGCCGGATGATGAACGTCGAGATCAGCTCGATCGGCGTGACGATGATGTAGATCGGCCACGGCACGCCCGACGGGAAGAGCGAGTTCTTGAAGAAGTTCTTCGGGCTCTTCTTGATGCCGGCGTAGATGAACGTGACGTAGCTCACGACCGCCAGCGTCAGCGGCACCGCGATGATGCTCGTGCCGGCGATGTTCAGGAACGGGATGATGCCCGTGATGTTCATGAACAGGATCATGAAGAAGAGCGTCGTGAGGATCGGCAGGAAGCGCTGGGCGTCCTTCTTGCCGAGCAGGTCTTCGCCGATGTTGACGCGGACGAAGTCCAGTCCCATCTCGACGAGGCTCTGGAAGCGCCCCGGTACGACACGCATGCGGCGCGTACCGAGCCAGAAGATCACGACGACGGCGATCGTGGCGAGGAACTGGATGAGGTGGATCCGAGTGATCGGAACACCGGCCAGATTGAAGAGGACCTCAGGGAAGAACTCATCGATCGAGGGCCCGTGGAAGACGGGCGGTTCATCCGTGGCAAAGGGGGCGATCAGGGTCGCAGCATGAATAGACAGCGCTGGCTCCAGCTTCGGGGCACCGGTCGAGAACCGTTGCGACGATGGTCGATGAGCGTCACTCCGCAAGTACTCGCCAAGCGAGTGGGGCGGGCGCTCGTTCAGCCTATCAAACTTGTGAGGTCGCTGAATCCGCGGGGCGGCGGATCAGGATCCGGAGGACCCGTCGTCGCGCCTGTCCCCCGCGTCGGGGTCGGTCGGAAGCTCCACATCGCTCACGTGGGGCACCCGCATGCGCACCATCACGACGACGTCCACGGCCAGTGAGGCGAGAACGCTCACGACCGCTGCGACGAAGAACACCCTCGGCTCGATCCAGGGCTGATCGCGAAGGACGAGCAGGATGACGATGAACACGACGAACTTGAGGATCCACCCGCCCATCACGATGCCGAAGAAGATCGGCACGTAGAGCGGGTCGCCGAACCAGCGGTTCGCGATGAGGATGCTCGCCCCGGTGATGCCGAGGAAGACCGCGGCGACCAGGACGCCGGCGAGGGCGCTCCAGAGGCCCGTCGTGCCCGCGACGAGGAAGCCGACGATCGCGCCGATGACGGCGAGGATCGCGGTGACCGAGCCCGACCACACCAGGACGGTGCGCAGGATCGGGGTGCTGGAGATCGGGGTGCGGGGGTTCGGGCTGGTGCTCATCGGGCGTCCTCCTGTGCGGGCGCGGGATCGGGCTGCGGTTCGGGTTCGGGTCGGGGATCGACGGCGGTCGCCGCGGGTGCGGGGCGCCGGCGCGAGGGAAGAAGGGTGACGACGAGGCATGCGGCGATGCCGACGATGCCGTAGAAGACGCCGAAGAGGTAGTCCCCCGGCCACTGGAGGGTCGTGCCGATGTACATCAGCAGCACCGACAGGCTCACGAGCGCCGTCCACGCGTAGAAGATGAGCACGGCGTCGCGATCCGTGTGGCCCATGTCGAGCATGCGGTGGTGCAGGTGCTTGCGGTCGGGCGAGAACGGCGACTTGCCGCGGCTCATGCGCCGCACGACGGCGAGGCCGAAGTCGAGCAGCGGCAGCAGGACGACGACGACCGGCAAGAGGATCGGGATGAACGCACCGAGGAGCTGCGAGCGGCCGAACGCGTCGTTGTCGGCGATCATCGCCGGGTCGAAGTTGCCGGTGATCGAGATCGCCGAGCACGCCATCAGAAGGCCCAGCATGAGCGCGCCGGCATCTCCCATGAACAGGCGCGCGGGACTCCAGTTCAGCGGGAGGAAGCCGATGCAGGCGCCGATGAGCACTGCGGCGATGAGCGAGGACAGCGTGAAGTACGTGCTCGAGCCGATGTCGCGGAACACCATGTAGGAGTACGCGAAGAAGACGCCGTTCGCGATCAGGCACACGCCGGCGACGAGACCGTCGAGACCGTCGATGAAGTTCACCGCGTTCATGACGACGACGATCGAGAAGACGGTGAGGGTGAAACTCGCCCAGCTCGAGAAGATCGTCATGCCGCCGAGCGGCAGCGTGTAGATCTGGAGCTGTCCGAACCACGCGATCACGCCGGCGGCGAGGAACTGCGCGCCGAGCTTGATCATCCAGTCGAGGTCCCACAGGTCGTCGAGCACGCCGACGACGACGATGAGCGCGGTCGCGCCGAGCAGGGCATACATCTGCTGGGGCTGCGCCCAGACGATGGAGAAATAGGGATGCTGCGACGACACCGCGAACGCCGCCAGCACGCCGAGGAACATCGCGATGCCGCCGAGGCGCGGTGTGGGGGTCTTGTGGACGTCGCGTTCGCGGATGCCCGGATACAGCTTGTACTTGAGGCTGAGTCGCCACACCGCCCACGACAGGACGAAGGTGACGGCCGCCGTGAGGAGGATCGTGAAGACGTACTGCTTCACGAGCGGTCGGGTTCCGGCGCCTCGGGCGCCGCAGCCTCTTCGGCCGGAGCATCCGCGGCGTCGGCGTCGGGCTCGGCACCCGGGTCGGGCTCGAGGAGGTCGCCGAGCACGTCGCGCAGCTGCTCGCGGCTGACCGCGCCCTCACGCAGCACGCGCACCTGGGGCTCGTCGCCGACGACGAGGCTGGTCGCGTCGATGATCGTCGACGGGATGCCGGTCTTGGACGGTCCGTCGCCGAGGTAGACGGCGACGCTGTCCTTCAGCATCCCTTCCGCGTCCTCGGCGGTGATGCCGGCCGCCATGCCGGTGAGGTTGGCGCTCGAGACGGCGAGCGGACCGGTCTCTTCGAGGAGCTCGAGGGCGATGCGGTGCGCCGGCATGCGCACGGCGACGGTGCCGCGGGTCTCGCCGAGATCCCATGACAGCGACGGCTGCGACGGCAGCACGATGGTCAGGCCACCCGGCCAGTACGCCTCCACGAGGCGTTCGACCGGCTCGGGGACCTCGGCCACGAGCGCGCGCAGCGTCGTGAGTCCTGCGACGAGAACGGGCGGCGGGGACTGGCGTCCGCGCCCCTTGGCCGCCAGCAGGCGGGCGACGGCGGCGTGGTCGAAGGCGTCGGCGGCGACGCCGTAGACGGTGTCGGTGGGGATGACGACGAGCTCGCCGCGGCCGATGGCCTGGCGCGCCTGGCGCATGCCGGTGAGCAGCTGCGCCTCGTCACGGCAGTCGTAGATGGGGGACATGTCAGAGGAAGTCTAGTTGCGCGGCCCCGGACGAACGCTCCGAGACCGGGACGGGCGATCAGGGATGCAGGGCGGTGGTCGCGCGGTCGCGCATCGTGAGGTCGGGGTGGGTCGCGGCGGCACGCCAGCCGTCGGCCTCGAGGATCCCGCGGATCGCCTCGCCCTGCCACTCGCCGTGCTCGATCACGATCAGACCGCCCGGGTGCGCGAGCCGCAGGCCCACCCCGCTCAGCGCGCGGACGACGTCGAGGCCGTCCTCTCCCCCGTACAGCGCCGCGGGCGGGTCGAAGAAGCGGACTTCCGGATCGCGCGGGATCGCAGCATCCGGAACATACGGAGGATTGGATGCCACCACCGAGACCGTGCCGTCGAGCTCACCGAAGGCGTGGGCGAGGTCGATGAAGGCGAGCGTCGCGTTGTCGGCGCCGACGTGCGCGAAGTTCTCCTTCGTCCACACGAAGGCGTCGACCGAGTTCTCCGCGGCGTAGACGCGTGCGTGCGGCACCTCGGTCGCCATGGCGAGGGCGATCGCGCCGCTGCCGGTGCCGAGATCCACCGCGATGGGAGACGCGGATGCTGCGGCCCGCAGCGCGTCGATCGCCAGCTGCGCGACGACCTCGGTCTCTGGGCGCGGCACGAACACGCCGGGGCCGACCCGCAGCTCCAGGTGGCGGAAGGGTGCCGTCCCGATGATGTGCTGCAGCGGCTCGCGGGTGGCGCGGCGGGCGACCAGCTCGTCGAGGCGGGAGGCGTCGGCGGCGGCCAGGCGATCGCCGCGGATCGCGGCCGCCTGCACTCCCCCGCGCCCGGAGCCGAGCACGAAGGCGGCGAGCAGTTCGGTGTCGACGGACGGATCGGTGACGCCGACCTCGGCCAGACGCGCGGCGGCGCGGCGGAGGGCATCGGAGAGCAGGGGGGATTCGTCGGGAGAAGCCATGACCGCATCCACTTTAGGGCCGGCTCCGTGCGAGGCGCGCAGGAGGGTACCGCGTGCGCGCCACCCTTTCGTCACAGAAGGACTCATGGAAAACACCGCCCCCTAGGCTGGTGCTCGATTCAGCCGAGAACCCGCGAAAGGTCCCGACATGACCGGCATCCATCCCGACATCACTTCCGCATTCGGCAACACGCCGCTGGTACGCCTGAACCGCGTCACCAACGGTGCCGGCGCAAACGTCCTGGCGAAGCTCGAGTTCTACAACCCCGCCTCGAGCGTGAAGGACCGCCTGGGAATCGCGATCGTCGATGCCGCGGAGGCCTCGGGCGAGTTGAAGCCGGGCGGCACGATCGTCGAGGCGACCAGCGGCAACACCGGCATCGCGCTGGCGATGGTCGGTGCGGCGCGCGGGTACCGCGTGGTCCTCGCGATGCCCTCGTCGATGTCGATCGAGCGCCGCCTCCTGCTGAAGGCCTACGGCGCCGAGCTCGAGCTCACCGACCCCGCCGGCGGCATGAAGGGTGCGATCGCGAAGGCCGAGGAGCTCGTCGCCGCCATTCCCGGTGCGATCCTCGCCCGCCAGTTCGAGAACCAGGCGAACGTGGAGATCCACCGCAAGACCACCGCGGAGGAGATCATCCGCGACACCGATGGCCAGATCGACTACTTCGTCGCCGGCATCGGCACGGGCGGCACGATCACCGGCGTCGGCCAGGTGCTCAAGGAGCGCGTGCCCGGCGCCAAGGTCGTCGCCGTCGAGCCGGCCGACTCGCCGCTGCTCACGAAGGGCACGCCCGGCCCGCACAAGATCCAGGGCATCGGCCCCAACTTCGTCCCGGCGATCCTCGATCAGGGCGTCATCGACGAGGTCATCGACGTCGAGTTCCCCGACGCGATCTCGACGGCACGCGCCGTCGGCGCGCAGGACGGCATCCTGGTCGGCATCTCGTCTGGTGCGGCGATCTGGGCGGCGCTCCAGGTGGCTGCACGCCCCGAGGCCGCCGGCAAGAACATCGTCGTCATCGTCCCCTCGTTCGGCGAGCGGTACCTGTCGACCGCGCTCTACGAGGATCTGCGCGAAGATTGAGTCGTCACGACGGCGCGCCGGCCGCCCCGACCCCGTTCGGGCGCCGGCGCGCCGTCGCCGTCTTCGCGCACCGCTGATCCGAGGGAGTTCCACGTGCCCGGCATCCATTCCGACATCACCACCGCCTTCGGCGAGACGCCGCTCGTGCGGCTCAACGCGCTCACGCAGGGCCTCGAGGCGGAGGTGCTCGCGAAGCTCGAGTTCTACAACCCGGGCTCCTCGGTCAAGGACCGCCTCGGCTACGCGCTCGTCGAGGCCGCCGAGGCCGCAGGCGAGCTGCTCCCGGGCGGCACGATCGTCGAATCCACGAGCGGCAACACCGGTATCTCGCTCGCGCTGATCGGCGCCGCGCGCGGCTACCGCGTCATCCTGACGATGCCCGCCTCGATGTCGAAGGAGCGCCGCACCCTCTTGAAGGCGTTCGGCGCCGAGCTCGTGCTCACCGACCCCTACAAGGGCATGACCGAGGCCGTCGACGCGGCCCGGCGCATCGTCGCCGAGACCCCCGGGGCCATCCTCGCGCGCCAGTTCGAGCACGAGGCGAATGCGGCGATCCACCGCAAGACCACCGCCGAGGAGATCTGGCGCGACACCGAGGGCCGCGTGGACTGGTTCGTCGCGGGTTCGGGCACGGGCGGCACGATCACCGGCGTGGGTCAGGTGCTCAAGGAGCGGAACCCTCACGTCAGGATCGTCCTCGTCGAGCCGAAGGACTCCCCCGTTCTGACGGAGGGCCGCGCCGGCGGGCACCGGATCCAGGGGATCGGACCGAACTTCGTCCCCGAGGTGCTCGACCGCTCGGTCGTCGACGAGATCTTCGACGTCGAGTTCGTTGACGCGATCACGGTCGCGCGCGAGCTCGCCACCCGCGAGGGCATCCTCGCCGGGATGTCGGCCGGCGCCGCCGTGTGGGCGGCGCTCCAGATCGCCGCGCGCCCCGAGGCCGCCGGGCAGCGCATCGTCGTGATCGTGCCCGACTCCGGCGAGCGATACCTGTCGACCGCTCTGTACGAGCACCTGCGCGAGCCGGAGGCCCAGACCAAATGACCGACGAACGCATCGGATTCTTCGCCCGGGCCCGCGAGGACGTCGCCGCGGCGAAGCTGCGCGACCCCGCGGCGCGCGGCGGCCTCGAGATCGCCGTGCTGTACCCCGGCCTGCACGCGATCTGGGCGCACCGCGTGTGGCACGCCCTGTGGACGCGGGACTTCCGCTTCGTCGCGCGCGCCGGGTCGCAGATCACCCGGTGGCTCACCGGCATCGAGATCCACCCCGGTGCCACGATCGGCCGTCGCTTCTTCATCGACCACGGCATGGGCGTCGTGGTCGGAGAGACCGCCGAGGTCGGCGACGACGTGATGCTCTACCACGGCGTCACGCTCGGCGGCCGCCAGCGCGAGGGCGGCAAGCGCCACCCCACGATCGAGGACGGCGTCGCCGTCGGCGCCGGTGCCAAGATCCTCGGCCCGATCACGATCGGCGCCGGATCCGTCGTCGGCGCGAACGCGGTCGTCACCAAGTACGCGCCCGCCGACAGCGTGCTGGTCGGCGTGCCCGCGAAGCCGCGCGCCCGCCGCGTCGGCGACGACACCCGTGCCCTGCTGACGACGCCCGAGTACCACATCTGACGCCGGGTCGAGGTCGCGCAGGGAACGAGCCGTGTCGGAGCCCGACCACGCCGGATGACGGATGCCGCGGCCCGCGGCTTCTCGTAGAGCACCGGGTCCGGCCGGGTCTACGCGGCGCTGCGACGGTAGATCGCGGCCGCTGCCGTGCGGGAGGACGCATCGAGCTTGCGCAGGATCGCCGACACGTGCACCGAGACCGTCTTGACGCTGATGTAGAGCCGTTCCGCGATCTGCCCGTTGCTGAGCCCTTCGGCGACCAGCTCGAGCACCTGCTCCTCGCGGGCGGTCAGCAGTGAGCGCGGCGCGTCGCCCGTGAGTCCGGCATCCGTCAGCAGCGCGTTCGCGCGCGCGGCGAGGCCGTCCGCACCGAGTTCCCCGGCGTACGACGCCGCCCCCGTGAGCGCCTCGCGCGCGCCGGCGCGGTCGCCCTCCGCCAGCAGCGCCTCGCCGTGCCGCACGCGCGCGTACGCGCGGATGTAGGCGGGTCCGATCGCGTCGATCGCGGCGGTCCACGGTCCTTCGCCCAGCTCGGCGGCGAAGACCGCCGCCCATAGCGGAGTCACCGGCCAGGCGTCGAATCCGGCGAGCACGGCTCGGTAGGGCTCGATGTCGGCATCCTCACCGGCTTCGCGGAGCATCGCGACCGCCCTGGCCGCGATCGCGGTCAGCGGCAGCGCGAGCACGCCGCCGGCGGGCGTCTCCCAGGCCAGGCGCGCGTGCGAGAGCGCTCCGTGCGCGTCTCCGCGCGCGAGCGCCAGTTCGCCGAGGTCGTACGCCATGCCGAAGCGGGTCTGGAACTCGTACGCGCCGAACATGTCGAGCTCCAGACGGGCCGCGTCCAGGGCCGCCTCGGCGCCGTCGATACGCCCGCGCCAGATCGCCAGGCACACCAGCCGCTCGCGCAGGAAGGCGGAGTAGAGGCCCGGTTCGACCATCGGGAGCAGACCGCCGAGCTCCTCGGCCTCCCGCAGCCGGCCCGCGTAGATGTGCGCCTCGATCATGTTGGCCTCGATCATCACGAGCGGGCCGAGGTCGGCCACGTGGGTGCGGCCGTACTCCTGCCCCTCCCGCGCCAGGGCGACGGCGTCCTCGTAGCGGCCGATCAGCATGAGGGTGTTCGAGTAGTTGATGTAGAACCGCATCATCGCGCGGACGAACCCGTCCGCGTGCGTACGCGCCTCCTCGAAGAGGCTCACGCCGTCCGGGTCGCCGACGCTGGCGCGACACGTCGCGGCGATGAGCAGCGCCTGCGCGAGGATCTCCCGCGCGGCGGGGTCTCCCGCGGCAGCCGCTGCCTCGGCGGTCGCCCGCGTCTGCGCGGCGACCTCCGCGCCGAGTGCCTGGCGCCCGTTGAGCATGTGCACGCGCGCGGAGCTGAGCAGGAGGCCCGCGCGCTGCACGTCGTGCTGCGGGTCGTCGCCCAGGATCGACAGCGCCTGCTCGATGCTCTCGACCCCGTCCGACACCCCCGCCTGGAACTCGATCGTCGCCAGGTCGCCGAGCATCGTGGCGCGCCCGACGACGTCGTCCTCGGGCCAGAGGGCGACTGCTTCCTGCGCGAACGCGAGGGCTCGGTCGTTCCGGTTCGCCGACACGAGGGCGGCAGAGGTGCGTCGCAGCACCTCGGCGCGCGGCATCCCGCAGATCCCCTCGGGGTCGGGGACCGAATCCCAGAGCTCGAGCACCCGCTCCCCCGCCTCGGCCGCCGTCGACCACGCCGATGCGACGCTCGCGGCGCGCTGCGCCGCCACCCCCGCGGCCAGCGCGCGGTCGGGCACGCGCGCCGCGCGCCAGTGGTGGGCGATGTCCGCGAGGACCCGGGCCGTGGGCGCCGAGTTCTCGAGTGCCACGGCGTAGGCGGTGTGCAGACGCGTCCGTTCGGTCGGCAGGAGCTCCGCGTAGACCGCCTCCTGCATGAGCGCGTGGCGGAACGCGTACGCCTCGTCGCGGATCACGACGACCTGCGCGTCGACGGCGCTGCGCACGGCATCCTCGAGGGCAGCCTCGTCCCCGTCGAAGACGTCGCGGAGGACGGCGTGCTCCACCTCGACCCCGCCGGTCGCCAGCACGCGTGCGAAGCGGCGGGCCTCAGCATCCAATCGCTCGTATCTCAGGAGGAGCACGTCCCGCAGCGATACCGGGAGCCTCGCGCCGGTGAAGCTCGCGAGCTCCTCGACGTAGAACGGGATGCCGTCGCTGCGGGCGGCGATGTCGTTCAGCACGCCGGCCGCGAGCGTGTCGCCGTGCACCGCATTGGCGAGTGCGCCGACCTCGGCAGGGCTGAGGCGAGCGAGGGGCCGGTGCGTCAGCAGGCGCGCGCGGTCGAGCTCGGCGAGCACCGGACGCAGCGGATGGGCCCGCCCGACGTCGTCGGTGCGGTACGACAGCAGCACGAAGAGCGGCAGCGCGGCCGCGCGGCGGACCAGCCGCGCCGCGATGTCGCAGGTCGTGCTGTCGGCCCAGTGGAGGTCCTCGATGATGACGACCAGCCGGTGCGTGCGCGCCAGCTGCGAGAACAGCTCGACGACGACGTCGGCCAGACGCTCGGCGTCGCCGGCGCTGTCGGCGAGCGCCGGGACGAGCACGCCGAGCGCGTCCGCGCCGGGACCGGCGGCCTCGCGCACCGCCTCCACGCCCAGCGCGTCGACGAGGTCGCGCAGGAGGTCGGTGATCGCGGTCAGCGGTGCGGGGCCCGAGCCGGAGTCGACGCAGGCGCCCCGGACGACGACCACGTCGGTGAGGCTGTCGGTGAAGTCCCGGAGCAGGCGGGTCTTGCCCATCCCGGCGTCACCCGACACGACGACGGCACGGCCCTCCGCACCCACGGCGTCGACCTCGTCGCGCAACGCGTCGAGGTCCGCCTGGCGGCCGACGAGGGGCACCCGGCCGATCTGCATACCGCCTATCATTCCACCAGCCTCGTGGCTGAGGCGGCCCGGCGGGATCGGGAGGAATCCCTGTCTTCGGGCGTCAGCCGCGGCGGTCCTGCACCTTGTTCTTGATGAACAGCGGCGGCAGCAGCCACGTCGCGAGCGCGGTGACCAGCCATACGATGAGCGTTCCGATGATCCAGGCGACCGGGCCGTCGATGCCGATGCCCGCCGCGGGGATGAGCACCGCGATGAGCAGGGCCACGAACGTCGAGAGCAGTCCGATGCCCCCGATCAGCGCGTTGGCGTGCCGCCGCGTGATCTTGAACAGCCAGGGCGCGAGCACGCTCTGCAGCACGGCGAAGATCACGACGGCGAGGAGGATCCCCCACCAGTCGTTCCAGTGCAGGGAGAAGCCCGGCAGGACGAGGTCCGCGACGATGAGGCCGAGCGCCGCCGACACCAGGAAGATGAGGGCGCGGATGAGCAGCGTGAGCACGCTCGAAGCCTACCGGCGCAGCATCCGGAGTCCGCCGACCGCCACGGATCCGGAGACCGGGGATCCGCGCCGAGACCGGGGGCTGCGCCCCAGGTCTGGGCGCGCACGCCCGGCCACAGCGCGGAGGGTCAGTCGTCGGAGCCGAGGGCCGCGAGACGGGCCTCCTCGTCGGCCGTGATGGCCGACTCGATGAGGGGCTCGAGCGCGCCGTCCATCACCTGGTCGAGGTTGTAGGCCTTGTAGCCGGTGCGGTGATCGGCGATGCGGTTCTCGGGGAAGTTGTACGTGCGGATGCGCTCGGACCGGTCCATGCCGCGGATCTGCGACTTGCGGGCGTCGGATGCCGCAGCCTCGAGCTCCTCCTGCTGCTTGGCGAGGAGGCGTGCCCGGAGCACGCGCATGCCCGCCTCACGGTTCTGCAGCTGCGACTTCTCGTTCTGCATCGACACCACGATCCCCGTAGGGAGGTGGGTGATGCGCACTGCGGAGTCGGTCGTGTTCACCGACTGGCCGCCCGGACCCGACGAGCGGAAGACGTCGATCTTCAGGTCGTTCGGGTCGATGTGGATCTCTTCGGGCTCGTCGACCTCGGGGAACACCAGCACACCGGTGGTCGACGTGTGGATGCGCCCCTGGGACTCGGTCGCCGGCACGCGCTGCACGCGGTGCACGCCGCCCTCGTACTTGAGGTGCGCCCACACGCCCTGCGCCGGGTCGGAGGAGGAGCCCTTGATCGCGATCTGGACGTCCTTGTAGCCGCCGAGGTCGGACTCGTTGCGCTCGAGGAGCTCGGTCTTCCAGCCCTTCGACGCCGCGTACTGCAGGTACATGCGCAGGAGGTCGGCCGCGAACAGCGCCGATTCGGCACCGCCCTCGCCCTGCTTGATCTCCATGATCACGTCGCGCGCGTCGTCGGGGTCGCGCGGGATCAGCAGGCGTCGCAGGCGCTCCTGCGCCTCGGCCAGCCCGGCCTCGAGGGCCGGCACCTCCTCCGCGAACGCGTCGTCCTCACGGGCGAGCTCGCGGGCGGCATCCAGATCATCGGATGCCGCCACCCAGTCCTCGTGGGCCTTCACGATGCGCGACAGCTCGGCGTAGCGCCGGTTCACCCGCTTGGCGCGCGCCGCATCGGCGTGCACCGCGGGGTCAGAGAGCTCCTCCTGGACCGCGCGGTGCTCGTCGATCAGTCCCTTGACGGACTCGAACACGGCTCAGCGGATGCTGTTGTCGTGATCGTGGCTGCGGCCGCCGCCGTGCCCGTTGGCGGGCGCCGGGATCGACTTCTGCATCTGCACCAGGAACTCGACGTTCGACTGCGTCTCCTTGAGCTTGCCGAGCACGACCTCGAGGGCCTGCTGGGGCTCGAGGCCGGCCAGCGCGCGGCGGAGCTTCCAGGTGATCTTGACCTCGTCGGGCGAGAGCAGCATCTCTTCGCGGCGCGTGGACGATGCGTTGACGTCGACCGCCGGGAAGATGCGCTTGTCGGCGAGCTGGCGGTTCAGGCGCAGTTCGCTGTTGCCGGTGCCCTTGAACTCCTCGAAGATCACGTCGTCCATCTTGGAGCCGGTCTCGACGAGGGCCGTCGCGAGGATCGTGAGCGATCCGCCGTTCTCGATGTTGCGCGCGGCGCCGAAGAAGCGCTTGGGCGGGTACAGCGCCGACGCATCGACACCACCGGTGAGCACGCGGCCCGAGGTCGGCGCCGAGATGTTGTAGGCGCGGCCGAGGCGCGTGATCGAGTCGAGCAGCACGACGACGTCGCGGCCGAGCTCCACGAGGCGCTTGGCGCGCTCGATGGCGAGCTCGGCGACCGTGGTGTGGTCCTCGGCAGGGCGGTCGAAGGTCGAGGCGATGACCTCGCCCTTCACCGTGCGCTGCATGTCGGTGACCTCTTCGGGGCGCTCGTCGACGAGCACGACCATGAGGTGCACCTCGGGGTTGTTGATCGAGATCGCGTTGGCGATCTGCTGCAGCACGATCGTCTTGCCCGCCTTCGGGGGCGCGACGATGAGGCCGCGCTGGCCCTTGCCGATCGGCGCGACGAGGTCGATGATGCGCTGCGTCAGCTTCTCGGGCGCGGTCTCGAGGCGAAGACGCTCCTGCGGGTAGAGCGGCGTCAGCTTGCCGAACTCGACACGCGCGGCAGCGTCGTCCACCGACAGGCCGTTGATCGCGTCGACCTTGACCAGCGCGTTGTACTTCTGACGGCTGGACTGCTCACCCTCGCGCGGCTGCTTGATCGAGCCGACGACCGCGTCGCCCTTGCGCAGGTTGTACTTCTTCACCTGACCGAGCGAGACGTAGACGTCGCTCGGGCCGGGCAGGTAGCCGGAGGTGCGCACGAACGCGTAGTTGTCGAGCACGTCGAGGATGCCCGCGATCGGGATGAGGACGTCGTCCTCGCCGATCTCGGTCTCGAACTCATCGCCACCGGCGGCGGCCTGCGTGCCACGGCGCTTGTTGCGCTGGCGGCCTCGGCCGTTGCCCTGGGCCGACTGCTCGTCGTCCTGCGCGTCGGCCTTCGCCGGCTCCGCGACGGGCTGGGCGTTCTGGTTCTGACCGCCCTGCGCGTTCTGGCCCTGTGCGGCCTGGCCGCCCTGGCCGCCCTGGGCGTTCTGGTTCTGAGCGTTGCGGTTGCGGCTGCGGCTGCGGCTGCGGCTCCGGCCGCGCGACGGCGTCTCGGCGCCCTCGCCCTCAGCGGCCTGCTCGCGGCCCTCGGCGGGCGCTTCTGCATCGGCGGCGGACGCCTCGGCGGGGGCGGATGCCTCGTCTGCGGCCTGCTCGCCGGCCTCAGCCGGCGCGGCCTCAGCCGGCGCAGCCTCGGCGGGGGCGGATGCCGGCTCCTCGGCCGGTGCTTCCGCGGCGGGCTCGGCCGGCGCGACGTCGGTGCTCTTGGCACGGCGAGGAGCGCGCTTGCGCGGGGCCTTGGCGGGCGCAGCGGGCGCCTCGGCAGCCGCTTCGGCGGCCACGACCTCGGCGACGACCTCTTCGGCCACGACCTCGGCGACGACGGCCTCGGCGACCGCTTCTTCGGCGACCGCGTCCGCGACCGCAGCCTCGGCGACGGCCTCCTCGGCGACGGCGTCGGCGACGATCGCCTCGGCGACGGCCTCCTCTGCCGCTTCCTCGGCGGCCTCTGCGGCGGCGGTGTCACCGGACTCCTCGGCGACGATCGCCTCGGCGACCGCCTCCTCGGCGACCTCTTCGGCGGCGAGCGCCTCGACGACGGCCTCGTCGGCGACGGCGTCGGCCGCCTCGGCGACCTCGACGGCCGCTTCGGCGACGACCTCGGCCGCGACGGCCTCGATGACGGCTTCCTCAGCCACGGCCTCGGCCTGGGCTTCGATGCTGCCGGCGTCCTCGAAGGCCTCGGGCGCTTCCGCGCGCTCGTCGGCCGGAACGTCGGCGTGGATCTCGGAGATGGACTCCACGAGTTCTCCCTTGTGAAAAACGGAACGATTGTGCACGATCGCACGGCGCTGCCGGGTGGCGTCTGCCTGTCTCGATCAGTTGTCACGCCTGTCGAAACGCCCGCCGACGGGGTGAGGGACCGCGAGGGTGCTCAGCGGACGTCAGCAGGTCAGGATGCCGTGCGGTGGTTTCGCAGATTTGCGACGGAGGCCAGATTCACGTCTTACGTGGAACCCTCCGCGTACTCCCTCACTGTACCACCCTTGAAGTCGACGGCGAGCATGAGCGCCTCCCACGGGGTGTCGGTCGCGGTACCCGCGAGCGCCGCCGCCTCGAGGCGTCGTCCCGGGCCGTCGGCGAGCACGAGCACGCTCGGTCCCGCCCCCGACACGACCGCCGCGAAGCCTGCCGCGCGCAGCGCCCGCACAAGACCGTCGGTCTCGGGCATGGCGCTCGCGCGGTAGTTCTGGTGCAGCTTGTCCTCCGTCGCCGCCTGCAGCAGCTCGGGGCTCTGCGTGAGCGCCGCGATCAGGAGCGCAGAGCGCGAGACGTTGAAGACAGCGTCCTCTCGCGGCACATGCATCGGCTGAAGGCTGCGCGCGAGCTCGGTCGACATCGTGAAGGTCGGCACGAAGACGAGCGGCGACACACCGCGGTGCACGAGCAGCTTCTTGTGCTGCGGGCCGTCCTCGTCCACCCACGCGATGGTGAGGCCGCCGAACAGCGCCGGCGCGACGTTGTCGGGGTGGCCCTCGAGCTCGGTCGCGAGACGGAGCAGGGCATCGGGGCCGAGCTCGACGTCGCCCTCGAGCAGGCCCTTCGCGGCCAGCAGGCCGGACACGACCGCCGCGCCGGACGAGCCGAGGCCGCGTCCGTGCGGGATCACGTTCTTGGCGACCAGGCGGAGTCCCGGCATCCGTCGCCCGACCGATTCGTACGCGTACGCGATCGCCCGCACCACGAGGTGCGAGGCGTCGCGTGGCACGTCGTCCGCACCGGCTCCCTCGACCTCGATCTCGAGCTCGCCCTCGGGCAGCGCCGTGACGTCGAGCTCGTCGTACACGCTCAGCGCGAGGCCGAGGGTGTCGAACCCCGGCCCGAGGTTGGCACTCGTCGCCGGAACCCGCACCACCACGCGGCGGCCGGGGGCCGGAGCGACGGCTGCGTTCACGCGGTCGCCGCCGCGGGAGCGAGCTCGAGGACGGATGCCACCTCCGACGTCGTGGCGTCGACCACGGTGGGCTCGACCTCGGAGCCGTCGGCGTTGCGCAGTGCCCAGTGCGGGTCCTTGAGGCCGTGGCCGGTCACCGTGAGCACGACGCGCGCGCCCTGCGGCACGATGCCCGCCTCCACACGGTCGAGGAGACCGGCGACGCTGATCGCCGACGCGGGCTCGACGAAGATGCCCACCTCGCCCGCGAGGAGCTTCTGGGCCGCGAGGATGCGGTCGTCGTCGATCGCGCCGAAGTACCCGTCGGTCGCGGCGCGCGCCTCGAGGGCGAGCTCCCACGACGCGGGGTTGCCGATGCGGATGGCGCTGGCGACCGTCTCCGGGTTCTTCACGACCTCACCGGTGACGAGCGGCGCCGAGCCGGCGGCCTGAAAGCCGAACATGCGCGGCACGCGGGTCGAGACGCCGGCCTCGGCCTCTTCGCGGTAGCCGCGCGTGTAGGCGGTGTAGTTGCCCGCGTTGCCGACCGGGATGAAGTGGAAGTCGGGGGCGTCGCCCAGCTGCTCGACGACCTCGTACGCGGCGGTCTTCTGACCGTCGATGCGGTCGGGGTTGACCGAGTTGACCAGGTGCACCGGGTAGTTGTCGGCGAGTTCGCGCGCGATCTCGAGGCAGTCGTCGAAGTTGCCGCGGATCTGGATGAGACGGCCGTTGTGCGCCACGGCCTGGCTGAGCTTGCCCATCGCGATCTTGCCCTCGGGCACGAGCACCGCGGCGGTGATGCCGGCGTGGGCGGCGTATGCGGCCGCCGAGGCGGACGTGTTTCCGGTCGAGGCGCAGATGACGGCCTTCGCCCCGTGCTCGATCGCACGCGAGACGGCGACGGTCATGCCGCGGTCCTTGAACGAGCCCGTGGGGTTCATGCCCTCGAACTTCACCCACACGTCGGTGCCGGTGCGGCGCGACAGCGCGGGAGCGGGCAGGAGCGGCGTGCCACCCTCCCCGAGGGTGACGACGGTCGAGGCATCCGTGACGCCCAGACGATCTGCGTACTCGCGGAGGACTCCGCGCCAAACGTGTGCCATGTCAGTTCTCCTTCAGAAAAGTCTTCAATTGCCTTCGACGCGCAGCACCGAGACGACGCGCTCGACGACGCCGCTCGCGGCGAGGCGGTCCACCGTCTCGCTCAGGTCCTGCTCCAGAGCCTTGTGCGTGCCGATCACCAGTCGCGCCACGCCGCTCTCGCCCTCGGCCGACTCGACGACGGTCTGCTCGACGGTCGCGATCGACACGCGACCCTCGCTCAGGATGCCCGCGACCGTAGCCAGAACGCCCGGCTGGTCGTCGACTTCGAGCGTGATCTGGTACCGCGTGGTGACGCGTCCGACGGGAACGATCGGCAGGTTCGCGAGCGTCGACTCGCCGACGCCGACGCCGCCGGCGATGTGGCGGCGCGCCGCCGAGACGACGTCGCCGAGCACCGCCGACGCGGTCTGCACGCCACCGGCGCCCGCGCCGTAGAACATGAGGTTTCCGGCGGCCTCGGCCTGAACGAACACCGCGTTGTTGGCGCCGTGCACGCTCGCGAGCGGGTGCGCGCGGTCGATGAGCGCCGGGTAGACGCGCACCGAGATGGATTCACCGGATGCCTCGGTCAGGCGCTCGCACACGGCGAGCAGCTTGATGACGTACCCGGCGTGGCGTGCGGCATCCATCATCGACTTGTCGATCGAGGTGATGCCCTCGCGGTGCACCGCATCGAGCGGCACGGTCGTGTGGAACGCCAGGCTCGCCAGGATCGCGGCCTTCTGCGCGGCGTCGTAGCCCTCGACGTCGGCGGTCGGGTCGGCCTCCGCGTAACCGAGGCGCTGCGCGTCGGCGAGCACGTCGGAGAACTCGGCGCCCTCGGTGTCCATCCGGTCGAGGATGTAGTTCGTGGTTCCGTTGACGATGCCCATGATGCGCTGGACGCGGTCGCCGGCGAGCGAATCGCGCAGCGGACGGATGATGGGGATCGCGCCCGCGGCGGCCGCCTCGTAATAGACCTCGGCACCCACCTGATCGGCGGCGTCGAAGATCTCGGGGCCGTGCGTCGCCAGGAGCGCCTTGTTGGCCGTCACGATGTCGGCGCCCGAATTGATCGCGTGGAGCAGGTACTCTCGCGCCGGCTCGATGCCGCCCATGAGCTCGATGACGATGTCGGAGCCGACGATGAGCGAGTCCGCATCGGTCGTGAAGAGCTCGCGCGGAAGGTCGGTCTCGCGCTTGGCGTCGACGTCGCGCACGGCGATGCCCACCAGCTCCAGTCGTGCACCCGCGCGGTCGGCGAGCTCGTCGGCGTGCTGACGCAGCAGCGCGGCGACCTGCGAGCCGACGGCTCCGGCTCCCAGCAGTGCGACGCGGAGGCGGCGGTAGTCGGTCACTTCGACTCGCTTCGCTCGCTCAGTACAGGCATACGTTGTCTTCCTTCCGTCGGTGCGCCGGCGAGCTCGCGCCCGTCGCGCACGGTGCTGAGGCCTGCGTCCCGGGCGAGCAGATCGTCGATCGTCTCGCCGCGCACGATGACGCGCGCCTCTCCCCCGCGCAGCGCCACGACGGGCGGGCGGGAGACGTAGTTGTAGTTGCTCGCGAGCGAGAAGCAGTATGCGCCCGTCGCGGGCACGGCGAGCAGGTCGCCGGGCGAGACGTCCCCCGGCAGGTACTCCGCGTCGACGACGATGTCGCCCGACTCGCAGTGCTTGCCCACGACGCGCGCGAGCGCCGGCTCGACGTCGCTGGTGCGCGACGCGATGCGGGCCGAGAACTGCGCGCCGTACAGGGCCGGGCGGGCGTTGTCGCTCATGCCGCCGTCGACGCTCACGTACAGGCGGGTGTCGCCGCTCTCGAGCGCGACGGGCTTGGTCGTGCCCACCTCGTACAAGGTCACGCCCGCGCGGCCCACGATGGCACGGCCCGGCTCGAACGCCAGGTTCGGCATGGGGATGCCCCGCACCTCGCACTGCCGCGCGACCGACTCGGCGATGCCCAGCGCGAGCTGCTCGATGGGGGTGGGGTCGTCGACCGACGTGTAGGCGATGCCGAACCCGCCGCCGAGGTTCAGGACCGGCAGCTCGCCGCCTTCGCGGAGCTCGGCGTGCAGTTCGACCAGGCGGGCGGCGGACTCCTCGAACCCGGCGGTGCCGAAGATCTGCGAGCCGATGTGGCAGTGCAGGCCCACGAACTCGAGCCCGCCGAGCTCGCGGATGCGGGCGACGGCGGCCGGGGCATCCGTCAGCGTGAAGCCGAACTTCTGGTCTTCGTGAGCCGTCGCGAGGAAGTCGTGCGTCTCGGCGTGCACGCCGCTGTTGACCCGCAGCAGCACGGCCTGCGTCGCTCCGCGGCGCTCGACGATCGCCGCGAGACGCTCGATCTCGATGAGGCTGTCGATGACGATCGAGCCGATGCCGACCTCGACGGCCCGCTCGAGCTCGGCCACCGACTTGTTGTTGCCGTGGAAGCCCAGTCGCGCAGGGTCGGCGCCCGCCGCGAGCGCGACGGCGAGTTCTCCGCCGCTGCACACGTCGACGGCGAGCCCCTCTTCGGTGACCCAGCGCACGACCTCGGTGCTGAGGAACGCCTTGCCGGCGTAGTAGACGCGGGCCTGAACGCCGTGCAGCGCCGCAGCCGCGCGGAAGGCGTCGAGTGTGCGGCGCGCGGCCTGGCGCACCTCGTCCTCGTCCACGACATAGAGAGGCGTGCCGAATCGCTCACGCAGGGCGGTGGCAGGGATGCCGCCGAGCTCCAGCACGCCGTCGGCATCACGCGCCGCTGCCGCCGGCCAGACGGCCGGGGCGAGCCCGTTCGCGTCGGCGGGGCGCTCGAGCCACGCGGGAGCGACGGAACGGTGGTGCGGGTCGGCGGACACGGTGGACCAATCAGTGGGAGCTTCGACGCTGGCCGTCCGGGAGTCCGGGTGCGGCTCTGCCAGGCCGGAGGGGGTCACGCGCCTGGCGGTGGTAGCAGTCTAGGGCACACGGCTCCAGGGCCCTGCGCCGTGTGACGCCCTGCGGCGGCTCAGGCGCAGGTGCCGTTCGCCTGCAGCGCCGGATCGGTGGCGATCGCCCCATCGACGTCGAAGTCGGCGACGAGCACGTCGCCGGTCACCTCGACGGAGGTAAGGGTCACTCCGGATGGCAGGTACTGCGCGATGCACACGTTCCACTCGCGCAGGACGATGTCGGCGAGACCTCCGAACTGGCTGCGCAGGGCGTCGGCGGTCACCTCCGACTCGCCGAGACGGAACGCCGCGGGCGTCAGGACGATGGCGCCGTCAACCGCGGACGGCGCCAGGGCGACGCCGACGGGGATGGACGCGCCGAACAGCTGCAGGTCGATCGACATCGTCACGTTCGGCGCGGCGAGGCCCACGGAGTCGGACGGGAGACCCTCGACCGTCGCCAGCAGCGTGCGCAGCTGCGACTCGTCGAGCGAGACGGTCGCCGTGGCGCCGCTCATCTCTCCGGTGCCGCGCACGGCGACATCGTGCGCCGTCACCGTCACATCGCCGGTGACACCGCCGAGCGTGACGTCGTCGGAGGCGATCGTGAGGTCGTCGATGGAGCCCGAGATGAGCTGGGGGATGACGGCGCCGGCGACGTCGACGTCGATCGGGTGGTCGGCAGGCAGCGACAGCTGGGTGCGCACCTGGTCGCGGACGACGCCGGTCACGATCTGCCGGGCGATCGCCTCGGCGGCGAACCACGCGGCCACGGCGAGCACAGCGACGATCGCGAACGCCACGATCCACGGCCACACGCGGCGCGGCTGCGCCGGTGCCGTCGACAGCGTCCCGTCGGGGATCGGCTCGGTCGCCTGCGTGTCGCCTCTGGCCATTGCTACATCCGTTCCGGTGCGGTGACACCCAGGAGATCGAGCCCGTTTCGCAGCACCTGGCCAGTGGCGTCGTTGAGCCACAGCCGGGTGCGGTGCACCGGCTCGACGGGCTCGTCACCCAGCGGGATCACGCGGCAGTTGTCGTACCAGCGGTGGTAGAGCCCCGCGAGCTCCTCGAGGTACCGCGCGACGCGGTGCGGCTCGCGCACCTCGGCGGCGAACGCCACGATGCGCGGGAACTCCTGAAGCGCGCCGAGGAGGGCCGACTCGGTCTCGTGGGTCAGCAGCTCGGGGGCGAACTCGGAACGGTCGACACCTGAGCCGTGGGCGTTGCGCGCCACGTTGTGCGTGCGCGCGTGCGCGTACTGGACGTAGAAGACCGGGTTGTCATTGGTGCGCTTGCGCAGGATCTCGGGGTCGAGCGTGAGCGGCGAGTCCGCGGGATAGCGCGCCAGCGAATAGCGCAGCGCGTCGGTGCCGATCCAGTCCCGCAGGTCGTCGAGCTCGATGATGTTGCCCGCGCGCTTCGAGAGCCGTGCGCCGTTGACCGACACGAGCTGCCCGATGAGCACCTCGATGTCCTTCTCGGGGTCGTCGCCGGCCGCACCGGCGAGCGCCTTGAGGCGGTGCACGTAGCCGTGGTGGTCGGCACCGAGCAGGTAGATCTTGTGCGCGAAGCCGCGGTCGCCCTTGTTGAGGTAGTACGCCGCGTCGGCCGCGAAGTAGGTGTACTCGCCGTTCGAGCGACGGATGACGCGATCCTTGTCGTCGCCGAAGTCCGTGGTGCGCACCCACACGGCACCCTCGTCGTCGAACACGTGGCCCTGTTCGCGCAAGCGGTCGACAGCCTCGTCCACGAGGCTCGGCTCGCCGTCGGCCCCCTTCGCGTGCAGCGTGCGCTCGCTGAAGAAGACGTCGAAGTGCACGTTGAACTTCTCGAGCGACGACTGCAGGTCGCCGAGCTGCAGCTCGTAGGCGCGGTCGCGCGCGATCCGCAGCTGCTCGTCCTCCGCCAGCGTCAGCAGTTCGGGCACCGCCGAGAGCACACGCTGCGCGAGGTCGGCGATGTACGAACCCGGGTAGCCGTCCTCGGGGGTCGGCTCGCCCTTGGCGGCGGCGAGCACCGAGCGGCCGAACCGGTCCATCTGCGCGCCCGCGTCGTTGACGTAGAACTCGCGGACGAGCGTCGCACCGCTCGCGAGCAGCAGCCGCGCCATCGAGTCGCCGAGCGCCGCCCAGCGGGTGTGGCCGATGTGCATCGGACCCGTCGGGTTGGCACTGACGAATTCGAGGTTGATCGTGTTGCCGCGCTGCGACTCGTTCGTTCCGAACGCCGCGCCCGCGTCGACGATGGTCTTCGCGAGCGCACCGGCGGCGGCAGCATCCAGTCGGATGTTGATGAAGCCGGGACCGGCGACCTCGACATCGGCGACGCCCTCGACCTGCGCGAGACCGGCCGCGATGTCGGCGGCGAACTCGCGGGGGTTCGCGCCGACGGCCTTCGCGAGCTTGAGCGCCGCGTTCGAGGCCCAGTCACCGTGGTCGCGGTTCTTCGGCCGCTCGAGCGGCAGATCGGCGACCGTGAGCCCTTCGGCCGCACCGGGTCGTCGCGCCTCCGCGAGCGGGGCGACGACGGCGAGCAGGGCGGCGGAGAGGGCTTCGGGATTCATAGCCCGTCAAGTCTACGGGCGCGGCCCGCCCCGCCCCTGCGCGGGGTCAGGAGATCTGCACCAGCGCGCCGAAGTCGTCGGCGGCGGGATCGGATGCCTCGGGCAGCACTTCGGGCAGAGTGTCGAGTCCGTCGAGGGTCGCGGCCTCGGGGACCACCCACGCGTCGACGCGCAGGCGCTTCAGGCCGACGTAGCCGCCGTGGTAGCTGAGGAATGCGCAGTCCGCGGCATCGCGCCCGGTCGCGATGCGCACCAGAGAATTGCGGTTCGCGAGACGTGTCGCGTCGATGACGTACCAGGCGCCGTCGAGGTACGCCTCGGCGACGGCGTGGAAGTCCATCGGGCGCAGCCCCGGCGCGAAGCACGCGGCATAGCGGGCCGGCATGTCCATCGCGCGCAGCAGGGCGATGACGACGTGCGCGTAGTCTCGGCAGACGCCCTGGCCGGTCATGAGGGTCGTGACCGCACTGTCGGTGCCCTGACTGAGACCCGGCGTGTACGTGGTGCTCGTCGAGACGAACTCCGACACCGCCGCGATGAGGTCGTGGCCCGAGAGCCCCTTGAACTGGCGACGGGCCTGCTGGAACACCTCGTCGGACTGCGCGTAGCGGCTCGGGCGCAGGTAGGTGATGGCTTCGAGATCGCTCGTGCGGCTGCTCGCGGCCTGTCCGTCGACGGTCGCCTCGTAGCGGATCTCGAGGTGGCCGGGCTCGCCCGTGAGGCGGTGCAGCCTGCTTCCCGACTGATCGACGATCTCGGTCGGGGTGTACACGCGATCGCCCTGGATGAACGTCAGATGCTCATTCGAGATCGGCACCGCCTGAGCGGCTGCGATCTGGAAGATGAGGTCGACGGATGCCCCCAATTCGAGGTCCATCTCAGCGGTCACGACGCGTTGCACCGAAGTATCCTCGCATGCCGCGAGGGCTCGATCGCGCGGGGTTGACAACCTCTTGCTGCGAGTGTTCTGGAAGCGATTCCCACCCTCAGGATCGGGCCCCTCTTTTCCCCAGTTCACGGCCCAGGGGACGACCTCGTCCGTGCATGACTTACCCTCTTCACATGCACGCGCCCGGCAACACCCGAGCCCGGCGGCTATGGCTCCCCTTGGCGGGCGCCGCACTGGCCGTCGCGGCGGTGTGCGCGGTCGCGGTGCTGCGCCCCTGGGGTGCATCCGAACCGGTGGCTCCGGCGGCGGTGGCCGAGGGTGAGGCGGCGGTCGCAGCATCCGTCCCTCCCGCTCCCCTCGTACTCGAAGACGATGCGCGTGTGCTCGTCTTCGGGGACTCGTGGGTCTACGGCTCGGCCGCGAACGTGCCGACGCTCGGCTTCGCCTACCTCCTCGCCGACGAGCTCGGCGTCGAGACCGTCGTGGACGGCGTGCGCGGCAGCGGCTACCTCAAGCCCGGCCTCGACGGCCCCGCCTACGGCGAGCGCATCGGCGGGCTGGATCCGGCTCTCGACCCCGACCTGATCATCGTCGAGGGGTCGATCAACGACCGCAAGCTCTATCCGGCCGGATACCGGGATGCCGTCACCGCCGCGTGGAACGCCCTCGAGGCCCGCTACCCCGACGCCGAGATCGTGATCCTCGGCCCGTCGCCGCAGGTGCTGCCGGTACAGGACGCCACGCGCCGGATCGACGCCGACCTGAGCGAGCTGGCCGGCGCACGCGGCTGGTGGTACGTCTCCCCCATCCGCGACGACTGGATCACCGACGCCAACTACCTCGATGTCATCGACACCGGGCCCATCGGTCGTGACCATCCCTCGACGAACGGCCACGCCTACCTCGCCGACCGCGTCGCAACGGCGATCGAACGCATGGAGCAGCAGCCAGCGATCGTCGCCGACGCACCGCTGGACGACACTCCCCCGGCGCCCTGAGGTGGCGGGGCGACGGGCGCCTGGATGGTAGTCTCGATCGGCACGCCTCCGTAGCTCAGGGGATAGAGCGTTGGTTTCCGGTACCAAAGGTCGCAGGTTCGATTCCTGTCGGGGGCACCAGTCGGGACAAGGGATCGAGAGTCTTCAGGACTCTCGATCCCTTTCTCGTGACAACACCTTGACAACATCTGTGGCGCGCTCGGCGCGATCGAGAGCAGCGGCTATTGCGTCAAACGGCGATGCCAGGAACTCGGGATACGGGACCGACCGCGACCGGTCTCCGCTCACCTCAGCCGTTCACAACGTGTCGGGGAAGAACAGCTAGTCCACCTGGTCGTCGCCCGCCCACTCCTGCGGCTCGCCGGGCTTATACGTCCCGAAGGTCCACTCATAGCCTTCGAGGTCCCGGACGCGGCAACGATAGTTCCCCCACTCCGTGTCGGTGGGTGCGAAGACGACCTCTGCGCCGGCCGCGACGGCAGACCGGAAGATGTCGTCGACCTCGGCCGGAGAGCACAGGGCGAACACCAGCCCGAGCCCGACCGACTCGCCGCGTGGTTGCGCGCGGTCGTAGCCCGCTCGATCGGTGAAGACGGTGAAGACAGCATCGCCGCGCCGCATCTCGGCGTGCTGGATGCCTCCCTCACCGTCGGGCCATTCCGCGGTGGTCGTCAGCCCGAACGCGCGCTCGAGCCATCGGAGGGCGGCGGGTGCATCGCGGTACGGGATCTGCGCATAGAGGAATGCCGGAGTATCTGCCGTTGTCATGATGAGAAGGTAGCGATACTCCCGGACAGATGGTGTCCGGATCGGTGGAGCTGTCAGGTCGTTGCCGGGGCCGTTGTCGAGGATCGCAACCGACATCGGTGTGAGCGCATCCCTCAACGGGCATCACCCCTGTGAAGACCATGACGTGCGTCGTCGATCCCGTTGCGGGCACTGCGCGAAGCCGGAACGATGCGTGCAGGCCTCAGGGCGTGCATGAGGGCGTTCCGATGCGTGCTGACAGCTGCTCCGGGCGGGTCGGCGATCAGACGTCGAAGCTGTGACTTTGCAAGTTGCCTCTGCCTTCGCGGAGCCAATTGACGTTGAGCCAGTGACGTTCGTGCCCGTCGTCCTTGCGAACACGGAGTTCGATCGACGACTTATGGGGCACCCGGACGGGGAGGCTGAAGTCCGTACTCACGCGGGTGAGTCCAGGTCGGCCGACGATGGTCGTCACCTCAGCCAAGGCTCCCTCGTTGATCAGCCGCACGGTTTCATCGCCTTCTTTGGCCAAACGCCACTGGAAGGTCGGATTCGCCGGGTGCGTGGTCGACAAGTCGTCCGAACTCTCGCCAACCCGGTTCGTGGCGGCCGCCTTTCGCAATCGCCGTCTACGTGCGAGCCACCCGACCGCGCCCAGTACCGCCGCTACGACGAGTCCACCGACGATAGTTGCCCCGAGTTGCGTCTGCGACCATTCCCAGAATCCACTCCATGCGGCCTGGGTCGTGAGTATTGCAAACGACATGAGCGAACACTATCTGGCCGTAACCCCCCGAGCGGCGTCGATCCTCTGCGAGCAGTGCGGATGCCGTGCCCGAGCGCGAGTAGCGCTCAGGCGGTCGTGCTGTGAAGTCGCGTCTGGAGCTGTCGGATGTGTTCGCCGAGCTCACCGGATGACAGCATCCCCGGGCCGAGCGGGCCGGCAGAGTCGCTGCCGATCGGCGGGAGCGACCGGAGTGCAGCCGCGACGTCGGAACTCATGCTGGCGATCTGCCACTCGAGTTCCTCGTTCACAGCGTTCGGGTCGCCCGCGGAGAGCCTGACCGCGCGGGCCGCATAGGCGGCTGCGCCAAGCGCGTGCGCGCCCATGTGCGCGACACCGGCCGCCTGCGCGGCGGCCCGAGCGGCGGCGGCGCCGGCCGGCGAGGCGGCGGACTTGGCTGCGCGCCCTGCGATGAACCGTCGACGGATCTGGTCGGCGGCCGTCAGTCGCCCTGCGGCGAACCCTCGAGTGCGCGCGATCGCGTCGCGCGGCCGGTCGTCGCCTGGCGCCTCGGACTCGAACAGCGCCAGGACGCGCTCCGCGCAATCCGCTGCCCACGCAGCGACTTGTCTCCGGTCATCTTCGCTGAGCGACTGAGGCGAAAGCATGCCAGCAATCTCGCACAACTGCCGATCCCGGGCCGCACTGGATCCGTAAACGCGCACTGCCCGCTCAGCGCCCGCATCGCACTGACCCGATTGCTCCTCGAAGAGGTCACGAAGTCCGACCCCGATCGCGCGCGACGACTGCAACCCGCCTTCGACACGCTGGCTGCACCCGTGACCTGACCCGATCGCCATCAGGCCGCAATCTGCTACGCCACGATCGATCCACAAACGGGCGGTGCGCACTGAGGGGACGCATCCGTGCAGCCGCGATCCTCAAGCCTGCGTGAGGTGGGTGCGACAATTGCGCGATGAGCGGCAATGCTTCACTCGACGACGGCCCGTTCTTTCACGGCACGCGTGCGAACCTCGCCGCCGGAGACCGGCTCGTCGCCGGACATCGGTCGAACTACAGGCGCGAGGTCATCATGAACCACGTGTACTTCACCGCCCTCCGAGACGGCGCGGGCCTGGCCGCCGAGATCGCGGCGATGCTGGGACCCGCCGAAGCGGAGCCGCACGTCTACCTCGTCGAGCCGACCGGAGACTTCGAGAACGACCCGAACGTCACGGACAAGAAGTTCCCGGGCAACCCCACGCGTTCCTACCGGACAAGCGCACCCATGATCGTCGTCGAGGAAATCACGGAATGGACCCGGCTGACACCCGAGGCCCTCGAGTCATGGCGCGTCCGACTGGCTGCGCTGCGCGAGTGCGACGCCGAGATCATCAACTAGCACCGCGCATCTCGATGCTTGGTCGACGTGCCGACCCCGACGGTCCTCGTGCGGGCAGTGGCACGAGGAGGGCCGTCCGTCGGGCATGAGGCTCAAGCTTGGACACCGCACCCTCGAAGACGCAAGAACCGAGCGCGGCGGATCCGTGTGCCGTCGGCGGCCGCGAAGGGCGCCTTCGTGTGAACCCATGACATCGCACTCGAACAGCGTCGTAGATGAGCTCAACGGCTCGTCGCGGAGGGGCAGATCTCGGCAGACGCTCTGCACGTCATCACCGGCGTCCCCGTTGCGGCGATGCGGTTGCGATAATCGCGCCATGTATGGGGAACGTATCGCCAAATGGGAGAAGGCTGTTGAATGGCCCCTCACCCTCGCCGCCGTCCTCTTCCTTGCCGCCTACGCGATACAGATCATTGCCCGACCGGGCGGTTTGTTGAACCTGTCTTGCGAGATCGTCTTGGTCGCGACGTGGGCCGTGTTCGTTGTGGACTACGTGGTTCGGCTGGCGATCACGAAGCGCCGGTGGCGGTGGTTCTACCGGCATCTGCTCGACCTGGCGATCGTCGTGCTGCCGATGCTGCGGCCGCTGCGCCTCATGCGGTTTCTGACCGTTTTGGCACTGATCGGGCGCAGCACCGGCAACATGCTTCGTGGCCGCGTTGTGCTGTACACCGTCGGCGCCACCGTCCTCACCGTGTTCATCGCGGCGCTCTCCGTGTTCGACGCAGAACGCGGCGTCGGCGACATCGACACGTTTCCCGACGCGGTGTGGTGGGCGTTCGTGACCATCACCACCGTCGGCTACGGCGACTACTATCCCGTGACGGCCGCTGGCCGGATCGTCGCAGTCGGGCTGATGGTCGGCGGCATCGCGCTCATCGGTGTCGTCACCGCCACCCTCGCGTCCTGGATCGTCGAACGCGTCGCGGACCAGACCAGCAAGACCGTCTCCGCCACGGAGACGCAAGTCGAGGAACTGCGCAGCGAGATCGTCGAGCTCAAGGAGATGATCCGGGAGCTGCGCCCCGCCAGCTGAGCTGTGACAGCGCGGATCTGCGGCGCCGGCGCAGGCGCAGGGCGTGCACCGAGGTGGGGCGCTACTGTGTGGCTCGTGGATGCGTCTGTGGGGTTGACGTTCTGGGCTGGGGTCATTGTCGGGGTGCTCTGGGGAGTGCTCCTGATGGTGGCCGGCCGTTGGGCGATTGCTGCGTTGAAGCGCGTGAGCCGGCGGCGTCGGCAACGGCGCTACCTCAAGTCGTCCAAGCGCGACCCGCTGCCACAGCTGTGGGCAACTGGAGCCGGCTACCCCGACGCCGGCGCGTCGGGAACCTCGCGGCGGGCTCCCGGCGGGCTCGACGACTATCGCGAGGGACGGCGGCAACGCCCGGACTTCAACCCAACGCCCGGCCCCAGAGACTGGTAGGGCGTCGAGGCGCCTCGCACGACGCAGCCGGATCCCTCCGTCGCCAGTCGACGTCTTGCGCGATCACGACTGGTCAGGAGTACGACTGGATGACCGTCGACGGCACGGTGACCTCGAACTTCTCCGAGGACCAGGACATGGTGCGCATCGACCTGATCGCGCGCAACCCGCAGGGCCAGATCGTGGGCGTGAACTTCACCTTCACCGACCGCGTGCCCGCTGCGGCACCGCAGCGTGGAACGTCTCGATGTGGGAGGTCCCACTCGACAGCACCATCACGGCGTTCGCCCACCTCTGACCCGTGCGGCTCGTGTCCTCCGAACACGCTTCGCGAGGAGCCGGGTCGGGCGGATCAGCGGAACGAAGCGGGAAGGGAAATCCCTTCCACCCGCACCCGAAGGTGGGTCATCAGGACTCCCGATCCTTCTGCTCTTCCCGCGAGACGAGGTCGACCCCACGGCTGCAGGTTCGCAGGCTGCCGGCTGTCAGGAGAAGACCGGAGAGAGGAAGCGACGCTCGTAGCGACGGATGCAACCCGTGGCGCGCGCGAGCGCGAACGCCTCCTGGCACTCCGGATCCGTCTTCGAGGCATTGCGGTAGACCTCATACTCGGCAAGCGACGGGAAGGTGAACAACGCGAACGCTTCGTCGCTGTCGCCCTCACTGGGCAGGAAGTAGCCATGGTGGGTGCCGCCGAGCTTGCCGACGAGTCGGATCCAGGCGCGGCCGTACTCGGTGAAGTCGTCGAGCTTGTCGGGATCGATCTCGTAGCGAAGATGAACAGTGATCATCGAGGTTCCTTTGCACTCAGCCGTACCCACGAGTCTCACTGACCCGGAGCGGGCGCGACGACGATCGGGGGTGCCGCGAGCAAAGGTGGCGGAGAAAGCCCGAGAACTTGGCAGAGCCACGCGGATCGACCGCCCGCGGCAGCGTGGCTCGAGCGGGAGTCGCAGCCGGTTGGAGCACCGCATCACGAGTCGTGGGCGTCGAGCGAGTGACGTCGCAGATCCGGACACTCTTGCAGGGTGTGCGGAGGGTGGGGGGTTCCGCTGGCGATCATCCCCCTCCCGGACGAGCTGCCCGCGCCCAGCCCGGACGCGATCTGGTCCAGCGGTGGTCCGCCCTTCGTCGGCTGATCAGCGGGAGCGGATGCTGCGGCCCGCGCGCACCGGCCGTTCAGGCGCCCCAGCGCCCCTCACAGCCGGTCGCCGGCGCCGCGGGGCGCGGCGCCGGCGACCGGTGGCACGCGATTACGGAAGGACGATCTCGAAATCCGGGTCGCCCTGGTCGAGCACGCCGAGGATCTGCCGCAGCACCCCGGCGTCACCGCGGACCTCGATGCCCTCGGAGTCCGTATCGCCCCCGGCCAGCCGGATGAGGCGGGGCTTCGAGAGCGTGAGCTGCAGCGGGGTCTCGGGATCGGCCTCCCGCTCGACATACACCAGCACCCCGTTGCGCAGCGTCACGTGGAAGGTGCGACCGAGGTCGGTGAGGGTCACGTCCAGGGCGAGGTCGAGGCTCCAGGCCTTCGGGCCGTTCACGCGGATGGCCACGGCGTCGAGCAGCTGCTCAGGCGTGAGCTGGGCGATGATCAGCGGCGCGGCCGTCTGGGTGGGCGTGCCGAAGCTGCCCTCGCGCAGCTCAGTGGCGCCCGACAGGAAGAAGTTGCGCCAGGTGCCGTTCTCGGCACCGTATGCCAGCTGCTCCAGGGTGTCGGCGTAAAGGGTGCGCGCCGCTTCGTGGTCGGCGTCGGCGAACACCGCGTGGTCGAGCAGTGTCGCCGCCCAGCGGTAGTCGCCCGCGTCGAACGCCTGCTGCGCGAGCTCGACCACCCGGTCGACGCCGCCGATCGCGGCGACGTAACGCTCCGCCTGAGCCTGAGGCGGGTGCGGCCACAGGCGCGCGGGGTTGCCGTCGAACCAGCCCATATAGCGCTGGTAGATCGCCTTCACGTTGTGACTCACCGAGCCGTAGTAGCCGTGCGTGCTCCACGACGCTTCGAGCGCCGGGGGCAGCTCGAGCATCTCGGCGATCTCGGCGCCGTTGTATCCCTGGTTCAGCAGCCGCAGCGTCTGGTCGTGCAGGTAGCCGTAGAGGTCGCGCTGGATCGCGAGGAACTCGCGGATCTCCGCATTGCCCCACGTCGGCCAGTGGTGGGACGCGAACACCACTTCGACCTCCTCGCCGAAGCGTTCGAGAGCCTCGGTGAGGTACTGCGACCACACGTGCGGGTCGCGCACGAGCGCGCCCCGCAGCGTCAGGAGGTTGTGGAGCGTATGGGTCGCGTTCTCGGCCATGCACAGCGCACGGTAGCGCGGCAGGTAGAAGTGCATCTCGGACGGCGCCTCGGTGCCCGGCGCCATCTGGAACTCGAACTCGACGCCGTCGACCGTGTGCGTCTCGCCAGTGGTGGTGATCTCCAGCGTCGGCGGGAGGATGGTCGGGCTTCCGGTCGACGTGGTCTGCCCCAGCCCCGCACCGACCTGCCCCTGCGGTCCCTTGGCGAGGGCGGCGCCGTACATGTACCCGGCGCGTCGGGCCATCGCGGTGCCGGCATACACGTTCTCCGCGACCGAGTGCTCGAGGAATCCCTCGGGCACGATGATCTGCACCTTTCCGGAGTCGACGTCGTCCTCGCTGACGATTCCCAACACGCCGCCGAAGTGATCGATGTGGCTGTGCGAGTGGATCACCGCGTGGATCGGGCGCTCGCCACGGTGCGCGCGGTAGAGCGCCATCGCGGCCGCGGCCGTCTCGACCGAGATCAACGGGTCGACGACGATCACTCCGGTGTCACCCTCGATGATCGACATGACCGACAGGTCCAGTCCGCGCACCTGGTACAGCCCGGGCACGACCTCGTACAGTCCATGCTTGGCGACCAGCTGCGACTGCCGCCACAGACTCGGGTGCACCGACGCGGGCGCGTCGCCCTGCACGAAGTCGTAGCTCGAGGCATCCCACACGACGTCGCCCTTGTCGTTGCGGATCTTCGGATCATCGAGCGTGCCGATGTATCCGCGGTCCGCGGCGACGAAGTCATCGACGTCGTCGAACGGCAGCGCAGCCAGGGCGGCGGCGTGAGCCTGACGGATCGACGCTTCCGGTTCCCGCTGTTCCATGTTTCCTGTTCCCTTCGTTCCGGCCCCGGCGGCCGTGAGTCCCTCAGTCCTGCGGCGCCCGCGCTTCCAGCGCGGCCACAGCCTCTCGGTTGGTCGAGTAGACGGTCTGCCCGGACAGCAGTCCGAGCTCGTCGAGTCGCGCCTTCGTAGGCACCCGCACGCGGCTGAACGCCAGGCTCACGCCCTGTTCGTCGAGCCACTCCTCGAGCGACGCGAACGCCTCGGCACCCGTCACGTCGATGTCTGTCACCGCCTCCATGTCGATGACCACGTGCTTCACGGGCTCGTCGGCGCCGGTCACCGCGCGCTTGACGGCGGCGGAGAAGACGGCGCCGTTCGCGAAGAACAGCGGCGCTGCCATCCGCACCACCACGACGCCGGGCGCGGTCGTCGCGCCGGCCGCCGCGTCTTCCAGGAGCGACTGCTTCGCGTCGTCATCGGCGGCGAGGACGTCGATCGCGGGGTTCGCCGCGCGCTTGGCGAGGTTGATGAGCGCGAGCACGAACGCCACGACGATCCCGGGGATCGCGCCGACGAACAGTGTCACGAGGAAGCACACCGCGCCGATCGCGAACTCGAAGCGGTCCTGGCGCCAGAGCACCCGGAACTCGCGGATGCCGAGGAGCGGCAGGATCGCGACGCCGACCACCGCGCCGATGGCGGGCGATGGGATGTCGGCGAGCAGCGTGGTGCCGAACAGCAGAAGCAGCAGCGTGCCCACGGCGAGCACGAGCGACGGAAGCTGGGTGCGGGAGCCCGCCTGATCCATCGCGGCAGTGCGGGACGTCGAGGAGCCCATCGAGAAGCTGCCCTGCGCGCCCGCGGCGATGTTGCCGAGGCCGAAGGCCAGGAGGTCGCGGTTGGCGTGGAACGGGTAGCCGTGCTTCTCGCCGTACGAGCGCGAGACGAGGAGGCCCTCGGCGGTCGTGACGAGCGTCAGCGCGATCGCCGACGGGATCAGCGCCATCCACATCTGCCAGTCGATGACGGGCCACGTGAGCGTGGGCGGCCCCGAGGGGACCGCGCCCAGAACGTCGACGCCCCGCTGGTCGAGGCCTGTCAGCACCACCAGCAGCGTGGACAGGATCAGGACGACGAGCGCCCACGGCACGGCCTTCAGATACCTCTTGCCGAGCAGGAGGACGGCGACGGACGCCGCCGAGATCGCCACCGACCACGCGTTGATCGTCTCGAGGTTCGACACGAGTCCGACCACCTTGTCGACGAACTCGCCGCCCGAGTCGATCTTGACCCCGAGCATCTTCGCGATCTGGCTGACCAGGATGTCGAGGGCGAGGCCTCCGACGAACCCGATCAGGATCGGCTTGGAGAGGAAGTTGGCGAGGAAGCCGAGCTTGAAGAATGCCATCAGCACGAACATGACGCCGCAGATGATGGCCTGCGCGAGTGCGAGCGTGGCGTAATCCGTGCTGCCGGCTGTGGCGAGCCCGCCGATCGACGAGGCGACGAGGGCGGCGGCGGCAGCATCCGGCGACACCACGAGCTGACGAGACGACACGACCAGCGCATAGATCAGCGTCGGCACGACCAGCGCGTACAACCCTGCCGTCGGCGGGAGCCCCGCGATCTGCGCGTACCCGATATTGAGCGGGATGGCGATCGCGAGAAGGGTGACCCCTGCGGTGAGCTCGGTGACGAGGTTCCGCCCGGTCAGCCCGGCGAGGGGTCGCTGCATTCCTGCTCCTGGATAAGGGGGACAGTCGTGTCCACCTTGGCATGGTCGAGCGGTGTCAGACGGGATCGCCGGGCACGAGGGGCGGCACGACCGCTTCGCTCGTGACGGTCGCCGACCACCCGCGCCGCGCCAGTGCCGCGGTGAGCGCGGCGACCACCCCCGACGTGACGGAAAGACCTCGCGCGGGATCGTGCCAGAACTGCACGCGCCCGGTGATCCGGGTGGCGGAGACGGCGGTGACCAGCACGCCGACCGCCGGATCGGCGAGCACACCCTCGGCAGCGGCGGCGGACTCGGCGAGCGCCTCGACGACCACGTCGACCCCGGCGCCGGCGCGCTCGACGCGCACCTGCACTTCGCTGCGTCTGCCGCCGTGGCGCGAGTTGTTGACGAGGGTCTCGGCGAGGAGCTTCGAGTTCGGCACGTGCGCGGTGCGCCCGTCGGGTGTGGTGAAGACCACGGCGCGGGAGTTGAGCTCGATGACGGTGCCGGTGATGGGGTTGCCGTCGGGTCCTTCGACGGTGATCTCCTCTCCGAGCACCACAGGCTTGCGGGTGGCGATGAGCACGCTCGCGGCGAAGTTGTCGGCGACGCCCCTCAGCACCAGCGCCGCGACGACGACCAGCACGATCACGACGGCCAGCACCGGCTGCACATTGGCCCCGAGGAATGCGAGAGCGATCCCGAAGCCGAGCAGCAGGAGTGTGTACTGGGCGAAACGCGCGGCGAACCGCGTCGCGGCCGGCGTCGCCGTGGGCACGTGGCCCATGAGGTCGGTGACGGCCCGCTTCGCGATGCGCGAGGCGATCCACCCGGCGAGCAGGGCGAGGATCGCCCACAGCACCTGCCACCACGTGATCGGCGTGCTCAGGAGCTGGCTGAAATCCACGTCGTCAGGATACGAGCGGGGGTGCGCGCGTCGCGCGAGCCTCGCCGGGGCCCCGGCTTCGAACGAGAGGCCCCGACGACGCCGGGCGCAAAACGATGATCCCCTCGGTGCCGAAGCGCCGGGGGGATCGTCAATGCGAAGGGGTTTCTGTGTTCCGGGTCCTTTCGGGCCTTACGTCTCTGTTTTCTCTTCGCAAGATCGAATGTCCTCCTCCGAAACCCCGTCGTCAAGAGTTCACGAAGAAGTCATCTCGATGTGAGGTTGAGGGTGAGGGATGCTGCGCCCCGGCGCACGTCGCCGAGGCGCAGCATCCGCTCGATCACTGCGTGGCGTCGTCCGTGAACGCGTCCATGCTCTTGCCCGCACCGTGCGACTTGCCCGGTGTGCGGACGCCGTTGACCGTCGACGTGTCGAACGCGAACGTCATGACCGCCGCGGCAACAGCGTCGGAGTTCACGTCGAGCGCGTGCGCATTGAGGTTGTCGATGTCATCGCAGGGAGCGTGGTAGCACGGGTCGAACGCGACGCCGGCCGTGCCGCCGAAGATCGCCGCCTGCTGCGCGGTCTTGACCCCCTCGGCACCGGTGAACAGACCGCCCGCGGGGATGCCCACGGCGATGAAGGGTCCGTAGTCGCTGCGGCCCGAGAACTCGGTGTCCTGGAACGGTTCTCCGACGCTCGTGTAGTACTGCTCGAAGACGTCCTCGATCTGCGCGGACCCCTCCGGGATGAAGCCGGGTGCGGCCGTCCCACTGGAGTTGTCGCCGTCGTAGACGCCCATGAAGTAGTTCGGCGAGCCGATCATGTCGAAGTTGAGGTAGAGCGCGATGTCGCCCGCCTGCTCATCCGACAGAGCCCCGACGTAGTGCTCCGAACCGAGCAGTCCGCTCTCCTCGGCACCCCACCAGGCGAACCGCACCGTGTTGTTGGGCTTGGTCTTCTGCATCTGGATGGCCGTCTCCAGCAGCGCAGCGCTGCCCGAGCCGTTGTCGTTGATGCCCGCGCCGTCCTGGACGCTGTCCAGGTGAGCGCCCGCCATGACGGTGTTGGCGTCGTTGCCGGCCTTGGTCTCGGCGAGCACGTTCCACGCGGTGCGCGTATCGGCCTCGTAGTCGACCGTCACGGTGACGATCGAGTTCGGCACCGACAGCAGGTTCGCACCCGTGGCCGAGGTCGCGAACACCGCGGGGATGGTGAGCCCGGTGGCGTCGCCGATCATGCCGACGAGCCCGGTGCGGCCCGCTTGCCCCTCGTTCATGACGATCACGCCGGCGGCACCCGCCGCCTGCGCGTTGAGGACCTTGACCGCGAACCCGCACGACCCGCGCTGGACCAGGGCGATGCCGCCCGTCGGGAAGCCGGCGAAGTCCGTCGATTCGCATCCGCTGGTGTTGCTGTTCGGCGGGAGCGCCTCGGACGGGTAGACGACACCGACGGGCACGAGCGGCCCGGTCGCGGTGCCCTTGGGACTGCCGGTGTCGAAGCTGTTGCGGAGGAAGTCCGACTCGTCGACGAACGAGGTGGGGTTCGGCGACACACGGATGAGCTCGCTGTTCTCCTCGAAGTAGTCGAACTCGAACGGCTGCACCTCGGGTGTGTACCCGGCGGCGGTGAGCTGGCTCACGACGTAGTCGACGGATGCCCTGTAACCCGGGCGTCCGGCGGCACGGTCGCCGTACTGGTCGGCGATCGCCTGGAACGCCTCGAGATGGTTCAAGACGGCGTCGAGCGTCACGGCTTTCGTGATCTTGTTCACCGAGTTGTTGTTCGGTGCCGCGTACGCGGGAGCAGCGAGAGCGACGGTGGCGACGAGGGCGGTCGCGGTAGCGACAACCCAGGCGCGCCTGGTTCTCATGGGCATGGTCGTGCCTCTCCGCCGGCGACCCCTCTGTCACCGGCTTCCTGCGGGGATGCTCACACACTCCGCGTCGGCACGGCCAGTCCCACGGCGGGCACTCTCATCGAGCTCTCATCATCGGGGCCCGACCAGGACGGATGCTGCGCCCTGGCGCACGACGCCGGGTCGCAGCATCCGTCTCCCGGACCTCACTCGTGGCCGACGAGCTTCAGGCCGACGACGCAGCCGACCAGGCCGAGGATGAGCAGCATCTTGACGAACGAGAACGCCTCGTCGCCGGTGATCATCGCGTAGGCGACGGTCAGCGACGCGCCGATGCCGACCCACACCGCGTACGCCGTGCCGGTGGAGATGTCGCGCATCGCCCAGGCGAGTCCGCCCATGCTGGCGACGAGGGCGACGCCGAAGATCACCGACGGCCAGAGCTTCGTGAAACCCTCGGTCTTGCCGAGGGCGGTGGCCCACACGGCCTCGAGGATGCCGGAAACGATGAGGATGACCCACGCCATGACTGTGCTCCTGGCCAGTCTTGTCGCGTACCGGGTACTGATCCGTCGTCCGGGGATCCCCGGTCGGGGATCCGCTGACCACCCTAGCCGCCCCCGCTGGGCAGGGCCTGGGCAGGGTTGCGGCCCGTCCGGGTCAGACGAAGAAGAGCCAGTCGAGCATCCCCGGGTTGTGCGCGTGGACGAGCACGAGGAAGACGACCGCGTCGAACAGCAGGTGCACGGTGACCACGTAGGCGAGCGAGCGCGTCTTCATGAAGATGAAGCCCTGCAGCAGCGCGAACGGGATGGTGAGCACCGGACCCCACGCCTGGTACCCCAGCTCCCACAGGAACGAGACGAAGACGACCGACTGCAGGATGTTCGCCTGCCAGAACGGGAAGTGCCGCCGCAGCAGAGCGAAGCACGTGCAGATGAAGAACAGCTCGTCCCAGATGCCCACCGCACCCACGCCGACGAAGAGGCGCGCGATGAGCTCCGGGGTGTCGACGACCGGCCAGTTGAGGTAGACGCCCGACGTGATGAAGTAGAACGGCAGGATCAGCCACCCGAGCAGCAGCACGGCGACGAGCCACGTCCACTGGAACCGCGTCCACCGGCCGCCGCCGCGCCACGGGAACCGGATGGCGCGATCGCGATAGACCCATCGCGAGATCACGTAGGGCACGGCGACCGCGCCACCGAGGGCCATCGCGAACCGCAAGATCGCGAGGTTGTCGAGCTCCGCCTTGAGGGGGATCGCGCTCACGATGAGCAGACCCACGGCGATGAGCGAAAGGTCCCGCAGGAGGGACGGCTGACGGAGACCGGAGTCCGACGCAGGCAGTCTGGCGGCAGTATCGGTTCGTTCTGTCAGCAGCGCGGCCGCAAGGCCCGCGGCGAGCAGCACCCACCCGAGCCACGGGACGCGGACGACGAAGAACGCCGGGGCGGCGAGGCAGACGAGGAGGGCGGGCGCCAACCCCCAGGACCACGTGCGGACGGCCGGCGCGGGCGGGGCGTCGGGATGTGCGGGCATGCGCGGCGGCTCCGGTCGGTCGGGGTCGGGACAGGTCAGTGGTCGAGGGGGTGCTCGATCTCATCCTTCGCCATGCGCGCGGCGACGTACGCGAGCGCGCCGAGGATCAGCGGGATCACGCCGGCGGCGATGAAGATCGCCTCGATCGGCACCACCTCGGCGAGGGGGCCGGCGAGCGCCATCGACAGCGGCATGAGCGCAAGCGACACGAAGAAGTCCAGGCTCGAGACGCGCCCGAGCATGTGGCGCGGCACGCGGCGCTGCAGCAGCGTGCCCCAGATGACGTTGCCGTAGCTGAACCCGAAGCCCACGAGGAACAGGCACAGCGCCATGAGCCAGTACTGGTGGGTGATGCCGACGATCGCGAACGGCAGCGTGCTGACGCCCCACACGCCCATCATCACCGTGAGGTACCGGCGCGGCAGCCTCATCGACGACACCACGATCGAGCCGAGCACGCCGCCGATGCCGTAGATCGCGAGGAGGAAGCCGAACAGCCGCGGATCCTCCCCGACCCGGTCGCGGGTGACGAAGGGCAGCAGCACCTCTTCGGGACCGACGAACACGAGCACCCACCCCGTCGCGAACAGAAGCGTCCACAGCAGCCAGGGCGTGCGGATCGTGAAGCCCACCGCCTCGCGCAGGTCGTGGAGCACGCCGCGCACGCCCTCGGGCGCCTCGTGCTGCTCGCCTGGGGCGGCGGGCGGCTCAGGGCGTACGAACAGCAGCAGCACGAACGCCAGCGCGTGCGCGGCGACGACGCCCCACGCCGCGTGCGCGGGTGCGAGCACCGCCGCGACGATGACACCGGCCGCCGCCGGGCCCGCGGCCTGCTGCAGCGCGGGACGGATGGCGCCCTCGAGACCGTTCGCAGCGAGCAGCTGCGCGGGCGGCAGGATGCGGGGCAGGATCGCGCTGTACGCCGGGAAGAAGAAGCCCGCCCCCGCGCCCATCACGAAGGCCACGACCGCGAGATGCGGGATCGTCACGACGCCGAACGAGCCCGCGAGCGCGACCGATGTGATCGCGAGCAGGTTCACGAGCTCCACGATGCGCAGCAGAAGTCGGCGCGGCACGCGGTCGGCCGCGATGCCCCCGGGGATCGCGCACGCCAGCAGACCGATGGCGTTCGCCGCGGCGACGGCCGAGAGCTCGACCGGCCCGCCGCCCGCGCCGATGACCGTGTAGACCATGACGACGGCCCACATGCCCGCGCCGAGGATCGACAGCACCACGGCGCCGAACAGCATCCGGAAGTCGCGGTGCCCGAGCGGTCGGACGAAGCGCCACGGGTCGCGCGGCGGCGCGGGGGCGACCGCGCCGGACGCGGACTGGGGCTCTCGCGCGTGGTCGGGCGCCGGTCCCGGCAGCGGGACCGGGCCGGTGAGGGGTCCGGTGGGTCCGCTCATGACCTCGCGACGCGGCGGTACGACAGATCTCGGATGTCGCGGCCCACGCGCGCGCCCTTGCGCTCGAACGCGGTCAGCACGCGACCGTCGAAGCGCGGCGCCCACTCCCCCTCGAACGTCGCCTCGAACTCGGGCGCGACCGACATGACCTCGCGCATCTGCAGCGCGTAGTCCTCCCAGTCGGTCGCGAGGCGCAGCATCCCGCCGTCCTTCAACGCCCGCGCCGCGATCGCGCCGAAGCCCTCGGCGACGAGGCGCCGCTTGGTGTGCTTCTTCTTGTGCCACGGGTCGGGGAAGAAGATCCAGAGCTCGTCGACGGATGCCTCGGGGAGCAGGTGCTGCAGCACCTCGGGCGCGTTCGCCTCGACGAGGCGGAGGTTCCGCGCCCCGGCGCGGTCGGCGTCGAGCATGGTGCGGGCGAGCCCGGCGCGGAACACCTCGATGGCGAGGAAGTCCGTGTCGGGGCGCGACGTCGCTGCGTGCACGATGGCGTGACCCTGGCCCGATCCGATCTCGACGACGAGCGGCGCGTCGCGCCCCCACACCGTGCCCGGATCGATCTCAGAGTCCGGCAGGATGCTCGTGGCCGCGCGGTCGCGGGGGACCTCGATGACGTACCGCGGGGCGAGCTCGCTCCAGGCGCGCTCCTGCGCGTCCGACATCCGGCCGCTGCGCCGGACGAACGACACCGGCTTCTCACGGAAGGTGCGGGGCTCGGGCGCAGGCGTGGCAGGGTTCGTCACCCCTCCAGGCTACCCAGGGCGGCCGACCCCGACGGGTTACTGCGGGACCGTGACGAAGTCTATGAGCTCCTCGACGCGGCCGAGGAAGGCGGGCTCGAGGTCACGGTAGGTCTTCACCGACGCGAGGATGCGCTGCCAGGCCCGGGCGATGTCGGCCTGGTCGCGCGCGGGCCAGCCGAGCGCCCGGCACACGCCCACCTTGAACTCGATGCCCCGGGGGACCTCGGGCCAGCGCTCGATGCCGACCGCGCGGGGCGTGACGCACTGCCACACGTCGATCCAGGGGTGGCCGACGATGAGCACGTGCTTCCCGTGGCGGCCGCGCCCGATGGCGTCGGCGATGCGCGACTCCTTCGACCCGGGCACGAGGTGGTCGACGAGCACGCCGTAGCGGCGCTCGGCCGACGGCGGCTCCTCGTCGAGCGCGGCGTCGAGCAGATCGATGCCCTGGAGGTACTCGACGACGACGCCCTCCTCCCGGAGGTCGTCACCCCAGACCTTCTCGACGAGCTCGGCATCGTGGCGCCCCTCGACGAGGATGCGGCTGGCACGCGCGACGCGGGCGCGCGAGTCGGCGGTCGCGGACGAGCCCGACGCGGTGCGCTTCGGCCCGGCGGGCGCCGCGGCCGGTGCGGGCGGACCGAGCACGACGAGCTTGCCGTCGATGAGGAACCCCGCGCCCAGCGCGAACAGCCGGCGGCGTCCGAGGCGGTCCTCGAGCTCCACCATGCCGCCCGACGCACCCACGACGGCGCCGCAGAAGCCGTCGTCCGCCACCTCGACGACGAGATCACGGGATGCCGCCACCCGCGGCAGCTCCCGCACCCCGTGGCCCTTCCAGCCCGTGGCCAGCACATCGGCGCCGTAGCGATCGTCCATGGTCCTCCTCCGGATCGGCAAGGCTACCCGCCGCCCCGCACCCAGGGCGGGAGCGACCCGCATCGGCGGCGCCTGCGTACGTTCTCGGCGAACACTCAAGCGGCGTCGGGGCCGTGGGCTATCGTCGTATCCCCGCGGCTGAATAGACTCGCGGGAGGGGGAACCCGAGTCCCAGAGGGGGGATCGATGCGACTGCGTTGGGCTGCAGCGCTGGCGTCCGCTGCGGTGGTCGTGGTCACGGCGATCAGCGGTGGGGCGGCGCTCGCGACTCCGCCGGTCACGCTCGGCTCGAGCGCGGAGTACGTGCTCGACGAGTCGGGCGTGCTCTCGTCCGCGCAGCGTTCCGAGGCGCAGTCGCGACTCGAACAGCTCAAGTCCGACACCGGCCTCGATCTCTGGGTCGTCTACGTCGACGAGTTCACCGACCCGGCGAGCGCCGCCGACTGGGCGAACCAGACCGCCGACGACAACAACCTCGGCGTCAGCCAGTACCTGCTCGCCGTCGCGACCCAGGGCCGCGCGTACTACCTGTCGGGCGACCCGGGCGGCCCCGTCGGCGACGAGCAGCTCGCGACCATCGAGCAGCAGCAGATCCAGCCCGCCCTCGCCCAGGACGACTGGCTCGGCGCGGTCGACGCGGCGGCCGACGGTCTGACGGACGCCGTCGGCGGGTCCGGCGCCGCTGCCACCGGCTCCGGCGGCACCGGGTGGCTCACCTGGCTGCTCGTCATCGTCGTCGTCGGCATCGGCATCGTGCTGCTGGTGATGTTCCTCCGCCGGCGCAAGAAGGGCGCGGTGACCGCCGGGCCGGCAGGTCCGCCCCAGCCCAGCGTCGAGGAACTCGAGCGGCGCGCGTCGTCGCTGCTCGTCGCGACCGACGACGCCATCAAGACGAGCACGCAGGAGCTCGGCTTCGCGAAGGCGCAGTTCGGCGACGCCGCGACCACCGAGTTCGAGGCGGCACTCGCGACCGCGCAGCAGAGCCTCGACGAGGCGTTCGGGCTCAAGCAGAAGCTCGACGATCACATCCCCGATTCCGAGCAGGACACGCGCGCCTGGAACGAGCGGATCATCGCGCTCTGCGAGGCCTCCAACGCCCTCCTCGACGAGAAGGCGGCCGCGTTCGACGAGCTGCGCAAACTCGAGCAGAACGCCCCCGAGGCGCTCGCGCGGGTGCACGACGCGAAGGCGAAGGCCGAGGCATCCCTCGACCAGGCGACCTCCCGGCTGCAGAGCCTGCAGACGGCGTACGCGCCTGAGGCTCTCGCGACCGTCGTCGACAATCCCGAGCAGGCACGGCAGCGCCTCGCGTTCGCCGACGAACAGCTCACGGCCGCGGAGGCCGCCATCGGCGCGGGCGACGGCGGCGAGGCCGCGGTCGGGATCAGGGCCGCCGAAGAGGCAGTCGGCCAGGCGATGCTGCTCGAGAACGCCATCGACAAGCTCCAGTCCGACCTCGCCGAGGGCGAGCGCAACGCCACCGCCCTCGTCGCCGAGCTCGAATCCGACATCGCCGCGGCATCGGCCCTCCCCGACACCGACGGGCGGATCGCCGGCGTCATCGCGTCGACGCGCCAGCAGCTCGATGCCGCGCGCGCACAGCTCAGCGGCACCGCCAAGCGCCCGCTCGCGGCACTCCAGAGCCTCGAAGCGGCCAACACGCAGATCGACACGCTCGTGCAGGGCGTCCGGGATGCCGAGGCCCAGGCTGAGCGCGCACGGCAGATGGTCGGCCAGGTGATGATGCAGGCGCAGGCGCAGGTGTCGGCGGCCGAGGACTACATCACCGCCCGGCGCGGCGCGGTCGGCGCCCAGGCACGCACCCGCCTCGCCGAGGCCGGAGCCTCGCTCGCGCGCGCCCAGGCGCTGCAGGCGAGCGACCCGCAGCAGGCGATGCAGCAGGCGCAGCGTGCCGACCAGCTCGCCGGGCAGGCGATCCAGCTCGCGCAGAACGACGTCGGCGCGTTCGACGCCGGCTCGGGCGGCATGTTCGGCGGAAGCCAGCAGGGCGGCCAGTCCGGCGGCGGCATGCTCGGCGCCGTCCTCGGCGGCATCGTGCTGAACTCCGTGCTGAGCGGTGGCCGCTCCTCGGGAGGCATGGGCGGCGGCCTCGGCGGCATGCTGGGCGGCGGTCCGAGCCGCTCGTCGGGCGGAATGCGACCCGGTAGCTTCGGAGGCGGCGGCACGCGCGCGCGTCGAGGAGGTGGCCGCTTCTGACCCGAAATCGCCCGGCCGCCCGCGGGCAGCGAGCTGCGGCATCCGTCTCCAGACCAGACTCACCGACCCAGAACTGACGTCCGATAGGAAGGAAAACCGATGGCGAAGCAGTCCATCTTCGGTCGCATCTCGACCCTCATGAAAGCGAACATCAACGCACTCCTCGACTCCGCTGAGGACCCGCAGAAGATGCTCGACCAGCTCGTGCGCGACTACACGAACTCGATCGCCGACGCCGAGTCGGCCATCGCCGAGACCATCGGCAACCTGCGTCTGCTCGAGCGCGACCACCAGGAGGACGTGCAGGCCGCCGCCGAGTGGGGCAACAAGGCCCTCGCCGCCAGCCGCAAGGCCGACGAGCTGCGCAAGACCGGCAACACCACCGACGCCGACAAGTTCGACAACCTCGCCAAGATCGCGCTGCAGCGTCAGATCAGCGAGGAGAACGAGGCCAAGGCGATCGCGCCCACCATCGCGACGCAGAACGAGGTCGTCGACAAGCTGAAGGAGGGCCTCAATGGCATGAAGCAGAAGCTGGAGCAGCTGAAGGCCAAGCGCTCCGAGCTTCTCGCCCGCGCCAAGACCGCCGAGGCCCAGAACAAGGTGCACGACGCCGTCAAGTCGATCGACGTGCTCGACCCGACCAGCGAGCTCGGCCGCTTCGAAGACAAGGTGCGCCGCCAGGAGGCCCTCGCCGCCGGCAAGCAGGAGCTGGCCGCGTCGACCCTCGACGCGCAGTTCAACGCCCTCGAGGACGTCGGCGAGCTGACCGAGGTCGAGGCGCGCCTCGCCGCGCTCAAGTCCGGCGCTCCGGTGCAGGCCGCGATCGAGAACTGAGCCCACCGCTCACTGCCTCGGGGCGTCGGATCCGCACGGATCCGGCGCCCCTCGCGTCTGCCTCCAGCGAACGGACGGCAGGACGGATGCCTCGACCCCCGGTCTGCGCGAAGATGAGGAGATGACGCGTTACCTCGTGGTCCCGCAGTGGCAGGGAAGCCCGTCCTCCCGCGCGATGCAGCTGATCGACGGCGCCCAGGCGATCGCGGGAGACCTCCCCCGGGCCTCGACCACCGTGCTCGACGTGCCCATGGAGGCGGGCGAATCGCTGGGCACCGGCATCCACCGCCCGAGCGCATTGCAGCGCGTGCGCGTGATGGTCGCGCAGGCGCTCGACGCGCACGACGCCGCGGCGCCGGATGAGCCGGTGCTCACGATCGGCGGCGACTGCGGCGTCGCGCTGGCGCCGATCGCTCACGCCGCCCGCCGCTCCCCCGGGCTCGCCGTGGTCTGGATCGACGCGCACCCCGACCTCAACTCGCCGGACTCGTCGCCGTCGGGCGCCTTCGCGGGCATGGCGCTGCGCGCCGTGATCGGCGACGGGGATCCCGGCCTGGCGCTTCCCGCCGGCACGATCGCCGCCGAGCGCGTGATCGTCGGCGGGGCGCGGTCATTCGACGACCCCGAGCTCGAGGTCGTCGCGGAGCTCGGCATCACGGCGCTCACGGTGGACGCGCTGCGCGAAGCCGACGCCCTCGCCGACGCCGTGCTCGCAACGGGGGCCGACGCCGTGTACATCCACATCGACATCGACGCGCTCGACCCCGCCGAGATCGCGGGCAACGCGCACCCCGAACCGTTCGGGGTCACCGTGGCGGAGCTGACCGTCGCGGTCGCGCGCCTGCGCGAGCGGGTGCCGCTGGTCGGCGCATCCCTCGCCGGCTACTCGCCCGCCTCGGTCGCGGCGGCGACCGACGACCTGGGCGCGATCCTGCGCGTGATCGGGGCGCTGGCGTGAGTCCCATCCCCACGCCGCCCGCCGGGTGGCGCGCCGCCGCGGAGCGCGCCGTCATCAGGGGGCGCCGCATCGACGACGCCATCCCGTCGATCCTCCTGGACTCGCCGATCAGCCGCATCGGCTACTGGTACGGCTGCGCAGTGGGATGGGTCTGGGGCACACTCTGGAGCACCGGGCGCGTCGAGAAGCGCGAGGGCCTGTGGGTGTTCCGCGGGATGCCCCGCTGGACGTTCCCGCGCGGCGGCTCGTGCGTCGGCGCGTGCTTCCTCACCGGCGACGGGCGCGTCACCGACGCGCTGCTGCGGCACGAGGCGGTGCACAAGCGGCAGTGGCAGCGGTACGGGCTGCTCATGCCCGTGCTCTACCTGCTGGCCGGCCGCAACCCGCTTCGCAACCGGTTCGAGATCGAGGCCGGCCTCGCCGACGGCAACTACGTGCCGCGCGGCGCGGCCTGATCGCACGAGGCGACGACAGCACGAAGGACGCGGCCGGATACCCCGACCGCGTCCTCGGATCACTTCTGCCCTTGGGTGTGACCGTTGCAGCCCCACTCCCCGAGGCCAGGGATGTTGACCTCGGAGGCGCCGCCGCCGTGCAGGCTGGCGGCCTTGCGGACCTCCTGGTCGAACTGGCCCCAGTTCTGCGTGGCCCCGGGCTCCACGCCCGAGCCGTCGGTCTCGTGGTCCTCCAGGCCGGAGAACGCGCACGGCGAATTCGCGTTGCTGCGTGCGCCGGTCGCCTCGCCGTTGGCGTTGTACTCCCCCGCGAACGCTCCGCCCGCGGAACCGAGCACCAGCACAGCCCCCACCGCGATCCCCAACATGATCTTCCTGCGCATGATGCGCCCCCTCCAGTCGACAGGGCGGGCAGCGAGCTCGCCCGCGCTCATCGAACTCCGAGGCTCGGGCCCCGTCAATGAGGTGAATACCGGGGCAGTACCTAGGGAGCGCGCATCGCGGCGCCGACGCCGCACGGCGACTCAGCGCGCGGTGGCGAGGCCGTACTGCGCAGGGGTGTGGATCGCGTCCGCGCGGATGCCCAGCTCGACCAGGTGGTCGACGATGTCGGCGGTGCCGAGGTAGCCGCCCAGCAGGTGGATGCGGGTCTCGTCGTCTTCGGCGCACAGCATCTCGTCGGCCCACGCGGTGACCGCACGCGTCAGCGCCTCGCCCGACGCGCAGCCGCGGCCGGTGCCGGGCGCGCCCGACCGCTGCGAGCGGTCGAGCCACGTCACGATCATGCGGCTCGGAGCGGTGATCTCGGCCAGCCACGAGGCATCCGGGATCTCGATGAACACCCGGCCCGTCGAGCAGATCGGCAGGGTCGCGAGCACGGCCTCGAGCTCGGCCAGCGACGATTCGTCGGCCGTGATCAGGTGCTGCACGCGCGTGTGACGCGACGCACGGCACGCCGACGCGTTGTGCGCGGCACTCTGAGGCTGGATGTTCTGGACCATGACCCCTCCACTATAACCGCTGATGAAGGGTTGCCTTACCTCATTACCGATCGTGAAGAGCGGATGCCTCGCCTCTACGCGCTGCGGTGCAGCAGCACGCGGCGCAGCTCGGCGATCTCGTCGTCCGCCAAGCCATGGGCGCGCAGGTACTCCTCGGCGGACCCGTACCGCCGCGTGACATCGTCGAGCAGTGCCCGCATGACGGGCGCCGGGGACCTGGTCGCGAGGTCCTCGAGGTGGACGGCGTCGGGGTGCATCGCGCGCAGCATCTCGACGATCTTGCGATTGCGCTGCGGCGGAAGCAGACCCTCGGTGCGGACGTAGTCGGCGACGACAGCGTCGGGGTCGACACCGGCAGCGGCGAGGGTGAGTGCGATCGTCACGCCCGTGCGGTCCTTGCCGACGGTGCAGTGCACGAGCACCGGCTGGTCGACGAGGATGCCGCGGACCACCGCGGTGACACCTTCGGAGGAGTCGTCGACGAGTCGGCGGTACATCTCGTCGAGGCTGATGTCGTCGCGGAAGAAGGACTCCACCGATCCGAGGAACAGGGGCACGCGCTGCGTCACGACGTCGAGACCGGCGATGCGGCTGGGTTCGCGCGCGACCTCGTCGTCGGCGCGGAGGTCGATGATGCGCCGGAGGCGAAGATCCGCGAGCGCCTGGGTGCCGGCGGGATCGAGCCGGGCGAGGTTGCCCGAGCGGAACAGCACCCCGAACCGCGTGGCCGCGTCACCCGCGCGCAGGCCGCCGACGTCGCGGAGGTTGACCGCGCCCGGTACGACGGGGTCGACCGGTGCCGGATCGAGAGGGGGTGTGGGGATGGTCACCAGGCGGCGCCCGCGGCGGCGTCCTTGTCTTCGCCGACGAGGTCGTCGCGGGGCGGCGTGCTGTACCGGCCCGCGATGGCGATCCGGTTGAACGCGTTGATCGAGACGAGGATCCAGCTGAGGGCGACGTACTCCTTCTCGCTGAGCACGCCGCCGATGCGGTTGTACACGTCGTCGGGGATGCCGTCCTCGTGGATGTAGACATACGCCTCGGCGAGCTCGAGGCCCGCCCGCTCACGGTCGGAGAAGACGCCCGACTCGCGCCACACCGGCAGTTGCGCGATGTCGTCCGCCGTGACGCCGGCGGCGAGCGCCCGCTCGACGTGCACCCGCACGCAATAGGCGCAGCCGTTGCGCTGCGAGGCGTGGATCTGCACGAGTTCTTTGAGCCGGTCGTCGATGCCGTTCTCGGCGGCGATGCCGCCCACGGTCTTCGAGAAGGCCGAGAGCGCCTGATAGGCGGGTCGCGCCGCTCGCGAGAGATGCACGCGGTGTTCTGCCGTCATGACGCCAGACTACCCACGGCCGGCTCGCGCGAGGCCGGGCGTCGCCGGGGTGGGGCATGATGAGCGGGTGAGCGACCCCATCGACGAGTTCTCGTTCCTTCCCGAGCAGGCCGCGGAGGCCGGCATCCCGGCTCTCGTCCCCCACGGCGAGCGGCTGTCGCTGACGCTGGCCGACGGACGCACATTGAGCGCGCTGCGGTACACGCCCGCGGACTCCCCCGGTGCCGCCCCCGTGGTGACGTTCCTCCACGGCGCGGGCCTCAACGCGCACACGTGGGACACCACGATCCTCGCGCTCGGGCTCCCCGCTCTCGCGATCGATCTGCCCGGCCACGGCGATTCGTCGTGGCGCGACGACACGGCCTACGTCGCGCGGGTGCTCGCGCCGGACGTCGCGGCGGGCATCGACACCTGGACCGACGCCCCGCAGCTGCTCGTGGGGCAGTCGCTCGGCGGGCTGACCGCGGCCGCCGTGGCGTCGTCCCGACCCGATCTCGTGCGCGAGCTGGTGGTCATCGACATCACGCCGGGCCTGGACCCGAACGCGGGGGCGCAGCAGATCCGCGACTTCTTCGCCGGCCCCGCCGACTGGGGGTCGCGCGACGAGCTCGTCGACCGCGCGCTCTCCTTCGGGCTCGGCGGCGGCACCCGCCGCAAGGCCGAGCGCGGCGTGTACTTCAACTCCCGTGTCCGCCCCGACGGCAGAGTCGAGTGGAAGCACCACTTCGCCCGGCTCGCGAACGCGGCGGCCTCCGGGCCGGCGGTCCCCGAGCCCGTCGAAGGGCAGGACGCCGTCGCCTCGGTGCTCGGCGAGTCCGGCTGGGCGGATCTCGCCGCCGTGGCGGCCCCGACGACGCTCCTGCGCGGCGAGCGCGGCTACGTCACGGACGACGACGCCGCGGAGTTCGCGCGACGCGTGCCCGCAGCATCCGTCGCCGTCGTCCCCTCGGGGCACAACGTGCAGGAGGAGATCCCGCTGGAACTGGGCGCGCGCCTGCGTGCGATCGCCGGCGTCGCGTGACCGCTGCGGCGCTGGTCGGGAAGCGTTAACACTTCTGTTGCGTTCCGGGTACCGAGTCGCCGCGCACCTCGGCGATATCCCTAGGCTGATACCCATCCGGCAGTCCTGACCCCCCTGGGCAGCCCCGGGGCCCCGCACACCACACACGGGCTCCTCCCCGAAAGGACCTTCATGCTCCGTCGCACCTCTCTCGCCGCAGCCTCGCTGCTGGCCGCCGGTCTGCTCGTCCTCACCGCCTGCAGCGGTGGCGGGGGCGATGCCGCGCCGACCTCGCCCGGGGAGCCCGACCCCGACGCGTCGGTCGCGGTCCGGCTGGTGCTCGAGCCCGGCAACCTCGACATCCGCGAGACCGCAGGGTCGGCGCTCGACCAGATCCTCGTCGACAACATCTACCAGGGCCTCGTCGCCCGCACACCCGAGCAGGACATCGTTCCCGCGCTCGCGAGCGACTGGACCGTCTCGCCCGACGGCCTCACCTACACCTTCACGCTGCGTGAGGGGGTGACGTTCCACGACGGCCAGGCGCTGACTGCGCAGGACGTCGTGTGGTCGCTCACGACTCGCCGCGACACGCCGGCGTGGCGCGACGCGGCGCGTCTGGCGAACGTCACCTCGATCACCGCGGAGGGGCAGGACATCACGCTCACCCTCAGCGAGCCCGACTCGAGCCTGCTGTGGAACCTCACCGGCCGCGCCGGCATCGTCCTCAAGGAGGGCGACGCCGTCGACTACAAGACCAAGGCGAACGGCACCGGTCCGTTCGTGCTGACCCAGTGGCGCCAGGGCGACAGCATCACCTTCGAGCGCAACGACGCCTACTGGGGCGACGCGTCCGGCGCCGCCGAGGTCGTGTTCGAGTACATCCCCGACAACCAGGCCGCCCTCAACGCGGCGCTCGCGGGCGAGGTCGACGTGCTGACGGGCTTCGACGCGAACCTGAAGGAGCAGGTCGAGCAGAACGGCGACTTCGCGCTCGTGCTGGGCACGTCCACCGACAAGGGCACGCTCGCGTTCAACCAGACCTCCGGCCCGCTCGCCGACAAGCGCGTGCGCCAGGCGATCCGTCAGGCGATCGACCACGACGCCATCATCGAGGCCCTCGCGTCAGGGCAGACCCAGTACGGTCCGATCCCCGAACTCGACCCCGGTTACGAGGACCTGTCGGACGTCGCGCCGTACGACCCGGAGGCCGCGAAGAAGCTGCTCGAGGAGGCCGGCTACGAGGACGACCTCGAGCTGACGCTGACCATCCCGAGCTTCTACTCGACGACGATCCCGCAGATCCTCGTGTCGGACCTCGACGAGGTCGGCATCACCCTCGATGTGGACTCGGTCGACTTCACCACGTGGCTCACCGACGTCTACACGAACCACGACTACGACCTGAGCTTCGTGCTCCACACCGAGGCCCGCGACTTCGAGAACTGGGCGCACCCGGACTACTACTTCACCTACGACAACCCCGAGGTGCAGGACCTGTACGCCCAGTCGCTGGCCGCCACCGACGAGTCCGAGGCCGCAGACCTGCGGAAGCAGGCCGCCCGCATCGTGTCGGAGGACGCCGCCGCCGACTGGCTCTACAACGGGGCCTCCGTCGTCGCCGTCGGCACTAACATCGCCGGTATGCCGTCGATCAACGTGAACGAGCGCCTGAACGTCGCCGAGATCGCCAAGAGCAACGGGTGATCCGATACACGCTGACCCGATTCGCCCTGCTCCTGCTCGGGCTTCTCGTCGCCAGCGTGCTGATCTTCCTCACCCTCCGGGTGCTCCCCGGTGACATCGCGCACCTCATCGCCGGTGTCGGGTCCACACCCGAGCAGCAGGACGCCATCCGGGAGCGGCTGGGCCTGGACCGCCCGCTCCCCGAGCAGTACCTGACCTGGATCGGCGGACTGTTCCGGGGTGACCTCGGCACCTCCCTCCTCACGGGCACGAGCGTCGTGGACGAGCTCGCCCAGAAGGCGGAGGTGACCGTGCCCCTCGGCATCCTGTCCCTCCTCATCGCCGTGGTGATCAGCGTGCCGCTCGGCGTGCTCTCGGCCATGCGGCGCGGGCGCGCCTCGGCCACGGGACTCAGCGTCGGCGCGCAGACCCTCGCCGCGGTGCCCGTGGTGTGGGCGGGCATGATGCTCGTCGTCGTCTTCGCGGTGTGGCTCGGGTGGCTGCCCGCGCAGGGCTTCCCGCGGTCGGGGTGGAGCGACCCGTGGGCGGCACTGCGCGCCCTCATCCTCCCCGCCCTCACGATCGGCATCGTCGAGGGCGCCATGCTGCTGCGTTTCGTGCGCAGCGCGACACTGCAGGCGGTCGGGCAGGACTTCGTGCGCACCGCGGCCGCGAAGGGGCTCACGCGCGACCAGGCGCTCCTCCGCCACGGCCTGCCCGTCGTGGGACTGTCGGTCATCACGGTGCTGGGCCTGCAGGTCGCCGGCATCATCGTCGGCGCCGTGGTCATCGAGCAGCTCTTCTCCCTCCCCGGCATCGGCCGCATGCTCGTGGCCGACGTCGCCGCGCGCGACCTGCCGAAGGTGCAGGGCGAGCTCCTCGCGCTCACCGGGTTCGTGCTCATCGTCGGCTTCGTCGTCGACCTCGTGCACCGCGTGATCGACCCCCGGCAGCGGGAGGCATCGTGAGCCCGCGACGTCGTTCGCGCTGGGCGTGGCTCGGCGGGCTGTGGTCTCTGTCGACAGGACGCTTCGGGCTCATCGTGGTCGCCGTCGTGGGGATCACCGCGATCGTCGCGCGCTTCTGGACGCCGTTCGACCCGCAGAAGGTCGACATCGCCGACCGCTGGGCCCCTCCGGGCTGGCCGCACCTGCTCGGCACCGACGGATCGGGGCGCGACATCCTGAGCCTCCTGATGGCCGGCGCCCGCACCACGGTGTTCGTCGCGATCGGCGCCGGCATCGTCGCAACCGTGATCGGCATCTCCCTCGCGGCCCTCGGCGCCCTCACCGCGCGCTGGGTGCGCGAATCCGTGGCGGTGTTCGTCGACATCCTGATCGCGTTCCCGGTGCTCATCATCGCGATGATGATCTCGGCGGTGTGGGGCGGGTCGTTGTGGGTCGTGATCTGGGCGGTCGGCATCGGCTTCGGCGTCAACATCGCCCGCGTCACGCGGCCCGAGCTGCGCCGCGTTCTGCAGAGCGACTTCGTGCTGGCGGGGCGCGCCTCCGGCCTCACGCCGGCCCAGAACCTCTGGCGGCACCTCCTCCCCAACGTCGCGCCGGTGTTCATCGTGCAGCTCTCGTGGGGCATGGCGGTCGCGGTGCTCGCGGAGGCCGGCCTGTCGTACCTCGGATTCGGCGCGCCGGTGACCGAGCCGTCCTGGGGTCTGCTCCTCGCGCAGCTGCAGCAGTTCATCGGGGTGCACCCGCTGTCGGTCGTGTGGCCGGGTCTCGCCATCACGATCACCGTGCTGGGGCTCAACCTCCTCGGCGACGCCCTGCGGGAGGCGACCGACCCGACACTCTCGCGCAGTCCGTTCGCGACCCGGCGCGCACGGCTGCACATCCCGGAGGTGGTCTCGTGAGCCTCGAGGTGCAGGGCCTGACGATCGACATCGGCGACCGCCGTGTCGTGGACGGTGTGTCGTTCGCCGTGCCCGATGGCGCCCGCGTGGGACTCATCGGCGAGTCGGGGTCGGGCAAGTCGCTCACCGCCCTCGCGATCCTGGGCCTCCTGCCCGACGGTGCGACGGCGTCGGGCAGCGTGCGGTGGAACGGACGAGAGGTCCTGGGCCTGCCCGACCGCGAGCTCGCCGAGCTCCGCGGCGACGAGATCGGCATCGTCTTCCAGGAGCCGCGCACCGCGCTCAACCCGATCCGCACCGTCGGACGCCAGATCGCCGAGTCGATCCGCATCCACGAGGGGCTCTCGAAACGGGATGCTGCCGCCCGCGCGGTCGCCGAGGCGTCCCGTGTCGCCCTCCCCGATCCGGACCGCATCATGGCTCGCTATCCCCATCAGCTGTCGGGCGGCCAGCGCCAGCGCGTCGCGATCGCGATGGCGCTCGCCTGCCGTCCGCGCCTGCTGATCGCCGACGAGCCGACGACGGCTCTGGACGTGACGATCCAGGCCGAGATCCTCGAGCTGCTGCTGTCGCTCGCGCGCGACGACGGCATGTCCCTCGTCTTCATCACCCACGACCTCGCCGTGCTGTCGCAGATCGCGACGCACGGTGTCGTGCTCGAGCGGGGACGTGTCGTCGAGGAGGCTCCGGTGTCCCAGCTGCTGTCGGCTCCGGCATCCGTCGTCACTCAAGAGCTGCTGCGCGACGCGACGGCGACGCTGTGGCGGCCGGGGGGCGCGGAGTGAGCGTGCTGATCCGCGGCCGCGGGCTCACCCGGCGCTACCCCACGCCGAAGACGCACCTGTTCGAGAAGCAGGCGTTCACGACGGGACTCGAGGACGCGGACATCGACGTGCGCGAAGGCTCTGCGGTCGGCCTCATCGGCGAATCGGGCTCCGGCAAGTCGACGCTCGTCCGCCTGCTGCTGGCGCTCGACACCCCTTCCGCCGGCACCCTCGAGTTCGATGGGCGACCGGTCGACGCGAGCGCCTCGGCACGGTCGCTGCACTGGCTGCGCAAGCAGACGGGGATCGTGTTCCAGGACCCGTATGCGTCGCTCGACCCGCGTATGAGCGTCGGACGCATCGTCGGCGAGCCGCTGTGGGCGCTGGGGATCGACGGCGACCGCCGCGCGCGCGTGCGCGAGGTGCTCGAGGACGTCGGCCTCGAGGCGGACATGGCCGACCGCTTCCCGCACGAGTTCTCGGGCGGCCAGCGGCAGCGCATCGCCCTCGCCCGCGCGATCGTGCACCGCCCCCGCCTGCTCGTGGGCGACGAGCCGCTGTCGGCGCTCGACGTCACGGTCCGGGCGCAGATCCTCGAACTGCTGGGCGAGCTGCGGGTGCGCGACGGCCTGACGCTGCTGATGGTGTCGCACGACATCGGCGTCGTGCAGAACCTGTGCGACGAGGTCGTCGTCATGAAGGACGGCCGCATCGTCGAGGAGGGCCCGACCGAGAAGGTGCTGCTGCAGCCCCAGGTCGCGTACACGCGGCGGCTGCTGGCCTCCATCCCGGTCATCGAGAACGGCAGGTAGTCGCGGAGGCCTCGCCTCGTCCCGGCCGCTCCCCGGTGGTGTGTCGCGCGACGAGCGACGGGCCCTTGGAGAAACAGTCCTGGGGATGAGGACGCTCGGTCAGGACCCGCGAGGGTCGTCGAGAGACGGATGCCGCGATCATCGCCGAGACCGCCCGTTTGCGCGGCGGCCGCTTCCTCCCCGGGGGTGTGGCGGGTCGTCCTCATCCCCAGGAGCATCTCCGGCGGAACAACCGTGCGCGTGGGCGGCGATCATGGCTTCGTGACGTCCTGGCAGATGGCGATGGCGCGCTCGGGTCACGTCGCGTCCACCCGCGACCTGCACCGCATCGGACTCTCGGACGTCGACATCCGGATGTTCGTGTCCTACGGGCGGCTGGTGCGGGTGCGGATCGGCTGGTACGTCACGCCGGGTGTCGACGCTGCGGTCCGGGAGGCGGTGCGTCTCGGCGGACGGCTCGCTTGTTTCAGCGCGCTGCGCCTCCGCGGTGCGCCTGTGGGCGACGATGGTCGCCTGCACATCGAGCTCCCCGCCCACGCTGTGCGGCGCCCCGGTGCCGGCGACCCCTCGGCAGTGAGGGTTCATCGGGCTCGCCGCCCCTCGTCAGGTGACCGCGCCGCGGTCGACATCGCCGCTGCCTGGCGCGTCGCGCGCACGTGCGTCGGCAGCGCACCCTGTCGGTGACGGCCAGTAGGTTCGGAGCATGAGCCCCGGAATCGTCCCCCCGTACCTGCTCGCCCGCATCGCCGCCGTGCAGGAGGAGAACTGGGCTCGTGCGGCCGACGCGGCGCACCGCACCCTCGCGGCGCCGCGCGAATACCGTCCGGTGCGCTCTCGCCTGCGCCTGTCGATCCAGGAGCCGGGAACGCTCGTCGCCGAGGCGACGCCCGCACCCGACCGCGAGATCTCCGACGCGAAGCACCGAGAAGTGCTGCCGGGTACCCGGGTGCGCGGCGAGGACGACCCGGCGACGGGCGACGCCTCCGTCGACGAAGCGTACGACGGGCTCGGCGCGACGTACGACTTCTGGTGGGACTCCTACGCCCGCGACAGCATCGACGGCTCGGGCAGCTCGCTCCTGGCGACCGTGCACTACGGCCGCGACTACGACAACGCGTTCTGGAACGGTGAGCGCATGGTCTTCGGCGACGGCGACGACGAGGTGTTCCGCGGGTTCACCCGGTCGCTCAGCGTGATCGCGCACGAGCTCGCGCACGGCGTGATCGAAGACGAGGGAGGCCTCCTGTACCGCGGCCAATCCGGCGCGCTCAACGAGTCGATCGCCGACGTCTTCGGCGCCCTGGCCGAGCAGCACCGCGATGGGGAGACGGTCGCCGAGGCGACGTGGCTCATCGGCGAGGGGATCTTCACCGACGCCGTGCAGGGCGTCGCGCTGCGGTCGCTCAAGGCCCCCGGCACGGCGTACGACGACGACGTGCTCGGCAAGGACCCGCAGCCCGCGCACATGCGCGACTACGTCGAGACCCGCGACGACAACGGCGGAGTGCACATCAACTCGGGCATCCCCAATCACGCGTTCTACCTCACGGCGAAGGCGCTCGGCGGCCATGCGTGGGAGCGCGCCGGGCTCATCTGGTACCGCGCCCTGACGTCGGGGACGCTCCCGTCCACGGCCGATTTCACCACCTTCGCACGCGCCACCCTCGCCGCGGCCGCTGCGGAGTACGGTGAGGAGTCGGAGGAGGTCGCCGCCGTCCGCGCCGGGTGGACGGGCGTCGGCGTGATCCCGAATGACCGAGAAGCCGAGTCCTGACCCGACCGCACCTTCCGCGGCGCCGCCCGCGGTCGAGATCGACGTCGCGCGCACCGGTGGCATCGCCGGCATGACGCGACGGTGGTCGGCGCAGCCGCCCGAGGCGGAGGCGTCCGAGTGGATCACCCTCATCGACCGCTGCCCGTGGAGCGAAGCGGGCAACCGCGAACCGATGCCCGACGGTTTCGTGTGGTTCATCCGCGCGACGTGGTCGGGGACCGGCCCCCTCGAGGCGGAGCTGCCCGACGACGAGGTCGTGGGCGCCTGGCGCGAACTCGTCGACGCCGTGCGCGACTGGAGCCGGCAGAGTGCCGACCCCGATCGGCCGAGCCGTTGACGCTCAGCGCGTGAAGAGGCCCTTCTTCTTCGCCGGCTTGAGCGCCTTCTGCATGTAGATCGTCCCGAGCCACCTGCCGAACTTGAAGCCGACGCGGCCCATGCGGCCGACCTCGACGAAGCCCATCCTCTCGTGCAGGGCGACCGATCCTTCGGCGCCCTTGTCGCTGATCACCGCGACCATCTGCCGGATCCCGGCTGCCTCGCACGCCTCGATGAGGGCTTCGAGCAACGCGCGACCGAGCCCCTTGCCGGTCGCGGCCTGGCCGAGGTAGATCGAGTTCTCGACCGAGAACCGGTACGCGGACTTGCTCGACATGGGCTGCACGAGCGCATAGCCGAGGACCTGACCCGACGGTGACTCCGCCACGAGGAAGGGCAGCCCCTGCTTGGCGAGGCCGTCGCGCTTCTTGCGCCACTGGGCCACCGACCACACGTCTTCGTCGAAGGTCACGACCGAGTTGGTGACGTAGTAGTTGTAGATCTCGCGGATGTCGGGGATGTCCCGGTCCTCGACAGGACGGATCGTGAACGAGAACGGACGCTCGGGCTCGGGCTGCCGCTGCAGATGGCGCGGCAGCTTGCGGCGGTCCTTGTCGTATTCCTCTTCGAGCATGAACTCCTCCTCGATGTCTGCGATCGGCCGGCGGCCCCTACGCGGGCACTCGCCAGTCGACGGGGTCGGCGCCCTGCTGGGCGAGCAGCTCGTTCGACCGCGAGAACGGCCGCGAGCCGAAGAACCCACGGCTCGCCGACAGCGGCGACGGGTGCGGCGATTCGATGATCGGCGTCGTGCCGAGGAGCGGTCGGAGGTTCGCGGCATCCCGTCCCCACAGGATCGCCACGAGCGGCCTGTCGCGCGCGACGAGCGTGCGGATGGCGTGCTCGGTCACCTTCTCCCAGCCCCAGCCGCGATGGGATGCCGGCGCGCCCGGCGCGACCGTGAGCACGCGGTTCAGCAGCATGACCCCCTGGTCGCTCCACGCCGACAGGTCGCCGTGCGGCGCGCGCGGGATGCCGAGGTCGGTCTCCAGCTCCTGGTAGATGTTCCCGAGGCTGCGCGGCAGCGGTCGCACATGCGCGTCGACCGCGAACGAGAGCCCGATCGGATGCCCCGGCGTGGGGTACGGGTCCTGCCCGACGATGAGCACCTTCACGTCGGGAAGCGGGCGCTGGAACGCCCGCAGCACGAGGTCGCCGGCCGGCAGATACTGGCGTCCGGCGGCGACCTCGGCGCGGAGGCGTTCGCCGAGCGCCGCGATGTCCGCAGCGACGGGTGCGAGCGCCGCCGACCACTCCGGGTCGATGAGTCCGGCGTCGGCGAGCTCGGGCAGGGTCATCGCCATCTCAGGCGCGCTCCACCGTCGTGGTCATGACGAGCTCGAGGCCGCCCTCGACCGGCGCGGACGTGAACGCCACGGTCGCCGCCGTGAGCTCGTGGAGAGAGGCGACGTGAGTACCGCCGCAGGGGATCCTCGCTTCGGCGCCCGGCAGCTCGCACACCCACGTGCGCCGATCGGCGAGCGTGTCGCCGTCGCGCTCGATGCGCACCGCGCCGCCCGCGGCGATCCAGTCCGCGAGCTGCGCGTCCACCCGTGCCGCAAGGGCGTCGAGGTCGCCGAGCGCGTCGGGGTCGAACCCCTTGCGCCGCAGAGACTTGCCGATGCGGTAGACGTCGCAAGAGCCGTCCGGCAGGATCCGCGACTCCTGGATCGCGAGGGCGTCGAAGGCCGGGGCGCCGAGCGCATCGGTGGGCGCGTCCTTGCGCCACGCGTCGGCGAGTGCCGCGTCGAGGGCGAGAGAGGCCAGGTGGCAGGCGGTGTGCCCTGCCGAGAGCGCGGCGCGGTAGGCGGCATCCACCGTCACGTCCACCGTGTCGCCCGCCGCAACCGCGGCGCCGTTCTCGACGAGGTGGGCGACGACGAAGGTCCAGCCCTCGGTGCCCGTGCGCACGGGGACGTCGGGGCCGAGCAGCAGCCCGTCACCCTGCGTCGCGCCGACGACGGCGTCGACCACGACGAGCTCGGCGCCGCCCACGCCCAGCGTGCCGCGGTCGGCGGGCTGATCGGGCCACGCGGTGTCGACCGGGTGGAACGCGGTCTCGTCGAGGACGACGGCGGTTCGGCCGTCGCCGGCATCGGTGACGTGGACGACCGTGCCGCGGGAGGAGGTGGCGCCGGCCGGATAGGTGACGACGATGCCGTCGGCGAGGGTCACAGCTCCTCCGTGCCGCGCGGGCGCAGCGGGCCGCGCGCGAGGAGGAACTGCGCCGACTGCGCGACCGGGCGCATGGTGATGAGGTCGAGGTTGACGTGGCCGGGTGCATTGAGCGCGTACGCGATGACGTCGGCCACGTCGTCGGCAGTGAGCGGCTTCTCGACGCCGTCGTACACGCGCTCGGCCGCCGCACTGTCGCCGCCGAGGCGGTTGAGGGTGAACTCCGGCGTCTGCACCATGCCCGGAGCGACCTCGATCACGCGGATCGGCTCGCCGTTCAGCTCGAGCCGCAGCGCGTGCGCGATCATCGCCTCGCCGGCCTTGGCGGCGTTGTAGCCGGCGCCGCCGGCGTACGCGGTCTGCGCGGCGGTGGAGGTGACGAAGAGGGTGTCGGCGTGACCGTCGGATGCCGCAGCCCGGCGCAGCTGCGGCAGCAGCGCTGCGACCAGCCGCTGTGCCGACAGCACGTTGACGTCGAACATCCACTGCCAGTCTTCGACGCGGCCGTCCTCGACGCGGTCGGTGCCGCGTGCGCCGCCGGCGACGTGGACGAGGGCGTGCACCGGGCCGGAGTCCGCCAGGAAGGCGGCGAGCGCCTCGACGTCGGCGTCGGCCGTGAGATCTGCCGCGAACGCGACGGCACCCGTCTCGGCCTCCAGGGCGGCGAGCCGATCGGCGCGCCGGGCGACGCCGACCACATCCCATCCGCTCGCCCGCAGCGCCCGCACCGCCGCTTCGCCGATCCCCGAGCTCGCCCCGGTCACCACTGCACGTCTGTTCGCCATGACCACAACGCTACCCACGTCGCGCCCGGAGGCACTCCCCGACAGGGATTGCTGGGACCCGACCGCGTTACGTCACATTTCCCCCACGTTGTTGACAACCCGGGGTTCTCCGTACTCTCGAACCCGGCTGGGGGGCACGCTCCCGGCATCCGATCCCGCAGGAGCAGGCCATGTCCGCACCCGAGAACTGGCGTTTCGAGACCAAGCAGATCCACTCGGGGGCCCAGCCCGACCCGGTGACCAAGGCTCGCGCGACGCCGATCTACCAGACCACGTCGTACGTCTTCGACAACGCGGACCACGCGGCCAACCTCTTCGCGCTCGCCGAGTTCGGCAACATCTACACGCGCATCCAGAACCCGACGCAGGCCGTCGTCGAGGAGCGCCTTGCCGCGCTCGAGGGGGGCACCGGCGCCCTGCTGCTCGCGAGCGGCCAGGCCGCGGCGACGTTCGCGGTGCTCAACATCGCCGAGGCGGGCGACCACATCGTGTCGTCGAGCTCCATCTACGGCGGCACCTACAACCTCTTCAAGTACACGCTCGCCAAGCTCGGCATCGAGGTCACGTTCGTCGAGAACCAGGACGACCTCGAGGAGTGGCGCCGCGCGGTCCGCCCGAACACGAAGCTGTTCTTCGCCGAGACCATCGGCAACCCGAAGATCAACGTGCTCGACATCCGCGGTGTCGCCGACGTCGCCCACGAGAACGGCGTGCCGCTCATCGTCGACAACACGATCGCGACCCCGTACCTCATCAAGCCGTTCGAGCACGGCGCGGACATCATCGTCCACTCGGCCACGAAGTTCCTCGGCGGCCACGGCACGACCATCGGCGGCGTGATCGTCGACGGCGGCACGTTCGAGTGGTCGAAGAACGTCGACAAGTTCCCGGGCCTCACGGTTCCGGACCCGTCGTACCACGGCGCGTCCTACACGGCCGCGGTCGGCGACGGCCTCGCCTACATCATCAAGGCGCGCGTGCAGCTGCTCCGCGACCTCGGCTCGGCCATCTCGCCGAACAGCGCGTGGCTGCTGATCCAGGGCATCGAGACGCTGTCGCTGCGCGTCGAGCGCCACGTGCAGAACGCGCAGGAGATCGCGGAGTGGCTCGAGAACCACTCCGACGTCGCCTCGGTCAACTACTCGGGCCTGCCGACGTCGCCGTGGTACGCGGCCGCCAACGCGTACGCCCCGAAGGGCGTCGGCGCGGTGCTGTCGTTCGAGCTCAAGGGCGGCGTCGAGGCGGGCCGCGAGTTCGTCAACTCGCTGACGCTCTTCAGCCACCTCGCCAACATCGGCGACGTGCGCTCGCTCGTCATCCACCCCGCGTCGACGACGCACTCGCAGCTCACGCCCGAGCAGCAGCTCACGACCGGTGTCACGCCGGGCCTCGTGCGCCTCTCGGTGGGTCTCGAGAACATCGACGACCTCAAGGCCGACCTCGAGCAGGCACTCGCCGCGGCACGCCGCGTGTCGGAGGCCGCTCGCGCCTGATCCCCCTCCTCGGGACACGGATGCCGTGTGCCTGCGCACTGCGCCGGCACACGGCATCCGTCATTCCCGTACCCGTAACAGACAGCATGCAGGCGCATGCTCAGGCGAGAATGGACGGATGGACTGGCAGACCTCCGAAGACACGGTGCCGAGCGCACCTGTGACGGAGGCCGACGCGCGCCTGCTGCTGGGCCGCCCTCCGGCGACCGGCGCGTGGCGCGACGGCGATCCCGTGGGCGAGCGCCACTTCGCCGCGTTCGGGGCGTTCCGCACCGAGGGAGGCCGCGAGCTTCCCGCGTACCGCCTCGCCTACGAGACATGGGGCGAGCTCAACGCCGCGCGCGACAACGCCGTGCTCGTGCTGCACGCCCTCACCGGCGACAGCCACGTGCGCGGGCCGGCCGGCGCGGGGCATCCGACCTCGGGCTGGTGGGACGACATCGTCGGCCCCGGCGCGCCCATCGACACCGACCGCTGGTTCGTCGTCGCCCCGAACATGCTCGGCGGATGCCAGGGATCGACCGGCCCCGCATCCATCGGACCCGACGGCTATGAGTGGGCGTCGCGCTTCCCGTACCTGACGATCCGCGACCAGGTCGCCGCGCAGGTGCGCCTGGCCGACGCCCTGGGCATCGACGTGTGGGCCGCCGTCGTCGGCGGATCGATGGGCGGCATGCATGCGCTCGAGTGGTCGGTCATGCTCCCCGACCGCGTGGAGCGGGTCGGCATCCTGTCGTCGCCGCCCGTCAACACGGCCGACCAGGTCGCGCTCAACTCGGTGCAGCTCGAGGCGATCCGCATCGATCCGCGGTTCCAGGGCGGCGAGTACTACGACGCGGGTGACGGCGACGGTCCGAACCGCGGGCTCGCGCTCGCCCGGCGGATGGCGCTGCTCAACTACCGGTCCCCCACCGAGCTCAACCAGCGCTTCCAGCGCACGTGGCAATCCGGGGTGAGCCCGCTCGGGCATGGCGGGCGCTTCGCCGTCGAGTCCTACCTCGACTTCCACGGCAACAAGTTCACGCGCCGCTTCGACGCCAACTCGTACATCACACTCGTCGAGGCGATGAACTCGCACGACGTCGGCCGCGATCGCGGCGGCGTCGAGGACGCCCTGTCCCTGGTCACCGCCAAGGCCCTGGTGCTCGGCATCGACAGCGACCGTCTCTTCCCCATCGACGGTCAGCACCGCATCGCGCGCGGCATCCGCAACACGCTCGACGGCGATCGCGCCGTGGTGCTGTCGAGCGACTTCGGCCACGACGGGTTCCTCATCGAGACGAACGCCGTCGGGGCGCACCTGCGGCGGCTGCTCGAAGCCTGACCCCTCGGGGTCTCAGTCCGTGCGCTCGTAGCGCCACGGCAGGGCGCCGATCTCGAGGCGATGACGGGATCCGGATGCTGCGCCCTCGGCGTCCGCCTCCCATTCGTCGTCTCCCTGCCACATGAGGAGGGGTCCCTCGCCACCACGGCGCGCGACCGTCTCGAAGCGCTCGACGCCGCGGAGGCGCACGGCCCCGACCACGGAGTCGACGTCGGCGTGCTCGGCCAGCCCGTGCAGGGTCACCCACGTCGGCGGATACAGCGTCAACCCGCCACGCCCGTGTCGCGCGAGCGCGTCGGCGGGGCGCAGCCACTCGGCGGCGACAGCCTCGTCGGCCGACAGCGTGATGGCGCCCGCCGCGGCCGGTGCGACGAAGAACCACGTGCGGATGCGCAGCGCGAGGCCTGGCGGCGGGTCCCAGCACGACAGCGTCACGAGCGCGTCCATGTCGAGTGCGAGCCCGGTCTCCTCGTGCGTCTCGCGCACGCCGGCGCGACGGGCGACGGCCTCCTCCGGGTCGCCCTCGGCGCCCCGGTCGGCGTCTTCGAGCTTGCCGCCGGGGAACACCCACGCACCGGCGAAAGATCCACGGTCCGGCCGCTCGATCATCAGCACCTCAAGCCCCTCGCCGGCGTCGCGCAGCAGCACGACGGTCGCGGCGACGGGGATGGCCGGGTCTGTGGCGTCCTCGGGGCGGCGCGTGCGAGCGCCGCCGATCGAGTCGCTCAGCGCCTGCAGAGCGCGGTCGGAGGACGGCGTCGGTTCCGGCATCCGCACACTCTATCCATGGCCGAAGCCCGCGGCGCGGAGCTCAGACAGCGACGGGCACCCTGCGGCGCTCGAGGATCAGGCTCGCCGACGCCAGCACCAGCCCGGCGAGAGCAAGGCCCACGCCCACCCACGCGGGTGCGCCGAACCCCCATCCGGCCGCGATGACGACGCCGCCGAGGAAGGCGCCCAGGCTGTTGCCGATGTTGAGGGCCGAGTGGTTCAGGGCCGCCGCGATCGACTGGTTGTCCTCGGCGACATCCATCAGCCGCGTCTGGATCGTGGGACTGAGCGCCGACGCCACGAACCCTACGGCGAACACGAAGAACGCGAGCGCCCAGATCCAGTGGGCGGTCAGCGCGAGCAGCGCGAGCACCGCCGCGAGCCCCACGAGGCCCCCAATGAGCGTCCGCGTCAGGTCGACGTCGGCGAGGTGGCCGCCGACGAGGTTGCCGACGGTCATGCCGAGCCCGATGAGCACGAGCACGATCGGCACGACCCACTCCGGCGATCCCGCGACCTCGGTCACCAGCGGCGCGACGTAGCTGTACACCGCGAAGAACCCGCCGAAGCCGATCGCGCCGACGCCGAGCGCCAGCCAGACCTGACCGATGCGGAACACCTTGAGCTCCGCACGCAGCGTGCGGGAGGGATCCCCCGGATGCTCGGGCACGAAGAACGCGATGAGCACGGTGGCCGCCGCGAAGATGGCCGCGACGACCATGAACGCCGCCCGCCATCCCAGCTGCTGGCCGAGGTAGGTGCCCAGTGGCACGCCGACGACGTTCGCGACCGTGAGGCCGGTGAGCACGAACGCGACGCCTTTCGCCCGCTTGCCCGGCCCGAGGACGTCGGCGGCGACGAGCGCCCCGATGCCGAAGTACGCGCCGTGCGGGAGCCCCGCGAGGAACCGGGATGCCGCGACCCACTCGAACGTCGGCGCCAGGAAGGTGAGCGCGTTGAAGACCGTGAGGGCGAGCGCGAGCCCGATCATCACGCGGTGGCGCGGATACTTCGCCACCGCACCGGCGATGGTCGGGGCACCGACCACGACACCGAGGGCGTAGAGCGAGATGAGCCAGCCGGCCTGGTAGATGGCGTCCTCTTGGCGGAGCTGCCAGAGCGACGGGAGCAGGTCGGAGCCGATGTTCGGCAGCAGGCCCATGACGACGAACTCGGTCATGCCGATGCCGAAGCTGCCGACGGCGAGGGAAAGGAGCGCCCACGTCGCCGCCCCCCTCGTCAGATTCGAGGAGGTCACGGCGTCATGCTACCGGCGGCCGGATGATCCTGTCGAATCGATTCGGGCGCCCTCGTCGCGGAGTGTCATGAGTGCTCGGCAGGAGGAGTCTCACTCGGCGCCGGCGTCGCCCTCCTGGCGGTCGATCGCGGCCTCGAGGCGCTCGATCTTGCCGTCGAGCTCGCCCGCGTAGCCCGGCCGGATGTCGGCCTTGAGCACGAGCGAGACGCGGGAGCCGTACGGCGCGACGGCGTCGGTCGCGCGCTTGACGACGTCGAAGACCTCGTCCCACTCCCCCTCGATCTCGGTGAACATCGAGGTCGTGCGGTGCGGCAGACCGCTGTCGCGCACGACTCGCACGGCGGCAGCCACGGCGTCGTGCACCGAGCCGTCGGCGCGGCCGGTTCCGCTGGGGGCGACAGAGAAGGCGACGAGCATGGGGACCTCCGGGTCTCGAGGGGGACGGGGTCTACTCTGACACGCGCAGCGCCACCGGCTGCCGCACCGGGAGCCGCACCAGCCTCACGACGACCCACGCGAACAGCGCGACGAGCATCACGTTGCGCAGGACGACGAGCCAGACTGCCGCGGGCCACAGCACGAGCAGCCAGTCGTAGGCGAACGGGAAGAGCCACTGGGTGAGGGCGAGGATCACCACGGTCAGGACTGCGGGGCGCAGCCACCGCCGCCGATCGATCGCGAGACCCACGACGACCGGCGCGATCAGCCACGTCATGTACTGCGGCGACCCCACTTTGTTGAGGACGATGAAGCCGAGCACCAGCGCGAGGGCCAGCGGCGGGAAGAGCGCGACGAACGACGCCCCGCGCCACGCCTTGACGGCGCCGATCACCGCGATGGCGAGCATCCCGAGCATGAGGACGGGGGTCATCAGCATGATGACGGTGTCGACCGACGGGCCGGTGATCTGGAAAGTGATCAGGTCGGGGTCGTAGAAGATCCGCGCATCGGGCACATCCGCCAGCGCGAGCAGCAGGTAGGCGCTGCTCACCGGCGCTTCGATCTGCAGGCCCCGCGAGGTCTGGTCGCCCACGAAGCCGAGCAGGTGCGGGCCGCCGCCGGCGAGCAGGACGACCCCCACGACGACCGCCGAGACGGCGGCAGCGCCGCCGACGACCGCGAGCCGGCGACGCACCGCGATCACCGCCGCGGCGAGCAGTGCCGCCGGCCACACCTTGATCCACGTGGCCACGGCGAGGAGCACGGAGCCCAGCCACGGTCGGCCGACGAGAAACAGCGAACCGGCGACCGCGATCGGCACCGTCACGCCGTCGAGCCGGAACATGCCCACGCCGCCGAGCGCGAGGATCGCCGCCAGCCAGAACCACGCCGCGATCATGCGGCCGCGCGAGCGCCCGCGGCCGACGAGCACCGCGAAGGCCGCGGCATCGAGCGCCGTCACGAGCAGTCCCCAGCCCAGGGTGTAGTCCACGACACCGCGCAGCGCCCCGACGAGAAGGATCGGCAGGTGCGCCAGCGGCGGATAGATCCAGTCCTCGGTGATGCCCGGCACGACATCGCCGCCGAGCGTGAGCCCGGCCCACCAGCGGTACAGCTGATCGACGTCCCACGAGGCGGCGTGGTCGCCGGCGAAGCCGAGCCAGATGACGACCGCGTGGACGAGGACGAACGCGATCCACACCCACATCCGCCGCAACACCCCTTCATCCTAGGGAGCGCCCGCGGAACGTCCTGGACGCGCACAGAATCGGAGATGATGCCCGACGCGCCGGAAACGGATGCCGCGACACGGCGCGTCGCGCGCGACCTCCGATTCTGTGCCCGCAGTGGGGCTGGTTCAGGAGTGCGCGAGAGCCTCGGCGACGGCGCGGGGCAGGGCGTCCGCGACATCCAGAGCCGTGATCGGCCCGTCGCCGAACGGTGGGGAGCTCGACGCCCCCGCGATGCTCGCGCCCTGCGCGGCGATCGCCCCCGCCCGCCCGTGCAGCCATGCGCCGGAGGCGGCGAGGGCGGCGAGGGTCGCGGCTGGGCCCACGCGCCCCGAGGCTCCGCGCGGCGCGCCAGCGCCGTGTGGAGAGGGCGTGGGGACCGTGCGTCCTTCGTGCGCCATCGCTCCGGCGACCAGGGCTCCGATGACGCCGGCGAGCACATCCCCCGTGCCCGCGGTGGCGAGCCAGGGCGTGCCGGCCTCGACCGTCGCCGCCCATCCGTCGGGCGCCACGACGACGGTGACGGCGCCTTTGAGCAGGACGACGGCGCCAGTGGCCTCGGCGGTCTCGCGGGCGGCGGCGACGCGGTCGGCCGGCGCATGCCCGAGTCCGAGCGCCGAGCGCAGGCGTGCGTGCTCGCGGTCGTGCGGCGTGAGGATGCGGGGGGCCGTGGCCTCCGCGGCGAGGTCGAGCGCCCCGGCGTCGACGACGACCGGGTCGGTGTCGGAGAGGATCGCCCGCAGCGCCGCGGTTTCGGACGGCGTGCGGGCCGAGGCATCCGTTCCCGATCCGATCACCCACGCCTGCACGCGCCCGTCGGCGGTCACCGTCTCGGGCCGGCGTGCCAGCACCAGGTCGGTGGAACGGGCGGGTCCGAGGTAGCGCACCATGCCGAGGCCGGTGCGCCACGCGGCCTCGACACCGAGGACCGCTGCCCCCGGGTAGGCCTCGGAGCCCGTCCGCATGCCGAGCACGCCTCGGGAATACTTGTCGTCGCCGGCGGTTGGCCTCCGCAGGGCGCGAGCGGCATCGGCGCGCGTCCACGTCCTCACCATGCGGCCACAGTACCGCCCACCCGATCCGATCCGGAGACCAGATGAGCCGCCTGTTCACCCCCCTCACCCTGCGCGACCTCACGGTGCGCAACCGCCTCTGGGTCTCGCCGATGTGCCAGTACAGCGCGGTGGACGGGGTGCCGCAGGAGTGGCACCACACGCACCTCGCGCAGTTTGCCTCGGGTGGCGCCGGGCTCGTCATGGCGGAGGCGACGGCGGTGTCGCCCGAGGGCCGGATCTCACCCGAGGACACCGGGCTGTGGAACGACGCGCAGCAGGGCGCGTGGGCGCCGATCGTCGCCGCGATCCGCAGCCGCGGCGCCGTCGCGGGCGTGCAGCTCGCCCACGCGGGCCGCAAGGCCTCCACCTGGTCGCCGTTCTCCGGCCGCCGCGGCTCGGTCGCCGCAGCTGACGGCGGCTGGGCCACCGTCGCCCCGTCGGCGATCGCGTTCGACGGCTACGCCGAGCCCGTCGCCCTCGATCTCGCGGGCATCGACCGCATCGTGGCGGACTTCGCGGCGGCCGCGCGCCGCGCCGTCGCCGCCGGATTCCAGGTGCTCGAGCTGCACGGTGCGCACGGGTACCTGCTGCACCAGTTCCTGTCGCCGCTGTCGAACCTGCGCGACGACGAATACGGCGGTCCGCTCGAGAATCGGGCGCGTCTGCTGCTGCGCGTGCTGGAGGCGGTGACCGAGGCCGCCCCCGGCGTTCCGGTCATCGTGCGGTTCTCCGCCACCGACTGGGCCGACGGCGGCTGGAACCCCGACGAGACCGCGACGGTCGCCCGCTGGGCGGCGGAGCGCGGCGCGGACTTCTTCGACATCTCCAGCGGCGGACTCGTCGCCCACCAGAAGCTCACGACGGGCCCGGGGTACCAGGTCGAGCTCGCGGCGCGCGTGCGGCGCGAGGCGGGGGTTCCGGTCAACGCCGTCGGCATGATCGACGACGCCGCCCACGCGGAGCGCGTGCTCGCCGAAGACCTCGCCGACGCGGTGATGGCCGGCCGCGAGTGGCTGCGCGACCCGCACTACGGCCTGCGTGCCGCCGCCGAGCTGGGGGCCGACATCGACTACTGGCCGGCGCAGTACCTCCGCGCCCGCCTCTGACACGAAAGGCGATGAGCGGATGCCGCGGCCCGGGGCCGCAGCATCCGCTCATCTCGTTCGTCAGAAGCCGCGACGGCGCGTGGCGTCCTGCACCTCGCCGATGAGCTCCTCGATGATGTCCTCGAGGAACAGCACCGCGGTGATCTCACCGGACTCGTTGCGCACCTGCGCGAGGTGGCGTCCGGCGCGGCGCATCACGGCGAGCGCGTCCTCCAGATCGGTCGACTCGAGCACGGGCACCATGTGGTGGATGCGCTTCGTCGCGATCGGGAGGGCGACATCGGTCGCGGCATCCGGCCCCTCGGCCGCCCGGAGGATGTCCTTCAGGTGCACGTAGCCGAGCGGCAGGCCCGCCTCGTCGACGATCACGTAGCGCGAGAAGCCGTGCTTGGCGACCGCGCGCTCGATCTCGTCGGGAGTCGTGATCTCGGGGAGCGTCACGAGCTGCGACAGCGGCACCGCGACGTCCGCGGCCTTCTTGTCGGTGAACTCGACAGCCGCGGCCACCGTGCCCGAGGCGTCGTGGAGCACGCCCTCGATGCGGGACTGGTTGACGATCGTGGCGACCTCTTCGAGCGTGAAGGTCGAGGCGGCCTCGTCCTTCGGCTCGACGCGGAACAGCCGCACGATGTGGTTGGCGATCCAGTTCAGGGTCACGATCACCGGGTGGAAGATCTTCGACACCCACACCAGCGGCGTCGCGAGCATGAGCACGGCGCGGTCGGGCACCGAGAACGCGAGGTTCTTCGGCACCATCTCGCCGAACACGACGTGCAGGTAGGACACCACGATGAGCGCCACCGCGAAGGCGACGCCGTCGACGACGGCCTCCGACCAGCCGGTGAGCCCCAGCGGCTCGGCCAGCAGGTGGTGGATGGCGGGCTCCGACACGTTCAGGATCAGCAGCGAGCAGATCGTGATGCCGAGCTGGCTCGTCGCCAGCATGAGCGTCGCGTGCTCCATCGCGTACAGCGCCGTCTTGGCCGCGCGCGATCCCTTCTCGGCGAGGGGCTCGATCTGCGAGCGTCGTGCCGAGATGACGGCGAACTCGGCGCCGACGAAGAAGGCGTTGGCGATGAGGAGCACCACCAGCCAGGCGATTCCTGCCCAGTCGTTCATCGGCGATCACCCCCCTCGTTCGCGCCTTCGTGGGGCATCGGCGTGGGTGTGAACCTCACGCGGTCGACGCGGCGGCCCTCCATGCGCTGCACTTCGATGGTGCCGTCCTCGATCTCGACGCTGTCGCCGACGACCGGGATGCGCTCGAGCACGCTCATGATGTACCCGCCGACGGTGTCGTAGACGTCGCCCTCGGGGATGCGGATGCCCGTGCGGTCGCGCACCTCGTCGGGGCGGAGCTCGCCGGGGAAGATCACGGTGTCCTCCACCCGGACGATGCCCGCGCGACGGCGGTCGTGCTCGTCGAGCACCTCGCCGACGATCTCCTCGACGAGGTCCTCGAGGGTGACGACGCCGGCCGTGCCGCCGTACTCGTCGACGACGACGGCCATCTGGTACCCGCGGGCACGCAGCTCGGCGACCAGCACGTCGAGGTGGACCGCCTCGGGGAAGCGCAGCGGCTCGGTCGCGAGCGCGGCGGCGGGCACGTCGGCCCGACGCTCACGGGGAACGCCGACCGCGGCCTTCAGGTGCACGATGCCGGTGATGTCGTCCATGTCCTCGCCGTAGACGGGGAACCGGCTGTGGCCGGTGCGCCGGGCGAGCTGGATGACGTCCTCCGCGGAGTCGTCGGCCGCGAGGGCGTGGATGCTCGGGCGCGGCGTCATGACGTCGGCTGCCGAGAGCCGCGCGAAGGTGAGACTGCGGTCGAGGAGCGACGCGGTGTCCTCCTCGAGCACGCCGGCGCTCGCCGAGCGGCGGACGAGGCTCGAGAGCTCCTCGGCGGTGCGGGCGCCGGAGAGCTCCTCCTTCGGCTCGATGCCGACGGAGCGCAGCACGCCGTTGGCGCTGCCGTTGAGCACGACGATCGCGGGGCGGAACACCGTCGTGAACGCCACCTGGAACGGCATGACGAGCTTGGCGGTCTGACGTGGGACCGCGAGTGCGAAGTTCTTGGGCACGAGCTCGCCGATGATCATCGAGAAGACGGTCGCGATCGAGACGCCGATGATGGCGGCGAGGGGTCGTGACACCCCGCTCGGGATGCCCCACGCGTCGAACACCGGCGCGAGCAGGTTCGAGATCGCCGGCTCCATCGTGTAACCGGTGAGCAGGGTGGTGAGGGTGATGCCGAGCTGCGCGCTCGACAGGTGGGTCGAGGTGATGCGCAACGCGCTGATCGTGAGCGAGAGCCGGTTTTCACCGGCGGCCTGGCGGGCCTCGAGGTCCGCCCGGTCGAGGTTCACGAGCGCGAACTCGCTGGCGACGAACAGGCCGGTGCCGATTGTGAGAAGAAGCCCCACGCCCAACATGACGTAATCCATCACGCATCACCCCCGTTCATCGGGGTGGAGGGTCGGTGGGGCGATTGTCTGCAACTAGGAGGGTCGTCCATCGTGCCGACAAGTCTACGGCAGGCATCTCCGCACGATCCTGGGATGGGTGCCACCATGGCGCTATGGCACTGGACAGGATCAGCCTCGTGGTTCCGCCGGTCGGATCGTGGCGCGAACAGGAGCGGTGGTACCGGTGGGCCGAGCAGGTCGGGTACGACGTCGTGTACACCTACGACCACCTCACGCACGCGACGGCGCCCGGCCTGTGGCTGAGCGAGGCCTTCACCACGCTCACCGCGGCGGCCGCCGTCACCGAGCGCATCCGCCTCGGCACGCTCGTGGCATCGGCCGTGTTCCGCACGCCGGTCACGCTCGCCCGCGTGGCGATGACCGTGCAGGACATCTCGGGCGGTCGCCTCGTCCTCGGCCTCGGCATGGGTGCGCCGACGTGCGCACTGGCCGATCACGGCACCCGCGAGAGCCCTGCCGAGATGTCGGCGCGCTTCGCGGACGTGGTGCGGGGTTACCGGGCGGTGCTCGACGGGACGACCGAGTGGGAAGGTCGCACGACCTCGTTCCGCGGTCTCGAGACCCTGCCGGCACCCGAGGGGGTCGCCCGCCCGGAGCTGCTGCTCGCCGCACACGGGCCCCGTGCGCTGGCGCTCGCCGCCGCGTATGCCGACACCTGGAACTCGTACGGCGGCCCCGGGTCGACCCAGCTCGACGCCGAGGAGTACTGGGCGCTGCTCGCACAGCAGGCGCGGGGATTCGACGAGGCGTGCCGGAGCGCCGGCCGGGATCCGTCGGCGGTGCGTCGCTCGCTGCTGCTGGGGTTCGGCCGCGTGCGCCCCACGACGAGCGTCGACGCGTACCTCGCGGCCGCCGAGCACGCCGCGTCGCTCGGGTTCACCGAGCTCGTCGTGTACGCCCCAGAGTCACCAGCCGGAATGGATTCCGACCCGGCCGTGCACGAGCAGGCACTCGCCCGCCTGCGCTGACGAAGCCTTCGGCATCACGGATGCCGCGGGCCGCAGCATCCGGAGCATCCTCACCAGCTGACCGGCAGCGCCTTGCCCTCTTCGTAACCGGCCGCCGACTGCAGGCCGACGCGCGCGCGGTCATGGAACTCGGCGACCGTCGACGCGCCCGCGTACGTGAAGGAGGACCGCACGCCCGACGTGATCATGTCGAGCAGGTCCTCGAGGCCGGGGCGGAGCGGGTCGAGGTAGATCTTCGACGACGAGATGCCCTCGGCGAAGAGCTCCTTGCGGGCGAGCTCGTAAGGATCGAGACGCCCGAAGCGCTCGTGCACGGCCTTCGTCGAGGCCATGCCCCACGATTCCTTGTAGGCCCGGCCGGCGTCGTCGATCTGCAGCTCGCCGGGCGCCTCGATGGTCCCCGCGAACCACGAGCCGATCATGACGGATGCCGCACCCGCCGCCAGCGCCAGCGCGACGTCGCGCGGGTAGCGCACACCGCCGTCCGCCCACACGTGCGCCCCCATGATGCGGGCGGCCTCGGCCGTCTCGAGGACGGCGGAGAACTGCGGACGGCCGACCGCGGTCATCATGCGCGTCGTGCACATGGCGCCGGGGCCCACGCCGACCTTGAGGATGGTGGCGCCGGCGGTGACGAGGTCGTGCACGCCCTCGGCGCTGACGATGTTGCCGGCTGCGATCGGAATGCCGAGGTCGAGGTCGGCGACGGCCCGCAGCGCGCGGAGCATGCCCTCCTGGTGCCCGTGGGCGGTGTCGACGACGAGGACGTCGACGCCCGCGCCGGCAAGGGCCTTCGCCTTCGACGCGACGTCTCCGTTGATGCCGACGGCCGCGGCGACGATGAGGCGACCCGATGCGTCGACGGCCGGGCGGTACAGCGTCGAGCGCAGTGCGCTGCGGCGCGAGAGGGTGCCGACGAGGTGCCCGTGGTGCAGCACGCACACGGTCTCGGCTTCCGCGGCGACGATCACGTCGAACGCGTGGCGCGCGCTCTCGATGTCATCGGCATCGACGGATGCTGCGCGCCCACGCGCGAGGTCACCCAGGCGTGCGTCGGGCAGGGCGGTGCCGAGCCGGGCGGCCGGGACGATGCCGAGGATCTCATCGGCGTCGACGTGACCGGACGAGGCGTCGGCGACCACGATGCCGTGCCCCTCGGTCGCGGGGAGCAGCCGCGCGGCGTCGGCGACGGTCGCATCGGGCGGCAGCACGAGCGGGGTGTCCCACGCGACCGGCTGCGCCTTGACCCAGCGGATCGCGGCGTCGAGCTCCTGCAGCGGCATGTCCTGCGGGAGGACTCCGAGGCCGCCGCGGCGCGCCAGCGTGGCCGCGAGGCGCGCCCCCGTGACCGAGTTCATATTCGCCGAGACCAGAGGAAGGGTGGCCGTCGTGCCGTCGCCAGGAGCGAGGTCGACATCGAGGCGGCTCGTGATCGCCGAGCGCCGCGGGACGAGGAAGACGTCAGAGTAGGTCAGGTCGACGTCGGGTGTTTCGCCGTAGAACTCCATGACCGCCAAGGTTAGTGACAGTTCCTGTGCGGATAATCATGCGGGTTCTTTCAGGTTCGCGGCCCCGGAGGGCCCGAACCTCCCGCGCAGACTGGGCTAGGCTTAACCGTCGTGTGTGAGGGCGGTTCGCGCCCCCCGCGCATCCCAGAACTTCACCGATGAAAGCAGGCGATTCAGCGTGTCGAGCCAGGTGACGGGCGTCGGGGTTTCGAACGAGGGAGAGTTCGGAGCCAACGAGTGGCTCGTCGAGGAGCTGTACGAACAGTTCAAGATCGACCGGAACTCCGTCGACAAGGCGTGGTGGCCCGTTCTCGAGGCCTACCACCCCGTCGACGGAGCAGCACCGACCCAGGCCGCGCCCGCGGCGGCCGCGCCCGCCGCGCCCCCGGCGACGACCCCGCCGACGGCATCCGAGCCGCGTCCGGTGACGGCGCCGATCCCGGTGATCGGCACGCAGCCGGTGGCGCGCACCACCGCGCGCCCGGCCGCGCCGCAGCCGATCCCGGCGCAGGCGCCGAAGGCACAGCCGTCGGCAGCCGACGGCGAGGCCGACGCCGATGTCGTCACGACGCTGCGCGGCATGCCGAAGGCCCTCGCCGCCAACATGGACGAGTCGCTGACCGTGCCGACGGCGACGAGCGTGCGCACGGTGCCGGCGAAGCTGATGATCGACAACCGCATCGTCATCAACAACCACATGTCGCGCACGCGCGGCGGCAAGGTGAGCTTCACGCACCTCATCGGGTGGGCGATCATCCAGGCGCTCAAGGAGTTCCCGAGCCAGAACGTGTTCTACGCCGAGGTCGACGGCAAGCCGTCGCTCGTCGCGCCCGCGCACATCAACCTCGGCATCGCGATCGACCTCCCGAAGCCCGACGGCACCCGCGCTCTCCTCGTTCCGAGCATCAAGCGCGCCGAGCAGCTGACGTTCAACGAGTACCTCACCACTTACGAGGACCTGGTCACGCGTGCACGCGGCAACAAGCTCACCGCGGCCGACTTCCAGGGCACCACGATCTCGCTGACCAACCCCGGCGGCATCGGCACGGTGCACTCCGTGCCGCGGCTCATGAAGGGCCAGGGCTGCATCGTCGGCGCCGGCGCCCTCGAGTACCCCGCCGAGTTCCAGGGCGCGAGCGACAAGACGCTCAACGAGCTCGCGATCGGCAAGACGATCACGCTGACGAGCACCTACGACCACCGCGTCATCCAGGGTGCCGGGTCGGGCGAGTTCCTCAAGAAGGTGCACGAGCTGCTCATCGGGCAGCGCAGCTTCTACGAGGACATCTTCGCCGCGCTGCGCATCCCGTATGCGCCGATCCACTGGGCGTCCGACATCAACGTCGACCTCGCCGAGCGCGTCGACAAGACCGCGCGCGTGCAGGAGCTCATCAACTCGTTCCGGGTGCGCGGTCACCTCATGGCCGACATCGACCCGCTCCAGTACCAGCAGCGCACGCACCCCGACCTCGAGATCGAGCAGCACGGCCTCACGTTCTGGGACCTCGACCGCGAGTTCGTCACCGGCGGCTTCGGCGGCAAGCGCCAGATGAAGCTCCGCGACATCCTCGGCGTGCTGCGCGACTCGTACTGCCGCACCATCGGCATCGAGTACATGCACATCCAGGACCCGACGCAGCGCGCGTGGTTCCAGGAGAACGTCGAGGTCAAGTACCAGAAGCCCGGGCACGACGAGCAGCTGCGCATCCTCGACAAGCTGAACCAGGCCGAGGCGTTCGAGACGTTCCTGCAGACGAAGTACGTCGGCCAGAAGCGCTTCAGCCTCGAGGGTGGCGAGTCGCTGATCCCCCTCCTCGACGAGATCCTGCAGGGCGCGGCCCAGGCGGGCCTCGACGGTGCTGCGATCGGCATGGCGCACCGCGGTCGCCTCAATGTGCTGACGAACATCGCCGGCAAGACGTACGGCCAGGTGTTCCGCGAGTTCGAGGGCTCCGTCGCGATCGGCTCGAAGAGCGGGTCGGGCGACGTCAAGTACCACCTCGGCACCGAGGGCACGTTCGTCGCCGACAACGAGTCCGAGCTGCCGGTGTACCTCGCCGCGAACCCGTCGCACCTCGAGACCGTCGACGGCGTGCTCGAGGGCATCGTCCGCGCGAAGCAGGACCGCAAGCCCATCGGCACGTTCACATGGCTGCCGATCCTCGTCCACGGCGACGCGGCCTTCTCCGGCCAGGGCGTCGTCGTCGAGACGCTGCAGATGTCGCAGCTGCGCGGTTACCGCACCGGCGGCACCGTCCACGTGGTCGTCAACAACCAGGTCGGCTTCACCACGACGCCGACCGACGCCCGCACCTCGGTGTACGCGACCGACGTCGCCAAGACGATCCAAGCGCCGATCTTCCACGTGAACGGCGACGACCCGGAGGCCGTCACGCGCGTGGCGCAGCTGGCCTTCGCCTACCGCGAGCGGTTCCACCGCGATGTCGTCGTAGACGTCGTCTGCTACCGCCGCCGCGGTCACAACGAGGGCGACGACCCGTCGATGACCCAGCCCCTCATGACGAACCTCATCGAGGCGAAGCGCTCCGTGCGCCGCCTCTACACCGAGGCTCTCGTCGGTCGCGGCGACATCACCGAAGAAGAGTACGAGAAGGCGAAGCAGGACTTCCAGAGCCGCCTCGAGATCGCGTTCGCCGAGACCCACGCGGCCGAGACCGGCTCCTCGCCGATCCTCGTGCCCGAAGCGGGCGACGTGCCGGCCGCCGGAGAGCCGGCGACCACGGGCGTCTCCCGCGAGATGGTGAACCTGATCGGCGACACGTTCGTGAACAAGCCGAACGGCTTCACGGTCCACGCCAAGCTGCAGCAGCTGCTCGACAAGCGGCTCGACATGAGCCGCAACGGCTCGATCGACTGGGGCTTCGGCGAGCTGCTGGCCTTCGGCTCGCTGCTGCTCGAGAAGACCAACGTGCGTCTCGCGGGTCAGGACTCGCGTCGCGGCACCTTCGTGCAGCGCCACGCCGTGCTGCACGATCGCGCGAACGGCCAGGAGTGGATCCCGCTCACGAACCTCAGCGAGGACCAGGGGCGCTTCTACGTCTACGACTCGCTGCTGAGCGAGTACGCGGCGATGGCGTTCGAGTACGGCTACTCGGTCGAGCGCGCCGACTCGCTCGTGCTGTGGGAGGCCCAGTTCGGCGACTTCGCCAACGGCGCCCAGTCGGTCATCGATGAGTACATCTCGGCTGCCGACCAGAAGTGGGGCCAGCAGTCGAGCGTCGTGCTGCTGCTCCCCCACGGCTACGAGGGTCAGGGACCCGACCACTCGTCGGCACGCATCGAGCGGTACCTGCAGATGTGCGCGCAGGACAACATGACCGTCGCGCGCCCGTCGACCCCGGCGTCGTACTTCCACCTGCTGCGCCGCCAGGCGTACGCGCGTCCGCGCCGCCCGCTGATCGTCTTCACCCCGAAGGCGATGCTGCGCCTGCGCGGCGCGACGAGCCCGGTCGAGGACTTCCTCACCGGCCGCTTCGAACCGGTGATCGACGACAACCGCGGTCTCGACAAGTCGGCGGTCAAGCGCGTGCTGCTGCACGCCGGCAAGATCCACTGGGATCTGCGCGCCGAGCTCGACAAGAACCCGAACCCCGAGATCGCCCTGGTGCGCCTGGAGCAGTACTACCCGGCCCCCATCGACGAGCTCAACGCCGTCATCGACGCCTACCCGAACGCCGAACTGGTGTGGGTGCAGGACGAGCCCGAGAACCAGGGCGCATGGCCCTTCATCGCCCTCGAGGTCGTGAAGAACCTCAACGGTCGCACCATCAGCCGCGTCTCGCGCGCGTCGGCGGCGTCGACCGCGACCGGTTCGCCGAAGGTGCACGCCGCCGAGCAGGCTGCGATCATGCAGCAGGCGCTCACGCTGTAAGCGGAGCGCTCCGCCGGTCCGGCCCTGGAGGACTCAGCCCTGCGCTGAGGATTCCAGGGCCGAACTGCGTTCTGCCGGGACCGCCGTCGTCTTCACCTCGACGATGGACCCGGGGTCTGCGGCTTCTGCTGCCACGGTCTCGCCGCCGAGCGCGACCGCCTGCCGCGACGAGCGCCGCAGCCGCTTCCCGACCGTCACGAGGATCGCGGCGAGCGCGAGCGCGGCGGCGGGGAGCAGATTCGCTCCGGCCAGGAGCAGCAGGCCCACCGACAGGACGGCCGCGACGACCGCCATGAACCAGCCCGCCGTGAAGCGCGGCAGGATCAGCGTCGCCGCGATCATGCCGGCGGCGTAGATCGACACCATGTTGCTGGTGTGGATGAGGATGAACGTCTGCAGGTCGCCGCCGGTCGCGAGCGCGATCGTGCAGTAGACCATCGCGATCACGAACGTCAGCATCAGGGCGCGCCGAGGCACTCCACCCGACTCGGCACCGGGCGCGAGCACCCGGGGCAGATCGCCCGACGACGCGAGCGACGCGCCCAGCTTGCCGAACGCGGCGAGGTAGGCGTTCATCACGCCCAGCACCACGATCGCGGCGACGGCGCCGATCGCCGTCGGACCGAATCCGGGCGCCACCGCCTCGGCGAGCGAGAGCAGCGGCACGGCACCGGCGCCCGCGTCCTCGCCGAGCACGCCCACGGTCACGACCTGCAGCAGCAGGTACGCGAGCCCGGTCACGACGAGCGCGATGGCGGTGGCGATCGGGATGCTGCGGCGCGGGTCGCGGAACTCCCCCGAGATGTGCGTGCCGACCTCCCAGCCCGCGAACGCCCAGACGAAGAGGCTGATCGCCGTGCCGACGCCCGACCAGCCGTGGGGCAGGAACGGCGTGAAGCTCGACCCCTCGACGGCGGGGAAGGCCGTGGCGACGACGAAGACGACGATGCCGACGAGGAGGCCGGTGAGGACGAACTGCACCCAGCCGGCGACCCGCACACCCAGCATGTTGACGGCGAACGGCGGGATGAGGATCGCGAACACCAGGATGGGCACGGCGACGCGGTCGATGTGCAGGATCGCGCTCAGGTACTCGGCGCCGAGGACCGCCAGCACCGGGAACCCCGCGGCCACGCCGAAGTAGAACCAGTAGCCGGTCGCGCGGGCGGCCGTGCGACCGAGCGCGCGGCGCACGTAGCTGGCGACGCCGCCCGGATCGGGGTAGCGCGCGGCCAGGGCGGCGAAGGTGCCCGCCAGCGGCACGGCGAGCACGATGACCGCCAGCACCGAGACGATGGACGCCGGACCCGCCACGTCGGCCGCGAGGCCGGGAAGCACGAGGAGCCCGGTTCCGAGCACCGACGCGATGTAGAGCGCCGTGCCCTGGACGACGCCGAGTCCGCCGTGGGTTCCGCTGTGAGTCACCGTTCCAGTGTGAGGGGGACGTGCGACACCCCGACCCGCCTGCGCCGCCGTCCTGGAGCGGATTCCTGCCAACCCGCGTACGGACGTTCCTCACACGAGGTTCTGCTCCGAGATGCGGACCGAATCAGGGCATGTCGCCCCTCACATCGGCAATGCTCCTCAACCGAGGATCGGTTGCGAGCTGCGGCTCAGGCCTCGATCGGCTCGACACCCGCGCGCGCGAAGGCGGCGGTGGCGGCATCCGTCGACTGCTCACGGTCGGTCTCGACGAGACCGAGGCGGGTACGCCGGTCGAGGAGGTCGGCGACGCTCAGGGCGCCCTCGACCGCGACCCCCCACTGCAGCTCCTGGGCCGTCACGCCGCACGCGGCGGCCGGACCCTTCGGGAGGGCGGCGGCGTAGGGCGCCTCGGCACCGAACCGGCGCACCAGACGCGGCGCCGCGGCGATCTCGCCGAGACGGTGCCGCGGCCACGCGCCGACGAGCGGGATCGAACGCGTTCGCGACGGGCGGGAGGCGAACCCGGGGTCGCGCCGGATCACGGCATCGACGGCGTCCTCCGCCATCCGCCGGTACGTCGTGAGCTTGCCCCCGACGATGCTGAGCACGCCGCTGGAGGACTCGATGATCGCGTGACGGCGCGACAGGTCGCTGGTGTCGTGGTCGTCGCCGCCGGCGAGCAGCGGCCGCAGGCCGGCGAAGGTGGAGAGCACGTCGGCGCGGACGAGGGGCTCCTCCAGCACGGTGTTGACCGTGCCGAGGAGCATGTCGATCTCGGCCTCGGTCGCGTGCGCGACGTCGGGGATCGGCCCGTCGGCGGGCACGTCCGTGAGGCCGATGTAGGTGCGACCGTGCTGCGCCGGCAGAGTGAAGACGAAGCGGCTCGACGACCCGGGGACCGGCACGGTGAGCGACACGTCCGAACCGCCGAGGCGGGCCGTCGACACCACGAGGTGCGTGCCGCGGCTCGGCCGCAGGCGGACGTCGCGGTCGAGATCTCCCGCCCACACACCCGTCGCGCTCACGACGGCGCGCGCGTGCACATGGAGCGTCTCGCCCGTCACGAGGTCGCGCAGGGTCGCCTCGCGTCCGGTGACCGAGACGGCCTCGACACGGGTGAGGACGGATGCCCCGTACCCGGCGGCCGTCCGCGCGACGGCGACGACGAGCCGGGCGTCGTCGATGAGCTGTCCGTCCCAGCCCCGCACCCCGCCGCGGAGCCCCTCGGCGCGAACGGCGGGCGCGAGCGCGAGGGTGGCGTCGCGGCCGATCGGGCCGGGCGGCCGCAGCAGCGACCCGGGGGTTCCGACCGCGCGGCGCAGGCCGTCGCCGAGCTCGTAGCCCATGCCGATGTACGCACCGCGCGCGAGGTGCCCGGGGTCGTGCAGTGGCACGACCTGCGCCAGCGCGCGCGTGAGGTGCGGCGCCGTCCGGGTGAGGAGGATGTGACGCTCTGTCGCACTCTCGTGCGCGATCCCGATCTGGCCCGACGCGAGGTACCGCAGGCCGCCGTGCACGAGCTTGGAGCTGAAGCGGCTGGTGCCGTGCGCGAGGTCGTGCCGTTCGACCAGAACCGTGCGCAGGCCCCGGCTCGCGGCATCCAGCGCGATCCCGGCTCCGGTGATGCCGCCGCCGATGACGAGCACGTCGATCTCGCCGCGGTCGGCGAGTGCGTCGAGCTCGCGCGAGCGCCGGCCCGCCGAGAGCGCGGACGATCCGGGCGTGCGTCCCACGATGCGCGTCGTCATCGCTGCTCCCCCACGGCCGGTGCGAGGTAGCCGCGCAGCGCGTGCACGAGTTCGGCGCGCCACGCGCCCTCGGGCAGCCACTCGGCGACGAGCGGCGCCGACTGCACCGCCGACTGCGCCACGAGCAGCACCATGGCCGCCAGCTGCGGCGGCTCGCCCGCGCGTACGAAGCCGGCACGCTGGCCCGCGGCGATGCGCCGGGCGGTCTCGGCGTGGATCGCCCGCTGGCTCGTGCCGAGCCGATCGAGGATGTACCGGGCGAACAGCTCGGGATCGGTGTCGCGGAGCCGGTCGACGAGGGGAAGACGTCGCACGCGGTCGGCGGTCTCGACGAGCAGTGCGACGAGCTCGCCGAGGTCGGCGGAATCCCCGGCCTCGGCGGGAAGCGCCGCGACGAGCTCGCGCGTCACGAGCGCGGCGAACACCGCCTGCGCGTCGGGCCAGTAGCGATAGAGCGTCTGGCGGGCGATCCCGCAGCGCCGTGCGATGTCGGAGGCCGTCGTCCGGCGGATGCCGTGCGCCAGCACCTCGGCGAGCGCGGCGTCGAGGATCGCGGTCTCGGTATCGGGCACTCCATCGGCCATGTGACAACCATACAGAATGTGTCATACTGTCGCCATGGCTGCGACGGTGCCCACCGATCCCTCGAGCGACCCGGTGCGTCCGCTCGCCGTCCCGACGCCCCGCCCCCGCGGCGAGTGGGACGCCTGGGGGTCGGAGCCCGCGCGTCTGCCTACGGCCGCGAAGGCGATCGTCGCGACGCTGCTGCCGGGCAAGGCGCACCCCGTTGCGCGCCGCACCGCGCCCGTCCTCACGCCCTCGCTGCTGCCCGACGGCGACCTCGCGGCACTGGCCGGCGTGGTCGGCGCCGACGCGGCGACGCGTGACGATGCGGTGCGCATGATGCACCTCGGGGGCAAGAGCACGCCCGACCTGCTGCGCCGCCGGCTCGACGACCTGCAGGCCGCTCCCGACGCGGTGGTCTCGCCCGCGGATCACTCCGAGGTCGCCGCCGTGCTCCGCGTGTGCGGCGAGCGCGGCATCGCCGTCGTGCCCTTCGGCGGGGGCACGTCGGTCGTAGGCGGCGTCGACCCCGTGCGCGGCGCGCAGCGCGCCGTGATCGCCCTCGACCTCAGCCGCACCGCGGCGCTCCTCGCGCTCGACGAGGTGGCGCTTCTCGCGACGTTCGGCGCCGGCACGACCGGTCCTCAGGCCGAGGAGCTTCTCGGCACCCGCGGCTACACGCTCGGGCACTTCCCGCAGAGCTTCCTGTACGCCTCCCTCGGCGGGTACGCGGCGACGCGGTCGAGCGGCCAGGCCTCGCGCGGCTACGGCCGCTTCGACGACCTCGTCCACGCGCTGCGCGTCGCCACTCCGGCGGGAGACCTCGACCTCGGGCGCTCCCCCGCGAGCGCCGCCGGCCCCGACCTGCGCGAGCTGTTCCTGGGCTCGGAGGGCGCCTTCGGCGTCCTCACCGAGGTGACCGTGCGGATCCGCCCGGTCCCCGCGGCGACCGCGTACCGCGCCTGGTCGTTCCCCGATTTCGCCGCGGGGGCGTCGGCGTTCCGCGAAGCCACGCAGCGCGGCATCCGTCCCACCGTCCTGCGGCTGAGCGACGAGACCGAGACGCGGGTGAACGCAGCGATGGGCGGGCACCTCACGCGGATGCGCGGATGCCTCGCCGTCGCCACCTTCGAGGGCGCGACGTCCGCCGAGGCCGAGGCGACACGCGATGCGCTCGACGCGGTCTTCCGCGCGCACGGCGCGACGTCGCGAGGTGAGGACCCGGCGCGGTCGTGGGAGCGCGGCCGCTTCGCCTCGCCCGCGCTGCGCGACACCCTCATGGACATCGGCGTCCTCGCCGAGACCCTCGAGACCGCGACGACGTGGGCGAACCTGCCCGCCCTCAAGGCCGCGGTCACCGCCGCGCTCACCGCGAGCCTCGCCGCCGCAGGCACGAAGCCCCTCGTGCTGTGCCACATCTCGCACGTGTACCCGGCGGGCGCGTCGCTCTACTTCACGGTGGTCGCCGCGCTCACCGACGATCCAGAGACCCAGTGGATGAGGGCGAAGGATGCCGCGTCCCGCGCGATCGGCGACGCCCACGGCACGATCACCCACCATCACGCCGTGGGGCGCGATCATCGGCCGTATCTCGAGGCCGAGATCGGACCCCTCGGCGTGCAGGTGCTGCGCGCGGTGAAGAACGTGCTCGACCCGCGCGGGATCATGAACCCCGGCGCACTGGTCGAACCGGCCGCCTCTGCGACGGAGCGCCCATGAAGGTCGCGCTGCTCGTCAACCCCGCGGCGCGGGCAGGCGCCCACACCGGTGCCGCGACCAGCGCCGCCGAGCGCCTTCGCGCGCACGGCGTCCAGACGTCGATCCTGAGCGGTGGCAGCGCGGCGGAGTCGTCCGCACTCCTGCGGACCGCGATCGGGGTGGGCGTGGACGCGGTCGTCGTCGCCGGCGGCGACGGCACCGTGAACCTCGCGATCCAGGAGGTCGCCGGCACCGGCATCCCGCTCGGCATCGTGCCGTCGGGCACCGGCAACGACTTCGCGGCGACGCTGGGGCTGCGCGAGCTCGACGCCACCGCGGCGGCCGACGCCATCGCCGCGGGCGTCACCCGGGCGATCGACCTGGCTCGCGTCACCCGCGAGGACGGATCGACGCGGTACTTCGGATCGGTGCTCGCGAGCGGGTTCGACTCCAAGGTCAACGACCGCGCCAACGCGATGCGCTGGCCGCGCGGCGGCTCGCGCTACAACATCGCGATCCTCGTCGAGTTCCTGACGCTCGCCGGCATCCCGTACGAGGTCGAGCTCGAACTCGCCGACGGCACGCGCGAACACGTGGGCGGCGACCTCGTGATGGCGACCGTCGGCAACGGGCGCACGTATGGCGGCGGCATCCCGATCTGTCCCGATGCCGACCCGGCCGACGGCCTGCTCGACGTCGTGCTCGTGCGTCCCGCCGGGAGACTGCGCCTGCTGCGGCTCCTCCCCCGGGTGTACAAGGGCACGCACGCGGGCGTGTCGGAGGTCGCGATGCGACGTGTGCGCTCGGTGCGGTTGTCGTCACCGGGGGTCACGGCGTACGCCGACGGCGACCCGATCGGCGCGCTGCCTGTGACCGTCGACGTGGCGCCCGGCGCGCTCACGATCTTCACGCCCGCGGGGTGACCCGGCGGGCAGCGGCGTCAGTGCGCCGCCTGGACCGCCCGCAGCTTGGCCAGCACCTGATCCCGCAGCTCTTCGGGCGCGCTCTCCTTGCACGCCCGGGCGAGCACCTCGGTCAGCGTGGTCGCGACGAGCGCCTCGTCGCGGCAGCCCTCGCAGTTGGCCAGGTGCTCGGCGATGTCGCTCTGCTCGGTCTTGCAGACCTCGTGGCGCAGGTACTCCTCCAGGTCGCGCCGCGCCTTCTCACAGCCGCAGTCGGTCATTTCGTGCTCCTCGTGGCGGCGGGGGTGATGCCGCGCTCTTTTGCGTAGTCGGCCAGCAGTTCACGCAGCATCCGCCTGCCACGATGCAGACGGCTCATGACCGTGCCGATGGGGGTCTTCATGATGTCGGCGATCTCCTGGTAGGCGAAGCCCTCGACGTCGGCGAGGTACACCGCCAGCCGGAAGTCCTCCGGGATGGACTGCAGCGCGTCCTTCACGACCGACGCGGGCATGTGGTCGATCGCCTCGGCCTCGGCCGAGCGGGTGCTCGTCGCGGTGGTCGACTCGGCACCGCCGAGCTGCCAGTCCTCGAGGTCGTCGATCGTGCCCTGATACGGCTCGCGCTGCTTCTTGCGGTAGGTGTTGATATAGGTGTTCGTCAGGATGCGGTACAGCCACGCCTTGAGGTTGGTGCCCTGCGTGAAGGTCTTCCACGAGGCGAACGCCTTGACGAAGGTCTCCTGCACGAGATCAGCCGCATCGGCGGGGTTGCGGGTCATGCGCATGGCCGCGGCGTACAGCTGGTCCATGAAGGGCAGCGCCTGCTCTTCGAACTGCGCGCGGGGATCCTGATCGCGGTCCGCCTCGGCAGCCTGGTCGGTCGAGTCGCTCATCACGCGCCAGTCTACGGCGGCCTGTTCCAGGCCGCCTGAAAGAGGCGCGTCGCGCTCTGCGAGGAGGGGCGCCTCACGATCGAGACGCTCGAGGGTGGCGAACATCCGGCTCCGCTCAGTAGGTTGCTCCCGGCTCGTGCCCACCGGGTTCAGTAGGGTAGAACCCGATGACAGCCGACGCGTATTCCCCGCCCTCCGCGCCGATCGAGCGCGGCCCCTGGCCCGCGCCTGTCGCGGACGGAGCACTGCACGCCACGGTGACCGTCCCCGGGTCGAAATCGCTGACGAACCGGGAGCTGATCCTGGCCGCCCTCGCGGACGCCCCGAGCCGCCTGATCGCGCCGCTGCACTCCGACGACTCCGCCCGCATGATCGACGCGCTGCGCTCGCTCGGCGTCGGCATCGAGCTCGTCGAAGGCAACGGACTGTACGGCGACGACATCGAGGTGACACCGGTGTGGCCGCTGCGCGGCGACACCGTCGTGGACTGCGGGCAGGCGGGCACCGTCATGCGGTTCGTGGCCGGCCTCGGGGGCTTCGCCCGCGGCGACGTCACCCTCACGGCGCACGAGAGCGCGCTGCACCGCCCGATGGGCGCCATGATCACGGCGCTCCGCGACGTCGGCGTCGACATCGACGACGGCGGCCACTGGGCGCTCCCGTTCATCATCCGCGGCCACGGCCACGTCCGCGGCGGCGAGGTGACGATCGACGCCAGCGCGTCGAGCCAGTTCGTCTCCGGTCTCCTGCTCGCGGCGCCGCGCTTCGACGTCGGGCTGCAGCTGCGTCACGCCGGCGAGCGGCTGCCGAGCATCCCGCACATCGACATGACCGTCGAAGCCCTCGGGCACCGCGGCGTGCACGTCGAGCGCCCAGGCGTGGGCGAGTGGATCGTGCCGGCCGGTCCGATCCGCGGCAAGGACGTCGCGATCGAGCCCGACCTCTCGAACGCAGCGCCGTTCCTGGCTGCGGCCATGGTGGCCGGCGGTGCGGTGTCGGTCACCGGCTGGCCCGCGCACTCCACCCAGCCGGGCGCGATGCTCACCGAGATCCTGTCGCTCATGGGCGCCCGCGTGGTGCGCCGCGGCGGCGCGCTCACCGTGACCGCCGGAGCCGGCATCCAGGGGGTCGATCTCGATCTGTCGGCCGCCGGCGAGCTGACGCCCACCATCTTCGCGCTCGCCGCCTTCGCGGACTCCCCCTCGACCCTGCACGGCATCGGTCACATCCGCGGCCACGAGACCGACCGCATCGCGGCGCTCGTCGCCGAGCTGCGCGGCCTCGGCGGCGAGGCCGAGGAGCTGCCCGACGGCATCCGCATCGTCCCCCGCCCTCTCCACGGCGGAACCTGGCACGCGTACCACGACCACCGCATGGCGACCACGGGCGCCCTGATCGGCCTGGCCGTGCCCGGGGTCGAGGTCGACGACATCGGCACGACCGCGAAGACCATGCCCGAGTTCCCGCAGATCTGGCAGCGGATGCTCGACGGCGAGCACGCCGACGGCGGGGTCTCCGAGGAGACGATGCGCGTCTCGTGAGAGGGCGCGTGGACACCTTCGCGGAGCGATCGGGATGACCAGCGTGAACCGATCCGGGATGACTCGATGAGCGGGACGACACCGTGAGCTGGCTCGACGACCTCGACGACGACGAGCCGGAGTTCGACGAGGCCGACGTGCGCGTGCGGCCCAATCCGAAGGCCAACCGCCCCCGGACGAAACGCCGCCCGGCCCACAGCGACGCCGAGATCGCGCGCGTGCTGGGCGTCGACCGCGGCCGGTACACCGTGCTGGTCGACGAGGACCTGCCGACCGAGCGCACGGCGCTCGCCGCCCGGGCGCGCGAACTGCGCAAGACGCCGATCGTGACGGGCGACCGCGCTCGCGTCGTCGGCGACGCGTCGGGCGACGACGGCACACTGGGGCGCATCGTCGGCATCGAGGAGCGCACCTCGCTGCTCAGACGCAGCGCCGATGACACCGACCAGGTCGAGCGCGTGGTCGTCGCCAACGCCGACCAGATGCTCGTCGTGGTCGCCGCGGCGGACCCCGAGCCGCGCCCGCGGCTCGTCGACCGCTACCTCGTCGCGGCGCTGGATGCCGGCATCCGCCCTCTCCTCGTCGTCACCAAGACCGACCTCGCCGACCCGGCGGAGTTCCTCGCGCACTTCGAAGGCCTCGACCTCGAGGTGTTCACGAGCGGGCGGGAGGAGATGCCGCTCGAGCGCGTCGGCGCGGCGCTCGTCGGCCACTCGACGGTCTTCGTCGGACACTCGGGCGTCGGCAAGTCGACGCTCGTCAACGCGCTCGTGCCCGATGCGAAGCGCGCCACCGGCCACGTCAACGTCGTGACCGGTCGTGGGCGGCACACATCCAGCTCGACCGTGTCGCTGCGCTACCGCGGCGAAGGCGGCAACGGCTGGGTCATCGACACCCCCGGCGTGCGTTCGTTCGGCCTCGGCCACGTCGATCCCGCGAACATCCTGCGGGCCTTCTCCGACCTCGACGCGATCGCCGAGGAGTGCCCTCGCGGGTGCACGCACCTCCCCGACGCGCCGGATTGCGCCATCGTCGAGGCCGTCGAGGAGGGCCGGCTGGGCCCCGGCGGCGCCGCCCGACTCGACTCACTGCAGCGACTGCTCGAGACGTTCGCCAAGAAGGGCCAGGAGCACGGCGCCTAGAGTGGGACGGTGACCACGACACGCCTCGAACCCGGCTCCCTCGCCCCCGCCTTCACCCTCGTCGACCAGGACGAGCGGGCCGTGACGCTGAAGGACCTGCGGGGCGGGCGCGTGATCCTGTTCTTCTATCCGGCGGCGATGACGCCCGGCTGCACCAAGGAGGCGTGCGACTTCCGCGACAGCCTCGCCCCGCTGCAGGCGGCCGGGTACACGGTGCTGGGCATCTCTCCCGACGAGCCCGAGAAGCTCCGCCGGTTCCGGGAGCGCGACGGCCTGACGTACGACCTGCTGAGCGATCCCGGCCACAAGGTGCTCGAGAAGTACGGCGCATGGGGCGAGAAGATGAACTACGGCAAGACCTTCATGGGCGTCATCCGCTCCACCTTCGTCATCGACGAGAAGGGCCGTCTCACGCACGCGCTGTACAACGTGCGCGCCACCGGCCACGTCGCGCGCGTGCGGACGCTCCTGGGCGTCTAAGCGCTGCCCGAAGCCTGCCCGTCGGCCTCCTCGTCGCGCTGCCGGCGCGCCGCCCGGCCGGCGTCGCGTACGGCGAGCACCAGGAGCACCAGGACGACCACGGCCGGGGCGGCGAGCGCGAGCGCCGCTGCGGGATCGGCGAACGCGCCCGTCGCCGCTCCGAGGGCCACCGCGAGGATCAGCAGCTGCGTGACGATGCCGCCCGAACGCCCCCACGACTGGCCGCGCCAGATGGCGAACGCGAAGGCGATGACCGCGGCAGCGGCGACGAGGGTCAGCACCGCCAGCGCGATCGCGCTCTCGATCGCGCCAGTGTCGCCCGAGGCGATCGCGACGATCTCGCGCACCGTGAGCGCGGCGAGCCCGAGTCCCTCGAGCCCGACCAGCACGGCGGCGATCCTTCCGGACAGGTTTGTCCGCATTCTCCGTCGACTCCTTCTTCCACCGACAGCGGTTTGTGCGAACCCTCCACACCCCCTGGGGAACACTCAGCAAGTCCTACACAAACCCGCCGATGAACCCTTGATTCAGGTAAACCGCTATGGGACGATTGGTGAAGCCGTGTGCTCCCACAGCGACGTGGGGCGAGATTCTTCTCGCACATCCCACAGGGTACCGGACCCGAACCGGGCCCTTATTCCCCACCCCTCTGTCACAAGGAGCACCACCATGGACTGGCGCGACAAGGCCGCCTGCCTGACCGTCGACCCCGAACTGTTCTTCCCCGTCGGGAACACCGGTCCGGCCGTCGATCAGATCGAGAAGGCCAAGTCGGTGTGCGCACGCTGCACCGTCACCGAGATCTGCCTGCAGTACGCCCTCGAGACCGGTCAGGACTCGGGCGTGTGGGGCGGTCTCTCCGAGGACGAGCGCCGCGCGCTCAAGCGCCGCGCCGCCCGCGCGCGCCGCGCCTCATAGCGAGAACCTGCAGAGAACGGATGCCGCATCCCGCGGCATCCGTTCTGCATGTCGCAGGATGAGCGCGTGAGACTCAGTTCTTGGCGCGCTCGATGTAGCGCAGCGGGATGTCGATCGTGACCTCCGTGCCGCTGCCCATGATGGTGTGCCAGTCGATGGTGCCGCCGAGCTCGCCCTGGATGAGGGTGCGCACGATCTGCGTGCCGAGGCCGCGACCGACCTGACCCTCGGGGAGGCCGGAGCCGGTGTCGCGCACGCGCACCTCGAGGCGGTCGTCGGTGCGCTCGGCGATGATCTCGACGTCGCCCTCCTGCCCCGCCAGCCCGTGCTCGACGGCGTTCGTGACGAGTTCGGTGAGGGCGAGCGCGAGCGGCGTCGCGTATTCGCTGGGCAGGGTGCCGAAGCGGCCCGTTGAGTGCGTCTTGGCGCGTGTGTTCGGCGCCGCGGCGACCTCGGCCACGAGCTTGAGCACGCGGGCGAACACCTCGTCGAAGTCGACGTTCTGCGCGAGGCCTTCCGAGAGCGTGTCGTGCACCACCGCGATGGCCGAGACCCGGCGCATGGCCTGCGTGAGCGCTTCACGGGCCTCGTCGGTGTGCGAGCGGCGGGCCTGGATGCGCAGCAGCGACGCGACCGTCTGGAGGTTGTTCTTGACGCGGTGGTGGATCTCGCGGATCGTCGCGTCCTTGGTGATGAGTTCCTGCTCCTGATGACGGATCTCGGTGACGTCGCGGCAGAGCACGATGGCGCCGATGCGCGTGCCGTGGTCGCGCAGCGGAATGGTCCGCAGCGAGACGGTCACGCCGCGGGCCTCCAGGTCGGCACGCCACGGCGCCCGGCCGGTGACGACGACCGGCAGCGACTCGTCGAACTGGCGCTTCGCAGGGAGGATGCCGGTGACGACCTCCACCAGCGACTCCCCCTCGAGCTCGTCGTCGAACCCGAGGCGGTTGAACGCCGACAGTGCATTGGGGCTCGCGAACGTCGTCACCCCGTCGACGTCCAGCCGCACCAGTCCATCCGACGCACGGGGCGCGCCACGGCGCGGCGAGGTGGGTGCGGTGAGGTCGGGGAAGTCCCCCGACGCGATCATCCCGAAGAGGTCGTCGGCGCAGTCGTTGAAGGTGATCTGCTGCCGAGAGGGGATGCGCGCCTCGCCGAGGTTGGTGTGGCGGGTGAGCACCCCGATGATCGTCGCGTCCTTGCCGTGCTTGCGCGCGACCGGCACCGCACGCACGCGTGTGGGCGTCTCCTCGAACCAGTCGGGCGAGGCCGAGTCGACGATGCCGCCCGTCTGGAACGCCTCGCGCACCTGCGTGCGCCACTGCGGCCGCACGCGGTCGCCGACGATGTCGCGGTAGAAGAGCGTCGCCGCACCGCCGGGTCGGGTGTGGGCGACGGCGACGAAGGAATCGTCGGAGGTGGGCACCCAGAGCACGATGTCGGCGAACGCCAGATCGGCGAGGAGCTGGCCGTCTCCTGCGAGACGGTGCAGCCACTCCACGTCCTCTTCACTGGAGCGGCCCTGGGCGTAAACGAGATCGCTGAGGGTCGACACGGACCTAGCCTAGAGCGCGATGATCACACGACTCGTTCGCCGACACGTGCCATGTCGTCGGCGTCGGTGTGCACGGGTCGCCCGGCGCCGGTGAGGTGGACGCCCCGGCGCCGCGGCTTCGCGGCGCGCTGCGGGGCAGGAGCGGGCACGATCGCCTCGCCCACGAATCGGCGGAGCGCGAGCGTGAAGGGCGATCGGGGCGCCACATCGGCGATGGGCTGAGACGCGAGGATCGCGGCATCCGCGGATCTCGGGTCCTGCGGGAGGAACCAGACGTCCTCGATGCCGCCGAAGCGGTCGAGGGTGCGGCGCACCTGCCCGCGGGCGTCGACGCCGAGGGTTCCGGGGCGGAGCCGGTTGGCGACGACGGCCACCCGGGTCGCACCGACGGTGGCGCGGAGGTCGGCGTGCCCGCGCAGGAATCGCGCGACGCCCACCGGATCGGCCGCCACCACCGCGACCACGAGGTCTGCGGCGCGCAGCGCGGCGAGGGTGGCGGCATTGCGTCGCGGCCCGTCGAGGTCGCTCATGATCTCTTCGTCGCGCTCGAGCGACGACGAGACGTCGACGACCGTATAGTCGGCCCACTCGCGGCAGGCGGCGAGGGCGGCGCCCACACGCCGCTCGCTCAGCTCGGGCCAGCGGGAGGGCCGGTTGATGCCCGTGAGAACGTCGACACCGGTGCGGCCGAGCGGCACCGCGATGCGGGTGAGCTCGCGCGCGTCGAGACCGCCGAACTCGGCCTGCCGGCACGCGGCGGCGAATCCGGGGCCCTCGTCGGCGAGCCCGAGGGTCAGGGCGAGCGACGGCGCGTGCGAGTCGGCGTCGACCAGAGCGACGTGGCGTCCGCCGCGCGCGAGCTCGACGGCGAGCTCTGTCGCGACGGTGGACCGCCCGGGGGCGCCGGCAGGACCCCACACCGCGATCACGCGCGGCTGCGGGCGCGCGGGCGTCGTCGGCGTCGACGGCCGCGGCGTCGCTGCGAGGGCCGCGGCGATCCGCCAGGGCTCGGTGTGGAGATCCAGCGGGGCCTCCAGGCCGCACGACGCCGCGATCCGCTCCCCCGCCGCGTCCTCGACGAGCGGCACGACGCGCGTGCCGGCACGGTCGCAGAGGGCGACGACGGTCGGCGACATCGTGGCCCGCGACACCGCGACCACCAGCGCGTCGGCGTCGGCGAGGGCCCGGAGCATCGTCTCGGCGTCGGCGCCCAGCATCCCGTCCGCGGCGGCGAGGGCGGGAGCGGATGCCGCGACCTCGAGGATCACGTCGATCCCCTCGCGCCGCAGCCCCTCGACGAGGAGCCGGGCGTCGTCGACGGCGACGACGACCCTCACGAGCCGGAACCCGTCGTCGGGACGATGGAGAGCGCGGACTCGTCGGCCATCGCGGCGAGGGTCGCCGGCACGTCCGCCCGCGGGATCACGAGTTCGAGGGCGGCCGCACCGCCGCCGATCATGGAGTCGTCCCGCGTCACCGAGACCACGGTGGCGTCGGCGACCAGGACGCGCGGCTCGTCGTACGCCCCCTGCTCGAGCAGCGGGGCCGACCAGACCTCGACGACGCTGCCCGCCTCGACCGACGCCGGCACGTCGACGGCGCTGCGGACGACGACGCTGGTGGTGCGCGCGGAGGAGGGATCGCTGACGGATGCTGCGGGCACGAGCTCGCCCGCCTCGATCGTGCGGGTCGCGACGACGGGCTCGTCGAGGTCGTCCGCGGTGAGGTAGGTGCCGGCAAGCGTCCCGAGTGCGACGTCGACGACCTTCAGGTCGCCGCTCCCGATCGCCTCTCCGGGGACGATCGTGTGGGCGGCGGCGTACACCGGGACGGTCTGGCGCGCGGCCGACACGACGAGCCACACGCCGACGACGGATGCTGCCACGAGGAGCACGCCGAGGAAGAACCGCGCATCGCCCCAGAAGGCTCGGCGCGGGGTGCGGACGGGGTCGTGGGCGGCTGTCATGCGTCCATCGTCGCCGACTCGGCGTGAGGCCGTCGGGCGTTATCCACAGGGGTGAGGGGGCCCAGCCCGCACTGGGGAGGCAGGTCCATAATGGGGGCATGTCAGATGACCCGACGTCCGACGTGCGGCTCTACGCACCCGCCCAGGTGGGCGAGGTGCTCGGCGTCTCGGTCGACGAGGTCATGGCTCTGGTCCACGAAGGACGGCTCCGGGGCCTGCGTGTCGGCGCGCCCGCGCGCTGGCGGATCGACGCCGCGAGCGTCGGGGACTACCTCGACGACCAGGCCGAGGAGGCTCGGCGCATGGCGCTCTGGCGTCAGTCCCAGACCGCCAGCTTCCCCGAGCTGTGGGGTGGAAGCATCGTCCGCCACCCGGACTGAGCACGGCATCCCTCGCGCGGCGACCCGGCGGTCAGGGGATCGCCGGCGCCTCGTCGGCGCGGATCCACGCGATGGCCCCGAACGGCACCAGCCGGTAGCCCGATACCGCGTCGGCGCGCCGCGGCGCGCCCTGGTCGTGCACCGCGAGATCGAGATGGTCGGCACCGGCGCGATCGATCGTGCCGGTGAGGACCCGCCCCGAGACCAGGTGCACGGCGACCCCCGCCCGGCGGCGCACGAGGTCGCGCAGCACGAAGCCGAAGGTGAGCCGTTCGGCCAGGGGCGATCGAGGCGGCGCAGGGCGCGCGGTGCGCAGGAGGTCGGCGTGCGGGAGGCCGATGGCCCCCATCGAGGCGAACGGCACGACCACCGCACCCCCCGGTCCGTCGGCGAGGGCCAGAGCGACCCAGTCCGCGCCCACGCCGGTCACCGACGCTCGCACCGTCGTACCATCGGCGAGGTCGAACGACGCCACGGTCGGCGACGCTCCCTCGCGGGCGGCGAGCAGCGTCAGACGCTCGGACAGCTGCACCCGCGAGAGCCGCAGGCGCTCGGCCTCGGTGTCGAGCGCGGCACGCTCGGCCTCCCATTCGGAGGCGAGCTGATCCTCGAGGTCGTCGAAGAAGCGGTCCCAGCGCACTCAGCGAGAGTAGGGCACCGCGGCCCATCGGCCGGCGAGTTATCCACAGCCGACCAGGCCGGATTTTCCTGAGAGTTCGCTGTGTGGTCTACTGTCCGGGAAGACATCCCCCTGTCGAGATTGGCACCCATGGCAACGACGCCCGCGGGCACCGCCCGCGTACCCTATGCGTCCCGCAGCAGCGCGCAGGTCGCAGAGTTCTTCGCGCCGCAGCGGACGCCGTCCATAGCGCTCCCCGCTCCGGAGCCGTTCCTGCGCAACCTCACGGTCGGCGTGCTCGAGGTCTTCGCGGGTGTCCGCGAGGTCGACCAGCTCGCCCGCTGGCTCACCGAGGACGCCTACCGCAAGCTCGTCACGCGCACGAACCTCGCGACGCGGGCGCGCAGCGCCCGCGGTGTGGCAGCGAAGCGCCCCGTGCACACGATCATGTCGGTGCACGAGTCCTCCCCCGCCGACGGCATCATCGAGGCGGTCGTCGTCGTCCGAGGGCCTGCCCGCACGCGAGCCCTCGCCGTGCGGATCGAGGGTATGGACGGCCGCTGGCGCGCCACCTCGCTCGCGCTGCTCTGACCGACGCCCTGACGCAGCCGCCGTCGCACGCGAACGTCTGACGGCGCCGCGGCATGCGAGGCCCCCACGACCCGGCGACGGAACCGGCCCCGACGATGCGGCCGGTCCCGTCGTCAGCTCTTGTCGTCTGTGTCGATGAGTTCGAGCAGAGATCTCAGCGCGTCGCGGATCTCGTAGTGGTCGTGCTGTCCGGCGCGGCTCTCGGCCGAGATCACCCCGGACCGGTGGACCTTCGTGAAGTCGCCCACCGGGAACGAGTACGCCTGTTTCGTCTCCTCGTTCTCACGATGGTCGATGCCGATGTGCCAGTGGGAGTACTCGGTCCATCCTTCTCGCTCGATGTAGGAGTTCTCCTCGTCAGCCGTCGGCGCGGCCTCCGACCAATCGTCGCGTTCATCGCGCACGACCTTGCCGTCCCGGATGAGCGCACGCGCATGGCGCAGCGCCGGCTGGTTCAGTTCGATGGACATGGGGGAGAAAGTACGACGCGATCCCCCGTCACACGAGGGGGTTGACGTACGCCGCGACCCGCCGACGTCGTCTGTTACTGCTTGTACGACGCGAGGAAGTTGCCGAGCCGCTCGACGGCTTCCGAGAGGACGCGCGCCTCGGGCAGCGTGACGATGCGCAGGTGGTCGGGGGTCGGCCAGTTGAAGCCTGTGCCCTGCACCAGCAGCACGTGCTCGGCGACGAGGAAGTCGTAGACGAGCTTGGCGTCGTCGCGGATCTCGTACACGTCCGGGTCGAGCCGTGGGAACGCGTAGAGCGCACCCTTGGGCTTCAGGCACGTCACGCCAGGGATGCGCTCGAGGCCCTCCCACGCCGCATCCCTCTGCTCATGGAGGCGTCCCTCGGGCGCGATGAGCGCGTCGATCGACTGGACGCCGGACAGCGCGGCCTGCACGGCGTACTGCGCCGGCACGTTGGGGCACAGACGCGTGGACGCGAGCAGCTGGATGCCCTCCAGGAAACCCGCCGCATGCTTCTTCGGTCCGGTGATGACGAGCCACCCCGAGCGATAGCCCGCGACGCGGTACGTCTTCGACAGGCCGTTGAATGTGAGGCACAGCAGGTCGGGCGCGAGCGTCGCGAGCGGGATGTGCTGCTCCTCGTCGTAGAGGATGCGGTCGTAGATCTCGTCCGAGAGCAGCAGCAGCGAGTTCTCGCGCGCGATCTCGACGATCCCCTGGAGGACCTCGCGGCTGTAGACGGCGCCGGTCGGGTTGTTGGGATTGATGACGACGATCGCCTTGGTGCGCGGCGTGACCTTCTCGCGGATGTCTTCCAGCGAGGGCTGCCACTCGGCGTCAGGGTCGCAGCGGTAGTGCACGGGCGTGCCGCCCGCGAGGCTCGTCATCGCCGTCCACAGCGGATAGTCGGGTGCGGGGATGAGCACCTCGTCGCCCTCGTCGAGGAGCGCCTGCATGGTCATGGTGATGAGCTCGGACACTCCGTTGCCGAGATAGACGTCGTCGGGGTCGAACTGCGGGAACCCGGCCACCTGCTCGTACCGCGACACGACGGCGCGCCGCGCCGACATGATGCCCTTGCTGTCGCTGTACCCGTGCGCGTGCGGCACGGCCTCGATCATGTCGCGCACGATCTGGAACGGCGCCTCGAACCCGAACACCGCGGGGTTGCCCGTGTTCAGCTTCAGGATCGTGTGGCCGTCGTCCTCCAGCCGGTCTGCCTCTGCCAGTGCCTGCCCGCGGATCTCGTAGAGAACGTTCTGGAGCTTGCTCGACTGATCGAGGGGGCGGAGGGGACTCATCGCTTCAGGATATCCGCGGCCGACCGGTGCCAATCGCCGCCAGGTGGCCCGCCCCGTGAAACACCAATCGGCGGACGAGACCCCGGGGAAACCCCAAGGTCTCGTCCGCCGGCTGTGGTCTCACGGACGAAGACGGAGGATGGATGCCGCGGGTCGCGGCATCCGCGTCACTTCTTGCGCTGCTCGGCCGCGCGACGCTGCGCGCGGTTCAGCGGCGCCGCCGGCGCAGCCGGTGCCTCGGCATCCGTCCGCTGGCCGAATGCGCCGCGCTGCTGCTCGGCGGGGGGCGCCTGCTGCGGGGCAGGAGCGGCGGCGGCAGCGGCAGCGGCCTGGCGCAGGCGCGTGGCTGCCTGCTGCACCTGGCCGCGATCGTTGCGCACCTCGACCTCGCCGGCGTCGTTGGACGCCGTGTACTGCAGTCGCTGCGCCTCCACGGGCTGGGCGCCGAGGCCCTTGGCCTCGACCTGGGTGACCTGCTCGGCGCCGGCCTCGCCCTGGCGGCGCACCTCGACCTCGAGGTTGTAGAGGTAGCCGACCGACTCCTCCTTGATCTGCCCCATCATCGCCTGGAACATCTGGTAGCCCTCGCGCTGGTACTCGATGAGCGGGTCGCGCTGGGCCATCGCACGCAGGCCGATGCCGTCCTTGAGGTAGTCCATCTCGTAGAGGTGGTCGCGCCAGCGACGGTCGAGCACCTGGAGGACCACTCGGCGCTCGAGCTCGCGCGTCGCGGCCTCGCCGAGCGTGTTCTGGCGCGTGTCGTAGGCGATGCGGGCGTCGGAGAGGATCTCGCGCTTGAGCCCGTCGGCGGTGATGCCGCCCTTGCGGCCCGCGGCCTCGGCCACGACCTCGTCGATGGTGACACCTACGGGGTAGAGCGTCTTGAGCTCCGTCCACAGCGCGTCGAAGTCCCAGTTCTCGCTGTGACCCGACCCGGTGTGGTCGTCGATCACGGCGTTGATCGCGTCTTCGATGAAGTGCTGCACGCGGTCGGCGATGTCGTCGCCCTGCAGCATGTGGCGACGGTCGGAGTAGATCGCCTCGCGCTGACGGTTCAGGACGTCGTCGTACTTGAGGACGTTCTTGCGGATCTCGGCGTTGCGCGCCTCGACCTGACTCTGCGCCGACTTGATCGCGCGCGTGACCATACCCGACTCGATCGCGACGTCGTCGGGGAAGTTCGTCCGGGCGATGATCGCCTCGGCCGCGCCCGACTGGAAGAGTCGCATGAGGTCGTCCGTGAGCGACAGGTAGAAGCGGCTCTCGCCGGGATCGCCCTGACGGCCCGAGCGACCGCGCAGCTGGTTGTCGATGCGGCGCGACTCGTGGCGCTCGGTGCCGAGCACGTACAGGCCGCCGGCCTCGACGACCTTGGTGCTCTCCTGGGCGACGCGGTCGCGCGTGGACTCGTACACCGCGTCCCACTCGGACTCGTACTCGTCGGGCGTCTCGACCGGGTCGAGGCCCTTGGTCTTCATCTCCTGCACCGCGAGGAACTCGGCGTTGCCGCCGAGCATGATGTCCGTGCCTCGACCGGCCATGTTCGTCGCGACGGTCACGGCGCCCAGGCGACCGGCCCGCGCGACGATCTCGGCCTCGCGGGCGTGGTTCTTCGCGTTGAGGACCTCGTGCTTGATGCCCTTCTTCGCGAGCAGGCGCGACAGGTACTCGCTCTTCTCGACGCTCACGGTGCCGACGAGCACCGGCTGGCCGACCTCGTGGCGCTTGGCGATGTCTTCGACGACCTGGGCGAACTTCGCCGTCTCGTTCTTGTAGACGAGGTCGGCCTGGTCCTTGCGGATCATGGGCTTGTTCGTCGGGATCGGCACGACGCCGAGCTGGTACGTCGACATGAACTCGGCCGCCTCGGTCTCGGCGGTACCGGTCATGCCCGCGAGCTTGTCGTACAGGCGGAAGTAGTTCTGCAGCGTGACGGTGGCGAGCGTCTGGTTCTCTGCCTTGACCGGCACGGCCTCCTTGGCCTCGATGGCCTGGTGGATGCCCTCGTTGTAGCGGCGCCCGACCAGGATGCGACCGGTGTGCTCGTCGACGATCATGACCTCGTCGTTCATCACGACGTAGTCGGTGTCGCGCTTGAAGAGCGCCAGCGCCTTGATCGAGTTGTTGAGGAAGGAGATGAGCGGCGTGTTCGCGGACTCGTACAGGTTGTCGATGCCGAGGTAGTCCTCGACCTTCTCGATGCCGGGCTCGAGCACGCCGATGGTGCGCTTCTTCTCGTCGACCTCGTAGTCGACGCCCGGCTCGAGCGACTTCGCGATCTTCGCGAACTCGACGAACCAGCGGTTCGCCTCGCCCGACGACGGCCCCGAGATGATGAGCGGCGTGCGCGCCTCGTCGATGAGGATCGAGTCGACCTCGTCGACGATCGCGTAGAAGTGACCGCGCTGGACGAGGTCCTCCTTGCGCCACGCCATGTTGTCGCGCAGGTAGTCGAAGCCGAACTCGTTGTTCGTGCCGTACGTGATGTCGGCGTTGTACTGCTCGCGACGGACCTCGGGCGTCTGGCCCGCGACGATCGTGCCGGTCGTCATGCCGAGCGCGCGGTAGATGCGGCCCATGAGCTCGGACTGGTACGACGCGAGGAAGTCGTTGACGGTGACGACGTGCACGCCCTTGCCGGCGATCGCGTTGAGGTAGACGGGGAACGCGCCGGTGAGCGTCTTGCCCTCACCGGTCTTCATCTCGGCGATGTTGCCGAGGTGCAGTGCCGCACCGCCCATGAGCTGGACGTCGTAGGCGCGCTGCCCGAGGGTGCGCTTCGCGGCCTCGCGGACGGCCGCGAACGCCTCGGGCATGAGGTGGTCGAGGGTCTCGCCGGCCTCATAGCGGGCGCGGAGCTCGGCGGTCTCGCCCCGGAGCTCTTCGTCGGTGAGGTGCTCGTAGTCCTCCTCCAGCGCGCCGACGGCCTTCACCACCTGCTGGAGCCGCCGGAGGATGCGACCCTCACCGGCGCGAAGCAGTTTCTCGAGGGGGTTGGCCACGGAATGTCTCCATCTTCTGGCTTTCGGGAGCGGCGCAACGGCGCCAGTGCCGCCGGGGTGCATGACCCCAGGCATACCTGCCCATGTTATCCACCCGTGACCTTGGTGTGCGCTGGGTGTGCACTCATCCATAGGGACTGGGGAGAGGATGCCGCTCCCCGCGATTCCCGGTATGCATATACTCGGTGACTACATACTGGGTATACCCCGACGGAGAGGTGCGACATGGTGGTCTGGCGTCGATGGATCTTCCCGATCCTGCTGGTGCTCGTGCTGGGGGCCGCGGCCCTCGCCCTGGTGAAGATCGCGTTCTTCCCCGACACCGCGCCCACCGCCGCGCTGCAGCCGTCGGCGCAGATCGCCGATCCGGTCGTCGCCGTCGAGCGCGCCCAGGTCGCCAACGCGCTGAGCCTCCCGGGGACGATCGCGAGGGATGCGGCCTATCCCCTCCGCTCCGAGATCGACGGCACCGTCACCGCCGTGCACGTCGGCGAGGGCCAGGCGGTCGCGGCCGGGCAGAAGCTCTTCACGATCAAGCAGGCCGACCCGGTCAAGAACATCGACGTGCTGGCGCCCGAGGCCGGCGACATCACCGAGCTCGCCGTCGTGAAGGGGCAGCCGGCGTCGATCGGCGCGGAGCTCGCGAAGCTGACACCGGCGCGCTACCACGTGCGGGCGACCGTCGAGCCGGTGCAGCTCTACCGTCTGCAGGGCGCGCCGACGGAGGGCTCGGTCACGATCCAGGGCGGCCCGGCGCCGTTCACGTGCACCGGCCTCAAGGTCGAGGTCGCCGAGGACGGCACGACCTCGGTCACCTGCGCGGTGCCCGCCGACCAGGTCGTGTTCGCGGGTCTGCAAGCCCAGCTCGACATCGACCTCGGCACGGTCACCGATGTGCTCGTCGTGCCGACCACCGCCGTCAAGGGCGGCGCGGGCTCGGGCGTCGTCTGGATCGACGGCGGCGACGGCGAGCTCGAGGAGCGCACCATCGCGCTCGGCGTCAGCGACGGCACGATCGTCGAGGTGACCAGCGGCGTCGAGGAGGGCGAGCAGGTGCGCCAGTACGTGCCCGGCGTCGCCGCGGCCGACGAGCCGGTCTGCTACGACGACGGCATGGGCGGCGAGTACTGCGAGCCCGCGGGGTGGAACTGGTGACCCTCGTCCGGCTGGAGGGCGTGGCCAAGCACGTGCTGCTGCCCGATGACACGCGCCTCGACATCCTGCGCAGCGTCGACCTCGCCGTCGCGGCGGGCGACCACGTCGCCATCGTCGGGCGCAGCGGGTCGGGCAAGTCGACGCTCCTGAACCTGCTCGGCATGCTCGACTCCCCCTCGGAGGGGGCCGTCTGGTTCCACGGCGAGCCGGTGCGGAAGATGCGCCGCGGCAAGCTCGATCGCCTGCGCGGCCGCAACGTCGGCTTCGTGTTCCAGCAGTTCAATCTGCTGGCCGGGCGCACCGCCCTCGAGAACGTCGAGATGCCGCTCGGCTACGCCTCGGGCCGCGCCTTCTGGACCCGGCGGGCGGCGGCGACCCGCATGCTGGAGCGCGTCGGGCTCGGGCACCGCCTCGAGTCGACGCCCGAGCAGCTGTCGGGCGGCGAGCAGCAGCGCGTCGCGATCGCGCGCGCCCTGGTGCGCCGGCCGGCGCTGATCCTGGCCGACGAGCCCACCGGCGCACTCGACGTCGAGACCGGCGGCAGCGTCATGGAACTGCTCGACGACATCGCCTCCGAGGCCGACGCCGCGCTCGTCACGATCACCCACGACCTCCACGTCGCCGCGCGCGCCCGTCGCCACTACCGGCTCGAGGCGGGCGTGCTCACGGAGTTCGACCTCGGCGCGACCGCGGGCGAGACCGCCGGCGCACCCGAGCTCGCTGAGAGCGTGGACGAACCCACCGCCGAGGGCGCGGCGCTCGCCGACGCCCGAGCAGACGCGGGGGACGCAGCATCCGTCCGTCCCTCATCCCGGGCCGAGCACGCCGAGCCGGCGGAGGTGGCCTCATGAGCGGGCTCGTCGGCGCGCTGGGCGAAGCGTGGTCGGAGCTGCGCCACCACAAGCTGCGGGTGCTGCTCAGCCTCATCGGCATCGCGGTGTCGGTCGGCGCCCTCACCGCGGTGGTGGCGCTCAGCGAGTATCAGCAGCAGCAGATGGAGGAGCAGTCCGACCAGAGCGGCGGGCGGCCCGCGACGGTGTCGATCTCGGTGTCGCGCACCGACGGCGCCCCGATGGACTGGGACGCGTTCGACGCCCACGTCGCCCAGGTGTCGGAGCGGTACTCCTTCGACTACCTCACGCGCATCGTCGACCCGGTGCCGCTGCAGGTGCAGACGCCGGAGCAGGTGCGCCCCGTCAACGCGCGGCTCGTCGACCCGGCGTACCCGGTCATCCACCGCACTCCCCTGCTCGAAGGGCGCTGGTTCCAGGAGGCGGACGCCGAGCTGCTCGCGCCGCCCGTGGTGATCAGCGAGGCGCTGTGGGACGTCTACGGACGCCCCGACCTCGGCGCGGGCTTCGCCCTCCGCACGACCGGCGACACGGCGGGCACGTACCCCGTGATCGGCGTGACGCCGCGGCAGTACAACGGCGACGAGGAGAAGCGCATCACCATGATGTTCGACTCGTACGCGGCGCGGCTGGATGCACTGCCGGCCGACGTGATGGTCATGTACGAGGTGTGGGTGCCCGAGGACGGCGTCGCCGAGCTCGGCCCGGTGCTCGCGGCCGACCTGCGCGCGGGGCTCGACGACAGCACCGAGGTCTCGGTCATGCGCACCGATTGGGCGTCGCGGCCCGATGCGCAGAGCTCGATGGCGGTGTTCGAGCTCGTCACCGGCGGCATCGCGGCCCTCGTGCTGCTGCTCGGCGGCCTCGGTCTGGTGAACATCCAGCTCGTGGCGATGCGCCAGCGCATCCGCGAGATCGGCGTGCGCCGCAGCTTCGGCGCCACGCAGGGCCGCATCTTCACGTCGGTGCTGCTCGAGAGCGTCGTGGCGACCGCGGTCGCGGGGGTCGTCGGCATCGCGATCGCGGTGGCCGTGCTCAAGGCGCCGTTCGTCATGGACATGTTCTCCGCGATGCAGGACATCCCGCCCTTCCCGGTGCGCGCCGCCGTCACCGGACTCGTCGCCGCCGTCGCGATCGGCGCGCTGGCCGGCTTCATCCCGGCGCTCATGGCGGTGCGCTCGAACGTCATCGACGCACTCCGCTTCTAGCTGTTCAGGGCTTCTGACCCTCCACCCGAAGGAGAACCCCATGTCCGTTCGTCAGAGTCTGCTCGCGATCCTCGATCAGGGCCCGTGCTACGGCTACCAGCTGCGCGCCGAGTTCGACCGGCGCACCGGGTCGACCTGGCCGCTCAACGTGGGCCAGATCTACAACACGCTCGACCGCCTCGAACGCGACGGACTCGTCGAGAAGGGCGCCGTCGACGAGCACGGTCACGTCTACTGGGAGATCACGGATGCCGGAGCCGCCGAGGTGCGCGACTGGCTGGCCTCGCCGGTGCAGCGCGCGCAGGGCACCCGCGACGAGCTCGCGATCAAGCTCGCGGTCGCCGCGACCCTGCCGGGTGTGGACGTGGCGGACATCATCCAGACACAGCGCCGCTCGTCGCTCGCGCAGCTGCAGGAGCTGAACCGGGCGAAGTACGCCGGCGCGAACCCCGACGGTCCGGAGGAGCTCGCGTGGTCGCTCGTCGTCGACTCCATGATCTTCTCGGCCGAAGCCGAGGTGCGCTGGCTCGACCACTCCGAGCAGCGCCTGGCGCTGCACCCGCATCACGCCATGGCGCTCGAGCTCTCGACCGACAAGCCCAAGCGCGGGCGCCCGGCGAAAGCCGAGGTATCCGTCGCCCCCGAGAAGGCGCGATGACCGGTACCGTGCTGCGTCTCATCGGCGTGACGCAGCAGTACGGCAGCGGCTCGACGGCCGTCTCGGCGCTGTCGGGCGTCGACTTCGACGTGAGTCAGGGCGAGCTCGTCGCCGTGATGGGTCCGTCGGGCTCGGGCAAGTCGACCCTGCTGTCGATCGCCGGCGGTCTGGCGATCCCGACGTCCGGCGAGGTGGTCGTCGAGGGGCAGCACCTCAGCGAGCAGACGCCGGCACAGCTCGCGCGCCTCCGGCGGCGCTCGCTCGGCTTCGTGTTCCAGGACTTCAACCTCATTCCGACGCTCACCGCGCTCGAGAACGTCACGCTGCCGCTCGAGCTCGACGGCTTCCGGTCCCGGGTTGCACGTCGCGCCGGACGGGACGCGCTCTCCTCGGTCGGCCTGGAGGACAAGTCCGGCTCCTATCCCGACGATCTGTCAGGCGGCCAGCAGCAGCGCGTCGCGATCGCCCGCGCCGTCGTCGGCGGGCGCCGGCTGATCCTCGCCGACGAGCCGACCGGCGCTCTGGACTCGGTGACGGGCGAGATGGTGCTGAAGATGCTGCGTGCGCGAGTGGATGCCGGAGCCGCCGGCATCCTCGTCACCCACGAGGCGCGCCATGCCGCCTTCGCCGACCGCATCGTGTTCCTCCGCGACGGCCGCATCGTCGACGAGTCGCGGCGCGCGGGCGCGGACTCGCTGCTGGCGGCGCGATGACCGACACCCTCGAGCGGAGCGTCGACGCGCCCCCTTCCGCCGCCCCGCGCAGCCGCCGTCCGCTCTCGCGGGCGGCCCGCTGGAGGGTCGCCGTCCGGATGGCACAGCGGCAGCTGCGACGCGCGTGGGTGTCGAGCCTGCTCGTGACGACGCTGGTGGCGCTTCCCATCGCGGGCATGACGGGATTCCTCATCTTCACCGCGAGCGCGATCGCAACCCCCGAGGAGCGCACGGCGGCCGAACTCGGCGACATGGAGGCGTGGATCGCGCCGTCCGGCGTCCCCGGCGAGGGGTTCTGGCAGGTGCCCACCGAGCCCGAGTGGAACGGGTACCCGATCGACGCGGACGGGGTCATGACGATGCCGGACGGCGAGCCGCTGGACGATCCGACCGGGCTGCTGGCGGCCGGCACCGAGATCCTGCCCATCTCGAAGGGCATGGTCTCCGTCGCCACCGATGACGGCTCCGTGGTCCTGCCTGCGTGGGCCGGGACGACGTGGGATCCGCGCTTCGGCGAAGCGTTCGTCCTGGTGGCGGGCGATCGCCCGGTGGCGGCTCGCGACGCGATGGTCAGCACCGCCGCGTTGGAACGGCTCGGGCTCGAGATCGGCGGCACGCTCCGGCTGTCGGGCGGGCCGTCCTTCACGGTGACCGGCACGCTCGACGCGGCGACCATCGCCGACGGCGCCGCGGCCGTGTTCCTTCCCGAGCACGCACGAGGAGCCGTCGGGGGCACCCAGAAGTGGTACCTCCCGGAGCTCCGGCTCTCGTGGGCGGACGTGCAGCGACTCAACGACGACGGCGGTGTCGTCGCCTATTCGCGCACCGTGGCGCTCGATCCGCCCGAGTTCTCGAATCGCTACTACTCGTCAGCCTCGACGGACCGGTGGGCGAAGATGTGGCCGCTCGTGCTCATGCTGTCGGTCGCGGCGCTGTTCGCGGGCTACGTGGTGGTGATGCTCGCCGGGGCCGCGTTCGCCGTCGCGGCACGCCGTCAGCAGCGCGCGCTGGCGGTGGCCGCGAGCGTCGGGGCGAACCGCCGGGATCTGTCGCGCGTGGTGCTGCTGCAGGGGACCGCACTGGGTCTCGTGGGCGGGGCCGTCGGAATCGCCGGCGGGATCGGCATCGCCGCGCTGGTGATCCTGCTGGGCAGCGGCGGCACGACGATGTTCTGGGGCTTCCACGTGCCGTGGGAACTCATCGCCGTGGTGCTCGTCTTCGCCGTGATCGTCGGCACCGTGTCGGCCTGGATGCCGGCCCGCACGGTCGGGCGCACCGACGCGATCCGCGCGCTGCGCGGCGCGCGCCGCCCGCAGCGGCCCGTCGTCGCGCGTCCCATCTGGGGGTCGGTGCTGATCGTGAGCGGGGTGGCGATCACCCTGCTGAGCGCGTTCGCGGTCGCCGCGATCAACGCCACGAACTTCTTCGGCTACGACTCGCTCATGCGCTACCTGCCCGCCTACGGCATCGTGGTCGGGCCGATCGTCGCGCAGTTCGGCATCCTTCTGTCTGGCCGGTGGCTGCTGTGGACCGCCTCGCGCGGGCTCTCCCGCACCGGCATGGCGGCGAAGCTCGCCTCGAGGGACGCCGCCGCCAACGCCTCACGGACCGTTCCGGCGTTCGCCGCCATCGCCGCGACGGTGTTCATCGGCGTCTTCGCGCTCTCCCAGTCCTCGATGCAGACGGCCCAGACCGCCCGGCTGTGGTACTACGACGCGCCGCCGGGGAGCATCGCCATCCCGATCTGGCCCGGTTCCTCGTCCTCCGGCGTGCTCGATGCCGAAGACGCCGAGGCCGGCACCGCCGCCGCCCTCCAGATCGCACACGACGCGGGCGCAGACCGAGCGGCCGTCGTGTCCCGCCAGTTGAGCACCGTCTGGGCGTACCCGTCCGCCGACGAGGTGCCCGACGACGTGACCTTCACCATCGCGCTTCTCGGCGAGCAGCACCTGCTGGACCCCGATGTGCAGGACTCCTCCTCCTTCGGCCAGGACCCGAGCAATCCGATCTCCGTCGTGGCCGCCGAGGACGTGGCGGTGGTGATGGGAGTGGAGCTGACGGCATCCGCCCTCGCCGCATACCGGGACGGCGCCGCACTCGTCGCCGACGATCGGTTCGTCTCGGACGGGGCGATCGACATCGCGACGTTCGCGGGCACCGACGTCTACGAGGGGCGCGTCCCCGACAACATCTGGGAGCGCCGGCCGGACGCTCCCATCGTCGCCGAGCCGCAGCGCACCGAGCGGTTGGAGGCGATCGTCGTGGACGCCCCGCTGCAGCCGGTGGCGATCGCCGTCGCGCCGAGCACCGGTGAGCGCCTGGACATGGTGCTGATGCCGGAACGCGTCGTCGCGACGACACCCGCACCGCCCACGTGGGCGGAGCGGGACCGCATGCAGGCGCAGGCGGAGCTCCTGAGCGGCGCCTCGTTCACTCTCGCGCCGGGCGTCGAGGAAGGTCCCCCGAGCGATGCCGCGTGGATGGTGCCTCTCCTCGCCGCCGTGGCCGTCCTCGTGCTCGGCGCGAGTGCGGTCGCCCTGGGCCTCGCGCGATTCGAGCGCCGCCCCGACGACGCGACCATCGCCGCCGTCGGCGGCACGAGGTCGCTCCGACGCGGGATCGGCTTCTGGCAGGGGCTCATCATCGCGGGCCTCGGCACCCTCGCCGGGGCGGCCGTCGGCGTGCTCCCGCCGATCGGCTTCTCGATCCAGTCCGGAGGCGCTCAGCAGGTCTCGGACATCCCGTGGTGGCTCATCGCCACGCTGGTCGTCGCTCTTCCCCTCGCGATCGCGGTGACCAACTGGCTCGTGCCGCCGCGGACCCCCGATCTGACCCGCCGCACCGCCATCACCTGACGTCTCCACGTGCGCGGGGAAGCGGCATCCTGTCGCCTCACAGGCGCGCCGCGCTACGGTTGACTGTGCACACGAACGCCGACCAGATCGAAGCCGAGGCTCAGACCGAGCCCGCAGCGATGACTTTCTCCGACCTCGGGCTGAGCCAGCCCGTCCTCAAGGCGCTGAAGGACATCGGCTACGAGACCCCGTCGGCGATCCAGGCGGCCACCATCCCGACGCTGCTCGGCGGCCGTGACGTCGTGGGCATGGCGCAGACCGGAACCGGCAAGACCGCCGCGTTCGCGCTGCCGATCATCGACCGGCTCGATCTGTCGCAGAAGACCCCGCAGGCCCTTGTGCTGGCTCCGACGCGCGAGCTGGCGCTCCAGGTCTGCGAGGCGTTCGAGAAGTACGCCGGCCACCTGAAGGACGTACACGTCCTTCCCGTCTACGGCGGACAGGGCTACGGCGTGCAGCTGTCGGCCCTCCGACGCGGCGTGCACATCGTCGTCGGAACCCCTGGCCGCATCATCGACCACCTCGAGAAGGGCACGCTCGACCTCTCGGCGCTGCAGTACCTCGTGCTCGACGAGGCCGACGAGATGCTCAAGATGGGCTTCGCCGAGGACGTCGAGACCATCCTCGCCGAGACGCCCGAGACCAAGCAGGTCGCGCTCTTCTCGGCCACGATGCCGGCCACGATCCGACGGATGTCGCAGCAGTACCTGCACGACCCCGAAGAGATCACCGTCAAGTCCAAGACGCAGACCTCGGCGAACATCTCCCAGCGTTACCTGATCACCGCGTGGCAGCAGAAGATGGACGCCCTCACGCGCATCCTCGAGGTCGAGAACTTCGACGGCATGATCGTGTTCGGCCGCACCCGCTCGATCACCGAGGAGATCGCCGAGAAGCTCCGCGCCCGCGGGTACTCCGCCGCCGCGATCAACGGCGACATCGCCCAGCCGCAGCGCGAGAAGACGGTCAACCAGCTGAAGTCGGGCAAGCTCGACATCCTGGTGGCGACCGACGTCGCCGCGCGCGGTCTCGACGTCGAGCGCGTCTCGCACGTCGTCAACTACGACATCCCGACGGATGCCGAGTCCTACGTCCACCGCATCGGCCGCACCGGTCGCGCCGGGCGTTCGGGCGACGCGATCAGCTTCGTGACGCCCCGCGAGCGCGGACTGGTCAAGATGATCGAGCGCGCCACCCGCCAGGAGCTCACCGAGATCCCGCTGCCGAGCGTCGACGAGGTCAACGTGACGCGCCTGTCGCGCTTCGACGACCGCATCACCGCGGCCCTCGGCGAAGCCGAGCGCATCGAAGCCTTCCGCGACATCGTGGCTCACTACGTGCGCAACCACGACGTGCCCGAGGCGGATGTCGCCGCAGCCCTCGCCGTCGTCGCGCAGGGCGACACCCCTCTGCTCCTCGAGGCCGACCCCGAGCCGGCCCCGCGGCGCGAGCGCACGGAGCGGACCGATCGTGGCGACCGGCCCGCGTACGGCGACCGGCCCGAGCGCGGCGAGCGCCGCACGCCCCGCGAGGGCTTCGCGACCTACCGCATCAACGTCGGCAAGCGTCACCGCGTCGAGCCGCGTCAGATCGTGGGCGCGCTCGCGAACGAGGGGGGCCTCCGCCGCGACGACTTCGGCGCGATCAAGATCATGCCCGACTTCTCGCTCGTCGAGCTGCCGGCGAACCTCCCCGCCGGCGCGCTGGACCGACTCGCCGACACGCGCATCTCGGGTCAGCTCATCGAGCTGCGTCCCGACACCGGGCGTCCGCAGCGACGCAAGGATGCCGCGAGCGGGTCGTACCGCGACAACCGCGGCTCCGGCGACCGCTCGGAGAGCCGCGGGTCGTACCGCGACTCCGGTTCGCGCGGCTCGTACGGCGACGACCGTGCGGCGCGCAAGCCCCGCCACAAGCGCAGCGACGGCTGACCCGGCCGCCGCGCCGGGGCGCGGCATCCGTGTCCCGCTGTTCAGGTGCGTCTCGACACGCGGGATCGCCTCACGGACCCCGCGTGCTGCGCCGCCTGAACGGGAACCCCGGCGGACTGGGGCACCGGGGCGCGCGTGCGCCAGAGCCACGCTCTGCGCGAACACCCCCCGCGGTCGGCCCCTCGCCTCAGCCTGCTCCCAGCGGCCCCCGTAGGATCGATTCATGGCCGGATTCTGGGGCAGACGCAAGCGCGAGCAGGAAGAACTGAACACGCAGGACGCCGACCTGGCGCGCCGCGCGCAGCAGGCGCTGGTGGCGGCCGACGAGCGCATCCGCCTCACGACAGACGAGCTGGCGTTCGCCGACGCCGAGCTGGGCCCGGGCCCCACCACGGAGCTGCGCGACGCGCTCGGGTCGGTGCGGACGCACCTGCAGGAGGCGTTCCACCTCCACCAGCTCAACCACGACGAGATCCCCGACACCCCCGAAGAGCTGCGGACCCGGAACGCCCGCATCGTGCAGCTGTGCGAGTGGGCCGAGGACCTCCTCGACGACCGTACCGAGGCGCTCGCGGCGCCGATCGAGCGCGCGCGGCGGGCTCCCGAGATCATCGCGAAGGTGCGGGCGGATGCTGCGCGCCTGCGCCTGCGGCTTCCCGACGCGCGCTCCACCGTCGACCGGCTGGCGATCCGCTACTCGTCGCACGCGCTGTCCCAGATCGACGCGAACCCCGCCGAGGCGGAGCAGCTGCTGGGCTTTGCGGAGCACAGCGCCGGCGTTGCCGAGCGCCGCCGCGAAGCGGGCCAGCGCGAGCAGGCCAACATGGCGCTCGAGGCCTCGACCGAGTCCGTGCGGCGCGCCGAGACGCTGCTCGACGCGGTCGAGACGTTCGAGGTCGAGGCGCTGCGCGCCGAGTCCACGCTCGCCGCGATCGTCGAGGACTCCCGCGGCGACCTCGTCGTCGCCCTCAAGGAGCCGCACTCCCCCGCGGTGCAGACCGCGATCGAGGACCTGCAGGCGGCCCTGGCGGCTCTTCCCGCCGCGGGCGTGAACACGGACCCCTTCGAGCAGCTCTCGCGACTGCGCGAGGCGAATGCAGGACTGGATGCCGCGATCGCGGCCGCGCGCGAGCGCGCCGCCCGACCCATCCCGCCCCTCGAGCACGTGCGTCACGCCATCGACGACGCCGACCGGCAGCTCGCCGTCTCGCGCGACGTGATCGCCGGGCACCGCGGGTGGATCGGCGCCGACGCGCGCACCCGGTTCGCCGAGGCCGAGCGCGTGCGCCTCGACCTCGACCGGTACCTCGGCTCATCGGCCGCCGCGGTCACCGCGATCGACGAGGACCACCGCGAGCAGGCGTTCGCGATGGCCCGCCGTGCGGCGTTCCTGGCGAGCGAGGCGCTGCAGCTGGCGCAACGCGACATCGACGCCGCACGCCCGCAGCCCGACCAGTGGGGCGGGCCCGGATACGGTCAGCAGGGATGGGGCGGCGGTCGCCGAAGCGGCGGCAGCGACCTCATGGGCGGCATCCTCGGCGGCCTCGTGATCGGCAGCATCCTGGACGGCTTCATCGACTGACCGCGGCACCACCGGCTCGGGTTCTGACCCAGGCCTGATTGCCGAAACACGGGCTGGTCACGACGACACGCCGGGGCGCAGCATCCGTTCCCGGCGTGTCGTGTCGCCGACCCGTGTTTCGGCAGAGGAACCGAGGGCTCAGACGGTGAGAACCTGGAGCGCGTCGGCCACAACCCGGCCGTCGTGGATCACCGTGCGGTCGACGCCGCGGTCCATGACCGCGCTCGCCGGCGTCTCGCCGTCGACGAGCACGAGGTCGGCGCGGTCGCCGGCGGCCAGACCCGGGCGATCGCCCACGCCTGCGACACGCGGCGAGGCGTGGCTCATGATCGAGGCTCCGCCCATCGTGGCGACGGCGAGCGCGAGCTCGATGTGGTCGTCGCGGCGGAAGCCGTTGACGAAGGCGAGCTGCCACGTGCGGTCGAGCATGTCGCAGTTGCCGTACGGGCTCCAGTAGTCGCGCTGCCCGTCTTCTCCGAGACCGACGCGCACGCCGGCATCGACGAGATCGACGAGTCGCAGATGACCGGTGGTCGACGGCGCGACCGTGGCCATGGCGATGTCGAGTTCGGCGAACTCGTCGATGAGGCGGCGGCTCACCGCCTCCGACACCGAGCCGAGGTCGTACGCGTGCGACATGGTGACCTTGCCCTGCATGCCCAGCGCGCGGGTGCGCTCCAGCACGAGCTCGGTGCTGAACACACCCAAGGCGCCGGGCTCGTGGAGGTGGATGTCGATCTCGACCTGATACTTCTCGGCGAGGCCGAACACGATGTCGAGGTGCTTGACCGGGTTGCGGTCGAGCTGGCTCGGGTCGATCCCGCCCATCACGTCGGCGCCCTGCTTCAGCGATTCCTCGAGGTACTCGACGGTGCCCGCCTCACGCAGGATGCCGGCCTGCGGGAACGTCATGATCTGCACGTCCGCGTGCTTGCGGAACTTCTCCTTCGCGGCGAGCACGGAGTCGAACTTCTCGAGCTTGCAGTCGACGTCGACCTGCGCGTAGGTGCGCACGCGCGTCGTGCCCTTGGCGATCATCTGCTCGAGGGTGCCCGCGACGATCTCGGCGTGCGGCACGTCGGTGTTCCGCCAGTTGTTGCGGTCGTTGAGCATCATGCCCCACACGCCGGGCGCGCCCGTGTGAGGGCGGAACGGCAGGCCGATGCGCGAGGAGTCGAGGTGCACGTGCACGTCACTGAACGACGGCAGCAGAAGCCGGCCACGACCGTCGACGTCGACCGCGCCCGCCGGCGCAGAGGCGTCGTGCGACCGGATCTCGGCGATGCGGTCGCCCTCGAGAACGATATCGGCGGACTCGGCGCCCCACGGGCGCGCGTTGCGGATGATCACGTGGGGTGCCTCTCGACGAATGAGCGGATGCCGCGACCGGAGCGGCGTCGCATTGTCGATGGTATACCGAATACCATCGGCACTCCGGCCGGGTCGCGGCATCCGGTCTCGTCCGGAGATGCACGAGGGGTGCGGCTGCCGGAGCAGCCGCACCCCTCGGAGTACGTGTCAGGACGCCAGTTCGTCCGGCTGCGCCTGCGTGGTCAGCGAGATCACGCCGTAGTCCCAGCCCTTGCGGCGGTATACGACGCTGGGGTGGTCGGTGCGGGCGTCGATGAACAGGAAGAAGTCATGGCCGACCAGCTCCATGCGGTCGACGGCCTCCTCCACCGACATCCATTCGGGGTGGAACTCCTTCGTGCGGATGACGACGGGTGTGTAGCCCTCTTCCTCCTCGTTGCCCGTGATGATCGGGATCTCGCCGGTGGCGACGGCGCGGAGCACGTCGACGGATGCCGGCTGCAGATCGATCCCCTGGAGCGCACCGCTGCCCTTCTCGAACTTGGCGCCGCGGGGGTGGTTGCGCGCGTCGACGCGCTTGTCCTTCGCGCGGCGCAGCTGTTCGCACAGCTTGTCGACCGCGAGGTCGAGGGCGGTGAACTTGTCGCCGTCCGTCGCCTCGGCCCGGATGACAGGGCCCTTGCCGTTGACGGTGAGCTCGACGGTCTCATCCTCCATGCGACCGTTGTGATACGCGCGATGCGTCACCTTGACCTCCACGCGTTGAGCGCGGGGCGCGAGGTTCTCGATGCGGAGGGCCTTCTCCTCGACGACACCGCGGAAGCGATCTGTGATCCCCACTCCCACGCCGACGATGCTGGTTTCCATCCTTGACCTCCTTGTTCCGGTCCGCCCGGCCAAGGGCGGACCATCAGTCGCCTTGTCTCCCCCACGCTAGCCGGGCGTTCGGACTCTGTCACCTGTGAGTTTCGATTGCGTCGGGAAGCCGTTCACCGACGTGTTCCACGCCTCCGCGGAGTGGCTGCGACGGTGACCGCGGCCATCACCTCGGCGCCCCCCGCACGCAGTGCCCGCACCGCTTCGCTGAGACTCGCACCGGTCGTCACGACGTCGTCGACGACCACGACCCGCAGCCCCGCGCCGCCCGTGGCCACGAGGCTCTGCGCGACGTTCCGCGCCCGGGCGTCGCGGTCGAGCCCGCGCTGGTCCCCGGTGCGCCGGGCGTACCGGAGCAGGCGGCTCGGCCGCCGGCCGACGCGACGCACGAGCAGATCGGGCACTCGGTAGCCGCGCCGGCGATACGACCGGCGCGAGGTCGGCAGGGGCACCAGCACGGCGTCTCCGGCACCGGCGCGGGCCAGCGCCGCCGCGAGAGCGGGAGCGAGCGCGTCGGCGAGGCTCGTGCGCCCCTCCTCCTTGATCGCGCGCAGGACGCGCGCCGCAACCCCCTCGAAGGCCAGGCCGCTCCACACCGCGACGACGCCGCCCGGCGCCTCGATGAACTGCCTCCGGGGGTCGGGAGCCAGGGCGAGCGCGCAGCGCTCGCACAGGGCGACGTCGGGCTCGTCGCACCCCGCGCACGAGACGGGAAGCAGCAGCGCCAGCGCATCGGCGCACGCCTCCCGCACGGCGACGAGGATCTCAGGCATCACCGCCCCAGCATCGCGGGCACGCGCGGTGGTCTCGGTGCCGGCATGTCGGATCGGTGGACCGCCGTCGCCGGCGCCGGCCTGGGGAGGAACCTCCTACTGCGGGGCGCCCTGCTGGGTCGCGAGGACCCCGATGCCCGTCGCGGTGGGCTGCCAGCTCGTGCCGCGCTTGACGTAGAGCGTGCCGTCCTCGGCCCGAAGCCGCAGACTCGAGATGCCACTGCCACCCGCGATCGAGGCCATGCCCGAAGGTGCCGTCGACGTGGAGGTCGGCGCGCCGACCACCTGCTCGATGACCGTCGAGTCGGCGTCGGCGCCGCTGGTCAGCACGCCGACCGAGACGTCGTCGATCCACGTGACGCCGATCCGTGTGACGCCGATCACCGCACCACCGGCGACGGCGAGCTGCATGGACGGACCGAGGCGCACCGGCGCGATGTCGTCACGGATGACGCCCGCCACCGACACCACCGAGCGCCCGCCCGCGCTCACCAGGGCGGCCAGGCGCGTGCCGTCGCGCGACAGCGCCATGCCGGCGATGGCCGTCCCTTCGCCCCACGCCTCGGCGACCTCGATCACATCGCCGTTGGGCAGGTACGCCCGCAGCGCGGCTGGGTCGTCCTGGGGGACGCTCCATACGACTCCGTACGGGTCGATCACGGGATCGACCAATCCGGGCCGGGTGTCCAGCATCTCGGGCTCGGTCCCGGCCGAGTTCAGCCTCACCACCGCTCCCGAGGCGAGGCGTGCCGCGGCGAGGTCGCGCTCGGCCCCGACCTGCACGCTCAGCGGCGACGCGGCTTCGACGGCAGCCGAGAGCCCGGGGATCTTGTCGATCTCATCGCCCGTGAGGAATCCGAATCCGGCCTCCGTCAGCACCAGGGGCGTGGCCGGCACGCGGGTGGAACGCACGGCGACGGGCTCCGCGTCGATCGGGGCGGAGTCCACGGTCATCACGACCTCGGCCACGCCGGCGGCCCGCAGGCTCTCTTCGAGCTGCGTCAGCATGCGGTTGCGGGCGTCACTGCTCGCGGCCAGCATCGCTTCGCCTGTGAGAGCGACGTCGGACACGCCCTCCTCGGCGGTAGGCACGACGGTGACCGCTGACACGCCATCGGGGAACGCGGTCTCGACCGATTCGGCCAGCCACTCGCTCTTCGGCTTGTTCACCAGCGCGAGAGCGATGCTCCCCGCCGCCTTCGTCACCGGGAACCAGCGCACGTCGGGCACGAGGTACTGGTACGACGGGTCGAAGTACATGAGCGGGTAGCGGTGGAACACCTGTGGGAACTGCGCCTCGTCGAGCCAGACCCCGTCGGGGGCCTCGGTGATGCGCCACTCGCCATCGTCCTGCTGTGCGAGTTCGAACGTCCAGTTCCCGGGAGACAGGTCCGCCCGCTGGTAGGCGCCGCTGTCGTCGACCGTCCCTGCCACCTCCGAGGCGAAATCGACGATGCCCTCACCAGTCTCGACGTAGTCCCGCTCGGCTCGCTCGTCGACGATCACCCCCGCATCCGGATTCCATATCTCGGCGAGGGAAGGTGCCAGGAACTCGCGGGCGACCGCCCAGTTGCCACGCACGCCGGGACCCGAGCCTGCATCGATGAACCCCTCGACGATCTGCTGCGGCGTGGCGCCGGGCTGCGGCCGGTTCGAGATGAACACCACGTTCTGCGAGCCGTTGCCGGTGTTGCCGTTCTCCAGCCCGTACTCCGGCGGCCCGCTCGTGGGGAAGCCCGCGCAGCCGGTCACGACGACCGCGCACAGCGCCAGGACGAGGGCCAGGATGCCGCGAACCCGGGTCATGCGGATCCTCCTCGGGTGCCGGCATCCGTGTCGCTCGCGCCGTCGCGGGGCAGCTCGATCGGCGCGGTGAGGCCGAGGTCGTCGAGGGCGGCGACCGCGTCGTCGCCCGGATCGACCGGGATCGGCGACTCTCCCGCAAGCGGTATCGCCTGTCTCGGGAGGGTCAGGACGAAGTTCGTGCCGCGGCCGACCTCCGACCACACCGCCAGTTCGCCGCCGTGGAGCTTCGCGTCGCCGAGCGCGATCGACAGGCCAAGGCCGGTGCCGCCGATCGTGCGCTTGCGCGAGGGGTCCGCGCGCCAGAAGCGGTCGAAGACGTGCTCGACGTCCTCGGGCTTCATCCCCATGCCGTAGTCGCGCACGCCGATGGCGACGGCCTGCTGGTTGCTGTCGACGCTGACGACGATGGGGCGCCCCTCGCCGTGCTCGATCGCGTTGCCCAGCAGGTTGCGCACCACGCGCCGCACCCGCCGCGGGTCCATGTCGACCGGGGAATATCCCCCGGGAGCCACGAGACGCACGTCCGTGCCGTGCTGTTCGGCGAGCTGCTGCATAGACCCGATCACGTCTTCGGCGAGGTGGGCGAGGCTCGTCGGCTCCAGTTCGAGCTGCACCGAGCCCGCGTCGTACCGGCTGATCTCGAGCAGGTCGGTGAGCAGGGTCTCGAAGCGCTGCACCTGCGCGTTCAGCAGCTCGGCCGCGCGCGCCGTGGCCGGATCGAAGTCCTCCCGCTGGTCGTTGATCATGTCGGCGGCGAGGCGGATCGTCGTCATCGGGGTGCGCAGCTCGTGCGACACGTCGGAGACGAAGCGCTGCTGCACCAGCGAAAGGTCGGCGAGCTCCTTGATCTGCGACTCCATGCTGTCGGCCATCGCGTTGAACGACCGGCCGAGGGTCGCCAGCTCGTCCTCGCCGCGCACCTCCAGACGCACGTCGAGACGACCCGCCGCGAGCTTCGCGCTCGTGTCGGCGGCCTCGCTGATCGGAGTGGTCACGGACCGCAGCACGAACCACGCGATGCCGCTGATCAGGAGCACGAGGCCGATCCCGACGACCCACAGCGTGCGCTGCACGAAGGTGAGCGTCTCGGGTGCGTTCGCGAGGTCGTACGCGAGGTACAGCTCGTACGACGCGACGCCCTCGATGGTGAGCTGCTGCCCGACCAGGATTCCCGGGACCGTCGTGTCGTCGCCGTCGGGAAGGGCGACCGGCTGCCAGATCTGCTGATCGGGGTTGGTGCGCACGAGCGCACGCATCGGCGTGGTGAGCAGCTCGTTCATCACCTCCTCGTTCGTGCTGAAGTCCTGCGGCGCGTTGGGCACCAGCGGCCCGATGCGGTAAGCGCCCACGATCACGGCCGAGGACTGATCGCGAAGCGCCGTGAATGCCAGAGCCATGACGTTCTGCAGCTGGATGGAGTCGTTCTGCACCGAGGCGTCGAGGGTCCGCTGCGCCGCGGCGCGCGCCTGCTCGGCGTCCAACAGCACCTGGTCCTTGCGCGAGGCGAAGAGATCGTTCTGGATGGCGAGGGTCATCCAGACGCAGGCGACCACGACGGCGAGCGCCGTGAGACCGATCGTGACGAGGAGGGTGCGGAACCGGAGGGAGCGCCGCCACAGGCCCGCGATGTCAGCCGGCCAGGCCCGCCAGAGGCGCCACCACCGCACGCGGGCGCGCGCCGGCGTCACGGCCGTGATGGGCGCGGTCATGGCCGTCTAGACGACGGCGCCGGCGCGGTATCCGACACCGCGCACGGTCGTCACGATCTTGGGGTTGTCGGGGTCCATCTCGACCTTCGCCCGCAACCGCTGCACGTGGACGTTCACCAGGCGCGTGTCGGCCTTGTAGTGGTAGCCCCACACCTGCTCGAGCAGCATCTCGCGCGAGAACACCTGCTGCGGCTTGGATGCCAGGGCGACGAGCAGTTCGAATTCGAGGGGGGTCAGGGCGATCGGCCCGTCGCCGCGGCGCACCTCGTGCGCGGCGACGTCGACGGTGAGGTCGCCGATCCGCAGCGAGTCGTTCGCCGGCTGACTCGCCGGGCGCAGCCGGGTGCGGATGCGGGCGACGAGCTCCTTCGGGTTGAACGGCTTGACGATGTAGTCGTCGGCGCCCGACTCGAGGCCCTTCACGACGTCGGCGGTGTCGGTGCGGGCGGTGAGCATGATGATCGGGATGCCGGACTCCGCGCGGATCCGGGTGCAGATCTCGATGCCGTCCATGCCCGGCAGCATCAGGTCGAGGAGGATGAGATCAGGACGCTCGGTGCGCCACGCGTCGACAGCCTCTGCACCGTCCGCGCAGAAGACCGTCTCGAATCCCTCCGTGCGCAGCACGATCCCGATCATCTCGGCAAGGGCGGTGTCATCGTCGACCACCAGGATGCGTGAAGTCATCGCGCGCGTTCGTTCCTTCTGTCCAGGCGCAGAGGACGACGTGCGCGTCCCCGTGCGCTTCCCACAGAGTAGTCGACCAGGGCTGTGGACCGGCCGAAGCTCGCCCGAACGCATACCGAGAAGCTCATCCACACAGCGGCTGCGGCATCCGTCCGATATGGAACGATAGGGGCAAGCGCCGTCCTGAAGGCGCGGCCGACGCGCCGCACAGCCCGCGACGCGCCGCCGACCGAGAGGGGAATCGTGTCCGCATACCCGGCCTGGACGCCGGCGTCACGCCCCGGGATCATCCCGCTGCACCCGCTGTCGTTCGGCACGATCCTGGGCCGCTCGTTCTCGGCGCTGCGGCAGAACCCGCGCGTGCTGCTGGGCTTCGCGCTCGTCGTGCAGACGCTCGCGTACATCGTCGTCCTCGGCGGTGTGCTCGCCATCGGGTGGGCGTCGTTCTCGCGCCTTGACACACTGCGGCCGGGCACGGAGGAGTACGACACCGTCATGGCGGGGTCGATCGCGCTCACCGCCGTCGCCGGCATCGTGCTGTCGCTGGCCGCGGGCGCGCTCAGCGTCATCGTGCAGGGCATCGTCGTCGTCGAGGTGACACACGCCGCCGTCGCCGAGAAGCAGACCCTCGGCGCGCTCTGGCGTCAGGTCAAGCCGATCGCGTGGCGGCTCATCGGTTACTCGCTGCTCGTCGTCCTGGCGGTCATCGCGGTCGTCGCGGTGGTCGTGCTCGGGATCGTGGGCATCGCGATGGCGGCGCCGCCGGCGGCGATCCTGCTGACGATCCTCGTGATCCTCGCCGCGATCCCTCTCACGTGGTGGCTGATGATCAAGCTCCTGCTGGTGCCGGCCGCCATCATCATCGAGCACGCCACGATCCTCCAGGCGCTGTCGCGCTCGTGGACCCTCACGCGTCGGCGCTTCTGGCCGGCCCTGGGCATCATCCTCGTGATCAGCGTCATCTTCGCGGCCGTCGCGCAGGTCGTGAGCCTGCCCATGAGCTTCCTCTCGATGGGGCTGACGACGATCATCGCCCCCACGGGCGATCCCGAGCCGACGGCCATCATCGGCTTCATCGCCGCGACCCTGCTCACGCAGGTGCTCACGCTGCTCCTGCAGTCGGTCGCCGTCGTCGTGCAGTCCACCGCGACGGCGCTCATCTACATCGACTGCCGCATGCGCCGCGAAGGGCTCGACCTCGACCTGCTGGCCTACGTGGAGCGACGGGATGCCGGGGCCACCGCTCTCGCCGATCCCTATCGCGAGCACATCGGGCGCGAGATCGCGCCGCGGGGTGTTCGCGGGGCATACCCGGTGCCCGGTCACGCACCGTACCCGCCCGGGTATGCGATCCCGGGGTACCCGCCCGCGCCGGCCGGCGCGGTGTTCTCCACGGCGCCGGCGCAGCCGGGCTACGGGCCACCCGCAGGATACGGACCGCAGCCGGGCCACGGCGTGCCGCCGGCGTACGGAGCACCTGGCCAGCAGGGCTACGGCGTGCCGCCCGGGTACGGCGCGCCGGCCCAGCCTGCGTACGGTGCCCCGGCACAGCCTGCCTACGGTGCGCCCGCGCAGCCGGCGTATGGTGCGCCCGCGCAGCCGGCGTATGGTGCGCCCGCGCAACCCGCCTACGGTGCGCCCGCCGACCGCCCCGCGGCCCCGGCGCCCGCGCAGCCGCCCGCGGCCACGGCCGACGCAGCCCCCGCACCGCCGGCGCCCGCGGACGAGCCCTCCCCCACCCGCTGGACCGCCCCCGGCGCCGCACCCGACGGCACCGACCGCGAGTCGCCGTGGGCCTGATCCCCGCCGCTGTGCGCGCGCTCGCGCGCGCGTACGACGCCGTCCCGCCGCTCACGCCGGACGGTGACGACGCGCGGCGGTGGGCGGAGCAGGAACTGTCGGACCCGGCGTACGACGTGGCCGAACCGACGCCGTTCGACCGCATCGCGCGCGCCGTCGGCGACTTCATCGCGTCGCTGCTGAATCCGGACCTCTCCGGCGGATGGGGCTCGACGTTCGCGCTCGTCGCCGCGATCGTCGTCGCCGTCGTCATCATCGCGGCGTTCCTGCTGTGGGGCGTGCCGCGGGTGACCCGGCGTGCCGCGTCGCGGACGCCGCTCCTGTTCGGCGAGGCCGAGCACCGCTCCGCCGCCGAGCTTCGTGCGGCCGCCGCAGAGCGCGCCCGCGCGGCCGACTGGGACACGGCGATCGTGCTGCGTTTCCGCGCCCTCGCCCGCGGCTGCCTCGAACGCGGTGTCGTCGACCCGCCGCCCGGCGCGACCGTGCACGCGTTCGCTCGAGCCGCAGGCGCGGCCTTCCCCGCACTCGAGGCCCGGCTCGAAGCTGCGGCCACCGCGTTCGACGACGTCCGCTACCTGCGGCGTCCGGGGAGCGAAGACCTCTACCGTCTCGTCGAGTCCGCCGACGACGCCGTCTCCGCCGCCCGCCCGGTCGCCCGGGAGGAGGTCCCCGCATGAGACTCCCGCACACAGAATCGGAGATTCTGGTCGACACCCCGTGTGGCGCGACCACCGGGCGGCGTGTCGCCGAATGCCTCCGATTCTGTGCACCCGCCACGGGCTGCCGAGGCACCGCATGACGGCGGCGGCGCTCGACACGTCGACTCCGGTCCCCGCGTCCCCTCCGCCCGGCGGCGGCGCGCCGGGCGGATCCTCCGGGCGCGTGGGTCCAGCTGGGCCCCGGCGCGGCCGCCGGTGGGCGGCGTGGGTCTCGATCGGGCTCGCCCTGCTCGTGATCGGCGGGATCGGCGGGGCGGTGTCGGCGGCGAACCAGTGGGCGCAGCGCGACGCGCTCGACCCGGACTCGACCGGCCCGGGCGGCACCCGCGCTCTCGCCGAGATCCTGCGCGGCCACGGCGTCGACGTGCGGGTGGTGCGAGATCGCGCGGCCGCATCGGAGATCCTGGCCACGGCGCCCGCAACCCTCGTCCTCCCCGACGCGCCAGCGCTCTCGGACGACGCGATCGCCGACCTCGCCGCCGAGGCCACGGACATCGTGCTCATCGAGCCCCGTGCCCGCACGCTCGATCTCCTGCTCCCGGGCTCGGCGCCCGCCGGGGTCGCCCCCGACACGGCGATCGAGCCCGACTGCGACGTCGACGCGGCGCTGCGCGCCGGGTCCGTCGCTCCGGGGGCGGTCTACAGCGCGGGCGATTCCGAGGCGTGCTACCCGGCGGAGGCCGGCTCCGCTCTCCTCGTCCGTTCCGCCGATGACGGCCGCGTCGCCGCGGTCGATGCCCGACCGCTCTTCGCCAACGAGCACCTCGCCCAGAACGGCAACGCGGCGCTCGCGGTGAACCTGCTGGGGCGGCATCCGCTCGTCGTCTGGTACGTCCCGAATCCCGGCGACACCGACCTCGCGAACGCGAACCCGTCGCTCGGCGACCTCACGCCGCCCTGGGTGAGCGCGGTCATCGTCCTCCTCCTGATCGCGGGCATCGCCGCGGGCGTCTGGCGCGGCCGCCGGTTCGGCCCGCTCGTGGCGGAGACCCTGCCTGTGACGGTGCGCGCCTCCGAGACGACCGAGGGGCGCGCCCGCCTCTACGCGCGCGCCGGCGATCCGCTGCACGCCGCGGACCGCCTGCGCATCGGCGCACTGCGGCGCATCGCGGCTCTCCTCGGCCTCGGCGCGAACGCCGCCGCCCCCGAGATCGCCGACGCCGCCGCGGGCCGCACCGGGCTCGACCGGAGGATCGCGCGCAGCATCCTGATCGACGACATCCCCCGCAGCGACGCGGACCTCGTCGCCCTGAGCACCCGCTTGAGAGACCTCGAGGACGCCGTGCGTACGGCCGTCCGCCCCGAAAGGAGTCCCCGATGACGGACACGCCCGCCACCGCGAGCACCGAGGCGCCCGCCGCGACGGACCGCCCTCCCCTCGACGACGCCGCCCTGCGCGAGGCGATGAACCGCGTGCGTCTGGAGGTGGGCAAGGCCGTGGTCGGGCAGGACGGCACGGTGACGGGCCTGCTGATCGCCCTGCTGTCGCGTGGTCACGTGCTCCTCGAGGGGGTGCCCGGCGTCGCGAAGACCCTCCTCGTACGCGCGTTCTCGACAGCGCTGGGTCTCGACACGAAGCGCATCCAGTTCACGCCCGATCTCATGCCGGGCGATGTATCGGGGTCGCTCGTGTACGACGCGAAGACCGGCGAGTTCGAGTTCCGCGCAGGTCCGGTTTTCACGAACGTCGTGCTCGCGGACGAGATCAACCGCACGCCGCCCAAGACGCAGGCGGCTCTGCTCGAGGCGATGGAGGAGCGCCAGGTCTCGACCGACGGGGTGACCCGCCCCTTGCCCGACCCGTTCCTCGTCGCGGCCACCCAGAACCCGATCGAGCACGAGGGCACCTACACGCTGCCCGAGGCGCAGCTCGACCGGTTCCTGCTGAAGCTCATCGTCGAGGTGCCGGCACGGGATGCCGAGCTCGCGGTGCTGCGGCGCCACGCGAGCGGCTTCGACCCGCGCGACCTCGCGGGTGCGGGCCTGCGCCGTGCGGCGAGCGCCGACGAGATCCGCGCGGCACAGCGGGCCGCGGCATCCGTCACCGTCTCGGACGATGTGCTCGGCTACGTGGTGGATCTCGCGCAGGCCACGCGCCGGAGCCCCTCGGTGCAGCTCGGGGTCAGCCCGCGCGCGGCGACCGCGCTGCTGGCGGCGTCGAAGGCGTGGGCGTGGCTCGGCGGGTACCCCGCGATCACGCCCGACCACGTGCAGACGATGCTGCTGCCCACGTGGCGCCATCGGATCCGGCTGCGCCCCGACGCGGAGCTCGAGGGCGTGTCCGTCGACGCCGTGCTGGGCTCGGTGCTGCAGCAGACCCGCGTCCCGATCTGAGCCGCATGTACGTCACCGGTCGTCTGCCGCTGCTCGTCGCCCTCGGCGCGCTGCCCGTCGCGCTGCTCTCGGCGGCGGGCGTCGACGCGTGGATCGCGGCCGCGGGGTGGGTGCTGCTGTGCCTCGTCGCGCTGCTCGGCGACGCCGTGGCGGCACCGGACCCCCGCCGGATCGCCGTGACGCGGCGCATGCCCGGGCGCGCGCTCCTCGGCCAGTCGGTGGTCGCCGAACTCGTCCTGCGCAACGGCGGCGAGCGCACGCTGCGCGGCCGGATCCGCGACGCGTGGCAGCCGACCGCGGGGGCTCCCGCGGAACGGCCGGCCGTCGTCATCCCGCCCGGCGAGGCCCGGACCATCGCCGTCCCGCTCCTCCCCCGCCGCCGCGGCGAGCTGCGCTCACGCTTCGTCGTCGTAAGGTCCGACGGACCGCTGCGCCTCGCCGGACGCCAGGCCCGCCTCGACGAGCCCGGCGCCGTGCGCGTGCTGCCGCCGTTCACCGCCCGCCGTCATCTGCCGTCGCGGCTCGCCCGACTGCGCGAGCTCGACGGCAACACCAGCGTGCAGGTGCGCGGTCAAGGCACGGAGTTCGACAGCCTGCGCGAGTACGTCCGCGGCGACGACGTGCGATCGATCGACTGGCGCGCGACGGCGCGGGCGAGCACGACCATGCTCCGCACCTGGCGCCCCGAGCGCGACCGGCACGTCGTGATCGTGATCGACACCGGACGCACGGCGGCCGCGCGCGTCGGCGACGGGGTGCGGATGGATGCCGCGATGGAGGCGGCCCTCCTCCTCTCGGCGCTGGCCACCCGGGCGGGCGACCATGTGCACCTGCTGATGTTCGACCGCAAGATCCGCGCCCGCGTCACACGCGTGGACGGACCCGGTCTGCTGCCCGCGCTGGTGGACGCGATGGCGCCCGTCGAACCCCAGCTGATCGACACCGACTGGGATGCCGCGTTCGCGCAGGTGCGCGTGCTCACCTCCCGCCCGTCCCTGGTGGTGCTCCTGACCGCGCAGGACGCGGCGGAGGCGGCGCGCGGATTCCTCGGGTCGCTGCCCGCCCTCGCGCGCGGGGCGCACGTGCTGGTCGGCACCGTCACCGACGAAGAGGACGCGCTGCCGGAGCGTCCCGGCGCCGCCGACGTGTACCGCGCCGCCGCCATCGAGCAGAGCGCCCACGACGCCGCCGTCGTCGCAGCCGCGATCGGCCGGGCCGGCGGTGAGGCGATCGCCGCGACACCCGAAGACCTGCCGCCGCGGATCGCCGACCGCTACCTCGCACTGAAGGCCGCCGGTCGCCTGTGAGGCACCGGACTCGCCGCACCAGGAGCCGCCTCTCCGGGTTCGGGGCGCGCCCCGCGCCTTCGGGGCGCACCGCATGCGCCCCGAACGCAGCCCGTGCGCCCCGAACCGCGGGCGACGACACACAGAGCGGACCAGCGGAGGGGACGGATGCCGCGGGCGACAGCATCCGACACCGCAAACGGGTGGCAACCATTGCCTGAACCACGGGGGAAACTTGCGGAGATCAGGCGTTATACGCGGACACTCCGCGCGCGGTTCCTGGGAAACCGCTGAACATGCCGCTAGCCTCGCGGCGAGGAAAGGAGTCCGCCATGTCGGATACCACCATCCCGCCCACCACGGTGAACAGGCTCGTCGCGGAGGCATTGGGAACGTTTCTGCTCGTCTTCGGCGGTGTCGGCGCGGCGCTGTTCGCGGCCAACTTCCCGGCCGGAGACGAGGGCAACCCGCTCGGTATCGCGTTCGTCGGCGTCTCGCTGGCGTTCGGACTGACCGTCGTCGCGGGCGCCTACGCATGGGGACCGATCTCGGGCGGCCACTTCAACCCCGCCATCACGCTCGGGCTCGCCGCCGCCGGCCGCTTCGAGTGGAAGAACACGATCGGCTACATCATCGCCCAGGTGATCGGCGGCGCCCTCGGCACGACGCTCATCGTGCTGATCGGCATCTTCGGCACGAATAACTGGCTCGCCAACGCACAGGACGGCGGCTTCGCGTCGAACGGCTACGGCACCGGCGATTTCGGTTCGCCCGGCGGCTTCGAGCTCGGCGCGGCGATCATCGCAGAGGTCGTGCTGACGGCGATCTTCGTGCTCATCATCCTCGGCGTCACCCATTCCACGCGCGGCACGGCGGCTCTCGCGCCGCTTGCGATCGGGCTCACGCTGACGCTCATCCACCTCATCTCGATCCCGATCGACAACACGTCGGTGAACCCGGCCCGCTCGATCGCGGCGGCGATCTACGGCGGCCCCGGCCCGCTGTCGCAGCTGTGGGTGTTCATCGTGTTCCCGATCGTCGGCGGCCTCATCGCCGGTGTCCTGCACCGGGCGCTCTTCGAGCCCAAGGGCACGCTGCCCCCGGTTCAGGCCGAGGCGCGGGTCAAGTAGGCACCGCACGCACCACGAGAAGCGGCCCGCCCCCTTTCCGGGGACGGGCCGCTTCTCTGTTCAGCGAGTGTCAGACGAGGTCGAACCGGTCCAGCTCGGTGACCTTGCCCCAGGCCTTGACGAAGTCGCGCACGAACTTCTCGTTCGCGTCGTCGGAGGCGTACACCTCGGCGACGGCGCGCAGCTCCGAGTTCGACGCGAACAGCAGGTCGACGCGCGTGCCGATGCCCACCGGCGCGCCCGAGCCGTCCTTGACGCCGGCGAAGGCGTGCGCACCCCGGTCGAGCGGCTTCCAGGTCGTGCCCAGGTCGAGCAGGTTCACGAAGAAGTCGTTCGTGAGCACGCCCTTGCGGTCGGTGAACACGCCGTACTCCGAGTCGTCCCAGTTCGCACCGAGGACGCGCAGGCCGCCGACGAGGACCGTCAGCTCCGGCGCGCTCAGCGTGAGCAGGTTCGCGCGGTCGATGAGGTGGTGCTCCTCGGGCATGAACGCCTGCGGCCCGTAGTAGTTGCGGAACCCGTCGGTGGTCGGCTCGAGGAACGCGAACGACGTGACGTCGGTCTGCTCCTGCGTGGCGTCGGTGCGGCCCGGGTGGAAGACCACCTCGGCGTCGACGCCGGCGTCCTTCGCCGCCTTCTCGACCGCCGCGTTGCCCGCGAGCACGATGAGGTCGGCCAGCGACACCTTCTTGCCGGAGGCCTGGGCGTCGTTGAACGACGCCTGGATCTGCTCGAGCTTCGCGAGCACCGTCGCGAGCTGGGCGGGCTTGTTGACCTCCCAGTCCTTCTGCGGGGCGAGGCGGATGCGGGCGCCGTTGACGCCGCCGCGCTTGTCGCTGCCGCGGAACGAGGATGCTGCCGCCCACGTGGTCTCGACGAGCTCCGACACGCTCAGCCCGCTGTCGAGGATCTGCGCCTTCAGCGCCGCCGCGTCCGCCGCGTCGATGAGCTCGTGGTCGACCGCGGGCACGCGGTCCTGCCAGAGCAGCTCCTCGGCGGGGACCTCAGTGCCCAGGTAGCGCTCGATCGGGCCCATGTCGCGGTGGGTCAGCTTGAACCAGGCGCGCGCGAACGCGTCGGCGAAGGCCTCGGGGTCGTCCTTGAACTTCCGCGAGATCGCGTCGTACGCCGGGTCGGTGCGCAGGGCGAGGTCGCTGGTGAGCATGCGGGGCTCGCGACGGCCGTTCGAGTGCGCCATGGGCACCATGTCGGCGCCGCCGCCGTTGATCGGGCGCCACTGGTGACCCCCACCCGGGCTGCGCATGAGCTCCCACTCGTAGGCGTAGAGGATGTGGAAGAACTCGTTGTCCCAGCGCGTCGGGTGGTACGTCCACGTCACCTCGAGGCCCGACGTGATGGTGTCGTCGCCGTGGCCGGTGCCGTGGCCGTTCTTCCAGCCGAGGCCCTGCTCCTCGAGGCCGGCAGCCTCGGGGTTGTCGCCGACGTTCGTGTCGGGTGCGGCGCCGTGGGTCTTGCCGAAGGTGTGGCCACCGGCGATCAGGGCGACGGTCTCCTCGTCGTCCATCGCCATGCGGCCGAACGTCTCACGGATGTCGCGCGCGGACTTCAGCGGGTCGGGCTCACCGTTCGGGCCCTCCGGGTTCACGTAGATGAGACCCATCTGCACGGCGGCGAGCGGCCGCTCGAGGTCGCGGTCGCCCGAGTAGCGCTCGTCGGCGAGCCACGTGGTCTCGGGACCCCAGTACACGTCGGCGTCCGGCTCCCACACGTCGGCGCGACCACCCGCGTAGCCGAAGGTCTCGAAGCCCATCGACTCGAGCGCCACGTTGCCCGCGAGGATCATGAGGTCGGCCCACGACAGCGACTGGCCGTACTTCTTCTTGACCGGCCAGAGCAGGCGGCGCGCCTTGTCGAGGTTGACGTTGTCGGGCCAGCTGTTCAGCGGCGCGAACCGCTGCTGGCCGGCGCCGCCACCGCCGCGGCCGTCGGTCACGCGGTACGTGCCGGCGCTGTGCCACGCCATGCGGATCATGAGCGGGCCGTAGTTGCCGAAGTCGGCGGGCCACCAGTCCTGCGACGTGGTGAGGGTCTCGGCGATGTCGGCCTTGACCGCGGCCAGGTCGAGCGACTCGAAGGCCGCCTTGTAGTCGAAGTCCTCACCCAGCGGATTGGCGACCGCCGGGTTCTTGGCGAGGATCTTGAGGTTCAGCTGGTTCGGCCACCAGACGCTGTTGGCGTTGCCCGTGGTCGGATGCGGCTGACCGCCGTGGATGACGGGGCAGCCTTCGGTCTCGTTCGGGCGCGGGCGGGTCTCGCCGTCCTCGCGCTCGTCGACCGGCGTGTCGATCGGGGTGACCGCCTGATCGGCGTCGGTCGGGTTCTCACCGATCTCCGGGATCGTGTCGTTGGTGTCGGTCATGGCTTCCTTCCAATCGGATGGGCTGGGAATCGGACAGATCAGGATGCTGCGGCCTCGGCCCGCGCGCCCGCGCCGGCGTCGGCCGTCGAGCATGCGGGACAGATGCCCCAGAAGGTCACCTCGGCCACCTGCACGGCGTAACCATGCGCGTCGGCGGGCGTCAGGCACGGTGCCGCTCCGACGACGCAGTCGACGTCTTCGACGGCGCCGCACTGCGAGCAGATGAGGTGGTGGTGGTTGTCGTCGACGCGCAGCTCGAACAGACCGGGGCGTCCCGCGGGCTCGATGCGGCGTGCGAGGCCGGCGTCGACGAAGTCGCCGAGGGCGTTGTACACCGACTGCAGGCTCGTGGCGGGGAGCGTCCGGGCGACGACGGCGAACAGCTCGTCGGCGCTCGCGTGCGGACGCTCGATCAGCGCATCGACGACGGCGCGCCGCGAATCGGTGACCCGCAGGCCGGCGGCACGCAGGCGCGCCGCCGTGTCGACGGCGCGCGCATCGACGTCGGTGTGCGGGGTCATACGCTGAGCTTAGCTTTGTTTTGAGTGACTCAAAACAGTGGTATGCGGCATCCGTCTCGGGAATCAGCCCGCGACGAGCGTCGGGGTGCCTGCCTCGTACTCGGTGAGGTCGCCGGTCTCCCCCAGCCGGTGCGCACGGCGGCCGACCACGAGCATGTAGACGAGGAAGAGGGCGAGCGCGGCAGCACCGATGCCGATCTTGACCGGCCAGGGCCAGGGCTGTGCCGTCACGAAGCCCTCGATGACGCCCGACACGCCCAGCGCGATGACGAGGCCGATCGCGATGGTCGCGAGGGAACGACCCGCCGCGGCGAGCGCTTCGCCGCGCGAGCGCGGCCCGGGGGCGACCCAGGCCCAGAAGATCTGCAGCCCCGCAGCCCCGGCCACGAAGATGCACGTGAGCTCCAGCAGGCCGTGCGGGAGGATGTACAGCACGAACACGTCGCCGCGGTCGAACGCCGCCATGATCGCCGCTGCGGTGCCCACGCCCACCGCGTTCTGCACGAGCACCATGATCGGCCAGATGCCGGTGATGCCGAACAGCACGCACTGCGCGGCGATCCAGGCGTTGTTCGTCCACACCGTGCCGGCGAACACCGCCGCGGGGTTCTCGCTGTAGTAGTCCGTGAACTGGTTCTCGGCGTACTGCTCGAGCTGCGCCTGACTCCCGAGGCTCGCGACCAGCGCAGGGTCACCGGAGACCCACAGCGCGACGACGACCATCACGATGACGAAGCCGACGGCGATCGCGAGCGTGGTCCAGCGCACGCGGTACAGCGCGGCGGGCAGCTGCAGCGCGAAGAAGCGCGGGATCTGGCGCATGACGTTCTCGGGCGCGCCGGTCAGTCGCAGCCGTGCGCGGCCCAGCATGGTCGAGATGTGATCACCCTGGACGCTGCGTCCCGCCGACGTCTTCGCATCGGCGAGGTCGGCGGAGGCCGCGCGATACCGGGTGACCAGCTCGTCCACCTCGGCGCCCGAGAGACGGCGGGCGCGGCTGAGCTCGTCGAGGCGCGCCCACTCCTCGCGCCGAGCCGCCGTCAGCGCGTCGAGGTCCATGCGCTTTACTGTAGCCATGCCCGCCGAGCAGCCCGCCATCGTCGACATCCACCAGGACGAGGTGCTCACCGGCGAGGCCGTCGCGCTCGACGTGCAGCCGCTCGGCTTCTTCATGCGTGCACTCGGGGTGATCATCGACATGATCCTCGGCGTCGTGGTGTTCCTCCTGGTGGTGTGGGGCATCACCTGGCTCGCGGGGATCGGCGCCGTCGACGAGGCGGTGATGCCGATCCTCACGATCGTGCTGCTCGTGCTCGTCATGGTGGTGATCCCGACCGTCGTCGAGACCACCAGCCATGGGCGCAGCCTCGGCAAGCTCGCCGTCGGCGGCCGCATCGTGCGGGCCGACGGCGGCGCCTCGGGTTTCCGTCACGCCTTCATCCGCGCCCTCGTGGGCGTGTTCGAGCTGTGGTTCACGGTGGGCGCCGTCGCCGCGCTCGTCGGTGCCTTCACCCCTCGCTCGCAGCGCCTCGGCGACCTCCTCGCCGGAACCTACTCCGAGCGCACGCGCACGCCGCGCCTGCCCGACCCGCAACTCGGGATCCCGCCTCAGCTCGCCGAATGGGCCGCCGTCGCGGACGTCGCGCGACTCCCCGAACGCCTCTCTCGGCGCTTGGCGCAGTTCGCCCGATCGGCGGCGAGCATGGAGCCGTCCGCACGCGCGCGGGTGGCAGCATCCCTCGCCCGAGAAGCCGCCGAGCACGTCTCACCGGTGCCGTCCGTCGACCCCGAGACGTTCCTCATCGGGGTCGTCGCCGTACGCCGGGAGCGCGAGCTGCGAGCGCTGCGGCTCGAGACCGCACGCGCGGACGCCCTCGCGGGGCCGGTGTCGGCGCCGCCGCGCGGATTCCCCGAGCGCTGAGCACGGGGGCCCGCGCTCAGTACCGGTAGTGCTCGAGCTTGTAGGGGCCCTCGACCGGCACGCCGATGTACGACGCCTGCTCGGGGGTGAGCTCGGTGAGCTGCACGCCGAGCGCGTCGAGGTGGAGGCGCGCGACCTTCTCATCGAGGTGCTTGGGGAGCACGTAGACCGCGGTCGGGTACTCGTCGCGCTTGGTGAAGAGCTCGAGCTGGGCGAGAACCTGGTTCGTGAACGACGCGCTCATGACGAACGACGGGTGGCCCGTCGCGTTGCCCAGGTTCAGCAGACGGCCCTCGCTCAGCACCAGCACGCTGCGCCCGTTCGGAAGACGCCACTCGTGCACCTGGGGCTTGATCTCGATCTTCTCGACCCCGGCGAGGGACTCGAGGCCCGCCATGTCGATCTCGTTGTCGAAGTGGCCGACGTTGCCGACGATCGCGAGGTGCTTGAGCCCCAGCAGGTCGTCGACGGTCACGACGTCCTTGTTGCCGGTGCCGGTGATGAGGATGTCGACCTGGTCGGCGACATCCGCGAGCCGCGCGACCTGGTAGCCGTCCATCGCGGCCTGCAGCGCGCAGATCGGGTCGACCTCGCTGACGATGACGCGCGCACCCTGCCCGCGCAGGGCCTCCGCGGCGCCCTTGCCCACGTCGCCGTAGCCGCACACGAACGCGACCTTGCCGCCCATCAGCACGTCGGTGGCACGGTTGATGCCGTCGGGCAGCGAGTGGCGGATGCCGTACTTGTTGTCGAACTTCGACTTCGTCACCGAGTCGTTCACGTTGATCGCGGGGAACAGCAGGTCGCCGGATGCCGCGAGCTCGTAGAGGCGGTGAACGCCCGTGGTGGTCTCCTCCGTGACGCCGAGAAGACCCTCGGCCATGCGCGTGAAGCGCTGCGGATCGCGCGCGAGGCTGGCGCGCAGGGTCTCGAGGACGATGCGGTACTCGGCGGAGTCGTCGGCCGCAGCATCCGGAACCGAACCCTCCTTCTCGAATTCGACGCCCTTGTGCACGAGGAGGGTCGCGTCGCCGCCGTCGTCGAGGATCATGTTGGGGCCGTCGAAGCCCTCCGCGGTCCAGTCGAAGATGCGGTCGGCGAGACGCCAGTACTCCTCGAGCGTCTCGCCCTTCCACGCGAAGACCGGGACGCCGGCGGGGGCATCGACCGTGCCTGCCGGGCCGACGACGACGGCGGCGGCGGCTTCGTCCTGCGTGGAGAAGATGTTGCAGCTGGCCCAGCGCACCTGCGCGCCGAGGGCGACGAGGGTTTCGATGAGCACGGCGGTCTGCACCGTCATGTGCAGCGACCCCGCGATGCGTGCGCCCTTCAGCGGCTGCGACGCTCCGAACTCCTCGCGCAGTGCCATGAGCCCCGGCATCTCGTTCTCGGCGAGGCGCAGCTGATGGCGCCCCGCTTCGGCGAGCGAGAGGTCGGCGACCTCGTACTCGAAGCCCTCACGGGACTCGGTGACCTCGGTGGCAGCAGGCGTGGCGACGGGCGTGTGGGTCGGCATCCGCCCATTCTCCCACGCCGGCTCAGGCCCGGAGGGTCTCGTGCCGGACGACGACCCAGCCCTTGGGTACGGAGAGGCGGTCGGTGTGGATCGCGCAGAGGTCGTGGGCGTGCGGATCGCCGGCGGCGCCGAGCGGGCCGAGAGCCGCCATCTGGTCGCCGTAGTCGTAGGTGAGCGTGGACACCGCCTCACGGGCGCATCCGACCTTGGAGCAGACTCTCTCGCGCATCGGGTAGACGCTATCGCGCACGACCGACAGGGGAACGGATGCCGCGCCGCACGACGTCGCGACTGTTCCGCGTCGCCGGATCCTCAGCTGAGGACGAGAGCCGAGCTGCGGAGCCGATCGCGGCGGGCCGCCCCTCATTTCGGCTCTGACCCTCAGCTGAGGACGCCCCTACCAGACCTAGGATGGGGGCATGGCGTGGCGTCGGAGCAAGACCAGCGAGCGTGCGCCGCGGCGCGCGTCCCGTCACGGACGCCACGGACGCGAAGGGCGCAGCTCCGTCGTCCGCCCGCCGCTGCCCCCGCTCGACACCCGCGTCGACCGGTTCGACCTCTCGGTCGGCACCGCGGCCGAATTCCTGCGGTCGGCCTGGCCGGAGCTGCGCGACGTCCGCTTCGAGGTCGCCGACATGCCCGCCGCGACCGGCGACGACGGGATCCCGCGGTGGACGGTGCTGCCCGACGAGGGCCGCATCATCCTCTATCGCCTGCCGATCGAGCGCCTCAGCCACATGCATCGCGACGACGATCTGCACCGGCGCATGCTCGTGGAGGGCGCCGTGTTCCGTGCGGCGGCGGAGTATCTCGATCGCGACCCGTGGGACCTCGGGCCGGAGCGCTTCAGGTACTTCTGACTCCCCGGGGTCGGGCTCCGAGTCAGGGGTAGACGACGATCTCCGGGGTCGCGACGTCGGCCGGCCACACCGGCACACCGGCGAGCGCGCCATCGCCCGCGAACGACAATCCTGCGCGCACCGGAGCCGCAGGATCGAACAGGTACAGCGTTCGGGTCGCCAGACGCACCGCGACCGACCCGTTCGCCGGAACGGTCAGGCTGATGGCCGAACCGCCGTCCGTCGGAGTCACGTTCACCGTCACGGGCTCACCGGAAGGGTTCACCACCGTGAGCGAGGGCGTCGGGCCACCGGGCGTCGCGAACAGCGACGGCACCGTCACCTCGGGGGCCGGGGTGTACCAGGCGAAGTCGTCGCCCGCCGCGATGCCCGTCGCCTGCCACACGGCTGCGACCACGGGGGCGTCCGCCTCGACCGTGACCGTGTAGGCACCGGGCGGCAGCCCGTTCAGGGCGAGCTCGAGCGGCTTGCCGGCCTCGAGGGACAGTTCCTGGGGCTCTCCGACCGTCTCGGTGCGGCCCGCGGAGTTGACCGACACGCGCGCCGTCGCGGGAAGGTTGGGCGACAGCATCCGCAGCACCGTCGTCTCGTTCGTCGCGCCGTCCTCGTCGGTCGGACGCGTGACCGTGATCCCCGTGATCACCTGCGTGTCCTCGGTGTGGGCGATCGGCCCGACCTGATCGACCCCGCCGGGTGTGAGGGTGCGGGTGATGCTCGTCTGCAGCGATGCGTGGATCGGCGCACCGATCGCCGAAACGCGGACGACCGGCGTCTCCTCACCGAGCGCGAGGCCGGCCAGCGGCACCACGCGCTGCGTTCCCGGTGCGATCACGAGGTCGGCGCCGCCGGGCGGCGTCTCCGCTCCGTCCACCCCGTACACCGTCAGCTGCACGGTGGCGGGAACCGCGCCCGGGTTGGCGAGCAGCACCAGATCCGCGGCGCCGGTGGCTCCCGATCCGCCGACCAGCCACGAGTCGAGGAGCGGCGGGCGGCAGGCGGAGACCGCGAAGCCCGAGAGGTCGTCGGCGTTGGCCGTCGCCGCACCGGTCGCGGCGATGTCGACCGCCTGGCCGCCACGAGGCTCCGCCGTGTACGCGAGCGGGCCGGGTCCGACCCCGGTCGTCTGCAGCTGCTGCTCCGCGGCTCCCTCGCCGTCGGCGGTGCCTCCGATGACCGACTGGGGCGCGGCGAGGGTCACCGTGGACGCTGCGGTGGGGTTGCGTCCGATCGACAGCAACCCGCCGTCGCAGGCGATCACCGATGCGGCCGGTGCCGGAGTCGCGGGGATGCTGAGGGGTTCGCGCACGACCGTCGGCCACGGCACCGAGACCGCGGTCACCACCGCGACCACGGCCATGACCGATACGGCCGTGCCGATCAGCAGGCGGGCGCTCGTCGTCGCCCACCGGAACACGCGTCGGTCGCTCATCGGCCCTCCTGCCAGTGGGGTCCCACGACACGCGGGGTGCGCCGCGCCTCGCGGATCGAAGCGGCAGTCGGCACGGCCAGCAGCAGCGCGATGCCGAAGATCGCAAGCTGTCCGAACGCGATCCAGCGGCCCAGAATCGAGACGGATGCCGCCTCCTCGGCTCTCGGCGCGATCTCGTCGACGACGCGCCACAACTCGCCTTTGGCGGTGTCGCCCACCACGACGAGGGTGTCCCGCTGGCCGAGCGCGGTCATGGCCGAGAGCCGCATCGTGCGCGCGGCATCCGCCTCCGGCTGCGTACTCGGTGCGAGCAGGATGAAGCCGACTCCCCGGGCGGCGAGCTGTCCGACGACGTCCTCCGAGGAAGGGGTGACGAGATCGGCGGCGAGCTTCGCGAGTTCGTCGTCCTGCGGGGTCGGCTCGGTGCGCGTGGACAGCAGCGTCGTCTGCCCGCCGATGGTCTCGCTCGCGCCCCACACCACCTGGGCGGCGACCCCGGCGTCCGCCTGGGGGGTGAGCACGATCGTCCCGACGTCGGGATCCTCGCGCCCTTCCGCGGCGACGAACGCGGGAAGCGTGCTCGCCGGACCGTCGGCGATGGTGGCCACCCCTCGCGTGAATGCGGTGAGCGAGGGAACCGCGAGCGCCACCGCGGCCGCGAACACGAGCGCAGCCGCAACGCCGCGTACCAGCGCGACGCGGGGCGCCAGCCCGGCGTCGAGCGCCACGAGTGCACCGCCGAGGCCGCCGAGCCACGCGAGGCTCAACCCGGCGCCCGGCCAGAGCGGCACGGTGATCGACTGTGCGAACGCGACCGAGATCCCCACGGCGGCGAACGCGGTACCGAGGCCGAGCGCCGTGACGACGAGCAGCACGATCCCGGCTGCCCAGCGCTGGGTGAGGGGTGCGGCGAGGGCGAGCAGCGCGAGCGGCACGGTGAGCAGCGGCACCCACCACGTGGGCCCGTCAGGCAGGATCGTCGCCCACCCGGCGAGGTCAGGGGTCGGGATGCCGGCTGCCAGCAGCGCACGCCCGGCGGCATCCGCGGCCACCTGCGGGCCCGCCCACGGCACGCCGGGGTCGGCGACGAGGCTCCACGCCTGGCCGTTCGCGAGGGCGTTCCAGACGAGCGGGACCGCCAGCGCGGCGGAGGGGATGAGCGTCCAGATCAGACGTGCGATGCCACGACCCGCGCGCAGGATGACGGCGGCGAGCACCGCGCCCACCCACACCACCAGCATCGCCGGCGCGAGCGAAGGAGCGGTGGCCGCCACCCCCGCCAGCAAGATGGACGCCGCACCGGCGCCGGCCCATGAGCGGTGCGCGACCGCGCCCGCATAGAACAGCCACGGCAGCAGCAGGTGGAGGATCACGCCGGTCGGGCGCCCCTGCGTCAGGGCGACCAGCAGCGTGGGCGACAGCGCCCAGACCGCTCCCCCGAGAAGTCGAAGGCTCGCCCGTTCGGTCACCCGCGTCGCGGCGAACCATCCTCCGAGCGCGGCGAGGGGCAGAGCCAGCACCCAGAGCAGCACCAGCGCGCGGGACGGCGCCCAGGCCCAGAGCGAGCCGAGCACGGCGACCACGGCGGCGAACGGATCGGCAGGACCGATCGTGTCGATGCCGAGAGCCCGTTGGCCGTACATCGCGTCGTCCCAGAGCTGCCCCACCGTGGTCGCCAGCGGCTGGAGCGCTCCCCCACCGAGGACCGGCCACGCCAGCAGCGCAGGGAACGCCGCGACCGAGACGGCGAGCGCTGCGAGCACGAGCCACGCCGCGCCGCCCGCGAAGAACCTCAGATCGCTGCGGCGGTGACCACCGAGCATGACCTCGGGGTCGTCGTCCAGTCGTTCACGCAGCTCGCCCCGCGTCGTGCGCAGGGGCGCCACCTGCGCCCATGACCCCGTGCGCGTGTGCGCGAGGTGACGGCGTGCGCGCCAGACGGGCACCAGGCGAACGACGGCGACGGCCGCCGCCGCCCACTCCGCGGCGATGCGTCCGGGCTGTTTGCGGGCCAGATCCACGATCGAGCGCCACAGCGCGAGCGGAAGGATGGTGAGCCAGTGCAGCGGTGCGACCACCGCCGGCGCGTACACGAGCCGGCGGTGCAGCTGCGCGACGCGCTGCGCATACACGGCGCGGCGCTGTCGCTGAGGAGTGAGGGGTGTCGGCAGACCCGCGACGCCGTCGCCCGCCGTGGCGACGAGTGCACTCGGCACGAGCGAGACGCGCCCGCCTGCCAGCCGGGCCCGAACGCCGAGGTCCAGCCCCTCGTCGGCGCCGGAGAGTCCCCGATCGAGCCCGCCCAGCCGCTTCCAGGCGTCTGCACGGATCAGGATGCCGCGGACGTCGGCGCCGAGCACGTCCTCCCGCGCGTCGTGCTGACCCTGATCGAGTTCGTCGTCGGCGAGCCCGACCGTGCGGCCGAACCGCGTCATCCCGACCCCGAGCGAGACGATCTCCGTGCGGTCGTCCCAGCGCACCAGCTTGGGCGCGACGAAGGCGACCGACGGCGACAGCTCGAGCGCGCCGGCGAGGCGCGCGAGCGCGTCGGGCTCCGGCGCGGTGTCCTGCGCGAGGAGCCATACGGCGTCGCCGTCGAGACGCGGCGCGACCAGGGCGGTCGCTGCGGCGTAGGCGGTCGACGCGCCGGCCCGGAAGACGAACTCGGCGCCCGCGGCATCCGCGATCTCGAAGAGATGGTCGTCGCCCCCGCACACCACGATCGTGAGGATGTCGACAGGACGCGTCTGCTCGCGAAGCGCCGCAAGGGTGCGCTTCAGATGGAATGCCGCCGGGGTACGACCATCGGGACGAACCACCAGGATGGCGTGGACGCGGTTGGAGGTGACGGTGTTCGACGTGGCGGTGGGCATGTCCTGGTCAGCCTAGGTCGCGCTCGAAGCTCACGCCGGGCGCACGCGCCGGGTCGGCCGGATCGACCGGCCGCCCAGCGTGCGCGTCAGCCCGCTCGACGCTTCAGCTTGCGACGCTCGCGCTCGCTGAGACCGCCCCAGATGCCGAACCGCTCGTCGTTCTGCAGCGCATACTCGAGGCATTCGCCTCGCACGTCGCACGACGTGCAGATGCGCTTCGCATCACGCGTGGAGCCGCCCTTCTCGGGGAAGAACGCCTCCGGATCGGTCTGCGCACACAGTGCGTCGGTCTGCCAGGCGAGCGGATTGTCTTCTTCCGCATCGATGTTGCGGCGTACCCCCGGAACCCCCAGTTGAACCGGATCGACGAACCAGTCGTCGGGAACGCCGGAACGGAATTGCGAAACCGTCATGTCGTTCTCACCCCCCGTGATCCTGCTCCACGCTGGTGCGTGTTGTACGGCTAATTACACCCGTGTAGTTCGACGAGGTCAAGTCGCAGATAGTAAATGCTCAACCGTCTCTTGAACCTTCACGACGCGCCGACGGCGTGTCGCTCTGTCATAACGGTCCGATGAGAAAGCGATGAGGCGGCGGAGAGGCGCGGCGTGTCAGCGTCCGGGAAGCGCGATGAACAGCTCGCCTCCACCCCGCACGCGCAGGCCGCCCTCGTTCGGAGTGACGAGCACGGCGGCACCCGGGGAGAGCGTCGTCGCCTCTGCGCTGGTCAGTCCCACCACCGCCGGAGCGCCCGCCGTCGCGACCGCGATCGCCGGACCCTCGAGCGCCACCTCGACGCCCTCGGCGCTCGGCGAGACCGCGAGCAGCGCGAAGTCGGCGACCGGGACGTCGTACCGGCGCACGCCCGCCGCGACCTCGCGAGGCCGGATCACGGGCGGCAGGCCCGGCGTCGGGTCGAGCACGCTGACGAGCTCCGCCGCATCGACGTGCTTGGGGGTGAGGCCGCCGCGCAGGACGTTGTCGCTCGCCGCCATCAGCTCGACGCCGAGGCCTTCGAGGTAGGCGTGCAGCACACCTGCCGGAACGAAGAGGCCCTCGCCGCGCTGCAGGGTCACGAGGTTCATGAGGAGCGCGACGACGATTCCGGGGTCGCCGGGGAACGCCGCGTCCAGCGTGCGTGCGAGTGCGAGCTCGGCGGCGAACTCGTCGGACTCGGCGGCGACGGCTGCGGCGATCACGTCGCGAGCGGCGTCGGCGCCGTCGGACAGCAGCCAGCCGATGACGGTCGCGAGTGAGGCATCCGTCGCCTGCAGACGCTCGACGAGCGGCGCTGCACCCGGCCCCAGCTCTGCGACGAGCCGTCGTGTCGCCGCCAGGTCGCGAAGACCCGCGAGCGCGCGGAACTGGTCGCTCAGCGCGACGATGAGCTCGGGCTTGTGGTTCGCGTCGCGGTAGGTGCGATCGCCGGCGTCGCGCGGGATCCCCGCGGCCTCTTCGCGCGCGAAGCCCTCCTCGGCCTGAGCCTTCGACGGGTGAGCCTGAATGGAGAGAGCGGATGCTGCGGCCAGCAGCTTGAGCAGGTACGGCAGCGGTTCGCCGACACCCGATGCGGCGCCCTCGTCCGCGATCCACTGGTCGAGCGTGCGACCGTCGGCGGTCTCGGACGGATCGCCGGGGTGGTCGCCGAACCACACCTCCGCCTCGGGACGACCGGACGCCTCGCGCCCCTCGAGATCGGCGAGCAGGGAAGTCGAGCCCCAGGCGTAATCACGGGGGTCGTTCGCGAGCGGGATCAGCACCCGAACAGCCTAGCCAGCCGGGGGAACCTTGCCCCGTCCTCCCCCGCTCGTTGAGCGAGCGAAGCGAGTCGAAACGCCCGGGGTAACCTGAGAGCGATGGCCGTCCATTCGAAGCATCCGGCGTCGGCGCCGCCGGAACCGCCGGTCCGCGAGAACACCGGCCACCTCATGCTGCGCGGCTGGTGCATCTTCGTGCTCTTCATGTCGCTGTCGGGCACCGCGTGGGTGAATGCCTTCGGTCAGACGGCGGCGACGGTCATCACGATCGCGGGCGGCGTTCTTTCTGCCGTCCTGTGGATCGTGCTGCGGCCCCCCGTGCAGTGGCGGCGACTGCCCTGGTTCGTGGTCGCGTACGTCGCGTGGGCCACGCTTTCGCTGACGTGGTCGGCCTGGCCCGGAACGACCGCGCTCACACTGCTTCTCCTGTGGATCACCACGCTGCAGGCGCTCTTCATCGGCAGCGTGCTGACCTGGCGCGAGCTCGTGCGCGCCGCCGCCTCGGCCCTCAAATGGGTGGTGGCGCTCTCCTTCGTGTTCGAGCTGTGGGTCTGGGTGTTCATCCGCGGGCCGATCATGCCGGGCTGGATCATCGAGAAAGCCGACGACCCGATCGAGTACTGGTCGCGCGGCAACCTGTTCGAGTGGGACAAGCGCATCCAGGGCATCATGGGCAACGCCAATCTGCTCGCCCCGGTGGCCCTGCTGGCGATCATCGTGTTCGGCATCCGTCTCGCCTCCGGTGCCCCGCGACGCACCTTCCTGTGGATCTGGATCGGGCTGTCGGCCTTCCTGTTCGTGCGCGCCGGGTCGGCGACCGCGTACCTCACCGCCGCCGCGGTGGTCGTCGTGCTGGTCACGGTGCTGCTGATGAGGACGGCGACGAAACCCGGCGAGCGCACCAAGTACTACGTCGCCTACGTCGTCGTGGGCGTCGGTGGACTGCTGGCCTTGTGGCTCACGCGCGACCTGATCTTCTCGTCCCTGGGCCGCAGCGCCGACCTCACGGGCCGCGAGGGCATCTGGGAGGAGGTGCTGGCGCGCACCGGCGAGCGCCCGTGGACCGGATGGGGCTTCGCGACTCCCTGGGTCACGGCCGACCCGGCGTTCGACATCCGCATCATCGACCACGGGCAACTCGTCATGCAGGCCCACAACATGTGGGTCGACGTCTCGATGCAGCTCGGCATCATCGGCGTCGTGCTGCTCGCGCTCCTCTACCTCGCGTTCGTGTGGCGCGCATGGTTCTTCGCGATCGACAGGCCGCGGTGGGACCTCCGCGCCGATCGCCCCTACTCGCCGCTGACCCTGCTGCCCACGCTGGTGGGCGCCATCCTCCTGGTTCAGGGACTGGCCGAGTCGAGCCCGCTGCTGCTGTGGGGCTGGCTGTTCCTCGTGATGCTCGGCTCCAAGATCAAGCAGTCGCCGCACGTCGGCGTCGGCCCCGCCGAGGAGACGGCCGCGATCGAGCGCGGCGAGGCCGTCGCGCGTGATGAACCCGGTGGACGCGAGCCGGGGACCACCGCGGCCACGGCGGACCGCCGGCCCCGGGCTTCAGGGCGCGGCGCGTGACCGACTCGCCGCATGCCGCAGCGCCCGGGTGGCTGGGCACACTGCTGGCCTCGGCATCCTTCGCCCGCGCGTTCACTCTCGTCGTCTTCGCCACCGTCTTCTCGGCGTACGCGATCGAGCGGATCGCGGGCCGCGTCACCTACGTCACCATCGTCACCGGGCTCTGCGTCTTCGGTCTCGCCGTGATGATCTCGCGCCGCCGCGAGCTCTCGCTGCTGAGGCTCGTGCCGACGACGGTCCTGATGTTCATCGCCTGGGCCTTCGCCAGCATCTTCTGGTCGAGCGATGCCACCACCTCGTTCTGGAACTGGGTGTCGATGGCAGCACTCGCGTTCCTCGCGGTCGTCATCGGCCACGTCCGTGACACGCTGCAGACGGTGCGCGCTCTCGGCGATGTGCTGCGCGTGCTCCTCGGCGTCTCGCTCGCGCTCGAGGTGCTCTCGGGCATCCTGCTCGACGTGCCGTTCACGTTCCTCGGCATCCAGGGCAAGATCGCCGAGCTCGGACCGGTGCAGGGCATCTTCGGCACACGCAACCTGCTCGGCTTCGTCGCCGTGATGGCGCTCATCACCTTCCTCATCGAGTACCGCACGCAGTCGGTGCGCCCCGGCGTCTCGGTGGCGTCGGTGGTGCTGGCGGGGGGCCTCGCGGCTCTGAGCGACTCCCCCACTGTCGTCGTGCTCGCCCTGGGCGTCGGACTCGCCGTCGGCGCCCTCGCCCTCGTGCGCCACACCCGCCCCGAGCGCCGCGCCGGCCTGCAGCTCGCTCTCGGCGCCCTTGTCGTGGTCGGAGTGGTCGTGGGCTACACGGCACGGCACCAGATCATCGCGCTGCTCGGCGCCGGCACCGACTTCTCGATGCGCGTCGAGCTGTGGAACTTCATGGTCGACATCCTCCGCCAGAAGCCCGTGCAGGGCTTCGGCTGGTTCGGCGCCTGGGACCGGGGCGAGTACCCCTTCAACGCCATCAACTTCTGGTTGAACAAGGACCACGCCACCGGATTGAACGCGTACTTCGATGTCGCGCTGCAGCTCGGCTGGGTCGGGTTGGTGCTGTTCCTCGCGCTCGGGGCGCTGGCGCTCGGGCGGTCGTGGCTGGTCGCCGGCGAGCGGCGGTCGGTCGTCTACGCGTGGACGCCGTTGATGCTCGTGGCGCTCCTCGTGGACTCGATGTTCGAGAGCTTCACGCTCACAGGGCTCGGGTGGCTCATGCTCGTCCTGTGCGCGGTGCGCGCGGGCCAGTCGCGTTCGTGGCGCGAGACGCTGGACCGCGGGACGGATGCTGGGGATGGGGGTTCTGCGGAGGGGTCAGGGCTGCCGCACGCCCAGGGAGAGCAAGGGACAGCAGGGTAGGCTTCTCTCCGGCCCGACGTCTCGGCGCCCCGCCAACCTTCTCCGGAGATCATCCCCGTGACCCACGTCCTTCAGAACGCCGTCTTCCCCCTGGATCGCGACCCTGATCTGCTTCCGCTCTATGTCGACCCGGAGACCTGGTCGGTAATCGACGAGGAGCCCGTGCGCGTCTCGAGCAGGGCTCAGCTGGGCAACATCCTCTCCCGCAGCACTGCGCGGATCGTCGCTGGTCGACGCGTCTCGTTCGGCACCTACTTCAATGCCTTTCCGGCTTCGTACTGGCAGCACTGGACGTCGGTGCGCAACGTCACGCTCACCGTGCGCACGACCGGTCCTGCCACCGTACTGGTGTACCGGTCGAACGGTTCGGGCGTGCGTCAGCGAATCGAGACGCGCGAGGTCGACGGCGCCTCGGAATCGACGTTCGACCTCGTGCTGGACCAGTACAGCGACGGCGGCTTCATCTGGTTCGACATCGTCGCCGACGAGAAGAATGTGATCTTCGAGGGCGCGGAGTGGACCACCGAGCAGGAGCCGGTCCGCGAGGGCAAGGCGTCCATCGGCATCACGACGTTCAACAAGCCCGACTACTGCATCTGGACGCTGCAGAACCTCGCGGACTCTCCTGAGGTGCTCGATGTCGTCGACCGCATCTTCCTTATCGATCAGGGCGATCGCCGTGTCGACGGACAGCCGGAGTACTCCGACGTCGCGGAGCGCCTCGGGGATACTCTGCAGGTCATCACGCAGCCGAACCTCGGCGGATCCGGGGGGTTCGCCCGGGCCATGTCCGAGACGCTCGCGCGCCCTGAGAGCGACTTCGTCCAGCTCCTGGACGACGATGTACGCATCGAGCCCGAGTCGATCCGGCGCTCGGTCGTGTTCGGCCGCTACGCCAGCGTTCCGACCATCGTCGGTGCGCACATGTTCGACCTCCTCGACCGCCCGAAGCTCCACGCATGGGCAGAGGTCGTGGACGATGTGCCGTTCATGTGGCGGGCGCTCTATCAGGAGAAGCTGCCGCACGACTTCAGCGTCGCGAATCTTCGGCAGACCCCGATGCTCCACCAGCGCCTGGACGCCGACTACAACGGGTGGTGGATGTGCCTCATCCCCGTCTCGATCATCCGCGAGATCGGTCTGCCGCTCCCCGCGTTCATCAAGTGGGATGACGCAGAGTTCTGCCTCCGTGCCCGCTCGGCGGGCTATCCCACCGTGTCGATGCCCGGCGTCGCCCTGTGGCACGTGTCATGGGTCGGCAAGGACGATTCGATCGACTGGCAGGCGTACTTCCACGCGCGAAATCGCATCGTCGCGGGGCTTCTTCACTCAGACGTGCCGGGCGGCGGGACGCTCATCCGCCACAGCCGCCGCGTCGACTTGAAGCACCTCATGATGATGCAGTACTACCCAGTGGCGCTGCGGCACCAGGCGCTGCGAGACGTTCTCTCGGGCCCAGAGCACATGCGGGGCAACCTGGCGACCGCGATGCCCCGCGCGCGGGCGACGGCTAAGGACTTCCCCGAGACGGTCGTACACCGCGACAGTGGCGTGCCGATGCGATCCCGGCGCGGACGAATCGTGTTCAGGACCGCGCGGCGCAACGAGTTCGACAGTCCCACCGGGCTCCGGCTGCGGCTCTTCACTGCCACGACGCTCTTCTCTCATTGGTTCCACAAACCGAAGCCCGAGAACCTGCGTCAGCCGGAAGTGGAGTTCGGCAAGGGTGACGCGCACTGGTGGCGCCTTCCTATCTATGACAGCGCCCTGGTGAACTCCGCGGACGGATCCGGCAAGAACGTCTACACGCGCGACCGCCGCCGATTCCGGTCGATGCTCCTCGACAGTATTCGCCTCCACCGTCGACTGCAGCGCGACTGGCCGAGTCTGGCGGCACGCTACCGGTCGGCCGGCGACGAACTGACTTCCGAAGCAGCTTGGCGGTCGACTTTCGAGGCGGGTACCCGATGAGCAACGACGCTCGCACGTTCGACCCGTCGACGGCGACCATCGCCGTCGTGACCTTCAACCGGTCTGGCCTCCTGTCGCGTCTCCTGACGAGCATGACGACGATGGACCCGAAGCCCGGTCACATCGTGATCATCGACAACGCCTCGACCGACGACACGACCGACGTCGTCGAGTCGTTCCGCGAAAGCCTCGAACCTTCGAGCCTCGTCTATCGCCGACTCGACACCAACACCGGCGGCTCTGGAGGCTTCAGCGAGGGCATGCGCGTCGCCTACGAGCTGGGCTCCGAGTGGATCTGGCTCATGGACGACGACGTCGAGGTCCTCCCCGACGGGCTGGCCAAGATGGGCAAGTGGGCGCCCCGCTTCAAGAGCATCCAGGGCCGCCGCTACGACTACGACGGCAGCGCGTTCTACTGGCAGTACCGTGTCGCAGAGCCCCTCGGCATCCCGATCCCCTTCGCTCCTGCCGAGTTCGACGAGTCTGGTTACAAGCCCATGAACTCCGGATGCTTCGAGGGAATGTTCATCCACCGCGACATCGTGCAACAGATCGGCCTGCCCGACCCGCGGTTCTTCATCTACTGGGACGACCAGATGTACGGCTGGCTGGCGTCTCGCAAGACCCAGTCGGTCATCGTCGACGAGTTCGTGCTGCGCCGCACGCGCGAGATCAAGCAATGGGACATGGGCATCCGCCACATGAACGCCTCAAGCAACGCGTACCGGTACTACATCATGCGCAACCGCGCGTACATCAAGAAGTACTACCGCTCACTCGACGTCTACAACCCGATTCTGTTCGGTCTCGGGACCAGCCTGACGTTCGGCAAGGAGCTCATCCGCCTGGTGTTCGTCGAGCGCACGTTCCGCGGCACGTCGAACCTGTTCCGCGGTCTTCGCGACGGACGCAAGATCGCGAAGGATGCCTCGTGGCAGCCGATGCCGCCGCTTGAGGCCGCCACGACTACCGGTCGTTGAGCGAGCGAGGAACCAGCGAGACGAAACGCATTCAGACGCCCGTCGGGTAGTCGGCGTTGTAGCGGTCGAGCACCTCGTTGATCGGCGCGTCCATCGCCAGACGGTGCTTGTCGAGGTAGAGCCCGCGCGTGCAGAAGCGACGCAGGTCGCGCTCGCTGTGGGAGACGAAGAAGAGCGTGCGGCCATCGGCGAGGAGCTCGTCGATGCGCTTGTAGCACTTCTCTCGGAAGGCCTTGTCACCGACCGCGAGCACCTCGTCGACGAGGAGGATCGGCTCCTCGAGCTGTGACACGACGGCGAACGCCAGGCGCACCTTCATGCCGTTGCTGAGGTGCTTGTATGGTGTGTCGACGAAGTCCTCGAGCTCGGCGAAGTCGATGATGCCGTCGAAGCGGCGGGCGACTTCGGCCTTCGACATCCCGTGCAGCCCTGATGTCAGTCGTACGTTCTCACGGACCGTGAGGTCGCCGACGAAACCGCCGGTGATCTCGATGAGCGGTGCCACACCGCCGTTGACCGAGACAGTGCCCTCGTCCGCGAGAAGCACACCGGCGACGAGCTTGAGAAGCGTCGACTTGCCCTGGCCGTTGCGGCCGACCACGCCGATCGATTCACCTGGCCTCACGTCGAAGCTGACGTCGCGGAGAGCCCAGAACTCCCCCGGCTTCGAACGGCGCGTCGAGTCGGAGAAAAGGTCCTTGATGCTCCGCCGCCCCCGCCGGTTGCGGCGGAAGCGCACACCGAGGCCCTGCACCTCGATCGCGAGACCGGATGCCGTCATCACAACTCCTTGAGCACGGGGCGTTCGAGCCGCCGGAAGACGAGGACTCCGAGGGCGAGGAAGAGGAACGACATGACCGCGCCTATGCCGATCACCCACGGATCCCACTCCTCGGCGAAGAATCCGACCCGGTAGAGGGCGAAAATACCCGACAGCGGATTGAACGCCGCGAGCGTCTCGAAGGCGCCTGGGAGGTCCTCGACGCCGTAGATCACCGGTGACGCGTAGAACAAGGCGCGCAGGATGAGCTTCGTGGTGCGCTCGAGGTCCGTCCACATCACGCAGAGCGGAGCGACGAGAAGCCCGAGCCCGACGAGCAGCACGGCCTGCAGGGCGATCGCGACGGGAATCCAGAGCAGGCCCCAGTTGAGCTGGGCGGGGTGCTCGGAGAACTCGGAGAAGACGACGAAGAGCGCGAGCACCGGCAGCGAGCACAGGAACTCGATGCCTTTGCTGAGCACGATGCGGTTCACCCAAATGGAGCGCGGGATCGCTGTGGACCTGACGAGGCGCGCGTCCTTGCTGAACGCGCGGGTGAAGTCCGATACCGATGAGTTGAACCACACCCACGGCAGCAGCGCGGTGATGAGGAAGACGATGTAGGGCTCGTGCCCGACCGTGCGCTGGAACACCTGAGTGAACACGAACCAGTAGATCGCGCTCATCACGAGCGGATCGAGGATCGACCACAGATACCCGAGGGCGCTGGTGGCGTAGCGCACCTTGAGATCGCGCGCAGACAGCAGCCACAGCGAGTGGAGGTAGCGCCGGGGCGATCCGGGGGCGCCGACGGCGGCAGTGCTCACGAAAACGAGTCTATGCGGGCGCGGTCACGCGAGCTGGTTGTTCCACATCGACAGCGCAGCGCCGATGGCCATGTGCATGTCCAGGTACTGGTAGGTCCCCAGGCGACCGCCGAACAGCACGTCCTTCTCGCCCTTCGCGAGGTCGCGATAGGCGACCAGCCCGGAGCGGTCCTCCGGTGTGTTCACGGGATAGTACGGCTCATCGTCGCGCGACGCGAAGCGCGAGTATTCGCGCATGATGACGGTCTTGTCCGTGGGGTACCGATCCCCGCGCTCCGGGTGGAAGTGCTTGAACTCGTGGATCCTGGTGTACGGCACGCCCGCATCGGCGTAGTTCATCACGGGGGTTCCCTGGAAGTCGCCGATCTCGAGTACTTCCTGCTCGAAGTCGAGCGTGCGCCACGAGAGCGCGCCCTCGGTGTAGTCGAAGTAGCGGTCGACAGGTCCCGTGTACACGATCGGCACCTGACCGACAGTGGACTTCTTGTTGAGCGGCTGGGATTCGTCGAAGAAGTCGGTGTCCAGCTTGACCTCGATGTTGTCGTGATCGGCCATCCGCTCGAGCCATGCGGTGTAGCCGTCGGTGGGCAGCCCTTCCCACGTGTCGTTGAAGTAGCGGTTGTCGTAGTTGTAGCGGACCGGAAGCCGGCTGATCACCTCGGCGGGGAGTTCCTTCGGGTCGGTCTGCCACTGCTTGCCGGTGTAATCGCGGATGAAGGCCTCATAGAGCGGTCGCCCGATCAGCGCGATGCCCTTCTCCTCGAGGTTCGCAGCATCCTTCGCGTCGAACTCCCCCGCCAGCTCGTGCACGAGGGCTCGCGCCTCCGCAGGCGAGTACGCGGCCTGGAAGAACTGGTTGATCGTGCCGAGATTGATCGGCATCGGGAACACCACTCCGTTGTGGTTGGTGTACACGCGGTGCACGTAGTTCGTGAACGTGGTGAATCGGTTGACGTAGTCCCACACACCGGGGTTCGACGTGTGGAAGAGGTGGGCGCCGTATCGATGGACTTCGATGCCCGTCGTCGGCTCGTCTTCGCTGTACGCGTTGCCTCCGATGTGGTGGCGACGGTCGATCACGGTGACCTTGCGACCGGATGCCGCGGCCCGCTCCGCGATGGTGAGGCCGAAGAAGCCGGAGCCGACGATGAGGAGGTCCATACGGATGCTTTCGTGAAGATTGCCCCGCCGATTCGACAGGGCGGGCGCGAGGACACAGCCCAGACGATTCTATCCGTGACGTGGCGGGCCTCCGGATCGGGAGGCGCTCAGCCGCCTCGGATACGATGGCTGACTGTTGTCAGAACAGAACGGGGTTTGAATGAGCACGGACTGGGCGATCGCCGTGCCATCATTCGTTGTCGCAATCGGGCTGTTCATCGTCCCCGGGCTCGCGGTACGCCTCGCGGGCTGGAGTCCGCAGACGATCGCGCATTATCTCTTCGTGCCCGCGATCTCGACCGCGATCGTAGCCGTGGCCGCGAATATCGCTCCGCTCCTAGGTCTGCGGTGGTCGCTCATTCCGGTCGCCATCGTCACCGCGGTGGCCGCGGGCGCGGCCTATGCGCTGCGCCGATGGGTCGGACCAGAAGATGTCCATCGTCCGCATCCGCGCAGGATCGTCGCTCTCGTCGGCGGCCTGGTCCTCGCGGGGACGGTGATCGTCCTCCAATTGACGTACGTGTTCGTCGGGCCCGACAACATCTCGCAGACCTTCGACAACATCGTCCATCTCAACTCGATCCGGTACGCGCTGGACGCGGGCAGCGCGGGCGCACTGACAATCGGGGCGACCTCCGACATCGGCTTCTACCCGAACGCGTGGCACAGTTTCGTGACCCTCGCCGCCGAACTCACCGGGGCAACCGTACCCGTCGCTGTCAACTCGACGAACATAGCGATCGGCGCCTTCGTCTGGCCCGCTTCCGCGATGGCGCTCGCCGCCGTCCTGTTCCGTGAGCGCGCCGCGGCGCTCGCGGCATCGGCTGCACTGTCGACCGGCTTCGGAGCGTTCCCGATCCTGCTCTTCTTCTTCGGGGTGCTCTATCCCAACACGATGGGGTACGCCAACCTGAGCGCAGGCATCGCCGCTGTTCTCCTCCTTCTGCGCGCGCGCACCGCTGCGACGCGCACTCGGCAAGCAGTCCTCCTGCTGGTCGTGTGCGGTGCGGTCGGCCTGGGCCACCCAAATGCCTTCCTCGCCCTGTTCGCCTTCGGCACCGCCGTCGCGCTCTACATCCTCCTCTGCACGGCCGTTCGCGAGCACGCGCTGCGAATGTGGATCGTGAACGGAGCAATCGCGCTCGGAATCATTGCCGTCGGAATCGCGTTGTGGACGTTCTCGCGGACCGGTTGGGACATGTCCAGGTGGGGACCGTGGCAGAGCACCGCCCAGGCGTTCGGCGAGGCGGTGCTCGCCTCGCCTCGTGGCTACCCCATCACGATCGCCGTCTCGGTTCTGCTGCTCCTCGGCCTCGGGGTTCTCATCCGGCGGCCGCGGCATCTGGTCGTCGGCATCCCGTTCGCGGTGGCGGCGCTCCTGTTCGTCCTGGCTTCCGGTGTCGGCTCGGGCAACTTCGTTCGCGAGATGCTCACGAACCCCTGGTACAACGACTCGTTCCGGCTGGCGGCTCTCCTGCCGACGGCGGCCATTCCGGTCGCTACGTTCGGCGCAGTGGCTCTGGTCGATGGGGTGCGAAGCCTCCTGCACCGATGGTCGGCGCCGAAGCTGGTCGCCGGCATCATCGCGGTCGTCGCCGCAGTCGCTCTCTTCGCGGTCGGCGCCGGACCCAACGTGACCCGCACCGCTCAGGACGCGCGGGCGGCATACACCCTCGATGCCTCGTCCGCGCTGCTCACCAGCGATGAGATGCAGCTGCTCAGTCGCCTCGCCGCGAACACTCCGGCCGACGCCTTGATCCTGGGCAATCCCTGGACCGGTACTTCGCTGGCCTACGCCCTCACCGGGCGCCATGTGCTGGAGCGGCACATCTTCGGCACGCGTGACGACGACGAGGCGTTCGTCGACGAGCACCTCGCCGACATCGCCGAAGATCCACGTGTGTGCGAGGCGATCGACCGGCTCGGAGTCGACTACGTGCTCGACTTCGGCAGCCAGAACGTCTTCAACAACCCCGACTCCGGTACCGACCGGGCCGGGCTCAACGACCTGGTCGCCTCAGAATTCCTCGTGCTCGTGGACTCCGAAGGCCCCGCAGCGCGCCTGTACCGCATCGAAGGATGCTGATGGCAGCAGAATCACCGAGGAGACCCATGCGCCTGTCAGTCATCGGCTGCGGATACCTCGGCGCCGTGCACGCGGCGGCGATGGCATCGATCGGGCATGATGTGGTCGGCATCGATGTCGACGAGCGTAAGATCGCTTCGCTGTCGGAGGGACGGGCGCCCTTTTTCGAGCCAGGGCTCCAGGACATCCTGACAGCCGGGCTCGCAAGCGGAAGACTGCGGTTCACCACCGACATCGGCGCGGCTGCCGGGTCGTCGGTGCACTTCATCGGCGTCGGGACCCCCCAGCAGCAGGGCGCCTACGCCGCGGATCTCGGATTCGTCAACGCCGCGATCGAGGCGCTGGTGCCTCACCTGCGGCCGGGCGATATCGTCGCGGGCAAGTCCACGGTTCCCGTCGGCACGGCCGAGAGCCTCGCGCCGCAGGTTGCGTCCTCAGGGGCCACGCTGGTCTGGAACCCGGAGTTCCTGCGCGAAGGCTGGGCGGTGCAGGACACGATCGACCCTGACCGACTGGTGGCTGGCGTGCCCGGGGGCCCCGAGGGCGAACGCGCCGCCCAGATTCTCCGAGCGGTGTATCACCCGTCAATCGACAAGGGCACTCCCTTCATCGTCACCGACTACGCCACCGCAGAACTGGTGAAAGTCTCGGCCAACGCATTCCTGGCCACCAAGATCTCGTTCATCAATGCAATGGCGGAGATCGCGGAGGCCACGGGTGCGGACGTCACCCAGCTCGCCGACGCGATCGGCCATGACGCCCGCATCGGACGCCGCTTCCTCGGTGCCGGGATCGGATTCGGTGGCGGGTGCCTGCCGAAGGACATCCGTGCCTTCTCCGCTCGCGCCGAAGAGCTGGGCAAGGGCGAGTCCGTCGCGTTTCTCCGCGAAGTCGACGCCATCAATCTTCGCCGGCGCGAGCGCGCTGTCGAGTTGGTAACCAATGCGCTCGGAGGATCAGCCGTTGGAAAGAAGGTCGCCGTGCTCGGCGCGGCGTTCAAGCCTCACAGCGACGATATCCGCGACTCTCCCGCGCTGGATGTGGCAGTGCGACTGAAGGGACTCGGCGCCGACGTTGTGGTCACCGATCCCGCAGCGATCGACAACGCCAGGAGGGCGCACCCGCAGCTGTCGTATACGCGGGATCTGGACTCCGCCCTGACGGCCGCCCACGCGGTGATCGTGGTGACCGAGTGGGATGAGTATCGGCGCGCGCTCGATCCCGAGCGTGCTGGACTGCTGGTGGACAGCACCGTGGTCATAGACGGCCGCAACTGCTTGGACGCAGCAGCGTGGCGCGCGGCCGGCTGGACCTACTACGGCATGGGGCGTCCGTAGAACCTGGGATTCTGTGGCGCGGTTCAGCGCCGGACAGAACCGGGGCGGGCGTCGACCCGCCCCGGTTCATTCATACCGCGAGGACGCGGCGGAAGTAGTCAACGGTGCTCTGGAGGCCCGCGGCGAGGGCGACCGTCGGCTCCCAGCCCAGCTCGCTGCGTGCGCGCGAGATGTCGGGCTGACGCTGCTTGGGGTCGTCTTGCGGAAGCGGGCGGTGTTCGATAGTCGACGAGCTCCCGGTGATCCCGAGAACAGCCTGCGCGAGCTCGAGCATCGTGAACTCGCCAGGGTTGCCGACGTTGATAGGCCCGGTAACGTCGTGCGGGGTGGCCATCAGCCGCACCATGCCATCGACCAGATCGTCGACGTAGCAGAAGGAGCGGGTCTGCGATCCGTCGCCATAGATCGTGATCGGCTCACCTCGCAGCGCCTGCACGATGAAGTTGGACACGACGCGCCCGTCGTTCGGGTGCATCCGCGGACCGTAGGTATTGAAGATGCGGATGACCTTGATCGAGAGATCATGCTGGCGCCGGTAGTCGAAGAACAGCGTCTCTGCTGCTCGCTTTCCCTCGTCGTAGCACGACCGCGGGCCGATGGGGTTGACGTTGCCCCAGTACTCTTCGGTCTGCGGGTGCACCGCTGGATCCCCGTAGACTTCCGAGGTCGACGCCTGCAGGATCGGGATTCGTAGCCGCTTGGCGAGACCGAGCATGTTGATCGCGCCGACGACGCTGGTCTTCGTGGTCTGGACAGGGTCGTGCTGGTAGTGCACCGGGGATGCCGGGCACGCCAGGTTGTAGATCTGGTCGACCTCGACGTACAGCGGGAAGGTCACGTCGTGGCGGAGGACCTCGAAACGCGGGTGCCCGAAGAGGTGCTCGATGTTCGACTTCGACCCGGTGAAGAAGTTATCGACGCAGATGACCTCGTTGCCCTCGGCGAGGAGCTTCTCCGACAGGTGCGAACCGATGAAGCCGGCACCGCCGGTGATGAGGATCCGTTTTGACACCGAGCAAGCCTACCTGGTTGCTGGAGCCGACCCCGCCTGTCCGCCGATGGGCAGCAGCACGTCACCGCGTCGCTGAGACCATCTGCCGCTGGCCGAACGTGCGCCCGATCATCCCCTCGAACCGGCCGACGAACATCGGCCAACCGTCGGCCAAGGTGATGGGGGCCGCGTTGCGGACCCCGTACAGCAGGCCCGCTCCAGTGAATGCCACCCGCCACCACCATGGGTACCGATGCGTGCTCATGGCACGTCCCGTTCCACGGCCGTACGCGCGCATCTTGCGACGCCGCTCCTGCGTGGTCAGTCCGAAGGCGGTGGAAATCCCGTCGACATGGACCTCGGGTGAGAGCCAGACAAACCGCGTCGCTGCGTCCGGGCGCCGCGCAATCACACGTAGAAGCAAGTCTGTCCCCTCGGCGACCTGCCACGGGGAGGACGCACCCGGTCCGATGTTCTCGTCGAATCCGCCGACCTCGTCGATGACCGAGCGGCGCAGGAGGATGCCCATCTCGATGACCGTCCACACGTTCCAGCGGTCGAGGATGGTCCCCGCGGCGGGAAGCGTTGTCTTCGGCCCGCGCTCGTCCCACGACGCGAACCCGCCTGCCAGGAAGTCTGCGTCGTCCACGGCGGCGCGGATGCTCTCCACCGTCCCGGCGGGGAACACAGTGGTGTCATTGGGGAAATTGACCACGAAGTCACCGGCCGGCAGCGCGGCCACGCCTGTGTTGCGGCCCAGTGACGCACCGCGACCAGACTCCACCACGATCACCGGCAGGCCGCGTGCGGCGAACTCCTCACCCAGCGCGACGACTTCGGCGTATCGACCCTGCGCGACGAGGACGACCTGGTCTCCTGCGGCGAGTTCGCCGTCCAGAGACGTCAGGAGTGCGCGCAACGGCTCGATTCGACCGAGGGTGGTGACGACGAAACCCAGATTCACGCAGGCTATTCTCCCTGCTCCGCGCCCGGGTCGAGACCACGGGGCCTCCGGTCGGCCTCGGCGCGGGCTCAGCCGTGATCGCGACGAATGAGTTGGTCCCATCCCAGAGCCGTGTTCTCCCACGTGAAGCGCGCCGCATTCTCGATTCCACGTGCGCGCATCGTCGCACGCAGGGCGGGGTCCTCTGCGAGTTCCACCATCGCAGCGGCGAGCGCCGCGGGCTCCTCTGCGGGAAAGTAGATCGCTGCCTCGTCCAGCACCTCGCGGTTGATCGGGATGTCGGAGGCGATGACCGGCACCCCGAGACTCTGCGCCTCCACTGGCGGAATGCCGAACCCCTCATGAAGGGAAGGCCAGATGAAACCGACGGCCTCGCGGTAGTCATGTGCCAGTTCAGCATCGGTGACCGGGCCCTGCCAGTCGAGTCGCGCGCCTGGCACGTTCTTCTGTTCGGCGTATGGCCGCAGTGCCGGATCGAGCTGGCCGATCAGGCGCACGCTGATCCCCGAGGAGTCGGGAAGCTCGCCGGCCGCATCGATGACCGTTCTGATGTTCTTCGCGGCCCCGTGACGCCCGAAAACCAGGAATGTGCTGGTAGGCGTCTTCGCCGGCGACGACTCACTCGCGACCAGGCTGTCCGCGCCCGCATAAACGACGTCGATCCTGTCGGGATCGACGTCGAATTGCGCGGCGATCTCACCTTGCGAAGCCCTGCTGATCGTCACGAGACGCTGTCCGCGCCGCAGCATCCCCAGCCGCACTGCCAGGTGCCACTGCACCCGGAAGAGTGCGGTGAAGTCTTGTGGGCGCATCGCGGGTGCGATGTCGTGGACGACCGAGATCTGTCGCGTATAGAAGAAGGGCGCGATCGTCGCCGGATTCAGCAGGAGAGGCCTCCCGTTGGCGCGGAGCCACAACGGGAGCTCGATCTGCTCCCACAGCGGTCCCCCGAATCGACCCACGACCTGATGCGGCACCTCGGGGATGACTGTGCCTTCGGGCAGCGGAGGAGTCACCAGCAGGATGTCGCCGCGGAGCCGCGACAGACGCTCGGTGAGTTCGATGGCGAATCGCCGCGCCCCTCCGAACGAGTTGAGGAGGAAGCGCCCATTTATCACCACAGTCACGGTGGCAATGGTAGTTGCGGGCGTGCACGGCTTCGCTCCGCCCGATCGGGCACCGGCGCCGGAATCCGTACAGGCACCATCGACTACGATTGCACACTGTTGTCTGGGCCGGTGAGGAGGATCATGACCAGGGATGCGGCATCCGTCGCGGTACCGATGCTCGTGACCGCACTCGTCGTCGTCCCCGCTCCTCCCGTCCCTCGTCACGGGGGAAGCTGAATCTCGATGCCCACGGATCGAATCGCGATCGCGTACGACTGCCTCTTCCCCCACACCACAGGTGGCGGTGAGCGACTCTACCGTTCGTACGCTGAGCACATCTCACGCCGCGGGCTCACCGTGGACTACCTCACCGCTCAGCAATGGCCGGATGGGCGGGCGCCACAGGAGTCCGAGTTCCACGTCGTGCCCGTGGTCGGCCGGCTCCGCCTCTACGACGAGGCGGGTGTGCGCCGCACGGCGGCGGCTCTTCGCTATGCCGGGGGGCTGTTCCGCACATTGGTGCGCCGACGGCGGTCCTACGACGCCATCATCGTCAGCGGACTGCCCGTCCTCAACGTCTTCGCGGCCAGAGCTGCGCTGCTCGGCTCGCGCACACGCGTGGTCGTGGACTACCTGGAGGTCTGGGGCCGCCGCCAGTGGACGGAGTACGCCGGCGGTGCGGTAGGCACAATCGCGTGGGGACTCCAGCGACTCGCCGTGGTGATGACACCAGTGGCGACGTGCCACTCCCAACTCACTGCGAAGCAGCTCCGCCGCGAAGGCTTCCGCCGCAGCATCCTGGTCAGTCCCGGACTGATCGACGGCGAATCGCCGCACGCGCTCGTCGCCGAGCCGGCTTCTCCCCCGTACGCCGTCTACGCTGGGCGGCACATCCCCGACAAGCGGGTTGAAGCGATCCCCGCCGCCGTCGCGCACGCGCGCCGCACCCTGCCGGATCTCGGTCTTGTCGTGCTCGGTTCAGGGCCGAGCACCCCCGACGTCGAGGCCGCGGTGGCAGCCGTCGACGGTGACCCGTGGACCCAGCGCCCCGGGTTCGTCTCACAGGTCGAGCTCGACGACCTCATGTCCAACGCGGCGGTGCTCGTGAATCCCTCGCGACGCGAGGGCTATGGCCTGGTCGTCGTCGAAGCATCTGCTCATGGCACGCCTGTCGTACTCGTGGACGACCCGGGCAACGCAGCGACCGAGCTCGTGGAGCCAGGTGTGAACGGCGTCGTCGCCGCCTCAGCATCCGCATCCGATCTCGGCGACGCCATCGTGCAAGCGGTTCGATCGGGCTCGCAACTGCGGCGCAGTGCGCGATCCTGGTACGAAACGGCCGTCCAGACCCGCACCGTCGAGCGCGCGGTCGAGGGCATTCTGGCGGAGCTCGAAATCGCTCCGCACACGCCGACGGGGGCGGACAAACGCCCCGCCGACTCCGAAGAAGGACCAAAGTGAACCAGCCCGACCAGGCGGGATCCGTCGAACTGACGATCCTCATGCCCTGCCTCAACGAGGCCGAAACGCTCGCCGTGTGCATCGAGAAGGCGCAGGGCTTTCTGGCGCGCTCCGGCGTCTCCGGTGAAGTGCTGATCTCCGACAACGGCTCGACCGACGGATCTCAGGAGATCGCGGAGCGCCTCGGCGCCCGAGTCTCGCATGCCCCGCAGCGCGGCTACGGTGCGGCCCTCATCAACGGCATCGAGCAGGCCCGCGGCCGCTACATCATCATGGGCGACGCCGACGACAGCTACGACTTCGTGAACCTTGAGGCGTTCGTCGAGCGCTTGCGGGGCGGCGCCGATCTGGTGATGGGCAACCGGTTCAAGGGGGGCATCGCTCCAGGGGCAATGCCTCCGCTCCACAAGTATCTGGGTAACCCCGTGCTCTCGGGCATCGGCCAGTTGTTCTTCCGCCCGAACATCGGCGACTTCCACTGCGGTCTGCGCGGCTTCAACCGAGACCGCATCCGCGCGCTCGACCTCCAGACGACGGGCATGGAGTTCGCGTCCGAGATGGTCGTGAAGTCGTCCCTCGCCCGCTATCGGATTGAGGAAGTCCCGACCACTCTCAAGAAGGACGGCCGCTCCCGCCCGCCGCACCTTCGCAGCTGGCACGACGGCTGGCGCCACCTGCGCTTCCTCCTGCTGTTCGCCCCGCGTTGGCTGTTCGTCTACCCCGGGCTGGTCGCATTCTTCCTCGGCGCGCTCGCCGTGGCGGTGCTCGCGTTCGGCAGCGTCGAGGTGGCCGGCGTCGGGTTCGACGTGACGACCATGGTGTACGCGAGCGCGCTGTGCGTGATCGGTTACCAATCGCTCCTCTTCTTCTGGCTCACGAAGCTGTATGCGACCCAGGAAGGCTTCCTACCCGCAAGCCCCCGCTATCGGGCGATCGTCGCCAAGTGGAGCGCTGAGCGGGGCCTGCTGATCGGTCTTTCGCTCTTCCTTTTCGGCGTAGTGATCGGGATCGTCCAGGTCGTCCGGTGGGGAAGCCTCGATTTCGGCGAGCAGGACGCCGCGGCCGTCGTCCGCATCGCCATCCCCAGCGCGCTCGGGATCATGCTCGGGTTCCAGACCGTGATGATGAGCTTCTTCTCCGGCGTACTGACCACGCCACGCCGCGAGACGCGTGCGGACGCGCTCATCGAGAGCTGACCAGATGCCACTGCACGTGTTGGTGGACATGCTGTTCTACACCGGCAAGCGGGGCGGGACCGAGACGTACGCTCGCGAGATCGTCAAGCGGATGCCGGAGGCCCTCCCTGATGCGAAGCTGACCGCACTCGCGAACCGTGCCGGCGCGGAACGCATCCGCAGCTTCTTCCCGGGCGAGGTGCGCGTCGTCCGCTGGGTCGGAACGGATCGAGTCTCGTGGGCGGCGGGCGAGGTGCTGGCCACGAACCGCCGTGCGAAGCGGACCGACGCCGACGTGATCTGGAGTCCGGCGAACTTCGCGCCGATCACCCGGTCGCGGGTGGCACGGGTGACGACGACCCACGACGTGACGTACCACACGGCGGACGGTAGAGGGATCGGCGGTGCGGTGGCACGGATCACCTCGTGGCTGATGGCACGCGCGGCGCTGACCTCAGATGCGGTGATCACCGGCTCACACGCAGCCGAAGGGGCCGTCGCCTCGCACATCGGTGTCGATCGGGGCGAGATCACGGTGATCCCGCATGGCACCAACGCGCCGAAGGTGCCCGAAGACCCGTGGGCCGAGCTCACCCCGCTCGGCATCCGGCCAGGGCGCCCACTGGTCCTCAGCACAGGGAACCGGCTTCCCCACAAGAACTTCGAAGGCATTCTGCGCGCAGTCGCACACATCGACGGTGACAGGCCGCTCGTCGTCATCCCGGGCAGCCACGGCAAGGATCCCCTCGCTCCTCTGGTCGATGAGCTCGAACTCGCCGCGGACGTCGTCCTCCCCGGATGGGTCACGTCGGCGCAGCTCGAGGCGCTGTTCTCCGTCGCGGATCTTTACGTCTGTCCGTCACTTGCGGAGGGGTTCGGCCTTCCCGTGATCGACGCGATGCGCCGAGGGTGCGTGGTGCTCGCCAACGATGTGCCCGTGCTGCGCGAAGTCGGAGGTGATGTCGCGCTGTACGCGGATGCCACGTCGCCTTCCGAACTCGCCGCCGCGGTCGAAGCGGCATTGAGCGACGATCTCGAGATGCGCCGTATAGCCGGCGTCCAGCGGGCAGCCGAGTACACCTGGGAACGCTCCGCGGGACTGACCGCACAGGTCATCCGGGCCGTAGCAACGAGAGCTCGAGGGCGCGCGTGACCGAGATCGTGCCGCTCGGGCGGCGGCTCATGCTGTTCTTTCTCGTGCCGGCGATCGCCGCCATCTCCCCACTTCTTGTCCTGCCCGTCGTCGCGCGGACCGCAGGCCAGGCGGGCTGGGCGAGCGCCATCGCAGGCGAGTCAGTGGGTACCGTCGCGTCGATCGCGATCGGGTACGGATGGGTGGCACTGGGCCCCGCTCTCGTCTCCATCGCCCACGACGACGAGCGGCGCGGCGCTCTCTACCGCGGTTCGGTAGTTGTGCGACTTCTCGTCGCCGTCCTTGCTCTGCCCATCATGGCGATCATCTGCTGGGTGGTAGCCGCACCGGGCAGCGAGTGGCTCGCCGTGCTGATGGGCCTGCAGGGGGCACTCATCGCACTGTCGTTCACGTGGTTCTCGGCGGGAGTGGGACGCCCGACCGCGATCGTCTTCTACGACTCCATCCCCCGGCTCGTGGCGACCGCGCTCTGCGCGGTCGCCATCGCGCAGGGCGCCCCTGTCGAGCTCTACCCACTCGCCGGCATCCTGGTCACGATCGTCGGGACGTCACTGTTCACCTGGGGGGTGCTGCGGCACTACCCCGCGCCGTGGCCGAGCCGGCGCGACCTTCGTGAGCTCTTCCGCATCGGCGCCCCAGTCGCATTGAACGACGTCGGCCTGGTCGCCTACTCCAGCGTGCCGACGCCGCTCGTCGCTCTGACGGCGTCTCCGGCGGAAGCGGCAGGATTCGCCTCCGCCGACAAGATGCTCAAGCTCGGCCAGTTCGTCCCTATGACGCTCGCCAATGCGCTGCAAGCCTGGATCACAGAAGCCCACGGCCCGGCCCGCGGGCGCCGCATGCGCCTGGCGATGCTCGCCCACGGCGGGATGGGCGTCGTCGGCGGAGCGTTCCTGGGCGTTCTCGGGGCCTGGGCGAGTACGGTGCTCTTCGGCGCAGACGCGGCGGCCTCGACTCCCGTGCTCGTGGCTCTCGGCATCACCTTTGCGTTCTTCTCCCTGCGGACATCCGTCACCCGCCATGTGCTCTATCCCGCGGGCGAGGCGGCCGCAGTGGTCCGCGCGACCCTGATCGCGACCGTCATCGGCGTGCCGGTGATGATCGCGCTCGCCCTCGTGGTCGGCCCCCTGGGCGCCGCGATCGGCTACATGGCCACAGAGGCCGCGGCGACGCTGCTGCTCTGGCCTCGGTGCGTCCGTTCGCTGCACGAGCTCGATCACGCCGAGCCGATCGCAGGCTGAACACCGACGAGAGGTGGTCCGTGGCGCGCAGAGCACGCGGGCTAAGATGTTCTGGTTGTCAAGCTGGAGGAACCATGGCTAACGCGCGCCGCGCACTCATCACCGGTATCACGGGCCAGGACGGCGGCCACCTCGCCGAGCAGCTCCTCGAGAAGGGCTACGAGGTCTTCGGCCTCATCCGCGGTCAGAACAACCCGCGACGCGAGGCTGTGGTCGCCGAGTTCCCCGACGTGACGTTGATCGAGGGCGACCTCACCGACCCGACCTCCCTCATCCGCGCGGTCGAGACGTCGAATCCGCACGAGCTGTATAATCTGGCGGCCGTCAGCCATGTCGGCTACTCGTTCAAGAACCCCACGCTGACGGCAGATGTCACCGCGAAGGGCGTGCTGAACGTCCTCGAAGCGGTCCGTGTGACGGGTCGCTCGGAGACCACGAAGGTGTACCAGGCATCGACATCCGAGATGTTCGGCGGCCTCGATTACAACCGTCCTGGCGCCGGCTACAACGAGGACTCGCTCTTCCACCCCCGCAGTCCGTATGGCGTGGCGAAGCTCTACGGCCACTGGATCGCGAAGAACTATCGCGAGAGCTACGGCATGTTCGTGTCGTGCGGCATCCTCTTCAACCACGAGGGCGAGCGGCGCGGTGTCGAGTTCGTGACGCGGAAGATCACGCACGCGGTCGCGCGCATCAAGCTCGGCCTGCAGCCCAACATCGAGCTCGGCGACCTCTGGCCCAAGCGCGACTGGGGCTACGCCGGCGACTTCGTCGAGGGCATGTGGCGGATGCTGCAGCACGATGTCGCCGACGACTTCGTGCTCGCCACCGGCGAGACCCATTCGATCGAAGAGTTCCTGACGCTCGCTTTCACTGAGATCGGCATCGACGACTGGCGTCCGTACGTCGTGCAGAACCCTGCATTCATGCGTCCGGCCGAGGTAGATATCCTTCTGGGCGACCCGTCGAAGGCCGAGTCTGTGCTCGGGTGGAAGCGCGAGGTGGACTTCCCAGGGCTCGTAAGCCGCATGGTGGCGCACGATCTCCGGCTGGCGGAGTTGCAGCGCACTTTCGCATGACGGGTCGGCTGATCGTCACCGGCGTCGACGGATTCGTCGGTCGCCATCTGGCGCGCGCGGCGGCGGAGGCCGGTGTCGAGATCTTCGGGATCTCCCGCGGTCGCACCGCGGATGCCGCACTGAGCGAACTTCTGGCGGGATACGTGTCCGCCGACCTGCGGGAACTCTGGCCGGCAGGGCTTCCGTCCGACGCCGCCGTCGTTCACCTTGCCGGGCTGGCCGCCGTCGGGCCCTCCTTTGATCGCCCCCAGGACTACATCACCGCCAACAGTGCGATGGTGACCAACATGTGCGAAGCACTCCTCGCCGCAGGCCACGACGGTCGCATCGTGGGCGTGAGCACAGGCGCCGTGTACGCGCAGACCGGCGACGAGCCGGCGCGCTGCGAAAGCGACGCGGTGGCGTTCACCTCGCCATACGTGGTGAGCAAGGTGCTGGTCGAGAATCAGCTTTCCTATTACCGGCGGCGAGGACTCCAGACGGTCACAGCGAGGCCGTTCAACCATGTCGGGCCCGGTCAAGGCCCCGGTTTCATCGTCCCCGACCTGCTCGCCCAGCTCCGCAGGCTCAGGCCCGGAGAGCCACTTCGCGTCGGCAATCTGCGCACCCGGCGCGATTACACGGACGTGCGAGATGTCGCGCGCGCCTACCTCGAACTCGCCTTCGCCGCGACAGTCCCCCACGATCTCTACAACGTGGCCACGGGCACCGCTCGCTCGGGCGAGGAGGTCCTCGCCGAGCTGTGCACGGCCTCCGGTCTCCCGATGCCGCAGATCGAGGTAGATCCGGCGCGCGTGCGCGCGACGGACCCGCTCGTCATCATCGGGAACGCGTCACGGCTGCGCACTGACACCAAGTGGGCACCGCAGATCCCGTTCGATCGCACGATCGCGGATGCTGTCGAAAGCGCAGGCGAGGGAGTCCGCCCGTGACCGTCGACCTCACGGTCGTGATCACGACCCACGCCGAGGACCACCTGCTGCGCCCCACCATGCGCGCCATCCACGACGCGATCGAGGCTGTCGTCGACTCCGGCTACCAAGTCGAGCTGTTGATCGTCGCCGACAACCCCACGCCCGCCGTGCTCGCCGAGACAGCTCGGTGGACGTACGAGTCGGAGTTCGAGTCCCGCGTGCTCACGGTCGCCCTCGGAGAGCCGGGCGCGTCCCGCAATGCCGGCGTACGCGCGGCGCGGGGGACGTACATCGCTCTGTGCGACGGCGACGACCTCTTCACGGCCGACATGCTGCTGGGAGCCGTGCGGATCCTCGACGAGCGAGGTCCAAGGGCCGTCGTGCACCCCGAGCACGTCGTGAGCTTCGGGGAACGCAGCGGGCTGTGGCCCATCCGAAGCACGGACGATCCGTCGCTGACCTACCACGACCTGCTCACGAGCAACCTCTGGCCGTCGTGCTCCGTCAGCCCACGCGAACTGCTCCTGGAGTTCCCCTACCCGGAGCTGCCCCCGGGCTCGGGGTACGGTCCCGAGGACTACTTCTGGAACGTGGTCACGGCCTCCGCCGGAATCCCCCACGTGACCGTGCCCGGGTCGTTCCACTTCTACCGCACGCGCCGCGCGGGCGGCGTCAACAACGCCAACGCCAGCGCCCTGCTTCCTCCGTTCGATCTCGACACGCTGCGCGCCAACTTCCCCCGAGTCGACGCGCCGATCACCCCCGCGACGCTGGCTCAGCGCGCTGGCCGCGGGGTCGCACAGGCCTATCACGTGTTGAAGCCCATCGCGCGCCCGGTCCCCTTCACCGTCCGCCGTCGGGTGTACCGGATGCTGCGGTCGGCGATCGGCAGACCGATGTGGAGCACCACCGCGCTCGACGCGGCGACGACGGCCCGTATCCGGAGGGTCGCCGAGATCGAGCCCGCCCTGAGCTGGACGCTCTACCACCTCGAACGCGACCATGTGCACGTCTGGCGCCCCCTCTCCGACGCCTACGCCGAGATCCTGGAAGCTCTCTGGGACGATCTGCGCGGACGGTGCGGCCTCCTCATGCTCGCACCGTGGGTCGGCATCGGCGGCGCCGACCTCGTCGTGCAGAACTACGCGAAGGCGTTCGTCGCGCGCCCGGATCTGGCAGGTCAGACAGCACTGATCACCACCGCGGACGCAAGCCGAACCGACACGGATCTGATACCGCCCGGGATGCAGCATCACCAACTCCCCGAGTCCTACCGAAACCTGCCGCACGACCGGCAACGGCAGCTCATCGCACAGGCGATCGTCCTGCTGAAGCCGGCCACGATCATCTCCGTCAACTGCTTCGACTTCTCGCGAGCCCTGAACACGTACGCTCCGCAGCTGGGCACGGACCGCCGCGTCTATCTGACGTTCTTCGCTTTCGATCGCATCGGCCGCGGGAGCTACCCGACCAACCCCATCACCGACGACGCAGGACGCGCCTTCACGAGCCGACTTGCCGGTGTCATCACCGACAACCACGCCACGGCCTCACTGGTGGCCGACACGATGGGCATCGACGACACGGTGGTCAAGGTTCACCGTCAGCCGGCGATGCGATCGATCCCGGAGTTCGAGTCGATCGCCCAGGGATCCGCGTACGTCGACGAGCAGTTCTCGGCGGAGCGCCCGTTCGAAGTCGTCTGGCCCCACCGGATGGACCGCGAGAAGCGCGTCGACAGTCTGGTCGAGATCGCGGAAGAGGTCCGGCGTCGGGGTCTTCCGGTACGGATCAATGTCCACGGATCCGCAGTGCTGCACGCCGGCGACCCTGACCTTCGTCCGCAGCTTCGCAGACTCGGGGTCGTGGTGCACGGTCCGTACAAGGGCGGCCTTCCCGCGCTGCCCGTCGACCGGTATCACTGCATGCTGCTGACATCCGAATCTGAGGGCCTGCCGCTGTCGATCGTGCAGGCGATGCACCTCGGACTGCCGGTCGTCGCGAGCGCCGTGGGCGGCGTCGGCGACATCGTGAAAGATCGCGAGACGGGTCTGCTCACCACGGGGCCGGACGACATCACCGGCTTCGTCGACGCGATCGCGGCACTCGTGGAATCACGCGAGCTCCGCAGGACGCTCATCCGCGGCGGCTACGACTTCGCGCGCGCGAATCACAGCGTGGACGCGTTCGAAGCGCTCGTCCGCGAGGAGTTCGGCACCGTCTGAATGTGGTGCGGTGTCTTGATCACGGGTAACGGCCCACGCCGCCCGAGACAGTGATCACACCACCCTGGAACTGCTGCGTGTAGTTGCCCGAAGCCGGATCCGCCGACGGCGCCCCCTTCGGGAACCCCCGGCCCACGCCGCCCGAGACAGTGATCACACCACCCTGGAACTGCTGCGTGTAGTTGCCCGAAGCCGGATCCGCCGACGGCGCCCCCTTCGGGAACCCGAGCACACCCACATTCCGGCCCCAGTTCAGCCACGTGTCACGCACTGCGTTCGGAACCGCGAACGAACCCGCATCGCTCTTCACCATCCAGCCACCCTGGAACACCTGATAGCAGCCACCGCCACCCAGCGTGCACGACTGCGAACCCTGCGACGCACCCAGCCACGGACTCCTGATCACCGTGTCGAACCACGGATCCACCGTCGACGACACCCGGCCCACGCCGCCCGAGACAGTGATCACACCACCCTGGAACTGCTGCGTGTAGTTGCCCGAAGCCGGATCCGCCGACGGCGCCCCCTTCGGGAACCCGAGCCCACGGACTCCTGATCACCGTGTCGAACCACGGATCCACCGTCGACGACACCCGGCCCACGCCGCCCGAGACAGTGATCACACCACCCTGGAACGCCTGGATGAAGTCGGCGCCTCCGGGCACCGACGGATCTGCGATTGGCAGGGCCAGGGTTCCGCCTTGGCGACCCCAGTTCGACCAGGTCGTGAAGACGGAGTTAGGAACGACTCGGGCGCCGACCGACGCGTGCTGAACGATCCACGCGCCCTGGAATGCCTGAAGGCAGACGCCGTCACTGGTGCAGCCCGCGTCCGAAATCGGCAGGCCCATAGCACCGTACTCACGACCCCAGTTGAACCAGACGGCGAGGAATGCCGAAGAGACGTACCTCACCCCGATCGAGGAGTTCTGCACGAGCCATCCGCCCTGGAACTCCTGTCGGCAGGAATTGCCCATGTCGCCGCAGGACACCTCGGACGTCGGGTACCCGACGACCCCGAACTCCCGCCCGTAGTTGCCCCACGAGGCGAGGTAATCATTGCGGACGCCGTGCACTCCCCCGGCGCTGCGGAACACCATGCCGCCCTGGAACGCCTGCGAACAGCCCGTCGAGGCGCACGACGCCGGCCCCGTCGTGTATCCGAGCCACGAGCGGTTCGCGGCGAAGTAGTCCGCGAACTCCGCGCTGACGTCGTAGCCCTTGGTCGAACCGAACCAGGCGGTGAAGTAGTTGAAGAAGTTCCGGTTGCCGTAGCTCGAACACGCGTCCCCGGTGCCATAGCCGGCGGCGAGAGCCGCGCTGTTGGGCTGGTAGGGGGTGTAGTAGTACAGGTCGGCCGTCGCCTGGTTCTGGATGTACACAGGCGATGAGCCACAGGCGCTGTTCGGGTGGAACAGCACATTCCACGTGCGGCCCGGTGCATACCAAGTGAAGAAGTTCGACGTGCCCGGCGGGTTCGCATAGCGCTTCATCTGATGCGCCGCACCGTACACCTGGTTGAAGAAGCCGTAATACGCCTCGTTGCAGGCTGCCGTGTCCGGGCAGCCCTGACCCATGGCGGCCATGTACCGCCACTCGCTGGGCCAGGTGTGAGTGACGAGGCCCTGCTCCTTCTGCAGGGTCACGAGAAGCACCTTCTGGCTGATGCCGCAAGACTTGCCGACGGCCTCAATGACGTCTGCCGCCGACTGGTAAGCCCGGCCGGTGTAACCCCCGCACATCTGATCGGCGGGCTTGTTGGTCGTGTCGAGCCTCAGGTCCTTGAGGCACGTGTAGCCGGCCTGACACGACGACACCTTGGTCTCGAGGAAGTCCTGCACCTGGCGGGCGGTCATCGCATCTCCGTTGAAGAAGATCGAATCGTCGATGATGCGCCCGGGATCGAAGGCGCCGGCGTCGGCGGCCTGGGCGGCGGGCGCGGGGGCCCCGAAAGTCGCCACTGCCTGGAGCACACTCACCACGATCACGAGCACCAGAGTCGCTGTGCCGCGTCGCAAACCTCGCCCGTGCGTTCCCACCACACCAGCGTGGCACAGCGTGAGCGGATCGCGCTGCAACCTGACGGATAGCGGTTTCAGGCGAGCCGGGTGCGCAGCTCTGCGATGGCAGAGCGCGTGGGCTTCCACTCCAGGGACGACGTCAGCTGCGACGGATCGCCGACGCTGTACGAGACGATGGATTCGTCGAGCGCCTCGAACGCTCCCGGCCCGGCGGCATCGGCGAGCATCAGGTTGTCCGTCGCCTCGCCCGTCGCCACATTGACGACACCCGTGACATCGGGTGCCGCGCAGGCCGCGAGCAGGGCGTCGGCGACCTCGTCGACATGGACGTAGTCACGCACATAGTTCGCCGACAACGCCAGCACGGGTCTGTGGCGTTCCAACAGCTTGTTGATGAGCGACTGATGGCAACCCTCGCCGAAGACGTTGAAGATCCGCATCGAGAGGGCGGCGATGCCGGCGCGCGCGGCCTCTGCGGCAATCGCCTGCTCGCTGCGGATCTTGACCCGTGCGTACGGCGAATCGCCACGGAGGCCGTCGGATTCCGTGAAGGGAACGGCGCCGGTGTCGCCGTACACGGCCCCGCTCGATGCGAAGACCATCCGCGCGACGCCGGACTCCGCAGCCCAGCGTGTGAGTGAACCGGCTACACCCGCAGCGGTATCGACGTCGCCGGCCTCCAGGCGAGGATTGACCAGGTTGATCACGGCGTCGGGCTTCAGCCGAGACAGCCTCGTCGTCACCGCGGCGGCGTCCGAGACATCCAGCTCGTGGCGGGTCGTCACGACGACCCGACACCCGGCCGCCGTCGCACGGCGCGCGAGGGCGGCGCCTATGGGCCCTCCGCCGCCCAGCACGAGGACCTGCACCGCGTTCACTGCAGTGCCGCGAAGCCGAAGTCGCGCAGCGCCCCTCGCAGTTCCGAGTCCTCGATCGCGTACGAGCGCGTGCGCTCGAGCATCTCGCGCGCCCAGCCCAGCGTGTCGCCGGAGCGATGGTCGGACTCCTCCGTCAGCACGAAGATCTTCGGGTGGGTGGTCGCATCGACGGAGCTGGCACGGTATGACAGCTCCTCGAACATCTTCTCGCCCGGACGGAGGCCGATGATGTCGATGTCGAGCGTCGGGTCGACCGCAGCCACCAGGCTGCGCGCGAGGTCGTACACGCGGATCGGCTCGCCCATGTCGAGGACGAAGAGGTCACCCTGACGGCCGGTGGTCGCCGTCTGGATGACCAGCTGCGCCGCTTCGTCGATGGTCATGAAGTATCGCGTGATCTCAGGGTGTGTCACCGTCAGGTTTTGGCGACGCAGGAGTTGGCGGCGGAACGTCTGCATGACGCTGCCCTCGCTCTCCAGGACGTTGCCGAAGCGCACGCCAGAGAAGCGAGTCGATTCCGCGACCGCGCCGACGTCGCTCAGGAGCAGCTCGCCGACGCGCTTGGTCGCACCCATCACGTTGGTCGGCCGGACGGCCTTGTCGGTCGAGACGTACACGACACGGCCGACACCGGCGTCCGCTGCTCGCTCGAAGACGTTGAGCGTGCCGCCGACGTTGTTGTTGAACGCCTCGATGGGGTTGGATTCCATGAGGGGAACGTGCTTGTAGGCGGCGACATGGAAGACGAGGTCGGGCCGGGTGCGCTCCATGATCTGCGCGATCCGGGCCTGCGACTGCACGTCGGCGATCTCGAGTTCCAGTGCGTCGGCGTCCCGCAGCGACTGCCCCAGATGGAACACCGACGGCTCGGAGCGGTCGACGCCCACCACGAGCGCGGGGTCCAGGCTGAGGAGCTGGTTGACCAGCCTCGATCCGATGGAACCTGCTGCGCCGGTCACCAGGACCCGCTTGCCCGCGATCATCTCTCGAGCCAGCACCATGTCGTGCTTCACCGGCGCACGCCCGACGAAGTCCAGTACATCGACGTCGGTCAGGTCGGAGATGGAAACCCGATCGCGCGACACGATCCGGTACGTGCGCGGGACGACCGCCAGCTCGACGTCCGGCCGTGGAACTCTTCCGACGAACTCGCGGACGATCTCGGCCGGTGCCGACGGAATCGCGAAGTAGACGATGTCGACGCCGCGCGCGCGACAGACCTCGGCGACGTCCGCGAGCCGCCCGAGCACCTCTGGCCCCGTCGAGCTGTCGTCGAGATAGCCGACGACGACTTCCCCTGCTGCAACCGCGTCCTCCGCGAGAGTGCGGCCTGCGGTGCCATGGCCTGCGATGAGGACGCGCTTGCCCTCGAGCGAGTCGCTCCCGTGCCCAGTCATCCGTCAAGTCTATCGAGCGCGGTTGCTGCCCCTTTCCGTTGGGAGCTGAACTCCTCGGCCACCTCCGCCCGGAATGCCTCCCAGGAGTGACGCGATCGCGCGGCGTGACGGCCGGCTTCGATCAGGGCGCGGCGCGTCCTCACGCTTCGCAGCGACTCGATCGCGTCCGCAAACCCCTCGATGTCCTCCGGCCCGGAGATGAGGAACCCGGTCCGGCCGTCCTCGATGAGATCAGGAACGCCGCCCACAGATGTCGCGATGACCGGCAATCCCCGGACAAGGGATTCCACCACGACGAGAGGCATCCCCTCGCTGCCGGAAGTCAGCAACAGCCCATGGTATCGAGACGTGTCGATGGCCGTGAGGCCGCCGCGGTACGGTCCCCGGTAGTGGATCCCCGCGCGTTCGAGGGCGGCGATCGTTTCCTGGGCGTCCGACATCACAGCTTCGCCCCACACGTCGATCTGGGCCCCCACGCCCCGCGCGCGAAGCTCGCGGGCGATCCGAGGGAGCACATCCGGCCGCTTGTCGGGGTCCAGCCTGTGAGGCCAGATCAGCCGGATGTCTTCCGAGGCGAGCTCTTGCGAATACGCGGCAGAGGTCGTGTCGAGCGCGGGTACAACGTCGCCGCCCACCGGGAGCGAAAGAACCTTGATCGCAGGAGCATCGAGGCCGAGCGTGTCTGCGGCGAGCCGCGCTGTCACGGTGTTGTCGGTCAGGACTCTCCGCAGCCCGTCCAGACTCGTACGCAATCCCTGGTCCGCGATCGGACTGGACGGCAGTCCGTCTCCGCGCGTGTCGAAGCCGAACAGCGTCAGCCTGATGTCGGCGGAACCCAGGATGTGCGGCCCGAAGAGATGCATGGCGTCGGTGAGGTGGTGGCAGTTGACGGACAGAACGGTGGTCGGCTGGACCAGGACCATCAACTGTGCGATGAGGCGCTGCCTCCAGTCCGGCGCCAGATCCTCGAATGCGCGCGGCATCTGGATCAGGCGCACCCCGGCTGGGACGCGTTCGTGGTGGGTCTTGGCGGGGTCCGCGGTGGTGAGAAGCGCCGTGCGACCATGGAACTCCGGCAACTCGCTGATGGCGCGGGCGTAGGCCGCGGCAGCGGCATCGCCACCGCCGGTGCCCAGCCAGGGAACTGCGACGATGGCCGACACTCCCGTCAAGGATGTGACAACGTCGCTGAGGATCGCACCGTACCCGTCGTCAGCCGCCTCCCATACGGGCAGATGGGGCCTGCTCTCGAGGGTCCACGACACTGCGGGGTCGATCCAGGCGAGTTCTCGCAGCACCGGATCCAGTCCAGAACCGGTTGCGCTGTCGTTGCTGGCGTGGGACAGCCGCCGCTCGACCGAGTCACGCGCACGTCTGAGCGTTCGCGCCGCGCGCCTGATCACTCGCTCCGGCATGCTCGGGTGATGTCGCGGGGGCTCTTCTTCCGGCCGAGCGTGTGGCAGTGCCGCGCCCAGCGCTTCGACATCGACCGGTGGGAGCACCAGGACCGGGTCGGCACGCCCGTTCGCGAGAAACGGGACTCGGCGCAGCTGGACGACCGAATCGACGGCACCGTGAACGAATCCGCGTGCGACGGTGTCGATGTTCCAGGTCCATGCGGTGGGGCCGAGACCACGCTCGGTCGAGAGTTCGCGATAGTTCACCTGCTGAAATACGGTGCGACGCGCGACGGCGACGAGCGGCCAGGGGTCGTGGCACAGGATGTCTCCCGCGGAGACCGCTCGCGTGCGCATGTCCGTCGGACGCCACTCGTCATTGAATCGTCCGAATCGAAGCACCGCCGCAGGGTGCAGGATCACGTTCTCGGTGGTGGACTGCAGTTCTTCGACCATGTCGACGAGCGACGTGGAGGGGACGAGATCGGCTCCGTCCGCGACGACGACGATATCGTGGCGCGCCAGTTCGACTCCGCGGTTGAGCGCCTCACCGATCGTCTTCCCGTGCGCCACCACGAGCTCGACGCCGGCGTCGGTGAGTCGAGTGGCCTCCTCGAGTGTGCGGGCGACATCGCCGAACACCGAGACAACGATGTGAGCCCGGCCGCCCATCCTCTCGAATGCAGCGACCGCCGCCAGCCATGCGGTCAGACAAGGACGCAGCGAGCGCCCCTCCTCGCTGGCGCACACCACGATCGAAACCGTTGGAGGGGAGCTTGCTGGCTCCATTCGGCACGTCCTCTCCGACAATTGCCAGGTTGAGCAGTTGAGACGAGGATACGCACCCCGCGGTATGCCCGATCACAGGGGACCGGCGCGGGCAAACCGAGACATCGGGAGTTGGTGCCGGCAGCTGCGAGCAATCCGAGCGCTCCCCCGCGACTACTCTTGATCGGGGCAATTTGCACGCGCACTGATGGGAGCGACTTGGAAGACCAGCGGCCGTTGATCGTCGACCTCGATGGGTCGCTCCTGCGCACCGACACGCTTCACGAGGCGGTCGCGGCCGGGCTTCGGCATCCCGTCCGGCTGCTCAATGCCTCGGCGACCCTCGGCCGCAGCGGCAAAGCCGCGATGAAGCAGGTCCTCGCGGTCGACGGCGTCGATCTGCGTCAGGCGCCGCTGAACGCTTCTGTGGTGAACTTCGTCCACCGGCGGATGGCGGACGGAGGCAGGGTATTCCTCGTCACCGGAGCGGACCGCATGCTCGCCGACCAGGTCGCCTCGCGCATCCCGGGCCTGAGCGGTGTGATGGCGAGCGACGGCACGACCAATCTCATCGGGCCGGCGAAAACGCGCGTGCTGGTCGAACGTTTCGGCGAACGCGGGTTCGACTACATCGGGAACTCGCGCGCCGACCTCGATGTGTGGGCGCGTTCGGAGGGCAGATACCTCGCGACCCTGCGTCCGGAGGGCGAGCCCGGGTGGGCGCGGGACGTCGACTTCGACGAGGTGCTGCGGGACGCCTCTCCCAACCCGCTGCGCACCTGGGCGCGCGCTCTCCGCGTGCACCAGAGCCTCAAGAACGTCCTCATCTTCCTGCCCCTCGTCGCGGCCCACGAGTTCACCAACCCTGGGATGCTGCTCGCCGCGATCGGCGCGTTCATCGCCTTCACGCTGATGGCGTTCGGCGTCTACCTCCTGAACGACACCCTCGACCTGGCCGCCGATCGCGCGCATCACACCAAGTACCGGCGTCCGATCGCTGCCGGGTGGGTCTCCCCGCTCACCGCCGTCTTCGCCAGCGGTGTGCTGACCGTCGCCGCCATCGCCCTCGGCGCGCTGCTCGGCCTGCCCTTCCTCGCCGTCCTGCTCGTGTACGCCGTGGCGACCACCTCGTACAGCTTCTGGTTGAAGCGCATCGCCGTGATCGATGTGGTCGTGCTCGCACTCCTCTACATGGTGCGCATCGTCGCGGGCGCCGTCGTGACCGGCATCGAGCTGTCGTTCTGGTTCACCGCGGTCACGCTCTTCCTCTTCCTCTCCCTTGCCCTGGTGAAGCGGTACGCCGAAGCGCACGAGTCGCGCGAGCGCACCGGCGAGATCCCCGGCCGCGGCTATTCGGGCGAAGACGTGCACGCGATTCTGGCACTCGGCAGCGCTACCGGCATCGCCGCGGTCCTCCTGGCCGCGGTCTACATCCAGAGTGAAGCGGTGTCCGACATCTACCCGTCCCCCACGGCGCTCTGGCTGGTGATACCGACCGCGTTCTACTGGGTCGCGAACCTGTGGCTGAAGGCCGGCCGCGGTCAGATGCACGACGACCCGCTCGTCTTCGCGCTCCGCGACCGTGCCAGCCTCGCCGCCGGCGCGGTGATCCTGCTCGCCTTCGTGGCAGCCTCCGTCCCGGTCGTGGAGCAGTTGATCGCTGGCGGGCAGACACCGTGAGCGAGCGCGCCCGCCAAGGACTGCGGTTCCTGCTCGTCGGCGGGTACAACGTCGCCTTCACCCTGGCCGTGTTCTGGGTGCTCGACACCCTGTGGGGCCAAACGATCGGCGTGCAGGCGGTGTATTGGACCTCTGCCGTCCTCGGCGTCATCAACGGCTTCATCGCCCAGCGCGTCTTCGTGTGGCGCTCGAGCGGCGCCTGGCACGGCGAACTGTTCAAGTTCTTCGTCCTCAACGCGGCCGTCTCCGCCGTCAACTCCTTCCTGCTGTTCCTCACCGTGACCCTGTGGGGTCTTCCCGCCTTCCCCAGCCAGGTCGGCATCACCGCCCTGCTGACGCTGACCTCCTTCTTCGCCAGCCGCAACTGGGTATTCCGAGCACCCGCCGAGACCGAGGACGAGAGCACACCGTCATGACACGCCGAATCGATGTGTTCCTGCAGTACTACAAGCCCCACGTCAGCGGGCTGACCAACATGGCGGCCACCCTCGCCGAATTCGCGGCCGCCCAGGGCTACGACGTGCACGTGCATTGCGTCGCGAAAGCCGGTGCCTCGACGGTGAGCGAGATCGACGGCGTCACCGTGCACGCGTACCGCCGGTCCTTCTCATTGGGCCGGGGGAACTTCTCGCTCGGATTCCTCGCGGCCGCGTGGCGCGTGCGCTCCCTGCCGGGCATCGCCCACTTCCATCTCCCACTCCCGGAATCGGCCTTCTTCGCGTGGACCCTGCGGCACCGCCCCCTCGTCGTCACGTATCATTGCGACGCCCCGATGATCGGCCCCCTCGGCACGCTGGCGGCCAAGGCACTGGACATCTCGCACGGCGCGCTCATCCGCAAGTCGTCAGCCACCGCGACATCGAGCATGGACTACGCCGAGAACTCGCGCCTCAGCAAGCTCTTCCGGTCCGTCGGGTCCCGCGGCATCCCCGCGACCAGCCTCGATCGCGCGGGCGGGTCACCGAGGTACGCGGTTGCCGATCGCCGGCAGATCGGGTTCCTCGGACGCCCGACCTCCGAGAAGGGAATCGACGTCCTCATAGAGGCGCTCGATCGCCTCCCGGAGGACGTGATGCTGACTCTGGCCGGGCCGCTGGACGGGCTGAGCGACGATGTCGGATACGACCGGGCCCGCTTGCAGCAGTTGATCGACGCGGGCAGAGTGCGTTCCCTCGGATTCCTGGAAGAGACCGACATCGCAGATTTCTACGCGTCGCTGGACCTCTTCGTGCTGCCATCGACGAACTCCTTCGAGGCGTTCGGCATCGTTCAAGTGGAGGCGATATCGGCGGGCACTCCCGTGGTCGCATCGGAACTGCCCGGCGTGCGGACCATCCCGAGGAACACCGGCTACGGCGAGATCGCACCCGTGGGCGACGCCGAGGGCCTGGCCGAAGCCATCGAGGCGGCCTTGTCGTCCGATTACGACAGGCCTCGCTCGCGCGCGGTGCTCGAGTCGGTGTATCTGCCGCCGGTCCCCGAGAACGCATACATGGCGATCTTCGACTCGCTGTCGTCCGAGGCGAAGAGATCGTGACGACCCCCGATGCCCAGCCCCGGCCCGCCCGGGTTCGCGATCGCAGCGTGGACGTGCTCCGAGGGATCGGCATCGTCGTCGTGGCAATGGGGCACGTGGATCTCTCGGGCGTCGGCGGCGCGTGGGCGGTGTACCTCTACTCGTTCAACGTGGCGCTCTTCTTCGTCGTCAGCGGCTACATGTGGCGCGACGCTCCCGGAACGCCGTACTGGCGACTCGTGGTCAAGAAGGCCCGTCAGATCCTTATCCCCTACGCTGTGCTCTTCGCCATCTCGCTGCTGTACGGCCACATCGTCGTCCGATACGCGTTCGACCAGCCGGTCGTTCCGTTCGATCTTCGACAGACCGCGAAGGCGTTCCTGCTCTCGAGCGAATGGCTGAACACGGTCCCGACGTTCAACTTTGCGCTTTGGTTCCTGCCGATCTTCTTCATCGCCTCGGCCCTGTTCCCACTTGTCCAGAAGATCAAGCCGATGGTCGTGTACGTTCCGGTCATGCTCCTCGTGATGGCATCCGCGATCCCGATCCAGTACTGGCTGCCCGGCCGCCCGCCGCTCGCGATCAACGTGCTTCCGGTGGCGATCGGTTTCATGGGCGCGGGGTTCCTCGTCCGACGCTGGCTCGATGTCCGCCGCGTCGGTCTGCCGGTCGCGACGGCCCTGTTCGCGTTGACGCTCGTCATCGCGTACAACTTCCCCGGCAACGTCGCGGCGATCGGCACGCTCTGGTACTTCCCCTCGGCCGTCGCGAGCTTCATCCTCTACCTGCGCATCGCGCAGGATGTGGAATCAAGCCGTCTGCTGGCCTACATCGGCACGAACAGCCTGGTGATCTTCGGCGTGCACGGACTCGTCGCGAACACCTACGGCTATACGCCGATCCCCTCGTACTTCGCGGGCTGGAACGGGTTGATCATCTACGTCATCAACGTCGTGTACGTCGTGATCGTGACTGTCGCGATCGTGTTCGCCTACCGGTGGGTGAAAGCGCGAGCGCTCTCCCGCCGCCGCACGGCGGCGCCGCGGCCGACGGTCAGCGGCACGCGTTGACGAACACGCTCGAGGCTGTCGGGAACATTCCGGAGCTCGGAACCGTCTGCAGCTGCTCCCAGCACGCCGCCTGCTCGGGATAGCGCTCCCGCCACTGGTCCTCGGTGCCTGCATACAGGACCAGGAAGTCGGCTGACCGCACCGGGTCGACCGTCGCGGTGCCCGCCTCGAGCGCTGCCAGCTCCATCGGAACCACGAGGTTGCAGAGGCGATCTCCATACAGGCTGTACGGGAGTGCCGAAAGCATCGTCTGCTCCGCGTTGCCCCACTCCTTGACGCCGCCGAGAGTCTCGATGGCGATGGTGGAGCACCCGTCCTGGGGCAGCCAGGAGCTGCCCGAGCCCGCTCCCCAGGGATTGCCGGGAGTGGACGGCTGCGCCGATTCACCGAGGGTGCGCAAGTCCTTGGCCACATGCAGGCCGGGGTACGCGTTGGCCTCGGTCCACGCGATCTGCACGCTCGCGATGACCAGCGCGCACACCGCGGCGACGACGTCGACGACCCGAACCGCCAGGAACGATGACAGCACGACGGCCCCGAGGAGGACGACCGTCGGACCGACCACATAGCGCGCGTCGTATGCCGACGGCTGGATCATCAACGTCGCGGCGACCAGGCCGACAGCTCCCAGCTGCAGGCGCCAGGGCCACGCGGCACGGTCATCGCGGCGCCGGAGGAGGAAGAGGACGAGCTGCGCGACCAGTACCGCCGCGGTGAGGAGGATGACCGCGAGGGGCACGTAGCCGAAACCGCCCGCCCGTGGGTCGTAGTCGGGCTTCGCGACACCGTGGAGCATTCCGGTCGCGATCGAACCCAGGTACGTGATCAGGCGGCCGGGGTCTACCAGCCCCGAGCCGCGGTCACCGGAGACGAAGATCGAGAAGTCGACGACGCCGTTGAAGTGCAGGGGCCCGAACGAGGCCTTGACGGGGTACACCGGATTACCGAAGGACACGAGGTTTCTGGCGTAGAACGCGAGCCCGAGCACCATCGGCGTGGCCGCGCCGACGATCACCGGCCACAGCGCCGCCCACCAGCCACCGGCTCCGCGTCGACGCAGGAACGCGGTCGCGAGCCAGACCACCAGGAGCAGCGCGCTCGTCAGGATGCCTGCGGGTTTGGTGGCCAGGATGGCCGCGGCGATCGTCCCGGCCAGGATCATCTCGGGTGCGCCGACGCGCTTGACCACCAGGATGACGATCATCAGTGCGGCGACGGCTGCGCCGTAGGCGACGTCCACATAGAGGATGCGGGGCTGAAGCCAGATCACGGGCGCCGAGACGATGAGAGCGCCGAAGGCGACGCGCACCCACGGGCGGGAGAATCGCCGGGCAAGCATGACGTTGAGGGCGAGCAGCAGGATGACCAGATGGGGCAGCTGGATGCCGTTGTCGAACACCGTCGCCCCGGTGAACGCGGCGAGGTTCACCCCGCCCATCATGGTCAGGTCGGTGTAGAACATGTACTGGTTTGGGGAGTGCCATCCCCAGAGCGTCCCCGTCTGCAGAAGCTGCGCGAGGATCGGTCCGTGATACAGCTGCCCGTCGATCGACAGTTCGGGCGTGATGACCACTGCCAAGACCTGGATCGCCACCAGTGCAGCGATGATCGCGGCGCTCGGCCACGCGGCCGACGTCCAGCGCCCCAGGCCGCCTGAACTCCGGACGAGCTGCCTGCGCACGCGCGGCGTCGACGCGATGATCACGAGCACCACCGCGCACACCAGGTTGGTGATCTGCCATGGCAGGCCGATCGCCGCGAGGCCGGCGAGGACGAGTCCATAGCCGTAGACCCCCGCGACCGCCGCGAAGAGCAGCGCCAGGGATCGACCACGGCTGGGTGCGATGAGGAGGTAGACGACGATGAACACCGCCAATTGCACGGCGAGCCCGACGATCCCAGCACCCATATTCAGCACACGGTGAGAATAGTCGAACCGCGCCTACGTCGCGGACGGCCCCTCCATTCGGGATGTGGGCGCGGCCGTGAAAGAATCTCCACGGCCGCCGATCCCCTTCTCCCCCGGTCGGCCACCCTGAGGAGCAGCCCAGATGACCGAATCACGCCGACCGCAGGGCGGTGGCATCGCCTTCCCGTCCGTCGAGGTGACACCCATGGGCGAGCGCCGGATCGGCGCCCTCACCGGGATCCGCTGGTGGGCGGCGTTCGGCGTGCTCCTATCCCACAACATCCCCGGCGGCGACACCCCGCGAATCGTCCAGTCCTTCTTCGAGCAGGGCAACCTCGGCGTCACGGTTTTCTTCGTGCTGTCGGGCTTCATCCTCACCTACACCTACGCCGGATCCCTCGCCCGACCGACGGGCGCCAAGATCTGGAACTTCTACGTCGCGCGATTCGCCCGCGTCTATCCGCTGTACCTGCTCGTCCTGCTGTGGGTCACCCCGCGGAAGATCGTCACCTATGGCGCCCCCATCGATGAGTCGTGGCTCGGCCACCTCTTCGGCGTGCAGGCGTGGTTCCGCCTTCCGATCGCCTGGGACTGGAACGGCCCCGCGTGGTCTGTCTCCGTCGAGTTCTTCTTCTACGCACTGTTCCCGCTCATCATCTTCCTCGCGCGACCGCTGCTCACATCGGAGCGACGGGCATGGGCCTTCGCCGGGATTGCCCTCGCCGCGGTCGTCCTCGAGTCAGTGCTGGCCGAGCCCATCGGCTGGACGAGCGATGGCACGGCCACGGTCTTCCCGCCGCTGCGGCTGTGCGACTTCGTGCTCGGCATGGCGATCGGCGCGGTCTACCTCCGCTCGAAGTCGAACCGACGCCACGCACGTTGGGGCCTGGCGCTGCTCGCGCTGTGGCTCGTGTGGACGATCTTCGTCATCTGGCTGCGCACTTCGTACTACGGCGTCCCCGGGTTCAACATCGCGTACGCCATTCCCTCCGCGGCGCTGATCCTCGGGCTCGCCTGGACACCCGATCTCGCCACCACCCGGTGGCTCGCGACGCGCCCCATGATCGTGCTCGGCGAGGCGTCCTACGCGTTCTATCTGATCCACATGTCGGTCGGCGCCGACCTGACGCTCGGCCTCCTGTCGAACGGATTCGGCAAGAAGAACACCTTCCTGTGGATCATCGGGGTGATCTTCCTGACCGCGATGGCGATCGGCCTCAACACGATGGTCGAGACGCCGGCCCGGCGATTCATCCGCAAGTGGCTCACACCCCAGCGCAAGAGCGCCACGTCCTCGGGCCCCGGACGGGCCGAGCACGAGGACGCCGTCACCGACGATCCGGTCGCCTCATCCAGCGATTCCGCGAAGGAGCCGGAACCCGAGACGGCGGAGGGAACCCAGACGGAGATGCGCGCCAGCGCCACGCGCGACTAGACCGGACCGCATCGTCGTGGCCGCCTCCCGGTGACGGCGTCGCTTGATCCGCTCTTCAGGCCGGACCCGCGCAATCGTCCGCCGGTCCCGCCGTCCGTGCCATCACGCCTGGCGCACTCGCCGGGAGTGCTGCGGCCGCGTCACGAAGCGGGCGCTGCGGCGTCCGCCACTGCCGCGGCCCCGCGGAAGTACCCATCGACCGAATCCAGTCGCGCATCGAACGCGGCGACGGAGAACGACGATTCGATGCGCGCACGGGCGGCCTCGGCGCGTTCCAGCGCATCGCGCTCGTTCGCGGTGATCATCAGGAACGCATCGAGATACGACGACACGTCGTCGAACGCGGGCACCGGAAAGCCGGTCGTGGCGTCGAGCACCTCGCCGACTCCACCCACCAGGGGAGCGACCACCGGGATGCCGGCGCCCATGGCTTCGAGCAGGCTCAGCGGCAGCCCCTCCCACTCACTGGTGAGCACGTAGGCGTCGAACTCGTCCAACGGCAGATCACAGAACGAGGCGAACGGCGGGTGGCGCACCGCACCTGCGCGCTCGAGCCGGTCCAGGGTGTCGGCCAGGGCCGCGTCACCCATCACCTCGAGACCGTAGAAGTGCAACTCCACCGCCAGTCCCCGCGAACGGGCAGCCTCCGCGACGCGGGCGAGGATGTCGAGCCGCTTCGGAAGGTCGAACCGGCCGGCCCAGAACACGCGCAGGGGCCTGCCTACACCGATCCCCGCCGGGGAGGTCCGACGCCGACGCGGGACGTCGACGATGTTGCGCTGGACGACGAATCTCGACCGGTCGAATCCGAGTTCGTCCACGACGCGGTCGATGTACTGCCGCGTATCGACGAGCACCCCCGAGACGTGGTCGAGGAAGTGCGGCGATCTCAGGAACAGGACGGACAGTCGCTCCCCGTCGCTGCTGCGGTCGATCGCGAAGGTCGAGAGGAAGAGCCAAGAGTGCTCCGCCAAGGCAGCACCGAAGCGCTCCACCACGTCGAAGGCGACGGTGGAGTTGAACGCGTGCACGGTGTGCGGGCGCAGCTGTCCGATGAGTTGCGGAACTATCCATCCGACGAGCGCGTCGCGGTGCACGCCACGATCGAGGACCGACACGCACTCGACGACGCTCGCCTTGCCCGTCAGCTCCGCAAGCCGCGTCGAGCGGACGGGCTCGGTGGTGATCAGCGCGATCGACGCGTCAGGGTCTCGGCGAAGGATCGCGTCGATGTAGTCGACCACGACGCGATCACCGCCACCGGTGCGCAGCCACGGCGCGAAGAAGAGGTAGTCGAGGCGATCCGGAAGCTGCGACCGCAGCCACCAGTACGCCTCGATCTCGCGCATGGCGCTCGGAGGGGGCTCGTCCCAGTCCTCGGCCCACCGGGCGACGTCCGGTCTCGGGAACGGCACGAGGGGCTCGATCCGATTGGCGGCTCGCCAGGCATCGACGAGTGCGTGCCCGAACCGCCCAGCGCTCGCGCGGCGCCGGCGAAGAGCATCCGCCATGTCCAGCCAGGGCCGACCGAGACGTCCTCCCACGCGGCGAGCGCGGGGGAAGAGCCGGGCTGCCCTCGGGGGCCGAGGCAGCTCGGCACCTTCAGCGACCGCAGAGTCCGCGAGCGTCGGCAGGGCACCGAGCACCGGGCCTGATCGGACCCTGGCATCCTGGTCGCCCCAGCGACGGATGAAGGTCGCGGTGTGAGGAACTGACCGTTGTGGGATGGCGGCCTGAACCAGGCTCGCGGTCAGGGCGAGGCTGCCCCCTTGGTCGGGCGCGACGCCGCTGAGCGTCTCGCGACGAGCCAGCAGCGTGGGGGCCCAGACGTCGACGTGGGCCAACGCCCGCCTGGTCCGCACCTCATCCGGCCGCGCGGGCTCCCACGTGGGCTGCGTCCACGTTCCGGTGCGACGACCGAAGGTCACCGCCGCGCCCGGCCGGAGGACCGCGCCGCCGTCGCTCTCGGCGGCATGACCCAGGAATCGCTCGTCGACGAGATCTCCGGCTTCGACGATCGCGATGTAGTCCGCCGACGACTCGGCGATGACGCGGGAAACCAGTGCCGCGGGGTCTTCTCCCTCGAGCGCGCGCATTGTCGCGTTCGCCCGCACGTGCTCGGGAGCCCGCGCCGCCACCGCAGGGGTCGCTGCGACGGTCACACGCACGTCGAAACGGGCGCGGGTGGCCTCGCCCGCGACGAGGACGGAACGCACTGTCGGAGCCAGCTCGCGACCGTGACGCCACCCGGGAACGATGACGTCGATTGTAGAACGGGGCACGTCGTCCTTTCCGGCAGTACGCCCATGATATCCATCGCGCTCCTGGACGATCTGTCAGTCACGGCAGATTAGGATGTTGTGGTTGCGTGCCCGACCAGCGCCAGAACTTATGACACAAGAACCCTCCCCCGCCGCCTCGGCCTTGCGGTCCCCCGGCGCCGGCCTCGGCCTCATCGATGTGCTGCGCCGACGACACCTGCTCGCCCTCCTGGTGCGCAAAGAGGTGCAGATCCGCTATCGCGGCTCGGTGCTCGGCTGGCTCTGGTCGTATGTCAAGCCGCTCGTCCAGTTCGCCGTCTTCTTCGTGGCGCTCGGAATCTTCCTGGGCCTCAACTCGTCGATCGAGTTCTACCCGGTCTATCTCCTCGCCGGCTTCACCGCCGTGACGTTCTTCAGCGAGGCGTTCCAGAACGGCACCAAGAGCATCGTCGACAACGCCCCGCTCATCAAGAAGATCTATCTTCCGCGAGAGCTTTTCCCCGTGGCCAGCATGCTGGTGGCGACGGTCAACGTCCTCCCCCAGGTCCTCGTCGTCTGGGTCATAGCGATCGTGTTCGGCTGGCAGTTCTCCTTTGCCGCGGTCGGCGCGATCGTCCTCGGCTTCCTGATCATCGCGATCCTGTCCACCGGCCTCGGCCTGCTGTTCGGCGCGATCAACGTCGCGTTCCGCGACGCGCAGAGCTTCGTCGAGATCATCATCATGTGTGCGATGTGGGCGTCGCCCGTCATGTACCAGTGGTCGATGGTGCAGCAGCAGGTCTCCGCATTCTGGTTCGACATCTACAGGCTGAATCCGCTGACCCCCGCAGTTGAGCTCTTCCACTTCGGCTTCTGGCTCGCTCTGGACCCCGAAGGCGGCCGCCCGATGCCCGACCTCGCCTTGTATTCGTTGTACGCGCTGATCGTCGCGGTCGCCGCGCTCGTGATCGGTCAGGTTGTCTTCCGCAAGTTGGAGGGGCGCTTTGCACAAGAGCTTTAGTGAAACGCCGGCGATCCTGGTCGAAGACGTCCACAAGGACTTCAAGCTGCGTCACACGCACTCCATCAAGGAGACGTTCCTCGCCGCCGTTCGACGCAAGCCGCTGACCACTGACTTCCACGCGCTGGACGGCGTGTCCTTCGCCATCGAACAGGGCGACTCGGTCGCGTTGCTCGGCTTCAACGGCTCGGGCAAGTCCACGATGCTGAAGCTCATTTCGGGCGTGCTTCTTCCCGATCGCGGGCAGGTGCGCACTCGCGGGCGCGTCGCCGGTCTCATCGAGGTCGGCGCCGGCTTCCATCCGGACCTGTCCGGACGCGAGAACGTGTACCTCAACGCGGCCATCCTGGGGATGTCGAAGAAGGAGACGGAAGACCGCTTCGACGAGATCGTCGCCTTCAGCGAGATCGAGAAGTTCATCGACACGGAGGTGAAGCACTACTCCTCCGGCATGTTCCTGCGTCTGGCCTTCGCCGTCGCCATCCACACCGAGCTCGACATCCTGCTGATCGATGAGATCCTCTCGGTCGGTGACGAGCCGTTCCAGCAGAAGTGCCTGGCGCGCATTCGCGATATGCACGACCAGGGCAAGACGCTGGTCGTGGTCTCGCACGACCTCGATATGGTGTCGAACCTGTGCAGCCGCGGGATTCTGTTGCGCGGCGGGCAGGTCGCGTTCGACGGCGACAGCAAGCAAGCCGTCGCGGTGATGCGCGGCTGAGGCAGGTCGCGCGCAGCCGCCGGAGCGGGCGGCTACCTCCGCCGCCGCAGCCGGCGCAGTCGTCGCCAGATCGGATGGCGGGCGTAGATCTCGCGCGCGAGATCCTCACCGCGGCGGGAGATCGCGGCGAGCAGTTCCTCATGCCTGCGTTCCATCTCCGCGTCCAGATTCTTCTCGATCAGGCCGATGTAGAGAGGAAGCCCTGACCCGTTCTCCCGCACCCAGCGGGTCAGTTCCCGGTCACGGACCGCGAGGTCGTCGCGGGCATGGGCGCCCTCGAGCTCGAACATGCTGTTACCGTCCGCTCCCTCGGCGGCGGGGCGGTGCATCCAGTAGGCGAGCGGGGTTCCGCCGAGGAAGGCGACGGGATGCCGAGCGGTCAGGCGCAGATAGAACTCCCAGTCCTCGACCGTCTCAAGCGATTCGTCGTAGCCCCCGAGTTCCTGGTGAACGGCGCGTCGGTACAGGAACGAGATCGGCACCGCCCGGTTGATCTCCAGCAGGCTTGTGAAGTTCACATGGGTCAGTCCCGCCCAGTACGGCACGCGGGACGTCTCGACCCACTCGCCGTCGCGCTGTTCTTCCTCCACGATCTCAGTGGCCACCATGACCCCCGCATCCTGCGGACTCGCGTCGAGGAGCGCAACGGTCTTGGCGAGAAAGTGAGGGTGCCACAGATCGTCGTCGTCGTGGAGCACGATGTACTCCGCACCGGTCGAAAGCACTCCGAGATTCGCCGCTGCGCAGCGCCCTCCCGGCGCGACGGTGTCGACCACGGAGACACGGTCGGCGAGAGACGACGACCACACCACGTCGTCCACCTCCTCGCGGACGCCGCCGTCGTTGACGACCACGACCTCGATATCGCCGAACGACTGCGACGCGATGTCCTCCAGCGCCCGGCGGAGGAAGCCCGGACGATCCTTTGTGCGTACGACGACGGATACGCGGTGTGACATCGGATAAGCGTACCGGTGCGCCGCGTCCGCCCGTGCCGTCGCAATCTGCGCGGCGAGGAACACGCACGCTGATAGCGTCTGAGTCGACGGCACAGAGAGGGAGTGGTGTGAAAGGGATTCTCCTCGCGGGAGGCTCGGGCACTCGCCTGCACCCCGTGACATTGGGTGTTTCGAAGCAGCTCGTTCCGGTGTTCGACAAACCGATGATCTACTACCCTCTGTCGACGCTGATGCTCGCCGGAATCCGGGAGATCCTGGTCATCACCACACCACACGACCAGTCCGCGTTCCAGCGGCTGCTCGGTGATGGAAATCAGTTCGGCGTGGACATCTCCTTCGCAGTACAACCGTCACCAGACGGCCTCGCGCAGGCGTTCACGATCGGCGCGGATTTCATCGGCGGTGACCGCGTCGGCCTCGCTCTCGGCGACAATCTGCTGTACGGTCCCGGGCTCGGTTCCCAGCTGGAGCGTTACACCGAGATCGATGGCGGGCTCATCTTCGCGTACTGGGTCGCGGAGCCCTCGGCGTACGGTGTCGTCGAGTTCGACTCATTCGGTCGCGCAATCTCGCTCGAGGAGAAGCCGGCAGAGCCGAAGAGCAATTATGCGGTGCCGGGCCTCTACTTCTACGACAACGACGTCGTGGAGATCGCAGGTAACCTCTCGCCGAGCGCGCGGGGCGAGCTCGAGATCACCGACGTCAACAACACCTACCTGCGGGAGCGGAGGCTGCAGGTGGAGATTCTACCCCGAGGCACTGCGTGGCTGGACACCGGCACATTTGACCAGATGGCTGACGCCGCCGACTACGTGCGGACCATGCAGCGACGCACCGGCCTCTCGATCGGCGTTCCGGAAGAGGTGGCGTGGCGCCAGGGTTTCCTCACGGACGACGATCTGCGGGAACGGGCCGAGAAACTCGTCAAGTCGGGGTACGGCACGTACCTGCTCGAGGTGCTGCGGAGCGGGCCGCGATGACCCGGCGTCTGCTGGTGACCGGCGGCGCCGGCTTCATCGGTTCGAACTTCGTCCACCACGTCCTGGAGAACAGCGACGATCACGTGACGGTCCTCGACAAGCTCACCTACGCCGGAAACCTCGCCTCCTTGGATGGCCTGCCCGCGAACCGCTTCCGGTTCGTGCACGGCGACATCGCCAACGCCGCGCTGGTCGACGAACTCTTCGCCGATGCCGATGCCGTGGTGCACTACGCCGCCGAGTCACACAACGACAACTCCCTGGACGACCCCCGGCCCTTCCTCCACACGAACATCGTCGGGACGTTCACCCTGCTGGAGGCGGCGCGAAAGCACGACCGCCGCCTGCACCACATCTCTACCGACGAGGTGTACGGCGATCTCGAGCTGGACGATCCGGAGCGGTTCACCGAATCCACACCGTACAATCCGTCCTCACCGTATTCGTCGACAAAGGCTGGGAGCGACCTGCTGGTGCGGGCGTGGGTGCGCTCGTTCGGGGTGCGCGCGACGATCTCGAACTGCTCGAACAACTACGGTCCGTACCAGCACGTCGAGAAGTTCATCCCGCGTCAGATCACGAACGTACTGCGCGGCATCCGTCCCAAGCTGTACGGCAAGGGCGAGAACGTCAGGGACTGGATCCACGCGGACGACCACTCGTCGGCGGTGCTGACGATCCTCGAGAAGGGCGAGCTCGGAGAGACGTACCTCATCGGCGCGGACGGCGAACGCAACAACAAGGACGTCGTCGAGCTGATCCTCACGACGATGGGGCAGCCTCGCGACGCCTATGACCACGTCGTCGACCGCGCCGGCCATGACCTGCGCTATGCGATCGACTCGACCAGGCTGCGCACCCAATTGGGCTGGACCCCCGCCTACGGGGACTTCGAGTCCGGACTTGCCGCGACCATCGACTGGTACCGGACTAACGACGCCTGGTGGGCGCCCGCCAAGGACGCCACCGAAGCGTTCTACGCGTCGAGGGGCCAGTGATGACAGAGTTCGGGAAATCGCTCGCCTCGTCCCCGACTCCGATCCCCGGTCTCGTGGTCTGGGAACTGCCCGTCCATGGGGACAACCGGGGCTGGTTCAAGGAGAACTGGCAGCGGGAGAAGATGACCGCGGCGGGTCTGCCGGATTTCGGTCCCGTGCAGAACAACATCGCCTTCAACGACGCGGTCGGCACCACCCGCGGAATCCACGCTGAGCCCTGGGATAAGTTCGTCTCGGTCGCGAGCGGTCGCATCTTCGGGGCGTGGGTTGACCTGCGTGAGGGCCCGACGTTCGGTGCCGTATTCACGACCGAGGTCGACCCGTCGCGTGCGATCTTCGTACCCCGCGGGGTGGGCAACGCCTACCAGACCCTGGAACCCGACACTGCCTATGCATACCTGGTCAACGACCACTGGTCGCCGGACGCCACTTACACATTCCTCAATCTCGCCGACGAGACGTCAGCCATCGAGTGGCGGATCCCGCTCGACGAGGTCGAGATCTCGGCGAAAGACGTCGCCCACCCACGTCTGGATGCCGTCACTCCGATGCCGCCCCGCAAGACGCTCGTTGTCGGAGCCAACGGCCAGCTGGGTCGCGCTCTGCGCGGTGCACTCGGGGACGCGCCGCACATCGAGTACGCGACCCGTCAGGACATCGACCTCACTTCGGACGATCTCGCATCCGCCCGACGCTGGCGCGACTACGACACGATCATCAACGCGGGCGCTTACACGGCGGTCGACCTTGCAGAAACCCCTGAAGGCCGCTCGCAGGCTTGGGCAGCGAACGCCAGCGGCGTGGCGGCACTCGCCAGGGTCGCGACAGCCAACGGGATCACGTTCGTGCACGTGTCGAGCGACTACGTCTTCGACGGCTCCCTGAACCGGGCATACCGTGAGGACGACCCGTTCGCGCCCCTTGGCGTCTACGGACAGTCGAAGGCGGCAGGCGACACCGCCGCTGCGACGGCTCCACGCCACTACATCCTGCGCACGTCGTGGGTGATCGGCGACGGCAAGAACTTTGTGCGCACGATGGCCTCACTGGCAGAGCGAGGAATCGACCCCAAGGTCGTCGACGATCAGATGGGGCGCTTGACGTTCACCCACGACATCGCGCGCGGGATCCGGCATCTTCTCGACGCCCGTGCGCCTTTCGGAACATACAACCTCACGGGCTCAGGGGATCCGACGACGTGGGCGGGTATCGCGCGCGCGGTCTTCACTGCCACTGGTCACGACCCCGACCGAGTTACCGGCGTGTCGACGGAGGAGTATTTCGCGTCCGCGACCGGCCCGGTGGCGACGCGACCGCGCAATAGCCTCCTCGACCTAGCGAAGCTGGAGGCGGTGGGGTACGTCGCGTCCGATGCCGAAGCGTCTCTGCGCCGGTACCTCGCGACGTAGGCGGCATGATGCGCTGTGATCACGATCAGGTGATCAGGGGCGACGACGGTCCCTGGACCTGCCGTCAGTGTGGCCACGTGTTCGTCCTGCCGGTCACCGACTGATCGGCTCGTCCGCCCCGTCGGGTCGAGCAGCGGTCACAGCTCGGCGTGCAGCATCCACACCTTGTCGGCGGCCTCGCGCCACGAGAACGCGCGACCGCGATCCCCCGCGAGCACGCCGAGACGCTCGGCGGCGGCGGTCGATCCGAGCCCCGTCGCCAACGCCGCGCCCAGCCCGTCCGCGAGGCTCGCAGCATCCGTTCCCGCTACCAGCTCTCCCCCGTCGAACACCACCTCGTCGTGAACCGCAGACGAGGCAGCGATCACGGGCACACCGAGTGTCAGGGCATCGACCACGCGCCATGGGAACGCGGCTCGGCGCGAAGGCGCCACGAACGCGACCGCCGCGCCGAACACCGCCGCCCGGTCGGGGGCGTCCAGAGCGCCCCGCACATGCAGCGCCCGCTCGGGGAGCCCCGCCGCAGAGGCGAGGTCCTCTACCGCGGGCTCGTGCCCCTCCTCGACGTCGATCACGACCACCGGCAGATCGACACCGGATGCTGCCACCGCCGCGAGCCCGGCATCCAGACCCTCCGACCCCAGCGGTCCGCCCGCGAGCAGCACGTACCCCTCGGGCAGACCCAGCGCGCGGCGACGACCCACTTCATCCACCGGCACCGAGAACCCGAGCGGCGAAGCCCCCGCGATCACCCGCACCCGGTCCCGCAGGCCGGGCGCGATCTCCAACAGCCGCACCGCCATCGAATGCGCCGGCACCACCACCGCGTCCGCGTGCTTCACCGCGCGCTTCAGCATCGCCTTGTGCCACGCCACCACCGCCCGGGGCAGCTCCGAGGGCGACTCCCACGGCCGAAGGTCCCAGACCGTGACGACGGCCTGATCGTGGTCGTGCACCCGATCGTGGCGCACCAGCGGCGCGAACAGCGTCGGCGAGTGGATCATCCCACCGCCGATGCCGGTACCCACGCCCAACTGCAGCGCAGCCGCGAGCTCACGTCGCGGGAGGGCCGTACGGCGCACACCCGCCAGACCCGGCACCGAGTCCAGTGCGCCTTCGACCCCGCCGGCCGGCGCGATCGCCTCTACCTCGCACCCCGACGGCGCCCCCAGCACCAGCGCCCGCGCAAGCTCGCGCGACGCCTCTGCCAACTCCGGCTCGGAGGGCGCAACGAGCTGATCCAGCACAACGCGGAGAGTTGCGACCACGATCACTCCCCCGACGGAGTCGGAGTCGGCGGGTGAAGCGTCGTCTGCACGAGCTCCGCGATGTACGCCCAGTCGGGGCTGAACTCGTCGATGCCTTCGGCAGGCGTCAGCTCGAGCGTCTGCACGGGCTCCTCCTTCGCCTTGACCGCAAGGTCGACGAGCGCGGGGATCAGGGACTGCGGAAGGTCCGTCTCCACGATGTCGGCGCCGGCGTTCGCGACATCCTGGAAGCGCGTGAGCACGACCTGCGGCGTGAACTGGGCGAGGATCGCCTCCTGGAGCTCACGCTGGCGCCTCATGCGATCGAAGTCGCTGGTCGTGTAGCGCGAGCGGGCGTACCACTGGGCGGTGTCGCCGTCCATGTGCTGCTGGCCGGCCTCGATCCAGCCGGTCGCCCATGCGTCGACGTTGTGCGGATCGACGCCCTCGGGCGGGCCGCCCTTGGGCAGCCGCTCCACGACGTTGATGTCGACCCCGCCGAGCGCATCGACCAGCGACGCGAACCCGTGCATGTCGACGAAGACGTAGTAGGGGATCTCGATGCCGAGGATCCCGGAAGCCGCGTCCTTCGTGGCCTCGATGGCCGGCGTCGAGCCCTGGGCAGCAGCATCCGGGTACAGCCCGGTCCCGCGATCCTCGCGACACTGCTCGACGGCATTCGTCAGCTGGTTGATCCCGCTCCCCCAGCCGCAGGTGGGGTCGCCGTGCCCTTCGAAGCCGTTGGGGTACTCGTCCTGCATCGGGCCCTCGGCGAACGGGAAGTTGGGCATGTCACGGGGGATGCCGGTGATCGTGGTCGCACCGGTCGCGGCGTTCACCGAGACCACCGAGATGCTGTCGAACCTCATCGAGTCGCGGCCCTCGCCGCTGTCGGCGCCGAGCAGCAGGATGTTGTAGTAGCCGTCTGACGGGGGCACGGTCGGCCCGCTCGCCCCGAAGATGTTGCTGATCGTCGAACGCACGGTGCCGACCGCGTTCGACGCGTACACCGCGGTTCCGCTCGCGACCACGAGAAGTCCGACGGCCACCAGCGCGATGGCGAACCGTGCGACGCCCCCCGTCTTGACCAGGCGCACCAGGCGCAGCGTGTCGATCGTCAGCACGACCCACAGCACCGCGTACGCGAGCAGCAATCCCTGCGCGATCAGCAACGGCAACGGGCGCAGCAGCCCGAGCCAGTCGGGAAGCCACGCGCTCGTCACGATGCTCAGCCCGGCGGTCGGCGCGAGCAGCGAGAACAGCAGCGCGACGACGAGCAGCGTCCACATCACGAGGGTCGCGGCGATCCCGAAACGGCCCAGCTTGCGGTTGCCCGCGAGCACCTGCGCAGAACCCGGGGTGAGGAAGTTGAGCCCGACCAGCCACCACCCTCGGCGGGTCATCACGGCGCGGGACGAGGCATCCGGATTCCTCATCGGGCGCTCCTCGACCACACCCGGACGAACCGGGCGGGCAGTGGTGCGAGGTGCGCTCATGACGCTCACAGCGACTCCTTGAGCCGCCGGTTCTTCTGCTCGACCTGCGCTTCGAGATCGCGGGCGTAGGCCTCGACGCGGTCCGCGACCTCTGCGTCGGCGCTGCCGAGGATGCGGGCGGCGAGGAGTCCGGCGTTCTTGGCGCCGTTGATGGAGACGGTGGCGACCGGGATGCCGGCGGGCATCTGCACGATGCTCAGGAGCGAGTCCATGCCGTCCAGGGTCGCCAGCTGCACGGGAACGCCGACCACCGGGAGGGCGGTGAGGGATGCCAGCATGCCGGGGAGGTGTGCAGCGCCTCCGGCGCCGGCGATGATGACGCGCAGTCCGCGCGCCCGCGCCTCACGCCCGTAGCGGACGAGCTTGTCGACCGTGCGATGCGCCGAGACGACCTCGACCTCGTGCGGGATGCCGAAGTCGGTGAGCGCCTGAGAGGCGTCGCTCATGACCCGCCAGTCGGAGTCGGAGCCCATGACGACGCCGACGAGCGGCGCCTCGGAGGAATGAAGGGGCGCAGTCACTCGTCAAGGCTAGGGGGCGTGGCTGGAAACTCCCCGCAACGGCGCGCTTCCGAGGATGTCAGTCCAGGAAGAAGGATGCTGCGGCCCGAGCCTGGTACGCCACGTCATCGAGCTCGTCGCCCACGACGTTGACGTGCCCGACCTTGCGGCCGGGGCGCGGCGCCTTGCCGTAGGTGTGGACCTTCGCCTGGGGGTGCTCGTCCATCGCCGCGGCGAACCGCGCGTCGAGGGACTCCTCCGCCGGGCCGCCGAGGATGTTGACCATCACGGCCCATCCGGCGACGGGGTCGGTGTCGCCGAGGGGCAGATCGAGCACGGCGCGGAGGTGCTGTTCGAACTGGCTCGTGACGGCGCCGTCCTGGCTCCAGTGGCCGCTGTTGTGCGGGCGCATGGCGAGCTCGTTCACGAGGAGCCGCTCGTCGGTCGTCTCGAAGAGTTCGACCGCCAGCATCCCGGTCACGCCCAGGCCCTCGGCGATCGAGACGCCGATGCCCGCGGCCACCTGCTGCAGGCGGTCGCTGGAGTGAGGGGCCGGCGCGATCACCTCGGCGCACACGCCGTCGCGCTGCACGGTCTCGACCACCGGGTAGGCGCGGACCGCGCCCGACGGGCGACGGGCGACCTGCTGCGCGAGTTCGCGCGTGAAGTCGACGAGCTCCTCCACGAGGAGGGCACCGCCGTGGGTGTCCTCGGCGAGCGTCGCGAACCAGTCGTCGGCCTCGGTGCCCGCCGACACGACCCGCACGCCCTTGCCGTCGTAGCCACCGCGTGGGGTCTTCACGACGGCGCGGCCGCCGTGGTCGTCGATGAAGGCCTGCAGCTCGTCGGCGTTCGTGACCGCCGCCCAGTCGGGCTGCGGCATCCCGAGCTCCTGCAGACGTGCGCGCATGACGAGCTTGTCCTGCGCGAACTTCAGCGCATCGGGGCCGGGATGCACGGAGATCCCCTCGCCGACGAGGGTCGCCAGCACATCCTGCGGCACGTGCTCGTGGTCGAAGGTGACGACATCGACCTCGCGGGCGAAGGCGAGCACGGTGGCGGCATCGCGGTAGTCGCCGACAGCGGTCGCGGCGAGCGATGCCGACATCCCCTCGTCTTCGGCGAGCACCCGGATCTCGACTCCGAGCTCGACCGCCGGCGCGATCATCATGCGGGCCAGCTGCCCACCCCCGACGACTCCGACTCGCAGCGCCATGCCATTCCCTCTCGTCAGCCTCCGTCCATCATCCCGCACCCGTGGGATGACGAACGAGCCGGGGTCACACCTGCGGCAGCGGGGGCCTGGGGGGAACGGTGGGCTGCGGCCCGGGAGGAAGCGGCTGGGCGTCGCGGTGCGCGAGGATCTGGTTCACCTCGACCTGGTCGACGAGCGCCTCGTGCACCAGCTCGGCGCTCGGGATGTTCGCGAGCCGGAGCGGCTCGTCGACACCGTTCGTCAGCGTGATCGTGCCGGCGCCCCACATGCGCTGCAGCAGGCCGCGGTGCACCTTGAGGGTGTAACCGCGGACGTGCGCGAGCTCCCGGCGCTTCACGGCGAAGATGCCGCGGCGCTCCATCACGCGCCGCGTGGTGACCGTGTACACGTGGCCGAGCCACGACAGATACGGCAGCACGACGAGCAGCAACACCACGAGCGCGGCTCCGGCCAGCAGCATCCAATTCTCGAAAGGTGCCGGCAGGTTGCCGTAGAAGTAGCCGACGGCGCCGGCGACGACGATCAGCACCAGCGCCGACCAGGCGAGCCGCCGGGCGTGTGCGCGGAAGCGGGCGACGAGCAGCTCCGGGGTGGGCGCACCGGGGGCAGGCGTCAGCGGCCTGCCACCGTAGCTCGTCGGCTGCGTCATGTCCCCATTGTGCGGGTAGCGGCCGACAGTGCGCTGATCACCCGCCGTTTTGCGCCATGTGCCGGCGTTTCGACTCGCACGCTCGCTCAACGACCGAGAGGAGAGATCGCCCGCTGCGTTTCGACTCGCAAGCTCGCTCAACGACCGAGAAGAGCGAACGCCCGCGGCTTTTCGACTCGCGCGCTCGCTCAACGACCGGACTACGCGGAGCGGCTCCGCACGTGCACGACGTCGCCGGCGGAGACGACGCTCTCGAACTCGGCATCCTGGACCACCACCAGGCGCCCGTCGGGATCGATCCGCTGTGCACGGCCCCACAGCGTCTCACCGTTCGGCAGCGACACCGCGACGTCGCTTCCGAGCGTGCTGCAGAGCGACTCCACCTCCCCGAGCACGCCCGATGCGGCAGCGTCACCGCCGGCTGCGCCGAGCGCCTTCAGCTGCTCGTCGAGCGCGCCGAGGTAGTCGGCGAGCAGGCGGTCGTCGTCGCACTCCAACCCTGCGGCGGCGAAGGAGGTCGCCGTCGCGACGGGGAGGTCGACTGCCGCCATCCGCGTATTCACTCCGGAGCCGATCACGACGACGTCGGCATGCCCCGGCACGACCTCCGCGAGGATGCCGCAGATCTTCGATCCGTCGAGAAGCACGTCGTTCGGCCACTTGAGCGTGGCGCTGTGCACCGACCCGACCAGCTGCGCGGCGATCGCGCGGGTCATCGCCGCGCCCGCGATGAGCGGGATCCACCCGCGGGCGGCGACCGGAAGGGCCGAGGCGTCGACCGCGACCGAGACCGCGAGCGCCGATCCGGGCGGAGTGACCCACGTGCGGTCGAGGCGCCCGCGACCGGCTCGCTGATCGTTCGTGAGCAGCAGCGACAGGTGCGGCCATTCATGCGGCGCGTCGATGACGTGCCGGATGACGTCGGCATTGGTCGAGTCCGTGGTCTCTACGACCTGGACGCGCGGACTCACGGCGGCGGTGAGCGGGAACCCCTCGGACGAGAACGTCATGTCGTTCACGCTACGCCCCTCGCTCCGGGGATGGACAGCGGATGCCGCAACCCCTTGTGCGAACCCTCCAACAGATCGACCGGGCCCGCCGATAGGGTGGAATCCGTGACTCAAGCGCCAGATCAGCCCGACCTGTCGACGACCGCCGGCAAGATCGCCGACCTCCGCGCACGCTTCCAGGAGGCCGTCCTCGATCCCGAGGAGGTCGCGAAGGAGAAGCAGCACGCGAAGGGCAAGGGCACCGCGCGGGAGCGCATCGAGATGCTCCTCGACACCGGCAGCTTCGTCGAGCTCGACGAGTACGTGCGTCACCGCACGACCGCCTTCGGCATGGACCGCTCGCGTCCGTACGGCGACTCGGTCGTCACCGGCGTCGGCACGATCCACGGCCGCACCGTCGCGGTGTACTCGCAGGACTTCTCGACGTTCGGCGGCTCTCTCGGCGAGGTCGCCGGCGAGAAGATCATCAAGGTCATGGAGTTCGCCCTGCGCAGCGGCATCCCCATCGTCGGCATCCTCGACTCCGGCGGCGCGCGCATCCAGGAGGGCGTGGTCGCCCTCGGCAAGTACGGCGAGATCTTCCGCCTCAACACCCGCGCATCGGGCGTCATCCCCCAGATCTCGATCATCATGGGCCCGGCCGCGGGTGGCGCGGTCTACTCCCCCGCTCTCACCGACTTCGTCGTGATGGTCGACAAGACCAGCCAGATGTTCGTCACCGGCCCCGACGTCATCAAGACCGTGACCGGCGAGGACGTCGGCATGGAGGAGCTCGGCGGCGCGCACACGCACAACACCCGCTCGGGTGTCGCGCACTACCTCGCCGAAGACGAGGACGACGCGATCGACTACGTGCGGTCGATGCTCGGATTCCTCCCCGACAACAACATGGCGGAGCTGCCGGTCTACGAGACGGGCTTCGAATTCGAGACGACGGATGCTGACCGCGCGCTGAACGCGGTCATCCCCGACTCGCCGAACCAGCCGTACGACATCCACCAGGTGATCCGCGGCATCGTCGACGCCGAGGACTTCCTCGAGGTGCAGCCGCTGTTCGCGCCGAACATCGTCATCGGCTTCGGCCGCGTCGAGGGCCGCTCCGTGGGCATCATCGCCAACCAGCCCTCGCAGATGGCCGGAACGCTCAACATCGAGGCGGGCGAGAAGGCGAGTCGCTTCGTGCGGTTCTGCGACGCCTTCTCGATCCCGATCGTCACGCTCGTCGACGTGCCCGGCTACCTCCCCGGCACCGACCAGGAGTGGACGGGCGTCATCCGCCGCGGCGCCAAGCTCCTCTACGCCTACGCCGAGGCGACCGTGCCGCTGGTGACCGTGATCCTGCGCAAGGCCTACGGCGGCGCCTACATCGTGATGGGCTCGAAGCAGCTCGGCGCCGATGTGAACCTCGCGTGGCCGACGGCCGAGATCGCCGTCATGGGCGGCCAGGGTGCCGTCAACATCCTCTATCGCGGCGAGATCAAGAAGGCGGAGGAGAACGGCGAAGACGTCGCCGCCGTCCGCACGCGCCTCGCGAACGAGTACACCTACAACGTGGCCTCGCCGTTCCTCGCCGCCGAGCGCGGCGAGCTCGACGGCATCATCGAGCCGGCCGCGACCCGCGTCTCGATCGCCAAGGCCCTCCGCGCCCTCCGCGGCAAGCGCGCGAGCCTGCCGCCCAAGAAGCACGGGAACATCCCGCTGTGAGCCCAGCAGACGAGGGCATGGACGTGGATGCTGCGCCCCAGGGCCCGACCATCGAGGTCCTCCGTGGCGCGCCCACCGAGGTGGAACTCGCCGCGCTCATCGCCGTCGTGAGCGAGGCGTACACCGGTGAAGCAGCCGAAGCCGTCGCGGACGACCGCACGAGCCGCACCGGCTGGGAGCTCTCGCAGCGTGCGCTGCGGCAGCCACTCGATCGGGACCTCGGCTGGGGCCGGTTCGGGAGCGTCTGACAGTGAACGCTGTCAGCGGAGGTTTATGGACCCCGTCCATCGCTCGGCGGGCTTGTCCCCCGAAATACCTACAGACACACCCCTTGCAACCCCGAGATACTTGACTCGCTGGAACGCTTCTGCGTTCGGTCGATCCGACACCGCTTAGCGGATGCCCCGGATCCGGCCATGCGGATGGTTTTCGGGTAACCTTCCGCGCAGGCGAGGGGCGGGCGGCTTCGCCGCCCCTCGCCTCCTTCATTTCCCGCTCTCCGCCAGGAATCCCCTCCCCCTTTCCGGCGGGGAGCGAGTCTGCCATCGGAACCGGCGCGGATCAGACGTCCGCGGGCGCGCCGGGTGGCAGCATCCCCCTCCGTCGAGAGGTGAGGGTCAGGCTCTGCCCGGGTGCGGGATCTCGCGCCACAGGTCGACGGAGTCCTCGTCGCTGGGTCCGCCCACGGAGGGCGAGCGGCCGACCACGGTGACCGCGATGCGCTCGTCGGGCGACGTGCGGATGTAGAGACGGTCCGAGCTCGCCGATCGCAGGGTCTCGGCCAGCTGCGCGCGGATGATGCCCAGCGTCTCGTCATCGACGTCGTCGAGTCCGCCCTCGTCGAGCACGGTGACGTTGGCGCCGCGGCGGCGTGCCCGCTCGAGCTCCGCGCGCACCTCGTCGTCGAGCAGCCGCGGGCCGCGCATCTCGTCGCGCAGCCGCCCCTCGGCGATGCGCGCCTCGAGGCGATCAGCCTCGGTGAGCACGCCCGCATGAGCGACCGTACGTGTGAGCACGGGGCCGGCGACGGCGAGCGCGCGCTGCACCTGCACGCGCCGCTCGCGCTGGCGGACCACCTGCGAGGTCTGCCATCCCGTCGCGGCGCGCTGGAGCCGCGTGAGCCGCGAGGTGTCGCGCGCGGCACGGTCCATGGAGAACACCAGCAGCTGGGCGCACGTCACCCAGACGATCGAGCCGACGAGCCCGAGGGCGAGTGCATTGAGCGGGCCCATCCAGAGGAACGACGCGATCGTGAGGAGGATGATCCCCGCCCACGCCGTCCAGGGACGACGGCGCACCATGACGATGGTCATGAGAGCGCCGATCCCCCCGAGGTACCACGTCGCGAAGGAGACCGTGCGGGCGGTCTCGCCGACCGCGATGGGGATGGCGTTCGGCACGATCACCGCGCAGGCGAGGGCGAGGACCTGGGCTGTCACCGGCAACGGCAGCGGGCCCCGGATGCCTTCCCCGGCGGGGTGCGGCGCCGCCTGCGCCTCGAGACTCTCGAGCGACTCGCCGTCGGCCGAGCGGGCCGCGCGAGGGGACGGACTCGAGCGTTGCGATGACGGCTGCCAGAAGATGCACAGCCAGGTCACCGCGAGGTAGATCCCGACGGAGATGACGATGATGAGCGGCTGCGGGATCGGCCGCCCGGTCCACAGCAGACCTCTCGCGGCGAAGTAGGCGGTGAAGGCCACGCCGAGCACCGTGAGGACGTTCTTGACGCTGATCATGCCGACGGCTCCCGCCAGATGAGCCGCACGACGGTGCCGTGGGGTCCTGACTCCAGTTCGGCGCGCCCGCCCACCGCGGCCACTCGCGCGACGATCGACGCGCGGATGCCCAGGCGGTCATCGGGGACGGCATCCAGGTCGAATCCCTCTCCCGCATCGTGGACTTCGACGCGCACCGTCCCGTACGCGGCATGAAGCACGACGCCCAGCCCGGCGCCACCCGCGTGCTGGACCGCGTTGGCGATGGCCTGCGTCGCGGCCAGGGTGAGGGCTCGGGCCACGCGCCCGGGGATGGACGGGGCATCCGGGTCGATCTCGTTCTGCACATCGACGTCGACGCCCAGCTCGTCGGCGGCCTGAGCGATCTCCTCGGACAGCACGGCCGGCGCCCAGGGCTCGTCGGGCCCCTCGTGCTCGTCCTGCTCGGTGTTGGCCAGCCGGGTGAGCGCCTCGCGCGCCATGGTCGCCGCGAGCGTGCGCTCCCGGGGTGTCGTCGCCCGCTCCGCGGCGATCAGCGCAGCCAGCACGCTGTCATGCATGAGCGCCGCCACCGCCACGCGCTCCTGCTCCGCGGCGTCGGCGGCAGCCGCCTTCGCGTACGAGGAGACGGCCTGCGCCCGGGTCTTGTCGACGTTCACCGCCACCGATCGGAACAGCCACCCCAGGGTGAGGATGATGCCGCCGAGGATGAGCGCGAAGCTCACGTCGAGGATCACGACCGGCCAGTAGACGGGTTCGAAGCCGACCTGGATCATCCGGACGACACCGAACAGCAGCGGCAGGGCGATCGTGAACGCGATCTGGAGCGGGAAGGGAAAGGCGAGCACGGCCGCCAGCGTCGCGAGGTTGAGCAGGTACCAGATCCACGGCTCGTCCGGCGTCGGAGGTTCGACGCCCGCCGTGGCGATCGGCCACGCGAGCAGCACGAGGACGTAGATGATCGCGAAGACGCCCGCCGCCGGGCGCACACCCCGGCCGACCACGCACGCGAGCACCATCACGCCGAGCGCGCCGAACACCACGACCATGAGCGGGACGTGCCACCCCGGGCGTTCCGGGGCGGGCCCTAGAGCGCTCAGGAACGACTGGAGTCCGAGGATCAGCGAGCCGAAGCCGCCGGCGACGAGCGAGATGATGCGCTCGACGCGGGACCGGGTGAACGACCCGATCCCGGCGGTCGTCTGCGGCGAGTGCGCGATCTGCCCCCACGCCGTGTCGAGCACGCCGGTCTGTGCGTCAGCGGCCACGCGTGACGTCTCCCGGGTCCGCCGCGGGCTCGACCAGGATGCCGTCTTCGACGGCGCGATGCAGCAGATCGATCTTCGTCGGTGCGGGCCTGCCGACCTCGACGTACTTGACGCGGATGCGCGTGATGTTCTCCTTCGCCGTCGAGTACGCGACCCCGAGGCGATCGGCGACCACCTTGAGCGGCAGCCCGGCGGCGTACAGACGGAGCACGTCGCGCTCGCGCGCCGACAGCTGCGCATCGGCGAAGGCACGGTCACCTTCGACGGCACTGGCCCACTCGACGTTGTTGAGCGGCTCGCCGCGCGCGACCGTGTGCACCGCCGCGATCACGTCGCCGATGGGCGAGGACTTGCTGACGACGCCGGCGGCACCGGCGGAGAGCGCCTCTCGCACGGCCGCGGGCCGGTCGGCGACACTGTGGATGATGACGCTCGATCCGTCGAGCACGAGGCGTCGCACGTTCTCGGTGACGGTGGTGCCGTCGCCGAGCGTCAGATCGAGCACCACCACGTCGGCGGGCGCCTGCCGCGAGAATGCACGCCAGTCGACGTACTCGGTGACAGTGCTGCCCGAGAAGGCGACGGTCATCGTCTCGGCGCGGGCGCACGCCGCCTCGAGGCCGAGCCGGACCGACTCGTGATCGTCGATGAAGGCCACCCGCGTCATTCCGCCAGCCTAGCGACGAGTGTCACGCGCGGGTGAGAACCGCCACGGCTTCGACGTGATGCGAATTCGGAAAAAGGTCCAGGCCATCGACACTTGCGACCTCGTACCCGCCAGCACGGAAGGTCGCGATGTCGCGGGCGAGCGCGACGGGGTCGCACGCGACGTAGACGACGGTCGCGGGCGCGAGCGAGGTCAGGTGGTCGACGACCTCGCGGCCGGCTCCCGAGCGGGGCGGGTCGAGCAGGACGACCCCACGCGACAGCCGCTCGCGTTCGGGGACGGATGCCTCGGCCGCGAGCCGCGCGAGCCACCGGTCGACGCGCCCGGTCTCGGCGCGAGCCCCGACCCACTCGGCGAGGTTGTCCCCCGCATGCTCGGTCGCGCGCGCGTCGGACTCGACGCTCGTCACGCGGGTCGAGGATCCGCCGAGGTCGCCGAGCGTCGCGGCGAAGAGGCCGACGCCGCCGTACAGGTCCAGGTGCCAGGCGTCGGGGTCGACGGCGGCGGCATCGCCGGGGAGCGCGCCGAGCGCTGCGGCGACGGTGGTGGTGAGGGTGTGCGCCGCCAGACGGTGGACCTGCCAGAAGCCGCCGGCATCGACGCGGAAGCCGCGGCCGCCGACGCTCTCGAGGACGACCTCGGGAGCGGGCGCCTTGCGATGCCGGGGGGTCGCGGCCCGAGCGCCGCGTCCGCGGCGGGCCGCAGCATCCGATGTCCGTACCGGCCGTGGAAGCGTGAGGACGCGACCGTCCGCCGGCTGGATGAGATCGATGCGACCGGGCTCGCTGGCGGCGAGCGCGAGCGCAGCGCGCTCCACGGCCGGCGTGGCGAGGGGCAGGTCCTCGAGCGGGACCACACGGTGGCTGCGCGCGGCGTACTGGCCGACGTTGCCGTCCGCGTCCACGTGCAGGCTCACCCGGGTGCGCCACCCGGTGCCGTCGACCGACTCGCCGTCGGCTTCGGCACCGTCGAGGGCGGGAACCGGCGCGACGCCGCTCATCGTGGCGACCGGGTCGGTGATGCCGCCGAACCGGTGCAGCGCGTCGAGCAGCACCTCGAGCTTGAGCGCACGCTGGTGCTCGAGCGCGATGTGGCCGAAGTCGGCACCGCCGGGCCGCTGCTCCGGTGGGATGTCGACATCGGCTTGGCGCCAGACGTGCAGCTGCCGGTGCGGCGATGCCTCGAGCACCTCGAGCGTCTCGCCGCGCCAGAACGACTTCTTCCCGGTGTCGGTGAGCCGCACGCGCACGCGCTCCCCCGGGATCGTGTCGGGCACGAACACGACGCGGCCTTCGTGCCGGGCGACGAAGACGCCGCCGTGGGCGACGCCCGTGATGTCGAGATCGAGGATGCCGCCGGTTTCACTCACCCGACGAGCCTACGTCCCCGCCCCGTACTGTGAGGGGATGCGCGTCTGCCTCGCCTCGACCTCGCCCGCCCGGCTCATGCTGCTCGGGCAGTTCGGCATCCGTCCGCTCACCATCGCCCCCGACGTGGACGAGGAGGCCGTCATCGCCGCGGTCGAGGCGGCCGAGGCCCGCACGCTCGCGCCCGACGAGCACGTCCTGCTGCTCGCGCGGCGCAAGGCGGCGGAGGTCGCGGCGCGGCTGCGCGACGACATCCCGGGGTTCGACGGCATCGTGATCGGCGGCGACTCGATGTTCGAGCTCGACGGCGAGGTGCTCGGCAAGCCCTACACGCCCGAGAACGCAGCCGCCCGCTGGCGCGCGATGCGTGGGCGCACCGGCGTGCTGCACTCGGGCCACGCCGTGGTGCGCATCGAGCCGGGCCAACCCCCGCGCGAGGTGCACGCGACGGCTGCGGCATCCGTCTCCTTCGTCGCTGACGTGACGGATGCCGAGATCGACGCGTACGTCTCGACCGGCGAGCCCTTGCACGTGGCGGGCGCGTTCACGGTCGACAGCCTCGGCGGCGCGTTCATCGAGCGGGTCGAGGGCGATCCCTCGACGGTCGTCGGCATGTCCGTGTCGACGTTGCGGCAGCTCGTGCACGAGGTGGGCGTGGAGTGGACATCGCTCTGGAACACGTCGGATCCGTCGCTCGGTCCCACCGAGATCGACGAGAAGTCGTTCGTGGAAGACGGGGCGCAGTGAGGGCGTTCCCTTTGTGGGGTACGGGGCGCAGTGAGGGCGTAACCGTTGTAGTAGGAATCCCACGTTTCTCGTCGGTTCTTGTACGAACCGCTCAAAAGCCCTCGGGATGCCGTCGGTAGGCTGGCACTCATGCCTCAGATCGCCAAGGTTCTCGTTGCCAACCGCGGCGAGATCGCCGTCCGCGTCATCCGCGCCGCACGCGACGCCGGGAAGGCGTCGGTCGCCGTCTACGCCGATCAGGACCGCGACGCCATGCACTCGCGCCTCGCCGACGAGGCGTACGCCCTCGAGGGCGCGACCAGCGCCGAGACGTACCTGTCGATCGAGAAGATCCTCTCCGTCGCGCGGCGCTCCGGCGCCGACGCGGTGCACCCCGGCTACGGCTTCCTCGCCGAGAACGCCGACTTCGCCCGTGCCGTCATCGCGGCGGGCCTGGTCTGGATCGGGCCGTCGCCCGAGGCGATCGAGGCCCTCGGCGACAAGGTGACCGCCCGCGCGGTCGCCGAGAAGGTGGGCGCGCCGCTCGCCCCGGGCACCCCCGGCCCCGTGGCCGGTGCCGACGAGGTCGTCGCCTTCGCTGAAGAGGTGGGTCTGCCCATCGCGATCAAGGCCGCATACGGCGGCGGCGGACGCGGCCTCAAGGTCGCCCGCACGATCGATGAGGTGCCCGAGCTGTTCGAGTCGGCGACCCGCGAGGCGATCACCGCCTTCGGTCGCGGCGAGTGCTTCGTCGAGAAGTACCTCGACAAGCCCCGTCACGTCGAGACGCAGTGCCTCGCGGATTCGGCCGGCAACGTCGTCGTCGTCTCCACGCGCGACTGCTCACTGCAGCGCCGGCACCAGAAACTCGTCGAGGAGGCTCCCGCGCCGTTCCTCAGCGACGAGCAGAACAAGACTCTGTACGAATCGTCGAAAGCCATCCTCAAGGAGGTCGGCTACGTCGGCGCGGGCACCTGCGAGTTCCTGATCGGCGCCGACGGCACGATCTCGTTCCTCGAGGTGAACACGCGCCTGCAGGTCGAGCACCCGGTCTCGGAAGAGGTCACCGGCATCGACCTCGTGCGCGAGCAGTTCCGCCTCGCCGAGGGCGAGGAGCTCGGCTACGACGACCCGAAGCCCGAGGGCCACTCGATCGAGTTCCGCATCAACGGCGAGGACCCCGGCCGCGGCTTCCTCCCCCAGCCCGGACCGATCCATGTGTTCAAGACGTTCGGCGGCCCCGGCATCCGTCTCGACTCCGGCGTCACCGCCGGCGACAGCGTGTCGGGTGCGTTCGACTCTCTGCTCGCGAAGATCATCGTCACCGGCCGCGACCGCGCCGAGGCGCTGGAGCGCTCGCGCCGCGCGCTCGACGAGTTCGAGGTCTCGGGCCTGCCGACCGTGCTGCCGTTCCACCGCGCCGTCGTGCGCGACCCCGCGTTCACCGCGGAGGACGGCCGCTTCGGCGTCTACACGCGGTGGATCGAGACCGAGTTCGTCAACGACATCGCCCCGTGGGACGGCGAGCTCAGCGAGCCCACTCCCGCCGAGGCGCGGCACACGGTCGTCGTCGAGGTCGCCGGCCGGCGCCTCGAGGTGAGCCTGCCCGACCGCGTCGTCGCGCCCGTCGGGGTCGCCGGACGCCCCGCGGCCGTGCCGCCGTCGCGCCGCTCGCACGCCCCCTCGGTCGTCGCGGGCGCCTCGGGCGACGCGGTGAAGTCGCCGATGCAGGCCACGGTCGTGAAGGTCGCCGTCGAGGAGGGCCAGCAGGTCGTCAAGGGCGACCTCGTCATCGTCCTCGAGGCGATGAAGATGGAGCAGCCCATCCAGGCCCACAAGGACGGCGTCATCGGCACGATCAACGCCGACCCCGGCACGACGGTGTCGGCCGGGCACCAGCTCCTCACCATCTCCTGATCCCGGTTCCGTGGTCTCGCGTCGTCGGGCGCGCCGAAACACGGGTCCGTCGCGCGACACTCCGGGCCGCAGCATCCATCACCGGCGTGTCGCCGTGATCGACCCGTGTTTCGGCATCACGGAACGGGCGAACGGATGCCTCGGCCCGCGGCGGCGGCGAGGGTGTCAGGATGGCGGGATGAATGCTCCAGACGGCGATGCTCCGGAGGTGTCGGCGCTCGCGATCAACGTCGTGATCCCGCCGCCGCTGCGTTGGCGTGACTTCCGCCGCGGCGAGGAGTTCGAGCTGCAGACGCTGACCGTCCGCCTGCTGCCTGACCTCTCGGTCGCGGTGAAGGCCTATGGCCGCCCGGTCGCGGGCGGACGCGGCGCCTACGTCTCCTTCGCGATGCCCGACCGCCCGGAGCTGCGGGCGCTGGTCGACGCCGCGGCGAACCGCGCGGCGGACCTCTGGCGCGGCAACACCGGCCTCGGCTGACCCGGGTTCGTCCGGCACGCTGGCGCCGAGGCATCCGTCGCCCCCGCCCTCCACAGGTCAACCGGGCTTCCGCAGGAGAGGAAGCGCCTCGCGGGCCGTGCAGAGTCCCGGTTGACCTGTCGAACGGAAGGAAGAGCGAGTGAGGGATGCCTCGACGCGGCCGCCGCGGACCTCTGGCGCGGCAACACCGGCCGCGGATGACCCCGGGATCGCGGTCCCCACGGCCCCTCCACGCGCCGCTCACGCCGGATGATGGATGCTGCGGGCCCGCGGCATCCCGTTCACATCATGTGATCTCGCCGAGCGCACACGACATGCGCGCGAACATCGTGTGCGCTCGGTGCGAGCACACGATCCGAACGGGGGCGTCAGCCGCCGTAGACGTTGTGGTCGACGACGTGCATCGCGCGCGCGGCATCCGTGATGCTGCCCGACAGCGACGGGTAGACCGCGAAGACGCGGGAGACCTGGTCGACCGTCAGGCGGCGCTCGACGGCGATCGCGATCGGGTAGATCAGCTCGGAGGCGCGGGGGCCGACGATGACGCCGCCGATGACGGTGCCGCTGCCCTCGCGGGCGATGATCTTGACGAAGCCGTCCTTGATGCCCATCATCTTGGCGCGCGGGTTGGCCGCCAGGGGCAGCTTGTGGACGACGCCGTTGATGTGGCCGTCCTCGATGTCGTTCTCCTGCCAGCCGACGGTGGCGATCTCGGGGGCGGTGAAGATGTTCGACGTGATGCGGCGGCGCTCGAGCGGGATCACGACGTCGCCGAGTGCGTGGAAGACGGCGGTGCGACCCTGCATCGAGGCGACGGAGGCGAGCGGCACGAACGTGGTGCAGTCGCCGGCGGCGTAGATGTTCGGCACCGAGGTGCGCGCGACGCGGTTGACCTGGATGTGGCCGGACTCGGTCATCTGGACGCCGGCCTGCTCGAGGCCGATGCCCTTCGTGTTCGGGATCGAGCCGACCGCCATGAGGCAGTGGCTGCCCTCGACGGTGCGGCCGTCCGAGAGGGTCACGACGACGCCGTCGCCGGTGTTCTCGACCTTGTCGGCGCGCGACTTCGACAGCAGCTTCATGCCGCCGCGCTTGAACACGCGCTCGAGGACGGCGGCGGCATCCTTGTCTTCGCCGGGGAGCACCTGGTCGCGGCTCGACACCAGGGTGACCTTCGCGCCGAGGTTCATGTACGCGCCGGCGAACTCGGCGCCCGTGACGCCGGAGCCGACCACGATGAGGTGCTCGGGGAGCGCGGTCATGTTGTAGAGCTGCGTCCACGTGAGGATGCGCTCGCCGTCGGGCTTCGCGCTGGCGAGCTCGCGGGGCGACGCACCCACCGAGACGACGAGGGTGTCGGCCTCGATGCGGTCGAAGTCGGTGCCGCCGGGGCCGGTCGACACCACGACGGCGTTGCCGCCCTCGAGGCGGCCGTGGCCCGAGATGATGCGGACTCCCGCCTCGGCGAGCGACGCGCGCATGTCGTCGGACTGCTGGCGGGCGAGCGTGAGGAGGCGCTTGTTGACGGCGGTGAGGTTGATGGCGATCTCGGGCTTGAGCGGCTTGCCGTCCTTGCCCTTGGCGAACAGCTGCACGCCCAGGTCGCCGGCGCCCGCGATCGCGACAGCCGCGTCGGCGGTCGCGATGAGCGACTTCGACGGGACGACGTCGGTGATGACCGCCGAGCCGCCGATGCCGGCGCGCTCGACCACCGTCACCTCGGCTCCGAGCTGGGCGGCGGCCAGCGCCGCTTCGTAGCCTCCGGGTCCGCCGCCGAGGATGGCGACGGTCTGGGTGGTCTCGAAGCTGATCGACATGAATTCCATTCTCCCCTGCCGCGTGCCTCGCAGGCGACACCGCGACACTCCCGGGTGCGGCCCGGATACGGCTTCGCTGGCCCTCGTCGCCGTCCGTTCCTAAAGTGGTCCCATGTCAGACACCACCGGCAACCCTCTCGACGACCCCACGGCCGACCCGTTCGCGGTGGCCGCCGCCGCCGCAGAGGACATCGCCCGCATCACCGGCGTCGAGCGTCACGACATCGCGCTCACGCTCGGCAGCGGCTGGGGCAAGGCCGCGGAGCTCCTCGGAGAGACGACCTCGACGTTCCCCGCCACCGAGGTGACCGGCTTCAGCGCCCCGGCCCTCACCGGCCACGTCGGAACCCTCCGCAGCGTCGTCACGCCGAAGGGACGCCGCGTGCTCGTGATCGGCGCCCGCACCCACTACTACGAGGGGCACGGCGTCCGCCGGGTGGTGCACAGTGTGCGCACCGCCGCCGCAGCCGGTGCGCGCACGATGGTGCTCACGAACGGTGCCGGCGGCATCAAGCACACCTGGCACCCGGGGCGCCCGGTGCTGATCAGCGACCACATCAACCTGACCGGCGACACCCCGCTCGAGGGCGCGACCTTCATCGACCTCACCGACCTGTACTCGCTGCGACTGCGCGACCTCGCACGCTCCATCGACGCGAGCCTCGACGAGGGCGTCTACACGCAGTTCCGTGGACCGCAGTACGAGACGCCGGCCGAAGTGCAGATGGTCAAGTCGTTCGGCGGGCACATCGTCGGCATGTCCACCGCGCTCGAGGCGATCGCCGCGCGTCAGGCCGGCATGGAGATCCTCGGCTTCTCGCTCATCACGAACATGGCCGCGGGCATCCAGAAGCACCCGCTCAGCCACCAGGAGGTGCTCGAGGCCGGCCGCAACGCCGAGCCCGTCATCTCGTCGCTGCTGGCGCGCGTGATCGGGGCGCTGTGAACGGGGGTGCGGTGCAGGAGCCGGCTCCCGACGAGGTGTCGACGGGGGCGGATGCTGCGGCCGACGTCCTCGCGCGCGCACACGCGTGGCTCGCACAGGACCCCGACGGCGAGACGCGCGCCGAGCTGCGCGCGCTGATCGAGGCCGCAGAGTCGGGCAACCCCGCCGCGGTCGAAGACCTCGAGGACCGCTTCTCGGCGCGCCTCGCCTTCGGGACCGCAGGACTGCGCGGCGCCCTGGGCGCCGGCAGCAACCGCATGAACCGCGTGCTCGTCGCACAGGCCGCCGCCGGTCTCGCGGCCTACGTGCGTGAGCAGGCGGGACTCCCTCCGGTCGGCGTCGAGGCCGGCTCGCATGAGGACGACGCGGATCCTGCGACCGCCGCCCACGACGGCGCACCGGACGACGGTGTCGCGGTCGCACCTGCGGGCGATGAGCCGGCGGACGACGCGGCCTCCGCCGAGGATGGCGGCTCGGATGTCGAGGAGCCGGTGGAGACGGATGCTCAGGCCGCCGGCGACGCCCGCGGCGAGGATCACGACGCAGAAGCGGGCGTCGACGGCGAGGAGCCCGACGCCGAGGAGGGCGGGGGCGATTCGCACGACGCAGGCGCCGCAGCATCCGTTCCGGACCAACTCGCGGGGCCGTCCGCGCCCGAGCTGACCGAGACCCCCTCGGCCGACGCGCTGGAGGCGGAGGGGCCCGAGGTGCCCGGAATCCTCGACGACGCCCCGATCGTCGTGATCGGCTACGACGGGCGCCGCAACTCCGACGTGTTCGCACGCGACTCGGCCGAGATCTTCGCCGGCGCGGGGCTCCGCGCGATCCTCATGCCGCGGCTGCTGCCGACGCCGGTGCTCGCGTTCGCCGTGCGCCACTTCGGTGCGGCGGCCGGCGTCATGGTCACGGCGAGCCACAACCCGCCCGACGACAACGGCTACAAGGTGTACCTGGGCGGCGACGACGACGGCTCGCAGATCGTGGCGCCTGCCGACGCCGAGATCGCCGCGCACATCGCGCGCGTGGCGGAGGCCGGCGACATCAGCACGGTTCCGCGGTCGCTCGGGTTCGAGCTGGCCACCGAGAGCGTCGTCGACGAGTACGTCGCCGCGACCGCTGCGGTCGCGCCCGCCCCGGCGGGCGCCGAGGGTCTCACGTGGGTGTACACGGCGATGCACGGGGTCGGGTGGGAGACGCTCTCGCGCATCCTCGAGACCGCGGGCTACCCCGCCCCGGTGCCGGTCGCGGCCCAGCTCGAGCCCGACGGCGCCTTCCCGACCGTCGCGTTCCCGAATCCCGAGGAGCCCGGCGCGATGGACCTCGCGTTCGAGGCCGCGCGCGAGGCAGGCGCCGAGCTCGTCATCGCGAACGACCCCGACGCCGACCGCCTGGCCGTCGCCCTGCCGGACGAGTCGGCCGAGGGCGGCTGGCGCCGTCTGACGGGCAACGAGATCGGCCTGCTGCTGGGCTGGCGCGCCGGCCGGCTCGCGACCGCCGACGGAGCCGCCCCTGCCTCAGCCGACGGCACCGGTGCCTCGCTCGCGTGTTCGCTGGTGTCGTCGCCCGGCCTCGAGGCGGTGGCTCAGCACTACGGTCTCGACTTCCACGCGACGCTCACCGGCTTCAAGTGGATCTCGCGCGCGCCGGGCATCGTCTTCGGCTTCGAGGAGGCGCTCGGCTACCTCGTGAACCCCGGGACGGTGCGCGACAAGGACGGTGTCTCGGCGGCCGTCGCGATGCTGGGCATGGTGGCCGAGGCCCGCGGACGCGGCGCGACGCTGGCCGATCTGCTGACCGAGTTCGACGAGCAGTTCGGTGCTTTCGCGAGCGATCAGGTCTCGATCCGCGTCGAGGACGTGTCGCAGATCGCCCGGATCATGGCGGCGCTGCGGGAGCGGCATCCGTCGTCCGTCGGCGACGTCGCGGTCGACCGCATCGAGGACCTGCTCGACGGCGTCGACGATCTGCCGCCCGGCGACGTGCTGCGCCTGTGGCTCGCCGACGGCTCGCGCGTCATCGTGCGCCCGAGCGGCACCGAGCCCAAGCTCAAGCTGTACCTCGACGTGCGGGGCGAGTCCCGCGAGGACGCCGCCGCACGCATCGCGGCCCTCGCCGACGGCGCCCGCGCTCTGCTCGCCGAGTACGGCGGCTGACCTAGGTCCCCGTCTCCTCGCGTTTGGGGCGCATTTCCTCCGTCGGGGCGCACGTTCTGCGCCCCGACGGAGAATCTGCGCCCCGAACCCCGGGGTGACATCGGGCAGCAACGACGACGGGAGAAGACGGATGCTGCGGGCCGCAGCATCCGTCCCCTCCTCGGTCACCGGAGCACGAAGTGGCCGGGCGTGACCTCGGCGAGCGCGGTGCCGTCGGGCTCGAGGCCGACGGGCTCGGGGCGCGTGGAGATGCGCTCGAGGCGGCGGCGCGCCTGCGCCGGGTCGGTCGACAGCGCTGCGTCGAGCAGGTGCCGTGTGTACGGGTGCTGCGGTGACGCGAAGACCTCCGCAGTGGGGCCGAGCTCGACGATGCGCCCGCGGTTCATGACGGCGGTGCGCGTCGCGATCTCCCGCACGACCGACAGGTCGTGCGAGATGAACAGGTAGGTGAGCTCGAGCTCGCGCTGCAGCCGCAGCAGGAGGTCGGTCACCTGCGCCTGGATCGACATGTCCAGCGCCGACAGCGGCTCGTCGCAGACGACGAAGCCGGGCCGCACGGCGATCGCGCGCGCGATCACGATGCGCTGGCGCTGACCGCCCGAGAACGCGCGCGGGCGGCGGTTCACGGCATCCCCGTCGATCCCCACGGCGGCGAGCGCCTCGATGGCGCGGGACCGCGGATCGGAGTCGGGGGCGAGCACGGTCAGCGGCTCCATCACGTTCTGGAGTGCGGTCCGGTGCGGGTTGAGCGACGAGAACGGGTCCTGGAAGATCACCTGCATCGAGCGGTGGTACGGCGCGCGCTTCGCGCGGGGAAGCGCCGTGAGGTCGACGCCCTCGTACGTGACGGTGCCGCTCGTGGGCTCGTCCATCTGCAGGATGCAGCGCCCGAGCGTGGACTTGCCGCTGCCGGACTCCCCCACGAGCGCCAGCGTCTCACCGCGGCGGATGGTCAGGTCGATCCCGTCGACGGCGCGTGTCGTGCCGATCGTCCTGCCCCACGCGTTGCGCTGCGGGAACGTCTTGACGAGCCCGCGCACGTCGACGAGGTCGGCGGTGCGGGTCGGGGTCTGCGGGTTCACGCGTCGCCTCCCTGGTCGGCCGCCGCCCCGCGTTCTGCGGGGGCGTCGGGCGCAGCATCCAACAGCTCCTTCGTGTACGGATGCTGCGGCTCGCGGAACACGCGATCCACCTGGCCCGATTCGACGATGCGGCCGTCCTTCATCACGAGCACGTCGTCGCAGACCGCGGCGACCACGCCGAGGTCGTGCGTCACGATGAGCACCGTGAGCGACCGCTCGGCCTGGAGGGTGCGCAGGAGCGCGAGGATCTGCGCCTGGATCGTGGCGTCGAGCGCCGTCGTCGGCTCGTCGGCGAGGAGCAGCTCGGGCTGCGCGAGCAGAGCCATCGCGATCATCGCCCGCTGGCGCATGCCGCCCGAGAGCTCGTGCGGGTACCGCGACAGCACGCGATCGGGCTCGGGGATGCGCACGGCGGCGAGCGCCTCGCGCGCGAGCGCGGTCGCCTGGCGCCTGCCCACCTTCTGGAACCGCTGCGCCACCTCGGTGAGGTGCGCGCCGATCCGCACGAGCGGGTTGAACGAGGTCATCGGATCCTGGAAGACCATGGCCGCGGGCAGGCGCCGGCGCGAGGACGTGACGTCCTCTCCGTCGAGGAGCACGCGGCGCCACTCGCGGTTCGCACCTTCGGGGAGGATCCCCATGAGCGCCCGCAGCAGCATCGTCTTGCCCGAGCCCGACTCGCCGACGATGCCCACCACGCGCCCGCGCGGGAGGTCGAACGAGACGTCGTCGAGCACTGTCACGCGACCGCCGGTGCGCCCGGGCAGGTCGACGTCGAGCCCGTCGACGCTGAGCAGCGCGTCGCTCGTCGACGTCATGACGCTCCTCCTTCGCTGACCGACTGACGCAGCGCGTCACCCAGCACGTTGAACGACAGCACGGTGAGCAGGATCAGCACACCCGGGATGAGCGCGAGGTACGGCGCGGTCTGAAGGCTTCCCTGCGCGCTCTCGAGCAGGCTCCCCCACGATGCCATCGGCGGCTGGATCCCCAGCCCGAGGAAGCTGAGCGCCGACTCAGTGAGGATCGCCGTGGAGATGCTCGCCGTGGCGGCGACGATGATCGTCGGCGCCGCGTCGGGCACGACGTGCCGCCACATCACGAGCTCGCGGCGCACGCCGATATAGCGCGCGTAGCGGACGAACGCCCGCTCACGCAGCGTGAGGGTCTCGGCCCGCACGAGGCGGGCCGTCGCCATCCACGAGAAGACGCCGATCACGAAGATGATCGTCCAGAGACCCGGCTTGAGGAAGACGCTGGCGACGATGACGAGCACCATCCACGGGATGGACGAGAGGAAGTCGACGAACCGCATGAGGGCGTCGTCGACGCGCCCGCCGGCGTACCCGGCGATGAGCCCGACCATGACGCCGATGGCGGTCGCGGCGGCCATCGCGAGGATGCCGACGGTCAGCGAGATCCGGGCGCCGTAGACGACCCGCGAGAAGTAGTCGCGGCCCAGCTCGTCGGTGCCGAACCAGTGCGCGGCGCTCGGCGGCTGCCAGCGGATCGCGAGGTCGGTGGTCGACGGGTCGAGGGGCAGCAGCGGCGCGAGGAGCGCGATCAGGCCCACGACGGCCAGGAACGCGATCGCGAGCAGTGCCGAGACCGAGCGGAAGGAGCGCGTGCGATGCACGAGCGTGGTCGCGTCGACGACCGCCGCGACGTTGGGGGTGGTGGTCGTGGTCATGAGCCCGCTCCGATCCGGATGCGCGGGTCGACCACGACGTACAGCACGTCGGCGATGAGGTTGCCGACGATCACGAGCACCGCCGACAGCAGCAGCACCGCGAGGACGACCGGGTAGTCGAGACTGCGGGTCGCCGTGAGGAAGTAGGGGCCGATCCCCGGCCAGCCGAAGATCGACTCGGTCACGATGGCCCCCGTGACGAGGATCGGCAGGGCGAGACCGAGCTGCGTAATGATCGGGAGCATCACGTTGCGGCCGACGTGGCGGGTCAGCACCTGCCGCCGCGAGGCGCCGAACCCGCGCTGCACGAGCACGTAGTCCTGCGAGAACTGACTGATCGTCGCCGAGCGCACGTACCGCGCGAGCTCGGGGAAGAACGCGACAACGAGCACCAGGAACGGCATGACGAAGTGCATCAGGAAGTCGACGGGGTCGCCCTGTTTGCCGACGGAGTGCATGCCGATGATCGGGAACCATCGCAGCTGGTAGCCGAAGACGTAGATCACGAGCAGCGCGAACCAGAACGACGGCGTCGCGATGCCGATGCCGGCGAGAGAGTCGATGGCCTTGTCCACGACGGTGCCGCGGCGCGAGCCCGCGATGAGCCCGAGCACCACCGCGAGCAGCAGCGCCGCGAGGTACGCGGGAGCCACGAGCATGATCGTGTTGGGGATGCGCGCGGCCAGCTCCTCGGCGATCGAGTGCCGGCTCGCGAGCGAGTAGCCGAAGTCGCCCTGCAGCACGTTGGCGAGCCACAGGCCGTACTGCACCACGATGGGCTGGTCGAGCCCGTACCGCTCGCGCATGGCGGCCTTGGTCTCTTCCGACATCTGCGGCGTCGTGATGGTGTCGACCACGTCGTACGGCGCCGCGTGCAGCAGCGCGAAGACGACGAAAGTCACGAGCAGCAGCATCGGCACGACCTGCAGCAGGCGGCGGAGGATGTAGACCGCCATCGTTCTCCTTTCACGGCTGTGTCCGGCGGGATGCTGCGACGCAGCGCCCGCCGGACACACGACGACGTCACGGGCACCCGGTTGCGAGCGCCCGTGACGGCCTCTTACTGCTCGGTGAGGAGCCCGAAGTTCTCGAACGTGTAGATCGGGACCAGCTTGGCGTCCTCGACGCCGCCGATCCGCGGGTTCACGGCGAGGATCTTGAGGTTGTCGGCGAGCGGGAAGACCACCGCATCCTCGGCGATCTGCGCCTGCAGGTCGGCGTAGATCGCCTTGCGGGCCTCGGGGTCGAGCTCGACGGCGCCCTGGTCGAACAGCGCGTCCGTGGCCGGGTTCGAGTACGAGAAGTAGTTCGCCGAAGCGCCCGTGCGGTACAGCAGGCTGTACGCATCGGGGTCCTGGCCCATGATGTAGCCGCCGAGGAACGCGTCGTACTGCGAGTCGGCGCCCTTCTGGATCTCCTCGAAGACCGCGGCGGGCTCGATGCCCGCGAGCTCCACCGTGATGCCGGCATCCTTCAGCTGCTGCTGGATGAGGGTCGCCTCGGTCTTCTGCGCGGGGTCGGCCCCGGCGTACGCGAGCGTGAACGAGAGGTCGGAGACGCCGGCCTCCTCGAGGAGGGCTGCCGAGGCATCCGCGTCCTGCTCGTACTTCTCGACGTCCTCGGTCGCGAACGCGTTGCTCGGCGGAAGGATGGTGTAGGCGTTCTCGTAGTAGTCGTCACTGAGGAACGCGGCAGTGTTGATGTCGTCACGGCTCAGGGCGAAGAAGATCGCCTGGCGCACCTTCGGGTCGGTGAGCTTCGCGGCGTTGAGGCCCAGGTAGGCCACGCGGCCCTCGGCGTACGGGTAGACGTTCAGGCCCGCGCCCTCGAGCTCGGCGATCGCGTCGGGCGTGGCGAACGATGCGTCGACCTCGCCTGTCTGCAGCGCCGTCTTGGTCGTGTTCGGGTCCGAGACGATGCGCAGCGTCAGCTCGGGGATCTTCGGCGCCTCGCCGTAGTAGTTCTCGTTCGCCTCGAACGTGAGGTACTGGCCGCGCTCGTACTCGGTGAGCGTGTACGGGCCCGAACCGACCGCGAGCGGGTCGAGCTCGGTCACCGAGAAGTCGGTGACGTCGCCGTACACGTGCTCGGGGATGATGTACGTCTCGGTCGCGATGTTGCTGAGGGCCGCGGCGCTCACGCTCGGCAGGTGGAAGACCACGGTGCGCTCGTCGGTCGCCTCGGCGGTGATCGGCTGGTCGCCCACGTACAGCAGGTCGGCGTTGCCGTTCTCGCGGACGGCCTTGTTCGTGTAGGTGAAGACGACGTCGTCGGCCGTGAGGGGCTCGCCGTCGGACCAGGTCAGGCCGTCCTTGAGCGTGACGGTGACCGAGAGGCCGTCATCGGCGGGCTCGATAGACTCGGCCAGCTCGTTGACGACGGTGCCGTCGCCCTCGACGCGCGCGAGCGGCGAGTAGACGATGTTGGTGACGGTCAGGCCCCAGCGGTCGCTGACGTTGATCGGGTTGAGCGACGACGGGTCGCTCGCGATCGCGTAGGTGAGCTGGCCGGCGGCCTCGGCACCGGACGTCTCGGGTGCGGCATCGCCCTGCGCGCAGGCGGCCAGACCGATGGTCGCCGCCAGTGCCAGTGCGATGGGGGCGATCACTCGCCTCTTCGTCTTCATCTGTTTCGAGTCCTCTTCGCTGTGCATGCGCCGGAATGGACGCACCGTTCGAGCCTAGGCGGGGCTTCGGAGGCGAGGGCCGGGCGGGGCGAACAATTGCGAAGTATGACGACGTGCGGGCGCGCATGTGGACGTCAACGCGATATGGATGCTTCGCACGTTGCCCATCCGGCAGGGTTCGACGTACCCGCGGCCTACGCTCGAAGCATGCTCCTCACCTCGCCGGTCACCCTCGAGAACGCGCACGTGCGCCTGGAACCCCTCTCCCCCGAGCATGAGGCCGACCTGGCCGCCGCGGCCGCGGGTCTGGAGCACACCTGGTACACATCGGTGCCGCGCCCGGAGGGCATCGCCGCCGACATCGCGCAGCGGCTGGCGTGGCGCGACGAGGGCCACATGAATCCGTGGGCGGTGCGCCGACTGGACACCGGGCGGGTGATCGGCACGACCACGTTCTGCAACATCGACCAGGCCAACCGGCACGTCGAGATCGGGCACACGTGGATCGGACTCGAGGCGCAGCGCACGGCCGTGAACACCGCCTCGAAGCTGCTGTTGCTCGCCCACGCGTTCGATCAGTGCGACGCCATCGCGGTGGAGTTCCGCACGCACTGGCACAACCGCCAGTCCCGTGCCGCCATCGCGCGCCTCGGCGCCAAGCAGGACGGCGTGCTCCGCAACCACCGCCTCGGCCCCGACGGCACCCTCCGCGACACCGTGGTGTTCTCGATCCTCCCGGCCGAGTGGCCCGCGGTGCGCCTCGACCTCACCGAGCGCCTCGCCCGCGGCTGACGCCGGGGCGCAGCATCCGTCGCCTCCCGAGTGCATCGGCGAGGCTCGCGTACCCGTTCGCGCCGGGTTTGGGCGCATCGCTCGCGAGGCACTTCGGGGTTGGGGCGTGTGCTGAGCGCTCGGGGCGTGCGGCGCGCGCCCCGAACGGTTGCCCTCCGCCCCAAACGCAAGGTGGCGCGGGACGCCCTGACTTCCGCCAATGGCAGTGGGTCGCGGCATCCCTCGCTCATGCCCTGGGGTTTGGGGCGCATTGCGAACGTTTGGGTCGCACCCCGTGCGCCCCGAAAGACCGTCGCACGCCCCAATCCCAGTAACTACGGGAAGAGCGGATGCTGCGGCCCGCGCGACTCTTCCTCCACAGGGTGGTGTTGTCCACAGACTGGAGGGCAGGCATCCCCCAGACGGTTGATTCGTCGAGACTCGGCGATGTGACCCCCCTCACCCTGCTCAGGCGAGATGAACTCCTCGACGCGATCACCCCGCGCCAGCTGACGGCGGCGGTCGCCACCGGTGCACTCACTCGGCTGCGACTCGGTGTCTATGTGGAGTCGACGACGTGGAACGCCGCAAAGCCCGAGGCCCGCGTCGTCGCCCGCGCACAGGCTCTCGCGCTGAGCTGTCCCACACCGCCGGTGGTCTCGCACGAGACCGCCGCGGCCTCGCATGGGCTGCCGCTCTACCGCGCGGATCGACACAGAGTGCACGTGATCACGCCGCGGGCGCGGCCGGGAGCGGCCGGTGGGGTGATCCGCCACCGCGGCGAGCTCGCAGAGGGCGAGGTCATTGAGATCGACGGGCTGCGGGTGACCTCGCTTGTTCGCACCGTATCGGACGTCGCGCGCACGGCCACGTTCGAGCAGGCCGTCACCGTGGCAGACGCCGCACTCCGACAGCAGTTCGTCACCGGTCCAGACGAGTACGACTTCGAGGGCGCTGAACGGTTCCGTCAGGAGTCGCTCACGATCGCCGGCCGATCAGCTCACGGACTCACCCGTGCGCGTCGCGTCCTCGAATTCGCCGACGGTCGCGCACAGCTGCCCGGCGAGAGCATCAGCCGGATCCGGCTCCGCGAGATCGGCTTTCGCGCCATCCGGCTTCAGGTTGCGGTGCCCGGGCGGGGCATGCACCCGTATTACGTCGACTTCGGTCTGGAGGACGCGAACGCGTTCGGCGAGTTCGACGGCGCGATCAAGTACGTCGACGGCAAGATTCTCGACGGCCGCACATCGTCGCAGGTGTTCGATGAGGAGAAGCAGCGCGAGGACTGGATCCGCGGAACCACACAGCGCAGTTATGCGAGGTGGGGATGGCCCCACCTCGCGACGGCCGCCGACCTCCGCGCCAGGCTCGAAGACTTCAGCATCCGGCCGCCTCGCTGAGTCAGTCCCCTCGGGCTTGGGGCGCGCCGCGGTCGTTCGGGGCGCACAGCGCGCGCCCCAAACGACCGCCACGCGCCCCAGACCGCAAAGGCCGAGAGTTCGGACTGCCGGCAACCCATGGCCGCAGCATCCGTCCCCCTTCCAGGTTTGGGGCGTATTCGGGGCCATCGGGGCGCACGCCCCGCGCCGAACGTTCGCTCTGCGCCCCAACCCCTCACCGTCGACGGGCGCCGGAGACGGATGCTGCGGCTCAGCCGTCGATGACGGCGACGAGCTCGTCGAGGAAGGCGTTGAAGTCGGTGCCCCGGCGGACGAGGCGCTGCACGCTGTCGCGCTCGCTGAACACCTCGACGAACTGCTCGAACACCGTCTGGAAGGCCTCACGGTCGGTCTCGGAGAACGCCACCAGCGCCACGACCTGCACGCGCCCGTCGCCCCACGGGATGGACGGGTCGGCGATGCCGATGGCGATGGCGGTACGGGATGCCGTCATCTCGAGCGCGTGCGGCACCGCCAGCGCGTCGGTGAACGCGGTCGATGAGAGACGCTCGCGCTCGATGGTGCGCTCGACGTACTCGGCATCGATGACCCCGCGGGCCTGGAGCAGGGCACCCAGCCCTCGGATCACGCCCTCTTCGCCGGCGGCCTCATCGAGGCCGCGGAGGAACGCGGACGGCTCGAAGTAGCGCTCCAGCTCCGCACGCAGCCGCGCGAGGCGGCGCGAGCGGCGGATCCTCCCGGCTGCGGCCTGCACGCGTTCGACGTCGGCGTCGGTGAGGAACGGCTGGATGCGCACGATCCGGTCGTTCGTCGTGGGCGGGTCGATCGTCGTCAGAACGAGGGCGGTGTCGATCGAGGCCCAGTCGGGATCGACGCGGGTCTCGACGCCCACGACCTCGATCGCCTGCCCGAGCGAGCGGTCGACGCTCGAGCGCAGCAGCTCGTGCAGGTCGTAGTAGCCGGGGCACACGATCGTCGCGGTGAGGAGCTGGTCCGCGCGGCGGCTGCGTTCGAGCCGGCCCCCGACATGCATCGCGATGTAGGCGATCTCGTCGTCGGGGAGCGGAATGCCGAGCCGCTGCTGCAGCCTGCTCGCGATGAACACCGCGACCTCGAAGATCATCGGGTACGTCGACTTCAGCGACCGTGTCAGCGGATTGCGCGACCACGCCTGCTCGCGCGCACGGTGCAGCAGGTTCTGCACGTGCAGCGCGAGCCGCGCCACGAAGTCGTCGTGCGCGATGTCGACGAGGAACTCGTCCGCGGCCGCCGTCACGACCTCGCGCACCACCGCCTCGATCTCGGGATCGAGGGAGGACGGCACGGTGACGGATGCGGCGTCCTCGTGCCCGTCGGGCGCGACGACGCGTGTGAGCACCAGCGTCGCGAGGTGCTGCAGATCGGCGCTGCCGAGCCGCACGCCGAGGTGCCGCTCGGACAGCTCCGCGATGATCTCGGCGACCTGGCTCTGGGTCGGCCGCTCCCGCGAGGTGCCGCCGGCCGCGTCGAGCGGGCGGTCGCGCGACGTGCGGTCGGCGGCGATCGCGATGTGCATGACGACGTCGGCGATGCCGAACTCGTTGACGAACCAACCCAGTTCGCCGAGCCGCGCGACGAGCTCGGTCTTGAACGGGCCGAAGGCCTGTGCCCCGACCGATCCCTCGCCGAGCGTGCGGCGGAGGGCGGCGAGGTCGAAGCTTCCGGCGTCCATCTCGTCGTGGGCGAGCTTGCTCAGCAGGCGTCGCTGCGCGCCCTCGGTGCCGCGCAACCGGGCGCGGGACGCGGAGCGCTCGAGGGTGAGCTCGGTTCCGCCGAGCAGTCCGCGGACGCGGGCGAGGTCGGCGTCGAGGGTGGCCGGCGAGACGTGCAGCGCATCGCCCGTCTCGAACACGTCGATGCCGTCGGGAGCGTCGAGGAGCGCCCGCACCAGCGTGTGCAGCCGGTCGCGCGGAGTGCCCGTGTCGCCGCCCGCCCGGAGCGCCGCCGCGGCATCGGATCCGGCGCGGTAGCCCTGCGGCCCGGATTCGACCGCGACGCCCGGCGCCACCCGCGCGTTCGCGGCGGTGACGTAGGAGCGGATGCTCCGGGGAGTCACGCCCAGCGCGTCAGCGAGAGCGGATGCCGTGACCCAATCGCCGTCGCGCAGGAGCAGTCCGAGCACACGATCTTGCCGGGCTCGGGTCACACGCCCAGTCAACCACGCGCAGTCGATGCCGAGGCGGTCTGCCGCGGCCCGGGGCTGCAGCATCCGGTGCCACCCGGTTCTGGGGCGCATGGGAAGCGTTCGGGGCGCACGGCGCACGCCCCGAACGTTCGTGGCGCGCCCCAAACCCCGAGCGAGAACAGGGACGCCGACCGGGTGCCGCCACACGGCGTTTCCGCCCCTGCGGAAGAAGGAGTGGTTGTGCCGCTCCCAGCGTTCTCACAAGAATGGCCAGAAGAGGAGGCGGATCGATGAGGATCCTGGTGGTCTGCGGAGCGGGTGCCTCGAGCACCTTCGTCGCTCAGCGTGTGCGTCACGCGGCCCACGCAGAGGGACTCGACTATTCCGCCTTCGCCGGCACCGAGCAGTCGCTTCCGATCGATCTCGATGCCGCCGACGTCGTCCTCGTGGGTCCGCACCTGGTCCATGCGCTCGAGCGCATCGAACGGGATGCCGCCGCGCGAGGCACGACGGTGGTGCTGCTGCCGTCCGACATCTTCGGAGACCGGGACGGCACGCGGACACTCGCGCTGGTCCGCGCCGCGATCGGGAGCCCCGGGGGGCCGCTCCCGGCCGCGGATGCGGCGCCGCCACTGCAGGACTGAACAACACCGCGACGAACCAGGAACAGACAGAGAGGTCACGACATGCCACCCATCTCACGCACCGTCCGGATCGGATCGGCGCACGGTCTGCACGCGCGTCCGGCGAAGCTGTTCGCGCAGGCGGCGAAGGATGCCGGCATCCCGATCACGATCGCCAAAGACGCGGGGAGCCCCGTCAACGCGGCGAGCATCCTCGGCGTGATCGCGCTCGGGATCGAGCAGGGCGACTACGTGACCCTCACGGCAGACGGCGACGGGGCGGAGTCGACCCTCGACACGCTCGCGGAACTGCTCACCACCGACCACGACGCGGAGGCCTGAACCATGACTGAACTGCGGGGTGTGGGAATCGGACTGGGCGTCGCCCAGGGGCCCGTCGCGCGCATGGCGGAGCCGGCGCCGGCGCCGTCGGACGCGCCGAGCACGATCAGCGCCGACGAGGAGAAGGCGCGGGTGACGGATGCCGTCGCCGCCGTCGCGCGCGAGCTCGAGGCCCGTGGGGCGCAGGCCGGCGGAGCCGCGCAGGAGGTGCTCGAGGCGCAGGCCATGATGGCCGAGGACCCGACCCTCGCTGACGAGATCGGCACGCGGCTGGCGCAGGGCAAGACCGGCGAGTTCGCGGTGTACGACGCGTTCGCGTCGTTCCGCGATCAGCTCACGGCGATGGGCGGCTACCTCGGCGAGCGCGCCGCCGACCTCGACGACGTCGCACAGCGGGTGATCGCCCGCCTCCGCGGCGTACCGGCTCCGGGGGTGCCGGATCCGGGGCATCCGTTCGTCCTCGTCGCGAAGGATCTCGCGCCGGCCGACACGGCGCTCCTTGACCTCGACAAGGTGCTCGCGCTCGTGACGACCGAGGGCGGTCCGACCTCGCACACCGCGATCCTCGCGCGCGAGAAGTCCATCGTCGCGATCGTGGGCGCGACGTCGGCGACCGGTCTGCGCGAGGGCGAGACGGTGATCGTGGATGCCGCCGCCGGCGTCGTGACGACCGACCCCACCGCCGACGAGCTCGAACGGGCGCAGAACCGCGCGGACGCACGCGCGTCCGCGGCATCCGCCCCGATCACCGACGGCGCGCTCGCCGACGGCACCGCGGTGCCGCTGCTGGCGAACCTCGGCAACCCCGACGGCGCCGTCGACGCCGTCGCGCTGGGCGCCGAGGGCGTGGGCCTGTTCCGCACCGAGTTCCTGTTCCTGAGCTCCAACCAGGCGCCCACGGTCGAGCAGCAGCGCGAGGCGTACACGAAGCTCCTCGCGGCGTTCCCCGGCAAGAAGGTCGTCGTGCGCGTGCTCGACGCCGGTGCCGACAAGCCGCTCGCGTTCCTGAACGACGCACACGAGGAGAATCCGGCGCTCGGGCTCCGAGGCATCCGTGCGCTCCGCGCCAGCGAGGACATCCTGCGCGAACAGCTCACCGCCCTCGCCGAAGCGGATGCCGCCACCGACGCCGACCTGTGGGTCATGGCCCCTATGGTCGCCACGGTCGAGGAGACGACCTACTTCACAGACCTCGCGCGCGACTACGGCATCAAGACCGCCGGCGTCATGGTGGAGGTGCCCTCGTCGGCGCTCCTCGCCGACCGCATCCTGGTGGACGCGGACTTCGCCTCCATCGGCACCAACGACCTCACGCAGTACACGCTCGCCGCAGACCGGCTCCTCGGATCGGTCCCGCATCCTGGTGGACGCGGACTTCGCCTCCATCGGCACCAACGACCTCACGCAGTACACGCTCGCCGCAGACCGGCTCCTCGGATCGGTCGCGTCGTTCCAGGATCCGTGGCACCCTGCGGTGCTGCGCCTGATCCGCGAAGTCGGCGACGCCGGCCGCGCGAACGGCAAGCCGGTGGGCATCTGCGGTGAGGCGGCGGCAGATCCCCTGCTCGCCGTCGTGCTCGTGGGCCTCGGCGCCACGAGCCTGTCCATGGCACCCACAGCCCTCGCCGACGTGCGCGCCACCCTTCTCCAGCACACCATCGCCGAGGCACGCGACATCGCCACGGCCGCCCTCGCCGCGAACGACGCGGCATCCGCCCGGTCCGCCGCCCAGCAGGCGGCCGCCCGATAGGTCGCCCCGGCGGCCGGGACACCCATACACAAGGGAGACAGCAAAATGACAACGGCGTCAGTGCCCGCCACGGGCACCAGCAAGGCGCGAGTCGGAGTCCAGCGCTTCGGCACGTTCCTGTCCGGCATGATCATGCCGAACATCCCCGCGCTCATCGCGTGGGGCATCTTCACCGCGTTCTTCATCGCGGTCGGGTGGACCCCGGTGCCGGCGCTCGCGACGCTGGTGGGGCCCTTCATCCACTATCTGCTGCCGATCCTGATCGCGTACACGGGCGGCAGCATCATCTACGGTGTGCGCGGCGGAGTGGTGGCCTCGATCGGCACGTTCGGCGCGATCGCGGGGTCGGACTACCTGATCGCGCAGATCAACGCCGACCTGCCGGCCGACAACCAGCTCGGCCAGGTGCACATGTTCATCGGCGCGATGATCATGGCCCCGATCTGCGCCTACTCCATGAGATGGCTGGACAGCCTGTGGGAGGGCAAGATCAAGGCGGGCTTCGAGATGCTCGTGAACATGTTCTCGGCGGGCATCTGGGGCTTCGTCCTCGCGATCATCGGCTTCTACCCGATCGCGTGGGTCGTCAACGGCATCATGCAGGCGCTCAGCGCGGCCGTGGACTGGCTGGTCGGCTACAACCTGCTTCCCCTGACGAGCATCATCATCGAGCCGGCGAAGGTGTTCTTCCTCAACAACGCCATCAACCACGGCGTGCTGACGCCGCTCGGCATCCAGGAGTCCGCCGACACCGGTTCGTCGATCCTGTTCCTCCTCGAGGCCAACCCGGGCCCCGGTGTGGGTCTTCTGCTCGCGTTCACGTTCTTCGGCATCGGCGCCGCGCGCGCCTCCGCCCCGGGCGCCGCAGTGATCCAGTTCTTCGGCGGCATCCACGAGGTGTACTTCCCGTACGCGCTCATGAAGCCGATGCTGATCCTCGCGCTGATCGCGGGCGGCATGACCGGCGTCACGACGAACATGCTCCTCGGGGGCGCCCTGAGAGCACCCGCGGCACCAGGCAGCATCTTCGCGGTGGTCGCCCAAGTCGCGAACAACTCGTACGTCGCGGTCCTGCTCTCGGTGGTGCTGGCCGCCACCGTGACGTTCCTCATCTCGTGGGTCATCCTGCGCGCCTCGCGCAAGCGCGACCTCGAGGCGATGGCGGCGACCGACGACGCGTTCGGCGCGGCGATCACGCAGACCGCGGCGGCCAAGGGCAAGTCGTCGGCAGCACTGGACGGCCTGCGCAGCGGCGCTGCGACCAGCGCCGACGGCGGCATCGAGCCGGCCACCATGACCGAGCGCGAGATCAAGAACATCGTGTTCGCGTGCGACGCGGGCATGGGCTCGTCGGCCATGGGCGCGAGCGTCCTGCGCAACAAGATCAAGAAGGCGGGCATCGAGGACGTCACGGTCACCAACAAGGCGATCGCGGCCCTGGACGCGTCGGCGGATCTCGTGATCACGCAGAACCAGCTCACCGACCGGGCGCGGCAGAAGACGCCGAACTCGGTGCACGTGTCGGTCGACAACTTCATGAACTCGCCGCGCTACGACGAGGTCGTGGACCTCGTCCGCGCCCAGCACGAGGATGGTGCGTAGCTGAGACCGCGGTGGGGCCGGGCGGGCGAGAAGCCCCCGGCCCCACCGCCCTCGGCACGGCCGCGCCCCGCTGCTCCATACTGGCGGCGGGTCGCGGCATCCGTATCTCCTCCGACGACATCTGCAGACGAACGACGAGAAAGGCGAGAACATGGCACGCGAGGTCCTGAGCATCGGGCAGGTGCGCATCCACTCCGGGAGCGCGACACGCGACGAGGCGATGCGGGAGGCGGCCGACATCCTCCAGTCGGCGGGCGCGGTCACCGGCGCCTACTACGACGCGATGCTCCAGCGCGAGCAGACCGTGTCGACGTACATGGGCAACGAGCTCGCGATCCCCCACGGCACCAATGAGACCAAGGGCGAGATCCTCGAATCGGCGCTGTCGGTCGTGCGCTACGACGGCGGCGTGGACTGGGACGGCAACCCGGTGACGTTCGTGGTCGGCATCGCGGGCAAGGGCGACGAGCACCTCGAGATCCTGTCGCAGATCGCGATCCTGTTCTCGGACGAGGACGAGGTCGAACGCCTCAAGACCGCCCAGACGCCGGAGGAGCTGTTCGGCCTGGTGTCGGCGGCGGGCGTGTGATGAAGGCCGTCCACTTCGGGGCCGGCAACATCGGGCGAGGGTTCGTCGGGCTGCTCCTGCACGAGGGCGGGTACGACCTCGTCTTCTCGGACGTCGCCGCCCCGCTGGTCGACGCGATCAACCTCGTGTCCCGCTACACGGTGCACGAGGTGGGCGAGGGCGGTCGCGACACGGTGGTGACGGGGTTCACGGCCATCAACAGCGCGGAGCACCCCGACAAGGTGATCGATGAGATCGCCGGAGCCAACGTCGTCACGACGGCCGTGGGGCCGACGATCCTGAAGTTCGTCGCGCCGCACATCGTCGCCGGGCTCGCGCTGCGGGACCCGTCGAGCCCCCCGCTGCAGATCATGGCGTGCGAGAACGCGATCAACGCCACCGACCTGCTGCGAGACCAGATCAAGGCCCTCGCCGGCGACGCATGGGACGCGCTCTCGTCGCGGGCCGTGTTCGCCAACACCGCCGTCGACCGCATCGTGCCGGCCCAGCCGGAGGGCGCGGGCGTCGACGTCACCGTCGAGCCGTTCTTCGAGTGGGCGATCGAGCGACCGCCGTTCGGCGACGACCCGCCTGACATCCCCGGCGCGCACTTCGTCGACGACCTCGCGCCGTACATCGAGCGAAAGCTGTTCACGGTGAACACCGGGCACGCGGCCACGGCCTACTTCGGCGCGCAGTCCGGGGTCGAGGGGATCGCCGGAGCACTGGCCGACCCGGCGATCGCGTCGCGGGTCGAGGCTGCGCTCGAAGAGACATCGGCGCTGCTGGAAGCGAAGCACGGGCTCGACGCGGCCTCGCTGGCGGACTACCGCGCGACGATCCTCGGCCGGTTCCGCAACAGGGCGCTCCCCGACACGGTGTGGCGCGTCGGCCGTCAGCCGCTGCGCAAGCTCTCGCGCCACGAGAGGTTCGTGGGGCCGGCGGCGGAGGCCGCCGAGCGCGGGCTCGGCGTCGACGCCCTGGTCGCGGCGATGGGTGCGGCGCTCGCATTCGACGACCCCGAGGACGCCCAGTCGGTGGACCTGCAGCGGATGCTGCGGGAACAGGATGCCGCGTCCTTCACCGAGTCGGTCACGGGCCTCGAGCCGCAGCATCCACTCTTCCCGAAGGTCGAGGCGATCGTGGCAGCCCGGCAGGCGGAGCTCGGGTGACTTTCGGGGTTCGGGGCGCGCCGCGATCGTTCGGGGCGCGACGCGCGCGCCCCGAACGCGCGTCGTGCACCCCGAACCCGCGATGATCGGCGGCGACCGCGTACGCTGAGTCGGTGACTCAGCCCGGCCCTGATCCCGAGACTTCGCCCGAAACCACTCCCGAGGCCACGGCCAAGCCCCGCCGGCGCGGGTTGCGGGTCCTGTGGTGGATCCTCGGCTCGATCGGGGCGCTCATCGTGCTCGCCGTGGTCGGCATCCTCATCTGGAGCCAGGTGGGCGTCATGGGCGCCGAGGCGGATCCGCTCGCGGAGGTCAAGGCCGACCCCGGCATCGAGATCACCGACACCGACGCGGGCATCGTGCTCTCCCCCACCGGCGAGTCCGCCGACGTGGGACTGGTGTACATCCCGGGGGCGAAGGTCGACCCGTGGGCGTACGCGTACAAGGTCTCGGGCCTCGTGGCCGAGGACGGCGTCACCGTCGTCATCACCAAGCCGTGGCTCAACCTCGCGTTCTTCGATGTCAGGCCGCTCTCGACGTTCACCGGTCTCGCGCCCGATGTCGACACCTGGCTGGTGGGCGGGCACTCGCTCGGCGGCGTGCGGGCGTGCCAGCTCGCGACGGATGCCGACGGCCTGGCCCTGTTCGGCTCCTACTGCTCGAACGACCTGTCGGAGTCGGGTCTGCCGGTGATCAGCGTCTCCGGCAGCGAGGACGGGCTCTCGACGCCGGAGAAGATCGCGGACGCGCGCCACCTGCTGCCCGAAGACGCCGAGATGCACGAGATCGAGGGCGCGAGCCACTCCTCGTTCGGCGACTACGGCCTGCAGGCCGGCGACAACACCCCGACGATCTCCGACGAGGACATGCGCGACCAGCTCACCGAGCTCGTCGGAGCCTTCGCGCTCGCGCAGAGCTGAGCTGTGGCTCTCACCCTGGTGCTCGCGGCGATCGCGGCCTTCGTCGCGGCGGTGATCCAGCGCATCACCGGACTCGGGTTCGTGCTCGTGCTCGTGGGGCCGATCGTTCTGCTCTACGGACCGGTCGAAGGGGTCACGATCGCCGTGCTGCTCGCCCTCGTGGCTGCGTGCACCGCGGTACCGTTCGTCTGGAAGCACGTCGAGTGGCGGCGCACCTGGTGGCTCATCTGGCCGGGCCTCATCGCCTCGCCGTTCGGCGTGCTGCTGGTGCACCTGCTGCCCGAGGCCGCGCTTTTGCTGCTGATCGCGGCGATGGCGTACTTCGCGCTCGTGGCGAGTCACATCCCCGCACTCTCGGCATCGCTGTCAGGTCGCACCGGCGCGATCGTCGCGGGGTCGGCCGCCGGCTTCATGAACGCCGCGAGCGGTCTGTCCGGCCCCGCACTGGCCGCGTACGCGGTCGGCGACAAGTGGCCGCAGCGCCGTTTCGCGGCCAGCGTGCAGGTGATCTTCCTGGCGTTCGGCATCGCGTCCGTGGCGCTGCGCGGGCTTCCGACCTCGCCGGTCGAAGACGTCGGCACCCTCGTGGTCGCGACGATCGCCGGCATCGCGATCGGCACGATCCTCTCGCGCAACGTGTCGCCGCGGATCGCCCGGGCGGCGATGCTCGCCATCGCGTGGGCCGGTGCGACAGTGGTGCTGGTGCGGGGCGTCCTGGCAGTCTTCGTGTGAGGCGACGCGGGATTTCGGTTAATTCCGACTAACGCTTAGGGTTGCTCTCGAAACTGGGGTCGGCACCGTCGCGCCGACGACACGACGACGTGTGGAGACGGAATGAAGGACGCATGAGCGCGCACCGCTATGCCATCATCGGCGCCGGGCCATCGGGCCTCTCCGCCGCTCGGGCGCTGCAGAAGGCCGGGATCGAGTTCGACGGCTTCGAGGCGTCGCGCGGGGTCGGGGGCCTGTGGGACATCGAGAACCCGCGCTCCACGATGTACGAGTCGGCGCACCTCATCTCGTCGCGCACCACGACCGAGTTCGCCGAGTTCCCGATGCGCACGAAGGCCGACTACCCGAGCCACCGCGAGCTCATCACGTACTTCCGCGACTTCGCCGATCACTTCGGGCTGACCGCCCGATTCCGCTTCGACACGAAGGTCACCTCGCTCACGCCCACGGACGACGGCGGTTGGATGCTGCGTGCCGAAGGCCCCTCGACAGCCTCAGGGACCGGCGGCGACGGCCCGGTCGAGCAGCGCTACGACGGGGTGATCCTCGCGAACGGCACGCTGGCCGAGCCGAACGTCCCCGCGTTCCGCGGCGAGTTCACAGGTGAGCTCCTTCACACCAGCGCCTACAAGTCCGCGACCCAGCTCACCGGCAAGCGGGTGCTCATCATCGGCGCCGGCAATTCCGGCTGCGACATCGCGGTCGACGCCGTGCACCACGCGGCCTCCGTGGACATGAGCGTGCGCCGCGGCTACTACTTCGTCCCGCGCTACCTGTTCGGCAAGCCCTCCGACACCCTCAACCAGGGCAAGCCGCTCCCGGCGCGCATCAAACAGTTCGTCGACACTCGGGTGCTCCGCGCCTTCACCGGCGACCCCGTGCGGTTCGGGTTCCCCAAGCCCGACTACAAGATCTACGAGTCGCACCCCATCGTCAACACGCTCATCCTCAACCACCTGGGGCAGGGCGACCTGCGGATCGTGCCCGACATCGACCGTTTCGACGGGCGCACGGTGCACTTCCGCGACGGCTCGTCGGCCGAGTACGACACGGTGCTGCTCGCCACCGGCTACAAGCTCGACTACCCGTTCGTCGACCGCGCCGCACTGGACTGGTCGGGCATGGCCCCGCGCCTCTTCCTCAACACCTTCACCCCGTCCTTCAACGGGCTCTACGTGATGGGCATGATCGAGGCATCCGGAATCGGCTGGCAGGGCCGGTACGAGCAGGCCGAGCTCATCGCCGCCTACCTCGCGGCGCTCGAGCGCCACCCCGATCGCGCCGCGGCGTTCCGGGCGCGCGTGACGGGCGAGCCGTGGCCGGATCTCACCGGCGGCTACAACTACCTCGGCCTCGAGCGCATGTCGTATTACGTCAACAAGGACGCGTACCGCGGCGCTGTCCGCACCGCCACGCAGGCGCTGAAGACGGATGCCGCCTCCCGCGGCCCGCGACGGGCGCGCGGTGCCGCCCGCCGGGAGGTGACGGCGTGAACCCCGACGACGTCGTGCTCAACTTCAATCCGGGCACGCTCGTGATCCTCAACGTCGTGCTCGGGCTGATCATGTTCGGCATCGCGCTGGACACGACGCTGGACGACTTCAAGGTCGTGGCGCGCAAGCCGAAGCCCTTCGTCATCGCGATCCTCGCGCAGCTCATCGTGCTGCCCGCGGTGACCTTCGCGCTGACCCTGGTCCTGCCGGTGACGCCGTCCATGGCGCTCGGCATGATCCTCGTCGCCTGCTGCCCTCCGGGCAACATCTCGCAGGTGCTCACGCATCGCTCCGGCGGCAATGTGGCCCTCTCGGTGTCGATGACCGCCGTCTCGAACATCATCTACATCTTCGTGCTGCCGCTGTCGATCGCGTTCTGGGGTTCGCTGCATCCGACGGCACGCACGCTGCTCGAGGCCGTGTCGCTCGACGCGTGGGCGATGCTCGGCGACATCCTTCTCATCATCGGTCTGCCGTTCGCCTTGGGTCTGTTCATCCGCCACCGCTTCCCCGCGTTCGCGAAGCGCGTGCAGCCGTTCGTCAAGTGGTTCTCGCTGCTCGCGCTCGTCGGCTTCATCGTCGCCGCGCTCGCGGGCAACTGGGCCTACTTCGTCGCATTCCTCGGCGTCATCATCCTCGTCGTCACGATCCACGACGCCGTCGCACTGGCGATCGGGTACAGCACCGCTGTCGTCGGCGGCCTCGGCACCCGCGAGCGCAAGGCGATGACGTTCGAGGTCGGCATCCGCAACGCGGGCCTCGGCCTCGGGCTGGTGTTCGCCTTCTTCGGCGGCCTCGGCGGCATGGCGATCGTCGCCGGCTGGTGGGGCATCTGGGACATCATCGCGGGGCTCATCGTCGCCGCCCTCTGGGCCCGGCACACGAAGAAGCGCACGGGGTCGGCCAAGGGCGACGCGTCGCGCCACGCGGTGCGGGCGACGGACGCCGCGACCGGGTCCGCGACGACGGGGTCAGCCGATCCCGCGGAGCCCGCCGCATGAGCATCCGCGTCCTCGTCACCGGCGGCGCCGGTTTCCTCGGATCCCACGTGGCCGCTGCCCTCGCCTGCCGCCCCGATGTCGAGCTGGTCGTGGCCGGCGATCTGCGGCCGCCGCAGCATCCCGTCGACGGCGTCGTCTACGACGAGTGCGACGTCACCCGTCCCGACGGCCTCGTGCCGCTGCTGCGCCGCCACCGGATCGACGTCGTCGTGCACCTCGCCGCCATCGTCAACCCCGGCCGCGACCACGATCTCGAGTACCGGGTGGATGTGGACGGATCGCGGCACGTGCTCGAGGCGTGCGTCGAAGCCGGCGTGAAGCGGATCGTGGTCTCGTCGTCGGGCGCCGCCTACGGCTACCACCCCGACAACCCCGAGTGGCTGCGCGAGAGCGACCCCGTACGCGGCAACGACGAGTTCCCGTACTCGAAGCACAAGCGCCTCGTCGAGCGGCTGCTCGCCGGATACCGCGAGGCGCACCCCGAGCTCGAGCAGGTCGTGTTCCGCATCGGCACGATCCTGGGCCCGACGGTGCAGAACCAGATCACGGCGCTCTGGGACGGGCCCGCCCTCCTGAAGGTGCGCGGCTCGGAGTCGCCCTTCGTCTTCGTGTGGGTCGACGACGTCGCCGCCGCGATGGCACGCGCCGCCACCGACGGCCCGCCCGGCATCTACAACGTCGCCGGCGACGGCCGCGTGACCGTGCCCGAGATCGCCCGGCGCCTCGGCAAGCCCGTCGTGACGGTGCCTGCCGCGGTGCTGGGCTTCGGCCTGCGGATGGGACGGATGCTGCGCCTCACCGTCCACGGCCCGGAACAGGTGCGCTTCCTCCGCTACCGCCCGGTGCTCGCGAACGCGAAGCTGAAGGACGACTTCGGCTTCACTCCCGCGAAGACCTCGGCCGAGGCCTTCGAGGCGTACCTGGCGTCACACCCCGGCGTGGCGCGCCGCTGACCGCCCCCTCTCGCGGCGAAGTCCGGACTTCGCGGCGCGGGGGCGTCGCGCACCTGCGAAGTCCGGACTTCACCCCGTCGCCCGGAGACAACGGACACCCTGCGGTCCAGAAAGCGCAGCAAACCAGCGTCCCGAACCTGCGAAGTCCGGACTCGGTGGCCCGTCGGTCAGGGACGCCAACCGGCACGGATGAGAGCGCGCCGCACGATATCCACCGCCACCATCGGGTCGGGTTCGAGGTGGTGGTTCAGGATTCGAACGAGATGCCACCCCTCGTCGCCGATCGCACGCCACCGATCGGCATCGCGAGCGAATTGGCCTACGTCCTCGGCGTGCTGGCGGCCGTCGTACTCCACGGCGACCCGGTATCGCAGATACACCTGATCGAGCCGCGCGACGAAGGTCCCGGATGACGTGAAGAGCTCGTGGGCGAGGTCTGGTTCTGGGAGGCCGCCGTCGACCAGTCGGATCCGCAGTTCCGTCTCCTTGGCCGACTCCGCGCCGTCCCGGACGCGGTCGATCAAGCGCTCAAGGCGCGGACGGCGCATTCGTGCAGCCTCGCCCCGGAGCTCCTCCACGGTGACGAGTCGTCGCCGCCGCGCCACGAGGAAGTCTGCCGCAACGATGAGGTCGATGTCGGAGAGTTGAGCCGATGCCTGCACCCACGCTCGCGCTGGAGTCTCGACCCGGAGGCCGCCCCGAACCGCAAACGCTGCCTCCCGGCGAGCCAGGCGATGCGACACCACCCCGCGTGTGCGGATGGGGTTGCGCGGTCGTATTCCGGAGACATGGATGGCCTGGTCCCAGTCGCGCGGAGCCGGCGCGCCCCACAGCACGAGCGCAGAGCTGTGACTGAAGAAGTCGTCGGCCCCCATGCGGACGGCGAGCTGAGCACAGCGCTTCTTGTACGCGCGCAGCTCGATGCCGTTGCGGGGCCGCATCGCGGCGTCGCACTTCGCCTCCTGCTCCTTGAGCTGGCGCACCCCGTGGAACGGTCGCTCGAACCGCGGGCCGTCGAGGGTTCCACGGCCGATTCCGTCCTCGAGGGCTCTGGCAACCGTGAACGGCTGGCTTCCGATCGAAAGGCGCTTCCTCGTCACCACCCCATTTCACGCAGGGCCGGTTGCTGATTCTCGTCAGATGGCGAGTCCTGTGCACAACCCGAGCGACGGGCCCGCTGTGGAGGATTCTGTGCCGTCCGGACAACGCGGGAACGCGGCATCCGGAACCGGCGAAGTCCGGACCTCGCACAACGGGCCGTGTGCAATCTGATCCGCGCCGTCCGGACAACGCAGAAGCCAGGGGGCCGCAACCTGCGAAGTCCGGACTTCGCAGCGAATCGACCGCCGCGGCCGCACAGCATCTGGCACGCGTCGAGCGGGAAGGAGGGAGCGGATGCCGCGGGCCGAGCGGATGCCGCGGGCCGAGCGGATGCCGCGGGCCGAGCGGATGCCGCGGGCCGAGCGGATGCCGCGGGCAGCGCCTCCGCTCCGGAACCGGTCAGCGACTACGCGTCGAAGCCGTCGGCGATGAGGTCGATGAGCTCCTCGCGCTCCTCCACCGGGAGGAAGGCGCCGGCGGCGGCGTTGAGCTGGAAGGCCTCGAGGTCGTCGAGGCCGTACTCGAAGGTCTCGGCGAGGAGCGCGAGCTCGCGCGTGAGCGACGTGCGGCTCATGGTGCGGTTGTCGACGTTCACGGTGACCGCGAAGCCGAGCTGGTAGAGCAGGTCGAAGGGGTGGTCCTCCAGCGTCGTGCCCCAGCGCTCGATGGCACCTGTCTGCAGGTTCGACGACGGCGACAGCTCGAGCGGGATCTCGCGGTCGCGCACCCAGCGCGCCAGGTCGCCGAACTGGACGAGCACCTCTTCGCCGGCACGCGAGACGACTTCGAGGTCTTCGGCGAGGCGCACGCCGTGGCCGAGGCGCAGCGCGCGGCCGTCGATCAGCGCCGAACGGATCGAGTCCAGGCCGGCAGCCTCGCCCGCGTGCACGGTGGCCGGGAAGAACTCCGACGCCAGGTAGTCGAACGCCTCGCGCAGGCGCGACGGCGGGAACCCGTCCTCGGGACCCGCGATGTCGAACCCGACCGCGCCCCGGTTGCGCCAGTCCACGGCCAGCCGCGCGATCTCGAGCGAGCGGTCACTGTGGCGCATGGCCGAGATCAGCTGGCCGACACGGATGTCGTGGCCGCGGCTCTCGGCCGCGTCCTCGCCCTCCTCGATGCCCTCCTGCACCGCCGCGACGACCTCGTCGAGCGACAGCCCGCGGCCGAGGTGCTGCTCGGGTGCCCAGCGCACCTCGCCGTAGATGACGCCGTCGGCGGCGAGGTCCTCGACGAACTCGCGGGCGACGCGCGTGAGGCCTTCACGCGTCTGCATGACGCCGATCGTCAGGTCGAAGGTCTTGAGGTACTCGACGAGAGAGCCCGAGTCGCTCTTGTCGGCGAACCAGTCCGCGAGGTCGTCCGGGTCGGACTCGGGGACGTCGAACCCGATCGCGTCGGCCAGTTCGATGATCGTCGCGGGGCGCACGCCGCCGTCGAGGTGATCGTGCAGCGAGACCTTGGGGAGGCTCCGGAGCGACACTCCGTCGAGGATGGCGTCGCCGTGCTGGTCGATGGGCATTGAGATTCTCCTCGGTGCGATCGCGAGTCAGGGGGTGCGGACGGATGCTGCGGTCCGGGCGGCCGCGTCGGGCCCGGCGCGGGACTGACTCAGCCTAGGCGGTGATGCGTTCCAGGACGAGAGGAGTGCGCTCGGGTGCGTCGGGGCCGATCTCCCACGCCCCGTCGAGGGCTTCGAGGGCGCGGTCGAACCGGGAGGCATCCTCGCCGAGAAGGGTGAACAGCGGCTGGCCGGCGGTCACCTGATCGCCGGGCTTCACGTGAAGATCGATGCCCGCCGCGTGCAGCACCGGGTCCTGCGCGCGTGCGCGTCCGGCTCCCAGGCGCCACGCGGCGATGCCGAACGGGAGCGCCTCCATGCCGGTGACGTAGCCGCCTTCGGTCGCGGTGACGGTGTGCGTCTCGTTCGGGGCGGGCAGCGCAGCATCCGGATCGCCGTCCTGCGCGATGATCATCGCGCGCCAGGCATCCATCGCGCGGCCGTCCTGCAGCGCCGCCTCGACATCGGCGTCCGGCTGGCCGGCGAGCGCGAGCATCTCGCGGGCGAGCGCCACCGTCAGCTCGACGACGTCGGCGGGGCCGCCGCCGGCGAGCACCTCGACCGACTCGCGCACCTCGTTGGCGTTGCCGATGGCGAGGCCGAGCGGGGTGTTCATGTCGGTGAGGAGCGCGGTCGTCGAGACGCCCGAGTCGGTGCCGAGGGCGACCATCGTGCGGGCGAGCTCGCGGGCGCGGTCGACGCCCTGCATGAAGGCGCCGGAGCCGAACTTCACGTCGAGCACGAGCGCGTCGGTGCCCTCCGCGATCTTCTTCGACATGATGCTCGACGCGATGAGCGGGATGGCTTCGACCGTGCCGGTGACGTCGCGCAGCGCGTAGAGCTTCTTGTCGGCCGGTGCGAGACCGGAGCCTGCGGCGCAGATCACAGCGCCGACGTCGCGGAGCTGTGCGAACATCTCGTCGTTCGAGAGTGCCGCACGCCAGCCCGGGATCGACTCGAGCTTGTCGAGCGTGCCGCCGGTGTGGCCGAGTCCGCGGCCCGACAGCTGCGGCACCGCGACGCCGAAGCTCGCGACGAGCGGAGCCAGCGGCAGCGTGATCTTGTCGCCGACGCCGCCCGTCGAGTGCTTGTCGACCGTGGGCTTGCCGAGCCCCGAGAAGCTCATCCGCTCCCCCGAGGCGATCATCGCGTCGGTCATGACGCGGATCTCGTCGCGCGTCATGCCGTTGAGGAGAACGGCCATCGCGAACGCGGCCATCTGCGAGTCGGCGACGTACCCGCGGGTGTAGGCGTCGACCATCCAGCGCAGCGCCTGCTCCGGCACCGCACCGCCATCGCGTTTGGTGCGTATCACGTCGACCGCGTCGAACGGCTCGACGCCCGTCGGATCGCTCATCGGGTCGCCTCCTCGAGGTCGCGGGGTCCGAACGCGTCGGGCAGCACCTCGTCGATCGTGCGGATTCCCGACACCGTCTCGAGCAGCATGCCGGGGATCGCGAATTCGAACAGCAGCTGGCGGCAGCGGCCGCACGGCATGATCGTGTCGCCATGGCCGTTGACGCAGACGAACGCGACGAGGCTTCCGCCGCCCGAGTTCGCCAGCTCGCTGACGAGACCGCACTCGGCGCAGAGGGTGACGCCGTACGACGCGTTCTCGACGTTGCAGCCGGTGACGATGCGCCCGTCGGTCACGAGGGCGGCGGCGCCGACCTTGTAGCGCGAGTAGGGGGCGTAGGCGCGCCGCATCGCGTCCGTCGCCGCGGCGCGCAGCTCATCCCAGTCGATATCGGTCATGAGCGCGCTCCGTTCGCGTCGGGTGGGGTATCAGGAGGGTCGACGGATGCCGCGGCCCGGCATCCGTCGCCCTTCACACGCACGGCAGGCACCGCGTCATCCCTTGATGTATGGCTTGCCGGCGGCGGCGGGACCGCGGATCTGACCCGCGAAGCCGGCGACGGCGATGATCGTCACGAGGTACGGAAGCATCAGCATGAACTCGCTGGGGATCGGCGTCCGCAGCACGGTCAGGAGGTTCTGCAGGTTGGTCGCGAACCCGAACAGCAGCGCCGCGAGGGTCGCGCGGATCGGGTCCCAGCGGCCGAAGATGACCGCGGCGAGGGCGATGAAGCCGAGGCCCGCCGTCATCTCCTTGGTGAACTGGCCCACCGAGACGAGGGTGAAATACGCACCGCCGATGCCGGCGATCGCGCCGGCGAGAGAGACGTTCCAGAACCTGCTGGTGTTCACCTTGATGCCCACCGTGTCGGCCGCCTGCGGGTGCTCGCCGACCGCGCGGAGCCGCAGGCCCCAGCGGGTGCGGTAGAGGCCCCAGGCGACGAGCGCGACAGTGATGTACATGAGGTAGACGATGAACGTCTGGTTGAACAGCACGGGTCCGATGATCGGGATGTCGCTGAGCAGCGGGATCTCCCACCGCGTGAAGCGCACCGGGCGGTTGAGGTCGGCCTCGTTCGGCACGAGCAGCGCGCCGTAGAGGAAGCCGGTCAGGCCCGTCACGAGGACGTTGAGCACGACGCCGACGATCACCTGGTCGACGAGGTACTTGATCGAGAACGCCGCCAGCACGAACGCTACGAGCACGCCGCCCACCATCGCGCCCACGAGCCCGACGAACGGGTTGTGGGTGATGCTCGCCAGAAGTGCGGCGCTGAACGCGCCGAACAGGAACTGACCCTCGATCGCGACGTTGACGACGCCGACCCGCTCGCCGATGACGCCTCCGAGCGCACCGAAGATCAGCGGGACAGACAGCGACAGCGCGCCGAACAGGAGGCCCGTGACGGGCACGAGCCCACCGGCGGAGGCCCACACGAGGAACGCGAACACGGCGAGGAGGCTGAACACGATCGGCAGCCAGAGGCCGGTGCGGCGGTAGTTCGCCGAGTCCCAGAACGCCCAGAGCGTCAGGAGCACGAGGATGCCGATCAGGACCCAGCAGGTCACGGCGGTCGGGAAGCTCACGTTCGGCAGGCCGATCGACGAGCTCGGGTCGCTCAGCCGGAAGGTGCTGATGCCGTTGCGCGGGACGAACAGGAAGAGGAGCGCCAGCAGGGCCGTCGCGATCGCGAGGGTCACCGGCAGCTTCAGGTGGCGCACCTTCACGGTGGCCAGCTGGATCGTCCCGTCGGGAGCAGGAGCGAGCGCGGTCATGCGGACACCGCCTTCTTCGCAGCCTTGGCTCTCGCCTTGGCGGCCTTCTCGGCATCGGTCTTCGGCAGGAAGAAGATCGTGCGGATGAGCGGCGGCGCCGCGATGAACAGGACGATGAGCGACTGCACCACGAGCACGATGTCGACGGGGATGCCCTGCGAGGCCTGCATCGTGAACGAACCGGCCTTCAGCGCGCCGAACAGGATGCCGGCGGCGAACACGCCCCAGGCCCGGCTGCGGCCGAGGAGGGCGACGGTGATGGCGTCGAAGCCGATGCCCGCGTCGATGTAGCCGTCGAAGCCCGTGGTCACCGAGCCCTGGATCTGGTTCATGCCGGCCAGACCCGCGAGGCCACCGGCGAAGAGCATCGCGTAGATGTACATCCGCTGCACGGAGATGCCGGAGGCCCGCGCGGCGTGCGGGTTCTCGCCGACGGCGCGGAGCCGGAAGCCGAGGCTCGACCGCTCGACCAGCCACCACACGAAAACGGTGGCCGCGATGACGATCACGAAGCCCCAGTCGAGCAGGGGGAACCGGGGCCCGAGCAGGTCGGGGAACTGCGCGTTCGCCGGCGTCGCCGACGAGATCGGCTGGTCGCCCGCCGGGCGCTGCAGGATGCCGGGGGTGCGCACCATCCACGTCACGAGGTAGAACGCGACGTAGTTGAGCATGATGGTGAGGATCACCTCGTGGGCGCCGGTGCGCGCCTTCAGCACACCGACGATGCCACCCCAGATCGCACCGCCGGCGATACCCGCCGCCAGAGTGAGGGGCAGCTGGAGGAACATCGGCAGGTTCAGGTTGAAGGTGAACAGCGCCGCGGTCGCACACGCGATGAGGATCTGGCCACGGCCACCGATGTTGAACAGGCCCACGCGGAACGCCAGCGCCACACCGAGGCCTGCGGCGATCAGCGGGGCGGCGAAGCCGAGCGTGTTGGTGAGCGGCCGGATCTGCGTCGCGAAGTCATTCGCCCGGGGGTTGTAGATCGCCCCGCGGAAGAGCGCCTCGTAGCCGCCGTACACCGCATTCCAGACGGCGCCGAGCGTGTCGCCGGGTCGCGCGAAGAAGTAGCCGGACGCCGCCTGGACGTCCTCGTTCGTGATCGCCATCAGGATGCCGCCCACGACCATCGCCACGACGATCGCGAGCACGGTGGTCACCCAGTTGCTGCGCAGCAGCTCCTTGATGAAGACGTTCTGCCGCGGGGGCGGTGGCACCTCGCCGTCGACGGCACCGGGCGCGTCAGGGGTGGGGGCAGGGAGGTCCGGCGAACCCGTGAGGGGGCCCGACACGGACGGGAGCTGATCTGCAGGCAGCCCCTTGAGCGGGTCGCCGCTCGCAGCGGGGTTCTGGTCGTTCACGCGACGGCCTCCTCGGGCTTCTCGCCGGCCATCATGAGGCCGAGAACGTCTCGGGGGGTGTCGCCGGGCACGATGCCGACGATCGCTCCGCGGTACATCACCACGATGCGGTCGGCGAGGGCCGCGACCTCGTCGAGCTCGGTGGAGACGACGACGACGGGGATGCCGGCATCCCGCGTCTCGACGATGCGTTTGTGGATGAACTCGATCGAGCCGACGTCGACGCCGCGCGTGGGCTGCGCCGCGACGAGCAGCTTCAGCTCGCGGCTCATCTCGCGGGCGATCACGACCTTCTGCTGGTTTCCGCCGGACAGCGTCCCGGCGGGGACGTCCGGGCCCTGCGTGCGGATGTCGTACTCGGTGATGCGCGCCTTGGCGAAGTCGTCGAGCACCCCGCGGCGGATCGTGCCGCCCGACACGAACGCCTTGTCGCCGGACCGGTCGAGGATGAGGTTCTCGGCCACGGTGAACGTGCCCACCAGGCCGTCCTCGGTGCGATCCTCGGGCACGAACCCGACCCCCTCGTCGAGGATGCCGCGAACGCTCTTGCCCACGAGCTCGACACCGCCGAGCTCGATCGAGCCGCTCACGCGCTCCCCGAGGCCCACCATGGCCTCGATGAGCTCGGTCTGGCCGTTGCCCTGGACGCCCGCGACCGCGAGGATCTCGCCCGGCCGGACGTCGAAGCTCACGTCGTCCACGACGACGGTGCCGTTCGCGGTGACGACACGGAGGTCGCGCACCTCGAGTCCGCCCTCGCCGCGCTGGGGCGGGCCCTTGTGGACGGTGAGCTCGACCGCGCGGCCGACCATGAGGGAGGCGAGTTCCGCGTTGGAGGCGGTCGGCGAGGCCTCGCCCACGACCTTGCCGAGCCGGATGACGGTGATGCGGTCGGCGACGGCGCGCACCTCGCGCAGCTTGTGGGTGATGAAGACGATCGAGGTGCCCTCATCACGCAGCTGCTTCATGATCGTCATGAGCTCGTCGGTCTCCTGCGGGGTCAGCACCGCGGTCGGCTCGTCGAACACGAGCACCTTCGCGTCGCGCGACAGGGCCTTGATGATCTCGACCCGCTGCTGCACGCCCACGGGGAGATCGCCGACGACGGCGTCGGGATCGACCTCGAACCCGAAGCGGTCGGCGACCGAGCGCACGTGCTGGCGGGCCTTGGCGAGATCGAGGGCGCCGAGCGCCTTCGTGCTCTCGTGCCCGAGCATCACGTTCTCGGCGACGGTGAAGACCGGGATGAGCATGAAGTGCTGGTGCACCATGCCGATGCCCGAGTTCATCGCGTCGCCGGGACCGCGGAAGTGCTGGACGACGTCGTCCAGCAGGATCTCGCCCTCATCGGCCTGGTACAGGCCGTAGAGCACGTTCATGAGTGTGGATTTGCCGGCGCCGTTCTCGCCGAGAAGGGCATGGATCTCACCCGGCTGGACCACGAGATCGATGTGGTCGTTCGCGACGAGGGACCCGAAACGCTTCGTGATCCCACGGAGCTCGAGCTTCATATGTGCACCCTATATATGCTGTCGGCCGCGGCGCCATCCATGTGGTGGCGGCGGGGAAGAACGCGGCCGGGTGGAGTCGTCCACCCGGCCGCGTTCCGCTGTTCCTGCTGCCTTACGGCGAGCTGGGCGAGGTCACCTCGAGGTCGCCCGAGATGATCTGCTCCTGGAGGGCGGCGAGCTCATCGAGCAGGCCCTCCGGCAGCTGCGACTCGAACGAGCCGAAGCCCGACAGGCCCACGCCCTCGTTCTCGAGCGTGCCGATGTAGGTGGCCGGGTCGAAGTCGCCCGACGACGCCTCCATGGTCGCCTGGTAGACGGCCTCGTCGATGCGCTTCATGATCGAGACCAGCACCATGTCGGCGACCGAGGGGTCGGCCTTGGCGAGGTCGGAGTCGACACCCAGCATGACCGTGCCGCTGCCGGCGTCGGTGATGGCGTCGCGCGCGCTCTGGTAGATCGGGCCGCCGACCGGGAGGATCACGTCGACGCCCTGGTCGAGGATGCCCTGCGCGGTCTGCTTGGCGGTGTCGTTGGCGGCGAAGCCACCGGTCATCGAGCCCTCCTGGGCGTCGACGTCCCAGCCGTAGGTCTCGACCGCGGCGCCCTTGTCTTCGTTGTACTTCTCGACGCCGTCGATGAAGCCGTCCATGAAGATGGTGACGGGCGGGATCGGGATGCCGCCGAAGGTGCCGACCTTGTTGACGCCGGCTTCCGCCGACCACGCGGCCGCGGCGTAGCCGCCGAGGTACGCGGCCTGGACGGTGTCGAACAGGAGCGGCTTGATGTTCGGCGCGTCGGTCTCGCCGTCGCCGGTCTCCTTGCCGTCGTCGCCCGTCGCGCCGCTGTTGTCGGCCCGGTCGTCGATGATGGCGTAGTTCACGTCGGGGTTCGCGAGCGCGGAGGCGACCGTGTCGGCCGACAGCTTGAAGCCGACCGCGATGATGAACGTGCAGCCCTCGGCGATGAGGTTCTCGAGGTTCGGGGCGTAGTCGTTCGCCGAGCTGGACTCGACCTCGATGGGCTCGACGCCGAGTTCCTCGGCGGCGCGGTCCATGCCTTCCTTCGCGGACTGGTTGAACGACTTGTCGTTGAAGCCGCCGTCGTCCGACACGAGGCAGGGGGTGAAGCCCTCGACGACGTTTCCGGCGTCTCCCGTGGATTCCGTCTCCTCAGGGGCGGAGCCGCAGCCGGCGAGGGCGATCAGCATGCCCGCGGCGACGGTGACGCCGACGAGCTTCTTGGTGCGTGAGATGGTCAACTCAGCCTCCACTACGTTCCCCCGCGTCCTTCACGGGGACTGCACAAAGTTACCCACTGTGACGGCGCGGTTGCATGCATCGTGAGGCGTCGTTCGCGAAAGGTTACAAAGACGCAATATCCCGCTCAGATGAGCAGAGGATCAGGGAAAACGGTCCCCACGCCCACTCCACGCATCGCTGGCGCGATCCGCGGAGCCTCCGGGCGCGTGGGCCCAGCCGCGGGCCGCAGCATCCGTTTTCACAGAACTTCGCCGCGCCCGCTGAGCTTGAGCGCGTCGACGACGCCCTTCACGCGCTGGGCGTGCTCGCTCGTGGTGACCAGGAGCGCGTCCTCGGTGTCGACCACGACGATGTCGCGGACACCGATGAGGCTGATGACCCGTCGGGTCTGGCTGACGACGATGCCGCTGGCCGCATCGGAGAGGATGCGGGCGTTCTCGCCGAGGATGGCGAGGTCGTTCTTGCGGCCGTGGGAGTTGAGCTTGGCGAGACTCGCGAAGTCGCCCACGTCGTCCCAGTCGAAGTGCCCGGGGATGACGGCGAGGCGCCCCTTCGCGGCCGCGGGCTCGGCGACGGTGTAGTCGATCGCGATCTTCTTGAGCGTCGGCCAGACCCGGTCGACCACCGGTCCGCGCTCGTCGCGGTCGTCCCAGGCCTCGGCGAGGTCCATGAGGCCCGCGTAGAGGTGAGGCTCGTTCTCGGCGATCTCGCCGAGCAGCACGTCGGCGCGCGAGATGAACATGCCGGCGTTCCACAGGTAGTTGCGGTCGGCGAAGTACTCCTTCGCCGTCTCGAGGTCGGGCTTCTCGACGAAGCTCTCGACCAGCGCGGCCTCGGGCGCCCCCTCGACCTTCAGCGCGTCGCCCTTCTTGATGTACCCGAACCCGACGGACGGCTCGGACGGCTGGATGCCGATCGTGCAGATGTAGCCCTCGCGCGCGGTGGAGACCGCCTGGTTCACCGCCCACTCGAACAGCTGCGGCACGCGGATGACGTGGTCGGCGGCGAACGAGCCGATGATCACGTCGGGCTCGCGACGCGAGAGGATCGCGGCGGCCAAGCCGATCGCGGCCGTGGAATCGCGGGGTTCCGACTCCAGGAAGACGTTCTTGTCGGGGATGTCGGGCAGCTCCTTCTCCACCGCCGCACGGTGTGCGCGCCCGGTCACGACGGCGATGCGGTCTGGTCCGGCGAGCGGCTCCAGCCGGTTCCACGTGTCGCCGAGGAGCGTGTGCCCCGAGCCGGTGAGATCGTGGAGGAACTTCGGCGCGTCGGCGCGCGACAGCGGCCACAGCCGGCTGCCGATGCCGCCGGCGGGGATCACGGCGTAGAAGTCGTCGATGGGTCCGGGCATGGCACCCAGGGTAGCCGGATCGGCGAAACAACCGCGGTTCTTGTCACTCGCGAAGATCCCTCCGGATGGAGGGGCCGTAAGGGTCGCCTTCGTCGCCGGTCCGCGAAATGCGGGAATAGGATGGTCGCAGCGCCCGCGTGACGCCGACGGCCCGAAGCCCACGGTTCCGGGCCCTCTTCGGGGGCCGTCCTCGCAGTCCGAGGCCAGCCCCATCGTGTTTCGATCCAAGGAGGACGGACGTGTCTGCACCAGCACGCGTCACACCGTCGGTATCCGAGACCACCTCCCGAGTTCCTCGCGGCACCCTGTACCGCGGGAACGAAGGCATGTGGTCGTGGGTGCTGCACCGCATCACCGGCGTCGCCATCTTCTTCTTCCTGCTCGTCCACATCCTCGACACGGCGCTCATCCGGGTGTCGCCCGAGGCGTACGACGCGGTGATCGGCACGTACAAGAACCCGGTGATGGCCCTGGGCGAGGTCGCCCTGGTCGGCGCCATCGCGTACCACGCGTACAACGGCCTGCGCATCATCCTGGTCGACATGTGGTCGTGGGCCACCCGCCACCAGCGCCAGCTGTGGTGGGGCGTGCTGGGCCTGTGGGCCGTGACGATGCTGGGCTTCGTCCCGCGTCACCTCATGCTCGCCTTCGCACCGGGAGGGGGCCACTGATGACCGCCATCGCCGATCCGCGCGCTCCGCGCGCCGCCGTCCGCCGCCGGGGTGCCAACCTCGAGAAGTGGGGCTGGGTCTACATGCGCGCCTCGGGCGTGCTGCTCGTGGTCCTGATCTTCGGCCACCTCTTCGTGAACCTGATGGTCGGCGAAGGCATCCACGGCATCGACTTCGCGTTCGTCGCCGGCAAGTACGCCACGCCGTTCTGGCAGTGGTGGGACGTCCTCATGCTGTGGCTCGCGCTGATCCACGGCGCGAACGGCATGCGCACGATCGTCAACGACTACGTGACCCACGCCGGCACCCGCCGCGTGCTGGTCTGGGCGCTCGGCCTCGCGGCGGCGTTCCTCATCGTGCTCGGCACGCTCGTCGTCTTCACGTTCGACCCGTGCATCGGCTTCGACGCCGAGACCGCGTCCGACACCATCATCAGCATCTGCGGCTAGCGTTCGGGCGACCCCCGAGCATCGACCATCGAAAGCACACAGCGTGAGCACTGAGACCACCGACAGCTACGTCAAGGACGGCGTCCACTACCACCAGTTCGACATCGTCATCGTGGGCGCCGGCGGCGCCGGCATGCGCGCCGCCATCGAGGCGGGCCCCGGGGCGAGGACGGCCGTCATCTCGAAGCTGTACCCCACCCGCTCGCACACCGGCGCGGCGCAGGGCGGCATGGCGGCGGCCCTGGCGAACGTCGAAGAGGACTCGTGGGAGTGGCACACCTTCGACACCGTCAAGGGCGGCGACTACCTCGTCGACCAGGACGCGGCCGAGATCCTCGCGAAAGAGGCGATCGACGCGGTCATCGACCTCGAGAACATGGGCCTGCCGTTCAACCGCACCCCCGAGGGCAAGATCGACCAGCGCCGCTTCGGCGGGCACACCGCCGACCACGGCAAGACCCCGGTGCGCCGTGCCTGCTACGCCGCCGACCGCACCGGCCACATGATCCTGCAGACGCTGTTCCAGAACTGCGTCAAGCTCGGCATCAACTTCTTCAACGAGTTCTACGTGCTCGACCTCATCACGGTCGGCGAGGGCACCGACAAGCAGATCGCGGGCGTCGTCGCCTACGAGCTCGCCACGGGCGACCTGCACGTCTTCCAGTCGAAGGCCGTCATCTTCGCGACGGGCGGATTCGGCAAGATCTTCAAGACGACCTCGAACGCGCACACCCTCACCGGTGACGGCGTCGGCATCATCTGGCGCAAGGGCCTGCCGCTGGAGGACATGGAGTTCTTCCAGTTCCACCCGACCGGTCTCGCCGGGCTCGGCATCCTTCTCACCGAAGGTGCCCGCGGTGAAGGCGCGATCCTGCGCAACGTGAGCGGCGAGCGGTTCATGGAGCGCTACGCCCCGACCATCAAGGACCTCGCCCCGCGCGACATCGTCAGCCGGTGCATGGTGCAGGAGGTCGCAGAGGGCCGCGGCGCCGGACCCCACCGCGACTACGTGCTCCTGGACTGCACGCACCTGGGCGCCGAGGTGCTCGAGACGAAGCTCCCCGACATCACCGAGTTCGCACGCACGTATCTCGGCGTCGACCCGGTGGTCGAGCCGGTGCCCGTCATGCCGACCGCGCACTACGCGATGGGCGGCATCCCCACCAACAACGACGCGCAGGTGCTCAGCGACAACACCACCGTCGTCCCGGGCCTGTACGCAGCCGGCGAGTGCGCGTGCGTGTCGGTGCACGGGTCGAACCGCCTCGGCACCAACTCGCTGCTCGACATCAACGTCTTCGGCAAGCGCGCCGGCCGCAACGCCGTCGAGTACGTCAAGACCGCCGACTTCGTGCCGCTGCCCGAAGACCCCGCCGCCGAGGTGCGCGACCTCATCGAGGGCCTGCGCAACAACCCGGGCACCGAGCGCATCGCGGTGCTCCGCAAGACGCTGCAGGACGAGATGGACCGCAAGGCCCAGGTGTTCCGCACCGACGAGTCGCTCGGCGAGGTGCTCCTCACCATCGAAGAGCTGCGGGAACGCTTCAAGAACGTGCACGTCGACGACAAGGGCAAGCGGTTCAACACCGACCTGCTCGAGGCCGTCGAGCTCGGCTTCCTCCTCGACATCGCCGAGGTGGTCGTCGTGACCGCGAAGAACCGCAAAGAAAGCCGCGGCGGCCACATGCGCGACGACTTCCCGAAGCGCGACGACGAGAACTACATGCAGCACACCATGGCGTACCTGTCGGGCGACCCGCACTCGTCGAACGCCGAGGACCACATCCGCCTGGGCTGGAAGCCCGTCGTCTTCACGAAGAACGAAAAGGGCGAGTTGAACTACCCGCCGATGGAGAGGAAGTACTGATGACGCTCGTCGCCGACGCGGATTCCGCTACCGAGGTCACCAACGACACCGGCATCCAGTCGTTCCTCGTCACGTTCATCATCCGGCGCTTCGACCCCGAGGTCGACGAGGAGCCGCGCTGGGTCGACTACGACGTCGAGCTCTACTCGACCGACCGCGTGCTCGACGCCCTGCACAAGATCAAGTGGGAGGTCGACGGCTCGCTGACCTTCCGCCGCTCGTGCGCCCACGGCATCTGCGGCTCCGACGCGATGCGCATCAACGGCCGCAACCGGCTCGCGTGCAAGACGCTCATCAAGGACCTCGACATCTCGCAGCCGATCTATGTCGAGGCCATCAAGGGCCTGCCGCTCGAGAAGGACCTCGTCGTCGACATGGAGCCGTTCTTCGCGTCGTACCGCGAGGTCCAGCCGTTCCTCATCGCGAACTCGACGCCCGAGAAGGGCAAGGAGCGCATCCAGTCGATCGTCGACCGCGAGGTCTTCGACGACACCACGAAGTGCATCCTGTGCGCCGCGTGCACGTCGTCGTGCCCCGTCTTCTGGACCGACGGCCAGTACTTCGGCCCTGCGGCCATCGTCAACGCGCACCGCTTCATCTTCGACTCGCGCGACGACGCCGGCGACGTGCGCCTCGACATCCTCAACGACAAAGAGGGCGTGTGGCGCTGCCGCACGACCTTCAACTGCACCGAGGCGTGCCCGCGCGGCATCGAGGTCACCAAGGCGATCGCCGAGGTCAAGCAGGCGGTCCTGCGCGGACGCCCGTAACCCCGGTTCTCTTTCAGGCAGACGGATGCCGCATCGCTCAGCGATGCGGCATCCGTCTGTCGCTAATCTGAACACCGTGACGCACACTCCCCCGCCCGATGCCCGTGCGGCAGCGGACGCCGCGCAGCGCGAGGAGGAGTCGCTCCGGGAGCGCTGGGAGGCGACGGAGCACAGCCTCCGGCAGCGCTTCGACGCGCCGATCAGTCGCGCGACGCGGCTGACGCAGGCGACGATGGCGTGGTTCCCCGTCCGGGTGTGGCGCCACTTCCTCATCGAGAACGGGTTCCTGCTCGCGGCCGGCGTCAGCTACGTCGCGCTGTTCGCGTGCTTCGCCGCGATCTACGTCGTGTTCGCGATCGTCGGCATCTGGCTGGGTGGGAGCCCGGATGCCGTCAACGCCCTCATCGACCTGATCAACAGCTACATCCCGGGCCTGATCTCCGATTCAGGCGGACTCGCCACCCCCGAAGCGGTGCAGGAGATCGCATCCTCGAACTCCGGCGTCCTCGGCTGGACGGGCGTCATCGCGCTCGGCGCCCTCATCTGGACGGCGATCGACTGGGTCACCTACTCCCGTCGCGCGGTGCGCGAGCTGTTCGCCATCCCGCCGGATCGACGAAGCTATTTCCTGCTCAAGGCCAGAGACTTCCTCGCGGCGCTCATCTTCGGCGCGGCGCTGATCTTCGGCTTTGCGCTCAGCACCGTGGGCACCTACGCCGTCGAATGGATCTTCTCCCTGTTCGGGTTGAAGGACACGAGCGCCCTCACCGACATCAGCGTCAGCATCGGCTCGCTCCTCATCGGTTTCGCGGTGACCTCCACGGCGCTCGTCGGTCTGTTCCGATTCCTGACCGGCACGAAGCTGCCGTGGCGCCGCATCTGGCCAGGCGCCCTGCTCGGCGGACTCGGCATCTCGGTGCTCCAGCTCGGTGCCGGTCTGCTGCTGAGCTACACGCCCTCCAACCCGCTGCTGGCGACGTTCGCGATCTTCATCGGGATGCTGCTGTGGTTCCGGCTGCTCGGGATCGTCATGCTCGTCGCGGCGGCGTGGATCGCCGTCGCGGCGAAGGACCGCGATGTCGTGATGCTGCCGCAGACCGATGCCGAGCGCGTCGCGGCCGAGCACGCGGCTCTGCTCGTGGCCGCACGGGTGCGGCTGCGCACCGCGCAGGACGCGCGCGACCAGGCGCCCTGGTACCGCGCGTGGGTCGCCGACCGCGCCGTGCGGGAGGCCGAGGACGAGCTGAGCCAGGTGGAGGCGGCGACGCCGGCGGCGCCGGTTCGGAACGGGGCCGCGCCGGGGCGGGCGTCGACCCCCGTTCCGTCGGCCGCCGCGACGCCGAGCAAGCCGTCCAAGCGCGGGCGGTCGCCGCGCGTCCCGCACAACGACTGATGCGTCCAGCGGTGTCGGTGGCCCCGGATAGTCTTGCCGTCGTGTCTCGCCGTGTTCGCATCGCCTCTGTCAACGTCAACGGAATCCGCGCGGCGACGCGCAAAGGCATGCTCGAGTGGCTCGACGCCGCCGACATCGACGTGATGGCCCTCCAGGAGGTCCGCGCGACCGAAGACGAGCTGCGCGCTGCGCTGCCGGGGTGGGAGATCGTCAACGACGAGGCTCTCGCGAAGGGCCGTGCCGGTGTGGCCGTGGCCAGCCGCATCCCGTCGGTGGAGGTGCGCCGCGTGCTCGGCCCCGCCGCCGAGGACGCGGCCGAGGTGCTCGACAGTGCCGGCCGCTGGATCGAGGCCGACTTCGACATCGACGGCGAGCGCCTGATCGTCGTGAGCGCCTACGTGCACACCGGCGAGGCCGACACCCCCAAGCAGGACGCCAAGTGGGCCTTCCTCGACGCGATGGAGGCCCGTATGCCGCAGCTCGAGGCCGCTTCCCCGCTCGCGCTCGTCATGGGCGACCTCAACGTCGGCCACCGCGAGTTCGACATCCGCAATTGGAAGGGCAACGTCAAGAAGGCCGGGTTCCTCCCCCGCGAGCGCGCCTACTTCGACCGGTTCTTCGGCGAGGAGGGCGCGGAGGTCACCGGCGCGGACGGCTCGACGGGCCCCGGTCTCGGCTGGGTCGACATCGGCCGCCGCTTCCACGGCGACGTCGACGGCCCGTACACGTGGTGGTCGATGCGCGGGCGCGCGTTCGACAACGACACCGGGTGGCGCATCGACTACCACCTCGCGACGCCCGAGCTCGGCGCCCGGGTCGCCGACTACCGCGTGGTGCGCGCGCCCTCGTGGGACACGCGCTGGAGCGACCACTCCCCCGTCGTCGCCGAATACTCGATCGGGCACTGAGGCGCAGCATCCGCTCTATAGACTTTTCGGATGAGTAGATCGCGCCTGTACTCCGGCATGCAGCCCTCCGCCGACTCGCTTCAGATCGGCAACTACATCGGGGCTCTCATGCAGTGGCGCGACCTGCAGGAGTCGTACGACGCGTTCTTCTCGGTGGTCGACCTGCACGCGATCACCGTCGCGCAGGACCCCGAACACCTGCGTGAGAAGACGCGCCGCACCGCCGCCCAGTACATCGCCGCCGGCATCGAGCCGTCGAAGTCGACGCTGTACGTGCAGTCGCACGTGCCCGCGCACCCCGAGCTGGCGTGGATCCTGTCGACGATCACGGGCTTCGGCGAGGCCGGGCGCATGACGCAGTTCAAGGACAAGTCCTCGCGCTACGGCTCGGACGCCACGTCGGTCGGGCTCTTCACGTATCCCGTGCTGATGGCCGCCGACATCCTGCTGTACCAGACCGACATCGTGCCCGTCGGCGACGACCAGAAGCAGCACGTCGAGCTGACCCGCGACCTGGCGGAGCGCTTCAACAGCCGCTTCGGCGAGACGTTCAGGGTGCCGATGCCGGTCATTCAGCAGGAGACGGCCCGCATCTACGACCTGCAGAACCCCACCGCGAAGATGTCGAAGTCCGCGGAGTCCGATGCCGGCGTGCTGTGGCTGCTCGACGACCCGGCGGTCTCGGCGAAGAAGATCATGCGCGCCGTCACCGACTCCGAGGGCTCGGTGCGCTACGACCGTGAGGCCAAGCCCGGCGTCTCGAACCTGCTCGTGATCTACGCGGCCCTGACCGGCCGCCAGATCCCGTCGATCGAGGACGAGTACGCGGGCCGCGGCTACGGCGACTTCAAGAAGGGCCTCGCCGAGGTCGTCGTCAACGAGTTCGGCCCGGTGCGCGAGCGCGCGCTGCAGATGCTCGACGACCCCTCCGAGCTCGACCGCGTCCTCGCCGTCAACGCCGACAAGGCGTCCGAGGTCGCCGAGCGCACCCTCGCCGACGTCTACGACAAGGTCGGCCTGCTCCGCCGCTCCCGCTGACCCTGGACGGATGCTGCGGCCCCGGGCTGCAGCATCCCCCGGGCTGCCTGAGCGTCTTCGGTCCGGTTCGCTGCGTTCGCAACTCAGGATGATTCCGTCGCCCGGCGACGCGGAGACCCCCCAGGTCGTGACCATCCTGAGTTGCGAGCATCAGGGATGGGCCCCGCGCCCGGGCGAGCGAGTTCACAAGCCTTGCCACCCGAGGCCCTCCCCGGTTCGCAACTCAGGATGGATACGGCGTTCAGGCGCTTCGTGTTCTCGCTCCGCGCATCGGTCCTGAGTTGCGAACCGCGACAGCCGCTTGAGACCTCGATGGGGCGGTCAGCGCTTGGTGCGCTGCGTGAGCAAACCCCGCAATGCGGCCAGCACGTCATCCGGGCGAAAGAGGATGTCACTCGCCGTGAGTCTGAGGACGGCGTAGCCCTGCCGCGCCAGCTCGAGGTCACGCTGGTAGTCCTTGACCTGCTGATCCCAGTCCGAGTGGAACTCCTTGCTGTCGCACTCGATGACGAGCCAGCCGTCTGCGACGAGATCGACGAACCCGACATTCTCGAACTCCACCTGCAAGCGTGTTGAGCAACCGAGGCCGGCGAGCATCAGTCGCACGAGGGTCTCAGGACCTGACTGTGCCCGGCCGTCGACGAGCGATGCCAGCACCGCATACTTCGCGGGCAGGATCTCGAAGATTGATGACAGCTGCTCGGAGCGGATCAGCTTCTTGTTGAGCGCGCTGTCGATCGACGCGATCGCCGCGCGTGGCGGCTGGCAGAGCACCGCGTGCGCCAAAGCGACAACAAGGTCGGTGCACGTTGCGGCACCGGGGTCATTCGGCATGGCGAGCCAGTGCAAGCGCGTGCCGTGAAGGTTCTTCAGGTCCAGCTTCCTTCGGCGGTCGTGCGGCGAACGCATACGGCTCATTCGTGTGTCGAGGTGCACGTGCAGACGCGCATTCGTCTCCACGAAGACTTCGAGATGCTGGAGGAGGGACAGGCAGGTCAGACGTCCGCCGACGCGGACCGCCCGGACCACAGCATCCGGCGTCTCCGGCGGAAGATAGCGGTCACGTCGGGCACGGATCAGCGCGCCCGCGCGGACGGCCGCCGTGATGTCACGCGCGGTCATGCCATCGGCCATCAGATCGCGACGGGTCCGGTGAGTCGTCCACATGATCACCGACCCTCGCGCCGTCGCGCACCGGCGGTCGTCGGGCGCGTTGAATCTGGGGATGGCCATCGTTCCCCGCGACTTGTGGAGGAGCCGGCATGTTCACAATTCAGGATCATCGCTCAACGGCCGACGTCCATCACCCGGAATCGCGCTGACCCCGCGCGCAGAGATCACGCCCGTCCTGAGTTGCGAACGGAGGGGCTTGTCCGGCACTTAGGCTGTCCGGATGGAGCCCGTGACCCTGCGCACCGCGCGCCTCGAGCTGTCTGCGCCACGTGTCGACGATGTGGACGCGATCTACGCGGCGTGCCAGGACCCCGACATCCAGCGGTACACGCGGGTGCCCTCGCCGTACGCGCGGGAGGATGCCGAGAAGTTCATCGACGCGGTCGCAGAGCAGTGGGCGGGCGAGCTGCACCGCACCTGGGTGATCCGCGACGGTGCAACCCTCGTCGGAACCATCGGGTTCTACCGCCTCGACGGGCAGGGCAACGGGGAGATCGGGTACTGGATCGCCCCGGATCAGCGCGGCGGCGGCCGCCTCCGCGAAGCGGCGAACGCGGTGATCGACTGGGCCTTCTCGTCCGACGGCGCAGGCCTCACCCGCATCGAGTGGCGCGCCGTGGTGGGCAACGAGCCGTCGGCGCGCGTCGCCCGCGCGCTGGGCTTCCGCTTCGAGGGCACCCTGCGCCAGGCGCTCGTGAGCGCGAAGCATCGCGACGACGGCTGGATCGCGGGACTCCTGAAGACGGACGAACGGATGCCTCAGCCCTGGCCCGTCCTCCACGCCTGACGACCGGCCCGACCGAGTCGCGTGGCCGCGTCGTCCCGACCGCTGACGGCCGGCCCGCGTGTCGCCACGGCATGGCAGGATGAGCGCATGCCCGAGATGCCCGAGGTGCAGGGACTCGTCGACTTCCTCCGCGAGCGGCTCACCGGCGTGCAGATCGCGCGGGCGAGCGTCGCGAACATCGCGGCGCTGAAGACGTACGACCCGCCGATCGATGCGCTCCATGGGCAGGAGATCACGGGCGCCTCGCGCCACGGCAAGTTCATCGATCTCGCCACGACCGGCCCGCACCTCGTGTTCCACCTCGCCAAGGCCGGGTGGCTGCGCTGGTACGACGAGCTGCCGAAGACGATCATCCGCCCGGGCAAGACCCCGATCGCCCTGCGCGTCGCGCTCTCGGACGGCGCCGGGTTCGATCTCACCGAGGCGGGCACGAAGAAGTCCCTCGCGGTCTATGTCGTGCGCGACCCGTCGGACGTCCCCGGCGTCGCACGGCTCGGCCCCGACCCTCTGGACGCCTCCTTCACCCGCGACACCTTCGCCGAGCTCCTCGCCGGCCGTCGCACCCAGATCAAGGGGGTGCTGCGCGACCAGATGATCATCGCGGGCGTGGGCAACGCCTACTCCGATGAGATCCTGCACGCGGCGAAGATGTCGCCGTACGCACTGGCCTCCTCCCTGTCCGACGACGACATCACGCGCCTGTTCGACGCGATGACCGAGACGCTGACGGATGCTGTCGCGGAGGCATCCGGAAAGCCACCGGCCGAGCTCAAGGACGCGAAACGCCGGGGCATGCAGGTCCACGGGCGTCGCGGCGAGAAATGCCCTGTCTGCGGCGACGAGGTGCGCAGCGTCTTCTTCGCCGACAACTCGCTCGAGTACTGCCCCACCTGCCAGACCGGCGGCAAGATCCTCGCCGACCGCCGCCTCTCGCGCCTGCTGAAATGAGGCGTCAGTCGCCGGTCGTGCCCATGAGCACGCGGGCGTCGTCGTCGACCCAGTCGAGGGACTTCGACACGGCCTTGCGCCACTGGCGATAGCGGCGCTCGCGCTCGTCCTCGGGCATCCGCGGCTCGAAGCGGACGTCCTCCCGCCAGTGCGATCGGAGCTCATCGAGGTCGCTCCACACGCCGGTCGCGAGACCCGCGGCGTACGCGGCGCCGAGCGCGGTGGTCTCGACGACTTCGGGACGGACGACCGGGATGCCGAGGATGTCGGCCTGGAATTGCATGAGGAGGTCGTCGCGGGTCATGCCACCGTCGACGCGCAGCTCGTCGAGCGTGCGGCCGGTATCGGCGACGACGGCCTCGATCACGTCACGCGTCTGGAATGCCGTCGACTCGAGGGCCGCGCGGGCGATGTGCGCCTTGTTGACATAGCGTGTGAGCCCGACGAGCGCGCCGCGCGCGTCAGGGCGCCAGTACGGCGCGAAGAGCCCGGAGAACGCCGGCACGAAGTAGGCGCCGCCGTTGTCGTCGACGCTCGCGGCGAGGGTCTCGACGTCCTCGGAACGCTGGATGATGCCCAGATTGTCGCGGAGCCACTGCACGAGCGAGCCGGTCACCGCGATGGATCCCTCGAGCGCGTAGCGGGCGGGCTCGTCGCCGATCCGGTAGCCGACCGTGGTGATGAGGCCGCTACCGGATCGCACGATCTCGGTACCGGTGTTCACGAGCAGGAAGTTGCCGGTGCCGTAGGTGTTCTTCGACTCCCCCGCCTCGAAGGCCGCCTGCCCGAAGGTCGCCGCCTGCTGGTCGCCGAGGATCCCGGCGATCGGCACCCCGTCGAGCACCGAGGGCAGCGAGGAGTGTCCGACCACCTCGGATGAGGAGCGGATCTCAGGCATCATCGCGCGCGGGATGCCCCACACGGCGAGCAGGTCGTCCGACCAGTCGAGCGTGCGCAGGTCCATGAGCAGCGTGCGCGACGCGTTGGTGACGTCTGTGACGTGGATGCCGCCGCGCGCGCCGCCCGTGAGGTTCCACACGACCCAGGTGTCGGGCGTGCCGAACAGCAGCTCTCCCGCTTCGGCGGCCGCTCGCGCCCCGTCCACGTTGTCGAGGATCCACGCGACCTTCGACGCCGAGAAGTACGTGGCGAGCGGCAGCCCGGTAGCCTCGGCGAACCGATCCGCGCCGCCCTCGGCCGCGAGCTCGTCGATCCGGGGCTGGGTGCGGGTGTCCTGCCACACGAGCGCGTTGTGCACCGGACGCCCGGTGCGCTTCTCCCACACGATCACCGTCTCGCGCTGGTTCGTCACGCCGATTGCAGCGACGTCGGATGCTGCGAGGCCGGCGCGCGAGAGACACGACGCGATGACCCACTCGGTGCTGGTCCAGATCTCGACCGGATCGTGCTCCACGCGACCGGCCCGGGGGAAGATCTGCTCGTGCTCACGCTGCGATGCGGCGACCATGGAACCGGCGGCGTCGAACACGATGGCACGCGTCGACGTCGTGCCCTGGTCGATGGACAGCACGTGCTCGGGCAACGTCGTCTCCTTGCTCGGCGGGCGACATCGCCCGCGCGGGTCGGCCGCGCGGCGAGCGCGCGTGCGGTCAGGCTATCGCGCGCCGGCGGGGATCCAGGACGGGTCCGCGGCGTGGATCCGGTCCAGGGCACGTCCCACTTCGAGCGCGGTGCGTGCGGTGTCCCAGTCGAGCACGGGCGCGACCGCGTCGGCCGCCTCCGCGACCGCCTCCGCCGTCGCCTCGCCGATGAACGCGATGCTGGTGCGCCGCAGCAGCAGGTCGTCGAGATGCGTGACGTCCTCCGTCGCGGCAAGGTGGCGCAGCTCACCCGAGCTGTAGTCCGGCAGGTGCTCGAGCAGGGCGTCGTCGGCATCCGCGGCGATCGCGTCCACGACGGCTTCGGCGACGGTGCCGTAGCGGTCGAGCAGCACCGCGACGCGGCCGGCAGGCACGTCGGCGGCGTGAGCCGCGATCCACTGCCGGCGGGCGCGCTCGGTCATCGGGTATCCGCGGCCACCGCCGATCGGCACTCCGCGGGTCGAGCCGCGGCGCGGGCGGGCCAGCAGCTCGAGGGCGCGGTCGGCGAGATGCTCGGCCGACGCGCGGAAGGTGGTCCACTTTCCGCCGATGAGGCTCAGGACCGTGGCATCCCCACCGATCAGCGGTGCGGACTCGACGCGGTAGTCGCGCGAGACGAACCCCGGCGAGACATCGTCGTGGCCGGGGAGCGGCCGCACGCCCGCGAACCGGTAGACGATCTGCGAGCGCTCGACCGGGATCGTCGGCAGCACCTGGCCGATGAGCTCGATGAAGTAGTCGACCTCCGCCTCGGTGCACACGATCGGGTCGGCCATGTCGTGCTCGAGGTCGGTGGTGCCGACCAGAACGCGGCCCTTGAGCGGGTAGATGAGGACGATGCGCCCGTCCTCGTTCTCGAAGAACAGCTCCCGCCCGCCGGTCGCGGCAAGCAGCCCGGGGTGGTCGAGCACGACGTGCGAGCCCTTCGTCCCGCCCATGTACCGGGTCGGGTCGCCGAGGGCGAGATTGGTGAGATCCGTCCACGGACCGCTGGCGTTCACGACGACGGATGCCGAGAATCGGGTCTCCTCGCCGGTCAGAGCGTCGCGCAGCACGACCCTCCCGTCGTCGACCCCGACGGCCGCGGTGTAGTTGGCGGCTCGTGCCCGATCGCCGCCCGCCGCGCGGCCGTCACGCAGCACGTCGATGGCGAGGCGCTCGGGGTCGTGGAGGGATGCGTCCCAGTAGGTCGCGGTGTACTTCACGTCGGGGTTCAGCTCGGGCAGCTGCGCGAGCGAGCGCTTGCGTCCGTGGAAGGTGTGGCGTGGGACGGTCCCCTTGCCGAACACGCCGCCCCCGCGGGAGAAGGCGTCGTAGATGACGAGCCCGATCTTGATGAGCGCGGCCCCGCGCTCACGGTGCTTCCCGCCGCCGTGGCGCAGGAACTTCAGCGGCGCCGACAGCACTCCCGAGAACGTCGAGAAGATCGGGATGGTGGTCTGCAGCGGCCTGACGTAGTGCGGTGCGGTGCGCAGCAGCGCGTTGCGCTCGGTCACGGCCTCGTGCACGAGCCGGAATTCGCCGTTCTCGAGGTAGCGGATGCCGCCGTGGATCATGTGCGACGACGCCGCCGACGCGCCGCTGATGAAGTCGTCGCGCTCGACGAGTGCGACGTCCACGCCCTGCATCGCGAGATCGCGGAACGTGGCGAGACCGTTGATGCCGCCGCCGATGATCAGCACGTCCGCGTAAGGCCGCTCGGCAAGAGCCGCCCATCCTCGTTCCGCTGCCCGCGCCGCCATCGCATCCCCCATCGTCGTGCTGTCGTCCCATCATGACATCGCTGGACGTCCTTGCAGGAGATATGCACATACGTGCACGATAGGCGGATGGACCAGATCGGCGACGCCCGCACGATGCAGCGCGCGCTCACGGCCGCGCACCTCTACTACGTGCAGGATCGCACCATGGATGCGATCGCCCAGGAGCTCGGCACGTCGCGTTCGACGGTGTCACGGCTGCTCACGCACGCGCGGGCGACGGGCATCGTCGACATCCGCATCCGGTCGCCCTTCGCCGCGCCGCAGCGACTCGAGGAGCGACTGGCCGAGCGCTTCGGCATCCTCGCCCAAGTCGTTCCCGTGCCCGACGACACCACCGAGGTCGACCGGCTGCAGCGCGTCGCGATCGCCGCCGCGCACGCGCTCCTGGACCTCGTGCAGGACGACATGATCGTGGGCGTCGCCTGGGGGTCGACGACCGCGGCGGTGAGCCGCCACCTCGTCCCCAAGACGGTGCACGGCGCGACATTCGTGCAGCTGAACGGCTCCGGCAACACCCACTCGACGGGTCTCCTCTACGCGAGCGAGATCCTCAGCCGGTTCGCCGCCGCCTACGACGGGAGCGCGCAGCAGTTCCCCGTGCCGGCCTTCTTCGACGACCCCGCCACGAAGGACGCCATGTGGCGCGAGCGCAGCACGCGGCGCATCCTCGACATGCTCCCCGCGATGGACCTCGTGGTGTTCAGCACCGGCTCCGCGGGATCTCGCGTGCCGAGCCACGTCTACAGCGGCGGCTACCTCGAGCCGGCTGAACTCGATCAGCTCGCCGACGAAGGCGTCGTCGGCGACGTGGCCACGGTCTTCTACCGCGCGGACGGGTCGAGCGACGCCATCGCCCTCAACGACCGTGCCACCGGCCCGAGCCTCGATCTCTTGCGTGGCATCCCACGGCGCCTCTGCATCGTGTCAGGGGTGTCGAAGCTCGCAAGCCTCCGAGGTGCCCTCGCCGCGCGCATCGCGACGGACCTCATCGTCGACGAGGCCACCGCGCGGGCACTCCTGGAGTGAAGAGCTGACTTCATTCGACGACATGGAATGAATGGACGGATGCCGCGTTGACTACACTCGAGAGCATCAACGTGCTCCGGGGTCGGTGAGAATCCGAACCGGCGGTGACAGTCCGCGAGCCAAGGCTTCAGCATCCGTTTCGGATGCCGCCGCGGCCGATCCGGTGGAATTCCGGAACCGACGGTGATGCGACAGGTTTCCTGAGGGAAGCAGGTCGCTAGTCCGGATGGGAGGCAGCACAGAGGCGTCGCCGTGCGCGCCTCCGCTTCCCATGCCCCGGGGCGTCGAGAACGACGAGACGAGGGGCCGGATGGCGAGCACAGCGGAACACGACGCGATGCGTCGGGCGCTGACGATCGCCCGACGCGGTCCGCGTGGCGTGAACCCACAGGTCGGCGCGCTCCTGCTGTCGCCGAACGGCGATGTGCTCGCCGAGGGCTGGCACCGCGGCGCGGGCACCCCGCATGCCGAGGTGGACGCGCTGTCGAGGCTCGCGCCCGGTGCCGCGCGCGGCGCGACCGCGATCGTGACCCTCGAACCCTGCAACCACACCGGTCGCACCGGACCGTGCTCCGAGGCCCTCATCGCCGCGGGCGTCACACGAGTCGTCTACGCGATCGCCGATCCCGGCGACCACTCCTCCGGCGGGGCCACGCGGCTGCGCGCAGCCGGCGTCGAGGTCGAGGCCGGCCTGCTCGCCGACGAGGCGACCGCGCTCCTCGACTCGTGGCTGACGGTCCAGCGCCTGCGCCGGCCGCACGTCACCGTGAAGTGGGCCCAGAGCCTCGACGGCCGCGCCGCGGCCTCGGACGGCACCAGCCAGTGGATCACCGGACCGCAGGCCCGCGCCGACGTCCACCGCCGCCGCGCCGAAGCCGACGCGATCGTCGCCGGCACCGGCACGGTGCTCGCCGACGACCCGGCGCTCACCGCCCGCGCCGAGGACGGCTCGCTGCTGCCCCACCAGCCGATCCCGGTCGTCGTGGGCGCGCGCGCCGTGCCCGAGACGGCGGCCGTGCGGCAGCATCCGCACCCGTTCCTGCAGTACCCCGGCGACGGTGCCACGGGTGGGCTGCACGCCCTGCTCGAAGACCTGCGCCACCGCGGGGTGCAGCGCGTGTTCGTCGAGGGCGGTCCTGCCGTCGCGGCGTCGTTCCTGCGCGAGCGGCTCGCCGACGAACTGCTCGTCTACGTCGCTCCGGTGCTGCTCGGCGGCGACCGGCTCGCTGTGCAGGACATCGGGGTGTCCACCATCGCCGAGGCGCGACGCCTGGCCGTGGCATCCGTCACCCCACTCGGCGACGATCTGCTGTTCGTCGCCCACCCCGCTTCGGAAGGAGACGAGTGATGTTCACCGGAATCATCGAGGAGGTCGGCGAGGTCACCGCGGTCGAACCGTCGGGCGACGGCGTGCGCGTGACGGTGCGCGGGCCGAAGGCCGTGTCGGATGCCGCGCACGGCGACTCCATCTCGGTCAGCGGCGTGTGCCTCACGGTCGTCGACCAGGGCTCCGACTGGTTCACCGCCGACGTGATGAAGCAGACGCTCGACATGTCGACCCTCGAGGGGGTCTCCGCCGGCCGCGTCGTCAACCTCGAGCGTGCGACGGCCGCGCACGGCCGCCTCGGCGGACACATCGTGCAGGGCCACATCGACGGCACCGGCGAGGTGCTCGAAGTGCGACCCGGCGAACAGTGGCAGGTGCTGCGCATCTCGATCCCCGCAGAGCTCGCCCCACTCGTCGTCGACAAGGGCTCGATCGCCGTCGACGGCGTCTCGCTCACCGTGAGCGGTGCCAGCGCCGCCGCCCCCGGCGACGGCTGGTTCGAGGTCTCGCTCATCCCCGAGACCCTCGCCGCGACCACCCTCGGCGCCCGTGTGCCGGGCGACCGCGTCAACCTCGAGACCGACATCCTGGCGCGCCACGTACAGCGGCTGCTGGCCTTTTCCACGGAAGGAGGCTCGAAATGAGCCTTGCCACGATCCCCGAGGCTCTGGAGGCGCTGCGCGCCGGCCGGCCGGTCATCGTCGCGGACGATGAGAACCGCGAGAACGAGGGCGACGTCATCCTGTCGGCCCAGCTCGCCACGCCCGAGTGGGTCGCGTGGACGGTCCGCTGGACGAGCGGCTTCCTGTGCGCGCCGATGCCCGCCGACTGGGCCGACCGCCTCGACCTGCCGCCGATGGTCGAGAACAACGAGGACGCCCGCGGCACCGCGTACACGGTGAGCGTGGACGCCGCCGACCGCGTCTCGACCGGCATCAGCGCCGCGGACCGCGCCCACACGCTCAACGTGCTCGCGAACCCCGAGTCGACGCCCACCAGCGTCATCCGCCCCGGCCACATCCTGCCGCTGCGCGCCGTCGACGGCGGCGTGCGCGAGCGGGCCGGCCACACCGAGGCCGCCGTCGAGCTCATGAAGCTCGCCGACCTCGCGCCGGTCGGCGTCATCGGCGAGGTCGTCGCCGAGGACGGCAGCATGATGCGCCTGCCCGGGCTCCAGGAGCTGGGCGCCGAGTACGGCATCCCGGTCATCACGATCGAGCAGCTCGCCGCCCACCTCGACGAGAACGTCCCGTGCGATCCTGCGATCCGCAACGCGCACAAGCGCCGGGTGAGCCTGCGCGCGGAGGCGCACGTGCCCACCGGGCACGGAGAGTTCCGCTTCCTCGCGTACAAGGACCGCGTCACCGGCACCGACCACATCGCGGTCGTCTCGGGCGAGCTCTCTGACGCACCGCTCGTGCGCGTGCACTCGGAGTGCCTGACGGGCGAGGCGTTCGGCTCGCTCAAGTGCGAGTGCGGCCCGCAGCTGGAGGCCGCCCTCGACGCCATCGAGCAGGACGGCGGCGTGGTCATCTACATGCGCGGCCATGAGGGTCGCGGCATCGGCCTCATCAACAAGCTGCGCGCCTACTCGCTGCAGGAGCGCGGCCTCGACACCGTCGACGCCAACCTCGCGCTGGGCCTCCCCGCCGACGCCCGCGACTACGCGGCGGCCGCGGGCATCCTCACCGACCTGGGTATCGAGAGGGTGCGGCTGCTGACCAACAACACCGACAAGGTGAAGCAGCTGCGCGAGCTCGGCCTCGACATCGTCGAGCAGGTGCCGCTCCTGGTCGGCGTCGGCCCGAACAATCACCAGTACCTGGAGACCAAGCGCGATCGCATGGGTCACATCATCAACGAGGCGGACCTCGCGGACGCCATCGCACACATGCACGAAGGAGCAGAACGATGAGCGGCAAGGGCGCACCCGAGGCCACGGCACCCGTCGACGGCAGCGGACTCGACGTGGTCGTCGTCGCGGGCACGTGGCACGAGACGATCACCGAGGGTCTCATCGCCGGCGCCGCACGCGCCGCCGATGCCGCGGGCGCCTCGCACCGGCTCGTCCGCGTGCCCGGCTCGTTCGAGCTCCCCGTCGTGGCGAAGGCTGCTCTGGAGGCCGGGGCCGACGCGGTCGTGGCGCTCGGTGTCATCATCCGCGGTGGCACGCCGCACTTCGAGTTCGTCTCGAACGCGGCGACCGACGGCCTGACCCGCGTCGCGCTCGACACCGGCAAGCCGGTCGGCTTCGGCGTGCTGACACTCGACGACGAGGCCCAGGGCATCGCCCGCGCCGGCCTCGAGGGCTCCGTCGAAGACAAGGGATTCGAGGCAGCCGACGCGGCCATCCGCACCGCCGTGGTGCTGCGCGACCTGCGCGCCTGAACGGCGCGGATGCGGGACGAATCGGACGGGTCACGACGGCAACCTTCAGCTAGGCTGATGGCATGGAAATCCTCCGCCACGTCGTCGTGCTCGTCCACCTCGTGGGCTTCGCCATCCTCTTCGGCGCCTGGGTCGTCGAAGCGGTGAACGGAAAGCACCAGATCACGCGCCTCATGAACTGGGGCCTCGCGATCGCCGGTCTCGCCGGCCTCATCCTCGCCGCCCCGTGGGGCATCGAGTACGACCTCAACTACGCCAAGATCGGCGTGAAGCTGGTCATCCTCGTCATCATCGGCGCACTCCTGGGCATCGGCGCCGGCCGGCAGCGCAAGACCGGCTCGGTGCCCGGCGCCGTCTTCTGGTCGATCGGTGTGCTCACCTTCGCCAACGCCGCGATCGCGGTGCTCTGGCGCTGACCCTCTGACACGCGAGACCGATGCTGCGGCCCTGGGCCGCAGCATCCGTTCTCCGTCTCTGCGACCGGGACCCGATCCCGGGAGTAGGCTGGTCTGTTGTGCCGGGCGACAACGCCCGCACCCACGGTGATCCAGTGCAGTGCCGCCTGACGCGTCACCCTGCGCCCGGCGTCCGCCCACCGCCGCATCCCATCCGGATGCCTCGCTCCGCGCATGCCCCAGGTGAATATGTCCTCCCCCAGCACGACCGCCGCGACCTCCGCGGCACCCGCAAACCCCCGCTCCCGCGTGATCCTGGCGAGCCTCGTCGGCACCACGATCGAGTTCTACGACTTCTACGTCTACGCGACCGCCGCCGTCCTCGTCTTCCCGATCCTCTTCTTCCCGACCGGCAACGACACCACGTCGCTGCTGCTGTCGTTCAGCGTCTTCGGCGCCGCGATGATCGCACGCCCCCTCGGCGCGATCGTGTTCGGGCACTTCGGCGACCGCTTCGGCCGCAAGGCGACGCTCGTCGCGTCACTGCTCACGATGGGTATCGCGACGTTCCTCATCGGGTGCCTTCCGACGTTCAACGACATCGGCGTGTGGGCTGCGATCCTGCTGCTGATCCTGCGCCTGTTCCAGGGCTTCGCGCTCGGCGGCGAGTGGTCGGGCGCCGCGCTCGTGGCGACCGAGAACGCCCCGAAGGGCAAGCGCGCCTGGTACGGCACGTTCCCGCAGCTCGGCGCACCGCTCGGCTTCATCATCGCGAACTCCGTGTTCCTCGCGATCAACTTCCTGCTCCCCCACCCCGACGGCGCGGGTCAGCGCTCGGCCGACTTCCTCGCGTGGGGCTGGCGCGTTCCGTTCCTGTTCTCCGCCGTCATGGTGATCATCGGCCTGTGGGTGCGCCTGCGCCTCGTCGAGTCCGACACGTTCGTCAAGGCCGAGAAGAAGGGGGCGATCCGCAAGTTCCCGCTCGGCACGGTCCTGCGTCACCACTGGTGGCACCTGATCCTCGGCACGTTCATCATGCTGGCGACCTACGTGCTGTTCTACCTGATGACGAACTTCACGCTCTCGTACGGCACGAAGGCTGCCGACCTCGAGGTCGCGTCCGCGGCCGCGCAGAAGGCGGCCGAGGCCGCGGGCACCGCGTTCGACCCGGCGGCCTTCGCCGCGCAGTTCTATCCGGGTCTCGGCTTCGGCTACACCGACTTCGTGCTGATGCAGATCATCGGCGTCGTGTTCTTCGGCATCTTCACGCTGCTGTCGGGCCCGATCGCCGACACGATCGGCCGCCGGCGCCTGCTGTTGTGGGTGACGGGCCTCATCATCGTTTTCGGCCTCACGTTCAACCTGTTCCTGTCGCCCCAGCTCGACCCGAAGTTCACCGGAGCCCTGACCCAGGCGTTCCTCATCTTCGGATTCATGCTGATGGGCTCGACGTTCGGCCCGATGGGCGCGGTCCTGCCGGAGCTCTTCCCGACGAATGTCCGCTACTCGGGCTCGGCCATCTCGTACAACGTGTCGTCGATCCTCGGCGCCGCGCTCGCCCCGATCGTGGCGGTGGCGCTGTGGGCCGCAGCCGACGGCAGCCCGTGGCTCGTCGGCCTGTACCTCTCGGCGATGGGCGTGCTGACCTTCATCGCGCTCCTCCTCTCGCCCGAGACCAAGGACGTCGACTACGACGCCGACCTGGGCGTCGGCGCCACCGGCTCGCTCTAGCCCCGGTTGTTCAGGACGACGGATGCCTCGACCCGGCCGGGTCGAGGCATCCCCGTCTCGGCCCACACCTCAGGCAGAAGCCCGCGCTGCCGCCCCTGCCCGCATCGGGCGCCGCGGCCTGCCTGAGTTGTGTCCCCGCGACACCCCGTTCCGCTACGACGCGAACGCGCGAAGTACAGCGGGCGCGGCATCCGTCGGCTCCACTCAGGTGCGTCGCTCGTGCCGGACGGGCTTCGTGTGCGAGGGCGCATCGGTGGCCTCAGGAAAATCGCAGCGGAACTCGCCCTCGTAGCCGAACAGGAAGCCGAAGAGCCGGTTGCGCACCTCGAGGCCGACGCGGAAGACCTGCGCGCGGTCGTCGTAGCTCTCGCGGAGCTCGGCACGGCCGCTGAAGAGCATGGGGAACCGGAAGCCGAACGGGCCCTCGTAGAAGCGCTGCCGGTCGGATCGCAACAGGAGGCTGCCGTCGGGCTCCGCTGTCAGCTGGAGGTCGACCGCGAGGTGCTGATGACTGCCGAGATAGTCGACGACACGGCCGTCGTCGCCGAGGATCATCGTGGCGTCGAAGCGGCGCACGGCGCGCGGCATCCGGAAGTGACGCACGAAGGTGACCGTCTCGCGTCCGAACGGGTCGCGGTAGGGATAGTTCTCGATCGTGAACGCGATGCCCTGCCCCGTCTCGGGGATGAGGATGTTGCGGAAGCGCCCGATCTGAAGGAACGGGATCGTCCACCAGGGACCTCGCCGAATCGAGATCATCGTGCCGCTGCCGACACACGCATAACCGGACGCGAGGCCGACGCCGAAACGCCGTTGCAGCATCGGGTGGAGGCGGGAGAAGTCGTCGCCCATGGCGCGCGCGAAGAGCGACGTCGCGATCGCGGTCTCAGTGCTCACGGGTGCACCAGAGCGTGCAGGGTCGTCGGGGCGTCCTCCATGACCCGGCGGTTCGCAGGGCGGCGCCGGCAGCGAGCGGCGCGAGGACGCGGTGCGCGCCACAAGTGCAGCACGGATCGCACCGGCCACCGCTCGGGCGGGGTGCCGGTCTCGGCCCAGATCCGCAGCCGATCGAAGCTCCAGGCGGTCGCCCAGCCGATCAGCGGCCGAACGATGAGATCCAGCGCGCGACCCCAACCCGGGCTGTAGTCGTACCCGGTCGTGAAGACGATGTCATCACCGTCCGGGCGATACCGCCAGTACCCTCGACCGGCGCCGAGCGGCGAGAGCCGGCTGTCGCTGTCGAAACGGAGCGCGGACGTGCGCGTTCCATCAGGACGCTCGCGTTCGCCGATCGTCATGCCGGCGCCCGTGATCGTCATTCCGGGCAGGCGTCGTTCGTAGATGAAGCGCGTACCGCCGCCGGCCAGGGGTGCGGCCGGAGTGATGCGGCTGAAACGCACGTCCCAGCGCGCGTGCAACGCCGGGTCCTGGGTGAGCTGCCACACCCGCTCCATCGGCGCAGCGATGCGGATGCTGACGTAGATCGCACGCCCGGTCACCGCAGCGAGCCGATCGCCGCGACGAAGATCCACACCGCCGCGAACGCCACCGGCGCGCCCAGGGCGATGGTGCCCCACACCGTCATGGCGCGGAGGAAGCGCCGGCCCTTCTGCCTTTCGCCGAACATGTTCAGCGCGGACAGGGCCGCCGCCGACCCGACGATGACCACCGAAACGGCCGGCATCGCGACGGTGGCGGGAACGACAGGCAGCGCGAACATCAGCCACGACGCCGCCATGGGCAGCGCATCACTCAGCGACGCAGCCCAGACGCACGCCGACGCGATCACGATGAACACGTTGAGCAGCGTGAGAACGCGGAACCACCGCTCACTCCAGAGTCCCACCGCCGCCGGGGCCGAGGATCCCCCGGATGCGGTCGCCGCGGCTTCGCCGTGGGTCATCACGCCTGCACCTCGGCGATGAGGTCGAGCAGTTCGCGCAGCGGCTTGCGGAGCACGCGCAGCCGCACCAGGGGAAGCGAGAGCTTGAGGAGCCGCAGGCCGCGGTCGAGCAGCCGACTCGTGCGCTCCCGACCGTCCGACGTGTCATAGACCCAGAACAGGGCGAGCAGCAGGTGGCCGAGCATCAGCGCCGACGGCAGATCCTCGTCGAACTCCGCGGGGAGCTTGTCGGCGGCACCGGCGATCGCCTCGCGGAAGAGCCCGACCACGATCTCTCGTGATTGCGAGGAGTCGCTCGACAGCGGGTTGATCGACGAGCGTGGCGAGACCGCGGCCGAAAGGAACTCCGGGGCGAAGCGGTGGTAGGGCTCGAGCTGCGCGAGCCCTGTGCGGAAGACGATGCCGAGCCGCTCCACGAGATCGTTGCTCGTCTCGAGGAGCGGGAGCGCCGCCGCGCGGTGCTGTCGCTGCACGTCGAGGTAGAGCTCCTGAACGAGGTCGTTCTTCGACGCGAAGTGGTAGTTCGTCGTGCCCACCGAAACGCCGGCCTCGGACGCGATGAGCCGGATCGTGGTCTGGTCGTACCCACGTTCCCGGAACGAGCGCAGGGCGACGTCGCGGATGAGCGCTCTCGTGCGCTCGCTCTTGGTTGCTGGGCCAACAGAACTGGACATGTTCAGAAAGATACCGCCGTTTCTGAACATGTTCAAGGGACAGCAAGCGCGAAGCGCATACGCAGGCACGCGACGACGCGGATGCTGCAGCCTGCGAGGGCTGCAGCATCCGCGTCAACCGGGAATCAGTCGAGGAACAGCGCGCGGAGACGCTTCGTCGTGAACACCAGACCGATGGCGATCATGACGACGTAATAGAGGACATGCCACCACATCTCGGGGGTGAGGATGCCGGTGGTGAGTCCGCGGACGAGCTCGACGCCGTGCCACAGCGGGAACGCCATGATGATGTGCTGGATCCACTCGGGGTAGATCGTGATCGGGTACAGCGTCGCCGAGAACAGGAACATCGGCAGCAGCACGAAGTTGATCCAGTCCATCTGCTGGAACGTCTTCATGTAGCTCGTGACAGCCATGCCGAGACTCGCGAACCCGAAGGCGATGAGCAGCACCGCCGGCAGCGCCAGGATCGCGGTCCACGCGAGGTTGAGCCCGAGGATCTGCATGATGATCATGAAGCCGGTCGCGTACAGCAGGCCCCGCAGCAGCGCGTAGAGGATCTCGCCCAGCGCGACGTCGAGCGGCCCGAGCGATGTCGCGAGCATGCCCTCGTAGAGCTTGCCGTAGTTGAGCTTGAAGAAGACGTTCCACGTCGAGTCGTAGATCGCGCCGTTCATCGCCGACACGGCGAGCAGTGCGGGCGCGATGAAGGCCGCGTAGGGCACCTCCACGCCACTGGAGGTCTGCACGTCGCCGATGAGCGAGCCGAGGCCGATGCCCATCGAGGCGAGGTAGAACACGGGCTCGAAGAAGCCCGAAAGGACGACGGCCCAGCTGGACGAGCGCGCGGCGATGAGGCCGCGCTGCACGACGGACTGCGGATTGCCCGCCCACAGGGCGCGCACGCCGCCCGCGCGGACGGCGGCGGGCTCGGTTCCGACCGCGGTGCTCATGCGCCGAGCCTCCTCTGGAACATGCGGCGGCCGATCACGTAGCCGCCGATCGACAGCAGGAGAAGGTAGCCGACGTGCACGACGATCACGAACGGGTCCATGGGCAGGCCGTAGGTGGCGAGGCGGCCGAGCTCGGTCGCGTGCCACAGCGGCGACACCCACCCGATCCACTGCAGCCAGAGCGGCAGCGTGGCCAGCGGGTAGAAGGTGCCCGAGAACAGGAACATCGGCATGAAGATGAAACGCTGGACGAGCGCGACCTGACCCTTGTCGTCGGTGATCGACGCGGCGTACGCCATGTACGGGATGCCGAACGCGAGGCCCGCGAGCAGGCCGATCGGAATGGTGAGCCAGCCGGTCTCGGGGTTCGGCACCGCCTGGAACAGCCACAGGAACAGGTAGTACGCGATCACCACGACGATGATGCGGGCCGAGGCGCCGGAGATGACGCCGCCCGCGATCTGCCCTGGCGAGAGCCCGGTCGCGCTGAAGCCGAAGAAGTAGCGGCGCCACTTGAAGCCGGCCATGACGGGGTACGAGAACTCCTCCGACGCGACGGAGATCGCGGCGGTCATCAGCAGGGCCGGTGCGACGAACACGAGGTACGAGACCTCGACGCCGTTCTGCGTGATCGGGGCGTCGATGAGCGCGGCGAGGCCGACGGCGAGCCCCAGCAGGTAGAGGATCGGCTGGCCGAGCGCGCCGACGATGATGGTCCAGCCGTACGCGCGCATCGCGCGCACCATGTGCTCGGTGACGTACCAGGTGCCGAACGCGCGGGGCTTGCGGCCCCACTGCATCGCCTCGTCGCGCAGCTCGTCGAGCGAGGGCTGCACGCGGGTCGTGGCGTCTTCGGAGGGAAGGCTCATTCGATCAGCGACCTTCCGGTGAGCCGGAGGAAGACGTCCTCGAGGCTCGAGCGGCGCACGAGCGACGTGATCGGGGTGAGCCCCCGGTGCGTCACGGTCTCGAGGGCGGCCTCGCCGTCGTTCGCGTAGACGAGGATGCGGTCGGGCAGCACCTCGACGCGGTCGCCGATGCCCTCGAGCTGCGGCGCGACCTGCTCGTTGCGGTCGGAGCCGAAGCGCACCTCGAGCACCTCGCGGCTGGAGTGCTCCCGGATGAGCGAGGCCGGAGTGCCCTCGGCCATGATGCGCCCCTTGTCGACGACGATCAGCCGGTCGCAGAGCTGCTCGGCCTCGTCCATGTAGTGCGTCGTCAGCACGAGCGTGGTGCCGCGCTCCTTCAGGCGGAACAGGCGGTCCCACAGCACGTGGCGCGCCTGCGGGTCGAGACCCGTGGTCGGCTCGTCGAGCAGCAGGATGCGCGGGTCGTTGATGAGGCCGCGCGCGATCGTGAGCCGCCGCTTCATGCCACCCGACAGCTGCTCGACCTTGCTCTTGGCCTTGTCTTCGAGCTGGGCGAACGCGAGCAGCTCGTCGGCCTTCTGGTGGCACACCTTGCCAGGCAGGCCGAAGTAGCGGCCGTAGATGTAGAGGTTCTCGCGAGCGTTGAGCTCGCCGTCGAGGTTGTCCTGCTGGGGCACGACGCCCAGACGCGACCGGATCTCGGGGCCGTAGCGGTCGGGGTCGAGCCCGAGGATCGACAGTTCTCCGCTGGTGCGCGTCGACACCGCGCCCACCATCTTCATCGTCGTGGACTTGCCTGCACCGTTCGGGCCCAGGAGTCCGAACGACTCGCCCGGCGCCACCTCGAACGACAGACCGTCGACGGCGAGGAAGTCGGGCTTGCCTTTGACCTTGTAGGCCTTGACGAGGTTCTCAGCGGTGATCACGGGGGCGGGCACCGGACTACCCTAACGCCCCGCTCCGACACGGCCCAGTGGCCGCGCGGGCAGCCCGATCGTCAACAAGAGTTGACACCTCCTCGACTGTCAACTACGGTTGACGCGGATGCCGCGGCCCGCAGCATCCGTGTCTGCCGAACGAGAGGCTGCCCGATGAGCGGCGACGAACTGACCACCCTGATCGGGGCGGCAGGCGGTCGCGAGCCGATCGCGGAGCTGCACCGTCTCGCCGAGGTGCGCCGCGAGCTCGCGCGCGCCGAGGAGGTGCAGGTGCGCAAGGCGCGCAACCTGGGCTTCTCATGGCAGGCGATCGCGGGCGCCCTCGGCGTGAGCCGACAGGCCGTCCACAAGAAGTACGGTCGAAGGTAAGCCCCCTTCACGAACGAGGTACACCCATGCCCTCCGCCGATCTCGACGAAGCCCCTCCCGCCCCCGCACCTGCCGACTCCCCCCGCGCCCGGCGCGGGCGCTCCCGCCGCGGCAAGGTCGAAGAGGGGCCGCGCGCGACGTTCTCGCAGCTGCTCCCCTATCTCTTCGAGCACAAGCGCACGCTCGCCGTCGTGGTGGTGCTGAGCATCCTGAGCGCCGGGGCGTCGCTGATCCAGCCGCTGCTGGTCGGCCAGGTCATCACGCGCGTGCAGGAGAACCTCGACCTCGGCATGCTCGTCTGGGCGCTCGTCGGCTTCGTGCTGCTCGCGTCGCTCATCTCGGGCTGGCAGCACTACCTGCTGCAGCGCACGGGCACCGCCGTCGTGTACTCGAGTCGACGCCGCCTCATCGCCCGCATCCTGCACCTGCCCATCAGCGAGTTCGATGCACGCCGCACAGGCGACATCGTCTCGCGCGTCGGCAGCGACACCACGCTGCTCTACGCCGCGCTCACACAGGGCCTGGCCGACTCCATCGGCAACGGGCTGCTGTTCGCCGGTGCGCTCATCGCTATGGCGATCATCGATCCGGTGCTGCTCGCGATCATCGTGCTCGTGATCGGCGTCTCGGTGCTCGGCGTGGTGCTGCTGAGCGGTCGCATCCGCACAGCCTCGACGGAGCAGCAGGAGAAGGTGGGCGCGCTCGCGTCCGGGGTCGAACGAGCCGTCGGCTCGATCCGCACGGTGCGCGCGTCGGGCGCGACGCAGCGCGAGATCGACGCCGTCACCTCGCAGGCGACCGATGCCTACGACGTCGGTGTCCGCATCGCGAAGGTGTCGGCGCTCGTGGTGCCGATCGCCAATATCGCGCTGCAGGTGTCGCTGCTGGTGGTCATCGGCCTCGGCGGCTTCCGCGTCGCGACCGGCGCCCTGTCGATCGCGAGCCTCGTGACCTTCATCATGTTCCTCTTCATGCTGATCGCCCCGCTCGGGTCGTTCTTCGGCGCGATCACGTCGGTGAGCCAGGCTCTCGGTGCCCTCGGCCGCATCCAGGAGGTGCTCGACCTCCCGACCGAGTCACAGGACGACGCGGCGATCGCCGCACGCGTGGCCGGCAGCGCCTCTGCACCGGCCGCAGCGCCGGGTGAGCCCGCCGCGATCGAGTTCCGAGACGTGCGCTTCCACTACCCCGCGAACGTCGTCGAGGCGCGCCGCAAGGCCGAGTCCGAGGCGCTGGCGGTGCTCGAGAGCGCCCACGTCGACACCTCGACCATCGTGCTCGGCGACGGGGCGGGCGACACCGGCCCCGAAGGACTGGCGGATGCCGCGGCATCCGTCTCCGCCGATGCCGATGTGCTGCGGGGCGTGTCGTTCTCGGTCCCGCGCGGGGCGCGCGTCGCCCTCGTCGGACCGTCCGGTGCCGGCAAGAGCACGACCCTCGCGCTGATCGAGCGCTTCTACGACCCGACCGGCGGGGCGATCCTCCTCGACGGCACCGACGTGCGCACCCTCGAGCGCGATGACCTGCGCGCGCAGCTCGGCTACGTGGAGCAGGACGCCCCGACGCTGGCCGGGACGATCGGCGACAACCTTCGACTCGCCTCGCCCGAGGCATCCGATTCCGAGTGCGAGGCCGTGCTGCGCGCCGTGAACCTCGGCGAGGTGCTCGACCGCAACCCGCTGGGCGTCGACGCGCCCGTGGGCGAGTCGGGCGTGATGCTGTCGGGCGGCGAGCGCCAGCGCCTCGCGATCGCGCGGGCGCTGCTGGCCGCTCCCCCGATCCTGCTGCTCGACGAGTCGACGTCGTCGCTCGACGGGCTCAACGAGCAGCGCATGCGCGAGGCGATCGACGCCGTCGCGGCCGGCCGCACGCTCGTCGTGATCGCGCACCGCCTGTCGACCGTCGTCGACAGCGACCACATCGTCGTCATGGAGCACGGCCGCGTCGTCGGCCAGGGGACGCACTCCGAGCTCGTGCAGACCACGCCGCTCTACCGCGACCTCGCCAAGCACCAGCTGCTGGTCTGATCCTCCTCGCCCCCGCCCGACCGAATCCCCACTGTTCCGCAGTCGCGTTGTGCGCTCGGCGGGGCCGCGCACCCGCCGGAAGCGACTGCGGAACAGCCCGAGTCGGAGAAGGAATAGGCGCCCGGCCCCTCTGCCAAGAAGAGGTCCGGGCGCCGGTCTGTGTGCGACTGTCGCCGGCCGCAACCGAGACCGAAGCCTCGACCCCTCGCACAGGCGGGGCCGAGGCGTCGGAACCGGGTCAGGCGCGCTGCAGGCGGTACCGGAGCGCCGCGAGCTCGGCCCACAGCGGAGCGGGGACGCGGCCCTCGAAGGTGCGGTAGAACTCCTCGGTCAGGTCGGCCTCGTGCAGCCACAGCTGCGGGTCGACCGCGAACAGCTCGTCGAGGTCGGCCTGCGGCACGTCGATGCCGTCGACGTCGAGGTCCTCGGTGCGAGGCAGGCGGCCGATCGGGCTCTCGACGGCGCCGACCTCACCCTCGATGCGGCGGATGATCCAGTCGATGACGCGCGAGTTGTCACCGAAGCCCGGCCACAGGAAGCGTCCGTCGGTGCCCTTGCGGAACCAGTTCACCTGGAACACGCGCGGTGCGCGGTCGAAGCGCAGCTGCTGGCCGACCTTGAGCCAGTGCCCGAAGTAGTCGGCCATGTTGTAGCCGCAGAACGGGAGCATCGCGAACGGGTCGCGGCGCAGCTCTCCGACGGTGCCCTCCTGGGCCGCCGTCTTCTCCGACGAGATGTTGGAGCCCATGAAGACGCCGTGCGTCCAGTCCGTCGCCTCGACGACGAGCGGCACGTTGGTGGCGCGGCGGCCGCCGAACAGGATCGCGTCGAGCGGCACGCCCTGCGGGGCGTCCCAGTCGTCGGCGATCTGCGGGCACTGGGCCGCGGCGACGGTGAAGCGCGAGTTCGGGTGGGCGGCGGGACGACCGGATGCGGGCGTCCAGGGGTTGCCCTCCCAGTCGGTGAGCTGTGCCGGCGGCTCGTCGGTGAGACCCTCCCACCACACGTCGCCGTCGGGGCGCAGCGCCACGTTCGTGAAGATCGTGTTGCCCCACAGCGTCTCGACCGCCGTGACGTTGGTGGACTGGCCGGTTCCGGGTGCGACGCCGAAGAAGCCGGCCTCGGGGTTGATGGCCCAGAGGCGCCCGTCCTCACCGGGACGCAGCCACGCGATGTCGTCGCCGAGGGTCTCGACGCGCCAGCCCGGGATCGTCGGGCGGAGCATGGCGAGGTTGGTCTTGCCGCACGCCGACGGGAACGCGGCGGCGATGTGGTAGGCGCGACCTGCCGGGTCGATGACGCGGATGAGGAGCATGTGCTCGGCGAGCCACCCCTCGTCGCGGCCGATCACCGAGGCGATGCGCAGCGCGAAGCACTTCTTGGCGAGGATCGCGTTGCCGCCGTAGCCCGAGCCGTACGACCAGACCTCGAGGGTGTCGGGGAAGTGGACGATGTACTTCTCGTCGTTGCACGGCCACGCGACGTCCTGCTGGCCCGGCTGCAGCGGGGCGCCGACCGAGTGCACGGTCTTGACCCAGTGCGCGCCGCCCGCGATCTCGCGCAGCACGTCGGTGCCGACGCGCGTCATGATGCCGATCGACGTGACGGCGTAGGCACTGTCGGTGACCTGCACGCCCACGTGCGACAGGGGGCCGCCGACCGGGCCCATCGAGAAGGGCACGACGTACATCGTGCGGCCCTTCATCGAGCCCTCGAACAGCGGGGTGATGGTGGCGCGGATCTCGTCGGGCGCGGCCCAGTTGTTGGTGGGGCCGGCGTCCTCCTCGCGCTCCGACGCGATGAACGTGCGCGCCTCGGTGCGCGCCACGTCGCTCGGGTGGGAGCGGGCGAGGTACGAGCCCGGGCGCCACTCGGGGTTGAGCTTGATGAGCTTGCCCTCGTCGACCATCTCGCGAAGGAGCATGTCGTTCTCGGCACGCGAGCCGTCGACCCAGTGGATGCGCGCCGGCTGCGTGAGCGCGGCGATCTCGTCGACCCACGCGCGCAGCCCGGCCATGCCTTCGCCCTGAACGGTGGGCAGCTCGCCATACGTCCGGGTGAGGGTGGGACGGGCGGTGGTGGAGCCTTCGGTTCGGGGGAAGATGTCGGCAAGGGCCATGGTGTCGCTCCTCGTTGATGCAGATTCGTGCTCTTCCTCTACTTTCGGACGTAACAGGCGGGTCTTCCCACGAAATCTGGTGTCAAGAGTTGCAATTCTTTCGCTAGCATCAAGGAATGCCCCCCACGTCACTCGAACTGTCGACCCTGGGCCACCGCATCCGTCATCAGCGTCTCGCCCACGGGTACACGCTCGATGAGCTGGGCGCGCTGGTCGGGGTCGCCGGCAGCCAGCTCAGCCTCATCGAGAACGGCAAGCGCGAGCCGAAGCTGTCGCTGCTGCAGGCGATCGCCTCGACGACGGGTGTCGACGTCGGCGACCTCCTCTCAGCCGAGCCGCCCAATCGCCGCGCGGCGCTCGAGATCGAGCTCGAGCGCGCGCAGTCGGGGTCGGTCTTCCGCCAGCTCGGCGTCACGCCGATCAAGGTGACCAAGGGCATGTCCGACGACACGATCGAGTCGATCCTGGGCCTGCACCGCGAGCTGCAGCGTCGTGAGCGCGAGGCCATCGCGACGCCTGAGGAGGCGCGCCGCGCCAACACCGAACTGCGCCTCATGATGCGCGAGCGCGACAACTACCTCCCCGACATCGAGAAGCTCGCCGAGAAGCAGCTGAAGTCGGCGGGGCACGTGTCGGGCGCCCTCACCCACCGCACCGTCAGCATCATGGCCGAGAAGCTCGGCTTCGAGCTGATCTACGTGAACGACCTGCCCCACTCGACGCGCTCGGTCACCGACCTCGAGCACGGGCGCATCTACCTGCCGCCGGCGTCCATCCCCGGCGGCCATGGCCTCCGGTCGATGGCGCTGCAGGCGATGGCGCACCGGCTGCTCGGCCACAAGCGGCCCACCGACTACGCCGACTTCCTGCAGCAGCGGCTCGAGATCAACTACTACGCCGCGTGCTGCCTGATGCCCGAGACCGCGTCGGTGTCGTTCCTGCAGCAGGCGAAGAAGGATCGCAACCTCGCCGTCGAGGACTTCCGCGACGCGTTCGGCGTGACGCACGAGGCGGCGGGCATGCGCCTGACCAACCTCGCGACGCACCACTTGGGGATCAAGCTGCACTTCCTGCGCGTCGACGGGTCGGGGGCGATCTCGCGTGTCTACGAGAACGACGACCTGCCGCTCCCCATGGACGTCACCGGCGCCGTGGACGGCCAGATCGCGTGCCGAAAGTTCTCGGCGCGCGCCGCCTTCTCGGAGCAGAACCGCACCACCGAGCACTACCAGTACACCGACACCCCCGCCGGCACCTACTGGTGCTCGACGCAGACCGGCACCACCGCGGAGGGCGAGTTCTCGATCACGGTGGGCGTGCCCTTCGACGACGCGCGGTGGTTCCGCGGACGCGAGACGCAGAAGCGCGCGACCTCGACGTGCCCCGACGAGTCGTGCTGCCGCCGCGTCGCCTCCGGCGTCTCGGATCGCTGGGCGGGCAAGGCCTGGCCGAGCGCGCGCGTGCACATGCAGATGTTCTCGCCGCTCCCCCGCGGCGCCTTCCCCGGCGTCGACGACAACGAGGTGTACGACTTCCTCGACCGCCACGCCTGAGCCCGTGCCACTCGGCGCGGGGCGTCTGCTGCCGAAACACGGGTCGGTAACGCCGACACGCCGGGAACGGATGCTGCGCCCCGGCGTGTTCGGTGACGAACCCGTGTTTCGGCAGGTGTGCGCGGGCTTCGGCGGCCAGACCCGGGGCTATGGGGCTATGCCGTGATGAAGTCGCGGTAGCGGTCGAGCGCGGCGGCGATCTCCTCGTCGGTCGCAGCCCCCGGGGTGAACAGCTCGGGCACCGGGGATTCCGCGTGGCGGCCCACGGCCAGCGAGTGCGTCCACACGCCGACCGCCTCGCCGCGCGCGACGAGGATAGGACGCACGATGCCGTTCATGCTCGGGCCGATCGCACTCAGGAACTCCGGCGCGCAGGGCACGGTGCGGTCGGCGTACGACAGGTAGTACTCCTCGAACGGCGGCAGTGCCACCACCTCGGGGGTCGCGGCGCTGCGCCGCGGTGCGGCGCCGGCGACCACGTACTGCGGCTCGGGTTCGTCGGCGACGAGACGCAGACGATCGGATGCCGCCTCCGCCGCCGCGCGCGAGATCCCGAGCGGGAGCCCGCTCCACCACGCGAAGTCCCGCGCGCCGGCGGGACCGTGCGAGGCGATGTAGCGGACGAAGAACTCGGCCATCCGATCGGCCGGGGTCACGGCATCCGTGATCCACTCGTCGGCGAGCACGAAGAACTGCTCGCGAGTCGGCCCCTTCTCCCGTGGCACGACCGGGCCCTGGCACAGCACGGCGCGCAGCGACAGGGCGACGAGCAGGTGGTAGCCCCGTTGCCGGAACGTCGACACCCCTCCCTGCTCCCACACCTCGAACAGCTCCTTGCGCGTGAGGCGGTTGCCCCCGCCGAGCGCTGCCCGGGCCAGGCGCTCGGCGCGGTCGGCCTCGTCGGCGTCGATCCCCTCGTTGCGGTGCACGGCCGCCGCCTGGCGGCGCTGGCGCTCTGCGGTCAGCGACAGCACCCACTCCATGTCGGCGGTGGGGATCGTGTGGATCGTCCCGCGCATGGTCCAGGTGCGCACGATCTCGCCGCGGCCGTAGGCGGCGTCCACGTCGCGCACCGTCGTTCGGCCGCGCACGCGCGTCGCAAGCGCCCAGCGCCCGCCCCAGAACTCCTGGCTCTGCGTCGCGAGCATGTGCCGCGCGGCGTCGGCGACCGTCGCCGCGGGGGCGCTCAGGCGGTGCGACCGGAGCCGCTCGGACCGAATGGTCGAGGCATCCACCCGCCCATCATGGCCCAGGCCGCGGACGCCCGGTGTCCGCGATCGTCAGCGCTGGTGCGCGGCGTCGTAGGCGGCGCGGGAGTCCTCGATGCGCGGATGGTTCTCGATGGCCCAGTCGGCGAGCGCCATCGCGAGCTGGATGAGCGTGCCGCCGAGCGGCGTCAGCTCGTACTCGACCCGCGGCGGCACCTCGGCGTGGACGGTGCGCGTGATCAGCCCGTCGCGCTCGAGCTGACGCAGCGTGAGCGTCAGCATGCGCTGCGAGATGCCGGGGATGTGTCGCTGCAGCTCGGAGAAGCGCAGGCGCTCGCGCCGCAGTGTGCCGATGACCAGCAGCGACCACTTGTCGCCGATGCGGTCGAGCACGTCGCGGATGGCACGCCCGTGGTCGGAGCCGGGTGCGGCCTGCTCGCACGAGCGCTCGTAGCCGGTCGGCGTGGGCTCGCCGGGGAGCCCGACCGTGAGGGTGGTCGCCATCGCGTGTCACCTACTTACATCCGTGTGCCTTTTGTACGCGTCGTCCAGGTGACGCATCATGAGGTTGCTTACAAACAGTAACAGACCCCACGATCTCTCCCTGGAGTACTCGCATGACCATCGCCCTCTGGATCCTCAACGGCCTGCTCGCCCTCGCCTTCGTCGCGGCCGGCGCCATGAAGGTCGCCCGTCCCAAGTCCGCTCTCGTCGCGAGCGGCATGGGCTGGGCCGACGACTTCGCCGACCCGACCGTGAAGCTCATCGGCGCCGCCGAGGTCGTCGGCGGGATCGGCCTGATCCTGCCGCTCCTGACGGGCATCGCGCCGATCCTCACCCCGATCGCCGCTGCCGCCTTGACCGTCGTCATGGTCGGTGCGGTCGCCGTGCACGTGCGCCGCAAGGAGAACGCGACCCCGTCGATCGTGCTCGCCGTGCTGTCCGCGGTGAGCGCAGTGGTGGGCTTCCTGGTCGTGCTCTGACCGCACGGGCGACGGAGGAGAGTGGCACACCCCGCGACAGGCATCCGCTCTCCTCGGGACTCCCGGCGTGCGATCGGGTTCCCTAAGCTGACGGGATGAGGGTGAACGACGCGGATCCGCGGCTCTGCCCCACGTGCGGCGACGCGCTGAGCTTCGAGATCCTCGACGATGAGCGCTTCCTGGTCGCCTGGTCGTGCGTGAACTGCGGCCTGATCCGCACGACCGAACCGGTGTAGGAGACCTCGATGGATGAATCGGCGAACGGATCGGATGCGATCTCGGCGGCAGGGTTCCATCGGGCGCCGGGCCTCTCCGATTGGCGGGTCACCGGCACGGGGCCGCAGGCCGTCTTCACTGCGACCTCCCTGTCCCATGCCGCCGGGCTCGTCGCCCCGATCGTCGCGGCCGCCGAGCGATTCGGCCTCCGGCCGGACATCGACGTGCGTCCCGAGGGAGTCGTCGTGCGCGTCCCGTGCGCCGGCCCGGAGGGCATCCCCGCCGCAGCCGTGGACTTCGCCGCCGCCGTGTCGGTGGCCGCCGCCGAGCAGCGCCTGATCCCCGACCCCTCGCGCGCACAGTCGATCGGCATCTACGTCGCTCAGCATTCCGGGGCCGACGTGCGCCCCTTCTTCACGGCGGCGCTCGGCTATGAGGACGTGGGCGACACGGATGCCGCGGATCCGATGCGCTGCGGACCGCAGCTCGCCTTCAACCCGATCGCCGGGGACTCGCCGTCGAGGGGCCGGACGCACTTCGACGTCTTCGTGCCGGCCGACCAGGCCCAGGCCCGCGTCGACGCCGCACTCGCGGCCGGCGGGCGACTCGCCGACGACTCGCACGCTCCGGCCTGGTGGTCGCTCGCCTCGCCCGACAACCACGGCGTGGACATCGCGTCGTGGACCGACACCTACGAGTGATCCGCGTCGCCGACACCTCGGTCCTCGCCTGCTTGACGAGAGCGGAGGGCGAAGTGCACCCTGAGCACATGACCCGTGAGCTCGCGGATGAGGGTCAGGCCCTCTCCGACGTCGTGGACCGGCTGGAAGGGCGGTTCCCCTCGAGAGATCGTTCCGAGATCGAGCGCGCCGTCGCCGACGCGCACTCGCACTTCGCGCGCGCGAAGGTGCGCGACTTCGTCCCCGTGCTGGTCGAGCGCGAAGCACGCGCCCGGCTCGAGCATCCGATCCAGTAGTCCGCCCGCGCGGCGTCCTCTCGCCGACTCCGCCCGCGCGAACCGGCGTCAGGCGCCGGCCGGCGGGACCGTCTTGCGCACCACGGTCTTGTTCTTGCCGATGTGGCGCTCGAACGTGAACCCGGACTTCTCGAACATGGCCCGCGTGCCGTTGTGGAGGAACGACGACGACGTCTTCTTGCCGGGCGGGAGCTCGTTGGGGAACGAGATCACCTCGCCGCCGCCCGCCTGCGCGATCAGTTCCAGCGCACCGTCCAATGCCTCCCGCGCGACCCCCGAACGCCGGTGGTCGCGGTCGACGAAGAAGCAGGTGATACGCCACGGCGCCGGGTTCGTCTCGCCCGCGTCGTACTCCTTGCGGTGGTAGATGCCCGGCAGCTCGGCCGGACTGCCGAACTCGCACCACGCGATCGCGTCGTCGCCGTCGAAGACGAGCGCAGCGTGCGCGACGCCCTCATCCACGAGCCGCTGTTTGAACGTCGCGCGGTCGTACTCGCTCTTGACGGTGTGCTCGGTGTCGCCGTGGAAGTACGAGCAGTAGCACCCGCCCCAGACCCCGTTGTGCTTCTGCGCGAGCGCCAGCCAAGCGGGAAACGTCTCGGGAGTGAGCGGCTTGATCACGTGCGACGTCGCAAGGACCACGTCCTACCTCCGACCCGACCTCACCGCGGTGATGATCCGCGCCAGCGCCCAGCCGGCGGCGGACACGAGCGGGACGCTCACCACGATCATGGCCACCGGGTTCGGCTGGAACTTCGGCCCGTTCGGACCGTTCACATACGCGCCGATGGGCAGCACGTAACCGCCGCCACCCCCGCCGCTTCCTTCGCCCTCACCCTCGGGCAGCCCGCCGCGCGCGGGCCACTTGCCGGAACCGCCGCCGCCGCCGAACCCGAAGACGACCAGGGCCGCCGGGGTCACCTGTCGCCCGCCGACATCGATGGTCTCGCCGAACGCCATCTTCGCGCCCCATGATGGCGCGGACTTCGTCAGACTCTCGACCGGTGACTCCATCAACGACTCCTCCGCTTCGGTCCGCACACGCTGACACCCAACATAGAGAGCCCTGCGGGACGCCACCAGAGGGCGTCGCGACGGGTCACTCCGGCGCGTACTTGAACGACAGCTGGATCCGCGAACGGAACAGCAGCGCGCCGTCGTCGCCGACGACGACGTCCTGCTTCGTCACTTCCGCGATGCGCAGATCGTGCAGCGATCCTGCGGCGGTGTTGATGGCTTCTCGGGCGGCCTCCTCCCAGGACGAGGCACTCGTGCCGATGACGTCGATCACTCGGTAAACGCTCATCTCAACCCCACATCGCTCGATGCCGACACGACCATAGTGATCCCGGTCGCGCCCGGATGGAAGGGGTGCACCTCGACCGGGACAACGAGGAGAGCGGATGCCCCCTCCCGGGGCATCCACTCTCCTCATGTCATCGATTCAGGCGTGGGTCAGAACGGGTTCGGCGTCAGCGTGTACTTGGTCTGGAGGTACTCGTGGATGCCCTCGGCGCCGCCCTCGCGGCCCAGGCCCGACATCTTCCAGCCGCCGAACGGCGCTGCCGCGTTGGAGACGACGCCCATGTTGAGGCCCATCATGCCGGTCTCGAGGCGCTCGATCATGCGCTGGCCGCGCGCGAGGCTCTCGGTGAACACGTACGAGACGAGTCCGTACTCGGTGTCGTTGGCCAGGCGCACCGCGTCGTCCTCGTCGTCGAACGGGATGATCGCGAGCACCGGCCCGAAGATCTCCTCGCGGAGGATCTCCGACCCCGGCTGCACGTCGGTGACGACGGTGGGCTCGTAGAACGTGCCCGGTCCGTCGACCTCGTTGCCGCCGGTGGTGACCTTCGCGCCACGGGACACGGCATCCTGCACCAGCTGCGACGCCTTCGCGACGGCACGGTCGTCGATGAGCGGACCGATGTTCACGCCCTCCTCGGTGCCGCGGCCGATGGTGAAGCCGTTGACGCGCTCGGTGACCCGGCGGGCGAACTCGTCGGCAACGGAGCGGTGAACGATGAACCGGTTGGCCGCGGTGCACGCCTGACCGATGTTGCGGAACTTCGCCGCGATCGCGCCGTCGACCGCCTTGTCGAGGTCGGCGTCGTCGAACACCACGAATGGGGCGTTGCCGCCGAGCTCCATCGAGGTGCGCAGCACGCCCTGCGCGGCCTGCTCGAGCAGACGCTGGCCGACCTGCGTCGACCCGGTGAACGAGAGCTTCCGCAGCCGCGGGTCGCGGATGATCGGCTCCGACACGGCGCCCGACGTCGAGGTAGTGAACACGTTGACGACACCGGCCGGCACGCCGGCATCCTCCAGCAGCCGCGCGAACGCGAGCGTGGTGAGCGGCGTCAGCTCGGCCGGCTTGATGACCACGGTGCAGCCTGCGGCCAGCGCCGGGGCGATCTTGCGTGTCGCCATCGCGAGCGGGAAGTTCCACGGCGTGATGAGGAAGCAGGGACCCACCGGGTGCTGCGACACGATCATCCGGCCGGTGCCCTCGGGGTTCGCGCCGTAGCGGCCCTGCACGCGGGAGGTCTCCTCACTGAACCAGCGCAGGAACTCGCCGCCGTACGCGACCTCGCCGCGCGCCTCGGCCAAGGGCTTGCCCATCTCGATCGTCATCAGCAGCGCGAAGTCCTCCTTGCGCTCCTGCAGCAGATCGAACGCACGCCGCAGGATCTCCGCGCGCTGCCGCGCCGGCGTCGCCGCCCACGCCGGGAACGCGTCGACGGCCGCATCGAGGGCCGCCTTGCCGTCCTCGGGCGACGCGTTCGCGATCTCCTTGACGACCTCGCCGTTCGAGGGATCGTAGACCTTCAGGGTCTTGCCGCCGGATGCCTCACGCCACTGCCCGCCGATGAACAGCCCGTCGGGGACGGACGCCAGCAGCTCGGACTCACGGGTTTCGGTGATCGTCGTGGTCACGGGGACTCCCTTGTCGGTGGACGGATGCCGCGGCACCCTCTTCGGTCGTTGGTCTGGGGCTATTCTGCCCGCGGCCGACCTCGCCGGCCGATGTACATCTTGTACAGTTCGCTGTCATGATTCACCCGCCTGCACAGCGGTTGCGCCTCGCGCCTGCGTCCTCATTCGAGGTCGAGGGCCGAGATGAGGACCGGGCTCGGGCCGCGATCCCTCATCTCGGCTCTGCTCCTCAATCGAGGACGCGCGCGAGCGCCGGGGCGTGCTGGTCGACGAATGCGCCGGCGAGGAACGCCGAGAGCTCGTCGGTCGCGGCGAGCGGGAGCACCGCCGCGACGTACTGGTCGGGGCGCACGACGACGACCACGCCGTCGCGCGACAGGCCGCGCTCCTCGAAGATGTCGGTGCTCGTCCAGGCGCTCGGAGCGGCCGCGTAGACCTTCTCCCAGTCGGTGAGTCCGAGGGGTCCGGTCTTCGGCAGGAACAGCTCGGGCACCCGGGCGATGTCGACGTCCTCGTGCGGCTGCTGGTAGATCACCTTGACGTCGAACACGGCGTCGATGTCGGCGCCTTCCGGTGTGAAGCGCTGCACCGGGGACTCGGCCGAGGCGATGAACGCGGCCCAGTCGGAGAGGACGGATGCCTCCCCCGCCGCGGGCGCGTCGGCGAAGGCGTAGATCCGCCAGCGGCCGTCGGCCTTCGCGTGGTGGCCGAGGTGGACCGGGTTGCCGTCGCAGACGCGCACGACCTCCGCGGACTTGAACCGCTTGCCCAGCGGGAACCCCTCGGCGAGCGCCTGGTGCGCAGCATCCGTCACGATCATCGACGCGCCGTACTGCGTCATGAATCCCGACGGGAACTCGGCGGTGCCGAGGTAGAAGGTGGCGAGCTCCTGCGGGTCGGAGATCTCCTCGGGCTTGCGGGCCATGAGGGCCGACCACTCGCGGTCGAAGTCGATGAGCTGCTGGGCGACCGGCTGCCGCTCGGCGGAGTACGTCGAGAGGAGGGAAGCGGGACTGAGCCCCGTGAGGACGTGACCGAGCTTCCAGCCGAGGTTGAAGCCGTCCTGCATCGAGACGTTCATGCCCTGGCCGGCCTTGGCGCTGTGCGTGTGGCACGCGTCGCCGGTGAGGAAGACTCGGGGGTCGTGCCCCTGGTCGACGTCGACGTCGTCGAACTTGTCGGTGACGCGGTGGCCGACCTCGTACACGCTGTGCCACGCGACCTGCTTCACGTCGAGCGAGTACGGGTGGAGGATGTCGTTCGCCTTGGCGATGACGGCCTCGATCGGCGTCTGGCGCACGCGGTGGTCGTCGTCCTTCGCGACCTCCCCGAGGTCGACGTAGACGCGGCAGAGGTAGCCGCCTTCACGCGGGATGAGGAGGATGTTGCCGGCCTCGGAGTTGATCGCGCACTTGGTGCGCCAGTCAGGGAAGTCGGTGTTGACGAGCACGTCCATGACGCCCCAGGCGTGGGCCGAGAACGCGCCGACGTGCGTGCGGCCGATCGCCTCGCGCACCCCGCTGCGCGCGCCGTCGCACCCGACGACGTACCTCGCGCGCACGGTGCGCTCCTCGCCGGCGCGCTCGCCCGCGACGTGCCGCACGCGCACCTCGACCGGGAACTCGCCGCCGTCGTGCACCGTGAGGCCGACGAACTCGATCCCGTAGTCGGGCAGGATGCGCCCCGGCCCGTGGGCAGCGGCCTCGGCGAAGTAGTCGAGCACGCGCGCCTGGTTCACGATGAGGTGCGGGAACTCGCTGATCTTGAACGCGTAGTCCTCCGTGCGGGCCGTGCGGACGATCTTGTCGGGGTTCTGGGGGTCGGGACCCCAGAAGTTCATCCACGCGATGTTGTAGGCCTCGGCGACGATGCGCTCGGCGAAGCCGAACGCCTGGAACGTCTCGACGCTCCGCGGCTGGATCCCGTCGGCCTGCCCCAGCACGAGGCGCCCCTCGCGGCGCTCGATCATGCGGGTCGTGACGCCGGGGAACTGCGACATCTGGGCGGCGAGGAGCATGCCCGCAGGGCCCGAGCCCACGATGAGGATGTCCATCTCGTCGGGCAGCTCGGCCGGGCGGTCGATGCCGGTGCCGGCGGCGTCCTGCACGCGCGGGTCGGCCGAGACGTAGCCGTGGTGGTGGAACTGCATCGGTGTCCTCCTCGGACTACGGTGTCGAGGGCTCGTGGCCTGGGCTTGCTGCGAGCGCGGGCGTGTTCTATATTCGAACACGCCGTTCTACTATTGAACAGATCGTATACGAAGGGATGCCGCATGACAAGGCTCGACGGCACGACAGCGCCCGCTTCGCAGACGCTGAGCCGCGGCATCCGGATCCTCGAAGTGCTCGCCGACGCACGTGGTCCGCTCTCCATCGACGAGATCGCTGCGCGGCTCGAGGTGCACCGTTCGGTGGCCTACCGGCTCCTTCGCACACTCGAGGACCACGGGCTCGTCGAGCGTGACGCCGCCGGCCGCATCGAGCTGGGAGCCCGTCTCGCCGCCCTTGCCGCCGGCGTCGCGCACGACCTGCAGGCCGAGGCGCTCCCCGAGCTCACCGCTGTCGCGGGCGACCTCGGCGCGACCTGCTTCCTCGCGGTGCTCGACCACGAGGAGTGCGTCACGCTCTCGAGCGTCGAGCCGCGCCACGCCGTGAACCCTGTCGCGCAGCGGCCGGGCACGCGGCATCCGATCACGCGCGGTGCCCCGGGCAAGGCGATCCTGTCGTTGCTGCCGACGTCGTCGTGGCCGGCCGGCGTGTCAGCGGAGCTCGCGGCGGAGGTGACGGATGCCGCCACCCGCGGCTTCGCGACGAGCCACGACGAGGTCATCCCCAGCCTGCGGGCGGTCGCCGTGCCGCTCGTCGTACGCGGGCGCGGGCCCGCGGCGATCGCGGTCGTGTTCGTCGCGAGCGCGCACTCCGATGAGGAGATCGCGGCGCGCCTCACCCGATCGGCGAGCGCGATCCGCGACGCGCTGGGCGGCTAGCCCCGGGGTGTTCGTCAGGCCCCGGTGGGGTACTCGGTCACGAGGCGGATGTTGTACTCCGCGACGCGCTGCGGCACTCCGGCGAACGCCTCCGCCCGAGCCTCCGACGCCAGGTACTCCTTCTCGAGGGCGACGAACGCGTCCTCGTCGCCGGGGGCGCTCACGGCCCACACGAACTCGTTCGTCTCGGGAAGGCCGTAGGCGAACTCGATCGTGAAGCCGGCGGCGGGCCGCACCCGAGGCATCCACTCGTTCCACCACGCGACGAAGGCGTCGTACTCCCCGTCGACGAGCGTGTACCGGCGGAGCTGAGTCGTCTTCATGACTCCCATCCTGCCCGAAGACCTATACTCGTCACGTCCGGTGGCACCGTCGCCCGCCGGTGCTCGAAAAATGGGCACGCAGCGCGCACGCGCGAGACACATACGGCTCTCGATCCGTTCCGTCTCGAAAGGCATCGCCATGTCTCCTGCCATGAGCACCGTCTCGGCGCACGTCGCCCTCACGCTCGCCCACCACATCGATCACGTCTTCGGCGTGATGGGCAACGGCAACGCGTACTTCCTCGACGCGCTCGAGCGCTCCACCGACGTGCACTTCACCGCCGTGCGCCACGAGGCCGGCGGCGTCGTGGCCGCCGATGCGTACCACCGCGCCTCCGGGCGGCTCGCCGCCGCGACCGCGACGTACGGCGCCGGCTTCACGAACACGCTCACCGCCCTCGCCGAGGCGGTGCAGGCGCACGTGCCGCTGGTGCTCGTCGTCGGCGACGAGCCGACGTCGGGCCCGCGCCCGTGGGACGTCGACCAGATCGCCCTCGCATCGGCCGTCGGCGCGCGTACCTATACCGTCGGGCGGGCGGATGCTGCGGCCACCACCATCATCGCCATCGAGCACGCGCTCACCTACCGGGTGCCGACGGTGCTCGCGATCCCCTACGACGTCGCAGCACGTGACGCCGGCCCGCTTCCCGAGGCTCCGCAGCCGCGTCTTCCCGCTCCCCTCGTGCCCGCGGGGCCCTTCGCCGAAGGTGCGGTCGAGGGACTCGTCGCGGCGCTCGCCTCCGCCGAGAGACCGTTCCTGCTCGCGGGTCGAGGAGCGTGGATCTCGGGCGCCGGCGAGGCCCTCGGCGACGTCGCCGACGCGGTCGGAGCCGTCACGGCCTCGACCGCGCTCGGGCGCGGAGTCTTCCCGCGCGCCGAGTTCGACCTCGGCGTCACCGGCGGCTTCGGAGCCGAGGGCGCCATGGAACTCGTCCGCGAGGCCGATGTGGCCGTCGTGTTCGGGGCGTCCCTCAACCAGTTCACGATGCGCTTCGGCGACCTGTTCGCACCCGGCACCCGCGTGTTCCAGGTCGACGTCGCGCCCGCCGCGACCCACCCGCACGTGGGCGGCTACGTGCGCGGCGACGCCGCGGTCGTGGCCCGTGCCGTCGCCGACGGCCTGCAGGCACGCGGCGGCACGGCGAGCGGCTGGCGCGAGTCCGTCGACCTCATGCCGCTGCGCGCATATGAGGCGGGAGACGGCGTCGCCCCGGATGGTCGACTCGACCCGCGGACCCTCGCCGCGCGCATCGGCGGGCTGCTGCCGGAGGACAGGGTCGTCGTCTCGGACGGCGGCCACTTCATCGGCTGGGCGAACATGTACTGGCCCGTCGCGTCGCCCGACCGCATGACGATGGTCGGCACGGCGTTCCAGTCGATCGGCCTCGGGTGGCCGTCGGTGCCGGGCGCTGCGCTCGCGAAGCCCTCGGCGACCGTCGTGCTGACGACGGGCGACGGCGGCGGGCTGATGGCCCTCGCCGACCTCGAGACAGCCGTCCGCGTCGCCGGCGGCCGCGGCGTCGCGGTGGTGTGGAACGACGCGGCCTACGGAGCCGAGATCAACCTCTACGGCCTGAAGGGTCTCGCGAAGGAGCCGATGCTCATCCCCGAGGTCGACTTCGCCGCCCTCGCGGCGGGCGTCGGCGCCGAGGGCGTCGTCGTCCGCACCCTGGCCGACCTCGACCGGCTCGCGGAGTGGACGGCCGAGCCCGCAGCATCCCGTCGCTTCCTCGTGCTCGACTGCCGCATCTCGGGATCGGTGATCGCGCCTTATCAGCGCGAGATCATCCGTGTGAACTCGTAGCCCCCGGCCGACTCGTCGCGCATCCCAGGGCGCCCTACTCCCCCGTGAAGTCGGGCTTGCGCTTCTGCTGGAAGGCGGCGAAGCCCTCGCGGTAGTCGGCGGTGCTGCGCAGCGCCTCCTGTCCGCGGGCCTCTTCGGCCAGAGCGTCCCACAGGCGCTCGCCGCGCAGACGAGCGATCAGCCGCTTCGAGGCGACGAAGGCAGCAGTCGGTCCGGCCGCGGCGAGCGCTGCGCGCTGCAGCGTGAAGTCGAAGACCTCCTCGACCGGCATCGCGCGGCTGAACAGGCCGGCCGCCACAGCCTCGGCACCCGACATCATCGCGCCGGTGTAGATGAGGTCGAGCGCCCGGTGAGCGCCGAGCCGTTCGTACAGCAGGGCGTGGCCGCCCGAGTCGAGCATCGCGCCCAGGCTCGCGAACGGGGAGCCGATCTTCGCGTCGTCGGCGACGTAGACGACGTCGGTCGCGATCGCGAGGCCGAGCCCCACGCCCAGGCACGCGCCGTGGACGGCCGCGAAGGTGGGCGCCGGGAACGCGGCGATCCGCCGCATGAGCGTCTCCACGCCCGCGAGGTACTCGGGCACGTCGTCGGTCACCGGGTCCACGCCCGCGATGTCGCGGCCGGCGCAGAACGCCCGGCCCTCGGCGCGCAGCACGAGCGCACGCACCCCGGACTCCTCCGCGCTGCGGTACGCGGCATCCATCTCCCCCAGCTCCCGCAGTGAGAGCGCATTGAGCTTCGCGGGCGCGTTGAGGACGACTTCGGCGACGTCGCCCGTGATGGTCAGTTCGATCATGGCGTTCCTCCTAGACGTCGTAGTCGACGACGACGGTATCGGTCGTGGGGTGCGACTGGCAGGTGAGCACGTACCCGCGCTCGAGCTCGTCGGGCTCGAGCGCGTAGTTCTCGGTCATCGTGACCGAACCCTGGAGCAGGCGCGCACGGCACGTGCCGCACACACCGCCGGCGCATGCGAACGGCACGTCGGGGCGCACGCGCAGCGCCGCGTTGAGGATCGACTCGTGCGCGGCGACAGGACTGTCGACGGCCTGCGACTGCCCGTCGAGGGTGAACTCGATGCGGCGCACCGCCTCGTTCTCCGCGACGACGACCGGGCGCCCCGCCGACGGCTCGGCGCGCTCCCCCTCGCCCGTCGTGAACAGCTCGTAACGCACGTGCGCAGGGTCGACGCCGATGTCCGCGAGGGTGTCGCGGCACAGCTGCACGAGTTCGAACGGTCCGCACAGGAACCACTCGTCGACCGTGTCGGGCAGCACGAGGTCGCCGAGGATCCGCCGCAGCCTCGGCTCGTCGATGCGGCCCGACAGCAGCGGGGCGGTGCGCTGCTCGCGAGAGAGCACGTGGTGCAGCGCGAGCCTGGTCGGATAGCGGTCCTTGAGGTCCGAGAGCTCGTCGAGGAACATCACGTCGAGGCTCGAACGGTTCGTGTAGACGAGCGTGAACCGTGACGAGCGCGACCGCGCGAGCACCGTCGCGGCGAGCGCCATGAGCGGCGTGATGCCCGACCCCGCGGCGATCCCCACGACGTGCGCGTCGTCGAGGTCGCCGAGCTTCGAGGTGAACGTGCCCTGCGGGCTCATCACGTCGATCTCGTCGCCGACCTTCAGCTCGGTCTGCGCCCAGGTCGAGAACCGGCCCCCCGAATCGCGCTTGATCGCGACGCTGATGGTGCGCGGCCCATCACCGCCGCCACCCGCATCCTCCGCGCGGCACAGCGAGTACGAACGGCGCACCTCGTGGCCGTCGAGGACCTTCCGCAGCGCGACATGCTGACCCGCGAGGTAGTCGAACGCGTCCCGCGACTCCTCGGGGATCGCGAAAGTCACCTCCACCGAGGCATCCGTGAGCGGCCGCACCGCCGCGACCCGCAGCGTGTGGAACCGTGCGCGATGCTTGGCGCCGCGCGGGCCGCCGACCGCGGTGGTGAGCAGCGTCTCGGCGATGCGCTCGTTCTCGCTCGCCGAGGTCGAGTCGGACCGCATCAGTGGACCTTGAAATGGTCGAAGGGCTCGAGGCACGCGCGGCACTCGTACAGCGCCTTGCACGACGTCGACCCGAAACGGGCGATCTCCCGCGTATCCAGCGACCCGCAGCGCGGGCACCGCACCGACAGCTGCAGCCGGATCGCTCCGCTCACCGCAGCGCGTCCGGTGGGCGGCGCGATGCCGTACTCGACGAGCTTGTGCTTGCCGGCATCCGTCATCCAGTCGGTGGTCCATGCGGGGGCGAGCACCAGTCGCACGTCGATGTCGTCGAAGCCCGCCGAGGTGAGGGCGAGCACGACGTCGTCGCGGATCGCGTCCATCGCGGGGCACCCCGAGTAGGTCGGCGTGATCGTGACCGTCACGCGCCCGGCGTCGACCACGACGTCGCGCAGCACGCCGAGATCCTCGATCGTGAGGACGGGAACCTCGGGATCGAGAACGGACGCCGCCACCTCCCACGCCCGCTCGGCCGTGACCGCGCCGGTCACCATGTCGACCCCGGGTGCTGCCGGGCCAGCACCTGCATCTCAGCGAGCAGGTAGCCCATCGTCGGGAAGTGCGACCCGTGGCGCCCGCCGGCCGACGACATCGGAGTGGTCGGAACGTCGAGCCCGGCCTCGGCGAACACCGCGGAGATCACGGCGTCGAACGCCGGCTGCAACGTCGATGGCCGCACGGCGACGCCGTCGAGACGCTCGATCAGCGGCTCGTCGCGGAACAGCTCGCCCGCGTACGGCCACACGTCCCCGATCGCGCGGATCATGCGCCGCCGCGACTCCGCGGTGCCGCCCGCGAGGCGCAGCGTCCACTGCACGGCGTGGTCGCGGTGGTACTCGACCTCCTTGACCGCCTTCGCAGAGATCGCAGCGAGAGTGTCGTCGGACGATGTCTGCAGCGCCGTGTACAGCTCGAACAGGTACACGGATGCTGCCAGCTGACGCGCGATCGTCTGCGCGAAGTCTCCGTTGGGCTGCTCGAAGAGCCAGGCGCTGCGGAAGTCCGGCTCGTCGCGCCAGTACGCGAGGTCGTCCTCGGTGCGGTCGTCGTACGTCCCGGCGTAGCGGAGGAAGGAGCGCGCGTGCCCGAGCAGGTCGAGTGCGATGTTCGCCAGCGCGACGTCCTCCTCGAGCTCGGGGGCGCGGGCGATCCACGCGCCGAGCTGCTGCGACAGCACCAGTGCGTCGTCGCCGAGCCACAGCGCGTACTCGGCGACGTCCGCCGTCGCCGCGCGACCTTCGCCCCCGGCCAGTTCGGCCGACAGCTCGAGCTGCTCGACGGTCACGTCACCGTGCGTGGCTTCTTCCCCGGTTTGGGGCGCGTTCTCTCCGTCGGGGCGGACGTTATCCGCCCCAACGGACGAATCGCGCCCCAAACCCGTGTGGCCGATGGTGCTCACAGGTGAGGCACCCCCTCCGACGCCGTGTAGTACGTGGCGTGGCGGTAGTTCTTGCCCGCGGGGCTCTCGAAGAACGCGCCCTTCGAGTCGGGGTCGCTCGTCGTGATCGCGTCGGCAGGGACGACCCACACGGAGGTGCCCTCGCCCCGGCGCGTGTAGAGGTCGCGCGCGTTGCGCAGCGCGAACTCGGCGTCGGGAGCGTGCAGCGAGCCCGCGTGCACATGGGAGAGTCCGCGGTTCGCGCGAACGAACACCTCGTACAGCGGCCAGGTCTCGCGCTCGGATGCGCCGGGAGTGGTCATGCCGCCACCGCCTTCACGTTCTGCTTGCGGGCGTACTCGGCGGCCGCCTCGCGCACCCACGCGCCCTCCTCGTGGGCGTTGCGGCGGTTGCGGATGCGCTCGACGTTCATCGGGCCACGGCCGGCGAGCACCTCGTGGAACTCCGTCCAGTCGATCTCGCTCGTGTGCCACCGCTGAGCCTGCTCGTCCCACCGCAGCTCGGGATCGGGAAGGGTCACACCCAGCACCTCGGCCTGGGGCACCAGCATCCCGATGAACCGCTGCCGCAGGTCGTCGTTCGAGAAGCGCTTGATCTTCCAGGCCATCGACTGCGCCGAGTTCGGCGACTCGTCGTCAGGCGGCCCGAACATCATGAGCGACGGCCAGTACCAGCGGTTCACGGCATCCTGAGCCATCTCCCGCTGCGCGGGCGTCCCCTGCATGAGGGTCAGCAGGATCTCGAAGCCCTGCCGCTGGTGGAACGACTCCTCCTTGCAGATGCGCACCATCGCCCGGCCGTACGGGCCGTACGAGGCGCGGCACAGCGGCACCTGGTTGCAGATCGCGGCGCCGTCGACGAGCCAGCCGATCGCGCCCATGTCGGCCCACGTCGGCGTCGGGTAGTTGAAGATCGACGAATACCGCGCCCGCCCCTCGATGAGCTGCTCGGTCATCTCGTCGCGCGTGATGCCCAGGGTCTGGGCGGCGGAGTACAGGTACAGGCCGTGACCGGCCTCGTCCTGCACCTTCGCCATCAGGATCGCCTTGCGCTTGAGGCTCGGCGCGCGAGAGATCCAGTTGCCCTCAGGCTGCATCCCGATGATCTCGGAATGCGCGTGCTGCGAGATCTGCCGGATCAGCGTCTTGCGATAGGCCGCCGGCATCCAGTCCCGCGGCTCGATGCGCGAGTCGGCCTCGATGATCGCGTCGAACGCCGCCTGCTCGGCGACCTCGTCGATCAGCACCTCGGTCGTCATCATCGACTCCTTATTTACAGACCGTTCGTTCAGTAAAGTCTACCCGGTGACGGATGCTTCGGCACCGCCGCCGACCGCATCGTCGGGGTGGGTGCGGCGCGTGGTGACGGACCGACCGCGGAACTCGGCGACCACGTCGCCGGTGTCGTCGGTCACCGTGACGTCGTAGAGGCCGTTGCGCCCGGAGAGGATGCGCCGCCGCGCGTGCGCGGTGAGCGTCTGGCCGGCGTGCGTGGCCTTGAGGAACGAGATGTCGGCGCCGGCGGCCACCGTCACGTCGCCGCTCTCGTTGCAGGCCATCGCGAACGCCGTGTCGGCGAGCGCGAACACCATGCCGCCGTGCGTGATGGCGAACCCGTTCGTCATGTCATCCCGCACCGGCATCGACACGACCGCCTCACCGGGCTCGTCGCGCTCGACGACCATGCCGAGCGCGGCCGACGCGCGGTCGCGCTGCAGCATGCGACGCTGGCCCACGAAGTGCGCGGCGGGGTCGGTCATGCGCCCGGCTCCACGCTGCCGAAAGCGGCATCCGCTGCCCCATCCGCATCCGTGCCTCCGCATGCGCTGCCGAAACCGGCATCCGCGGCCGAACGCTCCGACCGCGGACGCCGATTTCGACCGCGCGGAGCTGACGCGGGCATCATGCCGTGACCTCCGCAGAGACCGGGGCGACGGATGCCTCGGCGGCAGCATCCGATTCCGCCGCCGTCTTCGCGACCAGCGTGAGGACGTCGTAGGTCGCGACGATCTCGTCGCGCTGGTTGAGGATGACGGCGTCCCACCGCACCTCGCCGTACTCGTCGGTCTCGCGCGGGGTGATCTGCTTGGCCGTGAGCACCACTCGGATCTCGTCGCCGGGCGACACCGGGGTCATGAACCGCAGGTTCTCGAGGCCGTAGTTGGCGAGCACGGGGCCGGGCTCGGGATCGACGAAGAGCCCCGCCGCCCACGAGACGAGCAGGTAGCCGTGGGCGACGCGGCCCGGGAAGAACGGGTTCGCGGCGGCCGCCTCTTCGTCCATGTGGGCGTAGAACAGGTCGCCGGTGAAGTTCGCGAACGTCTCGATGTCGTCGAGCGTCACCGCGCGCAGGGGCGAGGCGATCTGGTCGCCGACCGCGAGTTCGGCGAGCGACTTGCGGAACGGGTGACGATCCGATCGGGATGCTGCACCCTGATGCCACACACCGGTCAGCGCCGTCAGCATCGCGGGCGAGCCCTGCAACGCCGTGCGCTGCATGTGATGCAGCACCGCGCGGATGCCGCCGAGCTCCTCGCCGCCGCCGGCGCGGCCGGGCCCGCCATGCACGAGGTGCGGCACGGGCGCGCCGTGGCCCGTCGACGTGCGGGCGTCGTCGCGGTCGAGGAACAGCAGGCGTCCGTTGTAGGCGGCGGTACGGGCCAGCAGGGTCGCGGCGACGGCGGGGTCGGCGGTCGCGACGCTCGTCACGAGCGACCCGCCGCCGCGGCCGACGAGGTCGGCCGCTTCATCGACCGTGCGGTAGGCGAGCACGCTCGCCACGGGGCCGAAGGCCTCGACGTCGTGCACCGCGTCGGGCAGCGCGTCGGCCGCGCCGTCGAACCCGATCACGATGGGCGTGAGGAAGGCTCCGTCGGGGGCGGGACCGGTCGAGCCGTCGGCGAGCGTCACGTCCGGGGCATCCGTCGTCCCGAGCAGGATGCGGCCGCCCGCGGCTTCGAGCTCACCCACGGCGCGCAGCACCTCGTCGCGCTGCGCGAGCGAGACGAGCGGGCCCATCGTGACGCCTTCAGCGTGGGGATCACCCACGACGACGCGTTCGGCGATCTTGTCGCGCAGGGCGCCGACGAGCGGCTCGACGGCGTCCGTCGGCACGATGGCGCGGCGGATCGCGGTGCACTTCTGCCCCGCCTTCGTCGTGAGCTCGACCATGAGCTGCTTGACGTACGCATCGAACTCGGGCGTGCCCGGGACGGCGTCGGGGCCGAGCACCGACGCGTTGATCGAGTCGGTCTCGCTCGTGAACCTGACGCCCGGGGCCGCCTGCTCGCGAAGCCGGGACGCCGTCGACGCGCTCCCGGTGAACCCGACGAGGTCGCCGAGCCCCAGGTGGTCGAACAGCCCCGGCACGGCGCCGCTCACCAGCTGGAGGGAGCCGGCCGGCAGCTTCCCGGTCTCGACGAGGATCCGCAGCCATGCCTCGGCCACGTACGCCGTCGGCGTGGCGGGCTTCACGATCGTCGGCACGCCCGCGAGGAACGCGGGGGCGAACTTCTCGAGCGCGCCCCACATCGGGAAGTTGAAGGCGTTGATCTGCACGGCAACGCCGGGCAGCCGCGTGTACACGTGGCGCCCGAGGAACGAGCCGTCCTTCGACAGCGACTCGACCGGGCCGTCGAGGTACACCTGGGCGTTGGGCAGCTCGCGCCGCCCCTTCGACGAGTAGGTGAAGAGCACTCCGATGCCGCCGTCCACGTCGCTCAGCGAGTCGCGCGTGGTCGCGCCCGCGCGCTTGGACAGCTCGTAGAGCTCCTCCTTGCGCGCGGTCAGCGCGATGCCGAACTCCTTCAGCAGCAGCGCACGCTGGTGGAACGTCAGCGCGCCGAGGCTCGCCTGGCCGATGGTCCGTGCATGGACGATCGCGCCGGCGAGGTCGATCCCGTCGGTGCTGACGCGCGTCACGACCTCACCCGTCGACGCGTCGCGCACATCCGTCGCACCGGTCGCCGAGGCGGGCGTCCACCACGCGTCGCGCAGGTAGCTGGGGAGGATGTCGGTCACTGGTCACTCCATTCGTAGAAGCCGCGGCCGGTCTTGCGGCCGAGATGTCCGTCGGCGACGAGGCGCCTGAGCAGTTCCGGGGGCGCGAAGCGCTCCCCGAGTTCGCGGTGCAGCTCCTCGGCGATGCCGAGGCGCACGTCGAGGCCGACGAGGTCGGTCGTCCGGAGGGGACCGACCGGATGCCGGTACCCGAGCTCCATCGCCGCATCGATGTCGGCGGCCGAGGCGACCCCCTCCTCGAGCATGCGGATCGCCTCGAGCCCGAGCGCGACGCCGAGTCGACTCGATGCGAAGCCCGGGCTGTCACGCACGACGACCGGCGTCTTGCCCAGCGCCGCGATCCAGCCTTTCGCCGCGTCGACGAGCGTGGCATCGGTCGCGGTGCCGGTGACGACCTCCACGAGCTGCGACGCCGGCACGGGGTTGAAGAAGTGCAGCCCCAGGAAGCGCTCGGGCCGATCCAGAACGGATGCGAGGTCGTCGATCGAGATCGACGACGTGTTGGTGGCCAGGGCCGCCTCCGGCGCGAGCACGCGTTCCGCACGCCCGAGGGCGTCGAGCTTGAGCTCCCGATCCTCCGGGACCGCCTCCACCACGAGACCGCAGCCGGCCAGAGCCGCAGCATCCGTCGCCGTCTCGATGGCCGCGGCGAGCGCGTCGACCCCTCGATCGGTGGTGCCGCGCTCGACGCTGCGGCGCACGCTCTCGAGAAGGCGAGCGGATGCTGCGACCGCCGCGTCCGCGTCGCGCTCGACCACGACCACGTCGGCGCCGGCGAGCACGAACGCGTGCGCGATGCCCGCACCCATGCGCCCGCCGCCGATGACCCCGACCCGCTCAGGCACCCCCGAAGACTCAGGGCGTTTCGTCTCGCTTCGCTCGCTCAACGACCGGGTGCTGTCGACGGCCGCGCTCATCAGCGCTTCCTCTCGAGGAACGCGGTCATGCGGCGGTCCTTCTCGGGGCTCTCGAAGAGCTGCGCCTGCAGCTCCAGCTCGATCTCCGGGTGTGCGGCGCGCGGGGCGAGGAGCGCCGTCTTCGTGTGGCGCGTCGCGAGCGGATCGTTGCGCGCGATCCGGTCGGCGATCGCGTGGGCGGCGGGAAGGAGGTCGCCCGGCTCGAACAGCGACGACACCAGTCCCCACTCGACGGCGGTGTCGGCATCCAGGATCCGTCCGGTCAGGAGCAGCTCCGCAGCCCGCGCCTCGCCGACGATCTCGGGCAGGCGCCAGGTCGCACCGGCGGCCGCGATGATGCCGAGGCCGGTCTCGGGATTGCCGATCTTGAGGGTCGGCGAGCCGATGCGGATGTCGGCCGCGTACGCGAGCTCGGCGCCCCCGCCGAGGGCGTAGCCGTCGATCGCCGCGATGACGGGCATCGGCAGGTGGCGGATCCGCGTGAACGCCCTCGTGTTGATCCCCCGGCGCGCGTCGGCGGCGCGGCGCTGCCGCAGCTGGGCGATGTCGGCGCCCGAGGCGAACACACCATCGGAGCCCGTGAGGATGAGCGTCCGCGGCTCGCGCTCGAGCTCGCCGCACAGCTCATGCAGCCGGTCGATGGTGTCCTGGTCGATGGCGTTGCGCACGTCCGGCCGTGACAGCGTCGCGACGACGCGGTCCTCGCGGCGCTCGATCTTGAGCGGCTCAGGCATCGGCATCCTCTCGATCCGCTTCGTCGCGGTCTCGCGCCCATAATATCTGATCGATCGTTCAGTAATGTCACCGTGTCGCGCGGCGCCGACGCCGACGGGTGCGAGACTGGGCGCATGTCCGCGAGCACCGACACCTCTCCCGCGCGACGCGGCCGTCCCGGCTACGACCGCGATCAGGTGCTCGCCGTCGCCGTCGCCCTCTTCAACGAGCAGGGGTACGACGCCACGTCGGTCGCCCATCTCGCCTCACGCCTGGGCCTCACGAAGTCGGCGCTGTACCACCACTTCGACTCGAAGGAGCAGCTGCTCGCGCTCGCGCTCGGCGAAGCGCTCGACGGACTCGAGGGAGTGCTCGAGGAGCCCGAGGCCTCCGTCGGCGACCCGGCGGAGCGGCTCGGCGCGGTGCTGCGGGGTGCGGTGCTCGTGCTCGTCGACAGGCTCCCGTATGTGACACTCCTCCTGCGCGTGCGCGGAAACAGCGACGTCGAGCGCGCGGCTCTCGAGCGGCGCCGCGCGTTCGACCACCGTGTGACCGCGCTCGTGACCGAGGCGCAGCGCGCGGGTCAGGTGCGCGCCGACGTCGACGGCGCCGTGACCACGCGCCTCGTCTTCGGCATGGTCAACTCGATCGTCGAGTGGTACCGGCCGGGCGGCGCCGTCGACCGCGAGCGCCTCGCCCACGACGTCGTCGCGGTCGCACTGGACGGCATGCGCACCCGCTGAAACGCACGGATGCCGCGCACCCGAGCCCGCACAGGGGCTCAGGGACGCGGCATCCGCTCCCGAAAGGTCAGGCCTTGGAGAGGCCGTAGATCGGGCTGACCGACTGCTCGGCCTCGTGGTCCGGGCCGAGCGGGATGCCGGAGCGGTCGCGCAGAAGCAGCGTGGCGATGAGGCCCACGACGGTCATTGCGGCGAGGTACCACGTGACGGAGACCGTGGAGCCGGTCGCCTGCACGAGGGCCGTCGCGATGGTCGGGGCGAAGGCGCCGCCCAGGATCGCACCGATCGCGTACGAGATCGAGACGCCCGAGAAGCGGATGGATGCCGGGAACAGCTCGGAGTAGAGCGCGGCCTGGGGTCCGTACGTGAAGCCGAGGCCGATCGTGAGGATCGCGAGACCCAGGAAGAGCAGCCAGATGTTCCCGGTGTTGACGAGCGGGAAGAGCAGGAACACCCCGGCGAGCTGCAGGATCCACCCGATGATGTACGTCGTGCGGCGGCCGATGCGGTCGGACAGGAAGCCGGCGGCCAGCGTCGACAGCAGCCACGTGACCGCCGAACCCGCGACGGCCCACAGCACGGGCCCGCGCTCGAGGGCGAGCGGACCCTCGGGGTTGGTCGAGTAGCCCTGGATGTATCCGCCCGTGGTCATGTAGCCGACGGCGTTGTTGCCGGCGAATACCAGCGCGGCGATGAACACGAGGAGCAGGTGCTTGCGGAAGAGCGTGATGATCGGCATGCGCGCCTTCTCCTTGCGCTCGGCGAGCTCGGCGAAGACCGGGCTCTCCTCGACGCGGCGGCGCACGTAGTAGCCGACGAGGATCAGCACGACGCTGAGCAGGAACGGCACACGCCAGCCCCACACGAGGAACGCGTCTCCGGGAGCGATCATCGCCATGAGAGCCATGACGCCCGAGGCGAGCAGCAGGCCGAGCGGCACGCCGATCTGCGGCGAGGCTCCGAACGCGCCGCGGCGCTGCTTCGGCGCGTGCTCGACGGCCATCAGCACCGCGCCGCCCCACTCGCCGCCGGCGGAGATGCCCTGGACGATGCGCAGGAGCACGAGGAGGATCGGCGCGGCGACGCCGATCGCCTCGTAGGTCGGCAGCACGCCGATGAGCGCGGTGGCCGCGCCCATGAGGATCAGGGTCCACATCAGCACGACCTTGCGGCCGTACTTGTCGCCGAAGTGCCCGGCCAGGAAGGCACCGAGCGGCCGGAAGAGGAAGCTCACACCGACGGTCGCGAAGGCGACGATCGCACTGTTGGCGCCGAGCGGTGCGAAGAACAGCTGGCCGAAGACCAGGCCGACCGCGGTCGCGTAGATGAAGAAGTCGTACCACTCGACGGTGGTGCCGACGACCGTCGCGAACACGACGCGTCGTCGGTCCGTGGTGGACGCGATGGTTCCGGTGGGGGTGAACCCTGCTGTGGGTCCTGAGGTGCTGCTCATGGTGACTCCTGTGTCGGGGGCTGACGACATCGTCGCCGGCGAACCGTTGGGGGATGGTTGCCGGATGCTGCACGATCATATACGATTTCGAATACGACGCAACAGGTCGCTTCGAGTAAGGGAGCTCATGGACGAGATCACGGTCCCCACGCCTTCTCCACACGCCGCCGGCGCGTCGCGCGGAGCCTCCGGACACGTGGACCCAACCGCAGACCGCCGTTTCGCGGCGCTTCCGGGCCGCCCGGGCAAGATCATCGCCATCCACCTCAGCTACGCGTCGCGTGCGGATCAGCGCGGGCGGCGGCCGCAGCATCCGTCGTACTTCTTCAAGCCGTCGAGCTCGGTCGCGGCGTCGGGCGACACCATCGAGCGTCCGGAAGGCACCGAGCTGCTCGCGTTCGAGGGCGAGATCGCGCTCGTGATCGGCACCCCGGCCCGCCGCGTCGGACTCGCCGACGCGTGGGACCACGTCGCGTGGGTGACGGCCGCCAACGACTTCGGCCTCTACGACCTGCGCCAGAACGACAAGGGCTCGAACGTGCGCTCCAAGGGCGGCGACGGCTACACGCCCGTCGGTCCGGCGCTCATCGATGCGCGCGCCATCGACCCCGAGGCGCTGCGCGTGCGCACGTGGCTCAACGGCGAGATCGCGCAGGACGACACGGCCGCGGGCATGATCTTCCCGCTCGCGCAGCTCGTGGCCGACCTGTCGCAGCACTTCACGCTCGAGACCGGCGACGTGATCCTCACCGGCACGCCCGCCGGCTCGTCGGTCGCGGAGCCCGGCGATGTCGTCGAGGTCGAGGTCGACGTTCCGGGCGGCCCGTCGTCGGGACGACTCGTGACGACGGTGTCGCAGGGCTCGGCGGCCTTCGACGCCGAGCTCGGCTCGCTGCCCGCGGCCGACGACCTGCAGCGCACGGAAGCCTGGGGCTCGCGCGAGGCCGCCGGGCTGCCCGCGATCGACGCCGCGACCCCGCCCCTCTCCCCCGAGCTGCGCGCCAAGCTCGAGGCCGTTCCGGTGGCCGGGCTCTCGGCGCAGCTGCGCAAGCGAGGGCTGAACAACGTGCACGTCGACGGCGTGCGCCCCCTGCATCCCGAGGCCAAACTCGTCGGCATCGCCCGCACGCTGCGCTTCGTACCCAACCGCGAGGATCTCTTCGCGTCCCACGGCGGCGGCTACAACGCGCAGAAGCGCGTGTTCGACGCCGTCGGCGACGGCGAGGTCGTCGTGATCGAGGCGCGCGGCGAGGCGGGCTCGGGCACGCTCGGCGACATCCTCGCGATCCGTGCGCACGCCCGCGGCGCCGCCGGCATCGTCACCGACGGCGGAGTGCGGGATGCTGCGGCCGTCGCCGCCGTCGGCATCCCGGTGTACTCGTCCGGCGCGCACCCCGCGGTGCTGGGCCGCAAGCACGTGCCGTGGGACGCCGATGTGACGATCGCGTGCGGTGGCACCACGGTCCAGCCCGGCGACATCATCGTCGGCGACGCCGACGGGGTCATCGTGATCCCGCCGGGGATCGCCGAGGAGGTCGTCGACGCCGCGCTCGCCCAGGAGGACGAGGACGCCTGGATCGCCCACCGCGTCGCGGAGGGGCATCCCGTCGACGGGCTCTTCCCGATGAACGCCGAATGGCGCGCGAAGTACGACGCCCGAGAGGAAGGCCGCGCATGAGCCCGACCGACGCCGACACGCTCAGCAAGTCGCAGCAGGCGTATCGCTGGATCAAGGAGCGCATCGCGAACCAGGAGTTCACGCCGGGCTACCGCCTGGTGCTGGGCAGCATCGCCGGCGATCTCGACATGAGCGTCGTGCCGGTGCGCGAGGCGATCCGTCAGCTCGAGGCCGAGGGGCTCGTCACGTTCGAGCGCAACGTCGGGGCGCGGGTGTCGATGGTCGACGACTCGCAGTACCGCTACAGCATGCAGGCGCTGTCGATCCTCGAGGGCGCCGCCACCGCGCTGGCCGCGCGCCGGCTCACCGCTGACGACGTCCGCAACGCGCGCCGCATCAACGAGCTCATGATCGAGACGCTCGAGCACTTCGACCCGCGGGCGTTCACCGCGCTGAACCAGGAGTTCCACGCGGCGCTGTTCGAGAAGTGCGCGAACCCGCGCATGCTCGACCTCGTGCACGCCGAGTGGGCGCGTCTCGGCCACCTGCGCGACTCGACGTTCAGCTTCGTGCCCGGCCGCGCGCAGGAATCGGTGCGCGAGCACGAGAACATCCTCGTCCTCATCGAGACCGGCGCCCCGCTCGGTGAGATCGAGAAGGCCGCCCGGCGCCACCGCTCGGCGACCCTCGACGCGTACATGATCCACGAGCACCCCGACGAGGCCCTGGGCCTTCCCGCGTTCTGACTCACGGATGCCGGGAGCCCCGGCATCCGTCTCCACCACCTCCGACGAAGGAGCAGCAATGACCGACACGCAGACCGTCCTCGCGACGCGGCATGTGCCCGAGGGCCTGCCGAGCCGCATCCAGCACTACATCGACGGCGAGTTCGTCGACTCGCAGGACGGCGACACGTTCGACGTGCTCGACCCGGTGACGAACGAGACCTACGTGCAGGCCGCGGCCGGCAAGAAGGCCGACATCGACAGGGCCGTCGCCGCCGCGCGACGCGCGTTCACCGAGGGACCGTGGCCCCGGATGCTGCCGCGCGAGCGCTCGCGCGTCCTGCACCGCATCGCCGACATCGTGGAGTCCCGCGACGCACGGCTGGCCGAGCTGGAGAGCTTCGACTCCGGGCTGCCGATCACCCAGGCGCTCGGCCAGGCCCGCCGCGCGGCCGAGAACTTCCGCTTCTTCGCCGACCTGATCGTCGCCCAGGCCGACGACGCCTACAAGGTGCCGGGCCGGCAGATGAACTACGTCAACCGCAAGCCGATCGGCGTCGCGGGGCTCATCACCCCGTGGAACACGCCGTTCATGCTCGAGTCGTGGAAGCTCGGCCCCGCGCTCGCCACCGGCAACACGGTGGTGCTCAAGCCCGCCGAGTTCACGCCGCTGTCGGCGTCGCTGTGGGCCGGCATCTTCGAGGAGGCAGGCCTCCCGAAGGGCGTGTTCAACCTCGTCAACGGACTCGGCGAGGATGCCGGCGACGCGCTGGTGAAGCATCCCGATGTTCCGCTCATCTCGTTCACCGGCGAGAGCCGCACCGGGCAGCTCATCTTCGGAAACGCCGCGCCGTTCCTCAAGGGCCTGTCGATGGAGCTCGGCGGCAAGTCCCCCGCGGTCGTGTTCGCCGACGCCGACCTCGACGCCGCGATCGACGCCACGATCTTCGGTGTCTTCTCGCTCAACGGCGAGCGCTGCACCGCGGGCTCGCGCATCCTCGTGGAGCGCCCGGTCTACGACGAGTTCGTGAGGCGCTACGCCGCGCAGGCCGACCGCGTCGTCGTCGGCTACCCGCACGACCCGAAGACCGAGGTCGGGGCGCTCGTGCACCCCGAGCACTACGACAAGGTCGTCTCTTACATCGAGATCGGCAAGTCGGAGGCGCGACTCGTCGCCGGCGGCGACCGCCCCGAGGGGTTCGAGACGGGCAACTTCGTGCGCCCGACCGTGTTCGCCGACGTGGCACCGGGCGCCCGGATCTTCCAGGAGGAGATCTTCGGCCCGGTCGTCGCGATCACCCCGTTCGACACCGACGAGGAGGCGCTCGAGCTCGCCAACGGCGTGCGCTACGGGCTCGCCGCGTACGTGTGGACCAACGACCTCAAGCGCGCGCACAACTTCTCGCAGGCGATCGAGGCCGGGATGGTCTGGCTGAACTCGAACAACGTGCGGGACCTGCGCACCCCGTTCGGCGGCGTCAAGGCCTCGGGTCTCGGCCACGAGGGCGGCTACCGCTCCATCGACTTCTACACCGACCAGCAGGCCGTGCACATCACGCTCGGCCCCGCCCACAACCCCACCTTCGGAAAGGCGGATGCCGCCGGCCACTGAGGGCCGCAGCATCCATCTCCGATATCCCACGCAAGGACGCGACATGACCCACCGTGACCAGATGACCCGCACCTCCTCCGGCTTCTACGTGAGCCAGGAGGCGCCGATCCTCTCCGACAACCCGATCCCCACCCCCTCCGTGCCGGCGCCGGACATCCTGCGCTGCGCATACATGGAGCTCGTCGTCACCGACCTGCTCGCGTCGCGCGAGTTCTACGTCGACGTGCTCGGCCTGTACGTGACCGAGGAGGACGAGAACACGATCTACCTCCGGTCCACGGAGGAGTTCATCCACCACAACCTCGTGCTGCGCCAGGGGCCGGTCGCCGCGGTCGCCGCGTTCTCGTACCGCGTCCGGTCGGCGGAGGATCTCGACAAGGCCGTCGCCTTCTACGAGGAGCTCGGCTGCCGCATCGAGCGCCGCCCCGACGGCTTCACCAAGGGCATCGGCGACTCGGTGCGCGTGACCGACCCGCTCGGGTTCCCGTACGAGTTCTTCCACGCCACCGAGCACGTCGAGCGCCTGTCGTGGCGCTACGACCTGCACACCCCCGGCGAGCTGGTGCGCCTGGACCACTTCAACCAGGTCACCCCCGACGTGCCCCGCGCGGTGAACTTCATGCAGTCGCTCGGCTTCCGCGTCACCGAGGACATCCAGGACGAGGAGGGCACCGTCTACGCCGCCTGGATGCGCCGCAAGCCCACCGTGCACGACACCGCCATGACCGGCGGCGACGGCCCCCGCATGCACCACGTCGCGTTCGCCACGCACGAGAAGCACAACATCCTCGCCATCTGCGACAAGCTCGGAGCGCTCCGCCGCTCCGACGCGATCGAGCGCGGCCCCGGCCGCCACGGCGTCTCGAACGCGTTCTACCTCTACCTTCGCGACCCCGACGGACACCGCGTCGAGATCTACACGCAGGACTACTACACCGGCGACCCCGACAACCCCGTCGTCACCTGGGACGTCCACGACAACCAGCGCCGCGACTGGTGGGGCAACCCCGTCGTGCCGTCCTGGTACACCGAGGCCTCGCTCGTGCTCGACCTCGACGGCAACCCGCAGCCCGTGGTGGCGCGCACGGACTCGTCCGAGATGGCCGTGACCATCGGCGCCGACGGCTTCTCGTACACCCGTCCCGACGAGGACTCGATGCCCGAGTACAAACAGGGCGAGTACAAGCTCGGTCACCAGCTGTAAGGGGAGACGGATGCTGCACCCCGACGACATCGCCGCCATCGCGGCCGAGCTGGCCGAGGCCGATCGCACGCACGGCGTGATCCCGCGCATCACGGCGCGGTACCCCGACGCCACGGTCGAGGACTCGTACGCGATCCAGGGCGTGTGGCGCGACCAGAACATCGCCGCCGGGCGCACGCTGGTGGGCCGCAAGATCGGGCTCACGTCGAAGGCGATGCAGCAGGCGACAGGCATCACCGAGCCCGACTACGGGGTGATGTTCGACGACACCGTGTACCGCTCCGGTGCCGAGATCCCCGTCGAGAAGTTCTCGAACGTGCGCATCGAGGTCGAGCTCGCGTTCGTGCTGAGAACCCCGCTCGAGGGCCCCGGCTGCACCCTCGACGACGCCCTCGCGGCGATCGACTACGCCGTGCCCGCGCTGGAGGTGCTGAACTCCCACATCGAGCTCGAGGGCCGCACCATCGTCGACACGATCTCCGACAACGCCGCGTACGGCGCGATGGTGCTCGGCGACGTGCACAAGCGCCCCGACGAGATCGACCTGCGGTGGGTTCCCGGCGTGCTGAGCCGCAACGGCGAGATCGAGGAGACCGGCGTCGCCGCGGGCGTGCTGGGCCACCCCGCGACGGGCGTCGCGTGGCTGGCGAACAAGTTCCACCAGCACGGCGCGCGCCTCGAGGCGGGCGAGATCATCCTCGCGGGCTCCTTCACCCGCCCCATGTGGGTGTCGCGGGGCGATACGGTCAGGTGCGACTACGGACCCATGGGAGTGATCGAATGCCGCTTCGTCTGAGCCCGACTTTGAGCGTCGTCCTCGCGAACGCCGACCGCCCGCTCGCGGGCATGTGGGTGTGCACGGGCTCGCCGCTCGTGGCCGAGATCTGCGCGGGCTCGGGCCTGGACTGGGTGCTCATCGACATGGAGCACTCCCCCAACGGCCTCGAGTCCGTGCTCGCCCAGCTGCAGGCCGTCGCTGCCTACCCGATCACGCCCGTGGTGCGCGTGCCGATCGGCGATGCCGTGACGATCAAGCAGGTGCTCGATCTCGGAGCCCAGAACCTGCTCGTGCCGATGGTCTCGGCGAAGACGGATGCCGAGGCCGCCGTCGCCGCCGTGCGCTATCCCCCGCAGGGCACGCGTGGTGTGGGCTCGGCGCTTGCGCGGTCGGCCCGCTGGAACCGTGTCGACGGGTACCTCCAGGACGCCGACGCGCACGTCTCGCTGTTCGTCCAGATCGAGACGACGGCAGGTGTCGAGGCGGCCGCCGAGATCGCCGCCGTCGACGGCGTCGACGGCGTCTTCGTGGGTCCCAGTGACCTCGCCGCCTCGATGGGCGTGCTCGGTCAGCAGACCCACCCCGACGTCGTCGCCGCCGCCCACCGCACGTTCGACGCCGTCCGCGCGGCCGGCAAGCCGGTCGGCGTCAACGCCTTCGACCCGGCCACCGCCGACGCCTACCTCGAAGCCGGCGCGTCGTTCGTCCTCGTCGGCGCCGACGTCGCGCTCCTGGCGCGCGGCTCGGAAGCCCTCGCCGCCCGGTTCATCCCCACCGATGCCTCCGGCGAGCGCGCCTCGTACTGAGCGACGACCGCTGCAGGCGCAGCGTGTCAAGGCGGCCCGGAAGGTGGTCCGCACGTGTCACGCTGGGGCGATGAAGCGAGACGTCTCCAGCCGCATCGCCCTGAACGTCACCGAACCGGCCGAGCTGGTCTTCGCGATCACGGCCTCAGCGCACTACTCCCCCGACTCCGAACACCTCGCGGCGCACGTGGACGGCAGGCCCGTCGAGATCGACGAGCTTCGCGATGCCCACGGCACGCGCCTGCACCGGGTCATGGCGCCGGTCGGGTCGTTCGCGATCGAGTACAGCGCCTCCCTTCACGACGGCGACCCCGCGGGCGGCGACGACGATGTCGAGCGGTTCGTCCATCTGCGGCCGAGCCGGTACGCCGAGTCCGACACGCTGGCACCCACCGCGACCGCCGAATTCCGCGGCATCGAGGGTGCCACCGAGCTCCTCGCCGCCGTCTCGTCGTGGGTCGGCACACGTCTGTCGTACATCCCCGGATCCTCGCTGCCCACCGACGGCGCCGCGCGCACGCTGCTCGCCCGGCGGGGCGTGTGCCGCGACTACGCGCACCTGTGCGTCGCGCTGCTGAGGGGGCTCGGCGTCCCGGCGCGCATGGTCGCCGTGTACGCACCAGGGCTGAGCCCCATGGACTTCCACGCCGTCGCCGAGGCGTGGATCGACGGCGCATGGCGGGCGATCGACGCGACGACGCTCGCGCCGCGCTCGAGCCTCGTGCGCATCGCGACGGGTCGCGATGCCGCCGATACGGCGTTTCTCAACGTGTTGTCGGGGCGTGCCGGCCTGGTCCAGCTGACGGTCGCCGCGACGGCCGACGAACTGCCGGACGACGACGTCACCCGGCTGGTCTCGATCGCCTGAGCCCTCGCCCGCGGGGTCGTTCCACAGGCCCGACCCGACGTGGCACAGTGATGTCATGAAGAAGTGGGTCGTGCGGTTCCTCTCGCTGCTGGTGTTCAACATCGTCGTCCTGCTGATCGTCGGGTGGCTCACTCCCGCGCGCGTCGGCTGGGCCGCGCTCTGGGCGGGCATCGTGCTGACCGCGCTCGTCATCTGGATCAAGCCGCTGGTCGAGAAGTGGTTCCGCTCGATGGCGGCGAAGTCCGCGAATCAGCGCACCAAGGCCGGCGAGAAGCTCGTCGAGTTCCTGCTCGCCTTCGCCGTCGCGTTCCTGGTCTGGATCGTCACCGTGGTCTTCACGGGGGTCTCCATCGGCGGCGGCATCTTCGGCGCGTTCTGGGGCTGGGTCATCCCGCCGGTGATCCTCCTCATCGGGTGGGCGATCTACGGCGCCATCGACGACAAGGTCGAGACCCACGCCGGCACGCTCTACGACAAGGCGACCGGTTCGAAGGCTGCGGGAACGGATGCTGCGGCCCCGCCGATCCCCTCCCCCGAGGCATCCGCCGCCCGGCGCGAACTGAACGACGGGCTCACCGACGAGCAGCGACGCATGCTCGACGAACTCGGCAAGGGCTGATTGCGCCCGACCTGTCGATCGGGGCGGGCGCCGATCGTCATCAGGGTGTCGATACCCCTGAAAGAAAGGACGACGCCATGCGGTACGCACTCCTCCTCCACTACCCCGAGATGACTCCCGAAGACATGGGCGACGACGCCTGGGCCGAGGGCATGCGCGAGTTCGACGAGTACGCCAAGGCGCTCGACGACGCGGGCGTGCTGGTCTCGGCCGAGGTGCTCCAGCCCTCCGCCGTGACCACGACGGTGACCGCGCCCGACGGCACGCTGCGGGTGCAGGACGGCCCGTTCGCCGACACCAAGGAACAGCTCGGCGGCACGTTCGTCATCGAGGTCGCCGACCTCGATGCCGCGATCGACTGGGCCGGCAAGGCGCCGTCGATCAGCTGGGGCACCGTCGAGGTGCGGCCCAGCGCCACCCGCTTCGAGAACGGCTCCTGGACCCCGTTCGCGAGCTGATGCCGTCCGCTTCCGACTCCCGCACGGTCGCGGCACGCACCGCGCGGGAGTCGTACGGCCGCATCCTGTCCGTGGTCGCAGCGTCCACGCGCGACGTCGCGCTCGCCGAGGACGCCCTCGCCGACGCGTTCGAGCGCGCGCTGCGCACGTGGCCGGATGCCGGCATCCCCGCCAATCCCGAAGGGTGGCTGGTCACCGTGGCCCGCAACCGACTGCGCGACGCCCTCTCGTCAGCGGCGCACCGCACCGGTGTACCGCTCGACGAGGGGATCGCCGCGGTGCGCGCCGACGAGCGCGAGGTCGACGCACTCAGCGCTCTCGAGCGCGCCGAGGCGATCCCCGACCGTCGACTCGAACTGCTGTTCGCGTGCGCGCACCCGGCCATCGACCCTGCCGTCCGCACCCCGCTCATGCTGCAGACGGTGCTCGGATTCGATGCGGCCGAGATCGCCCGCGCGTTCGCGGTCGAGCCCTCCGCGATGGCCCAGCGGCTCGTGCGCGCGAAGCGGCGGATCCGGGATGCCGGCATCCCGTTCCGCGTGCCCGCCCTCGCCGACATGCCGTCCCGGCTGCCGGCCGTGCTCGAGGCGATCTACGCCGCGTACGCCATCGGCTGGCTCGACCAGGGCGAGGAGCCGCGCGAGTCGCTCGCCGACGAGGCGCGCTGGCTCGCTGTGCTCACCGCGACCCTCCTCGACGACGAGCCGGAGGCGTGGGGCCTCGCCGCGCTGCTGACCTACGCGCAAGCGCGCGCACCCGCCCGCGCCGACGTGCCGTGGCCGCCGCTCGACGAGCAGGACCCGGCCGAGTGGGATCGCGCGCTCATCGGGGAGGGCGCCGCTCTGCTGCGCCGCGCCTCGTCGCTCGGGCGACCGCTGGGGCGATTCCAGCTCGAGGCCGCGATCCAGGCCGTGCACTGCGACCGCGCCCGCACCGGCGCCCTCGATGTCGAGGCGCTCGTGAAGCTGTACCGCGGACTCGTCGTGCTCGCACCCACCGACGGCGCGCGAGCCGCGCTGGCGGCGGCCGAAGCGCGGCTCGCGTCCGCGTCGTGATGACCGATGCCGGGGCCGCGGCATCAGACGTGTAACAAACCGACCCGCGCGGGCCGTTCGGCCCGGCCCCTCGCCAAGATGGAGGGATCCGCGCAGCGACAGCACGCACGCGCGGACACCCGACTCCTGGAGGCACCCATGTCGCGCAGCATCCGTCTCGTCCGCATCGCCGCCGCCGGCATCGCCGTCGCGGCCCTCGCCCTGACCGGCTGCGCCTCGGGTTCCGCGCCGGCCAGCAGCGAGTCGGCCGCCGCCGACGCGGGCTACCTCACCCCCGGCAAGCTCACCATCGCGACGGGCGAGACGGCGTACGAGCCATACGTGATCGATGACGACCCGGCGTCGGGTGAAGGGTTCGAGGCAGCGGTCGCGTACGCCGTCGCCGAGGAGCTCGGCTTCGCCGCCGACGACGTCGAGTGGGTGCGGACCAGCTTCGAGTCGGCGATCGCGCCCGGACCCAAGAGCTTCGACTTCAACATCCAGCAGTACACGATCACCGACGAGCGCAAGCAGGCCGTGGACTTCTCGTCGCCCTACTACGAGGCCAGCCAGTCGGTGGTGGCGCTCAAGGGCGGTGCCGCCGAGGGCGTCACCGATATCGCGGGCCTCACGGATCTGGTGCTCGGCGCGATGTCGGGGTCCACGAGCGCCACGACGATCGAACAGGCCATCGCTCCCACCGCCACGCCGCAGCTCTACAGCTCCAACGAAGACGCGGTCGCCGCGCTCAAGGCCGGCCAGATCGATGCCCTCGTGCTCGACACCCCGACCGCGTACACCGCGGTGAACTTCTACATCGACGACTCCTTCACCGTCGGCGAGCTCCCGGCCGCGGGGGTGCCCGACCAGTGGGGCCTGCTGCTGGCGAAGGACTCCCCGCTGACCGCGGACGTCACCGCGGCCGTCGACACCCTGCGTGAGAACGGAACGCTCGACGCCCTCGAGGAGGAGTGGCTCGCCGTCCTCAGCGAGGGCGTGCCTCAGCTGCAGTGACCGCGTCCGCTACGTTCGTCCGGTGACCCCGCACCAGCCCAGCGCGCTCGAGCTCGACCGCCGCGCCTACCGGCACCGTCGCTCGCGGCGGTCCGTCCTGATCGCGATCGCGTCGTCGCTCGCGTTCGCGGCGATCGTCTGGGTGACGGTCATCAACACCGAGGGCTGGTCGAAGGTCCAGCAGTCGTTCTTCAACCTCGACGTCGCGATCCAGGCGCTGCCGAAGGTGTGGGACGGCTTCCTGATCAACCTGCAGGTCCTCGCCTACTCCGTCGTGACCGTCGCCGTCGTGGCACTCGTGATCGCCGTGCTGCGCACCCTCCGCGGGCCGGTCTTCTTCCCGGCGCGCGTGCTCGCGGCCGGCTACACCGACCTCTTCCGCGGCCTGCCGTTCATCATCGTGCTCTACCTCATCGGCTTCGGTCTGCCGACCATCACGAACACGCGGATGCCGGTCGTGCTGCTCGGCGTGATCGCGGTGACGCTCACGTACTCCGCGTACGTCGCCGAGGTGATCCGTGCCGGCATCGAAGCCGTCCACCCGTCGCAGCGCCTCGCCGCGCGGGCGCTCGGCCTCGGGTACGTGCAGTCGCTGCGCCGCGTCGTGCTGCCCCAGGCCTTCCGCAAGATCACGCCGCCCCTCATGAACGACTTCATCTCCATGCAGAAGGACGTCGGGCTGATCTCCATCCTCGGCGCGGTCGACGCCATCGCCGCGGCGAGATCCGTCGCCTCGCTCACCTACAACTTCACGCCGTACGTCGTGGCCGGGGTGCTGTTCATCCTGCTCGCGATCCCCACCATCCGGCTCACCGACTGGTACACCGCACGACTGCGCGAACGCGAGCAGGCGGGGGCGATCCTGTGACCGCTCTGCTGCGGGCGACCGGCATCCACAAGTCCTTCGGGGAGCGCGAGGTGCTCCGCGGCGTCGGCCTCGAGCTGGCGACCCACGAAGTGGTCGCGCTCATCGGCGCGAGCGGATCCGGCAAGTCGACGCTGCTGCGATGCCTGAACCTCCTCGAACCCATCGACGACGGGCAGATCTTCCTCGACGACGAGGACATCTCCGACCCTCGCGTCGACGCGAACCGCGTCCGCTCGCGGTTCGGTGCCGTGTTCCAGAGCTACAACCTGTTCCCGCACCTCACGGTGCTCGACAACGTCACGCTGGCCTCGCGCGTCGTGCACCGCACTCCCCGGCGTGAGGCCGAGGCTCGTGCGCTCGAACTGCTCGGCCGCATCGGGCTCGCCGACCTGGCGCGCGAGCACCCCGACCGCCTCTCAGGCGGCCAGCAGCAGCGTGCCGCGATCGTGCGGGCCATCGCGACCGACCCCGAGGTGCTGTTCCTCGACGAGATCACGTCGGCGCTCGACCCCGAACTCGTGGGCGAGGTGCTCGAGCTCGTGCGGCAGCTCGCCGCCGACGGCGCCACGATCCTGATGGCGACGCACGAGATGGCCTTCGCGCGGGATGTCGCCCACCGCGTGGTGTTCCTCGACGCGGGCACGATCGTCGAGCAGGGGCCTCCTTCCGAGGTGCTGGCGGCTCCTCGCGAACCACGCACCCGGGAGTTCCTCGCCCGCTTCACCGCCTGAGTGAGGCAAGGCGGCGCTGTCCATATCGCGTGATCTCACCGAGCGCACCCGTTATGTGCGCGTATAACGCATGGACTCGGCGAGATCACGCGATGTGAACGCGGCGGGGTGAGTCAACTTGTTGACTTACAGTGAGTCAACTGGTTTACTTCAGATGTGTCCGAGCGCCTGACCTTCACCCTCCACGAGCTCATCGCCGAGCTCGACGCGTTCGCCGACTCCGCCCTGCAGGCGGGGTGGGGTGTGACGTTCAACCATTTCCAGTTCCTGGCGGTGCTCTACGATCACGAGCCCGTCGACATGACGACGCTCGCCCGCTGCCTCGGCGTCACCAAGGCTGCCGTGAGCAAGCGCGTGCCCGCGCTCGTCGAGGACGGGTGGATCACCGCCGCATCCCAGCCCGGCGCGGGCCGCAGCATCCTGCTCTCGCTCACCGACAAGGGCACCGCCCTCGTGCGCGACGCCGGCGAGGTGCTCGAGCGCGAGTTCGCCGCAATGCTGACCCACCCCTCGCTCGCCGGCGACCCCATCGACGCGTCGCGCATGAACGCCCAGCTCGTCGCCCTCACCGCTTTCATCCAGCAACAGCCGGCGCCCGGCCCGGGTGCCGTCCACCACCCTCAGGAGAGGCTCGCATGAACGCTCCCCGGATCCTCGTGATCGTCGGCACGCCCTTCGCCGGCAGTCTCAACCACTCCCTCGCCCAGTCGTACGCCGACACCGCCCGCGCCGGCGGCGCCGAAGTGCGCGTCGTGGATCTCGCGAACGACACGGTGCCCCAGCATCCGTCCGTCCGCGACGACGTGCGCCTGCCGCGCACCGATGCCGACGTGCCGCTCACCCCCGAAGTCGCCGCCTACGTCGCCGACGTCGACTGGGCCGACCACCTGGTGTTCTTCTTCCCGCAGTGGTGGGGGTCGCTTCCGGGGGCGCTCAAGACGTGGATCGACCGCGTGTTCGTGCGCGGATTCGCCTACCGCTATCGTCCGACCGGGCGGCTGTGGGACAAGCTGCTCACCGGGCGCAGCGCGCGCATCGTGATGACGATGGACTCCCCCGCGTTCTGGAACGCGTGGGTCTACCGCAATGCCCCGATCCGGTCGCTCCGCAGCGCCACGCTGGAGTACTGCGGCATCAAGGTCCGCGGCGTCACGCGGCTGGCGCAGGTGCGGCACAGCACCGAGGCCGACCGCGAGCGCTGGGTCCGCGGGATGGCGTCGTTCGGAGCGACGGATGCCGAGTCCGTGCGTCCGCGCGAACGATCCGAGCTCGTCGTGGCCTGACGTCAGGCGAGCGAGCGCTCCGCCGCTTCGACGACGTTCGTCATGAGCAGCGCCACGGTCATCGGACCGACCCCTCCGGGGTTGGGCGAGAGGTAGCCGGCGACCTCGGCGACGTCCGGGGCGACGTCGCCGTAGACGCGGGACTTCCCGGTCTCGGGGTCGTCCTCGCGCGTGACGCCGACGTCGAGCACGGCGGCGCCGGGCTTGACGTCCTCAGCGCGGACGATGTGCTTCACGCCCGCAGCGGCCACGATCACGTCGGCCTGGCGCAGGTGGTGCGACAGGTCGGCCGTGCCGGTGTGCGTCAGGGTCACGGTGGCGTTGATCTCGCGGCGTGTGAGCAGCAGACCGATCGAGCGGCCGATGGTCACGCCGCGGCCGACGACGACCACGTCCTTGCCCTTGAGGTCGTAGTCGTTGCGCAGCAGCAGCTCGATGACGCCGCGCGGCGTGCACGGCAGCGGCGTGGTGATCGGGGAGTTGACGTTGAGCACCAGGCGTCCGAGGTTGGTCGGGTGCAGGCCGTCGGCGTCCTTCGCGGGGTCGATGCGCTCGAGGATCGCGTCGGTGTCGAGGTGCTTCGGCAGCGGCAGCTGCACGATATAGCCGTGGCATTCCGGGTCGGCGTTGAGCTCGTCGATGAGCGCCTCGACCTCGGCCTGGGTGGCGTCAGCGGGCAGCTCGCGCTGGATCGAGTTCATGCCGATCGCCTCGGACTCGCGGTGCTTCATCCCGACGTAGAGCTGCGAGGCCGGGTCGGCGCCGACGAGCACCGTCGCGATGCCGGGCGTGACGCCGCGGTCCCTGAGTGCCGCCACGCGCTCGCGCAGCTCGTCCTTGATCTGGGCCGCGGCCGCGCGCCCGTCGAGCTTCTGTGCGGTCATCCTGGGTCTCCTCGTGGGTCGTGCGCCCTCACGCCGGGGCGGGCGGGACGGATGCCGCGACCCGGCGTCGGGCCGCGGCATCCGTGTCGACAGTGGTAGCAGACGGTGCCGCAGCGGTGCCGCGGCCCTTCCGCTCAGTGGCGGAAGTCGGGGTACAGCGGGAAGGCGGCCGTCAGTGCCGAGACGCGCAGGCGCAGCTCCTCGAGGTCGGCGCCGGGCTGCAGCGCGAGCGCGATGACGTCGGCGACCTCGGTGAACTCGGCGTCGCCGAAGCCGCGGGTCGCGAGCGCAGGCGTGCCGATGCGCAGACCCGACGTGACCATCGGCGGGCGGGGGTCGTTGGGGACCGCGTTGCGGTTCACCGTGATGTGGATCTCGTGCAGGAGGTCCTCCGCCTGCTTGCCGTCGATCTGAGCGTTCCGGAGATCGACGAGCACGAGGTGCACGTCGGTGCCGCCCGAGCGGACCGCGATGCCGGCATCCTTGACGTCCTGCTGCGACAGTCGCTCGGCGATGATGTGGGCGCCCCGCAGCACGCGCTCCTGGCGCTCCTTGAACTCGGGGGTGGCCGCGAGCTTGAACGCCGTCGCCTTCGCCGCGATCACGTGCATGAGCGGGCCGCCCTGCTGGCCCGGGAAGACCGCCGTGTTGATCTTCTTCGCGATGTCGGCGTCGTTGGTGAGGATGAAGCCCGAGCGGGGGCCGCCGATCGTCTTGTGCACGGTCGACGACACGACGTGCGCGTGCGGGACCGGGTTGGGGTGCAGTCCCGCCGCGACGAGACCGGCGAAGTGGGCCATGTCGACCCACAGCGTCGCCCCGACCTCGTCGGCGATCGAGCGGAAGGCGGCGAAGTCGAGCTGACGCGGGTAGGCCGACCAACCGGCGATGATGACCTTGGGCTTGTGCTCGACGGCGAGGCGGCGCACCTCGTCCATGTCGATGGTCGAGGTCTCGGGGTCGACGCCGTACGCGACGATGTTGTACAGCCGGCCCGAGAAGTTGATCTTCATGCCGTGCGTGAGGTGGCCGCCCTGGTCGAGCGAGAGACCGAGCAGCGTGTCGCCGGGACGGGCGATCGCGTGGAGAACGGCGGCGTTGGCGGTGGCGCCCGAGTGCGGCTGCACGTTCGCGAACCCGGCGCCGAACAGCGACTTCGCGCGGTGGATCGCGAGCTCCTCGGCGACGTCGACCTCTTCGCAGCCGCCGTAGTAGCGGCGGCCCGGGTAGCCCTCGGCGTACTTGTTGGTCAGCACCGAGCCCTGCGACTGCAGCACCGAGACGGGCACGAAGTTCTCGGAGGCGATCATCTCGAGGTAACCGCGCTGGCGGTCGAGCTCGCGATCGAGCACCTGGGCGATCTCGGGGTCGACCTCGGCGAGAGGGGCGTTGAAGAACTGATCGGTCATGCGATCTCCTTGACTGCGGCTTTCGGGGTGCGCGGCACGGGGTGCCGGGATTCACATCGGCCCAGGCGTGCGGTCGAATGCCGTAGTCGGTCGCTCCCCGGTGGTGTCCCACCTCAACGCCAGTCGCGACACACCGAGCATAACCGAACACGACGCGCTAGGCTGAGTCGAATCCCTTTTGTTAGGACTCTTTACATGAATCGTCGACGAGGACGGGCCGCCGCGGCAGCCGTCCTCGCCGCTGCCCTGCTGGCCGGCTGCACCCCGGTCGCACAGAATGGAGACACCGTGTCGCTTCCCGCCGTCGTCCCCGCCCCCGTCTCGATCGAGGCCGGCACCGGCGCGCCATTCCGGCTCACCTCCGCCACGGCGGTGAACGCAGAAGCGGATGCTGCGGCCGCCCTGTCCGCGATCGTCGAGGCCCGCACCGGACTGACCCTCGCGAGCGGCGACGGCGCAGGCATCGAGCTGCGGATCGACCCTTCGACGGGCTCAGGGGCCGGAAACGCGGCCGAGTCCTACCGGATCGCGGTGGACGAGGCATCCGTCTCCGTCACCGGCGCCGACGCGGCCGGACTCTTCTACGGCGTGCAGACGCTGGGTCAGCTCATCGCCCGCGACGGCGACGAATGGACCGTGCCCGCCGTCACCATCGAGGACGCCCCGCGCTTCGCCTATCGCGGTGTCATGCTCGATGTCGCCCGGCACTTCCATCCCGTCGAGACGGTCAAGGCGTACATCGACCACGCGGCGTCGCTCAAGTTCAACGCGCTCCACCTGCACCTCACCGACGACCAGGGCTGGCGCATCCAGCTCGACTCGCGGCCCGAGCTGACCGAGAAGGCGTCGGGCACCTCTGTCGGCGGCGACCCGGGCGGCTTCTACACGAAGGACGACTACCGCGGGATCGTCGAGTACGCGGCATCGCGTCACATGATCGTGGTCCCCGAGATCGACATGCCCGGCCACACCCATGCGGTCGGACTCGCCTATCCCGAACTCGCCGAAGACCCGAGCGTCAGCGACCACATGCGCGAGATCATCCGCGACTACGGCGGCGACGAGCCGCGTGTCGGCGCACCGTACGACGGCATGGCCGTCGGGTTCTCGTCGCTGAAGATCCACGACGAGGCGACGTACGACTTCGTGGCCGACGTGTTCGGCGAGCTCGCGGCGATGACGCCGGGGCCGTACCTGCACTTCGGCGGCGACGAGTCGCTCTCGACGACCGACGAGGACTTCGCCGAGTTCGTGGCGCGCGCGAGCGAGATCATCGCCGACCTCGGCAAGACGCCCGTGGCGTGGCACGAGGCCGGTGCCGCGGCCGGCATCGCCGACACCACGGTCGGCCAGTACTGGGGCTTCCTCACGCCGCAGGAAGGCGCCGCCGAGAAGGCGACCGCGTTCGTCGACAACGGCGCGCAGCTCATCCTGTCCCCCGCGGACGCGATCTACCTCGACATGAAGTACCCGACCGGACCCGAGCTGGGCCTCACGTGGGCGAACGGCCCGACGAGCGTCGAGCGCGCGTACTCGTGGGAGCCGTCGGACGTCGTCCCCGGCGTCGACGACTCCGGCATCCTCGGCGTCGAGGCGCCGCTGTGGACCGAGACGATCCGCACGTCCGCCGACATCGACACGATGGCGTTCCCCCGCGCGGCCGCCGCCGCGGAGGCGGCCTGGTCGCCCGCGACCGGAGCGAGCGACCTGCGCACCTGGGCGTCGTTCCGCGAGCGGGTCGGCGCCCTCGGCCCGCTGTGGACCAGCATGGGCATCGGCTTCCACCCGTCCGAAGAGATCCCGTGGGTCACCGAGTGACCACCGCCGAGTGATCCGGAGCACCGCATGAGCACCCTCGTCCACTCCGTCCGCCTGCTGGGCTCCGTATCCGTCGACAGCGACCGCACCGACGGGTGGGCGCTGTTCGAGGGCGGCCGCGTCGCGTCGGCCGGCGTCGGCGGCGATCTCCCGGCCGCCGACCAGGTCGTGGACGGCGGCGACGGATGCCTCGTCCCCGGCTTCATCGACATCCATGGGCACGGCGGCGCCGGCGCGAGCTTCGACGACGGGCCGGAGGCCGTGGCCACCGCGCGGGCCATCCACCGCGCCCACGGCACGACGCGCGCGGTGCTCTCGCTCATCACCGCGCCGATCGACGACCTCGCCGCGCGCGTGGCGATGGTCGCCGACCTCTGCGACGCCGATCCGACCGTCCTCGGCTCGCACCTCGAGGGTCCGTTCCTCGACCCCGGCCACAAGGGCGCGCACACCGAATCGCTCCTGCGGGCGCCGGACGCGGCATCCGTCGACCGCCTGCTCGAGGCGGGACGCGGCACGATCCGCCAGGTCACACTCGCCCCCGAACGCCCAGGCGCCTTCGATGCGATCCGGCGCTTCGTCGACGCCGGCGTCGCGGTCGCGGTGGGCCACACGAACGCCGACGCCGACACGACGCGGCGAGCCTTCGACGCCGGCGCGACGCTGCTCACCCACGCGTTCAATGCGATGCCCGGAATCCATCACCGCGCCCCCGGCCCGGTCGTCGCGGGCCTGCGCGACGAGCGCGTCACGCTCGAGATCATCGCCGACGGCGTGCACGTCGACCTCGAGCTCATCGCGACGCTGTTCGCCGTGGCCGGCGACCGCATCGCACTCATCACCGACGCGATGGCCGCGGCGGGCTCGCAGGACGGCCGGTACGAGCTGGGCGGCCTCGCGGTGCGCGTCACCGACGGCGTCGCGAGGCTCGAAACCGGCGGCGCGATCGCCGGCTCGACGCTCACGCAGGACGCCGCGCTGCGCCACGTGGTGGGCGCCGGCGTGCCCCTCGAGGTCGCCTCCCACGCCCTGAGCCGGCAGCCCGCGCACGCGATCCACCGCGGCGACCTCGGCACGCTCGACATCGGCGCGCCCGCGGATGCCGTGCTGCTCGACGACGCCCTCACGGTGCGTCGCGTCTGGGTCGGCGGGCACGCCGCCTGAGCGCGCGCTCGCGCGCACGTGAAAGGCGGGGCCGAAGGTCCCTCCCCCGAGATCCCTCCGAGCCCCGCCTTGTCCGCGGGATTCCCGCGGGGGCGGCCGCCGTCGTGCCCCACACAAGGCGGCCTGCCACTCTGACCAAAGAGACGGCGAGACCCCCGATCTATTACGCGAGTTCTGGAAAATCGCTCGAACGGATGCTGCGCCCTCGAGTCGCAGCCCTGGTCAAATCCGGAGGCGGCGACGACAATGGAACGAGCCGCGGCCTGCACCCGGGATCGACGTCGTCGATGTGCGCCGCGGAACTGGGGGACCCATGGACCACGAGGAAGTGCAGGAGCACGAGACGGAGGTCGTCGCTGACGCCGACGCCGATCTCGTCCTGCGGACGAGATCGGGCGACACCGACGCGTTCGCGGAGCTCTGGCGACGCCACTACCGCGCAGGCGTCACCGTCGCGCGCAACATGACCTCGAGCCTCGATGCCGATGACCTCGTGCAGGAGGCGTACACCCGCATCTACCACTCGATCGTCCAGGGCGGTGGGCCGACCGGATCGTTCCGCGCGTACCTGTTCACCAGCATCCGCAACACCGCTGCGGCGTGGGGGCGCGCGCGCCGCGAGACCGCGTACGAGGAGCTCGACGGCGTCGAGGACCCCTCGGGCGCCGAGCACGAGAGCGAGGCCGCGCTCGACCGGGGCCTCACACATCGGGCCTTCCGCAGCCTGCCGACGCGGTGGCAGGAGGTGCTCTGGTACTCCGAGATCGAGCGCATGAAGCCCGCCGAGATCGCGCCTCTCCTGGGCATGAAGCCGACGGCGGTCGCCCAGCTGACGTTCCGTGCGCGGGAAGGACTGCGCGAGGCCTGGATCCAGGCGCACCTGCGGTCGGTGGCCGACGGCTCGGACTGTCAGTGGACCATCGAGCGCCTCGGCGCTTACTCCCGTCTCAACCTCGGCCGCCGCGACCACGCGAAGCTCGAGCAGCATCTCGGCCGCTGCGTGCGCTGCTCGATCGTCGCGAGCGAAGCCAAAGAGGTCTCGAGCCGGCTGGCGCTCGTGCTGCTGCCCATCGCGTTGGGCGCCGTGGGCACGGCGGGCTACCTCGCGACGGTTCAGGGCGGCGGCGCTTCGCTCGTGACGCTGGCTTCGATGCCGTCGAGCGTCGTGCACAGCACGGTGACCATCGCGCCGGGCGGAGTCGTCGGTGCGGGTGCGACCGCGAGTGCGGGTGCCGGTGCGGCGGCGACGTCGGCCGGCGTGGGATCGGCGGGGGCGGTCGGCGCAGCAGGGGCGGCGACCGCCGTCGCTTCGTCGGCAGCGGTCTTCGGCACGTCGGCGGTCGCGGGCATCGGTGCGGCGTCCGGGCTCGCCGCCGCCGGCCTCGTCGTCGTCAGCGGCGTGGTCGCCGCGGCCGTGATGCTGCCGGCGACCGCCGGCCCCGAACCGGCGCCGACGCCCACGCCGACGAACGAGGTCTCGGCCGAGAACGTGAACGCCCCGGCGATCCTGCCGGAGGAGACCGGCGACACCGCGCTCCAGCTTCCGGCCGATCCGGGCCCCGGGCCGGCAGACGTGCCCGTGGTGAGCGACGCCGCTGCCGGGAACGACGAGGCACAGGGCGGCGGCGCCACGTCTTCGGGCGGCGGCAAGGCCACGGGCCAGACCGGCAACGGCAACGCGCAGGGCGAGAACGGCAACGCGCAAGGCAACAACGGCAGTGCCTCGAGCAGCAACGGCGGCGCCCCGGGCAGCAACGGCGGCGCCTCGGGCAGCAACGGCAACGCGCAGGGCAACAACGGCACCGCGAACACCGGCAACAACGGGAACGCGAACGGCAACGGCAACAGCAACAGCAACGGCGAGTCGGGCAACAACGGGAACGGCATCGGGAACACCGGCAACTCGGGCAACGGCACGCCGACGAACGGCACGGGCAACGGCAACGGCGGCACCACCGGAAACGGCGGTTCGACCGGGAACGGCGCTCCCACCAACGGCACCGGGAACGGCAACGGCGGCACCACCGGCGCCGGAGCGGCCAAGCGCAGCGTGAGCATTCCGAACGGCCTCGGCCGCGGCGTCGTCGACCGCACGGCGTCCGCGACCGCCGCAGAGGCGCCCGCGGACGCTCCTGAGGCGGCTGACACCCTGCCCCTCGAGACGGTGCCTGCCGACGGCGGCAACTGACCCACCGCCGTAGACTGGAAGCCATGTCCGACACGCCGAACGTCACTCCCGCGCGCCCTGCCGAACCGGCACCAGGAACGCGCACACCCCTCTCGGCGGTCGACATCATCGCGTTCGTGTGCGAGATCTTCGCGTTCGGCACCCTCGCACTGTGGGGCTTCACGATGTGGCCGTTCCCGTGGAACATCGTCGCCGGCGTCGGGGCACCCGCGATCGCGATCCTCCTCTGGGCCTTCTTCGTGTCGCCGCGCGCCGTGTTCGCGGTGCACCCCTTCGTCCGCGCAATCGTCGAGCTCCTCGTCTACGTGTCCGCGACCGCCGCCTGGTGGTCGATGGGCAACGCATGGATCGGCCTCGCGTTCGGCGTGGTCGCCGTGACCGCCGGCCTCATCGCCGGCCGGCGGCACCTGTCGTGATCTCGGGCGCCGACGCGCTCGACCAGCTGCGCGCGGCACTCGGCGATCGCGTCGACACCTCCCCGGCCTCGCTCGCCGCCGCGCGCGCCGACAAGTCCGGGCACGCGGCATCCGGTCGCCCCCTCGCCGTCGTGCATGCCCGACGCGTCGATGATGTGCAGCAGACGCTCCGCATCGCCGCAAGCACCGGCACGCCCGTTGTCACCCGCGGGGCCGGCACCGGCCTCGCCGGCGGTGCCAACGCCGGAGACGGGGAGATCTCGCTGTCGGTGCGCGGCATGGACCGCATCCTCGAGGTGCGCCCCGACGACCTCCTCGCGGTCGTCGAGCCGGGCATCCTCAACGCCGACCTCAATGCCGCGCTCGCCCCGTACGGCCTGTGGTGGGCGCCCGATCCCGCGAGCCGGGCGATCTCGACGGTCGGCGGCAACATCGCGACCGGAGCGGGCGGACTCCTCTGCGCGAAGTACGGAGTCGTGCGCGACGCGGTGCTCGGCGTCGACCTCGTCCTCGCGGACGGTCGACTGCTCCACCTCGGCCACCGCACCGTCAAAGGCGTCACGGGCCTCGACCTGACGTCGCTGGTCATCGGGTCCGAGGGGACACTCGGCGTCGTCGTCGGCGCGACCCTGAAGCTGCGACGGCTGGTGCCCGGCGAGGTCTGCACGATCGCCGCCACGTTCCCCGACGTACGGGCGGCGGCCGAGGCATCCTCCGCCGTCACCGCCTCCGGTGCGCAGCCGGCGATCATGGAGCTGATGGATGCCGCGTCCCTCGCCGCCGTGCATGCTCTCCTGGCACTCGAGGCACCGACTCCGGGAGCGGCGCAGCTCACCATCCAGACCGACGGTCCAGCCGCGATCGCCGAAGCCGACGCCATCGCCGACGTGCTCCGTGACGCCGGAGGCACGGCCGTGGTCTCGCACGACCGCGAAGAGGGAGAGCGGCTGCTGGCGATCCGCCGGTCGATGCACCCGGCCATGGAGTCGCTCGGCACAGCCCTCATCGAGGACGTGTCGGTGCCCCGCAGCGCCCTGCCCGCCATGTTCGACGAGATCGCCCGCGTCGAGCGCGAGCACGGCGTCGTGATCCCGACCGTCGCCCACGCCGGCGACGGCAATCTGCATCCCAACTTCATCTTCGATGCCGAGCCCGACGAATTCGGCGTCGTCGAGGCGCCGGATCACATCTGGGCGGCCGCCGACGACCTCTTCCGCGCGGCCCTGCGCCTCGGCGGCACGCTCACCGGCGAACACGGCGTGGGAGTGCTCAAGCGCCGCTGGCTCGCCGACGAGCTCGGCGAAGACCAGTGGGAGCTGCAGCGTCAGATCACCCGCGTCTTCGACCCCCAGGGCATCCTCAACCCCGGCAAGGTCTTCGCGCGCTGAGCCGACGAGGGAGCCTCAGATGCCCTGCCAGTCGGGCTTGTTGTCGTAGGCGTAGCGGTAGTAGTCGGAGCGGGTCAGCTGCGATGCGGCGGCCTCGTCGACGACGATCGTCGCGTGGGGGTGGAGCTGGATCGCCGAGCCCGGCAGGGACGCCGACAGCGGGCCCTCGACGGCGCCGGCGACCGCGGCCGCCTTGCCCTCGCCGAACGCCAGCAGCACCAGGTGCCGCGCACGCAGGATGGTGCCGAGGCCCTGCGTGATGCAGTGCATGGGGACGTCGTCGATCGAGTCGAAGAAGCGGGCGTTGTCGCGACGCGTCTGCTCGGTGAGCGTCTTCACACGGGTGATCGACGAGAACGACGAGCCGGGTTCGTTGAAGCCGATGTGGCCGTCGGTGCCGATGCCGAGGATCTGCAGGTCGATGCCTCCCGCGTCGCGGATGGCCTCGTCGTACTCCTCGCCGTGGTGCTCGATGCCCTCCGGCGTGCCGTCGGGCGTGCGGATGAGCCCGGGGTTGAGGCCCAGCGGCTCGACGACCTCGCGTGTGATCACCGAGCGATAGCTCTCGGGATGCGCGGGGTCGATGCCCACGTACTCGTCGAGCGCGAAGCCGCGCACGCGCGACAGGTCGACGCCCTCCAGCCGCGAACGCAGCGCCTCGTACACGGGCAGCGGCGTGGACCCGGTCGCAAGACCCAGGACCGTCTCGGGGTTCGAGCGGATGAGCTGCGCGATGTGGTCGGCGACGAGTGCTCCTGCCGCCGCCTTGTCGCGGACGATGACGATCTCAGCCATGGGTCAGGGCCTCCTGGGTGTCGTGTGCGGCATCGCCCTCCGCACCCACCAGCGCGGCGCCGAGCGCAGCGGCCGGCGAACCCGGCGGCAGCAGCTCGACCCGGTCGGCGAGGTGCAGCGAGCGCATGAACGGGGATGCCTCGGCGCTGGCTGCGAGCTCGGCTGCGACATCCGTCATCAGTCGGTCTCCCAACGCCGTCACACCTCCTCCGAGGACCACGATATCGACGTCCGCCGTCAGCACCAGTACCCGGATCGCGGCGGCCACGCCGCGGGCGAGCCCGGCGCGCAGCTGCCGCGCCGACGGGTCGCCCGCATCGGCCGCGTCGAAGACGTCGCGCACCGGCAGCGCGGAGCGCTGGGCCCAGCGCTCGGCGATCGCACCGCCGCCCGCGAAGGCCTCGATGCAGCCGCGCTGACCGCAGCGGCACGGTGGTCCGTTCGGATCGACCGAGATGTGACCGACCTCGCCCGCAGTGCCGCGGGCGCCCCGCCAGAGGATGCCGTCCGAGACGATTCCCGCGGCGATGCCGGTGCCGAGGTTGAGGTACGCCATCGAACCGGGCGCCGGTGCGCCACCCCGCGTGTGGAGCGCATGCGCTCCGAGCGCGGCGGCCTTGACGTCGTTCTCGACCTGCACCGGCACTCCCAGCTGGGGCCCGACGGCCGCGGCGAGGTCGAGCTCGTCGACGCCGAGGTTCACCGCGTGCACCACGCGGCCGGTGCCCGGCTCGATCTGACCCGGGATGCCGACCCCGACCGACCGCACCGCCGAGAGGTCGACGCCGGCCTCGGAGCCGAGCGCGCGCACGGCGTCGAGGACTGTCTGGGCCACAGCATCCGGTCCCCATCCCGTGGGGATGCGGAGGCGACCCGCGATCGCGCCGTCGGCGTCCACCGCGACGGCGTCGGTCTTGGTCCCGCCGACGTCCAGCCCGACCCTCATCGGCCGACCTCCCCGTGGGAGGCGGCGTTGTCGTTCGCGCGCATCAGCCCTTGACCGCCCCTGCCACCAGACCGCTCGTCATGCGGTGCTGCACGAAGAGGAAGAACACGATCACCGGAACCGCCATGATCGTCGACGCGGCCATGACCAGCGCCCAGTCCGTCGCCTTCGTCGCCTGCACGAAGGCGCGCAGCCAGATGGGCAGCGTGAGCGACTCAGGCCGCGTCATGATGACGAGGGCGAAGACGAACTCGTTCCAGGCCTGGATGAAGGCGAACACGCCGGTCGCGATGAGGCCGGGAGCCAGCAGCGGGAACGTGATGCGCCAGAAGGCGCCCGCGCGGCTGCATCCGTCGATCATCGCTGCTTCCTCGAGATCGGCAGGCACGCCGTTGACGAAGCCTCGCAGCGTCCAGATCGTGAACGGCAGCACCGTGGCGATGTAGACGAAGCTCAGGCCGATGATCGTGTTGAGCAGGTACCAGCCGTCGAGCATGCGGAACACGGAGACGATCATCGCTTCTGCGGGGATCATCTGGATCACGAGGATCGCGACGATGAACGAGGTGCGGGAGCGGAAGCGGAACCGCGAGACGGCGACCGCGCCCAGGAACGCGAAGACGAGGGTGACGACGAGAGTGAGCCCCGTCACCGCGACCGAGTTGAACAGCGCGTTGAGCAGGCTGTCGTCGGTGAGGGCCTCCTGGTAGTTGCTGAGCGTGAACTCGTCGGGCCACCAGTGCGGGGTCGTCGAGCGCACGGCCGACGCCGGAAGCAGCGAGGTGTTCACCATCCAGTAGACGGGGAACAGCGACGAGACGATCACGACGAGGGCCGCGACGTTCAGGAACACACGCGAGACGACGCGGCGAGGACGGGCGGTCATGACTCTTCCTTCAGCATCGTACGGATCCAGTACCCGGAGATCGCGAGGAGGATCACGACGAGGACCACGGAGATGGCGCCGCCGGCGCCGAGGTCGCCCGACGCCATGGACACGCTGTAGATGTAGACGCCGATCGTGTTCGTCTCGGCGCGGACGCCGCCGATCGACTGCAGCGCATAGATCTGCGCGAAGACGCGCAGATCCCAGATGATCTGGAGGACCAGCAGCACGAGGAGGATCGAGCGCAGGTAGGGGAAGACGATGAGGCGGAACCGCGCGAAGCCTCCCGCCCCGTCCAGCGAAGCCGCCTCGAGCACCTCGTCGGGCACCTGGGACAGCGCGGCGTAGGTGCTGAAGGCGACGAACGGGATCGCACCCCACGTGATGATGATCGCCGCCACGGCATAGAAGCTCGTGGGGTCGATGAGCCAGCTGTGACCGACCCAGTTCTGGCCGGTGATCTGCGTGAGGACGTAGTTGACCAGGCCGTACTGCGTGTCGAAGATCCAGCCCCACACGATGGTGGCGGTCAGCGCGGGCATGGCCCACGCGAGCAGGAGCGACACCGAGACCGCGGTGCGCATGACGGCGCCGAGCTTGGTCATCATGACGGCGATGGCCACGCCGAGGAGCATCGTGGCGACGACGCTCACGACGCAGAGCGCCACGCTGCGGCCGAGCACGGCCCAGAACTCGGGGTCGGTCAGCACGGCGACGTAGTTGTCGATCCCGATGAACTCGGGCGGGGCGCCGAAGATCTGCGCGCGGCCGAACTTCTGGAACGACATGATCACGAGCTGCACCAGCGGCCAGCCGATGAAGACCGCGAGCATGATCAGCGCCGGCGTCAGGAGCGCGAGGGGTGCCCAGGGAAAGCGGCGCCGCTTCGGACGTTCGGGGTCCTGCCGTGACGCGGACGGCGGGGCCGGGGGCGCGGGGGCCTGTGCGGGGACGGTGGTCATGGCGAACCTCCTCTCAAAAGATTGTGTCGAGCCCTCTGCGGGCATGGAACGGGGTGCCTCGCGGCACGAGGCACCCCGTTCAGTGATGTCAGCCGTTCAGGATCGATTCGATCTGCTCGTCGGCAGCGGTGGCGAGCTCCTTGATGTCGCCGCCGTTCGCGATGTTGACGAACAGGTCCTGCATGATGCCCTGCGCCTCGACGTCGGCCCAGTTCGGCGAAGCCGGCGTCAGCTTGGCGTTGGCAGCGGCCTCGGCGATGACGGTCGCGAGCTCCGGCGTGGCCGCGGCGACCTTGTCACCGAGCGAGACGAGCGCCGGAACGAGGCCGTTCTCGGCGAGGATCGTCTGGTACTCGTCGCTCAGCATGATCTCGAGCGCGCTCTTGGCGAGGTCGGGGTTCTTCGACTTCGCGGCGATGCCGACGTTCGAGCCGCCCGCGAACACCTGAGCCGCGCCGCCCTCCATGCCCGGGAGGGCGTAGTAGCCGGTGATGTCGGCGACGGCGGTCGGCTGCTTGTCCTCGTCGGCGACGATCGACCAGTAGGCCCAGCTCGGAGCCGAGTACGTGGCCGACTGCTCGGTGCGGAAGGGCACCCAGCCCTCGGTCTCGTCGCCGTCCTTCGGTGCGAGCGAGGCCTTCGTCATGAGCTCCTGGACCTGCGCGAGACCGGCGAGCGACTCGTCGCTCGACAGCTGCGCGTCCCACTCGTCGCCGTCCTGCACGGCGATCTCGCCGCCGTTCTCCCAGATGAAGGGCAGCGCGTTGTACCAGTCCTTGCCCGGGAAGTAGACGCCCGAGACGCCCGGCAGCGCGCCCGCGAGGGTGACGCCGTTCGACACGTACTCGTCGAGCGTGGTGGGCACCGCGACGCCCGCCTGCTCGTACATCGCCGTGTTGTAGAAGACGACGCGGGCGCCCGAGTAGTACGGCGCGGCGTACAGGGTGCCGTCCCAGCTGCCCGCCTCGACGAAGCCGGGGAGGAGGTCGTCGCCGCCGAGGTCGCCCTCGATGTCGGCGAGGCTCAGGAGGGCCCCGCTTGAGGTGAACGCCGGAGCCTGCGTGTTGCCCATCTCGACGATGTCGGGGCTGTCGTTCGACGACAGGCTCGTGGTGAGCTTGTCGACGAGGCCGGTCCACTGCTGCTCCTCGATGACCAGCGTCGACCCGGGGTTCTCGTCCTCGAAGGTCTTCTTCAGGTAGTCGCGAGCGTCCTGCGGCGTGTCGGTGCCGACCAGCCACACACGGATCTCGGCGCCCTCGTCGGCCGACGAGCCGCCGTTGTCGCTGCCGCCGGCGCAGCCGGCGAGCACCAGTGCCGAGGCGCCGATGAGCGCCACAGCTCCAAGCGTCTTCTTCATGGTGTCTTCCTTCGTTTTCGGTGTTCTCTTGGTGTTTCGGCTGGGCCGGGTGGCCCTTCCGTGGATCGGATGCTCCGCGGGGAGCGCTCCGTGTTGTTTCGGGATCCGGGGGATCCCCCGGGGAATCGCGCTGTGTCAGGACACCCCGAGTTGTCCGGACAGGACCATGACGGCCGCGCCGCGCAGGACGATGTCCTGGCCTTGCTCCGTCATCCGCACCCGCACGCCTTCGTCGACGGACGGCGCAAGCGTGCGCGCGCGGAGTGTCTCGACGGTCTGCTCCGCAAGGGAGCCGCCGAGGAGTTCAGGGGGGCCGGAGAGGACGATCTCCGACACATCGAGCGCGCCGACCACCGGGGCCAGGGCGATGCCGAGCCGCTCCCCCGCGTCGCGGAGGATGCCCTCGTGGGCGGCGGGATCGGCCGCCGCGTTCAGTCGCGAGGTCAGCGACGGCACCGAGAGCCAGGCTTCGAGGCATCCGACCTTGCCGCATGCGCATTGCGGGCCGCCGTCGGTGCCGACGGTGACGTGGCCGATCTCGCCCGCGGCGAAGCGGCTGCCGCGCATGGGCTGGCCCGCCAGCAGCAGCCCGGAGCCGACGCCTCGCCCGACCTTGACGAGCAGCACGTCGTCGGGAGCGCCGCCGAACGTGTACTCGGCGAGCACGGCTGCGTTGGCGTCGTTGGCGACCAGGACCGGAACCCCGAGGGCGTTGCGCAGCGCGCCCTCCAGGTCGAAACCGGCCCAGCCGAAGTTGGGTGCCGTGAGGATGACTCCCCGATCGTCGACGACACCGGGGGTGCCGACGCCCACGCCCAGCACCGGCGCGTGCGACTCGGCGACGAGCGCGCGGGCGAGTTCGACGACCGTGTCGACGAGAGCATCGGCCGCGGGGACCGCGACCTCGCGACGCGCGACGATGCCGCCGTCGAGGGTCAGGACGGCGCCGATGAAGGTGTCGCTGCCCGACAGGTCGAGCCCGATGATGCGGTGACCGGCGTGGTCGAGGTCGACGAGGATCGCGGGCTTGCCAGGACCCGAGGCCTCGCGCACCCCCATCTCGGCGACGAACCCGTCGGCGATGAGCTCGGCCACGAGGTCGGAGATCGTGACCCGGGTGAGCCCCGTCTCACGCGACAGGTCGGCGCGGCTCATCGCGCCCTGGTGGAACAGGGTCTGGAGCACGAGCGAGCGGTTGTGGCCGCGCGCGTGCTCGGGAAGGACCTTCGCACCCTGGCGGAGCGTGCGTCCGGGGGCGAATGCGCGGGCATTCGTGGTGGGGCTCTGCGGCGCGTCGATAATGGAAGGGCCGCGTCGCGCTTCCGTGTTGGGCATGTTTGTTAGTAGACCTTACGAACTAACATTTCGCAAGTCTCCGACCCAATTTGGGCGGATGCTTTACAAAACCGTGATCCGCCACGTTCTGATCGTTACCGAGGTGCGCGCGGGTTTCCTGCCGTGACCGGCGGTTCGTGCGTGACCAGCCCGTGACCTCGGCACCCAGGCGCGTCGCCTACCATGGGGGGGGAAGCGTTGATCACAGTCGGGGGTGTGGCGTGACTAATCTGGCGACCGAGTCGCAGGGCAGGAAGGCGTCCGGGGATGACGCCGTCCAGGCCGAGCAGGCCGTCGAGGACGAGCAGTCCGAGTCGGCGGAGACCACGGAATCGAATGCCGTGAACGGGACGGATGCTGAGGCCCCGGCGGATGCCGAGACGGCCGATTCCGTCGTGCCCGCGGACGCGGAGGACTCCCCCGCTGGCGAGGCGGACGAGACACCCGAAGCTGAAGCCGAGGCTGTCGACGACGCAGAAGAGTCGCCCGAAGCCGAGGTCGACGAGGCCTCTGAGCCCGCAGCCGCTGAGGGCGGCGCTCCCACGGACGAGGCAGAGCCCATCGACGAGGCCGCGGAGCCCGTCGACGAGGCAGAGCCAATCGACGAGGCCGCGGAGCCCGTCGACGAGGCAGAGCCCATCGACGAGGCCGCCGAGCCCATCGACGAGGCAGAGCCCATCGACGAGGCCGCCGAGCCCATCGACGAGGCAGAGCCCGAGTCATCCGTCATCGCCGACACCGATGCCGATGCCGATGCCGATGCCGAGACGGTCGCCGTCGCGACGACCGCGCTCGCACCCGCCGCGGACCTCTCCGCCGAGCCCGCGACCGCCGTCGCCACGGCCACCGGGACCGCTCCGGCCGACGGCTCCCCCACCTTCGCGTGGGCGCCGGCCGAGCCCCAGCCGAAGAAGAAGCGCACCGCGATCTGGGTCGGTGCAGCCGCGGGTGTCGCCGTGGTCGGTCTCGTCGTCTCGTCGCTGGTGCTCATCGCTCCCGGCACCACGGTCGCCGGGGTGCCGGTCGGGTGGCTGACGCCTGGCGCGGCAGCCGACGCCATCGAGCAGCGTCTGGCCGAGACCACGGTCGTGCTCACCGGCGCGGGCGAGGACGCCGAGGTCACCGGCGCCGAACTGGGCGCCGCGGTAGACGCGAAGGCCCTCGCCGACGCCGCGTTCGCGCAGCACCCGATGTGGAACCCCACCGCGTGGTTCGCCGCGACCGATGCCGAGATCGAGCTCGACCCGGCGTCCGCCACTGCAGCCCTCCGCGAGGTCGCGCCGCAGCTCTACACCGACCCGACCGACGCGACGCTGGCGTTCGACGCAGCCACCGCGTCGTATGTCTCCACGCCGGCCGTCGCCGGTGCGGGGATCGACGTGGCCGCCGTCCAGGGCGCCATCCAGGCGGCCTTCGAGGCCGGCGAGACGCGCGTGCAGCTCGACCCGGTCCCGTCCGAGGTTCCCGCCGACATCTCTACCGAGACCGCCGACGCGACCGTCGCGCAGCTGAACGGCATGCTCGACACGGCCGGCTTCTATGTGGGTGAAGAGCGTACGGTGCCGATCGACCGCGCGACGCTGGCAGCCTGGCTGACCGTCGCACCCGACCCCGAGAACGCCGCGTACGACATCACCGCCGACACGGCCGCGATCCAGGCCGCGGTGGACGCTCTTCCGGCGGCGGTCAATCGGCCGGCCGAGAACGGCGCCGTCATCACCAACTCGGCCGGCAAGGTCCTCCGCGAGGAGGCGCCCGGGATCTCGGGACGCGAGGTCGGCGACACCACGAACTTCGCCTCCGACTTCGCCACGCAGCTGGCCGCCGGCAACGCGGTGTTCGAGACGCCCGTGACCGAGGTCGCGCCCGTCGTCTCCACGTTGGCCCGCACCGTCGAGGTCGACCTGTCGAGCCAGACCGCGACCCTCTTCGAGAACGGCAACGTGGTCGCCTCGTACACGATCTCGTCGGGGCTCTCCGGCACGCCGACGCCCACCGGCCACTTCACCGTGAACGCCTTCACGCGCGTCCAGGACATGGGCGCGCTGTGCTACAACCCGGCCGCGGTGAACAGCTACTGCACGAAGGACGTGCCGTGGATCACCTGGTTCGCACCGGACATCGCGTTCCACGGCGCGTCGAACTTCCGAAGCCGTCTGGGCTTTCCGCAGAGCCACGGCTGCGTGAACATGTGGAACGACGATGCCAAGTTCGTCTACGACTGGACCGCGCGCGGCACCGAGGTCTGGGTCCACGCCTGACCGCGGTCACGCCTCCACGCTGACCCGCCGCCGCGCGGGTCGGCGTGCTCCAGCGGCAGCACTGCGCGACCTCGGGATCAACAGCCCCGGAGACGACGGGAGGGCGGATGCGGCAGCATCCGCCCTCTCTCGTACGTCAGGCGTTCACGTTTCGACAGGCCCGCCGCTGACGCGTCGGACGCTCGACGACCGGGCTTCCTGCTCGATCAGCTCCGCTGATCGAGCAGGGCGTCGATGACCTCGTTGAAGGTCTGCGACGGGCGCATGACACCGGTGACCAGCTCGGCGTCGGGGCGGTAGTAGCCGCCGATCTCGACGGCCGAGCCCTGCACCGCGAGGAGCTCGTCGACGATCTTCTGCTCGTTCGCGGCGAGCGCCTCGGCCACCGGGGCGAAGGCGGCCGCGAGGTCGGCGTCGGCCTGCTGCTTGGCGAGCTCCTGCGTCCAGTAGAGGGCGAGGTAGAAGTGGCTGCCGCGGTTGTCGATCGTTCCGAGGGCGCGGCCGGGCGACTTGTCGTTCTCGAGGAAGGTGCCGGTCGCCGCGTCCAGCGTGTCGGCGAGGACACGCGCCTTGGCGTTGCCGGTGAAGTCGGCGAGGTGCTCGAGCGACGCGGCGAGCGCGAAGAACTCGCCGAGCGAGTCCCAGCGCAGGTAGTCCTCGGCGAGGAGCTGCTGCACGTGCTTGGGGGCCGAGCCGCCCGCGCCGGTCTCGAACAGGCCGCCGCCCGCGAGGAGCGGGACGATCGACAGCATCTTGGCGCTGGTGCCGACCTCGAGGATCGGGAACAGGTCGGTGAGGTAGTCGCGCAGCACGTTGCCGGTGACCGAGATGGTGTCTTCACCCTTGCGCAGACGGTCCAGCGAGTACTGGGTCGCCGCGGCGGGCGCGAGGATCTCGATCGTGAGACCGTCGGTGTCGTGGTCCTGGAGGTACGTCTTGACCTTGGCGATGAGCGCCGCGTCGTGCGAGCGGTTCTCGTCGAGCCAGAACACGGCGGGGGAACCGGTGGCGCGGGCGCGCGTGACCGCGAGCTTCACCCAGTCGCGGATCGCGACATCCTTCGTCTGCGTCGCGCGCCAGATGTCGCCCGGGGCGACCTCGTGGGCGAGCAGCACGTCACCGGCCTGGTTCACGACCTGGACGGTTCCGGCGGCGGCGAGCTCGAACGTCTTGTCGTGGCTGCCGTACTCCTCGGCGGCCTGCGCCATGAGACCCACGTTCGGGACGGTGCCGATGGTGGCCGGGTCGAGCGGGCCGTGCGCGATGACGTCGTCGATCACGGTCTGGTAGACGCCCGCGTACGACGAGTCGGGGATGACGGCCAGCGTGTCGGCCTCGCCGCCGTCGGCGCCCCACAGCTTGCCGCCGTTGCGGACGAGGGCGGGCATCGACGCGTCGACGATGACGTCGGACGGCACGTGGAGGTTCGTGATGCCCTTGTCGGAGTTCACGTACGACAGGCGCGGGGTGTCCGTCGCCGCGGCGAACGCCGCCGCGATCTCGTCGCCGCCTTCGACGTTCTTGAGGCCCGCGAGGATCGCGCCCAGGCCGTCGTTCGGGGTGAGGCCGGCCTCGGCGATCTTGTCGCCGAAACGGTCGAAGACGTCGGCGTAGTACGCCTTCACGACGTGACCGAAGATGATCGGGTCGCTGACCTTCATCATCGTGGCCTTGAGGTGCACCGAGTAGAGGACGCCCTCCGCCTTGGCGGTCTCGAGCGTCTCGGCGAGGAACGCGTCGAGCGCGGCCGCCGACAGGAACGTGCCGTCGACGATCTCGCCGGGAAGCACCTTGATGCCCGTCTTGAGCTCGGTGGTCGTGCCGTCGGCCGCGACGAAGCGGACCGAGAGCACGTCGTCGGCGGGGATGACCGTGGTCTTCTCGTTCGACTTGAAGTCGTCGTGGCCGAGAGTCGCGACGCGGGTCTTCGAGCCCTCGCCGAAGGCCTTGTTGCGGTGCGGGTGCTTGCGCGCGTAGTTCTTCACCGACAGCGGCGCACGGCGGTCGCTGTTGCCCTCGCGGAGGACGGGGTTCACGGCCGAGCCCTTGATGCGGTCGTAGCGGGCGCGCACGTCCTTGTCTTCGAGCGACTGCGCCTCGTCCGGGTAGTCCGGGACGTCGTAGCCCTGCGACTGCAGCTCGGCGATCGCGGCCTTCAGCTGCGGGATCGAGGCTGAGATGTTCGGCAGCTTGATGATGTTGGCCTCGGGGAGCGTCGCGAGGCCGCCGAGCTCGGCGAGCGCGTCGCCGACCTGCTGCTCGGGCGTCAGGTTCTGCGGGAACGCCGCGAGGATGCGGCCCGCGAGCGAGATGTCGCGCGTCTCGACGTCCACTCCCGCCTGGCGGGTCACGGCCTGCACGATCGGCAGGAACGATGCGGTCGCGAGGGCCGGTGCCTCGTCGGTGTAGGTGTAGATGATGGTCGAGTCGGTCACCAGTCACGTCCTTCTTGCGGGTCGGCGTTCAGCCTATCGCAAGCGGCCGAGATATCTCGACGTCAAGATACTTCGGCGTATGAACACCGTGTTAATCCGACGTCCGGACGATGCCGGATGCCGCCATGAGGGCTAGCCTGTCGTCCATGGGTGATCTGCGACTCGTCGAACTGTCCGCCGCGACCATCGTGGCGGTCAACAATATGTCGCTCAAGCCCGGCCAGGAGGAATACCTCTCGCCGGTGAGCTACGGCATCGCGGCGACGGTCGTGAACCCGCAGACGACCTGGCAGCGCGTGGTGGTCGACGGCGAAGAGGTCGTCGCGTTCGTCAGCGGCAACTTCGACCTCGACGACCCGCAGGAGCACTTCCGCTCGGTGCTGTGGCGCATCAACGTCGACGCCGACGACCAGGGCCGCGGCGTCGGCCGCTTCGCCGTCGCGGGGCTTCTCGAAGAGGCGCGCAACCGCGGGATGGACCACGTGAACGTCATCTACGAGGCCGGCGAAGGCGGTCCGCAGGCATTCTTCGAGCGCGTGGGCTTCACACCGGTCGGCGAGACCGAGTACGGTGAAGTGATCGCAGAGATCCGTCTCTGACGCAGAGCCGCACGATCGACCCGAAGACTTCCCCACACAGCGCCCGCCGGGCGCACAGAGACCGGCGGCGGGGCCTCGAATACCCCTCCCCCATCGAGACCCCGTCGCCTTCTCGGTCCAGACCGTCGAAACGCTTCCGCGCGACGCGCTAGGGTGAGCGCGTGCCGAGATTCGATCTGTCCCCCGCTGAGCTCGCGGACTACGCCCCCGACGTCCGCGAACCCGCCGACTTCGACGCCTTCTGGGCCGAAACGCTCGCGCAGTCGCGGCAGTGGGATGCCTCCCCCGACGTCGTGCGCCTCGAGACGCCGTACACGCTGGTCGACATCTTCGACGTGACGTTCCCCGGCTTCGGCGGCGACCCGGTCAAGGCGTGGCTGACCCTCCCGGCCGGTGCCGCAGGCCCCCTCCCGGCGGTGGTCGAGTACCAGGGCTACGGCGGCGGCCGCGGACTCGCCGGCGAGCGCCTCGGCTGGGCCGCCGCCGGCTACGCCCACCTCTTCATGGACACCCGCGGCCAGGGCTCGATGTGGGGCTCGGGCGGCGACACCCTCGACCCGCACGGCACCGGTCCCTCGTCATCGGGTTTCATGACCCGCGGCATCGAGGATCCCGAGACCTACTACTACCGCCGGGTCTTCACGGATGCGGTGCGCGCCGTCGACGCCCTGCGCACGCTCCCGCAGGTCGACGCCGGCCGCATCGCCGTGTGCGGCGCGAGCCAGGGCGGCGGCATCGCCATCGCCGCGGCGGGATTGTCGGACGGCCTCGTCGCCGTCATGCCCGACGTGCCGTTCCTCTGCCACTTCGAGCGCGCCGTCGGCCTCACCGGCGACGACCCCTACCAGGAGGTCGTGCGGTACCTCGCCGTGCATCGCGGTCGCGACGAGCGCGTGTTCGAGACGCTGTCGTACTTCGACGGCGTGAACATGGCGAAGAGAGCGGATGCTGCGGCCCTGTACTCCGTCGCCCTGATGGACACCATCTGCCCGCCGTCGACCGTGTATGCGGCGTACAACCGTCACACCCACCCGGCGAAGCAGATCGAGGTATACACGCACAACGGCCACGAGGGCGGTCAGGCGTTCCAATTCCCGAAACAGGCTCGCTTCCTCACCGACCTGATCTGAACCGCGGCCCTGGTCAGAGGGCCTCGAGATGGAGCACGAACGCCTGCAGCGGCCACAGCGTCGGCAGCTGCAGGCCGACCTCGGCGAGCAGCGACCCCGGCAGCTCGATCTCGCCGGCGGTGAACCACTCCGGAGCGATCCAGCCGTACTCGGCAGCGCCGATCTCGCGGCGCACGCGCACCCGGTAGCGACGGTCTCGGTCGAGCCCGGGAACGCGGAGGCGCTCGGCGCGAGCATCCTCGAGGCTCGCCACCGTCGCCACGACGACGACCGCCGCGTCGTCCGTGACGAAGCCCGTCGCACGCCAGGCGGGATCGCGCAGCTCGGGGTGCAGCATCCGTCCGCCGTGGACGATCGGCCGCAGCTCCTTGTAGAGCGCCGCGAACCGCGTGATGGCGGCGGTCTCGTCGTCGTCGCACGACAGGATGTCCCACTCGAACCCGGCCGAGCCCATGAGGCTCGTCGCCATGCGGTACGACAGTGCGGTGGTGCGCCCCGACGAGTGCGACGTCGTCGGTCCGACGTGCGCGCCGACGAGTTCGGGCGGCAGCAGCAGGCCGGTCCAGCGCTGGATGTCCTGGCGTTCCACCGGGTCGTTCGAGTCGCTCGCCCACACCCGGTCGGTCACCTCGAGGATCCCGAGGTCGGTGCGTGCACCCCCGCTCGAGCAGGACTCGATCTCGAGCGACGGATGCCGCGACTTCAGCTGCGCGATGAGCTCGTAGACTGCCGTCGTCTGGGCGTGCCCGCCGGGGCGCCCGTTGTGCATGCTCTCGACGAGGTCTCGGTTGTGGTCCCACTTGATGAAGTCGATGCCGAGCTCGCCCACGAGCGCGTCGATCTGTCCGAGCACATGGGCGTAGGCGGCCGGATTCGCGAGATCCATGACGTACTGCCCGCGCCACGACACCGCCGGATCGTGCTCGAGGTGCCCTGCGTGGTGCAGGAGCCAGTCCGGGTGGGCGCGCGCCACGTCGGAGTCGAGGCTGATCATCTCGGGCTCGAACCACAGCCCGAACTGCATGCCCAGCTCGTGCACGCGCGCCGCGAGTGGACCGAGACCGTCGGGCCACACCGCCCGGTCGACGACCCAGTCGCCGAGACTCGTGGTGTCGTCGCGCCGCCCCTGGAACCACCCGTCGTCGAGCACGAACCGCTCGACGCCGACCGCGGCTGCGCGTTCGGCGAGCGCGGCGAGCCGGGTGGGTTCGTGGTCGAAGTAGACGGCCTCCCACGTGTTGAGCACAAGGGGGCGGGCGGATGACGGATGCTGCGGCCGCGCGCGCAGCCAGGTATGCACGCGGTGCGCGAAACCGTCGAGGCCCTCGGCCGTGCGCACGAAGGCCGTGCGAGGCGCCCGGTACTCCTGGCCCGGCGCGAGCCGGATCTCGCCGGGACGCAGCAGCTCCCCCGCGCCGATGAGCGTCACCGCGTCGGTGACGCGGTCTATCCGCGTCGTGAGGTCGCTCGACCAGGCGAGGTGCACACCCCACAGCGCGCCGGTCTGCCAGCGCGGAGCGCCGATCCCCGCGATCGTCGCGACCGGGTTGTCGTGCCCCGGGCGGCCGCGCCGCGTCTGCCGCACCGTCGCCCCGGCGGGCATCGACGTCACGACCGGGCGCTTCTCGCGCGCCCAGCGGCCGTCGAAGGTCAGCAGCGTGTCGGTCGTCGACGGCACCGGCAGCGTCGCCTCGAGCCAGTCGACGTCGACCGGCGCGGCACCCGTCGCTCCCTCGTGCGCGAGCGCGTGCTGCACCCACACGACGCCGCCGGCCTCGATGCCCACCGTGATCGCCAGACGCAGGCCGGATGCCGCGTCCCGCGCCTCGACGGTGAACGACCGGTCGTCGGCCTCGATGCCTGTCACGTCCCACCGCGCGTGGTGCACGACGCCGTCGCGGCGCAGCTGCATCCCGGGGCGCCCCGTCCAGCCGTCGCCCTCCTGCGGGGACAGCGAGACCTGCCACGCGGCGTCGAGCGTGCCCGGAGCGGTCTGGCGGCTCAGCGCCTTCGCGAGGGCATCGGCATCGGCATCGGTGATCCCGCCGACGGGCGCACCCCAGTGCAGCACGTGCGGAAGACCCGGACCACGGGCGTCGACGAGCACGCCGACGCCCTCGCTCTCGAGACGGATGAAGCCGGGGGTCATGCGGGGGTCCTCTCTGCGGGGGTGCGTTCGCCGGTGCCGCGCTCGACGATCCAGGTCGGCATCTCGAGCTGGCGGGTGAAGCCGGCGGGATCCTGCATGCGCTCGATCGCGAGCGTCGCAGCGGCCCTGCCGAGCGCCAGCGGGTCGTAACTGATCACGGTCACCCCGAGCACGTCGGCGGTGTCGAAGTCGTCGAAGCCGACGAGGGCCGTGCGGCCGTCGTCGTGGAGGTCGCGCAGCACGCGCAGTGCGCCGATCGTGACGCGGTTGTTGCCGGTGATGATGGCGGTGGGCGCGTCGTCGCGGTGGAGCAGATCGGCGATGAGGCTGTCGGCGGGTCGCGACAGGTCGTCTTCGAGGCGCTCCCACGCCGAGGAGTCGCGGATGCCGTATGCCGCCAGGGCGTCGCGATAGCCGCGCAGGCGCTCGGCCTGCGTGTAGACGGACGCCGGGTTGCAGATGTAGCCGATGCGCCGGTGGCCGCGCTCGAGCAGTCGCGTCGTGGCGTCGAACACCCCGCGGTGGTTCTCGAGCACGATCGAATCCGCGACGAGGTTGCGTGCCGGCCGGTCGATCGCGATCACGGGCGTGCCGAGATGGCGCTCGCCCTCGAGGTACGACTGGTCGTCGGCGACGGGAATGAGCAGCAGCGCGCCGAGGCGCTGACCGAGGAGGGCGTCGGCGACGCGCTCCTCTCCCTCGGCGGTGTCGTCGGTGGTCGCGACGACCAGCGAGAAGCCGTGCGCCGACAGCTCGCGTTCGATGCCGGCGGCGAGCTTGTAGTAGAACGGGTTGTTCAGCTCGCCCATGATGAACCCGATCGTGTTCGTCGGGCCGCCGCGGCGCAGATTGCGCGCCAGCGGGTTGGGGCGGAAACGCAGCCGCTTCGCGGCGCCGAGCACGCGCTCCACCGTCTCCGGCGCGACGAGGTCGCGGTGCGTGAAGACGCGCGAGACCGTCTTCGAGCTCACTCCCGCGAGTCGCGCGACGTCTTCGAGCGTCGCGCGCTGCTGAACGGTCATCGGGGCCTCCTTGCCGGCGGGGTTCACGCTAGCACCTGGCGTCCGGAAATGTCCACGTAGGACATTGCTCAGACATCGGGATGCCGCGTGGCGAAGGGATTACGAAATAATCCCAGTTCAGTGGGCTTGTTTCTTCGAACCTCGACGATCGGACAGGACAAGACAGCGATGACATCGAACGCTTGCGGAAACGCTTCGAATCGCTCTACTCTGACGGCGCGACGAACCACGCAACGGTGCGACGACGCGCACCGGCAGTTCAAGGGCGAACCTGACAAGGAGAAATCACATGGCGAAGAAGGCACTGGCGGGCATCGTGCTGCTGGCCACCGCCGCGGTCGCGATCAGCGGCTGCGCGGGCGGCGGCGCGGGCGATGCCGACAACACGATCGACGGCGAGATCAAGGGCGACATCAAGGTCCTCACCTGGCGCACCGACCTCGTGCAGGACGGCACGTACGACCGCTACGTCGAGGAGTTCGAGAAGAAGTACCCCGAGGTGAACGTGACCATCGAGGCCGTCACCGACTACGCGACCGAGATGCAGACGCGCATGTCGACCACGAACTACGGCGACGTCCTCGGCATCCCGACCATCCAGCCCGACCAGTTCGAGCAGTTCCTCGAGCCGCTCGGCAAGACGGCGGACTTCGAGGACACCTACCGATTCCTCCCCGCCGCCAGCTACGACGGCACCCAGTACGGCATCGCGTGGGGCGGCAACGCCAACGGCGTCGTCTACAACAAGAAGGTCTTCGAGGCGGCCGGCGTCACCGAGCTCCCGACCAGCGAGGAGGAGTGGCTCGAGGCCCTCCAGAAGGTCAAGGACAACACCGATGCGATCCCGCTGTACACCAACTACAAGGGCGGGTGGCCGCTGACCCAGAGCTTCGGCAACCTCGGCGGCGTCACCGACGACGCCGATGCCCCGATCACGCTCGCCGAGGACCCGGCACCGTGGACCGAGGGCACCGACGTCTACGCGATCGACTCCCTGCTCTACGAGAGCGTGGCGGCCGGCCTCACCGAGGACGACCCGCTCACCACCGACTGGGAGCAGTCGAAGGTGCTCATCGGCACCGGCGAGGTCGCGGCGATGACCCTCGGCTCATGGGCCGTGTCGCAGATGAAGGCCGCCGCCGAAGACAACGGCGCCTCGGCCGACGACATCGGGTTCTTCGCGTTCCCGGCGAACGTCGACGGCCAGCAGTACGCCGTGATCGGCGGCGACTACAACCTCGGCGTGAGCAAGCACTCCAAGGCGAAGGCCGCGTCCTGGGCGTTCATCCAGTGGATCGTGGGCGAGTCCGACTACACCGACGTGCAGGGCATGGTGTCGACGCTGAAGGACGACCCGCTCCCCGAGTCGCTGACCGACTTCGAGGCCGCCGGCGTCGAGCTCATGGAGATCAACCCGGCCCCGGCCGGCAAGGAGGCGCTCCTCACCGAGACCGCGAATGAGGCCCAGATCGACCTCTACGGCCCGATCTACCGCCAGAAGCTCGTCGACATCGCCCGCGGCGCCGCCGACGGCGACAAGGAGAGCTACTTCGCCGAGCTCAACGACAAGTGGGGCGCCGCCGTCGAGAGCCTCAAGGGCTGACGGAAGGGGGCGGCAGAGACATGGCCATCGCAACTCCTGGCGCGGCACCGGCGGATGCCCCTGCTGCCCTCTCGGCGCCCATGCGCGGCCGCCGGCTCCGCGGGATCTCCCGCGGCGCCGGCGGCCGGCGGGGCGGCTCCGCAGGCCGGAGCGTCATGCAGCACCTCACGCCGTGGCTGTTCCTCGCCGCGGCCGTGGGCCTGCTGCTGCTGTTCACCTACTGGCCGGCGATCAACCTCTTCTACTACAGCGTCACCGACTGGGACGGCATCGACCAGCAGAAGAACCTCGTCGGGTTCGAGAACTACGTGCAGGTCTTCACCGATCCGCGCATCTTCTCGGTGTTCTTCGTCAGCCTCTACTACTTCGCCGCGTCGTTCTTCCAGATCGCCATCGCGCTGTACTTCGCGACGATCCTGAGCTTCTCGACCCGATTCTCCGGCTTCTTCCGCGGCGTGCTGTTCTTCCCCTACCTGATCAACGGCGTCGCCGTCGGCTTCGTCTTCCTCTACCTGTTCCAGCCCGGCGGCACGCTCGACACCGTGCTGAGCTGGTTCGGCGTCACCGAGCCGCCGCAGTGGCTGGGCGACCCCGACGTCGTCAACTGGTCGCTCGCCGCCACGTCCGTGTGGCGCTACACCGGCATGGGATTCGTGCTGTTCCTCGGCGCGATCCAGTCGATCCCCCACGAGCTGTACGAAGCCGCCGACATCGACGGCGCCAACCGCTGGGCGCAGTTCTGGGCGATCATCTTCCCCGGCATCCGCCGCGTCGTGGGCCTCACCGTGATCCTCGCGATCGCCGGCAGCCTCAGTGTGTTCGAGGTGCCCTTCGTGATGACCGGCGGGGCGAACGGCTCCTCCACATTCGTCATCAACACGCTGCAGACCGCGTTCAGCTACCGGTCGGTGGGTCTCGCCTCGGCGATGGCCGTCGTCCTGCTGATCGTCGTGCTGGTCGTGACATGGATCCAGCGCAGAGTCTTCCCCGACGAGAAGGTCGATCTCACATGACCACCACCGAAGAACCGCTCCGCACGATGCCGCTGCGGACCAGCCCGCCCGAGCCGAAGATCCGCGGACGCTCGCCCCTCGAGCGCGTGCGCTCGGGGAGCGCCACGACAGCGAAGTACACGAGTCTCATCGTCGCGGCCGTCGTCACGATCCTGCCGCTGTCGGTCCTGCTGTTCGCCGGACTCAAGACCGCCCCCGAGTACGCGCAGACGGGGCCGTTCACGCCGCCGTCGAACTGGCTCAACTTCGACAACTTCGTGACGGCGTTCGTCAGCGGGAAGATGCTCGAAGGCTTCGTGAACACCACGATCGTCCTGGTGGTGTCGCTGGTGGGCACGATCTTCATCGGCACGATGGCCGCCTATGCGCTCGACCGCTTCAACTTCCGCGGCAAGCGACTGGTGCTCGCGCTCTTCCTCCTCGCGACGCTGATCCCCGGCGTCACGACGCAGGTCGCGACCTTCCAGCTGATCAGCGCCTTCGGCCTGTACGACTCGATGGCGGCCCTGATCATCCTGTTCATGGGCACCGACATCATCGCGATCTACCTGTTCATCCAGTTCATGCAGTCGATCCCGGTCTCGCTCGACGAGGCGGCGATGATCGACGGCGCGAACCGATGGACGATCTACTGGCGCATCATCCTGCCGCTGCTGCGGCCGGCCATCGCGACCGTCGTGATCATCAAGGGCATCGCGATCTACAACGAGTTCTACCTCCCCTTCCTCTATCTGCCCTCGCAGGGATTCATCTCGACCTCCCTGTTCCGATTCAAGGGCCCGTACGGCGCGCAATGGGAGGTGATCGCCGCGGGTACGATCCTCGTGATCATCCCCACGTTCATCGCCTTCCTGCTGCTTCAGCGCTGGATCTACAAGGGCCTCACCGCAGGAGCCGTCAAGTGACCTCTTCCCTCTCCTTCCGCCCGATCGACGCCGGCTGGACGCTGCGGGCGTCCGCCGGACCTGCTCCCGGGGGACTCACGGATGCCGTCGCCGCCGTCGTGCCCGGGTGCGTGCACACCGACCTCCTGGCCGCGGGTCTCATCCCCGACCCGTTCCTCGACGACAACGAGTCGGCGCTGGCCTGGATCGGACTCGTCGACTGGACGTACGCGACGACATTCCCTTGGACGAAGGATGCCGCGGACCGCACCGATCTCGTCTTCGAGGGCCTGGACACCGTGACGACGATCCTGCTCAACGGGCGCGCGGTCGGCTCGACGGCGAACCAGCACCGCTCGTACCGGTTCGACGTGCGCGACGCGCTCGTCGAGGGCGACAACGAGCTCGTGGTGCGCTTCCGCTCGCCGGTGAAGTACGCGAACGAGCAGAGCGTCGCACTCGGCGTGCGCCAGCGGCCGTACCCGCTCCCGTATGACGCGATCCGCAAGTCCGCGTGCAGCTTCGGCTGGGATTGGGGCATCGCGACCTACACGAGCGGCATCGTGAAGCCGGTCGGGCTCGAGTCCTGGTCGGTCGCGCGTCTCGCGCAGACGCGCGTCGTCGCTGCGCCGGACGGCGACGGCGGCACGATCACGGTGGACGTCGAGCTCGAGCGCTCGCGCCACGACCCTGTCGTCGTGACGGTGCGCGTCGGCGGCGTGGAGACATCCGGCAGCCTGGCCGGTGATGACACGACCACGACCGTGACGCTCTCGCTCGCCGAGGTGGAGCGCTGGTGGCCGGTCGGGTACGGCGCGCAGCCTCTGTACGACGTCGAGGTCGAGCTCGTCGCAGCCGCCGACGGCATGGTTCTCGATCGCACGGCGCGCAAGGTCGGATTCCGGGACGTGCGCTGGGACATGACGCCCGACGAGGCCGGCACGCCGTTCACACTCGTCGTCAACGACCAGCCGGTGTTCGTGAAGGGCGTCAACTGGATCCCCGACGACGCACTCACCGTGCGCGTCACGCGCGACCGCGTGCGGCGCCGCTTCGAGCAGGCGCTCGACGCGAACCTCAACCTCATCCGCGTCTGGGGCGGCGGGCTCTACGAGTCCGACGACTTCTACGAGCTGGCCGACGAGCTGGGGCTGCTGGTCTGGCAGGACTTCCTGTTCGCGTGCGCGGCGTACGCCGAGGAGGATCCGCTGCGCTCGGAGGTCGAGGCGGAGGCGCGCGAGAACATCGTGCGCCTCGGCCACCATGCGTCGCTCGTGCTGCTCACCGGCAACAACGAGAACCTGTGGGGCTACGAGGACTGGGGCTGGAAGCTGCGCCTCGACGGCAAGACCTGGGGCGCGCACTACTACTACGAGCTGTTCCCCGCGCTCGTCGCCGAGCTCGCACCGCACGTTCCGTACGCGCCGGGGAGCCCGTTCAGCCCCGGCATGGGCTGGGACGGCCAGACGCAGACCGGCCCGCACCCCAACGACGAGCAGCACGGCTCGATGCACCTGTGGGAGCAGTGGAACCGTCGCGACTGGCACACCTACCGAGAGCACACGCCGCGGTTCGTCGCCGAGTTCGGCTGGCAGGGGCCGCCGGCGTGGTCGACGCTCGTGCGCTCCGTGTCGGACGCGCCGCTGACCCCCGAATCGCCCGGCATGATCGTGCACCAGAAGGCGATGGAGGGGAACACCAAGCTCTCGAACGGGCTGATCCCCCACTTCCGGATGCCGGAGGCCATGGAGGACTGGCACTGGGCGATGCAGCTCAACCAGGCGCTCGCCGTGCGCACCGCTCTCGAGCACTTCCGGTCGTGGGCACCGCACACCCAGGGCGCGATCGTCTGGCAGCTCAACGACTGCTGGCCGGTCACGTCGTGGGCCGCGATCGACGGCGACGAGCGTCCGAAGCCGCTGTACTACGGGCTGAAGAACGCGTTCGCCCCGCGGCTGGCGACGATCCAGCCCCGCGACGGCGGGCTCGCCGCGGTGCTCGTCAACGACACGGCCGAGCCGTGGTCCGGCGGATTCGTGGCGCGACGCGTGGGGTTCGCGGGCGACGAGCTCGCCCGGTTCGAGACCCCGGTCTCGCTGAGCCCGCGCGAGACGGTGACCGTGTCGCTGCCCGCCGACGTCGCCGTGGCCGCCGACCTGGCCTCCGAGCTCGTCGTGGCGGGCGTCGACGACGTGCGGGGCTTCTGGTTCTTCGCCGAGCCTCGGGACTCGGCACTCGGCGCGGCCGAGGTCGAGGTGCACGCCGAGCCGGTCGCCGACGGCACGCGGGTCACGCTCACCGCTTCCACGCTGGTGCGCGACCTCACGCTCCTCGTCGACAAGGTCGACGCCGATGCCGTGGCATCCGATGCGCTCGTCACCCTGCTGCCGGGCGAGAGCGCGACGCTGATCGTGCGCCACGACGGCGACGGGCTCGCCGCATCCGCCCTCTCCGATCCGCGCGTGCTGCGCACCGCCAACGAGCTGGTCGCCTCGTGACCGCCGAGACCACCCAGGCGCTCGGGCCGTACGTGGCCGGAATGACCTGGGGATGGACGGGCATGCGCGGAACATGGGGGACGGCCGAGGCATCCCAGTCGCTGCGGCTGATGGCCGACCACGCAGTGAACTGGACCGCGCTGGCGTACGCGGCCCTGCAGGACACCGCGCAGTCGACCGAGGTGCGGTTCCGCGAGGAGCCGACGGTGACCGACGACGAGATCGTGTGGGCGATCCGCGAGGCGAAGGCGCTCGGGCTGAAGGTGTGTCTCAAGCCCGTCGTCAACGTCGCCGACGGCACGTGGCGCGCGCACATCGGGTTCTTCGACCAGGACGTCCCGGGCGAGCCGACGTGGGGCGAGTGGTTCGCGTCGTACCGCGAGTTCATCGTGCATGCCGCGCGCCTCGCGGAGGCGGAGGGCTGCGAGATGCTCTGCGTCGGCTGCGAGATGGTGCGCGCCGACGCCCGCGAGGCCGAGTGGCGCGAGCTCATCGCCGCCGTGCGGGCCGAGTACTCCGGCATCGTGACGTACAACTGCGACAAGTACCAGGAGGATCGCCTCGGCTGGTGGGACGCGGTCGACGTCGTGAGCTCGAGCGGCTACTACCCCATCGACGGGTGGGAGGCCGAGCTCGATCGCATCGAGGCGGCCGTCGGCGCGACGGGCAAGCCGTTCTTCTTCATGGAAGCCGGCTGCCCGTCGCGTGAAGGGTCGCCGGCACGTCCGAACGACTGGTCGCTGCCCGGCGCACCCTCTGGTGCGGAGCAGCTGAGGTACTACGAGGCGATGTTCGAGGCATGCGACGCCCGGCCATGGGTGCGCGGCTTCATGCTGTGGGACTGGCCGGCACGGCTCTACTCCCCAGGCGAGGCGCCCGCGAACGACGACTACTGTCCCTACGGCAAGCCGGCGGGCGCATTCCTGCGCGAGGCATACCGTGCGCGCTCGCGCGGCACGGACGCGGTGCGGGCATGACCGCGGTCGACGCGCGGGGGGCTTCTGCCGAAGCGCCGGCGGGGGGAACATCTCATCGTGGCGTCACGGTGCGGGAAGGGGCGGACAGCCGCATGAGCACAGTACTGGCGATCGATGCCGGCCAGACCGGCATCAAGGTGCGCGTGCGCGAGCACGACATCGTCTTCCCGGGCATCCGCACCGGCGAGCCGCTCCTCCCCCAGCTCGCCGCCGTCGCGCGCGCCGCGATCGAGCGCACGGGCGCCGAGGTCTCCGTCGTCAGTGCGGGGGTGTCGGGCCTGACCACGCGGGAATCGGATGCTGCCGCCTTCCTCGCCAGGATCGACGACGCCGCCGTGCACGAGGTGATCCTCGCTCACGACTCGACGACGTCGTTCCTCGGGGCGCTCGGCGATACGCGCGGCGCGGTCGTCGCCGCGGGCACCGGGGTGGTGACGCTCGCGGTGGGCGCCTCGCGGGTGGCCCGGGTCGACGGGTGGGGATACCTCATGGGCGACGCGGGCAGCGGCTACTGGATCGGCCGCGAGGCGCTCGACGCCGTCATGCGCGAGTACGACGGCCGCGGGCCGACGACCGCGCTGCGCGCCGTCGCGGAGGAGCGGTGGCCCGACCTCAGCCAGGCGTACATCCACCTGCAGTCCGATCCCGAGCGGGTGAGCGTCGTCGCGTCGTTCGCGGCCCACGTCGCGCGCCTCGCGACGGAGGGCGACGCGGTGTCGCAGAACATCACCGTGCGCGCCGGCGGCGAGCTCGCGCACAGCGTCGAGACGGCGCTGCGCCGCGTGCGCTCCGACGAGCCCGGCGAGCACTTCGCCGCGTGCGCCATCGGCGGCGTCTTCCGCTCCCCGCAGCTGCGCGAGGCGTTCGCGTCCCACATCGCTGCGAGCGAGTTCGACGTCACGCTCGTCGAGCCCCTCGGCCACGGCATCGACGGCGCCGCGGCCCTCGCCGGCCTCGCGCCGCAGCATCCACTCGCCCACGCGGTCTCGGTCGCCCACGCCTGATCCGTCTCGCGCCGCTGAGCAGCCGGGCGCTCTCACCCGCCTTTGCACAGGTCAACCGGGCTTCTGCAGGACTTTTCGACTCGATCGATCCTGTAGAAGCCCGGTTGACCTGTTGAAGCCGATGCGGCGCTGCGACAAGCCGAGAACGACGGATGCCCCGGCCCTGAGTGTGGACAGGGGGCCGGGGCATCCGGGTTCTCAGACGGAGCAGGTCAGACGAGCGACTCCCGCCAGGCCGCGTGGAGCTGCGCGAACTTGCCGGTGCCGCCGATGAGCTCCTCGGGGGTGTCGTCCTCGATGATCTCGCCGTGCTCCATGACCAGCACGCGGTCGGCGATCGCGACAGTCGACAGACGGTGCGCGATGATGATCGCGGTGCGGTCGGCCAGCAGCGTCTGCAGGGCGTCCTGGATCTGGCGCTCCGACGGGATGTCGAGCGATGCGGTCGCCTCGTCGAGGATCAGCACCGCCGGGTTCGCGAGGAACGCCCGTGCGAACGAGATCAGCTGGCGCTGACCCGCCGACACGCGGCCGCCGCGCTTGTTGACGTCCGTGCCGTAGCCGTCGGGAAGAGCCTGGATGAAGGCGTCGGCTCCGACCGCGCGAGCCGCCGCCTGGATCTCATCGAGCGTCGCGTCGGGCTTGCCCAGCGCGATGTTGTCGGCGACCGTGCCGCTGAACAGGTAGGCCTCCTGCGTGACCATGACGATGGCACGGCGGAGATCCTTCGGATGCAGGTTGCGCAGGTCCACGCCGTCGAGCGTCACCGCACCGCGGGTCGGGTCGTAGAACCGCGACACGAGCTTGGCGAGCGTCGACTTGCCGGCACCCGTCGTCCCGACGAGCGCGATCGTCTGACCGGCCGGGATGTCGAGCGAGAAATCCGGAAGGATGACGCGGTCCTGCGAGTACCCGAACAGCACGTCGTCGAACCGGATGTGGCCCTTCGCCGCCCACAGGTCGACCGGGTTCTTGGGGTCGGGAACCGTGGGCTCCTCCTCCAGGACGCCCGACACCTTCTCGAGCGCCGCCGTCGCGGACTGGTACGAGTTCAGGAAGAACGCGACCTCCTGCAGCGGCGAGAAGAAGTTGCGGACGTACAGCACCGCCGACAGCAGGAAGCCGATCTCCATCGCGCCGTCGACGACGCGGATGCCGCCCCACGCCACCACGATCGCGAGCGTGAACGACGCCACGGCCATGAGTCCCGGCTCGAACGTGCCGAACAGACGGATCGAGCGCATGTTGACGTCCCGGTAGTCCAGTGCGAGACCGCCGAACTCCTCGTCGTTGCGCCCCTCCTTGCGGAAGGCCTTCACGGCGCGGATGCCCGTCATCGTCTCGACGAACTTGACGATCACCTTCGCGCTGACGACACGCGACTCGCGGTAGACGAGCTGCGAGCGCGTGTAGAACCAGCGCATCAGGAGGAACAGCGGGATGCCCATGAACGTGAGGATCAGGCCCGACTGCCAGTCCACGAGGAACAGCGCGACCAGGGTGAACGCGCCGTAGAGGATGCCCGAGACCAGCTCGTTGAGGCCCCCGTCGAGGAGCTCGCGGATGGTGTCGAGGTCGCTCGTCTGGCGCGAGATGATGCGGCCCGACGTGTACGACTCGTGGAACTCCAGACTCAGCCGCTGCGTGTGCAGGAAGATGCGCTTGCGGAGGTCGAGCATGATCGCCTGCGTAAGGCGCGCCGCGACGACGACGTACCACCCGATGAGGGCGGCGCCGCCGAGTGCCGTGACGAGGTACACGAGGACCACGACGATCGTCGGCGCCCAGTCCATGCGCTCGACCGCGGCCGGCAGCGCGTTGTTGATGCCGATGCCGATGAGCCACGGCCCCGCGACGCGCAGTGCGGTCGAGACGACGAGCACGATGCCCGCGAGGATCAGCTGCGCGCGCACCGGTGTGATGAGCGAGCCGAGGAGGCGCAGCGAGCGCTTGCGGATCGCCTTGCTCTCGTCGCGTGTGTAGTCGGAGCGGTCTTCGCCGCTCGTTCCGGTCACCGTGGTGCTCACAGGGTCACCTCCCATTCCTGGTCTTCCTGTCTCGCCCTGAGCCGGGCTTCTTCGACCTCGAGGCTCGAGATCACGTGCCGGTAGTGCTCGCTGGTGCGCAGCAGCTCGGAGTGCGTGCCGACCGCGGTCACGCGGCCCGCCTCGAGCAGCGCCACCCGGTCGGCGAGCGTGACCGTCGACGGGCGGTGCGCGACCACGAGCGCCGTCGTCTCGTGAAGCACCTCGCGCAGCGCGTCCTCGACGAGGGCCTCGGTGTCGACGTCGAGCGCCGACAGCGGGTCGTCGAGTACGAGCACGGCGGGCCGTGCGGCGACGGCGCGCGCGAGCGCGAGGCGCTGGCGCTGGCCGCCCGAGAGGGACAGACCCTCTTCGCCGATGATCGTGTCGACACCGTCCGGCAGGTCGTCGACGAACGACGCCTGTGCCACGTCGAGCGCCTCACGCATCACCCGCTCGGCCTCGTCGCTGCCGGGCACGAGATCCTCGCGGCCCAGCAGCACGTTGTCACGCACCGACTGGGAGAAGAGGGTCGCGTCCTCGAACGCCATGCCGATGTGCCGGCGCAGCTCGGCGAGTGTCAGATCGCGCACGTCGACGCCGTCGAGCGTCACGCGCCCGCCGGTCACGTCGTAGAGCCGCGTGGGCAGCGTCGTGAGGGTCGTCTTGCCCGAGCCGGTGAGGCCCACGAGAGCCATCGTCTCGCCTGGCCGCAGCACGAGGTCGACGCCGTCGAGCAGGTCGCGCTCGCGCTCCGCGGCATCCTGATACCGGAAGTGCACGCCCTCGAACGCGAGCTCGCCGCGCGGCTTCGCGATGGTCTTCGGCGTCTCGGGATCGACGATCGTGTTCTGCTCGTCGAACACCTCGAAGATGCGGTCGGTCGCGGTGCGCGCGTCGAGCAGGAACGAGAACAGGAAGCCGATCGATTCCATCGGCCAGCGCAGCACGGTGGCCATGGCGAAGAACGCGATGAGCTCCGCGCCCTGCAGCTGGCCGATGGCCGTGAGGTAGATGCCGGCGCCGAGGCACAGTGCGAACGCGATGTCGGGCAGCAGCACGAGCCAGAACCAGATCCAGCCGACGGCCCGGGCCTTGCTCAGCTCGGTCTCGCGCAGGGTCTCGGCCTGTCGCGTGAACTTCTGCAGCGCGTGCTTGCCGCGGCCGAAGGCCTTGAGCACGCGGATGCCGTGCACGCTCTCCTCGACCGAGGTGGCGAGGTCGCCGGCCTGGTCCTGCGACTGGCGCGCGAGCGTGCCGTAGGACTTCTCGAACCGGTACCCCGCGTACCACAGCGGAGCGGACGTGACGAGGAAGATCGTGCCGAGCGCCCAGTGCCAGCGGAACAGCAGCGCCGTGCCCACGACGATCGTGATCACGTTGACGACGAGCAGCACGAGGCCGAAGGCGAGCCAGCGACGCAGCATGCTGATGTCCTGCATCATGCGGCTCAGCAGCTGCCCCGACTGCCACCGGTCGTGGAAGGAGACGGGCAGGCGCTGCAGGCGGGAGTAGAACGTCTGGCGCAGCTCGTACTCGACCATGGTCGCGGGGCCGAGCACGAACCAGCGACGGAGCCAGACCATGAGGGCCTCGGCGAGGCCCAGCGCGAGGATGGCGGCGGCGCCCCACCCGATCATGGCGATGTCGCCGGAGGCGATCGGGCCGCCGACCACCTGCTCGAGCACGAGCGGGATGGTCAGCGCGAGCAGGCTGGCGACGAGCGCGCTGGCGGCACCCATCACCAGTCGCGGAAGCACGGGCTTCGCGAACGGAAGAAGACGGGCGAGGGCTCTGAAGGTGGACAGTTCGGACCGTTGCGGCTGTTCTGATCGCTCAGGAAGGGCGGTGGTGGTCATGATCCTTGTGGGGGTGTTGCGGTGACCCGTCGTCGGGTCGCGAGGCGACAGCGCCGTGTGGGAGCGCTGTCATGAGAGAGGAGCTTCCTCGGTGAGGAACGCTCCGGGGGACGGCGGTATGCCGAATCCGGCCGGGCCGGCGGGTGCGAGGAAGCGGACTACCCCTGGACGCGGGGACGCGGCAGCCGGGAGACGGTGCGCGGTCCCGCGAGACGGAGGACGAAGGCGGTCTTCGCGGCGATGGCGGCCTGATACATTTCTTCCTCCTTGGGCTCAGCGGAAAGGACTGCGCACTCCGCTAGGTCGTAGCGACGCGACAGCCCTCCAGCATATATCTGAGAATTCTCTGAACGCAACAACCGCTTTCCGGTCCCCCGGAAAGCGGTTGAGGCGGGCGATTCAGATGAGCGCGGGCACCGCCGCCTCGCGGTCGAGCAGGCGCTGCTTGACGGGCAGCCCCCACGCGAACCCGCCGAGCGTGCCGTCGGTGCGCAGCACCCGATGGCACGGCACGAAGAGCGCGGGCGCGTTGCGCGCACAGATGGATGCCGCAGCCCGCACCGCACTCGGAGACCCGAGCTCGACGGCGAACTCGCTGTAGGTGAGCGGGCTGCCCGGGGCGATCCGCCGCAGTGCCGCCCACCCGGCGAGCTGCATCGCGGTGCCGTGCTGCGAGACCGGCACCTCGTCGATCGCGCTGAGGTCTCCGCCGTAGTAGGCGGCGACGGCGGCCGCGGCATCCGTCTCGCCCTTCGCGACGGATGACGGGCGCACGCGGTCCGCGAGACGCGCGAGGATCGCGTCGGCGTCGGCGGTCCAGCCCGAGGCGAGCACGCGCCCGTCGTCGTCGGCGAGGATCGTGAACGCACCGTCGGGGGTGTCGAGGGTCTGGATGGTGGCGGTGGTCATGAGATGCCTCCGGTGGTCATGAGGGACGGTGCGGGGATGCGGGATGCCGCGACCCGACGCGGTGCGGCAGGCTTCGGCGGGACGGCGTGCCAGAGGTGCGCGGTGAGGTAGCTGCGCCAGGGCGCGGTGCGGGCGGCCCACGCGTCGAGTGCGCGAGCCTCGGCGGGAAGCCCGACCGCGCCGGCGCCGGCGCGCACCGCGACGTCGCCCGGGAGGAAGACATCGGGGTCGGCGAGCACACGCATGCGCACGTAGTCCGCGGTCCAGGGGCCGATGCCGGGCATCTCGAGGAGCGCCGCGCGCTGCTCGACCGCGTCGTCGCCGGCGGTGAGCGTGAGCGAGCCGTCGGCGAGTGCCGCGGCCGCGCCCGTGATGGCACGGATTCGGGCGGCGGGCCCTCGAAGCACCTCGGGGCCGCGCTGCGCGATCGCGGCCATCGTCGGGAACAGAAGGGAGGGCGGAGGGCTCTCGCCGGTGCCGGGCGACGGGAGTCCCGCGAAGGCGGCGACATCCTCCCCCAGCGCAGCGGTGAGCGACGTGAGCGCGGTGCGCGCAGCGACGACGGTGATCTGCTGCCCCACCATCGCCCGGATCAGCATCTCGTGCGGATCGGCGGCGCCGGGCACGCGGATGCCCGGCAGCGCGTCGACGAGAGGAGCGAGTTCCGGATGCTGCGCCAGCGACTCGTCGACGGCGTCAGGGTCGGCGTCGAGGTCGAAGAGGCGCCGGGCACGGGTGACGAGCGTCGAGAGGTCGGCGAGGTTCGTGAGCGCGGCGCGCAGCCGCACCCTCCCGAGGTCGTCCAGACGCAACTCGAACCACGCGGGGCCATGGGGAAGTCGCAGCGTGCGGGCGAAGGTCGACGCCGTCGCCACCTCGGCGCCCGAGACGGCGCGCGCCGCCATCCACGAGAACAGGCCGGGAGCATCGAGCGCGCCACGGTGCGGGAGTGCGAGGTCGATCGTCACCCCGGGTGCCGGAGCGGCCGGCCCCTCGTGCCGGGAGACGCGTCGCCGCGCGCGGAGCTCCAGCGGCGGCATCCCGAACACCTCGCGGATGGTGTCGTTGAACTGTCGCACGCTGGCGAACCCGCTCGAGAAGGCGACGTCGGCGGCCGAGAGATCGGTGCCGACCAGCAGCATGCGGGCCGTCTGCGCGCGGTGCGCGCGACTCAGTGCCAGTGGGCCGGCGCCGAGCTCGGCGGTCAGCAGCCGCGTCAGGTGCCGCGGCGAGTAGCCGAGCCGGCGGGCGAGCCCCGGCACGCCCTCGCGCTCGACGACGCCGTCGGCGATGAGCCGCATCGCGCGGCCTGCGGTGTCGCCGCGGAGGTTCCACTGCGGCGACCCCGGCGCCGCTTCGGGCAGGCAACGCTTGCACGCGCGGTAGCCGGCCTCGTGCGCGGCGGCGCTCGTCGGATAGAACGTGACGTTCGAGGGCTTCGGGGTGCGCGCGGGGCAGCTCGGGCGGCAGTAGATGCCGGTCGAGCGCACCGCGGTGACGAACTGCCCGTCGAAGCGGGCGTCGCGCGAATCGATCGCGCGGTACCTCTCGTCGAACGTCATGGCCAGGCTCATGCCCCTAGCCTGACACGCTCGCCCGACATCGGCTCGCGGAAATCGGACACGGCTGTGCGGCGTCGGCGGCCGCCGGGGGACGCCCCTTCCTGGGACACCACCCTCGCTCCCAGCTCGCTGTCCAGGCCCTGGAACACCTCGAGGATGCTCCGGAGGCCAGTCTCGGCGTCCTCCGCGTTGCGGGCGGCTGACCGGAGGCCGCCGGAGCGGCGCTCCGGTCAGACGGTCGAGCTTCGCGTTGCGGGAGCGGTTCAGCCGCCGGCGAGCTGCTGGTCGAGGTCCTGAATGGCACGCATCATGCCCAGCAGCGACTCCGACATGTCGTTGATGCCGTCCACCGCACCCTTCAGCCCCGTCGTCAGCTCGGAGTACCCCTCACCGAACTTGCCCGACGCGTGCTGCGTCTTGAAATCCTCACCCAGCAGCGTGTCCACCTGGCTCTTCAGCGTGTCCAACTGACCCTGGATGTCATCACGAGCCTGCGACAGCGACGACGCCACCTGCTCCATCTCCGCATACGAAGCACCGAAATCGGCCATCGTCAACTCCCTCACTCAGATTCCCGACCCCCGTCGGGCCGATGCCTCCACGCTAATCGGCGGCTCGGCGAGAGCACATGGGCACCATTCCCCATGCGGACGGATCCCGGGCGCGTCACCCCTGGTCGGGCGCAGGCAGCGAGCGCTCGCTCAGCGCGAGCCGCCCTTCGGTGTGAGATCCTCGCGGGGCGCCATGGTGATGCCGAGGAGTCCGATCCGCACCTCGCGCGCGCGAGCGAGCTCGAGCGGCGTGATGAGCTCGCGCTCCGACAGCACGTTCAGGGCGGTCTGGAGATCGGAGTAGATGCGCGCGCGCTCGTCGGGCGGCATCCCCTCCACAGCTCGTTCCAGGCCCGCGAGATTGCGCTGCCATCGGTCGCTTCCGCTCTCGGCGGGCCCCCGGAACAGCACGAAGTGGAGCGCACCCACCACGACGTCGGCCACGAACCCGACGATGCCGAGGGCGCCGTCGGCCGCTCCCTGCGTGATCGCCAGCACGGCGACCACCGTTCCGATCGCGGAGGGCACGAGGTGCAGCGCACCGAGCATCCGGTGGATCTTCGGATCGGTGCCCAGGGACTCGCGCAGCTCGGTCACGATGCCGATCCCCGCGATCACCGCCGCGATGCCCGCCAGCAGGCCGGCCACGCCCACCGAGGCCGTGTCACTGCGCCCGACCAGCCAGGACAGGAGGAAGAGGAGCGCCACCACCGGCAGCGTGAAGCTGGCGATGTGCGACAGGGTGAGCAGGCAGCCCCACGCGGGGGCGACGTTCTTGGCGAGGTCCTTCCAGGCCGCCGAGGGCGCGAAGAAGGCCAGGGCCCGACGTGCAGCGGGAACGCCGTGCAGAGCTCGGGCTTCGAGCTTCCACCAGTCCAAGGGGGTCCACGCCCCCGCGGTGCGCGCGTAAGCGGTGGCCGGTGTGTCGCTCATACAGCCCACATCCCTTCCGCGTCCGCGGGAGGAGCGACGAGCGAGCGCACGTCGAGCCGCTCGGAGGGAGCCCAGGGCGCGCCGCCGATGCGCACGGTGCAGCACCGCCGGGCGTGAGATCCCAGCGGGGTCCACCCGCGCGCGGCGCGCGCGTACATCGTGGCCGGGCCGCCGGCCACAGCGACCATCAACGCGAGCGCTGAGGGTCCGACTTCTGGAGCTCGGGCGCGAGCGTCAGTGCCAGCTCTCCCGGCGCGGTCGTGAGCGCCCGCGTCGCCGTGCCCGGCTCGATGAGGCCGCGATCCGCGAGACGCCGGATCGCTGCATCCCGGCGCGCCGTGATCTCAGCGAGCGTGCCAGGCGGGATCTCTCGGATGCTCCACTGCAGATTCTCGCGCTCGTTCTGCGGTCCGCTCGCGGGCAGCGGACCGCGGATCAGGATGACGACGTGGACGACGATGTCGGCGGCGACCACGGCGATCCACACCCATGCGCCGCCCTGCAGGAAGGGCGCGCCGGCCGTGAGCGCGATGAGAGCCGTGATGAGCCCGGGGATGACGTGGATGAGCGCCAGCGTTCGCACGGCCGACGCTCGCGACGCACGCGGGTGGCGCAGCCGCTGCAGCTCACTCCACCCCGTCACCAGCAGGCTGACCAGCGTGATCGTGCCTGCGAAGGCCAGAGGGAAGTCGTACGCGGTGTCGCCGAGGACCCACCGCACCATGGCTGCGGCGGCGATCACCGGAGCGGCGACGGCGAAGAGATACGCCAGCCCCTGGAGGAAACTGCCCAGCGTCACCCCGCGGTGCTCCGACATGGCCTCTGCCGGCGCGAGCACGGCAAGGGGGCGCTGCGCGGGGGTGCGCGAGAACGACCGCAGCTCCAGGCGCCACCAATCCACCGGCGTCCAGGACGATGCCTCGTCGACGAGCTCTGTCAGCGATCTGGCGGTCATGTCGGCCACTCCTCTCCGAAGCGCACCACGGCGCGGTCGAGTGCGTCGACGCGCACGCGGTCGCTCGACGCGACGAAGCCCTCGAGCGTGGACTGCCGCAACACCGCCTTGGCCGCTTCCTCCACGAAGGCCAGCCCGTAGGGTGCGACAGGGCCGAGAATGGCGGCGACAGTCGCGTCCTCGCCGAAGAACAGCCAGCGCTCGAATCCGAAATCCCGGTCGCCGTGCCGCTCGAGCAGCGTCGTCGAGATGCCGATCCCGAAATTATCCGTCTCGATCACCTCAGTCGTCGCCGGCAACTGCGCCGAGGGCGACCAGAGGAACGCCGCCTGATCGGCTTCGCTGAGCGCACCATCCACCGCGAACACGGTCAGTGGCGCGATCACCCGACCGTCGATGCCGACGATGACGAGGCTGCGGCTGTCGTCCGAGGCTATCCGGGCGACATCGTCGAGCGCCGCGGCGATCGGGCCGGCGGCTTCGGGGGCGAGCCCCGTGCGCGCGACGAAGTCGGCCGCCGTCGCGCGTGCCCACTCAGAACGATCGGTCGCCGAGTGCGCGGGGAAGTCGACGGGGATGCAGTGCTCCCGGTCGAAGCGAAGGTTCAACTGCATCTCAGCTGACGCTCCAGGTGAAGGAGGATATGTGGTTGTCGAAGAGAGCGAGCCACGCCAGCAGCACAGGGTCATCGGGCGCCAGGTCGGACTCATGGGCCACGGTGGCCGTCCACTGGACGGCCTGCGTGCGCCGCGTGCCGGGGATCGGGATCAGGTAGTGGATGAGGAAGCTCACCGCGTCGACGCCGTCGACGCGGGTCGGGCGCCGCTCGGTCCAGCGCACCATCCGGTGACCTTCGCCGATCGCGACGCCGCCGCGATTGCGTACGGCATCCTCGACGATGTCGTCGAGCGTCCATTGCGGCGTCGACCGACGACGCAGACCCACGAGGCTCGCGGAGCCCAGCACCCAGGTGGGCGAGCTCTCGGCCGGCAGGGCGTAAGCGAACGCGTCCTGGCCCTTCAGCTGCGCCAAGGCGTCCTTCACCTGCGCTCCGAGCGCCGCCCCCAGGTCGGGTCGGCCGGCCTCGGCAAGGCGTGCCTTCGCCGCCGCGACGAGATCGCGCTCGGTGTCGGCCCCCATGTCGTACGACCGCCACCCGGGCGGCAGCAGCATGCGATACCTCGGCACGGTCGCTCCGGCGCCTCCGGTCAACTCCGCGCGCAAGTCAGTCACCATGCCAGTCTTCCATCACCCGCGACCCGCTTCGGCAACTCCGTCACGAGAACGGGTTCTGGTCGGGATCGAAGGACCCCGGGAACGCCCCTCCTGCGGTGTCCTTGATCCACCCGGCGATCCCGAGCTGCGTCGCCCAGACGCCGGCCGTACCCTCGACGATGTTCCACCCGCCGGTCATCACCGCGGGGTCCGCCCAATGCGCCATGTTCTGACCGGTCAGCAGGCCCGTCGTGAAGTCGACGGCCTTCGCGCCGAACCCGGTTCCCTGCAGGCGGTTCAGCCCCGACGCCCAGTCGTCGATCCCCGTCGCACCGACGCCGAACAGGCGGGCGGCGTCGTCGCCGAACGCCGTTCCGAGTGCGCGCCAGCCCCCGGGAGCGCCCAGTCCGCGCAGGCCACGCGCCGCGGGGCCGATAAAGGGCACCACGCCGATGACGCCGAATGCGACGTCGACCCAGCTTCCGTCGTCGAACGCGAGCTTGCGGGTGAGGGCGACGGCGAGCGTCGCGACGGCGACGATCGCCGCGAGCGCGGCGATGATGGGCCCGCCCACGACGATCGCAAGCACCGCGAGCACGATGCCGGCCACGGCGAGGACGTTCGAGAGGAACTCCAGCGCACCTCGCAGGTCGTCCTTCCAGGAGTCCTCGATCTTGCCGCTGAAGCCTTCCTTGATGTTCGTGGCCGCGGTCTGGAAAGCGGTGTGCCAGCTGTCCCACTCCGTGTCGTACTCACCGGCCCGCGTGTCCCACTCGCCGCGCTTGGCGTCGGCGAGACCTCGCTTCTCGACAGCATTGGCGTTCGCGGTGTCATACGACGACTGCTCATCGGCATCGGCATCGTCATCGGGCTCTCGCGGAACGGCGCCCTCAGCCGTGTCGGCGTCGCGCGATAGCGAGTAGTAGGCGGCCCACAACTCGATCAGATCGTCGACGATCGGATCGATCGCGGCCTTCGACGTCTCGAGCTCCTGACCGTAGGTGAGGATGTGCGGCCCGACGGCGGCGTACAGCTCGGCCGCCTGCGACAGATCGCCGCTGACCTCACCCGCAACTTCGCGGAGCTTGTCGACGGTGCTGCCTTCCATGTCGGCGCCGTTGTCGACCAGTCGCTTGATGAGCGTCCACGCGGCCGACATGTCGGCACCGAGGTCGACGATCTGCTGACCACGCGTCTGGACGTCGCCCGCATCGCCGCGCAGGTGCTCGATGAGGTTCCCTCCCCTCGGCGTCTGCGAGGGCATGTACGGAAGCGCTGTCGTCATCGTCGGCTCATCTCTCGCCGGTTCGGTTGCCGGCTTCCTCGTCGAAGTCCTGGAAACCCTCGATCACGCCGTCGACATGCTCGGCGAGACCCTTGCAGCTGTCCATCAGGCGCTTCCGGCGATCGTCCCAGCGGCCCTCGAAGTCGTGCGCCGCGTCCTTCAGATCACCCAGCTCGTACGGGCGATCGACGGCACCCTCGAGGTCGCGGCGGCGGTTGCCCGCATGCTCGAACTCGTCGATGATGCTCTTCAGCTGCGTGCTCAGTGCACCGAGGTCGTCATAGCTGACTTTGACGCTCACTGGGTCTCCTCATTCCCGATCCGACTCGTCCGCCCTCACCGATCACCGGTCGGGAGCGGACTGCACCGCTCCCGACCCCGATGATGCGGTTCAGCCGCCGGCGAGCTGCTGGTCGAGGTCCTGAATGGCACGCATCATGCCCAGCAGCGACTCCGACATGTCGTTGATGCCGTCCACCGCGCCCTTCAGCCCCGTCGTCAGCTCGGAGTACCCCTCACCGAACTTGCCTGACGCGTGCTGCGTCTTGAAATCCTCACCCAGCAGCGTGTCCACCTGGCTCTTCAGCGTGTCCAACTGACCCTGGATGTCATCACGAGCCTGCGACAGCGACGACGCCACCTGCTCCATCTCCGCATACGAAGCACCGAAATCGGCCATCGTCAACTCCCTCACTCAGATTCCCGACCCCCGTCGGGCGGGACACTCAGCAACCTAACGGACGGCGCCGACGCCACGCGATGGGGACCATTCCCCATGCCCGGGTGCCGCCTCGCGTCAGTGCTGCGGGGCCGTCTGCGGGACGGGCAGGACGGATGCCTCGACCAGCGGCAGCTGCACCGTGACCTGGCGTCCCGCCTGCACGAAGATGCCGCGTCCGTCGGGGAAGTCCGACCTCTTGACCTTCGGGAACGGCACCTTGAACACCGCGTCGCCGTCGAAGGCGTCGGGCTTGATGATGATGCCCTTGCGGCCGCCCTTGAAGTCGCCCACCAGGCCGAAGCCGCTGGTGACCTGCGTGACGTCGGCGTCGCCGATGAGCAGGTGCTCGCTGCGGTTGACCGCCTGGAACAGGGCCTTGAGGGGGCGCTCCGCCGGTGAGTCGGCGAACTGCGGCACGTCTTCGATCACGATCATGAGCCGCGCGTCGATGGACTCGTCGGCGACGAGCTCGGCGAGTTCGGTCGCGAGGTCCTTCGCCTCGTCGGGCGTCGTGGCGCTGCGCATCCAGGGAGCGAACTCCTTCAGCTGCGAGCGCCGGCCGCCGAAGTGGAACAGCCGCACCGTCGGGTCGAAGCGCACCATCGAGGTGACGAGGGCCTTCATCGCGTTGGTCTTGCCCGCCGAGGGCGGCCCCGCGACGACGAAGGTGCCCACCGGATCGAACTCGCGGGCCGCGAGCGTGTCTTCGGCGATGCCGAGCACCGGGAACTCGCCGATGCGATCCGGCAGCGCCTGCCAGGCGAGCCGTGTCGGCAGCGAGCCGATCTCGTCCACTTCTCGCGCGCCGTTCGCGCGAAGCTCCTCGGCCCACTGGCCCAGGAGCTTCGTCTGCTCGGCAACGTTCGGCGTGCCGCCGAGCACCGCGATCTGGGTCTCGAAGCCGTCGACGATGGCCCGGCCCGGCGCGGAGCGCTCGTCGAGCACGTCCTTCGGCGCGTTCAGCAGCGCGTAGGCGTTCTCGTCCGAGAGGCGCAGCACGACGCGGCGCGACACGTTCGAGCTGATCGCGGTGGGCACCGACCCGGAACGGTCGGCGGTCGCGACGACGTGCACGCCCAGCGGGCGGCCCTCGCCGAGGATGCGCATGAACGCCTGATAGAACGGCATCCGCGCGGTCGTCGACTCCCATTCGGCGCGGAACTGCGGGAGGCCGTCGAGGAGCACGATGATGCGCGCCTCGTCGCGCCCGGTGAGCTCGCGGTATTCCGCGATGCTCGAGGCATTGGCCGCGCTGAACCGCTTGCCGCGGTCGTCGAGGATGCCGCCCAGCGAGCGCATGATCCGCTGCACCCGCTCGGCGTCGTCGCCGGGGATGATCGAGCCGACGTGCGGCAGCACCTCGAGGCTCTTGAGGGCGCCGGCGCCGAAGTCCAGGCCGTAGACGGCGATGTTCTCGGCACGTCGGCCCATCGCCGCGGCGATCGCGACGGTGCGCAGCACGGTGGACTTGCCCGACCCGCTCGTGCCGTACACCAGGAGCGAGCCGTCGCGGTCGGGCTCGAAGTACACCGGCTCCTGCAGCTGGCGTTCCGGCACATCGCGCTTGCCGAGCAGGATGAAGCCGGGGCGCCCGGCCCGCAGCCGGCGGAGGTCGACGGTGGTCTCGAGGTCGTCGAGCCACGGGCGCCTCGGCGCCGGGATCCGCGCCGCCTCGGCGGCGGCGACCAGCGTCGCGACGATGCGCTTCTGGTCGTTGGGCCCGGGATCGACATCATGCGATTCGGATTCGCCCGAGTCCGGCAGCTCCCACCGCTGCACCGAGCCGAACCGCAGCTGCGCGACGCCCACGTCGGCGGCGGGCGCCTCGTCGGTGCTCCAGCCACCCGCGTAGGCGGACTGGAACGGGACGAGCCGGCCCGGGCCGGTCTTGGCGATGCCGCGGCCGGGGATGCCCGGGTCGAAGCGCGCAGCCACGGGGTCGTCGACGACGTCCTTCGAGTCCGACTCGTCGGCCATGCGCAGCGCGACGCGGAGGTTGGTGTTGGCGCGCAGGTTGTCTTTGATGACGCCCGCCGGCCGCTGCGTGGCCATGATCAGGTGGATCCCCAGGGAGCGGCCGCGCTGCGCGATGTCGACGACACCGTCCACGAACTCGGGCACCTCCCCCGCGAGCGCCGCGAACTCGTCGATGACGAGCACGAGGGCGGGCGGCGTGTCGGGGTCGCGCCGCTTCTCCAGCTCGAGCAGGTCCTTGGCCTTCTTGCGGTTGAAGAGGTGCTCGCGGTGGTGCAGCTCGGCGCGCAGGCTGGTGAGCGCGCGTCGTACGAGGTGCGGGCTCAGGTCGGTGACGAGGCCGACCGTGTGCGGAAGCTCGACGCAGTCGGCGAAGGCGGAGCCGCCCTTGTAGTCGACGAACAGGAACGTGACGCGGTCGGGGCTGTGGGCGGCGGCCATGCCGAGCACCCACGCCTGGAGGAACTCGGACTTGCCGGCGCCGGTGGTGCCGCCGACGAGGGCGTGCGGTCCCTGCGTCCGCAGATCGAGGGCCATCGCGTCCGTGGCTCCCTGGCCGACGATCGCGCGGAGGGTGCCGGCCTTCTTCAGGCGTGGCAGAACCGCGCCCGAGCGGTCGATGATCGTGTTGTTCTCGCGCCAGCGCTCCACGGCGGAGCCGGGATCCACGGCGAGCTCGGTGCCGACGAGCGAAAGGAACATGACCGAGTTCGGGATGTCGGACGAGTCCTCCACGACCGTGCTCGAGTCGACGACCGGGGCGAGCCGCTTGGCCAGCACCGTCATCAGCTCGTTCGACACGCCCTCGACCGCGGTCTCCGGATAGTCCACGCCGCTGCGGACCGTGCCCGCGTGGCCGTGATCGAGACCCCGGGACACGTCGATGAAGCTGCGGCAGACGGCGGGGAGCGCCTCGACGACGGGCGCCACGAACAGGCCGTAGACGCCGACGTCGGCGCCGCGCTCGAGCACCTGCGTGAGGCGCGCGCGATCCACGGGGGCGTCGGCGGTGACGATGACGAGCACCGCCGTCTGGCCGGGGAACGTGGCCTCCTCCGCGGCGCGCCGCACGTCGGTGCCGTAGCGCATCGGGTCCCACTCGTCATCCAGCGGCAGGCGCGGTGACGAGGCGGCCTTGGAGCGCTGCATGACGAGCTCCTCGAGGCCCGACAGCAGCGCGGCGCCGGTCGACGCCGAATCCGACAGCGGCATCTCGCGGAAGGGACTGCGCTCGCTGGAGGTGTGCGGAAGCCACTTGAGCCACTCGAGCTGCGTCGCCCATCGTGGTTCGGTGAGCGCGATCGCGACCAGTTCGTTGGGCGAGTGGAGGCCGAACAGCTGGACGCAGAGGCCCCGCAGGGCGTCGGCGGCTTCCCGCTCGCCTCCTGCGACGCCGATCACCCCGACGCTCTGCAGCGACTCGAGCACCGGTACGCCGTCGATCGTGCGGTAGCGATCCCGCAGCCGGTCGACGCGGTCGACGAACTCCTGCAGCGCCTCGGGCGATTCGGTTCTCTTCACCGTCGTGCGCGACGGGGCCTCGGCGGTGCCCAGGCGCACCGACAGGAAGTTCCAGTGCTCGGGCCGGCGGGTCCAGAGCATCGGGCCGAGCCGCATCGCCTCGTCGAAGACGACGGCCACCGGCGGCACCTCGGCGTTGCGGATCTCGCGCTCGCGCGGCCGCTCGCGATAGAGGCTCTCTTCGAGCTCCTCGAATGTGCGCTCGAAGATCTCGGTCTCTTTGCGGGCGCGCTGGCCGACCTGCGTGCGCTGGGAGATGAAGTTGCCGAGGAGCATGAGCGGCGACATCACCACGACCAGGAGCGAGCGAGGGTTGCCGTTCATCGCGAACAGCGCCATGCCGAGGATGAGAGGCGCGACCAGCATCGGCCACGGGAACAGCCGCGAGATCGGGTCCTTCGGCATCCGCGGCTCGGGCAGCTCCTCGCCCACGTACCGCGGCTCCACGCGCGGGCTGCGATTGAACAGGAGCGATCCGCCCCGCTCGAGGACGGGATCCTGTTCCACCGGCGCGAAGTCCTGCACCATGCGGACGACGACGTCCGTGTCGCCGAGCGAGAACCGCTGGCCGGGGATGACGCGGAGGCGCTGCACGAGGCCGCCGTCGACGACGATGCCGTTCGCCGAGTTCAGGTCGACCAGTTCGACCGACGCGCCGACCTCGACGCGTGCGTGCGACTTGGAGATGAGGGGATCCGGGAGGACGATGTCGTTGCCCGCGACGCGGCCGATGGTGAACTGGCCGCGCGGCAGCGGGAACTCGCGGCCGACGAGCGGACCGCCGACGATCGAGAGGATGGCGGCAGGCGGGCCCCCGTTCGTCCGCGTCGAGACGTACTCCTCACCGAGATTGACGATCGACGCGACGAAGCCCGAGCCCACCGCCGCGTCGCTGATGAGCGTCTCGGGCGAGAGCATCGTGAACGTCGACGACGTCGGAGGCGCCACCTTGAGCGTCAGCACGTCGCGCGGTGACGCGATGGTCTCACGCGCCGGATCGGTCTCGACGATGTGCCTCGCGACGTCCTGCACGGTCGCCGTGGTGTCGGCGGTGACCACGATGTCGATGTGCTGGGCGTTCCGGCGCTGCAGGGTGAGTCTGAGTCTCATGGGTTCCTCGCTGTGCTGCCTCAGCCGATGCGGACGCGGGCGCGCCGTTCGCCGAGCAGCAGGGTGTCTCCGGAGCGGACCGCGATGCCCTGGCCGGGCGGAAGGGCGTGCTCGACGCCGTCGCGGATCACCGCGCTCCCGTTGGTCGACGCACGGTCGATCGCGATGATGCTGCCATCCGTGCGCAGGAGCGCCAGGTGGGTCTTCGAGATGGATTTCGACGGGTCGTCCAGGGGAACGAGCGCGAGACCGGCGTCCCCTGGCCCAGCCGCCGGATCGCGGCCGATCAGGATTCCGGACCCGGCGAGCGCGATGCGGGCGCCGTTGTCGAACTCGAGGACGACGCCCGGCGTCGCAGGGTCGGCCGGCGACGACTGTCGCGCCGGGGTTGCGGGCGCGTCCGGCGGGCCTGCGAGAGCCGGCGCGGGCGCGGGGCTCGCGTCAGGCAGCAGCCGGGGCGGCGTCCACGGGATCCCCGGGCCGGAGTAGGGCGCCGTGGGCGCGATGGCCGCCGGCGCGGCGCCGGCCGGCGCCACGGCGGCAGGCGAAGGCGCGGGCGCCGAAACGGACGCGGGGGGCGCGGCATCCGTCCCGCTCACCTCGGCGGTCGCCGCGTACGCGTCGGTACGCGGCGCACCCACGACTCCCCCGCTGCTGCGGGTGACAGGAATGTAGGCGCCCGTGCCGGGGGGCGTCGCCGAGGTGGCGAGGGAGCGCAGCTCGCTGCGCTCGTCCGCGAGGTCGGTGGCGGCGGTCTTGCGGGCGATGCGCATGCGCTTGACGTCGTAAGGGTTGAGCCCGTCACGCGCGTCGACGAACCACGTCGCGCCGGCGAGGTCTGCCCAGCCGCGGCCCCGTCGCTCGGGGTCGAACAGCGGCGAACACGCGATGACGAGCACCGGGCCCACCAGCGGCACGAGGAAGCTGCCGTACAGCACGAGATAGCGCAGGACCGCGCCCCGCCAGAAGCCCGGGCGCTCGAGCGTGCGAACGTTGACCGATCGGATCCCGGTCGCCGCCTTGCCGACGGTGACGCCCTTGCGCCCGTGCAGCACGAGCTGCACCACGACGAACGCGGTCGTCAGCGCCGCCGATGCCGCCCCGCACGCGATGACCAGGCCGAGCCGGCCGGTGTCCGCGAGCGCCGCCGCGGCGTCCGGCGACGCCGTCGCGCTCAGGAGCGCAGGAAGGGTGACGAGGAGGACCGGGAGCTGGAGCACCAGCAGGATGCCGAGCTCGATCGACGTGGAGAGCACGCGCCGCCCGAACGGCGCCCTGCGCAGCCCGAGTGTCGCGGCGTACTCCGGCATCGGCCGGCCACGCCCGTCGAGTCCCTCGACGGCACGCGCCGAGTCGTCGATCTCCCAAATCACGGGTCCTCCTGGCGAACGCTCCGCATCGACCCTATCCGGACGATCGTGCCCCTCCCGCCGAGAACCAGGACATGGGGAAACAGCCCCATGTCCTGGTCGATCGGCAGATCGGCGCCTCCGGGTGAGATGCGTCAGTGGAAGAAGTGGCGCTCGTTCGTGAAGAACATCGTCACGTTCGCGGCCTTCGCCGCGGCGATGACCTCCTCGTCGCGCACCGAGCCGCCGGGCTGGATGATCGCCGAGATGCCGGCATCGAGCAGGATCTGGGGGCCGTCCGCGAAGGGGAAGAACGCGTCGGATGCTGCCACCGACCCGGCGGCGCGGTCACCGGCGCGCTCGACCGCGAGGCGGCACGAGTCGACGCGGTTGACCTGGCCCATGCCGATGCCGACCGTCGCCGAGTTCTTGGCGAGGACGATGGCGTTCGATTTGACCGCACGGCAGGCCTTCCACGCGAAGATGAGGTTGGTCATCTCCTCGTCGGCCGGACGCTCGCCCGACACCAGCTGCCAGTCCTTCGCGACGGACTCGATGTCGTCGGGGAAGCGGTCGGCGTCCTGCAGCAGCAGCCCACCCGAGACCAGGCGCACGTCCAGGCGCTCCTGCTGCCAGTCGGCGGGCAGCTGCAGCAGACGCAGGTTCTTCTTCGCCTTGAAGACCTCGAGCGCCGCCGGCTCGAACGACGGCGCGACGATGACCTCGGTGAAGATGTCCTTGAGGTTCTCGGCCATCTTGAGGGTCACGGTGCCGTTGGCGGCGATCACGCCGCCGTACGCCGACACGGGGTCGCACTCATGGGCGCGCAGGTGCGCGCTCGCGATGGGGTCGAGCGCGTTGGGCGCCGTCACCGCGATGCCGCAGGGGTTCGCGTGCTTGATGATCGCGACGGCGGGCTTGACCATGTCGAAGGCGGCGCGCAGGGCGGCGTCGGCGTCGACGTAGTTGTTGTACGACATCTCCTTGCCCTGGAGCTGGATCGCCTGGGCGATGCCGTGGCCGCCGTTGCGGGTGTAGATCGCCGCGCGCTGGTGCGAGTTCTCGCCGTAGCGGAGGGTCGCGAGGCGCTCGGCCTTGATCGTGAGGTGCGCCGGCAGATCCGCCTCGAGGAGCGTGCCCTCGGTGAACCAGGTCGCGACCGCGCGATCGTACTCGGCCGTGTGCGCGAAGGCACGGGCCGCGAGCTCGCGGCGCTGCACCAGCGTCGTGCCGCCCGCGCGGACCGCCTCGATGACCGCCGGGTACGACGAGGGCGAGACGACGATCGCCACGTTGGCGTAGTTCTTCGCCGACGCGCGCACCATGGCGGGACCGCCGATGTCGATCTGCTCGACGACGTCGTCGCCCTGCGCGCCGGAGCGCACGGTCTCGACGAACGGGTACAGGTTCACCACGACGAGCTCGAAGGGCGCGATGCCCAGTTCGCTGAGCTGACGCTCGTGGTCCTCGAGGCGGAGGTCGGCGAGGAGGCCGGCGTGCACGCTGGGGTGCAGGGTCTTCACGCGGCCGTCGAGGGACTCGGGGAACCCGGTCACGCTCGACACGTCGGTCACGGTGTAGCCGGCCTCACGCAGCAGCGTGGCGGAACCGCCCGTCGAGACGATCTCGACACCCGCGGCGGCCAGCGCCTCGCCGAGGGCCAGCAGGTCGGTCTTGTCGCTCACCGATACGAGTGCGCGGCGCACCGGGACGACATCGCGGGGGCGGTACAGGGCGGGGTCGTGGCTCGGTCCGGCCATGCGGGTCTCCTCGGTGGGGGTGGGGGTCAGAGCTGGGCGCTCGCGGACACCGCCGCGAGGTCGAGGTCGCCGGTCGCGACGCGGCGCACCACGTCGATCAGGAGGCGGCGTTCGACGGGCTTGATGCGCTCGTGCAGGGCGTGCTCGTCGTCGCCGGGGAGCACGGGCACGCGCTCCTGGGCGAGGATCGGCCCCGAGTCGACCCCGTTGTCGACGATGATGACACTGGCCCCGGTCTGCGCGACGTCGGCGGCGAGCGCGTCGCGCACGCCGTGCGCACCCGGGAACTCCGGCAGGTACGCCGGGTGGGTGTTGATGATCCGCGGCGACCACGCGTCGACGAGGTCCGCCGGCAGCAGGCGCATGAGACCGCTCAAGACGACGAGGTCGGGCTGCCACACGTCGAGCTGGGTGCCGAGCTCGGCGCCCCACTCCTCGCGGCTCGCGAACTGCGCGAACGGCACCATGAACGTGGGGATGCCGTACTCCTCGGCGTGCGCGAACCCGTCGGCCTCGCGGTCGGCGCCGACGACGACGATGCGGGCCGGGAACTCGGGATCGGCCGCCGCGTCGAGCAGAGCGCGCAGGTTCGAGCCTGTGCCCGAGATGAGAACAGCGACCGTCAGCACCGGCCTAGTCTAATCGGAACCATCCCTCACGCCGGGCGGTGCCGACCGCGGGAGCTCGATCGGCTCGGTCATCGCTTCCGATGCGACGCCACCACCGGCGTCCGGCAGCGGCGTCGACCGCGATCCGCGCGCGGGAGGGGACGGATGCCGCTCCTCGTCCTCCTCGGCGGCCACCGCGCCCGAACGCCGGGCCGTGAACGCCGCGACCGCGGCGAAGGCCGCAGCCTCCGGAGGTTCGGGGTGCGGCCCGTCGTCCGCCGTCGCCGGCTCGACCCCGGCCGCGGCGGGCGTGGAGTCCTGCGCGGCCGAGTTCCCACCCCCCGCCGAACGCGGCGACAGCAGCAGGATCGCCGCGCCGAGCAGCACTTCGAGGCCGACCGCGAGCGCGACGGGCCCGGCATCCGGTCCGAACTCGGCCAGTCGCCCCGGTCCGAGGGACCCCGACGCCGCCCAGGCCAGCAGCGCCGCGGCCCCGCCCGAGAGCAGCGCGATGCCCGCGGTCACGACGAGCCGCGCCCCGATCGGATCCTCCGGCGCATCGACATGCGCGTCGAGATGCGCGTCGGCCCCGGGCTCCTCCGAGGGCGCCCCCGACAGCAGCCCGCTGAGCGCCGCGGTCTTTCCGGCATCGAACCGCGACGACGCCGCGCCGGCGGCGGGCGCGGGCTGCAGCTGGGCCCACGCACCCGGAGGCTCCGCGCGGCGCGCCAGCGCCGCGTGGAGGGGGTGTGGGGACCGTTCGCGGAAAGATCCGCGGGCGTGCAGAAGCCGCGATCGCGCGATCCACCCGGCGAGCGCGCCCAGGGCGATCGGCAGCAGGGCGAGCAGCAGCAGCCACGACGTCGTCGATTCGGGGACGGCGCCGAGTACCGGGAGACCCGGGATGACGCCGACCTGGGTTCCTGCGGGCGAGACCGCCGTGCCCGTGCCGACGGCGAAGCCGGGTCCGGCGACGAAGCTCATCCCCCACACCGCGAGCGTCGGCACGTAGGCGAGCTGGGCGAGCGTGATGACGGTCGCGCCGATGGGGTCGACGTCGCCCGCCTGGAACAGCGCGACGATCTGACCCGCGCGGGCGAACAGGGCGACGGCGGCCACCGCGGCGCCGACGCCGACGAGCCCGACCACGACGACGGCCGTCCCACGCGCGACGAGCGCGGGCACCTCTCCCCAGCCGTGCGGCACCGCCTCGACGCGGTCGCGCAGGCGCGCGATCGCGCCGGACCCCGCCTCGGACCACTCCGTCACGACCGCCGCGACGAGGGCGGGCAGGGCGAACACGAGCGTCGGCACGAGGATGGCCTGCCACGTCTCGGCGCGCGCGACGTCGTTGGCACCGGTCAGCGCGGCACCGGTCGTCACGAGCGCGAACACGGCGCTCGAGGTGAGCACGCCGGTGAGCCACGCGTCGGCGTGCGAGGCACGGGCACCGGAGCGGGCGGCGAAGATGGCCGTGAACCCGGCGAAGGCCAGCGGGGCGAGCGAGAGGACGAACGATGCCGCGCCCGCGTCGATCCCCGTCGCGGCGAGGTAGTCCGGCGGCAGCGTGATGGTGAGCGGCACGAGGTTGCCGAGCTGCCACACCGACACCGCCGACGGCCACAGCACGCCCCAGTCCGCACCGCCGCCGAATCCGAACACCCACAGCAGCGTGAGCGGAGCGAGGGTCACGGCAAGGCCGACGGCCGCCGCGATGACGGCGTCGACGGAGGCGAGAAGGGCGACGATGAGGCGATGCATGCGCCATCGACCCTACTTCGGTGCACCGCCCCGGCCGGGGCACCCGCGCGCGGGGCCCCGGCATCCGTCCAGCGAATCCTCAGGTTGGGGCGAGAGCGACTAACGTTTCACCTCGGAGGTCCCCCCACATGAGCACAGCCGAGTCCACGGCACCCAACGCCCCCGACGAGACCGAGAACGCCGAGACCCCGGAGCCGAAGAACGGCTTCGACAGGTTCTTCGAGATCACCAAGCGCGGATCGACGATCCCCGCCGAGATCCGCGGCGGTGTCGTCACGTTCGTCACGATGGCGTACATCGTCATCCTGAACCCGATCATCCTGTCCAGCGGCACGGACGTCGCCGGCGACACCCTCGGTTTCACGCAGGTCGCCGCGACCACCGCGCTCACCGCCGGTGTGATGACGGTGCTGTTCGGTCTGGTGACCCGCCTGCCCTTCGCGTTCGCGGCGGGCCTCGGCATCAACTCGTTCCTCGCCGTCTCGGTCGTCGGACAGGTGACGTGGCCCGAGGCGATGGGGCTCGTCGTCATCAACGGTCTGATCATCGTGCTCCTCGCGGCGACGGGCCTGCGGCGCATGATCTTCGACGCCGTGCCGATCCAGCTGAAGCTCGCCATCACGGTCGGCATCGGCCTCTTCATCGCGTTCATCGGCTTCGTCGACGCCGGCTTCGTCACGGCGACGGGCGCGTCCTCTCCCCCGGTCGGCCTCGGCGTGAACGGCTCGGTCGCGACCGTGCCGACGCTCATCTTCGTCTTCACCCTGCTGCTGACCGGCATCCTGGTCGCCCGCAAGGTCAAGGGCGGCATCCTCATCGGCCTCGTGACCGGAACGGTCGTCGCGGTGATCGTCGAGGCGATCTGGAACATCGGCCCGAAGTTCTCCGGCGACGACGTCAACCCCGGCGGGTGGGGCCTGTCGGTCCCCGAGCTGCCTTCGTCGCTCGTGAGCGTGCCCGACCTGTCGCTCGTCGGCCAGGTGTCGTTCGGCTCGTTCGAGCGCATCGGCGTGCTCGCGGCGCTGATGCTCGTCTTCACGCTCGTCTTCACCAACTTCTTCGACGCCATGGGCACCATGACCGGTCTGTCCAAGGAGGCCGGCCTCGCGAACGAGAAGGGCGACTTCCCGCGCATCAAGTCGGCGCTCATCGTCGAGGGTGTCGGCGCCGTCGCGGGCGGTTTCACGTCCAGCTCCTCGAACACGGTGTTCATCGAGTCGGGCGCGGGCATCGGCGAGGGCGCTCGCACGGGCCTCGCGAACGTCGTGACCGGTGGCCTCTTCCTCGTCGCCATGTTCTTCACCCCGCTCGTGTCGATCGTGCCCACCGAGGTCGCAGCGTCGGCCCTGGTCATCGTCGGTGCGCTGATGATGTCGCAGATCCGCTTCATCGACTTCTCGGACTTCTCGATCCTGCTCCCGGTGTTCCTCGCCGTCACGGTCATGCCGCTCACGTACTCGATCGCGAACGGCATCGGCGCGGGCTTCATCTCCTGGGTCGTCGTCCGGTCGCTGTCGGGCAAGGCCCGCGAGATCAGCCCGCTGCTGTGGATCGTCGCCGCCGGCTTCGTGCTCTACTTCGCGCGCGGACCGCTGGAGACCCTGCTCGGCTAGCCACACCTCGAAGGGGATGGTCCCCACTCCCCCCTCCCGACGCCGCTGGCGCGTCGCCCGGAGCCTCCGGGGGCGGGCCCCAGCTGGGGCCCGCGGCATCCATCCCCTTCGGCGTCTCCGGGGTCGAAGTCGCCGGGTTCGGGGCGCGTTCTCTCCGTTGGGGCGCGGGAAGTGCGCCCCGACGGAGGAATGACGCCCCAAACCCGGGTGGACACTCCGGGGCCGGGCACCGCGGATCAGCGCAGCGGGGTCCAGCCGGGAGGTGTCGGACCGTCGTCGGCGGCGCGCTCGGCGTCGGCGCGGGCCGACCAGCCCTGTGCGGCATCTGCGCCGTCGAATCCGCCGCGTGCCACGCGGAACCCGACGTCGTCGTGGTGCATGCGCGGGGCGCCGCCCCGGCGGGTCGAGGCGCGCACGCTCCACGCGTCGTCGGCGAACCCGCCGCCCCGGAACACGCGGTAGTCGGCGTAGCGGGCCGGGTCGAGCAGGTCCCAGGTCCACTCCCACACGTTGCCGAGGGTGTCGAACAGGCCGTTCAGGTTGGGGAGCTTGCCGCCGACGTTCTGCGCAGCGGTCACGCCGTCGGCGCTCGTCCACGCGACCTCGGCGAGGAGGCCGTAGTGCGGTCCCGTGGAGCCTGCGCGGCAGGCGTGCTCCCACTCGGCCTCGGTGGGAAGGCGGAAGCCGTCGGAGTCGACGTGCCAGGTGACGTCCTCGCCGTCGAACGAGTACGCCGGGTCGAGCCCTTCCCACTCCGACGCCGCGTTGCAGAACCGGATCGCGCGCAGCCAGCTGACGTCGGTCGCGGGGCGGCGCGGGTGCGACGCCGGCTCGCCGAGCAGTTCGGCGAGCTGCGCCTGCGTGACGGCATACACGCCGATGTCGTAGGGCTCGAGTTCGACGCTCCAGCGTGCCTTGCGCCGGGCGTCGTGCAGGGTGACCGCTCCGCCGGCGATGCGGGCGAGTTCGATGTCGGTCACCGCGGAAGTATCCCACGCACCGGTGGGGGCAGCACGCTCAGGGGGCGCGACGCCAGGAGCCCGACGTCGGCAGCTCCCCGCCGAACAGCTGCCGCACGGTGACGAGCTGGAACCCCCGGTCGAAGAGCCCGTCCAGGACGGCGCCCGCGGTGCGCGCCGTGACCGCATGGACGTCGTGCAGCAGGACGATCGACCCGGCGCGCGGCTGTTCGACGGCGCGTGCGATCAGCACGTCGTCAGCCGGGCCCTGCCAGTCGAGGGTGTCGATGTCCCAGAGGATCGCCGGCATACCCGCTGCGGCGAGCACCCGCGGTGTGAACTCGCCGTACGGCGGACGGAACACGGTGATGTCCTGCCCGGACACCGCCTCGAGCGCGCGCGTGGAGTCGACGACCTGGGCGGTGACCTGCGCGTCCGTCAGCTGGGGCAGATGCGGGTGGTTCCACGTGTGACCCTCGACTTCGTGCCCCTCCCTCGTCATGCGGGCGAGCGTGTCGGCGTAGCCCTGCGCGTTCTGGCCCATCGCGAAGAACGTCGCCGCGGCGTCGCGAGCCGCCAGTTCGTCGAGGATGCCGGGCGTGTACGACGACGGACCGTCGTCATAGGTGAGTGCGACGCAGGGCACGAGGTCGCAGTCGACGGCGCGGGCTCCCGCGGGCGCCGCGACGGGTCCGGTGTAGGGCTGGCCGGAGGAGGCCAGCACGCGCGCGCCGAGCGGCGAGACCAGGTCGGCCGCGACCTCGGCCGGAATGGCGAACTCGATGGGCTCGGTCGTCGCAGGCGCGCCCAGCCCGGCCAGGTCCGGTGCGGTGAAGCCCGGTGCGAGGGTGATCACGAGGCCTTCGTCGGACGGCACGGTCGAGCCCAGCGCGGCCTGGATCGCCGCGATCTGGGTCTCATCGCCCACGACGACCGGGCGGTGGCTGAGTGCGCCCGCGTCACGCCGGAGCGCCTCGACGATGTGCGCGCCGAGCGCCGCGGCCGCATGCTCGGTCCACAGACCGTCGGCCGCAGCCGTCTCACCGGTCGCGACATCGGTGTACAGGGTGGTCGTCGCATCGAAGTGCACGCCGGCGGCGTCTGCGCTGACCACTCGGACGCGCTCGCCCACGATCGTCCCGCCGGCGGCGACGATGCCGCACACGACGGCGGTCCCCGACCCGCCCACCGGCCCGAACGCGGGATCGGCGAGGAGCTGCGCGGCCGGGCGCCGCGTGCTGCCGGAAGCGCAGCGCCGATCCCCGAGGCCGGACCCGACGGCCGAAGGCGCCGGCACGAACGCCGTCCCCGATGCGACCACGCGGTCCGCGATCGCGCCGCGGACGAACTGCTCCACCTGGGCGTTGAACGCGTCGGTGGTGGCGCCGGCCGGCAGGAGGGCGACGCGGGCCTGGAGGCCGACGGCGTCGTTGCGCACGCGCAAAGGGACGATGCCCGCGCCCAGCGGCCCGTCCGCGGCGGCGGAGATCTCGGGAACCGGATCCGTCGCGTGCACGACCTCGGGTGCCCACGCCGGAGGCTCCCAGCCCTCTTGCGACGCCGGCGCGCACGCCGACAGCGCGAGGACCGCAGCGGCGAGGGCGGCCACCATCCACCGCGCCCTCATCGCCGGATGCCTTCCAGCAGATCGCCGATGGCGGACCGGTAGGCCGCCGGTTCAGCGCCCTCGGCCGGCGAGACCTGCACGGTGACGCGCACGCTGGGGGCAGCATCCGGTTCGCCCACCCCCGCGACGACCCCGCCGTCGTCGAGGTCGACGTGCACCGCGGTGAGGCCGGAGGCGAGCAGCTCCGAACGAGGATCGCCCGCCGCCGCGGCGGCGACGACGTCGCCGGGCCTCTCGTCGACCGACTCGAGGCTCGCGCGCAGCGCGCCGTCGGGTGTGCGCACCGTGATCGCGTCCTCCGAGTGGCGCGTGACCACCCAGTCGGCAGGCACGACGACCGAGGCGTCACCGAGGTCGGTCGGGTCGCTCCCATCGGAGACCTCGCTCGAGAGGTTCGCGATCGTCGGCGGGACGGCGACGAAGGCGGCGACGGCCACCGCCGCCAGCACGAGGGCAGCGGCCGCGCAGGCGAGCGCGATCTCCCACCTCCGCGCGGTGGATCCGACGCGTGCGTCCCCGGACACGGCCACCCCCTCGACGGGGCCGAGTCTAGGAGCGGTCTCGGGGCGGACCGCTCAGGAACGCCTCAGTTTCGCGAGATCAGTGCTCGTGGGGCTCGAGCACGAAGATCGCGATCTGCCGGTCGGTGCGCTTCTGATAGTCGTCGTAGTCGGGCCAGACCGCCGCGGCCCGCTCCCACCATTCGACGCGCTCGTCGCCGGCCAGCTCGCGGGCGATGTAGTCCTGCTTCGCATCGGCGTCCTGCAGCTCGACGTGAGGCTGCCGGCGCATGTTCTCGGCCCACTTGGGCTCGTCGGGTGCGCCGCCCTTGGACGCGACGACGGCGTAGCGCCCGTCGTGCTCGACGCGCATGAGCGCGGTCTTGCGCAGGGCCCCGGACTTGGCGCCGACCGTGGTCAGCACGATGATCGGCACGCCGCGCAGGGTGTTCGCCTTCTCGCCGTTCGACGCTTCGAACACCTCGGCCTGCTTGCGGGCCCAATCGGACGTGGACGGTATGTACTCTCCGGTCAGCGGCATTCCACCAGCGTAAAGCCGCGGCGACACCCGCCGGGTCGCGGGACCCCTATGGTCGAGTCATGCCCAACCTCAGAGTCGAACTCCTTCCCGGACGCACCGTCGACCAGCGACGCCGCTTCGCCGAACTGGTGACCGATGCCGCCGTCGAGGCGCTCGGCGCCCGCCGGCAGGACGTGCGCATCATGTTCGAGGAGGTCGCCGCCGACTTCGTCGCGAACGGCGGCGTCCTCGCCAGCGAAGACGCCGACCGCGCGGGCCAGGTGGCAAGATTCGGCGGTTCCGCCGCCGACTGAAACGACAAGGGACGGATGCTGCAGCCCCGGGCTGCAGCATCCGTCCCTTGGTGAAGCGCCTTACAGGCTCTCGATGATCTCGCGCATGAGGGCGGCGGTCTCGGACGGCGTCTTGCCGACCTTGACGCCGGCGGCCTCGAGGGCCTCCTTCTTCGCCTGCGCGGTGCCCGCCGAACCCGACACGATGGCGCCGGCGTGGCCCATGGTCTTGCCCTCGGGAGCGGTGAAGCCCGCGACGTAGCCGACGACCGGCTTGGTCACGTTGGCCTTGATGAAGTCGGCGGCGCGCTCTTCGGCGTCGCCGCCGATCTCGCCGATCATGACGATCGCCTTGGTCTCGGGGTCGGCCTCGAACGCGGCGAGCGCGTCGATGTGCGTGGTGCCGATGATCGGGTCGCCGCCGATGCCGATGGCCGTCGAGAACCCGATCTCGCGCAGCTCGTACATCATCTGGTAGGTCAGGGTGCCCGACTTCGACACGAGGCCGATCGGGCCCTTGCCGGTGATATTGGCGGGCGTGATGCCGACCAGCGACTCGCCGGGCGTGATGATGCCGGGGCAGTTCGGGCCGATGATGCGGGTCTTGTTCCCCTTCGACTGCGCGTATGCCCACGCCTCGGCGGTGTCGCCGACGGGCACGCCCTCGGTGATCACGACGAGGAGGGGGATCTCGGCGTCGATGGCCTCGACCATGGCGCTCTTGGTGAAGGCGGGCGGCACGAAGGCGATCGAGACGTCGGCGCCGGTGGCGTCGATGGCCTCCTGCACCGAGGCGAAGACGGGGAGCTCGACGGGGTTGCCGTCGGCGTCGGTGTGCAGCACCGTGGTGCCCGCCTTGCGGGCATTCACGCCGCCGACGACCTGGGTGCCGGCCTTGAGCATGAGCGCGGTGTGCTTGGTGCCCTCGCCGCCGGTGATGCCCTGGACGATGACCTTGGAGTCCTTGTCAAGAAAGATCGACATTGTTGTTCGGTTCCTCTGTCAGATGTCTGCGGTTCAGGCGTTGGCGAGCTCGGCGGCCTTGTCGGCGCCCTCGTCCATCGTCTCGGCCAGGGTCACGAGCGGGTGGTTGGCGTCGCGCAGGATTGCGCGGCCCTCCTCGACCTTGTTGCCGTCCAGGCGCACGACCAGCGGCTTCGAGGCGGACGAGCCGAGCTCGGCGAGCGCGCCGACGATGCCCTTGGCGACCGCGTCGCACGCGGTGATGCCGCCGAACACGTTGACGAACACGGACTTCACCTGCGGGTCGCCCAGGATCACGTCCAGGCCCGCGGCCATGACCTCGGCCGAGGCGCCGCCGCCGATGTCGAGGAAGTTGGCGGGCTTCACGCCGCCGTGATTCTCGCCGGCGTAGGCGACGACGTCGAGCGTCGACATCACGAGCCCCGCGCCGTTGCCGATCACGCCGACCTCGCCGTCGAGCTTGACGTAGTTGAGGTCATTGGCCTTGGCCTTCGCCTCGAGCGGGTCGGCGGCGTCCTTGTCTTCGAGGAGCGCATGCCCGGCGTGACGGAAGTCGGCGTTCTCGTCGAGCGAGACCTTGCCGTCGAGGGCGATGATGTCGCCCTCCTCGGTGAGCACGAGCGGGTTGACCTCGACGAGCGTCGCGTCCTCACCCTTGTAGACGCTGTAGAGCTTGACGAAGACGTCGCTCACCTTGTCGACCAGGTCGGCGGAGAAGCCGGCTGCCTCGGCGATCTCGACGGCCTTCGCCTTGTCGATGCCCGTGCCCGGGTTGACGTCGATGCGCGCGAGCGCCTCGGGGCGCTCGACGGCGAGCTCCTCGATCTCCATGCCGCCCTCGACCGACGCGAGCGACAGGTAGGAGCGGTTGGCGCGGTCCAGCAGCACCGAGAAGTAGTACTCCTTGTCGATGCGCGCACCCTGCGCGACCATGACGCGCTTGACGACGTGGCCCTTGATGTCGAGGCCGAGGATGGCCTTCGCGGCCTCGTAGGCCTCATCGGGGGTCTTCGCGACCTTCACGCCGCCGGCCTTGCCGCGACCGCCGGTCTTGACCTGGGCCTTGACGACGACGACACCGCCGATCTTCTCGGCTGCGGCACGCACCTCCTCCGGCGTGTCCGCGACGATGCCGGCGAGCACCGGCACCTCGTACTTCTCGAAAAGGTCTCGTGCCTGGTACTCGTACAGATCCACAGTGATTTCCTTCGCAGGTGGCGAATGGGGGTGGGGACGACGCTCAAAAGCGTCTCGACGTCGAGATATCGACCAGTCCCCCAGCCTACTACCGGTCGATGTCCGGTTCTGACCGCAGCGACGCGCCGGGGTCGTCGTCGAGTTCCTCGCCCGGCACGCGCGGCAGACGGGACAGGTCCCGGAGCGCGGGCCCTTCGATGCGGCATCCGTCCGCCGTGAACCGCGAAGCGTGCAGCGGGCAATCCCACGTGAGTTCGGCGTCGTTCCACCGCAGCACGCCGCCGAGATGGGTGCAGACGGCACTCACCGCGCATGTGCGTCCCTCGACCGTGGAGATTCCCACGGGCTGACCGCCTCGGCTGGCGACCACGCCCTCCCCCTCGGCCGGCCGGCGGACGGGAGTCGGCACGGCCTGCGCGCCGATCCATCCCGATGCCGCCTCCCACCCGATGCGCAGGTTCTGCACGCCGCCGCGAGCGAGGTCGGCGGGCACCGTGAACCGCGTGGCGATCACGTTCATCCAGTCCGGGCGCTCGCGCCGTGGCACCCGCGTGATCTCCGCCGTCAGCCGCAGCGCCGCGGCCGGCGCGTTCGAGAGACCCCACTTCGAATAGCCGGTGGCGAACCGGATGCGCCCGAGCCCGCGCGGCATCGCGCCGACGAAGGGAATGAGGTCGTGCGACTCGTAGTCCTGCGCCGACCACGACGCCACCGGCTCCGCGCCGGGGAAGTGATGCTGCGTCCACGCCACGAGCCCGTTCACCGCGGCCAGAGGGGACGCAGAACGCCCCACCGGGAAGCCGTTGCCGCCGACGACGAGCTGCGCCGCGTGTGCCGGGCCGTCGTCCGCGGTGATCGATCGCACCGACTTCGTCTCGCCGTCGACCGCCAGGTAAAGCCCCTCGAGGAGGGGTCCTTCCGTCGCAAACGCGACGCCCGAGGAGCGCAGTCCCCGCACTTTGGCGAAATACAGCCCCCGGTCGGTGATGGGTGTCGCGGTCGCAAGCACGACGTGGTCCGCGGCGACGAATCCCGCCTCGGTCTCGACACCCGCGCGCGGCACGGCGTGCACCCTGGTCACGCGCACTCCGGTGTGCAGCGTCCCGCCCTCGCGCAGCAGCGCGTGAGTGAGGGCCACGAGCAGTCGCTGCGGATCGATCGCGACCTGACGATCGAGCGCCACCGCGTCGACCATGTCGAACGGCGACTGGGCGAGCAGGTCGGGCTCGACGCGCCGCACCGGCAGTCCCGCCTCGGTGGCGGCGTTCAGCTCGGCCTCGATGACCGCGACCCCCGCGGGCGTCTGCGCATAGGAGTAGGCAGTGCGGTGCGAATACGACACACGGAGCTCATCGGCGATGCTGGTGAGCCACTGCGCGCCGTCGATGTTGGACTCGACGTAGGCGCGCACAAGGTTCGCCGGGTGGTGGCGGCGCAGCGCCGACAGGACGGAGCCCTGCAGCAGCGTCAGCTTGCCGGTGTTCGCGCCCGATGCGAGGCCGCCCACCTCGTCCGCCTCCACCACGGCGACGTCCATGCCCTGACGGGTCAGCAGCAGCGCGGTCGACAGGCCGGTCAGACCGGCGCCGACGACCACGACGTCGCGTCTCCGGCCTGGCTCGAACGGCGTACCCGCGACGCTCTCGGCATCCTGCTTCCAGATCGGCGTCATCGGCGTCATGGCCCTATAGAAGACCTCCGCATCCGCTGTGTCGACCCCGTTGACGCCACGGGACCCGCAGCGGGCGTGGCGCGCGCCGGCATGCCGTGCTCACGGCGGTGCGCGCACTAGGCTCTCCCCGAGATGTCCGACACCGCTGCCGCCTCCGCCGCTCAGGCCGCCTCCCGCGCGGCCGTGGTCGCCGCCGCGCTCGAGCTCTTCGCCGAGCAGGGGTTCGACCAGACCTCGGTGGAGCAGATCGCGCAGGCCGCCGGGGTGTCGCGTTCCACCTTCTTCCGGCAGTTCGGCGGCAAGGACGACGTCGTCTTCACCGACCACGAGCTGCTCCTCGAGCGCCTGCGCGAGTTCCTGGCGCAGCCGCATCGCGATCCGTGGGCGGCCGTGTGCGAGGCATCCGTCTTCGTCTATGCGCACTTCGCGGCCGATCCCGAACTCGCACGGCGACGCTATGCGGTCGTGCGCGGCGTGCCGGCGCTGCGCGATCGCGAGATCGTGACGGTGTTCCGGTACGAGCGGCTCTTCGACGAGTACCTGCGCGCGTCGCTGCCGGGCCTCGACCCGCTGGACGCCGTCGGGTTCTCGGCGCTCATCACGGCGATCCACAACCACGTGCTGCGCCGGCTCATCCGCGGCCCGAAGAAGGTGCCGGTCTCGGTGCTGCGCACGGCGCTCGACGATGCCCGCCGTCGTTTCGGCGTCCTTCCGGACGGCGAGAAGGATCCGGCCGGCGACCAGGTGGTCGTCGCGGTGTTCCCCCGGTCCATGCCGACCGCGGAAGTGGCCCGTCGACTGCGCGAGCGACTCGACGACTGACTCCGGCGGCGCGCCGACCGGATTCGGTGTCGCAGTGCGACGCCGCGGCGCTATGTTCGAGCCATGAGCACCGTGGACACGTCGCCGGACACGGCGGGCAAAGCCCTCTGGTATACACAGGATCCCGATGCCGTGGTCGCCGCCCTGCGCAGCGACCGCGACCGCGGCCTGACCGCCGCCGACGCCGCCCAGCGGCTCGCCGCGCACGGCCCGAACTCGATCGCCGCCGAGAAGCCGCCGTCGACGTGGCAGGTCGCTCTGCAGCAGCTCGCGGATCCGATGAACGTCATGCTGGTCGCCGTCGCGATCATCAGCCTCTTCATCAACCAGGTGAGCGTCGGCATCCTCGTGGGCGCGCTCGTCGTGCTGAACATCGTCCTCGGCACGCGGCAGGAGATGAAGGCGAAGGCATCCGTCGACGCCCTCGCCAAGATGCAGATCCCGCAGGCGAAGGTCGTCCGCGACGGGTCGCTCCTGCAAGTCGATGCCACGACCCTCGTGCCGGGCGACGTGGTAGCCCTCGAGGCCGGCGACATCGTGCCTGCCGATGGGCGCATCGTACGCTCGGCGACGCTCGAGACGCAGGAGGCGGCGCTCACCGGGGAGAGCGCGCCGATCCCGAAGGACGCCGGCACCCTCAGCGACCCCGAGACGACCCTGGGCGACCGCACGAACATGGTGTTCCAGAACACCCAGGTGACCCGCGGCACGGCGTCGGTGGTCATCACCGACACGGGCATGCAGACGCAGATGGGCCAGATCGCGTCGATGCTCTCGGCGGTCAAGCCCGCCAAGTCCCCGCTGCAGCGCGAGCTGGACTCGCTCACGGGCGTGCTCGGGTGGATCGCGTGGGGCGCGGTCGCGATCATCATCATCACCGGGCTGCTGCGCGGCCAGGAGATCACATCGGTGATCCTCCTCGGCATCTCGATGGCGATCTCGGCGATCCCGACGGGCATGCCCTCGTTCGTGCAGGCGATGCTCTCGTACGGCTCGCGCCAGCTCGCCGAGCACAAGGCCGTCGTCAAGAACCTGACGGACGTCGAGACGCTCGGTGCGACGAGCGCCATCAACTCCGACAAGACCGGCACGCTCACGATGAACGAGATGACGGTCGAGTCGCTGTACTACCGCGGCGAGTGGTTCACCGTCGCGGGCTCGGGGTACGAGAAGTCGGGCGAGGTGCGCCACGTCGCGGGCCTGCCGGTCCCCCAGTTCAACCAGCTCGCGCTCGGACTCACGCTCTGCAGCGACGCGACGGTGTCCGACGACGGTGCGGTGATCGGCGACCCCACGGAGGCCGCGCTCGTCGTGCTCGCCGCGAAGCTCGGCGCCGACGCGGAGCTGACGCGGGCGAAGTTCCCGCGCATCGCCGAGGTGCCGTTCGACTCGGCGTACAAGTTCATGGGCACGTTCCACGAGATCCCTGTGGAGGGCGTCGAGACCCTCGTCGGCTACGTCAAGGGCGGACCCGATGTCGTGCTCGACCGCTGCAGCTCGGTCGCGACGATGGAGGGCGTCGTGCCCATCGCCGACCGCCGTGACGCGATCCTCGAGGCGAATCGCTCGCTCTCCGAGCAGGGCCTGCGCGTCCTCGCGTTCGCGTTCCGCCGATTCGCGCCTGACGCGCCGGTGGCCGACGACCCCATGGCGGCCGTCTCCGACCTCACGTTCGTCGGTCTCGTCGGCATCATCGACCCGCTGCGGCCCTCCTCGAAGGAGGCCGTCCGCATCGCGCGCGAGGCGGGCATCGAAGTCCGCATGATCACGGGCGACCACGCGATCACGGCCGCGGCGATCGGCGCGAAGCTCGGGCTGGGTGACGGCGCGGCGAGCGGTGCCGAGATCCAGGCGATGAGCGACGAGGATCTGAAGGCGGCGCTCCCGCGCCTGCACATGTTCGGCCGCGTCACCCCCGAGGACAAGCTGCGTCTGGCCCGCCTCATGCAGGAGGAGGGTGCGGTCGTCGCGATGACCGGCGACGCGGTGAACGACGCCGCCGCGCTCAAGCAGGCCGACATCGGCGTCGCGATGGGCTCCGGCAGCGACGTCACGAAGCAGGCGGGGAAGATGATCCTCGTCGACGACAACTTCGGCACGCTCGTGACGGCCGTCCGGCTCGGCCGATCGATCTACGAGAAGATCGTCAGCTACGTCCGCTTCCAGATGTCGCAGCTGTTCTCGCTCGTGCTGCTGTTCCTCGTCGCGAGCATCTTCGACATCAACAACGGTGTACCGCTCACGCCGATCATGGTGCTGTTCCTCAACTTCTTCATCGCCATCTTCCCGGTCATCGTGATCCTCCTCGATCCGGTGCCGGACGGCATCATGCTGAAGCCGCCGCGCGACCCGAAGAAGACGATCGCCAACCCGGCGGCGGTGACGCTCTGGTTCGTCTACGGCGGTCTGATCTTCATCACGACGCTCGTCCCGCTGCTGCTGTACCCCGACCTGCTCAGCTCGACCGTGCCCAACGTGCCGGTCACGATGGCGTTCGTGGTCTGCGCGCTCGGCTCGATCTTCGGCGGACTCGTCATGCGCCGCGACCCCGAGTCGGGTCTCGCCGCACCGATCATCGACGCGGTGAAGTGGCTGTCGATCCCGCTGGCCCTCACCGTCGTCGCGGTCGAGCTGCCTTTCATGCAGCGCCTCGTCGGCACGATCGGCCTCTCGGGCAACGAGTGGCTCACCGCGCTCGGCCTGGCCCTTCTCGTGCCGGTGCTGATCGAGCTCGAGAAGTGGGTCCGCCGCGCGAGGCTCCGCCGCCGCGCCGCGCAGGCCTGACACGGACGCAGAGAACGCGCGCCACCCGCATGGGGGGCGCGCGTTCTCCGTTCGGGGTACGGTCGCACGACGAGGAGGTCGCATGAGGATCACCGGAGCAGTGCTCGAAGTCTCGGGCGCCGAGCCCCCGTTCGCACAGACGCACCCGTTCACGGTGGGCGAGCTCGAGCTGGACCCACCCGGCCCCGGCGAGCTGCTCGTGCGGATCGAAGCCGCGGGGGTGTGCCACTCCGACCTCAGTGTCGTCGACGGCAACCGCGTGCGACCGGTGCCGATGCTGCTGGGCCACGAGGCCGCCGGCATCGTCGAGCGGCTGGGCGACGATGACGGCGATCTCGCCGTCGGCGATCGCGTGGTCATGACGTTCCTTCCCCGCTGCGGCGAGTGCGACGGATGCCTCACCGACGGGCGCCTGCCGTGCACGCCGGGTTCGGCGGCCAATGCCGCGGGCACGCTGCTCGGTGGCGGCATCCGCCTGCATCGCCCTCGCGGTGGCGGGCGGCAGGACGTGCATCACCACCTCGGCGTCTCGGCGTTCGCCACTCACGCCGTGCTGAGCCGCGCGTCGGTCGTGCCGGTCGACGCCGATGTGCCGGCGGAGATCGCGGCGCTGCTCGGCTGCGCGGTGCTCACCGGCGGCGGTGCGGTGGTCAACGCCGGTCGCCCCGCACCAGGCGACCGGGTCGTCGTGGTCGGGCTCGGCGGTGTCGGCATGGCTGCGCTCCTGGTCGCCGTCGCCCTCGGGCACGAGGCCATCGGGGTCGACACGGTGCCCTCGAAGCTCGCCGCCGCGCTGGAGTGCGGGGCGAGCGGGGCGCTGACTCCCGCGGAGGCCGTGGACCGCGGCATCCGTGCCCCCGTCGTCGTGGAGGCGGCCGGCGCCGCGCGCGCGTTCGAGACCGCCCTCGCCCTGACCGCGCCCGGCGGCACCACGGTGACGGTAGGGCTGCCGGCGCCCGACGCGCGCGCGAGCGTGTCTCCGCTGCTGCTGACCGCCGAAGCGCGGACCATCGTGGGCAGCTACCTCGGCTCGGCAGTGCCGAGCCGCGACATCCCCCGCTACGTCGAGCTGTGGCGGGCGGGACGCCTCCCGCTCGAGCGGCTCGTCTCGTCCCGCATCGGCCTCGACGACCTCGACGCGGCCATGGACCGGCTCGCCGCGGGCGGCGAGCTGCGCCAGCTGATTACGTTCTGACCGCACGGCGCAGGGGCCGTGGGCGCGTCGGAGGTGCGCCGTAGGCTCGGGGCGTGGCCACCCTCGACGATCTGCGCGGCACCGCGGCCGTGCTCCCCGGGAGCGAGGAGCGCGCGATGACGGGCGGCGCCGCCTGGTTCGTGCGCAACAAGCTCTACGCCTGGGAGTGCCATCCCTGGCCGAGCATCCCCGACGACATGCGGGCCATCATCGCGTCCGAGCTGGTCGTCGGGGTCAAAGTCGCCGACCCGATCGACGCCCTCGCCCTCGTCGAGATGGAACCCGACGTGTTCCTGCGCACGACCACGCCGTGGGGCGAGCCGAAGATCGCGTTCCGCATGGCCGGCATCGACGAGGACCACCTCGCCGAGCTGGTCACCGAGGCGTGGCGCGTGCAGGCTCCGAAGTACCTGCGACGCGAGTTCGACGAGCAGGCAGGCTAGGGCAGCGGGTCGTCGCCGCGCCCCCACGCGATGGCGATCAGCCGCCGCAGGACGCCGAGATCGATGTCGTCGAGCTTCTTGACGTACACGCAGCCCGCACCTTCGGTGTACTTTCCGAGCTCCGGCAGCAGTTCGGCTCCATCGGGCAGGTCCTTCAGCCCGTAGAGCGAGAGCTGCGCCTTGCGCGGCGAGAACGCGGTCTTCGGCCACTGGCCCTGCCGCTTGGGGTCGGACGGAGACACGTACCGATAGCTGCCGTAGCCGACCATCGACGGACCCCACATCACGGGCTCGGCCCCGGTCACCTCGCGAAAGATCTCCGCCAGGGCCAGTCCGTCGTCGCGCCGTCGCTGCGGCGTCGCCGCCTCGAGAAACGCCGCCACATCCGCGTCGGTCGCCTGGGTCTTGATCTCGCTCACGCCGCCATTATGGCGGCCGAGGCCGACACGGGACCAGAGGCCGTCAGCGGCCGGCCGGCGATCCGCTCAGCTGGTCCAGCACTTCGAATCGCGCATCCGAGCCGGAGTACTCGGTGATGCGCCCGCTGACCACCCGGTACATCGCGAACTCGGCCACGTTGACGTGCCGGCAGGTGGGCGCGACGCCACGGAACGCCCCGACCTGAGTGCCGCTGCCGCGCACGTGGGCGGCGAGGCGGTCGTCTTCGGCGACGAGCTGGATGCGCCGCCACCGCCAGTCCGGGAACGCGTCGAACAGGTCCGCCAGGTCGTCGATCCAGGCGTCCGCGCCCGCCGGCAGGTGGGCTCGGCGCACCGAGGGATCGAGGAACGACCGGATCGCATCGAGGTCGTGGCGGTTGCACGCGTCGAGGAAGTCGGCGTACCACTCGCGCATCTCCCACGGCTCCACCTCCTCATTATCCGGGCGGCCGGACCGGCCCTGGTCCCTCCGCGCCCGTGGCGAGGTGCCCACTCACGGCCGAGATGGCCGGAGCGAAGAAGTAGCCGCCGCCGGTCGGCATCACCCACTCGCGGTCGAGGACGAACCTCTTCGCCTCGCCCGACGGTGTGCGCACGTCGAACGAGCGGCCGCGATCGCCGTGGACGTCGGCCTGGCCGATGACCGGGTCGTGCCCGCCGGCGTTGGGCTGGACGGCGGAGTTCGCCCACCGCCGGGTGACGAACTCGAACTGGTCCTCGATGGACGCCATGTGTGCGACGAACACGAGCCCGCGCTCGGCGGCGACCAGCTCCGGTGACGGAGCGGTGACGCCCGCGAGCACAGGTCCGTACGGAATGCCACGCCGCAGCATCAGCCGCAGCATCGTGTCGGCGGGGGCGCCGAAGTCGGTGCCGCTGTCGCGCGGGTTCACCTTGCGGATGTGCCCCGCCATCGGGCACACGTCGCCGAACACGTCGGCCCTCGCCTTCGGGTGCTCGTCGCCGCGGTAGCCGCCCTCGACGAGACGGCGAACCGGCGTCCACGCCTTCGTGTCGTCGTCGAACTGGAAGTGGTTGTGCGCGAACTCGTCACCGGCGAGGTCGAGGTCGTCTCTCTCCGGGGCGCGGGAGACCGGCGCACCGCTGGGCCAGCGGCCGACCATCAGCGAGGCGAAATGAACCGGATCGGTGCCGTACTCCGCGCTCGCGGCGGCCGCGAAGTCCCAGAACGCGGGCACGTCCTGCGCGAGGCGCCGGCAGACGAGGTACGAACCGAGGCGCGCCCAGTCGGGGAACAACCCATCGTCGGCCGCGGGCACGAGCGGATCGGCGGGGTCCTGCCGAGGCATCCCGAGCACGAACTGGCCCGGCCAGACGAGCGGCTGACCCGCCTTCCCGAAGAGGCGCGCGTGCGGGTCACGCGAATCGAGGTAGCGCGGGGCGAGCAGTTCGCCGTCGGCCGTCACGCCCCGCACACCGGGCTGCGAGACGCCGTCCTTGAAGCCGAAGTGCTCGTGGCCGCCGAGGTTGCCCGGAAGGTTCTCGCCCGCCTGAGCGAACAGCACCGAGACTCCGTTCCGGGCCCCCTCTTCGAGGATCACGGATGCCTCGGACTCGGCATCCGCGGCGGAGTCGGCGGCGACCGTGACGAGGAAGTCGGCCTCCGATTCATCGCCTCCGACCCGCCAGTGGGCCCGATGGCCGGTCCTCGTGGGGTCGGCCGGGTCACCGAGGTACGTCGAGCGCGCGGCGAGCCCCTGCCGGAACGCCTCGTCGCTCATCGCGTCCAGCGCCTCGTCGCCCAGGAGCTTCGCGACGGCCGGGCCCGAGAGTGCGAAGGCGACCCAGGTGGCGGATGTCGTGGGCTCGGTGGCGCCCGTCCGCAGCCGCTCCCGCCGGAACTCGCGACGGAAGTCGAGCACCTCCTGCATGCTGCTGAGGCGCGGTGCGAGCCACGTGAGCCAGGCGCGTGCGCCTTCGACGTCTTCGATCCGCAGGAACAGGAACCGCTGGTGGTCCTTGTTGAAGCCGGGGATGACGTTGCCCTGGATGTCGGCGATCGTCGCCGGATCGAACTGCGGCTCGCCGTCCGCAGGCGCGTCCGCCGAGAGCGCGCGTGCGACGGGCCCGGGCTCCGGCGCGGGCAGTTCGATGCCCGAAAGCCGCGGGACGCCGCCCGCCATGAGCCCCGCGAGCGCCTGTGCTCCCTCGCCGCTCATGCCGCTGCCCCGCTCACGACGTGCGCCGACATCGTGATGTGCTCGGCGATCTGCGCGCCGAACTCGATCGGTCGCCCGCCGATCCGGATGTCGCTCACCAGGAACCCCTCCCCTGCCGGCACTTCGTACGTCACCCGGAGGGCCGCGCCCCGCGCCCCGCGCTCGATCGTCCAGTAATCGCCGACCGGCGTGCCGTCGGGCTTCGTCCAGCCCGAGTCGTCCCAGCCGATCATGTAGAGCCCGGGCGGATCAGCCGTGGCGACCGACAGCCCCTGCCGCGACATCGCCCAGACGTCGAAGTTGATGCGGGCGTCGGCACCGGTCGCCCGCGAGTACGGCAGCGCGTCGTAGCCGTCGACGGCGTGCTGCGACGGCTCGCTCTCCTGCGAGACGCCGAGCAGATCGCCCATCGAGTTGATGGGCATGACGTAGTGGACGATGCCGTCGGTCGTGTTCCACCGGTTCCGGGGGTCGTACTCGCCGCCGTCGGGAAAGAGGTCTTCCTCCGCGACGGCCGGCGAGACGAGTCGCCGGTAGAGCGCGAGCACGGCGTCCGGGTGCACCGCTGCGAGCAGCATCCAATACTCCGGCGTCTCGGTGGTGAAGGTGACCCGCGCGATCCTGCCGTCGACCTTCTCGACGTGCCACTCGAGGTACTCGATCTGCACGTCGCGCGATTCCGCCGCCGCGTACGCGGCACGGCGATCGTCGCGATGCTTCATGAGCAACGGCCTCGAGAGCCCCGTCCAGGTGATCGCCCGCTCGCGATCGCGTCGCACGGGATGCAGCACCGGGTTCACGTACGCGCCGCGCCCGCTCACCTCCGTCGACGCGGCGATCAGCCCGCTCACGAGGTCGTGCCACTGATCGGGGAAGTCCGACCCCGGCCCCGCATCGTCGAGGTGTGCGGGCGCCGAGAACCGGACCAGTTCCATGATCGAGAAGCTAGCAGCGCGGGCAGGCGGTGCGCACGCGGACATTCCGAACACCGCACATGACACTGAGTACTATTGTTCGTGGGATTCAGTTTCACGAGAATCCGATACCGCACCACCCGCACCCACCGCCAGGAGTCCGATCATGACCGACTTCCAGCCCCGCCCCGGCCAGCGCGTCGAGGGCTACGACGTCACCCGCCGGCGCGGCACCGACTACTACGCCGTGTTCGCCAACCTCCCCGCCGCCGATCGCGAGGTGTGGGAGCGCGCGCAGGCGTACGTCGACGAGGTGGGCACGCGCATGCAGGAGGCATGGGACACCGGCGAGTACCCGCTCGACATCGCGATGCGCGGCGGCGAGCTGGACCTCTTCAACGACGGCATCGTGCATCCGGCGCTCACCCGCTTCTCGCCGCTGGCTGCGGGGCTCGTGAACATGGAGATCTCGCGCGGCGACGGCTCGCTCGGCACGGTGCTCGCGGTGCAGGGCGGCCTCGCCCTCCGCACGCTGGCGCTGTTCGGCAGCGACGAGCAGCAGGCCCGGTGGCTGGTGCCGGTCGCACGCGGCGAGGTCGCAGCATCCTTCGCCCTCACCGAGCCCGACCACGGATCGGACTCGGTGTCCCTCGAGACCGTGGCCCGCCGGGACGCCGCGACGCAGGAGTGGGTGATCGACGGCGCGAAGAAGTGGATCGGCAACGGTGCCTCGGGCGGCATCACGTTCGTCTGGGCGCGCGTCGAGGCGCTCGGCGACGAGCTCGACGGTGCAGTGCGCTGCTTCCTCGTCGAGCAGGACACCCCGGGGTACACGGGCACCGTGATCTCCGGCAAGGCGTCGCTGCGCGGCATCCATCAGGCGCATATCGTGCTCGACGGCGTGCGCGTGGCGTCCGATGCGGTGCTGCCGGGCACGAAGAGCTTCAAGGATGCCTCGACCGTGCTGTACTCGACCCGGTCGGGTGTCGCGTGGTCGGCGCTGGGCCACGCGACGGCCTGCTACGAGGCGGCGCTCGCGTACTCGCAGCAGCGCATCCAGTTCGGCAAGCCCCTCGCGAAGTTCCAGATGGTCCAGGAGCGCCTCGCGAACATGCTCGAGGAGCTCACGGCGATGCAGCTGTACTGCCGGTGGATGGCCGATCTCGAGGAGCGCGGCGAGCTGCGGCCGACGCAGGCCTCGCTCGCGAAGTACCACAACACCCGCGCCGCGCGCCGGATCGCGTCGACCGCCCGCGACATGCTCGGCGGAAACGGCATCCTGCTCGAGAACGGCGTCATGCAGCACCTGGCCGACATCGAGGCGATCCACACCTACGAGGGCACCGAGAGCATCCAGGCGCTGCTCATCGGCCGCGACATCACGGGCATGAGCGCATTCGCCTAGCTCGTGGCGGCACTCCGGCGCAACCCGCGCGGGTTCGCCCCGGCGCCCCCTACCCTCGGCACATGGGACTGTTCCGCAACGACCCGCAGCGCGTGGTCCTCGATTCGCACGATGTCGAGCCGAAGGCCACCCGTGCGCCGTGGAGCCTGTGGGCCGACGGATTCGGCAGGCTCGGCATCCGGGCGATCCAGATCATCGTCGTGGTGGCGGTGGTCGCGGGGATCGTCTTCACGATCCAGTCGCTGACGCTCGTGACCATCCCCCTCGTGATCGCGCTCATCCTCGCCTGCGCCTTCCACCCGGTGATGAGCTGGATGCGGCGCCGCGGCGTCCCCTCGATCATCGCGACGCTGATCACGATGATCGCGATCGTGGTGCTGCTGGGCCTCCTCGGCTGGCTCATCGCGTGGGCGGTGCAGAACCAGTGGGAGGACCTGTACGCCCAGGCCGAAGACGGATTCCAGAGCCTCCTCGCCTGGGTGCAGACGCTGCCGTTCGACTTCCTGCAGCCGGACCAGATCGACGAGTGGGTCGCCACGCTCACCGACTTCGTCACGAGCGCCCAGTTCGGCTCCGGCGCCCTCGCCGGGGTGAGCGCCGTCGCCAACTTCGTCACCGGGCTCGTGCTGATGGTGACGATCCTGTTCTTCTTCCTCAAGGACGGGCCCCAGATGTGGGAGTTCCTGCTGCGGCCGTTCCACGGCGCGGACTACCTGCGTGCGCGGCGCATCGGCGACAAGACCACGACTGTGCTCGGCTCCTACGTGCGCGGCACCGCGACGGTCGCGGCGGTCGATGCGATCGGCATCCTGATCGGTCTGCTCATCCTCCAGGTGCCGCTCGCGATCCCGCTCTCGGTGCTGGTCTTCCTGCTCGCGTTCATCCCGATCGTGGGTGCCACGCTCGCCGGCATCATCGCCGCGCTCGTCGCACTCGTCGCCAACGGCTGGGTGAACGCCCTCCTCGTGGTCGGAGTGGTGGTGCTGGTCAACCAGCTCGAGGGCAACTTCCTGCAGCCCGTGCTGATGGGCCGGTCGATGAAGCTGCACGCCTTCGTGATCCTCGTCGCGTTGACCGTGGGCACGGTGCTCGGCGGCATCGTCGGCGCGGTGCTCGCGGTGCCGATCGCCGCGGCCGCGTGGGGCATCGTGCAGGTCTGGGACGGGCCCGATCTGCCGGCACGGTGGGCGCGGCCGAAGCATCCCGTCGCCGACTGACGCCGGGCGGGAGAGGCGAGGACCGGACGAGCGCACCTCGGGCACCGGCGTCGCACTAAGGCACCCGATGCGGCATCTAAGGTACCCACAGCCGTCAAGACAAGGCGATCGCCCGATGAGGGGAACCCACCTCAGCGAGGAAAGTCGTACCTGTCAGCACAACCGGAACCGATTCCGACGGTTCCGCCGCAGACAGGAGAGACCCATGAACGACACGACGTACACCGGCTACATCCTCGACCAGCACCGCGCCGCCGACCTCGCTCGCCAGAACGAGCTGATGCGCGCCCACCGCGAGCGCGGGCAGTCGCCGGCTCGGCCTGCCGGGCTGCCGCTGGCGGCCTGGTTCCGCGGGGTTGTGCACCACGGTGCGGGTGCCACGGCCATCGCGGGCCACTGACCGGGAGTCGACAGATCTGAGGACGCGCATGCGACGAGGAGGGCATCTCCACGCGATGAGGGTCCGCCGGCACGGGGGAAGTGCCACGATATGACCATGCCCGCTCTTGCCTCGAGCCCGCGCATGGTCGGCCGGCACACCCAGCTCGCCGCCCTGCTCGAGGCGTACGACGACGGCGTGGGCGCAGTCCCGCGCACCGTCGTCGTGCGCGGCGAAGCGGGGGTCGGCAAGACGCGACTGGTGCAGGAGTTCCTCGCGCTCGTGACCGGCGACCCTCTCGGCGCGCGCCCCGACGACGCACCCGTCATCGCGTTCGGGCAGTGCGTCGACCTCGGACCCATCGGCGCCGCGTTCGGCCCGGTGCGTCGCGTGCTGCGCGACCTGCACGCCGCCGTCGGCACCGACGCGCTGCGCGAGGCCGCGGGCTCGGCCGCCGCGATCGCGAGCCTCGCCGCGCTGGTGCCCGGCATCGCGGACGAGTCTCCCGAGGCCGACGAGCCGGCGGGCGAGTTCGCCGAGGCCATCGAAGTGCTGCTCGAGCGTCTGTCGCAGCGCCGCCACGTGGTCGTCGTGCTCGAGGACCTGCAGTGGGCGGATGCCGCCACCATGGCCCTGCTCAAGACCCTGGCCAGCACGCTCCGAGGGCGGCACCTCACCATCGTCGCGACCTACCGCTCCGATGACATCGATCGCTTCCATCCCCTCCGCCCGCTGCTCGCCGAGCTCGACCGCACCCGCTCGGTCGTCCGCGTCGAGGTCACACCCCTCAGCCCCGACGAGGTCGCCGAGCAGGTCGCGCAGCTGGTCGGCGGCCGTGACCCCCGCTTCGTCGACGCCCTCGCGGAGCGCAGCGGCGGCATCCCGTTCCTCGTCGAGGAACTTGTCGACCTCGGCGACCGCGCGCTGCCCGACACGCTGCGGGAGCTTGTGCTCGCACGCTACGCGCGCCTCGGCGACGACGCGCAGCAGACGGTGCGGACGATGGCAGCCGGCGGCATGCACGTCGACGACGACGTGCTCGCGGCCGTGACGGCGCTCGACGAGGAGGCCCTCGACCACGCCGTGCGCGCAGCGATCGACACGCGCGTCATCCTCGCCGACGGCGCGGGCTACCGGTTCCGTCATGCCCTCACGCGCGAGGCTGTGGAGGGCGAGATGCTGCCCAGCGAGCGCGTACGCGTGCACCGCCGTTATGCCGAGCACCTGCGCGACCACGGCGGCGACTCCCCCGATGCGGCCTCCGCGGCCGCCGAGCACTGGCTCGCCGCCCGCGATCTCACCGCAGCGTTCGACGCGACCGTCGCAGCCCTCGAGCAGTCGAAGTCACGGTTCTCGCCGGCCACGTCGGCGAAGCTCGCCGAGCGTCTCACCGAGCTCTGGGGGCAGGTTCCGGATGCCGAGACGCGCGCCGGCACGACCCTCCCCGAGCTGCACCTCGCGGCCGCCCAATCCTGGCACGATCTCGGCGAGGCGGAGCGCTCGCTGCGATCGGCGAATGAGGGCCTCGCGGTGTGTCCCGACGACCCGATCACGCGCGCAGCGCTGCTGCGGCAGCGCTTCGTGCAGACGTACAACGCCGAGCACCGCGGCAGTGGCGAGGATCTCAAGAAGGCCGCCTCGCTTCTGGAAGGCATCGATGCGCCCCGGGCGCGCATCCTCCTGTCGCGCGTGCTCACCAACATCGCGCTCGAAGAGCACGGAGCGGATGCCGCCGAGCACGCCGCACGCGCGATCGCCCTGGCACAGGAGGCCGGCGACGACGCCGCGCTCGCCGTCGCGCTGACAGTGGAGGCGTGGCGCATCGCCGGCGACGAAGACGACGAAGTGCGAGCCCTGGCACCCCTTGAGCGCGCGGTGACGCTGCGCCTCGACCCGGCGATGCGCGCGTACGCGGGGTCCGCCCTCACCGGCATGCTCTTGCGCGTCGGACGGTTCGACGAGGCCGCCGTCGTCGGCGCGCAGCACTATGAGGACGTCGCCCGGGCCGGCATCGAGCGGGGGTCGGGTTCCGGGCTCGCGTACGCGCTCGGAGCCGCACTCTTCGCGACCGGGCGTCCCGAGGCCGCGCGACGATACGCGCAGCGTGCGCGGCGACTGATGAGGAATCCTCTGCACGGTGCGTCCATCGTCCGGATGCTGGCCTCGCACCTGACCTGGGACGACCGCGACGCCGAGCGAGCGGAGCTCCTCCTGGCTGAACGCGCCACGATCGAGGACTCGCGCCGACGGTTCCCCGACAAGCGGGGGTGGTGGGCGGTCGAGCGCGCGGAGGCGCTGCTCACGTTGCGCGGGGCGAGCGCGGAGTCGACGAGCGACGTGATCGCCGGCGTGCTCGCCGACCTCTTCGACATCGCCGATTCCGACACGGGCACGCACTCGGGGCGCCGCTATGCGGTGGTGACCGCGGCGCTTCTCACTCTCGCGCCCGACCGGCCGGTCGACGCGGAGCTCCGCAACCGGCTGGCCGCGACGATCGAGACGTGGCCGGATCACGCGGCAGCGGACGCGCACGCCGAGTTCGTGCGCGCCCTCCTCGTCGACGCCGACGGCGCCGGCCCCGAGCGCCGCATCGCCGCATGGCGGTCACTCGTCGACGGGCCGGCCGACGACCTCCTGGCGGTGTGGCACCGGCATCTCGCCCGCTGCCGTCTCGCCCTCGCCCTCCTCGACGCCGGCGAACGCGACGCGGCCGCCGCGCTGCTGGCGGAGGTCCGGGCCGCAGCGTCGGGCGATGGGGCGGCCCGGGTGGGCCGCTGGGCCGCCGAGCTCACGGCGCGTGCCCGGCTCGCGCCCGCCGCGGAGGCCGAACAGGTGAGCGAGGACGGCGTGATCGCGAGGCTCACCCCGCGCGAGCTCCAGGTGCTCGAGCTGGTGGCCGAGGGCCTCACCAACCCGCAGATCGGGCAGCGCCTGTTCATCAGCCCGAAGACCGCGTCGGTGCACGTGTCGGCGATCCTCGCCAAGATCGGGGCGGCCAACCGCGCCGAGGCGGCCGCGCTCTACGCCGCGTCGGCGTCTGCCTCGACGTCGGCCTGAACCCGCGTCTGCGTCGGCCCGACCTCGGCGTGGACGCCGGGCCGCAGCATCCATCCCCGCGGATGCGGGCCGGGGTGTCGGGTGTCGGCGGGGAACGGCAGGATGAGACGCATGCCGTACGAGATCCCTGCGCCGATGCTCGCGAAGTCCGTCCCCGACGTTCCCGAACCGGCGAAGGTGACGGGTGGGCTGAGCTACGAGCCGAAATGGGACGGGTTCCGCGCTCTCATCTCGTGGGACGGCGAGAACGTCGAGATCGGGTCGCGCGGCGCGAAGCCGCTGACGAGGTACTTCCCCGAGCTCGTCGAGGCGTTCGCGCGGCTCCTGCCCGAGCCGTGCCTGCTCGATGGCGAGATCGTCGTGCCGGTCGACCGCGACGGGCGACGCCGGCTCGACTGGGAGTCGCTGTCGCAGCGCATCCACCCCGCTGCCTCACGCGTGAACATGCTCGCCGAGACGACCCCGGCGATGTTCATCGCGTTCGACCTGCTGGCCGTCGGCGACCGCGACCTCCAGGACGAACCGTTCGAGACGCGGCGGCAGACGCTCGTCGATCTGCTGCGTGACGTGCCCGACCCCGTGCACGTCACGCGTACGACCGACGATCCCGATCTCGCCCGCCGCTGGCTCGCCGAGTTCGAGGGTGCCGGGCTCGACGGCGTGGTCGCGAAGCCGCTCGATCAGCCCTACGCCCCGGGCAAGCGCACGATGTTCAAGATCAAGCATGCGCGCACGGCCGATGTGGTGGCGCTGGGCTATCGCATCCACAAGTCCGGCGAGGGCGTCGGCTCGCTGCTCGTCGGCCTGTACGGCGAGGACGGCACGCTCTACCCCGTGGGCGGCGTGGCCGCCTGGAGCAACGCCCGCCGGCTCGAGCTCATCGACGAGCTCGCCCCGCTCGTCGAGCGCGACGCCGACGGCGAGGCGCTGCGCGGCGAGGGCGAGAAGTCGCGCTTCCAGGCGGGTCGGGCCGACTCGTCGTTCGTGCGGCTGCGCCCCGAGCGCGTGCTCGAGGTGCGCTACGACCAGCTCGAAGGCTGGCGCTTCCGCCACACCGTGCAGTTCGAGCGCTGGCGCCCCGACCGCGACCCGCGCTCGTGCACGTACGAGCAGCTCGAGGTGGTCGCCGCGTACGACTTGGCCGACGTCCTGGTCTGACGCCTTCGGCGGCGGACGGATGCTGCGGCCCGTGGTCTGTTCGCCCGCCCGGGGCGGGTGTACGGTGCGGTCAGGGTCACTGCTGACGGAGGCATCCCATGGCCCGCCTCGACCACCGGCGCACTCGCGGTCGTTACGGCACGCGGGTCGGGTCGATGTGCGTCGCGATCGTGGCGCTGCTGGTGTCGGGATGCTCGTCCCCGTCGTCGTCACTCCCCGAGCCGACGCCGCCGGCCGACGCGATCCGTGAGGACATCGACTCCGTCTTCGGCACCCTCTACGGCGAGGATGCGGTCCGCGCGGTGCTGGTGCAGCAACACGGCGAACTCGTGTACGAGCAGTACGAGGAATCGACCGCTGACGATACGTGGGACGTGCGCGGCGTCACCCGCGCGGTGACGTCGACCCTCGTCGGCATCGCGATCGACCGCGGACTCATCTCAGGCGTCGACGCCACCCTCGGTCAGCTGCTTCCCGACCATGCGGCCGCCCTCACGCCCGAAACGGCCGCGATCCAGCTGAAGTCCGTGCTCACGCACACGGCGAACTTCGCGCCGACGTCCGAAGAGCGCGACATCCGGGGAGGCCCCGCCGACCTGTACGCGCAGACGGACTGGGTCGCCTCGATCCTCGCGGACCGGGCGGCGCGCGGGCCGGGCGACGGTGTGTTCCTCTTCTCCGACATGGGCACGCACATCCTCGCCGCCGTCGTCGCCGAAGCGACCGGGATGTCGCCCTTCCGGTTCGCCGAGCAGACGCTGTTCGGTCCGCTCGGCATCGACACCGACCCCTGGTGGGAGGAGCGCTTCACGCCCGGCCAGCCCGAGGCGCTGCTCCAGGCCTACCAGGACGCGGAGGTCGCCTGGCCCGCCGACGCGCAGGGGGTGAACCTCGGCTACACGCACCTGCGGCTTCGCCCGATGGACCTGGTGCGCCTCGGCCAGCTCTTCCTCGACGAGGGCGTGTGGGACGGGGAGCAGGTGGTGTCGGCGACCTGGGCCGTCCAGGCGACCAGCCCTGTCGTCGCCACGAGCGGCTACGGCGACATCAGCTACGGCTACCAGTGGTGGATCGACCCCAGTCGCGACGTGTTCTACGTCCAGGGCGAGGGCGGAACGGCAGTCGTCGTCGATCCTGCCAGGGATGCCGTCGCGGTGATCGCCTCCGAGGTCACGATCGACGATGTGCGCGGGAACCACGGCTACGCGAGTGCGACCGCAGTGGGACTTGCGAGTCTGCTCCTCGCCAACCTGTCCGCCGACTCGGGGTGAGTTCCGCCCTCGGAGGCGCGTGCCGTCGCGCCACCCGCACGCTCAGGCGTCGTCTTTGGGCCAGTTCGCCTCATTCTTGCGGCTCGGCTGCACGCGCGGCGGCTCGCCGGGCATCTTGGGGAAGTCGGGCGGGAACGGCAGTTCGCCGAGCCCGTCGTCGAGGTCGCGCTGCCACCACTCCAGCAGCGTGTCGATGCGCCCCGGCTTCGCGAGCAGGTCCGCCCACGGGTCGCCGACGTCGGCCAGGCGCTGCGGAACCGTCCGTACCGTGAACGCGGACGGGTCGGTCCCGGCCTCCAGCTCCTCCCACGTGAGCGGCGTCGACACGGTCGCGTTCGGCAGCGCCCGCGGGCTGTAGGCGCCGGCCATCGTGCGGTCGCGGTTCGCCTGGTTGAAGTCGATGAAGATGCGCTCGCCGCGCTCCTCCTTCCACCAGTTCATCGTCACCTTGTCGGGGAGGCGCCGCTCGAGCTCGCGGCCGGCGGCGATGACCGCGTGCCGCACGTCGAGGAACTCCCACTCGGGTTCGATCGGGCAGAACACGTGGATGCCGCGATTGCCGCTGGTCTTGAGGAACGCCGTCAGACCCGCTTCGGCGAGGACGTCGCGCATCGCGGGGGCGACGGCGGCAGCATCCGTGAAATCCGTTCCCGGCTGCGGATCGAGGTCGATGCGCAGCTCGACGGGGTTGTCGGTGTTCGCCGTCAGCGACGCCCACGGGTGGAAGACGATCGTGTTCATCTGCACGGCCCAGACCGCCGCGGCGATCTCGGTGAGGATGATCTGCGGATGCCGCCGCCCGCTGTTGTACGTGACGGTCTGGGCTTCGACGAAGGCCGGCGCCCCCTTCGGCGGGTTCTTCGAGTAGAACCGCTCGCCGTCGACGCCCTCGGGAAACCGCTCGAGCGAGACGGGGCGGTCGCCGTTGGCGGCGAGGAAGGGCTCCTGCACCGCGATGAGGTACTCCGCGAGCTCGCGCTTCGTGATGCCGACCTCCGGCCAGATCACCCGGTCGGGATTCGAGATCCCCACCTCGCGATCGCCGTCGGGGCCGGGCACGGTGAGGGTGATCCGCGGGGACGCCATGGATCAGACGCTAGCGGGGAGCGCGACATTCGTCACCCGCTCACCGCGGAAGCGGCGGCCGTCGCGCCCAGCGGGAACCCTCAGTCGGCGAGAGCGAGCACCGGTGCGAGGTCCTCGCGGCTGAGCCGGATCCACGGCCCCGCGGGGTCGACCACCACACCGGTGATCCCGTCGTCGCTGCGCAGCGCCTTCGCGAGCTGTGCGCCGGTGATCGGACCGGCGTTGTCGCCACGGCCCATGACAGCGATCTCGAGCGGGTGCGAGTACACCTCGAGGAAGCGACGCCCCTCCGCGTCTCGCCCCTCCGCCAGACCAGGCGCGCCGTTCTCCGCGACCCCCACCGCCACCCAGAGGGGGGCGCGGGTGAGCGCCTCGGCCACCTTGCCGTTCATCTCGGGGGTGCGCTCCGCCGCGAGCAGGGTCTTCACGGTCAGCTGCGGATCGGCCTGCTCGACGGCCCGCTCCAGCAGCTCCTTCGGCAGCACCGCGCGGGACGGCGCGGACGCGGGATCGATGATGATCCCGTCGTAGGCACTGGCGAACACGTGCCGCAGCACCGTGAGCACGGGCTGACCCATCGCCGAGGTCTCGACGTCGCCGTCGGCCTTGACGCTCGCCTGAAGTGCGGCGCCGCTCGAGTACACCAGGGCGAACGTGCGCTCCCCGGAGTTCGCGATCGCGAGCGGCAGACCCTTCCCTTCGGCGAGGAGCGCCCGGGCGTCGCCCTTGACCCGCAGGAACAGATGCCCCTGCATCAGCTGCCGCGCGACATCGAGCAGCGCCTGGGAGGCCGGGGCGTCGCCGATCCGCCCGAGCGCGGCGCGCAGCAGCACATTGTCGCGCAGCCCCGGCACCGTCTCGGTCTGCTCGGGCGCCGTGCGCATCCACTCCCGCACACCCATGCGCGGCTGCGGTCCCGGAGGGACGGTCTCGCCGACCTGCGGCTCGCGCGGCTCGGCCGGCTGAACCGGCTGAGACGCCGCGGGAGAAACCCCGAGCCCGCCGAACGACGAGACGGAGATGGACACCGTCCCCACGCCTTCTCCACTCTCCGCCGGCGCGTCGGGCGCTGCGGCTGACTCCGCCGCCGGGGCGGCGGCATCCGTCTCCGAAGCGGGCGCATCCGTTGCCGGAGCCTCCGCAGCGGCGGAAGGAGCGGCCGCCCCGGCGGATGCGAGTTCGGCCGCGACGCCCTCAGCCTGTGCGGGCTCGGGGGAGGTCGACGGCTGCTCGGCGGGCTTCTTCGGACGGCGCGAGAACAAGGCCATTGTGCGAGCCTAACCCGCCCGCGCGGCGCCGACGCCGCGAACCTCACCCCAGCGCGGATACCCCGTCGGCGATCACTCCGACACCGACGGCGAGAAGGGATGCTGCGAGCACGACGACCCCGGCCCACAGGAGCGCGATCGCGCGACCGGGGCGCTGAGGGTCGCGTCCCAGCACCGACAGGAAGAACCCGCCGGGAATGAGGAGCGCGCTCGCCAGCACGCCGACCGATGCCCACTGCCACGGCATCGGGACGCCGACCGCGGACACCAGGAGGAGGCTCACGAGCCCCAGGATCACGAGCACGCCGGCGTGTGCGTGCCCCGCGCGGAAGAAGGTCTTCTGCAGCCCGTTGAAGGGCAGACCGCGCGTCGCGATCCGCAGCAGGAAGGTGCCGCCCGACATGATGCCGATGACGGTGAGGATCGTCGCGCCGGCGACGATCGTGAGGATCGGGTCCATCGTGGCCTCCGTTGGATAGTTTCGCTCTCCAATATTGGATAGCTATAGTATCCAATGTCAACACCAAAGGGGCCGCATCATGAAGATCTCGGAGCTGTCGGAGCGCAGCGGGGTTCCCGTGGCCACCGTGAAGTTCTACATCCGCGAGGGCATGCTCCCCCGGGGCGAGGCGCTCTCCACGACGCGCGCGGAGTACGGAGAGGAGCACCTCTCTCGCCTCACACTCATCGGCGCACTGGCCGATGTGCGCGGACTCCCCCTGTCTCGTGTGCGCGACATCCTCGCGTTGATCGACGCCCCCGACGACGACCCGATCGCGACCCTGGGGCGTGCGGTGGGCGCCCTCCCGCCGTACGTCGAGTCCGACCGCGACGACTACCCCCGCGCGCGAGAGGCGATCGGCGAACTCGGCCTCACCTACGACCCCGACTTCACCGCGGTTCCCCAGCTCGACGAGGCGCTGCGGGCGCTGGAAGCGGCGGGATTGGATGCCTCTCCCGCCGTGCTCCGCCGCTACAGCGACGCGATGCGCCAGGTCGCGGCCGAAGAGCTGGCCCCGATGGCCGGCATGTCGCGCGCCGAGGCGGTGCCCTACGCGGTGCTCGGCACCGCGCTCTACGAGCCGGTGATGCTCGCCCTCCGCCGCCTGGCCCACCACCACCTGCTGGTCGAGGACGGGGCGCCCGGCGGCTGAGCCCGCGTCAGAGCTTGGAGATCGGGGCGATCTTGATCAGCAGCTTCTTCGGGCCGGCCGAGTCGAATCGCACGTGGGCGACGCGCTTCGCGCCCTCGCCCGTGACGGCGTCGACGCGGCCCTCACCGAAGTCGTCGTGACGGATGCGGTCGCCGGGCGCCAGCTCGAGGTCGCCGTTGTCGCGCACCTTGGCGGGGATCTTGTTCGCGAACCGCTCGAGGTTGCCCGATGGCTCGCGCCGCGCCAGCGGCACCAGGTCATCGCCGTAGCGCCGACTGCCCGAACCGCCGAAGCCGGAGCCCGACCCCGAACCTCGCCGCGCGTTCAGTGCGCGGGACTGTGTGCCGCCACGCGAGTTGACGTCGCCCGGCGACTGGCGCCAGTGCAGCAGCTCGGCCGGGATCTCCTGCAGGAACCGGCTCGGCATCGCCACCGTCACCTCGCCGAACTGCGCACGGGTCATCGCGAGCGAGAGGTACAGACGCTTGCGCGCCCGCGTGATGCCGACGTAGAACAGCCGGCGCTCCTCCTGCGGACCGCCGGGCTCCCCCGCCGAGATGCGGTGCGGGATGAGGTCCTCTTCGACCCCCGTGACGAACACGGCGTCGTACTCGAGTCCCTTCGCCGTGTGCATCGTCATGAGCGACACCGAGCCCGAGGCGTCCTCGAGGTCGTCGGCATCGGATACGAGCGCCACTTCGGTCAGGAAGTCGAGCAAGGTGCCCTCGGGGTTGTTCCGCGCGAACTCACGGGCGACGGCGACCATCTCGTCGAGATTCTCGATACGCGCTTCGTCCTGCGCGTCCTTGCTGGCGCGCAGTGCGTCGTAGTAGCCGCTCTTGTTCAGCAGCAGCGTCAGACCCTCGGCGACCGCGGTCGGCGGGGCGAGCTCGCCCGTCGTCGGAAGCATGATCTCGGATGCCTCGGCCAGCACCGCGTCGAGATGCGCGATGGCCGCCTGGATCTTGGGCCCGACGCCCAGCGCCGACGAGTTCGCGAGCGCGTCGCGGAACGTGATCTGCTGGTCGGCCGCGTACCGCGAGATCGTCTCGATCGTCACGTCGCCGATGCCGCGGCGCGGGCGGTTGATGATGCGGCGCATCGCCATCTCGTCGGCCGGGTTGGCGACCGCGACGAGGTACGCCAGGGCGTCCTTGATCTCGGCGCGCTCGTAGAACTTGGTGCCGCCCATGATCTTGTAGGGCAGCGCCGAGCGGATGAAGATCTCTTCCAGCGCACGGGACTGCGAGTTGGTGCGGTAGAACACCGCGACCTGCGAGTAGTCCACGCCGGCCCGGCGCAGGGCCTCGATCTCGTCGGCGACGAACTGCGCCTCGTCGTGCTGCGAGTAGCCCGTGAAGCCGACGATCTGCTCACCCTCGCCGACGTCGGTCCACAGCTTCTTGTCTTTGCGGTCGAAGTTGTGGCTGATGACGGCGTTCGCGGCCGACAGGATGTTCTGCGTCGACCGGTAGTTCTGCTCGAGCAGCACCACCTTGGCGCCCGGATAGTCCTTCTCGAACTCGCTGATGTTGCGGATGTCGGCGCCGCGGAACGCGTAGATCGACTGGTCGGAGTCGCCGACGACGGTGAGCGACGCACCCTCTTCGGCGGCCGGCTCGGGCTCGAAGATCATCATGCCGCCGGAGCCGGCGAGGGGTGCAGCATCCGATCCCGGCGGACGCGTCAGCTCGTGGATCAGAGCGTACTGCGCGTGGTTGGTGTCCTGGTACTCGTCGACCAGCACGTGCCGGAAGCGACGCCGGTAGACGTCGGCGACCTGCGGGAACGCGCGGAACAGGAACACCGTCTGCCCGATGAGGTCGTCGAAGTCGAACGCGTTCGCCTTCTGCAGCTCACGCTGGTAGGCGCCGAACAGCTCGACGAACACGCGCTCGGCAGGATCGCTCATGTTGGCCGTGCGGGCGTAGGACTCAGCATCCGCCAGCTCGTTCTTGAGCCGTGAGATCTTCGACTGTGTGGCGGCGGGCGTGAGGCCGAACGCGTCGGCCTCGTGCTCCTTGACGAGGCGCTTGATGAGCGCGCGCGAGTCGCCCGAGTCGTAGATCGTGAACGACTTGGTGAAGCCGAACTGCTCGGCCTCGCGCCGGAGGATCCGCACGCACGCCGAGTGGAAGGTCGAGATCCACATGCCGCGCGACGAGTCGCCCACGAGCTGCTCGACGCGCTCGCGCATCTCACCGGCGGCCTTGTTGGTGAAGGTGATCGCCAGGATCTGACTCGGCCACGCCTCACGGCCGCGCAGCAGCGACGCGATGCGCCGCGTCAGCACGCTGGTCTTGCCCGAGCCCGCGCCGGCCACGATGAGCAGTGCCTGCCCGCGGTACGTCACGGCCTCCCGCTGCTGCGGGTTGAGCCCTTCGAGCAGGTCCTCGTCGGGTCGTGCGCCGGGGGCCTGAGGGCCGATGTCTCTGCCGACGATGATGGGGGTGCTGGCGTCCGTCATTGCCCGTCAAGTCTAGGCGCGCACGCCGACACCCACACCGCCGCGGCGCCCGACGGATGGAGCGGACGAATGCTGCGCCTCACGGCAGCCGCGATGCCGCCGCCTTCAGGAGCTTCAGCGCCGGCGACACCTCCTTCAGCCGTTCCTCGGCCTCGTCGCGCAGCAGGTCGGCGATCGTCTCGTAGGCGTCGGACGGCTCGCCCGCCCGGCCCGCGAGCGCGCCTTCGTGGGACACCCGGCGCGCGAGCAGCATCGCATCGCGGTGCGCGCCGAGCACGTCATGCAGGTCTTCGCCGGCGTCCGTGATGGCTTCGACCTGCGGGGGGAACAGGTCCGGCGCCACGTCGGCGATCGCCTCTGCCACATACCGCGTGCGGCGTGCGGCCTTGCGCAGCTCGTGGTACGCCTCGTCCGAGCCGTCGAGTCGGCCCTCGGCCTTCTCCACGCGCCGCGCCTGCTTTGCGAGCACGCTGGCGAGCACGGCGGCTGCGGGGCGATCCGGCTCGACGACGACCGCCGGGTCGACGAACTCCCGCAGCAGCCGCGCGCGCTCCTCCGCCCGCGGCGAGCGCGCGAGCTCCACGAGTCGCTCGTGCGCAGCGGGGTAGGCCTCGCGCTGGCTCTGGACGAGCCGATGCACGACCGCCGGGTCGTCGATCTCAGCGCGCTCCAACAGCTGCTCCGCGACGTCAGCGCGCACTTCGATGTCGCGCACGACGCCGAGTTCGCGGCCCCACTCGGCGTAGGCGACCCGCACCCGCTCGGCAGCCCGCGCGTCGAGCGCCTCGCGAAACCCCCCGAGCACACTGCGCAGACGCCGCACCCGCACGCGGTGCTGATGCACCCCGTCGGGCTCGTCGGCCAGGGCTGCGGCGGCGCTCTGCTCGACCTCGGCCGCCGCGCGGCGCAGGATCTCCCCGAGCACGTCCCCGACGGTGGGGCTCTCCCGCGACCTGCGCATCCCCCGAGCCTAGGGACGCACCACGCGGCGGGGAAGATCGGCGACCAGCGGAGGAGATGTGGCCGCCGGAGGGCCCGGGGCGCAGCATCCGTCCTCCGCTCCTCACATCCCCTCCGCCCGAATCACCCGCGTGGCCGGTGGAAGACTCGGGGGCTGGCCGGGGAGAGCTTTCAGGCGCGAGTGGGCAAGATGGACCTCATGCGCACCCTCCTCAACATCATCTGGCTCGTGCTGTCGGGCTTCTGGATGTTCCTCGGCTACATGCTGGCGGGGGTGGTGCTGTGCATCCTGATCCTCACCATCCCGTGGGGCGTCGCCTCGTTCCGCATCGGCCTCTACGCCCTCTGGCCGTTCGGCCGGACCATCGTCGACAAGCCGACGTCGGGGGTCGGCTCGTTCCTCGGCAACGTCGTCTGGGTGATCCTCGCCGGCTGGTGGCTGGCGATCGGTCACATCATCACCGGCATCGCGCTGTGCATCACGATCATCGGCATTCCGCTGGGCGTCGCGAGCTTCAAGCTCGTCCCGATCTCGCTCATGCCCCTCGGCAAGGTCATCGTCGACAGCCGCACGCTGCAGCCGGTCTGAGTCTGCCCGTGACTGCCCAGCCCTCATCCGCCGGCACGGCGGCCGACGCCACGATCGGCGCGACGCATCAACCGCTGCGCGAACGCGTGCGGGATCTCCTTCGCGACCGGATCGTGCGCGGCGATTTCGTGCCCGGCGACCGCCTGGTGGAGCGAGTGCTCGCTGAAGAGATGGGTGTCTCGCGCGTCCCGGTCCGTGAAGCGCTCACCCTCCTCAAGGGCGAGGGCTTCGTGCAGGAGGTGCCGCGTCGCGGCGTCATCGTCACGGTGCTGGCGAAGGAGGACGTCGACGATCTCTTCGACGTGCGCGTCGCCCTCGATGTGCAGTGCGCGCGCCTCGCGAGCGCGCGGGCGACGGATGCGGAGATCCAGGCGCTCGCCGCCATCGCCGACGAAGCCGACGCCGCGCTCGCGCGGGGCGACCTCGGTGCGATCGCCGAGCTGAACCAGGCCTTCCACGACGCCCTTCCGCGCATGGCGCACAACCGCATCCTGGCGTCGACCATCGAGCCGCTCGAGGGCCGGCTCCACTGGGTGCTCCGCCAGAACCGGTCACCCGAGATCCTGCTCGCCGAGCATCGGGAGCTGGTCGAGGCCCTCGCGAAGCGCGACGCCGACAGGGCTGCGGATGTCGCGCTGCGCCATGTGGACACGAGCCGCGCCCTCTGCCACGAGATCATGTTCGGCGACGAGGACTGAAACGGCGGCCGTGACGGTCTCCACCGAGCCTCCGGCCGCGTGGACCGAGCCGCGGGCACGCAGTATCCATCTCCTCAGAGAAGTCGTCGCGCCGAGGCCCAGGCTGTCAACTCGTACCGGGACGACAGCTGCAGCTTGCGCAGCACCGCCGACACGTGCGATTCCACGGTCTTCATGGAGATGAAGAGCTCCGCCGCCACCTCTTTGTATGCGTAGCCGCGGGCGATGAGGCGCATCACCTCCTGCTCGCGCGACGAGAGGCGGTCGAGTTCGTCGTTGGTCGTCGCGGTCTCGCCGACGGCGGCACCGAAGGCATCGAGCACGAACCCCGCGAGGCGCGGCGAGAACACGGCGTCGCCGTCGGCGACCGCGTGCACGGCTCGACTGACCTCCGCACCTGACGAGCCCTTCGTGATGTAGCCGCGGGCACCGGCGCGGATGACCCGGACCACGTCCTCCGCGGCATCCGACACGCTGAGCGCCAGGAAGCGCGTCGCGGGAACGGCCGGCGCGGCGCCTCGGATGACCGCCTCCCCGCCGGCGGCGTCAGGACCCGACGCCGCGCCGGCGCCCACCGGCAGGTGCACGTCGAGCAGCACGACGTCGGGCGCGGTGGCCTCGATGATCGCGATCGCAGATGCGGCGTCGGCCGCCTCGCCGACGACCTCGACCGACGCGTCGAGGTCGGCACGCAGACCCGAGCGGAAGATCGAGTGGTCGTCGACGATCACGACCCGCACGGTGCGTTCAGCCACGGCTCCCCTCCCGGGAGTATGCAGACCCCGTGTCGGGCGAGGGGGTCGTGGAGAACCGCAGGTGCACCTCGGTGCCGCCGCCGGCTCCGCGCCGGATGGTCGCCGAGCCGCCCGCCCGGCGCATGCGGCCGAGGATGGATTGACGGATGCCGAGCCTGTCGTCCGGGATGTCGTCGAGGTCGAACCCGGGGCCGCGGTCGCGCACGTACACGTCGACGGCGTTCGCGTTGCCCTCGATGTAGACCGACACGTCGCCGCCGGCGTGGCGGGCGGCGTTCAGCATCGCCTCGCGTGAGGCCGCCGCGACCTCGCCGCTCGCGCGCTCGGCCGGAAGTCCCGCTGAGACGACGTCGATGCGCACCGGGTAATCGAGCTCGAGGGCGGCGGCGTAGTCGCGCAGGTCGGTCGGCAGGTCGCTGTCGGCGGGGGCGTCGCCGTCGTAGAGCCAGGCACGCAGCTCGCGCTCCTGGGCGCGGGCGAGGCGTGAGACCTCGCTCGATGCACCCGCGCGATTCTGGATCAGGGCAAGTGTCTGCAGCACTGAATCGTGCAGGTGCGCAGCCATCTCGGCGCGCTGCTCCTCGCGAATGCGCCGCACGCGCTCCCCCGAGAGCTCGCGCCAGCGGTCCACGAGGATCGACGAGTACACGAGCAGGATGCCCGCGATGGGCACCAGCGCGATCACGAACCCCGCGACGCCGGTCTGCCGCAGGGCCGAGAGCTGCGTGAGCAGCAGCAGGATCAGGGCCACGGTCACCACGATGCGCACGACGTTCTCGTGCCGCGGGCCGCGCGCGGGGTCGCGCCGATCGACGAGCGTCGCCCAGGCGCCGGCCGCGACCGCGAGCGCCATCGCGAGGACCACGCCTCCCACCCATCCGGGCAGCGACGTCCCTCCGACGCCGGTCGCCCCGAACAGGGCGATCGCAGCCATCGTCACCAGCGCGACCGCGATCGCGGCCCCGGTGAGCAGCCAGGCCACGGGCACCCGACGTGTCGGCACGTCGTGCGCGCGTGCGGCCTCGGTGGCAGCATCCGTCTTCCAGGCGCTCGTCGCGTCGCCCGCGCCGGCTGTGCCCGGAGCGGCCCCGGGAGGCCGCGGGTCGTCCCACGGCACGAACACCCACAGCCACGCGTACAGCAGCGCGCCGGCACCCCACACGGCGGTCAGCGCGACGAACGCTGTGCGCAGGAGCCACAGGGGCCAGCCCAGATGGCGGGCGAGACCCGCCGAGACTCCGGAGACGGCACAGTCACGCGGACGACGCAGCGGCGGGCGGCCCGGAGGTGTCGGCGCCGGCCGCACCACGTCTGCGACGGCGGGCGTCGGAGTCGTGGAGGAGGGCATGCCGACCATCCAATCATCGTGCCCGACCCCGAGCCACGATGCAGAGCGGAGATCAGGGACGCGTCAGGGGATCACCCCATAGCGAGCCCCTCGCCGTGGCCGCCAGGGTGGATGCATGACCGACACGACCTCCGCTCCCCCCACCGATCCGGGACCGCCGCCGACCGCCCCTCCGGGGCTGCCGACCGGCACGGACCGGTTCTTCTCGTGGGTGGAGGGCCTCGGCATCGTCCGCGCAGACGGGTGGCTCGGCGGCGTGTGCGGCGGCCTCGCGGCGCGCCTGCGGATCGACCCGATCATCGTGCGCGGCATCTTCGTCGTGGTGGCGCTCTTCGGGTTCCCGGCGCTGCTCGTCTACGCGATCGCGTGGGCGCTGCTTCCCGACACGAGCGGGCGCATCCACCTGCGCGAGCTCTTCCACGGCCGCTACGACGCCGCGATGACCGGCGTCTTCATCCTCGCCGTCGTCGGGTTCGTCCCCGTCGTGCCGTGGCTGCGCAACATCCTGATGTGGCCGCTGTGGGCGCTCACCGGGTTCGCGCCGTGGGCCTGGGACGGCTCGGGCATCTGGGACCTCGGCTCTCCGTTCGGCGGCATCGGCGTGATCCTCGCCCTCGCGCTCATCGGCACGGCCGTCTACTTCATCGTCCGGGCGGCTCAGGCCGGCCGGCCCTCCCGGGCGGGCGCGCCGACGGCTTCCGCGCCGCCCGCCCCGGTCGCGTCGCATTCGGGTGTCGACGCGGCCTCTCCTCTCGCGGCCGACGCCGCGGGCATCGCGGATCCGGCCGGTCGGGCGCCGGCCGGATCCGCGACAGGATCGGAGACGGTCCCCGCTCCCACTCCCGACGCCGCCGATGTCGCGGCGGCGGACTGGCGCGCCGATTGGCGCGCGAGCCAGGAAGAGTGGCGGGTGCAGAACGACGCGTGGCGTCGCAGTCAGCAGGACGCCGCCCGCGCCGCCCGCGAACAGGCCCGGCGTGAACGACACGCGCACGGCGCCGCGTACGCCGCCGAGGCCGAAGAGCGTCGCCGCGTGCGCCGTGCGACCCGCCCGCGCACGAGCTTCGTGTTCGTGGTCACGGCCCTGGGTGCCGCGATCGTCGCCGGAGCACTGACCGTGCTGATCACCCTGGGCGACCCGGCGCTGGCCGGCTTCGCGGCCGCCATCGGCATCCTGTCCGCCGCGATCGTCGTGAGCCTCGCGATGGTGGTCGCCGGCATCGCGCGTCGCCGCAGCGGCTTCCTCACCGCGGTCGCGATCGTGCTGGTGACCATCGGCGTCGTGACGGCCATCGCCTCGGGCCCGCGCAGTTTCGTGCTCGGGAACGTGGATCTGGGTACGAGCACCGTTCCCACCACGATCGTGCAGCCCTTCGGCAGCACGGACATCACGGTGCTGCCCCTCTCGGAGGACGAGAACGTCGACGCCGGCACCATCACGATCCGCAAGAGCACCGGCGTCACCTACATCACGGTGAACCCGGGCACCGCCGTGGAGATCGAGGCGCGGCTGGGCGCCGGCCGAGTGGAGGTGCAGCGCCTCGACCCGCGGTCGAACTCCGTCGAGGACGTGCCCGTCACCTTGCGCCCCGGAGAAGAGGGGACGTCGGAGTGGTCGTGGTCCACCCGCAACACCACCGCCGACGCCGACGCTGCCACCCGTCAGAAGATCGTGCTGGAGCAGGGGCTCGGCTCCGTCTACGTGACCGTCTATGAGCCGGAGGAAGAGCGATGACCGACACGAACCCCACCCTCGACCTGACGCAGTCCCTGGTGTTCGCCCCATCCGCCGGGACGCCTGACCAGCAGCCCGTCACCGGCGCTGCGGCTGATGCGGCGCCGCGCACGCGCTGGGCGGCGATCATCTGGGGTCTGGTCTTCGCGGTGATCTCCGCGACGGCACTGTGGGTCACCGTCGACGCGGGCCGTCGCGACGCCGTGGCGGACTGGGTCGTCTCCCTCTCCCCGCCCGCGATCGTCGCGTACCTCTTGCTCGCCGCGGGCGCGATCGCGCTCGTGGGCGGCCTGGTCGGCATCGCCCGTCGCCTGCAGCGCGGGCCGCGCAGCGCAGCGACCGCTCCCCCGACCGCTTGACTGCTCACCTGTCACGAAGCGCCGACTCACCCGGCGATTCGTGACAGGTGAGCGGCCTGAGCGCCCGCGAACGCGAACGCGCCGTGCGCCCGAAGGCACACGGCGCGAACGCGGTGGATCAGGCGCCGGCCGTGGGGCGGCCGACGCCTGACGATCACTCGGCGACGAGGCTGCTGCAGCCCTCGTCGCCCGAGCCGACGCAGACCACGAGGGTCTCGGCGTCGACGAGGTCCTCGGGAACCTGGAAGCTCCACACGAACGTGTAGGACTTCTCGGGCGTCATCGGCACCTCGACGGAGCGCTGCGAGACCGCGTCGGCCGAGAACGACTCGTCCGTCGTCGAGCGCAGGACGGGCGCCACATCGACGTCGGACTGGCCCTTCTCCGACACCCACTGGGCGACGTTGACGGTGACCCACTGGTTGCCCTCGGCGGGCTCGTCGAGCGTGGCGGCGGCGCTCTCGTCGGGGACGATGCTGCTCCACACCTCGAGCTCGGTGCCGTCGGCGCCGACGCGCTCACCGGCGGCGGCGGGCTCGGTGACCGACGAGGTCACGACGGAGTCAGCGGCCGACGAGGACGTCGGCTCGGGGCTGGCGGTGGACGCGCAGCCGGCGAGCAGAAGGCCGGAGACGGCGGCGATGGACAGGAGTGCTGTGCTTCGTGAGCGCATGGTGAATACCTCTTCGAATTGTTTCGGGGATGTTTCTAAAGTACTCCTCCGACACGTGTGGTCCGACCACGCGCGAACGGTGCACTCCCCCGTTTCAGGAGGGACCGGATGCTGCCCCCCGCTGCCGTCGCCACGGCACCGCGAGCAGCAGGCCGACGACGAGCAGCGCGCCGCCGAATGCGGCGGCCGCCCACGGGGTCACGGAGGGGATCTCGAGGTACGTGGTGATGCCGAGGATGCGGGCGAGACCCCAGGGCAGCAGACCCATCTCGTCGTTCCAGAGCGTGAGCGCGGTCTCGAGGCCGATCGCCCCGACGGCCACCGCGGGCACGAGCAGTCCCGCGCCGGCCGCGGCGAGCACGTATCCGGTCGCACGCCGCGCGCGCACCTGCGCCGACAGCGCCCAGCCGGCGGCGACGAACACCCAGACGAACAGCGCGAACGCGATGCTGATGTACACCGTACGCAGCAGCGGGTCGGTCCAGAACGCGAACCAGTACCCTCCCGGGCCCGTGAACGAGAGGGCGAACAGCGTCACGATGCAGCGCAGCACCACGACCCCGCCGACGGCGGCGATGACCGGCCACGGCGAGCGCTCCCAGACGAAGAGGCGCAGCACGAGGGCGAACACGACCCAGGCGCCGACGATGACGGCGAGGTGCGTCCACGACAGGAACGACGTCTGCACGGCGCGCGTCGCGACGAGCAGCCCCGCCGGCACGATCAGCAGCAGCCACCGGTCGAGCTCGAGCATGCCGAGGGTGGACTCGCGCGCCCGCCACGGCCGCGTCGACGCGATCCACGTCGCGCGCGCCGCCGCAGCGCCCGGCTTCGCGACCAGCCTCGTGCGTGCGGCGAGCATGCCGATCACGACCCAGGCCAGAGCGAGCACGAGCAGCACCCGGGCGACCCACGCCATGGGCTCGTCGCGCATCGCGCGCTCGACGCCGAGCTGCGCGGCGGTGAGGTTGAAGGCGGGGTAGTCGAGGTTGCCCCCGTACTTCGCGAGGTGCTCGGCCGCGCGCTCCTCGTACGCGACGCGGTCGGAATCCCACCGCGCATGCGCCTCGGGCGAGAGCGTGTCGTGCCACTGACCCTGATGCAGGATCATCGCGCGATACGACTCGAGCAGCCGGAGCGTGTCGAGCTCGTAGTCCAGCGTGTCGAGGAACGCGGCCCGCATCTCGGGCGAGCGCCAGGTCGCGGCATCCGTCTCCGAAACGAGCTCGCGCATCTGCTCGACCGCCACGACCGCCTCGGCGCCGTCGCCGATCGCCGCTTCGACGCCGTCGGCCCCGCTGTCTCGCACGATCGAATACAGCACGTCGAGCACGGCGGAGTCGCCGGTGAGTATGTCCCACTCGAAGATCCACATCATGGGCGGCGGTTCGAGCCCGATCGCGAACACGCGCTGCTCGGCGAACTGCGGCACGTACATGCCCTGCGCGATCGCGTCGCGGGAATGCGTCATCGCCTCGACGATCGCCTCGACCGTGGCGGGGTCTTCGGAGAAGTACTCCCGAGCCCACGCCGCGGTGGTGCCGGCGACGTCGGCCTCGGGATTCTGAGCGAGGGATGCTGCGAGCTGCGTGTTCAGCTCGTACAGCTGCCAGAACCCCGACTTCAGGTACAGGCTCATGGGTCCGGCGCGCCACGGACCGCCGTCCTGGGTCCAGACCCAGATGCCCTCGACCTGGTCGTTCGCGGCGAGCAGCTGCTGCAGCGCCCACTGATACTGCGGTCCGAGGTCGTTGGGGAACGCACCGAAGTTCTCGAACTCGCGCCGGCTCTGGAACTCGACGATGCGCCGCTGCGAGCCCTGCTCGAGCGTGTCGTTGAGGGGCAGCCACGTGTAGAAGTCGCCGAGCGTGTACTTCGTCGACACGATGAGTGCCGGCGAGTCGATGCCACCGAGCACAGCCTCGTACGACTCCGCGTTCGTGTGCATGTCGCCGACGGCGCCGACACCCACCGACCACGTGCGGAAGATCACTTCGCGATCGGATGCCTCGGCCTGCGCCGTGAACGCCTCGAGCATCGTGCGCACGGCGTCGAGCGACGTCACCTCGAGCGCGGAGTAGTAGTCCCAGCCGCCGACGTCGTAGACCGGACCCGCCTCGCCGATGCGGATGAGAACGCCGTCGAGCGCGGGCACCGCGTCGTACAGCTCGTCGAGGCCGGCGGTGTAGACGTTCCAGAGCTCGGGGTTCTCGGTGTCGAGCGAGCCGAACTCGCCGGCGAGGTACTGCTCGAGCGGACCGGTGAGCGCGAGCATGTCGGTGCGCAGGAACACCTTCATGCCCAGCTCGTCGGCGCGTTCCCAGAAGGGCGCGTACGCGTCGCGCAGGGCGAGGGCCTTGTCGCGATGGTCGTCACCGTCGGCGTAGACCGGGCCGTCGGGCGCCCCGTCGAACGTGACGTACTCGACGAACCCGGGGAACGCGACGGCGTTGAACCCGTTCGCGAGGGAGTGCCGCAGGAAAGCGTCGAAGTCGTCGAACGCGGCGGCGAGTGCGGTCTGGTCGACATACGGCGGCTCGGGCTGCATGACCGCGGCGAACGCCTTCGACGCGTGCGAGTAGTCGTCGCCGGACTCCCACTCGGCCGGATCCGGGATCACGCCGACCGCGCCGAGGTCGGTCATGCGCAGCGGCAGCCGCGAGGCCGCGTGCTCGCCGACGAGGTCGGTGAGCGGCGCCGCGGCGCGGACCTGGGCGCTGAGGTCGTAGATGCCGCGCGTGACGCCGTCTTCGCTTCCGGCGCGGACGAGCAGCGCGGCGGCATCCCCCTCGATGGCGTACGCGTCGTCGGTCGCGACGAGGGTCGGGTCGATCCGCGCCGTGAGCACGGCTTCGCCGGAGGTTCCGGATGCTGCGGTCACAGCATCCGTCAACTCCTCCAGCGCGACCGACACGCGCTCCGTCTCGGGGGCGTCGAACGTGAACGAAGGCGGGAGGACCGGGTCGGCGACCGCGGGCACGACAGGGGCTTGCGGCTCCATCTGGGCCGAGGGCTCGGTGCGGATTCCGAGGGCGTCTCCGACGGCGAACGCGACGCCGGCGCCGAGCGCCAGCAGGATGATCGCGGTGACGACAGCGAGGATGCCTCGCCGTCGCGCCGTCGTCATCCCTTGATCCTAGATCTACGGGAACGTGATCTCTTCGTGCGGCTGCCGGATGAGGAACCCCTGCGCGCGATCGCACCCCAGCTCCACGGCGATGTCGAGATGGGTGAGGGTCTCTATCCCCTCCGCCACCACACGCAGCCCCTGTTCATGGGCGACCCCGACCCGATCGCGCAGCGATGCCGGCGCAGGCCGCTCGGCGGCCCGCACCAGGTGGCCCGGCAGCTTCACCTCGGCGACCGGCAGGCCCCGCAGAAGGTCGGGCGACGGGGGCTCGTCACCGAAACCTGCCAGCGAGAACTCCACACCGATGTCGCGAAGCATGTGCAGCTGCGACAGCACTGCACCATCGTCGACCGGCGGCAGATCGTGGGGAAGCTCGAACACGAGTGAACCGGGAGCGAGTGCACGTCGCTGGAACTCGCCGGCGACGTGACCGGCGAACGATCCGTCCTCGAACTGCACCGGCGACACGTTGACGGCGACGGCCCAGTCACGGCCCGTCTCGCGCCATCCGGCGAGCGTGGCGAGACACTCGTCGAGCATCCGCCGACCGAGCGCATGGATCACCCCGGTGCGCTCGGCGACACCGATCATCGTCACCGGATCGATGTCGCCCAGGCGCGGGTGCCGCCAGCGGCAGAGCGCCTCGGCGGCCACGATCGACCCGCTCTCCAGCGACACCTGCGGCTGGTAGACGGCGAAGATCTCAGCGCCGCCGACGGCGGCGGCCAGATCATCCTCGAGGTCTCCGGGGGTGGTGTGCACCCCTCAAGTCAGCCCTGCGCGGCAGCGCCGCCGCAAGCTGACGCGCAGGGCACGACGATCGGCTAGAGTCCGCCCTGCCACGCTCCTGGTCGGAGTATCGATGAAGGATCCCTGGATACCTATACTTTTCTCGTCGCAGAGGTAGCAGGAGGATCGCGATGGCGTTTCGGAATCGGGAGACATTGGAGTCTTGGCTCGCCGAGTATCGCGCGCAGGGAAAGCCCATGGCCGACGCTGCACGCGTCACGGTGCAGGACGGCGACGGCGGCGCGAACACCGGCCTCGTGGTCTTCCAGCTCGGTCACGCTCCGACCGGCGTCTTCATCCAGCCTGCGACGCCGGACGCCACCGCATGGGTCGCGACCATGGAGCCGCGTGAAGAGAACCTCGTCCTCGATGCATCCGGGGTGCTCCAACTGTCGGCAGAGCTGGCCGCCGTCTCCGAACTGTGTGCGTTCCTCGAGGCGAAGTCGCTCGCGTATCAGGGCACCGACGTCGCCTGACTGCGAGTCATCGCCGCGCCCCCACTGCCGCCGCGGTCAGGGCCTCGAGGAGGACTGTCGAGTTCTCGACCATCGTCGGATCCGCAGCATCGACGGCGACGTCGAAGTCGTCGTCGAATCGGTTGAGGGCTGACCAGGGGTCCTCGGCGATGTCGATCGTGGCGGTGATGCGGTTCACGCGCCTGTCGGCCGGGTCGACATCACGTCGCACGAGAGATCGGCCGACAAGCCGATCGATCAATGTCGTCACGCCGGCCGACGTGATGCCCAGATACTCACGCAGCGCCGTCGGCCGCGTCCCCGGATTGCCGACCACGAACAGCAACGCCCGGGCGTCCATATCGCTGATGCCCAGACTGGCGCGCGCCGTCACCATTGCTGCATTGCGCGCATCGAGGTACCGGCGCAACGCCACCCCGAGGGTCAGCGCCGGTGTGTCGTTCGCCATGCCGTCATTCTCTCTCAGCCGCGTGGGGATCAGAATAGCTCAGATCCACAAATATTTAAGATATTTACCTAAGTCTTCGAAGCATCGACTAGACTGAACCCACCCGCTGAGGCGACGTCACTCGTCGTTCCCAAGACCCGCCGCCTCGACACAGAAGCCAGGAGGCCACCGTGACCCACGGAGTTGCCCCGACCGAATGCCCCGATCCGACCAGCCCGCACGCCACGAGCCAGCCGTGCTAGGTCTCGCGATCTGCGGGCTGATCACCGTCGACCGTCAGTCGACGATTCTCGATGCCAACGCGCAAGTGCTGAAGTGGCTGGGCTCCGACGGTGAGGACGTCATCGGAAAGCCGCTCGAAGCTCTGCTCACTCTGCGCATGCCGCTCGCGGAGGAGGGCGGCATGCGCCCGACGGATGCCACTCTCCATGGTGTCTCAGGGGTCGTCCGCCCGGTGGTGGTCGGATCCCTCGGTGAGGACGAGAGAGGTGCGGAGCGCATCGCCGTCTACGACGTGTCGCCCCGGTCATCCTTCAATCTGGGGTTCCAGGGTGCGGAGGCGAAGACGGAACGCGGCCGGCAGCGACTGCAGATCCTCCTCAACGCGGCGGTCGGCTTCGGCAATGTGAGAACCGAGACCGATGCGGCAGAACTCCTGGTGGACGTGGCGCAACGGGCGTTCTCCGCGAGCGCGGTGAGCGTGCACATCGGCGGGCCCGACGGGCTGATCCAGGTCGCCGGGGTGAATCCGCTCGCCGCCTATTGGCCCGCAGGCCTCCGTCCGGCCGGGACGACGACCTTCCTCGGCGGGCAGGTGCTGATCGTGCGCTCCCCCGAGCATGCGGACTCCTTCGTGCCCGGGGTCGGCATGAGCGACATCTATCGAGCGGGCGGCGTGCACGCGGCGATCGCCTCGCCGATGCGGTCCCACGGGGACGCGGTCGGTGCGATGGTCTGCTTCTTCGACCACCCGCGCGAGTTCGACGAAGAAGCCGTTCCGCTCGCCGAGGCACTGTCGAATCAGGCGGCCCAGGCGATCGCGCGGGTCCGCCTGGAAGACACGCTGCGCCGCGCAGCGATGCACGACGAGGTGACCGGACTGCCGAACCGGCGACTGATCGAGGAGGACGTCACGCGCACGCTCTTCCAGGACTACTCCGCACTCACCGTGATCTTCATCGATCTCGACGGATTCAAGGCCGTGAACGACCTGCTCGGTCACGCCGCCGGTGACGCCCTCCTCCGAGAGATCGGGCAGCGGTTGCGCGGGGTCATCCGCGAGTCGGATGTGCTCGGGCGGTTCGGTGGAGACGAGTTCATCGCGGTCGCCGCGGTGGACAGCGTCGGCGACGCCGCAGCGCTGGCCGATCGCATCCGCGCCGCGATCGCCGAGCCCTACGACGATCTGCCCCCCGCGCTGTCCATCACGGCGAGCGTCGGCGTGGTGACGGTGGGCAACGACGGCGCCCCGGTCATGGACCAGCTCATCCGCGCCGCGGACCACGCCATGTACGAGGCGAAGATGGCCGGCGGGGACCGCGTCGCCGTCGCCCGCACCGCCTCGACTCCGGTCCTCCAGTAAGCCCGGCTGCCGACGCCGATCCCCGCTCGCTGAGCGAGCGAAGCGCGTCGAAACGCAGAGACGAAACGCCTCGGACCGGCGAGCAGCGCCGGCCCGAGGCATCCGTCCCGCGTCAGCTGCTCTTGCGCATCGCGCGGATCCCGACGGCCAGCCCGACCACCGCGAGCAGGATCGCCGCGACCCAGCCCCACAGCACCTCGATCGCGCCGAGGTCGCCGGCGAACAGCGCGCGTTCGGCCTGAACGACCCAGTTCACCGGGTTCACCGTCGAGACCGCGCGCATCCAGGCCGGCCCCTCGTCGAGCGGCAGGAGCATGCCCGACAGGATCAGCAGCGGGAAGATCAGCGTCTGCTGCACACCCCAGAAGAGCCACTCGCGGTCCTTGGTCTTGAGCGCGAGCGTGTACGACAGCGACCCCAGCCCCACGCCGAACACCGCGAGCAGCGCGAGCCCGATCACGAGTCCGGGCACGTTGATCGTGAAGCCGAACGGCCACGCGATGAGCACGATGATCAGCGCCTGCACGACGATCGGCGCGATCTCCTTGAGCGCACGGCCGACCAGCAGCGACGATCGCGCGAGCGGCGCGACCAGCGTGCGCTCGTGCGAGCCCGTCATCATCTCGTACTGCAGGTTCGACCCGGTCGCGCCGGTGCCGAACAGCACGATCATCACAAGCACGCCGGGCACGAACCACTGCAGGGTCTCGCCCACCGGCGCGCCCGACGAGCCGACGAGCAGCGGCGCGAACAGCCCGAGGAACACCAGTGGCTGCACCAGGCTGAAGATCAGCGTGAACGGATCGCGCACGACCGGCTTCAGCTCGCGCGTCAGCACGTTCCACGTGTCGCGCGCCGGGTTCGCCCGCACTGCGGTGTCGGGCCGGGCCTCGATCCGAGTCTGCATCTGGTCGGTCATCGCTTCGCTCCTGTCGTCTCGGTCACCTGTTCGGCGGTTCCGGATGCCTCGGCCGACGCCTCCGCGTTCTCGTCGGGTTCGCCCTCGCCTTCGCCGGCCTCGCGCAGCGTGCGGCCGGTGAGCGCCAGGAACACGTCGTCGAGCGTCGGAGGCACACCGGTCGCGGTCCGCACCATGAGACCGGCCGCGTCGAGCGCGCGCACCGCGGCGGGCAGCAGCGCGTCGCCCTCCGGCACGGTGAGGACGACGGATGCCTCGACCCGCCGCACCTCGCGCTCGGTGAGCCGCTGCACCACGGCGACGGCGGCCGCAGCATCCGTCTCGCCCCTGAAGCCGAACGTGAGCACGTCGCCCGCGAGCTCCGCCTTCAGTCGCGCCGCGGTGTCGTCGGCGATCACGCGCCCCCTGTCCATGACCATGACGCGCTCGGCGTAGCGGTCGGCCTCCTCGAGGTAGTGCGTCGTGAGGAAGACCGTCGTTCCGTACTGCGCGCGCAGATCGATGATGTGCTGCCAGAGGTTGGCGCGGCTCTGCGGGTCGAGTCCGGTCGACGGCTCGTCGAGGAACAGCAGCGGCGGCGCGTGCATGAGGCCGAGGGCGACGTCGAGTCGGCGCTTCTGGCCGCCCGACAGCTGCTGCACCGACCGGGTCGCGAAGCCGGCGAGGTCGAGGGACTCGATGAGCTCGTCGGCCCGCGCGCGGGCCGCGGCCTTCGACATGCCATAGAACGCGCCCTGACTCAGCAGCTCGTCGCGGGCGCGCTGCGAGAAGCTGCCGCTCGTGAGCTGGCCGACGTAGCCGATGCGGGCGCGCACCTCGGCGGGCTGCTTCAGGATGTCGAACCCGACGACCCGTGCGGTGCCCGATGTCGGCGGGATGAGGGTCGTGAGCATACGCAGGCTGGTCGATTTGCCGGCGCCGTTGGGTCCGAGGAACGCGACGAGCTCGCCGCGCGACACCTCGAACGCGAGCTCGGTGACGGCCTCGACGGTCTTGCCTTTCACAGTGAAGCGCTTGGTCAAACCCTGCGCTTGGATGATCGATTCGTTCGCCATGCCCCCCAAGCTACGAGCGGATGCGGACAGATCTTGTCCGCGATGCATGAGATTCTTTTCGCATGGCCGACACCACCACGCGAGCCCTGTCGCTGCTCAACCTGCTCCAGACTCACCGGCATTGGCCGGGTTCCGAGCTGGCCGATCGGCTGGGCGTGACCGAGCGCACCGTGCGGCGCGACGTCGAGCGACTGCGCGAGCTGGGCTACCGCATCGAGTCGATCCCTGGCGCGGCGGGCGGCTACCGCCTCGAGGCCGGCAGTGCCGTGCCTCCGTTGCTGCTCACCGATGAAGAGGCCGTGGCGATGGCGATCGGGCTGCGGGTGGCGGCATCCCAGCGCCTCGTGAGCGGTCCCGAGACGACCATCACCGCGCTCGCGAAGCTCGAGCAGGTGCTGCCCGCTCCCCTGCGCCGCCGCGTCGCCGCGCTGGCCGAGACCGTGCAGCCCGCCGGACTCAACGCCGGCGCCGCCGTGTCGGGCGAGGTGCTCGGCGAGCTCGCGCTTTCCACCCGCGACCACGAGCGGGTGAGGTTCACGTACACGGCGGCGTCGGGCGAGGTCACGCATCGTCGCGTCGAGCCGCATGCCCTCGCGCCCGCCGACCGGCACTGGTACCTGCTCTGCTGGGACCTCGACAAGGACGACTGGCGCACGTTCCGCGTGGATCGGCTGGCGGACGTCGCGCACACCCGCGTGCTCTTCGAGCCGAAGCCCCTGACGCCGGAGCAGATCGAGGAGTTCATCTTCGTCGCGCGCTCCTGGGTGCGCCAGGCGGTGGAGGCGGACGCGGTGATGGAGCTGCCGTTCGACGAGATGCGGGAGTACTTCGGCCAGTGGGGTCAGGGGGCTTCGGCGGAGGACGCCACGCACACGCGGTGGCCGGTGGGCGGTTCGGACTTCCGCGAGACGATGTACGGCCTGTCGTGGATTCCTGCGGGGGTCGAGTACACGACGGACCTCGCCTCCCCGGCCCGGGAGGAGCTGCGGGAGACGCTCGAACGGATGCTGCGCGCCCTGGACGCGCCGGCCCCTCCGGTGCCGCCCGAGCGGGTGTCGGCGAGGGAGCGGCAGCTGCCGGCGTAGCTCGGAGACCCGTCGCGTTTCGACTTCCGGCGCCGACCGGGGGCCAGGGTTTCGGTCGTTGAGCGAGCTTGCGAGTCGAAACGCCGGAGCTCGGGGCACCATCCAGGAGCGCAGCATCCGTTCCCCTTCTCACCCATCGGCACACGACCCCTCGAACCGGACAGTCGCTCAATAGGCTGAGCCCATGGAGCTGGGGATCTACGCGGTCATCGCCGTGGCGGTCATCGTGGCGGTCGCCGCGTTCTCCAAGAAGCTCGGAGTGGCGGCGCCGATCATCCTCGTGGTCGTGGGGGTGGGGCTGTCGTATCTGCCGGGCGTGCCCGACATCGAGGTGCCGCACGAGATCATCCTCGACGGGGTGCTGCCGCCGATCCTGTACGCCGCCGCGATCAGTGTGCCGATCACCGACTTCCGCCGGAACGTGGGATCGATCGCGAGCCTGTCGGTCGTGCTCGTGATCGTGACCGCGTTCGCCGCGGGCTTCCTGCTGTTCTCGCTGCTGCCGGACCTCAACCTCGCCGCGGCCATCGCACTCGGAGCAGTCATCAGCCCACCCGACGCGGTGGCGGCGACCTCGATCGGCCGGCGCCTCGGCCTTCCGCCGCGGCTGCTCACCGTGCTCGAGGGCGAAGGCCTCCTCAACGACGCGACGGCGCTGGTGCTGCTGCGCTCGGCTGTCGCGGCCGCGGCGGTGGGCGGCCTCACGACGCCGTGGGCCGGAGTCGTCGATTTCGTCTACGCCGTCGTCGTCGCGGTCGTGATCGGCCTGGTCGCCGGATACGTCACCGTGTTCGTGCGCTCCAAGCTCACCGATCCCGTGCTCGACACGGCGCTGTCGATCGCGGTCCCGTTCGTCGCTTTCGCCCCGGCGGAGGCGCTCGGCGCATCCGGCGTGATGGCGGTCGTCGTCGCCGGCCTCTACACCGGCCACGCGGCCCCCACCAAGTTCAGCGCGCAGGCGAGGATCAGTGACCGCATCAACTGGCGGACGATCCAGTTCCTCCTCGAGAACGGCGTGTTCCTCCTCATCGGCCTCGAGATCCGCACGCTGGTGGATCACGTCGACCCGACGGTTCTCAGCGCCGGCGACGCGATCCTCATCGGCCTGCTCGCGACCGCAGCACTCATCGTGATCCGGTTCCTCTGGATCGGACCGATGGTCTACGCCCTCGGCAAGCGCGAGGAGCGTACCGAGAAGCGGACGTACCACGCGCTTCTCGCCCTGTACTACTACCGGAGTCACCCGGTGAGCACGGTCCGGCAGGCCCGCACCCGGGATCGCCTCGAGCGCGACTACGAGCGCCGGCGTGCCGACCTCGAGCAGCAGCGCCAGGAGCACATCGACTGGCGCGGCGGGATCGTGTTGGGCTGGTCGGGCATGCGCGGCGTCGTGACGCTCGCCGCCGCGCAGTCGCTGCCCGAGAACACCCCGTACCGGCCGCAGCTGATCCTCATCGCGTTCACCGTCGCGGTGGTGAGCATCGTCGTGCAGGGCGGCACACTGCCGTGGCTCATCCGCCTGCTCAACGTGCAGGGCATCGATGCCCATGAGGACCGCAGGGAGCTCGCGTCCCTCCTCGAAGACATCAGCAACGTCGGCCTCGAGACACTGAGCGAGATCGAGACGGATGCTGCCACCACCGCCCCGATAGACCCCGATGTCATCGAACGCGTGAGGCGGGCCTCCTTCCTCAGCACCGAGGCCGCATGGGAGCGCGCACGCGTGGTGCGCAAACCCGGCGAGATGCCGCATCAGCGGTACCGCGAGCTGCGCCTCGCCGTCGTCGATGCGGAGCGCGAGCGCCTGCTGGAACTGCGTGCCCAAGGCGTCTACTCCTCACGCGTGCTGGCCGAGGCGCAGGCCATGCTCGACCTCGAGGAGACCCGCCTGTCGCGCCACTCCGGCGACCACTGACGGTCGCCCACGCTCCTCCCCGTACGTCGAGCGAGCTTGCTTCCGACGGGGTCGGCGGTGGGTTCGAGTGTGCGGGGTGGTCTATGCGGACCTGGCGCGTCTGAGTTCGTTCAGCAGCAGCCGGTTGGGTCCGCGCCATTGTCGGTGCGGGTCGACCCAGGCGGGTGGTCGCACGTGCGGCACACCGTCGACCATGCGGATCTCCCATCCGCTCGTCTCGATGCCGTGGTGATGGTGCCAGCACAGCAGCACCCCGTTGTCGACCGAGGTCGCACCGCCCTTGGCCCAGTCGACGACATGATGCACCTCGCACCACGCCGCGGGAACGGTGCAGCCGGGGATGATGCAGCCGCCGTCACGGGCGCCGATCGCCTTGCGTTGCCAATGGTTGAACACCCGGTCCTCGACGACCAGCGCTTTGATGGCGCCGGTGCCGGTGAGGGTGAGCCGGTGGATGGTGCCGTGGCAGCCGGCATGCCGCGCGAACGAGGCCGGTATCGCAACGGGACCACCCGCGGACTCCACGAACGCCACTCCGTCGGGGTCGGCGAGGTCCTCGACGGTGGTGGTGACGATCAGGGTCGGCGCGGCCCCGCCCAGCGTCGGCGTCGCGACTGCGCCCGCCGCGGCGGAGAGGATCGACGCGAACGCGTCGTGGCGCTTCTGGTCCGCGGTCCGCGGATCCAGCACCCGCTCTGCCGCCTCGCCGGCCCGGGCGTCAGCCTCGTCATCGACGAACCGTGGTCTGCGGTCCTGCACCCGCGGATTCAGGTGCGCGTCCATCAGCCGATCGAACTGCGCCGCGACGTCGTCGGTGACATCCCCGGAGATCCGCCGCAGTCCCCGGTGCGCCCGCCGGCTGATCCGGATCCCCCGCACCCGCTGCGCGTACTCCTCGTCCGGGAGCGTGCCATCCGGGTCGAGGTACAGCGCCCAGGTGGTCGCCATCACCTTCAGCTCATGGATCCCGCACGCCGGCTCCCCGGCGTCCCCCACTGCGGCGGCGACGAGTTCGCCCTCGGCCGCCTCGATCTCGTCGACCGTGCACCGGCCCAGCAGCGGTCTGAGCGCGTCGACGATCGTGGTGAGCGCGTCTGCGCTGAGTCGCCCGGATGCCAGCGCCGCCCGGGCGTGCTCCAGGGGTGCCGGGCGGGTCTGCCCGGTCAGCGTCACCCGACTCGTGATCGCCTTCGCGTCCCGCAGCCGTGCCCGCGCGGTCGCCGCGGACACCAGCGTGGCGCGTTCCACGAGTTCCTGCGCCGACCCGCACCCGTACTGCGCGGTGATCCGGTCGTCGCCGAACTCGGAGTCGGCACGCCGCCCGACCTCTCCGGCGAGCGCCAGGCGGGCAGCATCCGCGATCCGCCCCAATTGTTCGACGACGCCCAACGCGTCGACCAGCTCACCGTGCGACAGACCCCGCGACGCGTCGCTGCCGAGCGCCGGAGCGAGGGTGTCGCCGAGCAGATCGGCGATGCCCCGGAGGTCGGTCAGCGGGAAGTTCATACCTTCGATTCTGCCGAGGGGCTCCGACATTCCGGCGCCTCAAAACCGCAGATCCGAGTAGCTTTTGTGGATAACCCCGAAGAGACCTGAATCATCACGGCCTGGGGAGGAATCGGCGCCGCGACCCCGCCTCGCTCAGCCGCCACCGCCCGGCCCAGCGGGTACGTTCGTCCCATGACCGACGACATCGCCGTCCTGCTCGCCCGCGTCGAAGCCGACGAAGCCGAGGTGATCCTCCCCCGCTTCGATGTGACGGATGCCTGGGCTCTCGGCTCCCGCATGCGCGAGGAGGCTGCTGCCCTGGGCCTGCCGATCGTGATCGGCATCTCCCTCGGCCAGGCGCGGGTGTTCCACACCGCGCTGCCGGGATCGAGCGCCGACAACGACGGCTGGCTCGAGCGCAAGACGCGCGTCGCCCGCCGCTACGGCCGTTCCTCGTTCGGAGTGGGCCTCGCGTTCCGCGCCGCCGGCGGCGACTTCGACACCGACGGCCGCCTCGACACCACCCGGTATGCGGCGCATGGCGGTGTGTTCCCGATCTCGATCGAAGGAGTCGGCGTCGTCGGCACCGTCGGCGTCTCGGGCCTCCCGCAGGCCGACGACCACGCGTTCGTCGTCGAGCACCTGCGCGCCTGGCTCGCCGACATCTCGCGCGCCGACGCGTGACGAGCTCCGGGCGGTAGCCACGGATCCCCGATCCCTGGATGACCGCGCCCTGAATCCCGATCCCGCCCACGTCCAGCATGAGAAGCACCACACCACAGGAGCCCCTCATGCCCAAGCCTCTCGACATCCCCGTTCCCGATCTCACCGGCAAGCTCGCCCTCGTCACCGGCGCGAGCGACGGCGTCGGACTCGAGATCGCCGCGCGCCTCGCGCGCGCCGGTGCCGACGTCCTCATGCCCGTCCGCAATCCGAAGAAGGGCGAGGCGGCGGCAACCCAGCTCCGACAGCAGACCCGAGCCCACAGCATCCGTGTCCTCCCCCTCGACCTCGCGTCGCTCGACTCCGTCGGAACCCTCGCCGCGCAGCTGAACGACGAGGGCCGCCCGATCGACCTCCTCATCGCGAACGCCGGCGTGATGAACCCGCCGACCCGACAGGTCTCCGTCGACGGGTTCGAGCTGCAGCTCGCGACGAACCATCTCGGTCACTTCGCGCTCGTCGCCGAGCTGCTCCCGCTGCTCGTCGAGGCGAAGGCGCACATCACCAGCCAGGTGAGCATCGCCGCCGATCAGGGCGCGGTCAACTGGGACGACCCGAACTGGGAGCACGCCTACGACCCGATGAAGGCGTACAGCTCGTCGAAGATCGCGCTCGGCCTGTTCGCGATGGAACTGCAGCGGAGATCGGATGCGGCGGGCTGGGGCATCCGCAGCACCCTCTCGCATCCCGGCATCACTCCGACGAACCTGCTCGCCGCGCAGCCGGGCATGGGGCGGTCCACCGATACGACGGCGGTGAAGTTCATCCGCGCGATGTCACGGCGCGGCATCCTGTTCGGCACCCCGTCGTCGGCGGCGCTGTCGGCGGTGTACGCGGCCACGAGCCCCGACGCCCGCGGCGGCCACCTCTACGGGCCGAAGGGCTTCCGCCACCTGCGCGGCCTGCCCGCGGAGCAGCCGCTGTACTCGCGTGTGCGGAGCGAGGCCGACGCCCGACGCGTGTGGGAGCTCTCCCAACAGCTCACCGGCGTGCAGGTGGCGACCCCCGGTCGGTGAGCGCGCGAAGCGAGACGGAACGCCCTGGATGAGGAGTGACGGATGCCGCAGACTCAGGTGATGGACAGAGCACAGCTCGCCGACTTCCTGCGTCGCCGCCGCGAGGCGCTGCAGCCCGAGGACGTCGGACTGCGGCGCGGGTCTCGGCGCCGCACGGCAGGTCTTCGGCGCGAGGAGGTCGCGGTGCTCTGCGACATGTCGACCGACTACTACAGCCGGCTCGAGCAGGCGCGCGGTCCGCAGCCGTCGGAGCAGATGCTCGCCGCGATCGCCCGCGGGCTGCGGCTCACGCTCGACGAGCGCGACCACCTGTTCCGGCTCGCCGGTCACACGGCACCGGCTCGGGCACTGCGCAGCGAGCACGTCTCGCCCGGCCTCATGCGCATCCTCGACCGCCTCGCCGACACCCCCGCGCAGGTGATGACCGAGCTCGGCGAGACGCTCGCGCAGACGCCGGCGGCCCGCGCGCTGTTCGGCGACGAGACGCGCTTCGAGGGGTTCGCCCGCAGCGTCGGCTATCGCTGGTTCACCGATCCGTCGGCGCGCACCGTGTACCCGATCGAGGACCACCCGATGCATTCGCGCGCGTTCGCCGCCGAGATCCGCACCGCCTACGCGAAGTTCGGCGCCGACTCCCGCGCCGGGGCGATGGTGTCGTCGCTGCTGCAGGAGAGCCCCGAGTTCGCCGAGCTCTGGGCCGAGCACGAGGTGCGCTCGACGCACGCGCGCGAGAAGCGCCTGCAGCACCCCGAGGTCGGCGTGATGGACATGCAGTGCCAGTTCCTCATCGACCCCGAGCAGGGACAGACGCTCCTCGTGCTCACCGCGACGCCCGGCACCCCGAGCCACGAGCGGCTGCAGCTGCTCTCGGTGCTCGGCACGCAGGAGATCGCCGCCGGCCGCTGAGATCGCGCCGGTCGCCTGGTTCGCCTGCACCGGCCCGTCCATCTTGTCAAGCACCCGTCCGCGTCCCGCGGGAGGCATAGCCTTTCGACAGCACGGACGCCCCGTGCGGTGAGTGAGGTGGAACGTGGGCGTGCACACCGCGATGGACGACGTTCTCGACGCCCCGACGATCGTCAAGGCGCTGCTCGCCGCCGACGATCTCGCCTTCGAAGCCGGCCGCGACCCCAGCGTCCGCACTCTGCGGGTGCTGTCGACGGCGCTCGCAGGCACCGACGACATCGCCGCCATCGCGGCGGTGCACGCACTTGCGGAGATGCACGACGACGAGGCGCAGCGTCAGCTCGCCGGCCTGCTGTCGGACGAGCGGCCGTTCATCCGAGAGCATGCCGCATGGGCGCTCGGCCAGAGTCTGCCCCGGCCAGAGGCCGTGGGACGCCTGCTCGCGCTGGTCGCCGCCGGGGGGTTCACGGGCATGCTGGCCCAGCACACCATCGAGAGGTGGTCGGGCCATGCGAGCGACACGATCGCGATCGGCATCGAGGCAGCACTGCTGGGAATCACGGATGCTGCACCCCGAGCGGCGCTCGTCGAAACCCTCGGGCTCGTGCCTCAACCGGTCGCTGCACGCCTGCTGCGCGAAGTGGCGTCGGATCCCTCGGAGCACGATGCTGTGCGCGCGACCGCGATCGCCGCACTCGGGCAGCGCCGCGACACTGCGGGCCTCGAGGAGGAGCTCGGTGCACTCCTGGCAACCGGCGGTCCTCTCGCGCCGATCGCTCGCCTCGCACTGATCGATCTCGACCCCATCCCCAGCGCGAGCACCGCCCCGCCCGCATTCCGCCCTTCACCCCCGGACCGGATGCCGCGAACGCTCACGGTCGCGCAGCTCTTCCTGCATGCCGACATCGACCCCGCGCTCTCGGCAGCCGGAGCAGGTGACAACGGCGGAATCGCCACCCTGCTGGTGCGCCTCGGCGATGCGCTGATCGCGGCCGACGACAGCCCGGTCACGCGGGTCCTCACGCTGTCTCGCGGCCGGCTCGGGCAGAGCACCGTCGATCTGCTCCAGCTCGCCGGCACGGGGACCGGCCATCTCTACGGGCACATCCCTCTCCCCGATGAGCCGGTGGCGTCCGCGGCCGCGTGGCCGTACCGGGTCGCTGCGCGGCGCGGCATCCGTCGCATCCTCCGCGCCGCGGGTGACGTCGACGTCCTTCACCTGCGCATGGCCGACGTGGGAAGCCTCGCGGCCGCGGACGTCGCCAGGGAGCTCGGCATCCCGACGATCTTCACCGTCGCCCCGGATCCGCACAGCGTGATCCACTCACTGCAGGACTCCGGCGTCCTCACGCGCGCGGGGTTCGGTGAGGCCGACCTTCACGAGCACTTCTGGTTCCGGGTCCGACTGGTCAAGGAGCTCGCGGCATCGGCGTCTCACACCGTGTTCTTTCCGCGCCCGAACCTCGTCGACGAGATGCGGGAACTCGTGGGAATCGACATGACGTCGCGCAGCGAGCGACACACCGTCGTCGCAGAGGGGGTCGATCTCGCGGTCATCGACAGGGCAGTCGTCCAGGCGCGGACAGCGGCCGGTCCGGCTGCGACGCCGGCCCACGATGCGTTCGCCGAACTCGAGGCGCTGCTCGGCTGCCTCGACGCAGATCGCCGCGGACTGCCGCTACTCGTCTCGGTGGGGCGTCTGCACCGGGTGAAGGGGATGGCCTCTCTCGTCGAGACGTGGGCCCGATCGCCCCTCGCCGATCGCGCGAACCTGCTGATCATCGGAGGCGACCTCGAGAATCCGTCCCGGGATGAGCAGGGCGAGCTGGATCGCATCGCCGCCGCGGTACCCCCGCACGAACGCGCGCGCCGCGGGCTGATTCTTCCCGGTCATCGCCCCAACGACGTCGCCGCGCGCTGGATGGCGGCGGCGAGATTCGGGATGCCGCGGCTCGCGGCCGTCGGCGGCGTGTACGTGTGCGCCAGCTTGAAGGAGGAGTTCGGCCTCGCGGTGCTCGAGGCGATGGCCACGGGTCTCGTGGTGGTCGCACCCGACGGCGGCGGGCCCGCGACCTACGTGGACCACGGCGACACCGGATTCCTCACGGCGACGTGGGACGCCGACCGTCTCTCCCGCGCCATCGCGTCGGCCCTGGACCGCGCAGCCGACGCCGACGAGGACCGCGCGGTGCGGGCACGCGAGGTCGTCGCATCGAAGTTCACGATCCAGGCGATGGCTGCCACCCTCGCCCCGATCTACGCCTCGGTCGTCGCGCAGGAGGCCGAGTTCGCGCAGGCGACGAAGCAGCTCGCATGACGCTCCTGGTCATCAGTCCCGACTACGCCTCGCACCTCCTGCCGCTCGCGACGCTCGCGACCGCGTGGCGCGACGCCGGGGAGCGCGTCGTCGTCGCCACCGGCTCGGCGACGGCGCCGATCGTCGCCGACTTCGGCCTGGAGCGCGCCGACCTGCCGCTGGGCAGAGGGGCGAACGCGGGTGTGATGCGCACGCGAGAGCAGCAGACGGCGGAGGCGGCATCTCTCGAGCGCTTCTTCGACGCCACCCGCCGCGGGATGATTCCCACCCTGATGTACCAGGCCCGCGAGCGCCTGACCGACCTGATGTGGCGGCCCGAAGAGCGGGCGCGAGCGACGTTCGAGGTCGTCGATCGGGTGCGCCCGGATGCCATCCTCGTCGACCACCTCGCGTTCAGCGCCCGCCTCGCGCTGCACACCGCCGGCATCGACTACGCGGATGTGGTGCTCGGTCATCCCTCCGCGCTGCCCGTGAAAGGCGAGGTCTACGGCTTCCCGCCGGCCTGGCCACGCGTGTTCGCCCCCGACCCCGCCGAGCTCGCGCAGCTGCGCCGACTCTGCGTCGAAGTGTCCGACCGCTTCGCGCATCAGTGGAACACCGCGGCTCGGGCGCTCGATCCGCGAGCCGCCGAGGTCGCCGATGCGTTCGCCCTTCACGGCGACGTCGTGCTGTACAACTACCCCGCCATTCTGGCGGACGACGGACGGATGCTGCCGCCCCACGTCTTCCTCGGCTCGACGCGCCGCGACGAGCGCGAGGATCCCGAGACCGACGAGTTCCTTCGCGACGTCACGCCGTTCGTCTACGTGAGTTTCGGCAGCTTCCTGTCGGTGCGGGGCGATGTGCTGGCGCGCGTGGCGGCGGCGATCGCGCGGACGGGGCTGCGCGCGGCGATCGCGATCGGCTCGACTCCGGCGAGCGCTCTCGGGCCGGTTCCCGAAGGCTGGCTGGTGCGCGAATACCTGCCGCAGGTGCGCCTGCTCGACCGCGCGGCCGCCGCGGTCACCCACGGCGGCAACAATTCCGTGACCGAGTCGGTCGGGCAGGGTGTGCCCGTTCTCGTGCTTGCGTTCTCGACGGACCAGTTCGCCGGCGCCGCAGCGGTCGAACGCTCCGGCACCGGCTTGGCCCTCGCGCCGAACACCGCGACCGAGCACGAGCTCAGCGAGGCGATCGCTGCTCTCGCTGATCCCACGTGGCCGGGCCGCGAGGCGCTGCGCACAGAAGCAGCCGCGCAGCACGAGCGCCCTGGGCCGACCCTGGCCTTCGCCGCCCTGGCCGCCTCGCGCGCCGACGCGGTCGAGAACGGCATCTCCCGGTAGCCGGAGCATCGCACGTACTCTCGGCGTATGCGCTGCGTCGCCTTCATGCGGAACGTCAACCAGGGTCAGCGCGGCCATCCGTCGACCGTCGACATCGTCGCCGGCTTCGCCGACGCCGGCTGCCCCGACGTTCAGACCTTCCAGAGCAACGGCACGATCCTGTTCGACTCCGACGAACCCGGAGAGGTCGTCGCAGGCGCAGAAGAAGCGATCGCCGCCCGATCGGGCCACGAGCGCGACATCCTCTGGATCGCGCTTGCCGACCTCGTGGCGATCATCGGCGAACACGGCGCGGCCCACGAGTCCCGCGGGTACGAGTTCACCCTCCACCGAGGCGGAACGGTCGATACGCAGGCACCCGACGCGATCAGCATCATGACGCGTGCCCGCTGCGAGATCGTCGATGCCGGACCCGGCTGGGCGCTCGTGCGCAACGACGTCGACGGCCAGGGCAACGCCACCCCCGTGCTCGAGCGCCTCACCGGCGACCGGGCGACCTCCCGCGGACTGCCGACGATCCTCCGTCTGGTCGCCCGGTTCAGCTCATCCGGGTGAGTCAGTCGTCGAAGATCCCCACCGACTCCGACAGCCGCGTGACCTCGTCCGCGCTGAGCTCGAGGTTCGCCGCCTGAGCCGAGTCGGTGATGGATGCTGCGCGCCGAGCTCCCGGGATCGGAATGACGTGCGAGCCCAGCGCCAGTTCCCACGCGAGCACCGCCTGCTGCGGGCTCACGCCATGATCCTCGCCGACCTCGCGGAACGCCGAGAACCGGTCGCCGACCCGGCGCGCTCCCCCGCCCGTGCCGCCCAGCGGGCTCCACGGCAGGAACGCTATGCCGTGCTTCTCGCAGAAGCGCAGTTCGTCGATGCTTCCCGGATGCTTCGGCGAGAACTCGTTCTGCACGCTCGCGAGGTTGCCCTCGCCGAGCACGTCGATGGCGATCTGGATCTCTTCGACGCTCGCGTTCGAGATGCCGACCGCGCGGATGAGGCCGTCGTCCTGCATGGCCTTCAACCCGGCGATGATGTCGCCGTAGACGAGCCAGCGGTCAGGGCGGTGGTACTGGTACAGCTCGATCTGATCGACGCCGAGGATGTCGAGCGACTTCTCGGCCGCCGACCGCAGGTACGCCTCCGAACCGTCGCGGCCCTTGGAGCCGTCCTCACCGAGCGTGATCCCGCCCTTCGTCGCGACGAAGATGCCCGACGAGTCGCCGTCCCACGTGCGCAGCGCCTCGGCGACGATGCGCTCGTTGTGCCCCATCTCCTCGCCGTCCGGCGCGTAGATGTCGGCGGTGTCGATGAGCGTGACGCCGGCGTCCAGTGCCGCGTGCACGCTGGCGACCGCATCGTCGAACGAGGGGTACACCTTGTCGTTGTTCATCGACAGCGGCATCGCCCCGAGCCCGATCGCCGAAACCTGCCGCCCTGCCAGCGTGCGCTGCTTCATCGCATCTCCTTCTCGCATACCCCCAGCCTGCCACTCCCCAGTCCACCGCCCCCGGGTTCCCCGACCCCGACCCTCGGTCGTTGAGCGAGCTTGCGAGCCGAAACGCCTCGGACCAACGAGCAACCCCGTGTCGCATCGACTCCACCGCGCCTACGCTCCGAGCATGGGCACGAATGACCGCGACCACGACATCGTCCTGCTCGGCGCCTCGGGTTTCGTCGGCAGATACACCGCGCGGCACCTGGCACGATCCGCCCCCGAGAGCGTGCGGATCGCCCTCGCCGGCCGCTCCATCCGACGCCTCGTGGAGGTCGCGCGCGAACTCGGCGTCGACTGGCCGATCATCGAGGTCGACACCTCGGACGATGCCGCCGTCGGCCGGGTCGCAGCATCCACTTCCGTCATCGCCACGACCGTCGGACCCTACCTGCGCTACGGCGCCGGCGTGGCCTCGGCCTGCGCGAGCGCGGGCACGTCGTACGCCGATCTGTCGGGCGAGAGCATCTTCGTCGCGCGGAGCATCGAGCGCAATCACGCCGTCGCCGAGACCACCGGCGCCATGATCGTGCACTCGTGCGGGTTCGACTCGATCCCGTCTGACCTCGGCCTCGGGCTCGCCCACACCGCCGCCGGCGGTGTGCCCATCGTCGCGGCGACCCTGAAGGTGCGGTCGCTGCGCGGCGGCATCAGCGGCGGCACGATCGACTCGCTCCGCCAGCAGCTGAAGGAGACGAAGACGGATGCCTCGGCCCGCCGCCTCCTCGCGAACCCCTACGCGCTCACGCCGGGGCCGTCGGTGCGTCTGCCCGGCCATGCCGGCAATGGCTGGGGCAAGGTGCGCGGAACCTGGCAGGCGCCGTTCGTCATGGGCTCGTACAACCAGCAGATCGTGCAGCGCAGCAACTACCTGACGGGGTGGAGCTACGGCCAGCTGATGCAGTACCGGGAGGTGGTGGCGACCGGGCGCGGCCCTGCCGGACTCGCGCGCGCCATGGGGATCGCTCTCGGGACGGCGGGTCTCGTGGGTGCGCTGGCGTTTCCGCCGACGCGCGCCGTCGTCGACCGGGTGCTGCCGTCTCCAGGCAGCGGACCCAGCGCTGAGGCGATCGAGCACGGTCGCTTCGTCCTCGATGTCGACGTGTACCCGGTCGAGGGCCAGCCGGTGCGCACGCGGGTCGCCGCGCCGTACGATCCCGGCTATGGCGGCACCGGCGTGATGCTCGCCGAGTCCGCGCTGAGCCTCGCGCTCGACGACCTCCCCGACCGCGCGGGCGTTCTGACCCCGATGGTCGCGATGGGTGAGCACTTGGCCGAACGGCTCCGCGCCAACGGCTTCACCCTGACTGCAGGAGCGTTGCACTGACGCCCCCTCGCCCCCGACCGACGAGCGACCTCGGCCCGCAGCATCCGTTCGGGACTCAGCCTCCGAGCGGTGCGTCGCTCGCGCTCCGCTGCTGCGCCCGGGCGAGATCGATCACCCCCCAGACCGCCACCGCGCCGGCAGCCGCCAGCACGAGCAGCGACCAGAACGGCGCTCCGGTCGCCTCGCCGAGGATGGTGATGCCGAGCACGACGGCCACGAAGGGATCGATGACGGTGAGCCCGCCGACGACGACTTCCGGGGAATTGACGGTGTGGGCCCGCTGCACCAGGTAGATGGAGAGGCCGCCCGAGATCGCGATGCCGATCAGGCACGCCAGGGTCAGCAGGTTCGAGGAGTCGAAGCTGTAATCCTGCTCGGTGATGACCGTCTGCACCCGCAGGATCACCGTCTTGCCCAGCGTCGCGACGAAGCCCGAGAACACCCCGGCGGCGATGACGATCAGCACGGCGGGCCCGCGGCGTCCGCGCTGAACGAGGGCCACGATGATCGCGAAGCAGAGCACGACGGCGAGCGCGAGCAGGATGGCGATGAGCTGACTGTCGTGGATCGTGCGCTGGGTGCTCACCAGTGCGGCGACCGTGACGAACCCCGCCACCCCGATGACGCTCGTCGCGATGGCACGCATCTCTGTGCCGGAGGGCTTCGTATGCGTCGCGCGCGCAGTAAGCAGCGAAGCGAAGACGAGTGCGACGACCCCGACCGGCTGCACCACGATGAGCGGAGCGAACGTGAGGCTCGCCAGCTGGAGCAGGATCGCGCCCCCGATCAGCAGCGCACCGATCACCCACGGGCCGTTGCGCAGCAGGGCGAAGAACTGCTTGGCGCCGAAGGGCCCGGTGGCGGCGCTGCGCACCCCGCGCGCCTGCATCATGTTGCCCAGCGCCAGCGCGGCGGCCGAGGCGACGGCCAGGACGATGCCCAGCACAGGGAACGACGCGATCGTCGACGGCACCGGTCCCCCTCTCCGCAGTGCTCTCACGCTACACAGAGAGGTCGTCGGTGAGCGGCTCTGCTGGCGACGATCCAGTCGCCCAACCTCGTGAGTGCCGTGGGCGACGCGGTCGTCCTGGCCGCCGCGACCGCGACCTTACCGACCGGGCCGGGCGACGCGTTCGAGCTCTTCGCTCAGCTGCGGAAAGCTCGCGGTCACACCGGCCGCAGCCGGCACGGCGAATGCACGCCGTGCGTTCACTCGGAATAGACGGCGTCGACCTCCACTTCGACCAGCCATCCGTTCACGGGCAGGTTCTCGACCTCGATCGTGAACCGGGACGGACGCGCAGGGTTCACGACCTTCGGCGCACCGACCGCGGTGCCCAGCTGAACCTGCAGGGGCTGCCCGGTGGACAGGTTGGTGTTCGCGAAGAACTGACGGTAGCCGCGGTTCCAGCCGGCGAAGTCCGCCGCCTGCTCGCCGGCGGGGTTCTGGAGGAACACGCGCATCGAGGTCACGTCCTCATACGACAGGCCCGCCTTCTTCAGGTTCTCGCCGATCCTCATCAGGACGTTGATCGACTGCGCCTCGGTGATCGTGACACCCGCGGGCAGCACACCGCCAGGGAACACGTCAGCAGGGATGTAGCGGGCCTCGGCCGACACTCCGGGAGCGGTGTTGAGAGCGGAGGGCCCGAGACCCGAGGACTTGTACCACGCGACATTCTTGCCGATCGCCACGCCGTCGGCGATCGACGGAGTCTCACCGGTGACGAAGGTGAAGGCCTCCGTCGGCTTCGGGCTGAACAGCCCGTCGGCGGCCACCGCAGTGCTGGGGACGGCGATCCCCGCGGTGATGGCCACTGCGAGTACGAGCTTGGTGCGGGTCTTCATGGGGGTCGTCTCCTCGGGTTTCCAGGCAAGGAACCAGCCGTGCCGGCGCCTGCGTCATGGCGCTGAAGCCTCGCATTCACTTGTTTCCCGTGGATGTCATCGGAAAGTCCCCAAGGTGACACGAAGTGAGAAATTCGAGCGGCGTGGTGACATGCCGGAACCAGCGGCGTTTACATCGCGGCAACGCGAGGAAATGGCCGCGATTCACCGGAGTGACATATTGCCCACGGGTGCACATGAAGCGCTGATCATGCCTCGCAGGGCGGCTGTCGTCGCGGGGCGGTGCGCGAGATCGAGAGGGCAATACGTGGAAACTCTGAAAACGGCCGGCGTCTCCCGCCGCAGCTTTCTGCACGCCGTGGGTGCAGGCTCCAGCGCCGGCGTGCTCTTGGCGACGATGGGAGCGCTCGGCCTCGCGCCGACCGAGGCCCAGGCCGCCCAGATGGCGTGGACGCCGCCCAGCGGAAGCGATTTCTCCCTGACGGGGCGCTCTTCGAAGAAGGTCGTCATCGTGGGCGGCGGCCCTGCGGGCCTCGCCTCCGCGTACGAACTCCAGAAGGCGGGCTACAAGGTCACGGTTCTCGAGGCGCGCCACCGTGCGGGTGGGCGGACCCTCACCCTGCGGCCGGGCGACAAAGAGACCGACCTCGACGGCAATACGCAGACGGCGAACTGGGACAACGGCATCTACATGAATGCCGGCGCGGGACGCATCGCGCAGTGGATGGTCACCATGGACTACATCCGCGAGCTCGGCGTGCCTTTCGAGGTCTTCACCAACGCGAACGCCGACGCCTACCTCTACAACGAGAACTCCGGCTCGACTCCGGGAAATCCGACCCGCTACCGCACCGCCAAGGCCGACTGGTTCGGCTACACCTCGGAGCTCCTCCGGCATGCCACCGATCAGGGTGCACTCGACCAGAAGATCACGGCGGCCGACAAGGAGCGGCTGCGTGACTTCCTCACCCGCTGGGGCTCTCTCCAGGCTGACGGCACCTACAAGGGCGGTTCCAACCGCGGCTACTCCGTCTACCCGTCGGCCTGGAACGAGCACGGGACTCCCCTGCCCGGCCCTGGCACGATCTCGGAGGTTCTCGGCACGAGGATGGGCAACTACTTCCCGTTCGAGATCAACTGGGAGCAGGCGATGCTGATGTTCCAGCCGAAGGGAGGCATGGACTCGATCTACGACTACTTCGTCAAGGCGATAGGCAAGCAGAACGTGCTCCTCCAGTCCCCGGTCAGCGGCATCGAGAACACGGCGTCCGGGGTGTCTGTGACGTACCAGCCGCCGAACGGCCCGGCGCGGGTCATCGACGCGGACTTCGCGATCGTGAGCGCGCCGGCGCACCTCATGCGCAAGTGGAAGTCGAACTGGGGATCCGAGATCGACTCTGCGCTCGGCGAGTTCTCGGCCGCGTCGCCGGCGGGCAAGATCGGCCTGCAGTACCGCTCGCGGTGGTGGGAGAACGACCACCGCATCTACGGCGGGATCACCGAGACGGACATGGACCTGCAGCACGTCTGGTACCCGTCGTACGGATACGGCGAGAAGAAGGGTCTCGTCGTCGGCTACTACAACACCGGCAACGCCGCTCGCACCTACGCGACGCTGAGCCCACGCGACCGCGAGGCCCGTGCGGTGGCGCAGGGTGTGAAGATCCACGGGGAGAAGTACCGCACCGAGCTCGAGCAGTCCTTCTCGATCGCGTGGCACAGAGTGCCCTACATCGAGGGGGCGTGGGCGTTCCCCAACACGAGCTCCGCGGGCTTCAAGAAGCTCCAGACCGGCGCCGGCAACGTGTACTTCGCGGGTGACTGGATGTCGGAGATCTCCGCTTGGCAGCACGGCGCATTCTGGTCGGCGCGCTACGCGGTGCAGGCTCTTCACGCCCGAGTCATGGCGGGCTGAGCCCACCCCTCGCGCGGGCGGACTCAGGCGGTCCTGAGATCGTCTGAGTCCCCCGCTCGGTCGGCGCCATGAGGAGCCCGCGTCAGGGCATCCGCTCGAACACCTCCCGGGCTCGCAGTGTGCGCGCCCGCGTGACCGGACGGGTGGCCAGCACGATCTTCCCGCGCGCATGCAGCTTGGCCAGGTCGTCGAAGGCGTCCACGATGTCCTCGATCGGGTACAGGCCCGAGACGAGGAGGCGGAACGCCCCTGCGCCGGCGAGGTCCACCACGCGCTGCAGCACCTGCGTCGCATGCGAGACGGACTCGGCGTCGTCGCGGAGCATCCGCAGCTCGATCTGGCGCCTGTCGGCGCTCGAGCGATAGCGCTCGGGAGGAACATCGAGGGCCTCCGCGACCTCCCGCCCGTCCTTGCCGAAGTTGTCGATGTACGCCGTGACCGGTGCGCCCGCGGCACGCCGGATCCGCTCCGCCATTCCCTCGCCGTACTTCACCGGCGTGATGCCCAGCTGCCGCAGGTAGTCGAAATTGCGCTCGCCGCACGTGCCGATCACCCGGGCGCCGCGGTGCTTCGCGACCTGCGCCTCGATGCTGCCGACGCCCCCCGCCGCCGCGGAGATGACGACGGTGTCCGAGGGGCCGATCCGAAGGTCGTCGAGGGTCTCCAACGCGGTGGCGCCCGCGAGGAAGAGACCGCCGGCGACCTCCCACTCGATCGCGCCGTGCTTGGCCACGAGCTGGTCCGCCGGCACGACGATGTGGCTCGCGTGAGCGCCGGTCCGCGTGTGCCCGACGACGTCCGCGCCGATCCGCGGCGCGGTCACACCCTCGCCGCAGCGGCGGACGATCCCCGCGAAGTCACTGCCGGACGACCTCGGCCACGGGTCGTCGTGCCAGGTGTCCTCCTTGCCGTTGCGCAGGAAGGCGTCCATGTGGTTGATCGCCGTCGAGATCACCTCGACCAGCACCTCTCCCGGCCCGGGAGCCGGCATCGGGTACTGATGACGCTTGAGTACGTCTGCGTCGCCGTAGTGGGTGTAGCGGTAAGTGAATGCCTCCGTCGGTGCTCGCATCGCGATCCCCTCCTGCCGTTCCCGTGAGGCTCGTCATCGAGCCTCGAGGATGTATTCCGACCGATGGGCGGTCATGGATGCAGCCGCAGCATCCCATCCGATTCGGCACCCGCCCCGAAGACCTTTCACAGCGCGGCAGATCGCCGCGGGAAAGAGAGGTCTCTCATGGGCTCGTCACCGAACCGCATCGTCGCCACGGTCTTCGGCGCCGTCTACCTCCTCGTCGGGCTTCTCGGGTTCTTCGTCACCGGTCCCATCAGCTTCATCGCGACCGAGGGTGGGCTGCTCCTGGGGATCTTCGAGGTCAACCCGCTGCACAACGTCGCGCACCTGCTCATCGGAGCGGCGCTGCTGATCGCCGGTATCGCCGGTGCGCGCCCGGCCAAGATCGTGAACGTCACGGTCGGCGCCGCGTACCTGCTGCTGGGTGTCGTGGGCTTCTTCCTCGTCGGCACGCCGGCGAACATCCTCGCGCTCAACGCGCCCGACCACTTCCTGCACCTCGCGAGCGCCATCGTGCTGCTCGGCGTCGGCCTGGCCGCCGAGCGGACATCGCGCGTCGCGACCGCATGATCGCGGCGACGGGGGAACCCACGGCGGAGCGCGTCAGCCGCGCGCCGTCGTGGGTGCCGGTCGCCGCGTGGGGGTTCGGGCTCGTCGCGGTCGCGCTCGGCGCGGCCGCGATCGTGGCGGTGCAGGCCGACGCGCTGTCCCGGGTCCTCGGAGGACTCTCGGTCGGGGTGGGACTGGGGGCACTCGGATGGGGTGCAGCGCGCCTCTGGCTCGACCGCACCCCGCTCCCTCGAGTGGCCGTCTCCGGACTCTTCGTCGGCATGGGCGTCGCCGTTGCGCTGCTCGCGACCGCGCCGGGGCGCGCGAGCATCCTCGCGGTGGCCCTCCTGCTGGCGCTCGGCGTCGCGGCCGCCTGCGGGATCGTGCGAGGGACGAGGCATCCGTCCCCGCGGTCGAGCCTGTGGGGCTTGGTCGCTGCGGCGGCGCTGGTCACCGTCGTGGTGGTGCCCGCGCTCGGCGCCTGCCAGGGCGCGGCACTCCTGAACGTCGACGGCACCGTGCTTCCCGTCATCACCCACGAGGGACATTGAACGGATGCCGCATCGCAGCCGGTTTCGGCGGCGCGACCGTGGTGGCCTTCCCTGCGTCGATCGAGGTCCACCACGGCCCGCCGTCCGCCGTCAGGAGGCCGGAACGAGAACGCGATCGATCGTGTGGATCACGCCGTTGGTCGCGGGGATGTTGATCGCCCAGAAGACCAGCCGCGGGTCACTGAGGGCAGGGGTCTCATCGCGCAGGTTGATTCCGCGGGGGTTGACGACACCGCCGTTGGCCATGGTGAGAGACCGCGCCGTGAGGACCTTCACCGGGCCGAGCTTCTCACCCGCGACCACGTGGTACAGCAGGATGTTCGAGACCTGCTCGGTGGTGAACGTCGACGTGATGGCGGCCAGCGCGTCAGCCTCGCTGGCCGGCGCCGTGCCCGTGAGGTCGGTCACGAGGCGCAGGAATGCGCGGTCGTTCGGTGCGAACACCGTGTAGGTCTGGCTCGTGTCGGCGAGCGCGCCGTTGAGCCCCGTGGCCAGCACCGCCTGAACGAGGATGTCGTAGTCCCACGGGTTGGCGTCGGGGGCGCCACCGCCGGATGCGGCGACGGCGACATCCACAATCGTGCCGGCGGGGGCGGAGCCGCCGTGAGCCTGCGCGGGCGTGGAATTGAACACGAGAGCCAGGGCGGCGACCGCCGCAACGGCCAGGCGAGACTTCTTCATGGTTCCGATCTCCTTCGATGCGATTCCCGGCACCGTCCGAACGAAGGGTGCCGTAGAGGTATTCGCCCGAAGACTCGGCTACGGATGCAGCGGCCGGAAGTTTCGCTCCGGATTCGCGCGCGCACCGCTGCGCACATCCCACCCCGGCGCCCCGCCGAGGGGCGCCGGGTCAGCTGAACTCGAGCGGCCCGCGCACGATCGAGTCGCCGGAATGGGTGGGATCTCCGTCGAGGGGCTCCTGCGAGACGTCGACGAGCACGTATTCGCGCAGATCGACGTCGGCCGGAACCACGAACGTCCCCTTCTTCCCGTCGAGCTCGCCGAGACTCACCAGTGCCGAGGCGTCCGCGGTGATCAGCCAGACCTCGCGGAACCCGTCGCTCTCGTCGAAGTCCTCGACGTTCACTGTCAGCGTGCGCTCCCCGTCCGAGAGCTCGATCACCTGCGCGGTGCCGGCGGCGCCGGGGTGATCGGGGAACGCGGCCAGGGTCGCCGACGCGATCTCGACCGACTGCGGCGCCCTGACGAAGCTCCATACGCCGACGATCGCCAGGACGGCGGCGATGCTCGCCGCCAGGGCGAACAGCATCCGTCCGCCTCGCAGCCCGCGGCGCTTCGGCTGTTCGTCTGCGAGAGATGGCGCGCCCGCGGGAGCAGAGGCCGACGGGGCGGCAGGCGGCGCGGAGGCGGCAGGAGCGGCGACGCCCGCATCGGGTGCCGCCGGCTGCTGCGACCGGACCTCATCGAGGATGCGGTCCCACACCCGCTCGGGCGGCGTCTCGAGCTCGCCCAGGGTCACGGTGGACCGGCCGACCGCCACGGTGTGCTCGAGTTCGGCCAGCTCGATCGAGCAGACGTCGCACGTCGCGAGGTGCTCCTGCTCGGCATCCGTCAGCGTTTCTCCGACCGCGACCAGCGCAAGACGCTCGGGGTCAAGGTGTGACATGAGACACCTCCAATCGGTCACGCAGGCGGGTGAGACTTCGGCGGATGTGACTCTTCACGGTACCCAGCGGCATGTCGAGGCGCGTCGCGATCTGCTGGTGGGTGAGGTCGTCGTAGAACGCCAGCCGCACCACGCGCTGCGCATCGGGCTCGAGGCGGTCGATCTCGTCGGCGAGCAGCATCCGGTCTCCGAGATCGATCTCGGACGACAACGGCTCATCGGTGACGGCGAAGCGCTGCAGCTTCTCCTGCAGCTCACGCACGCGGCGACGCGCATCGAGGGTGTCGGCGATGCGTCGCCGGGTGATCGTGACGAGCCACGTCGAGAGCCGACCCTTGGCCGGGTCGTACGAGGCCCGCGAGGTCCACGCCGAGACGAAGGTCTTCTGCGTCACGTCCTCGGCATCCCCCCTGTCGCCGAGCACCCGCAGCGCGAGCGTGAACACGATCGGCGACCATCGTCGGTAGATCTGCTCGAGGGCGCGCTCGTCACCGGCGGCGAAACGGCCGCACAGCTCGCGCTCTTCCTCGTCGTCCACGCTGGTTCCCCTCGTCTCGTCCGGCGCCATCGCCGGCTCACGTGATCGGGGTCGCGATTGCGACCACGTTATCCGCGTAACGGCCCGTGCGGGAGTCGAATTCGCCGCCGCACGTGATCAGCACGAGGCTGCGTGCGCCCGAGCGTGCGAACAGGTCATCGACCGGCAGCTCGGCCTTCGGGTAGTAGGTGACGCTCTCGACGGCGTACTTGCGCATGTCGCCCGCAGCATCCGTCACTTCGACGACGTCCCCGACGGGGAGGTCGCGCAGCCGGCTGAACGGGCCGATCGGGTACGCCGGAGAATCGACGTGGGCCGAGATCACGACATTGCCGTCGGATGCCGCGGGGTCGGCGCCGAACCGGTACCACCCGCCGATCGCGGGGTCGGCCGGCAGCTCCATGAAGCCTCCGGCCTCCACGCCGACCGGCACCACCGGCACGTCGACGTCGATCGAGGCGGCGACCACCCTCACCGGCGGCACGGGCCGCCGGGCCGGAGACGGGGTGGCCGCCGCGACCGGCACCTCGACGGCGGGCGTCGGGTCGGCCGTCGCCGTCGCCGTCGCCGTCGCCGTCGCAGAGGGTGCCGACGCCGACGGGGCGGCTCCTGGGGGCGAGCCGCACGCCGTCAGCGCGAGGACGATCGCAAGAGATGCTCCGACTCCTGCGATCGCCCTAGCCATGTTGTGACCCTTCAGCGCTGCGCCCGGCTGCGCGCGACGACGAGAGCGGATGCCGCCACCGCCGCCGCGACCGCGAGGCCGCCGATCGCCCACATCCACTGCTGGAACATGTCGCGCTGTGCGAGCTGGCCGCCCGTCCCGGAGTTCACACCGTCCGGCGCCGAGTGCAGGCCCGTGATCGTCTGCACCGCGAGCTCGAGGTTCTCGTCCTCGAGGCTGCCCCACGCGTAGGCGATCGTGAGCACGCCCTCCTGCACGTCGACGGGCGCCGGGCCGAGCACGGGATCGGTGGTGCCGGCCGCGGCCACCGAAGCCTCGATCGTTCCGGCGGGCAGGTCCAGCGATGCCTCATCGGGGTTCGCGAGCCCCTGGATGACAGCCGATCCACCGGCGAGCACATCGACGGCGGGCGCAGCCGCGACGTGGCGCACGGTGAGGCGTCCCTCCCCCGCCGCCGTGGGCGACGTGTCGTTGACGTACGGAGTCACCGTCGGCGAGCCGGATGCGCCGAGGTGGGCGACCGCCGTGTAGTTCTTGCCGGCCTCGAGCGTGAGCGTGACGGGGCCGAGCACGGGCGAGCCGGCGTCGGTGGCGTCGGGTGCCGTGAGCGCGACCTCGTAGGCGCCGGCGGGCAGATCCAGCGGACCCGCCAGGTCACCCGGCTGGAAGTCGTCGAGGGTGAGCGCACCGTTGACGTAGACGTCGACGGGCGTGTCGGGGATGCCGTGCAGGACAGAGAGCACGGCGTTGCTTGCGGTGGATGCGTTCGCGGGGACGCCCACGCTGAGCGCGGCGGCAATGCCGACGGCGATCGCCGCGAGAACCTTCTTTCGCACGGTCTTCCTCCTTCTTTGAGCGGCCGGTCGCCGCGTGTATGAAGAGTTCTTCCGGCAGGAGGGGAGGTTCGGATGCAGGCGGGGATGGATTCTTGTCAGTTGTGCAGTGGTGTCACATCTCGTCATCGCCGGACACGCTCTGACACCGACGAGCGATCCGTGCCCGCGGCGATTACCGTGGGGTCATCGCGGCGATCCGGGCGGTCCCGGGCACCGGCTCATACCCGGGTGCGTTGCGGGTTCGACTCCCGCCGCCGTGTCCAACGCTGTGGTGGGCGCTCCCCTTGGAACGACTGGAGTCCCCGGCTGCTCCGACGTCAGCGGCCATTGTCGCCGGACACAGATCGGACACAGATGTGCCGGCTCGTTGATGGCCAGGTAGTGAACAGCGTGAGTCCGGCGTAGTGAATTGCAGACCACGTCGATGTTGAACAAGCCAGTCCGCGAGGGCCGACGCCTCTTCCCGACCGCCCGCTGCTCGCACCAGCGGACGGTCGAGACGTTATCGTTCCTCACCACTCTGGTCGTGGTGGACTATGAACCAACCGGCTGCCGGGCCTCGGTGCTCGCGGGAATGGCGGCACCGCGCCGCTTCCCGTATGCCCGGAGAACGGCTGTCACGATCGCGGCCAGGGCCATCGCCCCGCCGAAGACGAGCACGGCGGGCGTGAAGCTGCCGGTCGCCTCCTTGATCCAGCCGGTCACCTGCGGGCCCAGGTAGCCGCCGATGTTGCCGAGTCCGTTGATCATGCCGAAGCCCGCGGCGAGGGCTGCGCCGAACAGGAAGGTGCTCGGCATCGTCACGAAGATCGCCAGCGCGCTGTACAGACCGACTCCGGCGATGCAGAACCCGACGATGGCGATCGCCGGCTGATTGACGGCGAGGCCCGCGATCAGGAATCCGACGGCCGCGACACTGGCGCTTGCGATGAAATGCAGCGGTCGCTCGCCGGTGCGGTCGGAGTGCCGGTTCCAGAGGATGAGCGGCACGATGGCGATGAGCGAGGGCACCGCCGCGATCCAGCCGATGGCCGCGGTGGGGGCGCCGAGCGCCTGCAGCATCTGCGGGAACCACAGCTGCAGTCCGTTGAGCGAGAAGGTCACGCAGATGAAGACCCCGATGAGCACCCAGGTCTGGCCGCTGCGGACGCCGGCGGCGAAGCCGTGAGTGGACGCCGGGGTCGCAGCATCCTCTCGATCGATCTCGCCCTGAAGCCACGCGCGCTCGGCCGGCGTGAGGAACTTCGCGTCGGCAGGCCGGTCGCGGATGATCGCGTAGAAGATGAAGCCGATAACCACGGCCGGGATGCCGGTGAGGATGAAGAGCCAGCGCCAGCCCGACATGCCCGCGACACCGTCGAACGTGGTAAGGATCCCCGTGCAGATCGGGGTGAGCAGACCCGACAGGCAGATGAAGGTCACGATCCACGACATCGCGACGCCCCGGCGAGCAGCCGGGAACCAGCGCGACACGAAGAAGAGCATGCCGGGCGAGAATCCCGCCTCGGCGAAGCCCAGCAGGATCCGCGCGACGATGAGCATCGGCGCGCCGTTCACGAAGGCGGTCGCGATCGTGACGATGCCCCAGGTGATCATGATGCGCGTGATCCACTTACGGGTGCCCACGCGGGTGAGGATGTAGTTGCTGAAGGGCTCGCTGAGCGTGTAGCTCCAGAAGTACACCCCGGCGGCGAAGCCGAACATGGATGCCGAGATCCCGAGCTCGTCGTTCATCTGCAGCGCAGCGACGCCGATGTTGGTGCGGTCCAGGTACAGCACGATGTAACAGAGGCCGATGAACGGCAGCAGCTTGCGGGTGACCTTCTTGATCACGACCGCTTCGTCGACGGCCGCTTTCAGCGAGGGGACGTTCGTCTTCGACACGCCATCTCCTTTGATTCCGGGTGAAGTCGCCGCGACATCGCGACCCCTTCAGCCTCTTCCGCTTCGGTCGCTATCGCGACGGGTTTGTTCCGATCATCGGTACACGATGTGAACTCTCATGTCACCGGGTCATCCGCGGCCGACGAAGGGCATCGTCGTCGCCGTGAGGGTGAGCGAGAGCACGTTCGCATCGAGCGGAAGGCTCGCCATCAGTCTGACGGCACGAGCCGCGTCGTGGGCGTCGAACGTCGCCTCGGTGCGGTGGCTGCCGTCCGCCTGGAGCGCGTGCTCGGTGAACCCGGTCATGTCGGTGGCGGCGTTTCCGATGTCGATCTGACCGACGGCGATCTGGAACTTGCGGCCGTCCAGTGCCAGTGAGCGGGTCAGGCCGGTGAGGGCGTGTTTGGTGATCGCATAGGCGGTCGAGTGCGGACGGGGCACGTGCGCGGAGATCGACCCGTTGTTGATGATGCGACCGCCGGGCGGCTGCTGGGTCCTCATGATGGGGAAGACCGCGCGTGAGCAGATCACCGCTCCCATGACGTTGACGTCGAGCGTGTTGCGTACGTCTGGGAGGCTCACCTCGTCGATCTCGCCGACGGGGCCGAGAACGCCCGCGTTGTTCACGAGCACGTCGATGCGCCCCCAGCGGGCGACGACCTGCCGCATGGCTTCGTCGACGGATGCCTCGTCCGTGACGTCCGCGAGGACCACCATGGCCTGCGCGGCCGGCGCTGCCTCGAAGCTGCGGTGAAGGGCGTCCGGTCGTCTGCCGAGCGCGGCTACGCGGAATCCGGCATCCAGTAACTCTCGCACGAAGGCCTTGCCGAGGCCGGACCCGCCGCCGGTGACGACGGCGACGCGGGCGGGCTCAGTGGTTGTCACCGCGCACCTCGTCTCCGCGTGTGCCCCGCAGGAAGTCGAAGTCGGCACCGAGATGAGCCTGCTGCACATGCCGGCGGTACAGCCCGACGTAGCCGCGCTCCTCGAGCGTCGGCGGCCTCCATGCGAGGCGTCGTCGCTCCCACTCCTCGTCGTCGAGTTCGGCGTGCAGTAGCCGGTTGTGGACGTCGAGGTGGACGACGTCGCCGTCTCTCAGCAGCGCGAGTGGTCCGCCGACCGCGGATTCGGGCGAGACGTGCAGCACCACCGTGCCGAACGCGGTGCCGCTCATGCGGGCGTCCGAGATCCGCACCATGTCGCGCACACCGGCTTCGAGCAGCCGCTTCGGCAGCGGCAGGTTCCCGAGCTCCGGCATGCCGGGGTAACCTTTGGGGCCGGCGTTGCGGAGCACGAGCACCGCGTCGACGGGGATGTCGGCATCCGGGTCGTCGAAGCGTGCGTAGAGCTCCTCCATGCTGTCGACGACGACGGCGGGTCCGCGGTGGTCGAGCAGCTCCGGCGAGGCCGCCGACACCTTGATGACCGCGCCTTCCGGAGCGAGGTTGCCGCGCAGCACGGCCAGCGCCGGTGCGGCGGCGACGGGGTCGTCCACGTGCCGGATGACGTCGCGGTTCCAGACCGGCGCCGCCGCGATGCGGTCGCGTACCGTGCCCGCGACGGTGGCGATGTCGAGGTGGAGGCGCTCGGCGATGGTCGCCATGAGTCCGGGGAGTCCTCCTGCTTCGAAGAAGTCCTCCATGAGGAATCTGCCGGACGGCTTGAGATCCACGAGCGCCGGGACGTCGGCCCCGATGCGGTCGAAGTCGTCGAGGACGAGCGGCACCTCGATCCGGCCCGCCAGGGCGAGCAGATGCATGATCGCGTTGGTGGATCCTGCGATGGCGGCGTTCACGGTGATCGCGTTCTCGAAGGCTTGGCGGGTGAGCACCTGCGACATCCGCAGGTCTTCGGCGACCATCGCCACGATGCGTGCGCCGGTCTCATGCGCCAGCACTCGGCGGCGGGAGTCGGCCGCGGGGATGGCCGCGTTGTGCGGCAGCGACATCCCGAGCGATTCGACGACGCTCGCCATCGTCGAGGCGGTGCCCATGGTGTTGCAGTGCCCTGCGGAGCGCGACATGCACGACTCCGCGTCGCGGAACTCGTCGCGCGACATGCGGCCGGCGCGGACGTCTTCGCTCATGCGGAACACGTCGGTGCCTGAGCCCAGCGGCTGACCGCGGAAGCTGCCGGTGAGCATCGGACCGCCCGACAGCACGATGGTGGGGAGGTCGACGGATGCGGCGCCCATCAGCAGCGAGGGCGTCGTCTTGTCGCAGCCGCACAGGAGCACTACGCCGTCGACGGGGTTGGCGCGGATGGACTCCTCGACGTCCATGGCGGCGAGGTTGCGGTAGAGCATGGTGGTCGGGCGGACGATGGTCTCGCCCAGCGACATCACCGGGAACTCGACGGGGAATCCGCCGGCCTCGTACACGCCGCGCTTGACGAACTCCGCGAGCTCGCGGAAGTGGCCGTTGCACGGCGCGAGGTCGGAGAAGGTCTGTGCGATGCCGATCACCGGGCGGCCGTCGAACATCCGGTCGGGATGACCCTGGTTCTTCATCCACGAACGGTGGAGGAACCCGTTCACGTCGTCGGTGCCGAACCAGTCCGCGGAGCGTCGCCCGGGCCGTTCGCCGGTGCTGCCGAGGTTGGTGATCATGCGACCAGCCCCCAGAGCCGGCGGGTCTCGTCCGGGGTCGCGGGGCGCATGCCGAGCGCCTTGACCAGCCGGACGGCGCGCTGGACGAGCTCGAGGTTCGTGGCCGGGCTGCCGTCGGGGTGCCACGGGTGGTCTTCGAGCCCGACCCGGATGTGGCCGCCGAGGATCAGCGCGTGGGCGAGCGCCGGGAAGGGATCGCTGCCTCCGACGCTGACCGAGAAGACCGCCTGCGCAGGCAGCTGGTCCACCATGAGTTCGAGCTGGCGCGGCGTCCACGGCGAGGCGTTGCTGAACACCCGGTCGAGGTCGAGGCAGATGTTGACGATGTGCGGTCCGCCTGCGCCCGTGGCCGCGATGAGCTCGGGGATGTCTTTGGTGATGTGTGACGGGTTGAACACCTCCCACTCCGGGACGGCGCCGGCCCGGCGGATGCGCTGCGCGAGTTCGCGCGCCCGGCTGGCCGGGGTGTTCATGAGCACCTCGTCGCCGTCGACCGTCGCCCAGGCGGTGATCGCGTCGAGGGTCACGGTGTCGGCGCCGCCGTCCGTGGCGGCGAGTCGCTGCGGCCAGCTGAACTCTGCCATCCCTCCGCCGAGGTCGGTGCGCATCTCGCCCGAGACGCCGCCGCCGCTGGAGTTGTTGATCACGACGTCGCAGCGCTCGCGGACGAGCCGGTTGACCTCGCGGTACAGCGCGGGATCGCACGTGGCCGTCTCGTCGAGCCGGCGCACGTGCAGCGCGGCGGCGCTCGCGCCGGCGTCGACGCAGCGGGCGACGTCTGCGGCGATCTGATCGGGCTGCGTCGGGACGTGGGGGTGCGCGTCGGAGCGCAGCATCCCTCCCGTCGGAGCCACGGTGATGATGACTGGCCGGCTCATTGCGCATCCCTCCCTGCCTCGAAGAACCAGGCGATGGCGACGGCCCCGGGGTCGGCGACCCCCAGGGCGTGGTCGCCCACGTAACTCGACCGCCCCTTGCGTCCGAGCAGCCCTTCGGTAGATGCGGCCCCCTCGGCGGCTGCGCGGGCCGCCGCGGCAAGCGCCGCAGGCGCGTCGGATCCTCGGTCTGCGGCGTCGGCGAGCGCGTCTGCTGCGGGCGCCATCGCGTCGACCATCGTGTTGTCGCCGACCTGGGCGCCGGCGGCGGACTGGATGGCGGCCAGGCCCTCGCGTGCGGCGCGTGCGAGGGCCGCGGCGTCGACCGGGTCCTGCAGCTCTCGCGCGAATGGCCGGAACCACATCCCGAGCAGCGGGCCGCTAGTGCCCCCCGCGTCGCGGAAGGCCTGCACCAGGGCGCGGAACGGCGGGGTGCCCGCCTCTCGTTCCCGGCGGGCGCGCGCGGCCGCCGAGAGCAGGTTGTCGCCGAAGTCTCCGTCGCCGGCGCGCGTGTCGAGCGCGGTGAGCACGGTGTGATCGGCGTGCACGCGGTCGATGAAGCCGTCGACCCAGGCGGCTGCGGTCACCATCGCAGTGCCGCCGTCGTGACGGGGGCGTCCCACAGCTCGAGGTCGCCGTCCGTGATGCGCGTCAGCGTGATGGAGATCCCCTGCATCTCAAGCGCGGTGACGTACGAGCCGACGAGGCTTCGTGCGATGCGGATGCCGGTTCCCTCGAGTGCGCGGTCGAGATAGTGCCGGGCTGCCCCGAGGTGCACGCCGGCGGTCCCGCCGAGGCCGTTGACGACGGCGATGATCTCGTCGCCCTCGCTCAGACCGAGTGCGTCGACCAGGGGGCGCACGAGGGATGCGACGATCTCGCTCCCGTTGCCGGCGAGCGTGCGACCCGTGCCGCGTTCGCCGTGGATGCCGACGCCGAACTCGAGCTCGCCCGGCTGGAGTTCGAAAGAGGGGGTGTCGTGTCCGGGGAGAGTGGCGGAGCGGAACCCCACTGCAAGGCTCCGGCTGCGCTCGGCCGCGCCGCGTGCCACGGCGGCGACCTCCCCCAGCGACCGGCCTTCTCGCGCCGCGGCGCCCGCCAGCTTCTCGGCGACCACCGTGGCGGCCGTGCCGCGCCTGCCCGTGCCCGAGTTCTCACCGTCGGTGGCGAGGTCGTCGTCGACGAGGACGAGTTCGACGCTGAGTCCGTCGTCTCGCGCGTCCTCGGCGGCCAGCGTGAAGTTGAGGACGTCGCCCGTGTAGTTCTTTATGATGAGCACGACGCCCGCGCCGCGGTCCGCCGCGACGAGCGCCGCATGCACCTGCCCGGCGGTGGGACTGGCGAACACCTGCCCGGGGACGGCGGCGTCGAGCATCCCCGATCCGACGAACCCCGCGTGCAGTGGCTCATGGCCGGATCCGCCTCCCGAGACCACGGCGACGGTGCCCGGGGCGCCGCTGTCGGCGCGGATCACGAACAGCGGGTCGAACCGCGCGGAGACGATCGTCGGGTGAGCGGAGACGAGTCCGCGGATGGCGTCGGCGACGAGCTCGGCCGGGTCGTCGTGCAGCTGCACGGTCATGATGCTTCCTTCCGTGCCGCTGCGACGATCGCAACGGCCTCGCGTACCGGCATCCCGGGTCGGATGCCCAGCGCGGCGGCGGTCGAATTGACGGTCGACAGCACGCCGGTGCGCCACGTGCCGAGACCGTCGCTGATCTCGGCGCTGGTGTGGGCGACCGCCATTCCGGCGATCCCCTCGGCGTCGACGAGGTCGAGGCCGCTGACGCCGGCGCGGTCCTTGCCGATCCCGGCGTCGTTGAAGACCACGGCGGCGCAGCCGGCGAGGACGGCGGCTCGCCCGGATTCGCGCCCGCCGTTGGAGGCGGCGATCACCAGACGCCGGCGATCGCCAAGCTCGATCTGCGACGCGCTGTCGAGCGCGATCACCTCCAGCCCGTCGATGGTGGCCACGGTCTCCCGGATCATCGGGACTCCTCTCTCGCGATGGATGCCGCGATCAGCGTGACGGCGGCCAGCACCGTCTGACCGGGCCGGGCTCCGGCATCCGAGGCCGGTCCGTTGACGTAGCTCACGATGCCGCTGCGCCACACGTCGCGGCCGTCGCCGATGCGCGCGCTGGTGTGCGCGACGCCGACCCCGGCTATCCCGTGGTCGCCGAGGTCGCGCAGCCCGGCGATGCCCGCGTCGTTCAGCCCGAACCCGGCGTCGCTGGAGACGAGCGCCCCGTAGCCGAACTCGAGCGCGTACTCGCCGGCGCTGCGACCGCCGTGGGAACCGCAGACGAAGATCTGCCCGCGGTTCTCGGTGGAACCGAACGCCACGGAGTCGGCGACCTGCACCCGTGTGCCGGAGATGGTCGCGATGTGTTCGATCGTGGAGTTTCCGTTAAGGACCCTGCTCACTGCGTGGCCACCGTTCTTCTCGTGGGGGTGAAATGTGAGCGCACCTGTTCCGGTGTCGCCGGCGGACGGCCGTGGCGGCGACCGATGGCGGCAACCTCGGCGACCAGTTCGGCCGTCGTCGGAAGCCCGCGTTCGGGGTGGGGGAAGTCGCCGACGCCGATCGCGACGTGGCCACCCGCCTCGATGGCCTCCTCGGCGAGGAGAAGCACGTCGCCACGGTGCGCGGACACCATGAATTCCACGCCGGGGTGATCCGGCAGAAGCTCCCGGTGGGCGCGCAGGCCGGCCGAGGTCGCCGGATGAGCGGCGGGAAAGCCGGGTCCGCCGTGCACGAGCAGCAGCAGGAGCGGTGGGGTGAGGCGGCCGGCGCCGATGTGGATGTCGATCGCCCGCGACCACGACCCGTTGAAGGATGTCGCCAACACGGGCAGACCGAGGTCGTGGGCGGCGTCGAGGAATCGCAACTGCGATTCGACCGACGTCTGGAAGAGGCGAGTGTGCGAGGCGTAGTCGCCTGTCCGCTCGTCCACGAGGTCGAAGTTCGTCGAGCCGGTCTCGACCGTCACGAAGTCGGGCCGGTTCTGGGGGTCGAGGACGACACCCAGGCGCTCGGCATCCGTCGCGCCGGGGATGTTGAGAAGTGGCGGCGCCACCAGGATGTCGGTTTGCGCGCGGATCGCCGCCAGCATGGCCCGGTACCCGGCAACCGTGTCGTCCATGCCGCCGTCGGCGGTGCGTGCGTGCACGTGGGTGATCGCGGCGCCCGCCTTCCGCGCCGCGAGGGCCTGCTCGGCGATCTCGTCGGCGGTGTACGGGATGTGCGGGTTGGGCTCGCGGGTCATGCCCTCGTTGAGCTGGGCGCAGATGATGAGCTCGTTCACGACGCGACGACCTCCGCGGGCAGACGCCATCCCGCCTGGATGGACTGACCTCCGTCGACGGCCCAGGTCTGGCCCGTGACGAAGGACGCGCGGTCGCTGAGCAGGAACTCGGTGACTTCGGCGATCTCGGAGCTCTCGCCCTGACGCCCCATCGGCACGCTTCGCAGCTGCGCTTCGCGCAGCTCGGGGGTCTGCACCGACGCCAGCAGAGGCGTCTTCACGGATCCCGGGGCGATGGCGTTCACGCGGATGCCTCGCTCGGCGAGGTCGACGGCGAGGGACCGGGTCAGTCCTATCACGGCCGCCTTCGACGCGGAGTACGCGGCGCGATGGGGTGCGGCCAGCAGTCCCGAGACCGACGACACGGTGACGATCGATCCGCAGCCGGAGCGCGCCATGGTTGCGGCCGCCGATCGCGCGACGACGTAGGTGCCGGTGACGTTCACGTCGAGGACCCGGCGGAACTCGGCGACGGTCAGCTCGAGCGGATCGGCGACGACGATGATCCCTGCGCAGGTGACGACACCGCGAAGGGGGCCGAGCTCCCGCTCGATCTCGTCGACGGTGCGCTGCACCGCCGACTCGTCGGTGACGTCCGCCGTGTAGGACCGGCCGACCGGGTTCGCGGTGTCGCTCCAGCAGCGGTCTACCGCGGCGACGCTCCATCCCACGGCTTCCAGGTGCGCGGCGGTCTGCTGTCCGATGCCGGAGGCAGCGCCGGTGACCAGGACGACTCCTCGCGTGCTCATGACAGCAGCTCCGCCATGTCGCGCACGGGCTCTCGCCCGTTCCAGCCGGCCGACGCGTCGGCGACGGCTGCGAACAGCTGGGCCTTGCGACCGAGCGTCTCGGAGATCTCGACCATCGGCGCCTGCCGGCCGGCCGCCTCGTAGTAGGCGAAGCGTTCGTTCGGCCCGCCGCTTCCGGAGCGCCCGCCCTGCACCTTCACCATTCCCCGAAGCTCGGCCTCGGCAGTGATCTCGTCGAACCGGTCGGTCCAGTAGGCCACGTGCTGCAGTCCCTCGCCGGTGGCGCGTGCGAAGTCGCGGAAGGCGCTCGGGGAGTCGTCGAGCTGCTCGATGAGCTCGATCTGGATGCCGCCGCTCTGGGCCAGCGCGACGCTCATGCGCATCGCGCTCGGCTCGCCGCGATACTCGAAGCCGACCAGAGGCTGTTCGATGATACGGAAGAACGGGCCCACGCCGAGCGTGCGCGTCCAGTAGTGGAGTGCAGCATCCAGGTCGCGGACGACGAATCCGTTCTGTCGGATCGCTCCGCCCTGCCAGGCTCCGCCGTGTTCGTGCATCGAGGTGCTCCTTCGCATTCCGCGGTCCGTTCCGCGTTGTTCCACTGTCGTCGCGGCACCGTCGCCCACCAAGCCGAATGTTCCGATCATCGGTATACCGGTCAGCTTCATCGGTTGGCCGCCAGGCGTCGCAGGGCAGCGTCTGCGGCCACGGCCGCGACGACGATGACGCCGGTGGTGACGTTCTCGACGTTGCTGTCCCAGCCGAGCGAATCCGAGACGTTCTTGATCACGGCGAGGATGAGTAGACCGATGAGCGTGCGCGGAATAGAGCCTTCTCCGCCGAACAGCGAGGTGCCCCCGATGACGACGACCGCGATCACCTGCAACGTCACGTTCGCACCCACGTCAGCCTGCCCGACGCCGATTCTCGACGCGAGGATGGCCCCCGCCAGCGCGGCGAGGGCGCCGACGATGATGTAGGTGGAGGACTGGACGGCCCGTGTGCGCAGTCCCGCCAGACGTGCAGCCTCAGTGTTGCCGCCGACGGCGTACACGTTCTGGCCGTATACCGTGCGGGCAAGGACGAGCCCGGCGACGACGAACACGACGATGCCGATCAGGATCGACACCGGGATGCCCGCGAGCCGGCCCTGTCCGAGCTCTTGGAACCCGTCGGCTCGGACGAGCACAGGCGCCGACCCGGTGAAGATGAAGGCGAGTCCGCCGTAGACGAAGCCGGAGCCGAGTGTGGCGATGAACGGGTTGACGCGCAGACCTGTGACGATGGCGCCGTTGAGCGCGCCGAGGCCGGCGCCGACGACGATCGCGACCGGGACCGCCACCCACAGGGATAGGGTCTGGCCCAGACTCGCGGCCGTGACCGCACCGGTCGCGTAGATCGCCCCGACCGACAGGTCGAATCCGCCGGCGATCATGGCGTAGGTCATTCCGACCGCCATGATGCCGAGGGGCACATTCTGCGCCAGCAGGTTGATGAGGTTGCCCGACGCCCAGAACCGTGGGTAGAGCGCCGTGGCCGCCGCGAGCACCGCGACGAGCACTGCGAGCATCCACCATCGTGCGGCCAGCGTTGCGAAGCGTGCAGACGCATTCGGCACAACGGTGACGGGCGTGGTCGCAGTCGGAATGGGGGTGGTGGTCACGATGCCTCCTGATGAGGAATGTCGAACGCCGCCGTGAGGATGTCGTGTTCGGTCACGGTTCGGGCGCGGTTGTCGAGGTCGGCGACGATGCGGCCGGCGGCCATCACGAGGATGCGGTCGGCGAACGTGAGCAGCTCCTCGTGTTCGGACGAGACCATGAGGACTCCGCCGCCTGCGTCCACGAAGTCGCGCAGGGTGCCGAGGATCTGCGCCTTGGCGCCGATGTCGATGCCGCGCCCCGGTTCGTCGGCCAGCAGCACTCGGGGGCGCCGGTGCATCCACCGCGCGAGCACTACCTTCTGCTGGTTGCCGCCGGACAGCGCTCCGACCGGTCTGTCGACCATCTCCTCGGGCAGGCCGAAGGCGCGACCGTGCTCGACGGCCAGCGCGCGCGCATATCGGCGGCGTATCCATCCGGCACGGGCGACCGCGCGCAGGTTCGACAGTGTGATGTTCTCGACGGCGTCTTGCCCGAGCACGAGCCCGTCGCGCTTGCGCTCCTCGGGGACGAGCGCGAGCCCGGCGCGCAGCGCCGCGCGCGGGCTGCGCGGCCAGCTCCGGTGAGCGCCGCCGATCGACAGCCTCCCGGAAGCCCGCGGCAGGTCGCCGGCCAGGGCGCGCAGCAGCGTGGTGCGCCCCGAACCCACCAGTCCGCCGATGCCGACGATCTCACCCGCGCGCACCTGCAGGCAGACGCCGGGCAGCACACCGGGAACGCAGAGGTCGTCGACGGTGAGGACGGCTTCCGCCGTGGAGGCGGCTGTCTCGTCGGCGGCGCCGTGGCCGTCGAGGAGTGCGGCCGCGAGCGCGCGGCCGCTGCTGCCGAGCATCGCCTCGACGAGATCGGGTTTGGTCCACGCCGCTGTCGGACGGCTCGTCACGAGCCGTCCGTTGCGGAAGACGGTGATGTCGTCGCTGACGTCCAGCACTTCGTCGAGGTTGTGCGAGACGAACACGAGCGCGATGCCGTCGGCGGCGAGCCGTCGCATCAGCGAGAGCAGCGCGACGCGCTCGGTCGCAGCAAGAGAGGCTGTGGGCTCGTCGAGGAGCAGCACTTTAGCGTGGGAGCGCGCTGCTCGCATGATCTCCAGCATCTGCTGCTGCGCCACGCAGAGTTCCCCGGCCGGCTCGCCTCCCGTCAACTCGACGCCGAGCCGTTCGGCCAGCTCGGCGAACTCGCGGCGGGCGCGGCTGCGGTCGATGACGCCGCATCGGCGCGGCGGATCTCCCAGGAGGACGTTGTCACGGGCGTTCATCGCCGGCAGGATCGTGAGCTCCTGATACACCGCGACGACTCCCGCCGCGCGCGCCGTGCGCGGATCGCCGGAGCCGAGCGCCGTGCCGGCGACGGTGATGCGGCCCGCGGTCGGGGTGATGCGCCCCGCCAGGGCTCCCAGCATCGTGGACTTGCCTGCTCCGTTCTGCCCGACCAGGGCGTGGATCCGGCCGGGGATGAGCGACATCGATGCACCGCTGAGCACGGTGACGCTGCCGTACGTCATGCCGACGCCGTGCGCCTCGAGGATCGGCTCGGGGTCTTCGAGCATCATCGTGGGACTCCTTCCACCCACGGCGGGTGCGCGGGACGAACCGCCGCGCACCCGCCCGGGGTCAGTTCTCGGGCTGGAAGTCACCGAGAGTGTCGGCGGTGAACACCGTGAATCCGGATGCGGGGGCATCGTCGGGGATGGGCGCACCGTCGTTGCCGATGAACCGCGACACGTCCTTGCCGGCACGCGCATCGAGGATGGCGTTCAGCATCGCGGCGGTCGAGGTGATCGCCCGCTCGGGCGACGTGGCGGCGATCCGGCCGTCCATCAGCGCATCGACGGCGAATCCCGTCGCGCCCTTGTCGTACACGGTTAGCGATCCTTCTGCGCCGGCCGCCTGCAGCGCCTGAAGTGCGCCCTCGGTTTCGGTGGAGAACATCGTGACCAGCCCGGTCGCTTCGGGGTGCGCCTGGATGAGGGCCTGTGCCTCGGCGAAGGAACCCGCGACGGTGAGGTCCGTGGCCGCCTCGCCGACGATCTCGAACTCGGGGTACTTCTCGTGGACCCGCTTGACGGCCTCCTGGAAGTTCGCGGTCAGCGGGAACGGCGCGGGCGGATCCGTGAGCGCGATGAACTTCGGTTCGCCCTCGTGATGCTCGACGATCCACGTGAGGTAGTCCGTCCAGTAGTCGGGTGACTGCGTCCCCCCGACGTACGCGAGCGTTCCGGGCGCAGCGAGCTCCTCCCCCTCCTCCGCCGTGAGGCCGCAGATCGCGAGGTTTGGGACGACGACGAGCATCCCGGCCGCAGGGGCCTTCTTCGACAGCGCATCACACATGAGCACGCCGTCGACCGGCGCGGCGATGGCGGCGTTGTACTGGCCGCTCTGGATCGCGTTCTCGATCTGGTTGAGCTGCGTGGTGGCGTCGAACTTGCCGTCGAAGATCGTCATCGTCGCGCCCTCGATCTTCGGGATCGTCTCTTCGAGGTATTGGATCCGCGACTGGAGGTCGGCGTTGTTGGTGCCCGGCAGGAACACCGCCAGGTGCGGGTCGCCGCACGCGGGGATCGAATAGTCCGGCGGCACCTGCACGACGGTGTCGCAGTCGGCGGCGGCGGAGTCCTCGCCGGCGCATCCGCTTAGTACGGCGGCGGCGAGGAGCAGAGCAGACGCGGCGGTGATGGTCACGCCTCGGGTTCGTGCAGTCATCATTGACCTTCTTCGAGTGATGTGTGGATCGGGTATTCAGTTGAGGTCTGCAGTGCGGCCGCGCTGCCAGGTCAGCTGCCCGTTCGCCTCGGAGACGCGCTCGGGACCACCCACCGGGAAGTGGGCCGTCAGGACGAGACGACCGTTGGATGCCGCCTCCCCGAGCACGTCGTGACGACTGCGGATCGCGGATTCCGGGTCGGCATCGCCGTTGTTGGTGAGGGTGGGCCGGTCGAGCTGGAGCGGGTGGTGGATGAGATCGCCGACCAGCACGGCGCCGCCGCCCTCGGGAGCGTCGATGCGCACGACCACGTGTCCGGCCGAGTGGCCCGGCGCGGGCTCGAGGCGGACGACGGTGCCCTCGTGCTCCGCGACGACTGTCGTACCGACGACGGTGCGCGCGGTATCCAGGATCGGCAGCACGCTGTCGCGATACGTGCGCGCGATGTCGCCGGCCACGGTGCCGTCGGCCGCTTCGCGGTCCAGCGACCGGAGCCATTCCAGGTCGGCGTCCTGGAGGAGGTACTCCGCGTTCGGGAAGGCCGCCGTCCACACGCCGTCGAGCAGGACGGTGTAGCCGCCGCAGTGGTCGGGATGGAGGTGGGTCGCGGTGACCACATCGATGGATTCGGGTTCGATGCCGGCAGCCCTCAGTCGCTCCGGGTAGCCCGCGGTCAGCATGTGATGCGGGAGCAGGGCGGGCCGCTGCTTGTGGTCGCCGTTGCCGGTGTCCACCAGGATCCGCCGCCCGCCGATGTCGATCACGTACGTGTGGATCGACAGCACCAGCTCGCCGCTCGACCGGTCGATCGCGACGGCGTACCGGTCCGCGGCGAGGGCGGTGTCGGCATCTGTCCATGCCGCGAACAGGTCGACCGGCGAGAACCGCCAGGTGTCGAGTTCGGTGACGCGGTGCACCGACGCCGCACCGATGGTCCAGGTCATACCGTCACCGCTTCGCGTTCAGCGACCAGGGCGATCGCGATGTCGATGAGCAGGTCCTCCTGGCCGCCGACATAGCCCCGCCGGCCCGCTTCGGCGAGGAGGCGGTACGCCTCGACGTCGTAGGTTGCGGCGACGCGTTCGGCGTGCAGCAGGAAGGAGGAGTACACGCCCGCGTAGCCCTGCACGACCGCTGCGCGGTCCGCACGGGGAAGCCGCTCGACCCACGCGGGCAGATCTGCGGCCAGCTGCAGGATGCGCTCGAGGTCGACACCTGTGGCGATGCCGGCCCGTTCGAAGACGGCCACCAACTGCTCGGATGGCGCATTTCCCGCCCCGGCGCCGAGGCCGCACACGGTGCCGTCGATCTGACGGGCACCAGCATGCACGGCGGCCAGGCTGTTCGCGATGCCGAGCCCCAGATTCAGGTGCGCGTGGGCTCCCACCTGGGCGTCCTCTCCCAGCTCCTGAACGAGAGCGGCCACGCGATCGGCGACCTGCTGGGGCAGCATCGCGCCCGCCGAGTCCACCACGTAGACGCATTGACACCCGGCATCGGCCATGATCCGCGCCTGCGCGGCGAGCGCCGCCGGTTCGACCCGGTGCGCGAGCATGAGGAATCCGGCCGTCTCGAGCCCGAGCTCACGCGCCGCGGTGAAGTGCTGGACCGAGACGTCGGCCTCCGTCGCATTCGTGGCGACGCGAACCATCGAGATCCCCGCCGATGCCGCCTCCTTGAGCCGGTGCACGGTGCCGATGCCCGGAACGAGCAGTCCGGCGATCCGCACGCGCTCGGCGACGGAGGCCGCCGCCTCGATGAGGCGAAGCTCGTCATTGGCGGACATCCCGTACGCGAAGGAGGAACCGCCGAGCCCGTCTCCGTGCGAGACCTCGGCGATCGCGACGCCGGCCTCATCGAGACCGCGAACCACGTTCTCGACCGTCTCGACGCTGAAGCGGTGGCTGACGGCGTGGCTGCCGTCGCGCAACGTGGTGTCGGTGATGCGGACGCCGTCGAACACGGGCAGGTCGCGGGCGCTCATGCGGCCACCGCCTGCAGCTGCTCGGCGACCAGGCGACCCGCGCGCGCTGCGGCCGCGGTCATGATGTCGAGGTTTCCCGCCCACGGCGGGAGGTAGTCGCCGTTGCCCTTGACCTCGAGCATGACCGTGACGCGCCCCCAACCGTTCCAGTCCTGGCGAGGCGGATCGAATTGGGGATCCGCCGTCAGGCGATAGCCGGGCACGTACTCGCGGACCGCCTCCACCATGTTCACGATCGACGCCGTGACGGCGTCCTCGTCGATGTCGGCGGGCAGGGCGCAGAACACGGTGTCGCGCATGATCATCTCGGGCTTGACGGGGTTGAGCACGATGATCGCCTTGCCGCGCTCGGCACCGCCCACCTGGGCGATCGCCGACGACGTGGTCTCGGTGAACTCGTCGATGTTGGCCCGCGTGCCCGGACCCGCCGACCTCGACGAGATGGATGCCACGATCTCGGCGTACGGCACCCTGGCGACGCGCGACACGGCGTTGACGATCGGGATCGTCGCCTGGCCGCCGCAGGTAATCATGTTGAGGTTTGCGGCGCCGCGGTGCTCGTCGAGGTTCACCGGCGGGCACACGAACGGACCGATGGCCGCCGGCGTAAGGTCGATGGCACGGATGCCGGCCGCCTCGTACCTCGGCGCGTTCGCCTGGTGCGCGCCCGCGGACGTCGCCTCGAACACGATCTGAGGCAGGCTGCTCTGCGACAGGAGCCAGTCGACGCCTCCGGGACTCGCCTCCACGCCGAGCGAGCGGGCCCGTGCAAGGCCGTCCGAGGCCGGATCCACACCGATCATGTAGTCGAGATCGATGAGATCGTCCCGAAGGAGCTTGATCATGAGATCGGTCCCGATGTTGCCGGACCCGACGATCGCCGCCGACACGCCCATAAGTACCTCCTTGTAACGCGATGTCGGCATTGACACTCGTCGACCGGGGCCGCAGACTCAAGGCATGAGTCCCGTTCATCGGAACACTGAGGAGATCTCAGCCGTCGGTCGCGCAGCCCTCGTGCTCCGCCAGTTCCTCCGTCCCTCTGCTCGGATGACCCCCGAGGAACTCGTGCGGCGAACCGATCTGCCCAAGACGACGGTCCACCGCACCGTCACCGAGCTGGTTCGGGTCGGAATGCTCGAGCGCACCCCCACGGGTCTTCAGCTGGGCACGCTCATGTTCGAGCTGGGGCAGTCGGCACCGGGCACGCGATCCCTGCGGGAGGCAGCGCGATCCGCGCTCGCCGACCTCAACCGCGCGACCGAGATGAACGTCGGGCTCGCCGTGCTGGAGGGCACGGAGGTCGTCTACCTCGACATGATCGTCGGACGAAACGCGCCGTTGCTCCCCCAGAAGACGGGCCAACGCTGGCCGGCACACGCCTCGTGCTCGGGAAAGGCGATGCTCGCATTCGCCGACGAGAGCGTCGTCGAGCACCTGCTGTCGAACCCGCTGCGCCGGCTCACACCCGAGACCATCACCGAACCGGATCTCCTGCGCCGCGAACTCGACGACGTGCGACGCAAGGGCGCCGCGTTCGACCGCCGTGAGTCGTTCAACAACGTCGCCGGCGTCGCCGTGCCGATCTTCGACTACGCAGGCAAGGCGGTCGCCGCCGTCTCGGTCTCGGGTGTCGCCGGGCGAATCAACCTTCCCCGGTTCGACATGGCAGCCCGAGCCGCATCGCTTGCCATCAGCCGCGCCTACACCTCAGGTCCCTCCACGCGCGCTCTTCGGGCGCGCTGAGCCACCCAAGGGTTTCGAGGTCCAAGCACGAATGGCGGCACCGGTCTGCTCCATGGGGCGCGATCGAAGACGGACGCGAAGAGCAAGGCCCGTGCTGCTTGCCACACGGTATCGGGGAATCGGCGCAATCGGGTGTTCGCGGGCGCGTCGGACATCGAGTGTGGCGGGACGCAGGTTTCTGAGGCAGCCTTCCTCGTGGACACACAGTGGACACGAGCCGCGCCAATCGAAACCGAAGTCGCTGATCACAACCGCCCGACACAACTATCGCTTGAGGGCCAGACATCCTTGATTTTCGCGGCAAAGCGGCCGATTCCGCGAGATTCCGCGGGGCTGCCGGCAGCACAAGGAAACTCGCATCCGGAGTTTCGACTCCCGCCGTCGCGTCCAACCGTCGCATCGCAGTCGCGTCGACGAGCGCCTCGCCGATCACGAGCGCATTGCCCCCACGGAGGAAGCAGCAGCGATACTCGCCGTCGACGAAGACGGGCCACTGGGGGTCGTTGTTCCAGCTATCGGGCACACTGAGTTGAAACTCGGCGCGCGGTCGGCCTCGTGGGCGGCCCAGGGGCGATGCTCATGGGGTGGCCGCCGCGTTCCTGGCGACCGTTCGCATGGACCAGGCGCGCAGTTGCACCGGGACGTCGTCCCCGGACAGCCGGATCCCGAGGGCGTCCGGGCGGGTCGGGTACACGCGCGCCGTCAGCGGGACTCCGCCCGCGAACACCTCGAGCGCGGAGTGGTCGACGAGGATTCGAAGGTCCAGACCGCCGTCGGCATCCACCGGCACCGTACCCGCACGCGGGCCGGCGTCGACTTCGGGGTCCAGGCTCGACCGCGAGCGGTCGAGGCTCAGCTCGGCCTGGTCGCCGCGACGCTGCAGGTGCAGGACCGTGCGCTCGGCGTCGTCGTCGGTGGCGCGCAGGGCGATCGTGACCGCCCGGTCGTCGGGGATCGTGAGTCGCAGCTCGAGGTCGAGCTCATCCCCACGGACGACCTCCACCGGCTCGGCACCCAGCACCGACGAGACGGACGCCACCTGTTCGTCACGGAGCGCGTCGACTTCGGGGGCCGGTGCCTGGTGGAGGGAACCGTCCGGCGCGGCCGTCACCACGCGCGGCAGCGACATGATGCCCGACCACCCTGCCTCAACGGCGGCCTTGTCGGGTCGTCCCTCTTGCAGCCAGCCGAAGAGGAGGCGCCTTCCCGACTCGTCCCGCATCGACTGCGGGGCATAGAAGTAGCGTCCGCCCAGATCGAGCCGATGCAGCGCGGCGGGCGTGAACCGGTCGCCCTCGTACCGACCGGACCAGTACAGCGGGTGGTGGGTGACACCCTCGTCCCATGCGGAGAACACGAGGATGTCGCGGTGGGCGGCATTCTCCTCGCCGATCCGGAACAGGTCCACGCACTCCCACATGGTGCCGGTCCAGTCGGGAGCGCCCGCATCGCCTACCGTGCTGTCGCCGACCAGCAGCGGCCCGATGTAGGTCCACTCGCGCAGGTCGGTGGATTCGTACAGGAACGCCGTTCCTCCCCGGCTCCGGATGCCTGAGCCGATCAGTTGCCGCCATGTCTCGCCTTCGCGCCATACGCAGTGGTCGCGAAATGCCGTGACGTCGATGCCGGCGGGTGTTGTTGAGATCACGGGGTTCTCGGCGACCTTCGTCCACTCGACGAGGTCGGGGGTGCCGATCGCCACGCACGGCAGCTCCCGGTCACCGTGGCGGCCGGAATACACGATCGTCGGGGTGTCGCCGTCGTACACCAGCACGCCGGACCAGCATCCGTCGACGTCGGGTCCGTCGCTCGGGGTCAGCGCGATCGGCAGATCGCGCCAGTGCACCAGGTCGGTGCTGACCGCGTGACCCCAGTGGATGCGGTGGTGCAGCGGGGCGTACGGGTTGAACTGGTAGAAGAGGTGGTACTCGCCGTTTCGCTGGGTCAGGCCGTTGGGATCGTTCAACCATCCAGCCGGGGCAGTGAAATGGTAGGCCGGACGATGAGGATCGTCGGCGGCGCGCGCGATCAGCTCTGCCGGGACGAGCGTGGAAGTGGATGTCGCGGTCATGCGGCAGGGCTTTCTTCGAGGTCGTCGGGCAGTTCCAGGGCGGTCCCGGGGGCGTCAGAGGGCGGGGCGTAGAGCCCGCACCGCACCCAGTGCTCGGGCTGCTCACCGACGCGATGGAAGACCGGCTTCGCGTCGGAGCACGGCTCGGCGGCGGTGTGGGCCAGCGCGCACTCGGTCGGCGTCAGCACCTCGCGACGGAGGCGAGCTCGCTGGACGGGGTCGAACGGCTCCGTGCGCTTGGGGTCGGGTACTGCCGAGATCAGGAGTCTCGTGTACGGGTGTTGCGGGTTCGCCAGGAGTTCCATCGCGTCTCCGCCCTCGACGAACTCGCCGGCGAACATCACGACGATGCGATCGGCGAGATACCGCGCCGACGCGAGGTCGTGCGTGATGTAGAGCATCGAGATGCCCTGCTCCTCGCAGAGCGTGCGCATGAGGTTGAGCACGCCGATCCGCACCGAGACATCGAGCATCGACGTGGGTTCGTCCGCGAGGATCAGCCGCGGGTTCACCGCGAGGGCGCGGGCGATCGCGATGCGCTGCCGCTGGCCGCCGGAGAGTTCGTGCGGGTAGCGGTCCAGCATCTCGTCCGGAAGACCGACCTTCTCCATGAGCCGCCGCTTGGCGCGTTCCAGCGCGGCACGGCCCGATGCGGCACCGTGGATGCGCAGCGGACGCTCGAGGAAGTGACCGATCCGGTGGACGGGATTCAGCGACCCGAAGGGGTCCTGGAAGATCATCTGCACCGCTGAGCGGTACTCGCGGGTCGCGCGCCGCTTGGAGGTGGCGAGGACGTCTTCGCCCTCGAAGAGGAAGGTGCCGGCCGACGGCTGCTCGAGGCGGGCGATGCAGCGCGCGAGTGTGGACTTTCCGCTGCCGGACTCGCCGACGAGCGCGACGACCTCACCGTGGGCGATGTCGAGGTCGACGCCGCCGAGGGCGCGGACCCGCTTGCGGGAGAATGCGCCGCCGATGGTGAATGTCTTCTGCAGCCCTCGTGTCGAGAGCACGGGAGTCTCGGGTGCGGTCATGAGATGGTCTCCGTGATCAGGGAGTCGTCGTCGCTGGGCGCCACCCAGTGGGTGGGCGTGATCGGTTCGAGATCGGGGATGTCGCGGAACCTCACACCTTCGCCGAGGCCCTGCAGACGGTTGCGAGGACCGGACATGGGCGGAAAGGCGTTCATGAGGGCGCGGGTGTAGGGGTGCTGCGGAGTGTCGAAGATCTCCTCGGACCGTGCGGTCTCGACGAACCGTCCCGCGTACATCACCGCCATCCGGTCGGACAGCTCGACCATCAGGGACATGTCGTGGGTGATGAACAGGATGGCGAAGCCGAGCTCACGCTGCAGGTCTTTGATCTGCGCCATGATCTCCTGCTGCACCACGACGTCGAGCGCGGTGGTGGGTTCGTCCATGATGAGCAGTGGCGGGCGGAGCGCCGTTGCCATGGCGATGACGACACGTTGCCGCATCCCGCCCGAGAGCTGGTGCGGGTACGAGCGCAGTCGGTCTCGCGGGATGCCCACGAGATCGAGCAGCTCCCCGGCGCGCGCGATCGCGGTCTTCTTCGATACGCCCTCGTGGGTGGTGAAGATGTCGACGATCTGGTCGCCGACGGTCATCACCGGGTTCAGCGAGTTCATGGCGCTCTGGAAGACCATGGCCACCTGGCGCCAGCGGAACTCGCGGAGCTGCTCGGCGTTCAGCGCCAGCACGTCGGTGCCGGCGAAGCGGATCGACCCGCCGGAGATGACGGCGGGGTCTCGCAGCAGCCGCAGGATGGCGTTCGCGATCGTCGACTTGCCGCAACCGGACTCCCCCGCGAGGCCGAACACCTCCCGCTCCGCGATCGAGAACGACACGCGATCGACGGCGCGCACGGTGCGGGCCTCGGTGACGTACTCGACGGAGAGGTCCTGGATCTCGAGCAGCGGAGCAGTCATCGCGCCGCCTCCTTCGCGGTGCGGGGGGCGACACGCGTGGGCGCGTCGGGCGTGGTGCGACGGCGCGGCCGCCGCAGGCGGGGGTTGGTCGTCTCATCGACGCCGTAGTTGACGAGCGCGAGCGCGAAGGCGACGAGGGCGATGCACACGCCGGGAGGGACGAAGACCCACCACGCCCCGGTCAGCAGGGCGCCGTCATTGCTCGCCCAATAGAGATTCGTGCCCCAGCTGACGGTGCTGATGTCGCCCAGGCCCAGGAACTCCAGGCCGGCCTGAGCGCCGATGCCGAAGATCACGCAGGCGAGGAAGGTGCTCATCACGATCGAGGCCATGTTCGGCAGCATCTCGCGGAACATGATGCGCAGTCCCCCCTCACCGGTGACCTGCGAGGCGGCGACGAAGTCCTTGCCGCGGATCGACATGGCCTGCGAACGCAGCACACGCGCCGACCCCGCCCAGCCGGTGATGACGAGCACCAGGATGACGGTGCCGAGGCCCTGCGGCAGGAACGCGGCGAGGATCACCAGCAGCGGAAGTCCAGGAAGGAGGAGGAACACGTTCGTGACGAGCGACAGCACGTTGTCGAGGGTGCGTCCGAGGTAGGCCGAGGCGAGGCCGACGAGGAGGCCGACGAACGTCGCGAGGATGCCGACCGTGAAGCCGACGAACAGCGACGAACGCGAACCCCATACGTTCAGCGCCAGCACGTCCTGCCCTTTGGCCGTCGTTCCCAGCCAGTGCGCGGCCGACGGAGGCTGCGAGCCGATGCCTTGGATGAGCGTGGGATCGCCGGGGGCGAGGATCGGCGCGAACACGGCCATCAGGACGAAGAGGATGAGGATGACCAGACCCGAGGTGGCCTTGGCATTTCCGAGGAGGCCTCGCAGGAGTCCGCCTCCGCCGCGTCGGCGCCGCGGGGGCGGTGCTGCGGTGACCTGTCCGTCCGGGCCGGGCGGGGTGCCGAGCTCCAGCTCGGCCATGGCGCGGGGATCTTGCGCGAGTGACATCACGAACCCTCCGTTCAGCTCACGCGCACGCGCGGATCGAGGCGCACGTACACGATGTCGACGAGGAAGTTGGCGATCAGCACGGCCGTGGTGATCGTGAGGAAGAGTCCCTGCATGAGCGGGTAGTCGAGGTTCTGCACCGCGGCGAGCAGGGTGTAGCCGATGCCCGGGTAGGCGAAGACGACCTCCGTGAGCAGCGCGCCGCCGACGACGAACCCCAGGGACATGCCGAATGCGGTGACCGACGGGAGGAGGGCGTTGCGGGCTGCGTACTGCATCATCACGCGGTTCGCCCGCAGACCCTTGGCTTCGGCCATCACGATGTAGTCCTCGGCGTTGGTGGCGATCATCGTGTTGCGCATGCCGAGCATCCAGCCGCCGACCGAGACGAGCACGATCGAGGTGGCGGGGAGGATCAGGTGGTACGCGACATCGCCGACGAAGGCGAGCGAGAACTCGGGCGCAGTACCCACCTCGTACGCGTGGCGCAGCGGGAACCATCCGAGCGTGACACCGAAGAGGTACAGCAGCCCCATCGCCAGCCAGAAGTAGGGGAACGAGCCGATGAAGATGAGCAGAGGCGGGACGAAGGAGTCGAGGACGCCGCCGCGGCGCCACGCGGCGAGGATCCCGAGCACGTTGCCGATGACGACGGCGATGATCAGCGACACGAAGCCGAGCAGGAATGTCCAGCCGATGACGCTGGAGATGACGTCGATGACAGGCGTCGGGAATCGCGAGATCGAGAAGCCCAGGTTGCCGGTGAAGATCTGGCCGAGGTAGCGCAGATACTGCTCCCAGAGCGGCGCGTCGCTGAGTCCGAACGACTCTCTCAGCGCTTCGATCTGGTCGGGGCGGATCTGGCCCTGCAGCCGCGCGACCATGCGCGACACGGGGTCGCCCGGCATGAAGCGGGGAAGGAAGAAGTTGAGGGTGATCGACACCCAGAACGCGACGAGATAGAACCCGAGGCGCCGCAGCATGTAGCCCATGATGTGTCTCCACGGTCGTCCTGCTGCGCCGCGCGGCGGCGGCGCAGCAGGACGACGCGATGTGTCAGTCCGCGACGACCGGTTCGAGGCTGGTGAGGACCAGGACCGTCGTCCGAGCGCGCGTCGAGAGCGTCGCGTAGGGGTCCTCTTCGGTCGGCCACCCGGTGAACCGTGCGTTGCTCGCCGCGCCCCACTCGGGGCCGGGGAAGAGCGGCGCGACCGGTGCGGTGTCGGCGAACAGCGCCTGCAGCCGGCTCATGATCTCGTGCTGCGCGGCCTCGTCGGATGCCGCCGCGAACTGCGCGAGCAGCGCGTCGGCCTCCGGGTTGCCGTAGCGGTGGTAGTTGTCGAACGTCTGCTCGCCCACCGGCTTGACCGTCTCGGTCGACATCGCACCGCGGTAGAACTGGTACGGCGTGGGGGCGTTCGCGCTCCACACGATGCCGGAGTCGAACGTGCCGTTCTCGTAGCCGGCGACGACGTCGCCCCAGTCCTTCGCTGCGACGGTGACGGTCACGCCGAGTTCCGCGAGGTTCTGCGCGATGACGTTGCCGACCGACACCCAGTCGCTCGAGGTCGAGCCCACCGAGAAGTCGAACGCGAACGGTGTGCCATCGGGGAGGACGCGCTTGCCGTCTTCGCCGAGGGTGATGCCTGCCTCGTCCAGCAGTTCGCCGGCGCGCTCGAGGTCACGGGCGGTCCACGTGCACGACTCGACGACGGCCTCGTCGCGCCACGAGTCGTACGAACCGGTCAGGCCGGTGCAGTCAGCGGGGCGCGTGTATCCCTGCATGCCGATCTCGGTGACCTGCTCGCGGTCGACCGCCATGGACAGCGCCTTGCGGACGTCCGCGTCGTCGAACGGCGCCTTGGTGGTGTTGAACTGCCAGTTGATCATCGATCCGGTCGGCGGAAACCAGAAGAACCGGTTGTCGGGGTCTTTCGCGACATAGGCCTCGTCGATGTTGGGGATGAACTGCGGAGCCCAGTCCACGTCGCCGTTCGCGGCGGCGAGGTTCGCGCCGTCGTTGCCGGAGAATGCGAGCATCCGGATGCCTTCGATCTTCTGCTTCTCGGGCTGCCAGTAGTTCGGGTTCTTGCCCAGGTCGAACGACTGCGCCTGGAAGCTGGTCACCTCGGTGTAGGGTCCAGTGCCGACGGGCTCCTCGTTGGCGAACTTGGTCGGGTCGTCGACGTCGGCCCAGACGTGGGCGGGTGCGATGACCTGCTGGCCGATGTCCAGCAGCGCGGGAGAGAACGGCTGATTGAAGTCGAACTGCACGGTGTGCGGGTCCACCGCGGTCACGGACTCGATGTAGTCGAATCCGCCGCGCACCTCGCGCTGCAGGTCGAACGACACCACGACGTCGTCGGCGACGAACGGCTCGCCGTCGGACCACTTCACGCCGTCACGCAGGTGGTAGGTGATGCCGGTGCTGTCGGGCGCGACTTCCCACTCGGTCGCCAGCCACGGCGTCGTCGAACCGTCCGCCGGGTTGTAGACGAGCATCGACTCGAAGATCGCCTGCTGCGTCATCGGGAAGTCGGGGTTCGCGAACGGATTGAAGTTGCGGTCGAACGTCCCCATGTCTTCACGGGGGATGGTCAGCAGCTGGGAGCCGTCGAGCGAGTCCGCGGACTCGCCTCCGCCGGCGCTGCAGCCGGAGAGTGCGAGTGCTGCTGTGGCCGCCATTGCGGCGGCGATCAGCACCGCTTTGCGGTGAACTGTCATGATGAGGGTGTTCCTTTCTTCTTCGTTGAAGCCGAAGGGGCTGCGCGTCGGACGGGATGTCCAGTCACACCGACGCGCGTTCGAGGAGCGGGCAGTCGACCGTCACGGTTCCCGTGCCGGTCGACTGACCCGCGATCATGGCGGCGAGGAGATCCACGCCTTGGGCGCCCATCTGTCCGAAGGGCAGTGCGACCGTCGTCAGGCCCGGCCTCAGGTACGCCGCGATGAGCTCCTGATTGTCGAACCCGATGACGGCAACGTCTTGGGGAATGCGCAGACCGCGCTCCTTGATCGCGTCGTATGCGCCCATGGCCATCCGGTCATTGGCGCAGAAGATCGCGGTAGGCGGATCGGCGAGATCGAGCAGGGCGGATGCCGCGACGTACCCGCCGTCGGCGGTCGCGTGTCCGGAGATCTCCAGGCTCTCGTCGAGCGCGATCCCCGCCTCACCGAGCACTTCGTGGTAGCCGACACGACGGCCGACGGCTGCCGGGATATCGGGGTCGAGGTTCACGAACCCGATGCGCCGGTGTCCGGCTGCGAGGAGGCGCTCGGTCGCGCGGCGACCGCCGACGCGCTCATCGGGGACGATCGCGGGGTATCGTCCTTCCGCGTCGTAGCAGTTGACGAGAACGGTGGGCACTTCGCGTGCGATCTCCGGGAGCTCGACCGCCCGGTGCCACGTCGCCGCGTAGAGCAGCCCTTCCACGCGCTGCTCCAGGAGCCGCTCGATCGCGGCGGTCTCGGCATCCCGATCCGACTCCGTGGACGCGATGAGCAGGTACTTCTCGTCGGCGAACGCCCGATCCTGGGCGCCCTTGATGATGTCGACCGCGAACGGCGCCGTAACGATCTCGGTGACCAGCCCGTACCAGTCGCTGCGCTGCTGCGCGAGGGCGCGAGCCCCCGCGTTCGGCCGATATCCGAGTTCGGCAGCGGCCGCGAGTACCCGGTCCCTCGTCTCGTCCGCCAATGACACCGAGTGCCGACCATTCAGGACCAGCGACACAGCAGTACGCGATACCCCGGCGTGCAGAGCGACGTCCTTCATGGTGACTGGCCGTCGAGTCATCTTTGACATGAATGTGAATCTGCTCTCAAGAGGGGAACTAACCCGAGTTAGTTCTGTGCGGGACGAGACTAACGCGAGTTAGTCGATGGGTCAAGTGCGGAGCGACCGCACCTCACCCGACCCAGTCGGACCTCGTGATCGCACTATGGACAGAGTGCGCGTCCCTGGATCGTCAGCCCAGTGCGCGCACCATCGCGGCGATGGTCGACGGCCCGATGCGACAGCATCCACCGATGACGTGTGCGCCCGCCTCGGCCCACGCCGTCGTGAGTGCGAGGTCGAATTCCGGGTCGCCGATCCATCGGCGTGCTGCGCCGTCCCATGTCTCGCCCGAGTTGGGGTAGGCGATGGCGGGTTTGCCGCTCGCGGCGGTCGCCGCCCGCACCGCCGGCAGCACATCGTCGGGTGCGCAGCAGTTCACCCCGACTGCCACGATGCAATCATGGCCGGCGGCGAGGGCGAAGGCTTCGGCTGCCGGCCGGCCGTCGCGAAGTCGATCACCGGAGACCGTGCACGACAACCAGGCGGGGATCGCGAACTCGTCAGCGAGCTCCAGGAGCACCGAGACCTCGTCGAGGTCCGGGATCGTCTCGAAGGCGAGCATGTCGGGCCCCGCGCTCGCGAGCAGTTCCATTCGCGGGGCGTGGAAGTCGCGAAGCGCTGCGCGGCTCAACCCGTACCGGCCGCGGTACTCGGATCCGTCGGCGAGCACGGCACCGTAGGGACCCACGGATGCCGCCACCAGACGGACGACGTCGTCATCGGTCGACTCGGCGACGTCGTCGCGCACCTCGCGGGCGATCCTCACGCTCCGCGTGATGAGGCCCTCCGCTTCGGTGCTCGTCATCCCCTCGCGCTCGAACCCGGCGACGCTCGCCTGATAGCTGGCGGTCGTGGCGACCTGCGCGCCTGCGTCGAAGTACGCGCGGTGTACGGCGGCCACCTCGCCCGGAGCGTCGCGCAGCAGTCGGGCAGTCCAGAGCTCGTCGGTGAGATCATGACCCCGTTCGGCGAGCGCATTGGAGAGTCCGCCGTCGAGCACGATCACGCGAGGTGCCGTCGGGTTCGTCACCTGCTCATCCTCCCCGATCGGGTCAGGGCAGAGTCTGTGGCACGAGGCTCGACGAGGCACCCCGACGACGGAAACGTCGCGTCGAGGGCCGCCTCGAGATCTGCGAGCAGGTCGGAGGTCTCCTCGATGCCGACCGAGAGACGCAGATGACCGAACGTGCGGAAGGGCAGCGGGTAGGCGGCAACGCGACCGCCCTCGGTTCCGGTGTGCACGATCAGTGAGTCGTCGTGCCCGAGAGAGAAGCCCGACGTGATGAGCCGGAGGTTGGCGACGAACCGATTCTGCGTGTCGGGATCGCCGGCCACGGCGAAGGCGATCATCCCGCCGTACCCGCGACCGCCGAATTGCCGCGTCGCCAGGTCGTGTTCGGGGTGCGACGGCAGGCCGGGGTAGTAGACGTACTCCACTCGCGGATCGCACTCCAGGAACTCCGCGACGGCGAGCGCGGATGCCAGGTGCTGCCGGAGGCGCAACGGGAGGGTCACCGAACCGCGGTGAATCTGCCAGGCGTTGAAAGGCGAGATCACTCCCCCGACATCGACCATGGCGTCGGCCTTGATCGGCTCGATGAGTTCGCGCGAGCCGATGACGGCGCCGCCCATGGCGTCGCCGTGACCGTTGATGTACTTCGTCAGGGAATGGACGACGAGATCGGCGCCGTCGGCGAGCGGGCGGTAGAAGGGCGGTGGAGTGAACGTGGAGTCCACCATGAGGATCGCGCCGGCGGCATGCGTGATCTCTGCGATCGCACCGACGTCCGCCACCTTGGTGGTGGGGTTCGCGATCGCCTCGATGCAGACGAGCCGGGTGTGGGGGCGGAAGGCGGCGCGCAGTGCGTCCAGGTCGCCGACGTCGACGAACGTCGCCTCGATGCCGTATCGCTGCGGCAGGAGTTCGGTCCACAGTCTCCAGGTCGCCTCGTACGTGACGTCGCTGACGATGACGTGATCGCCGACGCGGACGTGCGTGAAGAAGACGGCGTGCAGGGCGGCGACGCCGGAGGCGAGCGCCACGGCGTCTTCGCCGCCGTCGAGGGCGGCCAGCTTGTCTTGGAGGCCGGCCTGGTTGACGCCGGTGTTCCGGGTGTACAGCCCTGGCGCGGAGGCGGACCAGCTGATGTCGCTCGGATCGTCGGGAAGCTCGTAGGAGTTCGCCATCACCAACGGCGTCCGCAGCGCCTTCGTGGAGTCGAGGCGATTGCCGCCGTGCACGGCGAGGGTGAGGTCTGACAGGGTCTCAGCCCGTCGGCGGTCCGGCCGTTGCGACATTTCGTTCCTTACTCTCCCGCGAAGAGACGTGCCATCAGGGGAGCCATCTGTGACAGCATCCCGATCTACGGTACTGTGTGATATTGACACTTGCAATTGCCAATCACGCACGGAGGCATGATGGCCGCATCGCATCTGGACGACATCGACCAACAGCTGCTCGCAGCCTTGACTGCGGACGCGAGGATGCCGATGGTCGCTCTGGCCGGCAAGGTGCATCTGTCGCGCAATGCGGTGCGGCAGCGCATCGAGCGCATGGAGCGCGACGGCGTCATCGCCGGCTACAGCGTCATCAGGGGAACCGCGTCGCGGCCACGCGTGACAGCGATGGTCATGGTCTATCGCGTCGACAGGATGCGGGACGATCGGGTGATCGCCGCATTGCGGGGCATCCCGGAGGTCACTCGCTGCGACGTGCTGTCGGGAGCGTACGACCTGTTCGTGACGCTGGAAGCCGACTCGATGGATCGCGTGGGTCACATCTGGGAGCAGATCGCGGCCCTGCCCGGCGTGGCCGACACCGTGACCGCGGTGTCGCTGTCGCGCGCGATCGATCGCCGGTGACGCTGCCGCCCGGGCAACCGGGCGGCAGCGCCTGAGTGCGCGAGGAGCGCTGCCGCCTCTTCTCGAGAGAGCTCTGAGTGCTGCGCCACCGCGTCGGCGATCGGGATGCCGGTGCGAAGCGCGTACTGAGCCGCGTGGGCGGCCGCCTCGTAGCCGATGGACGGCACCAGGACCGTCACCGTGCCGATGGACGATGCGACGTAGCGCTCGAGCACGGTGTCGTTGGCTTCGATGCCCTCCACGCAGAATCGGCGCAGCGCCGAGACGCCGTTGGTCACCCAGCTCAGCGACTGCAGGAGCGAGTGCGCCATGATCGGCTCGAAGGCGTTCAGCTGCAGCTGGCCGCTTTCGGCGGCGACGCCGATCGTCACGTCGGCGCCCATGACCGCGAACGCGATCTGGTTCATGACCTCGGGGATCACCGGGTTCACCTTGCCCGGCATGATCGACGACCCGGCTTGCCGCGCCGGCAGGTGGATCTCACCCAGCCCCGCCTGCGGACCGCTCGCGAGCAGCCGTAGGTCGTTGCTGATCTTCGACAGCTTGATCGCGCTGCGGCGGAGCACCGCGGACGACTGCAGGAAGGCACTGGCGTCCCAGCTCGCCTCGAACAGGTGCGCCGCCGGGGTCATCGGGAGTCCGGAACGCTCACGGAGCCGTTCCAGAGCGATCTCGCGATAGCCGGCCGGAGCGGTCACTCCGGTTCCCACGGCGGTCCCGCCCAGGCTGCACTCCAGCAGCAGCGGCACCGTGTCGCCGATGCGCACCACGTCTTCGCGGATGGCGACGGCGAACGCGGCGAACTCGTCGCCGAGCGTCATCGGCACGGCATCCTGCAGCTGGGTACGGCCGATCTTGACCATCGAGCCGAACGCGACGCTTCGCTCCTCGAACGCCGCAGCGAGCTCCTCCAGCGCCGGCATGAGCCGCAGCAGGCCTTTCGCCACGGCGATCTTGACCGCAGTCGGGTAGACGTCGTTGGTCGATTGGCTCCGGTTCACGTCGTCGATGGGGTGAACCAGGTCGTAGCGGCCGCGCGGCAGCCCCAGGTGCTCCAGGGCGGCGTTGGCGATCACCTCGTTGGCGTTCATGTTCGTGCTGGTGCCCGCGCCGCCTTGCAGCACGTCGACACAGAACTGGTCGTGCAGCTCGCCGTCGCGCACCCTCCGGCAGGCGACGGCGATGGCGTCCGCCACGCCTGCCGGCAGCAGCCCGAGCTCGTGGTTGGCGGCGGCAGCAGCATCCTTCACCGTGACGAGCGCGTCGATGAGATCGGGATGCTGTGAGATCGGCGTGCTGCTGATCGTGAAGTTCTCGAGGGCCCGGGCCGTGTGGATGCCCCAGTACGCGTCGGCAGGCACCGCCAGCTCGCCGAGCGAATCGCGCTCGAGTCGGGTCTCGGGGCGGTTCATGTGTTGATGCAGACGACCTTGGGCTGGGTCATCTCCTCGTACGCGAATCGCACGCCTTCGCGGCCCATGCTGCCGTACTTCGAGCCCCCGAACGGCATGCTGTCCACGCGGTAGTCGGAGGAGTCGTTGATCATCACGCCGCCGGCGTCGAGCTGCTCCGACACGCGAAGCGCACGTGCGATGTCGCGGGTGAAGGTGGCAGCGTGCAGCGCGTAGTCGACATCGTTCGCCTGCGCGATCGCCTGCTCCTCGGTCTCGAACGGCGACAGCACGACCACCGGCGCGAACGCCTCGTCGGCCCACAGCTCGCACGAGAACGGTACTCCCTCGACGACGGTGGGCCAGTACACGCCCCCCTCCCGGCGGTGGCCCGCGAGCACGCGCGCGCCCGCCGTGACGGCATCCTCCACGATCCGCTCAGCGGCCTCGGCGGACGCGGTGGAGATCATCGGGCCGACATCGGTGGTTTCGTCTCGCGGGTCGCCGGCCTTCAGAGCGATGGTCTGCGCCGCGAAGCGGTCGCGGAACTCCTCATACACCTCGGTCTGCACCAGGATGCGCTGCGCGCCCACGCAGTTCTGCCCGGCAGCCCAGAACGCTCCCGACACACATGCCTCGACCGCGGCGGGAATATCGGCGTCCGAGAACACGATGACCGGAGCGTTGCCGCCCAGTTCCATCGCGAGCTTCTTCAGACCGGCGTTGCGGGCGATCGCCTCCCCTGTCGCGAACCCTCCGGTGAAGGAGACCATGCGCACCTCGCGGGCCGAGGTGAGCGCCTGCGCCAATTCACGGTCGCCGTGCACCACGGTGATGATCTCATCGGGCAGGCCCGCGTCGATGAGCAGGTCGACGAGGAACCGCGCGGTCAGCGGGGTCAGCTGCGACGGCTTGAGCACGACGGCGTTGCCGCCGGCGATCGCCGGCCCCAGCTTGTGCGCGACGAGGTTCAACGCGTCGTTGTAGGGGGTGATGGCGACGATGATGCCGAGCGGCTCGCGGGTGAACCACCCGCGGCGGTTCTCGGACCCCTGGAACGCATCGAAAGGGACGACCTCTCCGGCATCGGAGCGGGCCGCGTCGGCCGACAGGGAGAGCGTCATGACCGCACGAGACACCTCCTTCCGCGCCTGCCGGACGGTCTTTCCCGCCTCACGCACGATCAGGTCGGCGGCGGTCTCGGCTCGCTCGCACAGCAGCGCAGACGCTCGCTGGAGAATCTCGTGCCGCGAGAACCGCGACAACGACCGCGACAGCTGGAATCCGGTACGAGCACGCTGCAGAATCTGCTCGAGCTGGGCCGGCCCGTTCTGCGGGACGGCACCGATCACCTCTCCGTCGAAAGGGCTCGTGACGATCAAGTCGGGGCACCCGGAGGTGATGGCCTGCGTGCCCTCCACAATGCTCACCGGCCGGCCTCGACGCGAGCCCGCTGGTGCGCGTCGATCGCGATGATGTCCGACAGCAGGGCGTAGGCGGTCTCGATGCGCCCCGCACCGGGGCCGGAGACGGTCACGGTGCCGAGCAGATCGGTGTCGAACGACACCGCGTTCGTGGGTCCGGTGACGCTGGCGAGCGGGTGCGTCAGCGGCAGCGCCACCGGCTCGACCTTGGCGGTGACCGTTCCGGCGGCGCTGCGGAACGCCGAGCCGATCAGCTTGTAACGCTTGCCCTGCGCAGCCGCGTCGATGATGTCGGCGGCCGAGACCTCGGAGATCCCCCGCCGGGTCACATCGGCCGTGGTGATGTCGGCACCGAGGAGCTCGTTGGCGAGGATCACGACCTTCAGCTGCACGTCGGAGCCTTCGATATCGGCCGTCGGATCAGCTTCCGCGTAACCGAGCGACTGAGCCTCCGCCACCGCGCCGTCCAGCGTCATGCCCGACTCCATCTGACCGAGCACGTAGTTGCTGGTGCCGTTGAGGATGCCCTCGACCGCGTTGATGCGCAGCCCCTGAAGCGTCTCGGACGCGAACCGCAGGATCGGCGTGCCGCTGACCACCGAGCCCTCGTACTGGAACGTGACGCCGTTCGCAGCCGCGAGGCGGTTCAGCTCGCGCCCGGCCAGCGCGACCGGGCCCTTGTTCGTCGTGGTGACGCTCTTCCCGCTCTCCAGCGCAGCACGCACGTGCGAGATCCCCGGCTCCCCGTCGATGGGGTTGGTGAAGGTGGCTTCGACCACGATGTCGGCCGTGCTGTTGCGGATCACGTAATCGTTCTGCGGCGCCGCCGTTCCCCCCGGCCGGCCGGCGAAGGTCTCACCGTCGCGCATGGCGAACACGTCGGCCAGGTCGATGCCCTCGGCCTGCATGAGCGATCCCAGACGGAGGTCTGTGATCGCCACGACACGCAGGGCGAAGCCGAGGTCAGCGGCGAGTTCGTCGCCACGGTCGAGGATGATCTGCGCCAGCGCACGGTTGACGCCGCCGAAGCCGATCAGCGCAATGTCATGACGGTCCACGTCGAGCTCCTTGAAAGAATCGGGAAGAGGTTCGACTCAGCATCCCCAGCGGTCGCGTCAGTCCGCGCCTGACGGATCGCTCGCACAGGATGCCGAACTGACCACCGCGGAGAAGGTCTGCCCGAATCGCCCTTGCACGCCGCTAATTCCCGCTGATGCCTTGTGCACCGACCCCCGCGCCCCGTAATCTGCCCGACACGCGCGTCGTGCATCATAGACACATGGTTGTGATGATGTAGCACGGCGACATTCCAACACCGACTCCCGACTCGAATGCGAGAAGTCATGAGCCCGCTGCCCGACCAGAGTGCGCTTCCGAACGCCCTCCCCCACACCACCGCGACCCAAGTGCCACTGCGACGACTGCAGCGCTCCATGGACGCGCGACACCTGATCATGATCGCCCTCGGCGGTGTGATCGGCTCCGGACTCTTCTTGAGTTCGGGCTACACCATCAGCCAGGCCGGCCCGCTGGGTGCGATCATCGCCTACCTGATCGGTGCGTTCGTGGTCTGGCTGGTGATGGCCTGCCTCGGCGAACTGGCGCTGGCCTATCCCGTCTCAGGCGCCTTCCACATCTACGCGGCACGGTCCATCGGCCCCGCCACCGGCTTCACCACCGCGTGGCTGTACTGGCTGTGCTGGGTCGTCGCCCTGGGCTCGGAGTTCACGGCATCCGGCATCCTGATGCAGCGCTGGTTCCCCGGCGTGGACGTATGGGTCTGGTGCCTGATCTTCGCGTTGGCGCTGTTCACCATCAACGCGATCTCGGCGAGGGTCTTCGGTGAGACCGAGTTCTGGTTCTCGCTGATCAAGGTGGTCGCCATCGTCGCGCTCATCGTGCTCGGCGGCATGGCGATCTTCGGCTTCACGCCCTTGTCGACCGAACACCCCGCTGCCCCGCTGTTCAGCAACTTCGTCACGCCGGAGGGTTTGTTCCCGGGCGGCGTCGCCGGCGTCGTCGTCACCGCCCTCGCCGTCTTCTACGCGTTCAGCGGTTCGGAGCTGATCGGCGTCGCCGCGGGTGAGACCAAGGACCCGGGCAAGAACATCCCCAAGGCGATCCGCTCGACGGTCTTGCGCCTGCTGATCCTGTTCGTGGGGTCGATCACCGTCATCGCCGCGCTTCTCCCCTATGAGGATGCCGGGCTGACCAGCAGCCCGTTCGTGGACGTGTTCGAGTACGTCGGCATCCCCTACGCCGCCGACATCATGAACTTCGTCATCATCACCGCGTTGCTCTCCGCCGGCAACAGCGGCCTGTTCTCGTGCGCGCGGATGCTGTTCTCCCTCGCGGAGGAAGGGCACGCGCCGCGGGTGCTGCAGCGCCTCACCCGCCGAGGAATCCCGCTCGTCGCACTCACTGTCAGTCTGGCGCTCGGCCTTGTCTCGCTGATCTCCAGCGTGATCGCGCCGCAGACGGTGTACCTGGTGCTGGTGTCGATCGCGGGTTTCGCCGTGGTCGCCGTGTGGATGTCGATCGTGGCGTCGCAGTTCTTCCACCGCCGCCGGTTCGTGCGCGAAGGCGGCGACATCACGACGCTGCCGTACCGCACCCCGCTGTACCCGGTGCTGCCCATCCTGGCGTTCGTGCTGCTGTCGATCTCGCTGGTGGCCATCGCGTTCGACCCGAACCAGGTCGCCGCCCTGTACTTCGGGGTTCCGTTCGTGGGGCTGTGCTACCTGTACTTCTGGTGGCGCTACGGACGCCGTGGCGCGCGCCCGGTCGTCGCCGTGTCGGAGGAGGCCCCCGTCGACGAGGCGGACGACCCCGTCGCAGAAGAGCCCGTGCGGCAGTCCCGCGGGTAAACCGCGCCGACCAACCACCTTTACGCATGCGCACCACGAGTCCTGTCTGGGTCGAGATCGACGCGGGCGCCATCGCCCACAACCTCGACGTCGTACGAGGCGAGGTCGGCATCACGACGCGGCTCTGCGGGGTGGTGAAAGCGGATGCCTATGGACACGGCATCCCCGTCGTCCTGCCGATCCTGATGACGGCTGGTGTCGACACCATCGGGATCACCTCGAACCAGGAAGCCGAGGAGGTACGCCGGCTGGGATTTCCGGGACGCATCATCCGCCTCCGGGCGGCACTGCGCGACGAGATCCAGGAGGGTGCCCGGCTCGATATCGAAGAGTGGGTGGGCGGCGGCGATCACGCGCGTGTCGTGGTCGCCGCCGCCCGCGCGCTCGGGCGTCCTCTCCGCGTCCATCTCTCCCTCAACTCCACCGGGCTCAGTCGAGACGGAATGGACTGGGACGACCCTCAGGCGCAGCCTCACCTGCGACGCATCGCCGCGAGCCCTGAGCTCGCGATCGTCGGAGTCTGCTCGCACTTCCCCTGCGAAGACGCCGACGATGTGCGCGCCGGCGCCCTTGCCTTCCGGAACCAGGCCGGCGCGGCCGAGCGGGTGCTGGGCGCTCCGCGCGGCCGATTCGAGAAGCACTGCGCCACCTCGTACGCGGCGCTGACCGTCCCCGACTCGCGCATGGACATGGTCCGGATCGGTGCGGCACTGTACGGCGACACCTCGGCCGCGATTCCTGACCTGCTCCCCGCCATGCGGCTGGTGTCGCGCATCGCGGCGATCAACCCTTACCCGGCGGGCAGCACGGTCGGATACGACAGGGCCGCACGCATCGATCGCTCCAGCCGGCTGGCCGTCATACCCGTCGGCTACGCCGACGGGTACCCGCGCACGCTCGGCGGCCGGGCGCACGTTCTCGTCCACGGCACCTTCGCGCCGGTCATCGATCGGCTGGCCATGAACAGTCTGGTGATCGACGTGACCCAGGTGCCGTCGGCTCAGGTCGGCGACGAAGTGGTACTTTACGGGCGGCAGGGATCCGCACAGATCCGTTCCGCCGACATCGAACGGGCAAGCGGAACCATCGCCGCCGGCTCGTACACCGCGTGGGCTCGGCTGAACCCGCGCGTCGTCGTCGACGTGCCGGCCTCCGAATCGGTCCCCACCGGGTGACCGGCCCCTCGTCCATCGGCCCAGAAAGCACCCCAGATCATGAGCGCCCCGTCCTCACTGCTGCAGGGTCTCGCGCTGCTTGACGCGGCGGTGGCGCAGGAGCGATCGGGAAGGCAGGGGCACAACGCCTCACGTCTGGCCGAGACCACCGGCATCGAGCGCAGTCGCGTCTCGCGCCTCACACGCGAGCTGCGGGACCTGGGCTACCTCGATCGCGACAACGCCGCGGTGCTCAAGGCGGGCGACGGCTACTTCCGCGCCGCCGGGGCCCTGAGCCGGCCGTGGCTCCGAGCAGCACGTGAGAGTCTGCGCGTGCTCGCCTCCACGTTGGGGGTTTCGGCGCAACTGGTCGCCGCCGAGGGCTCGGGCGCGATCCTGCTCCGTTCCGAGAAGGGCCCGGGCGTGTCCGCGGACTACCTGCGCCCCGGCATCCTGACCCCCATCTGGTGCACCGGACCCGGCCGGGCCCTCCTTTGGGACCACACACGCGATGACCTCGAAGCCCTCCTTGCCGACGTGCAATTCGTCGGAGTCGGCGGCCCCGGCGCGGCAAGATCGGTCGATCAGCTCCATCAGCTGCTCGAGCGGGACCGCGAGCTCGGCATGGTGGACGCCCGCGAGGAATACGTCGAAGGCGTGCGGGACTTCGCACTGCCGATCCGCGATCAGCGCGGCATCGTGGTCTCCATCGGCATCAGCAGCGGCGGCCTCTCGGAGCGCCGCACACGCGAAGCGCAGAGTGCGCTTCGCGACGCCTGCGCGCGGCTGAGCCAGCTCATCCAGGAGTCGTGAGCAACCCGCTCCGGCTCACTCGCCCCGAGCCTCGCCCGCGCCGAGCATCGCCGACAGACGCTCGGCGGCGTGGACACACGCCGCTCCCAGAGCCTCCGACCTCGACTCCAGGCGGCGCCGTTCCCCCACGATCTGCAGGCCGGCGATGACTTCGCCCCGGAAGTCCCACACCGGCGCCGAGACCGAGTACAGGCCCGGCTCGGCCTCCTCCGCCACGATCGCGTAGCCCCTGGCCCGCGACTCCTTCAGGCGCACGAGGAACTCATCGACCGATGCGGCGGCGTTGGGACCGGCGCTGCGGAAGCTCGTGCGGCTGAACACACCGCGAACCTCCTCATCGGAGGCATCCCACAACACCGCCTGACCCGCGTCACTGCAGAACGCCGGATACGCTCGCCCGACCCACGAGCCGATCAACCGGGCGGCGGGCGGCACACTCTCGACGATCGTGACCGTCGCATCGCCCTCGAGGACTCCGAGGAAGCACGCCTCACCGACATCCGCTGACAGCTCGTCCAGAATCGAGAGGCCGTCGCTGCGCAGACGCCTTTCGACCAGCTGCTCCGCCGAGGCGTACCAAGCCCACGCCAGTCGGTAGCGACCGTCGGGGCCTCGCGACACCAGCCGCTCCTCCGCCAGCGCGGCAAGGGTGCGAGAGACCTGCGAGCGGTCGCGCTGCAGCGCTCGCGCAATGGTCTGCACCGATACGCCCTGCCCGCTCGTTGCGGACATCTCCGCTACGCAGGACACCACGTCCATCCCGCGGCCCATACTGGTCCGCTCGGGAGCGACATCGTCACGCAGGGTCACAAGGAGAGGATATCGAGGTGGCCCGTTGCGGCTCGGCTCGCCGCTCGGGTGACGAGCGCGGAAAGGGGGTGCCGCGCATGCCGGATCTCGTATGGCACAGCCGGGAGCAGCGGATCCGCACGAACCCGGCACCATGCCGCCGCGGCCCTGCGTCCGTTCAGCGCCGCTCCACGTCCCCCGAACCCGACACGCGCACGTCCGTACTCGGGTCACCCGAGTACGTGACCTGACCGCTGCCCGAAAGGTCGACCGAAAGACTGTCTCTCGCAGCGACGTCGACCTCGCCCGACCCGGAGAGGTTGACGACGGCATCCTGCGCCTCGAGCTCCTCGGCGTCGACGGATCCGCTGCCCTCCAGGTCGACGGAGAGCTCGGCGGCAGAGCCCGTCAGCGTGACGTCGCCCGAGCCCGAGAGGCGCACCTCGACCCGATCAGCCGAGATGCCCGACCAGTCGACGTCTCCCGAGCCGTCGATGTCGAGCTGCACGGTGCCGTCCGCCGACACGGTCGCCTCGACATCGCCGGAGCCGGTCAGTTGGATCAGCTCCAGTCGTGGCACAGTCAGCTCGTACCGCACGTCGCCGAACCCCATCGTGAAGCCGGGCTCGGCGCCCAGCACGAGGGTGTCGCCCTCAACCTCGGAGGTCAGGCGATCGATCGCCCCCTCCGGCGCGTGCACCGTGAGCGCCGGCTCCCCCTCAGACACGACAAGATCACCGGAGGTGTCGAGCACGACGTGCGACACCTCGCCGATTTCCCGCTCCTCGGAGGTCATCGGCCCGACGGGGATCATCAGTGAGCACGCTGACAGGGCGAGGACCGACGCCGCAACGGCGAGGGCGCTGGGCAGCTGGCATCCGTTCTGGTTCATCGGTGACTCCTTCCGCCATCGAAGGTCTGCCGACAGGTCCTCAGCGACCGTCGACCTCCCGTCGCCGGACGAAGGGCGAACGCGTGGAGCCTGAGCGCTCCCAGCCACGCCGTCCTCACCATGATGGAACGACGAGCGGGCTCGTGCCACCCACCTCCGCACCGGCGCACCGTCCTGGGCGAAGTGGATGCTTCGCCCAGGCACGGCCTCGCTCCCCACCACGACGACCGACCCCGACCTGATGGTGCGGGTCTCAGTCGGGTTCAGCCGAACGCGACGTAGCGAGCGGTGGTACCGCGGAAAGTGCTCGCCGGGCCGGCGTACGCTGCTCCCGGCGCAGCAATCGAAGGGGGCGGCGTCGCAGGGCGGCGATCGACGAGTCTGCGGTGCACAACCTGACGGTCGCCGCGCAGACGGAAGAGCGCGCCTGCTCGAACGATGACCCGGGCCGCAAGCGACGGCACGGGTGCTTCTGCGTGATGCGCGCCGGCCGCACCGGCGCAGGCGACCGGCGGGACGGACGGAATCGCGAAGGGCTTGCGGTCACGCGGCTTCGGCATGGCTCTGACATTCGATGCAGGCGGCCGCGTACGGGAGAACCTCGAGCCGCTCGGGGGCGATCTGCCCTCCGCACCGGGTGCAGCGGCCGTACGTGCCCTGGGTGATGCGATTGAGCGCCGCGCTGATCTGCTCGATCGCGATCCGGTGCGACGCCGCCGACTGGTAGGCGACGGGATCGACGCTCGGGAGAGCGAACGGCTCGAGTTCCTGGAGGACGGCCAGCCGTTCCTCGAGCCGCCGCTCGAGCTCGCGCTGCACGCCGTCGAGCGGAACGGGTTCGGTGGTCTTGATGGACATTGATGCTCCTCGGGGTACAAAAAAAGCGCCGCAGATGCGACGCGCGGGTGTGTCCGGTTGGACCGATCGTTCAGATCGGACATCACGGGGGCGCGACGCGACGGATGGGCTGCACGGACAGACCATCCGCGTCGCGCCGCCGGGGCGGCAGCACCTCGTGACGGGCGCCCGCGATGTCGACCACTGCCGTCACCACGGAGGCGTCGGCGAGACGCTCTGTGCGGTGTGGGCGGGTCATCGGGGTCATGGCCATCACCATAGCCCGCTTCCAGAAAAAGGCAAGTCAGCGGATTTTTCTGCGCTCGAGGTGCGCGAGTTGACTTCCCCAGGAAGACGGCTATGGTCGTGGGTTCACCCGCCAGCCACCCAGGGGAAGCGAGTCCGCATGTCAGGCCGATCACCGCGAGCACGCGACACGAAGAAGGTCGCCCGCTCGTCACCGAAGGAGAAGCGCGCCGAGAAGCGCGCGAGCCAGGAGTCACGAGCGTTCATCAAGCCACGCAAGGGCGCGTCCGGTTGACGAACGGCGCGGGCTCCTCGCTGTGAGGAGCCCGCGGCACCATCTCGATCAATGGCCGATGCGACCGACGCTCGCGGGTCGCGCGGGTGCCGTCACCGCGCTCCGCAGCGAGAGAGCGCCTACCGGCTGCCGCGCCGCGACCCGCCTCGGGCCTCAGCGTGCTCTGCAGCGGCGGCTGCAGCATCCGTCTTCTTCCGTCGATCCCGTACGGCCCCGCCGACCGACACCGCGGCATAGAGGAAGAGACCGCCGGCGACGACCGCGAGGACGATCGTGCGGTTCGCGCCGTTCAGCAGGCTGTTCACCCAGCCGAGCAGCGGCAGGCTGTACCAGAGGGTTCCGCGGACCTGCACCGGACGCACCGGTGCAGGGTCGGCGGTGTCGTTGTTGTCACCCTTCGTGACGAAGGTCAGCTCGCCGTCGGCGTACGTCTTCGACACCACGCGGTGGCTCACCACGGCCGCTTCGCCCGAGCTGATCTGGTACGTGATGACGTCGCCGACGCGGATCTCGTCCACCGGCGTCGGGCGGATGACCACGAGCGTTCCGGGCGGCAAGCCGGGCTCCATCGACTGCGTGAGCACCGTCATGGCACTGCCGCCGACGACGACAGGCAGGCCGACCACCGCGACCGCCACGCCGAGCAGCAGAACGAGGATCGACGCGCTGACCGACACGGCGAGGTAGTGCAGCAGGCTCTGCCCCTCGTCACGGCGGCGGGCATCGGCGCGGAGGGCTCGGCGTGACGACTCGGCGGCGCGGGGCGTCGGGAGGGTGGACGTCGAGGCGGCTGTGGAGATGGTCATGGGTTCACGCATTCGTACTTGACGTTGGAGTTTCCGACGGCGGTCCGGCGCACGGTGAGGATCGCGCTGTCGGACGAGGTGGTTGTCGAACCGGTCGTCTCGATGGCGACGATGCGCAGCTCGTGAACACCGTCTGCGCGGATGTCGGTGCCGGCCAGGGTCACGGAGACGGTGGCGGCGCTGCTCGAGACCTCTTTGACGACGGTGTTGGACCTGTCGACCACGCGGTACTGCAGGCTCACGCCGGCCGCGCGGTTCGCGGGGGCGGTCCAGCTCAGCTGCACCCCGTGCGGCGGCGCCTGCGTGCAGGCCGGAGCACTCGCAGGGCCGAGTCCCGAGACGGACTGGGTGAACGCGGCCGTGGTCGCCGCTGCGGTCCAGTTCGTCCCGACCGCGCCAGTCACCCGGAACGCCGCCGTGACGGACTGCCCCGAGAGCGAGGCATCCGTCTGCCCGTCGATCTGCGTCGACACGCACACCACCACGGAGGCGCCCGGTGCGAGGGAGCGCGCCGCAGTCGGCAGGGCGGGCGCGCTGTCGGCGAGAGTCGTGCTGACGGCACCGCTCGGAGCGGTGGTGCCGCACGCGCTGCCCGACCACAGGCGGAGCGTGATCTTCGCGGCGAGCGCGCTGCTGCTGCCCGCGCCGAGCTGCGTCGCGAGCGCGTACGACAGCGGAGCGCCGCCGGTGTTGGCGATCGTGAGCTGGCCCGCGGTGGCCGGCGCGGTCGTGCCGGAACGGTAGTTCGCGTCGAGGCCGCTCGTCAGCTGCGCCGTGGTGGCGATGGCCGTGGAGGAGACGGATGCTGCCACCGACGTGCGCGCGATCCACGCGGCGGTCGCGCCGCCGGCGCTGCCGAGCACCGCGAGGGTGACGAGCGCTGCGATCGGGCCGAGCAGGCGACGGCGGGTCATCGGCGCACCTGCGTTCCCGAGATGGTGATCGTGAGGGTGGATGCTGCGGCCCCGGCCGCGGCGGACGACGCGTTCTGGGGCAGCCCCACGCCTACGCAGACGAGCTGGGAGGCACCAGGAGCGAGGGTGAGCTGCAGGTCGGAGCCGGCGGCGCCGACGGTGGTCGTGACGGTGGCGGGGACGCGGCCGGCGGTGCAGTCCGCGGCCGAGGAGGTCTTGCCGACGGTGACGGCGACCGCCGATGCGAAAGGGGTGGCCGCGGCGGTGCTCGCGACCGGGTCGATCGTGAGGGCGAGCGGCGTCGTGCCGGTGTTGCTCACCGTGGTCGCAGCGTAGACGGTGCGGCCCGGATAGAGGTTGGTGGCCGAAAGTTGGAGCGGCGTCGAGCTGAGGCCCGCGGACCCCGCCTGCAGCGTGACGGCGGAGGCCGCGGGCGCGGCGACGGTCCAGAGGGCGAACGTGCCGCCGCCGGCGAGGACGCCGAGGACGATCGCTCCCGCCGTGCCGAGCGCGCCCAGCAGCAGGCGCCGCGGCGCCGCCGCACGGCGGGCGGCGCGCCGGGCGGCGTGGCGGCGGGTGCGGCGGCTCATCGCGGCTCCTTCTCGGGTGGGACGGACGTGGAACCGGAGGCCCGCCTCGGGAAAGCGGGCCCCCGGGGCTCAGTTGGTGTTCTGCGTGAGGCTGACGGTGAGCTCGTCGAGCGTGACCGCACCGTTCATCGCGGCGTTGTTGCCGCCGGCGACGTCGCCGTACGGGAAGGCGATGGTGACCGTGACGGTGACGTCCTGGCTGACGACGTCGCCGGCCGGGGTGACGGTGAACGTAGGGCCGGTGCCGGCGATGCCGGCGCCCGAGGCGGTGAGGACGGCCGAGTCGGTGAGGTAGCTCGCGAGAGCCACGTCGGCGGGCTCGGTCACGTCGGCGGGAGCGATCGACGAGTCGGTCAGGGCGAGCGTCGCGCTCAGGCTGTCGCCCTCGGCGCCCACCTTCATCGTCTTGGTGTAGGTGAGCACGTCGCCGGGGACGACGCGGTAGTCGTCGATGGAGATGGCCGAGCCGTTGGCGGTCCAGGTGCCCGCGTCCTGCGATGCCTCGACGACCAGGTTGCCCGCCATGATCGAGGCGCCCTGCGCCGTCGCCGACGAGTTCCAGGTGGCGAAGGTGCCCGCGCCGCCGAGCAGCAGGATGACACCGGCGGTGGTGGCGATGGAGGCCTTGACGATCTTCTTCATGGGAGTGTCCTTTCGCGGGCGGCGCCGCTCTTCTTCGTGGAGGCAGAGGTGCCGGCGGACATTCGGTCGGATTCCGACCGCTCCTCGAGCACGTGGCAAGTCTTGGCGGCGCACCGCAACGTCCCACCGAGTGAGCACGAGCGCTGCCGCAAGATCGCGACAAGAAACCTGCGAGGCCGGACGGCCTTCACACGAAGCGCAAGATCAGCGCAAGACTCCCCCGAGCCGGAAGGTCGAGGGAGGTCGGCATGCTAGCCGCGAGCGGTCACCACCACCACGACCGACCGTGGAGCATGTCGCCGAAGTCCTCCGGGGTTCCGCGCCCCGTGTGCCGCGCGCCGAGGTAGCTGTCGACCACCGCACGCCCCAGGTCGTCGAGCTCCGGCGCCACCACATGCCCGCCGGCCCGCCTCGCCAGCGCGTCGATGAACCGCGCCAGCCCGGGGTCCTCCCCCAGCCGGAAGAACGTCGTCTGCGCGCCCATCCGCTGCACGTTGTCGAGCTCGCGCACCGTGACCGCGACGGTCCGCGGGTCCGGCGGGTAGGCGAAGAACACGCTCCCGTCGGGACGCAGGTGCGACGTGGGCTCGCCGTCCGTCACGATCAGCAGCACCGGCTGCGCCACGGGGTTCTTGCGGAAATGCCGCTGCGCGAGCAGCAGCGCGTGCTGCAGGTTCGTGCCCTTGTCCCACACCGCGTCCTTCGCGGTGAGCTGCTCGATGTCGATCACCTCAGCGTGACGCGCGAACGCGATCAGCTGCAGCTTGTCGCCCCGGAACCTCGTCGAGATCAGGTGATGCAGCGCCAGCGCCGTGCGCTTCATCGGGACCCAGCGTCCGTCCATCGCCATCGAGAACGACGTATCCACCAGCAGCGCGACCGCGGCCTGCGTGCGCTCCTCGGTCTCGACCACCTCGACATCGCGCGTGTCCAGCCGCACCCCGGCCGAGACCTCTCCCCCGTCGAGCACCGTCCGCAGCACCGCGTTCGACACCGTGCGCGGGATGTCCCACGGCTCGGTGTCGCCGAACGCCCACTCGCGCGTCGACCCGGTGCGGTCGCCGGCGGCACCCACGTTGCGGGTCTCACGACGCCCCGAGCGACCGGACTGCCGCGTCGAGATGTCCCTCAGCAACGCGCGCCCCAGCTGCCGCATCGCCCGCGGGGTCAGCCGGAGCTGTCCGTCCGACGCGCGCTGCAGCATCCCGGTATCCCTCAGCTCCTGCTCGAGCTCGCGCAGGGTGCGGGCGCTGACGGCGGCGTCCTCGCCCATGAGCCGCTCGAGCGCGTCGAGATCGATGTCGTCCATGCGCGCGCCCGGATACATCTGGCCGAGCTGATCGGTCAGCGAATCGAGGTCGGAGAGGTCCTGCATGATGCCGGTCGCCTCGCCGAGACCCGTCGGCTGATCGCCGGAGAAGGATGCCGAACCCGACCAGTCCTCGCCGGGACGAAGCGACCGCAGATTGTCGTCGAGGCGCGACAGCGACTGCATGAGGTCGGGCGAGCCGAACGCCTGCTCGGCGAGGCTCAGCAACTCGTCGCGCTGCTCTGGGGTCATGGAGTTGAGCATCCGCTGCGCCGCCGCGGCGCGCTCGGCGAGCGTGTCGAGCAGCTCGTCGAGGTTCTGCGGATTCTCGGGGAACTGATCCCCGTGCGTGCGCATGAACTCGTCGAAGTCCTCCTGCGTGTCTTCGCCGAGCCGGCGCTTCTCGAGCAGGTCGTTCAGATCGTTGAGCATGTCGCGGATCGCCTGGCGGTCAGCATCCGTCGCGTTCTCAAGTGCGTTCTTCATGCCGGCGAACCGCTGGTCGAGGAGTTCGCGGCCGAGCAGCTCGCGGATGCGGTCGTAGTCGGCCCGTGCGGTCGGGCTCTGCCAGTCGTAGTCGGCGAGGTCGTTGACCGCCGCGGCGGTGCTGGTGGGGAGATTCTCGAGGCGCATCTCGGCGAAGGCTCTGGTGTCGTCGTCGAGATCGACGTCGCGGACGAGGTGCTTGCGCTCTTCGAGGACGGCATGGTCGAGCAGGCGGCGGACCTCCTCGAGGGTGCCGTCGAGGCGGTGACGCTGGGTGAGCTGGGCTCGGCGCTCGCGAACGCGGCGGGCGAGCTCGTCGAGGCCGAGGCGGTTCTGGTCGCCGCGCCGGAGGTACTCGCGCATCGCGCGCTCGGCGGAGGTTCCCTCCATGACCTCGCGGCCGATCGCCTCGAGCGCGGACTGGATGGGGACGGGAGGCGCGAGCGGGTCGCCGCCGGCGTAACGGCCGTAACGGGAGGTGTGCGCGGGGGTGCGGTGGACGGAGCGGGGCATTACGGATGCCTCGGGGATGGGTTGCGACCGCGTTCGGGGCGTTTCGACTCGCTCGTTCCTCGCTCGCTCAACGAGCGGGGGTGTGACGCCGGGTACCTAGCCATAGACGGTCTCACCGCCTGCGCTGTCTTTGCCGATCTTCTTCTCGAGGTACAGCGATTCGAGGAGAAGCTCCAGCGCACCAGCCCGCTCACCCGGAGTCACCGCCTCCAGCCGCGCGGCCACCTGGTCGTACAGGTCCGACTCGCCCAGCACCGGCATCGCCGACAGCACCTCGGCCGCGGGCACCTGCTCGCCCGTCATCACCGTCGCGCCGGTGTGCAGGGCGTCCGCCAGCGCACGGGAATCCAGGCCGCGCAGATGCGCCCGCGCCGTATCGGCCACCGCAGTCCGCAGCAGGTGCTCGAGGATCGCCCGCTCGCGGCCCTCCTCGCCCGTCTCGAACTCGATCTTGCCGCCGAGCACATCCACCGCGGTCTCGAGGTCGACCGGGCGGGCCACCGCGACCTCCTCGTGCTGGCGGGTCGCGCGGTGCAGAGCCGCGGCAGCGATCGTCTCGGCGCCGGCGATCGCGAACCTGGCGGATACGCCCGAGCGCTGGTCCACAGCATCCGACTCCCGCAAATTGCGGGTAAACCGAGCCAGGATCTCGAGGAGGTGCGCCGGCACCTCGGCGACGAGGTCGGCCTCCTGGCGGATGACGGCGATCTCCTCGTCGATCGCCTGGGGGTAGTGCGTGCGGATCTCGGCGCCGAAGCGGTCCTGCAGCGGCGTGATGATGCGGCCGCGGTTGGTGTAGTCCTCGGGGTTCGCCGTCGCGACGACGAGCACGTCGAGGTCGAGGCGCAGCACGTACCCGCGGATCTGGATGTCGCGCTCCTCCATGACGTTCAGCAGCGACACCTGGATGCGCTCGGCGAGGTCGGGCAGCTCGTTGATCGCGACGATGCCGCCGTTGCTGCGCGGCACGAGCCCGTAGTGGATCGTCTCGGGATCGCCGAGCGAGCGCCCCTCGGCGACCTTGATCGGGTCGACGTCGCCGATGAGGTCGGCCACCGACGTGTCGGGCGTGGCGAGCTTCTCGGCGTACCGTTCGCGGCGGTGGCGCCATTTCACGGGCAGCTCGTCGCCCAGCTCGCTTGCACGACGAACGGATGCCGGGGCGATGGGGTGGAACGGATGCTCGCCGAGTTCCGACCCTTCGATGACCGGCGACCATTCGTCGAGCAGGCCGTTGAGGCTGCGGAGGAGGCGGGTCTTGCCCTGGCCGCGTTCACCCAGGAGGACGATGTCGTGGCCGGCGAGGATCGCCCGCTCGAGCTGCGGGATGACGGTGGTGTCGAAGCCGTGGATGCCCGACCACGGATCGTCGCCGTTCGCGAGGGCGGCGAGGAGGTTCTCGCGCATCTCGATGCGGACGGGCCGGTAGGTGTGACCCGATGCGCGCAGCTGGCCGGCCGTCGTGATTCCGGAAGGCGAAGGTGTCATGCCGGGAGGCTACGCCTGGTGCGCGGGCCTCGGGGCCGCATGCGGGAAATCCATCGCGACGCGAGCCGCGCCCCGTGCGACCCCGTTCCAGCCGCGCCGCGGCGCGCGCCCGCGTCAGTTGAAGTTCACCCGTACCAGGGGGCTGCGATCGATCCACTCCTCGACGGGCGCGAACGCCGGCCGCGAAGCGCGCCCTGAGTAGATCGCGTCGATGCCGCCCACGATCGCGCTCAGCACCTCGGTGCGCTCCTGCGGGTCGATGATCGCGGTCGCCGTCGCCGGAAGGTCGGCCTGCACCTCGTGCTTCAGATGGAAGGTGAACTCGGGGTGGGCCAGCAGATTCGCGTACCAGGACCGGGCGCCGGGAGTGCCGGTGATGTACACCTCGCCGTCGACGTTGTGGAACCAGATCTCGATCCGGCGGAGCTGCTGGGAGCGGGCTCCCCGCGTGGTGATGTCGACCACGCGCTGCGCGAAGGGCGCGTCGTCGGTCAGGGCGAGGGCGGTCTCGATCGCGGCATCCATACTCGTTCTCTACCGGGGATTCGCCCGGAACGGAAACCGACCGCGACTTCCATCGTCATGCAGGCCGAACTGTGCGGGCGAAGTTTCCGGAGGCCGCGGCTCCGAGGTCAGCGGCCGCCGACCCCTCCCCTGGTTGCGCCGGCACACAGCGCTGGGGCCAGCGTCATTACGGAAGCAGGATGCGTCCCCTTGTTCGAATGTCGGAGGTTCTCGACACAATCAATCATGGACATCTTCTCCGACCTGCAAGCGGCGCTCGACGCGCTGCGCGCGGCGTTCGGAGACGGTGACGCGGCCGGCATTCCGGCAACGGCGCAGGGGCTCGATGACGACGATCTGCTGTCGGTGATCCGGAGTGCCACGGTACTCGTCCGTGCCGGGGAGTCCCTGCGGATCGCGGCGTCCGGGGTTGTGGCAGCTCGCTCCACGAGGGATGCCGGGCACGGCGGACTCGCCCAGAAGCGCGGGCACCGCTCGGCGGTGTCGCTGATCCAGGACCTCACCGGCAGCACGCGCGCCGACGCGACCAAGCAGGTGCGCATCGGCGAGGCGCTGGCCGCGGCATCCGTTCCTGCTGAAGCCGATGCCGGTGGCGGCGAGGACGCCACGGCCCCCGTCGCAGCAGCGCCGGCGCCACGGCCGTGGCACGCGGCGCTCGGCGCGGCGCTCATGGCGGGCGCACTCACGTCTGCGCAGCACGACGCGATCTTCCGAGGGCTCGGGGGGCCGCCGACCGGATCGGATGCAGACGACGAGACCCACGCGCGCGATGCGTGGGTCATGGCGGCGGCGCACCTGATCGATGAAGCGCAGGTGCGTACCGTCGAAGAACTGGTGACGGCCGCGCGAGCCGTGCGCGACCTGCTCGACCCCGAGGGTGCGGAGCGCCGCTTCGACGAGCGGTTCGAGGCACGTTCGTTCCGCACCTGGACCGACCGCGACGGGGTGCGGCGCGGCAGCTTCACGTTCGACGACATCGGCGCGGTCGGCGTCGAGACGATCATCGGCACCGCGCTGCGTCCGCGTCGCGGCGGACCGCGCTTCGTCGACCCCGACGAGGCCGCGCGGGCTCAGGAGCTGCAGGACGATCCGCGCACCAACGACCAGCTCGCGTACGACCTGATGATGGATATCATCCGTGCGGGCGCGCTCGCCGATGCCCAGGCCGTGTTCGGCACCCGCCAGGCGGGCATCCGCGTCGTCGCCACACGAGCCGCCCGGGACGACGCGTGGGACGGACGGCCGGCGGTTGCGCTGGTCGAAGACTCAGGCGCGACGCTGCCCGGCTGGATCATCGGCACCCGAGCCTGCGACACCGCCACCATGACCGTCACCCTCGATCCGGCGGGCAATCCGCTCGATCTCGGACGAGAGGCGCGGCTCTTCACCCCCAGGCAGCGCATCGCACTCGCGATTCGGGATGGCGGATGCCGCATCCCCGCGTGCGACCGACCCGCATCGTATTGCGAGGCGCATCACATCGATCCGTATGCACAAGGCGGCCACACCGACATCGACCGCGGCATCCTGCTGTGTCCGTTCCACCACATGAATCTTCACCACCATGGCTGGCGAATCACGAGAAACGGGAAGGAGGACTTCGTCCTCCATCGCCCGGGACTTCCCCCCACCGCGCTGCCGACTCGGGTGACTCGCCGATACGATTTCGGCGACCTCCGACCAGCGCCGCGAAGACTCCTCCCCGCCGGGTAGCGGCGGGGCGCGATGCAACGATCACCGGGCCGCGGGTACGGACTGTCACCCACCTCGCCGGCGGTGCACGTCGCGCCCCACTCCACCCGGTTCCGCGGGTACGGACTGTCACCCACCTCGCCGGCGGTCTGACGCTCGAGCTGCTGCACCGGCTGGGTAGCCCGGAGGTGCCGGTCGTGCGCGGCAGCACGCGGCCGCTCGTGCGGCCCTCGCCGCGCTCGGAGGGTGGTTCGNGGGTACGGACTGTCACCCACCTCGCCGGCGGTGCACGTCGCGCCCCACTCCACCCGGTTCCGCGGGTACGGACTGTCACCCACCTCGCCGGCGGTGCACGTCGCGCCCCACTCCACCCGGTTCCGCGGGTACGGACTGTCACCCACCTCGCCGGCGGTGCGCGTCGCGCCCCACTCCAGCCTGCTTCTGCGGGCAGGGCGGCGGCATCCGTCCTCAGCGGTTCTCACCCGAGACGTCGATGAGCACCTTGCCGACGGCACCCTGCTCGACGGCATCGTGTGCCGCCGCGGTCTGCTCGAGCGAGAACCACGTCAGCGGAAACCCCGCCTCCTCACCCACGGGGAGCGCGCCGTCGCGCAGCGCGGCGGTGATGTCCTCGGCGGCGGCTTCCAAGGCGGCTGCGCCGACCGTGTACAGGAGCAGCCCCTGGATGCGCACGTTCTTCGCGAAGGTCGGCCGCACCGGGATGGTGGCCTCCTCGCCGCCGTTGTCGGCGTAGTACGCGATCGAACCGTGATTCGCGACCACCTGAGCATCGAGACCGGCGTTCTGCGCGATCGACACCTCGACGACCTGGTCGACGCCGCCGGGCGCAATCGCGGCGATCAGGACGGCGGCATCCTCGTCGCGGTAGTTCACGATGTGGTGCGCCCCCGCGGCACGCGCGAGCGACGCCTTCTCTTCGCTCGAGATCGTCGCGATCACCGTCGCACCCGCCCAGGCCGCGAGCTGGATCGCCGCATGCCCGACGGCACCCGCTCCCCCGGCCACGAGCACGACACGTCCGTCGAGCGAACCCGGCGCCAGCCGTGCGGGTCCGAACTCGTGCACCGTGAGCGCCCGGTGCGCCGTCATCGCGGGCACACCGAGGCTCGCTGCCACGTCGAAGCCGACGCCAGCCGGCAGCTTCACCGCCCGCTCGGCGGGGACCACGGTGTATTCCTGAGCGGTGCCGGTGGGGCGCTGGTGCTGGGCGAGATACAGCCACACGCGGTCGCCGACCACGAGCTCCGTCACACCGTCGCCGACGACGTCGACGACGCCCGCACCATCCTGATTCGGCACGACCTCGTCGAAGGCCGGCTTCGCTCCGCTCCCGGCCCGCGCCTTCCAATCCGTCGGATTCACGCCCGAGACGGCGACCTTCACGCGCACTTCCCCCGGCCCCGGATTCGCGGGCTCGCGCTCCGCGAGCGAGAGGACGGACGAGCTTCCGGTGCGGGAGTAGACGATCGATCGCATGCCACACGCCAACGCGTCCACCGTCGTCGGCATTTCCGATCCACGTCGATGTCGAGACCGGCCCCGTCGAATGCGGCTTGCTCGCTCCCCTGCCGAAGACTCGACGCATCCCGCCGGCCGGGTTCTTCAGGAGTGCGGGTGTCAGCCCACAGATCCGCCGCGCGTGGGGCGGGCCCGTGACACCCAACGGCTCGCCAGGAGGACGGCCAGCGCGGCCGCGATGATCCAGAGGGCACCGTGCCCGATCCAGGCGAACGCCGCGGCGCCGAGGACGGCGCCGGAGGCGATGGAGGCCCACAGCAGCAGATGCCGCGGCCACGCCGTTCCGGCCTGGCCGCGGATCGCTCCGACGAGACCCTGCCCGACCTTCACCAGGGCACCCGTCATGTAGGTGACTCCGAACGCGACCTGGCCACCTCGTGCGAAGACGGTGTTGAGCGCGCCCATCGCGAAGGCGAGGCAGCATCCCGTCGCCCACCGCCATTCGAATCCGGCGAGGATCGCAGCGGCGCACACGAGGCCGAGGATCAGGAGCAGCACCCGGAGCTGCCCGCTGGCGCGATCGCCGGGAACGATTGTCCCCGCCATCACGCCCACTACGAACGCGACGATCAGCGTGAGGGCGAACGCCGCGCTGACGAGCGAGAGCTGCGACAGGTCGACGCTCGCGCGGGTGGTGTTGCCGGTCATGAACGAGACGAAGTAGCCGCCGAGGAAGACGAACGCGAAGCCGTCGACGTATCCGGCAAGGCCCGCGAGCACCACAGCCGCCGCGAGCCCCCGTCTGCTCAGGCCTCTCACCATGACAGCGAGCGTATCGACCGCGAACTCCCGAGAACGCCGACGGCCGCCGGACGAGAACGGGAGTCCTCGCCCGGCGGCCTCGCCGCCCTGTCGATCAGTCGAACGGGTCGAAGTACGCCACCGTCGCGGCGTCGATGTTGCTGTCGAGTCCGACCGCGTCGAACGCGGTGGTGCTCGCTCCCGTGACGAACACCCGCCGTGTGCCGTCGGCTCGCTGGTCGACCGCCACGCCGTTCGCCCCGTCGCTCGCGCCGGTCGCGTCGTAGTTCGCCGACCAGACCTGCTCGCCCGTGACGAGGTCGTAGGCGATCGTGACGTAGTCCCAGGCCGTCTCGGCGTCGCGAGACTCACCGGTGACGACGGCATGGGTGCCGTCAGCGGTCAGCGCCACGTCGTAGGCGACGTCCAGCCCGTGAGCGGTTCCGTCATACCGCGTCGCCCAGAGCTGAGCGCCATCGGCCACGTTGTAGGCGACCGACGCGTAGTCCATCTCGGCGCCACCCTCCACGTTGCCGACGACCACGACGGTGCCGCCGTCCGGACTGACCGCGAGCGCCTGCGGCACGTCCGTGCCCGCCTCGCCGTATCCGGTCGCCCAGCGCTCCTCGCCGGTCGCGAGGTCGTAGGCCACCGTCTCCCAGTCGACCTGGCGGTCGGTGTTGCTCACGACGCCGGCCACGATCACGGAGTCACCGACGATCGCGATGTTGTCCGCGATGTCGATCTGCCCGTCCGAACCGTTGCGCAGCACGTCCCACTTCTGCGCGCCGGTCGCGGCGTCATACGCGACCGTACCCCAGTCGGTGAGGCCGGTGCCGTCGCCGGCGCTCTGACCGGTGATGACAACCGTGGAGCCGTCCTCGCTCACCGCGATGCTGCGCGCGTCGTCGGTCCCGTTCACGGGGTCGTCATAGCGCGACACCCAGCGCTCGGCGCCGGTCGCCGCGTCGTACGCGACGGTCGCGTAGTCGAGCTGCGCTTCACCCGTGGTCTGGTAGCCGGTGACGTAGACGGTCGATCCGTCCGGGCTGACGACGAGGTCGTTCAGCGAGTCCCCGGCCTGAACCGGACCGTCCAGTCGCGCGGTCCAGCGCCGCTCACCGGTGGCTCCGTCGTAGGCGACCGTGAGGTAGTCGCCACCGCTGGTGCCGCCGACGTACAGCGTCTCTCCGTCGGGGCTCATTCCGAAGCCCGCCGGCTCGTCGGACCCGCCGTTCGAGGCATCCCACTGCTCCTCCCAGATCACGTCGCCGGTCTCGGGGTCGTACGCCGCGGTGAGAAAGTCGCTCACGAGCCCACCCGCCGACGGCGGCCGGCTGTAGCCGCTCATGTAGACGCGCTGGCCGTCGGGGTGGAGCAGGAGCTCGGTGCCGACATCCGACGAGCTGCCGAACTGCCCGCCCGCTCCGTCGTACCGGGCGGCCCAGTCCTCGTCGCCCGGCTGCTTCGCCCGGAGCACGATCGGCGAGCGCACCGTGTGCGTGCCATCGGTCCACGAGAGCTGACCGGCGAGGTAGTCGAACAGCTGGGTCTCCTCGCCGACGGCGAACGTGACCGAGTACGACGCGGTCTCGCCCGGCGCGACGGTGAGCGTGCTCGGCTCGACCGTGACACCCACTCCGGCGAGCCCGCTCACCGTCGCCGAGTAGGTCGCGGCCTCGTCGTCGACGTTCGTGACCGTACGGGTGACGGTCTGGGTGCCGTCGAGCAGGCCGATGCCGATCGAGGGTGTGTTCAGATCGCTGGGGTCCAGCGAGCGGCCTCCCGCCTCGAGGTCGTCACATGCCGTGCCGGACACACTGCGGGTCGAGCCGCAGAGGAACGCGGTCCAGTCGTCGACGCCGCTCTCGTAGACCAGGCCCGGGTCGGCCGCGCTCGTGGGCTGCACGTGCCCCGCACCCTGCTTGAAGATGAGGTTCGGGTCGGTGTTCGCCTCGCCGTCCAGCACGTCCGATCCCGTGGTCATCAGCGCCGACTTGATCGCCATCGGCGACCAGTCCGGGTGGAGGTCCTGCAGCAGGGCGGCGAGACCGGCGACGTGAGGCGCCGACATCGACGTGCCGCTCATCAGGTTGAAGTCCATCCCGCCCTGGCCGGGAGGGGCGACCGCGGCGAGGATGTCCTGCCCCGGAGCGATCACGTCGGGCTTCAGCACGTCACCGTTGCCGGCGACGAGCGGGCCGCGCGAGGAGAACTCCGCGGTGAAGGGCGCCGTGCCGCCGTTCGCGATGACCGCCTTCTCGATGGTCGCGGTGGCTCCTGCCGTTGCCGCGTAGGCGCTGATCGCGCTCCACTCGGTGTCTTGCAGGTGCACCGTGGGCACCGAGTGGAAGTCGGCGTTGAGCGAGTTGCCGAAGGCGTTCACGAAGATCATGCCGACCCCGCCCGCCTCGGCGACCGCGCGCGACGAGTTGACGCGGGCGATGTCGCCGCCGCGCTCGCACAGCACGATCTTGCCGGCGACCTTGGCGGGATCGAGCGCCGGCTTGCCGTTGTTGTCGCTCGCGGGGTAGCAGCGGGCACCGGCGCCGATCGAGACACCCGAGAGCCGCGCCGCGGCGCCCGTGATGACCGGCGCGGGGCCGACCGCGGCGCTGCTGAGCGACACGCCCTCAAAGCGCGCGCCGTTGCCGAGCACCACGGCGCCCGTCGTCGTGCGGTCATGGGTGCCGGCCGCGACGGTGGTCAGCCAGGGACCGGGGTGGGCGACGGTGGCGGCATCAGGGCCCGAGTTGCCGGCGGATGCCGCGATGAAGATGCCCGCGGCGGCGGCGTTGAGGAACGCCGCCTCGGTGGGCTCGAGGAAGTCGGTGCTGGAACCCGACACCGAGTAGTTGATGACGTCGACGCCGTCGGCGACGGCCTTGTCGATGGCGGCGACCATGTCGGACGTGTAGCCCGTCGCGGTAGAGCCGTCCTCGACGGACCACAGCGCCTTGTACGCCGCGATGCGCGCCCGCGGCGCGATGCCCGAGATCTCACCGAACGGCGCCGCCGGGCCTGTCACGTCGACGCCGTGGTTGCCGCCGGCGGTCGAGGCGGTGTGGGTGCCGTGACCGTTGTAGTCACGCGGCGAGAGGAACTCCCACGGCAGCTGCTGCGCGACGCCCTCATCGCCTCCCCACGCTGCGTTGAAGTACTGGGCGGTCACGAGCTTGTTGTTGCAGAGGTTGGCGTCCCACGAATCGTCGCCCACCTTCTCCGCCGACGCGCACGTGCCGCGGAACCCCTGGGGCTTGCCCTGGTACACGAGCTTCTTGTCACTGCGATCGGAGAAGCTGGCGACCTCGGGCCAGATGCCGCTGTCGATGACGCCGATCACGATGTCCTCGCCCGCTCCCGGCGTCTTCTTGCCACCGGTCGGACCGCCGAGCTGTGCCCACAGGCCGTCTTCGTCGTCCAGTCCGAGGAATCCTTCCGTCGACGAGGTGTCGGTCTCGACCGCCTCGTCGGGGTGCACCGAGACGACGTCCGGCTGGGCCTCGAGCTCGGCAGCCTGCGCGGGAGTGAGCTCGGCCGCGAAGCCATTGAAGCTGTACACGTAGCTGTATGAGGGCTTGCCGCCCTTCACCTTCGCGAGAGCCGCCCGCTGCTGACCCTTGAGGTGCGTGCTGTACGCCTCGACCGCGGGGTCGGCCGGGTCGACCTTCGCGCCGCCGCGAGGCTTCGTCGACTTCAGCCCCTTCTCACCGCCCTCGTATGCGACCACGGGCGCGGGCCCCATCTGCACGATGTACGTCTGCGGCTGCGCGGCTTCGCTCACCAGCGCCTGCGCGTCCTCTGGGGTCGTGACCTTCACGCCGCCGGTCCGGTCGCCGAGGTCCTCCACCGCGACCGGCGCCGGGTCCACGGCGAGCGCCGCGGTCGGTGCGGCCGGTGCGGCTGTCACCACGAGGGCGAGGGCGGCGGCCGCCGCGATGGTCAGCCGCGTAGAGGCGTGCCTCCGCGGTCGTTGTCTGAGATGTCTGGGCACTGTCTCTCCTCGCACACGGATGATTCGTTTCACACCTTGCGTTGGAGGTTACGGACGGGTGAACGGGGCCTGCATCCGTGACCTACACTGACTTTTGCTCGCGCCCCACGAGACGAATGGCAGTCATGCCTCAGCCCCCCGCTCCACCTCCCGGCGGGGTGTCGCCTGTCCTCGTCGGTCGTCGCGCCGAGTTCGACGCACTGGCTCGCGCGATCACGTCACCCCCGGCGCTCATCGTCGTCCAGGGCGAAGCCGGGATCGGCAAGAGCCGCCTGGCCCGCGAACTCCTCGCCGCGGCACCGCCCTCGGCCGCGGTGCTGATGGGTCAGTGTCAGCCGCTCCACGATCCGTTCCCGCTCGGACCGGTACTGGACGCCTTCCGGCAACAGCGCGATCGCATCGACGTCGGCGACCTCAGCCCCGTCGTGGGGAATCTGGCTCCGCTCGTGCCCGAGATCGCCGACCGCCTCCCCGCGCCACCCGAACGCCCGGCGGATCAGCGCGACGCGCGACACCAGATCTTCCGCGCGGCGACCGAGCTGATCGAGCATCTCTCCCCCGCGGTGCTGGTGCTCGAGGACGTGCACTGGGCCGACGCCGTCACCTTCGACTTCCTCACCTACCTCATCGCGCACCAGCCCGCCGACGTGACGATCGTCGTGACCAGTCGCACGGACCTCGGCGCGACGCCCGTCGGAGAGTCGTTCGCACGCGCCCCGGAGGGCCGGACCCGCACGGCACGGCTCGCGCCGCTCGACGTCGCGCAGGTCGGCGAACTCACCCGGCACCTGCTCGGCGTGGACGTCCCTGATCCGGTCGCCGCGGCGCTGCACGAGGTCACGGGCGGCGTACCGTTCGTCGTCGAGGAGGTCCTGCGCACCCTGCTGGCGCAGCTTCCGGCCGCGGACATCCCGACCCACACGGACGCCCTCGCGGCGCTGTCGGTGTCGACGGCGCTGCGTGATGTCGTCATCCAGCGGCTGATGACGCTGGACGCGACCGCCCGTGAGGTCATCGAGGCGGCCGCCGTGGTCGGGCCCACCGTCGACCCGGGCCTCATCGCAGCGCTCACCGAGCACGACGCCCGGCAGGTGGCGACCGCTCTCACGGCAGCCCATGCCGCGGGCCTGCTGCATGAGCAGGACGGCCGCAGCCGCTTCCGGCACGTGCTCGCACAGCAGATCGTCTACGACGCCACACTTCTGCCCACCCGTCAGTGGTGGCACGCCCGGATCGCCCGGGTGCTCGAGGAGCGGCACGACCCGATCCTCTCGGCGCGCATCGCCCACCACTACCAGCGCGCCGGTCTCGTGAAGGACTTCGTCCGCTGGGCGGAGGCCGCGGCCGATGAAGCGGTGCGCCACGGCAATGAGGCGGCGGCGGCCGAGTTCCTCCGCGAGGCGACCGCCGACATGACCGACCTCTCGATCGACGATCGCGTGCGGATCGCGACGAAGCTGGGGCGTGCCGCCGTCGACGGACTGGCACACGCCGAGTCGGCCCCGATCCTCACCCGCCTCTTGGAGAGCGAGCAGCTGACGCCGGCCGCCCGCGGCGAGCTCCGGTTCGCCCTAGGCCGGCTCTATCGGCAGCAGGGGTTCGCCCGCGACGGGTACGGCGAGATCGAGCGCGCGGTCGATGAGCTCGACGAGCGTCCCGACCTCCAGGCGCGGGCGCTGGCCGTGCTCGCCGCGCCCGAGACCGTCGTCGATGTGTCGCTCGAGGCGCATCTGGCGCGATGCGCGCAAGCCGTGGCGGCGGCCCAGCGCGCCGGATCGGTGGACGTCGAGCTCGGGGTGCGCATCGCGCGCGCCTCGCTTCTTCTCGAACAGGGCGATCCGGCCGCATGGGGGCTGATCGACGCCGCGCGACGCGACCCCGTCGTGCTCACGCAGCCCCGCGAACACGCTCGCGCCGCACTCAACTGGGCGCAGGGCGCCCTCCACATCGGCAACGTGCGCCGCGCCGACGAGTTGCTGGCCGAGGGGCGGTCGATCGCCGAGCGGTCACTCTCGCCGCGCCTGCTGGAGGTCTTCGAACTGGTCGGCGCGATGGTCGACCACGCCGCAGGTCGATGGGACGGGCTCGCCGAGCGGGCCGACGCCCTGGCCTCGCGCGCGTTCGGATTCGGTGCCGCGTCGTTCGAGGCGCGTTACCTGCACCACCTCGTTCAAGGCTCTCGCGGGAACGCCGCGGAAGCGGTCGAGGGTCTCACCGACCTCATCCGCGACTGCGAGAGGGTCGGCGCGGTGTGGCCGCTGGTGCCCGCACGCGCGGCGCTCGCTCGCCTGCGGCTCACGCTGGGCGATCCGCAGAAGGCCTTCGACGAGGCATCCGCCGCCCTCGAGCAGATCCAGCGCAAGGGCATGTGGGCGTGGGCAGCCGACGCCTTGGTCTGCCAGGTCGAGGCCGCGTCGGACCTCGGCACGGTAGACGATATCCGCGGGCGGGTCACGGCCGTCGGCGAGCGCATCCGCGACGCGCAGGCGCCCGCGATCACCGTGGCCGTGACGACGTGCCAGGCCCTGATCGCGCACCACGACGGCGACACCTCCACCGCCGAGGAGCGGCTGTCGCACGCCCGGGCGGCCGCGCACGAGGCGGGGCTCGTCTACGTGGCGGCTCGATCGACGGAACGGCTCGGAGACTGGCGCTGCGAACGGGACGCGGCCGACGGCCCCGGTCTGCTCACGGAGGCCCTCACCGCGTACGGCCGTCTGTCGGCACGGCAGGACATCGCCCGGGTGACCCGAACCATGCGGCGGCACGGCGTTCCCGTGCCGTATCCGTGGCGCGGGGGGCGGCCGACCCACGGCAACGACCTCTCGCGGCGCGAGCAGGAGGTCGTGCAGCGAGCGGCGGCGGGACGCACGAACCGCGCGATCGCCGCAGAGCTGTACCTCTCTCCTCGCACCGTTGAGACCCACATGTCGAACGCGCTCCGGAAACTCGGGCTGACTTCCCGGGACGAGCTCGACGCGGGCGCACTCGAGTCCTTGACGAACGACTGACCGCGGCCGGCAGGCGCCCGCGGGATCCGATCGGAAGCGAGCACCCGGCAGCGACGCCGAGCGGCGGCCGCCCTCGTGAGCGGCCGCCGTCTCCATCCGCGCTCAGTCGTCGCTGTCGGTCCCCGTCGCGACCACCGCGAACTGGGCGTCCAGATCGAGTTCGACGAAGTCTCCTGCGGCGGTCAGGACCGTGACGTCCCAGGGCGACGTGCTGTCGTCGTCGGCCTCGATCTCGACGATGCGGCCGTCGGCTTCGGCGAGCGCCGCGTCCACGATCGCGGCGATCGAGTCGGCGTCGAGCACGTACTGCGGGGCGCCGTCGTCGTCGGCGGACTCCGTGGAGACGATGGATGCCTCGCCGCCGGCGTCGACGCGCACCTCGGTCTCGGAGCCGTCCGCGGCCTCGAGCGTCACCTCGGCGCTGCCGTCGCGCTTCAGATCGATCGACGTGGGCTCGCCCTCGCCGGCGGCGGATGCGGCGTCGATCATCGCGACCAGGTCGTCGGCGGAGTCGGTGCCCAGGTTCGACACATCACCGCCGGTGCTGCCGGCGGTGTCGTCGCTCGAGTCGTCGGTGTCACGCGAGTCGTCGTCGCTCGAGTCGGACGACGCCGATGCGGCGAGGTCGCCGGCCTCATCGGCCATCTCCGCGCCCAGGGCGATGCCGCCGCCGGCGAGGATCGCGGCGGCCAGCACCGCGCCGCCGCCGATCAGCCAGCCGCGTGTGCGGCTGCGCTTCGGGGCGGGAGCGGCGTGCGCGGATCCCGTGGTCGCGTCCGCCGGACCGGCGGGAGCCGGGGCCGGAGCGGCCGCGAGCGCCTCGGGCTGACGATCGTCGGCGGGCTGCGCTGCAGCGGGGGAAGTCTCGGGGGTGCTGTTCTTGTCATCCATGCTTCGATGGTGCCGAGCTGTCGCTGAAGCAGACCTGAAGCATCCTGAAGCGGCGTTCAGGGTGACGCCGGCAACGCGACGGCGAACCGCGCGCCCCCCAGCGGCGAGTCCTCGACCCGCACGCTGCCGCCCTCGGCGTTCGCGATCGCACGCACGATCGCGAGCCCCAGCCCGCTGCCGCCGGCATCGCGCGCACGCGCCTCGTCGAGCCGCACGAACCGCTCGAAGATGCGCTCGCGCTCCTCCCCCGGAATGCCCGCGCCGTCATCGTCGACCGTCAGCAGCACCTGCCCATCGCGCTCGATCACGCCGATCGCGATCGCGCTTCGCGCGTGACGGGCGGCATTGTCGGCGAGATTGCGCAGGAGCCGGCCGAGCAGGCGGGCATCGCCGCGCACCCGCGCGGCATGGACGCCGGACGCATCCACCGCGACGCCGCCGGTGCGCAGCCGCTTCACCTCGGCGAGCGCGAGGTCGTCCAGATCGACCTCGTCCCGCTGCAGCGCCGCCCGCTCGTCGAGGCGCGCCAGCAGCAGCAGCGCGTCGACGAGCTCCTGCATTCTGAGCCCCTCGTCGTGGACCACCCCGGCGAAGTCGTCGACGGACGTCGCCTCGGGATGCAGCTGTGCCAGTTCGGCGTGCTGGCGGATCGTCGCCAGCGGCGAACGGAGCTCGTGGGAGGCGTCGGACACGAATCGGCGCTGCGCGGTGGCGGCAGCATCCAATCGGTCCAGCATGCGATTCATCGTGCTCGCCAGCGCGGCGATCTCATCGCCCGACGGCGGAACGACGACCCGCCGGTCGAGCCGGTCGGCCGTGATGTCGTCGACCTCCGCACGGATGCGCGAGACCGGTCGCAGGGCGCGGCCGACGACCCACCAGGTGATCCCCGCGACCAGCGCGACCACGGCGACGACGGCGATCGCCAGCAGCAGCGCCACGGTCGCGAGCGTCTGCTGGTCGTCCTCCACCGGCACCGCGAGGAGGAGCGTGCCGTCGTCCAGCTCTTCGCGCACGACCAGCATCGGCTCGTCATCGTAGATGACGGTTCCCTCCGCGTGCGGCAGGTCGCCGCTGTCGGCTTCCTCGGACGCGGCGACGACACGCCCCTCGTCGTCGAGCACCTGCACGATGTCGTCGTCGAGCTCAGCCACCGCCGAAGCGCCCTCGGCCTCGATCCGGGTGGCGAGCTGCTCGGCGCGCGACTCGGCCGCGCGGGCGGTGGCGTCATGGATGCTGACCGACAGGATGCCGTAGAAGGCCAGTGCCCCGATGAACAGCGCTGCGGCGACCACCGCGGTCGCGGAAGCGGTGATGCGCCTGCGCAGCGAGCGGCGCCGCGGCTCAGCCACCGTCGGCCGCCAGCCGGTAGCCCGCACCGCGGACGGTCTCGATCGCGTCGCGGCCGTATGGCCGGTCGACCTTGCGCCGCAGATGCCCGACGTACACCTCGACGATGTTCGGATCCCCCTCGAAGTCGTCGTTCCACACACCGGCGATGAGGTCGCGCTTCGAAAGGACCTGCCCGCGATGGCGGATGAGGTGCTCGAGCACCGAGAACTCCCGCGACGTGAGGGCGATCTCGGTGTCGCCACGCCAGACCCTTCGCGCTCCCGGGTCGAGCCGAAGGTCCCCCGCTTCGAGCACGGTCGGCCGCTCGATCCCGCCGCGGCGGATCAGCGCACGCAGCCGCGCGACGAGCACGGCGAACGAGAACGGCTTGGTGACGTAGTCGTCGGCCCCGGTCTCGAGCGCCTCGACCTGGTCCCACTCCCCGTCCTTGGCCGTGAGCATGAGCACGGGCGTCCAGTTCTCCTCGGCACGCAGCGCCTCGCAGACCTTCCAGCCGCTCATGCCCGGCATCATCAGGTCGAGCACGATGGCGTCGTACGTCGTCTCGCGGGCCCGCCACAATCCGTCCACGCCGTTGTGCGCGACATCCACGCCGAAACCCTCGGCCTCGAGCCCCCGACGGATGCCGTCGGCCAGGCGCACCTCGTCATCCACCACCAGAATCCGCATCGGGTCCAGTCTGGCCCGCTGCGCCTGAATCCACCCTGAAGCGCGAGACTGGGCACATGGTCACGGTCACCGCCGTTCACGGCGACATCACCCGGCAGCGCGTCGATGCGATCGTGAACGCCGCCAACAACGCGATGCGGGGCGGAGGAGGCGTCGACGGCGCGATCCACCGCGCGGGCGGTCGCGCCGTCCTCGATGACTGCATCGCCCGGTTCCCGAATGGACTCCGCACGGGGGACGCCGGATGGACCACGGCCGGCGACCTCCCGGCGACCTGGGTGATCCACACGGTCGGCCCCAACTACGCGGCCGGTGAGCGGGACCGGGAGCTCCTCGAGTCCTGCTACCGACGAGCGCTGGAGGTCGCCGACGAGATCGGCGCCCGCAGCGTCGGCTTCCCCCTCATCAGCGCGGGGGTGTACGCGTGGCCGCTCAACGACGCCATCGATGCGGCGGTCAGCACGATCGCGAAGACCCCGACCCTCGTCGAAGAGGTCGCACTGGTCTCGTTCAGCGAAGACACGCATCGGCGGGTCCAGCCACAGGTGTATCGCCGATTCCCGCCGCCGACAGAGCCGGGCTCGGTCGGCCGGCTGTTCGAACGGGCGCCCGCACAGATGGGCATGCGGGGCGACGCCTACCTGTGGCTCGCTCTCCGCGCGGAGTTCGCCGCGACTCCCCTGCCGTCCACGTGGTTCGAGCTTCGCCCGATGGTCGTCCAGGCAGCGGAAGGGATCATCGGCGCTCCTCTCGCTCACACCGATGACCCCATCCACGTGCCCGAGTTCGATCCCGGTCACGGCATGTCGGCCGGCAACGTGCTGCCGTCGTGGTGGCACCACACGGGCATCCCGATCCTCATCGACCGGTTCGAGGCGGCGCAGCAGACGAACAGCTCGGAACCCGCCGAGGGCTGACCGCCGACCCTCTTGCGGGGGCGGCTTGCCGGGAGTATCTGTGAGGTGGTCGTGCGAGCGACCGCGCGATGCGGGGCAAGCGCGGATACAGGCGGGGAGCGTGTGCGATGGCCGATGAGCAGTTCCTCACCATCTCGTCGATCCCCGGCGAGGTCGTCGACGACCGGCACCCGGGCGCCATCGAGGTCCTCAGCTGGAGCTGGGCGGTGTCGAACGCGGCTCCGGCCGGCGGCGGCGCGGGCGGAGGTCGTGTCGGCAAGCCGACGCTCACCGATATCGCGGTCTCGCTGCGATGGGATGCTGCAACCCCGCGTCTCTTCGACGCCTGTGCCCGCAGCATCCGTCTGCCGGAAGCGCTGCTGTCGGCACGACGCGTGGGCATGATCGGCGACTACTTCACGATGCGCCTGCAGGACGCCGTCGTGACCTCGGCGACCACCGCGTCCGCGGGCGAGGAACCCGCCGTGCAGATCACCCTGGGGTTCGCCACCGTGACCATGACCTACCAGACGACACTGCCGGACGGCTCGCTCGGCGATCCGGTCACGGTCACGCTCGGACGCGCCCAGAGGTGATCGGCGCCGTGGCGTTCGCGTCGCTCGCGTCGGGAGATGTAACACGCGGCAACGGGTGGGAGCCCCGCACGAGGCGCGGCCCCCACCCGTCGATGGCTCACTGCGCGGGGCTCACGCTCCCGAACAGGTGCAGCTCGGCGACGCCGAGGATCTGGCCGTTGACGATGCGGACATACCGGTACCCCGTGGCGCCCTGCACCGCCCACCGCTGCCATTCGAGCGTCTTCGCGGGCGCCGCCGGCGTGAGACGGGTCCACGACTGGAGGTCGTTCGAGCCTTCCAGCCGCATGTCCGCGATGCGGGACGTGCCGTACCCGTCCTGCCGGACGAGGATCTCGGCGCCGGTCACCCTGACGCGCTTGTCAGCGCCGAGGTCCCACACATTGCCATACGTGCCGGAGTTCAGACGGGTGTCGGAGTGGGTCGCCGCGTCGCCGTCGAACATCTTCGCGGTGTACTGGGTCCACGCTGTGTCGACTACGCCGTCCGGGCGGAGCACCCGCGCGGCGCGGAATGCGTCGTCCACCAGCCCGGCGTCGGTCGAGAGGAAGAGCTTGGACCCGTCCGACGTCGCGGCGATCGCATCCGCCGACCTGCCGTCCGGCGTGGTGAAGCGGATGTCGAACGTGACCGACCCGCCGGCTGGTGCACTCGAGGGGATCACCGCCGTCGCGACCCATTCGCCTGCCGCCGGCGACGTCACCTCGGCCGGTTCGCCCAGCACGGTGACCGCCACGTCGGTGTTGCCCGCCGGCCCCGTCATCCGCACTTCGACGCGGTCGCCGGGCACGACCCGGCCGGCCACGCCGTCCGGCGACCGGAGCGAGACGGTGTCCATGGCACCGGTCGCCTCGCTGCGCACGCCGTCGATCCGGATGTCGGCGATGCTCCAGATGCCCGGGTACGCAGGGTCGGACGGCACGCCCGGCTCGTCGACCTGGAACTTGAGGAACCGGAACCGCTGGTCGCGCACGTCCGCGCGCACGGGAATCCATTCGATCGCGGCATCCTGTCCCGCATTGGGACGCTCGGTGAGCAGCGTCCAGGTCGCTCCGTCGTCGGAGCCGTACACGTTCGTGCCCTCTGCCCGGTTGGGGAAGGTGTCTCGCGCCTGGAATCCGAACGCCGACGACGTGACCCGGAAGCCCGGGCCGAAGTCGAAGACGATCCCCGCCACGCGCTGGTCGCCCCAGGACGTCTGGTTGTCGCCGTCCACGAGCGCACGCACCTGCGCCGACGTGAGTCCCGGTGCGCTGGCGATGCCCGAGAAGTCGAGCGTGCCGTCCGCCAGGCGAGGGCTGAGCACCTCGAGCCCCTCGACCGCGTCCCCCAGCTGCTGGAGCAGGGTGGCGAAGGTCGCCGAATCCGCGGTCTTGCGCGCCGTCTTCGCCTGCGCGTGTACCTCTTCCACCCGCTGCCAGGATGCGGCGGTGTAGAGCTCGCGCGTTCCCTCGATGCGGTCGAGCAGCTTGCCGATCGCGGAGGCGCGGTTCGGGGCGACGGTCACCGCCACCGGAAGTGCCGTGACCGCCGCGTCGTCGGACGCGACGAGCACCAGCTGCGCGCTCCCCGAACGCGCGGGCGTCCAGCTGGCCGTGTTCCCGGAGATCGACGCACCCGCCGGGGCGTTCTGCAGCTCGATGCGGGTCTCGCCTCCGGACGCGTCGGTCGTCGCGAAGGAGCGCGTCCACGGCTCGCCTGCCACTGCCATGACGTCGACCGCCGGCGCGTCCTCGAAGATCGGCGGGGTCAGCACGCCGTTCGCCTGCGCGAGCACACCCGCGACATCGACCGAACCGTCGCCGCCGGTCGCCTTCACGAAGACGATGTTGTCGCCGACGGCGCCCGGCGTCTTGTCGAGGTGCAGATCGACCCACACGGAGCGCCACTGCCCGCCGGTATCGGGGACGACCACCTCGGCGAACGGCGCCTCGCCGCCCGTGCGTGCGAGCTCGAGGCGCGCCACGCCGTCGCTGCGCACCCGGATCCCCACGAGAGCGGTCTTGCTGCGATCCGACCACACCGCGCGCCGGACGGCCACCTGGGCGTCGGCTGAGGCGGCGTCGAGCCTCACGAAGGCGGTGCCGTCGGCATCCTCGTCGGCGTGCGCTCCCGCACCCAGCGCCTTGCCGAAGGTTCCCACCGACAGCTCCGCGCTCGGTGCCAGTGGCGCGGCCGCGCCCTCCACCCCGGCGAGCTGCGGCGGGAACGCCACCCAGTACTCGGCGCCGGTGTAGTCCGAACCACGGTCGTTCCAGAAGTTCTGAACTCCCGAGCCGTAGTAGTACAGCGGTCCATCGCGGTGCTCGTAGAGTTCGGCGACGTGGGGCGCCTCGGTCTCCACGTCGACGCCGGCGACGTAGCGGTACTGCAGGTACGCCTCACTGAGTGGATCCTGCAGTCGGCCGCGATACGCCTGCGAGATCGCGCCGCCCTCGTTCGCGGGGATGTACGGCACCTCTTCGCCCATCATGAAGGCGTCGAACGTGTCGGCGCCGGCGAGGATGCGGTTGTCGAGGAACCGGTACGGCGAGACCGCGTCCGGGGCGTCCGAGACGGTGCCGGCCACGGGGTCGAGCGTCGTGCCCTGGTTGTCGACGAGGCGCGCGAGGGCGACGAGCAGATCCACGTCGCCCTGCCCGTGGGCCTGGTCACGCAGCATCTCCATGTGCTGGACGAAGGACTGCCCGGTGGTGTTGCCGGGGGCGTCTGCGGGGACCTCTCGGAAGATCGAGGCGAGCGCCCCGTTGACGTTTCCGCCATACAGGTCGTGCTCGCTCTGGTAGCCCGCGTTGACCGTGAACCATTCGACGCGCTCGGCGTACAGATCGGCGTCGTCGAGGAAGATCGCCGCGGCGACCATGCCGATCACGCCGTACAGATGCTGGTTCCACAGCCGGTTCGGAGAGTACAGGAACGTGTCGAGCACCGGGTGCACGAGGTTGTCCTCGATGCGCTGCTGGTCCTGGGCGGTCCACCGCAGGTCGTACCCGCCGAGCGAGTCGCTCACCGGCTCGGTGCCACGCAGCACTTCCGCCGCGATCAGCATGTAGTACAGCGGCACGCCGGTGTGGATGTGGGCGTCGGCGAAGTACGCGTACTTCGCCGGGTCGAGGCTGCTCCAGGTGCGCAGCACGTGGAGCGCGTTGGCCCGGTACTGCTCATCGCCGGTCACCACGTACTCGAGCGCCTGGGCCATCGCCCCCAGGCTGTCGCGCAGCGCGCTGGAGCGCATGCCCGCGCTCGCGTACGCGTCGTTCTTCGGGGTGTCGGTACCCGGCCTTGCATTCTCCGCCCGGAAGTCGCGCGCCGCGTACCGGGTCTGCGACATCGCCTCGTAGTAGCTCGCCCACGGGTCGACCCCGGCGAGCACCTGCGTGCGCATGTTCTCGAGGTGGTCCGCGGTGAAGCCGAGGCCCGGGTGAGAGAACCCGGCGTCGCTGACGGTGCGGACGATCTCGGGTGGTGGTGGCGCCGCGTGCGCGGCTGCCGGCTGAGCGGCCACGAGGGCTCCGCCGAGCACCAGCAGCCCTGCTGTGAGGGCCCCGACCACCTGGTGGAAACGACGTCGTCGTGCGATCTTCATCGATCTCTCTTCTGTGTCTGCGCCGTACGAGATGACGACGCGGGTGGATGGATAGCGTTTGCCATTTAACGAATGCCACAAAGACGGGGTTGCGTCAACCCCTGATCAGGAGCGGTTCACGGTGTGAAGCGCAGGCGCACGGACGCGATGTCGGCGGTCCAGCCGCGCCCGTCGAGGTCATCGGCGCGTACGCCGAGGAAGAGTCCCGTGAACCGCAGGCGCGGGCCGTGGTCGTCCGACAGCGTCCACGCCGGATGCACGCCGGGAACGGCCGTCCACTCCTCCCCGACACCGGACCAGGCGAATCGGAGTTCCGGCCCGTCCAGCACGGTCCGCAGCCTCAGCGCGCCGTCCGGCACCGCCACAGCAGCCGATCGCGTCGTGGTCGAGCCATCGCGCCGCACGACGCGCAGGTGGCGGCCGTTATCCCGATCGTGCGTGACCTGCAGCCAGATCCAGCCCGACCTGCCGTACCAGGCGATGGGCCCAGCAGCCTCCCGCGGCGAGCGGGGCTCGGCGTCGACGACGACCTCGAACTCGGCGCGGTGCTCCTCGACGCGGGTGAGGAGCATGGACTGATCGAACACGGATGCGGTGGAGTGCCCGCCCCGCAGCCTCAGCCATCCGGGGCGCACCGCGAGGTCCGCCACGTCGTGCGGCAACGGCGCGCGCAGGGTCGTCCACCGTCGCGAGTCGAGCGCGGTCCCGTCGAACTCGTCGACCCACTCGCGAGCGCCGGGAGAGGCATCCAGACCATCGTCCGGTGGGGAGCCGAGCACCACCTCGACCGCCGCGTGATGCCCGCCGTCGGCGAGCCGCAGCCAGCCGTCGGCGTCGAACTCGACGCGCTGCAGGCACGTTTCGCGCCCGAGCGTGCTGTAACGCTCGCCGAGGTGCAGCGTCGGGCGGCTCGCCAGGTGCACGAGCAGCCAGTCGCCCTCCGGAGTCTGCACGAGTTCACCGTGACCGGCCTTCTGCAGCGGATGCCCCGGCGCATCTCTCGTCGTAAGCACGGCCTCGCGCGCGTCGCGCTCGTACGGCCCGAGCAGATCGCGCGAGCGTGCGAGCGTGATGCCGTGGTTCCAGCCGGTGCCGCCCGCCGCGATGAGCAGGTAGTACCAGTCGCCGAGGCGATACAGGTTGGGTCCCTCGACGAGTCCGTCTTCGCGGTGGATCACGGTGGCGTCGCCCGTCGTGCGGCGCTCGTCGGGCAGGTACTGCTCGACGACGAGCCCCGAGAACGACGGGTGCTCGGGGCGCTGGTCCCATTGCACACCGACGATCCAGTGAGTGCCGTCGGGGTCGTGGAAGAACGAGAAGTCGAAGCCGCGAGAGCCGAGATGGACCGGCGCGCTCCACGGCCCCGTCACGGCATCGGCGGTCACGAGGTAGTTGTCGATGTCCTTGTCGTCGCCGTCCATCGTCCGGACGATCGAGTAGGCGAGCCAGAACTTCCCCTCGGCGTACGACAGGCTCGGCGCCCACACTCCGCCGGAATCGGGGATGCCCCGCAGGTCGAAGCCGTCGTCGAGCGCGTGCCCGATCGTGGACCAGGTGGCGAGATCGGTCGAGTGGTGCAGGCGGACGGCAGGGTGGAACTCGAACGTGCTCGTCGCGATGTAGTAATCGTCGCCCACACGGAGGATCGACGGGTCGGGGTTGAATCCCCGCAGCACGGGGTTGTGGATCACGGCCATGACCAGGTGCTCCTCGCGAGACGACTCAGGACGGGGGTGCGGGGTGGGCGAACGGCTCGCCCGCGACGAACCGTTCGACCTCGGCGGTCGCCGCCTCGCCGAGGCGTCGCAGCTCGACGCCCATCGAGCCGGCCAGGTGCGGCGTGAGGAACACGTTGGGCAGCGAGTACAACGGGTGCCCAGGCTCGAGCACCTCAGGCTCGGTCACGTCGAGCACCGCCCGCAGCCGGCCGGCCTGCAGTTCGGCGACCAGCGCGTCCTGGTCGATGAGCGCGCCCCGCGCGGTGTTGATCACCGTGGCGCCGTCGCGCAGCGCCGCGAGCACATCGCGCGAGATCATCCCGATGGTCGCGGGCGCCTCGGGGGCGTGGATCGAGAGGATGTCGCTGCGCCGCGCGAGCTCCGCGAGGTCGTCGACGAGCTCGACGCCGAGCGCCGCTGCGGTCGCCGGCGTGGCATACGGGTCGTACAGCAGCACGGTCACGTCGCTCGCGGCGAGTTTCTCGATCACGAGCGTGCCGATCGCCGAAGCGCCGACGATCCCGACCGTGGTGCGATACAGGCCGGACCGAGGGGCGGCCACCTCACGGGGGATGAACTGCTGCTCGGCACTGTAGCGGCGCGAGAGCCAGAACACATCCTTGGCGGCGAGCGTGATCATCGCCTGGGTGAACTCCGCCACGGGGATCGCGTTGGCAGCACGGGCGGTGGAGACAGGGATGCCGCGCGCCGATGCCGCCTCGTCCAGGAATCCGATCCCGCCGCCCCAGTGCACGATGGCGCGCAGCGCCGGCAGCGCGTCGAGCTGCGCTCGGCCGAGGCGCACCACGCCCCAGCCGGTGAGGAGCAGCTCGATGTGGGCGGCGTCGCGAAGCTCGTCGAGGGAGGTCGCGGCATCCGTCATGTCGATGTCGAGGATCCCGGCCAGGCGCCGCGTCTCCTGCTCGCCGAAGACGAACGGCACCAAGGTGGGGTCCATCAGCAGCGCGGCCTTCATGCTCCCAGCTCCTCGATGCTCCAGGCGTCGCGCCACTCGAGGCGCACCTGCCCGTCGTCGATGCGAAGCGGGAGCCAGACCGCGGCGGACTCCGCGAGGTCGTCGGGCGTCCAGCGGTCGCCGACGTAGACGAACCCGTCGCCGACCGGGACGACGACACTCACCTGGGACTCGAAGGTGTTCGTGCCGGGAGGCGCGATGGGGCGCCAGTCCTCCCACGGCCCCGACAGGCGCGCTGCGCTCGTGTACGTGTTGTCGTTCATGCTCCACCCGGTGAGGTCGGAACCGAAGAGCCAGTACCGGCCATCGTGGTGCACGAGGGTCGGCGACTCGTAGCCGACGGCAGGGTTCGCCTGCTGCCGCAGCGTCGCCACGATGCTGTCGACACCGAGATGGTCCTCGCGCAGGCGGTAGATGTGAAGGCCGTGATCGCGGTCCTCCGACAGCAGGTAGCCGACGCCGTCCTCCTGGAACACGCCGATGTCGCGGCTGAGGTTGCCGAGAGGCCGCTCGCTGCGTACGTACTCGTACGGCCCCTCCGGGCGATCGGCGATCGCGTATCCCACCCGGGCGTACGCGTAGTCGCCCGTGTCGACGTGCAGGAGCATCACCCACCGTTCGTCGGGCCGCTGCAGCACCTTCGGGCGCTCGACGATGCGGTCCGAGCCGATGTCGCCGGCGCCGGCGGTGAGAGCGTCGCCCTCGAACGTCCACGTGGCCAGGTCGGGCGAGGAGTAGCACGCGACGGCCGTGAACCGGTCGCCGGCCGTCTTGTCCTCACCCCACGCGTACCAGCGGTCGCCGACGCGCCGCAGACCGATGCCGTGCAGCTGCGCGGTGCGTCCACGGTCGTCGGTGAACGTGCGGCCGGGCCGGATCACCGCAGGCTCAGCCACGGCGCACCCGAAGCACGCGCGCGCCGAGCCCCGCCGGCGTCGCCAGTGACAGGCCGCCTCCGGCGGGCTGCAGCCGCCATTCGCGACCGTTCACCGAGTCGCCTGCGGGGAAGAGCACATCGACCTCGCCGTGCACGCCGGCAAGCTCGATCGCGGCGGGCGCGGCATTCCGATCCCAGACGAACAGCAGGTCACCGTCCGTCGTATGCAGCCCGAGGCATATGGTCGGAGCGTCCCACGCGGGCAGCCCCAGAGGCCAGAACGGCACCGCGTCGACGAGTTGCTCGCGGAGAACCTTGTGCAGCGCCACCGCCTCGGCGATGCGCGCCCTCTGCTCAGGTCGCAGCTCGTCGAGGAAGCCCGACAGGTACAGTCGCCCGCTCAGTCCGCTGACGAGCGTGAACACCGTCTCCTCGTCGCTCATGCCCCGCGCCGGGTACGCCCAGTTGCCGCACTGCTCGGGAAGGATCGACATCGGCGCGGACGCGGCAACCGGCGGGTAGAGCCGGAAGTCCTGCTGGTCGCTGGTCGACTGCAGGTGTGTCACCGCGAGCAGCGCGTAGTCGGCGCGCATCGCCCCCGAACTGCAGTTCTCGAGGCGCAGGGAGGGATGCCGCTGCTGCACGCGCTCCAGCCAGTCGCGGAACGCGCGGGTATGCGCCAGCAGGCCGTCCGCTGCGGTCGTCGCGTGATGGTCGGTGCCGGCACCGGGATTGATGTTGTAGTCCAGCTTGAGATAGCTGATGCCGTACTCGGCGACGAGATGATCGACGGTCGCGTCGAGATGGCCACGAGCAGACGGATGCCGGAAGTCGAGGTGGTAGCGGCGATCCTCCTGCACCCGTCGGCCGAACCGCTGGAAGAACGCCTCGTCGGGCAGCTGCGCCGCGGCCGGGCTGTCGATGCCGACCACCTCCGGCTCGAGCCAGAGTCCTGCCTCCATGCCGAGCGCGCGTATCTCGTCGATCACGCGGAGCAGGCCCCCCTCGGCGAACCGGCTGGACGCCTCGCGCCACTCGCCGACCGTCGTCCACCAGTCACCGATGGCAGGGTCGGCGAACCAGCCCGCGTCGATGCAGAAGACCTCGACACCCGCGTCGGCCGCGCGCCGGATCAGCGGCAGGAGCTGCTCGGTCGTCGGCTGTCCCATGAGCGTGTTCATGAAGTCGTTGTAGACGACCGGGAGGGCCTGGTCACGCGCGGGGCCACGCAGCCACCGTCGGTACCGGGTCAACTCGGCGATCACACCGTCGCGTCCGGCGGGCGACGCCGTGATCGCGACGGGTACGACGGTGAAGGCCTCGCCCGGCAGGAGCTCGTGTGCGAACTGGTGCTCGAGGTCGGTCGGGCCGAGCAGCGACAGCACTCCCCCGTCGCGCGTCTGGCTGAGATCGGCATGCCACCCGGCGCTCGTCTCGATCTGCCATGCCAGAGCCTCACCGTCTCCGCGGGTGAGGTACCCGCACGGCACATGCTCACCGCTGGACCAGGCGCCGTGGCTGGTGATCGCCGCGTGGCCGCGCGCATCCTGCCCGTGGAACGGCAGCGAGATGTCGGGAAGCAGCGTCCGAAGCGATGTCTCGCGCCAGCGGTTCTCGGCGAGCCACTCACTCGCCGCCGTGCCCCACACGACGTCGTCGAGGTCGTCCTGCGAACGGCCGAAACCGATCGTCGCCGACGACACCGCGGTCAGCACGACCGTGTCGCGCCCGCCGTTGCGCACCTCGTGCTCGACGCGGACGGCGCTCGCCCCCATCGGGGCGGTGACCGTGGTGCGAACCTCGATCCCGCTGACCGCATCCGTCTGCACGACGACGGCGCGCGATGCCTCCGCGTCGGTCGTGACGTCCGAGCCCTGGACACGCAGACGCTCGCCCAGCGCCGATCGCCAATACGCCTGACTCGTGCGGGCGCGCTGCTCGACGGCGGTGAACACCTGGACGAGCCCGACACCCGGGCGGCCCGCGTGCGTCGACGTCGGAACGCTCAGCGAAGCCGGTGCGTCGGCCGACCAGCGCAGCTCGAACGCGCCGACCCGGGCGCGGAAGCCGGTGGGCACGGACTCCCGGTCCGCGGCGAGGACCGAGGCGATGGTGGAGGAGGCGGCGTCAGTCACGGAGTGTGTCTCGTCTCGTCGATCAGGGGAAGACGCAGCGCGTCATTGCAGATGTGGATGCCGACGCCCAGGAGCGCAGGAAGGAACAGAGCGAGCGGAGGTCCGACGACCGGCAGCGCGAGCGCCGCGATGCCGAGGCCGGTCAGCAGCAGCCAGCTGAGGACGATGTGCGGCCGCCGGGCGATGACCTTGGCCGCCGCGGTCGCCAGTGCGACAGCGCCGTGTTCGTCTCTCACCTCGGCAGCGAGCGACACCGCGATGAAGAAGGCGAGGGATGCTGCAGCGGAGGCCGCGACGAACAGCAGCATCGCGTCGGACCCGCCGAACAGCGCGAAGTCGTACGCGAGCAGCAGCACCACCGCACTCGCTGCGATCGCGGCCCACGCCAGGGTGCGGCATCCGCTCGCGAACGATCTCCAGAACAGACGGCCGGCCCGCGCCTCGCCACGTTCGGCGAGCAGGCGTCGCGTGCTCCGCAGCAGCGCGTACGTGGCGGGCACGAGAGGCAGGAGGGAGGCTGCGCCGAGCCAGATGGCCAGGTGCGTCGGCTGCCAGCCGACCAGCGCCGCGAACGCGAGCGCCGGGCCGAGGCATGCGAGGAACGACACCGACACCACGAAGTACTGGAAGACCGTGAGCGCCATCCCGGCGACGGGGCCGTCGGGTGCGAGGATCGCCCGCATCCGCGCACCGACGCCGGCCGTGCGCGACGACGTGTGAGATAGGGTCATCCCTTCACCGCCCCCACCGACATGCCCTTGATGAAGTAGCGCTGGAACGCCGCGAAGATCGCGACCGAGGGGATGATGGCGAGGATCGCGCCGGTGTAGATCAGCTGCCATTGCGACGTGAGCAGGCCCACCATCCGGTTGATGGCGACGTTGATCGTGCCGGCCGACGACGAGTCGAGGAACACCAACGGGATGAAGAAGTCGTTCCACAGACCGAGCGCCTGAATGATCACGAACGCCGAGGTCACCGGAAGCAGCATCGGGAAGACGATCGACCAGAACGTCCGCAGACGGCCGGCGCCGTCGACGTGCGCCGCCTCCTCCACCTCGATCGGGATGCCCTTGATGAAGCTGCAGTACAGCAGGATGCCGAAGCTCGCCGCCCCGCCGAGGTGGACCAGGATGACGCTCGTGAGCGTGCTGTACAGCCCGACCTCGTCGAAGCCCTTCACGAGCGGGATCATGCGCACCTGGAACGGGATCATCAGACCCGCGATGAACAGGATGTACAGGAACCGCGAGGTGCGTCCGCCGACCCGTTCGATGCCGTAGGCCGCCATGGGCACGATCGCGACCAGGAGCACGACGGTGGCGACGGTGATGATGAGGGTGTTGAGGAGCGCCTCGCCGTAGTCGGTCTGCTGGAACAGCTGAATGTAGTTGTCGAGCGTGAACTGGGTGGGCAGGCCCATCGGGTCCACCGTGATCTCGGCGTACGACCGGAACGAGTTCAGGAACGCGTAGATCACGGGGCTCGCCACGATCAGCACGAGCACGGCGAGCACGGCCATGACGGCGATCTGGCCCGCGGTGAGCTTCTTCGGCGTGGCCTTCTGCCGGCGCGGCTTGCGCGCGGGGGCGACGAGCAGTTCCGTTTCAGTGCTCATGCCTGGATCTCCCTCTTGCGCATGTAGGCGTTCGCCGCGACGGTGCTGACGATGACGACGAGGAACAGCACGATGGCGGCGGCGCTGCCGAAGCCGGCGCGGTACTCGCCGAACCCGACCTTGTAGATGAAGAACGCCATGGTCTCGCTGACGAACCCCGGCCCGCCGGCGGTGAGGACCATGACCTGATCGAAGATGGTCCAGCCCGCGATCATCGCGAGGGTCATGTTGACGGTGACGGCTCCGGCCAGCATCGGCCACGTGACGTGCCGGAACACCTGGCGGCTGTTGGCTCCGTCGATGCGCGCCGCCTCGGTGAGCTCCTGCGGCACGGACTGCAGATTCGCGAGGTAGATGAGCGTCGTGTTGCCGCCGAGCGTGAAGCACGTGATGAAGAGGATGACGCCCACCACGATCGAGCTGTCGCCCAGCCAGTCGCGAGCCCACTCGGGGAAGCCGGCGTCGCGGAGGAACGTGTTCACCGCGCCGAAGTTGAAGTTGAGGAGGTACTTCCACACGGTCGCGAGGATGAAGCCGCTCACCAGCGCCGGCAGATAGACGGCGGTGCGGAAGAAGCCCTGCCAGCGACCGACTTTGTCGAGCATGAGCGCGACACCGAGCGAGATCGCGTTGATGATGACGGCCGAGCCGAGCCCCAGGATCAACGTGTTCTTGACCGCGTTCCAGAACCGCCCGCTCGTCAGGATCTCTTCGTAGTTCCGGACGCCGACGTACTCGTAGTCGGGGCTGATGCCGTCCCAGTTCGTGAAGCTCAGCTGGAGGGACTGGATCGACGGCACGATCACCATGAGCAGGTAGATGACGAGCGCCGGAGCGACGAAGCCCAGCATGACCCACCGCGCGGAGCGGAACCGCCGCGTGCGGCGCTGCTCGCGTTCGGGCCCGACCGGGACGAACGACACGTCGTCGGGGGCACCCTCCGGCGCTCCGTCGAGCGGACCTCCGCCGCTGAGGCGGACGGCGGCGCCGACGACCTGGGTCTGCCCTTGCGAGGCACTTTGATCTGTCATGGAGACCTCCTCGGCTCCCGGTCGCGGTGCCCGGGCGGACCCGGGCACCGCGACATCCGGTGTGGATCAGCCTGCGGCGACCGTCTTGTCGAACTCGGCCTGCACCTTGGCGATGGTGTCGTCGATCGACGACTGCCCGTCCTGCATCTCGATCCGCGCCTGGCGGAAGAAGGTGTTGAACGCGCTGAACGTCGAGAGGTCGGAGACGTTCTCGTACCAGACGAGGTTCGGGCTCTCGAGCAGGGCGAAGTAGTCCTCGGCGCCGGGGATCGACGTGTTCCGCTCGATCTCGTCGGCCGCGACGATGTTCGGTGCGAGCCAGCCGTTCGCCTCCATGAGGTTGGCGGTGTCGACCTGGTAGAAGAACTCGAGGAACTCGGTCGCCGATGCGTACTGGTCGTCGTCCTCCGCGGCCTGCGACGAGATGGCCAGGCCACCGGCGGTGTCGCCGTTGACGGCGTTCTTCAGCACATTGATCGAGCCGTCCTCACCCGGGACGATGAACAGGCCGGCGTTGAAGTCCTGATCGACCTTGTTGATGTCGTTCAGGCGCCCGATGCCGGCGGACGACGTCGCCATCACAGCCATGTCGTTCACCAGCAGCGTCGTGGTCTGCGCGTCCGCAGTGGACTGCCAGCCCTCGAGGACGTACTCGTTCGTGATGTCGAGGAGCTCCTGCAGCGGCTCGCGCAGGTCTTCGATCGTGGCATCGCCGTTCTGAGCAGCCGTCCAGAACCCACCCTCGTCGCCCCACTCGGCGAAGTACGGCGAGGCGAGCTGCTTCCACAGCTGGTCGCTGGGCCAGACCTCGGCCGCCGCGGTGGCCAGCGGCTCGTCGCCGTTGGCCTTGATGTCCGCGAGGAGGTCCGTGAAGTCGTCGTACGTCTCGGGGACCTCGAGGTCGTTCTCTTCGAAGTAGTCCTTGTTGTAGACGATGTTCAGGCCGATCTCCCCGTTGAGCGCGCTGTACGGCACGGTGTAGACGTTGCCGTCTTCGGCCGACCCGACCGCCTCCGGCTCGATGAGCTCGGTGACCGACTCGGGGATCGGCGCGAGCTTGCCGGCATTGATGTAGGTGAGCGTGTCCCGCATGTCGACGACCGCCGGCCAGTTGCCCGTGGCATCCATCGTCTTCAGCGCTGTCGCATAGTCGCTTCCCGCCGGGAGCGGGTCGAGCTGAACGGTCGTCGTCTCGCTCTGCTCGTTGAAGGCTTCGACCACTGCGTCGACGACCGAGTTCCAGGTCTCGTCGCCGGTTGCGTAGAGGAAGCGGATGGTGGTCTTCGGAGCGGTGCCGGCGTCATCGCCGTCGCCTCCCGAGCTGGTGCAGCCGGTGAGCGCGAGAGCCGCGACGGCGACACCCGCTGCGCCCGCGAGCCAGGCAGAACGGCGCCGCTGCGCCCCTGCCCGCGTCGTTGCGTCGTGCATGTGATCTCCCTTGATTCGTGCCGGAATGATTCCGTCATCGAGAGAGTACCCCAAAGTGGACAACGTTTGCCACCCTTTGAGGAAGACGCTTTCCAGATGTCTGCTGGAGCGCCGCGGCACACACGTCGGCCTCAGCGATCGAAGGCTGCGATCGCCTCGCCATGGATGATCGGCGTGCCGCTCAGACCGACCGTGTCGACCCCGTCGGCGTGCTCGTCCAGCACCAGGGCGAGCGCCGCTTCGCCGAACTGCTCGAGCGGCACCTCGACCGTGCTGAAGCCCGGCAGGACATCCCCCAGCATGGGGACGTGGTCGAATCCGGTCACCTCGATGTCCACGGGAACCGAGACGCCGAACTCGCGCAGGCGGGCGATCACACCGACTGCCATCGCGTCGCTCATGGCCGCGATGACGTCGAACTCGCCGAGCCGGTCTCGCAGCTGGTCCACCGCACGGTGGCCGCCGTCCCGGGAGAACTCGGTGTGCACGATGTCGCGCTCGTCCACGGCGACGCCCCGGTGGGCGAGGCCTTCCACGAAGCCGCCGACGCGTTCGAGCGCCGTGATCTGACCGGCGGGACCGGACACGAGTGCGAACCGCCGGCGCCCCGCACCCACCAGCCCTTCGGCCAGCAGGCGGGCGGCGTGCCGGTTGTCGACGGTCACGGTCGGGAAGCCGAGCTCGTTGTCGCCGATCACGACGATCTTCGCTCCGTGGTCCCGCAGCACCGTGAGCTGCTCTTTCACCGACGCCTCGCGCGCTGCATCCGTCGTCCGGCTCGTCGCCATCACCACCGCGAGATGGCGCTCGCCGCGCAGCTGCGTCAAGAGGTCGAGCTCGCGCATGGGGTCGTCGCGCGTCGTGCGCACGGCGACCGAGATCCCGCGCTCCTCGGCGGCGTGCATGATGCCCGAGATCATGGTCGCCGAGCCGAAGTCGTCGATGTCGGCCACGATGAACGCCACCGTGCGCGCCCGGCCGCCCTTGATGGCCTGAGCCGCCGGGCTCACGGCATAGCCGAGCGTGCGGGCCGCCGCTTCGACGCGCTCGCGGAGCTCCGGCGACCCGCTCTTCTTGCCGCGCACCCCGCCGTTGAGCGCACGCGACGCCGCCGGCACCGACACACCGGCCAGGCGTGCCACGTCGGTGAGGGTGGGGGGCTTCGCGGGCTTCGGCATCGACTTCCTCTCACACGGGCGAGCGTGACTAGATAACGCTATCCAACAATGACTTCGAGGCAGACCGGCGCCGAGGATACGGGTCGGCGCCGACGCCGTGCTCCGTCTCTGACCCGCTCAGTCGTCGCCGTGAGCCGCGCGCTCCATCTCGGCGGCGACATCGGGGACGTAGTTCTCGAGGTTGCGGGGCGGGCGCTCGTATCCCCGGGAGCCGGGGCGGACCGGAATCGCGACCTCCTCCCGCGGGACGAGCTCGTAGGGGATGCTCGCCAGCAGGTGGGAGATCATGTTGATCCGGCTGCGGCGCTTGTCGACCGACGGCACCTCGAACCACGGCGCCTCAGGGATGTCGGTGTGCACGAACATCGTGTCTTTCGCGCGGGAGTAGTCCTCCCAGCGGGTGATCGACAGCACGTCGTTCGGGCTGAGCTTCCAGCGCCGCATCGGGTCGTCGGCCCGCGAGCGGAATCTCGCCTCCTGCTCATCGGGAGAGACGCTGAACCAGTACTTGAGGAGGATGACACCGTCCTCCACCAGCATGCGCTCGAAGATCGGCGCCTGGTGGAGGAAGCGGTGGTACTCCGCATTCGTGCAGTAGCCCATCACGTGCTCGACGCCGGCGCGGTTGTACCAGGACCGGTCCATGAGGACGATCTCGCCCGCCGCCGGCAGGTACGGCACGTAGCGCTGGAAGTACCACTGGGTCTTCTCCCGCTCCGTCGGCGTCGGCAGGGCGACGGTGCGGGTGACCCGCGGGTTCAGGTACTCGCCGACCCGCTTGATGGTCGAGCCTTTGCCCGCGGCATCCCGTCCCTCGAAGATCACGACGACCCGCGCACCGGATGCCTGAACCCAGGCCTGCATGTCGACGAGCTGCGCCTGCAGGCGCCGCAATTCGCGTTCGTAGATCTTCTTCGGCAGGCGCGACTGGCTCATCTCGGTGACAGTACACCCGACGCCCGCGCAGCGAGGAGTGGGTCGCTCAGCGGCGCACGGGATCCGCGTCGCCGCGCTGGAAAGCCTCGACATCGCGCAGCGAGGGTCCGGCTTCCCAGTCCCCCGGCGTCAGGCACGCCATCGCGCCGCACGTGTTCGCGCGACCGAGGGCGTCGGCGACCTCGAGGCCGGCGAGCATGCCGCTCAGGTAGCCGGCGACGAACGCGTCCCCGGCGCCGACGGTGTCGACGGCGTCGATGCGGAAGCCTCGACCCTCGACGACGGTTCCGGGCTGGAACACCGTCGCGCCATCGGCTCCGAGCTTCAGAACGACCTGCGAGCACCCCGTATCGAGCAGCCGCCGCGCGGCCGCGTGCGGATCGTCCTCGGGGAACATCAGCACCAGTTCCTCGGCGCCGCCGAACACGACGTCGGCCCGTTCTGCGAGCGCGCGCAGCATCGGCCCCGCAGCATCCGGGTCCGCGAGGGCCGACCGGTAGTTGACATCGAAGCTCACGCGCACGCCGGCGGCGCGAGCACGGTCGATGGCCGCGTGCAGAGTCGCGCGACCCGACTCGGAGATCAGGGCAGTGATCCCCGAGACGTGCAGCAGGTCGGCCTCTTCGATCCATCCGGCGGGCACGTCCCCCGGCGCCACCCGGGATCCTGCGGAACCCGCGCGATAGTAGAAGACGGCAGTGGATGCTGCGTCCGGGCGTTCTTTCACCATCAGCCCCGTCGGAGCCCCTCGATCGACCACCGCGCGCACGTCGACCCCTTCCGCGCGGATCTCGCGCGCCACGCGCTCGCCCAGCGAGTCGTCGCCGACGCGGCCGAGCCACGACGAATCGACGCCCAGCCGACGTAGGCCGATGGCGACATTGCTCTCTGCGCCGCCGATGCCCAGCGCCACCGCGGGCACGTGCCTGAGTGACCCGATCTCGGTCGCGCGCATGAGCGCCATCGTCTCGCCGAGGGTGACGACGCGGGGGTCGCGGGCGTGAGCCATCAGGCCGCTTCCGGCACGGCAGCGGCGACGAACGCGGCAGCGCGATCCCGCAGAGCCCGGAGGTCGCCGCCGCGGAAGGCGTCGCCCAGCAGCGGTCCGCCGACGCTCACCGCGACGGCGCCGGCCGCGAGCCAGGCGCCGGCCGAATCGAGGTCGATGCCGCCCGACGGCACCGCGACGATGTCGGGGAACGGCCCCCGCAGATCCTTGAGATACGACGGCCCGACCACACCCGCCGGGAAGACCTTCACGGCCGACGCGCCGGCCGACCAGGACGCGAAGAGCTCGGTCGGGGTGAGGCCGCCGGGGATGATGGGCACGCCGGCATCGGTCGCCTGCGCGACGAGTGCCGGCGAGGTGATGGGAGTGACCGCATAATGGGCGCCGGCGTCGATCGCCCGGGCGAGCTGATCTCCGTCGGTGACCGTGCCGACACCGAGGTCGACGGCATCACCGTAGCGCTCGATCAGCTCGGGAAGTCGGTCGAACGTTCCCGGCGTGGTGAGGGTCAGCTCGACACTGCGGATGCCGGCCTCGAGCAGCACGTCGAGAACAGCGTCGTAGTCCTCTGCCCGCTGAGCTCGTGCGACGACGACGACCCGGGACTCGACCGTGCGTGCCGGGAGTGCGAGGCGCCCGCGCGCGGCCTCACCAGTCATGGACGGTCCCGTCGAGCAGGCGGTTCACCGGGAGGTAGGCCTTCGTGTACTCGAACGCCGCGGCGGCGTCCTCGTCGAGCTCGACCCCGAGGCCGGGCGCTTCGCCCGGGTGCAGGAACCCGCGGTCGAACGTGAACGACGTCCGGAACACCTCGAGCGTCTGCTCGTTGTGGGGCATGTACTCCTGGATCCCGAAGTTGTGGATCGCGAGGTCGAGGTGCAGTGCCGCTGCCATGCCGACGGGCGAGATGTCGGTGGGGCCGTGGATGCCCGACTTGATGCCGTAGATCGCCGCGAAGTCCAGCAGCTTCTTCATCGCCGTGATGCCGCCGGTGTGCGTGACCGCCGAGCGCACGTAGTCGATGAGCCGCTCGGTGATGAGCGTCTGGTAATCAAACACGGTGTTGAAGACCTCGCCGATCGCGAGCGGCGTCGTGGAGTGCTGGCGCACCAGGCGCAGCGCCGACTGGTCCTCCCCCGGCGTGCAGTCCTCGAGCCAGAAGAGGTCGTAGGGCTCGATCTCCTTGGCGAACCGCGCGGCCTCGATGGGCGACATCCGGTGGTGGCCGTCGTGCAGGATGCGCAGGCCCGTGCCGAAGTCCTCGCGGATCTTGGCGAACACGTCGGGCATGTGCGCGAGGTACGTGCGGGTGTCCCACGTCTCCTCGCTCGGCCGGCCGTCGGCGGCGCGCTTGGCGGGCTCGTAGTCGTAGCGGACGCCCGGGCCCGCCGACGAGACGCCGTAGATCTGGCCGAGGCCCGGCACCCCCGTCTGCACGCGCACGGCGGTGAAGCCGAGCTCCTCGTACCCGGTGATCGCGTTCGCGAGAGCCTGGTAGTCGGTGCCCGAGGCGTGGGCGTAGACGCGGATGCCCGAGCGGCTGGCGCCGCCGAGGAGCTGGTACAGCGGCATCCCTGCCTTCTTCGCCTTGATGTCCCACAGGGCCATGTCGACCGCGGCGATCGCCGCCATCGTGACGGGTCCCCGGCGCCAGTACGGGCCCCGGTAGAGGTACTGCCAGGTGTCCTCGATGCGATCCTCGTCGCGCCCGATGAGCATCGAGGCGACGTGGTCCGCGAGGTACGACGCGACCGAGAGCTCCCGGCCGTTGAGCGTCGCGTCACCCCACCCGACGATGCCGTCGGAGGTCACGATCTTGAGCGTCACGAAGTTGCGACCGGGGCTGGTGATGTTGACGGTGACGTTCTCGATCGCCATCTGTGTCTCCTAGGAAGTGTCGGTGCGGCCGCCGCGCAGGGCGGCCGCACCAGGGTTGGGATCGGGTGCCCCGGCGGTCTACATCGCGGGACGCGGATCGGTCAGATCGCGACCGGTCCACTCGGGCGCGACGACCGCCGCGATGAGCGCCGACAGGGTGTACAGCGCGAGGAGCACGATCACCGGGATGATGCTGCCCGTGGCCGCGGCCACCCAGGCGGCGGCCAGTACGGGGCCGATGCCGGTCGCGATGATCGCCGCGATCTCGCGCACGATGGCCGTGAGCGTGTAGCGGTTGCGCGAACCGAAGATCTCGGGGATGGCGATGTTCTCCATCGAGGCGAGGCCCAGGACCGCCACGTTGTGGATCACGACGTAGCCGACGAAGATCCAGGCGACCTCCTTCGTGTTGATCGCGAGCATCGTCGGCACGATGAGCACCAGCGCGAGCGACGTCATGATGATGTACATGCGGCGGCGGCCGAACTTGTCGCCGAGCCAGCCCACGAAGGGGATCGTGCCGAAGCCGATGAGCGACGAGACGATGACGATCTCGGGGCCGACGCCCTTCTGCACGGCGAGGGTGATCGTGATGAAGGAGATCAGGTACGTCTGGATGAGACCCGAGTTGCCGGCCTGCCCGAAACGGAGGAAGAACGAGACGAGCGTCGCCTTGATCGGCTTGCGCTGCAGCGACTCGAGCGTGCGGATGTCGTTGGTCTGCGTCGCGAGGTCGACCATCTCGTCGCGCGACAGCGCCTGACCGTCGACGACGTCGGTGCGCTCCTCGAAGACCGGGCTCTCCTTGAGGTTCAGGCGCACCCAGACGGCGAACACCATGATCACGGCGGAGGCGATGAACGGGATGCGCCAGCCCCAGGCCAGGACGTCCTCTTCGACCATGACGGCCAGCAGGATCGCCCAGATCGCGGAGGCGAAGAGCGTCCCGCAGTTGGTGCCGAGCGCGACGAGCGACGCGATGATGCCACGGCGCTTGGCCGGCGCGTACTCGGCGAGCATGACGCCCGCACCCGAGATCTCGGCGCCGGCGCCGAAGCCCTGCGCGAGGCGCAGCAGCACCAGCATGATCGGGGCGATGATGCCGGCCTGCTCGTAGGTCGGCAGGAAGCCGATGAGCGTGGTCGCCAGGCCCATGAGCAGGATCGTGTAGAAGAGGACCTTGCGGCGGCCGATCTTGTCGCCCATGCGCCCGAAGTACCACGCGCCGAGCGGACGGGCGAGGTAGCCGACGCCGTAGGTGGCCATGGCGAGCACGACCGCCATGCCGGGCTCCTCGCCGGCGAAGAACAGCTGGCTGAAGACCAGGGCAGCGGCCAGCGAGTACAGCTGGAAGTCCATGAACTCCAGCGCGGTGCCGAGCCAGCCGGAGACGGCGGCGCGGACGAGGTCGCCCGTCGAACGGGTGACGGTGGGCGGCGGCGCGGGTGCGTCGACGCCGGGGACCTGGGGGGTGCTCATGAGTACTCCTTCGTAGATGAGTGAGCGGTCAGGGGATGAGAAGTCAGAGTTCGAGCAGGACCTTGGCCGAGGCGGACGAGTCGCGCGCGATCGTGAACGCCTCGACGGCACGGGATGCCTCGATCGTGTGCGAGACGACCGCATCGAGTGCGTCGGATTCGGCGAGCATCGCCACGGCGTCGTCGATCTCGGTCGAGAAGCGGAACGCCCCGCGCAGGGTGAGCTCCTTCGCGAGCATCGGCGCCAGGTTCACGCCGATCTCGGCGTTCGCGAGCATGCCGACCTGCACGATCGTTCCGGTGCGGCGCGCGGCACGCACCGACTGCGTCAGCGAGACGGCGACGCCGGAGCACTCGAACACGACGTCGTACGATTCGTCGGCGATCGTGTCGCGGCCGACGAGCACCAGCTCGCTCGCCCCCAGGGCTGCGGCGCGGTCGAGCGGCTCGGTGCGCACGTCGCTCGCGCCGATGACCGCGGCCCCGGCGTGCGCGGCAGCGGCGACGACGAGGAGGCCGATCGGACCCGCGCCGATGACGAGAACGCGCGTGCCGGTGATGTCGCCGGCGAGGTTCACGGCGTGCAGCGCCACGGCGAGCGGTTCCGCCAGCGCCGCACGCTCCAGCGGAAGCGCCTCGGGCAGTACGCGGATCATGTGATCCTCGACGACGAGGTACTCCGCGGCGCCGCCCTGACGATGCGGCGTGGTCGCGGCGCTGCCGAAGTAGTCGCCCCCGGGCCGCAGATGCGGGTGGTCCTCGAGTCCCGGGACCGGCGCGCCGTAGCGGGCGGGATGCACGGTGACCGGGGTGCCGGGCTCGAGCCGCCCGGACGGGTCGAGGTCGACGACTGCCGACAGCTCGTGCCCCGGGATGAGCGGCTCCTTGATCGCGTACTCGCCGTTGACGCCGTGGAAGTAGTAGTGCAGGTCGGACCCGCAGATGCCGACGAACCGGACGCGCAGGCGCACCTCGCCCTCACCGGGCTCGGGAAGCGGGCGGTCCTCCCAGCGGATGTCTTCCTTGCCGTGGATCGCGAGCGCCTTCATGGCGCCTCCTTCCTGGTGCTGTGCCGCGGTCATGCCGAGACCTCGTGACGGATGCCGGATGCTTCGGCCTGCGCGGCGGCCACACTGTCGGCCACCGCCGCCTCCACACCACCGCCGGTGATCGTGTCGATGAGCTCGCCGACGCGGGTGATGAACGCCGGACGACCCGCGAGCTCCTCGCCGAACAGCTGCAGCCCTGCGATCGCGGCGTCGGCGACGCCCTCGCCGTTGCGCGCGCCCGCGGCGGCTTCCGCGAGACGAGGGCGCGCAGCATCCGTCATCGCATCGGCGAACCGACCCGGCTGGAAGCCCGGAAGCGGGGCGAGGCACGACAGGTACGACGCGACCGTGAGCGCGATCAGGTGCGGCATCGTCCCGTTCTCGAGGGCCCGCACGGCGGGCTCGGGGATGCGCTGGCGGAGCTTCACCGATCCATCGGTGCCGACCTGCGTCGTGCGGTGGCCGAGAGCGGTGTTGCCCCAGCGCTCGAACAGCTCGCGCTGGTAGTCGTCGAAGTCGACGCCCGACGGCATCTCGATCGACGGCGCGTACTCGTCCGCGAGGACGATCCGGGCGGCGGCGTCGATGTCGGCGAGGCCGATCGCCTCGGGGATGGTCTCGACCCCGCGGAGCGCGCCGAGGTAGGCGATGAGCGAGTGCGTGCCGTTGAGCAGCCGCACCTTCATCTGCTCGTACCTGCCGACCTCATCGGTGAAAACGGCTCCCCCGGCCTCCCACGCCGGGCGGCCGGCGCGGAAGTCGTCCTCGATCGCCCACATCGTGAAGGGCTCCGCGGGGACGGGGATGTCATCGCGCGCACCCAGCAGCCCGGACACGCGGGTCCGCAGCTCGGGGGTCGTCGAGGGGACGATGCGGTCGACCATGCTCGACGGGAACGACACGCGCTCGTCGAGGAACGCCAGCGCCTCGGCCCCTTCGGCTCCCGGCAGGCTCTGCAGGAACTCCTGCACGAGCCGGCGGGTGTGCGATCCGTTCGCCGCCAGGTTGTCGCAGCTGAGCACCGTGAGCGGAGCACCGGATGCCGCGGCCCGCCGCTGGATGCCACGTGCGAGCTGACCGATCGTCGATGCCGGACTGCCGCCTTGCAGGTCGGCCGCGATGACCGGAGAGGCGACGTCGAGGTGGCCGGTCGCGGGCGAGTAGCTGTAGCCGTTCTCGGTCACGGTGAGCGTGACGATGCGGATCGCCGGATCAGCGATGGCCTGCACGACCCGGTCGGGTTCATCCGCGGCGACGAACGCGTCGGTGTGGACGGCGGGAACGGCGAGTCGGGTTCCCGCCGGCGAGATCTCGGCGACGGCGTAGAGCATGTCCTGCACGCGCATCGCGTCGACGACAGATCGCGATCGCGACGCGACTCCCACGATCCCCCAATCATCGCCGCTTCCTGCGGCGAGCGCAGCGGCCGTGTACACGGCCTGGTGCGCACGGTGGAAGCTGCCGAGACCGAGGTGGAGGATTCCCGCCGAGCGGGGCGCATCGGCAACGGCGACCGTCGTCGGAAGGCTCCGGCCGAGCCGGGCGGCGGTCATGCCGTCGCTCCTGCGGGGGCGCTCGTCCGTCGAGTCGAGGGATCCTCGGTGATCGTCATGGAAAAGAGTGTGCAGGGTTTGTACAATGTTTGTCAAGGCGTTGCATCACATCGGCATGAGCCATGATGGGAACGCTGGCTGGGCTCGAGATCGGAACGCGGGATGACGGCGACATTGACCGACGTGGCTCGGCGCGCGGGCGTTTCTGTCGCGACGGCCTCGCGCGCATTCGGGGAGCCCGACCGCCTCGCGGTCGCGACGCGGGATCGCGTGCTCCGCGCCGCGAGCGACCTCGGGTACGCGACTCCGCAGGCCGCGACGACCACGCGCACGATCGGCGTCATCGTCCCCGATGTGGCGAACCCCGTGTACGCCACACTTCTCAAGGCGATCGAGGGTCAGGCCTGGCACGGCCGCCATCGGATCGTGCTGTTCGACGCGGATGAGGACCTGCGGCGCGAGCGCGAGCAGATCGAGCGCGCGCGCAAGCTCGACGGCATGCTGCTGTGCTCTCCTCGCCTGCCCGACGAAGACGTGCTGGCCCTCGTCGGCGAGACGCCGTACGTCGTGATCAACCGGCTCCTCGCGGGTGCTCCGTGCGTGCTGATGGACGCCGAGCACGGACCTCGGCAGGCGGTCGAGCACCTGGCGGCGCTCGGCCACCGGCACATCGCCTATGCCGCCGGGCCTCTCGGATCGTGGGCCGACAGCCGGCGATCCGACACGGTCGCGCGCGCGTGCGAGAGCTTCGGCATCCGTCTCACGCGGCTCAGCCACCACGCCGCGTCCATCCAGGGCGGACGCGCCGCGGCGGCGCCCGCGGCCGCGAGCGGCGCGACAGCCGTGATCGCATACAACGACCTCGTGGCGCTCGGTGTCGAAGCCGGCATGTCGGACCTCGGCCGCTCGTGCCCCGAAGACATCAGCATCGTCGGCATCGACGACATCGAGATGGCGGGAGCCGTGACGCCGGGTCTGACGACGGTGCGGATGCCGATCGGCAGAAGCGGGGCCCTCGCCGTCGACCTCCTGCTGCAGGCGATGGCCGGCACCCCACCCGAGGAGGCAGCGGTCCTCAACTCGCAGCTGATCGTTCGCGGCTCGACGGGCGCGCCGGCCGCGTGAGGTCCCCGACGGCGCCGCGCCCGCGCGCCGCGCGGGTGCGCGTCACGTCGTGAGCGTCGCGCGGATCCCCTCCACGGCGAGCGCGTGGTCCCCCTCGGACGACAGCCCCGACAGCGTCAGCGCGGCGACGACGCCGGCTCCGCGAACCCGGATGGGCACCGAGCCGCCGGTCACCGCGTAGTCGCCGGCCGCCAGCCACCCGACGGCGGTGGGGTCGTAGCCCGCGGCCGCCATCCGCGCGGCGAACAGCGCCGAGCTCGTCTCGAAGCGGAACACCACCGCGCTCTTGCGCCGGATCCAGTCGTCCTGATCCACCGTGACGACGGGCAGCGCGCTGCGGAACAGGATCATCCCGTTCACGCGGCGGATGTCGATGGCGACCCCGTGCCCGCGTTCCTCCGCGAGCGCGCGCACCGCGCTGCCCAGCCGCCACGCTTCGTCCGTGCCGAACCGATCCCAGGTGAGCTCGGCCTCCCCCGCTTCCAGCGCTGCGACGAGATCCTGTTCCATCACTCCTCCTTCTCGCCGTCGCCGGCGCTGGCGATCGGGTAGTCCACATAAGCGAAGCGCGTGCCGTCGGGTGACCAGCTGTTGACGTTGATGGTTCCCTGGCCTCCGAACAGCTCGACGGCGACGCGAGCCCGGGTCCACGCATCCGTCTGCGAGATGTCATCGACCACCCGCAGCTGTACGGGCAGGTCGGCGGGGTGGCCTTCCGTGCCGACGGGGAAGCTGAGGAACACCGCTCGGGTGCCCGTGGGATCGATGTGCGGGAACCAGTTGACCCGTTCGTCGAAGGTCAGCTGCTCGAGCCCAGTGCCATCCGGACGGATGCGGGCGATCTGCGCATGCCCGGGGGCTTCGGTGAACCGCTCGGTGTTGAAGAAGACCCACTCGCCGTCGGGCGCATACTCCGAGCCGTCGTCGGGCCCGCGACCTTCGGTGAGCGCCGCATCCCACGACCCGGATGCATCGATCACGCGGATGGTGCCGCTGTCCCAGCCGTTCGCGGGGTTCAGCGCCACGTATGCCAGCTGCTCGCCGTCGGGGCTGACCCCGTGGAGGAAATGCCAGTGCGGACTGCCGTCCGGCGTCACCTTCCGCACCGCACCGGTCGTGAGGGACGCCGCATAGAGGTGGCCGTCGTTCGCCGACACATAGATCGTGTCGCCGTCAGGTGCGAGCACATGGTCGTTGTTGAGCTCCGGCAGCTTCTCGATCGGCACCGGAGCCGGCGGTGCAGAGCCGTCGGCGGGCATGCGCCAGAGGATCCCGTCGCCGTTGAGGATCAGGTCGCCGCCGGCCGTCCAGTTCGGCGCCTCGACGAGAACCTCGCGGTCGACGTGGACCACCGTGCTCTCCCCCGTCGCGAGGTCGTACACGTGGACGCGGGCGACCTGCCCGTCGGCGAGCGTACGTGCCCAGCCCATCAGCGCGCGCCCAGCTGCCGGCGCGCTTCGTCGATCGTCGCGAGGATCGACACGGTCTCGGCGTGCGTGTGCAGCGGGGACTCCGCGCGGCCTTCCCCGACGTAGCGGGCCAGGGCGGTCGCCTCCCAGGCCAGCCCGTCCATGAGCCCCACCCCGGTCGGGTCACGCCAGACGACGGGCTCTTCGAAGAGATCGTGCGAGCGCAGGGTGATCGCGGTCGGGATGTGGAACGGCCCCTCGATGTCGATCCGCGCGGTCGTGCCGCAGATCGATGCGACGGTCGGCGTGCGCGTGAGGATCGAGGTCATCAGCGTGGACTGCTCCTCGCCGTGCCCGAGCACCACCGTCGAGGTCGCGTCCACCCCTGATGGGGTCAGCGAGCCGACGGCCGTGATCGACGTCGGCTCGCCCAGCACCATCGAGTCGAGCTGGATCGGATAGATGCCGAGATCCAGCAGTGCTCCGCCGCCCGTGCCAGGCCGGAGCAGCCGGTGACCCGGGTCGTCGGCGAGCGGCTGGCCGTGGTCGGCGATGACACTGCGGACGTCGCCGAGGATCCCCTCGTCGATCACGCGACGGATCATCCGCGTCTGCGGCAGGTACCGCGTCCACATCGCCTCCATGAGGAAGACGCCGGCGGCACGCGCCGCGTCGACCAGCTGCTGCGCGTCGGCGGCGCTTGTGGCGAGCGGCTTCTCCATGAGCACGTGCTTGCCGGCGGCGATCGCGCGCAGTCCGAGCGACAGGTGCTCGCTCTGCGGTGCCGCGACGTAGATCACGTCGACGCCCGGATCGTCGAGCAGCGCGTCGACGCTCGAATGACCGGTCGGGATGCTGTGCGCCTCGGCGAAGCTCTCGGCCTTGGCCTGGGCGCGCGCGGCGACGGCGACCACCTTCTGCGCGGTGTGCTTCTGCACGGCGGCGACGAAGAACCCCGCGATCCAGCCGGCACCGAGGACACCCCAGCGCAGCGCGGGTTCGCCCCTCTCGGGAAGGAAAAGCTCCGGTTCGGGCAGGGATCTGGGCAGCATCGACACTCCTTCGGTCATCGGCGACGCGATGACTTTAGCATCGTAAAAGATTTCTCGGCAATCAGCGAACTAATCTTTGACAATGTTCAAAACAAGCTGATAGCTTCTCCGGCGATGGCGGTCCAATGACGGATCACCTCCACGAGAAGGGACCAAGGATGTTCCGTTGGAAGGCCACAGCAGCCCTCGCGATCGTCGCTTCGCTCACCCTCGCCGGCTGCGCCGGCGGAGATGGCGACGGCGGGGGCACGAGCGACTCAGGGCGCGCGGAAAGACTCACGCTGATCGCGATCGCGTCGCCCACGAGCTACGACGTCGGCCAGGGCGCCGAGTACGGCAACCGGAGCGTGTTCTTCCAGGCGGTGTACGACACGCTGCTGCAGAAGGACGCCGCCGGAGAGATCATTCCCTGGCTGGCGACGGACTGGGAGTACAACGACGACAGCACGGTGCTCACGCTCACCCTGCGCGACGACGTCGTGTTCAGCGACGGCACCGCACTGGATGCCGTCGCCGTGGCTGCCAGCCTCGAGCGCTTCCGTGACGGGACGGCACCGCAGGCGGCGACCTTCGCCGGCAAGGAGTTCGAAGCCGTCGACGCGACGACGGTCACCATCACCCAGCCCGCACCCGACCCCTCCCTCATCAATCTGCTGTCGATCGCCCCAGGCCTGATCCAAGCCCCGTCCAGTTTCGACGACCCGTCGTCGGCGACCTCCCCCGTCGGCTCGGGCCCGTACGTGCTCGACAGCGCGGCGTCGGTCACGGGAACGACCTACGTCTACACGGCGAATCCGGACTACTGGAACCCCGACGCCGTCCACTACGACAGCCTGACGATCAACGTCATCGACGACCCGACCGCCGCCCTCAACGCGATGAAGGCCGGCGAAGCCAACGGGCTGCCGCTGGTCAACAACGACGCGATCGACGAGGTGTCGGCGTCAGGCTGGGAGGTCGCGTCCAACGAACTCGACTTCCACGGACTCATCCTGCTCGATCGGTCCGGGGCGATGGCACCGGAGCTCGCCGACGTGAGGGTGCGGCAGGCCATCAACATGGCCTTCGACCGCGAGGCGCTGCTGGACGTCCTGCAGGCCGGCTACGGAACCCTCACGCAGCAGGTCTTCCCGACGACATCCGTCGGCTACGACGAGGCCCTCGACAGCACCTACGAGTACGACCCCGAAGGCGCCAAGAAGCTCCTGGCCGAAGCGGGCTACCCCGACGGCTTCACCCTCGCCATGATGTCGACTCCGGCGTTCCAGACGACCTTCGACCTCGTCGCACAGCAGCTGGCCGACATCGGGATCACCGTCGACTACACCGACCCCGGCACAGGCAACTTCATCACCGACATGCTCGCCCCGAAATACCCCGCCACCTGGATGTCACTCGAGCAGAACCCCGACTGGCAGCTGATCAACTTCATGATCGCCCCCGAGGCGACCTTCAACCCCTTCCACTCCCAGGACCCGCAGGTCGACGACTACATCTCGACCATCCAGCTGGGCACGCCGGAGGAGGCGGAACAGGCTACGAAGGACCTCAACGCCTACATCACGGACCAGGCGTGGTTCGCGCCCTGGTACCGCAAGCAGGGCAGCTTCGCGCACGACACCGGCACGGCCGTGGCGATGTGGCCGACCAACTCCTACCCGTCGCTGTTCGGGTTCTCCCCTGCGAACTGATCAGCGGCACGACGGCCCCGGCGCGACATCGCGCCGGGGCCGTCGTGTGCACTCTCGACTCCGCGGTTCTCCGCACACGGTTCGGGGGGGGTCAGGCGGACGCGGCGATGCCCTTGCGGAGCGAGGCCAGCTGCGGCACGGACTCGTCGCTCAACCGCACGGCCGGGTCGTCGGCCAGCGACCGCAGCGCCTCGACGGCGCCGGCGAGCAGGGCGACGGCATCGATCCGCTCGTCGAGCAGCGCCTGCAGCTGCACGCCGTCCGACACGGCGATGAGCCGCTGCGCCTCGTCCGCCGGATCGAGATCGGGCGGGATCAAGCCGGCATCCTGCTCCGCGGTGATCCCCTCCGCGATCTGCTGCGCGACGCGCTCGTAGCGCTCGCGGAAGAACGCGTGCGCCTCGTGGTCGGGCGCGACGGCCTCGGCGGCGAACGAGTGCAGCAGGTGCACGAACCCGGGCACATACAGATTGAGACGCACATGCTCGACGAGGAAGTCGAGGGGCCGGTCGGGCACGGCCTCGACGGCGCGCGCAGCCTGGGTGTCGGCATCCCATCTCTCGATGACGGCCTGGAGCAGTCCGTCGCGCGAGCCGAAGTAGTAGACGAGGTGCGCGGCCTCGACGCCGCTCTCGCGCGCGATCTCGCGCAGGCTGAGCCGCCGGAAACCGGCCCCCGCGATGGCGTGCATCGCCGCCGCGAGCATCTCGTCGCGCCGCGCCATGCCCTTCGCATACGACGGTTGCCTCATGTGCCCACCCTACGGGCGGAGCGCGGCCGTGTGCGTCTGCGCGGGCGGGAAGACCGGCCCCGAGGGTCGTGCGATCGGGGCGAGGGGTGCGGGAGGCCGGCGCATCCAGCCTCCCGCACGGCGTTGCGGCGCAGCATCCGTCATCCGCGCGCGATCAGCCCTTCACGCTTCCCGTGGCGAGGCCCGACTGCCAGTACCGCTGCAGGAACAGGAACGCGATGATCAGCGGCAGGATCGACACGAACGAGCCGGTGATCACGGTCGAGAACAGCGCCTGCGTGCCGCCGCCCGCGGACGCCGCCGCCTGGAGCTGGGCGAGGCCGACGGTGATCGGATACAGCTCGGACGAGTTCAGCATGACCAGGGGCAGGAAGTAGTTGTTCCACGTCGCGACGAGCGAGAAGAGGAACACCGTCACGAGCCCCGGCCCGAGCAGCCGGAAGCCGACCTGCCAGAACGTGCGGAACTCGCCCGCCCCGTCGACGCGCGCCGACTCGATGAGCGTGTCGGGGATCGCGTCGGCCGCGTACACCCGCATCAGGTACACCCCGAACGGACTGACGAGCGAAGGGATGATGATGGCCCACGGGGTGTCGGTCAGCCCGGCTCGCGCGAACAGCAGGTACGTCGGCAGGGCGAGAGCCGTCAGCGGGATCATGATCGCGCCGAGGGTCGCGCTGAAGAGCACCTTCTTGCCGGGGAACTCGTACTTCGCGAAGGCGTAGCCCGCCATCGCCGACAGCAGCGTGGCGCCGACCGCCGCGGTCACGGAGTACACCACCGTGTTGATGAGCCACCGGGTGAACAGTCCGCCGCGGATCGTGAACAGCGTCTGCAGGTTGTCCCACAGCGACAGCTCGCCGCCGAACCACAGCCCGAAGGTGGAGAACAGCGCGGAGTTGTCCTTCGTCGACGACACGAGCAGCCACCACAGCGGCAGCACGAAGTACAGCACGCACAGCCACAGCAGGACCGTCAGCAGCCAGCTGCGCCGGCGGGAGCGGCTGTACGACGTCAGCGGCCGGTCGGGGAAGCGCAGCCCTTCGCCGGTCAGCAGCGTGCGGGTCTCGGTGGAGGTCATGCGAGCCCCTTCCGCTCACGGCGCGCGGATCGCTCGGATCCGAGCTGCACGAAGTACGAGACGATCGCGATCACGATTCCGAGCAGGAACGCGAGAGCCGCGCCGTAGTTCAGCTCCTGGTTGATGAACGCGACGTTGAACGCGTAGTAGTTCGGCGTGAAGCCGTTGGTGATCGCGTCGGGGGCGATGGTGTTCAGCAGACTCGGCTCGGCGAACAGCTGGAACGACCCGATCACCGAGAAGATGACGGTCAGCAGGATCGCCGGGCGGATGGCGGGGATCTTGATGCTCCACGCCAGCCGGAACTGGCCGGCCCCGTCGATCTCGGCCGCTTCATAGAGCTCCCCCGGGATCGCACGCAGCGCCGCGTACATGATGATCATGTTGTAGCCCACGAACTCCCACGTGACGATGTTCATCATCGAGCCGAGGATGTTCCCCGGCGAGAGGAAGTCGGGGGTTCCGAATCCGAGCGCCCGCGCCATCTGGGCGATCGGACCGAAGTCCGGACCGTACAGGTAGCCCCACATCAGCGTCGCCACGACCGCCGGAACGGCGTACGGCATGAAGATCAAGAGGCGGATGCCCTTCGACCCCCGCGCCAGGAACGTGTCCAGCGCGAGCGCGAAGAACAGTGCGAGGCCGAGCATGATCGGCACCTGCACGACGAAGAACAGCGCCACCCTGCCGAGGCCGCCCCAGAACTGCGGGTCGGTCAGCGCACGGACGTAGTTGTTCAGGCCCGCGAACACCTCGCCGCCGATGAGCTTGCTCTCGAACAGGCTCAGGTACCCCGCGTAGACGAGCGGGACGACGAGCATCGTGATGAACACGATGAAGAAGGGCAGCAGGAACAGGTAGGCCGCGCGGTACTGCTTGCGCTTGGTGGGGCTGGTGCGCCGCTTCTTCGCGGGCGCTGCGGGACGCGCGGCCGGCAATGCTGTTGCGTTCGCCACGGGAGTCTCCTTTCGAATGGATGCTGCGGACCGCCCGATCGCGTCACGGCTGCGGTGCGATCGGCCGAGGCGAAGGGTGCCCGCGCAGGGCAGGCGGGCACCCTTCGGGCTCACTTGACGGTGAAGCCCTGGTCCTCTGCGTACGAGACGAGCTGGTCCTGCCAGGCGTCGAGGGCGCCGCTGATGTCGCCCTTGGCCGCGATCACCGTGCCCATGGTCTCTTCATAGGTGGAGTACACGTAGTCCATGAAGGGGAGCCACTGGAAGTCGGTGTCGACGGTCGTGGAGATCTCCGCGAACAGCTTGTTGACCTGCTGGCCGCCGTAGAACTCCGACTCCTGGTCGACGAAGGCCGGGTCCTCGAGCACCGACACCTGCGGCGGGTAGAGGAACTGCTCGGTCGCGAGCATCATCGCCGACTCCTGGTCGTTGTTGATGAACTTCGCGAGCTCGTACGCGGCGATCGGGTTCTCACTCGACGCCAGCACGGCATCCGACGATCCGCCCCAGTTGCCCGAGACCTCGTCACCGGCGTTCCACTGCGGCAGCGGCGCGGCGCGCCACAGCCCCGACGTGTCCTTGGCGGTGCCCTGGAGGAAGATCGGCCCCCACGCGGCGGTCAGCCATCCGGCGTACTTGCCGCTGGCCAGGCCCTGGTACCAGTTGTCGTTGAAGTCGACGTCGGTCGAGATGAGGTCGTCCTGGATCAGGCCGGTCCAGTAGTCGGCGACCTTCTTCGCCTCGTCGCTGTTGACGTCGATCGTCACGGTCTCCTTGCCGTCGTAGCCGAACGGCTTGACGCCCGCCTGCCAGAAGAACCCGATCATCTGCCCGGCCTGCGTCGCGCCGAGATTCGAGATGTACGAGCCCGTGCTGTCCTTGACGGCCTTCGCGGCGGTCGCGTAGTCGTCCCACGTGGCCGGGGCCTCGGTGATGCCCGCCGCCGAGAGGATGTCCTCGCGGTACAGGTTGCCCATCGGGCCGACGTCCTGCGGGATCGCCCACACCTCGTCGCCCGGCGACACCTGGTTCCACGCCCATCCGACGTAGTCGTCGGCGAGGTCGTCCGCGCCGTACGGGGTGAGGTCGAGGAGCGACTCGGGAAGCACGAACGACGGGATGTACTGGTACTCGATCTGCGCGACATCCGGGGCACCCTCGCCCGCTTCGATCGCGCTGCGGAGCTTCTGGTAGTGGGGCAGGCCCTGGCCGACGTTCTCGACCTTCACCGAGATGTCGGGGTACTTCTCCTCGAAGAGATCGACCTCGTTCTGGATGTCGGGAACCCAGGTCCAGAAGGTGAGCTCCGTCGGGGTGCTCATCGCCTCGTCGATCTGATCCTGCGTGATCGGGCCCTGCGCGCCGCCGCCGTCGTTGCCGCTCGGGGCGCACCCCGTGAGGAGCACCGCGACCGTGGCCGCGCCGACGGTCAGCGTCGCTGCTGTTCTGCGTGCCTTCTTCATGATTGCTCTTTCTTCTCGGTGGGGTCGCGTGACCCCTTGGGTGCTCACCTTCCGACGAGACAGCGTGTCGACCACGCCGGAAGGGAGATCTCGGTGCCGGCGGAGAGCTCCTCCGCCGTGACGGCGTCCGCGAGGTCGACGGCGGGCGTGAACGCCTGCGGCTCGCCGCTCCAGTTGAAGACGAACCACGCACGGCGGCCGTCCGGGAGCGAGCCCGAGCTCACCGTGACCGGAAGCGCCCGCTCCGGCGCGATCGCGTCGGCGACGGTCGCCGGCGCGGCCCAGCGCACGAGGTCGGCCGCCAGTTCGGCCGAGGGGACGGTGCCGACCACGGTGATGCGTCCATCGCCGTGCGCCCGGCTCGTCACCGCCGCGAAGTCGCCGAATCGCGGGTGCACGTAACGCACGAGGGTGTCGGCATCGGATGTGACAAGCCCATCCGCCCACAGGGTCGCCGCAGCGCCGTCGGTCAGGGCGAGGCCTTGCTCGGACGTGACCGGCAGCGGGTCGCGCAGGTTCGAGAACTCCTCATAGCTCACGCCCGCAGCATCCGTCAGCCGCGCCGGAGCCATGCTCACGCGCGCCCGTGCCTCCTCGTCGCCGTAACCGGTGCGGATGCCGACGATGAGGTGGCCGCCGGCGGCGGCGTACTCGCGCAGCAGGTCGAGCTGGGAGTCGGTCGCGACGTAGATGCCGGCCGCGATGAGCACGGGGAACCGTGCCGCCAGGTCCTTCGCGCCCCAGGAGAGCGCCTGATCGGGATGCAGCACCCGCGCCTGTGCGCCGCCGTCGATGACTCCGCGGTAGTACGCGTCGAAGATGCGCGTGTAGCTGGTGCGATCGGGCTGCCCCGTCGCCGTGGGGAACGTCGGGAAGAACTCCAGGGCGAAGCGCGAGTCGTTCGACCACAGGATCGCCACGTCGGCATCGGGCTCGTAGCCGTCGAGGAGGTCGCCGATGGCCGCGAAGTCCGCACCGACGGCCGCGAGCTCACGGTAGACGCGGCCCGGCTCGAGACTGTGGGGAAGGATGCCTCCCCAGTAGGTCTCCGTGCCGTACGGCAGCGTGTGCCAGTGCCAGTACTCGATCATCGCCGCGCCACGGGAGACGAACGCGAACGCCGCCTGCGCCAGCTGCCCGGGATAGGGAGGGAGGTTGAACTCAGACCCGCCGATGGACTGCGCGTCGGTCTCGGTCACGAGGAAGCGGGCCTGGTTCGACGAGAACAGCCGGTCGGCCTGGCGGAACATCGCGGGGACGCCGCTCGTCGTCCACGGCGTGACCGCGGCCAGATCCTTCGTCGCGTCGAGGTGGTCCTGCATCGCGTAATACGGGTTGCCCGCCGTGACGTCGAGCGCCTCGACGAGCTTCTCGTCGTCGAGCGCCGGGCGCGGATACGCGATGCACGTCGTCACGAACTGCTCGGGGCTCGAGTACTCGCGCACGATCTCGGCCTGCCAGGCGATGAACTCCGTCGTGAGCTCGGCCTGGTAGCGGCGCCACGCGAGGTCGTACTGCGGCAGCGAGTTGCCGTCGGGCGTCCACAGGTCGGACCAGTCCGACAGACGGTGGGACCAGTAGGTGAGCCCCCACTCGCGGTTGAGCGTCTCGACGTCGCCGTACCGGGCCGCGAGCCGCCGCACGAACCGCTGGAACGAGCCGCGGTTGTGGAAGAGCACCATGCCGGGCTCGTTGTCGACCTGGTAGCCGATGACCGCAGGGTGCGACGCGTACCTGCCGACGACGGCGCGGATGACGCGCTCGGCGTGGAAGCGGAAGGCCGGGTGCGAGTAGTCGACCTCCTGGCGGGCGCCCCAGGGCATCGGCTCGCCGGTGCGGACGTCGGCAGCGATCTCGGGGTACGCGGTCTGCAGCCACGGCGGAACGGCGTACGTCGGGGTGCCGAGCACCACCGCGATGCCACGGGCGTGCGCGCCGTCGAGCACCGGCTGCAGCCACTCCAGATCGAACTCGCCGTCGCGCGGCTCCCACGTCGACCACACCGACTCGCCCACCCGGATGACCGTGAACTCGGCCTGCTTCATCAGGTCGAGGTCTTGATCGACGCGGTCGCTCTGGTGGTACTCCGCGTAGTACGCGGCGCCGAAGAGGATGCCGGATCGGTCGAGGTGCATCAGGGACTCCGTTGTCGTCGAGAGCGGGGTGGATGTTTTCGGAAACATCAGGGCGGAGCTAGTATGTTTTCGATAACATCGAGTTGTCAAGGGACAATCGGGAATCGTGAGCAAAGAGACCCAACCGCAACTGGGGACGCCTTCGGCGTCGGCGCGCGCCGCGACGATCTACGACGTCGCGCAGGTGGCCGGAGTGTCGCACCAGACGGTCAGCCGTTTCCTCACGGGCTACCCCGGCATCCGCCCCGAGACCAAGGCGCGCGTCGAGGCAGCACTCGTCGAGCTCGACTACCAGCCGAACCTGTCCGCCCGCAGCCTGAAGTCCGGGCGGTCCCACCGGATCGGCGCCCTCGTCCACGACGAGTCCGAGACGGGCCCCAGTCTCACGGCCCACGGCGCGACCATGGAAGCACGCGAGGCGGGCTACGTGCTCGACGTCATCTCGCTCGACGCCCACGACCGCGACTCGATCGCGAAGTCCCTCGCACTGATCGGGCCGAACACCCTCGCCGGGGTCCTCGCCCTCGCGTCGACCGACGAGATGGTCCACGCGTTCGAGGCCGCGCACTTCACGATGCCCACCTACGTCCACAGCGAGGCCGACGACACCCGCCTGGCGAAGACCGACGTCTCCCGCGTCGGCATGCCGGCCCTCATCGCTTACCTCCGCGACCTCGGGCACCGCAGGCTCGCCCACGTGGCCGGCCCGGCGAACTGGTCCGCGGGCCGCAATCGGGCGCGCGCGTTCGCCGCGGCGGTCGAGGACCTCGGCCTCGTCCACGCCGGCGAGCTCACCGGCGACTGGTCCGCCCGATCGGGCTACGACGCCATCGCCGGCCTCTCGGATCTGCCCGACGCGACCGCGTACGTCGTGGCGAACGATCAGATGGCCATCGGCACCATCCTCGCCCTCAAGCGACGCGGTCTCCGTGTTCCCGCCGACGTCAGCGTCGTGGGCGTCGACGACCTCCCCGAGTCGGCCTACATCGACCCACCGCTCACCACCCTGCGGGTCGACCACGTCGCGCGCGGCCGCGAAGCGGTCGCCTCCCTCATCGGCCAGATCGAGGGGGTTCCGGCGCGCCCCGTGCCCATCGACATCCCGCACGTCGTGGTGCGAGAATCCTCCGGCCCGGCCCCGGCCCGCTGAGCACAGAATCGGAGAGAATGCGCGACACGCCGCGGCGAGGCATCCGTCGCCGGCGTGTCGCCGAAATCCTCCGACTCTGTGCACCCGCGCCGGACTCTCCTGATGTTCCGCAGTCGCTTTCGGCGGCCTTTCGGGCGCTCCGACCGCCGAAGGTGACTGCGGAGCAGAAGAGTGGCGTCGCGGGAATGCTGCGAGAGATCTCGACGGCGAGGCCGCGCACGGGCCCGTCGAGCTCATCGAGGTGCCGATCCGGTTCCTCGCGATCCGGTCGCGCTGAATCGGACGGGCGGCGGATGCTGCGCCCCTGTCGCATGTCGGACGCCGGTGGTTGGCTGGCGCCCATGAAGATCGTGACCTCTGCCGACGGAACCCCCATCGCCTACGACGAGAGCGGTGACGGACCGACCGTCGTGATCGTGAACGGCGCCATGTCGACGGCCGCCGATGCGGCGGGACTCGCGACGGCCCTGGCGGATGCCGGCTTCCGGGCGATCACGTGGGACCGCCGCGCGCGCGGCTCGAGCGGAGACGCGCGGGACTCCGCGCCCGAGCAAGAGGTCGAAGACCTGGCCGCGGTGATCGACGGGGTCGGGGGCGATGCGGCCGTGCTCGGGCACTCGTCGGGCGCAGTGCTGGCGCTGTTCGCCGCATCCCGCGGGGTTCCGGTGCAGGCGCTGTTCCTGTCGGAGCCGCCGCTGCGGTTCGGCGTCGACGAGCCGGCCGACGACCTCGCCGAGCGCCTGCAGGCCCTCGTCGACGACGGCCGCGCCGACGAGGCGATCGTGACCTTCCAGCTCGAGGGCGTCGGCCTGCCGCGCGAGATGGTCGAGCAGATCCGGGCGAGCGACCAGTTCGCCGCGCTCGTCCCGCTCGCGCAGTCCACGGTGTACGACACCAACCTCGTGCGCGTCGCGTCGACGCCGAGCGCAGAGACGCTCTCGGTCTCGGCCCCGGTCACCGTGCTGCGCGGAGCCCAGACCTTTCCGCTGCTGATCACCGCCGCCGACCGCCTGGCCGACGAGATCGACGGGGCCGAGCTCGTCGTCGTCCCCGAGTCGGTCATGCACCGCCCCGACCCGGGTGCGACGGCGCGTGTCCTGGCCGAGCGCCTCCTTCCCGGGCGTTGAGCGAGCGAGCCTCACCTGTCGCGGACGCCGCCTCCCCTCGTTGAGCGAGCGACCCTCTCGTGTCGCGGGCGCCGCCTCCCGGTCGTTGAGCGAGCGAGGGACGCGGTCGTTGAGCGAGCGTGCGAGTCGAAACGCAGAGGCCAAACGCCCCGAGCGCGGCGCAGACGTCGACCCCGCCCCGCACGCCACGACCGTCAGGCCGCGAGGCGGCGCCGCTCGGCCAGGCTCTCGATCGCCAGGCGGTACTCGTCGATCATCCGGCCGCGCGACAGGCTCGGACGGGCGGCGAGCGCGGCATCGCGGTAGCTCGCCCGATCGTGCAGCACGGCCTCCCAGGCGGCGGCGATGGCGTCGGGATCGCGCGGTGTCACGAGCCCGAACCCTTCGACGCTCTGCGCCGCGTCGCCGACGTCGGTGGTGACCGGCGTCGCGCCCGACGCCGCCCCCTCGAGCAGGCACAGCGGCGATGCTTCCCCGAACGCACTCGTGAGCGCGACGATGTCGGCGATCCGGTACAGCGCCGGCATGTCGCCGCGGATGCCCAGGGCGTGCACGCGATCTGCGGGGGCCGCAGCATCCATCATCAGCGAAGCGAAGCCCGCGTTGTCATGGGTCATGCCCGCGCCGCACAGCACGTAGTGCGCATCCGGCCGCGCTGCGGCGTGGCGCGCGGCCGCGCGGAGGAACAGCCCCGGGTCCTTCATCGAATCGAACCGGGCGGCGAGGAGTACCACGGGAGCATCGAGCGGGATGCCGATGCTTGCGCGCAGCGCGATGCACTCGAAGTCGTCGGCGGCCGGACCGAACACGTCGATGTCGATGCCGTTCGGCACGACCCGACGATCGAGGCCGAAGGGCAGGTGCTGTGCGTAGACCTCGTCGGTCGAGCGTGCACATGAGATCGTGGCGGCGAGGAGCCCGGTCTCGGCCGCCTCGCGGAGCCATCCGAGCGCCGGTCCGGAGTGGGTCGGATCCGAGCGGTGGAGGCAGGCGGTGACGGGTACCGACGGCATCAGCCCGTGGGCGCGCAACGCCAGCAGCAGACCGAGCGGCTGCTCCTTGAGCGAGAGCACGACATCCGCCTGCGCGATCGCCTCGGCGGCGCGGTGCAGGTCGAGCTCGCGGAACGAGGACGGATCCATCGGATCCGCGCCGGCCGTGCCGCCCAGCGCAGTGATCTCGACGCCCGCCGCGGCGAGCCGCCGGTAGCGAGGGTCGTCGTGGGCGAACTGGACGGTGGCGTCCCGGCGCGCCTGCGCCGACAGCGACAGCACCGCATGGGCCTGCTCGCCACCGGCGTGGAGCCCGGCGACGACGTCGGAGTGAAGGATCCTCGCCCCGCCGGCGAAGAAGCCTTCGTACAGGGACAGCACGCGAAGGGTCATGTGGCACCTCTCGGGGGGAGGGACGACGGACGGATCGGATGCCGGAAACCTTCGTTCCGGCCGGTCACTGTCGGCGCCGGTGCCGGTCGATCCATCGTCGGGGCCGCGCGCCTCGATGTCGATGAACAGCCGGGGTGCATCGGGTGAACGCTCGACGCACGCGGGGTCTTCGAATTGCGCGTCTGTGCGCTCCCCCTCGTCCATATCGCGTGCTCTCACCGAGATCACGAGATCCGAACGCGAACAACGCGTGCTCTCGGTGAGAGCACGCGATGTGAACGCTCGCGGCGGCGGCCCGGCGCAGCGCGGCGCCCCAGCGCGGCGCCCCAGCGCGGGCGGCTCAGCGCGGGCGGCTCAGCGCGGGCGGGTCAGCGCGGGCGGCTCGCCGCCATCCGGCCGTCGGGGTCGAGCCGGGCGAGCACGGCGGCGGTGATCTCCCGCAGCTGCTCCGCCTGCTCGGGCGAGATCACGTCGAGCAGCAGGGAGCGCACGGTCTCGACATGGCCCGGTGTCGCCTGGAGCACCTTGCGGCGGCCGTTCGCGGTGATGACGGCGTCGGTCGCGCGTGCGTCGGAGGCGTTGCGCTCCCGTCGAACGAGGCCGCGCGCCTCGAGCCGCGAGATCACGTGCGACAGGCGCGGGAGCGTCGCATTCGTCATCGACGCGAGCTCCTTCATCTGGAGGCGGTGGTCGTCGGCGTTCGACAGCATCGACAGCGCGAAGTAGTCGAAGTGCGTGAGGTCCTCGTCACGCAGGAGCTGGGCGTCGAGTTCGCGTGGGAGCAGTTCGAGGAGTGCGGCGAACGGCACCCACATGTCCTGCTCGTCGCCCGTGTAGAACCGCGGCCTGTTCATTCTCCGATTCTAGGAATACTTGTGGCGACAAGTGGGCTGAACCCCCGCGCCTCGTATTCGCGCGCGAAGCCCTTGTCGCACCTGTCGCTGCTCGGTGCCGGCGTCTCGTTCGTTACGATCGAGACCAGGCAGCCCGAAGCCATCGTCATCGTCCGGAAACGCCCTCCTCGAAAGGACCACCGCCCGATGCTCGACGGTTTCCGCGCGGTCGCTCTCCGGATGGCAGCCGCAGCCGCAGCCGCAGTCGTGGTCGGTCTTCTCGCAGCTCCCGCCTCCGCAGCCGCCGCGCCCGACCCTTCGCCCTCGTCCGGCGTCTCGCTCAGCCCCGCCTCGGGCGGCGCCTACTTCGGCACGACGATCGACTGGAGCGTCGACACCGCCGCGCTGGAGGCCGAACGCCTGGGCCGCACGCCCGCCATTCTGGAGCACGTCACGAGGTACCCGCTCTCGGCCGCCGAACGTTCGTACCTCGATCAGTTCGTCGCGCAGGCTGCGGGCGTCGGGGCGCTGCCCACTGTCACGATCGCACCGGACGGAGAGCTCGCCGAGTTCGACAAGACCGATGCGAACGAGATCGTCGAGGCCGTCGCGCGGGCGCGCGTCGACACCGACGTGCCGCTGTACGTCCGGTTCGCGCCGGGCATGAACGCCCCGTGGGTCTCCTGGGGGCAGCAGCCGAGCGCGTACGTCGCCGCCTTCCGTGTGCTGGCCGACGCCGTGCACTCCGGGCTCCCCGGCGCGGCGATGGTCTGGTCGCCGACCTCAGGCGTCGGATACCCCTTCGGTGCGGATCCTGCCGCGACGGCCGAACTCGACACCGACCGCGACGGTCGGGTGACCTCCGCCGATGACCCCTACGGCCCCTACTACCCCGGGGACCGGTACGCCGACTGGGTCGGGCTTCAGGCCTACCACGACCCGAGCGAAGGTGGTGCGGCGGTCAACGCCGCACCGCCGCCCGGTGCTCTCGCCGGCCACCTCCAGGGGGACGGGAACCTGGCATTCGTCGACCGCTTCGCGTCGCGGGATCGCCCCCTCATGCTCGAGACCGGCGCCTTCTTCGCTGCCGGCGCGGGCGGTAGAGGCGAGCTCGAGATCAAGCAGCAGTGGTGGCGCCAGGTCATCGCCGCGGTCGATGACTTCCCCGCGCTCGACGCCGTCGTCTGGCGTGACGCCGCTTCGACGCGCGGCGACGTCGGACGAGCGTCGATCGATTGGAGCATCAGCGCGTCCCCGGAGCTCGTCGAGGCGTTCCTGGCGGACGCCGAAGCCGGCGGCCTGGTGTTCGGGCCCGTGTACTCGCCGTCGGGGCGCGCGCCCGCGAGTCTCGCGACAGGCACGACGATCGGCGGGCTCGCCGGGTGGCTCATCGCCGCCGCGATCTTCGCGGCGACCGTCGCACTGCTGATGTGGGGCTTCACCAGGGGCAGCCGCAGCGGTCTCGCGTACGACGGACCCTCGCGCCGGGACCTGCGCATCGACCTCCTGCGCGGCATCGCGATCGTGTTCGTCCTCGTCAACCACCTGGGGATGGTCTCGTTGTTCCAGAACGTGTCCCAGGAGGCGATCGGCATCGTGTCGGGCGCCGAGCTGTTCGTGCTGCTCTCGGGTGTCGTGCTGGGCATGGTCTATCGCCCGAAGATCGAGCGGGACGGCATGGGCGAGACTACGTCGCTGATCGAACGCCGCGCCGGGAAGATCTACGTGGCGGCGCTCGGCGTCGTGCTGGTGGTCGGGCTGCTGAGCCTCCTTCCCTTCCTGAACGCGACACCCGCCACCACCTTCATCGACGAGGGCACCGGCGCCGCGGGTGCAGAGGCGACGGGGCGCGTGTACGACCTCTACTCCGGGTTCGACCGGCTTTTCGAGTACCCGGTGGACCCGAGCGTGTTCGTGGACATCCTGCTGCTGCGGATGGGGCCATGGCAGGTCAACGTCCTGGGCTTCTACGTGGTGATGCTGGTCGTCTCGCCGCTGATCCTGTGGGCGCTGTCACGACGCTGGTGGATCGTGGTGCTGGTCACGAGCTGGGCGGTGTACAGCATCCAATCGTTCCTTCATCTCCGCCTGCTGCCGTCGCAGTTCGAGGACTCCTTCCCGCTGCTGACGTGGCAGGCGCTCTTCGTGACCGGCATGGTCGCCGGCTATCACCGGACCGCGATCGTCGACTGGTTCACCACCCGGTGGGGACGCGCGGCCCTGGCCATCTGCGTCCTGGCGACCGTGGGCCTGATGGTGTTCTCGTGGAACAACCCCTACCTGTCCAGCACGCTCGATGTCAGGCTCGGGGTCGTTGCGCCGAACACGTTCTCCGGGGTGTACGGGGCGTGGTTCGAGCGGACCTACCTCGACCCCGGCCGCGTGCTCAACGCGCTGCTGGTCACCGTCACGATCTACGCCCTGTTCAGCGTGCTGTGGAAGCCGATCAACCGTGCGGTGGGGTGGTTCTTCATCCCGCTCGGGCAGACCACGCTGTACGTCTTCATCATGCAGCTGGTGTTCGTGCTGATCGTGGCGAACATCCCGCTCCTGCACGAAGGCGACCTGCTGGTGAACACGATCGCCTACATCGTGATCCTCGGACTGATGTGGGTCATGGTGAAGAAGCGCTTCCTGTTCCGCATCATCCCGCGCTGACGGCTCAGCCGCGTCGGGCGGCGAGTGCGGAGGCGAGAGCGGATGCAGAACCCGGCGTGCTGTCGATCCTCCAGTCGACCTCCTTGTCGTGGTGGAACCAGACCAGGCCCGTCACGTCGGGCTGGTTCGCCAAGTGGGCGACGAGGTCGGCGTTCCACGTCGCCTTCGACCCGCCCGCCTCGGCCGACGCGGTCTCGGCGACGATGATCGGCTTTCCGGGTGCCAGCGCACGGAGCTGGGCGAGCCCGTCACCGAACAGCGGTGCCGGAGTGATCCAGCTGCTCCACGCCTGTGACACGCCCCAGTTGTAGCCGTCGAGCGCGACGGCGTCGACGTACTCGGCGCCCGGATAGAGCGACGCGAGCGGCGTCGAACCGGTGTAGGGCACGTTCGGGCTCCACATCCACTGCACGTTCGTGGCTCCTGCAGCGGTCACGACGTCGTGCACGTGCCGCCACGCCGCCGCGTATGAGCCGGGGGCGTTCCCGTTCACGCCGTCGCTCCACGGGTACCAGTTCCCGTTCATCTCGTGCGCGTAGCGCACGTACAGCGGCCTGCCCCAGGCGGCGAGCGCCGCGCCCCACTGCTGCAGGTACGCGTCGTAGGCTCCGGCGATCACCTGCGCGTTGGAGTACGCCGGCTGCGTGACGCCACCACCCCACCGCCACGGCTCCCACGTGAGAATGCTCGTGGCGCCCCTCGCCGCGACGCTGTCGAGCCCCGCGATCGGCGGCGACTGCGCGAAGTCGTAGTACGAGAGCACCAGGCCGGGGCTCTCGCCCACGAGCCGGGCGACCGCATCGAGTTCGCCGTTCGCACTCGCGCCGCCCGGTGTCGTGACGCCGAACCGCAGCCGTGCGGTGCTGATCGCCGGGGCGACGGGCGCCGGCTGCGGCACGGCGAAGGATGCCGTCGCCGCTGCGTCGCCCGCCGTTGCCGACACCGCGAGCATCGGCGTGGTCGTCGCCGGGATGATCACCGTGGCGCGGAAGGTTCCCGACGCGCTGGTCGTGAACGTCGCGGTCGCGGTGCCCGCCGTCACGGTTCCGGCGCGCTTCTTGCCGAAGCCGGCGCCGGTGACCGTCACGCTGGTGCCGACCGGCCCGGCGCTGGGTGAGAGCGCGAGCGTTCCGGTCGCTGCGCTCGCGGGCCCGGGCACGGCGATCACCCCGAGCAGGAGGCCGAAGGCCACCGCCACTGCCGTTCCGCCGGTACGGATACGAGACATCGGAGTCCCCTCCTCGCGGTGCATCCCCCCCCCAGATTCGCGGGGACGATCCCCGGGCCGCGTCAGGTCAGGGTACCCGCGGGCCGCCGTGAGGGGCGGCCGGGGACGATGGCCTGAGGGCTTCCTGAGGAATTCCGCGCGTCACGCGATGCGCGTCCCCGCCGGCAGACGGCCGACGGGGGTGCGCGTCCGCGCCCACGCCCACCACATCAGACCCGCCGCGAGCAGCAGCTGCAGCGTCATGCCGACGAACCAGCTCGGCGTCGACTGGTCGACGACCTCCGCCGGCGTGCGCTGGTCGCCCTGCGACCCGGGCGTGCAGTCGTCCCAGCGCTGCTCGAGCTCGGGCGGCTGCTGAGCCGCCCGCACGCCGAACTTGATCTGGCCGAACAGGTCGTTCGGGTTGCCGTACTCGTCGTACTGCGTCGGCGTCGCGTCGGCGAGGATCACGAACGGATTCGCGGCGAGCAGCCACCACACCTGGTCGAACCGCGGGACTTCGTGCGTCGACGTCTCCCACTCACCGCACCGCACCTCGATGTCGTCGTCACACGGATTCTCGTCGCTGGGCGTCTCGCCGGGCAGACACGGGTAGCCGTCACCCGTGTATTGGTCGTACTCGATCGAGCGGAAGTGGCTCGTCACCTCGGACCGCATCGTCATGCCGACGAGCGCGAACGCGATGAGCGTGCCGACGACGAGCGCCGCGACCACGAGGTACGTCGTCGCGACCGAGAACAGCGGACGCGACAGGATGCCGCTGAGCGCCACCCCGATGGCCGAGATGATGCCGACCTCGAAGACGAGCACCAGCAGCGACACCGTGATCGTCGCCGGCGCTCCCCCGCCCCCGAGCGTCGCAAGCACGAGGAACGGCACCGACACCGCGACGAACGCGAGGCCCGTGACCCAGGCGGCGAGGAACTTGCCGATCAGGATCTCGAGGGTGCTCGCCAGTGTGACCTGAACGGGTGCGAGGGTCGCGGCGTCCCGGTCGCCGTTGATCGCGTTGCCGCTCAGCGTGGGCGAGACGAGCACCACCAGCAGCAGCGTGATGTAGACGATGGTGGAGTAGATCGCGCCGCCCGGCCGGTACGCCGACCCCCACGCGAGGAACGAGAGCCCGGTCACGATCGCGAGCAGCACGGCGAAGACGCCGAGCAGCACGTACCAGGCGATGCTGCGGGTGCGCTGCGTCAGCTCGAGGCCGACGATGGTGCCGAGTCGCTGACCGCTCACGACGTCGCCTCGCTCTCGTCCTCGCCCGGTGCCGGGGGTTCGGATGGTGGTGGGGCTTGGGGCGGTCGTCCGTCGCCGAGGTCGAGGAAGGTGCGCTCGAGTGCGCCCTGCGCCGCCGCGAACTCCACGACGTCGAGTCCGGCGCCGACGAGGTCGCGCAGCGCCCCGGCCGCGGCATCCTCCGATTCGAACGACACCACGACGTCGCGGCGGTCGACACCGAGGCTCTCGGCCGGGATCCGCAGTGCGCCCGCCACCTGCTCGACGGCGACGGATGCCTCGGCCCCCGCCAGCCGCACCCGCCAGGGGCGCGCACGGCGCGAGGCCGCCTCGACGCGGGCGGGGTCGACGGTCACACCGGCCATGAGGAAGACGGCGTCGTCGACGACCTCCTCGAGCTCGGACAGGATGTGGCTCGACACCAGCACGGTGCGCCCCTCGGCGGCGAACCGCCGCAGCAGCAGCCGCAGGTCGATGCGGGCCTGCGGGTCCAGACCCGAGGCCGGCTCGTCGAGCAGCAGCACGCGGGGGTCGTGCACGAGGGCTCTCGCGAGTCCGAGGCGCTGCTTCTGCCCGCGGGACAGCACGCGGGCGGGGGCGTCGGCGAGGTCGACCAGGCCGACTTCGCCCAGCAGGGCGTCGGCGCGGACGGATGCCTCGGCCCGCGGCATCCCGTACAGCCTCGCGGTGACCGCCAGCGTCTCGCGGGACGTGAGCGAGTTCCAGGCGCCGAGCGCGTCGGGCATCCAGCCGAGCAGCGCCCGGGCCGCCTGCGGGTCGGTGACGGGGTCGACGCCGTCGATGCGGATCGAGCCGGCGTCGGGCGCCAGCAGGGACGCGAGCATCAGCAGGAGCGTGGTCTTGCCCGAGCCGTTCGGGCCGACGAGACCGGTGACCCGGCCGGCGTGAGCCCTCAGCGTGACGTTGCGGACGGCCTGCACCTCGCCGAACGCGCGACGCACGCCCTGCACGACGATGCCGGGCTCGGCGGGGATTCCCGGGGCCTGAGGGGCCGGACTCGGCATGCTCACGCGCCCCACCCTAGCGACCCGGCGCCGGCCCGCCACGCCTTGAAGAGACTTCGAGTGTCAAGACACGCTCCACCTGAACCGGCGACGAGCTCAGGAGCGGAAGAACTCCACGCCGAGGTCGGGGTGGTCGACGAAGACGCCGTCGACGCCGGCCTCGCGGATGACCGCCCACTCGGACTCCCAGTCGCCGAACGCGGCCGGGCCGCCGCGCGTGCGGAACTGTCCGATCAGGAACCGGTTCTCGGGACGGCACGTCCACGTGAACACGCGCAGCCCGCGGTCGTGCGCGTCGGCGACGACGCGCGACGGGCCGGCGGTGCGACCGAGCCGGTCGGGGCGGAGGATGGTGCGCTTGTCGACGCTGATCCCGTCCACGCGCCCGGCGAGCCCGTCGAGCCCCTCGGGTGCGGCGGTCTGCCGGTACGTCAACGACGCCTTGCCGTGTGCGCTGAACAGGTCGAACGGGCGCCCCGCGTCTTCCAGCAGATACACGTAGGACCCGCGGATGCCGCGTTCCTGGAGCGCGAACAGCACCGTCGACTCGAACGACTCGATGGTGAGCGGCAGCTCCCCCGACGCCCAGCCCGCCTCGCGGAGCTCGGCGTCGACGAGCGCGGCGACATCCCACCCGATCGACGCGAAGTACGTCGCGTGCTTGATCTCGAGCACGACGCCGATCTCGCGGCCGAACTCGAGCGAGGCGTCGCGCGCCGCGTCGAGCACGTCGCGCAGCCGCAGCACCGGCTGTTCGTCGTCGAAGCTCGCACTCGTGGGCCGCACGTCCGAGATCCGTTCGCGGCAGCGCAGGGTCGACAGCTCGTCCCACGTGAAGTCCTCGGTGAACCAGCCGGTCAGCTCGGCGCCGTCCACGTACTTCGTCGTGTGACGGTCGGCGAACTCGGGGCGGGTCGCCACGTCGGTCGTCCCCGAGATCTCGTTCTCGTGGCGCACGACGAGCACGCCGTCCTTCGACACCACGACATCCGGTTCGACCGCGTCGACGCCCATCTCGAAGGCCAGCGCGTACGACGATCGCGAGTGCTCGGGTCGGTACCCGGGCGCGCCGCGGTGTCCGATCACGAGGGGATGACGACGGGGCACCGCTTCAGCGTAACCACGAGCACCCGTGGCGCCCGGGGGCGTGGGACCGTTCATAGTCCTCTCACAGCACGGACCCGTGCCCGGTCACGGCCCGTCGGATAGTGTTGATCAACAGCATCGTGCTGGGATTCCCTTGACATTGGAGTGTGAGAGCAGTGGCCCTCAACAACCCCGCGTTCAACAACCCGGCCTTCCAGGACCCGAAGGCCGTTCAGACCTACCCCGGCGGTTCGCAGGCGGCGAACCTGGGCGGGCAGACGCAGTTCGCGACGGCGCAGCGTGCCGGAACGGATGCTGCGGCCCAGGCGCAGCTCGAAGGCATGTACGCGGCACCGTCCGCAGGTGCCGTCGAGACCGGCCGCATGTCGTACGAAGACACCATCTGGAAGACCGTCGGCCTCTTCGCCATCCTCCTCGTCACCGCGGCCGTCGGCTGGGTGTGGACGATGGCGGGCGTCACGCCGACCAACCCGAACCCGTCGATCCTCCCCTGGATGATCGGTGCGCTCGGCGGCTTCGTGCTGTCGCTCGTGGTGATCTTCACGTCGCGCAAGAAGATCCGCCCGGCACTCATCTTCGGCTACGCCGCCTTCGAGGGTCTCTTCGTCGGCGCGATCTCGGCGTTCTTCGAGTTCCTGTGGCCCGGCATCGTCGTGCAGGCGACGCTCGCCACTTTCGCCGTCGTCGGCGTCACCCTCGCGCTGTTCGCGAGCGGCAAGATCCGCGCGTCGAAGCGGGCCACCAAGGTCTTCATGATCGCGATGATCGGCTACCTGGTGTTCTCGCTGATCAACATCGGCCTGATGCTCTTCAACGTCCCGATCGCCGGTGGCGCGTTCGGCCTGCTGAGCGAGAAGTTCATGGGGATCCCGCTCGGCGTCATCATCGGAGTGCTCGTCGTCATCATGGCGGCGTACTCGCTCGTGCTCGACTTCGACAGCATCCAGCAGGGCGTGCGCAACGGCGCTCCCCGTCAGTTCGGCTGGCTCGGCGCGTTCGGCATCATGGTGACCGTCGTCTGGCTGTACCTCGAGATCCTGCGCATCCTCGCGATCGCGCGCGGCAGCAACTGACGCCCCGCGCTTCGCTTTCGAACGGCCGCCCGGTTCTCCGGGCGGCCGTTCTGTTCCGCCGGCGTCACGCCTAGGCTGAAGCCGATTCGAGGAGTGGCATGGCCAGACGTCGTACGGCCTTCGGCGCGGGGGCGCTGCTGCTCGTCTGCCTCACCGGATGCGGAGGAGCCCCCATGACCGAGCCCACGCCGTTCGAGCCGGCCCCCGCCCAGCCGACACCGACGCGCGCACCCTTCCAGGCGACCACCCGCGGCCCGATCGCACCGACAGGAGAACCCGTCGCGGTGCCGGCCGCGCGCTGGGACGCGATCGTCGCCGACCTCGCCGAGCGCGGCGTCACCGGGACACCCGAGCTCGTCTCGGCCCACGCCGTCACGTGGAACAACGGCGCCCTCGGCTGCCCGTCCCCGGGCGTCTCCTACACGCAGGCGATCGTCGACGGCATGCGGGTCGTCGTCGAGGTCGACGGCACGACCTACGACTACCGGTTCGGCACGACGGACTCGCCCAAACTCTGCACGCGCTGAACCGGGAACGGTCCCCACGCCCCCTCCCGGCAACGCTGGCGCGTTGGCGGGAGCCTCCGGGCGCGTGGGCCCAGCTGCGCGCCTGGGCAGCAGCATCCTTTCCCGGTTCACGCAACGAGGTGGCGCCCCGCCCTGCGACGGGACGCCACCTCGTGTCGTGCGGCTTACTTGGCCTTCACCAGGAGCGCTTCGCCCGGTCCCGCCGCATTGTCCATCACGACGACCATGACACCGAGCGGCTTCTGCGCACCGAAGGCGGCGCCGTTCACGGTGACCGGCACGTCGACCGTGCCGCCGATGGCGACCGACTCGAACTGCCCGTTCGTCAACGCGGGCGCCCACGGGTCGTAGGTCGCCATGCCGTCGATCGCGTCCGAGCCGTCATTGACCGACGAGAAGCTCTCCACGGTGTAGCTGAACGCTCCCGACGTGATGCCGAGGTCGCTCGCGAGCACCGGCAGCAGGATCGTGCTGCTGTCGGTGGGGGCCGCGGCGTTGAACCCGGCCGCGAACACCTCACCCGTCGCGATCTCGTACTCGAACACCTGCGAGATGCCGTTGGCGTCTCCCGCGGTCACGAGGCCGCCGTCGGCCGAGAACACGATCCAGTCGGGCTCGCCGTCGCCGTTCGTGTCGATGACGACGTCGAACTCGTTCGCCGCCGCGTTGGACCAGCGGTTGTGCGTGTTCACGGCGAAGACGAGCAGCTGGTCGCCGCTGTCGTCCCAGGGGAACGACTGCACGCCGGCGGCCCTGAGGTCGTAGCCCGTGTCGGTGAACGACTTGGGCGCGTCCTTCTTGTCTTCGAGGCCCCACGTGTAGAAGTCCGCGTCGCCCGCGAAGGCGCCCCGGTTGTTCTTCAGGGTGAGCGAGACGTCGCCGTCGACCGGAGTGTTCTTCTTCGTCACCTTGAGATCGCCCGACGCCGACACATCAGTCGTGGCGCGCGGCACCAGCAGGTACGGGACCCGCAGCGTGTCGCTCGCCGACGTCAGCACGACGTCGCCTGAGAACTCGGAGAAGGCGAACCCGCCCGCACCGGAACTGCCCACCGCCGTTGCCGGAGCGGTGAGATCGACGGTGACCTTCTCGGAGCGACCGGGCTTCACCGTGACCTGAGCCGGGCTCGCCGTGACCGTCGCGGCCTCCGACTGGGCGGATGCCTCCGTGCTGACGCTGTACGTCACCGGCTCGCTGCCGTAGTTCGTCAGCGTCACCGTCTTCTTGCCCTGGAAGGTCTTGGCGGTCTCCTGGAAGCCGAAGCTGAGCGCGGTCTCGCGCAGCTTGCCGTCGTCCGTCCGGAACGAGTCGCCCGTCGCGGTGACCTGCTGCGACACCGCCTGCGCGGCATCGACCAGCCCGACGCCGCCGCGGACCAGGTTCTGGCCCACGACCTTGTCGGGGTCGGCGGTCGACACGAGCACCGACGCGACCTCCGCTGCCGTCCAGGCCGGGTGCGCCTCGACGGCGAGCGCCGCGACGCCTGCCACGTGCGGCGCGGCCATCGACGTTCCCGAGATGGTCGCCGGGCCGTTGCCGGTGCCGACGCCGGTCGAGACGATCGAGACACCCGGTGCCGCGACATCCACGCCCAGGGCGCTGTCACCGCTGCGGGGTCCGCTCGAGCTGAACGACGCGTAGCCGCGGAATCCGGGGTTGTCGAGGGGGGCGGGCGCGACGGTCGCCGGCTTGTTCGTGACGAAGGTCGCGCCGTCGGACGAGCGGACGCCGAGGAACGGGATGGTGACCGTGTAGTCGTCGCCGTTGTCGGGGTTCTCGGTGATCTCGCCCTCGAACGGCGGGTAGTCGTTCGAGGTGTTGACCATGACGGCAGCCGCTGCGCCGGCCTGCTGCGCGAAGATCGCCTTCGCGACGCGGGCGCAGACACCGCGGGTGGACACCGCGAGCTGGTTGCCGCCGACCGTGACCCCGTTGAAGTTGTACGCCGCGACCGAGCAGCCGAGCGCCTCGTTCTCGTTCGCCGTGGCGGGGTTGTCGACGAGTCGCTTGACCGTCATCGCGGGAAGCCCGGTCAGGACCGCGCCGTTCGCGTTGATGGCCGGCACCTGGACGCCGTCGACGGTGATCAGCGCACCCGGGAAGGTCGCCGTGCTGTCGACGGCCGAGACCGAGACCACGCCGTCGCCGTTGCCGGCGAGGTAGGGGCTCGGGCCCTCGTTGCCCGCGGACTTCACGACGACGACACCGGCGCCGATCGCGTTCGCCGCGGCGACCTCGTCGGGGTCGTCACCGCGGCCGAAGGGCGAGCCCAGCGACATGTTGATGACGTCCATGCCGTTGTCGACGGCCCAGTCGATGGCCGGCACGACCACGTCGGTCGAGCCGCCGCAGCCGAACACGCGGAGCGCGTAGAGGTCGGCCTGCGGCGCGACGCCCGGGCCGATCGTCCACTCGGCCGACGCCGTCGACTCGTCGTACGGCCCCTCATAGGTGTCTCCGGCGGCGGTGACGCCGCTGCCTGCGGTGGTGCCGGCGACGTGGCTGCCGTGGCCGTTGCAGTCGAGCGGGTTGGCGTCGGGCTTCGGGACAGGGTCGTAATCCTCCGACGCGGGGTCGGCGTTGTACGCGTCGCCGACGAAGTCCCAGCCGCCCTTCACGCGTGGCGCGTCCGGGCCGAATTGCGCCGGGTCGGCCGGCTGCGCCTCTGCCGCGTTCGCGGCGGTGTACGCCTCGGGCGTGCCGACGCCGCCGAAGTTCGCGTGCGTGTAGTCGATGCCGGTGTCGATCACCGCCACCTTGATGTTCTCGCCCGTGAATCCGGTGTTCTCCCACACCTGCGGAACCCCGAGGAAGGGCACCGACACGGCGTTGTCGAGCGTGTACGTCTTCACCGCGTGGACCGCGACCACGTTGGGCAGAGCCGCCACGGCGTCGACCTGGTCGGCGGGGATGTTCATCTGGATGCCGTTGTAGGCCGACTGCATCGTCGCCTCGATCCGGCCGTCCTTCGCCTTGATCGTGCCGACGATGGCGTCCTGGTTCTTCTTCAGAGAGCCCTTGATGGCCTTGCGCTCGGCGGCACTGAGATCGCTGCCCTTCTTCGCCTGGGCGACGGCGACCGGATCGCCGGCCATCTCGACGATGACGGTGACCCGTCCATCGGCGCCGACGCTCAGGGGACGCGCGGTCGTGCCGACCGGACCTTTCGTGTCTGATTTCTCGAAGCGCGACGACGGGTCGTCGTCGGGCGCGGCGGCCATCGCCGCAGTGGGGGTTGCGATCGCCAGCGCAAGCGCGCCGACCACCGCCAGAGAACGTCGCAACAAGGGGGAGCCTGCCTTCTCGTGTGTGTGGGAACAGCGAGGGGTACGGCGGCACGCTATGCGCGAACTCCTCAAAGATCAACAGAGCTCTCCCAGGTTGAGCAAAGCGCCCAATTCACCGCCCTCAGCCATCGGCGTTTCGTGCATCACGCACATCCGGCCACCCGACGCGCACAACGTGCACAGCACTCCGTCGAGGGGCGATCGCATTCTGCTCAGAGCGGAACCGTCTCGGCTTCAGGTGCGCTCGCGCTCTATCGTGAGCGCATGGCCGAGATCATCCCGCTGCCGACGAAGGCACCGCGTCCGTCCCGCGAGCCCGAGCCGCTCTGGCGCGACGCGCTGGGCGAGCGCTTGCGGACTCTGCGCCATGAACGCGGCGAGCGCCTCGCCGACACGGCTGACCGCGCCGGGGTCTCACCGCAGTACCTGTCCGAGATGGAGCGAGGCCTCAAGGAGCCGTCGAGCGAGATGATCGCCGCCGTCGCCGGTGCCCTCGAGGTGACGCTGATCGAGCTGACCGCGGGCGTCGTCGACGACCTCCGCTCGCGCGCGACCGAGCGGGCGGCGGTCGGATGCCGCGCCACCTACTCCCTCGCCGCGTGACTTCTCTCCTCTGGTCGATGTCCTGGGCCGTCGCTAGCCTGGCCGAGTGACGCCCGCGAAGTCGGAAGCCGAGATCCTCGAGATCGACGGGCACGAGGTGCGCATCTCGAGCCCGACGAAGATCGTGTTCCCCGAGCCGGGGATCACCAAGCTCGACGTCGTCCGCTACTACCTCGCGGTCGCCGACGGCGCGCTCCGCGGCGCGGGCGGCCGCCCCATGGTGCTCAAGCGGTTCCCGCGGGGCATCGACCAGGAGCCGTTCTTCCAGAAGCGCGTCCCCGAGAACCACCCCGAGTTCATCGACACGGCGACTCTGCAGTACGCGCGCGGGACGTCTGCCGAAGAGGCGGTGATCCGGGATGCTGCGGGCCTCGCGTGGGTCGTCAACCTCGGGTGTCTCGACCTGAACCCACATCCCGTCCGCGCCGAAGACCTCGACCACCCCGACGAGCTGCGCATCGACCTCGACCCGATGCCGGGTGTCGACTGGTCGCAGATCGTCGACGTCGCCTTCGTCGCCCGCGAGGTGCTGGATGACGTCGGACTCGTCGGCTGGCCGAAGACCAGCGGCTCGCGCGGCATGCACATCCTCGTCCGCATCGCTGCGCACTGGGACTACAAGCAGGTGCGCCTGGCCGCCGAGACCCTCGCCCGCGAGGTCGAGAACCGCGCACCCGGACTCGCGACCGCCCGATGGTGGAAGGAGGAGCGCGGCGAGAGCGTGTTCGTCGACTTCAACCAGAACGCGAAAGACCGCACCGTGGCATCCGCGTACTCGATCCGCCCGCTGCCCGACGCACGCGTCTCCACCCCGCTCGACTGGGATGAGGTGCGCGAACGGCGTCCGGCCGAGTTCACGGTGCTCACCGTGCCCGGCCGCTACGCCGAGATCGGCGACCCCCACGTCGGCATCGACGACGCGGTCGGCACCCTCGATGGGCTGCTGCGGCTCGCCGAGGAACTCGGACCAGCCGAGAAGCCGCCGCGCGGCGGCGACGGCTCGGGCCGGCGGCAGTCGACGATGCCGCTCATCGAGATCGCGCGGACCAAGACCAAGCCCGAGGCGGTCCAGGCCCTCGACGCGTGGAAGAGCACGCACCCGGCCGTGGTGGAGCAGCTGCATCCCGCCGACGTGCTCATCGACGGCATGCGCGGCTCGAGCTCGCTCTGGTATCGCGTTCGCGTCAATCTCCAGCACGTGCCCGAGGCTGACCGGCCGCCCCAGGAGGAGCTTCTCGCCGACTACGACCCGTGGGAGGGCAAGACCTGGCCCGGCCCGCTCCTCGACCGCTGATCCCGGGCGCCAGAGCGACCTCCGCTCAGCGAACGGGGGCCGCTGCCCGTGCAAGGACGGCGTCGGCGAGGCCGTAGACGACCGCGTCGGCGGCGGTGAAGACGCGGTCGCGGTCGGTGTCGGCACGCAGCTTCGCAGCATCCTGCCCCGTATGCCTCGCGAGGATCTCCTCCACCTCGCCGCGGACGCGCACGAGCTCGTCGGCCTGCAGGATCAGGTCGGGGATCGCGCCCCTCCCCTGGCCCGCCGGCTGATGCAGCACGATGCGCGCGTGCGGCAGCACCGAGCGCTTCCCCGCCGCGCCGGCGGCGAGCATCACGGCGCCGACGCCGATCGCCTGTCCCACGACGGTCGTTGCGACGTCGGGTCGGACGTGCTGCATCGTGTCGTACACCGCGAGCATCGCCGAGGGATCGCCGCCCTCGCAGTTGATGTAGAGCTGGATGTCGCGGTCAGGACTGTCGGCGTCGAGGTGCAGCAGCTGCGCGATGAGCGCGTTCGCCACGCCCGCGTCGATGCCGGTGCCGAGGTACACGACGCGCTCGGCGAGCAGGTGCGAGTACACGTCCATGATGCGATCGCCGCGCGGATGCTGCGCAACCACGTTGGGGATCGTGTACGAGCTCACGCCGCCACCTCCGCTGGCCCGAGTCCGAGTCCTGCGGGCCGTCGCCGCCGGGGCATCACCTGTGCGAACGAATCGACGATCCCGTCGATGAAGCCGTAGTCCCGCGCCTCGGCGGCGGTGTACCAGCGGTCGTGCAGCGAGTCCTCGAAGATGCGCTCGACGCTCTGTCCGGTGTCTGCCGCGATGAGGCCGAGCACGGTGTCGCGCATGTGGCGCAGGTCGTCGGCCTGCACCTCGACCTCGACGGCCGACCCGCCGATACCCGCCGAGCCCTGGTGCATGAGGATGCGCGCGTGCGGCAGCGCGCGGCGCTTGCCCCGCGCTCCCGCCGACAGCAGGAACTGCCCCGCACTGCACGCGAGGCCGAGCGCGAGGGTCGCGACGTCGTTGGGGATGAGGTTCATGACGTCGCGGATCGCGAGCATCGAGGGCACCGATCCGCCGGGTGAGTGGATCCAGAGGGCGATATCGGATGCCTCGTCCTCAGCCGCGAGCGCCAGCAGCTGCGTCGCGATCAGGGTGCCGTTGTCGTCGTCGAGCGGGCCGTCGAGCACGAGCACGCGCTGGTGGAACAGCTCGCGTCGCGCCTCGGTCCCGAAGTGGGGAACCCGGATGTCTTCAGCCATGCCCCCAGCCTTCGCGCCCGCCGAGGGCGCAGCATCCGTTTCCGCTCCCGGCGGCTCTGCCCACGGCGGAGCGGGCCGGCGCAGGCCGTGGCGCGGTTGCGCCATGTCGCACTCTGGGCAGGCCGCGCGGGGTCGCACGCGGCGTCTGCGCATCAGACTCGGACACATGCGTCCCCCACATCGCGCTCTGGTCCCGGCCGTCCTGGCCATCGCGTCGGCGACCGCGCTCGTCGCCGGCCTCGTCGCTCCCGCCGCCTCCGGCGCGGAGCCCTCCTCCCCGAACCCGAACCCGCTGCCGACCGCGCCGGTCGGCGACACACGCGCCGTCACGCTCCTCACCGGCGACCGCGTCGAGGTCACCGATGCCGGCGGCGGCCGGTACGCCGCCACGGTGACACCCGGTCCCGGTCGCGAGCGGGTCACCTTCCAGACCCTCCAGGTCGACGGCGTGCTGAAGGTGCTGCCCAGTGACGCGGTTCCCTTCGTCGCTTCCGGTCTCGTCGACGAGCGCCTGTTCGAGGTGAGCAGCCTCCTCGAGGACGGCTACGCCGACCTCGACGCGCTGCCGCTCATCGTCTCGTGGTCTCCCGGCACGCGCGCCGCATCGATGGAGGTCGCCGGCGCAGAACAGGTCCGCACACTGCCCAGCATCGACGGAGCGGCGCTGTCCGCCGACGCCGACGAGCTCGGCGCGGTCTGGGATGCCCTCACACCGGGCGCCGCCGTCGCCGAGATGCCCGGCCACAGCGCCGAGCAGCGCATGGCCGGGGGCATCCAGCGGGTCTGGCTCGACGGGCGCGCGAGCGCTTCGCTGGACCGCAGCGTGCCGCAGATCGGCGCGCCTGCGGCGTGGGATGCCGGCTACCGCGGCACCGGTGTCACGGTAGCGGTGCTCGACACCGGCGTGGACGCCGAGCACCCCGACCTCACCGGACAGCTCGATGAGATCGTCGACTTCACCGGCAGCGAGTCGGGCACCGCGGACCGCGTCGGCCACGGCACCCATGTGGCGGCCACGATCGCGGGCACGGGTGCAGGTGCCGGCGGCACGCGGCCTGGCGTCGCCCCCGAGGCCGACCTCATCATCGGCAAGGTGCTCGACGACAGCGGGTCGGGGTACGACTCGTGGATCATCGCGGGAATGGAGTGGGCGGCCGAGAACGCCGACATCGTCAACATGAGCCTCGGCGGCGGCCCCACCGACGGCACCGACCCGCTGAGCCTGGCGCTGGACGCGCTCTCGGCCCAGACCGACGCACTCTTCGTGGTCGCGGCCGGCAACGACGGCCTGGACGGCGCGGTCTCGACCCCCAGCACGGCGAACTCCGCGCTGTCGGTCGCGGCGGTCGACCGCGAAGACGCACTGGCGGAGTTCTCCAGCCGGGGACCGCGCACGATCGACAGCGCCCTCAAGCCCGAGATCAGCGCGCCCGGCGTTGGGATCGTCGCCGCGCGCGCGGCCGGCACGTCGATGGGCTCGCCGGTCGACGCGCTGTACACCGCGGCCAACGGCACCTCGATGGCGACGCCGCACGTCGCCGGTGCTGCCGCGCTCCTCGCGCAGCAGAACCCGGACTGGTCGGGTCAGCGCCTCAAGGACGCGCTGATCAGCACCGCGAGCCCGAATCCCGAGCTCGGCGTGTACGCGCAGGGCGGCGGCCGCGTTGACGTCGCCCGCGCCGTCGGCCAGCCGGTCACCGCCACCGGCATCGCCGACTTCGCGCTCGTGACCGACGACGAGAGCGAGGCGCAGGAGCGCACCGTGAGCTTCCACAACGAGGGCGCGGAGGCGGTCACGCTCGACCTCGCGGTCGAGGCGGAGAACCTCGACGACAACGGCGCCGTCACGGCCGCGTTCTCGGCCCCCGAGCAGGTGACCGTCCCCGCGCAGGGCACCGCCGATGTCGTCGTGACGCTCGACCCTGCCTCTGTCGGTCGTGGCCGGTGGAGCGGCGCGCTCACCGCCACCGGGGCCGACGGCATCCTGGTGCACACCGCCATCGGCGCCGTGCGGCGCGGCCCCAGTCACACCGTGACGATCCGTGCCGTCGGCTTCGACGGCGGCGCCACGTTCGTGCCGTCGCTGTCACTCATCGGCGACCAGCCCGGGACCGAGATCCTCGGGTACCTCGAGATCGGCGAGGACGGCACCGTGGAGGTGGAGGAGGGCACGTACATCGCGCAGGCGATCATCGAGGACTACTCCAACGCTCAGGCCGAGCGCACCGGCACGATCATCCTGCCCGACATCGACGTTACCTCCGACGTGGAGATCGTGCTCGACGCCCGCCGCGCCGTGCCCATCACCGTCACGACGCCCGAACCGGCAGAGCAGCAGTCCGTGATCAGCTGGTACACGCACCGCACCTTCCCCAACGGCCGAGACATCCAGCACGGGGTCATGTCGTTCTCGCGGACGATGCCGTGGGTGACGCCCACGGACCCGGTGCGCGAGGGGGAGTTCGAGTTCACCTCGCGCTGGCAGCTGGTGCGGCCGTCAGCGATCGTGACGGTGCCGGGCACCGGGCTGCAGCCGGAGACGGCTCTGCTCGGCAACTCCGCGGTGCTGTCCAAGCCGCTGCGCGCCGAGCTCGTCGCCCCGGGCGCGGACCTCGCCGGCGTGCGTGGCAAGGTGGCGGTGGTGGATGCCCCGGACCAGGGCCTCGAAGACGGCCAGATCCAGGCGGCTGCCGACGCCGGCGCGAAGGCCGTGATCCTCGTGCGGCCCCCGACGAACAGCATCTTCACGGTGTTCGATCCGGGCATGGATGCGACCCCGATTCCCGTGGTCGTCACCACCGCCGAGGACGGCGCCGCGCTCATCCGCCACGCGCAGGGGCCGGGCAAGCAGCGGATCACGCTGGAGGCGAGCCGCATCAGCCCCTACCTGTACGACGTGATCCACGTGTCCCCCGGTGAGATCCCCGATGTGGTCGAGCACACGGTGACGGCAGAGAACAGCCACCGCGTGACCACGACCTACGTCGAGAGCGGCGGGCTGCCCTTCGCACGCGAGCAGCGCTTCGGCTGGCGTCCCTGGATGGAGTACGCCTGGAACGACGCGCAGCGCACCGTGGCCACCGGCGAGGTGCGCGAGGAGTGGGTCTCGGCCGGCGACTCGCTGTGGCAACACCGCGTGCTGCACACGTGGCAGAACTGGTTCGGCCGCGTCTCGGGCGGCATGACCGGCCCGGTGCGCAGCTACGACGTCGGGCAGTCGGCCGAGCGCTGGTTCGATCCGGTGGTGCGGCCGGGTGCGGTCGCGGGCGCGCCCTCAACACGGACGGGTGACCGCCTGACCCTGCGGGTCGCCGATCTCCTCGACGCCGAGGGCCACGCGACGGTCGGCGATGTCACGTCGGCCGCGCGGGTCTACCGCGACGGCGAGCTGCTGGCCGAGCTCCCGAACGCGCGGCAGGGCGTCGACGTCCCCGCCGGCGAGGGCACGTACCGTCTCGAGCTCGATGTCTCGCGTGACGACGCCGAGTGGCAGCGGGCCATCCGCTCGTCGACCGCGTGGACGTTCCCATCCGCCCGTCCCGCGGCGGGCACGACGGCCGAGCTGCCGCTGTTGCAGATCGCCTACGACGCGCCGACCGACGACGACGGGCACGCCACCAAGCGACCGCACCGGCTCGGCCTGCAGGTCACCGACCAGGGCGGGAAGGTGCGCTCGGGCGCGACGCTGACGGCGGAGGTGTCGTTCGACGACGGCGCAACGTGGAAGAGCCTTCCGGTGAAGAAGGACAAGCACGGGTTCTCGGCGCAGGTACCGGCCGGCACGGCGCCCGTCACGCTGCGGGTGACCGCCACGGACGGCTCGGCGTCGGTGACACAGGAGGTGGTGCGCGCCTACGCCCGCCGCTGAGCCGAGGTCGAAGACGGTCAGAGCCACCCGCGCCGCGCCGCCTGATAGGCGAGCGCGGTGCGGGTGTCGACGCCGGCGAGGGACATCAGCCGGTCGAGCCGCCGCTGGACGGTGCGCCGGCTGACGCCCAGCTGGCTCGCGATCGACTTGTCGGGGAGGCCGGCGACCACGAGCGACAGCAGCAGGCGCTCGGCGTCGCCGATGCCGTCTCGCGGCACATCCGCGTCCGGCTCGTCGAGCAGCCCCGACACCGGCAGTGGACTCGCCCGCTCCCAGTGCCCCTCGAACAGGTCGATGAGCGCGTCGAGAAGCTGGCCGCCGCCGATGATCGCGGCGCTGGGCTGCCCGAGCTCCCGCTCCCGGTCGTGGGTCAGCGGGCAGATGGCGATGCGCCGGTCGACGATCGCGAGCCGCACTGGCAGCGCCGGGGCGACGCGGGCCTCCTCACCCCACGAGATGCCTTCGCGCACGCTGTCGAGCTCGCCCGGTCCTTCCAGCAGGGCACGCTCGTAGATCGCGCGGTAGCGGACGCCGCGGGCGAGCGCGTCGCGCTCCTCGGTGTTGTCGGTGCCCTGCATCGCGAGCGGGTTGGCGCGGCAGAACCAGAGGATCTCCTCGCGGGCGCCCTGCTGCAAGTCGCGCAGCCGCTCGCGCAGCGCGCCGGCGCCGATCACGACCTCGACCACGTGGTCGGCGTCACGACGCCGGGCAACGGCGCGGAACTCCTCATTGAGCGCCGCGACGAGCTGGCGGTCCCCCTCCAGCGACTCCTGGCGCCGCAGCAGCGCAGTGCCCAGCGCGACGTCGGGCGGCTGCGGGCGGAAGACGGGGTCCTTGCCCTGCCGCACGACGAGCCCCTTGGCCTCCAGCCGCAGCAGCACGTCGCCGGCGACCCCCGGGGCGAGCCCCGCGACCTCGGCCAGCTGCTCGACCCGCGCACCGGCGAGCCCGACGAGCATCCGGTACGCGTTCTCCTCGACGGGCTCCAGCAACGGGTCCTGCATCGGCTCCTCCGGGTTCGCGGATCTCTCTCAGGACAGCGGACGCTCCGGCCGCTCCCCCGCCACGCGGTGCGACGGCCGCTCGACAGCGGCGCGCAGCGCGGCGACGAGTGCGGGCCGCACGACGTCGGGCGTGAAACGGGCGGCGGCCGCGCGGGCTCGGAGCGACAGATGGGCGCGGCGATCGTGGTCGCGCAGCAGGCTGATCACGGCCTCGGCGAGCGCGTCGGCGTCGCCGGGCGGCACGAGCACCCCGGCGCCGTCGGCCGCCTCACGGGGCCCATATCGGGCGTCGGTCGAGACCACCGGCAGCCCGCGCGCGAGCGCCTCCGCGATGGAGAGCCCCTGCCCCTCGAAGGCGGTCGACGTCAGGAACACGGCCGAGCGGTCGAAGATCGCATCGCGGCCGGCCGTCGCACCGTGGAGCGTGACGGATGCCGCGAGCCCGAGCCCGTCGATCAGCCCCTGCAATTCCTCTCGCAGCGGTCCGTCGCCGTAGATGTCCAGCCGCGCCTGCGGGACCGCCTGCGCCACTCGCTGCCAGGCGCGGATGGCGAGGTCGACGCGCTTCTGCGGCGCGAGGCGGTTGAGCATGACGACGCGATGCGGGTCGCGTGACTCCACGCCGGGCGGCTCGGCGCCGAGCTCGATCGTGTTGGGCACGACGTGGAAGGTGCCGGGATCGCCGAACCGGGCCGCCACCTCGTCGCGCTGCGCGGCGGTAGGGAACAGCACGGCGTCGTAGCGGTCCACGGTCGACAGCCAGCGCTGCCACATCCCGGCGACGGGTGCGTCGGGATCGTCGTAGGGCTCGGGCAGGTGCGAGTTGTGCACCGTGTGCACGAGGCGCACCCGCGGGTCGTCCCAGTCGACGAGCGTCTCGCCGATCTGCCGCGACTCGAAGATCACGACGAGCAGCCGGCCGGGGTCACCCGCCTCGGCGCGCCGCTCGTCGGCGATGCGAGTGAGCCAGGCCGCGTACAGGCCGCGGAAGCCGCGGAGCACGCGATCCCCGTCCGGAGCGTGCACGATGATCGGCGCGTCGGACAGGTGCCATTCGGGGTCGTCGCGCAGAACCGGCAGCGACACGGCCCGACGGCCCGCGGCATCCACGATCTCGCGGTGCTCGACGCCCGCCCACGACCTCTCCGCCGGCTCGGCCGTCAACGGCTCGCCGGCCGCGAAGACCCACGCGGGGTCGCTCCTGAGGTCGTCGAAGAGGTTGCGGGCGCGGTCGACGCTGTCGAGGAGGCCCGCCTCGACGAACGCCCGGCGCTGCGCCTCGTGCACGTCGACCGGGGCCCCGTCGACGCTCAGCTGCAGCGGGTCGACAGCCCCCGCCGAGGCGAGCAGGCGCAGGCGGGTCGGCACCGCCACCGCGAACCCGCCGTCGAGTCCGAGAGCCACGCGGCTGCCCAGCAGCACGTAGTCGGCGTCGGGCAGCGAAGGTGCGGGGTCCGTCGTCACCCGTCCATCCTCACCCATCCGTGCACTGCCCCGGCCCGCCGAGGCGCCGGAAGACGACGGATGCCCCGGCATCGCCGAGGCACCCGTCACAAACTCACTCCCACTCGATGGTCCCCGGGGGCTTCGAGGTGACGTCGAGGACGACGCGGTTGACGTCGCGCACCTCGTTGGTGATGCGGTTCGAGATCTTCGAGAGCACGTCGTAGGGCAGGCGCGTCCAGTCGGCGGTCATCGCGTCTTCGCTCGAGACGGGACGCAGGACGATCGGGTGGCCGTAGGTGCGGCCGTCGCCCTGCACGCCCACCGAGCGCACGTCGGCCAGCAGCACGACCGGGCACTGCCAGATCTCGCCGTCGAGGCCGGCCTTCGTCAGCTCTTCACGCGCGATGGCGTCGGCATCGCGCAGAATCTCGAGACGGTCAGCGGTGACCTCACCCACGATCCGGATGCCGAGGCCGGGGCCCGGAAACGGCTGGCGGCCGACGATGACCTCCGGAAGTCCGAGCTCACGGCCGATCGCGCGCACCTCGTCCTTGAACAGTGTGCGCAGCGGCTCCACGAGCTCGAACTGCAGGTCTTCGGGAAGGCCGCCCACGTTGTGGTGCGACTTGATGTTCGCGGTGCCGGTGCCGCCGCCCGACTCGACGACGTCGGGGTAGAGCGTGCCCTGCACGAGGAAGCGGATGGGCTCGCCGTCGGCCTCGGCCTCCGCGACGAGCGCGGCCTCTGCCTGCTCGAAGGTGCGGATGAACTCGCGTCCGATGATCTTGCGCTTCTGCTCGGGATCGCTGACCCCGGCGAGCGCGTTCAGGAACTGCTCGCGGGCGTCGACGGTCACGAGGCGCACACCGGTCGAGGCGACGTAGTCCTGCTCGACCTGCTCGCGCTCGTCCTTGCGGAGGAGTCCGTGGTCGACGAAGATGCAGACGAGCTGGTCGCCGACGGCCTTGTGCACGAGGGCGGCGGCCACGGCGGAGTCGACGCCGCCCGACAGCCCGCAGATCACGCGGCCGGAGCCGACCTGCGCCTGGATCTTCGCGACCTGCTCGGCGATGACGTTGCCGCTGTTCCAGTCGGCGGGAAGACCCGCCGCCTTGTGCAGGAAGTTCTCGATGACCTTCTGGCCGTGGTCGGAGTGCTTGACCTCGGGGTGCCACTGCACGCCGTAGAAGCGGCGCTCGTCGCTGCCGAAGGCGGCGACCGGTGTGGCTCCGGTCGACGCGAGGACATCGAAGCCCTCGGGGGCGCGCGAGACCTGGTCGCCGTGGCTCATCCAGACGTTCTGCTCGGCCGGCTGACCACCCAGCAGCACGCCGCCGTCGCCCGTGACCGCGGCATCCGTCGCTCCGTACTCACGGAGCCCGGTGTTGGCCACCTCGCCGCCGAGCGCCTGCGCCATGACCTGGAAGCCGTAGCAGATGCCGAGCGTCGGCACGCCGAGGTCGAACACGCCGGCGTCGAGTGCCGGCGCACCCTCTTCGTAGACCGACGACGGACCGCCCGAGAGGATGATGCCGACCGGGTTCTTCGCCGCGATGTCGGCGGCGGACGCGGTGTGCGGCACAATCTCGCTGTACACGCCGGCCTCGCGGACGCGGCGCGCGATCAGCTGCGCATACTGGGCGCCGAAGTCGACGACGAGGACGGGACGCTGAGAGGTCTCGGTCTGCTGTGTCAACGCTTGTTCTCCGTCGGGATCGCGTGGGTGAGGGTCGAGTGCGCGGCCTGCGAGTGCAGCTCCGCCGCCTCGCGCTCGGCCAGGTAGGTCTTGACGTCGCGGCCGACGCGCGCCTCCATGAAGAACGACAGGAGGGGCACGATGCCGCCGGCGGCGAGCATGCCCAGGCGCAGGAGGTTCCAGCGCATGAGGCTCCACACGCGGAAGCACGAGATCAGGTAGACGACGTAGAACCAGCCGTGGGCGACGAGGATGCCGAGCGACAGGTTGAACCCGTCACCGGTCGACTCGAGGCCCGAGGCCGTCTCGACGACAGGGGCGAACCACAGGAACCCGCCGGAACCACCGAGGAACAGCTCGTAGCCGACGACGTACTTGATGATCATCTCGGCGACGAGCAGCAGCAGCATCGTGCCCGTGATGATCGAGCACACCTGGTAGAACTTCAGGGCTCCGCGGATCGCCGGAAAGGAAGCGAGCTTCGGGGCGCGGGGCATGAACCCCAGTCTACCCGCGGGGTTCTGCGGCCTCGTCCTCGAAGTCCTCGACCTCCTTCTCCCACGCGTCCTTCGCGAGGCGGTACCAGAGGTAGAAGGCGAAGCCGGCGAACACGGCCCATTCGACGGCGTAGAAGATGTTAAGCCAGTTGATGCCCGACCCGCCGGCGGGGGCCGGCGACGAGATCGCATCGAGCCCGGCGACCGCGTCGACGGAGGCGATGTACGGGCGGTACACGAAGAGGGCGTCGATCTCGTGCCACTGCCCGAGCAGCGCGGCCGGCGACATGCGGGTCAGCGTCTGCGGGTCCTCGCCGCGAGGCGGGAGCACCGGCCCTTCGTCCGAGATCAGGCGCCCCGTCACCTCGGCGGTCTCGGAGACGGATGCTGCGCCCTCGAGCTCGTCGACGGCCGCGCGCGCGTCCTCCTCGGTGGCGGCCCACCCGAGCGCCACGGCGACCGAGGCCGGGCCGACCGTCGCGCTCACGTCGGGGTCGATGCGCAGCTGCCCGGTCACCCAGTAGCCCTCGACGCCGTCGTTGTAGCGCGACTGGACGACGATGAAGTCCTCGGGGACCCATGTGCCGCGCGTCTCGACGCGCTGGCCGACCAGCGGCTCCGGGAGATACTCGCCGGGCAGGGCGACGTCGGCCAGAGGCTGCACCTCTTCGGTCGCACCCGGCGGGACCGGATTCGTCTGCACAGCACGGCCCAGCTGCCATTGCCCGAGCCACGCGAACACGCCCGCGACGACGAGGCACAGCAGCAGCATCCCGATCCATCGCGGGCGCAGCATCACCTCGCGCAGGGTCGGCGGGAAGGCCTCGGGCGCGAGGTCAGCCGCTCCCGTCGGGTCGGGGTCGGTCATGGCACCCGTCATCCCGCGGCGTACGGCGCGACGACGACCTCGACGCGCTGGAACTCCTTGAGGTCGGAGTATCCGGTCGTGGCCATCGACTTGCGCAGGGCACCGATGAGGTTCGCGGTGCCGTCGGCGACCGGGGCGGGGCCGTAGAGGATCTCCTCGAGCGAGGCCACCTGGTCGACCTTCACGCGGCGACCGCGCGGCAGCTTGGCGTGGTGCGCCTCGGGTCCCCAGTGGAAGCCCCGGCCCGGGGCATCCGTCGCGCGCGCGAGCGCCACGCCGAGCATGACGGCGTCGGCGCCCATCGCGATCGCCTTGACGATGTCGCCCGACGTGCCCACGCCGCCGTCCGCGATGACGTGCACGTAGCGGCCGCCCGACTCGTCCAGGTAGTCGCGGCGCGCGCCGGCGACGTCGGCGACTGCGGTCGCCATCGGGGCGTGCAGGCCCAGGGTCGCACGCGTGGTGGACGCGGCTCCCCCGCCGAAGCCGACGAGCACGCCGGCGGCTCCCGTCCGCATGAGGTGCAGGGCGGCGGTGTACGTCGAGGCGCCACCGACGATGACGGGGACGTCGAGGTCGTAGATGAACTTCTTGAGGTTCAGCGGCTGGTCGACGCTCGAGACGTGCTCGGCCGAAACCGTGGTGCCGCGGATCACGAAGAGGTCGACGCCGGCGGCGACGACCGTCTCGTAGAGCTCCTGGGTGCGCTGCGGGGTCAGGGACCCCGCGACCGTCACGCCGCCGGCGCGGATCTCGGCGAGGCGATCGCGCACCAGCTCGGGCTTGATCGGCTCGGCGTAGAGCTCCTGCATGCGGCGGGTCGCGGCGGCCTTCTCGAGGCCGGCGATCTCGGCGAGCAGCGGCTCGGGGTCGTCGTAGCGGGTCCACAGGCCCTCGAGGTCGAGGACGCCCAGGCCGCCGAGCTGGCCCAGCATGATCGCCGTGCGCGGGCTCACGACCGAGTCCATCGGGGCGCCCAGCACCGGGATGTCGAAGCTGAAGGCGTCGATCGTCCACGTGGTCGAGACGTCCTCGGGGTTGCGCGTGCGCCGCGACGGCACCACCGCGATGTCGTCGAACGTGTAGGCGCGACGCGCCCTCTTGGCCCGGCCGAGTTCGATGTCCATGCTCACCCGACCAGCCTACCCGGCGGGCCTCGCGGCGCCGGATTCCGCCCGGCCGGCCGACCGCCCCGGACTTCACGCGACATCCGTCCCCCGCCCGTCACCAGCCCGATGAGCTTCCTCCGCGCCGGCGCTCCTGGGGACAAGGACGCCGACCGGTGTCCTTATCCCCAGGAGTCGCCGAGCGCAGCTTCGCGAGTCCTGTGCGAACGGCAGCGGGGCATCACGCACCGTCGCGGCGGCGATCCCGTCAGCCTCAGCGGGTGCGGGCCACCCGTGCCTCGTCCCAGACCGGCTCGTTCGACTCGAACACGCGGCCGTCGGAGCCGAAGACCAGGAAACGATCGAAGGACTTCGCGAGCCAGCGGTCGTGCGTGACCGCGAGCACGGTGCCCTCGAACCGGGCGAGCGCGTCCTGCAGAGCCTCGGCCGAGACGAGGTCGAGGTTGTCGGTCGGCTCGTCGAGGAGCAACAGCGTCGCGCCGGACAGTTCGAGCAACAGGATCTGGAACCGCGCCTGCTGCCCACCCGACAGGCTGTCGAACGTCTGCTCGGCCTGGGCGACGAGTCCGTACCGGTCGAGCGCGCTGCTCGCGGCTTCGCGGGGCAGACCGGCTCGGGCGTCCTCGCCGCGATGGAGGATGTCGAGCAGCGTCTTGCCGTCGAACTCCGGGTGGCGGTGGGTCTGCGCGAACCATCCCGGCACGACGCGCGCGCCGAGGATCCCGCGACCGGTGTGCGCCACGGGGTCGAGCCCCGCGCCGGTCGTGGTCAGGTGCCCGAGCCTCCCATCGGGGTCGGTGCCGCCGCGGGCGAGCAGCCGAAGGAAGTGCGACTTGCCCGAGCCGTTCGATCCGAGCACCGCGACCCGGTCGCCGAACCACACCTCGAGGTCGAACGGCTTCATGAGCCCCGTGAGCTCGAGCTGCTCGGCGACGACCGCCCGCCGGCCGGTGCGCGCGCCGCGCAGGCGCACATCGAGGTCCTGCTCCCTCGGGCGCTCCTGCGGTGGACCCGCCTCCTCGAACTTGCGCAGCCGCGTCTGAGCGGCGCGGTACCGAGAGGTGAAGGTGTCGTTGGCCGTGGCCTTGACCTTGAGGGTCGCCACGAGCTCCTTGAGCTTGACGTGCTGCTCGTCCCAGCGGCGGCGCAGCTCGTCGAGGCGCAGCATCCGGTCCTCCCGTGCCCGGTGATAGGTGCCGAAGCCGCCGCCGTGCACCCACGCGGTGCTCCCCGCACCGCCCGCCTCGAGGGTCACGATGCGGTCGGCCGCACGGGCCAGCAGCTCGCGGTCGTGCGACACCAGCAGCACCGTCTTCTGCGTCTCGCGCAGGCGCTCCTCGAGCCACCGCTTGCCGGGAACGTCGAGGTAGTTGTCGGGCTCGTCGAGCAGCAGCACATGGTCGGGGCCGCGCAGCAGCGCCTCGAGCGCGAGCCGCTTCTGCTCGCCGCCCGACAGCGTGGTGAGCTCGCGGAACCGTGCACGCGAGAACGGGATGCCGAGGGCCGTCGTCGTGCACGTGTCCCAGACGGTCTCGTACTCGTAGCCACCGGCTTCGGCGTAGTCGGCAAGCGCTCCGGCGTAGCGCATCTGCGTCTCGAGGTCGTCGAGCTCGATGATCGCCGCCTCGGCGTCCTCGAGCTCGCGCGCGGCGCGACGCACGCGGTCAGGCGCGACGGCGATGAGGAGGTCGTGGACGGTCTGCCCGACCTCGCCGTGGCCGACGAACTGGTCCATGACGCCGAGGCCGCCGTCGATGGACACGACACCGGAGAGCGCCGGGGTCTCCCCGCGGATGATCCGCAGCAGCGTTGTCTTGCCCGCGCCGTTCTGGCCGATGAGCGCCGTCGTCGACCCCTCGCCCACGCGGAACGAGACCTCGTCGAGCAGCGGCCGGCCGTCCGGCAGCGCATACGAGACGGCGGCGATGTCGATGTACCCCACGGTGTTCCCTGTCTGCTCCGGTGCGGCATCCGTCGCCGTTCAGGGAGCCGACCAGACTACCCCACCCCGCTCCGCTCCGCTCAACGACCGGAGGACGGAGCTCAGGCGGCCGGCGCGGCGTACCTGCCCGAGCGGATCGCGCGCTCGCGCGCCTTGGCGGCCTCGATCTCGCGGTTCTTGGGCGGCGTCACCGCGACGAGGTCGTCGAGCAGGTGCTGCGTGATGTGCGCGATCTCGTGCACGGCGTGGTCGAAGGCCTCCTGATTCGCCTTCGAGGGCTTGGTCGTGCCCGCGATCTTGCGCACGTACTGGAGCGCAGCGGCGTGGACCTCGGCGGACGAGGCTGCGGGCTCGAAGTTGTGGAGTGTGTGGATGTTCCGGCACATGCCCCCGACCCTACGCCGCGCCCCCGACGCGGGGCAGGGGGCAGTATCCGTCCCGGCGACCTACCAGCGGTCGGTGCCGCGCGGGAGGACCTCGAGCACGTGGGGCAGCTCGGTCGGGAAGCAGGAGCGGAAGAGCTCGGTGATCTGCGGATCGGAGCCGTAGTCGTCGACGATGCGCAGGCCGATCATCGTCGAGATGAGCATGCCCTCGGCCATGAACGTGCGCGACTCGTCGGCGTCGAGCCCCATCTCGTCGCGGAAGAACCGCCAGACCTTCGCGAAGCCCTGGCGCGCGGCCGCGCCGATCACGGGATGACTCCCGAGCAGGTAGGCGTGCGCGAGCGTCTGGTGGAGGCCGCGCACCGCGATGAGGTCGACGTAGGCCTGCCCGATGCGCTTGGCCGCCGCCTTCTCCGGTGTGATGTCGGGGTCGTGCGGGGAGTCGTCGGCGAGCGCCGCCCGGAAGCCGGCGAGCATGCGCGTCAGGGCGTCTTCGATCGCCGCGAGGAAGAGGTTCTCCTTCGAGCCGAAGAGCCGCACGACGTACGGCTGGCTGACGCCGGCGGCGCGGGCCACCTCATCGGTCGTCGCGCCCTCGTAGCCGCGGGCGCCGAACACGGCGAGCGCGGCCGCCAGGATCTGACGGCGCCGCTCCTGGGACGACAGGCGCTTGCCCGGGTCGGCCGGCGCCTCGTCCACGGAGGCGCCGCTGCCTGCCACTGCCGGAGATGTCATGCCGAAAGGTTATCAGCGAATGACTTGACTTTGTAATCAGTCGATTACTACATTGTGGTAATCATTCGATTACAACCGGAGCCTCCCATGACCGAATCACCCCTCACCAGGGCCCCCCGTCGCGCGCGGCCGTTCGCGCTCGTGGTGGCCGCGGCATCCCTCCCGATGTTCATGGCCACGCTCGACAACCTCGTCATGACGAACGCGCTCCCGGTGCTGCACCGCGAGATGGGCGCGAGCGTCGAAGAGCTGCAGTGGTTCGTCAACGCGTACACGCTGGCGTTCGCCGGCGCGATCCTCATCGCCTCGGCGCTCGGCGACCGGTTCGGCCGCCGCACGCTCTTCGCGATCGGCATCGCCGTGTTCGGCGTGGGCTCGGTGCTCGCCGCGCTCAGCACCGACCCCGGTCAGCTCATCGCCGCGCGCGCCGTGCAGGGTCTGGGCGCCGCGGGTGTGATGCCCCTCTCCCTCGCACTGCTGAGCGGGGCGGTGCCACCGGCCAGGCGCGCCCTCGCGATCGGCATCTGGGGCGGCGTCTCGGGGCTCGGCGTCGCGGTCGGCCCGCTCGTCGGCGGAGCGATCATGGAGGGCTGGAACTGGCAGGCGATCTTCTGGATCAACGTGCCCGTCGCGATCATCGCCATCCCCCTCGCGCTCGTCGTGCTGAACAACGACTTCGGCGCGCGCGCCCGCATCGACGTTCCGGGTGCACTGCTCGCCGCGGCCGGTGTGCTCGCCCTCGTCCACGCGATCGTGCGCGGCAACGACGACGGCTGGGACTCGATCGGGGTCATCGCCGAGATCGTGCTCGGCACGCTGCTCATCGCCGCGTTCCTCTGGTGGCAGACCCGCACGCAGGCGCCCCTCCTGCCGCTGCGCCTCTTCCGCGACCGCTCGTTCTCGATCACCAACATCGTCGGATTCGCGTTCAGCTTCGGCACGTTCGGCGCGGTGTTCATCCTGATCCAGTACCTGCAGGTCGTGCAGGGATCCACGCCCCTCGAAGCCGCCGTGCAGACCACCCCCTGGACGCTCGCGCCCATGATCGTCGCCCCGATCGCCGGCATCCTGGCTCCCCGCGTCGGGACGCGCATCCTGCTCGTCCTCGGCCTCGCCCTGCAGGGCATCGCGCTCACGTGGATCGCCGCCGTCATGTCGACCGACCTCGACTACCCGACGCTGATCGCGCCGTTCATCATGGCCGGCGTCGGCATGGCGCTCGTGTTCGCGCCGTCGGCGACGGCGCTGCTCGCGACCCTCGGACTCATCGACCACGCCAAGGCATCCGGCGTGAACTCCACCGTCCGTGAGCTGGGCGTCGCCCTCGGCACCGCCGTGATGACCGCCATCTTCGTGAGCGCCGGTGGCGAGCTCCTGCCCGGCATGTACGTCGACGCCGCCCGCCCCGCGGTCTTCACCGGTGCGGCCGTCCTGTTCGCCGCAACGATCGTGGCGCTGTGGCTCCCCTCCGGCAAGGGGACGGATGCCACCTCCCTGACTTCGTCCGAGGCCGAGACACGGGCCGCCCAGCCCGAAGCCGTCCCCGTGCCCTGACCCCGGCCTCGGCCCGGATCAGTCGCCCTTGCCTCGCAGGACGCGGGTCAGCAGACCGTCGAGGAAGAAGAGCAGGAACGCCGCCGAGCCGACCCACGGCGCCAGCACCACCACCGCGGCCGAGATGAGGAGGGCGCTCAGCGAGCTGCGGCCGTAGGCCACGGCATCCGCCCTGCTCATGTCGGGCATCAGCGCTTCGCGCTGCCGCACCGCCCACCCCCATTGCAGCCAGCTGAACAGGATGGCGAGGAAGAACGTCACCGGCATCGCGAGCCGGCCCGCGAGCCACTCGGAGTACTCGGTCGTCAGGTTCGTCGCGAACGGCACGAGCACGATGAACAGCAGCCGTGCGTTGTTCAGCCACACCGTCGTCGAATCCACGCGCGCGAGGTGCTCGAACTGCTGGACGTGCACCATCCACATCAGGCACAGCAGCACGAAGCTCAGCCCGAAATTGAGGAACAGCTCGTACATGCCGCCGAGGGCGGCCCACATGTCGGCGTCGGAGTCGACCTTGCCAGGCGAGTACTGGGTGAGGTCGAGCACGAGCAGCGTCGCCGCGATCGCGAAGACCCCGTCGGTGAACGCCTCGAGACGTGTGGTGCGCTGCGTAGCCAGAGCGTGCCGCCGCTGCCTGATCATGGCGCCAGGGTAGCGACACCACCCGCTGGGGCGCCCGTCACACTCCGTGACCTCCCCTCGGCAGCGGTGCGCGGTGCGATTGGATGGAGGCGGAGACGGATGCCGCGCCCCTCGGCATCCGAGACCTTGGAGGCCCCCGTGACCGAGCATGTTCCGTACGTCGTCGTCGGCGGGGGTGCCATGGGGCTCGCGACGACGTGGCAGCTCGCGCGTCGCGGCCACCGCGTGGTCGCGCTCGAGCGGTTCGAACGCGGCCACACCCGCGGCGCCTCGCACGGCGCCACCCGCAACTTCAACAACGCCTACGGCGCCGCCCACTACCTCGATCTGCTCACGCTGGCGCGCGCCGAATGGGACGAGCTCTCGCGCGCGACCGGCGAACCGCTGCTGCGCCTGCACGGGCTCGTGACCCACGGCGACGACGCCGTCGTCGCGGATGTGCACGGCGCGCTCATCGCCCGCGGCGAGCGCGCCGAGGTGCTCGCCGCGCACGAGGCGGCACGGCGCTGGAGCGGAATGCGATTCACCGGCGACGTGCTGTTCACGCCCGACGCCGGGGTGGTGCGCGCGTCCGCCGCCCTCGAGGCGCTCGAGCGCGGCGCCCGCGGTCACGGCGCCGACGTCCGCTTCGGGCACCGCGTGGTCTCCCTCGACGAGCGGAGGGATGGTGTCGCACTCACGGTCGACGCCGGCGGCGAGCGTCACGACATCGTGGCCGAGACCGTGGTGGTGACCTCCGGAGCCTGGACCCGCGGCATCCTTCCCCCGTCCTTCCCCCTCCCCCGGCTGACCGTGACCGAGGAGAGCCCCGCCCACTTCGCCCCGATCACGCCGGATGCGCTGTGGCCGTCGTTCAACCACCTCCTGCCGGCCGAGCGGTACCCCGCGAACGTCTACGGCATGCCGACGCCGGGCGAGGGCGTCAAGGTGGGCTTCCACCTCGTGGGGCCGGTGGTCGACCCCGATGCCCGCACGTTCCGTCCGGTTCCCGCCCTCGCCGCGCAGCTGCGCGACTACGTGGCTGAGTGGTTCCCGGGTCTCGACGCCGGGTCGGCCGAGCCCATCAGCTGCACCTACACGTCCACGGACTCGCAGGACTTCCTCCTCGACCGGCGCGGCCGCATCGTCGTCGGCGCCGGCTTCTCCGGCCACGGCTTCAAGTTCACGCCGGCCGTCGGCTCTGTCCTCGCCGCCCTCGCGACCGACGACGGCTTCCGGGCCGCCGCCCCTTTCCGCCTCCCCTGAGCCGGTCCGGCGGAAACGACGGATGCCTCGACCCTGCGCAGTGCGCGGGGCCGAGGCATCCGTCTCCGGAGCGGGTTACTTCTTGTAGTTGGGGGCCTCGACGACGATCTGGACGTCGTGCGGGTGCGACTCCTTGAGGCCGGCCGCGGTGATGCGGACGAACTTGCCCTTGGCCTTGAGTTCGTCGATGGTGCGGGCGCCGACGTAGAACATCGACTGACGCAGCCCGCCGACGAGCTGGTACGCGACGGCCGAGACCGGACCGCGGTAGGCGACCTGACCCTCGATGCCCTCGGGGATGAGCTTGTCGTCGGTGGGGACGTCGGCCTGGAAGTAGCGGTCCTTCGAGTACGACGTCTTCTTGCCGCGAGTCTGCATCGCACCGAGCGAGCCCATGCCGCGGTACTGCTTGAACTGCTTGCCGCCCTGGAAGACGATCTCGCCCGGCGACTCGTCGGTGCCGGCGAGGAGCGATCCGAGCATGACGGTGTCGGCACCGGCGACGAGCGCCTTGGCGATGTCGCCCGAGTACTGCAGTCCGCCGTCGGCGATCACCGGGATGCCGGCTTCGCGCGCGGCAAGGTAGGCCTCGTAGACGGCCGTGACCTGCGGCACGCCGACGCCGGCGACGACGCGGGTGGTGCAGATCGAGCCCGGGCCGACGCCGACCTTGACGGCGTCCACGCCCGCGTCGATGAGGGCCTGTGCGCCCTCCCGCGTGGCGACGTTGCCGCCGATGACGTCGATGTGGTCGAAGCTCGTGTCGGCCTTGATCCGGCGGACGATGTCGATGACACCCTGCGACTGGCCGTTGGCGGTGTCGACCACGATGACGTCGACGCCGGCGTCGCGGAGGGCCTCGGCGCGCTGCCAGGCGTCGCCGAAGAAGCCGATGGCGGCACCGACGCGGAGGCGGCCCTGCTCGTCCTTGGTGGCGAGGGGGTACTTCTCGCTCTTGTCGAAGTCCTTGATGGTGATGAGGCCCGCGAGCTTGCCGTGCTCGTCGATGAGCGGGAGCTTCTCGACGCGGTGCTGCGCGAAGAGGGCGATGACCTCGCCGGCGCTGATGCCCACGCGACCGGTGACCAGCCCGTCGGTCGTCATGACGTCGCGCACCTTGGTGGTCTGACGCTCGAAGCCCGAGACGAAGCGCATGTCTCGGTTCGTGACGATGCCCACGAGGTGGTTCTCATCGTCGACGACCGGAAGGCCCGAGATGCGGTACTGCGCGCAGAGCGAGTCGACCTCTTCGATCGTGGTGTCGGGGGTGGTCGTGATCGGGTCGGTGATCATGCCCGACTCACTCCGCTTGACGCGGTCGACCATCGAGGCCTGGTCCTCGATCGCGAGGTTGCGGTGGATGATCCCGAGGCCGCCTTCGCGGGCGATCGCGATCGCCATGCGCGACTCCGTCACCGTGTCCATCGCGCTCGAGATGAGCGGGGTCGCGACGGTGATGCGTCGCGTCACCCGGGACGAGGTGTCGGCTTCGCTGGGGATCACGTCGGTGTGGCCGGGCAGCAGCAGCACATCGTCGTAGGTCAGTCCGACGAAGCCGAAGGGGTCGTTGTGCTCCATGGGGGTCTCCTCGCGCGGGCGCGCGCGTGCTCGGGGGTGGACGGCGGCGGCCGGTGCGCTCGTGACGCTCCGTACTCGATTCTAAGGCGGCGAACCTGGAAATGATTCCCGAATACAGCCACCTGAGACGCGGTCCCACCCTCGTTGCGATCGGGTCACGTATCCACAGGGTGCGATAGGCGAAACACCCGCGACACATTACGCTCGTACCGTCGTTCATCACAGCCGATGCGACCCGGACATCGGTGCGCTCGTCGGCGGCGAACTGGAGGTTCTGTGGGTCCTGCGACTGTGACCACGAGACATGTGTCTGGAAGGCGGGCGATCGCCGCTGTCTTCGGACTGCTGCTCGTCCTGTTGGGGCTGTTCGCCACCGCGACGCCCGCACTGGCCGACGAAGACGATCCCTATCGGATCAGCGGCAACGTCCAACTCGACGGTGAGCCGCTCGAAGGCGTCGTCCTGACCGTCGACGGCCCCGGCGGGGAACAAGAGGTCGAGACCGACGAGAACGGCCAATGGCACGTGAACGTCCCCGAGCGCGGCGAGACCTACGTCGTCACGCTCGACGAGGAGACGCTTCCCGAAGGCATCGCCGTGGTCGATGCCGAGGACGACACCCCGAACGTCAAAGAGGTCGAGGTAGGCCAGGGCGGCCGCGTCAGCGTCAACTTCTTCATCGGCGAGGGCGAGCGCAACGTCACGAGCTTCTTCGACCAGCTCGTCCAGCGCGTCATCCAGGGCATCAGCTTCGGACTCATGCTGGCCCTCGCTGCGATCGGCCTCTCACTGGTGTTCGGCACGACCGGCATCTCCAACTTCGCGCACGGCGAGATGGTGACCTTCGGCGCCATCGCCGCCTATCTGCTCGTGGGACCGGCGACCGTGGCGCTCCCGTGGTGGCTCGGCTACCCGATCGCCGTGGTCCTCAGCGCACTCTTCGGCCTCTTCCTCGACGTGATCCTCTGGCGACCGCTGCGCCGGCGCCGAGTCGGCGTCGTGCAGCTCATGATCGTGAGCATCGGCCTCTCGCTCGCACTGCGCTACACGTTCCAGCTCTTCATCGGCGGCGGGACGCTGCAGCTTCCGGGTTCGTCCGAGGCGAAGATCCCGTTGTTCGGCGCGGTGCAGATGAGCGTCATCGACCTGGTCTCGCTGGCCATCTCGATCGTGGTCATCGTGGCGTTCGCGCTGTGGCTCACCCGCTCGCGGACGGGCAAGGCCACCCGCGCCATCTCCGACAACGCGCCGCTGGCCGCCGCATCCGGCATCGACGTGGACCATGTCGTGCGCGTCGTGTGGATCGTCGCGGGCGGCCTCGCCGGCCTCGCCGGCATCCTGTACGCGTACTACCGCCCCGGCATCAAGTGGGACATGGGCGCGCAGATCCTGCTGCTCATGTTCGCCGCGGTCGTCCTCGGCGGTCTCGGCACCGCGTACGGCGCGCTCATCGGCGCGCTGATCGTCGGAATCCTGGTGGAGGTGTCGAGCCTGTGGATCCCGGCCGACCTCAAGTACGCCAGCGCACTGTTCATCCTCATCGTCATCCTGCTGTTCCGACCACAGGGCATCTTGGGCAGACGAGAGCGGATTGGTTAAGGCACGCGCATGAACTGGTTGCAGATTCTCTCCAACACCCTTTCCTCGATCCTCAGCCCCGCAACGATCGGCTACGCACTGGCCGCCCTCGGCCTCGCCGTGCACTTCGGCTACGCGGGTCTGATCAACATGGGCATCGCCGGCTTCATGGCCGTGGGCGCATACGGCTACGCGATCTCGATCCTCTCGTTCGGCCTTCCCTGGTGGGCCGGGGCCCTCATCGGTCTGGCCGCGGCGGCGATCTTCGCGCTGATCCTGGGCATCCCGACTCTGCGCCTTCGGGGCGACTACCTCGCCATCGTGACGATCGCAGCCGCGGAAGTGCTCCGGCTGATGTTCCTCACGACAGCGTTCGACAGCGTCACAGGCTCAGCCGACGGACTCAGCGGTTACCACGAGAGCTTCCGGGCGTCGAATCCGATCCCGCCCGGGGAGTACGGTTTCGGCCCCTGGGTCTACAACGAGACCGGGTGGTGGGTGCGCATCACGGGCATCATCACCGTCGCGATCGCGGTGCTCGTCGTGTGGATGCTCATGCGCAGCCCGTGGGGGCGCACACTGAAGGGCATCCGCGAGGACGAAGACGCCGTCCGTTCGCTCGGCAAGAACGTCTTCTCCTACAAGATGCAGGCGCTCGTGCTCGGCGGTGTCCTGGCGGCCGCGGGCGGCATCGTGTACGCGCTGCCCTCAGCCGTCAGCCCCGGCGTCTACGTGACGTCGCTGACGTTCTTCGTCTGGACGGCGCTCCTCCTCGGCGGTGCCGCAACGGTGTTCGGCCCGATCCTCGGTTCGCTGATCTTCTGGGCGCTGCAGACGTTCCTGTCCAACGTTCTGCCGGCGATGGCCGAAGCCGGCTTGCTGTTCGGCCTCTCGCAGATCCAGGCAGGCACGCTCCGGTTCATCCTCGTGGGCGTCGCGCTCATGCTGCTGGTGATCTTCATGCCGCAGGGCCTCCTGGGCAACAAGAAGGAGCTGACCTTTGTCAAGTGAAACCGCCCCGGTGACCGGGGGCGCGCCGGTCGCCCGCCCGAAGACCACCGGCCTCCATGTCGGCGACGCCGCCCCCGGCGTCGCGAAGGTCGACCCGATCATCATCGCCGACGACGTGCGCCGCTCGTTCGGCGGCGTCAACGCGGTGGACGTCGACCACCTCGAGGTCCCGCGTGGCGCCATCACGGCCCTCATCGGGCCGAACGGCGCCGGCAAGACGACACTGTTCAACCTGCTCACCGGGTTCGATCGACCCGACCATGGGACGTGGACCTTCGACGGCACATCGCTCTCGGGCGTGCCCGCCTACAAGGTCGCGCGCATGGGGCTGGTCCGCACCTTCCAGCTCACCAAGGCCCTCGGCCTGCTCACGGTGATGGAGAACATGAAGCTCGGCGCGAAGAACCAGCGCGGCGAGAAGTTCTGGGGCAGCCTGATCCCCGCGCTGTGGCGATCGCAGGATGCGGAGTTCGAAGACCGCGCGATGGTGCTGCTCGAGAAGTTCAAACTCGATGCCAAGGCCGACGACTTCGCCGCCAGCCTGTCGGGGGGCCAGCGCAAGCTGCTCGAGATGGCGCGCTCGCTCATGACCGAGCCGACGCTCGTCATGCTCGACGAGCCGATGGCAGGCGTCAACCCTGCCCTCACGCAGTCGCTGCTCGACCACATCCTCGACCTCAAGGACCTCGGCATGACCGTCCTGTTCGTCGAGCACGACATGCACATGGTGCGCCACATCGCCGACTGGGTCGTCGTCATGGCTGAAGGCAAGATCGTCGCCGAGGGCGACCCCGATACGGTCATGAAGAATCCCGCGGTGATCGACGCGTACCTCGGCGCCCATCAGGAACTCGACCTGGGCGTCGTGACGGGCCGCATCGATGTCGTCCAGGCCGACCCGACGACGGATGCCGATGCCTCGGCCGCAGCGGACGCCGCAGCGCTCGTCGACGAGGGCGTGGCCGAAGAAGAGGAAGAGGAGGACGGCAGATGACCGCTCCCACCGCGACGGGCACTCCCGTCGTCGTCATCGACGATGTCCACGCCGGCTATCTGCCCGGGGTGAACATCCTCAACGGCTGCAGCCTCGTCGCCCACCAGGGCGAGCTGATCGGCATCATCGGTCCCAACGGCGCCGGCAAGTCGACGCTGCTGAAAGCGATCTTCGGGCAGGTGCACGTCCGCAGCGGCACGATCACGCTCGAAGGCGACGACATCACCGGCTTGCGCGCCAACAAGCTCGTGGCGCGTGGTGTCGGGTTCATCCCGCAGACCAACAACGTGTTCCCGAGCCTCACCATCGAGGAGAACCTGCAGATGGGGCTCTACCAGCGCCCCAGTGCCTACAAGGAGCGTCTCGAGTTCGTGACGGGGATCTTCTCCGAGATCGGCAAGCGCCTCAAGCAGCGTGCCGGATCGCTCTCGGGCGGCGAGCGCCAGATGGTCGCGATGAGCCGCGCTCTGATGATGGACCCGAAGGTGCTGCTGCTCGACGAGCCGTCGGCGGGCCTGTCCCCCGTCCGGCAGGACGAGGCCTTCATCCGCGTCTCGGAGATCAACCGCGCCGGCGTGACGTGCATCATGGTCGAGCAGAACGCCCGCCGCTGCCTGCAGATCTGCGACCGCGGCTACGTGCTCGATCAGGGCCGCGACGCCTACACGGGATCCGGCCGCGAGCTGCTGAACGACCCGAAGGTCACGGAGCTCTACCTGGGAACGCTCGGCAAGTAGCTGTCACAGCGCCTCAGCAGGAGGGGACCGGATGCCGCGGCATCCGGTCCCCTCCTTCTTCCCTGTGCGAACGCCGACCACGTGCCCTGCGAGTGACGGGAAGCCGAGCGGGCCCCCGAACCAGAAGAGGAACGGCCCCGGGTCCGAGGACCCGGGGCCGTTCACATCTGGGGACGATCAGCCCTCGTACGGGACGTACTTGTTGTCGTCGCCGAACTGGTAGATGCCGATCGACGCCTCGGTCGGGTCGCCGACCTCGTCGAACGTGATCGGGCCGGAGATGCCGTCGTAGTCGGCGACACCGCCACCCACGATGATGGCCGCGCACTCGGCGTACGTGGTGCACTTCTCACCCTCGCCGGAGCCGCCCGAGACCTCGACGAGCTTCTCGGCGATCGCGGTTCCGTCGGTCGACTTCGCCGCCAGGGAGGCCAGCGCGATCAGGATCGTGGCGTCGTAGGACTCCGCAGCGTAGGTGAACTCGGTGAGCGGCGCGTTGCCCTCGCCCTCGTTGAACTCCTGCAGCGCGTCGGTGAAGTCCGTGATCGCGTCGAGCGACAGGCCCGGGAACGTTCCCTTCGCTCCCGTCAGCGAGCCCGCCGGGAACTGGTCACCGAAGTTGGCGAGGTTGCCGTCGACGAAGTACAGGTCCTCCGCGGGGTACTGACCGAACAGGCTGGGCAGGATCGTCTTGACCTCTTCGAACGTGATCAGGGCGATCGCGTCGGGGTCGGCCGCGAGGACCTCCGAGATCTGCGCGTCGAAGCTCGTGTCACCCGTGTTGTAGGTGGGAGCCGCGACGACCTCGCCGCCGGCGGCCTCGAACGCCTCGGTGACGTACTTCGCCAGACCGGTTCCGTACGAGTCGTTCAGCACGATCATGCCGAGCGTCTGGTGGCCGTCCTCGGCGATGAGGTTGCCGAGCACCTCGCCCTGGAGGACGTCCGACGGAGCGGTGCGGAAGTACAGTCCGTTGTCGTCGTACGTCGTGAACGCGTCGGACGTGTTCGCCGGCGAGAACTGGATGACCCCGGCACCGGTGACCTGGTCGATGAACTGCAGCGACGTTCCCGACGACGCCGCACCGAGGATGGCGGAGACGTCCTCGCCGAGCAGGCGCGGGATCTCGGTCTCGTAGGCCTTGTTGTCGGTGTCACCGGAGTCGCCGTAGACGACGTCGAGGTTGAGTCCGGTGTCGGCGCTCGCCTCGTTGATCTGCGAGACCGCGTACGCGACGCCGGCCTCCTCGGGCGGGCCGAGGAACGCGAGGTTGCCCGTCTGGGGAAGTGCCGTGCCGATCTTGAGGCTCAGCTCCTCGACGGGACCTGCGCTCTCGCTGGCCTCGCCACCGGTGCCGCCACCGCCGCCGGAACAACCGGCGAGGACGAGGGCGCTGGCGCCGATGAGCGCGATGCCACCGAGGACGGTGGTCGTGCGCGAGCGGGTGAAGACGCTCATGTTGCTCCTTGCTGTGCGATTACAACGGGAACGGCTCGGGCGCCGACCCAGTGCACTAAACCTAATCGCCGTCAAGCGTCGCCAATGTTGCCTTTCGTTAACGATCTGTAACAGCTTGAAAACCGTGATCGGACCGTAATTCCAGACGCTCGCCGGGTTCCTCCGCTGTGGATAACTCGTCGGCCTGTTCGCGCGCACCGCCGGAACCGATTCCGAGGCCGGCGCCGGCCTCCCATACCCCTTGTGGGTATACACTGGAGCGACTGGGTACCCCTGAGGGGTATCCTCACGACCCAGAGGAGAAATCATGGCTGAGGCCGAGTACACGGTGACGGGAATGAGCTGCGGGCACTGCGAGGCGTCCGTGCGCGGCGAGGTGTCGAAGCTCGAGGGCGTCAAGGACGTCCAGGTGAGCGCGGCCGCCGGCACGCTGAAGATCGTCTCCGCCGCCGAGCTCGCCGACGACGCCGTCATCGCGGCCGTCGACGAGGCCGGGTACAGCGCGGTCCGCGCATGAGCGAGACCTCGACCCCCGCCGCCCGGTTCGAACTCGAGATCGGCGGGATGACGTGCGCGTCGTGCGCCGCGCGGATCGAGAAGCGGCTGAACCGGATGGACGGGGTCGAGGCATCCGTCAACTACGCCACCGAGAAGGCGACCGTCACGGCTCCCGCGGGACTCGACCCGCAGGCGCTCATCCAGGAGGTCGAGAAGACCGGGTACACGGCTGCTCTCCCCGCACCGCCGGCGACAGAGCCCACGGCTGAGGAGCCCGCCGACCCTGAGCTCACGAGCCTCAGGCAGCGACTGATCGGGTCGATCGTGCTGTCGGTCCCGGTGATCGTCCTGGCGATGATCCCGGCCCTGCAGTTCACCTACTGGCAGTGGGCGTCGCTGGCGCTCGCGGCGCCGGTGGTGGTGTGGGGCGCGTGGCCGTTCCACCGGGCCGCCTGGATCAACCTGCGCCACGGCGCGGCCACGATGGACACGCTGATCTCGCTCGGCGTCTCTGCAGCGTTCCTGTGGTCGCTGTACGCGCTGTTCTTCGGCCACGCGGGCATGCCGGGCATGACGCACACGTTCGAGTGGTCCGTCACACCCGAGAGCGGCGCAGGCGACATCTACCTCGAGGTCGCCGCCGGCGTCACGACGTTCGTGCTCGCGGGCCGGTACTTCGAGCAGCGGTCGAAGCGCCGCGCGGGTGCCGCACTGCGGGCCCTGCTCGAGATCGGCGCGAAGGACGTCGCCGTGCTCCGCGCTTCCGGCGACGGCGTCGCCGAGGTGCGCGTGCCGGTCACCGACCTCCGCGTCGGCGAGGAGTTCGTCGTGCGACCCGGCGAGAAGATCGCCACCGACGGCGTCGTGACCTCCGGCACCTCCGCCGTCGACGCCTCGATGGTGACGGGCGAATCTGTCCCCGTCGAGGTCTCCCCCGGCGATGCGGTCGTCGGCGCCACCGTCAACGCGGGCGGCCGGCTGGTCGTGCGCGCGACGCGCGTCGGCGACGACACGCAGCTCGCGCAGATGGCGCGGCTCGTCGAAGACGCCCAGTCGGGCAAGGCCAAGGTGCAGCGCCTGGCCGACCGCATCTCGGGCGTGTTCGTCCCGATCGTGCTGCTCATCTCGCTCGGCACGCTCGTGGCCTGGCTCCTCACCGGCGCCCCGGCTTCCATGGCCTTCACCGCGGCCGTCGCGGTGCTCATCATCGCGTGCCCGTGCGCGCTCGGGCTCGCGACCCCCACCGCCCTGCTCGTCGGCACCGGCCGCGGTGCGCAGCTCGGCATCCTCATCAAAGGCCCCGAGGTGCTCGAGTCCACGCGCACGGTCGACACTGTCGTGCTCGACAAGACCGGCACCGTCACGAGCGGACGCATGTCGCTCATCGACGTCATGATCACCGGATCCGCCGACCCGCACACGAACCAGGCGTCCGCGGCTCGCGCCGAGCTGCTGCGTCTCGCGGGCGCCCTGGAGCACGCCTCCGAGCACCCGATCGCGCAGGCGATCGCCCGCGCTGCGACCGCCGAGTCCGGAGAGCTGCCGCCGGTCGAGTCGTTCCAGAACGTGCCGGGCAAGGGCGTCTCGGGCGTCGTCGAGGGGCACGCGGTGCTCGTCGGCCGCGAGGCCCTGCTCACCGACTGGGCGCTGACCCTCCCCGACGACCTGGCTGTCGCCAAGGCCGCGGCCGAGGCGCTGGGACGCACACCGGTCCTCGCCGCCTGGGACGGCGCGGTGCAGGGCCTCCTCGTCGTCGCCGACCAGGTCAAGCCCACGAGCCGCGAGGCGGTGCGGCAGCTCAAGGCCCTCGGTCTCGCGCCCGTGCTCCTCACCGGCGACAACGCCGCCGCGGCACAGGCCATCGCCGACGAGGTCGGCATCGAGCGCGTGATCGCCGAGGTGCTTCCGCAGGACAAGGTCGCCGTCGTGACCGAGCTCCAGAGCGATGGCCGCGTCGTCGCGATGGTCGGCGACGGCGTGAACGACGCCGCCGCCCTCGCGCAGGCCGACCTCGGTCTGGCGATGGGAACCGGGACGGATGCTGCGATCGAGGCATCCGACATCACCCTGGTCCGCGGGGATCTGCGCAGCGCGGCCGACGCGATCCGTCTCTCGCGCGCGACCCTCCGCACGATCAAGGTCAATCTGTTCTGGGCCTTCGCGTACAACGTTGCCGCGATCCCGTTGGCGGCGCTGGGCCTGTTGAACCCTATGATCGCCGGAGCGGCGATGGCCTTCTCGAGCGTCTTCGTCGTGGGCAACAGCCTGCGCCTGCGTCGCTTCCGCAGCCTCTCGACCGCTCACCGTTGAAGGAGCCCGACATGACCGACACCGCCCTCGAGCACACGCACTCCGACTCCGGCGAGCACTCCCACCACGGCTACATCACCGACAAGGACAAGTACCTCAATCGCCTCAAGCGCATCGAGGGGCAGGCCCGCGGCATCCACAAGATGGTCGAGGACGAGAAGTACTGCATCGACATCCTCACGCAGATCAGCGCGCTGACCTCCGCACTGGAGGCCGTCGCCGTGGGTCTGCTGGACGACCACCTGCGCCACTGCGTGGTGGATGCTGCGCGCCTGGGCGGCGCCGAGGCCGACGCCAAGATCACCGAGGCCACGCAGGCCATCGCCCGCCTGGTGCGCTGAGCGCTACGCCGCGACGCGGCTGCGGCGGGCGTGGATGAGCGAATCGACCGTGAGCACGGTGAGCGCGACCCACACGAGCCCGAAGCCGATCCAGCGCTCGAGGGGCATCGGCTCACCCAGTACGAGCCAGCCCACGAGGAACTGCAGGACCGGCGCGACGAACTGCAGCAGCCCGATGGTCGTGAGCGAGACGCGGCGCGCGCCCGCGGCGAACAGCAGCAGCGGCACCGCGGTGATGACGCCGGTCAGGCTGAGGAGCACCGTGTGCTGCCAGCCGTCCGCGCCCATCGTGAGCCCCTCGGTCGCGCCGACGATCACGAGCACGACCACCGCGATCGGCGTGAGCCACAGCGTCTCGAGGGTCAGCCCGCTCACGGCGTCGACCGACGGGCCGACCTTCTTCTTCACGAGGCCGTAGACGCCGAAGGATGCCGCGAGCGTGAGCGCGATCCACGGGAAGGCGCCGTAGCCGATCACGATCACTGCGACCGCCGCCGCGGCGATGCCGATGGCGACCCACTGCGTCGGCCGCAGTCGCTCGCGCAGCACGAGCACGGCGAGCAGGACCGTCGCGATCGGGTTGATGAAGTAGCCCAGGCTGGTCTCGATCACGTGACCGTTCAAGGCCCCGTAGATGAACACCTGCCAGTTGACATAGATCAAGAGGCCCGCGATCACGGTGAGGCCGAGCACGCGCGGCTGCCGGAAGATCGCTGCGAGCCGCGGCCACGTGCGGGTCACCGTGAGCAGCAGCGCGCAGAAGACCAGCGACAGCAGGATGCGCCACGCCACGATCTCCCACGGCCCGGTGGGCGCCAGGAGCAGGAAGTACAGCGGCAGGAAGCCCCACAGCAGGTACGCGGAGAACGTGAAGACCCCGCCGAGCCGGCGCTCCCTCGCCGCGGCCGCATCGGACACGGCCCTGCGGGTCCCGGTGGTGACGCCCAGGTCGAGCGCCGTCGAGTCGTCGAGCCCGTCCACCACGTCGCGATCGGGAAGGGCGGACTGCTCGTGACTCACCGGGTCAGCCTACGCCCGCACCGCCGGGGCGCGGCCCGCAGCCGAAGGGACGCAGCATCCGTTCTCCGTCGTCCATGGTGTCATTCCTGCCACCGTCGGACGACCCGCTCCTCCCCTCCCCTCGCCTCGCCTCGCTGCTCCGCAGTCGCTTCTGGTGCGTTGCGGGCCACCGGCTCCCACCCTTTGTGACTGCGGAGCACATCGTGTCGTGCACGCAGACGACGAAAGGGCCGGATGCCGAAGCATCCGACCCTTTCGGGGTGCGCGTGGTGCGCGAGAACTCAGCGAACGACGACCGCGAGGACGTCGCGAGCCGACAGGACGAGGAACTCGTCGCCGCCGAACTTGACCTCGGTCCCGCCGTACTTGCTGTAGATCACGCGGTCGCCGACGGCGACGTCGAGCGGGATGCGGTTGCCGTTGTCGTCGATACGACCCGGGCCCACCGCCACGACCTCGCCCTCCTGGGGCTTCTCCTTGGCGGTGTCGGGGATGACCAGACCGCTGGACGTGGTCTGCTCGGCCTCGACCTGCTTGATGACGATGCGGTCCTCGAGCGGCTTGATGGAAACCGACACGGTCTACCTCTTCTTTCTTGAGACTAAGACTCGTTAGCACTCTGACGTTGAGAGTGCTTACGTCAGTCTAGGCAACCGGCTGGCACTCATGCAACGTGAGTGCCAATGAGTCGTCACACGGATGCTGCGCCCCGCCGTTGCGCCGAACCGGACGCCGACTCGCACGACGATGTATCAGAATCGCGCCGGGCGTCTCCGTGGATGTGTCCTTGTTTTGCGAGCACCCCCTCGCGCTGGCGCACCCGCGGTGGTAGACCAGTGGCCGGGGGGAGACTCGTCCTGAACTCTTTGGGGGAGTTTCAGCGATGGTTTCGCATGAGTACGCACTCGCGGTCGATGTCGGCACGAGTAGAACGGCCGCCGCTACGGCCCGAACCGGATCCAGCGGCGAAACAACGGTCACACCTGTGCCCTTGGGCCGAAGAGGCGACAACGTCGCCTCCGTCGCCTTCGTCACGGACGACGGCGACCTCCTGTTCGCCGACGCCGGCGAGCGCCGCGGCCTGAGTCAGCCCGAACGCCTGATCCGCGAGTTCAAACGCGGCGTGGGCGACGACGTCCCGATCGCGGTGGGGGGACGCTCGCTCAGATCCGAGGACCTCTTCGCGCGCGCCTTCGCCGCGGTCGTGCAGACCGTGAGCGAGCGCGAAGGCGCTCCCCCGGCGGCGATCGCGCTGACGCATCCCACGGCGTGGGGACCGCACCGGCTCGCCCTCGTCACGCAATCGCTCGGCGGTCTCGGCATCCGTGACGTCGAGCTCATCCCCGAGCCGGAGGCCGCGGCCCGTCACTACGGCGCGACGCGCCCGCTCGCGGCCGGCCAGGCGCTGGCGGTCTACGACCTGGGCGGCGGCACGTTCGACGCCGTCGTGCTCCAGCAGGGGGGCGGATCGGCGTTCGCGGTGCGCGGCGAGGCCGCAGGCATCGACGACCTCGGCGGCGCCGACTTCGACGACGCGGTGCTGCGCCACGCCCTCACGGTCTCGGGCATCGCGGCGAGCGCGCTGTCGCTCGACGACCCCGACACACGCCTCGCGCTCCAGCAGCTGCGACGCGATTGCGTCGAGGCGAAGGAGGCGCTCTCGTTCGACTCGGATGCGGTGATCCCGGTGTTCGTCGGAGGCGCACGTTCGAGTATCCGGGTGACGCGGGCGGAGTTCGAGGCGATGATCGAGCCGGCGCTGGAGCGCACGGTGGACGCCCTCGATCGGACGATCGACTCGGCGGACCTCGCGCCCGGTCAGCTCGCGGCGCTCGTGCTCATCGGCGGCTCGTCGCGCATCCCGCTGGTCGCCCAGAAGCTGTCGGAGAGGTTCGACCGCCCCGTGGCGATCGACGCCGATCCCAAGGCATCCATCTCGCTCGGCGCCGCGCGCACGGCGCTCGCGCGCCTCGAGGAGCGCGCGCTCGCTATCGTTCCGGAGACGCCGGCGACGTTCGACGACCTCGTGTCACAGGCCGCACACGGGCTCGATCTTCTTCCGCCGCGCGCAGCAGGCGCCGCAGCGCGACCGGAGCACGCTGCGAAGCGCGGACTGTCACTGCTGATCAGCGCCGCCGCGGTGGCGGTGGCGGGCGGCCTCGTCTTCGCCGGCACGATGGCCGCCGGGTCGCTGGCCGAGGCGGAGGATCCGCGCCCGGCGCCCACCCGCACGGCGGACGAGGAGGAACCGTCGTCGGCCCCGCCCGCGGCGCTGCCGAAGGCGGCACCGGTGTCGGCCGCGGCGCCCCTCGCCGAGCACGCCGCCTCGCCGGTCGAGGAGCAGACCACCACGCCCGCGCCGAAGTCGGCGAACCCCCGCAAGGCGACCGCGACCAAGGCGATGGCGGAGTCGGACGCGCGCACTCCCGCCACCAGTCCGAGCCAGGCCGCCAAGGCCGCGTCGCCGTCGTCGGGGTCCGGTTCGGGAACGGGCTCGGGGTCCGGTTCGGGGTCCGGTTCGGGGTCGGGGTCGGGGTCGAACTCCGCGTCGACCAGCCCTGCGACGAGCACCGCTCCCGGCGGGTCGACGGCGGACGATCCGCCCGCCGGCCCGACGCCGAGCGATCCGCCGGCCGATCCGACGCCGACCGACCCGCCCGCCGATCCCCCTCCGTCCGACCCACCGGCGGACCCGACGCCCAGCGATCCGCCCGCGGATCCGACGCCGACCGACCCGCCGGCGGACCCCACCCCGACCGATCCTCCGGCGGACCCGCCCGCGGACCCGGCCCCCAGCGACCCTCCCCCCGATCCCGCCCCGAGCGAGCCCGCCCCGAGCCCCGAACCGACGGACGTGCCGATCCCGCAGTGAGCGGGTGACGCACACGACACGCAAGGGTTCGACATGCTCCTCGCGACAGATCGCCCGGCCGCCATGGCCGCTCGCAGCGGCGCCCCCGGCCTCCCCCGGCGACTCCGGCCCGTCGTGGACGCGCTGGCCGCCCGGGCAGAGCGCGCACCGCGTGCACTGGTGGTGGGCACGGCAGGCTCGGGCAAGACGACGTTGCTGCAGCGACTGGAGGACGCGTTCGTCGCCGGCGAGCGCGACGTCGCGGTGATGCCGGACACCGCGGGTGAGATCGTGCGTCTTCCCGCCGCGCACGTGCTCCTCGTCGACGACCTGCACCTGCTGCGACCGGAACTGCTCGCCGCCGTGCGCCGTCGGGCCGACGACCCCGACGCGGGCCTTATCGTCGCGAGCAGGCCGTGGCCGACGACGGACGCCACGGTCACCATCGCGCGCCTGCTCGAGCACACGCAGCCCGCGATCGTCCTGGGGCATGTCTCGCGCTCGGACGTGCTCGACGATCTGGAGACGCGTCGACTGTCGATCCCGACGGCGTGCGTGGATCGCGTCCTCGCGCTCACCGACGGGGTGTCGTGGCTCGTCGCCGAGGCCATCGCCGCCCACGACGAGCGCGACTGCGTCGACGACGCCTCCCATCGCGCGCTGTCGCGCGTGCTCGACGACCGCGTCGCGCACCGGCTCGAGACCGTCGACGCCGACATCCGCACCTTCGTCGAGCGTCGCTGCCTCGTCGCGGCCCACGGCCCTGCGCCGGCGGACCGCGAGGGGGACGACGAACTCGCTCTCCGCGCGTACGCCGAAGGGCTGCTGCTGCGGGGCGGACGCGCGGCGCCGGCGGTGCGCTCAGCCGTGCGGTCCGCGGCGTCGGCGCAGACCATAGCCCTGCTGACGGCGGAGCTCGGCGACGGCCTCACGCTCGCCGTCGCGAGCGACGACCCGGACTACGCCGCGATGCTGTCGCGCCTGCACACGCCCGGGCTCGGTGCCGCGCTGGCCGACCAGGGCGACCGGCTGCTCGACAGCCACCCCGAGCGCGCGCGGGAGCTGTACCAGGCGGCGTGGGACGCGGGTCTGCAGGCGACGGCGCTCCTCGAACGCCGGGCTCAGGCTGCCTGGGCCGTGGGCGATCTCGACGAGGCCGCGGTCCTCACCGAGGCCGCACGCACCCGGGCGGACGACGAGCCCGGTACCGGCGACGCGGGCGCCCGCGAGCATGCCGACCGTCTCACCGACCTCGCCGCGGCCGTCTGGGCCGCGCGGGGCATGCTGGCCCAGAGCGCTGCGACCTACCGCGCGATGCCACCGTGGACCGCGGCCGCATCGGCCCGCGCGACCATCGCGGCGCTGGGCGTCGGCGACGGCACCGTCCTCGCCGCTGCGAAGACGGAGCCCGACGAGCTCGCCGCCATGCCGTCGACCCTCGGCACCGCGATGAACCTCGTCGACCGGGGCCTGCGCGCGACGCTCGCCGCCGACGCGACGGACGCGGTGCTCGTCGACCTCATCCGGGCGTCCGAGATGTACACCTCCGCACGCACGTCGGCGCCGATCGCCGAGCCGCCCGCGGTGATCGCCGCGATCGTCGCGCTCAACCTCGGCGACACCGTCACGGCGCAGTCCATCGTCGACGATGCGATCGCGGGCGGGCACGGCGGGCAGTGGGCGCGCCCGCGGCTGCTGCTGTGGCGTGCCTGGATCGCCGTGCAGCGCGTGCGCCCGCACGACGCCCGCCTCGCGCTGGCACAGGCCGACGCGCAGCCCGGCGTGCGCTCACCCCGCGACCGGCTCCTCGCGCGGGCGGTCGAGGTGGCGCTCGCACGCCGATACGGCGACGCCGCCGATCTCGCCGCCGCCTGGCGCACCGCCCACACCGCGCTCCTGCGCGTCGACGTCGACGCCTTCCTCTTCCTGCCCGTGACCGAACTCGTGTCCGCGGCCGCGAAGGCGGGCGACGCCGATCGCGCCGCGCAGGCGCTGGAGCGGGCTCTCGAGGTCGCCGATGGACTGGGCGGTTCGCCGCTGTGGACGGCCGCCGTGCGATGGGCGGGCGTGCAGCGCAGCATCCTTCTCGGTCGTCCGGATGAGCTGATCCCGCATGCGCACGCCCTCGTCGCCGCGGGCCATCGCAGCGCCGTGGCCGCCGCGATGGCGAAGGCCGGCCGCATCTGGACGTCGGTGCTCGCCGGCACCGTCGATCCCGACGCCGTGGAAACGGCCGCCCAGCAGCTCGCCTCGTTCGGGATGGCATGGGATGCTGCGCGCCTGGCCGGTCACGGAGCCGCACGCTCGACCGATCGGCGCGTGAGCGCGCGGCTGCTGGCCCGGGCACGGGAGCTGCACCCGATCGAGCTGGAGCGGACCACGGCGCCCGCCGCCGGAGAGCCCGCGGCCGCCCGCGCCGACAGCGACGCGTCGCCCGCCGCCGAGGTGCTCAGCGAGCGCGAGCGCGAGGTCGCGCGGCTCGTGCTGCAGGGCAAGACCTACGCCGAGATCGGCGAGGCCATCTTCATCTCGCCGCGCACCGCCGAGCACCACATCGCACACATCCGCCGTCGCCTGGGCGCGACGTCGCGCTCGGACGTGATCGCGAAGCTGCGCCTGCTCATGAGCGAAACCGCCTCGGCGGCGGACGCACCGGGCACGGAGACCGACGCGGACCCCCATCGGACCGCGTGACGCCATAGGGGTTAGCCCCGATGCCGACCCCACGACATCTGAATACCGTGAGCAACACGTTCAGTATTGCGGACACCTGTGCCGCAAGCACCCGACGCTGGAGGGGACCATGACTACGCCGATCGAGACGGTCGCGGATGCGCTGATCGCGTTCATCCTGAGCCTGCTGCGCGATCCCCACGCGGTCGAGGAGTTCAACGACGACCCCGACGGCGCGATGGCCGCGCGCGGCATCCAGGGCGCGTGCGCCGCCGACGTCCGCAGCGTCGCTCCTGTCATCGTCGACCACCCGTCGGTGGCACCGCGGCCTGCGAGCCAGCAGACGGTCGTCAGAGAGTCCGTCCCCGATCCCACCCCCCGCAGCACCGATCCCGAGGTGGTCCGCGAGATCTCGCGCATCATCAACCAGTTCACGACGATCGACGCGCGCTCGACCATCGTCGACCAGTCCACGAACCAGAACATCTGGACGCAGGGCGGCGACCTCACCCAGATCTTCGACCAGAGCGCGGTCGTCGCCGCGGGCGACGGATCCGTGGCCGCGGGCGACGACGTCCTGGTCGACGAGTCCGAGACGACGATCGGCGTCGGCGACGTCGCGGTCGGCAACACCACCGGCAGCCACAACACCACCACCACCGGCGACGCCGACGACGAGGCCGACGCGCCCGTCGACGCCGAGGTCGCGGACCCGGACGCGGACGCGGCGGACACGGATGCCGCAGCATCCGTCCTCGCGGATCCCGTGCTCGACGACGGCCTGTCGCAGGTGACCGACGCGGTGGACACGGCAGCGGATGCCGCTGCCACCGCTGCGACGCAGGCGCCGGCGCCCGCCGAGCCCGCACCCGCGGAGGACGCGGCACCGCTCATGGCGGACATGACGGACACATCGGGCGTCGACGCCGCGGAGCCGCTGACGCCGCCCGAGCCCGAGGCATATCCCGACGAGCCGCTCGAGGATCAATGAGCAATCCGGCCGTGACCGACCCCACGACGCCTCCGCCCGGTGCACCCGCGGCGTCGTCCCCGCCCGCTTCTTATCCGGCGAGACCCGCGCCGGAGCGCCCACCTGTCGCCCGACCGAGCACGGCGCCGGTGATCGTGAAGCTGACGCCGCCGTTCTCGGTGAGGCTGAGCCAGCTCTGCTGGATCCTGAGCTTCGCGGTCGGCGCGTTCGCGATCGTCTACATGTTCGTGATCCGCGAGACGCAGCTTCCCCTGATGGCCGACGTGGTGCGTGGCGTCGCGGAGGGGCGCAGCGACGAGACCTACGAGACGGCGGCCGACATCATCTTCTGGTCGGTCTTCGGCACGCTGGTGGCGGTGCTGCTGACGCAGGTCACGCTGCTCGTGTCGTTCATGAGCCGCAAGCCGCACGTGCGGTGGTGGCAGCTGGGCACCCTGCTGCTGCAGGTGATCGTGGTGCTGCTGGCGTCAGAGGTCGTCGCGATCGGCGAGCGCGGCGAGCCGCTCCTTCCCGTGCTCGCCGGACAATGCGGACTCGTCGTGCTCGCTCTCCTCATCAGCGCGCTCCCCCGAGCGATCGCCTGGTCCGCCCGGCGTCACGACGTCCGCCACGGAGCCGACTCCCCCACCCTCGGGGACTTCTGACACGATCGCCTCGAGGCTGCGGATCACGACGCGGCACACCGCGACCGCGGCGCGGTCGGTGAGCGGCGAGTCGCTCAGCCGCCGCCAGTGGTCGAGCTGCGCGAGGGCGCGCTGTCGCACGGCCTCCGCTCCCGCGTCCTCGGGGAGCCCGAGCCGGGTGGTCGCGGGCGTCCCGTCGCCGCCGATGATCGCGACGGCCTGCGCCGCGTCGGGCGCCGCGAGCGGGAGTCCTTCGGCGCGTGCCGTCGCGAGCAGCGAGAGCTCGCGCAGGGCGTGGGCACCGGCCGACAGCCTCTCGATGCCGGCGCGGATGACGACGGCACCGGCGACGGGGCGCTCGTCGATGAGCCGCTCGAGCCCGAGGAGGACACCGCGGACCTTGAGCGTCGCCTCGCGGGTGCGGAACTGATCGTGGACGAACTGCTGCAGCGGGATGAGGCCGCTCTGCTCGACCAGCTCGCGCGACAGGTCGGAAGACGTCCGCGCCCCTCCCCGGATGAGCGCGGTCGCCAGCCGCACGCCGAAGATGCCGAACCGCTCCAGCAGGGCGGCGCGCTCGTCGGCGCCGAGGGTGGTGAGGGCGGTGTCGCGGACGAACCGGTCGGCCGACACCAGGAGCCGCTCCCGGTCGGCCCGTTCGAGACCGGCGAGCTCGCGGAACGCGGCGTACTCCCGCTCGCGCAGCGTGCGCGCGCCCTCGGCGAGGAGCCCCGCCACAGGGATCACCCCCAGGAGCAGCGATGCGAGCGAGCTGTCCCGCGCGTAACGCCGCGCGACCTTCCCGGCCGAGAGGAGGGAGTCGATGCGGCCCGACCCGATCTCGTCGGCGCGCGACAGCACGCCGACGGCGCAGATCGTCTGCGCGGCGCCGGCGGCGGTGTCGCGGAAGGCCTCGAGGAACTTCACGTCCGACGGATGCAGATGGCGAAGGAGGTAGACGACGGCGTCCGCGCCGGAGGCGGACTCCTCGGGCGCGAGGAAGGTCGCCGCGCGCGCGGAGGTCGAGGCCGACAGCGAGGCGATGCCGGGTGTGTCGATGAGGATCACGGATTTCAAGGCATCCAACGGCCACCCGACGTCGATCCACGAGACGTCCTCCGCGACCGTGTCGCCGAGGTCCAGGACGAGGCGGCCGTCATCGCGACGCACCGGCATCCGACGGGTCTGTCCGCTCCGCAGGTGCAGCGTGATCGTCGGCGTCATCGAGTAGCGGTACCAGGTGACGACCTTCGTGCACTCCCCGGCATCGGTGGGGGCGATCTGCTCGCCCAGCATCGCGTTGAGGAGCGTCGACTTGCCCGCCTTGACCATGCCGGCGAGCGCGAGCCGCAGGGGCTCGGCGAGACGCCGGTCGAGCTCGTCGAGCACACTCAGCGCGGTCGCATCACCGGCGTACGCGTCGCGCGCCTCGGCCAAGAGCGCCCGTGCGTCCTCCCGCATCGACGTGCTCACCGGTCGGCCGCCGCGGGCTGCGGCGCGTGCGGCAGCGCCGCGGGCGTCACGGCGGGTCCCGGCGCCGCGGGCGTCACCGCGGGCGGCGGCGGGGGCGGTGGCGGGGGCGTCGCCGCCCGCGCGTCGCCCTTCGGCAGCGGTGGGATCGCTCTGCCGAACGTCTCGAGGCGCCCGAGCTGTGCGCGCAGCTGGGCGACGCGCTCGTCACGCTGCGAGGTGTAGGTGACCGCGGACTGCTTCGCCGCGTTGAGGGCGTCGGTCAGCGACCGGTGCAGCTCGTCCGCGATGGCGCCGAAGTGGTCGCGTCCCGCGCGCTGGACGAGACGCAGGCGGTCCTTGAGCTGTTTGCCGACCTGGAAGCTGACTTCGTCGATGTACCGGCGCACGAGGGTCTTCGCCTCGTGCTGCCGGCGCGACAGCCGCGCCGACATGTCCTCGCGGTAGGCGCGGCGTCCGACGAGCACGCCCGCCAGCAGCGAGAAGGGATTGATGAGCGACAGGCCCACGAGGCCTGTGGCCAGGCCCACCATGAGCACGCCGCCGTACGAGCCGCGCACGCCGATGTAGATGCGCTCGGCGGCGTTCATGCGTCCGGGGTCGAGGCCCGCGAGCTCTTCGACGGGATCCATCACGCCCCGCGTGTCGCCCACGTCGATGTGCGGCAGCGAGAGCTCCCCCTCGGCGAAGAGCTGCGCGACCTCCTCCGACAGCCACTTCGAGCGCTCGTCGGTCCAGACGAAGGTCTCCGACACCGCCGCGACCACCCGCTGGCTCAGCCACTCCGAGAACTGGTCCCAGATGGGCCCGGGGTCGCCGTCCTCGATCGCGTTCTCGGCCTCGCGCTGAACCTTGCGCAGCCGATCACGAAGGTCGTGCTCCATGTCGGCGATGAGGTCGGCGATGCCGTCGGTCAGGGTGACCTGCCACCGCGAAGAGCGGCTGCGGAACTCGTCGGCGCGCGCCTTCGCCTCCTCGAGCTGGGCGATCATCTGCGGCGTGCCCTCGGGGTTGAGGATCGTGCTCAGCTCGGTGCGCAGCGACATCGCGAGCTGTTCGACGACCGAGGTCAGGTCGTGCACGGCGCTGCGCTCATGGATGAGCTCCGCCTGGGCGAGCACGTCGCGCCGCAGGTGCGCGACGAGCGCCGGGAAGCCCGACTCGGCGTTGAGGGTGCCGTCCTGGAGCTCCGCGGCGAGCAGGCGCAGGTCGCTCGACACCGAGTAGAGCGGCACATCGCCGATTCCCTCGAGGTGCCCCTTGTCGATCGACTCGATCTCGCGCCACGACGGGTAGAGGTCGGTCTTGGCGAGCACGGCGGCGACGTTCGGCGAGATGCGCATCGCGTGCTTGAGCAGCTGCATCTCGGGCTCGGTGTACTCCTGCGACGCATCCGAGACGAGCAGCACCGCATGTGCGGTCGACAGGGCCGACAGCGTGCTGAGGGCGTTGAACGACTCGAGGCCGCCGACGCCGGGCGAGTCGACGAGCTTGAGCCCTCCCTTGAGGATCTCGCGCGGCAGCAGCACCTCGGCCGACACGATGCGGCGTTCGTTCCCCGGGTTGCCCCGTTCGGAGACGTACTCGGCCACGGACGAGATCGGGATGGTGCGCCGCTCGACTGCGTCCGCAGCATCCGTCTCCCTGATGAGCACGGATGCCGACGGCTCCGCCGCGTAGCCGACGGAGGTCGACACGCTCGTCGCGATGTCGTCGTCGACGGGGCAGGCGGGGGCGTTGACCAGGGCGTTGATGAGCTTGCTCTTGCCCTGCTTGAACTCGCCGACGATGATGACACGCACATCCGGGTCGAGCAGGCGCGCCCGGGTCTGCTCGAGACGGCGGAACAGGTCGGCCCGCCCGGTCTCGGACGCGATCTTCTCGACGCCGGAGGCCACCTCGATCAGCTCCGTCGTGCGGCGGACTGCCGGTGCGGGGGCGTTCGGGTGGCCTGCGGGTTCCGGGGTCTCGGCCATCGTGGCCTCCTCAAAAGGTCGCGTGCGTCAGCGCCTCTCCCCACCCCATGCTGGCAGAGCGAGGGGCGGGATGCACCGGGTGCGATGCGCCGGTCGGCGCGGATCGGATGACCGGCTCAGAGCGGGAGGTCGAGATCGCCGCCGTCGACGAGGGGATCCGGCCCCCAGAGGAGGTCGGCATCCCATTCAGAGCCGTCGACGTCGGCGATCTCATCGGAGAACGGATCGGCGAACACCGGATCCGCGAGCCCGTCCGTCGCGGGCTCCGCGGCGCTTGTCCAGGCGTCAGGCTCGAACGGCACGGAGTCGTCCGGCGTCGGGTCGCCGGGGATCCGCCAGTCCGTCATGCCATGCACCTCTCTCGCGCCGCTCCGACTCTAGCCTCGCCCCGTCTCGGCGGGGCGTCCGGTGAAGTGCGACGTGCCCGGCCGCCGAACTGGCGGCCGGGCCTGTCGCTCGGGTGTCAGAGGTCGAGATCGAAGTCGTTCGCGTCAGCACCGGGGCTGAGCAGGTTCACGTCTTCGACGTCGACATCGACCGAGTGGTCGTCCTCCCACGAGTTGTCGACCGAGTTGTCGTTGAAGGCATCGCTGACGTCGACAGTCCAGTTGTCGGAGTAGTCGTAGTCGTCGTTGTACGAGTCGGTCGTGTTGCCGATCGCGACGTCGCCGACGTTCACCTCGAACGTGGAGTTGTCGATGTTGACGTCTCCGCCGGCCGCAGCCGACCCGTCCCCCGAGGCGACGACGTTGTCGTTGCTGAACACCTGCGTGACGTTGCCACCCGTGGCCCAGCCGCCGGCAGCGCCGGTGTCGCCGGCTGCGCCACCCGAGCCCGCGCCACCCGTGCCCGCACCGCCGGCTGCGCCCGTCCCGGCACCTCCTGCCGCGCCCGTGCCCGAGCCTCCGGTGCCGTTGGCCGCAGCGTCGGCACCCGTGCCGAGACCGACCGTGGCCGTCGCGGTCCCGCCGGAGCCTGAACCGCCCGTCCCCGCACCGCCGGCTGCGCCCGTGCCCGAGCCGCCTGAACCCCCAGTGCCCAGGCCGCCCGTGCCGGACCCGCCGTCGGCGCCGATCGCCCACGCCGCTCCACCCGAACCCGACGCCGTCGTGATGTTCTGGTTGACGGAGTTGTCGACGTTCGTCGAGCGGTTGTCGATCGACAGGTTGAACGCGCCGCCGCCGTCGTCGAGAGCCGCGAAGCCCGCGCCGCCGCCACCGCCGCCGTCGCCGGTCGAGCCGATGATGTTGAGGTCCTCGAATCCGACGTTGTACTGCCGCACGCCGGCGTTGACCGAGAAGTCGTTGGCCGAGTCGTGGACCGACTTGTCGTTGAACGCGTCCTCGATGTCGACGTCGATGTGGGTGGAGTTGTCCGAGTTGTCGGAGTTGTCGGAATTGTCGGAGTTGTCGGAGTTGTCCGAGTTGTCGGAATTGTCCGAGTTGTCCGAGTTGTCCGAGTTGTCGCTGTTGTCCGAGTTGTCGCTGTTGTCGGAATTGTCCGAGTTGTCGCTGTTGTCGCTGTTGTCGGAGTTGTCCGAGTTGTCCGAGTTGTCCGAGTTGTCGGAGTTGTCCGAGTTGTCGTTGAACGAGTCGGTGATGCCGACTCCGATGTCGGTCGAGTTGTCGTTGTTCGAGAGGAGATCGTTGTTCGACAGGATGTCGTCCGTGACGGTCTGGATCCCCAGCAGGTTGTTGTTGTCGTCGGCCATGATCTTCCTTCTCTCAGAGTGCCGAAAAACCGCTTCCAGATGAGTGTCCCGAGGAGGGCGAACCCGCACATCGGGGGTGTTCCCGGGGCTTGCCCCCGATGAGAGGGGGATTCGGACGGGGGTTCCGGGGGGGGCGCTGCGGGGTCCGCGGTGCCCGCGCGGGCGCCCGCGCCGTAGGCTCGGCGGGTGGAACTGTCCGAACTCGAAGCGCTCCTGACACCCGAGGGCCTGCGCCTGCTCGACGCGATGCCGCCGGTGGACTCCTCCGACGATGTCGCGCGCACCGTGACGCGGCTGCGCCGCGACGGCCACTCGCCCGACCTCGTCTCGGCGGTCGTCGGCCAGGCACGCCTCCGCACGCGCGCGCGGGCGAAGTTCGGCGAGCTGGCGGCGCGGATGCTGTTCACCCGCGCCGGGCTCGAGCAGGCGACGCGGCTCGGCATCGCGGCCCGCCACGCGGCGCGGTTCCGCTCCGCGGGCTTCGCGCGCGTCGCCGACCTCGGCTGCGGCATCGGCGGGGACGCCCTCGGGCTCGCGGGGCTCGGTCTGCGCGTGACCGCGGTCGACGCCGACGAGGTCACCGCCGGCATCGCCGCCTACAACCTCGCGCCCTTCGGCGCGGACGCCGAGGTGCGTCTCGGCACCGCGGAGGACGCCGACCTCGACGGCATCGAGGCCGTGTGGCTGGACCCGGCACGCCGCACCGCCGGGCACTCCGAGACCGCGCGCACGCGCCCGCAGGACTGGTCGCCCTCGCTCGACTGGGTCTTCGACCTCGCGCGCCGCATGCCCGTCGGCGTGAAGCTCGGCCCCGGCCTCGACCGCGATCTCATCCCCGACGACGTCGAGGCCCAGTGGGTGAGCGCGGACGGCTCGACGATCGAGCTCGTGCTGTGGTCGGGCGCGCTCGCGCGCCCCGGCGTGCGCCGCGCTGCGCTCGTCATCCGCGGCGACCAGGCTCACGAGATGACGGCGGAGACGGATGCTGCGGACGAACCCGCCCGCGAACTCGGCGCCTTCCTGCACGAGCCCGATGGCGCCGTCATCCGCGCGCGCCTGATCGGCGACGTCGCACGCACGCTCGAAGCGGGGATGCTCGACGAGCACATCGCCTATCTCACCTCGGACGCCGCCCTCACGTCGCCGTTCGTCTCGACGTTCCGCGTGCGAGAGGTGCTGCCCGCCGACGAGAAGGCTCTCGGCAAGGCGCTGCGTGAGCGCGACATCGGCCGCCTCGAGATCAAGAAGCGGGGCGTGGACGTGGACCCCGCCGCCCTCCGCACACGCCTGAAGCTCCGTGGCTCGGCGGCCGCGACCCTCGTCCTCACGCGGATCGGCACCCGCCGCACCGCGATCCTCGCCGACCGTGTCTGACGCGGATCAGCCGATGATGTCGGCGCGCGCCGCGGCGTAGAGGAGCCAGCCGGCGCTGTAGAGGATCGACAGCGTGCCGAGCACGATCGCCCAGACGGCCACCGCGCGGCTTTCGAGCGGACGGCGCAGCGCGATGATCGCGGACACGATCGCGACGAGCCCGATCGGGAAGCCCCAGCCGACGAACATCGACACGAGGAGTCCGAGGATCGCGAATCCGAGCGCCCAGCCCGCCAGCCCGCGGTGGAACGCCGAGTCCGATGCCGTCCACGATGTGGCGTCGGGCGCGAACTCGCCACCCGGCTCCGCCGGTGCGGTCTCCACCGTGACGGCGACCGGCGCCGTCGGCAGCCGGAGGAACCCTCCGCGGTGAGCCCCCGGCAGCGGCGACGCGTCCTGCGCGATGTCGACGTCGGGCGACACGGACGTCACCGTCGGCCCGGCCGGCCGGGCCGGTGCCTCCGGCGGAACAGACGCTGAGGTCTCCGAAGTCGCCGAGTCGAGGTCGCCCGGATCCTCGGGGCGTGTCGTCTCTGCGTTTGGACTCGCAGGCTCGCTCGACGAGCGGGATGCGGCGTCGGGTCCATCCACTCCATCCGAAGTTCCCGCTCGTTGAGCGGAGGGCGCTCTGGCGCCCGCAGTCGAAACGCCTGCCGCATCCGCAGGCGCCGGGTCGAGATCGGCCTGATCAGTCCCGGGCGTCGCGACCTCGGGCTTCCCGGCGTCGCCGGGCTGCGGCATCCGTTCGTCCGTCATGCCGACTCCGCGACCTGGATCTCCGTGACCGGAAGGGTCGAATCGGCGCCGAACTCGAGCGTCGAGGGCGCGCGGCCCGACATGATGAGCTCGGAGGTCAGCGCCGCGATCATCGCGCCGTTGTCGGTGCACAGCGACAGCGGCGGGATGCGCACGGTGACGCCTTCGGCGGCGCCGCGCTCGAGAGCGACGTCGCGCAGCCGGCGGTTGGCGATGACGCCGCCGCCCAGCAGCAGGCGCGGCACGCCGTGGTCGCGGCACGCGGCGAGGGCCTTGGTGACGAGCACGTCGACGACGGCCTCGCGGAAGCTCGCAGCGACGTCGGCGACCGGCACCGGCTCACCCGCCGCCTCGCGCTGCTCGACCCAGCGGGCGACCGCCGTCTTGAGCCCCGAGAACGAGAAGTCGTAGCGGTGCTTCGCCATGTCCGACGCGCGCGACAGCCCGCGCGGGAACGGGATGGCCTTCGGATCACCGGATGCTGCGGCCCGGTCGATCTCAGGACCCCCGGGGTACGGCAGCCCGAGCAGGCGCGCGACCTTGTCGAAGGCCTCGCCGGCGGCGTCGTCCATGGTCTCACCGAGGAGCTCGACGTCGGTGGTGAGGTCGCGGACCAGGAGCAGCGAGGTGTGCCCGCCCGAGACGAGCAGCGCGACGGTCGGGTACTCGAGCGGCGGCGCGTCGGCATCGAGGATGTCGGCGGCGATGTGCCCGACGAGGTGGTTGACGGCGTAGAGCGGCTTCTCGAGCGACACCGACAGCGCCTTGGCGGCGCCCACGCCGACCATCAGCGCGCCGGCGAGCCCCGGCCCGGACGTCACGGCCACGGCGTCGAGGTCGGCGAGCGCGACGCCCGACTCGGCGAGCGCCGCTTCGATCGACGGCTGCAGCGCCTCGAGATGCGCCCGCGCGGCGACCTCGGGCACGACGCCGCCGTAGCGGGCATGCTCGTCCATCGAGCTCGCGATCGTGTTCGACAGCAGGGTGCGGCCGCGCACGATCCCGATCCCGGTCTCGTCGCAGCTCGTCTCGATACCGAGCACCAGCGGTTCGGCACGGTTCACGTGCACACCCCTCCGTCCGCGTCGCGGCGGGCCCACCCGCGCAGGTCGAGCTTCATCACCACGGCGTCGACGTCGTCGGGCTGGTAGTAGCGGGGCTTGCGGCCGATCTCGGCGAAGCCCTCCGATACGTACAGCGCCTGCGCGACCGGGTTGTCGGCGCGCACCTCGAGGAACACGTCCGTCACCCCGCGGCGGGCGGCCTCCTCGAGCAGTCCACGCAGCATCGCGCGACCGCGGCCGCGGCCCCTCGACACCTCGGCGATCGCGATCGTCTGGACGTCGGCATCCCGCGCCCCGGCGACGGCGCGCAGTCCCGCGTACCCGACGAGACGGCCGGCCTCCTCGTCGACGACGTACCAGCCGTGCGGCGAGGCGAGCTCTTCGCGCATCATGGCCTCGGACCACGCGTCGGTCGGGAACGAGGTCCGCTCGAGCGTCATGATGGCGGCGAGGTCTTCGCCGGTCGCGGGGCGGAGGGTCACGAGCCCACCCGCTTCGGAGCGTGCGGGAGCGTCACGTCGGGCGAGCGCAGATAAAGCGCGTCGGCGGGGCCGATCGTGCGTCCGGCGGCGAGCGCGCGGGCCGCGGCGAGGCCGAGCATGCCCGCGGGGATGCGGTCGGCGTCGCGGCGCGCGGCACCGACGTTCGCGAGCACCGCATCGAGATCGTCGCGCGGCGCGAGCGCGGGCTCCGTGACGCGCACGGGCAGGCCGTCGTCGTCGAGCCCGCGGTAGAGCGTGTAGGCGAACTCGCGGCGGCGCGCGTCGGTGACGACAGCGAACGTCTCGTCGACGGCATCCTCGTATCCGCCCGTCAGCGCGTCGTGGATGAGCAGCTCGAGGGCGACCGCGTCGTGGCTCGCGACCGGCACGACCGGCACACCGCGCCCGAGGGCGAAGGTGCGCGCGGCGGCGATGCCCACCCGCAGCCCGGTGAACGGGCCGGGTCCCATACCCGCGGCGACATGCGTGACATCGTACGGGGAGACGGATGCCTCCGCCAGCGCCCGCTCGATCAGCGTGCCGATGACCTCGGCGTGCCCGCGCGGGTCTGCGCTCTCGACCTGGGAGCGGATCACGCCGTCCGGCTCGACCACCGCCACCGCGGAGCCGAGGGACGTGTCGATGCCGAGGATCACCCTTCCAGGGTAGTCGGGCGCCACGGGAGCCTCTCCGCCCGACGCTCCCCGCTTCCTCATTTGAGGACGAGGGCCGAGTCGAGGAGCTGAACCGGTGGTGCGATCCGCATCTCGGCACACATCCTCAGATGAGGAGGCGGGGCTGGGGACCGATCGCCTGTCACCTCGGCACACATCCTCAATTGAGGAGGCGGGGATGGATGTCGCGAGCCGACGTCGGCTAGGGGTGCCGGGTGATCTTCACCAGGCGAGGGGTGTCGGCGTCGAGGTCGGCCTCATGGGCGACGGTGCCGCAGGCGTTGTCGACGCCGCGGCCGTGCCACTCGCGTTCGAGCTCGACCTCCCACCACTGCTCGCGCAGGCCGTCGACCAGACCGCGGCCCCACTCCACGATCACGACGGAGCCGTCGAAGTCGATGTCGAGGTCGTCGAGCTCGGCCGCCGAGCCCAGGCGGTACGCGTCGACGTGCACGAGCGGCGCTCCGCCCGAGAGCGACGGGTGCGTCCGGGCGAGCACGAACGTCGGGCTCTGGATGGGTCCGCGCACGTCCAGCCCCCGGCCGATGCCGCGGGTGAGGGTGGTCTTGCCCGCGCCGAGCGGACCGGTGAGCACCACCATGTCGCCGGGGCGCAGCATCTGTCCCATCTCTTCGCCGAGTGCCTCCATCGCGTCCGGCGAGGTGATCTCGCGCGTGCCGACGAGGGCGTCCAATCCTTGTGCCGTGGTGTCCACGCCCCGTGCAACACCGGAGGCGTCGCCTTCCTTCCCGCTCACTCCGACACCTGCCGGCGGGGCACGCGGACTCCGATGCGCGTGACGACCTCGTAGTTGATGGTGCCCGCGGCCTCCGCCCAGTCGGTCGCCGACGGCGCCCCGAGGGTCGGGTCTCCGAACAGCACGGCCGTGTCGCCCACGGCAACGGGAGCGTCACCCACGTCGACGACGAACTGGTCCATCGCGATGCGGCCCGCCACGGTGAACCGACGCCCGCCGATCACGACGGGCCCGGCACCCGACGCCTGGCGCGGCACCCCATCGGCGTAGCCGAGGGGCACGAGCGCGAGCGTCGTCTCGCGCTCGGCGCGGTAGTCGTAGCCGTACGACACGCCCTTGCCCGCGGGCACGCGTCGCACGGCGGCCACCGCGCCGCGCAGGGTCATCGCCGGGCGCAGGCCGAGATCCGCCGAGGCGCGGTCGTCGAACGGCGAGAGTCCGTAGATCCCGATGCCGATCCGCACGCAGCCGAGGCGTGATTCGGGAAGGTCGATCGCGGCGTGCGTCGCCGCGATGTGCCGCAGCGGCGGCGCGAGACCGAGCGAGGCGGCGGCGGCGACGCCGTCTTCGAAGGCGCGCAGCGCCGCGCGGTCGTCTTCGGTCGATGCGTTCGAGAGGTGGCTGAACAGCGCGATGACGCGGACGCGGCCGATCCGCTCGAGGCGCGCCGCCTCGGCGAAGACCACGCGGTAGTCTTCGGGCGCGATGCCGTTGCGCGAGAGCCCGGTCTCGAGCTTGAGGTGCACCCCGACGGGACGATCGGCGGATGCTGCGGCCGCCGCCTTCTGCAGCTGGTCGAGGCTCGAGATGCCGAGTTCGATCCCCCGCGCGGCGGCTTCGGCGAAGTCGGCGCCCGCAGCGTGCAGCCACGCGACGATCGGCGCGTCGATGCCGGCGTGGCGGAGGCCCAGCGCCTCGGTGATGTCGGAGACGCCGAGCCGCGACGCGCCGCCGGCGAGTGCCGCGAGCGCCGAGCGCACCGCGCCGTGTCCGTATCCGTCGGCCTTGACCACCGCGATGATCTCGGACCCGGTGAGCCGGCGGAGGTGCCGCACGTTGTCCTCGATCGCGCCGACGTCGATCAGGGCCTCACGCAGGGCTCCGGCGGGCAGGCGGCTCACGCTCTCTCCTCGGACTCGCCGGCGGGCACCGCCTCGGCGATGACGTACGCGGTCGCGAGGCCCGCGTCGTGCGAGAGCGAGAGGTGCAGCGCCGTGATGCCGCGCTCCGCGACGACCGCGGCCGTCGATCCGCACAGGGAGAACACGGGACGACCGGATGCCTCGGACGCGATCTCGATCTCGGCCCAGTGCACCCCGTGGGAGCCGCCGAGCGCCTTGATGAGCGCCTCTTTGGCCGCGTACCGCGCGGCCTGCGAGTGCGGCTTGAGCTGCTGCTCCGCCTCCGAGAAGAGGCGCCGCAGCAGTTGCGGGGTGCGTTCGATCGTCCGCTCGAACCGAGGGATGTCGACGAGGTCGACGCCGATACCGACGATCATGTGTCCTCCTGCGTGCTGCGGCCGCAGCATCCGCCACCCTATCGCGCGGGCGCGTCACCGCCGCCTGCCGCGCAGCGCACGGCAGGAGGAACGGATGCTGCTACTCGACCGTGACCGACTTCGCGAGGTTGCGGGGCTGGTCGACGTCGAGGCCCTTGGCCGTGGCGAGGCCCATCGCGAAGATGTGCAGCGGCACCACGGCGAGGAGCGGCTCGAAGAACGGGCCGGCCAGCGGGATGCGGAGCACCTCGTCGGCCTTGGGCAGCACCGCCGCGTCGCCCTCTTCGGCGATCGCGATGACGCGGGCGCCGCGGGCGCGGATCTCCTCGATGCTCGAGATGACCTTCTTGTGCATCTCCGACGACTTGCGGGGCGACGGGACCACGACGAACACGGGCTGGCCGGGCTCGATGAGCGCGATCGGACCGTGCTTGAGCTCGCCGGCGGCGAAGCCCTCGGCGTGGATGTACGCGAGCTCCTTGAGCTTGAGCGCTCCCTCGAGCGCGATCGGGTAGCCGACGTGGCGACCGAGGAAGAGCACCGAGCGGGTGTCGGCCATCCAGCCGGCGAACTGCTCGATGTGCGCCTGCTCCCGCTCGAGGATCTGCGCGATCTTGCCGGGGACCGCCTCGAGCTCGCGCACGTGGTCGGCGGCGTCGGCCGCGCTGATCGTGCCGCGGACGCGACCGATGTGCAGGGCCATGAGGTACAGCGCGGTGATCTGCGCGACGAACGCCTTGGTCGAGGCGACCGCGACCTCGGGGCCGGCGTGCGTGTAGACGATCGCGTCGGACTCGCGCGGGATCGTGGCGCCCTGCGTGTTGCAGACCGACAGCGTCTTCGCGCCGTGCTCACGGGCGTACTTGACGGCCATGAGCGTGTCCATGGTCTCGCCCGACTGGCTGATCGAGACGACGAGGGTGTCGGGGCCGATCACCGGGTCGCGATAGCGGAACTCGTGCGCGAGCTCGACGTCGACGGGGATGCGCGTCCACTGCTCGATCGCGTACTTGCCGACCTGGCCGGCGTACGCCGCGGTGCCGCAGGCGATGACGATGATGCGCGAGACGCCGGCGAAGAGCTCGTCGAGTCCGTCGAGCTCGGGGATCACGACCTCGCCGTCGCGGACGCGGCCGCGCAGCGTGTTGGCGACGGCCTCGGGCTCTTCCGAGATCTCCTTGGCCATGAACGACGACCAGCCGCCCTTCTCGGCGGCGGACGCGTCCCACGTCACCTCGAACGGCTCGACCTCGACCGGGTTGCCACTGAAGTCGGTGACGGTGACGGCCTCGGGCGTGATCGCGACGATCTGGTCCTGGCCGATCGCGAGGGCTTTGCGGGTGTGCTCGACGAACGCGGCGACGTCCGAACCGAGGAAGTTCTCCCCCTCGCCGAGGCCGATCACGAGCGGCGAGTTGCGGCGGGCGCCGACGACGAGGCCCGGCTGGTCCTCGTGCATCGCGAGCAGCGTGAAGGCACCCTCGAGGCGGGACACGACCGCGCGGAATGCCGTGACGAGGTCGCCGGCACGCTGATACTCGCGGCCGAGGAGCACGGCGGCCACCTCGGTGTCGGTCTCGCTGCGGAAGGTGAACCCGTCGGCGAGGAGCTCGTCCTTGAGCTCGGAGAAGTTCTCGATGATGCCGTTGTGGATCACGGCGAGCTTGTCGTCGTCGGCGAGGTGCGGGTGCGCGTTGCCGTCGGTCGGTCCGCCGTGCGTCGCCCAGCGGGTGTGGCCGATGCCAGTCGTCCCGTCGGCGAGCGGGTGGGCGGCGAGGTCGTCGCGCAGCACTTTCAGCTTTCCAGCGCGCTTGCGCATCCCCAATCCGCCGTCGCCGTCGATCACGGCGATGCCTGCGGAGTCATAGCCGCGGTACTCGAGGCGCGAAAGGCCTGAGATCAGGACGGCCTGGCTCTGCCGCGGGCCCACGTATCCGACGATTCCACACATGCCGTCAATGGTAGGCGGCGGGTTTCGCTAGGAACCCTTACGAATCCGCACTCCCCGTTCACGGCGGGAAACGGATGCTCCACCGACACGCGTCAAAGCTTGCGCAGGAGCACTGTCTCCACGGTGTGGTCGGCCGCCTTCTGCAGCACGAGGTTCGCGCGGTGGCGCGTCGGGAGCACGTTCTCCTCGAGGTTCGGGAAGTTGATCGAGTTCCAGAAGCCGAGCGCGCGCTCCACCGCCTCCTCGTCCGACAGCTGCGCGAAGACGTTGAAGAACGACTTCGGGTTGCTGAATGCGGCCCGGCGCAGGGCGAGGAAGCGGTCGACGTACCACTGCGCGATATGGGAGGCATCCGCGTCGACGTAGATGGAGAAGTCGAACAGGTCGCTGACGGCGACGTCGTTCGGGGTGGGGGGCGGCTGCAGCACGTTGAGGCCCTCGACGATGACGATGTCGGGGCGGCGCACGGTGATGACGGCGTCGGGCACGATGTCGTACCGCATGTGCGAGTAGAACGGCGCCTTCACCTCGGGGGCGCCGCTCTTCACCTCGGTGAGGAACGACACGAGCGCGCGACGGTCGTACGACTCGGGGAAGCCCTTGCGCTCCATGAGGCCGCGGCGCTCGAGCTCGGCGTTCGGGTAGAGGAACCCGTCGGTCGTGACGAGCTCGACGCGGGGGGTTCCCGGCCAGCGCGAGGTGAGCTCTCGCAGCAGGCGCGCGATCGTCGACTTGCCCACGGCGACCGAGCCCGCGACGCCGACGATGAAGGGGGTGGTGGAGTCCGCCTCGCCGAGGAACCCGGACTCCTCCTGGCCGAGGCGCTTGGTCGACTCCGCGTACAGCGACAGCAGGCGCGACAGCGGCACGTACACCTGCGCGACCTCGGCCATGTCGAGGCGGTCCCCGAGCCCGCGGATCTGCACGATCTCGGTCTCGGTGAGCGGCTGCGTCAGGCCCGACGCCAGGCGGGCCCAGTCGGCGCGGTCGATCTCGCGGTACAGCGAGAGTGCGGGGGCGACAGCGGTCGCTTCGTCGGCGGACATCGCGCCCATCGTAACCGCTGGCGCGGGAGATGACGGATGCTGCGTCCACAGGCGCTCCGCGCGGGCGCCGGCGCGCAGCATCCGTGGTGCCGATGTATCTCACGTCGACGGAGACCGCTCTCCCAGAGTGCGTGTTCGCGCGCAGGGGGAGTCCGTTCGAAGGAGATGATCATGACCCGCCACGGCTCGTATCCGGTCGACATCGTGCCGCCCCGGTCGAAGTACTACGACTCGGGACGCTTCGGCCGCATGTTCGGCAAGCTGCCACCGTTCGCCGCCGACACTCCGGAGGTGCGCGCGGCCCTGCTCGACATCGGCAAGCCGGAGGGCATCATGGACGCCCGCGACGACCTGGCAGCAGGTCCCGTGCAGCTCATCGTCGATCCCGCCCTGTCGCACGGCAACCGCAACAGCACGACGCATGTCGCCGGCGACACGTTCCTCGGGCAGTTCATCGACCACGACATCACGTTCGATCCGACGTCGAGCCTCGAGCGCCAGGCGGATCCCGAATACATCTCGAACTTCCGCACCCCGAGCCTCGGCCTCGACAACGTGTACGGGTCCGGCCCGAACGCGTCGCCGTTCCTCTACGACCAGCAGGCCGGTCACGGCGTCACGATGCTGGTCGAGGAGTGCGGCACGCCGGGCAGGTCGGACCTCCCCCGCAACGCGCAGGGCGTCGCACTGATCGGCGATCCGCGCAACGACGAGAACCTCATCGTGTCGCAGCTGCAGACCGCGATGCTGAGGTTCCACAACGCCGTCGCCGAGCACGTCCGCACCGACCTCGGGATCACGGCGCCGGGCGAGCTGTTCGCCGAGACGCAGCGCATCGTCCGCTGGCACTACCAGTGGATCGTCGTGCAGCACTTCCTCCGCAAGCTCTGCGGGTCGGCCGTCGTCGACGACGTGCTCCAGAAGGGGCGCAGGTTCTACGCGTGGCACAACGAGCCGTTCATCCCGGTCGAGTTCTCGGTCGCGGCCTACCGGTTCGGCCACAGCCAGATCCGTCCGTCCTACCGGGCGAACTTCACGGGCAACCCGGGCGGCACGCCGTTCTTCGGCATGATCTTCACTCCGGCCGGGGGCCCGGCGGGCGACCCCGACGACCTGTCGGGCGGATGCCGCGCCCCGCGCCGCTTCATCGACTGGCCGACGTTCTTCGACTTCGGCGACGGCAACGTCCGCCCGAACAAGAAGATCGACACCACCCTCTCGTCGGCGCTCTTCGCGCTGCCGGGCTCGGTCGTCGCCCGCCCGGACGCCACGACGAATCCGGCGTCGCTCGCGCAGCGCAACCTGCTGCGGCACCTGACGTTCTCGCTGCCGTCGGGGCAGCGGGTCGCCCGGGCGATGAATCTGCCCGAGCTCGCACGGCGCGACCTCGACGACCTCCAGCAGTACGGCATGGACGACCGCACGCCGCTGTGGTTCTACATCCTCCGCGAGGCCGACATCGTCGAAGACGGCGAGCACCTCGGCCCGGTCGGCGCGCGGATCGTCGCCGAGGTGTTCCTCGGCCTCCTGCAGGGCGACCGCGCGTCGTACCTCGCGCAGGATCCCGATTGGCAGCCGTCCCTCCCGACGATCGACCCCGGTCGCACGGGCGACGACTTCCTGATGATCGACCTGCTCCGCTACGCGGGCGTCGCGTAAGGACGGGACACGGATGCCTCGGCCCGGCCGTTCCGGCCGGGCCGAGGCATCCGTGTGTCCGGTACCGCTACTCTTCTTGCGTGCGCCTCGGAGTTCTCGACATCGGCTCGAACACCGTCCACCTGCTGGTCGCCGACGTCCGCCCCGGCGGCCGGCCGCTCGCCGCGACGAGTCAGCGCACGGTGCTGCGGCTGATGCGCTACCTCGCTCCCGACGGCTCCATCACCGAGGAGGGAGTCACGGCGCTCGTCGCCGCGGTGACCGAGGCGCGCAAGATCGCGTCCGCCGAATCGGTCGACGAACTCCTGGCCACCGCGACGAGCGCCGTCCGGGAGGCGAAGAACGGGCCCGAGGTCATCGCGCTCATCGAAGAGGCGCTGGGCCAGCCGCTGCAGGTCCTCGGCGGCGAGACCGAGGCGCGGTACACGTTCCTGGCGGTGCGCCGCTGGTTCGGGTGGGCGGCAGGGCAGATCCTGCTGTTCGACATCGGAGGCGGCTCGCTCGAGATCGCGGCCGGAGCCGACGAACTTCCCGAGCAGGCAGCATCCGTCCCTCTCGGCGCGGGGCGCATGACGGTGCAGTTCCTTCCCGACGACCCGCCGGGCGAAGCCGCCGTCGAGCAGCTGCGCGACCACGCGCGCGCCACCCTCGCCCCTGTCGCCGCGTCGTTCGGCTCGCTCGCGAACCCCGACCACGTGGTGGGCTCGTCGAAGGCGATCCGCTCGCTGGCGAAGCTCGTCGGCTATCCGGTTCCGGGCTGGTCGGGAATCGAACGGATGCTGCTCCCCCGCGCCTCACTCGGCTCGTGGATCCCGCGCCTGGCCCGCATCCCCGCGTCGGCGCGTCAGGAATTGCCCGGCATCACGCCGGACCGGACGTTCCAGATCGTCGCCGGTGCCGTCGTGCTGCACGAGGCCATGCGCGCGATGGACGTGGACGAGCTCGAGGTCTCGCCGTGGGCCCTCCGGGAAGGCGTGCTGCTGCGCTACATCGAGTCACTCAGCTGGAGCGCGCCGAGCGCCTGAGCCTGCGGGCTACGCCTCGATCGCCTCGGTGTACGCGGTGTAGATGCCGTAGACCGCGATGCCGGCGAGGTGCCAGTCGCGCGGACCCTCGGGCCCGAGGGCGGTGACACGAGGCGCGTCGACCATGGCCGGGTTGATGCGGCGGTGGTCGCTCATGCCGTCGACCATCGCCATGATGGCCACGGCGAGGTCGCGCTCGTCGACGCCGTCGCGCATGCGGAGCCCGAAGGCGGCATTGAGCCCCCGGTACGTCTCGGCCATGTGGGTCAGGTAGCGGTCCTCGATCTCGGACAGCAGCGCACGGACCTCCTCCCCGCCGGGCACGGCGTCGCCACTGGAGAGCGCAGCCGACATGGCGCGATAGGCCCGGAAGGCCACGGTGTGCTCCACGGCGGTCATGTTGTGCGACACGGTGACCCGCAGAGCCTCGCGGAGCGCGATCTGCCGCCCCACGGGAGTGCTCATCACCTGGGGGTCGCCGGCCACCGCGTCCTCGAGGTGACGGAGCGTTTCGCCGTCGAACCCCTTGTCGAAGCCCGGATCCGCTTCGAACAGGGCCCGCACCAGGTCGGCGACGAACGCCACGCGGTCGGGCCAGATGCGGAAGACGGTCGAGCGCGGCACGCCGGCCGTACGGATCAGGTCCTCGAGCTCGATGTTGGCGTAGTCGAGCAGCAGACCTTCCTCTTTGACGCGGTCGACCGCGACCGCCAGCATGAGGGCTCGCGTCTCGCCGGCAGGCCGCCGCGATCGGGATTCGGGTTGCTCCACCACTCGATTATCGTCCTCGGCGCGCTGTCCGGTAGGCCCCTTCGCCTCCGCAGAAACTCGCGGTGCCGGGTCCCCAGAACCCGGCACCGACTAGATCGAACACGACGGCATGGGGCCGCCGGTAAGATCGGCGTGCATGAGCCCCCCGACTCGTGCACGCGTTCCAGACTAGAGACTAGGAGTCTCATATCTCAAGTCGACTCGAGAATGCGCGGCCATCAGACCGCTGTCAGTCTGAGAGGACGACCTGGTCGACCATGAGATGACCCCATTGTCCGGTCGCGTCATCCAGGATCTGGAACTGCGCCGAGCGCCCGGCGAGATCGCGGACGTCCCACTGCACGTGCCGCAGGTCCGCCGAGTCCGCGCCGGTCGCGGTGCGCACCGGCCGTCCGTCGACGAGCAGCTGCACCGAGGTGGCGGGCTCCACGCCCAGCGGATGATCCCCGCCGCCGACGAGGAAGTGCAGGAAGTTCCTGTCGATCGTGAACGCCGGCGAGGTGATCGTGCCGGTGGCCGGGTCTCCCCCGCCCGCGAAGGTGTCGGCGACCCGCGCGCCGACTCGTCCGCGCAGGTCGGCCGCGCTCGGTCCTGCGCCGATGAAGCCCCCCGTCGCCGTCCACCCCTGACCCCACGTGTCGCCCTCGAAATCGGCGATCACCCGGGCCGGCCGCTGCACGACGCTGCCGAACTCGGTGATCGTCAGATCGTGGAACACAGCCGGGCCGCCCGAGGAGTAGAGAGCGATGCCGTCGTCACCCGGCGGGGCGAACACCTGGCTCGAATGGACGTATCTTCCGTCGTCGACGAAGACCTCGATCGTCGTGCGGTCGACCAGGATGCGCAGGTGCACGGTGCCGGCACCGCCGGCGAAGGGCGTGCGACTCTCGGTCTTCCAGGTTCCGGCCGGGTAGCCGGTCTGACCGCGGTTCAGGTAGGCGTAGGTGCCGGTCACACCGACATCGGCGTGACGCGTCCCGTCGGCGGAGCGCCGCAGCTGCAGGCCGATGTTGGTCGCGGTCTCCCACGTCACGTCCGCCTCGACCTGGTACGCGTCGCCCTCGTAGGCGAGCGGCAGGAAGCCGTCCACGGTCACGTCGCCGAGCTCCGTCCGAGCCGTCGCGATGTCGGCGAGGGCCGCCACCGGCTGCGACACCAGGCTGAACGCGGAGCCGTAACGCGTGAGGCGCAGCTCTCGGGTGATCGAGTCCGTGCCGTTGAAGCCGGCCGCGGTCCAGGTCGGGGTCGAGTGCGCGTAGTCCCAGTTGTTCATCCAGCCCACGGCGTAGCGGCGGTCCAGCGGCGCGGAGGGGTCTTCCCACGTGACCGCGCCGTACCAGTCGAACCCGTGATCGAGCCATTGCGGGGCGCTCGAATCGAAGGTGAACGACGTGCCGTCGAACGCGCCCGTCCAGTACGCGAACGTCGCCGGCTCTCCGGTGGCGTACCCGTTCGCACTGACGCCGAACACCCACTTCATCGTGCCGTCGTCGGCGCGGATCCGGAACAGATCCGGGCACTCGATCGTGCCGATGCCGGGGTTCACGTACTCCCAGGTGCGGGACCATGTCTTCAGATCCGGAGACGTGTAGAAGCTCACCCGGTCGCGCTCGGCGATCAGCGCGAGCCATCGGCCGCGCTCGGCGTCCCACACGATCTTCGGGTCGCGGAAATCCGCGCGTCCGCCGTTCGGGATGACGGGCTGATCGCCGTACGGCCGGAAGTTGCGGCCGCCGTCCGTCGAGTACCAGAGGAACTGCGCCTGCGGCCCTGAGGCGTTCGCCTGCTGAGCCGGTGTCGGATGGTCCATCTGCGTCACGAGCATCACCACGGCGCCGGCCCCGAAGCCGGCGGTGTTCGCTTCGTCGACCACGGTCGACCCCGACCAGAGGTCGTAGTTCGCGTTCGTCTTCTTGGGTGCGGCGACACCCTGATCGGCGAACACGACCCCGTCGTACGAGGTCGCGAGCCGCCACTCCGTGCCGAAGTTCGCCGTCGGGTCCGCGTTGTAGTCGCTGTTATAGAGGTAGTAGTAGTGGAACTTGCCGTCTACGAAGACCGGCCGCTGGGGGTCGTTCTTCCAATGGTCGGGCACCGTGAAGTGGTACTGCGCGCGGTAGTCGGCGGCGGAATCGGCAGCCGCGGCGTCATCGCCGACGCCTCCCGCCACCCCTCCGCCGATCCCCACCGCGATCACGGCCAGCGCGCCGGCCGTCAGACGCGCGGAGCGTCGCTTCGAAACTGACATCATCGTCATCCTTCTGTCGGCGCGGACACCGCCCGCCGAGAGGCGGGCCGGCCGGGGCTCGTCCGCGAAGCCCCGGCCTCGAACCTCAGGCGGAGACAGCCACCGCCTCATGGCGGACGAGTCGCCCGCCATCCCAACGCACCGGCATCGGGTCGGTGACGCCGCCCACGAACCGTCCGTCCTCGCCGATGTTCCGGAACGCGAACAGCAGCCATTCGCCGTCCGAACGGCGCTGCAGCAGGCGCCCGACGTACAGGTGCTCGTCGGTCAGCGGATACGCGGCGTCGATGTCGAACGGTCCGAGCAGGCTCTCCGCCGGAACCGCCCAGGTGCCGGCCGCAGCGGCGCGCCGGGACTCGGTGCTCTGCTCCTTGAGACAGGAGAAGATCACCACCGGGCGCCCGTCGACGATCTCGGCCTGCAGCACCTCGAGCTGCCCGAATCCCTCGACGCTCGGCGCGCTGAGCGGTTCGCGCAGCTCCCATGTGCGCAGGTCCGCCGACCAGGCGTGCCCGATGACACCGCGTCCGTCCACCGGTCCCTCGGGAGAGCGGGCCGTGATGAGCATGTGCCAGCCGTCCCCGCCCGGGTCGGCGAACACCCACGGGTCGCGGAAGGCCTCGTCGTGCCACGCGCCGCTCGAGAGCTTCTCGTACCACGGCCCGTTCGCTTCGAGCACCGGGCCGTCGGCCTTGGTCCACGTGAAGAGGTCCGGCGACGTGGCGTAGCCGATCCGCTGCACGTTCTGACCGCCGGGAGCGAGAGTCGCGCCGGTGTAGAACATGAACCATGTCCCGTCCGGGTGACGCACCACAGATCCGGTCCACGTGGCGAGCTCGTCGAAAGCGGGGGCGTCGCTGCGCACCAGCGCATCGGCCACCCGCGTCCACTCGACGAGGTCCGTCGAGACAGCGTGCCCGATCGAGGCGCGGTAGTGGCGGGCTTCGGGGTCGTGGAGCGCCCGCGAGGCGTACAGGAAGAAGAGGTGGTAACGCTCGCCGTCGTCGGCGAACCAGTAGTCCCATACCCAGGAATCGGGGAGGTCGAACACGAGAGTTCCTTCAAGAGTCGTGCGCGGGAATCGCGCGATGGTGAGCCCCTCCGCCCGGCGGGCGGGGAGTGCGAGTGTCAGATGCGGCTTACCGTGCCGTCGCCGGCGCGGCGAGTTCGGCACGTCGGGGAGGATCGGCGCCTGGCCGCGAGACGGTGATCGCCGCCGCGTAGGCGGATCTCCGCAGGAGTGATTCGACGACGGACGAACGGTCCCCACGGCCCCAGCTGCCACCCGCCGCCCGGAGCGATGCCCGCAGTTCGTCGCTGCCGACGATGCTGTCGATGAGCACGCCCATGAACGTGTCGCCGGCCCCGACGGTGTCGACCACTTCGGTCACGACGGCGGGCACGGCGACCTCGCCGTCGGCGGTCACGCCGATCGCACCCTCCGACCCGAGGGTGACGACGACGAGTCGCGGGCCCCGAGCGACCCATTCCCGTGCGACCTGCCGGACGTCCCGTCCGGGGTGGAGCCACCGGATGTCCTCATCGCTCGCCTTCACGACGTCGGCGAGCTCGATCAGCCCGGCGACGCGCTCCCGGACGCGGTCCGGGTCGTCGACCAGCGACGGCCGGATGTTGGGGTCATAGGTCACGATCGCCCGTCCGCGCACGGACCGCACGAGTGCGAGGACGTGGTCCGCGCCGGGTTCGAGCACCGCCGCGACGGAGCCGACGTGCACGACATCGGCCGCGCTCACGAGCGCCTCGAGGCTCGCGGCGTCCGCCCCGAGGTCCCACTCGAGGTCGAAGTCGTACGAGGCGGCACCGCCGGCATCGAGGTGGGCGGTGGCCGTCGATGTGCGCGCCGACGCGACGGCGACCACCTCGACATCGGACTCCCCGAGCCACCGTCGCACACCGCGACCCCGGTCGTCCTCCGCCAGGCGGGTGATCAGCGTCGGGCGCCGCCCCAGCCTGCCCAGCGTCAGCGCGGTGTTCGCGGGGCCGCCGCCGGGCGCCTCCTCGACAGCGCCGTCGGCACGATGGACGATGTCGACCAGGGCCTCGCCGACGACCACGATGCGCGGCATCCGTTCGGTCATCCCTTCACCCCGCTCGCCGCGATGCTGCTGACGAACGCCCGCTGGAACACCAGGAAGACGATGAGCACCGGGATCGTGATGAGCGAGGTGTAGGCCATCACCTCGCCCCACGCGGTGTTCAGCTGGAAGAAGTACTGCATGCCGACCATGACCGGACGCAGCTCCTCCTTCTGCACCACCATGAGGGGCCAGAGGTACTGGTTCCACGCCGGCAGGAAAGTCAGGATCGCCACGGTCGCGAAGGCCGGGCCCGACAGCGGCACCAGGATGCGGCGGTAGATCGTGAACCAGCTCGCGCCGTCGATGCGGGCCGCCTCGTCGAGCGACTTCGGGATGGTCGAGAAGTACTGCGTGAACAGGAAGATCGAGAACGCGTTCGCGATGAACGGCACGATCTGCACCTCGTAGGTGTTGAGCCAGCCGAAGTCGTACTTCGGCACGCCGCCCTCGATCACGAGGGTGGGAAGCTGGGCGACCCAGTAGACCATCGGCACCGCGATCGTCTCGAACGGGACGATCAGCGTCGCGATGATCAGCGCGAGCACGACGATCCGGCCCTTCCACGCCAGCCGGGACAGCGCGAAGCCCGCCATCGAGTTGACGATGAGCCCGAGCCCCACCGTGAGCACCGTCACGAGCACCGAGTTGAACATGAACTGCGCGACGGGCACACGGTCGAACACCCCGAAGTAGTTGTCGAGGCTGATGTCGCCGACCGGGAGGAAGGCCGCGGGCGAGTCGATGTCCTGCAGGATCTGGCTGTCGGGCTTGAGGCTCGACACGAACATGAAGACCAGCGGGAACAGGAAGACGATCCCGAACAGCGACAGGGCGATGTAGAGGAACACCTTGCCCCGGATGCGCTGCGCCTTCTCGCTGCGAGCCGGCGCCGGGCGCGCGGCACGGCGCGAGTCGGCAGGTGCCGTCGTCAGAGTCTGGGTGGCGGTCATGTCAGTCCTTCTCTCGCGTGAGCCGGCGCTGGATGAGCGCGATGGCGAGGACCGCGACGAAGAAGATCAGCGAGATCGCCGCGGCGTAGCCGATCTCCTGCTGCTCGTAGCCCTTGCGCACGGCGTGGAACACGATGGTCGAGGTCGAGTTCACCGGTCCGCCCTGGGTCATGACGTCGACCTGCACGAACAGGCCGAGGGCGGCGATGGTGATCGTGACGAGGACGAACACCATGGTGGGCCTGAGGCCCGGCCACGTCACGTTCGTGAACTGGCGCCATGGGCTCGCGCCGTCCATCTTGGCGGCTTCGTAGAGCTCCTCGGGGATCGTCTGCAGGCCCGCGAGCCAGATGATCATGTGGAACCCGACGGCCTGCCAGATCGACAGCACGATGATCGCGCCGAGCGCCGTCTTCGGGTCGTTCAGCCAGTCGACGTTCGACCACGCCCCGAAGGTGAGTGCATCGAACATGGCGTTGATGAGGCCGTCCTTCTGGTACATGAACTTCCACAGGATCGAGACCACGACGATCGAGGTCACGACGGGGACGAAGAAGATCACGCGGAAGGCGGTCACGCCGCGCATGCGCCGGTTGACGAGCACCGCGAGGAGCAGTCCGAGCGCCGCCTGCACCGGCACCACGACGAGTGCGAACAGCGCGGTGTTGCCGACCGACTGCACGAACACCGGGTCGGCGGTGAAGGCGCGGATGAAGTTGTCGAAGCCGACGAACCGCGGCGGGTTCGGCGAGATGAGACGCGCGTTCGTGAACGACAGCCCGAAGGCGAGGATCACGGGGATCACGAGGAACAGCACGAGGAGGACGGCCGCGGGGGCGATCATCCCCAGTCCTGCCCAGGTCTCGCGACCCTTGATGGAGCGGAAGCGACGGTAGGCGCGCCGAGGTTCCTCGGCAGCGACCGTCGGAGGAGTGACAGTCATGACAGATCTCTCGGGGAGTGCGCCGGCGAGGGCTCGAGGCCCTCGCCGGCACGGTGGATCACTGGAAGCCGTAGCCGTCGTTCGAGGCGATGTTGGCGTCGATCTCAGAGACGGCACGGTCGAGCGTCTCCTGGACGTCGGCGCCGTTCATGATGTCCTTCGCCGCCGTCTCGAACGTCGTCGAGATGACCGCGTACGCGGGCGTCTCGGGGCGCAGCACCGCGTACTTCTGCGAGAACTCGACGAACGGGCGCAGGGCGCCGTCATCGCCGAAGTACTCGGACGCCTGGGCGGCGGCATCCGTCGCCGGGATCACGACCTGCTTGTCGGCGAACTCGGTGATGTACCTGTCCTGGAAGCTGAACTCGAGGTACGCGCGAGCGCCGTCGGCGTCGTTGCACTTGGACGAGATCGCCCACTGCCACGAGCCGCCGCCGATCTTGGGGCCGTTGCCGAGGTCCGGCGGGGGCAGGATCAGCAGGTCGTCGCCGACCTCGTCGAGCGCGGCCACCGCGTTCCAGACGCCGGTGTAGCTGAGCGCCACCTGGTCGTCGATGAACTCCTGGTTGCCGACGGTGCCGCTGTTGCCCGCGTAGCCGTCCGCGAAGAGGCCCGCGAACCAGTCGCCCCATGCGACCGCCTCGGGTCCGTTGAGCGCGCCGTCGGCCGACAGCATGGTGTCGCGGTCGATGAGATCGCCGCCGAAGCTCTGCAGGAACGGCGAGTAGGCGTACGGCCACCACTCCCCGGTGTCCTCGGCGCCGATGTCGATCGGCGTCTCGTAGCCGGCGTCCTTCAGCGTGGCGAGCGCCGCGTCGAACTCGTCTGCGGTCCACGGCTCGTCGACGGTCGGGATGCGGATGCCGTTGGCGTCGAGCACCGATTTGCGGGCGAAGATGCCGAGTGCGGCGTCCCAGTAGCCGGCGGAGTAGATCTCGTCATCCCACACGCCGACGGCCGTGGGCAGCAGGGAGTCGGTGATCTCGGTCGGAAGGTCGAGCGGCTGCAGGTAGCCCGCCCAGGCCCAGTTCGGCATGATCGGACCGTCGAGGTCGAGAAGGCACGGAAGATCGCCGGATGCCGCGGCCGCGACGATCGCGTCGTTGTAGGCGCCCTGCGGGAACGACTCGTGGACGACCTCGTAGTCGTCCTGCGACGCGTTGAAGTCGGAGATGATCTGCTCGTAGACCTCGAGCTCGGCAGGGTTGCCCGCCGAGTGGGTCCACATCGTCAACTGCGTGCGGCCGTCCGCGGTGGTGGTGTCACCTTGGCCGGCTTGCCCGCACCCGGTCAGGGCGATCGCCGTGACCAGGCCCGCGGACACGAGGATCGGGGTCCTTGTGCGCATTGTTGTGGTTTCCTTTTCTTGGTGACTCACGCCCGCGTGGGTCACCGATCGGGGGCCGCCTGTGGCGGCCGCTCGGTGTGTGAAGCCCGTCGCCGGTTCGGTTTGGCGACTTGCGCCGGCGGCGGGCCTACGGAGTCTCGTCGGATGACGGGACACTCCATCAGGTGCGTGGCGTCCTCATCCCCTTCCGCGCGGACGCCGAGCGCGACCTCCATCGCCCAGCGGCCCATGGCGTAGTGGGGCAGCGCGACGGTGGTGAGTGGGGGATCCTGTTCCGCGGCGATCAGCTGCTGGTCGTCGTAGCCGACGACGGACAGATCGCGCGGGATGTCGAGGCCGCGGCGGTGCGCGGCGATGTACACGCCGGCCGCCATGCGGTCGTTGAAGCAGAAGATGCCGGTGGGGCGCTCGTCGTCGGGGAGGTCGAGCAGCGCCTCGGCCGCGGCGCGACCGCCGTGGGCGGAGGTCTCGCCGGTGACGTGCAACGCCGGGTCGGCCGGGATCCCGGCCTCGGCGAGCGCCTCGAGGTACCCTTCGTGGCGCAGTCGCGATGCGAGCGGGCCGGGGTCATCCGTGTCGAGGTAGGCGATGCGCCGGTGGCCGGCGGCGACGAGCTCGCGCACGGCGGCGGCTCCCCCGGCGCGGTCGTCGGGCACGACGCTGCGGTAGCCGCCGTTCACGGGCCGGCAGTCGAGCAGCACCGTCTTCGGGAGGACGCCTTGCGGGACATCCACCACCCGGTGCCACATGCACGCGTAGATCATCGCGTCGACCTGCTGTGCGGTGAGCGCGTCGATCGCTTCGCGCTCGATCGCGGCGTCGCCGCCGGTGTCGAGGAGGTAGACGAGGTGCCCGGCGTCGCGCGCCGCGTCCTGCGCGCCGGCGAGCATGCGACCGGCGAACGGCGTCGTCGCGATCTGGTCGGAGATGAGTCCGACCGTGCGTGTGCGCTGAGTGCGGAGCCCTCGTGCCACCGAGCTGGGCGCGTAGCCGACGGCACGGGCCGCCTCGCGGACGCGCTGGCGCGTCTCCGCCGAGATGCGCGACTCGACGTCGTTCATGACGAGCGAGACCGTGGTCACCGAGACGCCGGCCGCTGCCGCGACGTCTGAGATCCGAGCCCTCGCCATCAGTGACACTCCCTCGTGTTAAATCGATTTATCGAGCGGATCTGATTATGGACCGAGTGACGGCGAACCGTCAAGTGCCACGTTTCGGCGAACTCCATGCACCTGCATCCGCATGTGCGCGATCGGCTCGCACATGCAACGATGAGTGCGGGATGCAAATCGATTTGCATCCCGGAGAATCCAAGGAGCGAATCAGAAATGCACACTCCCCCGAACAAGGTCAGGCGCGTCCTGACCGGCGGCCTCACCGCCGCTGCGGTCGCGGCTTCCGTGCTCGTCGGCCTGCCCACGGCAGCCCTCGCGGCACCGGCCGCGCCGGCGACGCCCGAGCTGCAGGACGGCCCCCAGCCGACGGCGCACACGCAGCAGGCGTACGCCCCCGAAGACGACTTCACCGCGAAGTGGACCCGCGCGGACGCCCGCCAGCTCAAGCGTCTGTCGGACCCGACCGCGGGCTCGAAGCAGAACTCGATGCCCGCCGAGCTCACCATGCCCGCGGTTGCGCAGGACTTCCCCGACATGAGCAACGAGCAGGTGTGGGTCTGGGACTCGTGGCCGCTGACCGATGAGGACGCGAACCAGTACAGCGTCAACGGCCAGGAGATCATCTTCTCGCTCGTCGCCGACCGCAACCTCGTGTTCGACGAGCGCCACGTGTTCGCGAAGATCGGCTACTTCTACCGCCCCGCCGGCGTCCCCGCCGATGAGCGTCCGGCGAACGGCGGCTGGACGTATGGCGGCCTCGTCTTCGACGAAGGGGTGACCGGCAAGATCTTCCCCGACCAGTCGTACAGCCACCAGACCCAGTGGTCGGGGTCGGCGCGCATCTCGAAGGGCGGCGAGATCAAGCTGTTCTTCACGGACGTCGCGTTCTACCGCAACGAGGACGGCAGCAACCGCAAGCCCTACGACCCGCGCATCGCGCTGAGCGTCGGCAAGGTGCACGCCAACAAGAACGGCGTGAAGCTGACCGGATTCGACAAGGTCACCGACCTGCTGCAGGCCGATGGCACGTACTACCAGACCGGTGCGCAGAACGAGTTCTTCAACTTCCGCGACCCGTTCACGTTCGAGGACCCGGCCCACCCCGGTGAGACCTACATGGTCTTCGAGGGCAACTCCGCCATGCCGCGCGAGTCCGCGACGTGCAACGAAGAGGACCTCGGCTACCGCGAGGGCGACCCCTACGCGGAGACGGTCGAGCAGGTGAACGCCTCGGGCGCCACGTACCAGATCGGCAACGTCGGCCTCGCCAAGGCGAAGAACAAGGAACTCACCGAGTGGGAGTTCCTGCCGCCCATCCTGTCGGCGAACTGCGTCACCGACCAGACCGAGCGTCCGCAGATCTATATGAAGGACGGCAAGTACTACCTCTTCACCATCAGCCACCGCGGCACGTTCGCGAACGGCATCGATGGCCCTGAGGGCGTCTACGGGTTCGTCGGCGACGGCATCCGCAGCGACTACCAGCCGATGAACTCCGGTTCGGGCCTGGCACTGGGCAACCCGACGAACCTGAACTTCGCGGGCGGACAGCCGTTCGCGCCGGACTTCAACCAGCCGATCGGGCACTTCCAGGCGTACTCGCACTACGTGATGCCCGGCGGACTGGTGCAGTCGTTCATCGACACGGTCGGCACGGAGGGCGACTTCCGCCGCGGCGGCACGCTCGCGCCGACCGTGAAGATCGACATCGACGGCGCCTCGTCGGCGGTCGACTACTCGTACGGGACCGGCGGGCTCGGCGGCTACGCCGACATCCCGGCGAACATCAACGTCAACAACGGCGGCAAGGTCACGCCGCTGCCCTGACCTGAAGACCGTCGAGCGGATGCCTCGGCACGGCCCCCGTGCCGAGGCATCCGTTCGTCCCGTTCCGAGCCGAGAAGGAGACCGAATGCACACGCAGAACACCCGATCCGCGTCGCCCCGGCGGCGCCTCCTCGTCGTGGTCGCCGCAGCGGCGGCGGCGATCGTGCTCGTGGCGGCGATCGCCGTCGCCCTGTCCGAGCGCGGCGGGACGGATGCCGCGCCCTCACCGTCCGCGACGACCGACGCGTTCGAGCGGCCCGCAGGCTGGTCTGCGCACCGGCCGAGTGTGCACCTCACGCCCGAGGCGAACTGGATGAACGATCCGCAGAAGCCGTTCCTGCTCGACGGCGTCTGGCACTACTACTACCTCTACAACGCCGACTACCCGGACGGGAACGGCACCGCGTGGTACCACGCGACCTCGACCGACCTCGTGCACTGGAAGGACGAGGGCGTCGCGATCGACAAGTACGCCAACGGCCTCGGCGACATCTGGACCGGCACGGCGGTCGTCGATGAGAAGGGCACGGCCGGGTTCGGCGAGGGTGCCGTGATCGCGCTCGTCACGCAGCAGGTGGACGGCGTGCAGCGCCAGTCCCTGTTCGTCTCGCGCGACGGCGGTTACCGCTTCGAGTCCTTCGAGGGCAATCCCGTCATGGAGAACCCCGGCGTCGCGGACTGGCGCGACCCGCGCGTGTTCTGGGACGACGCGGCCGGACGCTGGGTGATGGCCCTCGCCGAGCACGACCGGATCGGGTTCTACACCTCGCCGAATCTTCGCGACTGGACCTACTCCTCGGACTTCGTCACGACCGACCTCGGCGTCCTGGAGTGCCCCGACCTGTTCCCCATGGCGGTCGACGGGGATCCCGACGATGTGCGGTGGGTGCTCGTCGCGGGCGCGAACGGCGCCGCGGAGGGGATGACGACGGGCACCGCGTACTGGGTGGGCGAGTGGGACGGCGAGCACTTCACGGCCGACGGCAGCGGCCACCAGTGGCTGGACCACGGCCCCGACTACTACGCGGCCGTCACGTGGGACGACCCGCGCCGGGATGAGCACGACCGCCTCGCGTCGCGGTACGGCATCGGCTGGATGAACAACTGGGCCTACGCGGGCGGGTTCCCGACCGAGGACTGGCACGGCGGGTCGGACTCCCTCGTGCGCAAGATCACCCTGGGCGACGACGAGGGGCGCGCGACGCTGCACTCGGAGCCGGCACCCGAGCTGGAATCGCTGGAAGGCGAGACCGAGAACCTCGACGATGCGCGGCTGGGCGACGGTGAAGCCGTGGACGTCGCGGTGCCGGCATCGGGCGCGTATCGACTGCGATTGGATGCTGCGAGCCCGGCCGGCGAGCTTCGAGTGAAGGTCCTCACGGGCGACGGCAGTTTCGCGACGGTCGGCTACGACTTCGAGGCGCGGTCGGTGTTCGTGGCACGCGATGCCGACGCCGTCTCCGACACGATGCCGGAGGCGTACCGCGAGGTGCGCACGGCGGCGGTGGAACCGGCGGATGGGCGCATCGCGCTCGACATCGTCGTAGACGCTTCCTCGATCGAGGTCTTCGCGGGCGGCGGGCGCGCGGCGCTCACGATGGCCACGTTCGGCACGACCGGCGTGCGAGGGCTGCAGCTCGAGGGGTCTCGAGACGAGGTCGCGGTCACGGGCGCCAGCCTCACGCCCTTGCGCGTCGCGCCGGTCGAACGGGGCTCGGCGCGCGGGTAGCTCGGCTACCGGGGCTGCGGCACCGCGACAGACTCCCGCTCGACCAGCCAGCCGCGGAGCAGGTGGATGCCGTCGCCGATCGGAGGTGCGGTCCCGTCGATGCGGTCGAGCAGCCGGGTCATCCCCCACCGCCCCATCTCGGCGTGGGGCAGCGCGACCGTGGTGAGCCCGGGGTCGAGGGCGTCGGCGACCGGACGCAGATCGTCGATCCCCACGACGGAGAGGCCCGCCGGGATGGAGATCCCTCGGCGGGCCGCAGCCTGCATCACGCCCATCGCGATCTGGTCGTTGAAGCAGATGATGGCCGTGGGCGGGACGGGCTGATCGAGGAGTCGCCCTCCGGCGTCTCGACCACCTGCCGCATCGGACGTGCAGAAGTCGAGCCGACCGTCGGCCAGCGCGATGCCCGAGTCTCCGAGGGCGGATCGCACGCCGATCAGGCGGCCGCGGGCGGCGCGGGACTCGTCCGTGGTCCCGACGTACGCGATGTCGCGGTGCCCCTCACGCGTGAGCCGCTCGCACGCGAGTGCCGCGATCTGCGCCTCGTCGGGCACGACGGCGTCGACCTCCCAGCCGGGTTGCGGCGCAGCATCCACCAGCACGACGGGTACGTCGTCGGGGACGTCGGGCTGCTCGACGCGCTGGTGGTACATGCGTGCGATCAAGAGGCCGTCGACGCGCTGGGCGAGGAAGCGCGCGACGAGGTCGCGCTCCGCCTCGGCGTCGCCGCCGCTTTCGGCGACCATCAGCAGCACGTCGCGCTCGAGTCCGGCCCGCCGGGCGCCCTCGATGATGCGGCCCGCGAACGGGGTCGCCGCGAGGTCGTCGCCGATCAGGCCCACGACGCCGGTGCGGCGGCGGCGCAGTCCGCTGGCCACCCGATCGGGGACGTAGCCGAGCTCACGGGCGACGGCGAGGATCCGCTCGCGCGTCTCGGCGTTCACCGCTCGCGCGCCGCTCAGCGCGTGCGAGACCGTCGTCGCCGAGACGCCCGCGGCGGCGGCCACGTCGCTGACGCGCGCGCGCCCGCCGGTCTTGCCAGACATACCCTCAGCCTATGGCGCGGGGCGCGGGCGGTCCGGACCCGGCGCGCGTCCGCCGTGCGCGCGCGAGACATCACAACAGCACCGCACCCGACACACCGTCGGTGCTATTGCGCGTTCTCGCGAGTCCACGCCGGACCGAGCGGACGGCGCCAAGGCCGACGGGCGGACGGATGCTGCGCCCCACCGCCACCTCGAGACCGATCCGGAAATCGCACATGCGCCCGCGCTCCAGGTCTTCGCGCCGCGGCAGGTCCGGAGAGCGTGCGAGAGCCCGAAATCCGGACCTGCTGCACACGAGACCCCACGACAGCACCAAGCACGACACGCGCGTGGTGCTATCACGCGTTCTCGCCGGAGAGGACGGGCGGACGGATGCTGCGGACCACCGCCACCGCCCCCTCGAGACTGATCCGGAAATCGGAAATGCGACGGCTCTCCAGGTCTTCGCGCCGCGGCAGGTCCGGAGAGCGTCCGGGAGCCCGAAATCCGGACCTGYTGCACGCGAGACCTCACGACAGCACCAAGCACGACACGCAAGTGGTGCTATCACGCGTTCTCGCCCGAAARGACRGGCGGACGGATGCTGCGCCCCACCGCCACCGCCCCCTCGAGCCATCCGGAATCGGAGGTGCGACCGCTCTCCGGGTCTCCGCGGCGCGGCAGGTCCGGAGAGCGTGCGAGAGCCCGAAATCCGGACCTGCTGCACGCGAGACCTCACRACAGCACCAAGCACGACACRCAAGTGGTGCTATCGCGCGTTCTCGCGAGTCCACGCCGGCGCGAAGACCGAGCGGACGGCGCCAAGGCCGACGAGCGGACGGATGCTGCGGACCACCGCCACCGCCCCCTCGCGAGCGACCGGAAATCGCAGATGCGCCCGCTCTCCGGGTCTTGCGCCGCGGCAGGTCCGGTGAGCGTCCGGGAGCCCGAAATCCGGACCTGCTGCACGCGAAACCTCACGACAGCACCAAGCACGACACGCGCGTGGTGCTATCACGCGTTCTCGCCCGAAAGGACGGGCTGCGCCCCGGACTCCGCCGATCGCTCAGCGCACGACGGCGGCCGCGGTCTCGAGGCGCGCGAGCACTTCCTGGCTGATCGAGCCGAGGAGGAAGCGTGCCAGCGCGCCGCGGCCGTGTGAGCCCACCACCGCGAGGCGTGCCGTGCCCGCAAGCTCGTTGATGATGTGCGACGGATAGCCGCGCTCGACGCGGCGCACGATCTCGAGATCGGGGTAGCGCGAGGCGAGCCCGGCGAGAGAGAGCCCGAGCGCCTCGCCGGTGAGCTTCTCCATGTTCTCCAGGTACTGCACGGGGTACGCGCCCATATTGCGCGGCACCTCGAGCGGCGTCCACACCGCCACGGCGATGAGCGGCTCGTGGAGCCTGTCGGCTTCGGCGGCGGCGAAGGCGACGGCCTTCTCCGACACCGGCGAGCCGTCGACGCCGACCACGACTCCGGCCCGGCCCGTGACGTCGAAGTCCGGGATCACCACGACCGGCGAGTGCGCGCCCGCGGCGATGCGCAGGCCGTGGGCACCGCGATGCGCGCGCGAGCCCGACCCCTGGTAGTCACTGCCGATGACCAGCAGCGCAGCGTCGGTCGAGGCATCCAGCAGCTTCGCGACAGGGTTGCCCCGTTCGACGCGAGTGCGCACATCGGCACCTGTCGATGCGATTCGGGATGCCTCGGCCTCGGCGAGCTCGACGGCTTGGGCGAGTGCGGCGTCGACGAGGGAGTCCTCCCCCACGGCGCCGACCGCACCTCCGACGATTGCGAGCAGTTCGAGCGGCTGGCGCCTCTCGACCGCACGCTGCGCTGCCCAGTCGACCGCTCGACGCGTGACCGCAGCATCCGTGATTCCGACGACGATCGCTTCACCCACGATGGCTCCTCTCGGATGCCTTCAGGCTAGCCCGACCGCCTCGGCGGCGGCAGGCACGCGAGCCGTGACAAATCCCGCCGCCGGAACGACGAACGCGGCGGGCCCGAAGGCCCACCGCGTTCGAACGAAGGCGTCGCCCTCGGAGTTACAGCGAGAGGCGCTCGCGCACGACGCCGGCGAGCTCGTCGGCGTGACGGCGGGCCTCGTCCTCGGAGGCGGCCTCGACCATCACGCGCACGAGCTGCTCGGTGCCCGACGGGCGCAGCAGCACGCGCCCCGAGAGGCCGAGCTCTGCGGATGCGCGGGCGACGGCATCCTGAACCCCCTCGTCGGTGGCGGCGCGGGTACGGTCGACGCCCTTCACGTTGACGAGCACCTGCGGGTACACGGTCATGATCGACGCGAGCTCTTCGAGCGTCTTGCCGGTGCGCGCCATCTCGGCGACCAGGTGCAGGCCGGTGAGCAGGCCGTCGCCGGTCGTCGCGTAGTCGCTCATGATGACGTGGCCCGACTGCTCGCCACCGAGGGAGAAGCCCTGCTCGTTCATGCGCTCGAGCACGTAGCGGTCGCCGACGGCGGTGGTCTCGACGTGGATGCCGTGGGCCGACATCGCACGGTGGAGTCCGAGGTTGCTCATCACGGTGGCGACGAGCGTGTCGTCCTTGAGTTCGCCGCGGCTCTTCATCGAGACCGCGAGGACCGCCATGATCTGGTCGCCGTCGACGACCTTGCCGGTCGCGTCGACCGCGAGGCAGCGGTCGGCGTCGCCGTCGTGCGCGATGCCGACGTCGGCGCCGACGCGCACCACGTGCTCGGCCAGCTGATCGAGGTGGGTCGAGCCGACACCGTCGTTGATGTTCCAGCCGTCGGGGTCTGCACCGATGACGGTCACTCGGGCGCCCGCATCTGCGAACGTCTGCGGCGACACGCCGGAGGCCGCGCCGTGCGCGCAGTCGAGCACGACGTGGAGGCCGTCGAGGCGGTGCGGCAGCGAGCCGAGCAGGTGCACGACGTAGCGGTCCTCGGCGTCGGCGAAGCGGCGGATGCGCCCGACGGCAGCGCCGGTCGGCAGCAGCTTCGGGCCCGCCATGGCGGCCTCGATGCGGGCTTCGACGATGTCAGGCAGCTTCACGCCGCCGCGGGCGAAGATCTTGATGCCGTTGTCGGGAGCGGGATTGTGGGATGCCGAGACCATGACGCCGAAGTCGGCATCCATGTCGGCGATCAGGTACGCCGCTGCGGGGGTCGGCAGCACGCCGGCGTCCAGGACGTCGACGCCCGACGAGGCGAGACCGGCCTCGACCGCGGCGGAGAGGAACTCGCCGGAGACGCGCGGGTCGCGGGCGACGACGGCGGTCAGCCGCTTGCCCGCGGCGCGGCGCGCCTCGGCGGAACGACCCTGGCCCAGGACGACGGCGGTCGCCTGGGCCAGGGACAGTGCGAGATCGGCGGTGAGGGGGCCGTTGGCCAGCCCCCTCACCCCGTCCGTGCCAAAGATCGGCATACGGAATGGAAGCCGATCAGCGCTTCGAGTACTGCGGCGCCTTGCGGGCCTTCTTGAGACCAGCCTTCTTGCGCTCGATGACGCGGGCGTCGCGCGAGAGGAAGCCGGCCTTCTTGAGGGTCGGGCGGTTGTTCTCGACGTCGATCTCGTTCAGCGCACGGGCGATGCCGAGGCGGAGCGCACCGGCCTGGCCCGAGGGGCCACCACCCGAGATGCGGACGATGACGTCGTACGCACCCGTGAGGTTGAGGACCGTGAACGGGTCGGTGATGAGCTGCTGGTGGAGCTTGTTCGGGAAGTAGTCCTCGAACGCACGGCCGTTGACCGTGATGGTGCCCGAGCCGGGGACGACGCGCACGCGGGCGATGGCCTGCTTGCGGCGACCGACTGCGGCGCCGGAGACCGAGAGCACAGGGCGCTCGGCGGCGACGACGGTCTCGTCGACGGTGGACTCGGTGGAGTAGCTCGTGGGGGTTTCTTCGATGTTCGCCATCAGTGTGTCCTGTTCTGTGCGGCGCTTACTGGGCGACCTGGTCGAAAACGTACGCGGTGGGCTTCTGCGCGGCGTGGGGGTGCTCGGCACCGCGGTACACCTTGAGCTTCGACAGCTGGTTGGCGCCGAGGCTGTTCTTGGGGAGCATGCCGCGGACGGCCTTCTCGACGGCGCGGACCGGGTTCTTCTCGAGGAGCTCGGAGTAGGTGACCGACTTGAGGCCGCCCGGGTAGCCCGAGTGACGGTAGGCCTTCTTCTGCTCGAGCTTCTGGCCCGTCAGGGCAACCTTCTCGGCGTTGATGATGATGACGAAGTCGCCCATGTCCATGTGGGGGGCGAAGGTCGCCTTGTGCTTGCCACGCAGGAGCGCGGCAGCGTGCGAGGCGAGGCGGCCGAGGACGACGTCAGTCGCGTCGATGACCAGCCACTCGCGCTGGGCTTCGCCAGCCTTGGGGGTGTAAGTGCGCGTCACAGTAGTGCTGCTTTCTTGATTCGAACGGAGAGGTTCGTGAATCCCACTCCGGGGTGGTTTCCCGATCGACGATCGGAGAAACACGCCAGTGGAGGGCTCACGTTCGCGGCGCCGGGTCAGCTGAGCCGGACACCAAAGGTTGAGTCTACGCCATCGGAGTGTCGCGGCCAAACCCGCCGGAGTCCGTAGGGTATGGGAATGGCCGCGTCGCAGAACCCGCTGATCCCCGCCTGGTACGACATCGTCTGGTCGGGGATCGCGGTGCTCGTTCTCGCGCTGTCGGTGATCGCCGTCGTGTCGATCTCGCGTTCGTCGACGCAGCTCACTGCGCGCCAAGCGCTCGGCTGGACGCTGCTCGTCATCTTGGTCCCCGTCATCGGCGCATTCGCGTGGTTCGCGATCGGCCGACGCTCGCCGGCCACGTCCTCTGAGTGAGCCGCGCGGCCGGGCAGACGATCAGCCGCAGCTCGCCTGCCGCGTCCTCTGAATGCGCCGCACGGCCGGGCAGTCGAACGGCCGGCGCTCGCCTGCCACGTCCTCTGAATGCGCCGCACCGCCGGGCAGACGATCGGCCGGCGCTCGCCTGCCACGTCCTCTGAATGCGCCGCGCGGCCGGGCAAACGAACGGCCGACGCTCGCCTGCCACGTCCTCTGGGCGAGCCGCGCGGCCGGGAAGCCGAACGGCCCCCGCTCGCCGGCCACGTCCTCTGAGTGAGCCGCGCGTCCTGGCAGACGATCGGCCGACGCTCGCCGGCCGCGTCCTCTGAGTGAGCCGCGCAGCCGGGCAGACGATCGGCCCGCGCTCGCCTGCAGCGTCCTCTGCGTGAGCCGCGCGACCGGGCAGGGTGAAGCCCCCGCGAGGCCCTGGCCCGTGTGGCCGGCGGGGTGACTTCGGCACGGAAGGTTCAGCGTTGTTGCGGAGGTCGCGGCGGAGTCGCCCGGCGTCGACCAGGTCCCGGGCCGCCATCGACCAGATCCCGGTCAGCCCGGGGGGGTGCATCACGTCCCGGTTCTGCGCACGTCGCCTCGGGCATGTCTTGGGCCTCCGGACTCCCCCGATGCCCATTCTCCCGGTTCCCCGGGTTTTGGTGGGAGGTCCGGTGGCGTCCGCCAGTCGGCTCGATCCGGTGGGCGAGGTGGATCCCACGCCCAACTCCACGCCGACTTCGACACCAGTACGATCGGGGCACCCTCGCCGGCCGGCGGGCGCAGCACGAACGGCCCGTTCCCGTCCCTGGTGATGCGCCACCCGGTGTTGTGCAGCTTCATATGGTGGAACCGGCAGAGCAGCACGCCGCGATCCACGTCGGTGTTGCCACCCTCTGCGAAGTGGTCGCAGTGGTGCGCCTCGCAGTACGACGGAGGTCGGTCACAGCCCGGCCACACGCAGCCGCCGTCTCGTACAGCGAGGACGAGTCGTTGCGCCGCCGAGTACATGCGGGCTTCGCGGCCGAGGTCGAACGGGTTGCCCTCGGGGTCGACGATGACCTCGATGAACCCGTTCGCGCATGCATTCCGGTCGATCACGGAGCCCGGGAGCGCGCAGCCGCCGTCCACGTCATGGCCGACGGCGAGCAGCCGCCCGAACGCATCGCGGGGGCCGGCGTCTTTCACGACGACCATCCGCACGCCCGGCTGGCGTGAGCCGAACACGCTCTTGGCCTCAGCGAGCGCGCCGGCCCGGATGATGTCCATCAGCAGGTCATAGGCGAGCTGGTCGTTCGTGCGCGGGTCGTCGATCAGGTCCGCCGCGGCCGCCCGCTCTTCATCCGTCATGAAGCGAGGGCCGCCGCGCCGCGGACGCAGGCCGGCAGCCAGCATGGACCGGACGAACGCCCCCATCTCATCGTCGAAGGCAATCGTGCTGCGGTCCTGCCCGTCCGCATCGGTCCACATCCGGAATCCGCGGCCGTCGAACCGCCGCGCGTACCTTTCTTCCGCCCCGACCGGGTCGAGCATGTCTCGCATGGTCCGCGCGCGCTTCGCCAGCTCCTCCACCGGCATGCCTGACGCCTCCGCCGCGAGCGCTTCAGCCGCAAGCATCCACGCCTCGCGCACCATCGCTTCGCGGGCTGCCTCCTCAACGGGGTCCGTCGGGGAGAACAGCATCGACCCTGACCCCGTCCCCCGCTCCCCGTCGGCGCCGGGAACGGCATCCGCCCCGCGTGCCGCGATCTCGACCCGAGGTGCCCCGAGGCCACGCCGGATCGCGTCATGCTGCGCCGTCGTCAGCCGCCCGTCGAGCAGCCCTCGCCGCAGCGGCTCATCCCACGCCACGATCCGCGCCGGCGATTCGGCTTGCGCACCCGCCCCGCCACCGAACTCGCCCTCGGGCCCAGACCCCGGAAACCCCGCATCCACCCCGCCCTCGCCGCCATCACCCGCCGCCGGAAGCCCATCACCCGCAACCCCAACCCCGACCCCACCCCCAGGGACGAACGCGGGGGTCGCAGCATCCGCCCCCTCCACCAGCGACGTGCCGACCCGCACGTGACGTACGGCGTCGGCCCTCGTTCCGCCGGTGATCGACTGGATCAGCTTCTCGGGCGTCGAGAAGCCCTGGCCCGCGGCGAGGCCGCCCTGCCCGCGATCGCGCGACGACCTCGTCGCAGCGACCCCGGCGAGCACCGCCTGCAACCGGTCGGCATCGTTCGCGATCGCGCCGACCTCGGCGAGGATCTCGAGCACCGATGCATCGCTCAACCGCGCCGCGCTCGACGGGAGCGCGTCAGCGTCGACATCCAGCTCCGACCATGCAGCGAGCCGGTCGAGCCGGCCCTGCAGATCGGTCAGGATGTTCATAACTGAAGCATCTCACCAACCTCTGACATTCGAATCTATCTTCGCCTCTTCCGAATGCTCACCTTGCGGCCACGCACCGAACTCCCGCGCGCGATCGTTGTCTTGCTAACGGATGCTGCCGCCCAGGCCCGCTCCACAGCCGAGGCCCGCGATTCCGGCGCGGCGGGACGCACGAAGCCGATCCCCGCGCCGAACGCCGCACCCGAACCACGCCCCGCCCCCGAGCCGCTCCCCGCGCCGAACACCGCACCCGAACCACGCCCCACCCCGAGTCGCTCCCCACGCCACCCCGCACCCGAACCACGCCCCACCCCCGAGCCGCTCCCCACGCCGAACGCCGCACCACGCCCCCGAGCCGCTCCCCACGCCGCCCCGCACCCGAACCACGCCCCGCCCCCGAGTCGCTCGCCACGCCGCCCCGCACCCGAACCACGCCCCGCCCCCGAGCCGCTCCCAGAACCCGGGGCCGCCCCCGCACCGCCGCCGCCCCGAACCGCCCTCAACTGCGGCGTTCCCCGCCGACCCTGCATAAGAGAGGAATGGATGCTGCGCCCCACTCCGCGCCCGCCGACACCAGCGCGAGGCCGCAGAGCGCGACCGACCCGGTATCGACCGCGGTCAGTTCTCCTCTTCCACTGTTCATGTCATCTGTAACACCGGCTTCACGGGACCTCTCTAATGTCGTTCTCATGAACGCACCGTCGATCAAAGCAGTGATCCCCGCCGCCGGCCTGGGCACGCGCTTCCTTCCCGCCACCAAGGCGATGCCGAAGGAGATGCTCCCCGTCGTCGACAAGCCCGCCATCCAGTACGTCGTCGAGGAGGCGGTGGCCGCGGGCATCGACGACGTGCTCGTCATCATCGGGCGCAACAAGAACGCCCTCGCCAACCACTTCGACCGCGTCACCGAACTCGAAGACACGCTCCACCGCAAGGGCGACCTGACCAAGCTCGAGCGCGTCATGCAGCCCAGTTCGCTCGCCGACGTGCACTTCGTCCGCCAGGGCGATCCGCGCGGCCTCGGTCACGCCGTGCTGCGCGCCCGCAAGCACGTGGGCAACGAGACGTTCGCGGTGATGCTCGGCGATGACCTCATCGATGCCCGCGACCCCCTGCTCTCGCGCATGATCGAGGTCTCGCACCGGGAGTCGGCCACCGTGGTCGCCCTCATGGAGGTCGACCCCGGCCAGATCCATCTCTACGGGTGCGCCGACGTCGAGTCGACCGGCGAGGCCGACATCGTCAGGATCAAGGCCCTGGTCGAGAAGCCGTCGGCGGCGGAGGCCCCGAGCAACCTGGCGATCATCGGCCGCTACGTGCTCAAGCCCGAGATCTTCGATGTGCTCGAGCGCACCGAACCGGGCAAGGGCGGCGAGATCCAGCTCACCGACGCGCTCGAGGTGCTCGCCGGCGACGAGCAGATCGCCGGTCCCGTGCTCGGTGTGGTGTTCGGCGGCCGCCGGTACGACACCGGCGACCGCCTCGACTACCTGAAGTCCAGCATCCAGCTGGCCCTCGACCGCGACGACCTCGGCCCCGAACTGGCGGCCTGGATCAAGGAGCTCGCGCCGACGCTCTCCTGAGCGCACACCTGAAGCGGGACGGATGCTGCGACCCGAGGCATCCGTTTCGCGCAAGCGTCACCACACCAGCAGCGCCGCCCCGATCGCGTTGAAGACGACGTGCGCGATCAAGGCCGCGGCGAGCCTTCCGGTCAGCAGCGTCAGGAACCCACAGCCCAGTCCCACGGCCACGGTCCCGAGAAGCAGCCCGACCGGCACGAACTCCCCCGCCGCGAGCACGTGCAGCCCGGTGAAGATCGCCGTCGCGACCAGCACAGCCACCACACCAGCGAGGAGTCGACCCGCTCCCGCGAGCCCATCGCCCAGCGCCCGCTGCAGCAATCCGCGGAAGAACAGCTCCTCTATAAGAGGAGTCACCAGCACGGCCCCCGCGAGAGCCACGATCGTGGCCGCCATCGCGTCCGTCGCACCACCGAGGAACCCCCCGCCGACCGAGGGCGCGACGAGCTCGACCAGTCCGCGCGCGACGAGCCCGACGCCCAGCCCGGCGACGAGGTCGATCCACGAGAACCCTCGAAGTCCCACTGCCGCGGCGAACCGGTCGCCCGAGACCCGCACGGCGACGATGACCGCCCCGAGCAGGGGCGCCGACAGCAGCACGAGGTCGACGACGCCGACCAGCACCGCCGGCCACCGCAGCAGCGCCGAATGCAGAGACGGCAGCCACAGGATCACGACCGCGACGAGCAGAGCTCCGACCGCGGCGACCGCGACGGCCACCCAGGGATGCCGCCACGCGCGCCCGTTCGATTCCTTCACCATCACACTCCCGAGGTGGCTGGAGAAAGCCGAAGACCCCGGGCGGGTGCCCGGGGTCTTCGAGGAGTCGTTGATCAGCGGCTGCCCGCAGCGCGACGGCGGGCGACCGCTGCCGCGACGGCGATGCCACCGAGGCCGATCGCGCCGACACCGAGCCAGATGATCGCGCCGGGGACCTCGCCACCGGTCGCGGGCAGCTGACCCGAGCCGCCGGTGCCACCCGAGCCGGAGCCCGCGGCGGCGACGTTGAGCGTGACCGAGCCGATGGTGGTCTCGCCGTCCGAGACGCTGACGACGTAAGTGCCGGCGGTCTGCGCGGTGAACGAGGCCGAGGCCGAGCCGTTGGAGACGGGCTTCTCGACCGAGCTGCCGCCGCTCGAGGCGACGACGATCGACGCCAGCGTGGCGCCCGTGCTGGGCGTGACCGAGAAGAAGACGGTCTCGAGGTCACCGAGTTCGGTGAAGGTGACGGTGACGGACTGCCCCACAGCCGGCGTCGTGTCACTGACGGTGCCGGGAACACCGGCGGGGTAATCGGCGGAGGCTGCCCCAGCGCCTCCGAGGACGAGCAGGCCAGCCACGGCGAGCGCGGCAGCGGTCTTCTTGAACATGGCGTAGATCTCCCGAGTTATGTGCGCGTCATCGGCGGAAATTTCGTGTCGGCAAACGTTCGCCCGAGGGGCCGACCTGTGACACGTTATCGCATTCTGAGAGTTCGATGAGAGGCTCGGAGTTTCCAGAAGGTAACAAGTTGTCGCATTTGTCCCCCCTTTGGGGGACAAAACCGAGCGATCTGCGCAGGGACCTAGGTCATTGCGCTCGCGAGAAGCGCGAGCGCGACGTACGAGGCGTTGTAGACGACGTGTACCAACACCGCGCCCCAGATGCGCCCGGTCAGCATCACGAGCAGCGCGCACACCAGCCCCAGAAGCGACAGCGAGACGACCCCGCTCACATCGGCGGCGCCCGAGATCCCGTGCATCACCACGAACAGCGCCGTCGATCCGAGCGCGGCCACCATCCCGGCCGTGAGCTTGCCGAACGGCCGGCGCAGCACCGTGTACAGCGACACCAGCACGACGGCGCGGAAGAAGAACTCCTCGACCAGCGGCGCCACGACCACCGGCCCGACCACGTCGACGACCATCGACGACAACGGGATCGACCCACCCACCTGCACGAGGCCCGGCCACTCCGCCGGGGTCCCGTCGAGCCCCTCGATCCATCCCTGCGTCGTCCGCAGCAGCGCGCCGAGCACGACCCCGTACAGCGCATCCACCGCGCGCAGCCGCAGCAGCCCGATCGGGCGCGACCGGGTGAAGGCCCACACGACGGGCAGCAGCATCCCGATCCAGACGATGGCGGTGGCGGATGCTGCGGCCCACGGCGAATCCCACACCGCGGCGACGAGCGACCCGAGCAGCACGCCGGCGCCGAGCGAGATCAGCGCGATCGCCAGCAGGCCCTCGCGCCACCGGTAGACGGTGCGCCCGCCGAGCCGCCAGTCCATGCGGGCCTCATGCGAAGACCGCCGCGACCGCCGCGGCGCGGCGTCGGCCGCGGGCGCCGGTTCTGCAGCGACCTCGGCTGAGGAGCCCGCCGGTGGCTGCAGCGACCACAGGTCGACCGTGGGTGCGGCGTCGCTAGGCTGGTCGGGCACGCGCCTACGTTACCCGCCCCGTGGAGGCCCCCTCTTGTTCGACATCCTCACGGTGTGCACGGGCAACATCTGCCGCTCGCCGCTCGCCGAGCAGCTGCTGCGCGCCCGTCTGGCCGACCTTGCGCCGCACGTCGCGAGCGCCGGCACGCGTGGCCTGGCCGCCGCCCCGATGACTCCCGAGGCCGCGCACATCGCCGAGGCGCTCGGGGTTCCGGCGTCCGAGACGGCCGAGCATCGGTCGCGGTTCCTCACCGAGCAGCACCTCGTCGCGCCCGATCTCATCCTCGCGATGACCCGCGAGCACCGCCGTGCGATCGCCGAGCTGGCGCCGTCGCGCCTGCGCTCCACGTTCACGATCCGCGAGTTCGCGCGCCTCGCCGCCGCAGTGCCCGAAGACGAGGTCAGGGCGGCGGCGGATGCTGCCTCCTCCCCCTCCGAGAAGCTCAGGGCCGCAGCATCCGTGATCGCGTCTTATCGGGGTCTCGTGCCGCCGCCGGAGGACCCGGCCGACGACGATGTGATCGACCCGTACCGGCGGCCGTGGGAGACGTACCTGCTGTCGGCGCGGCAGCTCGAACCCGCCGTGACGGCGGTCGCGGCGACGGTGCGGCTGGCCGTCGCGTAACGCTTTCCGGGCCCCGACCTGGCCCTGTGGAAGAATGCACGGAGCACACCGGCACCCCGCGAGAGGCGACATGGAGCTCACTGACTACATCCGGATCCTCCGCAAGAACTGGGTGATCATCGTGGTCGCCACCCTGGTGGGGATCGGAATCGCAGCGGCCTGGTCGCTCACCCGCACCCCCCAGTACGAGGCGCAGAGCACGGTCTTCGTGTCGACCCAGTCGGGGTCGACGATCCAGGATCTGCAGCAGGGATCGAACTTCACGCAGGCCCGCGTGCAGACCTACACCAACCTCGTCACAACCCCCATCGTGATGAACCCGGTGATCGCCGAGCTCGGGCTCGGCACCACCGCGGCCGAGCTGTCGGCCCAGATCGAGGCATCCGCCGCTCTCAACACGACCCTCATCACGATCACCGTGACCGGTCCTGACCCGGTGCAGGCTGCCGATGTCGCGAACGCGCTCGGCGCCTCGCTGACCTCGGTCGTCGAGCGGCTCGAGACGCCGAACGGCACCGACACGAGCCCTGTTCGTCTCGAGCGCGTGAAGGACGCCCTGCCGCCGCTGGAGCCGTCGAGCCCCAACGTTCCGCTCAACCTGGCGCTGGGTGCGCTGGTGGGTCTCGCGATCGGCATCGGGGTGGCGGTGCTGCGCGCGGTGCTCGACACGCGCATCCGCACGCCGCGCGACGTTGAGCAGGTCACCGACCGCCCGCTCATCGGCGCGATCGCCTTCGACCCGAAGGCCAAGGAGCGCCCGCTCATCGTGCACGCCGACCCGCTCAGCCCCCGGGCGGAGTCGTTCCGCGCGATGCGCACGAACCTGCAGTTCCTCGAGACCGACGAGGGCCGCGCGTCGTACGTCATCACCTCGAGCGTGCCGAGCGAGGGCAAGTCGACTACGACCATCAACCTCGCGATCGCCCTCGCCGACGCCGGCAAGCGCGTCGCGCTGCTCGACACCGATCTGCGCAAGCCGAAGGTCGCCGAGTACCTCGGCATCGAGGGTGGCGCCGGCCTCACCGACGTGCTGATCGGCCGCGCGCGCCTGGCCGACGTGATGCTCCCCTGGGGCAACCGCAGCCTGTACGTGCTGCCCGCCGGCAAGATCCCGCCGAACCCGAGCGAGCTGCTCGGCTCGAAGAGCATGCTCCAGCTGCTCGAGGCCCTCGAGCGCGATGTCGACATCGTGCTCTGCGACGCTCCTCCCCTTCTTCCGGTGACGGATGCTGCGATCCTCGCGAAGGCGACGAGCGGGGCGATCCTCGTGGTCAGCGCCGGCCACACCAACCGCCACCAGCTGTCGGGCGCGGTCGACGCGCTGAACACCGCCGGCGCGCACATCGCCGGTGTCGCGATGACGATGGTCCCCACGCGCGGTCCGGATTCATACGCCTACGGGTATGGGTACGGGTCGTACGGCTACGTCGAGGAGAAGCCCGCGAAGAAGGCCAAGAAGACGAAGGCCCCGAAGCCCACCCCCGCCCCGCCGAAGGCCCCGGTCGTTGGCCGCACCCCCGCACAACCGGTCGTCCAACCGGTCGTTGAGCGAGCGAAGCGAGTCGAAACGCCCCAGGTCTCGGCGGTGCGCTCGATCCCGGCAACCGACCAGCCCGGTCAGGCTCAGGCGGCCCCCGACTCCGGCCTGACGATCGACGACATCATCCGCCAGGCGGGTGGGGCGTCGACGGCGCCCGGTCGCAACGATCCCCTCCCCTGACCCCGGGCACCCGATGCAACGTCTGGGCGCCGCGAGATGGGTCGCGATCGCGGGTATCGCCGTGCTCGTGGCCGCGGTCGCGGTGCTCGTGTGGGCCGCGCTGCAGCACGCCAACCCCGAGTCGGCGGGTGGCGAGGCTCAGCCGGTGCCCACGTTCACGCTCGGCGCGGAGGCCCCTACCCCGACGCCGACGCCCACCGAGGCTCCCGTGAGCCTCGAGCAGACCCGCTTCCTCGCGATCGGGTCGGAGGTCTGGTGGCGCGCCACGGCCGGCTCGTGCACGGGCCCTGCGCCCGTCGTGGAGCGTTCGTACGACCAGGGCGAGACCTGGACCGACGTGACCCCTGCCTACATCGGCATCACCCAGGTGCAGACGCTCGAGGCCTTCTCGGCCCGCGACGCCGAGCTGGTGGCCGCGATGGCCGGTTGCGAGCCTCAGGCGCTTCGGACGTATACGCGCGGCGAGTTCTGGGACTCCTACCCCGACGTGCTCGCCGCCTCGCGCTACATCGAGCCGAGCGACCCTGGTTCGGTGCACTTCCCCTCCGGCCCCGTGCCCGCGCCCTGCCCCGCCGCCTTCGGCCTGCACGCCTTCGGCGATGTGGTCACGCTGATCTGCGACGGCCGCGCGTGGTCGTGGTCGGGCGAGGAGTGGGTGGCGCTGGCCCCTGAGAACGCGCTCGCGGTGGCTGTCGACGGTTCGGACGTCCTCGTTGCGCATCGCGCCGACGACTGCGCCGGTGTGGCGGTCGCGCGCGTGGCCGCCGGCACTCCGGATGTCGCGTCGCCGGTGGGCTGCGCGGAGGGGACGGATGCTGCGGCCCCGGTCGCGATCGCAACGCGAGGTGATGGCGTCGTGGCGTGGATCGGCGACGCGCTCGTCGGCATTCCCTGACCCCTCACCCCCGCTCCCCGCGCCCCACTCCCCGCTCCCCGCTCCCCGCTCCCCGCTCCCCGCTCCCCGCTCCCCGCTCCCCGCTCCCCACACCCGCTCCGCTCCCCGCTCGTTGAGCGAGCGAGGAACGAGCGAGTCGAAACGCTCCAGGCCTGCGAGCAACGCCGACGCCCGCATGCTCTTGACGTAAACGTCGCCGGCGAGGAACATGTCACGCATCCGGCACACTGGGGCTGCCGGACGGGGCCGTCCGGTTCGCGCTACCCGAGGCGCAGGACGAAAGCCGAGGTCGATATGCCGAGACAGCGACACCGAATGCGGGTCGCGCTGAGCGCGTGGGCACTGCCCCGCTCAGGGGGACGGGCGCGAGCCTCCTGGTGATCGCCCTCGAATAACTGCCCACACCGAGTCCGCCGCGACTTCCCGAGAGCCGCGGCGGGCTCCCTTTGTCCGGTTCCCCCGCGCCCCTCCCTGGCTCCCTCACCCGCTCGTTGAGCGAGCGAGGAACGCCGTCCCCGTCGCTCGTCGAGCGTGCGAGAAACCCCGTCCCCCTCGCTCGTTGAGCGAGCGAGGAACGAGCGAGTCGAAACGCGCCACACCCTCCCGCAAACCTCAAGATCCCCGCGGTTTCTCCTCAAGCCGCGTAATAGAACTTGGATTCACCCGAATGAGACCCCTAGGTTCATGAACGTTGCGCTTCGTCGCGACGCCGGGTACCCGAAGTTCACCGGCGGTCTTCGCGAAGTGCGGCACATCTGAGGGCAGAGCCCGTGCGCCGTGGGGGCGCGTCGGGTCTGGGGCTGCCTTCTGTAGCGATGCCTCTGGGGGGCACCGAATGAACATCGACGCTTCATCGCGCCGGAAAATGCGCCAGCATGCCCGAAACCGCCGCCGCACCCGGCGCTCGGCAGGCACCATCGCCGCCACCGTGCTGTCGGCCGGACTCGTGCTCGGCGGCCTCGCACCCGCCCTCGCGGTGCCGTCGGTCGCCCCGGCCACGTCGCTCGACACCGCCGCCGCGGCGAGCGCTCCGCAGGCCATCGCACCGCTCGCCGCGCCGGCGTCGATCCCGTCCACCGGTGCGGCCGTCACGGTCAACCTGCGCGCACTCCGTGCCGCCGCGGGCACCCAGACGACGACTTCGGCCACCGCGGGCATCCCGCTCGAGCTGCGCAACGAGACCACGGTCGACAACGGCGCGACGTACGGCAGCACCGTCGTCGCGACCTGCACGACCGACGCCGACGGCGACTGCAGCTTCGTCCTGAGCAATGTGCCCACCTCGAACGGCCAGCGCTACTGGGTCGTCCCCACCGCCGCTGCCGGCCCCGACGCGTTCCTCAGCCAGTACCTGGTCACCGGCGACAACACCGACTCGACGAGCAACGCCAATCGCTTCGCCGCGACGCCCTACGCGTTCCGCACGCCGGTGATCAACCGCTCGCAGACGCCGTACCAGGTCCCCACGACGGGCCTCAACGACATGCCGACCAACTCCCGCGTGGGCAACCCGACCCTGCCCCTGTCCCGCACCGTGTCGACCTCCAACCGCTGGGCCCACTACGGCACCGAGATCATCCCCACGATCGACAACCCGCGGTTCGCACCCACCTGCACGCCGGGCCTCAAGGTCGCACTGATCGTCGACACCTCGACCTCGATGACCTACAACAGCAACGAGGGCCTGAACGGCGCTCGCACCGCGTCCAAGGCCTTCGCGGCGGCGTTCGCCGACAAGGGCGTGTCGCTGGGCATCTTCCAGTTCGGCAGCAACGCGGCCACCGTCATGATCCCGACCGTGGTGACGAGCGCCAATCTCTCGTCGATCAACTCCACGATCAACGGCATCTCGGTGTCGGGTACGCAGTACACCAACTGGGATCGCGGCATCGAGCAGGTCGCGGGCGCCGACTACGACATCGCCGTCATGCTGACCGACGGCAACCCCACCCGCTACCGCAGCGGCTCGGGCAACGGCTCGTGGACCGACCTGCGCGGCGTCGAAGAGGCGATCCTCTCGGCCAACCTCGTCAAGGCGCAGGGCACGCAGATGATCACGTTCGGCGTCGGCGACTACCTCAACCCGAACACGCCGTACAACCTCGCCTCGGTCACCGGCCCCGTGCAGTGGACCGAGAACGGCGGCATCCCGATCGGCCAGACCGACTTCGCGATCCCGACCAGCTGGAACGTCGTCGCAACCGAGCTCGGCAACCTGGCTTCGTCGCTCACGTGCGAGGCGACGGTGCAGATCCGCAAGCAGGAGCGCGCCGGTAACGGAACACTGACGGATGCTGCGGGCTGGACGTTCACGCCCACCAAGACCGGTTCGGGCACGATGACGCCGGTAGGCGCGCAGACGACGGTGACCGGCGGTTACCTCCCGCAGCCGTGGCGGATCGCGTTCACGAACACGACGCAGACGGCGAACGTGTCGATCACCGAGACGACGAAGCCGGGCTGGTCGGTCGAGAGCGTGACGTGCACGAAGAACGGCGCCCCGATCTCGGGCATCCCGAACGCGGCGACATTCTCGCTGACCGGGCTGAAGACCGGCGACGCGGTGGTGTGCACGGTGGTCAACGGCCAGGCCGCGACGGTACAGGCGAACAAGACCTGGGTCGTCAAGGACTCGGCGGGCACCACCGTCGGCACGTACTACCAGCGCGGCAACGCGGCCGACCCGGCCGTTCCGGCAGGCCTGTCGGCGACGCCGAAGCTCGGTACGACCCCGTCGCCGAAGTGGGGCACGCCCTACACGGGCTTCACGATCGGTCAGCAGCTGGCGGTCGGTGAGACGGCGTCGATCGACGCCCAGCTGCTGCCGGGCTGCGTGCTCACGTCGCAGCAGCTGACGGCGGGCAACAGCCTGTCGACGGACCTGCCTTTCAACCTGAAGACCGGCGACTACACGGCGACGCTCGTGGGCGGTACGAACACGTTCGAGATCACCAACACCGTGACGTGTACGCAGACGCTCGACCTCGTGAAGGTCGTCGCCGCGCCCGGCACCGCGGCGACGTCGGCGTGGCTGCTCGAGGCGCAGGCGCCCTTGGGGGGCCTCGCCGGCCCGAAGGGCAACTACAGCGCGAGCGCCCCGGTCACCGCGAGCGTCTCGGCCGACAAGGCGTACACCTTGAAGGAATCGGGTGGCCCCGACACGTACATCCCGGCCTCGAACGGCTGGCAGTGCGTGCTCACCGGCACGACCACCGCCGTCGCGGTGACCAACGCCAAGGTCACGGTGCCCCTCGGCCAGAAGGTCACGTGCACCGTCACGAACACGACCGCGAAGCTCACTCTGCTGAAGCAGACCGCCGACGGCTCGGGTCTCGTGCCTGCGGACTTCACGCTCACCAGCACGCCGGCCCCCGGCTTCACCCTCGCCGCCCTGCAGACCGCGGGCGCCACCACGGCGAGCGCCGCCAACACGTTCGAGGTGCGTCCCGCGCACACGTACACGCTCGCCGAGACGAATGAGTCGGGCACCATCGCCTACCGCAACCTGGGACTGCAGAAGCTGAAGCCCGGCACCGATCCCGCCGTCGACGCCAACTGGGAGAACGTCGGCTCGGCCGACGTCCAGGTCGCGGCCGGCGAGCAGGCGACCTACCGATTCGTCAACGACAAGGTGCCGGCGGTCGTGCTGCCGCTGACCGGCGGCACCGCGTCCGACGCGTTCCTCCTCCTGGGGGGAGCCATCGTCTCGGCGGTCGTCGCCGTGGCCGCGTGGCGCTCCGCCCGCCGCATGAAGCGAGGAACCGGTTGACCCGACCATGAGCCGATAACTGAATACCCGATTCATCAAGACCGAAGCACCATTGACCAACTTTCTGGGGAAGTAGATCAAACAATGACCACGTCCATTTCGAAGCGGCTCACCGCCGCCGTCGGCGCCCTCGCTCTGGGGATCCTGGGCGCCGTCGCGGTGGCCACGCCGGCCTCCGCAACGCCCGTGACGCCCGACAACGTCGGCAACATCACCGGCGAAGCGGGCTCGCTGACCATCCACAAGTACGAGCGCGACGCCACCAGCCCGCTCGATCCCGGCACGGGTGAAGAGATCCCGGGCTTCACCGGCGTCGGCCTCGAGGGTGTGCAGTTCACTATTCAGAAGGTGAACACGCCGTCGCTGACCACTCCGGCCGGGTGGGATGCCGTCGAGGCGATCGCCGAGGCTGCTGACCCGATCGCCGCCGCGACGACCGCCGGCCTTTCGCCGCAGACCGTGGTGACCACCAACAGCACAGGCCTCGCTACCGCTGCGAGCCTGCCGTACGCGCTGTACCTGGTCACCGAAACGGCATCGCCGTCGACCGTGACCGACCCGGCTGCACCGTTCCTCGTCACGATCCCGTTCCCGACGGGCCCGGACGCCGAGAACCCGAACGAGTGGATCTACAACGTCCACGTGTACCCGAAGAACGCCGTGACGGGTCTCGAGAAGACGGTGGTCGCACCGTCCGAGGCCGAGTTGAAGTACGGCGACCTCGCGCGCTGGCAGATCACGGCCGATGTGCCGTTCCTGTCGGGTGAAGACCTCACCGAGTTCACCGTGACCGACCAGGTCGACCCCGCGCAGCTCGCGTTCGTCTCCGACGCTCAGGCCACCACGCTCGGCGTCGCGCCGACCTCGGTCGTCGCGAAGGCCGCCGGCGGCGCCGCTGTCGCCCTCGTCGCGGGCGACTACACCATCACGCCGTCGGCGTCGTCGCTCGTCGTGAACTTCACCCCGGCCGGTCTGCTCAAGCTGCAGAATCAGGCTCAGGGCGGCACGGTCGTTGTGTCGGTGCTCACGCAGGTCAAGGTGATCCCGGCCAATGGCGTCATCGAGAATGACGCGGTCAGCGTCGTGAACGACAGTGAGCTCACGGCGTCGAAGACCACGTCCGTCGGGCAGCTGAAGGTGCTCAAGTACGCCAAGACCGACAGCAACCCCGAAGTTTCGCTGAACGGCGCGAAGTTCAAGCTCTTCCTCGACGAGGCCGGCACCAAGCCGGTGACCGTCGCGGGCGCGAGCGAGTGGACCACCGCCACGAACGGTACGCTCACTATTCCGGCGCTGCGCCCGGGTTCGTACTGGCTCGTCGAGACGGCAGCTCCCGCGGGCTACCAGCTCGACGCTACCCCGACCAAGGTCGAGGTCGTCGCCGGTCAGTCCACGACGAGCACCAACTTCGTCAAGGTCGAGAACTCGCAGGTTCCGGCGTGGGCGCTGCCTCTCACCGGTGGTGACGGTGCCCTCTGGTTCGGCGTCGGCGGCGCCGCGCTCGTCGTCATGACCGTGGGTATCGCGCTCCTCGCCGCTCGTCGGCGCGCAGCCGCCACGGCCTGACGCCCAGCTGTCCGTCACACCCCCTCCCCGTGACGGACTTCCCACCGGAGGGTGGCGGGTCGCCCCGACCGCCCGCCACCCTCCGCACCACTCCCTGCAGATGAGAGCGCATGACCCTCACCGCACCTGTGTCGACGCGACCGGATCCGCCAGTGCGCGACCGGTCGCGTCGGCGTGTCCGCCGCCGCTTCCCGTGGGGCGCCGCCGCCCTCGCGCTCGGCTTCGTGCTGGGCATCGGCGTGCTGCTGTACCCGTCGGCGGCGGCGTGGCTCACGCAGTACGCGCAGTCCCAGCGCATCGACGAGTACTCGTCGACGGTGCAAGATCTGACGGCCGAGTCGCGTCATGACGCGATTCAGGATGCTGTCGCCTACAACTCTGCGCTGATCAACGGCACGTCCGTGGTCGCCGCCGGCGAGAACAAGCCCCTCGCCGAGACCGACGCCGACTCCGACTACGTCCAGCTCCTGCACGCCGACGACACCGGCCTGATGGCGCGGATCAAGATCCCATCGATCGCCCTCGATCTGCCGATCTACCACGGCACGAGCGACGAGACCCTCAAAGAGGGCGTCGGCCACCTCGAGGGCACCGCCCTCCCCATCGGCGGCGAGAGCACCCATTCCGTGCTGACCGGGCATCGCGGCCTCGCCGACGCCGAACTCTTCACCAACCTCGACAAGGTCGTCGTCGGCGACACCTTCACGATCGAGGTCTTCGGCGAGGTGCTCACCTACCAGGTGACCGACACGAAAGTCGTCGAGCCCGAGCAGACCGAGACCCTCTACCCGCAGCGCGGCGCCGACCTCGTCACCCTCGTCACCTGCACTCCCCTCGGCATCAACACCCACCGCATCCTCGTAACCGGCGAGCGCATCCTCCCCACTCCGATTCAAGACATGGATGCTGCGGGCCAACGCCCCGACATCCCCGGCTTCCCCTACTGGGCGTTGGGCCTAGCCGGCGCGATTGTGGTCGCAGGTGCGTACGTGGTCTACTCCGCCCGCCGGCATCCTCCCGCTCGTTGAGCGAGCGAAGCGAGTCGAAACGCCCCACCCCACCTCCCGCTCGTTGAGCGAGCGAAGCGAGTCGAAACGCCCCCAAGCGCGGCGCACCACCTCCCCCTTCAGCGAATCTTGAGATTCCGTGTCTCCGGACGAAACATGAACTCGGGCATGATGAGGGTTCTCTCATAATGGGAACGCCCTTTCCTCCCCCAAGGAATTCCATGCCGACCTCGTACATTCCCCCACGCCCGCCTACTGCTACTCTTCCCGTGGTGGCCGGGAAACCCACCACAAAGCGAGAAGGCACTGTGTCGTCGAATCCCCAGATCGACGCGCCAACGGAGTCGCCAGCCCATCCCCAGGCACGGGCAGCCGCTCCTTCGGCGACCCTTCCGTCCGCCCCGGATTCTTCGTCTCCGACGTCTCCCTCGGACTCGTCGGCGACGCCTCCCCCGCTCGTTGAGCGAGCGAGGAACGAGCGAGTCGAAACGCCCGCGACGCCCCCCTCGCTCGTTGAGCGAGCGAGGAACGAGCGAGTCGAAACGCCCCGGACCTTCGAGCAACACCGCCCCAACTGGCGCCGCGCGTACGCCACCCGCTTGTGGCTAAGTGATGCCTTCGTCCTCGTCTGGGCCGTCTACGGCACCCAGCTTCTGTGGTTCGGCTGGGGCAACGCCCAGGTCGCAATCCGCCAAGACTCCCGGTTCAATGAGTTCTCCTACTGGATCTTCTCGGCGGTCCTCGTCATCGCCTGGATGTGGGCGCTCTCGCTCATCGACTCCCGCGACCACCGCGTCATCGGAAACGGCCCCACCGAGTACGTGCGCATGGCCCGCGCGAGCTTCACGTTCTTTGGCGCCATCGCGATCCTCGCCTTCCTGTTCCGCGTCGACGTAGCCCGCGGCTACCTGCTCATCGCGCTCCCGCTCGGCATCTTCGTGCTGCTGCTCGAGCGCTGGCTCTGGCGTCAGTGGCTCATCGCTCAGCGCTGGGTCGGGCGATACTCTGCGAAGGTCCTGCTCGTGGGTTCGGCGGAGTCGGTCGCCGCGATCGCCCGCGAATTGCACCGCTCCCCAACCGCTGGCTACCACGTCGTAGGTGCGTGCGTGCCGTCCGGGAAGGTCGCCGACACGATTCCTGGTACTCCCGTTCCGGTGATGGGCACTGTCGACAACGTCGAGCTAGCCATCGCAGCTACAGGTGCAGACACCGTCGCAGTGACGAGCACCGACGACCTGCCGACGATGAAGGTCAAGCAGATCTCCTGGGCGCTCGAGGCCGGCCGGCAACACCTGGTGCTGGCCCCGAGCATCGCCGATATCGCCGGCCCTCGTATCCACACGCGCCCGGTCGCCGGCCTGCCGCTAATCCACGTCGAGACCCCGAAGTTCAGCCGCGGTCAGCGCATCGCCAAGCGCACGATGGACCTCCTGATCTCGGTCGTAGGCCTGGTCCTGATCAGCCCGGTCCTCGCGTTCCTTGCCATCAGCGTTCGGCTGACCTCGGAGGGTCCGGTCCTCTTCCGTCAGAAGCGGATCGGCCTGAAGGGCCGCGAGTTCGAGATGCTCAAGTTCCGCTCGATGGTCGTGAACGCCGAGGAGCTCCTGTCAGGTCTCCGTGCGAAGCAGAACTCCGGTAACGAGGTTCTGTTCAAGATGGCAGACGATCCTCGCGTCACCCCGATCGGCAAGATCATGCGCAAGTACAGCCTCGACGAGCTGCCCCAGCTCTTCAATGTCCTTGCAGGCAACATGTCGCTTGTCGGCCCGCGCCCTCCTCTGGCGAGTGAAGTCGAGCTGTACGACACCCACGTCCACCGCCGCTTCCTCATGAAGCCCGGCATCACCGGCGCCTGGCAGGTCGGGGGTCGTTCATCCTTGTCGTGGGAGGACTCGGTACGGCTCGATCTCGCCTATGTCGAGAACTGGTCGTTGATCGGGGACTTCGTCATCCTCGTTAAGACCGCTCGCGCCGCCTTGAATCCAGGAAACTCCGCCCACTAAACCCAGTCGTCGAAGCACCGCGGTACAGATGAGGACCATGACCAACATTCCCCGAGTGACACTTGTTACCGTTACGCACAACAGCGGGCCAGCGCTGCGTGAGTTCTGGCAACCCATCCCTGACGAGAGCATCGAATGGGTCGTGGTCGACAACGCTTCGACCGATGATTCCGTGCTTGTTGCAAGACAGCTCGGTGCGCGAGTGATCGAACTCTCGAAGAACGTGGGCTTTGGTGCCGCATGCAATATCGGATTGGACCATTCTCGAAGCGACGTCGTCGCCTTCGTGAACCCAGATGTGACTGTGATCTACGATGACATTCCCGCGCTTTGCGAAGCCGCGATGGAGTCGAATCACCTAGTCGCTCCCCAGCTCGTGAATGCTGACGGTTCACTTCAACCCAACGGCCGAGGTGTGCCGTCCCTTCCCAACAAGGTTCTAAACCGGTTGCGCCCTTCGCTGGCATCCAAGCGCGGCTTTAGAGTGCTCACGGTCGAAAAGGAACATAGAGCCGTTGTCTGGCTAACAGGAGCAGTAGTCTTCGCCAAGAAGGAGCTCCTGCGCCGGTTAGAAGGGTTCGACGAGTCATTCTTCGTTTACTACGAGGATGTCGATCTCTGCCTTCGCGCGCGCAAGCTCGGTATCGGTTCGACCGTCGTCGGAAGCTGCCGCTGGCTACATGGATGGGCACGCGCTGCGTCCGGGTTCAACGCGCGCGCCTGGAAGCTGGAGTTTGGAAGCGCCCTGACGTTCTATAGGAAGTATCCAGAGTTGCTCTTTGCATCGGAAGCCCCGGAGCTCGGATGACGCATACAGCAACGATTTCCCTCGTCATCACCGTGCTGAATGAGGAGCGGAGCATAGGCGCCTGGCTTGAAACCTTAGGCAAGCAGTCCAGATTGCCCGACGAGTTGATCGTCTGCGATGGCGGGTCGTCAGATCGAACAGTAGCCATCCTCGAAGAGTGGGCCCAAGATGCCCCGTTCCGCGTCACCATCGTCGTTTCCCCCGGCGCGAACATCAGCGAGGGGCGAAATCGCGCGATCGCGGCTGCATCGGGAGAATGGCTTGCCGTTACGGACGCCGGAACAACACTGGATGAGTCATGGCTGAGTCAGCTTGCGCAGCGACGCGGTCACGCTGATGTGGTCTCGGGCTTTTTCTATCCGATCGGTGACAAGTTGTTCGAGCGTTTGCTCGCCACTCTGATCACTTTTCGTGTCGAAGAGATTGACCCGCAGAAGTTCCTTCCGTCTAGCCGGTCACTGCTCATTCGTAAGTCGGTATGGGCCAAGGTCGATGGATATCCCGAATGGTTGGACTACTGCGAGGATCTGGTGTTTGACCTCGAAGTTCGCGAGTCAGGCGCAAGGTTCGTGTTCGCCCCGGATGCTCTGGTCTCTTGGTCGGCACGTTCGTCCTTGCGAGCATTTGCGAAGCAGTATTTCCGCTACGGGCGCGGAGATGGCAAGGCGAATCTCTGGGCCAAACGTCATGTTGCGCGCTACGGCGTCTATGGGGCCGGCGTGGTTATGATGGTCACTTCGCCCTTCGGCTGGCTCTCCACCCTCGCGCTACTCGCCGGCGGGTACCTGGTCTATTCCGGAAGATACACGCGTCGGGTTGTCCGCTCCGAGAGGCTCCCGATTAGCGAAAAGGTACTCGGGGTCGCGATTGCTCCGCTAATTATGGCAGTAGGCGACGTGGCGAAGATGATCGGCTACCCGATCGGGCTTGCGTGGCGCAGCGGCAAGCGTCGAGAGGGACTGGCGCTGTGAGTAGCACCTGCGCGGTGATCGTCCACCATAGGAATTTCCCCGATGTACTGAACACCGTTCAGCAGGTGCTCTCCCAGGGTGTGGCCCCGGAGAACGTAATCCTTGTCGACAACTCGGAAGATCACGAAGTTCGCGCGGCTCTTGAACAGTTCACTCCGCAGGGAGTAGCGGTTTCTTTCGTCGGCAACGACGGCTACGGCGCTGCCGCGAACTTCGGGATCGAATGGGTGGTCACCAACCGGCCCAACTCGGAGTATGTGCTAGTGTCTTCCCACGAAGCCGTGGCTCTCCCCCATGCGGTGTCAAATATGACACAGTACCTCGATCTGAATCCTGATTGCGGTGTGGTAGGGCCTGTGCTCCTGATTCGTGGTTCCCGCGCCATCTGGTCCAGCGGTGGACAACTGACGAAGTTCGGGCGGCGCCCCGTCCATCGGATGCAGGAGCTCGACCGCCCGACATCGTGCTCGTGGGTGGACGGCGCCTTCGCGATCTACCGATTGTCCGCGTTAACCACCGATCGCTTCGACGCCCAGTTCTTCATGTATTACGAGGAGACTGATCTCCACATGAGGTTGGGCAAGAAGGGCTGGAAAGTCGCGGTTATCCCGGAGGCTGTTGTCGAACAGGACACGAACGGCGCCCCGCCCTACTATGTCGGACGAAACTCATACCTCTTCCTTCGCCGCCATGCGGGTCTCCTGCCTGCTTGGCTCACGTCGGTCCGCGAGGCGACGCGGTTTTGCCTAGCAAGCGGAAGCGTGCGGGAACGTCGGGTACGACTGCGCGATTACGTCACTGGACTTCGAGATGCCATCGCAGCAAGACCGACCTGAGATACAAACGCAAGAACAGTCGGGGCACAGCGGCCGCTTCACTTCGCTACTGTTTGCCGCCCTTGCGTGCACGATCTTTTACCCCGCGCTGATTGCACCATTCGTTAGTCCCCGTCTGGTAACGATCGTCATCGCAATTCTCCTAATAGCATCCACGATTCATGGGCCGTCAGTTGGCCCAAGACGGATCCTCGCAGTACTAGTCATCGCAGGGTATGCCGCAATCGTTGTCGCCACGGGTACAGAATTGGCTGCCGCGGCGCGCGATCCGCTAATCGCTACCAACGTGCAGCGGTTAGTTGCGTCGATGCCGATCTTGCTGATCGCTGGATACCGCATCCAGCGCGCGTCCATGGGGCCAACAGCGTTTCGCTGGTTCGTGTATGTCGCCGTACCAACGGCCGCGCTGGCCTGCCTCGAGGGCGCGACGCAGATTTCCCTTTTTGGCCGCAATGACGTCCTCCGCGCTCTCGCGCGGGACGGCGTAACCAGAGCCGTCTTGGCGTCAGATCAAGCGCTCGTTCTTGGATGCCTACTCGCATGCGCGATACCCATGTCCTTGGTGCTCTCCGCCAGAGCGCGAATGTTCTCGATACTTCTCCTGCTCGCAGGGATCTATGCCACAGGGAGCCGCGGACCACTAGTCATTGGCGCAATGCTCGCGGCTGTAGTCTTGGTTCCTCCTCTCGCGCGTGCTGTGGGTCGATCCCGTTGGCTGACTACGATTGCGATCGTCGCAGTCGCAGTCGTGGCCTACCTATCCATCACCACGTGGAGCGCAGAGGTTCTGGGCGCGAGCGGCGAGGAGTACAGCGCCAACTACCGGTGGGCGCTATACGCGACATTGCCCGGTCTCCTATCGTCGGTGCCGTTCGGGTATGGCTTGGGAACGCTTCCTGCGGGAGTATGGCTAGTCGCGTCGCAGGCCTTCGGCATACGCGACCTGGTGCAGACGTTGGACTCAGAGTTGGTCTACTCAGCCTTCACTTTCGGCTGCGCTGGCATCGCGGTTGTCATTGCCGCATTCCTAATTGCTGTTCGCACGGTACGTTTCGACCTCCCCATTGGTCTGACGGCAACAGCACTCTCACTACTTGGATTCTCAATTGCGCTACATGCGTGGGATTCGCTGGGGGGCCTTTGGATTCTGATTACGGGCATGGCGATGAGTGTGAACGTAGGCCGGAAGAACCCAGCGAGCACTAAAGGTCGTAGAGTTGGAGGGAACGTCGAGTGAGCACCGCCGCAAAGAAGGTGCTCAGAGTCTGGCACGAAACTCGCACATCGCATTTCGAGCTTCTGAAGCGCCTTACCCCGTCAACGCTCTTCTATGCCAGCGAGAACTATAGCTTTGATATTCGTGAGGCAACCGGGCTTGATGTTCGAAAGCGTGGAATCTTCGCAACCACTTGGGCTGTGCTGACCGGGACCCACCAGTATGTGGAGTTCAATGAGCCGACCATGTTGAAACTCTGGCCCAGGTTGCTTATCTACACCTCAGCTCATCGGGCGCGCCGCGCGTTCGATAGGAAAGGCAGTCCGTCGGCAATCCTGTATGCGATTGACAACCTACCTCCGGATGCCGCTATTGCGGATACTTTTCGACTACCTCGACGATTCGCCGCGTTTCTCGTTCGCCCGTTCTTTCGCTATATGTTCGCGTCCTTTGACAGGGTAAGCTTTGGCTCCGCGGGAGCCGCCGCCGCTTACGCCTCACTCCTACGAACGACGAAAACGACGCCCGAAATCAGCGTGATTCCCCAACTTCCTTCACCATGCTCGTGCCCCGACGCGATTGCTGCCCCCCGGAGTGTGCTCTTCGTGGGAGCACTCGAGCATCGCAAGGGAATTGTCGAACTGATGAAGGCTTGGGAGTTGATGGACGACGATACACGGCTGACCATCGTCGGGATCGGCCCACTCACAAGCCGCGTGCAGGCGTGGGCAAACGCCAAGCCAAACGTCCGCATACTGATAGACCCGCCGCGAGACCAAGTTCACCAGGAGTACCGGCGTGCCGAAGTCGTGGTACTCCTGTCCAAGCGAGTTCCCCGATGGAGAGAGCAAGTCGGGCTACCCATTGTCGAGGGGCTTAGCCATGGCTGCGTCGTTGTCACGACCTCCGAGACCGGCATCGCGGACTGGCTCCAGGCCGAAGGACACTTCTTGGTTGATGCGGCCAACCCAGCGCACGTTGTGGATGCGGTCAACTCAGCTCTCCAGTGCGGTCCCGCGCGGATCGAGGTGCTCGGGTCGCTTCCGACGGAACACACACGGGTGACATCAGATCGCTGGCTAACCAGGTGAGGCATATCCGACGATTTGGAGGCTCGAGCTTGCTCGCTGGGGCAACGCAAGGCCTAGCACTCTTTCAACTGCTTCTTCTCTTCTTAGGCGAGGGGCCGGGTCCCGCATCCGATGCGTACTTTTACATCGTTGCCTGGATACAAGTCCCGTGGCAGATCGTCCTCCTAGGAGTCGTGTACCCAACCTGGGTCCGGGGCGCACACGTTCCGAACGAGCGAGCGTGGTTGGCTGTGGTGCCCTTGCTCTCGGCGGCGGCAGGGGTCATCGCCTCCTATCTCTTTGCTCGGCTCTCGGAGCCATACCCCGAACTGTGGCTGCATTGTGTGCTGATGTCGTCGCTGGGGCTTATATCCGGCGCGCTATGGGCCGTTGTGCTCCGTCTCGCTGCAGAAAATGATCCCTTGTGGTTTGCGGCTGTCACGCTTCCGGCAAACTTTGCCGCCTGCGTAGCGCTCGTAATCTGTCAGGCGCTTCCGCTACCAGGGCGGGTGACGGCTCTCCTTGGGGCACAGGTCCTGGGATCGGCCGTTTACCTTGTGATCGTCGCGTTGAGGATGCACCGGATCCGGTCCCGGACGGTATCCGCGCCTCGCCACACCGAATCGAGCGCCCACAGGTGGTTCCTGGCCCAATCAGCAACCGCGTACGGATCGAATCTCTTCATCCAGACGCAAACCGCCACGCTTCCTGCGAATGCACTCTCCTCGCTCGGCATCGTCTCCAGGATCGTGGCCGGCATCACAGCAGTTGTAACCAACGCCATTCTTCCGCGCCTAGTGCATCGCGACACGCTCTCGGCTGACCCAACATATCGCTTCGTTCTTTTCGTAAATGTAGGGGCATGGGCCACCCTCCCACTCGCCCTCGCGGCCATCGTCGCAGCCAACCTCCAGGATTCGATCGCCGGCTACGCGCTTCTCGTGATTCCATGGGCCGTGGCCGCGAATTTGAATGCATCGATGAAGAGGGTGGCGGCGCGTTTTCTGCCGGGCCGAGTGGCAATGTTCTCAATAATTCCGGCAGTGCTTATACCGGCCGCACTATCTATAGCGAACGCGCTGGGGTTGCTGAATCTTATCGTCGTGATCGGCGCCCTGATACTGATGGACCTAGTGCCGGGAGTCATTCTTTCGGTCGTGCAGCGCCGCTTCGGGATAGCGATCTCGGCCACTCTGTGCGCAATCGTTTCACTCTTACTAGCTCAGGCAATCCTCTCCCCGACTCCGACATTTTGACCTGGAAAAGGCTTGGGAAATGAAATCAAGGCTCATTTATCATCTGCGCGGCCTGCGACGAACCAGTCGCTCAGCGCTACGGGATGCAGTGTTTCGATTGATGCAGAGAGGCCTCATGCCGCCATCGTTGACAAGGCGAGTGGTACAGCAGGCCGGCGGGTTTATCAGTAACGAAGCGACCATTGGCTCGGCGGTAGTGATAGACAACGTCAACCTTCGCGTCGAACGCGACGCGTACGTTGGGGCTCGCGCTCGCCTTGACGGCGTTGCGCGCATTCACATCCAGGAAGGCGCCCACGTAGGACGTGGCGCTGTTGTCTCGACGCTCACGGCATGCAGCCACCCTGGGCTCGATTTGCACATGCCGCTCAGCATCGCCGCATCCGAAAGGAATCTCAATTGACTTGTCAAGCGGCGGTCGGCGTGGCGGGCGGTGATTCCTGATGGAAGGTCGTGCCGTCTCGCAGGAGCGCCCAGATCACGTTGATGCGTCGGCGGGCGAGGGCGAGGACGGCCTGTTTGTGGCTCTTTCCCTCGCGGCGTTTCCGGTCGTAGTAGGCGCGGGAAGCGGGATGGGAGCGGGCTGCGACTTCGGCGGAGAGGTAGCAGGTGCGCAGCAGGCGTCTGCTGTAGCGCTTGGGGCGGTGGAGGTTGCCGGTGACGCGTCCGGAGTCTCGTGGGACGGGTGCGACGCCGCTGATGCCGGCGAGCCGGTCGGCGGACTCGAACACGGTCAGGGTGCCGCCGGTGAAAGCGATGAACTCCGCGGCGAGCAAGGGCCCGAAGCCGGGCATGCTCAGCAGCGATTCGGCGTGCCGGTGGCGGCGAAACCGGGCCTCGAGCTGAGACTCGACCTCCTCGACCTCTTCTCGCAGCCGCAGCACCTCGGTGGCCAGTCGCCGCACGATCATCGCGGCCGCGTCCTGCCCGGCGACGACGGTGTGCTGGGTGTGAGCGGCGTCGATCGCGGCCTGCGCGATCTGTTCGGGCAGGCGGGCGCCGGCCTTGCCCAGCCTGGCGGTCACCCGGGTCACGCCGGCGCGGCGCAGCTGCTCGGGTGTCTGATACTGCGTGAGCAGGATGAGAGCGGCCTTGCGCTGGGCGTAGTCGAACGCGGCTTCCAGGGCGGGGAAGTACTCCAGCAGTGTGGCCCGCATCCGGTTGATCGCCCGGGTCCGGTCGGCCACCAGATCGGCGCGATGACCGGCGAGCATCCGCAGCTCGACGGCGATCTCGTCCATCCCCCGCGCGGGGGAAAGGTCGCGGCGCATCCGGGCCTGGTCGGCGATGATCCCCGCGTCCTTGGCGTCGGTCTTCCCATCGCCGCGGTAGGCGCCGGCGGCGTGATGGACGGTCCGGCCCGGGATATAGAGCAGGCTCTGCCCGTTCGCGGCGAGCACAGCGATCAGCAGCGCAGCCCCGCCCTGGTTCAGGTCCGTCGCCCAGACAAGTGCGCCGCCATCCGCCAAGGCAACCACGTCGGCCAGCAGCGCGAGGATGTCGTCCTCGACGTTGGCGATCTTCCTCGACAGCACTCTCGCACCGTCCTGGTCGATCACGACGCAATGGTGATGGGTCTTGCCGGCATCGATACCGGCCCACAGTCGCGGCATCCGCGCCTCCGCTCTCTCAGGTGCTTCCGCCCCAGCGAACGACCACGCCGTCTCGTCCTTACACAGCGATCAGATCGCGTCTCTCAATCAGCGGTCGAGCCGTTGCGAGACACCGGGCGGCCAATCCTTTCCAGCCGTCACAACGGCAACCACATGTCAGCCATACCCGGCATCCCCGGAGCGGTCAGAAGCCTACGACGCTCCCGAAACCACACACCAACAAAGTAAGGAACCACATTGACAGTTAGGCTCCTTGGCGGTTGGGGATACTTCAACCTCGGCGATGAGGCACTCCTCGCGGGCTACATCGAGACACTCAATGGAGAAGTCGATCTCCAGGTCGGTTCCGTCGATCCACATCGAAGTTCAAAAGCGCAACTCGAGTCGAGGGTGCTCCGCCAAGAAGGAACGTTCGGACGACTCGCTCAGGACGACGTCGTGATCCTTGGTGGAGGCGGGTACTTGAACGGTTCCTGGCTTCCCGAGATCGGGCGCAAATTGCGCCGCATCGCTCACGACAGCCGCGGGGTCCGTGTGGCAACGCACGCCGTTGAGGTGCGAGGTCTCGTCCGAACGCCTTTGGAAGAGCGAGCCAGAAAGGTACTCCGTCATGCTACGGCCACGGTTCGAGACCGCGAGTCTCAGCTGGAGCTTGGTCGCCTGGATAACCAGGCGGCGGAGATCGTGCCCGATGCGATTGCGTTGCTCACACCGCACCTCGACCGCTACCGCACGCGCGTGCCTGAGTTGCGCGGGAAGGTGTTGCTGAATCTTCTCGACATCGCACGCCGTCCAGACTCGAAAGAGGCGGAGCTGGATCCTGTGCAACTCGTCGAGTTTGGGCGGCTGCTCGTCGAGCGACTCGGGGATCGGGCAGTCGGGTTGGTCATCGGCGAGGGGGATGCCGAACACCTGCGTTCGTTTGGCGACATTCCCATCCTTGTGCCATCCACCGTCCCAGGGCTCGTCTCTGCTCTGGCATCTGCCGCGGGGGTCTTCAGCGTGCGGATGCACCCCGGACTAATCGCGTCGGCGCTCGGAACGCCGACTGTCTCAGTGCCGTATTGCGGAAAGGTACGCCCAACCCTGGACCGGATAGGCACAGCCGAGACGATCCTCACAACGCTAGACATCGACCAGGTGATGGAACAGCTTGCAGCGCCAGTTGACTACTCGGATCGCTGGAAGGTTGCTGCGGGCGAGTCGAGAGCAGCACTCTGGGCGATGGTCGAGAAGATCTAGTCGGGTATACGGGCCTCGAGAAGACGGGCAATCTCGCCCCCATGCGACTGCAACTGACGGTGACCGCTTCCGCGCAAACTGCGGGTGCTTGGCTCGATGCAAGGCGAGTTGACGTAGTTTCCAAGCGAACAGATGGGTCTACCTAACTCGCGGGCGGGAACAGCGCCTCGGCCAGCGGTGCCACGATGACGCCGCGTACTCGGCCGTGATGTGTCCGCCGTCCCAGCGCTGGGGGGTGGTGCCCGCGAAGGGCATCACCCTCCCGCTGGCGGTGAACCACTTCGCGGTGGGGACGTACTCGATGCCGAGTTTCTCGGCGGCGGTCCGGTCGCCCTGCTCCTTCACCGCATAGGCCTCGCTGATCATCGTGCGGCACGACGCGGGGCCAGTCGCGGCGTTGTAGCAGGAGTCGAGGCTCGCGGTCGATCTCGGGATGCCGCGAAGTTCGCCGAGGTAGACCGCGGCGGTCGCGAGGGTCCACGCGTCGTTCCACGGCGGCCTGTTGTAGGCGTCGACGAAGCCCGCCAGCAGGGCGTCGTCGTCGCCGGGCTCCCACGGGCGCACCGCGACGCTCAGCTCGTCCACCACCATCAGCGGACGGCGATCGTCGGGGTCACAGCATCCGTCAGCACCGCGTCGCTCACCGAGCCGATGAAGAGGCGGGCGAGAGCCCCACGACCGTGCGTGCCGACCACGAGCAGCGCCGCGCCGGACGCGAACGCCTGCAGAACCTGGGCGGCGTCGCCGGGCTGCACCTGCTTCTCGATCGCGAGGTCGGGGTGAGCCGCGCGCACCGCGGCCAGGGCATGCTCGACCAGTTCCTCGGTCGGTTCCTGCAGGTCGAGCGGCTCGAGGTAATCGGATCCTGGAAGGCCGGACGTGATGCCGTCGCCCACCAGCACCGGCGACCACGCGGCGACGGCGACCAGGCGCTCGCCCCGGCGCACCGCCTCCGCGGCGGCGAACGCGACCGCCGCCTCGGTCACCTCGGAACCGTCGATGCCCACCACGACACCCGAGCGCCCCTCGAGGTCGGCGTCGGGCACCACCGCCACCGCACAATGCGCCGCGGTCGCGATGCGCCGGCCGTGATCGCCCCAGTGATGCCCGGGGTGCGGGTCGCCGAGCACGAGCAGCGCAGCGTCGCGCGAAGCCTCGACCAGCACATCGACGGCGTCGCCATGCTCGGCGTGTGCCTCGACCACGAGGTCGGCGTCGGCGATGGCGACGGACAGGCGCGCTGTCTCCGCCTCGAGAAGGATGTCGCCCGCCGACACCGCCTCGGAATCCTCGGAGTCCTTCGTCACGGCGATCAGGACGAGCACCGCGCCCGTCTGCGCCGCGCGCTGCGCCGCCCAATCCACCGCACGGCGGCTGGCCGCAGCATCCGTCACACCCACGACGATTCTCTCGGTCATACGCTCATCCTGCCGCGTGCGGCCCGCAGCGGACGCAAACCGAAGCCGACACGTCTCCGAACAACCGCAGGGACCTGCCGCAAGGCACGTACCCGCACGCTCTCGAGGGCGTTTCGACTTCGGGCGCTGGAGCGCCCTCCGCTCAACGAGCGGGGGGTACGAGAGCCGCTGCTCCCGCCTCCGCTCAACGAGCGGGGAGGCAAGGGCCCTGATCCCGCCCTCCGCTCAACGAGCGGGCGGGTGCGAGAGCCCCTGCTCCCGTTCCGAATGACGGGTGGACGCCCCCTCTCACCCTCCAGGTGGGAGGGGGCGTTCTGCGCGCGCGCCGTGACGCATGGCACACGGCGCGAGGCCGCGGCATCCCGTGGCATCCCGTGGCATCCGCAGCATCCACCAGTCTCGTGTCGACGCGGGTCAGGAGTACAGCCGATCGCTTTCGTCGCGCCATTGCTGGACGATACTGTCTGCCAGACGGTCGTCGCCCCCAGCGTTCAACAGGTACCCCTGAACCCGATCGCCGGTCGTTCCACGGGTGACGAGATGCTCCCGCGGCGGCAGGAGCTGATCGTCGTTGTCGTCGAAAAGGAGGCCACGCTCGGTCAGGTCGCGGTCGACGCGAGCACTGGTACCGGATTCCACACCGATGATCCCCACTCCAAGTTCGAAGAGCCTCTGCGATCGCGTGCCGATCTCGCCCAGCAGCTCGCGGACGAGTCCCGGTTGCACCTCCAGGTCGATGAACGGGATCGACTCCGCGAGATCCGTGGCAGAGTCTGCAAGTGCGTCGAGATCCCACATCTCGCCGCCGCGCCGCATGGTGCGGAGCATCTCTACGGTTGCAATCAACACATCGATGGGCTCGGCGACACGCGCGGCAAGCTCACGTGCTTGCCTTGCGGTATCCGCCGCGTTGTGAAAGCGCCCCATTCGCTCGAGCACTCGACTCTCTGCCAGTCGCAATCGCAGCTCGAATTCGTCATCACCGCTGCGGTCGAGCGATACGCGCCTCGCCGACTGGATGACTTCGAGCGCCTCGTCGAACCGCCGCAAGTCCTCGAGGACCTCGATCTCGAGGAGGGGGAGCAGCGACTCGCCGAGGCTGCCTCGTCGTGAACGAAGCGTGTCCAGCGCAACCTCGAGTTGGCCCGCCTGCACCAAGGACCGCACGTTCGACTCCGTCGACCGAATCCAGCCCGCATCGTCGAGGTGAGAGCTGACGTCGTCGTCGATCCGCAGGTCGCCGCCCGAGCGTGCGGCGAGGTAGGCACGGCCTCTTGGTGGCAACTCATCACGCGATGGCTTCAGCAGTCGATAGGCCCGATCGTCCCAGCGATCGTCGAGCTCGTCGCTTGGGCTCCCCACCATGAGCATGTGGTACAGCTCTTCGGCGCGGTCCTCGACCGTTTCGCGAGCCCGGTAGTAGTCGATCGCCGCCACGTGAATGGCGCGCGCCTGGTCGCGACGATCAAGGAGCAGCCACGAGAGCATCCGAGATCGCACGTCTGCCCGATGGCGCAACACCTCGCCATCCACCTCGACGAGGGTCGCTTCCTCCGCAAGCGCGCGGAACAAGCCCAAGGCCTCCGGCTCGGTCGTGACGTCGAGCTCGCAGGGCACTGCGAGAACCTCTCGGATGATGTCCGGCGTGATCACGCGGACGACCAGCCCAGGGTGGGCCAGCTTGCGCACGTCGGGATCTGCGATGTGCCACAGGATCCGGGAGTAGAGCTGGCCCTGGACAAGCCCGGCCTGGATTCCGTCGAGAAGCGACGTCCCGTCCAGGCTGTCGTGAGTACCCCCTGCCTCGAACAGACCGTCATCATCGTCATGTTTCAGCAGATCGGTGACCAGCCGCAGAGTGAGCGGGCTCCTTCCGAATCGGGCGGTGATGAGCCTCGCCTGGGACTCACTCACTTCGAGACCGTCTTGCGTCGTGAGCAGCGTGATCGCCGACTCTTCGTCGAGTTCGTCGAGCGTACGGACGACGAACCTGTCGTCGAAGTCCTGCGGATCGAGCGCGCGGCCCGAAACGATGATGCGCAGCGAGCTGATCCGCCGCCTCAGGTACCCGAGGAAGTCCCAGAGCAGGAACAGATCCGACTCCTGGTTGCGCTCGACCTCCTCGAATGTGTCCAGCAACAGAACGACCCTGTCCGCGCCGAATCCCTCCAGCAGGTCGGCTGCAGCACCGAGCAGGTCGTCGTAGCCGCTGGTCGGGCTCGCGAGGTACGGGTTGGTGCGCCCAAAGGGATTGACTCCCAGCCCCGGTCTCGTCCGCGAGTTCGCGGACTTGTACGTGTTTCCCTGGATGCTGCGTGAACTGAGGCCATACCACCCGAGATCTGCTTCCTCCTGCCGGCGAAGCTCGTCGATCACTGCCGCTAGATGCATCTCCATCGGAGACTCTCGCGACGTGTCCGGGGATTGAAGCGAAGTCTGCGCGAGGATTTCGGCCAGCAAGCCGGCCGAATCGTCGGTGCGCAGGGCACCCCGATCGAAGTTGAGGTAGGCGACGAGCACCTCTCCCCGAAGGTCGACAGCATCGACGACTGCCCTGGCCAGCAGTGTCGACTTTCCGACACCACCGACGCCCGAGATCACCAGAGCCCGGCCGTCGTCGACATCGATGTGGCGCGCGATCCGCTCGAGCTCCGCCCCGCGACCGACGAAGCCGAATCGCAGCAAGTCGGTGAGCGGCTGCAGGACCTCCAGCCGCCCGAGTCGACGTCGAGCCGCGTTCTCGTGATCGTCCGAACGAGAGACGATTCCGTCGAACCATCGGACGACCTGCAGCTCGGCCCTGAGATCCGCTGCGGACAGCTCCGCCGGTGCGGGGCCTTCGCCCCGCAGGATTCGGTCGATGGCCGCCTGGGTCGGTCCGTCGGGCACCCGAGGAGCCTGGGCGCGCCGCTCTTGGGCCCCTCGTGTGCCGAGCCGTTTGAGCGTGTCTCGGCGCACGGCAGGGTCAAGCGTCCACGCTGCGGCTCCGCTGTGATCGCGCACCTTCACGCAGTCGTCGAGAAGGAAGTCGACGATCGACTGCTCGGGGTCGACCTCGCCGGCGGCGGAAGCCTCGAGCCAGCCTCCCTGAAAGGAAGCGAGCGTCGCCGTCGCCTCGCGGAGCTCTCGGCGCGCCGGGGTCAATCGATCCGCCTTCGTCATGACTCCACCGCAAAGTGCTTCTCAAGACGTCCGCGAAGATAGTCGCCGAGCGCGCCCAGATCACCGCCCGACTTCTCGTACTCATCCATCGCGTTGCGTGTCCAGGTGCGGCGAGTCGCCTTGGTCACGAGCGGCTCGCAGCCGCCCGTGACCGTGTCGATGAAGGTCTCGATGTCTCGAGAGCCGATGGGCGTTGTGCGATAGTCGAGGCTCTGTCGGTGCGCCTTGCCCCCGAAGCCCGTGACGACGAGCTTGGTATTCGAAGGTTTCAGGTCTCGATTCAGCGAGAGGATGAGTCGCTCGACCAAGTGGACCGCGGAGGGGTGCACCTGAGGCTTCTCGAGACCGTCGATGAGAATCCATTGCGCTTCGCCATCGGAAGGCTCGATGATCTCTCGAACTTCATTCACCAGCAGTCGGGCTCGGCTCTCGGGCGCGACGACGTATTCGACGCGCTTTCGGAGGTCGTCCTCGATCTTCCCGCGCTGGTCGCTCGTGAGATCATCGCGCAACTCGCTGATGATCGCCATCGCAAGGTCGAGGTCGGTGAGCGGAGCGTCGGGAGTCCAATCCTCGTCCCACACCGAGGCCCGCTCCACTCCTTTGACTGCGCAGAAGTGCAATGCAAGACGCACGATCACCGTCTTGCCGCTCTCTTGATCACCAGTGACGTTCAGCGTGTGGTACCCCTCGTCCCTCAGCCTCTTGAGGCGATCGCGCAGGGGGAGTCGATCGAACACGAGCTGCGAAAGGCCGACGTCGACGAAGGTGGCATCGAGCGGGTCGGCGGTGATACGCCAGTCCCTCCGTCCCGCGGGAAGTCCGAGCACGAGTTCGGCCTCGTCGACGCTGAGGAAGTAGTCGAAGTCCCCCCTGCGCGCCGGTTGCTTCGTCTGCAGATACTCCAGCAGCGCCCTCATCTTCCGCTGCCGCCTGACCTCCGGCACGGCCGAGGCAAGGAATATCTTCGGCTTCTCTGACTGCTCGATCTCGCTCATGTCGACATCGACCTCTGTCAGAGCAAGACGAATCTTCGCCGGTTCCTGCAGAAGCTCGGCTAACAGCCCCAAGAGCTGTTTCGCGGTCGCGTCCACCTTGGTCGATGCGACATCGATCCACAGCGCCATCTCACCCTCCGAGTCTCACCTTCGCAGTGATGAGGTCAGCACGGACCCGGTCGATACGTTGGCCCTGATTGCGATACTCGAGTTTCCCGTCGGCCTGACCCTGGGTCCAGCGATGGTGAAGGGCGACAACATTCCACTCGGAGTCGAACACCGGGGCCCCGGAGGAGCCAGCTTCCGTGTCAGTCCAGTACTGGACGACGTCGTCATCCACGAACCGCACGAGGTTGTGATGCATGCCGATCATCTTCGGCAGCCCCAGCGGATGTTGGATGATGTACACCCGGTCGTCGGGCGCCAGCTCCACCTCTGCATCGATGGGTAGCACCGGATATTCGGGGGGAATGGGATCCAGCGTCTTGAACACAGCCCAGTCACGCGCGGGATCCCCGATGATGCTCGACGGGTCTCCGCGGATCGCCGAACCTTCGCGAGTATGACCGTCGAGACCCACCTCGTAGTCGAAGACAGCGATGACGTCGCGTGCTTTCACCCCGTCCTTGGTGAACAGCACATGGTGATTTGTGAGAATCGCATCCTTGGAAACCCTGAACCCTGTCCCTTTGAGACCACGACGGCCCGGGAACTTCACTCTCAGCTGGCAGACCGACTTCGCGCGCTGCAGCCCGAGTTCGAGGAATACGACATCCAGCAGGGTGGGTTGCGATTCAACGATCTGCCGTTCCTCCTCCCCTCCGTCTGAGAATCCCGTCCAGTCGGCCGCGTCGGTGATCGCCGGGTCCTCTCGCGCCGCGATCGGCGGGAGATCGGTCAACCAGTCGTCGATGACGTCGGCGAGTTTCGGCTTCTGCTGACGGACCGTCGCCAGGAGAGCGCGGGTACGCTCCTTGGCGTTGGATTCGTTGAGGACCGACGTCCACACCGCGATCGGGGATGGCTCGCCCCACGCAATCTCGATCGAGCTGATCCCGTCGACTGCGTCCACGAGCCGCATGATCTCAGAGTGCATTCGGTACGTCTCTGCGAGCGTCTCGCGCACATCGCGGATCACGGGATCGGTCCAACGGATCGGGTACCGATCGAGCGGATGGCTGTCGACCGCTGCTTTCGCGGTGCGCACCATCGGAATCACGTCCCCCTGGACGTCGTGACGAGCCCGACCAGTCCGCCGCCGACGGTGCCGATCAGCACCGCCATGCCCTCAGGCATGGCGAGGCCTTGCAGAGTCAGGACGAACCATGACACGAGTCCGAAGAGCAGTGTCACGAAGAGTCCGATGATGACCACGAGGTACACCGGCCGGTTCAGCTTGGTGATCGGCTCGGGAAGCCCTTCGCCGCCACCCTCTTCCTCGCCTGAGGAACCCCTCGGCGGAACTTCGAAATCAGCGACCGACATGATCCCCACCCTCCCGGTGCGGCCGATTTTCCCTTTACCGTAGCGAGCGGAAGCGTGCCTGTCATCAGTGGTTCCTCATGGGGAATTTTTGTTCTATCGCGCACGTCGGGCGGCGACTCGACAGCGGGCTCGTTCTGGGCCTTACTCGTAATTATATTCGACGAAACCGCCTTGATGCGGTAGTCTGGACCCATGACGGACCACCTCGCTCCCCTCGCCGCTGCGGTCGACTCCGCGCGGGTGCTGTGGGCCGAGGAAGCGATCGAAGCGCTGGCACCGGGGGCGCTGATCCGTCTCAACGAGCAGCTTGCCGACAGCCAACGACTTCTCGACGCGGCGCGGGCACGCGTCGCCGCCGAGATCGCACGGCAGTCGAGGCCCGAACTCGGTGCGGGTGGGCTCGCCAAGCAGCAGGGGTTTCGCAACCCGACCGCACTGATCGCCACGGTTGGCGGGGCGAGCGCCGGCGAAGCGGCGCGGCTCATCAAGGTCGGCGAGGCGACCGCGCCCCGCATGACATTGAGTGGTGAAGCTGCGCCAGCGCGGCACCCGCACGTCGCCACCGCGCTCCAAGCGGGGCGCATCGGCGCCGCTGCGGCGAGCGCGATCATCACGATGCTCGACAGGGTCGCGCTGCGCGCGGGGCGTGAGGCCATCGACGAGATGGAGAAGCGGCTCGTCGAGAAGGCGCCCGGGCTCGCATCCGATCAGCTCGCCCGACTGATCACGCGCGCCGAAGCCCAGCTCGACCCGGCCGGCGTCGAAGCCCGCGAAGAAGAACTGCGTGCCGAGCAGGCGCTCCACATCTACGAAGACCGCCGGGGCATGATCGTCGTCAACGGCAAGCTCGATCCCGAGCACGGCGCGCCGGTCAAGCTCGCGATCGAGACGATGGTCGGGGCCGAACTTCGCGCCGAACGCGACGCCGCGCAGGCAGGAACGGATGCTGTGCGCCGCTCTGTTCCGCAGATGCAGGCCGACGCCCTCGCCCGCCTCGCCGAGCACGCCCTCGGCTGCGCGAACAAGGACCTCCCCCTCGGTGGCGCGACGGTCGTGGTGCGGATCGACCACGAAGACCTCATCACCGGGACTGGGTACGCGACCATCGACGGCATCGCGACCCCGGTCTCCGTCGCAACCGCCCGGCGTATGGCTGCCGGCGGCGGAATCATCTCCTGCGTCCTCGGAGCCGACAGCGAGGTTCTCGACTGGGGGCGCATCCAGCGTCTCTACACGACGGCGCAGAAGCTCGTCCTCGTGGAACGCGACGGGGGTTGCGCCAAGTGCGGTGCCCCGCCCTCGTATACGAAGGCCCATCACATCAGATGGTGGGCGAGAGACGCCGGTCCCACCGACCTCGACAACGGCGTGCTGCTCTGCGAAGCCTGCCACCACCGGATCCACGACAACGGGTGGGACATCCGGATCGAAGGGAAGGGAACACGCGCGAAGGTGTGGTTCCTGCCGCCCGCGCACGTCGATCCTGACCGCACACCCCGACTCGGCGGTCGGGCACGGTTCGATCTCGTCGCCTGACGGCGCGGCACTCGATGGCGCAACGCCCCACGGCGCGGCGCGTGACAGCGCGGCGACGGCGCGGCGCCCGACGCTCCGGGCCACCCACACGCGCGCCCACACCACCCACACGCGCGCCCACACCACCGACCGCGCGCCCCACGCCACCACCCGCACAGGCAGGGCGCGACCGGGGGCGCCGGGGCGCAGCATCCACTCATCCGATCACCCGCACGGCGCCACGCAGGCGTCCGCCGGAAGCCTAAGCTTGACGAGCGCCATCACCCTCCCCCCTCGTCGCCGGAGCCCCGCCCCCACCGTGATCCGAGTCCTCACCACCGTCGCCGTCGCGCTCTTCGCCCTCGTCGCCACCGCTGCCGTGACCCTCTACGCGCTCCTCGTCATCGACTCCCGCGAGTCCGTCCGGCACTACTACGGCGACACCCCCGCGCCCCAAACGCCTGAACACCGGGCTTAACCGAGACGAAACGCGCAAGTAACCCCCCGCGGCACAGATCGCCGTAGCGTGGCACCCAGATGGGGCACTGCCGCCCGGAGCCGGAAGGGAACGGCCCCGGGCGTTCTCTCTTTGGGCTTGGGGAGCACATGTACAGAGGCAGAAGAGTCACAATCCTTGCGGCCGCGATCACCCTCGGCCTCGGCGGCGGAGCATTGGCAGCCGTCGCGGCATCGGCCGAGAGCAGCGCCGTGGTCGGCGACGTCAGCGTCGTCATCGAGTTCACCTCGCCCAAAGTGGCAGAGATCTCGGTGTACACCCGCAACGCATCGTCGGTTCCCGCCTGGGGGGTCGCGCGCGTCAACGGTCCCGACGGCAGGCTCTACACGTTTGGGCCGACCCGCTTCGAGCCGGGCGAGGTGCGCACCCACGAGGTGACCATCACCGGGCACCCCTGCGAAGACCTCCACGACACGTCGGCGATCGCCTACGGCTACGCTGCTCGCGGCGATGACGAGCCCTCGTGGACCAGCGGGCTCATCACCTACCCGAGCCCGCTCATCACCGTCATCGGCTGCGGGCCGACCCCCACGCCAACCCCGACACCGACGCCCACCCCGACACCGACTCCCACACCCACCCCGACGGCGTCGCCGACTCCCTCTCCGACGACCCCTGTGCCGACGGCCACGGCGACGCCAGTGCCGTCGGCAGCGGCGACCCCCACGTCAGCCGCTGCCGACGGCGCGCTCGCCTCGACCGGCGCGGCCGTCGGATGGACCGTCGCCGCGACCATCGCCGCCGCGGCAGCCATCGTCGGCGGGATCGCGCTGAGCCGGCGCCGGAGAACCTGAGCGGGCCGCAGCTCGGAGCACCTGATGACAGCGGGCGAGAAGTCGCGCATCGAGTGGATGGACGTCCTCCGCGGGACGTCGATCATCCTCGTGGTGTTCAACCACGCCATCCTGTTCGCGAGCTCCTCCCCGCTCGGCGCACCCGAGGTCGCCTGGGTGCTCAACACGATCTTCTCCCCCGTGCGCATGCCGCTCATGGTGTTCCTGTCGGGCCTGCTCGTCGCCGGCTCGCTCGCCCGCGGCCCGCGCGCCTACGTGACCGGCAAGGTGCGCCGGGTGCTCTGGCCCTACGTCGTGTGGTCGATCATCGCGCTCGCGCTGCTGTACGGGTTCGGCATCCGTGAAGGCATCGTCGGCGGCGTCACCGCGCACGTCGTCACCCCGTGGGACCTCCTGCTGCCGCTCTACGACCCCGTCGAGCACCTCTGGTTCCTGTACGACCTGTTCCTCTTCTATATGGTCGCGCTCGTCACGCCCCGGGTCCCGCCGCTCTGGATCGCCGGCGGCGCGCTCGTCGCGTCGGCCCTCGTGCCCGACTTCGGCATGCGGCGGTTCTTCCTGCTGCTCGTGTTCTTCATGATCGGCGTGTGGTTCTCGCAGCACGTCGGAGCGCTCGACCGCATGCTCGCCCGCCGCTGGGTGATCTGGGCGTGCGCGGCGCTTGCGCTCTCCACGGTCGCCGCCGCGGCGGTGGGCGTCGGCCTGCGCTACACCGCGCTGTCTGCGCCGTTCGCCGCCGGCGGCATCGGGATCGCCATCGTGCTCGCGCGCCGGTTCGGATCGGCACGGATGCTGCGTCCCCTGCGCGCGGTCGGACGCGACTCGCTCGTCTACTACATCGTGCACTGGTGGCCGGCGAGCGCCGGCGTCGCCCTCGGCGCTCTCACGGGGAACGCCTGGATCGCGCTCGCTGTCGGCTTCGTGTTCGGCCTCGGTGCCGGCGTCGTCATGGTGCACCTGCTCCGCGTCCTGCCCGCCCTCGACCTGCTGTTCGCGTGGCCCGCCCGCCGTTCGGCAACCGTCTACACCGGACACACCACCGACGGAAGGCCCGCACCATGACCACCAGCCCGTTCAGCCGCCGATCCTTCGTCCGCCTTCTCGCCGTCGCCGCGCCCGCCGCGGCCACCGCCATGTGCTCGCCCGCTCAGACTTCCGGCGGGCCTTCTGCCACAGCATCCGTCCCCTCCTCCTCGGCTACAGCACCGACGGGTGCCGCCGCGGCCATCGTCGGCGCCGCCCGGCCGGCGGTGGTGCGCTCGTTCGGACCCAACGGCACCCACTGGCCCGCCCACACGCCCTGGATCAAAGACGCCGTCACGACCGTCGAGGTCCCCTGCACGTGGGCCGCGATCCGCACGGCGCTGCTCGCGGTGACCGCCTCGCAGGCGGCCGCCGGCGTGCACATCAAGGTGCGGCCCGGCACCCTGCCCGGCCTCGGCGCCTCGTCGGGATCGAAGGCCGTGCTGCAGGGGCTGGGAAGCGCCTCGTGGGCGAAGAACGTGCTCGTGTCACCGCGCGACGGCTGGGGTTCGGTCGTCATCACCGAGCCCGCGCGCCTGCGCGAGGTGTACGGGGTCACGTTCGCGCGCATCAACGGCGTCGACGTGCTGCTGACGAACTGCACGCGCAGCGCGTGGGCGCAGTCCGTCATGTCGGACGGCCTCAGCATGGCCTCGTCGTACGGCGCGACGACGAGTCAGTGCGGGGCGTACGAGATCGTCATGAGCAACGTGAAGTCCGACATCTCCGACCCGCTGGGGTACGCCGCCGGCGCCGACTGCGTGCTCACCGACAGCGTGTGGGACGGATGCTACTCAGCCCCCGTGTTCCGCCCGTCCGGCGCCACCGACCACGTCGACACCCTGCAGATGTACGGATCGGGCTGGTACCGGGGGCTCACGGTGCGCGACACGACCTTCTTCGGATCCCTCAACTGCGCCCTGCAGATCGGCGGCATGCGCGACGACGACCCGAACAAGGGCACACGGTTCCTCACGGTGGACCACAGCATCCTCACGTCGCAGGCCACAGCTCTTCGGGTGCGGTATCCGACGCCCACGGGGGCCGACACGCCTTCGATGGCGCAGGCCATCAACGGGATCGGCGAGGACTTCCAGCTCTACGCGAACGACTCGTACATCTTCGGCTCGATGTACCGCAGCAAGTGGGGCGGCGTCTCGAACACCAAGGTCTCGTACGGGCAGGCGACCACGCGCAACCCCGTCGCGTCGGGCGGCTGGAGCTACGACAGCTCGATGGATTCGTGGGGCGCCGCCCAGTTCGACGCCCTGGTGCCCACTCCCACCGACGCGTACCTGAAATCGATCTGGAAGTGACCGACCTCGCCCACCGCGCGTCGCGCGGCATCGCCGTGACCATGGGAGGGATGTGGGGCAAGACCCTCATCCAGATGGCCGCGATCATGCTGCTCGGCCGCCTCCTCAGCCCCGAGGACTTCGGTCTCGTCGCGATGGTCACGGCGATCTCGGGGATCATCGACCTCGTCCGGGATTTCGGCCTCACCGGCGCGATCATCCAAGCGCGCGAGATCTCGCAGCGCGCCTGGCGAAGTCTCTTCTGGCTCGCGCTGAGCCTCGGCGTGGTGCTGGGAAGCGTCCTCGCGGCGTGCGCCCCACTTATCGCGAACCTCTACGACGAACCCCAGCTCGTGCTCATCACGCTCGTGATCGCACCGAGCCTCATCGTCAACGGCCTCACCATGCCGCTGCAGGCCCGCGCCACCCGCGAACTGAAGTTCGCGCTGCTGGCGCGCGTCGACGTGGTCTCGATGGTGGGCGGTGTCGCCGCAGCGATCGCGGCCGGCCTGCTCGGGTGGGGATACTGGGCGCTCATCGTCATGGTCGGCACCGGACTGGTCGTGCGGCTGGTGATGCTGTGGATCGGCATCCGCCCCCGGCCCGGCTGGCCGCGCGTCCACCGCGACGTGCTGCCGCTCGTCACGCGGGGCGGCAGCATCTTCGGCGCCGAGCTGCTCAACTACGTCGAGCGCAACGCCGACACCGTCATCATCGGCCAGCAGCTCGGCCCGGCCGTGCTCGGCCAGTACTCGCGCGCGTACGCGCTGTTCCTCATGCCGCTGCAGCAGCTGAACGGGCCGATCGGGCGCGTCGCGCTGCCCGTGCTGAGCAAGCTGCAGGACGACGGCGACCGCTACCGCCTGTACATCCGCGGCGCGCTGCTGGTGATCGGGTATCTGACGCTCCCCACCTACGCGATCCTCGCGACGATCTCGGAGCCGCTCTTCGCGATCCTCCTCGGCCCCGGCTGGGAGCAGGCCGCCGTGCTGTTCAGCATCCTCGCGATCGCCGGGATCGCGCAGGGCATCGGCAAGGTGCGCGGCTGGCTCTTCATCACCATGGGCCGCTCCCATCAGCAGCTGCTCTACGACCTCGTCGCGCGGCCGCTGGTCGTGGTGGGCTTCTTCGTCGGGATCTGGTGGGGCGGGATCTACGGACTCGCCCTGACGTACGGCATCCTGTCGGCGCTGCTCCTCATCCCCGGGTTCGCGTTCGCGATCCGCGGCACGTTCGTGCGCGGCAGCGACATCGTGTTCCCCGTGCTGCGCCCGCTGCTGTTCGCGCTGCTGGCGTTCGGGGCGGCGTTCGCCGCGACGCGCGCCGTCGACCTGGTGCCGATCCTGGAGATTCTGGTGGGCGGGCTTGCGGGGGCGGTCGTGATCGGACCGCTGCTGCTGATCCCCGCGTATCGGCGTGATGTCGCGCAGATCATGGGGTTCGTGAAGCAGATGCGCAAGCCGAAGGCGCGCGCCGCCGCCGACGAGAACGAGACGACGGATGCTGCGACCCCTGCGGAAGCGGAGGCGTACGAGAGCGTGCTGCTCGAAGACGCCGCGACTCCCGGCGACGTGCTCGACGCCGAGATCGAGAAGCGCCGGGCTCAGAGTCCCGGTCGCTGAGCATTCGCTCCTCGCCCCTCGGGGCTCCGAACAACAGCGGGGGTGTTGGCGCACGGCACGTCCGTGCATTCTCTCGATAACTCCCTCCCCTGAGCCGCCTTCGGGTGGGAGGGGCGTCTGTCGTTCGGCCCCGGCATCACCGGGTGCCATCAACGTCAGCGGCGATGTCGGAGGCCCCTGTCATGATGGGTCCAGCAGGTCATCGAGTGCCCCCGGTTCGCCGGATCGATGACTCCCCGGACGGGGAGCGAGAGTCGCGCGTCGCGCGACGGAAGGGCACATCGTGGACCACGAAGCGCGTGATCGGGCCGAGGCGCAGCGCGCCGGCGCGTTCGCCGACGAACTTCGCGCGATCCACGCCGATGAGGCAGCACTGCAGGCCCGCAAGGTGCGGCTGCTCGCCGAAGCGTTCGAGTTCGCAGAGACGCAGAAGGCCCGCATCCCGTCGATGAGGTCCCGGGAACGCGACATGCCGCTGCGGTCGCTGGCCGCCGAACTCGGACTCGCGGTGCGCATCAACGACCGCACGATGCAGTCCCACCTCTGGGACGCTCACCGGGGGCGCCGACATCGACGATGTCGGCGCCCGCCGTGCCTACGAGCAGGCAGTGCTCGACCACGCCCACGGCACGACCGCGGCGCGCACGCGCTCCTTCGCCCAGCAGCAGGCCGACATCCACAATCCCCGCACCCTGCAAGAGCGCCACGATGACGCTGTCCGGGGTCGTCGCATCTGGGTCACCGACCTGGCCGACGGCATGTCGCAGCTCAGCCTTCTGACGTCGACGGCGATCGCGCACGGCATCCACGATCGCGCCACCAGGCAGGCGAAACTCATCAAGCGGGTCGATGCTGCCGCACGTCGCAACGCGACGAGTGCATCCGTCGAGGGTGACGGTGGTGTGGGTGCGTCAGCCGGAGATGACGCGTCGACGGATGCTGCGGCCGACGACACGTGGTTCGACGAGCGCACGATCGATCAGACCCGCGCCGACGTCGTCGTCGACATGCTGCTCACGGGATCCCCCGCGATCGATCCCACGCTCGACGCTTCGCCGGGCGGGCTCGGTGCTATCCGCGCGATGGTGCAGGTCACCGTTCCGGTCACGACGCTGACGGGGGTCACGACCGGCGGAGCAGAGCTCGACGGCCTCGCTCCGGTCGACCCCGAGACCGCGCGGCGACTCGCCGGCGACGCTCCGGGGTGGGATCGCGTCATGACGGACCCCGTCACCGGAATGGTTCTCACCGTCGACCGGTATCAGGCGAGCGCCGAGCAGAAGCGGTTCCTCCGCGCGCGAGACCAGCACTGCCGATTCCCGGGCTGCCGCAGACCGGCCAGATCATGCGATCACGACCATACGCAGGACTTCGCGCTCGGCGGACTGACCGAGATCTGCAATCTTGCGTGCTTCTGCAAACGGCACCATACCCTCAAACACAACACCGACTGGACCGTCCGGCAGCTGCCCGGCGGCGCCCTCGAATGGACGAGCCCGGCCGGCGCCCACTACCTCGAAGACCCACCAGCTCGCGTCGTCTTCGTGCCGAGCGCCGACCTGCCGCCGTTCTGATGACCGCGCCTGAACCGGAATGCTCAAGCGAGGCAGGGGTCTCAGTTGCGCAGGGTCAGCGAAATCGTCGGGCTGTACCCCGTGTTGCCGGCGGCGTCGACCGCCCGCGCGTGCACGGGGTAGGTGGCGTTCGGGTAGCTGCGCGACGGCAGCGTGCCGGCCCAGGAACCGTCGGACTGCTTCGCCAGCGTGCCGAGCCTGGTCGTGCCCGACCACAGCGTGACCCCGGTGACCGCCACGTTGTCGGCGGCCGTGACCCGCACAGCTACGCTGCCCGACACCGTCGACCCCGAGACCGGCGCCGTGATCGTCGCCGTCGGCGCCTGCGTATCCGGCGTCGGAGTCGGCGTGGGCGTCGGGGTCGGGGTCGGGGTGGGGGTCGGGGTCGGGGTGGGGGTCGGGGTCGGGGTGGGGGTCGGGGTCGGCGTCGGCGTCGGCGTCGGGGTCGGCGTCGGCGTCGGCGTCGGGGTCGGGGTGGTGCCGGTGGGCACCGTCGACGCGAGCCAGCCCGAGTAGCGGCCCGAGATCGGGCTCAGCGGGTCGCCCGCGAAGCGCTTGCCCCGCGTGGCCGCCGCGGCCTGCGCCTGGCCCTCGAGGATCTGGAACACCTCGCGCGGGGTGCGGCCCTCGCACGAGCCCTCGGCGAAGCACGCCAGCACGACGCCCGACATCACCGCCGCCGACATGCTCGTGCCCGACGCGATGTAGCCGTACCGGTTGCCCTTCTTGGTCGTATAGGGGCACGTGCCGGGAGCCGCGATCGTGTGCGCGCGATCGGCCGCACTCACGGCCCAGTTGCTCTTCGGGTTGATCGTGTCGTCGACCGGGGCGTTGGACTCGGTGCACGCCTTCGCGCCGCGCGAACCGGGCTTGCCGTCGTAGTCGGCGACGTTGGTGACGGTGATCACCTCGTCGAAGTTGCCCGGCGAGTACTGCGCCAGATCCCTCGACGAGTTGCCGGCGGCCGCGACCACGACGACGCCGTCCTCGACGAGCGCGCAGATCGCCTGGTGGATGACGTCGCCGTTCGTGTATCCGCAGTTGCCGTCGTCGGCCTGACCGAACTGCATGCTCATGTTCATCACGGCGATGTCGTAGCGCTCGTGGTTCTCCATGACCCACTCGAGGCCGCACATCAGGGTGGCGAGCGTGCCCTGCATCTTGTTGTCGAGCACGCGCACCGACGTGATCGGGGCGCCCGGCGCGACGCCGACCAGCCCCACGCTGTTGTTGATCGCCGCCGCCGCACCGGCGACGCCCGTGCCATGGCCGTTCGCGTCGGTGCCGTCACCGCTTCCGAAGCAGTTGATCTGGCGCGCGACGTTCAGGTCGGTGTGCTCGCTCACGCCCGAGTCGATGATCGCGAGCCCGGGGCCGTCCCACGCGCCCGCCGTCGTGGCGCTCGTCGGCGGAAGGTCCGCCTCCACCGTGCCCACCGCCGGCGTCACGGTCTGCGCGGCGCCGCTCACGACCTTGTTCGCCGAGATCCCCCGCACCGTCGACGACACCCGCAGCAAGGCGACCTCGTCGGCGCTGAGGTACCCGGTGAATCCCTTCACCACGCTGTCGTAGACAGCGTCAGGCTCGGCGACGATGGCCGAGAGCGCAGCATCCACCCCCGCCGTCGTCCGGAAGCTGACGGTGTACACGCCCGCCCCGTCGCCGGCGGCGAACGAGGCCGTGGCCACACCGCCGCCCAGCAACGACGCCACGACCGCGGTCCCCACCGCGAGCCCAGCGACGCGCATCGCCCTATTCGACTCTCTCCTTCTGAGCTTCCCCACGGCTCTCTCCCACTTCCTGGCCCGAGGGCCTCTCGCCGATGACCCGCGCCGGAACCCCTCCGACGATCGAGAACGCCGGAACGTCCTTCGTCACCACCGCCCCGGCCGCGACCACGGCGCCCTCGCCGATCGTCACGCCCGCCAGAACCACCACGTTCGCGCCCAGCCAGGAGCCGGCGCCGATCACCACATCGCGCTCGATCTTGGGCTGGTCCATGATCGGGACCGGCCCCCTCTCGACGCCGTAGTTCGACGCCGTCACCATCACGTGCGGCGCGAACAGACACTTCTCACCGATCTCGATGCGACCGGTCTCGTTGCCCGCCCAGATCAGGCTGAACTCGCCGATGTGCGTGCCGGCGCCGATCGAGATGCGCTCGCCGTTGCGGAACGACACGTTCGGCGCCATCGACACCCCGGGTCCCACCTGGATCAGCGGCACCTGCCGAACGAACGAGTAGCCGTGGAAGTGCGCCAGGCGCAGAGCATGCAGCAGCGTGCGCGGGTCGAGCACCGACCCGAGCGCACCCCGGAGGCGGCTCATCGCGCCGCCCCCGCAGCATCCGCCACCGTCACCGTCACCGTCACCGGCGCGAGCATCTCACGGTAGACCGCCATGAGCGCCGGCAGGTCGACCGTCGAGCGCGCCGTCACGCTGACCACGAGCTCGCGGCGATAGGAGCAGGCGAGGCACGCCACCTCGTCGCGCGGATCGCCGGCCGGCCACCCGGTCACGGTCTCGACGGGGGCGGTGCCGAAGAACCGCTCGTCGCGGCCCCAGGTCACCGAGGTGGCGTAGCCGACCCAATCCTCGGCGCCCTCGACGACCGAGCCGCCGGAGTCCACGGCCGCCTGCACCTGCGCGCGCACGCTCGGCACGACCTCTTCGAGCGGAGCGGATGCTGCGACAGACACCTTCACGACGCTGATGTCGTTGCGCACGCCGCCGTCACCGGCCCCGCGCCGCGAGATGGGCACGAGGATCGACAGCGTCTCGGCGTCGGGGCGCTGACGCGCCATCGCGATGAGGGTGGCGGCCGTAACGAGGTCGTTCACCGTACCGCCGAGCTTGTACGCGCGACGGGTGGCGGCGGCCAGGTCGACCGCCTCGTACGCGGAGCTGCGCCCTTCCCGCACGTCGGCGAGGAGGCCGGTGCGTGCGATGCGCGCGTTCTTGACCGGGCGCAGCAGCCGCCCGCCCCAGCGCCGCAGCCGCATGCGGAACGACTTGCGCCAGTACGCCCGCCACGCCCGCCGCAAACCCGGGTTGCGCTCGCGCCATTGCGCGAACGCGAGGGCGAGCACCTCGAGTCCGCTGCGGGGCGGGATGCCGAGCTCGGCGCGCTGCGCGTCACCCGGCTCCGGCGGCTCGGGCGTCGGCGCGGTGCCGGCGATCACGTCGCCGATCCGCAGGCCGTACATCGCGTCGCCGACCACATGGTGGTAGCGCATGACGATCGCCACCCGCCCGGAGTCGAGCTCGACGAACTCGAAGTCCCACAGCGGCCGCGACGGGTCCATCGTCGGGCTGAGGCGCCCCGTGAACCGCTCGACGCGCGTCGGGTCGTCGGGCTCGATCCCGTCGTGGAACCGGACGTGGTAGTCGAGGTCGAGGCTCGTCACCGGCACCCACGCCGGCGTCGTGAGACGCAGCGGCGTCGGCACGAGCCGCTGGCGCATCGCCGGCGCGAACCAGCTCAGCCGCTCGACGCGGCTGCGGATCGCGGCGCGGTCGAGCCCGCCGTCGGGCCCGCGCAGCGGTGCGCCGTCGACGATCATCGTGCCGGCGGCGTGCATCGCAGCGAACGTGACCGCGTTCGACACGTACTTCTCGTCGAGCGAGCTGATCAGCTGCGCCCGTCGGACGAGTTCGGGGTGCGCACTCATTGCTCTCCTCCGTGCGTCGCGACGCCGAGCGTGATCGGCGCCGGCGGATCGTCGTCGACGAAGACGCGCCCGTCGAGCGCGAAGCGCACGGCGGTGAAGAACCCGCCGAGGATTCCGCGGAACAGCGCGAGGTCGGCATCGCGCCGCCGGTGCTCGCGCCGGTTGTGCACCGCCCGCGACAGCGTGCGCTTCGCGACCACCGCGAAGAGGCGCAGCCCCACCCCGGCCCGCAGCCGCACCCACTTCGCGGTGAGCGCGCCGAGGCCGAGCCCGTAGCCGTGGTGGAGGGCGGTGTACGCATCGTCGGCGCGCGTGTGCACGTGGTGCACGACGCACGACGGGTCGTAGACGATGTGCGCGCCGTCGTCGAGCACGCGGCAGAACATGTCGAGGTCCTCCGCGCCCGCCAGGCGGCGGCCCGCCCCCAGCACCGGGTCGAATCCGCCGAGCGCGACGATCCGCTCGCGCCGGAACGCCATGATCGCGCCGTGACCGGCGTCGATGCCCTCGATCGTGCGGGTGAAGCGCCGCGGGGGTGGCGCCTGCTGCGTGCCGACGAGCGTGTGGTCAAGCATCCGTCCCGTCACCGCACCGACCGTCGGATCGTCGAATCCCTCGAGGATCGGCGCCATCCAGCCCTCGACAGCAGCGCAGTCATCGTCGGTGAACACCACGATCGGGCGCCGGCTCGACTCGAGCGCGAGGTTGCGGGCGATCGAGAGCCCTTTGATGTCGCTGCGCACGTAGTCGACGCCCGCCGCGTCCGCGACCTCCCAGGTCGCCGGCGTGGTCGACGCCGAGTCGACGACGAGGATCTGCACCCCCGGCGGGGTCACCGCGGTGAACGAGGCGAGCGCCGCGGCGAGCATCTCCGGCCTCTCGCGGGTGCAGATCGCGAGGGTCACGTCCTCAGGCCGCGGCATCCGTCGATCCCCTCAGCAGACGCGCGGCCTCTCGGTATGCGGCGAGCGTGGCCTGCGTCGCGGCCGCCCAGCTCAGCTGATCGGCCCGAGCCATCGCGGCACTCGACATGCCGGCGAGCACCTCGGGGCGCTCGACGAGCAGGTCGAGCTGCGCCGTCAGCACCTCGACATCGCCGACCTCGTGCGTCATGCCCGTCACGCCCTCGTCGATCACCGCACCCGCGGCGAGAGAGACGAGCGGGACGCACCCGGCGACCTGCGCCTCGTAGGTCACGAGGGCGCTGCCCTCTTCCACCGTCGGCAGCAGCATCACGTCGGCCGACGCGAGCACGCGCATCGGCTCGGGCGTGAGGCCCCGCACCTCGACGCTCGGGTGCGCGAGCAGCGGCGCCAGGTGCGCGGCATAGTCCTCGTCGAGCAGTCCGTAGACGAGGAACCTGCCCTCCGCGGAGGCCTTCGACGCCGTCCACGCCTCGAGCGCGGTGTGCAGCCCCTTGCGCGGCGACCCCCGGCCGAGGAACACGGCGGTGAACGGCCCGTCGCCGGCTCGCGTGGGCGGCGCGGTCACCGTGCAGCCGTAGCGGTGCCGCAGCAGCCGGTCGTCGTCGAACCCTCGCGCGAGGAACGTGCCGGCGACGGCCTCGCTCGGCACGAGCAGCCCCGCCGCGGCCGCGTACTCGCTGTCTTCGATCGCGAGCCGGCGCGGGTCGACGGTGTGGCTCTCGCCGCCACGCGGCTCGAGGCCGAGCGCCGCGTACTCTCGGGTCACGACCTCGTACGCGTGCTCGGTGTGGGTGTTGGGCACTTCACGCAGTCCCGGGATGCCGCGCCGCCGCGCCGCCCGGAGCGTCCGGGCCGACGCGAGCGGCCACGCGTGCACGACGTCGTCGGCGTCGCCGTCGAGCAGCCGGCCGACGAGGCCCGCGGTAACGGCGTCGTGGATGCGCATCGCGCGCGTGCGCCCGACCAGGCGATGCGGCACGCGACGGCCGGCCACGGTGAGGGTGGTGCGCACAGACGCCGCCCCCTCGACCGGCTTCGCGATCGAGGCGGCGACGATGTGCACGTCGACCCCGGCGCGGACCAGTTCGTTCGCCTGATTCCACGCCGTCCAGCCGATGCCGCGCGACCCGAGCGCGAACGGGAAGCTGTACAGGACTGCCAGAACGCCACCTCCCCCAGGACGAGGCCCGCCTCCATAGGAGCCGTGCCGGGCTCTCGCTGACCACTCTGTGGGAGCCGTTCGAAGCGGCACAACCCGGGCCGTCGAATGTCGCCCAGTCTTTACACCCGTGCAACAAAGGCACAGGGCGCCGTTAACAATCCGGGGCGACTATTGCAGGGCAAGTCTTGTCGCGACACCTGCGGTTCGGGGATCCGGTGCGCGACGCGGACGGCCCGATGACGTGCTGGGGGTTTCGGGCGGTCTGCGTCCGGAAGCACACGGAGAGAGGTGTCTGATGGAGACTCCGAAGTACCTGCAAGTGCTGTGGAACTACAAGTGGGTGCTGGCTTTCGGCGCCCTCGTCGCCGCGGTGGCGGCCTTCTTCGCCGGCTTCGCGATCGTCGACGGCCAGGTCGTCTCGAGAGCTCAGCAGACCTGGTCGGCCGCGACCACCATGCTCCTCACGAGCGAATCCGACCGGCTCTACCAGGCCCAGGTGCCCGGCGTCCCGATCGAACAGGGCACGTCCGACCCGCAGGTCATCGACATGTCGTCGACCGCGCTCGTCTACGCGTACATCCTGTCGAGCGACATCATCCAGGACGCCGTCGAGGCCGAGATCGGCCCGCTCGACGACGAGACCGAGTCGATCTCGGCCCTGCGACGCACGACACAGCCCACCGGCGACGAGCGCTTCCCTGGCCGCTACAACCTGCCCGTGCTCGAGGCCGTCGGCACGGCCGAGACCGCGGACCGCGCCGAGGAGATCTCGCGCGCCGCCGCCGCGGCCTTCACGACCTACGTGGTCGCGCAGCAGGACGCGCAGCAGCTCGCACCCGAGCTGCGCGTGCTGCTCGAGCCGCTCGGCGCGAGCCCTGCGGTCGAGGGCGACTCGTCCAACCCCGCGATCCCCGTCGTCGTCACCTTCGTCGGCGTCTTCCTCGCGTTCGTGGTGCTGGTGTTCGTCATCGCGGGCCTCCGCTCGCGTTCGGCCAAGCGCAAGGCCGCTCGCGCCGAGACCGCGGCGACGGATGCGGCCGAAGAGCCGGTGAGCGAAACGGATACTGCGCCCCTCACTCCTGCGGACACCTCCGACGACATCGCCCTCGATGCCGAAGCCGGCGAGCTGGTCGGCGCAGGTCCGCCGTCGCGCCGATCCGGCCGGACCCCACGCGAGGACGAGACCGCGTAGGCGACGGACTCCCCTCTTCGGAGCACCGACATGTCGACCGGCACCGCACCGCCCGTCACACCCGCCGACGACACCGGCGCGCCACAGGCCCAGGTCGCACCCGGCGACGGAACACGGCCGCACTGGGCCGCCGTCGCCGGGATCGCGATCCTGTTCGCCGCGATCGTGATCGCGGGGGTGATCCTGCTCCCGCCCATCGCGATGGGCGCGGCCCTCCTCGGCATCGCGCTCATCGTGCTGCTGCGCCGCATCCTGTTCACGTGGCCCGCGCTGCTGTTCCTGCTCGCGGCGACCATCATGTTCATCCCGGCCCGCCGCTACGCCCTCCCGATCCCGCTGCCGTTCGCGCTCGAGGCGTACCGCTTCATGATCTTCGTCGCGATCGTCGCGCTCGGGCTCGCGTTCCTGTTCGACAGGTCGCGGCGCTGGCGGCCGGTGGCCTTCGGGTGGCCGATCGGCATCTTCCTCGCGACCCTGCTGGTGTCGTTCATCGTGAACGGCATGCGGCTCGTGAACGAGGGCCTCGCCACGACGGCCCTGTCGGGCTTCTTCCAGCTCGGCGTCCTGCTGTCGGTGTTCTTCTCGGTGCGCCAGCTGCTCACCAGCGAGCGCATGGTGATGGGCTTCCTCATGGTGCTGTCGTGGATGGCCGTGATCGTGGCCTTCTTCGCCGTCATCGAGCGGGTGGCGCGCACCAACGTGTTCCTCATGCTCGCGAACTTCCTCCCGCTGATGGTGCTGCGCGAGGACGGCGGCGACGCCACGCGGGCCGGTGTGAACCGGGCGTACGGATCGGCGCAGCATCCGATCGCCCTCGCGGTCATGCTGTGCATGTTCCTGCCGATCCTCATCTACCTGGCCAAGTACGCGATCTGGCCCCGGAACGTCTGGAACCGGCGCATCGCCTACGGGATCGGCACGTTCCTCGTGTTCGGCGGCATCATCGCCGCCATCTCGCGCACCGCGGTCGTCGTCATGGGCGTGATGTTCCTGATCGCGCTGGTGCTGCGACCCAAGGTCGCACTGCTGCTGCTGGCCTTCGCGGTGCCGGGGCTGCTGCTGGCGATGTTCGTGGTGCCGGCACAGGTCGAGTCCATGCTGCTGTCGTTCCTCGATGTCGACACGCTGATCGCGTCGCAGTACACGTCGGCGGGCATGGCGGGAGCCGGGCGCCTCGCCGACCTGGAACCCGCGTTCGTCGAAGTGCGGCAGTACCCGTTCTTCGGGCAGGGCTTCGGCAGCCGTGTCGTCGTGGGCGACGAGGCGAACTCGTTCATCCTCGACAACCAGGTGCTCGGCATCCTGATGGAGGCCGGTGCCCTCGGGGTCATCGGGTACGCCGTGTTCATGCTCGCGCCGGTCGTCATGCTCATCGTCTACGCACTGCGCTGGGCGGCCGAACCGCGGCACGCCCTTCTCGCCTTCGCCCTCGCGGTGTCGATCGCCGGGTACAGCGCGGCGCTCTTCTTCTTCGACGCGTTCGGCTTCTTCCAGTCGTTCCTCGTGCACATGATGCTGCTCGCCGTCGCCGCGTGGGTGTACACGGAGGGCTCGCGCAGGGCCTCCGCGCCGAAGCCGGCGTGGACTCCCGAGGTCGTGCGATGAGCCGCCGCTTGAGCGTCGTCATCCCGGCGCACAACGAGGGCGCGGTGATCGACCGGGTGCTGGGGGCGCTGCGCGCATCGCCGCGGCGGGACGAGTTCGAGATCATCGTCGCGGCCAACGGCTGCACCGACGACACCGTCGCGCGGGCGCTCTCGTACGACGGTGTGCGCGTGGTCGAGACGCCGCGCGCGTCGAAGATCGCGGCTCTGCAGGCCGGCGATGACGCAGCATCCGTCTTCCCGCGCGTCTATCTCGACGCCGACGTGCTGATCGACCCCGAGGCGCTGCTGGCCCTCGCCGACGCGCTCGAGGAGTCCGGCGTCGAGGTCGCCTCGCCGCGGCTGCACGTCGACACGTCGTCGGCGTCGTGGCTCGTGCGCCAGCACTACCGCATCTGGGAGCTCAGCGACTATCGCCGCCGAGGCCACATCGGCTCGGGCGTGTACGCGATGACGGCCGCCGGCCGCGCACGGTTCGACGCGTGGCCCGACGTCATCGCGGACGACAGGTTCGTGCAGCAGCTGTTCGCGCCCGCCGAGCGAGCGACACTCGCCGACCACTCGTTCAGCGTGCACTCGGCACGCGACATGCGCGCGCACCTGCGCCGCTCCGTGCGCATCGCGCGCGGCAACCGGGAGCTCCCCGACGGCGCGCAGCACGAGGACGCCGCCCGGCCCACGACCTCGACCCGCGGCGGGCTGGCGAGGCGGGTCGCGGCACGACCCCGTCTGTGGGTGCCGTTCGCCGTGTACTGCGTGAGCTGGACGCTCCCGAACGTGCTCGCCCGCCGCGACATCGCACGGGCGCGCACACGGACCTGGAACCGCGACGACACGAGCCGGGTGATGGCATGAGAAGACGAGCAACCACGACCGCCGCGATCGCACTGCTGCTGGCGGTGCTGACCGCCTGCGCGGCGGCGCCGGCACCCGAGCCGGTCGACCTCGACGAGCTCGAGTCGAGTCCCACGCTCTCAGACGTCGCCACGATCGGCGCGCTGGGCGACTCGATGACCCTCGGCGTGAACGCGTGCGGCGAGCCTGGGCGGTGCACGGCCGCGAGCTGGGCGACCGGCGACGACCCGGCCGTCGGGTCGATCGCGATGCGCATCGGCGCGGCGAGCGGCACCGTTCCCGACACCGTCAACGCCGCGAAGGACGGCGGCACCGTCGCCGATGCCGTCGCCCGCGTCGACGAGGTGATCGCCGCACAGCCCGAGCTCGTGGTGGTTCTGCTCGGCGGCAACGACGTCTGCGACGCCGACGTCGAGGGCATGACGAGCGTCGACGACTTCCGCGCGTCGTACACCGCCCTGCTCGCCGCGCTGCACGAGGGGCTCCCCGAGGCGCGTGTGCTGGCACTGTCGATCCCCGACCTCTACCGGCTGTGGGAGGTCGGCCGCGACGACGAGGGCACGCGGCAGATCTGGGACAGCAGCCCGTCCTGCAGCAACCTGCTGGGAGACGCCGCCGCCACCGATGCGGCCGCGACCGCCCGGCGCGACGCGGTCGCCGCCCGCACCGACGAGTTCAACGCGGTCATCGCCGAGGCGTGCGCCGCCGACAGTGCCTGCACCTCGGACGGCGGCGCCGTCTTCGACTACGAGTTCTCCCCCGCCGAGATCTCCGCGATCGACCACTTCCACCCGTCTGTGGCGGGCCAGCAGGTGATCGCCGAGATCGCCTGGAACACCCTCGTGGAGGCCGCACCATGACCACGCTCCTCGTCGCGATCTCCGGCGGCCACCTCACGCAGCTCACGATGCTCGCTCCGCGGGTCACCGACGGCGACGACGTCGTGTGGCTGACCGACGACACCGCGCAGAGCCGGTCGCTGCTCGAAGGGCAGACCGTGTACCACGTGCCCACCCGGCCGCCGCGCGACTACCCGGGCGTCATGCGCGACACGGGCATCGCCCTGCAGGCGATGAAGGACCACCGGATCGACCGCGTCATCAGCACCGGCGCCCAGATCGCGCTGTCGGCCCTCGTGCCCGCGTCGGCGCGGCGCCTGCCGTTCACGTACATCGAGAGCGCGACCCGCGTCACCGGCATCTCTGCGACGGGCAAGGTGATGGAGCGCGTGCCGTGGGTCGACCGGTACGTGCAGTACCCGCACGCCGTGAACGCCCGCTGGCGGTACGCGCTGTCGGTGTTCGACGGCTTCCGCGTCGAGCCCGTCGACGACCCCCCGCCGATCCGCCGGGCCGTGGTCACCGTGGGCGGCAACGGCGACTTCGGCTACCGGCGCCTCGTCGACGGAGCCCGCGCCGCGATCGACGACCTCGACTGCGACGTCGAGACGCTGTGGCAGGTCGGGGCGACCGACGTGTCGGACCTGCCCATCCCCGCGGTCGCCTCACTGCCCTCGAGCGAGCTCAGCGAGGCGCTGCGGCAGGCCGACGTGGTGATCGGACATGCCGGCACGGGCACGGCGCTGGCCGCGCTCTCGGCGGGCAAAGTCCCCGTGCTCGCCCCACGCTCGGTCGAGCACGGCGAGCACGTCGACGCCCACCAGCAGGATCTCGCGCGATTCCTCGGCGATCGCGGGCTCGCCATCGTGTGCGAGCCCTCGTCGATCCGTCCGTCGACGCTCGACACCGCGCGGCGCTGGCGCGCCGTGCGGTCCTCAGACCTCGCGCCGGTGCCGCTCTGACCGCCGGCACCCGCCCCGCCCCTGGAGGACAGACCGTGAAGACCCCTGCGCCCGACGTCACCGTCGTCATCGTCAACTACGAGACGCGCGACGACACCGTCGCGTGCGTCGGCTCGGTGCTCGAGCACCTCGGCGGCGTCGATGCGCAGGTGGTCGTGGTCGACAACGGCTCGCGCGACGGCAGCGCCGAGGCGCTGCGCGCGGCCCACCCCGGGATCGACGTGATCGAGGCCGGTGAGAACCTCGGGTTCGCTCGCGCCGTCAATCGCGGGGTCGAGCTCGCGCGGGGCGAGTTCGTGCTGCTCCTCAATCCCGACGCGGTCATGCTCGAGCACTCGCTCCCGAAGCTCATCGCCTTCGCGCGCGAGAACCCGCAGTACCGCATCGTCGGCGGGCGCACGCTGCGCGGAGACCTCACGCTCGAGCCGTCGTCGTGTTGGGGCGCCCCGACCCTGTGGTCGCTCACGATGTACGCGACGATGCTGTCGACAGTCTTCCGCCGTTCGCGGGTGTTCGACCCGGAGTCGCTGGGAGCCTGGCAGCGTGACACCGTCCGCGAGGTGCCGATCATCACCGGATGCCTGCTGCTCATCCGCCGAGCCGACTTCGCCGAGCTGGGCGGCATGGACGAGGACTTCTTCCTCTACGGCGAGGACGCCGAGTTCAGCATGCGGGCCGCCGCTCAGGGCATGGCGCGGGCCGTGTATCCCCCGGCGGCGATCATCCACACCGTCGGCGGGTCATCGGCGGGCTCGTCGAAGGGCTCGATGGTGCTGGCAGGCAAGGTCACCTACCTCGCGAAGACCTGGCCGCCGCGGCGGGCCGCCGTCGGCGTGCTCCTGCTCAAGGCGGGGGTGGCCGTGCGCGCCGGGCTCGAGGCCGTGACTCGGCGGTCGCACCGGCCGTGGACGACCGTCTGGCGTCGCCGCGCCGACTGGGGCTCCGGCTACCCGCACGCCGAGGCCGCGCTGTTCGGCCGCCCGGTGCCGGAGCCTGCCGCCGCGTAGGACTGCCCGGGCCAGGGTTGCTCGTGGGCCCGGCGCGTTTCGACTCGCTCGTCCCTCGCTCGCTCAACGACCGGTTGAGGAAGGTTCCTCGGCTGTGCACGCGATGTGGACGCCCACCCCTGTGTCAGGCCGACACGCGCACCGACTGCTCACCCGCGGACGCGGACGGGGACGCAGCATCCGCCCCGTCCTCCCCCAGCACCCACGTCCGCACCTGCGCGGTGAAGCGCGAGATGTCGAACTCGGCGGCGCGGGCGCGCGCGGCGGCGGGATCGATGCGGTCGAGGCCGGCCACGGCCGCGGCGAGCTCGACCGGGTCGTCGGGGTCGACGGTGAAGCCGGTCACGCCATCGACCACCGACTCGGCGGCGCCTCCGACGCGGTTGACGATCACGGGACAGCCCGCGGCCATCGCCTCGACCGGGATGATGCCGAAGTCCTCCACCGGCGGGAACACGAACGCGAGAGCCCGCTGGAAGAGCGCGCGCATGAGGGCATCCGACACGAACCCCAGCATGTGCACGGGCACCGAGGCCGACTCGGCGAGCGCCTGCAGGTGGTCGCGCTCGGGTCCGGTGCCCGCGACGACCACGGGCACGCCGAGCCGGTCGCCCATGCGGATCACCGCGTCGTGGCGCTTGTAGGGCACGAGCCGCGAGGCCGCCATCAGGAAGCCGCGCTCGGGCAGCGCCTCGAGCACCGCGGACTCCTGGGCGGTGAGCGCCTCGGCCCAGTCGCCGCCCGAGATGATCTCGTGCGCCTTCACGGGCGGGTGGATCACCCGGGCGTCGCGCCCCCACGAGCGGTGGATGCGCCGGCGCACGAACTCGCTGTTGGCGGCGAGGTCGCCGGCGTGCCGGGCCGCCTCGCGGTCCACGTGCTTGAGCACGCTGCGGGCGGCGGCGAGCGCGGGAGAGCTGCCGCGCCCGTCGAGCTCGGGCTCCCACAGGTACCGCGCGGGCGAGTGCACGTACGAGAACTTCGGAACACCGCCCCGGCGCGTTCCGAAGTCGCAGTGGTGGGCGAACACGTAGCTGCTCGTGAGCACCCAGTCGGGCCGCGCGCCGACCTTCGCCGCGCGCCACGTCGCCGGCATGAGGGGAAGCCCCATCGCCTTGTGGTGGCGCAGCGGGGTGCGGGCCATCCACGACTCGCGCACGGTGCTGCGGGGGAACCGCTCGCCGTCGTCGCTCCACAGGGCGAACATGCGCGAGTCGGGGAGGGCCGTTCGGAACGCGTCGAGCACCTGTTCGGCGCCGCCGGAGCGTTCGATCCATTCCTGGACGATGAGACCTGACATGAGTCATACGACCTCTCGGGTGAGTGTCAGTACGCGCCGTCGCTGTGCAGGACGGCTTTGACGGTCTTGGCGAGCACGACGATGTCGCCCGTGATCGACCAGTTCTCGACGTAGTAGAGGTCCAGCCGCACGCTGTCCTCCCACGAGAGGTTGGAGCGGCCGTTGACCTGCCACAGGCCGGTGATACCCGGACGCGTGAGCAGCCGGCGACTGACCGGCCCCTCGTATCGCTCCACCTCGCTCGGCAGCGGCGGCCGCGGGCCGACCAGGCTCATGTCGCCGCGCAGCACGTTCCACAGCTGCGGGAGCTCATCGAGGGAGTACGCGCGGAGGAAGCGGCCCGCGCGCGTGACGCGGGGGTCTTCCTTCATCTTGAACAGCACGCCGTTGCCCTCATCGAGGGTGCGCAGCTGCGCCAGTCGCGCCTCGGCGTCGATGACCATGGAGCGGAACTTGAGCATCGTGAACCGCGTGCCGTGAGCACCGACGCGCTCCTGCCGGAAGATCACCGGCCCGGGGCTGTCGAGTCGGACCGCAATTGCGATCGCGGCGAACACCGGCGCCAGCAGCAGCAGGGCGACGGTGACGATCGACACGTCGAACAGGCGCTTCACCGCGTGGCTGTAGCCCGAGTAGCGCGGCAGATCGACGTGCACCATCGGCAGGCCGTTGATGGGCCGCATGTGGATGCGCGGGCCCGCCACGTCGGTGAGCCGCGACATGAGGATGAGTTCGACCTGCGAGTTCTCGAGGTCCCACCCGAGCCGCCGGATCGCGTCGTTGCCTCCCGGCAGGCTCCCCGCCACGATGACCGCTCGCGCCCGGCGCCTCTTCGACACCCGGGCGACGTCGTCCAGCGGCACGAACGGCAGCACGTGATCGCCGGCTTGGGCCGCCCGCGCGCCGGCACCCGGGTCGGCGGGCATGCTCACGGCGATCGCGCGATAGCCGATGCGGTAATGGCTGCGCAGCTGCGACAGCACCCTCACCACGTCTTCGGGCCCGCCGACCACGATCGCGCCGGTCATGCACCGGCCCACCCGCCGGAGCGCGTGCAGGTACGTGCGCCACAGCCCGCGCGCGAGAAGCAGCAGCACCAGGCCGAGGGGCAGAGCGATCGCCAGATACCCCCGAGCGGTCTGCAGCTGGAACAGATAGGCGACGACCGCGAAGGCGCCGAACGTGAACAGCGTCGACTGCAGCACGCGCTGATACTCGACCATGCCCGTGCCGATGTTGCGCAGCAGCCTGCTGCGCGTCGCGGCGAGCGCCACGAGCCACACCACCACGAGCGCGAGGCTGGTGAGCGCGTAGGCGATGTCGGCGGTCCATCCCCCGGCGGTCCGCACCGGGTCACCGAACCTCAGCAGCTGCGCGGTGAACACGGCGACGGCGATGGCCGCAGCATCCGTCGCGAGCATGCCCCACGCGAGGCGCCTTCGCCAGCCGAGCCGCCGCGGCTGCGGCGCGATCTCGGCCACGGTCGAGAAGAGCTCGACCGCAGACGCGGGTCGGGCGGTGGAACGAAGATCGAGAAAAGCAGATGACACGGGCGCACCCCCAAAGAACGCAACCGACATGCAGAAAGGGGCCATCGGCCCCAGTGCCCGTCGATGCGATCCCCGCTCGCGAAGGCCACGCTAGCCGGGGCCCGGGAGCGGCACCAGCGAGGTCACCACCTGTTTACACAGGCTTCGGGCGTGTGTGACACGCGCGAAACACCGCCGGCGTCAGACGCCGCGAGCGAGCGCGATGATCCGCTCGTGGCGCGCGGTCCACGAGTTGGCCTCGACGAAGGCCACCCGCGCGGCCTCGTCCGCCGGTCCCGCCTGAAGTGCGGCGTCCACCACGTCGATGAAGTCCGACACCGCGGGCGTGAGCCACACGCGGTCGCTGATGTCCCGCACCGGGGGCAGGTCGATCGACAGCACCGGCAGCCCGGCCGCGAGGTATTCGTAGAGCTTCAGCGGGCTCATCGCCTCGGTCAGCGCGGTGCGCCGGTGCGACACCAGCGCCAGGTCGCAGTTGCGCAGCGTCGCGATCAGCTCGGCGCGTCCGACGCTGCCGTGCACGTGCACGTTGGCGAGCGCGCGCAGCGGCGCGATGTACGAGGCGTCGGGCAGCGGTCCCACCAGCACCGTGTGCACATCGGGCCGGACCCGCGCGAAGTCGGCGATGCCTTCGACGTCGAGCCGGCTGTCGAGCGTGCCGACGTACACGGCGCGCGATCGCGGCACGCGAGCGAGCCAGTCGGGCTCCGGCGGCGGCGCCTGCAGCCACTCGGCGGGCTCGACGCCGTTCGCGACGACCTCGTGGGGGCCGGTGGGCTCGATCCGCTCGAGGATCTGCGCAGACACGGCGACCACGCCCCGGCCGGACGCGGAGATGCGACGGTACGCCTCGCGGAAGGCCGGCCAGTAGTCGCTGCGCCCCGGCGAGCTCAGCCAGTCGTCGCGCGCGAAGAAGGTCACCTGCCGCGCCCAGTCGAAGGGCGAGAAGCCTGCGACGAGCGGGTTGCAGGTGAGCGCCACCGGATCGGCGAGCTCGCGTCGCTGCACCTCGCGCCAGAGCGACGCGTCGTACGCCGCGTACTCGGCGGCGACATCCGGCGGGTCGAGGCGGTCGGCGCGGCGACGGCGGGCGGGCGAGTGCAGCCAGATCCGATCGGATGCCGGGAACCGGGCGTCGCGGTCGAGCACCGGCGACATCGTCACCCGGGGCAGCCAGCGGAACGGGTTCGCGACGACCATGCGACCGACGTTCGGGCTGCGCATGAGGCTCGAGACGATCCGGTCCGGCGGGCGCATCATGCCGCGTCGCACCGCGTCGGCGTAGGTCTCGAACGAGAACGTGAAGACGAAGTCGTCGGTGCCTTCGGCTGTGCTTCCGACCGCGGTGCGGCCGATGCGCGACTCCGTCTCGGTCACCCGGGCACCAGCTCTCTCACCACCCGCGCGGGCGCGCCGACGGCGACCGTGCGCGGCGGGATGTCGCGTGTCACGACCGCGTTCGCCCCGATCACCGCCTGCTCCCCGATCGTGACGCCGGGCATCACGACGACGTTCTGGCCGAGCCACGCGCCGCGGCCGATCCGCACCGGGCGGGGCTCGGTCAGCGGCTGGTCGCGGATCGGCACGTCGATGCGGTCGAAGCCGTGGCTGTGATCGGAGATGTACACCCCCGCGGCGATGCCGACGGCCTCTTCGATGACGACGCTCTGCACCGCCGAGATCGACGCGCCGCGCATGCGCACCCGGTCGTGGAGCTCGATCACGGGCCCGGGCTCATCGCGGGACGGGACCATGAGCCACGAGCCGGCGCCGATGAGGACGCCCGCCCCGACGGCGATGCGGTCGGGGTTCGCGATGCGCGTGGGCAGCAGGATGCGCGAGCCCGCGCCGAACGACCGGAAACCGCCGGCCACCAGCCGGCTGTATGCCGAATCCCGCAGCCGCTGTGCCCCCAGCAGAACCCCATACCCATTGATCCGCCCCACGCGGCTCAGAGTAGCCGCCGCGATCGGCGCCGCCAGGCGGGTGCCGGAGAGTTAACGAGCGTGTAACAGCGGCGTCGCTTGCGTCGGCCAGTCTTGACGACGAAGGTGCCGCAGTGTCGCCGCTGGATCCGTCCGTGGGCAGGCTGTGGGGAGATCGGGACGGAACTCGCGGGACGCAGACGGCGTCAGGACCGAGGGGAGTCCGTGATGACCGAGAGCGAAGTACATGCGCCTGGGGCTGAAGCGCCCGCGAGGGAGGGCGGCGCAGAGGACCGCGGGAGCGAGTTCGTGCGCCGGCTGCGCCTGACGGCGACGACGGCCGAAGGACGCGGCATCCGTTTCCATCGTTCGCCCACCGACTTCACGGAGGCGACGTACGCGCAGCTCGACGCCGATGCCCGGGCGCGCGCCGTGGAACTGACCCGCGCCGGTCTGGCACCGGGCGACGTCGCGATCCTCGCCTTCGAGCCGGGCCTGCCGTTCGTCAGGGCGCTGCTGGCCTGCCTCTATGCGGGAGTCGCAGCCGCGCCGGTGCCGATCACGGCGATGCGGAACGCGGATGCTGTGCGCCAGCGTCTGCTCGCGATCCTCCAGGACGCGGGCGCCAAGGCCGTGTTCACCGAGACCGGCGCGCTCGACGGGCTCGGCCTCGCGGGCGAGACGTCGATCGCGGACGCGGTGGTGATCCCGGTCGACGGGCCGTCGTCGGCGTCGCCGGACGACTGGACCATCCCCGACATCGACGAGTCGGCGCTGGCGATCCTGCAGTACACGTCGGGGTCGACCGGGTTGCCCAAGGGCGTCATGGTGTCGCACGGCAACCTGTACGCGAACCAGCACGCGATCGGCGGTGTCGTCGGCATGACGGCGGACTCGGTCGCCGTCGGGTGGCTGCCGCACTACCACGACATGGGTCTGATCGGTCAGATCCTGCAGCCGATCTTCGCCGGCGCGAGCCTGCACATGACGTCGCCGTCGCAGTTCCTGCGCAGGCCGGTGCTGTGGCTGCGGCTGATCAGCGAGCACAAGGCGACGCACACCGTCGGGCCGGACTTCGCGTTCGCGCTGTGCAGCCGCCTGGTGACCGACGACCAGCTCGCCGAGCTCGACCTCTCGTCGCTCGAGACCGTCATCACCGGCGCGGAGCCCGTGCGGATCGACACCCTGGACGCGTTCACGGCGCGGTTCGCGCCGGCCGGGTTCCGGGGCGAGGCGTTCGTGCCGGCGTTCGGCATGGCCGAGACGACGCTCCTCGTCACCGCGCATCGCGACGCGGTGCCGCCGCGCGCGGTCGTCGTGAGCGCCGACGCGCTCGAGCGCGACGAGATCGCACCCGCCGTCGACGGCGAGCGCAGTGCGCGGCTCGTGCCGTGCGGCGCGCCCGGATTGGGCATGGACATCGCGATCGTCGACCCGGCCACGGCGACCGAGCTGCGGGACGGACGCATCGGCGAGATCTGGGTGCGCGGCACGAGCGTGACGCAGGGATACTGGCGCCGGCCGGAGCAGACCGCGGAGGACTTCGGCGCGACCCTGGCCGGCACTCCCGACGAGATGTACCTGCGCACCGGCGACCTCGGCGCGATGATCGACGGCGAACTCGTCATCACCGGCAGGCTCAAGGACCTCATCATCGTGCGCGGGCGCAACATCTATCCGCAGGACCTCGAGCACAGCGCCGCCGCCCTGCTGGGAACCGGATGTCTCAGCGCGGCGTTCGAACGCCCGGGCGCGGCACCGGAGGTCGGCATCGTCGCCGAGGTGGAGCCCTCGACGACCGCCGAAGAGCTCGACGCGCTCACGGCGGCACTGCGCGCGCGTGTCGGCGGCGAGTTCACGTTGCCGGCGCTGGGGGTGGCGCTCATCCGCAAGGGCACGCTGCCGCGCACCACCAGCGGGAAGGTGCAGCGCGCTCTCACGCGCCGGCTCCTTCACGAGCAGCGTCTGCAGCTCGTGCATCTCGACGGGTTCGAGGCGGTGCCGGCGTGACCGCGGTCGCGACCGGAGTCGAGGCGGGCGTTCTCGCGCCGGTGCGCGCGTTCGACGCGTTCCTCGGCGATCCCGCCGTCGACGACGCGGTCATCTCGACGCGGCGATCTGTGCTGCTCGATGAGTCGTCCGCCTTCCCCGAAGACGAGATCGCAGCCGTCACGGCGTTCGGCCTGCACCGGTGGTACATCCCCGCGGCGCACGGCGGCATGCTCGACGACGCCCTCGTGCCGCTCCTCATGATCCGCCAGCTCGCCCGGCGCGACTTCACCGTCGCCGCCGCGCACGGCAAGACATTCCTCGGGGCGATCTGCGCGTGGGTCGCCGACGACGGGATCGCCACGCGCATGGCCCGCCTCGTCGAGACCGGCCGGCCCGTGTCGTGGGGGCTCACCGAGCGCGGCCGCGGCTCGGACCTCTCTCGATCGGCGACCACCGCACAGATCGGCGCCGGCTCAGTCCGCGTCGACGGAGGGAAGTGGCCGATCAACAACGCCGTCCGCTGCCGCGCGATGACGGTGCTCGCCCGTTCCGACGACCGACCCGGGCCGCGCTCGCTGTCGCTCGTGCTCGTCGACAAAGACGAGGCCGACCCTGCGACGATCGGATACGAGCCGAAGGTCACGTCGCACGGGCTGCGCGGGGCGAACCTCGCGGGCATCCGGTTCGAGGGATCCGTCGTGGGCGCGGACGCCGTCGTCGGCCCCGAGGGCCACGGCCTCGAGATCGTGCTGAAGAGCCTGCAGCTGACCCGCCCGTTCACGACCGGCCTGTCCATGGGCGCCGTCGATCGTGCCCTGGAGACCGCACTGGACGCCGCCGCCGTGCCGGACGGCGCGCGCGGACGGCTCCTCGACGCGCCGGTGGCGCGGCGGGTGCTCGGCACCGCCGTCGCCGACGCGCTGCTGGTCGAGTGCCTGATGCTGGTCGGCGTGCGGTCGGCCCACGCGTTCCCCGGCGAGATGGCGCTCGTCAGCGCGCTGGTGAAGTTCCTCGGACCCGACACCGCGGACCTTCTGTTCCGCGACCTCACCCGGCTGCTCGGAGCGCGTGCTCTCGTCGTGGGCACGGAGGACGCGGGCGTGCTGCATCCGTCCGTCTTCGGGGCGTTCCAGAAGGCCGCGCGCGACAGCCGCGTCGTCGGCATCTTCGACGGCAACTCCGTGGTCAACCTCAACATGATCGTCAACGAGCTGCCCAACCAGCTGCGGCCGGCGGCGGCTCCGGCTCTGGACGAGGTGCTGGCGCCGCTGCACGCGGACGCGCGCCACGAGGCGATCGACACGACGTCGCTGCGCCTCGTCACGCGGCACGGCTCGCGCCTCCTCCGGGCGCTGCCGGCGCTCGTCGACGCCATCGACGACGGCCGCACGTCGCCCGCCGCCGTCACGGCGGCGCGACTGGTGGGCGACGAGTACGCCGCGCTGCTCGCCGAGGCCGGGGGCCTGCCCCGGCCGTCCCAGCCCGATCCTCTCGCCTTCCACCTCGCGGAACGCTTCGCGCTGGTCTTCGGCTGCGCGTGCGCTCTGGCCGTCCACCTGGCGCGGTCCAGAGCGATCCCCGGGCCGCTCGGCGAAAGCGACGCGTGGCTCGCGGCCGTGCTGCAGAGGGTGGCCAACCGCCTTGGTGCGGATCCGGTCCAGGCCCCGGTCGCCGATGCGCTGCTGGACGCCGCAGTTCGGGCGCACGACGCCGGCGGCATCGTGACGCTGCTCGGTTCGTGGACGGAGCGATCGTGAGCATCGCAGAGAGCGTGGAGCGGGCGCGACCTGCGTTCGGGCGCGATGTCTCGACCGGGCTCGACGCCCTCGAGCCGCTCATCGGGCGGGTCGGCGTCGGGATGCACGAGGGCGGCCAGGTCGTGACGAGCGCCCTCCGCGGCTACCGGTTCGGGGCCGCGGCCGCAGATGCCACCGCCCCGGCCACCCTCGTCCGCGCCGCGGTGCCCGCCGCCGCCCTCGGCGCGATCGACGCCGCGCTGCGCGAGTCCGTGCGGTACGCGCACGCCCGCCACCTCTACGGCGGGACTGTGCTCGACATCCCGCATGCACGAAGCCTCCTTGCCGCGGCGCTCGCCGATGCCCTCACCGCCGACGCGCTGAGCAGCGCGGCCGTGTGCCTCGCCGATGCACATGCCCCTGCAGCATCCATCGCCGTTGCCGTGAGCGCCCATCTCTCGTGCCTGCTTCTCGCCGACGCGGCCCAGCAGGTGTCGGTGCTCGCCGGCTCGACGTTCTACGCGCGCATCTCGCCGTTCGAGATCATCGAGCAGCACGTGCGCGACCTCTCGGCTCTCTCCGTGCTCGTGCCCGACCTCGCCGATCCGCTTCCGGCGGCACTCGAAGGGGTGAGTCGATGGTGCTCGGATGCGGATGCTGCGGCCCCGGCCTCTCTGCTGCGTCCCGAGGTCATGGCGGCGATCGCCGCTGATGCCCCGGGCGCCGTCGAGGTGCACGTCGCGCTCGCGGCCGCCGCGGCAGAGACCGCGGCCGAGGCGGGAGAACCGGCGGACGCGCACGCAGCGCTCGAACTTGCCCATCGGGTCTCGCTCCTCACCGCGGCTGCCGCCGTGGTGGCGGGATGGATGCAGGCGCGCGGTTCGGAGGCCATCGCCGGCGACCCGCTCGCGATGGAGGCGTGTCTGCGACGTATCCGTGGGCGGGTTGTGCGGCGACAGCCGCCGCTTGCCGTCGACCTCGTGGCGCGCCTCGTCGCGCACGCCGAAGCCCGCGCCGCGAGCGGCGAGGAGATGGCCATCGGTCCCGCCCGCGCGACCGTGCCGCTGACCTGAAAACCGAAAGGACGACACATGCCTGTTCAGCTGACCGCCACCGAGATCGAGCAGTGGCTCGTCGGACGCGTCGTCGCCTACGGCAAGATCCAGGCCGACGACTTCACCGTCGACACGCCGCTCGCCGAGCTGGGCCTCGACTCCGTCTACGCCCTCACGCTCTGCGGCGACATCGAGGACGAGTTCCAGCTCGAGGTCGACCCGACCATCGTGTGGGACCACCCCACGATCCGGGAGCTCGCCGAGGGGATCCTGCAGCGTGCCGAGGAGTGAGACCGGCGGCGACGCGCGACGGACGCTCGTGTCCGCGCGGGGCGTGCACGTCGTGACGGGCCGCATCCCGCCGCCCGATCCCGGCTTCGACGCCGAGGATGCCGCGGAGCTTCTCGGGACGGATGCTGCCGCACTCGGCTCGCTCGACGGATCACGTCTCGCGTCGTACCTGACGGCGCGGCGGTGGGTGCGCGACATCGTCACCGTGCGGCTGCGGCGCCCGTGGCGAGGCTTCGAGGCGACCCTTCGCGGCACGAAGCCGCGGCTCGCCGCTTCGCCGCTGGACGTGAGCATCGCCCACGCCGGCGACCTGCTGGTGGTCGGCGTCGTCGAGCACGGGCGCATCGGCGTGGACGTCGAGCTCGTCGCGCCCGTGTTCGACCAGCCGGCGCTCGCCCGGCGCCTCTGCACGCTCGTGGAACGGCGCCGCGCCGACAGCCTGCCACCGGCCGATCGACGGGCCTGGCTCACCCAGCTGTGGACGGTGAAGGAGTCGTACGCCAAAGCCGTCGGCGCGGGACTCGCGCTGGATTTCCGACAGCTCGGCGCCGCGGAGCTGCGTCACAGTGACGCCGTTCGCGGTGTGCTGACTCCCGCATCAGGCCGCACTCATGCGAAGATCGCTGTCAGCTGGGTCGACGCCGCCCCTTCCTCATCTCTCTCGTCCGTTCGGGCGATCTGATCCCATCCCGGAAGGGCACACTCATGCGTCTGTCTGTCATCGGCTGCGGGTACCTCGGCGCCGTCCACGCTGCCGCGATGGCGTCCATCGGCCACGACGTCGTCGGCATCGACGTCGACGAACGCAAGGTCGCCTCGCTCTCCCGCGGCGAGGCGCCGTTCTTCGAGCCCGGGCTGCAGGAGATCCTCACCGAGGGCATCGCCTCCGGGCGCCTGAGGTTCACCACCGACATGGCCCAGGCGCAGGGCGCGAAGGTGCACTTCGTGGGCGTCGGCACCCCGCAGCAGAAAGACGGCTACGCCGCCGACCTCACCTACGTGAACGCGGCCGTCGACGGCCTGCTGCCCTACCTGTCACCCGGTGACATCGTCGCCGGCAAATCCACCGTCCCGGTCGGCACCGCCGCCGACCTCACGCCCCGCGTCGAGGCCACCGGTGCCACCCTGGTGTGGAACCCCGAGTTCCTCCGTGAAGGGTTCGCCGTCAAGGACACCATCGACCCCGACCGGCTCGTCGTGGGTGTGCCCGCCGGCGACGCCGGTGACGCGGCATCCGATGTGCTGCGCGAGGTGTACCACCCCGCCGTCGCGAAGAACACGCCCTTCATCGTCACCGACCTCGCGACCGCCGAACTGGTCAAGGTCGCCGCCAACGCGTTCCTCGCCACCAAGATCTCGTTCATCAACGCCATGGCCGAGATCGCCGAAGTCACCGGCGCCGACGTCACCCAGCTCGCCGACGCCATCGGACACGACGCCCGCATCGGCCGCCGCTTCCTCGGCGCCGGCATCGGCTTCGGCGGCGGCTGCCTGCCCAAGGACATCCGCGCGTTCTCCGCCCGCGCCGAGGAACTCGGCCGCGGCGAGTCCGTCGCGTTCCTCCGCGAGGTCGACGCCATCAACCTGCGCCGCCGCGACCGCGCCGTCGACCTCGTCGTCGACGCGCTCGGCGGATCCGTGTTCAAGAAGAACGTCACAGTGCTCGGCGCGGCCTTCAAGCCCTATAGCGACGACATCCGCGACTCCCCCGCGCTCGACGTCGCCGTGCGCCTGCACGGCCTCGGCGCCTGGGTCACCGTCACCGACCCCGCCGCGATCGAGAACGCGCAGCGCCTGCACCCGCAGCTGAACTACGTCGAAGACCGCGACGAAGCCCTCCGCGAAGCCGACGCCATCATCATGGTCACCGAGTGGGACGAGTACCGCCGCGAACTGACCCCCGAACACGCTGCGTCCCTCGCCCGCGGCCGCGTCGCCATCGACGGACGCAACGGCTGGGACGCCGCCGCCTGGCGTGCCGCGGGCTGGACCTACTACGGCATGGGACGCCCGTAGACGTCAGAGCTCGTGGACGCTGAGGAGCTGCCAGCCCTCAGGAACCTTCGCCTCGAGCGCGGCCATGTCGTCCGCCTCGATCTGTTCGACGCCGTCGCGGCGCGCCATCGTCGCGGTCGATGTGAGCAGCTGCGAGCCCTTCGGCATCGCGGCCGGGACGTCGGTCACGACCCACCCCGCTGACAGCTGCGCCGTGACGGCGGCACTCAGGGCCTCGAGCGAGGCGCCCTCGACATCGACGGTTCGGGTTTCGACAGGACGGATGCGGCCGACGAGCATGGATCCGATCCTACGAGCCGAACACCCTGGGGACCGATACGGTGGACCCACGCAGCCGACTTCTGTCTCGCCACGGAGGACACGACATGACTCAGCGCCCGCTCGGCGTCACCCTCGTCGCCATCATCGCCTGGATCTCGGGCTTCCTGCAGATCATCGGCTCGATCTTCGTCATCATCGCCGGGCTCTTCATCACGTGGCCCGCGATCGTCGGGTGGATCAGCCTCATCATCGGCATCGTCACACTCGCCGTCGGCGTCGGGCTCTGGCGCGGCAACCACACCGCCCGCACGATCGCGACGATCGTGTTCATCGCCAACATCGTGCTCGAGGTGCTCGGGATGTTCAACGGCGAGAGCCTCTGGTCGGCCATCAGCGGCAGCATCCTGTCGATCATCGGTCTGATCCTGCTCTACACCCGCTCCGCGCGGGAGTACTTCGGCAGCTGACGCGGCCGGGCTCGAGAACGCAGCCCCGAAGAGACGGAATTGCTTCCCTAGAGACAGAAAAGTGTCTCCAGGGATACAATTCCTTCCGTGGAGATCCAACGCCCCTTCACCGTCGTGACGACGAGCGTCGACGGCGACGTGCTACGTGTCCTCGCGTCCAGCGACGCCGAGTTCAGCGTTCCGCGGCTGCACCAGCTGATCCCGGAACGGTCGGTCGTCGGCATCCGTTCCTCTCTCGCGAGGCTCGTCGCGCAGGGAATCGTGGTCAGCCACGGCATCGGCCGCTCGAACGCCTACGCGCTCAACGACGATCACCTCGCAGCATCCGCCGTCCGTCAGATCGCCGGGCTCAAGCAGGCGCTGCTGACGCGACTGCGCGAGCATGTCGCCGCCTGGCACGAGCCGCCCGTGTTCGCAAGCCTCTACGGCTCCGCCGCCCGCGGCGAGATGCGCCCCGACAGCGACCTCGACATCCTGCTCGTCCGCCGCGACGACGCGTCGCTCGACGAGTGGGGCGCCAACCTGGCACGCCTCACGAAGGCCGCCACGGCATGGACCGGCAACGACACCAGGATCGTCGACCTCGCCGTCGAGGAGGTGACGGATGCTGCAACCCAGCCGCTGCTGACCACCATCGCCGCCGAGGGCATCGCGTTCGGCGACGACGCCGACTGGTTGCGCAAGACCCTCAGGAGAAAAGGACGCCGATGACGCCCAAGAACCAGCGCACGAAGGACTGCACGGCCGCCGATCGGGCAGGACGACTCGCGCAGGCCGAAGGCTTCTGGCAGGACGCCGAAGACCTTCGCGAGCTCGGCGAAGCCAGCCCCAACAGCATCGTCACGCTCTATGTCCACGCGGGCATCGCGGCGGCCGACGCGATCTGCTGCGCAAGGCTCGGCGAATCCTCGAGCTCCGCCAACCACGCCGAGGCGATCACTCTGCTGGAGAAGGCCGATGCATCGCTGGCCTCGTCGCTCGCCCGCCTGGTGGGCATGAAGTCCGCCGCCGGCTACGGCGCGAGCCCCATGTCGGCACAGCGCGTCACCACCGCGCGCAGCGCCGCCGAGAAGCTGGTGCTGGCGGCGCGCGCGCTGTAGGTCACGGCACACCGTCGCTGGGCTCGTGATCGGGGCGGGGCCGGACGGTCGCTCGCGGAGGAGCGAAAGCTCTGCCCGACCTAAGCGGTCGGCGCTCCGGTCGTGAACGGCGGGACGAGCTGGACGGTCTGCTCGGGATCGATGATGCGCATGACGGCGGTCTGCAGGATCGTCCGATTCACGATCGAAGACGCGGATGCGAACCAGGTTTCGTAGCTCGCCCGGTTATCGGGCAAGGCCCACGCCAGCTCCAGCCCACGGGTGAGGACGCCCTGGGTCTGGCCCGCCATCGAATGCTCATACGCGAGCTGGGCGTCCATCGAGGCGGAGATGATGACGCGACGCGGCCCATCGTTCACCAGCTCTCGCACGATGACCGGATCGGGCACGAAGAGGCCGCGCACGATCGTCTCGGAGTGGCAGGAGTCGACCACGATCGTCGCGGTGAGGTCGCGTCGAGCCTCCCGCCAGAAAGGCACCCACCAGTCATCGATGAGGGGCAGGTCGGACAGCGCGAAAAGCTCGTCCATGCGGTCAGGCTCAGCGGGGTCCCACGTCTGGACCTGGAAACCGTGACCCACGAGAACGATCACCAGTGACGAGCAGGTGCAAGGATCCTCGCGACGCACGTGCTTCTCGAGCTCGGCGGTGGCTGCCGCCAGCGTCGTGTCTTCGGGCGTCTCGAGCCTCGCGATCACCGCGTCGGGGGCCGCGTCGATGATCATCATCGTGTACGAGGTGAGGTCGCTGCCGACACCGTCCAGCGCAGCGAAGAGGAAATCGTGTTCTTGGTAGGGCTGCGTGGCGGTGACGAACCTTCCGTCACCCTCGGACCAGCGCACGGGCGCCGGCTGAGCCACCCCGATCAGCACCGCGTGCACCTCGCTCATTCGTCATCACCTGTCGACTGCCCGTCGTCGGTCTGAGTCGTCGGAGCCGGATCAGGGATGGCCTGACCGACGGTGAGCGCCGTCAGCGAGAGCACGATCAGCAGCACGCCGATGACGAAGGCGGCGATCGTTCCGCGGACCTTGCTCAGCGCCGCCGCGAGCTTCTCGACGTCGGCGATGCTCATTCCCAGGCCTCCGGCGCCCCTCGAGCCGCCTGCGGCGATGGCAACGCGAGCGCGCTGTCGGCCCCTCGCCTCGAGCAGTGCCATCCAGACTCCCGCGAGGATCGCGATGACCCCCGCGGCGAGGGCGACAGTGCTCGCCGCCGCGATGACCCGCTCTGTGAGGTCGGTCTCGGTGTCGTCGAGGCCGCCCATCGGCAGGATCCACAGGAGCATCCAGGCGGCGAGACCCGCGAACAGGAAGGCGAGCCCCCGGAACACCGCGCCCGTGCGGCGCGCGAAGTCGGCGTCGTACTCGCCCACCGCGACCTCGGCAGGGCCGACGACGTCTCCACCGCCGCCGCCGGGAGGCTGCCCGGTGACAGGACCGCTGGTGAGGGTGACCCGCATCGGCGCCGACACGGCCTCGTCAGCGCCCTCGCCGACGGAGGCTCGGACGTCGCCGTCCGGCTCCGCCGTGAACACGACGTTCGCGCTCCATTCGGTGGCCGTGGCGGAGCGGGCCGAGTTGGCGAACGTCGCGGCGATCGGCACGTTGCCGGACCTCAGCGATGGAGCGGAAATCGCCACTGCCGACGTCACGGTGAACCTCACGGGCGCGCCCGGCGGCACGGCCGTGAGCGGCGTCGGCGCTGTCACCGGCTGCTTCGGCGCGACGACCGCGGCGAGGGTCAGCACCGGCTTCGGGGGTGCGGGGGCCGGTGCTGGTACCGGCGCCGGTGCGGGTGCGGGCGCCGGTGCGGGCTCAGGTTTGGCTGGCGCAGGGTCAGGTATGGCTGGCGCAGGGTCAGGTATGGCTGGCGCAGGCTGCTTCTCCCCCTCAGCCGCATCCGCCACCTGCGCACCTGCGAGCGCTGGAGGAGCTGCTGCCGCAGCATCCGCATCGTCGCCGTGTGCTGCAGGCTCGTTCTTCTGAGCGTCGTCCATGGTCTCGCCCCCCGGTCGAAGTGGCACGACGAACAGCCGCGCCTCCGCGCTGGACCTGAACCGATCGCCGTCCCCCCGGCTATCGATGCCCGGATGCTAGCGCTACGAATACCGCCGCACAAGAGCGCCGGATGGGGGCATTCCCTGCGGACGCACTGAAGGGCGCAGCATCCGTCAATCCGGAATCCTGCGCCGCTCCATCAGGTGCACGACCGCGAGGCCGATGGCGGCGCCCAGCACGTTGGCGACGATGTCGCGCAGGCTCGGCGTGCGCTCGGAGAGGAGCAGCGCCTGCCCCGACTCGATGACGAGCGTGGTGGCGAGGGCGATCGGCACGACGAGCCCGCGGTGCAGCGGAAGCACGAGCGCCAGCAGCACCCCGAACGGCACGAACAGCGCGACGTTCGCCGTGGTCTCGATGACCGCGTACGTCAGCCACGGAATCGCCCGTGTGATCGCCTCGAGCAGGCCCGACGCTCCGCGATCCACGGGTGTCGGCCAGAACGCGATGAGCGCGAGCAGCACGCCATAGATGATGAGCAGACGGATGCCTCGCCCCTGCGCGCGACGCAGGTGGAGGGTGGCGACGGCCGCGGTGGAGGGCTGCGCGGGCGCGACCGTGGGTGCGTCGGTGATGGCGGGCTCCCCTCAATCGGGCGCCGCGACACTGCCGCGCAGTGCGGCGATTCTACTCGGCACCGCGTGGGAGCGAGAGTGCGAGGACATGAGGGGAACATATGTTCTATGCTCATGAGCAGTTTCAGTTCGAAGTCATCGATGCTCGAGGGGCGTCCGCACCGGGTACTCGATCACTGCGACGCAACGAAGTTAGCGATTCTCTCGTCAGCAAGTCACGGGTTGACGGAACCCAGCCGACTTCAGACAGCCTTCTCCGGGCGGAGCGAGCAGACGGATCGGGCGGATTCATTCGAACAAAGCTTTGACACTCACGCCCGCCTCCGGTACGCTGAATCCATGACCAGCGCACTGTCGTCCCTCGCCGAGGCGATCGACGTTGCGCGGGGAATCCTGCCCGACGAGCGCGACATCGCGTCGCTCGCGCCGGCCGAGCTGATCGCTCTCAACGAGCAGATCGGGCGCGGCAAACGTCTCGCCGAGAGCGTTCAAGCGCTGGTGGCGTCCGAGATCCAGCGGCAGTCGCGACCCGAGCTCGGGCCCGAGAGCCTCGCGAAGATCCAGGGCTTCCGCAATCCCACGCAGTTCATCGCGGCGACGTTGGGCACCACCACCGGCGACGCCGCCCGGCTCGTGAAGGTCGGCGAGGCCACGACTCCGCGCATGCTGCTCTCCGGCGACAAGGCGCCGGCCCGGCATCCGCACGTCGGACAAGGGCTGAGCGACGGCGGCATCGGAGCGCAGGCGGCGTCGGCGATCATCGCCATGCTCGACCGCGTCGCGATCCGCGCCGGCGCTGAGAAGGTCGATCAGGCCGAGAAGCTCCTCGTGTCGCAGGCCGCCGGGCTCCCCCTCGACGCCCTGTCGAAGCTCATCCTCCGCGCCGAGGCCTGGCTCGACCCCGACGGTGTCGAGCCCCGCGAAGCGGACCTGGCGGCCGAGACGGCGCTGACCATCCGCCGCGATCGCTCCGGCATGATCGTCATCAATGGCAAGTTCGACCCCGTGAGCGGCGCGCCGGTCGTGACCGCGCTCGAAGGCATGGTCACTGCGAAGCTCCGCGCCCAGCGCGACGCCGAGAACGCCCGCGCCGCATCGGCGCCCGATGTGCCTGCGACGCCCCTGCTCGATGAGACGACGGATGCTGAGCGCCGCACGATCCCGCAGATGCAGGCCGACGCGCTCGTGAGCATCTGCGAGCACGTCCTCGGCTGTGACGAGAAGGACCTCCCCCTGAACGGGGTGACGGTGGTCGTGCGCATGGACCTCGAGACCCTTCGCGAGGGCACCGGCACCGCCGAGATCGACGGCATCGACGCTCCGATCTCGGCCTCCGCGGCCCGCAAGCTCGCGTCCAGCGCCTCGGTGATCCCCGTCGTGCTCGGCGGCGACAGCGAGATCCTCGACTGGGGTCGCGAACGGCGGCTCTACTCCAGGTCCCAGAAACTCGCCCTCGGCGAGCGCGACGGCGGGTGCGGCGGGTGCGGGCTTCCGCCCCAGTTCACGAAGGTGCATCACATCCGCTGGTGGGCGCGAGACGCCGGCCCGACAGACCTCGACAACGGCGTACTGCTCTGCGAATCGTGTCACCACCGCATACACGACAACGGGTGGGACATACAGGTCGAAGGCACCGGTCGAAAAGCCAAGGTGTGGCTCATCCCACCCGCCTACGTCGACCCCGCGCGCACTCCACGCCTCGGCGGGCGCGCCCGCTACGACTTCGCCGCCTGAAACCCCCGTTATCGTGGGCCCGTGCCCACCGATGTCTCGACCGATGCGACGGTTCTGCTGCGCCTCGACGAGGCCGACGAGCTCGCTGCCGCCTGGGTGTGCGCACTTGCCGAGAGGCGAGGCATCCGTGCCGTGCTCATCAAGGGGCCCGCGCTGCACCTCCACGGCCTCCGCGAGGAGCGGGTGTCGGCCGACGTCGACCTGCTCGTCGAGCCGTCGCGATTCGAGGAGCTGTGCGAGGCGATCGCGGAGTCCGGGTGGACGAAACGGCCCGGCGGGCTGATCAGCGAGCTCACCACCTTGCACTCCGTGACGTTTCTGCACGACGGGTGGCCGTGCGATCTGGATGTGCACAACTTCTTTCCGGGGTTCCTCGCCGACCCCGCCGACGTGTTCGAGGCGCTCTGGCGGCACCGGTGGACGTTGCAGCTCGCGCACCGCGACTGCCTCGCGCTCGACAAGGTCGCCGGCGCGCTCGTGCTCGGCCTGCACTCGCTGCGGGGTGCGACGATCCAGCCCCGCCACCTCGACGAGCTCGAGCAACTGGTGCACACACCCTTCACCGACGAGGAGCGCGCCGATCTCGGTACACTCGCCCGCGAGACCGGCTGCGTGGCGACGCTCGAGACGGTGCTGCCTCGGCTCGGGGTCGTCGTCGAGCCGTCGGCGATCGAGCTGGCGTCGCCGGACCTGCGCGACTGGCGCGAGCGCGTGACCGCCGGCTCGCACGGCTCGTATTTCTGGATGCTGGCGCTCCGGCGCGCGCGGTGGACTCAGCGCCCGCGCATCCTGTGGCGCGCGGTCTGGCCCACCAGGCCTGACCTGCTGGTTGCCCGACCCGAGACGGTCGACACCCTTCGCGGGCGGACGCGTGCGCGGCTCGCACGTTGGGGACGCGGCATCCGTTCCGCCCCTGCGGGAGTGCAGGCCGTGTGGACCCACCGCCGCCGGCTCACCCCATGACGAACCACATCGCGGTGACCGCCACGAGGAATAGGGCTGCGACACAGATGAGCCACATCGGCGCCCCGCCGTATTCGCGAAGCAGCCACGGCTCCTGCCCGATCTCGTAGCGCCGCCGCCGGCGCCGTCGTGGTTGTGCCATGTCGAGCCCCCACTCGTCGTTCCGATACACAACGCCATCGTCTGGGCCCGACGGTACGCCCGCCCGGTTGCCGGGCGAGGACGCGCGTGTAACGAATTGCCGCAGGCCGCAGGTGAAGCTTGCGCGAACTCCCAGGATTGAACCGTTCCATCGAGCGCTCGATCTCGCTAGCGTCGAACCGGACAGCATGTCGCCCGGGAGCAACGCGCCGGTCGGCGAGGACACGACAACGGCGCTGGCTGTCCTGGCGATTCGCCGTGCATCCGCGCAGATCCGGGGGGATCGCGATGCTCGACGACACGAAAGACTCCAGGGGATTCCGGACCCTCGATAGGCGGACACTGCTCAGGACTGGTGCGTGGGCTGCGCCCGTGCTGGTGCTCGCCACCGCTGCGCCGGCCGCGGCGGCATCCGCCGTCAATCCTGTGATCACCGGCGCCTTCTCGTTTTTTCCGGGTGGCGTCGGCGGCAACGTTTTCGTGAAGTACGAGGGTGGAGAGTGGCAGGCCAACAACCTCATTCAGGTCACGATCGCCTCGGCAGATGGCGTGTTGGGCACGCCAACAACGCAGGAACTCGGCGGCTGGAACGCCCTCGCATTGTTAGCTGGCTCCGCGACGCTGCAGTACCCCGTTGCACCCCCATCCGACGACTGGACTGCACCTAATCTCTGGATTCCGTTCACGGCGCCGCCCACCGCAGCTTCGGTCTCGATCAATGGGCAAATCCTCGGGACACGGCGACCGGGTTCGAGCCCGGGGCCATCGTCGGACCTCCATAGCAGCACCCGTCGGCGCCCCGGGATCGCATGCGGATGTCTAAGGCGTTTACTTCTTGCTAACGAGGAGCATCGGGCGTTCCGATAGGGTGAGGATCACGTCGGTTGCCTGGGGTGACCGCACGGCGGGCGAGGGGTCGCCCGTTCTGTTCACGGCTGTGGGAGCCCGAACGCCCGTCAGCCACGACTGTTCTCTGGGGGAACACAGTGACCGACACGCTCGCGCGCGCTCTCGAATCCGACAACAACGGCCTCGACCGCCGGAAGCTCCTGAAGATCGGCGTGTGGGCTGCGCCCGTTGTCGTGCTCGCGACGGCGGCTCCCGCCGCAGCTTCGTCTCCGTCCACGACTCCGGTGCAAAGCCTCGATGTCACCGCGTCGGATGTGCACTACACCAACGACGGCGCCAAGTTCACCGGAGCAGCTGGCTCCATCGCCATTCAGCTCGTCCAGAGCGACGGGCCGGCCACGAACGCAACCGGCGTCACCGTCACGCTGACCATCAATTCGGCCTCCCTGCAGAACGCGGCACCCACCAATCTGTCCGCAGGTTGGACATCGGCCGCACCGATTGCATCGGGCGCGAACTACGTCTACACCTTCTCGTACCCGACAGGGCTCACACCTGACGCGCAGCGCACGCTCGACTTCACGCTGCCGGGACTCACCGAGTTCTCGGCCACGATTGGCCGCTCGTGGCGGGCGGTCACCAGCGCGACGGTCACCGGCGGTACCGTCGCCAGCACGACGGTGCAGGGTGTCGTTGCCGCACAGGTCGCAACCGCAACGAGCAACGCTGTCATCTCTGGCGCGCCAGACGTTCCGCCTGGCGCGGGGGCGGGCGGTAAGGAGGTCACGGTCACCGTTGCCACAGCATCGAATGCGGCAATCACGGCAAGGATGACGGTGAAGCGAACCCACAGCCAGGACAAATTCCTCGCCAAGCAGAACTGGTCGCCCAGCAGTGTGACGATCGCCAACGTCGTCTACCTCATTACGACGTCAGACACCCTGCCGTCGTCGACGTCTTCGGTCACCTTCCCGACCTTCCATGAACAGAACACCTCGGACGTTCACGACTTCACCATCGAGTTTCTGTTCAATGGCGTCGTGTACGCTCCCGCAACCCGCAGGGGAAGCTTCTGACCGCACGGTGGGGTGACTGCCTCCCTCAGCCGTTGAACACAAGGTCCTGATCGCGAAGCGTTCCGAGGAAGGACTCGACGTCAGGACGGATCGCATCGGCATGGACGTCCGCCGACTCAGCGACACGCGCGACGATGTCGTCGGAATGGCCCGGACCGGCGGTGAGGGCGATCCAGATCAGCGCCGCAGAACCCTCGAGGGCCAGCGGCGAAGCCGCGGGATTCGCCAGCGCCAGCACCACCACGCGCGAGGATTCACCCGTCCAGGCGACGTCGTCGTGGATGCGCCACAACGCCGGGTCCGAAGCCTTCGCCGGCGACGAGACCTTCAGGACGTCGGCCGCAACCAGCTCATCGACGGCGGCTTCGACGGCGACGGTGGCGTCCTTATCCCCAGGAGCGCCGTAGGCAGAGATCGCGGCATCCACCAACGCCTCGAGACCGACGCCATCGGCGGCGCGCCACAGCGCGGGAGCAATGCCCGCCAGCACCCGCACCGTGCCGGCGTGGGCGGCATCCACATGGAAGAGGGCGAGACGATCGGGATCGGCGAGCGGCAATTCGTCCAGCGGCGCGACGCGACGAAACACCCGATCCGGGGACGAACCGACAACAGCCGAACCGCCCAGAGACAACGGCTTCGACACCCGCGGTCGCGACGGTGACTCCACGGCCAGCTCGGGGAGCACCGAGACGAGGGCCGCAGCATCCGTGTAGGAAACCCGACGCACGCCGCCGACCGACGCGACATGCGCGCCGATCGTGCGCAGCGGTGCAGGCAGGTTCGTGAGATAGCTCGACTGAGCGACCAGCTCCTCGAGCGCATCGCCGAGGTCGACGTCCGAAACGACCGCACCTGAGACGCCATCGCGCCGGTCGAGCACGACGATGCCGGCGAGCTGCAGTTCACCATCCGGCAGCCGGCCCAGACCCAGCACCGACGGCGAGCGTTGCGCCTTCTCGGACTCGCCCGGCTCGATGATCGACAACGGCTTGCGGTACGGGTGCACGCGACCCGAAGAATCGACCGCCACCGTCTCGTCCGAGACGTATCCGTACGCCTCGCCGAGTACCCGCGACGCCGTCGTCTTGCCGCGCCCACTCGGCCCCACGAGCGCGACCACCCGGCCGTCAGGCAGGGCGATGCCGGCGGCGTGCAGCATCCAGAGCCGTCCGCGCTGGGCCTCGATCGCCGCGAGCGTCACGCGCTGAGACAGCGACGACAGCAGAGAACGGATGCTGCCACCCGTGTCTGCGACCACCTCGATGTCGGCGGCACCGGTGGTCGCAGCATCCGTCCATGCCTCGTCGACAGCAGTCCGTGCATCCGCATCCAGGCCGTCGCAGACGAGACCCACCCGCACCCCGAGGGCAGCGATCACGAGGTTGCCGGTCACACGCGGTAGTGTACGGGGGACTGGGAGGGGGCCCATGGAGCTGCGGGATTACCTGCGCATCTTGCGAGCGCATTGGCTCGCCATCGTGATCCTCACCCTCCTGGGCGTGGCCGTGGCGTGGGGATGGACCGCCCTGCAGCCCAAGGTCTACACGGCGAACGCCAGCGGGATCGTCACGGCGACCAACGCCGGCTCCGACACCGGCTCATCCCTCGTCGGCGACCAGCTCGCTCGCAGCAAGGTCACTTCGTACGTCGAGCTCGGATCGTGGCGTGCCGTCGCCGAGTGTGCGATCGACGAGCTCGGCCTGAACACGACGCCCGAATCCCTGGTCACCCGCGTCGACGTCTCGAACCCCCTCGACACCGTCATCGTGCGCGTCACTGCGAGCGCATCGAGCCCCGAAGAGGCCCGCGACCTTGCCGAGTCGTGGCTCGGATGCATGGTCGAGCAGATCAACAACGTCGAGGGCACCGACGAGACCGGCACTGCCGCCGTCACGCTCGTCACGGGCGACTCCGCACGCCTGCCCACGGCTCCCTCGTCGCCGAACGTGCGCCTCGCGCTCGCCCTCGGCGCACTCGTCGGACTCGCACTCGGCATCGGCTACGCGGTCGTGCGCCACGTGCTCGACCGGCGCCTGCGCGATCCGCGCGACATCGAACGCGAGACCGGCGTTCCCGTCGTCGGAACCCTTCCCGTCGACAAGGGCCTCAGCGTCGAGCGCGGCCTCGCCGACTTCGAGAGCCAGCACTCCTCCTCGGCCCCGCTCGCGGAGGCGATGCGCGAGCTGCGCACGAACCTGCAGTTCATGGACGTCGACAACCCGCCCCGCGCGATCGTCGTCACGAGCCCCTTGCCCGGCGACGGCAAGTCGACGATGGCCGCGAACCTCGCCGTGAGCCTCGCGGCCGCCGGCCGCCACGTCGTGCTGCTCGACGCAGACCTGCGCCGCCCGATGGTCTCGACGGTGTTCGGCCTGCCCGACGGCGCCGGCCTCACCGACGTGCTCGCCGGACGCGCCGAGCTCAACGACGTCGTGCACAACGTCGGCGCGAGCCGCAACCTCGCCGTCATCACCGCCGGCCGCGTCCCGCCGAACCCCAGCGAAGTGCTCGGCTCGAACCGCATGCAGGCGCTCGTGCACAGCCTCACCGAGCACGCCCTCGTCATCATCGATTCGCCGCCTCTCCTTCCGGTGACGGATGCTGCGGTCCTCACGACAGCCGCGGACGGAGCGCTCATCGTGGTCAGCGCCGGCAAGACGACGTACGACATGCTGCACAAGGCGCTCGCGAACCTCGGCAAGGCCAACGCCCGTGTGCTCGGCGTCGTTCTGAACCGCGTGCCCCGCAAGAACGGCGGCTACTACGGCTACCAGTACCAGGGCGACTATGCCGGGGCGGACACCCGCTGAGCTCGCAGCGGCTGCTCGGACCGGCCCCGTAGGGTGGAGCGGTGACCGACTCTCCCCTGCCCCGCTCCGTGCGCCGCGGGGGCGTCGTCTTCGCCGCCGTCCTGGGCGGTCTGCTCATCCTCGCCGTGGTCGCCACCGTGTGGATCGGGGTGCGCGGAGCCCTCGCCTACGGCCATCTCCGCGACGCCCAGCAGACCGCGGCCGCGGTGCGGGAGAACCTCGCCGACCCGGCGACCGCGAGTGACGCGATCGCATCCCTCGCCGCCGACACCGGCGCCGCGCACGCGATGACCTCCGACCCGGTGTGGAACCTGGCCGAGGGCCTTCCCTGGGTCGGCCCGCAGCTGGCCGCGGTCGCGACGGTGGCAGAGTCGCTCGACGGCGTCACGAGCACGGCGCTGCGTCCCCTCTCCGAGGTCGCCGCCTCGTTCCAGGTCGACGCCCTGAAACCGCAGGACGGACAGCTCGACCTCGCACCCCTGCAGCAGATCAGCGGCGCCGCGCAGACCGCGAGCGATGGAGTCGGGGCGGCGGCAGCATCCGTCTCGTCCATCGATCGCACCGCGCTCATCGCGCCCGTGCGCGCGGCCGTGGACGAGGTCGACGCGCTCCTCGTCGAAGCGGGAACGGCCACCGACGCCCTCGCCCGGGCGACGCAGCTCATCCCCTCGATGCTCGGCGCGGACGCCCCCCGCGACTACCTCGTGCTGTTCCAGAACAACGCCGAATGGCGGTCGCTGGGCGGCATCCCCGGCGCGATGGCACTGATCCACACCGAGGGCGGTGCGATCAGCCTCGCCGCGCAGGAGTCCTCGAGCGACTACCCCCGCTACGACGACGCCGTCCTGCCCCTCGGTGACGAGATCACGGCGATCTACGGCGAGCGCCCCGGCCGCTGGATCCAGAACGTCACACAGCTGCCCGACTTCGCGATCAGCGGTGCTCTCGCCCGCGAGATGTGGGCACGACAGCACGGTGGGCAGCAGGTCGACGGCGTGATCGCCCTCGACCCGGTCGCGCTCTCGTACCTGCTCGAGGCGACCGGTCCGATCACCCTCCCCACCGGGGACGTGCTCGCGCCCGACAACGCCGTGCAGCTGCTGCTGAACGACGTCTACTCGCGGTACACGCGCCCTGCCGACCAGGACGCCTTCTTCGCCATGGCGGCGGCCGCCGTGTTCGAGAAGCTCTCCGGGGGCGACGTCGACCCGGCCTCGCTCGTCGGCGCACTCACCCGCGCGGGCGACGAGGACCGCCTGCTGCTGTGGAGCACGCACGAGAACGAGCAGAGCGTGCTCGAGGGCACCACCCTCGCCGGTGGCCTGCCGGTCTCGGACGACGAGGCCGCGCGCTTCGGCGTCTACGTCAACGACGGCACCGGCTCGAAGATGGACTTCTACCAGAACGCGACGACGGCGCTGGAGTGGTCCAGCTGCACGCTCGACGCCACGGGAACCGCGACGGGCGACGCCGTGCTCAGGGTCACGATCGGCAACACGGCGCCGGCGGATGCCGCCTCCCTGCCCGCCTACATCACCGGCGACAGCGCCTTCGGCGTGCCGGCGGGCATCACCCGCACCATCGGCTACCTGTACCTGCCCGAGGGCTTCGAACTGGTCGACGCGACCATGTCGGACGGCACCGGATTCGGCGGCGGCATACACGAGGGCCGCCGCGTCGTGAGCTTCGCGATCGACCTCCCGCCGGGCGGATCGGCAACAGCGACGCTCACCGCACGGACGAGTGCGCCCGTCGCGGCGACGCTCGAGGCCGTGACGACCCCGACGCTCACCCCGCCCGCCGCAGTTGCCGCGGTGTGCGGCGGTTCGTAGACTGCTCTCGATGCCCCACATCACTCGATCGACCACGCCCCGGCTCCTCCCCCGAGCCACCTTCGCTGCGATGCTCGCCCTCGGAGCGGTCCTCGCGGTACCCGCCGCCGCGAACGCCTCGACGATCTATCCGCCCTCGGGCTCGTGCACCACGACGCCGACGGCACAGGCAGGCGGCACCATCTCGTTCGAGTGCGCCGCCGAGACGTTCTCGGCCGACGAGGCCATCACGATCACCGTCACCGGTGAGAACGGCGCCGCTTCGCGCATCGGCATGGTGAAGTTCGCGATCACCACCGCGAGCGGCAATGCCTCATCGGAGGCCGACGGCTCCCTCGCGGCCGTCGACATCACCCTCCCCTCGAACGCGACGGGCACGTACAACATCGCCGCGGTGTCATCGACCTCCGCCGGCGGCACGGCCGCCGTCACCATCACCGGCGCCGACGGCCTCCCCGCGACGGGCCTCGACCAGGGCCAGACCCTGGGCCTGTGGATCGGCGGCGGCGCGCTCCTGCTCGCCGGGGCCGCCCTCGCGGTGGTCGCCGCGGTGCGCCGCTCGCGCGACTCGCACTGACCCGCGAGTCCGGTCGGCGCCGTCGTCGGGGCCGACCGCTATCGTGATCGCCATGGCCTCCGCTGCGTCCACGTCGCTCGAGCGGACCTACCGTTACCTGCGGATCGGGCTGGCCGGCACCGTCATCGCGATCTTCGTCGCCATCGCCCAGGCGGCGACGACGTTCGGCTGGCTGACGTCCATCAGCGACTACTTCTACACCCCCGCACGCGACGTGTTCGTCGGCGCGCTGATCGCCGTCTCGCTCGCGCTGTTCGCCCTGTCGGGGCGGGGTGCCGAGCGAGCCCTCCTCGATGCGGCCGCACTGTTCGCGCCGCTCATCGCCCTGGTGCCGACGACTCTCGCCGCCGGCGCCGTGCCCGGCGTCGACGTCCCGTGCACCCTGCGGTGCTTCCCGCCCGCGTACGAGGCGGACGTCGCGAACGGCGTCGTCGTCTACCTCGTGCTCGGGATGCTGCTGCTCCTCGTCGCGCTGCTGCTCGGCGCGCTCGGCCAGGTCTCGCTCGCGGCGGTGTGGCCGTCGCTCTTGATCGCGGCCGTCGTGCTCGCCGTCACGGGGCTCACCTGGGCATTCGCGCGAGACGCGTTCCTGCAGAACGCGCACTTCATCGCGACGACGGCCTTCTTCGCCCTGTTCGCGGCGGTCGCCGTGCGCAGCGCGTTCCCCCGGCTGGGTCCGCCTCCGGCCCCGGTGTTCCGTGTGCTGTACACCGTGATCGCCGTGGGGCTCGTGCTGGTGCTCGTGGCGTACGTCGTGCTGCTGCCGCAGGCAAGCGGCTCCGGCATCCCCATCGTCCTCATCGTCGAAGCGATCGCGCTCGCGCTGTTCTTCGCGTTCTGGGTGGTGCAGGGGATCGAGAAGTGGAGCGACCCCGACCCGTCGCTGCTCTAAGCGGCGCCGCTGCCCGCCGCGGCCGTCTCGGGATCGGCGATCTCGACCACGCGGCGCACCCCGGCAGCGGGATGCGCGGTCACGAGGATCGGCAGGTGGTCGCTGAGGCCCTGCGGCAGCGTCCGCACGCGGTCGATCTCGAAGCCGATCGAGGTCGCGAAGTCGTAGTGGCCGCGAAAGAAGCGGTAGCGCGTGTACGTGCGCGAGTCCGACAGGTTCAGCTCGTACCCCTGCTCGCGGATGTGCTGGCCCAGCCGCTCCTTGAACACCGGGTAGTTGTAGTCGCCGACCATGAGCGCCGGCAGTCCCTCGCCGAGCTGCTGCAGCTCGCCGAGCGCGGTGCGGATCTGGTGGCGGCGCAGCGAGTTGAGCGCCGTGAGCGGCGCGGCGTGGAACGAGGCCACGATGAGGTCGGTGTTCTCGTCGATGTCGTGCAGCCGGACGCCGAGCAGTCGCTCTTCGGCGGGCTTGAGCACGCGGTCGTGCAGCGACTTCTTCAGCGCCAGCGCCCGCACCTCGACGGCGCGGTAGGTGTTCTCGCGGTAGTACACGGCGAGCCCGAGGCGATTGCGCTGCGTGGAGTCCGCGAGCCGCAGCCCCGAGATCTCTTCGGGGATGTCGGACGTGTCTGCTTCCTGGAGGCACAGCACGTCGGCGCCATGGCGCTCCACCAGGTGGGCGAGCTCCCCCGCCGCCCGGTGCTTGCGCAGGTTGTACGAGATGACCTTCATGACGACCACAGCCTATTCCGCCGACGTGGCGAGCGGATGGCCTTGACAGGAAGCTCGTATGTACGAAAACCGGATGCTGCGGCTCTTGAGTGGTGTGCCGGTTCACGGCATCCGAGCGTGAACCCGTACCCCGATCCTGGAGGACCCCATGACCGCTGCATCCCCGAAGACCGTCCGCGCCGAGCTCGCCGACGCCCTCGATGCGAGCCGCCTCGCCCGTGAGACCGCCGAAAGCGAGCTGCACCGCAGCATCGCGCTGCGCTCCCGCGCCGCCGAGGCCCTCGAGCGCACCGCGCGGCGACCCGGGCTCGACGAGTCCGAGCGCGAGCGCCTCCGGGCCGAGTACGCCGCCGCCGACCGCGTCGTCGCCGAGCGCCGCGCGGCCGTCCTGAAGGCGCAGGAGTTCGAGCGCGCAGCATCCGTCGTCGCGAGTGCTTTCGAGGCCGAGGCGACGTCGGCGAGCCCGCTGGCGGCCGCTCTGCTGCAGCTCGTCGGGTCGAAGCGCGGCGGCACCGCCCGCCGTGGCGCACTCGCGACCGGACGCACCGCATCCGCCGCGCGCGTACGGAGCCCCCGCCCGCGCACGGCCTGAGGCGACACGCCGCGGCACGTCGCCGCGGCGGAGTTCTCGTAGGCTCGCCTTCGTGCCCACGTCGCGACGGACCATCACGATCCTGGCGATCACGGGCGTCATCGCGGTGGTCGCCGCCGTCGCGGCCGTCGTCCTCCTGCGCGGGCAGTCGCCCGAGCCGCCCGCGCGCGGCACGAAGATCGTCGCCTCCGACCTCTCGAAGGCGACGGATGCGGCGACCCGTGCCGCCGACGGCAGCCCCGAGCAGGCCGCGGCGAGGTATCTGAGCGAACAGCCCACTGCCGTCTGGCTCACGCCGGAGGGCGACCCCGTCGACGTCGTGGGCGAGCGCATCGCGGGCCTCGCCGCGGAGGCGCGCGACCAGTCCGCGCGCGTCGCTGTCGTCGTCTACGGCCTGCCCGAGCGCGACTGCGGCGGGCACTCCGCCGGCGGCCTCGAGGGCGACGCGTACCTCGAGTGGACGCGCGCGATCGGCGACGCCCTGCGCGAGGCGGCCGACACGTCGCCGATCGTGATCCTCGAGCCCGACAGCCTCGCCCTCGCGCCCGAGTGCGGAAACGTCGACGAGCGTGTCGAGCAGCTGAGCGCCGCGGTCGAGGCGCTCGCCGCCGAGAGCACCTGGATCTACGTCGACGGCGGACACTCGAACTGGCTGGCCCCGGCGGAGATGGCCGACCTCATCGACCGCGTCGACCGCGCGTCCCGCGGCGACGGTGGCCGAAGCATCCGTGGCTTCGTCACCAACGTGTCGAACTTCGAGGCGACCGACGACGAGGTGGACTACGCCCACGACGTCGCGAGCCGCCTCGATGACCTGCACGCGATCATCGACACCGGCCGCAACGGCGCGGGCTCGAACGGCGAGTGGTGCAACCCGCCCGGGCGTCTCGTCGGAGAACCCGGCGGCACGATCGGCGACGACGTCGTCGACACGAACCTCTGGGTCAAACCGCCGGGTGAGAGCGACGGCGACTGCAACGGCGGCCCGGCGGCCGGACAGTGGTGGCCGGAGGCCGCCGTCGAGCTCACCCGGGACGTCGTCACGGATTGAGCTCCGACCAGGCCTTCCCGGGGTTGTGTAGCATCGGGAGTACTTTGCGCATGCGTCGGGGGCCGCGGCTGGGGTCGGCAATCGGCGCATGTCCGGTTCCACCGTCCCAGAGAGTACGCACGCATGAGCACCCCTTCTGACGAGCTGAAGACAGCAGTCATCATCGAGGACGACAAGGAGATCCGCCACGTCCTGGCGGAGGTCCTGGAGTCCTCCGGGTTCTCGACGGTCTCGGTCGGCAACGGCATCGACGGCGTGCGGGCAGTGCTCACCTACCAGCCGGTGCTGACGACCATCGACGTCAACATGCCCGGCATCGACGGCATCGAAGCGGCCAAGCGCATCCGGGCCCAGTCCGACACGTACATCATCATGCTCACCGGCATGAACGATGAGGCCGATGTGATCGCCGGGCTCGGCGCCGGCGCTGACGACTACCTCCTCAAGCCCTTCCGGCCGCGCGAGCTCCGCGCCCGCGTCGAGGCGCTCATGCGGCGCCGGACCACCGACGCCGAGCGCGCCGTCACCGCGCCCGCCGCGCCCTCGCAGGGGAGCGTCGGTCCGTCGTTCCCCGGCATGCGGCCGAACACCACCGCGGTGCCGACCGCGCCCGCGATCGAGGACCGCGACCTCGCAACGCCCTCGACCGTGATCGTGCCTGCGGGCGAAGCATCCGTCCCCGCCGTCGTCGACACGGACGGCGAATGGCTGACGCACCGCGACCTGCGGCTGCACCCCGAGAACCGCATCGTGCTCATCGGCGGTGAGGAGCTCGACCTCACGCGGACCGAGTTCGACCTGCTCGCGACGCTGCTCGAGTCGAAGCGGCGCGTGCGCAGCAAGGCCGATCTGACGCTGGTGCTGCGCGGCGAGTCGTACGTGACGAGCTACTTCGTCGGCGACGCCGACAAGCGTGCGGTCGAAGCGCATATGACGAACCTGCGGCGCAAGCTCGGCGAGAGCGCCGCCAACCCGCGCTACATCGAGACCGTGCGCGGCGTCGGATACCGGCTGACCTCGGAGAGCTGACACCCGCGCGGCGAACCGACAGCGGCGGAGGCATCCCCTCTGCCCCAGACAGAGCGGATGCCTCCGCCGTGCGATGTCGGTGAGGGTGCCCGCCTCTCCCCAAGACGGGCCCCTCACCTCCTCCCCCGCGCCGTGCTCCCCAGCCTCGGCGCTTTCCCCAGTTCCGACCCGATTCGGGTTCGGGTCAGACCTTGTATCCGTGCTGACGACGGATGAGCTTGAAGAACATGGACAGCGTCTGCAGCACCGTGACGACGCCGACGATCGGCCAGCCGATCCAGAGGACCGTGGACTGCACCATCACGGGCAGCATCATCCAGATCGCGACCATCGCGACGATGACCCCGACCGCGAGGATGAGCGGCGTCCAGTGGCCGAAGCCGCCGCCGCGCTCCGCCTTGGCCTGCATCGCCCAGTTGTCGACCTTCTTGCGCGACAGGAATCGCGTCCATGACCGCACGAAGTGGCTGCAGCGGATCCACATGTAGATCTCGGCGGGCACCAGCGTGAGGCCGAAGAGCACATCGCGCGCGTTGCGGTTGTGCATCGTGAGCGCCATGCGGGTGTTGAGCGCGATGGCGACCACCGGCGGGATGAGCCACCAGTACGAGAAGACGAACGCGCCGATCGACAGCGACGCCGCGAGCAGCGTGACGAATGCGATGCGCACGAACATGTTCATGAGCATGTCGAAGTGCTCGAGCCAGCGGACGCGCAGGTTCGGGTGGAACGGCTGCCCCTTGGTGTCGCCGCGCTGACCCGGCCACATGAGCTCGATGGCGCCGTAGGTCCACTTGACCTGCTGCGCGTCGAGCGCGCGGAGGGTCGTCATGCCGCCGACGTCGGCGCGGGCGAACGGGCTGATCTTGGTGAGGTAGCCGGCGCTCTTGATCTGCAGCGAGAGGAGCGAGTCCTCGACCTCGGAGTCCTTGACCCACGGCGTCGACTGGTGGTTCTCCTTCATCACGTCGCGCAGGGCGTGCGTCGAGAAGATCGAGAACTGGCCGCCGAGAACCGCCATGTTGCGGCCGCGGAGCAGGTTGTGCAGGTTGAACGCCGCGAACTGCGAGCGCTGGCCGGTCGTGAGGAACTTCGCGAGAGCGCCCTTGATCGGCTTGTCGTCGATCGAGTAGATCGCCGAGATGCCGCCGATGCGGGTGTCGCTGGTCGCCTCGGCCTCGAGGTATTCGACCGCCTTCGCATCCGCGACCGTGTCGCCGTCGACACCGAGCAGGTAGTCGTAGCCCTCGACCAGCGTGTAGCCGTAGTTGAGCGCGCCGACCTTCTTGTCGGGGTTCTTGCCGATGTCGTGGACGAACACCTCGGTGAACTGCTCGCCGAGCTCGGTGACGACCTCGTGCGGGCCGGCGTACCGCGACGCGAGCTTGACGGTCGCGTCGGACGTGTTGTTGACGACGACGTGGATCACGTCCGGCACGCGGGTCTGCCCGAGCAGCGACTCGATCACCTGGGCGATCGACTCCTCCTCGTTGTACGCCGGGATGACGCAGCCGATGGTCGAGCGGTGCACCGAGGTGTCGTCGAGAACGGCCTCGAAGTCGTCGGCGAATCCGTGAACGGTCGTGACATCCTCGAGTGCAGCTGCCGGCTCCGCGCGGTGCGTGCGCTGGCTGCGGGTGAGGGGGACGATCTCGGTCACGTTCGTCGCCTTTCGGATCCTCGGCCGGTGTCTCCGGCACATGAAGAGCTTCTCCCACCGACCGCAAGGCCCCTCCGAGAGACCGCGAACGCAACCGCAAGGTTTGCGCAAGGCATCCGCAAGAGAGCGTTTGCCGACTGTCGGCCCGGCGCCGAAATGCCAGGTGGCCGGGTCAATAGAATCGGCCTATGGCTACCGGGGCTGCACGATCGACCTTCGTCGTGGGCGCGCCCGACGGCCGCACCCGGTCGATCTGGCTCACGCAGCTCGTGCTCGCAGCGTCCGTGCTCATCACCGCGATCCTCGTGATGGTGCTGCAGCCCGAGATGTTCGGCCGCTGGAATTTCCTGCTCGGCACGCTCCTCGTGGTCATCCTCACGCTGGCGACCCTGTCCCTGCCGTGGTCGCGCCTGCCCCCCTGGGCCGTACTCGCGGTGCCGTTCGCGGACGCGATCGCCATCGGCCTGATGTCGAGCGGGACCGAGCTGCGCCTGGGCTACCTCTGGGCGTTCCCGGTGATGTGGGTCGCGATGCATTTCCGCACGACCGCCCTCGCCGCGATGCTCGCGATGATCGGGCTCATCCTTCTCGTCGACTCCGCGATCGCATCCAGCAATCTCGCGGCGCTGCGGGTGTTCGTCGTCCTGCTGTCGCTGACCTTCATCGGCATCACCGCCCATCTCGCCCTCCGCCGGACCCGCGCGCTGCGACACCTGCTGCGACGTCAGGCGGGCCGTCTCACCGCGACCTACACGCGCCGCGCCGATCAGGAGCGCCGCACCGGCGAGATCCTCAACGGCGTCGACACCGGCATCGCGCGCATCTCCGAGGACGGGTCCGTGCTCGCCGTCAACGACGCCTACTCACGCCTGTACGGGCTCGACCCGCTCGACCCGACGCTGCCCGCCCGCTCCGTCGAGTACACCGGGCGGCGCGGCATGCCCGTGCCGTTCTCCGAGCGACCCTTCGCACGCGCTGCACGCGGAGACACCTTCACGGATGCCTCGGTCTGGCTGTTCACCGCGGAAGGCGAGTGGCGTGCGCTCTCGGTGACCGCCAAGCGCCTCGCCGCCGGCGGAGACGAGGGATCCAGCATCCTTCTCCTCGTGCATGACGTGACGGCCCTCACCTACGCGCAGCGCGAGCGGGAGCGGTTCACCGCCATGGCGTCGCACGAGCTGAAGCACCCCCTCACCGTGATGATCGGCAATGCGGAACTCGCCCTCGAACTCGACGACCTGACCCCGCGCACCCGCGAGCGGTTCGAGTCGATCGTGGCGGCGAGCGACCGCATGCTGACGATGATTCAGAGCCTGGGCACGACCTCGAAGCGCGGCTTCACCGCCCGCGACGAGGTCGACGACATCGACCTGCGCCAGATCCTGCTCGAATCGGTCGCCTCGTTCCGCCCGACCGCGGTCTCGGGCGACATCTCGATCGACGTGCGCGCCGACGAGGCCCTTCCGATCACGGCGGACGGGTTCCGGCTGCGGCAGGTCGTCGACAACGTCGTGAGCAACGCGATCAAGTACACGCCGCGCGACGGCCGCGTGCGCATCACCGGGGCCGTCGAGGACCACCACGTCGTGCTGTCGGTCGCCGACACCGGCATCGGCATCGCCGCGGACGACCTCCCGAACATCCTGACGCCGTACTTCCGCACCGAGGAGGCCAAGAAGAAGTCCGGCGGCACCGGACTCGGACTCGGCATCAGCAACGACATCGTGCTCGCGCACGGGGGCACCCTGTCGATCGACAGCGTGCCGGGCGCGGGCACCACCATCACGATCCGCCTGCCCTTGGCGGGCGAGCTGGCCGGGGATGCGGCCGCGCGGCCGGACGCCCGGCGCGACACAGAAGGGCGAGCATGACCGACCTCATCGCCGGAGCAGGCGTGGACCTCGGCATCGCCCAGGCGGTGATCACCACCCTGGCGACGATGCTCACCATCGGCATCGCGTTCCTCGTGCGGCCCGGACTCCCGACGCTCTACTGGAGCATCGCCTTCACCCTCGCGATGCTCGCCACCTACGGCGTCGTCGCGGGCGACGTCGCCGGCATCGAGCAGCTCCGTCGCGCGTCGCTCGGCGCACTGATGGGAGCACCGGCATTCCTGTGGTCGGGCTTCCGCGCGGCGTGGGGGCTGCGTCCGCACATCTGGGCGGGAGCGGCCATGGCCGCGGTGTCGGCGTTCTCGCTGGCGATCGTCGACGACCTGGCGTGGTTCACCGTCGCGTACCGCACCATCTTCTTCGCGGCCTCCGTGTTCGCGGGCCTCTTCGTGCTCGATTGGGCGCGCGCCTCATCGCGGCGCCACGACCGCCTGCTGCTGCCGCTCGTGATCGTGTCGATCGCGTTCTTCGTCACCGGCGTCGGCACCTTGATCGCGGGCCTCGTCTACCCCCCATCGGGCGGCGACGACTTCGAGCTCGTGCGGCTGATCTCGTCGGTCGGGATGCTGGTGTACGTGGCCTGCGCTCTGGTCGCGGTGGTCGGCACCACGGCCCGCGACAGCGGGCTCGGCCGCACCGCGGCCGTCTCGACGGCGTGGCAGCAGTTCGAGCGGACCGCCGGCGACCGCCTCGCGCGGGCGCAGAAGACCTCGGAGCCGTGGTCGGTCGTCTATCTCGGGCTCGACGACGCCGCCGACATCCGCCAGACCGCGGGCGCCGCCGCGTTCGCGACCCTGTCCGAGCGACTCGAGGACGAGGTGCGCGCCGCCTTCCCGGCCGAATCCGACGTCGGATCGCCCTCGGCGGGCGCCGTCGTGGTGCTCGTGCCCCGCCCCGATGCGGTGGTGCGCGATCTGCTGCGCGCGACCCTCGAGCGCGTGACACTGCTCGACGTGCACGGCGCGCTCCCCATCCGGCCCACGGCGAGCGCCGGCTGGGCGCCGGTCTCGGTGCTCGGGTACGACCTCGACACCCTCGTGTACACCGGCCGCGAGGCCGCACGGGTCGCGAGCGGCAAGGGCGGCGACCGATGGGAGCGCGTCGGCGCCACCATCGTCAACCGCCTGATCAGTCAGTCAGAGCTACCGTGAGCGTGTCGGTCGCCGTCTGCTTGGCGTACTCGCTCGAGGTCGGCGTCGTCTGCACCAGGAAGTCGTAGCTGAACTGCAACGTCACGGAGGTCGCCTCGGCCGGCACCGGGCCGACGTTGAACGTCTGCGAGTAGCTGTACGGGTCCAGCACGAGGTAGCCGGGACTCACCGTCGCGGCGTCGACCTGCGGCTGTAGGGCGTCGAGCGCGCCCGTCGGCGTGGAGGGGATCGCCGTCATGGTCGCGCGCTGCAGGTACACCTTCTGGCCGTCGTTCGGCGTGACGGTCGTGATCAGCGAGATGCTGACGGGCTTGACCGCCTCTGCCGTCCACTTGTCCATCGACAGCGTCGACCAGTAGTCGATCGTCGCCGCGACGGCGCCGGCGGTGAGCTGGCGCTCGGTGGCACCGCCCGACAGGTCGTTGGGCACGGGGGTCGGGACGGCGCTCGACGTGGGGGTCGGCGTACTCCCGCCGGCGCCCTCCTCCCACGGCGCGGGCCCGCAGCCGGCGAGCGCCGCCATGCCCACGAGCGAGATCGTCACGACACCGGCGAACCGGTTCCACCTGCGCATAAAACCCCCGAGTCGCGCCGGAAAACGTCCGGTCAGTCTAGCGGGGCGGTGTCACTCGCGGTCGCGCCGCGCGCGCGTCTGCTCTGCCCGCTGTGCGAGCAGATCGTCGGCCGGGTAGCCCACCTCGGTGAGCGTGAGCCCGCGTGCCGCGAGCACCTTGACCTCGGGCACACGCTCCTGCGCGTCGCGGATGTCGACGACGTCGTCGACGTCGAGACGGCCCTCACCCACGGCGACGCACGCACCGACGAGGGCGCGCACCATACTGTGGCAGAACGCGTCGGCCTTGACGTTCGCGACGAGCACGCCGGCGTCGTCGCGGTGCCAGTCGAACTCGAGCAGCGTGCGGATCGTCGTCGCCTCTTCGCGCGGCTTGCAGTAGGCGGCGAAGTCGTGGAGTCCGATGAGGGCGCGAGCGGCAGCATCCATCGCCTCCGCATCGAGGGAGGCCCGCACCGAGGTGGTGCGATGGCGCTCGAGCGGGTCGTAGCCGGTCACGGTGTCGCCGATGCGGTACTCGTAGCGGCGCCAGACCGCCGAGAACCGCGCATCGAAGCCCTCGGGCGCGATGCGCGAGCCCGTGACCGCGACGTCGGAGTACGCGCCCACCACGCCCGTCATGCGGGCGGCGAGGGCGGCTGCGCGGTCCTCGGCCGTGGGGACGCCGGCGGCCGGACGCGCGTGCCTGGTGAGCATGCGCTGCTGCTGCGCCTCGTCGAGGTCGACGTGCGCGGCCTGGCCGGTGGCATGCACGCCCGCATCGGTGCGGCCGGCGACCACGAGCCGCGGATCGCCGCCGACGACGCGTGCGAGGGACGACTCGAGCGTCTCCTGCACCGTGCGAAGCCCGGGCTGACGCGCCCACCCGCGGAAGTGCGTGCCGTCGTAGGCGATGTCGAGGCGGATCCGCACGGACTCCAGCCTACCGAGGCGCCCTCACCCGACGACGAAGCGGCCCCGGGGCAGCGTCTCGCCGACCGCGGCGAGCGCCGCGCCGGCCTGGCGGAGCCGGTTCTCGCTCTCGCGGACGATCTCGCGCGCGACCACAGGATGCGCACGGACGATGTCGTCGAGCGCGGCGACCGGTACGACCACGACATCGACCTCGCTCGTGGCGAGTGCTCGCGAGATGGTCGGCGTGCGCGAGAGCGCGGTGAGGCCGACGGCGTCGCCTTCGGCCAGAATCCCCACCTGCACGAACCCCTCGTCCTCGGTCGGGATGCCGAGCACGACCGTGCCGGCGAGGATGAAGCGGGTCTCCACGGGCACGATGCCGGGCCGCAGCAGGGACTCCCCCGCGCAGTACCGCTCGAGGCGCGCGTGAGCGGCGAGCGCCTCGGCCTCACCGGGCGCGAGGCTCAGCGACGGCGCGATCTGCCGCAGGGCATCCTGAAGTCGCGCCGACGTGCGCCAGTCGTCGGTGAGGTCGCCGTCCAGGTGCAGGTCGCCGCGGCGCGCGGCGTACCAGACACGGGTCGCGAACGCATCGAGGGCGTCCGCGCGGTCGCCGGGCGTCCGAAGCGGGATCGACACCTCGTACCGCGAGCCGCCCAGGGTCACCGCCGACGGTTCGAGATCGGGCGACAGCAGCGGGATGTCGCGCGCCACCGCCACGAGCAGCTCGCGCACGCGCCCGGGCGGGTCATCGGTGCCGAACTCGACCTCGATGGTCGCGGCGTACGGCTCCGGGTTGCGCGAGAGGTTCACGAACGAGCCGCCGGCGAGTTCCGCCGTGGGGATGATCACCGTGCCGTTGCCGGTCTCGAGGTGCACGGCGCGCCAGTTCACCTCGACGATCTGCCCGCGCGTTCCGCCGGTCTCGATCCAGTCGCCGAGCTCGAACGGCGCCTCGAATACGAGGAAGAGGCCCGAGACGATCGACCCCACGGCGTTCTGCAGCGCGAGGCCGACCACGATCGAGGTGATGCCGAGCGCGGCGAACACGCCGGCGACGTCGGCGTCCCACACCCACCAGAACACCGCCGCGATGCCGAGGATGATGAAGACGAACCGGATGAGGTCGCTGAAGATCGTGGGGAAGCGGTCGCGCCACGACCCCTTCTCGGCGCGGTGGAACACGAGGTGGTTGACGGCGTTGATCGTGACGACGATCACGAGCAGCCCGAAGATCGTCCACACGACCTTCGGCCAGGTGCCCGATCCCTCCCACGCACCCGGCTGGCTGAGCAGCACCAGGATGCCGGCGACCGGCACGAGGTAGTTGCGCACCATCAGCACGATCGGCGCCGCGCGGCTTCCGCGCCGGGCGAGCGCGTTGTGGAACTCCGTCAGCCCGATGAGCGCGAGCGGGAGCCCCACCGAGACGACGACGGCGGGCCAGAACCACGGCTGCGAGACGATATCGGCCACGGATGCCTCACCCCTCGGCCACGACGACGCTCGGGGCCTGCACCTTCCACACGCGCTGGCCGCCCGACTGCGTCTCGATCTCGCCCGCAGGCAGGGTCGCGATCGAGTCGGGCAGGCGCTCGGCGACGCGCTGGGTGATGTAGATGCCGGGTTCGTCGGAGTCGCCCTGCACGCGGAACGCGAGGTTCACGGCATCGCCCCACATGTCGTACACGACCCGCGCACGACCGATGAGGCCGCTCGTCACCTTGCCGGAGTCGAGCCCCGCTCGCAGCGTCAGCGACACGCCCTGCTGCGTCGAGTACCGCTCGAGGATCGTGTCGAGCTCGAGGGCGAACTCGACCGCACGGCGCGCGTTGTCGACCCGTGGCGTGGCGAGCCCGCAGCTGGCGAGGTAGCTCTGCCGTGTGGTGCGCACGCGTTCGACGCCGTGCCGCTCAGCCGCCTCGTCGAACGCCCGGATGAGGTCGTTGAGACGCGCGACCGCGTCGTCGGACGACATCGACAGCGCGAGTGCCTCGAAGCCCACGATGTCGGCGAAGACCACCGTGACGTCGTCGCTGTCCTGCGTGATCGCGTCGTCGCCGAGCTTGTAGCGACTGGCCATGCCCTCGGGCATGAACGAGAGGATGAGGTCTTCGTTGGCCTTCTCCTGCTGGGCGATGAGGTGCGACTTCACCTGCAGACTGCGGCTCATGTCGTTGAAGGCGTTCGCGACGTCGGCGAGCTCGTCGCTCGAACCGGCGTCGACCTGCACGCCCTCGTCGCCCGCGGCGATGCGCTGGGCCGCCGTCTTGAGGCGGCGCAGAGGCCGCACGAACACCTGCGCGAGCACCAGCGACAGCACGCAGACGAAGATGATCATCGCCGCCGTCGAGAGGATGAGATTGCGCGTGAAGTCCTCGACGGGGACCATCGCCTCCTGCTCGGTCTCCTGCGCGACGATCACCCAGTCCAGACCGTCGACCTCGAGCGGCGCGTAGGCCGTGAGGCTGGCACGGCCGAGGTAGTCGCTCTCGAGCAGCGTGCCCGAATCGCCGGCCAGAGCGCGGGTCACGGCGGTGCCCGCGATCGCCTGGTTGAGCAGCGTGTTGCCGTTGTTCACGGCGAGCGCCGCCGCAGCCGGCGCAAGACCCGCGGCCACAGCATCCGTCTCGTACGTCGCCGCGTCGTCGAGCAGCGCGCGCGAGACGGATCGCATCGTGCCGTCGGAGCCCACGAGGTACGTCTCGCCCGTCGCGCCGAGGCCGTTGAGCTCCCACTCGCCGGCGACGGTCATGACGTCGTCGATGCGCTCGATCGGCAGCTCGATCGCGAGCGCGCCGAGCACCTCGCCGTCGTCGGCGATCGGCACCACGGCCCAGCCGGCCGGCGCGCCGAGACTCGGCCCGTACGACGCGAAATCGGCGAGCACGACGTCGCCGACGATGTTGCGGTCCATCGCCTCGCGGTACGCGACGGCGAGGTTCGACAGCCGGTACGGTCCGTCGAACAGGTTCGTCCCGAGGTCGACGCCCTTGTACGCGGTGTAGACGACGTTGCCCTCGGTGTCGAGCATGAGCACGTCCTCGTACTCCTGCAGCTCGGTCATCGTGCGGTAGTAGTCGTGGTACTTCGCGTGCGCCGCAGACCACGCGCTGCCGTCGCCCGCGTCGTCGGCGACGATCGCGTCCTCCCAGCTGTCGTACGGGATCACGTAGTGGTTCTGCAGGTACGTCTGGGCCGCCCCGCGCGGGGCGAACGCCGAGCCGTCGACGTCCTCGCCGGTCGCGTCCTCGAGGTCGGCGGCGAATGCGTCGCGATAGTAGGTGCTGACGGCGGCGGATGCTGCGGCATCCGCCTCCTGCGCGTTCAACTCCGCGAAGCCCTCGGTGAAGGCGCGCACCGCAGCCTTGCTGGTGTCGTTGAGCGCCGACAGCCGCACCGAGTTCTCGATGGAGCGGAACAGCTGCGACACCTCGCGCGCGCGGTTCTCGCGGATCTCGACGAGCTTCTCATACGCGATCGCGCGCAGCGCCTCGGTGCCGTTGACGTATCCGATGATGCCGACGACGATGCTCGACAGCACGCTCACCGACAGCAGCATGATGAGCAGGATCGAGTAGATCGACAGACCCGCACGCGCACGGACCCGTGGCGTGCCCACCCAGTGCGCGGGTGTCGCCACGGGCGTCTCCGGTCCGGACACGCTCTCTCCCCTCGTACGCCGCCGTTCGATCACGTGCAGCGGCGCTGGAAGCATCCCCAACACCTCGGCGCGCCGAGGTTGGGGCCAAGAGTAGCGCTCGGCCTGCTTCTGGCATAGAGCGGCCACCGCGCGCCGTGATACGCCCAGACGCGCCGCGTATGATTGCCGTTTCCCCCTCCTTCGTTCGTGAGAACCCATGACGTCGACTGCGCCCTCCCCCGCCCCGCCCGCCCGCTTCGCCGGGCTGGACGGCATGCGCGCGATCGCCGTCCTGCTCGTGGTCGTCTACCATCTGTTCCCGCCGGCGGTGCTGCCGGGCGGGTTCGTCGGAGTGGACGTCTTCTTCGTGATCAGCGGATTCCTCATCACGAGCCTGCTGCTGCGGGAGCAGCTCTCAACCGGACGCGTCGCCCTCGGCCGGTTCTGGCAGCGGCGCGCGCGGAGGCTGCTGCCCGCCCTCGCGGTGGTGGTCGTGGTCTGCTCGGCTCTCGCCTGGATCGTGGGCGGCGACGTTCTCGTCGACCTCGACGACCAGGTGCTGGGCGCGGCGACCTTCAGCTACAACTGGGTCTCGGTCGCGGGCGGCGGCGGGTACTTCGCCGCGGCGACGCCCGAACTGTTCCGCAACTTCTGGTCGCTCGCGGTCGAGGAGCAGTTCTACGTGCTCTGGCCGCTGATCTTCCCGCTGTTCCTGCTGCTGCCGCGCCCGTGGGCGCGCACCGCGGCCGCCTTCGTGCTGGCGGCCGCCTCGGCCGCCTGGATGGGCGTCGTGGTCTCGGGCGGCGGCGACGTCACGCGCGCCTACTTCGGCACCGACACGCACGCGTTCGGCCTGCTGCTCGGCGTCGGCCTCGCGTTCCTGCTGGCGCCACTGGCTGGCCTGCAGTGGGCCGAGTCGCGCGTGGCGCGGGACGTGACCGGCGCGGCCGGCGTGCTCGCCCTCGTCGGCTTGGTCGCGCTCGCGATGCTGCCGCAGAGCTCCTCCATCCTGACGTTCCCCGGCGCCCTCCTCGCCGCGAGCCTGCTCAGCGCCGTCGCGATCGTCGCGGGCGTGTGGCCCGGCTCCTGGTTCGGACGCGCGATCGACGTGCGGCCGATGCGCTGGATCGGCGACCGCTCCTACGGCATCTACCTGTGGCACTGGCCGCTGCTCGTACTCGCGGTGGCGGCGTTCGCACCCGACGCGACCGTCGCGACGGCGCCCGCCTGGATCGGCCTGGGAGTCCTCGGGGCGACGGCCGCAGCATCCGCCGTGTCGTTCCGCTTCGTCGAGACGCCCGTGCGCCGGCACGGATTCCGCGCCTCGGTGCGGCTGCTCGCGACACGCCTGCGGGGCGGTCCCGGCGCACGGCTTCGCGCCGTCGGCGTCGCGCTCAGCGGCGCGCTCGTGCTCGCCGGCGCGGGCACCGCCATCGCGGTCTCGCCCGACGAGACCAGCGCCGAAGCCGCCGTCGCGGCCGGCCGCGCCGCCCTCGAGAAGGCGCTGCGCGAGGCTCCCGCGCCGATCGCCCCCACCCCCTCGGCAACGGATGCTGCCACCGCCCCCGCTGACATCCCGGGCGACCAGATCAGCGCCGTCGGCGACTCCGTCATGCTGGCGTCGGCCGGCGGGCTCGTGGAGCGCCTGCCGGGCATCGACGTCGACGCCGAGGTCTCGCGCTCCATGTGGGCCGGACCCGAGATCGTCGACGACCTCGACGCCACCGGCCGGCTGCGGCCGTACGTCGTCGTCGCCCTGGGCACGAACGGGGCGGTCGACCCCTCGACGCTGGAGCAGCTCGCCGACACCGTGGGACCGAAGCGCAACCTCGTTCTCGTGAACGCGTACGCGCCGCGCGACTGGATCCCCGGGGTCAACGCCGAGCTCGCCGCGTTCGCCGAGGACCACCGCAACGTCATCGTCGCCGACTGGTCCGGAGCCATCGCGCCCCACGAGGATCTCCTCGCCGGCGACAGGATCCACCCCGGAGCCGCCGGCGGGCGTATCTTCGCCGACACCGTCGCGGCCGCCGTCGACGAGCTCGCCGACGAGCGCCGCGCCGACGCCGCGGACCGCGCCGACCGCCTCGCCGAGATCTTCAGCGCCGACCTCACCCCCTGAACCGGCGTCCCCTGAGCCGGCGCCCCCTCCACCCCGGCACACGACGGGCAGACGCAGCGAGGCCCGTCACCCAGGGGGTGACGGGCCTCGCGGTGCAAGGGGTGCCGGGCTGCTGCGCCCGGCGGGATCCGAATTACTCGGACTTCTCCTCGGCGGGGGCCTCGACGGCCTCCTCGGCGGCAGCCTCAGCGGCAGCGCCCTCGTCCTGCGACTCGGCGCCAGCCTCGGCGGCCTCGTCCGTGGCGGGGGTCTCCTCGGCGGGAGCCTCCTCGGCCGGAGCAGCCTTGGCGGCGGCGGCCTTCTTGGCCGACGGCTTCTTCGTCACGGGCTCGAGGACGAGCTCGATGACGGCCATGGGCGCGTTGTCGCCCTTGCGGTTGCCGACCTTCGTGATGCGGGTGTAGCCGCCCTCACGGTCCGCGACCAGCGGAGCGATCTCGGTGAACAGGACGTGCACGACTTCCTTGTCACCGATGACCGACAGCACGCGACGACGCGCGTGCAGGTCGCCGCGCTTCGCGAACGTGATGAGACGCTCGGCGAGCGGACGCAGGCGCTTGGCCTTGGTCTCGGTCGTCTTGATCGACTTGTGGGTGAACAGCGCGGCGGCCAGGTTCGCAAGCAGCAGGCGCTCGTGGGCGGGGCCGCCTCCGAGGCGGGGACCCTTGGTGGGCTTGGGCATTCTCAGTTACTCCAGGATGAAATTCGGTCAGGGGATACGGGATGCCGGGAGTCCCGGCATCCGATCACACGGTCTCGTCGTCGTAGCCGCCGTAGAAGTGCGCGCCGTCGAACCCGGGGACCGAGTCCTTCAGCGACAGGCCGAGCGAGATGAGCTTGTCGCGCACCTCGTCGACCGACTTCTGACCGAAGTTGCGGATGTTCATGAGCTGCGTCTCCGAGAGGGCGACGAGCTCCGACACGGTGTTGATGCCCTCACGCTTGAGGCAGTTGTACGAACGCACCGACAGGTCGAGGTCCTCGATGGGCATCGACAGCTCGTTCGAGAGGACGGTCTCGACCGGCGCGGGGCCGATCTCGATGCCCTCGGCCTCGACGTTGAGCTCGCGGGCCAGGCCGAAGAGCTCCGTCAGGGTGCGGCCGGCCGAAGCGACGGCGTCGCGCGGGGCGATCGAGGACTTGGTCTCGACGTCCAGCACGAGCTTGTCGAAGTCGGTGCGCTCACCGGCACGCGTCGCGTCGACGCGGTACGAGACCTTGAGGACCGGCGAGTAGATCGAGTCGATCGGGATCTGACCGGCCTCGGCGTACTCGTTGCGGTTCTGGGTCGCCGAGACGTAGCCGCGGCCGCGCTCGATGGTGAGCTCGAGCTCGAACTTGGCGGTGTCGTTCAGCGTCGCGATGACGAGCTCGGGGTTGTGCACCTCGACACCGGCCGGCGCCGAGATGTCGGCGGCGGTGACCTCACCGGCGCCGGTCTTGCGCAGGTACGCGGTGATGGGCTCGTCGCGCTCGCTGGAGACGACCAGCTGCTTGATGTTGAGGATGATCTCGGTGACATCCTCCTTGACACCGGGAATGGTGCTGAACTCGTGGAGGACGCCGTCGATACGGATCGACGTCACGGCTGCGCCGGGGATGGACGACAGGAGGCTGCGACGCAGCGCGTTGCCGATCGTGTAACCGAAGCCGGGCTCCAGCGGCTCGATGACGAAACGGCTGCGGAACTCCCCGATCTTCTCCTCGGTCAGAGTGGGACGCTGTGCGATGAGCACTATGTGTTCCTTTCGATCACGTGCCCGCTATATGACACGTGCGGTGGGTGAGGTGTTGAGTTTTGCTCGGGATGCTGCGGCCGACGCGCGGGCGAGCGGTCGCGGCATCCGTGGGAAACGTGCCGGAGCCGGGGCACCGACGAACGGTGCCCCGGCTTACGGGATGTCAGACGCGGCGGCGCTTGGGCGGACGGCAGCCGTTGTGGGCCTGCGGCGTCACGTCCTGGATCGAGCCGACCTCGAGACCGGCGGCGGTCAGCGAGCGGATCGCGGTCTCGCGGCCCGAACCCGGGCCCTTCACGAAGACGTCGACCTTCTTGACGCCGTGCTCCTGCGCCTGGCGGGCAGCGGACTCCGCGGCCATGCCGGCGGCGTACGGCGTCGACTTGCGCGAGCCCTTGAAGCCCACGCCACCCGACGACGCCCAGCTGATGACAGCGCCCGACGGGTCGGTGATCGAGACGATCGTGTTGTTGAACGTCGACTTGATGTGGGCCTGGCCCAGCGCGATGTTCTTCTTCTCCTTGCGGCGCGGCTTGCGCGCGGCGGACTTGGCCTGTGCCATTGCTCTTGCTCTCCTAAACCCTGGGGGCCGCGCCTTAGCGCGCCTTCTTCTTGCCGGCGACGGTGCGCTTCGGGCCCTTGCGGGTACGGGCGTTCGTCTTCGTGCGCTGACCGCGCACCGGGAGGCCGCGGCGGTGGCGCAGGCCCTCGTAGGAACCGATCTCGACCTTGCGGCGGATGTCGGCGGCAACCTCACGACGGAGGTCACCCTCGACCTTGTAGTTGCCTTCGATGTAGTCGCGGAGCGCGACGAGCTGGTCGTCGCTGAGGTCCTTGACGCGGATGTTCTCGTCGATCTCCGTCGCGGCGAGGATCTCGTTCGAGCGGGTACGGCCGACGCCGTAGATGTACGTGAGGGCGATCACCACGCGCTTGTCGCGCGGGATGTCAACGCCGGCAAGACGTGCCATGCGATTCTCCTGAGAGTTGGTGGAGGTGTGGAGCAGCATCGGTGCCCGGGCCCCCAGCCCGAGGTGTCCCCCGCTCGATGCGGGTTCTGACGCTGCCTGTAGTCGTATTCAGTTGTGGGGTGACGGATGCTGCGGCCCGCAGCATCCGTCCAGACCTGATGTCAGCCCTGGCGCTGCTTGTGACGCGGGTTGCTCTTGCAGATCACCATGACGCGACCGTGGCGACGGATGACCTTGCAGTGGTCGCAGATGGGCTTGACGGAGGGGTTGACCTTCATGACTTCTTCTCTTCGCTGTCTTCACCGGGCAGGCCGGAGCCTGGGGTGTTACTTCTCGACCGGTCTAGCGGTAGCGGTAGACGATGCGCCCGCGGGTGAGGTCGTAGGGCGACAGCTCCACGACGACACGGTCCTCGGGAATGATGCGGATGTAGTTCTGCCGCATCTTGCCGGAGATCGTCGCGAGGACCTTGTGGCCGTTGCTGAGCTCAACGCGGAACATCGCGTTGGGCAGCGCCTCGGACACGACGCCCTCGATCTCGATGACACCGTCTTTCTTCGCCATACGCTCGCTAACACTTGTGCAGACCGGTCGATCTGCGGTGGATGGGATTCGGTGCGGCGACACGCCAATACAGGCGCAACGCACCAAAGATCAAGCATACGTGATAGTGGATGCCTCGGCAAATGACCGCGGTGCCGTCACGGCTCGCACTCAGGAACGCCGGCGGCGCACCACGGTGATGAGCACGACCGCGGCTCCTCCGATGAGCAGCGCCCCGCCCACCGCGATGGCCCACCACGGCACCGTGGTGCCGGTGGCCGGCAGCGCGCCGCCGCCGGTCGCGAGCGCGTCGGCGGTGAGCGTGTTGGTCACGGTCACGATGACCCGGGTCTCGGCGTCTTCGACGACGAAGCTCGCCGGTGCGATCTCGACGTCGCCCCATGTGCCGTCCTCCGGGTCCGCGGGCGCGTCCTCCGTCACGCTGCAGGTCGCTCCCACGGCGATGTCGTCGACCGCGAAGGGCTCCGTCGTCGTAGCGGTCCACGAGCCGCCGGCGGCCTCGCTGCCCTCCGCCGTGCACGACCAGGTGCCGCCGAAGGAATCGTCGAAGCCGACGCCGTCCGGATCGTCGACGACTTTGACGATGTCGAACCCGCCGAGTACCGGGTCGGGGACGAACGTGTTGGTGACCACGAACGTCAGCGGCTCCTGGGCGGACGCTGCGGTGATGGTCACGGATGGCGGATCGATGACCGGGGCCGACCAGCTGCCGCCGTCGGGATCGCTGGGCGCGATCTCGGCGACGGTGCATGTCGCGCCGACAAGCGCTTCGATCGGCTCCGTCGTCTGCCCCGCCTGCAGCAACCACTCGCCGTCGCCGATCGCCTCGCCTGCGAGCGTGCACGACCAGGTGCCAGTGAACGTCGCATCCGGTGCGCCCTCGCCCTCCACCGACTTCTCGATCGTGAACGCCCCGCGCACGAGCGCATTGGTGACGGTGAAGGTGAACTGGACGGGATCGTCCGAAGCCGGCACGACGAACTGCGGAGGCGACGGATCCCAGACCGGCGTCTGCCACAGGAAGTAGGTGGGAGCGAGCACCGGACCGACGAGAACCAACGGCGCGACCGCGCGCGAGCCCACGCCGATCGACTCGTGGATGACACAGGACGCGCCGACCGGCAGCCCGTCCACCACTTCGGACTCGCCGGGTGCGACGTACCACTCCGTCACGAACTTGCCGCCGTCCTCAGGCAGCTGGCACACGACCGTGCCGTAGAACAGCACGCCTTCGGGAAGGAGGGCGGCATCCTCCGCCGAGATCTCCTTGGCGATCGTGACCGATCCCGTCACCAGCGGAACGATCGGCTCGGGGATGCAGTCGAACGGCGGGTCGATCCACGGATAGTTGTGGTGCTCGTTGCCCACGCCGTCCATGACGATCGTGCCGTTCGTGTAGAGGCGGCCGTTGGTGCTCGCGGTCACGCGCATCGCCGGCTGGTCGTCGGCAGGATCGGCCGCGGGCAGCAGGATGGAGCCGAGCACCTGCGACGGCCCGGCGACGTGCAGCGAGGCCGCGGAGACGAAGTTCCACAGAGTGCGCTGCGCCACGGTCCCGAAGTCCGCGGAGGTCGGGGCGTCGACACGGACGCCGTTGTCGCTGAAGTAGTAGGGCGCCCAGCTCGCGGCGCCGGAGCCTGTCACGTTGATCACGACGGACGCCCCGTCGGGAATCCCGGTGAAGTGGATCTCGGGATTGGCGGCGAGGGCGGCCGACGTGACCGTGAATACCTGCTGGGCGGCCGCCCCGTCACCGACGAAGTCGATCACGGTGAACGCCGCGGTCACCGTCCCGGTCGCAGCGAGCGCCGCGTACTCGGCCGACATCGTGGTGATCTCTGTGCCCCACGTCGACCAGTTCGCCGTCGCATCCGCGCCCAGGTCCTGCGTGAGCGTGCCGTTGTTGAGCCGGTAGCGCGAGCCATCGGTCTCGTAGTCGGGAGTCGTGATGCCGCCGACGTCGACGTTGCCGCCGACGAGCTCGTTCGCGGCGTTGCGTGCGTTCGCGCCGACGTCGAGCACGGTGCCGGCACCGACCGACACGTCGCCCCCGACCGCGAGCATGGTCTCGCCGGGGCTGGGCACGACACCCGAACCCACCCCGACCCAGCCGACGTTGAAGGTGCCGCCGGGCGACTTCGTGAAGTCGGCGTCGCCCTGCACCACCACCAAGCCTTCGGCCTCCGCCGCGCCGGCCTCGGCGCGGAAGTCCTGCCCCGCGTAGATCGCGACGTTGTTGTCTGTCCAGATCGGGTTCGTGTTGCCCGGTCCCGGGATCGTGCCGGGCGGGCACTCCCCCACGGCGGCGACAGCCGCCGGCGGGTCCGCGAGCGGTGCGACCGCGACCACCCCGGCACCGGCCAGCGCGCCGATGGCGACCACCGTCCCGATCCGACGCACACCTGTGTGCAGCATCCGCTCTTCTCCCACTCCCCGTGAGTGCGACTCTATTGGCCCGGGGTCGACATCGCGAGGACTCTTCGGCGGATCGATGCGACCTCGTGGTGAGCCTGGGTCGGCGGACGTCAATGGGGACGGATGCTGCAGCTGCAGCATCCGTCCCCCGGAGAGCTTCTATTCGAACAGCGTCGCGAGCGAGCCGGCGGGCGGCAGCGCCGAGTTCGCGATGACCTGGCCGTTGACCGTGATGGTCGGGGTGCCGATACCGGAGGAGCCCGGCTGGATCGGAGTCTCGGGCGTCATCGCGGTGACGAAGCCGGCGTAGGTGCCGTCATTGACGCACGAGTCGATGCCCGTGACGCCGACGCCCGAGGCGATGTCGAGGATCTCGTTGTTCGTGAGACCCTTCGAGCCTTCGGAGGGCTGGTTCTCGAACATGGACTGCAGGAACGGCAGCGACGCGTCGGCGTCGGCGACGGCGACGCAGTAGGCGGCGTTCGCGGCGCGGGTCGAGTACTGGGTGCCGCTCGACTGGCCGTCGAGGATCGAGATCGGGTGGATCTCGAGAGTCATGCTGCCGTCGTCGACCATGCTCTGGATCTCGGCGCCGTAGACCTGCTCGAACTGGTTGCAGACGGGGCACATGAAGTCGACGTAGGTGCCGAGGGTGTCCTCGCCCGTGCCGACGACGATCGCGCCGGTCTCGCTGTCGATGTTCGACGCCGACGGCGTGTTCACCTCAGTCGGCAGCGGCTTGGGCGTCGCCGCATTGTTCAGGGTGACCACGAGCACGGTGACGAGCACGAGCGCCACCACGACGCCCAGGGTCACCCAGATCGCGAACCAGTTGGTCTTGCGGGACGTCTGTGCCATGTGGAGCCTCCTAGGCGATCTCGCGCGGGGTCACGCCGAAGGGCGCAAGGCCCGCGGCGCCGCCGTCGGGTGCGGTGAGCACCCAGATTCCGTCTTCGTGAACGGCGACGCTGTGCTCCCAGTGGGAGCCGGCGGTGCCGTCGATCGTGGAGACCGTCCATCCGTCGTCCTCGACGAACGTGGCCTGGTCGCCGATCACGACCATGGGCTCGATGGCGAGCACCAGTCCGGGCCGCACCTCGGGGCCGGGGTCGGCGACGCGGTAGTTGAACACCGAGGGCGACTCGTGCATCTTGCGACCGATGCCGTGGCCGACGTACTCGCGCAGAATGCCGTACGTGCCGGCAGACCCGTCCGAAGAGCGCGGCGAGTTGGCTTCGATGTACTCCTCGATAGCCGTGCCGACCTCGCCGATGTGCTTCGCGGTCGCGAGCGCGGCGATGCCGGCCCACAGCGACCCCTCGGTCACGTCCGAAAGCTGCTGCCGCGCCGCGACGACGTCGGGGCGGCTGTCGTCCGGGAGGACGAACGTGAACGCGGAGTCCCCGTTCCAGCCCTTGTACTCGGCGCCGGCGTCCACGGACAGGATGTCGCCGGGCGCGAGCACCCGGTCGCCGGGGATGCCGTGGACGACCTCCTCGTTGACCGAGGCGCAGATGGTGTGGCGGTACCCGCGCACCATCTGGAAGTTGGACTTCGCGCCTCGGCCGGTGATGAGAGCGGATGCCGCGGCATCCAGCTCCGCCGTCGTCACGCCGGGGGCGATCAGGCTGCGGGCGGCGTCGAGCGCGGCGGCCGTGATGAGCCCGGGCTCCACCATCGCCCGCAGCTGGGCGGGCGACTTGTAGATCGAACGGCGGAGCGACACGGGATCAGGCGACGGGGACGCGGACGAGCCCGCGCGCCTCGAGGGCGGAGACGATCCGCTCGGTGATCTCGTCGAGGGTGCCCACACCGTCGACCGGCACGACGAGGTCGCGCGTCTCGTACACGCCGAGGATGGGCGCCGTCTCGCGTTCGTAGATCGCCAGGCGGTTCGCGATGACCTCCTCGGTGTCATCGCTGCGTCCCTGCTCGGCAGCACGGCCCGCGATGCGCGAGATGCTCTCCTCACGCGGCACATCGAGCAGGATCACGGCGTCCAGCTCCTCGTCGCGTCCTTCGAGGAACTCGTCGAGGTGCATGACCTGGGCCACGTTTCGGGGGTAGCCGTCGAGCAGGAAGCCGCCTTCGGCGTCGCCCTGCGAGAGACGCTCACGCACCACGGCGCTGGTCAGCTCGTCGGGGACCAGGTCGCCCGCCTCGATGATGGCCTTGACCTGGCTGCCGAGGTCCGAGCCATCGGCGACGGCGGCGCGGAACACGTCGCCCGTCGAGATGGCCGGGACGCCGAACGCCTCGGCGATGCGGATGCCCTGCGTGCCCTTGCCCGAACCCTGCGGGCCGACGATCAGAAGTCGCGTCATCGGAGGAGCCCTTCGTAGTGGCGCTGCTGCAGCTGCGCGTCGATCTGCTTCACCGTCTCGAGACCCACGCCGACGATGATCAGGATCGAGGCGCCGCCGAACGGGAAGTTCTGGTTGGCGCCGACCGTCGCGAGGGCGATGAGTGGCAGGAGCGCGATCAGACCGAGGTAGATCGAGCCCGGGAGGGTGATGCGCGTGAGCACGTAGTCCAGGTACTCCGCCGTGGGCCGTCCGGCACGGATGCCGGGGATGAAGCCGCCGTACTTCTTCATGTTGTCGGCGACCTCGACCGGGTTGAACGTGATCGCGACGTAGAAGTAGGTGAAACCGACGATGAGGAGGAAGTACAGCGCCATGTACAGCGGGTGGTCGCCGCGCACGAGGTACAGCTGGATCCAGGCGACCCAGGCCGGAACCTCTTCGCCCGCCTGCGGCTGGTTGAACTGCGCGATGAGCGCCGGGATGTACAGCAGCGATGAGGCGAAGATGACGGGCACGACGCCGGCCATGTTGACCTTGATCGGGATGTACGTGTTCGTGCCGCCGTATGTGCGGCGTCCGACCATGCGCTTGGCGTACTGGACCGGGATGCGGCGCTGCGACTGCTCGACGAAGACGACGAGCGCGACGACGACGATGCCGACGGCCAGGACGAGCAGGAAGACCTCGAAGCCCTTGGACTGCCAGATCGCCCACATCGAGGCAGGGAACGCTGCGGCGATCGAGGTGAAGATCAGCAGCGACATGCCGTTGCCGATGCCGCGCTCGGTGACGAGCTCGGCGAACCACATGATGAGGCCGGTGCCGGCGGTCATCGTGATGATCATGAGCAGCTGAGCCCACCACACGTCGTTCGTGAGGAGGTTCTCGCACTCGGGAACACCGGTGGTCCCGAAGAGCTGGCCGCTGCGGGCGACGGTGACGAGCGTGGTCGACTGGAGCAGTGCGAGCGCGATCGTGAGGTAGCGCGTGTACTGCGTCAGCCTGGCCTGGCCCGCCTGGCCCTCCTTGTAGAGGGTCTCGAAGTGCGGGATGACGACGCGCAGCAGCTGCACGATGATCGTCGCCGTGATGTACGGCATGACGCCGAGGGCGAAGATCGACAGCTGGAGGAGGGCGCCGCCGGAGAAGAGGTTCACCAGCGAAAGGAGGCCCTCGGTGCCGGCGGACTGCCGCAGACACGACTGCACGTTCGGGAAGTCGACGAACGGCGCAGGAACGTGCGCGCCGAAGCGGTACAGGGCGATGATCGCCAGGGTGAATGCGATCTTCCGCCGAAGGTCGGGTGTGCGGAAGATCCGCGCGATGGCGCTGAACAAGAGGATTCCTCCAGAGGGGGCGTCGGCACGCAGACGTACCGACGTCCAGGGTAACCCAGTGGGGGCCGGAGCAAGCTCCGGCCCCCACTGTGTGCGTATTACTTGACGGCGCCGCCCGCGGCGACGATCTTCTGCTCGGCCGAAGCCGAGACCTTGTCGACCGACACGTTGAGCTTCACCGAGATGTCGCCGGTGCCGAGCACCTTGACCTTCTCGTTCTTGCGCACTGCACCCTTGGCGACCAGGTCGCCGATGGTGACGTCGCCACCAGCGGGGTACAGCTCCGCGAGCTTGTCCAGGTTCACGACCTGGTACTCGACGCGGAACGGGTTCTTGAAGCCGCGGAGCTTCGGGGTGCGCATGTGCAGCGGCATCTGCCCACCCTCGAAGCCGACCTTGACCTGGTAGCGGGCCTTCGTACCCTTGGTACCGCGACCCGCCGTCTTGCCCTTCGAGCCCTCACCGCGACCGACACGGGTCTTCGCGGTGTTGGAGCCGGGGACCGGACGAAGGTGGTGCACCTTGAGCACGCCCGGGCGCGAAGCCGGAGCATCCTTCTTGGGAGCAGCCTTCTTCGCCGGCGCAGCCTTCTTCGCGGGGGCCTTCTCAGCCTTGTCCGCCTTGGCGGCGGACGCCTTCGCGGGGGCCTTCTTCTCGGCGGCAGCCTTGGGAGCAGCAGCCTTCTTCGGGGCCTTCTCGGCCTCGACGGCGTCGTTCTTCTCAGCCATCAGTCGATCTCCTCAACCTTCACGAGGTGTGCGACGGTCCGGACGTAGCCGCGCGTCTGCGCGTCGTCGGGGCGGACGACCGAGTCGCCGATCCGCTTCAGACCGAGCGAACGCAGCGTGTCACGCTGGTTCTGCTTCTCGCTCACCTTGGACTTGACCTGCGTAACCTTCAGGCGCGCAGCCATCAGACACCTGCCTTCGCAGCGGCCGCGGCCTCAGCCTCGGCACGGACGAGACGGGCGGGGGCGACCTGGTCGAAGTCGAGACCGCGACGCGCGGCGACCGCACGGGGCTCCTCGAGCTGCTTCAGGGCCTCCACCGTCGCGTGGACGATGTTGATCGTGTTCGACGAGCCGAGCGACTTCGACAGCACGTCGTGGATACCGGCGCACTCGAGGACGGCACGCACCGGGCCACCGGCGATGACACCGGTACCGGCGGCGGCGGGGCGCAGCAGCACCACACCGGCAGCGGCCTCACCCTGCACGGGGTGCGGGATGGTCGAGCCGACACGCGGCACGCGGAAGAAGTTGCGCTTGGCCTCTTCGACACCCTTCGAGATCGCCAGCGGCACCTCGCGGGCCTTGCCGTAGCCGACGCCCACCACACCGTTGCCGTCGCCGACGACGACGAGCGCGGTGAAGCTGAAGCGACGACCACCCTTGACGACCTTCGACACGCGGTTGATGGTGACGACGCGCTCGAGGAACTGGCTCTCGTTGCGATCGCGACCACCGCGGTCACCGCGGGTCTGGTTGCGCTCGCGCCCACCGCGGCGCGGCTCGCGCTCGCGCTCGGCGGGAGCCGTCGCGGCGGCGTCGGCCGGAGCCTCGGCAGCAGCCTGCTCGGTCACGATGTTCTCCTTGTTGTCACTCACAGGTTCAGACCTCCCTCGCGGGCGCCGTCGGCGATCGCCGCGACACGGCCGGCGTAGCGGTTGCCGCCACGGTCGAACACGACGTCCGAGACGCCGGCGGCCTTCGCGCGCTCGGCGACGAGTTCGCCGACCTTGCGGGCCTTGGCGGTCTTGTCACCGTCGAACGTGCGCAGACCGGTCTCGAGCGTCGAGGCCGATGCCACGGTGTGGCCCTTGCTGTCGTCCACGACCTGCACGAAGACGTGGCGGGCCGAACGGGTGACGACGAGGCGCGGACGCAGCTCGGTGCCGACGACCTTCTTGCGGAGGCGGGCATGACGGCGCGAACGCGCCTGGGTCTTTGTCTTGACAGCCATGGTTACTTACCACTCTTTCCGGCCTTGCGACGAACGACCTCGCCGGCATACCGCACACCCTTGCCCTTGTACGGCTCGGGCTTGCGGATCTTGCGGATGTTGGCGGCGACCTCGCCGACCGCCTGCTTGTCGATGCCGCTCACGGTGACCTTGTTGTTGCCCTCGACGGTCAGGGTGATGCCGGCGGGCGGGTCGACCAGCACCGGGTGCGAGAAGCCGAGGGCGAACTCGATCGAGCTGCCCTTCTGCGCGACACGGTAACCCGTGCCGACGACCTCGAGACCCTTGGTGTAGCCCTGGGTGACACCGATGATGTTGTTGTTGATGAGCGTGCGGGTCAGGCCGTGCAGCGAACGCGAGGCGCGCTCGTCGTCGGGACGGGTCACGACGACCTGTGCCTCTTCGACCTTGACTTCGATGGGACGGGCCACGGTGAGCAGGAGCTCGCCCTTGGGGCCCTTGACGGCGACATCCTGGCCATCGACCGAAACGGTCACGCCGGCGGGGATGTCGATCGGAAGACGACCGATTCTCGACATGTCAGATCACCACACGTAGGCGAGGACTTCCCCACCCACGCCCTTCTGCTCTGCCTGACGGTCCGTGAGAAGACCGGAGGAGGTGGACAGGATCGCGACGCCGAGGCCGCCGAGGACGCGGGGGATCTCGGTCGACTTCGCGTACACGCGCAGGCCGGGCTTCGAGACGCGCTTGATGCCGGCGATCGACCGCTCGCGGTTCGGGCCGTACTTGAGCGTCAGGGTGAGGGTCGAGCCGACGCGGGCGTCGCTGACCTCCCACGCGGAGATGTAGCCCTCCTGCTTGAGGATCTCGGCGATGTGGGTCTTGAGCTTGGAGCTCGGCAGCGACACGGAGTCGTGGTGCGCCGAGTTCGCGTTGCGCAGACGGGTCAGCATGTCTGCGACCGGGTCTGTCATTGTCATTTCTTGATTCCTTTGTTCACGAGGTATCGGCAGGCGTTACACGCCGGACGACCTTCCATGATTGCCATGTTCAGTTATGGGATCCGGATGCCTCGACCCGCGCGCACGCGCCCGGGTCGAGGCATCCGATTCAGGAATTACGCCTGCGCGTCGTCCGACTTGAACGGGAAGCCCAGGGCGCGCAGGAGTGCGCGGCCCTCGGCGTCCGTCTTCGCCGTCGTCACGATGGTGATGTCGAAGCCGCGGACGCGGTCGATCTTGTCCTGGTTGATCTCGTGGAACACGGACTGCTCCTGGAGACCGAAGGTGTAGTTGCCGTGACCGTCGAACTGGGCGCCCGACAGGCCGCGGAAGTCACGGATGCGGGGCAGCGCCAGGTTGACGAGGCGGTCGATGAACTCCCACGCGCGGTCGCCACGGAGGGTGACGTGCGCGCCGATGGCCTGACCCTCACGCAGCTTGAACTGCGCGATGGACTTGCGGGCCTTGGTCACGACCGGCTTCTGACCGGTGATCTTGGTGAGGTCGTCGACCGCACCATCGATCACCTTGCTGTCGCGAGCTGCCTCGCCGACACCGGTGTTCACGACGACCTTGACCAGGCCGGGGATCTGCATGACGTTGGCGTAGCCGAACTCGTCCTGCAGAGCCTTCTTGATCTCGCCGTTGTACTTCTGCTTCAGGCGGGGCTGGATCTTGCCAGCCTCCACGGCAGTGGTGCTGCTCATGTTCAGAGGTCCTTGCCTGACTTCTTCGCGTAGCGCACGCGGACGGTGCGCTTCACGCCGTCCTTGGTCTGCTCCTCGACACGGTGGCCGACGCGGGTCGGCTTCTTGGTCGAGGGGTCGACGACCTGGACGTTGGAGATGTGGATGGGGGCTTCCATCGTCTCGATGCCGCCCGTCTTGGTGCCGCGCTGCGACTGACCGACACGGTTGTGCTTCGTGACGTAGTTCACGCCCTCGACGATGACGCGGTTCTGCTCGGCGAGGATCTCGAGGACCTTGCCCTGCTTGCCGCGGTCGCCGCCCTTGTCCTGCTTCTTGCCCGTGATGACCTGAACCAGGTCACCCTTCTTGATCTTGGCCATGTGGTCAGATCACCTCCGGTGCGAGCGAGACGATCTTCATGAACTTCTTGTCACGAAGCTCACGACCGACCGGTCCGAAGATGCGGGTGCCGCGGGGCTCCCCGTCGTTCTTCAGGATGACGGCGGCGTTCTCGTCGAACTTGATGTACGACCCGTCGGGACGACGGGTCTCCTTCTTGGTGCGAACGACGACGGCCTTGACGACGTCGCCCTTCTTGACGTTGCCGCCCGGGATCGCGTCCTTGACGGTGGCCACGATGATGTCACCGAGACCCGCGTAACGGCGGTTCGAGCCACCGAGAACGCGGATGGTGAGCAGCTCCTTGGCGCCCGTGTTGTCGGCGACCTTGAGGCGGGACTCGTTCTGAATCACTTGGCCTTCTCCAGGATCTCGACCAGACGCCAGCGCTTGGTGGCGCTGAGCGGGCGGGTCTCGTTGATGAGGACGAGGTCGCCGATGCCGGCGGAGTTCGTCTCGTCGTGCGCCTTCACCTTGGAGGTGCGGCGGATGACCTTGCCGTAGAGCGGGTGCTTCACGCGGTCCTCGACCTCGACGACGATGGTCTTGTCCATCTTGTCGCTGACGACGTAGCCACGGCGGGCCTTGCGGTAGCCACGGGCGTCGGCGTCGCGAACGTCGTGCTCGCCGTGCTCGACCTCAGCGGCCTGCTTCTTGTCAGCCATCACTCGGCCTCTTCCTTCGCGGCCTCGTCAGCGGCATCCGCCTTCTTGGCCTTCGTCTTCTTCGCCTTCGTCGCGGTCTCCAGCGGCGCGGGCGTGGCACGGATGCCGAGCTCGCGCTCACGGATCACGGTGTAGAGCCGCGCGATGTCGCGCTTGACCGCGCGGATGCGGCCGTGGCTCTCGAGCTGGCCGGTCGCCGACTGGAAGCGCAGGTTGAACAGCTCTTCCTTGGCCTTGCGCAGCTCCTCGACGAGGCGCTGGTCTTCGAACGTGTCGAGCTCGCTCGGAGCGAGCGTCTTGGTGCCGATCGCCATTACGCGTCGCCCTCCTCGCGCTTGATGATGCGTGCCTTGAGAGGCAGCTTGTGGATGGCACGGGTCAGGGCCTCACGAGCGAGTTCCTCGTTGACGCCGGCGACCTCGAAGAGGACGCGACCCGGCTTGACGTTTGCGACCCACCACTCGGGCGAACCCTTACCGGAACCCATGCGGGTTTCGGCCGGCTTCTTGGTGAGCGGACGGTCGGGGTAGATGTTGATCCACACCTTGCCGCCACGCTTGATGTGACGGGTCATCGCGATACGAGCGGACTCGATCTGACGGTTCGTCACGTAAGCGGGCGTGAGGGCCTGGATGCCGAACTCACCGAACGACACCTTCGTGCCACCGGTGGCCTGGCCCGAGCGGCCGGGGTGGTGCTGCTTGCGGTACTTGACCTTGCGGGGGATGAGCATTACGCCGACGCTCCTTCTGCCACGGGGGCCTCGTTGCGGCGGTCGCCGCCACGCTCGCCGCGGTCGCCACGCGGGCCGCCACGGCGGTCGTCACGACGACGGTCCGACTTGGGCGCGTTGGCCTGCTCGCGAGCGAGCTCCTTGTTGGTGAGGTCGCCCTTGTAGATCCAGACCTTCACGCCGATGCGGCCGAAGGTGGTCTTCGCCTCGTAGAAGCCGTAGTCGATGTTCGCGCGCAGCGTGTGCAGCGGCACACGACCCTCGCGGTAGAACTCCGAGCGGCTCATCTCGGCGCCGCCGAGGCGGCCGGAGACCTGGATGCGGACGCCCTTGGCGCCGGCGCGCTGAGCGCCCTGCAGGCCCTTGCGCATCGCGCGACGGAACGCCACGCGAGCGGTGAGCTGCTCGGCGATGCCCTGCGCGACGAGCTGAGCGTCGGCCTCGGGGTTCTTGACCTCGAGGATGTTCAGCTGGATCTGCTTGCCGGTGAGCTTCTCGAGGTCGGCGCGGATGCGCTCGGCCTCGGCGCCGCGGCGACCGATCACGATGCCCGGACGGGCGGTGTGGATGTCGACGCGAACGCGGTCACGGGTGCGCTCGATCTCGATGTTGCTCACGCCGGCCCGGTCGAGCTGGGTCTGCAGGAGCTTGCGGATGCGGATGTCCTCGGCGACGTAGTCGGCGTAACGCTGGCCGGGCTTCGTCGAGTCCGAGAACCAACGCGACACGTGGTCGGTCGTGATGCCGAGGCGGAAGCCGTACGGGTGGACTTTCTGTCCCATTACTTGCTCGCCTTCTTGCTCTTGGCAGCCGGTGCCGTCTCCGCGACCTCGGGGGTCGAGAGCACGACGGTGATGTGGCTGGTGCGCTTCTTGATCTGGAAGGCACGACCCTGCGCGCGGGGCTGGAAACGCTTGAGCGTCGTGCCCTCATCGACGTACGCGTTCTTCACGTACAGGTCCTGCTCGTCCAGGTACTCGCCGTCCTTGTCCGCCTTGACGCGAGCGTTCGCGATCGCGGCGGCGACGAGCTTGTAGATCGGCTCGCTCGCACCCTGCGGTGCGAACTTGAGGATGGCCAGGGCCTCCTCAGCCTGCTTGCCCTTGATGAGCGCAACGACACGACGAGCCTTCTGAGGGGTCACGCGGATGTGTCGCACGCGTGCGATGGACTCCACCATTTCTCTCTCCTCTGCCCCCGCGTCAGCGGCGGCGGCCCTTCTTGTCGTCCTTCACGTGGCCGCGGAAGGTGCGGGTGGGCGCGAACTCGCCCAGCTTGTGGCCGACCATGGTCTCGGACACGAACACGGGGATGTGCTTGCGTCCGTCGTGCACGGCGATGGTGTGACCCAGCATGGCCGGGATGATCATCGAACGGCGCGACCAGGTCTTGATGACGTTCTTGGTGCCGGCTTCGTTCTGGACGACGACCTTGCGAAGCAGGTGCTCGTCGACGAAGGGGCCCTTCTTAAGGCTGCGAGGCATCTTCCTCTACTCCTACTTCCGCTTCTTGCCGGCGTTGCGACGACGGACGATGTACTTGTCGCTTTCCTTGTTCGCGTGACGGGTGCGGCCTTCGGCCTGACCCCACGGCGAAACCGGGTGACGACCACCGGAGGTCTTACCCTCACCACCACCGTGCGGGTGGTCGACCGGGTTCATGGCGACACCGCGGACGGTCGGGCGGATGCCCTTCCAGCGGTTACGGCCGGCCTTGCCCCAGTTGATGTTCGACTGCTCGGCGTTGCCCACCTCGCCGACGGTCGCGCGGCAGCGCGCGTCGACGTTGCGGATCTCGCCCGAGGGCAGACGCAGCTGGGCGTAGGGGCCGTCCTTCGCCACGAGGCGAACCGACGCACCGGCCGAGCGGGCCAGCTTCGCGCCGCCGCCGGGGCGGAGCTCGATCGCGTGGATCACGGTACCGGTGGGGATGTTCTTCAGCGGCAGGTTGTTGCCCGGCTTGATGTCGGCCGACGGACCCGACTCGACGATGTCGCCCTGCGACAGCTTGTTCGGCGCGATGATGTAGCGCTTCTCGCCGTCGAAGTAGTGCAGCAGCGCGATGCGCGCGGTGCGGTTGGGGTCGTACTCGATGTGAGCGACCTTGGCGTTGATGCCGTCCTTGTCGTTACGACGGAAGTCGATGACGCGGTACTGACGCTTGTGGCCACCACCGATGTGACGCGTGGTGATGCGGCCCTGGTTGTTGCGGCCACCGGTCTTGCTGAGCGGGCGGAGGAGCGACTTCTCAGGCGTCGATCGGGTGATCTCGGCGAAGTCGGCCACCGACGAGCCGCGGCGACCCGGGGTCGTGGGCTTGTACTTGCGAATAGCCATATCTCTAGTCCTCTATCCCGACCGTCAGCCGACTGCCGTGAAGATGTCGATGGTGCCCGACTTCAGGGTCACGATGGCGCGCTTGGTGTCCTTGCGCTTGCCCGTGCCGAAGCGGGTGCGACGGGCCTTGCCCGTGCGGTTGAGCGTGTTGACCGCTGCGACCTTGACGCCGAAGATCTTCTCGATGGCGAGCTTGATCTCGGTCTTCGAGGCACGGGGGTCGACGAGGAAGGTGTACTTGCCCTCGTCGATGAGCCCGTAGCTCTTCTCCGAAACGACCGGCTTCAGGATGATGTCGCGCGGGTCCTTGTTGACGGCGGTCATGCCGAGGCCTCCTCGGTGACGGCGCTCTTCGACGCGACGAACGCGTCGTAGGCGGCCTTGGTGAAGACGATGTCGTCCGAGACGAGCACGTCGTAGGCGTTGAGCTGGTCAGCCGGCAGCACGTGGGCGAACGCGATGTTGCGGACGCTGAGGACGCTGATGTCGTCCGAGCGGTCCACGACCACGAGCACGTTCTTGGTGGCGCCGAGACCGGCCAGGACCGCAGCAGCGGCCTTGGTCGACGGAGCACCCTCGATGCCGAACGACTCCACGACGTGGAGACGCTCGCCGCGAGCACGGTCGCTGAGCGCGCCCAGCAGGGCGGCCGCGATCATCTTCTTGGGGGTGCGCTGCGAGTAGTCGCGCGGCTTCGGGCCGTGGACGATGCCACCACCGGTCATGTGCGGCGCGCGGATCGAGCCCTGACGGGCGTTACCCGTGCCCTTCTGCTTGAAGGGCTTGCGGCCGGCGCCCGAGACCTCACCGCGACGCTTGGTCGAGTGGGTGCCCTGGCGAGCCGCCGCGAGCTGCGCGACGACGACCTGGTGGATGAGCGGGATGTTCGTCTTGACGTCGAAGAGATCGGCGGGCAGCTGGACGGAGCCAGCCTTCTTGCCGTCTGCCTTCACGACGTCGAGCGCGAGAGTCGAGTCAGCCATGAGATCAGGCACCCTTCACTGCGTTGCGGACGTAGACGATGCGGCCGCGAGCACCGGGGACGGCGCCCTTGACGAGCAGCAGACCCTTCTCGGCGTCGATGGCGTGCACCTTGAGGTTGAGAACGGTCACGCGCTCGCCACCCATACGGCCGGCCATGCGCATGCCCTTGAAGACGCGGCTCGGGGTCGACGAGGCGCCGATCGAGCCGGGCTTGCGGTGGTTGCGGTGCGCACCGTGCGAAGCGGAGACACCCTTGAAGTTGTGACGCTTCATGACACCCGCGGTGCCCTTGCCCTTGCTGGTGCCGACGACGTCGACCAGCTGGCCGGCCTCGAACGTGCCGTCCACCGTGAGCTCCTGACCGAGTGAGTAGTCAGCGGCGTCCGCGGTGCGGATCTCGGTGAGGTGACGGCGCGGGGTGACACCCGCGGCCTCGAAGTGGGCCGTGAGGGGCTGGTTCACCTTGCGGGGGTCGATCTGCCCGTAGCCGATCTGCACGGCCTTGTAGCCGTCCTTCTCGGGGGTGCGAACCTGGGTGACCACGTTCGGGGCGATCTCGATGACGGTGACGGGAACGAGCTTGCCGTTCTCATCCCAGACCTGGGTCATGCCGAGCTTCGTGCCCAGCAGGCCCTTGGAAACCTTGTTGTTGATGTCAGCCATGTCGAACCTCAGAGCTTGATCTCGATGTTGACATCGGCCGGGAGGTCGAGACGCATGAGCGAGTCGACAGCCTTGGGCGTCGGATCGATGATGTCGATCAGACGCTTGTGGGTGCGCATCTCGAAGTGCTCGCGGCTGTCCTTGTACTTGTGGGGAGAACGGATCACGGCGATCACGTTCTTCTCCGTCGGAAGGGGCACGGGGCCCACGACCGTCGCGCCCGCACGGGTCACGGTGTCGACGATCTTGCGCGCCGACGAGTCGATGACCTCGTGGTCGTACGACTTCAGGCGAATGCGGATCTTCTGTCCCGCCATTGTCTGCTCACTCTCTTTCTCGCGTCATACCCCTGTGGCATTGGACGCACGTGGCGCAAAGCGCCATGGCACTTCTGCACCGCTTACGCAGTGCGTGCTGCACCGCTGTTCTGCTGTCAATCCGGGTGCCGCGCCGAAGCGCCGCGTCCCGGCATCCGTCCTCCCCCGCGCGCGAAGCAAAGCTCCGCCCGAGGTGGATTCGTGATGTGGTGGTTCTGCTGCCCGCGGCCTAGGACCCTGCGCGTCTGCGCTGCCTATGCACTGCCCTGGCAGTGATCCGACGCACGCCAAGAGGGGCGTCGGAATGTGGAACCTCACTAGTCTACGTGCAGCCCGGGCGTGTCGCAAACTCGGGCGTGTCGCGACGCGGGTATGCTCGGCCGTTTCTCAGGAGGGTTCGCAGGATGGATGCTGCACCCCTATGCGAGAGGGCGGTCGCGCTGTGCGCGACCGCCCTCTCTGCCTATCTATTGAGGCGTCACTCCGCGCTCGCCTGGCGGCGGCGGTAGGCCGCGAAGGCGACCGTCGCGATGCCGGCGAGGAGCACGGCACCACCCGCGACCGCGAACATCGGGCTGATGCCGCCACCCGTGACCGCGAGGGCCTCGGGGTCGGTCGACGCCGGCGTGCCGGTGGTCGGGGTCGACGGGTCGTCGCCACCGCCGACGGGCGGGTTCGCGCAGACCGCAGAGGCCTCCGGGTAGAAGACCTCGGTCGAGTACGACGGGTTCACCTCGAAGCGCACCGTCACACCCTTGCGGGTCCAGTCGTAGTTGCCGTCCGTCTTGACGTACTCACCGTTCACGAGCTCCCAGCCGGGCCACATCTTCGGCGCGACGTTCGAGGCACCGGGCCACAGCAGCGTGCCACTGAGAGGCTGGTTGTCGGCCACGAAGTTCTCGCCGCCCTCGGTCGGATTCACGAAGGTGATGGTGACGGGGTTGCCGTCCACGGTCTCGAAGCCCTCGGGCAACGAAACCTCGTAGCCGAGGAACGGAACATCGCCGACACACACCGACTCGATCTCACCGGGAACCAGGTCGCAGGCCTCGCCGATCTCCTCGCTGGTGAGGTCACGGGTCTGGGTCTCCTCCGTCTTGGTGACGGTGGGCACCGCGGTCCCCTCGTCGTTGTAGGCGTAGGTCGTCGTGGTCTTCTCGCGCGTCTGCGTGACGGTCGTGTCTCCGCACACCCACTCGCCGTCCTTCCACTCGGAGTGCTTCGGGTCCTCGACGGGCAGAGGGCATTCCTTCTTCTCCGCCGCCGTCATCGGGCGCTTCTCGTCCTTGGCCGTGGTCTCGGGCGTGCCGAGCACCCACTTCTCGCCGTTCCAGGCGAAGGGGGTGATCGTCGTGGTGGTGGTCGTGCTGACCGAGGTGCTGGTGCAGTCGTAGGTCGACGCCGGGGTGATCGTCTTCACCGGGTCAGGCTGACCCGGTCGGCAATCCTCGCTGGTGGGTGAGAGCTTCGTCAGACTCGGCACCTTCCACGTGATCTGAGCGCCCTCGGTGAAGACAGTGCGGTCCTTGGGGGCAGCGGTCCAGGTCGTCGAGCCGTCCTCGTTCTTCGTGGAGGTCCAGTTCGCGTCGTCGCTCGGGGTGACCGAGCCATCGGCCGCGCACGTCGGCGCGGTGTACGACAGCGAGGGGGTCACGACCGCCGGGGGCGCGTCCTCTTCGCCGCACTCAAGGTCGGGCCACGTGTCCGTCTCGTTCGTCTGGACGAAGGAGATCGTGTACGCGTCGGTCGGGATCAGCGCCGAGTACTTCCAGTTGATGACACCCGACTTCACCTCGGCCTTAGTGAGTGGCCGCGTCGATCCGTCGGAGAAACGCAGGCCCAGCGTGTTCCAGCCACCCTGGATGTTCTGGTCCACGTAGGCGTTGACCTGCTTGTCCTTCGCGTAGCTGATGTTGATGTGGTCGCCGTTCTTCAGCGCCCGGTGGTAGTCGACGACGATCGCGGTGCAAGTGAGATCCTGCGACGGCGCCTCAGGCTGCGGGGTGTCGGGCGTCTTGCCCTTGCAGACGATCCAGTGAGACACGTCCGCCTGGTTGTTCTTGTTGGGCGGCGACGCGTACGCGACCCCCGCCTTCGGGTGCACGATCACGTTGTTGTAGTCGGATCCGCCCTTGATGACGAGCAGCTCCCAGTGATCGCCGTACCAGTCCTTGCCGTAGGCGTTCAGTGTGACGGTCTTGCCGCCGTCGGTGATCTTCCCGTGGCTCGTGCTCCCCTTGGCCGAGTAGCACACCGCGCCGTGGTCGGCGTAAAGCTTGGCCCAGTAGTCCGTGTGGTTCGTCTCGGAGCTCCACGGCTCCAGCTTTCCGACCTCGCCCTTGAGCACCGGCTCGGTCGCCGTCGCGCCGGCGGTCACCAGAGGCGCCACCACGAGTGCGGCAGCGACCAGCGCCCCAGCCAATGCTTTCCATGTTCGCTTGAGCAATGCAGGCACAGCGTCCTCCCCTATTCGGCGCCGAGGCGCCGTCCCAGCGGCACGCCGAAGCGCGCCGTTCATCCCAGCGGCACGCCGGAGCGCGCCGTACTTCCCAGCGACGCGCCGAAGCGCGCCGTACATCCCAGCGACGTGCGGGGGCACGTCGGTACTTCCGCGGTACGGGGGTACCGCGTTCCTTCGATGCGCGGGGGCGCACCATTCACCCGTCGGGGGAACGAGCGTCAGACCCTCACCCGGTTCGGGCCGAGGGGGATCCGGTTTCCGCGGCCTTCCCGAAGGCCGCGGGACAGGCGGATGACCGCCCGTGTGCAGGCTATCGCGGCACGCCCCGATGAGCGAAATCGACGCGCGAAGGGACGCTGCGGCCGAGGCATCCGTCCTCTCTCTTGTGTGGACGCACGAACGAGCCCCTCGCCTTTGGGGTGCGAGGGGCTCGTTCGTCCGGCACGAAGAGGCGGGCCGGAGTCGGGTGAGAGAGCGGGCCTTGGGGCGGTCCCGCTCTCTCACACGGTCGGTCAGATGGTGGCCTTGACCTCTCCGCGCCGGCGGCGGGTGACGATCAGCATCGTCGTGCCTCCGAGCAGAGCGAGCAGGCCGAGGAGCACCAGGAGCGGCGGCAGCTCGCCACCGGTCGCCGGCAGCGCCGAGAGCAGGACGATGGCGTCGTCCGAGTCTCGACCCTTGTCATCCGGGTTTCCGAAGGTGTGGTAATCCACCACCGCCACGTTCGTGATCGAGCTGGCCTTCGACCCTGGGTTCACCGTCGCGGCCAGGGTGATGGTCGGAGCAGCCGACGCGCCCTCGTTCGCACCCTGCGGCTGCAGTGGTCCGAAGAGCACACAGGTCAGTGTTCCGCCGTAGCCCGAGCCGTTCTGGCCGGTCACCTCGCAGGACTGCCAGTTCGGGAACACCGTGTCGTCGCCCTTGCCGGTCCAGGTCACGTTCGTGATCTTGATGTCGGCAGGGATGGCGTCGGTGACCACGACCGCTTCCGCGGCCGAGTCGTCGCTCACGTTCTGCACGGCGATGCTGTACGTGAACGAGGCTCCCGGGTCGGTCTTCTCGACGCTGGCCGTCTTCTCGATCTGCACGTTCGAGTGGCGGGCCACCGCGCAGCCGGGAGTCGCTTCCGGATACTCGACTGCGAAGGCCAGTTCGGGGTTCACCGTGAAGGTCACCGTCGATCCCAGGCGCCAGGTGTAATCAAGCTCACTGTCGTCGAGGATCAGGCCGTTGAAGACGTAGTCGTTCACGTCCTCGGGAGCGATGATGTCGGTCGTGCCCGGGTAGTAGTACTGCGTCGGGCTCGAGCCGGGCACGATGTCACTGGCTCGGATCGGGCGCCATCCCGGGTAGTCGATGCTCACACCCGACGGCGTGAACTCGGCACCCGGCCACTCGATCTCGTCGCTCCACGTCGCCGTGCCACCCGGCTGAGTGATCGCGACGTCCGGCGGGACGGTCGTATCGCCACCCTCGTCAGGAGTCCACAGGAAGTCGATCTCGCTGCCGAGCAGTGTGGCCGACTTGCGGATCGTCCAGCCGAGGAACGGGGCATCCGCCACGCACTTGGTGTAGACGACCGCCGTGATCTCGCGAACCGGGATCTCGACCGTCGAGCAGTTGTTCTCAGGAACCTGATCGAGAGTCGCCGCGACGCACGCGGTGTTCACGAGGTTCTCGAGCGGTACTGCCGGCTGCTGGGTGCCGTCACCCGGCACGACCGGTCCCACCGGAGTGGGCGTCAGCTTCACCGTGACCGTGATCACCGCCGTCTGCCCGACACCTAGTGACGGGACGCTGGCCTTGAGGGTGTTGTTCGCACCCACCAGCGCCGGGGCGTTGACGTTGATCCACCCGGCCGGCAGCACGACGTTCGTCACCTGGAGTCGTGCCGGAATGGGGTCGGTCACGACCACATTGGTCGCTGCGCGCGTGCCGTTGTTCTTCACCGTCAGCACGTAGTCGAACTGCGTGCCCGGCTCCACCGAGGGCGTCTCGCTGCCCTCGGGTGTCGGGACGCCCTGGGAGGTCTTCACGATCGACACGTCGTCGTAGTTGACCTCGTTGCAGGCCCGCACATCGCCCGACACCTGCTCGGCGAACGTGAGCGACACCGCGTTCCAGATCGGGATCCCCTCCGTGTCGCCGGGCGTGCACGGCTGGAGCTCGGCGACCGGGTCCCCGGTCACCCGCAGGTCCGCCCAGATCCGGTAGACGTGCTCGAGCTTGCCCGCAGATCGATCTTCAGCGGAGAACACGCCCACGCCCTTGAGCAGCCACTGACCGGTGCCGTCCCACGTCGCCTGGGTGACACTCGGCGTGTCCGGGCCCACGGGCTCGGCGTGCCAGGTGCCGACGAGCTCGACGTGATCGGGAAGCGCATCCGGCTTCTCAGTGAGCGAGTACAGCACGTTGGTCACAGGGTTGCCTTCGACCGGTGCCGGAGACGTGACCTTGACCAGGTACGACACCCGCTGCAGGCCCGTCTCCGGATCCCGCACCGTTCCGCTGGCGGTCTTGGTCACCGTCGGGTAGACCGGAGGCGTGCAGGCCTCGACCACCTGCGGCGCGACGTCTTCGCTGAACGACAGCTCGGCCGAGTTGAAGAAGCCGAGTCCCCGGTTCTGGCCGACCACGGTGCAGCCCACGGTCCGCGACTGGAAATCGCTCGCCTCGAGTGTCGCGTGCACCGTCACCGTGTACGTGTGGATCGCACCGGCGTTGATGACCTTGTTGGAGGCGATGTCCGCCGACCAGACACCGGCATTCTCGTCGAACGGCTCGTCGGTCGTGCCCTCACCACTCCACGAGGCGTCCACGATGTCGATCACGCCGTACTGGAGCGTGTCGGACAGGTTGTACTTCGACTTCAGCTCCGCAGGGTTGCCGTTGTCCTTTCCTGCCAGTTCCACCTCGAGCTTGTAGACGATCTCCCACTGCTTGGTCTCGGCATCCCGCGAGAGGCCGGTGACGGTCTTGCGGACCACCGGGTAGACCTTCTCGACGATCGGGATGCAGGCCGTGCTGTCCTGGACCAGTTCGTCCACCGTGAGGATGCCGGTGTTGAAGAACCCGGTGTCCTCTCCGTTGCACGCACGGTCCTCGGCAGGGATCTGCGACGCGATCCGGACGTGCCAGACCACGCGGTAGACGTGCTCAGTGTTGCCCTGGTCGCCGATGGCGACACCGGTGACGAACGGCGTGCCGTCCGAGGGGATGCCGTTGATCACGGGGCCCGCCGGCTCCGGCTCGATCCGCTGCGCCGAGCCCGAGAGGATCTCGACGCCCGGAGCGAACGCCGGGTCGTCACCGAGGTCGTACTCGTGGTCACCGCCGGCCAGGTTGACCGTGATCAGGTAGCTGACATCCCACAGGTCGGGGTCGTCATCCGACTGAATGGCCGACTCGGCGACCTTCACGATCGTCGGGGCGCACACCTCGACCGACTGCGACGCCGAGTGCGGTGACTCATGCGACGGGACCACCTTGGCGGTGTTCGGGTACGTGGTGCACACGCCGTCCGGCGTCGACAGCTCACGCTCGTAGGTGAACTCCTTCGCGCCGTCGGCGGCGTTCAGCACCACGGGCTGACCGAACTCGTTCGCGGTGTCGGACACCGTGGCCGTAGCATCCGTCGTCGCGGGCGTCACCTGGGCGAAGTTGACGACGGCAGTCCCGCTCGCCGCCCCCGAAGTGCCCGGGAGCAGGTTCGCGTTCCACGTGATGTCCGCCTTGTTGGTCACCGACGTCGACGCGGTGGCCGCAGGCAGCGAGCACGTGTACGGATACACGCTCGTCGTGCCGGCTTCGACCGTCAGGTCGCCGATACCGGTGACCACGCAGTGTCCGCCCGGGAGGACGTCCGCCAGCGTGATCGTGACATCGGCGTTGTTCGGGTTCTGCACCGAGATACTGCCCGCGACCTTGAAGTTGGAGTCCTGGGCTGCCGTCGGAGTGACGGTGACCTTGTACTCGACGATCTCGGAAGTGCCTGGCAGGATCGTCGCCGAATCGTGGTCGACGACCTTCGTGATGCTCCAGTCGTAGTCGCGGTCGAAGGAGCCCACCGCGGTCTTGCTGACGGTCAGATCCTGGAACGCGCACAGCTCGACGGTCTCATCGTCGGACTGCCCGGTCTGCTCGATCCACGCGGTGTTCGTGTACTCCACGCAGGCGCCAGGGGTGCCCTGGAGCTCGAGCGAGTACGTGAACTCCTCCTTCGCGCCCTTGGCCGTCCACGTGTGCTGGCCCAGCTCCACCGGGTCGGCATCGGGGTCGGTCTTGTCGTCGAGCACGGTGATCGTCTTCGCGTTCACGTCGGTGATGACCGCGTTCGCGAAGGAGAACGCCTTCGAGCCGGACGCCGCCCCGCTCGTGCCGAGCAGCTCCTCCTCGTCCCACGTGACGCTCGCCACGTTGGTGCCCTCGGTGGCCGCGGTCGAACCGGGGAGGGCGCACGAGTACTGGACGATGATCGAATCGTTCGCCGGCACCTCGAGCTCCGCCGGAAGGTTCAGGGTGCAGGTGACGCCGCCGATCTTGTCGGTCAGCGACTCGAGCGGAACATCCACCGCGTTCGGGTTGGTGACGGTGATCGCGCCGGAGACCTTGAAGTCGCTGTCGACCGCTGCGCCGTCGGTGACGGTCACCGTGTAGTGCGCCGTCGCCTTGCCCGTCTGCGGGTCGACGACGAGGTGGGTCGCTGCGGCCTTCTTGTCGATGTCGAACGCGTAGGCCCGCTTGAACGTCGGGTTCGCCGTCTTCGTGACGGTGAGGTCCGCGTAGTCGCACACCGTGACCGTCACCTTGTCGTTCTGGCCGGTCTCCTTGATCCACGCCTTGTTGGTGTAGTCGACGCACTTGCCCGGGGTGCCCGGGATCGTGATCGAGTACGTGAACAGCGTCGGCGTGCCGTTGGCATTCCACGTGACCGTGCCGAGCGTCACCGGGTTGGCCGGGTTCGTCTTGTCATCGATCACCGTGATCGTCTCGTTGACGAGTGTCTTGTCCCACGACAGCTCGGTGATCTGCGCGGTGTACTCGGCGCTGGAGTGCGCGCTGTACGCCTCCGCGGCGTTCCACGTCACCTTCGCCTTGTTCGTTCCGCTGAAGAACGGGCCCGTGCCCGAGAAGGTGCACGTGTACGGGAACACCTTCGACGAGTCGGCGGGAACCGTCGCGTCCACGCCTCCTGTGACAGTGCAGCTCACGTCGGGGAACGACGGCAGGTCGGTCACCGTCGCCTTCACGTCCCATGCGTTCGGGTTGGCGACGGTGATCTCACCGCTCATCGCCCAGTCCGAGTCGGTCGCAGCGCCGGGCGTGACCTTGACGGTGTAGTCGAACGTCGCGTTGCCCTCGGCATCGACGGTGCGCACCGTCTTGTCGACGCTCTTGTCGATGTCCCACGCGTACGTTCGCGTCAGATCCAGCACGACGTTCTTGGTGATCGTGAGGTCCTCGCCCGCGCACACGCTCACCGAGACGCTGTCGGACAGCTTCGGCTGGTTGGACGTGGCCGCGATCGACGCCGTGTTGTCGTAGCTCTTGCACTGACCCGCACCGACATCGGACCCCAACTGGCGGGAATACGTGAAGGTGGTGGGGCCGTCGAGCTTGGTCACCGTCTTGGTGCCGCCGAACTCGGCAGCCGTGTCGGACACCGTCACCGAGGCATCCGTCGTCGTCGAAGGCGCAAGCCCCGCGAACGTGAAGCCGGCAGTCGCCTCGGCCGAGCCGGCCGGGATCGCGGTGCTCCCCCACGTCACGGTCGCCTTGTTCGTCCCCGCCGAGCCCGAAGGCAGCGAGCATGTGTAAGCGATGTCGACCGAACCGCCGTTCTTGGGAACGGTGGGCGTCTGGGATCCGACGATCGAACACGTCGCCCCGGGGATCGCGTCCGTCACACCGGTGATCGGCACGTCGACCGGGTTGGTGTTCGTCACGTGGATGGTGCCGGTGACGGTGAAGCCGGAATCGATGGGCGCCGAGGGCGTGACCTTGACGGTGTAGTCGAACTCGGCGTTCTCGCCCGGCCGCACCTTGGCGCTGTTCTGGTCGACGGACTTGTCGATCTCCCAGTTGTAGTCGCGCACGAACGACGGCGTCGCCGTCTTGGTCGCGGTGAGCGGGACGCAGGTCGACGGCGGGGCGACGGTGAGCGGCTCGATGTACCCCTTCAGGTTCTTCGAGTCGGAGTCGATGTTGCCGGTGAAACTGCGCATGTAAGCAGTCGCCGCAGACGGAGCCGGGCAGCCCGGCTTGACGCCGCCGTTGGTGAGATCGGTGACGTTGATGCCGATCTCGAAGAAGCTGCCCGCCGGGACGGTCTCACCGTGCGGATTCACGATGGCCGCGTCATTCACCGTGCTGATGAAGCCGCTTCCGTCGTACGCGATACACGTGCCCGGGTAGGTGGCCACGGAAGTGTAGGTACACGTCTCGTAGAGGATCGGCGCACCGCCGCCCTGGGTGGTGATGACGAAGAGCACTCCGCCGTTGGTGCGGTTGGGTCGTGGGGTGCCGTCGGGAGCCGTCGATGCACCGGCGTTCGTCACCTCGATGAGGTAACCGCCGGTGCCTTCCTCCTGGCTCCGCTCCCAGGCGAAGTCGAGGTAGTAGTTGCCGCCGACGGACTCAGCGTAGGAGTAGACCCGTGCGAAGTCGCCCTTCGGCGGCGTGGAGCCGGAGGACGTCCAGTTGGCAGGATCTGAGTCGTCCTTGTTCGACGTCTGGTAGGTGCCGCCCTGGGTCGCTTCGTCGTGGTTGACGTTCGTCCAGTCGTTCCCACCGCATGTGCCCGGTGCGTAGTTGGCGTCGATCTCGAACGTGCCGTTCAGGTTGCACGCGACTGCCAGTGCGCCGATCTGCTGCTGAGGTGCCGCCATGAGCGAGAGCGGGGCGGTCGCGTCGCCCTCTGGCGCGGTCGCCTCTGGCGCGGTCGCCTCGGGCGCCGTCGTCTCGGGAGCCGCAGCAGGCGGGTCGGCCGGCGCAGCCGGCTCTTCGACCGCGGGCTCCTCCGCGGCCGGTTCCTCCGCAGGCGGCGGGGGCGCAGCATCCGTCGATGTCGTGTCTGTCGTCGTCGCCTCTGTGGTGGCGGCGGGGTCGGGGGTGGTCACCTCCTCCGCCGATGCCGGGGACATCCCCGAGAACACAAGAGAACTCGCCACGATCGCGGCGAGTCCCCCCACGTACCAGCGGTTCTGGAGCGCGATTCGACGCTCCTCAGTCCGCTCCTGACGCATGCGGCGGCGCGGACCCTCAGACTTCGAGGCGCGCACGAAAGTACGACTGAACATCAACTTCACCCTTGGTCGAAACGACACAGGGTGCCCCAAGTAGAGGCCCCTCCCAGCACGTCACGACTCGCTGTGAGTTGATGAACCCCAGAACCCAGGGATCCCAAATCCCCGAGGTTCGGCTATCTCCCCAAACACGAGCCGAAACGTGTTCCCGCTGGCAAAGGTATGCCCGGCATCCGTGCGCGTCAAGTAACGCGTTGAAAACGGATGCCGGGCGGCTGGAGAGGACGGGCCCTTGGGGGATGCCCGCCCTCTCCAGGGATCACAGCGTCGGCTTGACCTCTCCGCGTCGGCGGCGCGAGACCGCGACCACGGCAGCGCCCGTGAGCATCACGACCAGGCCGAGCAGGATGATCGGCAGCATCGGGCTTCCACCCGTCGCCGGCAGCGACGACAGCAGCACGGTGGCGTCGTCCGAATCGCGGCCCGGGTCATCCGGGTCACCGAACGTGTGGTAATCCACCACCGCGATGTTGTTGATCGTGTTCGCCTTCGACGCCGGGTTCACCGTCGCCGAGAGCGTGATCCGCGGAGCGACCGATGTACCGCCGTTGTCGGAGTTGATCGGCTGCAGGGGTCCGAACAGCACGCACGTGAGCGTGCCGCCGTAGCCGGAGCCGTTCTGACCCGTCACCTCGCAGGACTGCCAGTTCGGGAACGCGTCGGCGTCGCCCTTGCCGGTCCAGTTCACCTCGGTGATCTTGATGTCGGCCGGGATCTGGTCGGTCACGACCACACCCTCCGCCGCGGCGTCGTCACTCACGTTCGCCACGTCGAGCGTGTAGCTGAACGACTTGCCCGGCTCGGTCTTCTCGACGCTCGCCGTCTTCTCGATCTGCACCTCGGTGTGGCGTGCGACGAAGCACTCGGGCGTCGCCGGTGGGTACGAGGTCGAGAACGTCTCGCTCGGGTTGACCGAGAGCGTGACCTCGGTGTTGCCGCGCCAGGCGAAGTCGAGCTCGCTCGGGTCGAGGATCAGGCCGTTGAAGATGAACTCGGCCTGCTGCGCCGGCGTCATGACGTTGCTCGTTCCCGGCAGGTAGTACTGCGTGGGGTTCGAGCCCGGCACGATGTCGGTCACCTCGATGGCGCGCCATCCGGGGTAGTCGATCGAGATGCCGGACGGCGTGAATGCCGCACCGGGCCACGAGATCTCGTCAGCCCACGTCAGGGTCCCGCCCGGCTGGGAGAGAGTGACGTTCGCAGGCGTCGTGGTCGGCTTGACGTCGGGGTTGACCGGCTCCCAGAAGAAGTCGATCGGTTCGGCGAGCAGCGTCTGCGACTTCGAGACCGACCACCCGAGGAACGGGGCGTCGCCCACGCACTTGGTGTAGACGATCACGGAGATGTCGCGGACCGGGATCTCGTTCGTGTCGCAGTTGTTCGACTCGACAGCGTCGATGTCGGCCTCGACACACGCCGTGTTGACGAACTCCTCGATCGCCGCCGGCGTTGCCGGCGGCTCGCCGGTGCCGACGTCGATCACATCCCCCTCGACCTCGGTGAACGTGACGTTCACCTTGATCGTCGCCGATGCGCCGACCGCGAGAGTCGGAGTGCTCACACTGAGCTCACCGTTCTCATCGACCAGGTTGGGCGAGTTGTCGTTGACCCAGCCCGCAGGCAGCTCGATGCCGGTGACTTCGAGACGATCCGGGATCGGGTCCGTCACGACGACGTTCTTCGCGACTCGCGTGCCCAGGTTCGTCACCGTGAGCTCGTAGGTGAAGATGTCACCCGGCTCGACACTGCCCTCCTCGGGCAGGTTCGAGGCGGTCTTCTCGATCTTGACGTCGTCGTAGTGCACGACCTGGCAGCCGTCGTCGGACTTGACGTACTCGCCCGACGTGACCGTCCCGACGTTCGGGATCAGGATGCCGCTGGACTCGGTGTCGCGGCACGCCTGCGGCGCGCCCGCCGGCGGCTCCGCGACCTCGACCGTCGCGAACACCCGGTAAGTGTGCACCTTGTTCTCGGGAGTGAGCTCGCCGTCGTCCACGACCGTCCACGTGCCTGAGCCGTTCCACGTCGGGTTGGTCGGGTCGGGGGTGACGCCGGTCCACGCCTCGGCGTGCCAGTCACCGTCGAGCTCGACACCCGCCGGCAGCGCCGGGGCGTCCGTCAGGTCATAGGCCACCGATTCGGGCAGCGGGTCGGAGTCGGACACCGGGTAGCTCACCGTGACGATGTACTCGATGTCCCACGTCCCGTCACCGTTGTCGGTCGTCTGGCCGCCGTGCTTCTCGATCGTCGGGAAGACCGGCTCGGAGCAGGCGTCCACCGGCGTCTCGGAGCCACCCGACGTCAGCAGCGCGGTGTTGAGGAAGCCGCCGGCCTCCGGGCCCTCCCCGCTGATGCAGTCGGTGCGACCGTCGATCGCCTCCTTTGTCACCGAGGCCACGACCGTCACCGTGTAGGTGTGGGTCTCACCCGCGTCGATCGTCCGGTCGTTCGCGAGCGTCTCGGTCGAATCGGGTCCCGCGAAGTCGTGCGACGTGCCGTCGAACTCCCACTCGGCGCTGCCGATGTTGATGTCGCCGCCGAATTCGAGGGTGTCGGTGAGGTCGTACTCGGCCGACAAGCCCTTCGGGTTCTGCGGACCTTCACCGGCCAGCGTGACGTCGATCTCGTAGACGATGGTCCAGTCACCCGTCTCGGGGTCCTGGGTCGTCGACGTCACGGTCTTCGTCGGCACCGGGTAGACGCGCTCCTCGACCGGGATGCAGTCCTCCCCGGGGATCTCGATCTCACCGATCGACAGCACCGCGGTGTTGAAGAATCCGGTGCCCTCGCCCTCGCAGGCTGCGAGATCGGGGTCGAACGTGTCGGAGATGTCGACGAGCCACGCGATCGTGTACACGTGGGGCTCGTCCGTCGCGCCGAGCGGCTCGTCGGTCACGAAGTCCGTGCCGGCCGTCACCGGGATGGGAGTACCCACCGGGTCGGTGTCGGTCCGCTGCGCCACACCCGAGATCACGTCGATCCCCGGAGCGAACGCCGGCGTGTCGGACAGCGAGTAGAACGTGTCATAACCGCTGCCGGTGACCCGGAGTTCGTATGTCACGAGCCACCTCGAGGCGTCGTCCTCGTCCTGTGCGGCCGAGACCCCGATCTTCTGGAACGTGGGCAGCTTCGGCTCGGAGCAGTCGTCGGCGGGGATCGCCTCGCCGTTCACCGTGACGGTCGCCACATTGAGGAAGCCGCCGGCCGACGGGCCCTCGTCGTCCTTGCAGACGAGGGTGTCGCCGTCCCACGCTTCCGCGTCGATGTTCGCGTGCGCCGTCACCGTGTAGGTGTCGACACCGGCCGCGTCGACCTTCGGCGCAAGCACCTGGTCGGTCGCCAGGGTGGCGCTCCAGGCCGGCCCGGCGAAGTCGCCGAGTCCGGTGGGACCGGTCCACGAGGCATCCACGATCTCGATGTCACCACCGAACTCGAGGGTGTCGTCGAGGCTGTACACGGCCGCCAGCGTGGTCGAGGAGTTCGTGACGACGACGTCGTATGTGATCTCCCACGTTCCGTCCTCGAGCTGCTTCGTGCCGGTCACCGTCTTGGCGATGTCGACCGTCGGACGGTCGATCTGGGCGCAGTCCTCACTGGTGTTCCCGCCGACGCCGTTGGTCACGGTCGACGAGTTCCAGATGCCGCCGCCTTCGTTCTCGCAGTCGAGGGCGGAGTCTTCGACGGATGCCGCGACCGATACCGTGCGCGACACCGTGTAGGTGTGCGTGGCACCGGTCGGGATCAGTCCCGTCGCGAACTGCACGACTCCGTCGCCATCCCACGCCGGGTTCAGCGTTCCCGAACCGCCGCCGGTGGCCACCGGCCCGGTCGCCGCCCACTCTCCGCCGCTCACGCCCGCAGGCAGGACGTCAGGAGTGTCGGTGATCGAGTACCAGAGGTCGACACCGGTGCCGTTGGTCACCGACACCTCGTAGCTGAGCGTCCACTTACCGGTCTCGGTGTTCTGGACCGACTCGCGCGCGGTCTTCTGCACCGTCGGCTTCGCCGGGATCGCGCAACCGCTGTCACTGTCGCTGCCTCCCGGGAACGTGACGGTCGCCACGTTGAAGAAGCCACCGCCGTTCTCGGTGCAGCGCAGGCCCGAGGGCGGAACCGGATCGATCTTCGACTTGGCCGTGACCACGTAGGTGTACACGTGGGCGTCCGCTCCCGTCGCATTCGCTGCGATCGGCACGTCGGTGGTGTCCGGCGAGCCTTCCCAGCCCTGCGTGAGGATCTCGAAGCTCGTTGCGTCGAACTGCGGCGCGTCGGTCAGCGTGTAGACGCTCGGGAGGGGGTTCGGGTTCGACACCGTCACCTCGTACTCGATCGCCCAGATGCCGTCGACACCCTGCGAGACGACGCCGTCCGACTTCTCGATCTGGACAGGCCGCGGGTTGACCGAGGTGCAGCCGTCGTCGTTCGTGGTGCTGACGCCGTTGGTCACCGTCGCCGTGTTGACGATCGCGACACCTGTCGCGGTGCCCTCACCGCAGGCATTCGCCACCGGGCTGAGCGTTCCCGTGATGGTGACCGTCGCCGTGATCGTGAACGTGTGCGTCGCACCATTCGCGATCGACTGCGCCGCGATGACGTTCGGCGTCGGCCATGCGGCCGAGGCGTTCGGCCCCGTCACCTTCCAGTTCGAGAGCGCAGTGCCCGCCGGCGCGGCCGGCGGCGTGTCGGTCAGCGAGTAGTACAGCGTCTTCCCGCTGGCGTTCGACACCGCGACCTCGTACGAAATCGTCCAGGTGCCGTCCTCGTTCGCGGTCGCCGGCTTGCCGGTCTTCACGATGGTCGGGGTTCCCGGAGTCGCGCAGCCGGTGTCGGTCGCGGTCCCGCCCGGGAACGTCACCGTCGCCCGGTTGAAGAAGCCGCCGCCGTTCGAGAGGTCGCACGTCAGCGAGGGGTTCTCGACCTGCGCGTTGCGGTTCACGACCATGCGGTACTTGAACGTGTGCGATGCGCCTGCCGCGATCGGCGTGTTCGGTGCCGGCACGGGCGGCTGGTCAGCCGTCGGAACCCATCCGCTGGAGGGGTCGGCAGTCCAGCCCGCGCCCGGCTGCGGGGTGTCGGTCAGGGTGTAGACCGTCGCCGTCGTCTGGCTCGAGTTCTGCACGGTGACGTCGTACAGGATCTCCCACTGGGTGAGCGAGATCTGCGTCACGACGCCTGCGTTCGACTTCACGACCGTCACCGGCGGGAGCACGATCGACACACAGCCCGTGGCATCCTTCACCACCTGGCCTGAGGTGACGGTCGCCTTGTTCTTGAGGCCCGCTTCAGCCGCGCAGTCGCCGATCGAGGTCGCCGACGTCGAGGGCACGAGCTTGCCCGTCACGGTGTACGCGTAGCTCGTGTTCGCGGGCAGCGTGCCGGCCCAGATCGTCGCCGACCCGGGTGCGTAGGGCGACGCCGCGGGAGCCGGCGCGCTGCCGACCGCGGTCACCGTCCAGCTGTTCGGGTCGAGCGTCCAGCCGGCCGGAGCCGCGGGGAACGCGTCGCTCAGCGTGGCCTGCAGCGCCGTGGTGGCGCTGGGGTTGCCGACCGTGACCGTGTACTGGATGTTCCACGAGGCATCCGGGTTCTGCGATGCCGGGTTCGTCCCCACCTTGACGATCGTCGGGAACACCGGCTGGGCGCAGTCCTGCACCGTCGTCGGCTTGCCGTCGACCGTCAGCGTCGCGGTGTTGAGGAACGCGCGCTTCGGCTCGGTCGAAGTGCAGACCGAGGAGGTCGCGCCTGCCGCGCTCGGCGCGACATCGGCGATCACCGTCACCGTGTAGACGTGGGTCGCCAGCGGCTGGTTCACGTTCGTCTGCGGTGCGAGCGACGCGTTGGTCGCGAGAGTCGCGGTCCCGGCCGGCAGCGTGAACGGGCCACTGGTCCCGTTCGGGCCGGTCCAGGCGGCGGACGAGGCGGTGATGCCCGCACCCAGCTGCAGCGCGTCGGTGAGCGAATAGAAGAGCGTCGACGTGCGCGACTGGTTGGTCACCGTGATGTCGTACACGATCTGCCACTTGCCCGCGTCTGGGCCGGCAGCGATCTGCTGCGGCGAGCCGGCGCGCACCTTCTTGACGATGCCGCCTTCGGCCGGGATCGCGGTGTTCGTGATCTCACACGTCACGTTCTTGCCGACCACCGGAACCACGACGTCGTCGTCGACCGGGAACGCCACCCGCGGGTCGCTGCCCGTGATGTAGCAGCTCCAGTCGCCGGCGGTGTAGCCGGAGACGTTCTGGCTCTCGGAGAGGGTATATTCCGCTCCGGGCATGACCGCTCCGGATGCCGTTCCCTGCCCCGTCACCGAGGTCTGCCCCTGGGCGGCCGCCGTGAGCGTCCACTGGTCGGGCATGGCAGAGCCGGCGCCGTTCTTGTTGTCGACGATCTTGACGAGGTTCAGCGTCGGCTTGATCGCGCGGTTGGTGAAGGTACAGGTCACGTTCGCGCCGTTGGCGACCGTCACCGTCTTGTCCTGCAGCGAGGTGCCGCCGGTCGAGCAGACGAGGTTCGTCCACTCGTAGCCGGTGATCTGGTTGATCTCGTTGAGCGTGTAGACGCCCGCCGGGACATCCTTCGTCTCGTTGTGGTTGAACGTCAGGGTCGCGTCCTGGCCACGCTTGGCCGTGAGCTTCTGGTTCCAGTCGCTCGGGACCGCGGAGCCGCCGTTGCTGTCATCGACGACCTTGACGAGCGTGAGCTTGCCCGGCTTGTCGTCGTTGGTGAAGGTACATGTGACGTTGTCGCCCGGCTTGAGGGTCAGCGTCGGGCTGTCCTTGGTGGTGTTCGCGTAGCCCGTGCAGGAGAGCGTCGTCCAGTCGTAGCCGGCGATCACCGACTCCGAGAGCGTGTAGACGACGCCGGCCTTGACGTTCTGGTTCGAGACCGCCGGAGTGCCCGTCACGCCGCTGAGGCTCGGGCCACCGGGGGTGTTCGCCTCGAGTGTCCATGCGGTGTTGGCCGCGGTGCCGCCGTTGTTGTTGACGACCTCCTTGACGAGGGTCAGCTTCGGCGCCACGTCGTCGTTGACGAAGCGGTACACCGGCGTGTCGAGGCCGGCGACCTGGACCATCCAGTTGCCCTGGCCGTTCTGGCGCGGGTACCCGTTCGGGTCGGCGCTGGCCACGACATCGACCCACGACCCGTTCACCAGCTGCTGCAGCTTCTGGAACTGGTAGCCCGCCACGCTCGACTCGGTCAGCGTGTAGGTGTGACGCGGGCGCACCTGGAAGGTGCTTTCGGCGACCGGCGTCTCAGAACCGTCCACCGTGGTCGCTGACAGCCCGGCGAGGATCGCCGGCGTTCCGGTCAGCTTCCAGTCGTCGGCCTCCGCCGAACCGCCGTTGTCGTTGACGACGTGCTTGAGCAGCGTCAGCGAAGCGGTCTGGTTCACCAGCGTGCATCGCACGTTGTAGCCGAGCGGCACGTTGACACCGCCGTTGATGCCGTCCGAGTAGCCGCTTCCCTGCACCGGGTTGCCGTTGCCGTCGACCTGGATACAGGTGGCCGAGCCGCTCGAGAGCGGGTTCGACTGCAGGTTCGTGCGGTTGTCGGTCTGCGCGTACAGCGGGCTGCCGTTCGTCTCGAACAGCTGGTAGCGGGCGTCCGGCGTGACGTCGTGCTTGACGCCGGTGGTGCCGGGCGCGAAGGCGATCGGCGCGGGGACGTCGGTGCTCTGCGCGTTGAGGGTCCACGACGACGCCTGAGCGTTGCCGCCCTGCACCTGCTTGACGAGGGTCAGAGTGCTGCGGCAGGTCACGTTGTTGGTGATCGTCGCAGTGTTGTGCTCCTGGCTCAGCGCGACCTGGTAGCCCGAGCCCAACGCGGTGTTCATCGACGCGCCGTTGACCTCGGTCACGCGGGCGTCATTGGTGCACAGCTGCGGGTCGATCAGTCCGACCGTCTCGGTGAGGGTCGTCGAGTTGCCCTGCGTGTAGCCGCCGCGGGTGACTCCCCATCCCTGGGGCGTGGCGGTGGCGTTGCCGGGACCCGTGAGGCTCAGCTGCGAGGTGAGTCCGCCCGGCTGCGCGCCGTTGGCGTACGCGGTGCCGTTGACGACCCACTTCTTTGTGACCGTGATGTCGGCCTCGGGGCTCGGTGCCCGGTTGTAGACGATGCAGTTGACAGCCTCCGTGCTGGGCACGTTCACAGCGAAGCCCAGCGCGCCCTGGTTGGTCACCGCCACGGCTGCGTTCGTGTTGAGGTTCTTGCAGACGGCGTTCGCCCCGTTCACCTGCGTGAGCGTGAAGCCGGTCTGCTGCGTCTCTGTGACCGTGATGTTGCCCTGCGTGATCCCACCGCCGAAGTTCAGCGGGTAGGTCACGGTGCCGGTGCCGTCGGCGGTCGTGGTGCGGTTCGCCGTGGGCGTGGTCACACCCGCGGTGTTCGAGACACCGGCGAACTGCCAGCCGGCGCCCGCGGGAGTGGCGCCCGCGATCGAGCCCGCCGGAGCGGTGTTCGGAACGATCTGCTTGGTGACCGTGAGGTTGCCCTGGCAGTTGCCGAGCGCGAGGTTGCGGAGCGCCGCGCCGACGGCGCTGTAATCGGCCGTCTGGTAGTAGTCCGCGACGGCGCCGTTGCTGCCGGTGTACGCGGTCGGGCCGGAGATGGCGCGGATGTTCAGCGCGTTGTTCGCGCCCGTCGCACCGGCGCCGACGCCGAACGCAAGGACGCGGGTGCCTGCGGCCTTGAGCGCGTTGGCAGAGAAGACGCCGTTCTCGGTCTCACGGAAACGGTTGTCGCTGCCGCTGCCCTGGTAGGGCTGGTTGTAGGTGGTCGGGTTGCCGTCGGTGATGATCACCGCGACATCGAACTTGTTCGCGCCGGTGTTCGACGAGGCCGCGATGCCGAGACCGCGGTCCCAGTTGGTGCCGCCGGACGACGTCCAGCCCGAGTACCGGTTCTTGAAGGTCGTCCCCTGGCCGGCGGTCGAGACCGACACGAGGTCGGGGTAGTTCTGCGACGCGCCGGCGCCCGGCGTCTGCCATGAGAACGAGAACAGTGACATGCGCGAGGGCGTTCCCTGCAGCGCGTCGACGAAGGTGTTGGCAGCCTGCTTGAGGTTCGGGAGCGCGTCGCCGACCGAGCCCGAGATGTCGAGGATCAGCGCGACGTCCAGACCACACGCCGGGGCGAGCGTGGGGTTGTTGCGCGACTGCTGCCAGATGCCGCCCGATGCGTTGTCCGCGTCGCCGGAAGCCAGCATGAAGTCGTTCGCGTTCTGCGACGAGTAGGTGTTGCCCGCGCGCAGCAGCGAGCCGGTGCGGAACTGGTAGGCCAACTGCGAACCGGCGCCACTCGCCCCACCGACGCGAAGCACGGGGTTCATGTAGTAGCCGGACGGGACGCTCGATTGGACGACCCAGTAGCGGGCGTCGCGGTTCGCGCCGTTGTTGCCCGTGTTGGGCACGACGAACGAACAGTCGCCGTCGGCGTCGGAGGTGCACTTGGCCCATCCGTCAGCCGTGCCGGCGACGCCGTCGGGACGGGTCCCGCTCGGCGAGTTCACGCCCGTGTTGAGCAGCAGCACGACGCCCATGAGGTTCGTCACGCCGGTGATCCCGGTGCGGTCGGATCCGACCTTCACCGTGATCACGGCCTGGCCGGCACCCGGCTCAGGCACCGAGAGAACGCCGACGCCGGCGTCCTCGGTCGACGGCGCCACGCGCGACTGCGACTGGTCGGTCTTCGACTCGTCGCTCTGCGTCTCATCCGCGGGCGGATCGGTCGACTCCTCCGACGGCGCCGGAGCGGGCTCCGCGGGCGCGGGTTCGGCCGGGGCGGGCGCCGGGTCGGACGGTGCCGGCTCAGCCGGCGTCTCCTCGGCAGGAGGAGTCGATTCCTCCGGAGGAGTCGTCGCTTCGGTCGACGGCGTGGGCGTCGGAACGACCTCCGCGATCGCCGGAGTGACCCCCGTGAAGATCAGCGCGCCCGACAGCAGCGTCGCGATTCCACCGGCGTACCACCGGTGCCTCATCGTCAGCTTGCGGTCGCGCTCACGCGCCTCCCGAAGCCTCCGCCGCACTCCCGAGCGTGCCGAACCGTCAATTCCCCAGTGCCCAGACATCAAGGTTTCCCCTTCTCGCTGATGTCAGCTCAAGGGGACCCCGAATTTCCCGGTCGGACTCCCCAAGTGTGCGTTCCCATCCGGTGTTAACTCCCCAGTCGCACCGGACGCACGTAGCCCACGGTCAAGCTATCGGCGCTTCGGGCGGGACGTCAAGTCTCAATCTTCACGCGCCGATCACGATCACCCCAGGAAACACGAAGCGGCCCGGGTCTCCCCGGGCCGCTTCTCGATGATTCCGCTACTGGTTGCCGACTGCTCCGTCGACGTTCCCGCGGACGTCGTCGACCGTGTCGTGGTGCTCCTCCGGCACGACCTTCTTGGCGAGACCTGAGGCGCCGTCGAGCACCTTGTCGCTGATGTCCTCGGCCTGTTCGGACTTGAGGAACTCGCCGATCTTGTCCTTGTTCTGCTCGTACAGGCCCTTGCCCTGGTTGACGAGGTCGTCGAAACCGCCCATGCTCGCTCCTTCGCGCACCCCCCGGCGAGGCGCCCAGACCCATCCTGTCGGGACGGATGCTGCGGCGGAACCCCTTTGCGCACGGTCAGTCGCGTGCGCATCTCAGACGCCCCGCAGACGCGGAGAAGCCCCCGGGATCACTCCCGGGGGCTTCTCGCAGCAGTTGCGCCGAAGAACCTTACTTGAGGATCTTCGTGACCGTGCCGGCGCCGACGGTGCGGCCACCCTCACGGATGGCGTAGCCGAGGCCCTCCTCCATGGCGATCGGCTGGATCAGCTCGACCGTCATGTCGGTGGTGTCGCCGGGCATGACCATCTCGGTGCCCTCGGGCAGCGTGATGACGCCGGTGACGTCGGTGGTGCGGAAGTAGAACTGCGGACGGTAGTTCGTGAAGAACGGGTTGTGACGGCCGCCCTCCTCCTTGGACAGGATGTACGCCGTGCCCTCGAAGTTGGTGTGCGGGGTGACCGAACCGGGCTTCACGACGACCTGGCCGCGCTCGACGTCGTCACGCTTGGTGCCGCGCAGGAGCAGACCGCAGTTCTCGCCGGCCCAGGCCTCGTCGAGCTGCTTGTGGAACATCTCGATACCGGTGACGATCGTCTTCTGCGTCGGGCGCAGACCCACGATCTCGACCTCGGAGTTGATGGCCAGCGTGCCACGCTCGGCGCGGCCCGTGACGACCGTGCCACGGCCGGTGATGGTGAAGACGTCCTCGATGGGCATGAGGAACGGCTTGTCCTTGTCACGCACCGGGTCGGGGATCGACTCGTCGACCGCCTCCATGAGCTCGAGGATCTTCGCGGTCCACTCGGCGTCGCCCTCGAGAGCCTTGAGGCCCGAGACGCGGACGACCGGAGCGTTGTCACCGTCGAAGTCCTGCGACGAGAGGAGCTCGCGAACCTCGAGCTCGACGAGCTCCAGGATCTCCTCGTCGTCGACCATGTCCGACTTGTTCAGCGCGACGAGCAGGTAGGGCACGCCGACCTGCTTGGCGAGCAGCACGTGCTCACGCGTCTGAGCCATCGGGCCGTCGGTGGCGGCGACCACGAGGATCGCGCCGTCCATCTGAGCGGCACCGGTGATCATGTTCTTGATGTAGTCGGCGTGACCCGGGGCGTCGACGTGGGCGTAGTGACGCTTCGGGGTCTCGTACTCGACGTGCGAGATGTTGATCGTGATGCCGCGCTGACGCTCCTCGGGAGCCGAGTCGATCGACGCGAAGTCGCGCTGCACGTTGGTGGCCGACGGGTACGTGTCGGCGAGCACCTTCGAGATTGCGGCGGTGAGCGTGGTCTTGCCGTGGTCGACGTGACCGATCGTTCCGATGTTCACGTGCGGCTTGGTGCGCTCGAACTTGGCCTTAGCCACTGGGTCCTCCTCAGGACGTTCGTGTAGAGGTTCCGGGCGCTGGTGTGCGCCGGTCGTCTACGGGGATATCTCCACCTTAGTAGAGACGGTTCTGTTGATTCTGTGTGAAGTTGTGCCGTCGGGATGCCGCGTCACCGAGGCATCCCGACGGAAAAGGGTTACTCGCCCTTGACCTTCTGGACGATCTCGTCGGCCACGTTGCGAGGAACCTCGGCGTAGCTGTCGAACTCCATCGAGTACACGGCACGGCCCGAGGTCTTCGAGCGCAGGTCGCCGATGTATCCGAACATCTCGGACAGCGGGACCAGCGCGCGGACGACCTTGACCCCCTGGGCGTCCTCCATCGACTGGATCTGGCCACGACGCGAGTTCAGGTCGCCGATGACGTCGCCCATGTACTCCTCAGGAGTACGCACCTCGACCGCCATGAGCGGCTCGAGGATGACGGGGTTCGCCTTGCGGACGGCCTCCTTGAAGCCCATGGAGCCCGCGATCTTGAACGCCATCTCGGACGAGTCGACGTCGTGCGACGCGCCGTCCATGAGGATGGCCTTCACGCCCACCATGGGGTAGCCGGCGAGCACGCCGACGTTCATGGCGTCCTGGAAGCCCTGGTTGGTCGGCTCGATGTACTCGCGCGGGATGCGGCCACCGGTGACCTTGTTCTCGAACTCGTACGTCTTGTCGGCCGTGACCTCGAGGGGCTCGAGCGCGAACTGGATCTTCGCGAACTGACCCGAACCACCGGTCTGCTTCTTGTGCGTGTAGTCGTGACGCTCGACGGTCTTCTTGATCGTCTCGCGGTACGCGACCTGGGGCTTTCCGACGTTGGCCTCGACCTTGAACTCGCGCTTCATGCGGTCCACGAGGATGTCGAGGTGAAGCTCGCCCATGCCCTTGATGACCGTCTGGCCGGTCTCGGCGTTCTGCTCGACGCGGAACGTCGGGTCCTCTTCGGCGAGCTTCTGGATCGCGAGACCCAGCTTCTCCTGGTCGGCCTTGGTCTTCGGCTCGATGGCGACCTCGATGACCGGCTCCGGGAACGTCATCGACTCGAGGACGACCTGGTTGGCGCTGTCGGACAGGGTGTCACCGGTGGTGGTGTCCTTCAGGCCGATGACCGCGTAGATGTGACCGGCGGTGACCGAGTCGACCGGCATCTCCTTGTTGGCGTGCATCTGGAAGATCTTCCCGATGCGCTCCTTCTTGCCCTTGGTCGCGTTGACGACCTGGGCACCCGAGTCGAGGTGACCCGAGTAGACGCGGATGTAGGTGAGGCGACCGAAGAAGGGGTGCGTGACGATCTTGAACGCGAGCGCCGCGAACGGCTCGTCGCGGTCGGCGTGACGCTCGATGATGACCTCTTCGTCCTTCGGGTCCTTCGCCTCGATGGCGGGGACGTCGAGGGGCGACGGCAGGTAGTCCACGACGGCGTCGAGCATCGGCTGCACGCCGCGGTTCTTGAACGCCGAGCCGCAGAGCACGGGGTAGAGCTCCGAGGCGATGGTGAGCTTGCGGATCGCGGCCTTGATCTCGGCGACCGTGAGCTCCTCGCCGCCGAAGTGCTTCTCGAGAAGCTCCTCGTCGGACTCGGCGACCGTCTCGAGAAGGATCTCGCGGTACTCCGCGGCCTTGTCGGCGAGGTCGGCCGGGATCTCCTGGATCTCGTACTTGGCGCCCATGGTCACGTCGCCCTTGGCGTCGCCGGGCCACACCAGTGCACGCATCTCGACGAGGTCGATGACGCCCACGAAGTCGCTCTCCGAGCCGATGGGCAGCTGGAGCACGAGCGGCTTGGCCTTCAGGCGGTTGACGATGGTGTCGACCGTGAAGTAGAAGTCGGCGCCCAGCTTGTCCATCTTGTTGACGAAGCAGATGCGGGGCACGTCGTACTTGTCCGCCTGACGCCAGACGGTCTCGGACTGGGGCTCGACGCCCTCCTTGCCGTCGAAGACGGCGACCGCGCCGTCGAGGACGCGCAGCGACCGCTCGACCTCGACCGTGAAGTCGACGTGGCCGGGCGTGTCGATGATGTTGATCTGGTTCTTGTTCCAGAAGCACGTGACGGCGGCCGACGTGATCGTGATGCCGCGCTCCTGCTCCTGCTCCATCCAGTCGGTGGTGGCAGCGCCGTCGTGCGTCTCGCCGATCTTGTGGTTGACGCCCGTGTAGAACAGGATGCGCTCGGTCGTCGTCGTCTTGCCGGCATCGATGTGCGCCATGATGCCGATGTTGCGGACCTTGTTGAGGTCGGTGAGCACTTCTTGTGCCACGGGGTGTCCTTAGCTGTTGAAGGTGGTTCTGGGCGGGCGGCCCTTCGACAGGCTCAGGGACCGGCGAACCGGTCTCTGAGCCTGTCGAAGCGGCTTACCAGCGGTAGTGCGCGAAGGCGCGGTTCGACTCGGCCATCTTGTGGGTGTCTTCGCGGCGCTTGACCGCGGCACCGAGGCCGTTCGAGGCGTCCAGGATCTCGTTCTGGAGGCGCTCGGTCATCGTCTTCTCACGACGACCCTTGGCGTAGCTCACGAGCCAGCGCAGGGCGAGCGTGTTGGCGCGGTGAGGCTTGACCTCGACCGGCACCTGGTAGGTCGAGCCACCGACGCGGCGGCTCTTGACCTCGAGGGTGGGGCGCACGTTGTCGAGCGCCTTCTTGAGCGTGGCGACGGCGTCCTGGCCGTTCTTCGCCTCGACACCCTTGAGGGCGGTGTACACGATCGACTCGGCGAGCGACTTCTTGCCGTCGACGAGGATCTTGTTGACGAGCTGGCTGACGATCGGAGCGCCGTAGACCGGGTCGTTGACGACGGGGCGCTTCGGGGCGGGTCCCTTACGAGGCATCTTTCTCAGCCCTTCTTCGCGCCGTAGCGGCTGCGAGCCTGCTTACGGTTCTTGACTGCCTGGGTGTCGAGCGCACCGCGGACGATCTTGTAGCGGACACCGGGGAGGTCCTTCACACGACCGCCGCGGACGAGCACGAGCGAGTGCTCCTGCAGGTTGTGGCCCTCGCCGGGGATGTACGCGGTGACCTCGGTGCCGTTGCGCAGCTTGACACGGGCGACCTTGCGCATCGCCGAGTTCGGCTTCTTCGGGGTGGTGGTGTACACACGGGTGCAGACACCCGCCTGCTGCGGGTTCGCCTTGAGCGCCGGCGCCTTGGTCTTCGAGACCTTGGGCGAGCGACCCTTGCGAACCAACTGCTGAATGGTTGGCACGTTCTCTCCTTGTTGTGCTGCACGGTGACAGCGTCGTGGTCTCCCCCGCGGCATCCGGATCTTGCGATTCGTGACGCTGCGGGCTCACGCGGACCCACCGACGCGCCAGAATGACTGACACGCTTTTCGTTGGTGGGTATGCCGTGGGGGTGGCCTGTTCGCAGGCCGTTCCCTGAGATGCGGCGCTCGCACCGGTTCCCGTACCGAGGCACGGTCGACGGCGCGCGTGAGCGCACACCCGCTCTATGATACGTGGGTTTCGGGGGTCGGGCAAACGCGGAAGCACGTTGCAGCCCCAACCGGTCGACGACACGCCGCAGCACGGCCGAGATCGCCTCCGGGCGTCTGGGTCAGCCGCTCGTCAGGAGGACGACGAGTGCCAGCGCGGCGACGATGACGAGGACGGATGCCGCGGCCACGACAGCGATCATCCGCCGGCGTCGGCGACGCCTGCGGATCGCATCGGCAGCAGCCGTGTCCACGTGATGCTGCGGCGTGCGGCGAGCCGGCTCCGCACGCACCGCGGTGACGGGAGGGACGGCACGGGCGCGGTAGGCGTCCGCTGCCGATGCGGGCGGAGCCGCAACCCGGCCGGGCGCCGCCCGAGTCTCCCCGGCGGGCTCCGGGGCGACCGGCTGCGGGGATGCGGCGCGCCGTGCGCCGGCGGAGGGATCGCCGGGCTCGGGTGAGGGCGGGTGGGCGGTCTGTCGCGGGCCGGCCGGCGCCGACTCGGTTGCCGCCTGCGTGGGAATCTCGGAGTCGGAGGCGACCGCCGACCTCTCCGAGATCACGGTGTCGTCGACGGCGTCGATCTCGGTCGAGGAGCGCCGCGACGGCAGCGTCCGCTCGTCGAACGCGTCGTGGTCCTCCGGCGCGGGCGCCGCGGTCCTGCGTCGGGAGAGGGCGGTGCGCTCGTCGTCGGGGTCGATCACCCGTCGCTCCGGCGCAGCCGGACCTCGGCGTCGCCCAGCAGGAACCGGTCGCCGGCCTCGACCTCCTCACCCGGAGGGGCCTCGACCTCGGTGCCCATCACGGTGGCGAACAGCACGCCGTTGGTGGAGTCGAGGTCCGTCACGTACCACTTGTCGTCGCGCAGCCGGAGGCGCGCGTGCGTCTTCGACACCGTGCCGTCCTGGATCGAGACGAGCTGCGCGCTCGGGTGGTCCGGGTCGGCGGCGGGCCGGCGGCCCAGGATGACGATCTCCGACGAGAGCGCGACGGGCTCGCCGGTCGGCGGCACGAGCGCCCAGTCGGTGCGCTTGCGGCGGGCGATGATCGTCTCTTCGAGGATGTCCTGCTCATCCGGGATCTCGGGCTTGCTGTGGAACGCCGACACCGACGATCGCGCCGATCGCGGTGAGCCGACGTCGGGCGCGCCGTAGATCGCCGACACCGGTCCGGAGGTCTCGGGGAAGGCGTCGGCCTCGCTCATCGGCGAGCGCGCGGGAGCCCACGGCTCGCGCTCGTCGCCCGCCGAGGGGGCCGCCGGCACGCGGGTGACGGGCGGCCGGGTGATGCCCTCCTCGCCGGTGGTCGCGGCGTCGGGCGGCGTGAACGACTCGGCGCCGGTGCGGGCGGGCCCGGCGGCCGCGGGAGTCGCGGCGGCGGTCGGGAGGGATGCGAGCGGCGTGGCGGGCACGGCGGAGATGGGCGCCGGAGCGCCGGGCACGGCGCCGGTGACCTCGGCGCTCAGGTCGATCCCGTCGAGCGCGAAGCCCTGCCACGGGTCCGCGTCGCCGGTGCCGTTGCCACCCGCCTCGGCGGGCGCGGCGGAAACGGGGCGGCCCGGCAACGGCGGGGGCGTCCACCCCGCGGCCGGCGGCGTGACGTCGGCCGCGGCGGACTCCTGAGGCGCCACGGGCGCCGCGGCGGCCGGGGTGGATGCGGGGGCAGGCTCAGGGGCGGGCGCCGCGGCCGCAGGTGCCTGCGGAGCGTACGCGGACGGGGGCGCGAACCCTGCGCCGGCGCTCGTCGGCACCGGCGGGACGGCCGTCGGCGCAGGCGGATGCGCGCCTGCCTGGGTCGGTGCACCGGGAGCCGGGAACGGCGGCAGCGGAGGAAGCGTCGCCGTCTCGCCCGAACTGCGCCGCACGCCGGCGCCGAAGGGCGCGCGGATGGTCGCAGCATCCGTTTCGCGTCCGACCCAGCGCGCACTCCCCCAGCCGACGATCGACGCCCAGACCGGGAGCAGCAGGAAGCCGAGGACGGTCATGCCGGCACCGAAGCCGAAGGCGACGTTGACGCGGTACAGCGCGATCGCCCAGACCACCAGGAACGCGATGCCCACGAACGGGACGAACGCGAGGACGACCAGCCACGGCGAGAGTCCCGCGAGCTGCAGGAGCACGATGGTGTTGAGGACCGGCACCCATGCCTTCCAGGCCTCGACGCCGGACTTGCGGAACACCGCCGACAGTGCGAGCGCGGTCCAGACGTAGAGACCCGCGAACAGCAGCAGGCTGATCAGCGTGCCGAAGACGGCTGCGGTGGCATCTGTGGCGTTCATGGCGTGGGACGCACGGGCTCGGCCCGTCGTCTCCCCCTCTCGGCGAATCGCGTGCGGCCGCCCGGTTCGGGCGCCATCGGACGGAACAACGATCTCAACGATACGGTCGCGAGCGCTCCGCGCCAGAACCCGCGTTCGCGGCGCAGGGCGCGTCGCTCCGCGTCGACGGCCTCCCAGTAGCGCCGCGCGGCGTCGGCGGAGTGGTCCGCGTGCGAGAACACGGCGCGGTCGGCGTCTCGCGCGAGCGCGGCACCCGCGGGCGTCGCGAACGCTGCGGCGAGCTCGCTGCGGGTGGCGGTCCGGGATGCCGCGCGCCCGCTGTCGAGCGCCGCGTCGACGTACTCGTCCCAGCCGCCCGCGATGCGGGTCGCCGGTGTGCCGGTGCGCCGGCGGGAGCGGCGGCGGGCGGCCTTCGTGCCGATCACGATGAGGAAGGGCCCGAGCGCGAGCACGAGCACCAGGAGCACGATGCCGCCGATCCGCAGCATCGGCCAGAGCCACGCCAGGTCGGCGCCGGTGTCGTCGTCGGCCGGGCGATCGGCGGCGGAGTCCTCCTGCGTGGGGTCCGGCGGCACGACCTCCTCGACCGAATCGGGGCGCACCTCGGTGACGTTCTCGGGGTCGCGCTGCTCGGTCGTGTCGAGGCTCGGCGACTGCGCATGCTGCGGGGTCACGTCGACCGCGACCCACTCGCCCGCCGCCGACTGCACCTCGGTCCACGCCGTGAGGTCATGCGCGCGGCAGGCTCCCTCGTCGCACGTCGCGAGATCGGGCTCGGCCGCGGACAGGCGCGCTCCCAGCACCACCCGCGACGGGAATCCGAGTTCGCGGGCCATCAGCGCCGCCGCGACGGCGAACTGCTCGTCGTCCCCGATCGCCGCGACGTAGTTGCCGGATGCCACGGCCCTCTGATCCGTCTCACGCTCGAGCAGGCGCGCGAACATCGTGTCGACGCGGGCGAGCGAGTGGCCCGAGGCGCTGGGCTGGAACGCGTAGTCGGGCAGGGCCGCCGCCCAGGCCGGCTCCTGCGCCCCCTCGTCGAGGCCGTGGCTGAGGTAGCCGCGCTCGCGCAGCAGCGCGACCAGGCCCGCGAGGGCCGAGCCGGCCGACCCGACCGCGTGCTCGTCCATCCACGTCCGGAGGCTGTCGGGGGCGGCCACGCCGCCCGGGTTCCCCGGCGCGTCGAGCTCGCTGAGCTCCGGAGCCTCGGGCTCGACGCCGCGCACGACGAACGCGTCGCCGGACTCGAATCCTCCCCCGGCGGTCTGGACCCCGGCCGAGGCCGAGGCGTTGTAATAGAACCGGTCCGCCAGCGAGGCGGAGCGGTCGCCGTCGAACGCCACCGCCTCGAGCCGGCCGGCGGTCGGCATCCAGATCCCGTCCCACGCGTCGATCTCGATCCGCGCCGCGACCTCGGTGCCCTCGCCGGCGTCGAGGGCCGACGGCACGCGCACGAACCTGCCGGCGTCGACGGCGCCCTCGCCGCCCGACCGGAAGATCTCGCCGTCGTAGGCGTCGAGGGTCGCGAGGCGCACGCGCTGGGGAAGCGCCCCGACGACGCCGTCGGTCACCACCGGCTCGACCGTGAACAGCACGTCGTCGGCGCGGGCGTCGGCGAACAGCGCGCGGTACTGCGAGAGCGGACTGACCTCGGCCGACAGGTCGATGTCGGGCCCGACGGCCGAGCGCAGCACCTCGCGCTCCGCGCCGCGCGCGGCGAACGGCACGACCGCCACCGCGACCACGAGCGCGACCGCGACCATGCCGGCGCCGAGCGCGGTGCGACGACGGTCGGCCGCGGAGGGGCGGCGCGAGATGCGGACGCCGCTGGATGCCGCGGCCCGCTGCAGTGCGCGGACGCGCTCGTCGTGGGTGCGCCACGCCAGCCACAGCAGACTCGCCACAAGGGCCGTGACGCCGACCGCGGTCTCGACGGGCGCGTAGAGGAACACGGGACCGACCTCGAGCGGGGAGCTCACGGTCGTACGGCCGAAGAAGAGCCCGAAGGTCACCATCCCGAGCGCCACCGGAACCGCGGCGTAGGCCGCGCGATCCTCCCGCCAGGCGAGCAGCAGGACCGTGCAGGTTCCGATGAGGAACACGACCAGCGCCGGGACGAGCAGGTTGCGGTACGAGCCCACCGGCAGCTCGACGGTGACGAGGTCCTTCCAGCCGAGCACCAGGCCGCTCGCCAGCTCGCCGAGGCCCCGCACGAGGTCGTCGGGCGTGCCCAGGCGCGAGGGCACCGCGAGAGGCACGCCGAGGATCAGCACCGCGAGCGCCAGCGCACCGGCCGCGGTCCAGCCGCTCCAGCGGCGCCACCACGCGACGGCGGCGATCCCGACGCCGGCCAGGGTGCCGACCATCACGAGGAGCGCGAAGGTGCCCGAGCGGTAGATCGGCCACGCGGCGACGGCCGCGACGACGGCGATCACCGCCGCGAACCCGGCGCCGGCCCACACGCGGGCGACGAGCCGGGGCGCGCGCACGCCGATGGCGTCGGCCGCGCCGCGGGGCGCGGCATCCATCCGCTCCATCACGGGGATCGGCCCGCTCACGATGTCGCTCCCCGCAGCAGCAGGCCCGAGAGGTCTTCGAGAGTCCCGACGGTGAGCACCGTCATGCCCGACAGCGGCTGCATGCGCGGGTGCGCGCGCTCGTCGCAGATGAGGCCGACGACCGCGGTGTCGGCCGGGAACGCGAGGGCCGCCTGCTGCAGCCTCGTCAGCGGCACGCGCGAGCCGACCACGACGAACGCGATCGACAGCCGTTCGCCCGACTCCGCTGCCAGGCGGCACACCTCGCCGACGGGCATCGTGCTCTCGAGCAGCTCGACGCCGCTGAAGCCGTCCAGCATGGGGCGCGGCGCCGCGGCGGGGATGTGGCGGATCGCGCGCAGGCGCCCGCGCACCACCCGCGGGATCTCGGAGCCGGTCACGATCTGCACGTCGCGTGCGTCGTGGACGGCGCGCAGGCCCAGCGACGCCGCGCACGACACGGCCAGCTCGAATTCGTCGGCATCCGCGTACTCGGCTGCGGCGACCGCGAGGACCACCGCCATGCGCGAGCGCCGCGACTCTTCGTACTGACGCACCATCAGCCGCCCGGTCTTCGCCGTCGACCGCCAGTGGATCTGGCGGCGCGAGTCGCCGGGAGCGTACTCGCGGATGGCGTGGAACGACATGTCGGCGTCGACCAGACGGCGCGTCGGCGCGCCCTCGAGGTCGCGGATGAGCCCCGCGCTCGTGGACGGGAGCGCGGTCGTGCGGGGGTGGACGTACAGGTCGTGCACGTCGGGGAACGAGTGCTCGCGGCGCAGCATCCCGATCGGGTCGCTGCGCACCGTGGTCGCCGGACCGACCCTGACGATGCCGCGCGGGAGGCCGGGGATGTCGAGCGGCTGCTCGACGGCGTTCCCAGGTCGCAGCAGCGGCACGCCGAACTCGACGAGGCCGGCCCCGACCGGGATGTCGATGCGGCCCGGCAACGCCGTGCGGTGGCCGTCGTTGCGCACGTCGATACGGCCGGTGACGCCCTCGCCTGCGACGATCCGCTCGTGCGTCAGCGACAGGTCGACGTCGTACGCGCGGGCGCCGAACAGGAACGGCACGGCGGCGAGGATGAGCACGACGGATGCCGCGCCCGCGACCATGAACTCCACCCAGCCGAAGACGACCCCGAGCACGAGTCCCACGGTCGCCGCAAGGGCCACCAGGGCTCCTGCCGGCCGGACGGTCTGAGCGGCCCACTCGGCCGCGGTCGTGATACCCGAGCCCGCCGCCCGCCACACGCCGGTCCACCACACGGCGGCGCGCACGAAGGCGCGTCCGCGGCGCGACTCGCCGACGCTCGTGGCCGTGGCGGTCACGTGCGTGCGGCCGGTCGTGCCGGTGGACTGGACGGTGCGCGTGATGCGCGGCTCCACCGTCCCGGTGGCGCCGCCGCGGCGCTCGGGGCTCGTCATACCGCTTCGCGCCTCGAGGGCGGTGCCACATCGAGCAGCACCTGCCCGACCACGGTCTCGGGGGTGACGCCGTCGAACTCGGCTTCGGGGTGCAGGATCAGGCGGTGCGACAGCACGGGCACCGCGAGCGTCTTGACGTCGTCGGGGGTCGCGTAGGTGCGGCCCTGCGACGCGGCCCGCGTGCGGACGGCGCGCGCCAGGGCGAGCGCGCCACGGATGCTGACGCCCAGGCGCACCTCGTCGGCCGTGCGCGTGCTGTCGACCAGGCGGGCGATGTAGTCGAGCACGAGCGCGTCGACGTACACAGCGGCGGCGAGGTCGGCCATGCCGACGAGCGCCTGCGGCGTGATGATCGGCGTGAGCTCGGCGGTCGCGACTGCCGCCCCGTCGAGGATGCGGACGGTCGCCGCATGGTCGGGGTAGCCGAGCGACGTGCGCATCATGAAGCGGTCGAGCTGCGCCTCGGGCAGGCGGTAGGTGCCCGCCTGCTCGACGGGGTTCTGCGTCGCGAGCACGAGGAACGGCACGCCCGCCTCCCGCGAGACGCCGTCGATCGTGACGCGCCCCTCCTCCATGACCTCGAGGAGGGCGGACTGCGTCTTCGGACTCGCGCGGTTGATCTCGTCGGCGAGCACGATGTTCGCGAAGATCGGGCCGGCGTGGAACTCGAACACGCCCTCCTTCTGGTCGTAGACGCTGAGCCCCGTGATGTCGCTCGGCAGCAGGTCCGGCGTGAACTGGATGCGCGTGTTCGTGCCCTGCACCGACTGCGCCATCGCCCGCGCCAGCGACGTCTTGCCGGTCCCCGGCACGTCCTCGAGGAGCACGTGCCCGTCGCTGAGCATCGCGGTGAGCACGAGCTCGACGACATGGCGCTTGCCGAGGACGGCGCGCTCGACGTTGTCGGCGATCTGCCCGAACGTCTGCGCGAACCAGTCGGCCTGCTCCTGCGTGATCGTCATGTGGTGTCGTCCTTCGTCGTGTGGGGAAGATCGTGGGGAGAGCGGAATCTGCCGCTCAGGGCGTGGGCGGCGGTCCCGGGTCGCCGTTGCCGGGCTGGCAGATCGCCGAGAACTCGGTGCTCGCGGGGGCCAGGCCCCAGCCCTGGGCGTCCCAGTTCACCGACACCGAGATGCCCTCGACACGGACCGCGCCCTGCGGCACGTCCCACGTGCCGGCGTTGTGCGTCAGGAGGCGGTCCTGCTTGTCGTAGTACCGCAGGCCGGCATTGCCGAACGTGAACGCCGCCGATGAGCCGTTCGGGGCGTTCGACGACTGACCGCGGTACGTGAGCGGGCTTCCCCCCACGCACGAGGTGACGGTCCAGTTGGCCTGAACCTGGTACGGGGCGCTGCCCGCGCGCGGCGTCACCGTCGACCACGCGGTGGCCGTGCCCCAGAAGTCGTGCACGTAGCGCACCTGGATGCCGGGATCCTGGCCGAACACCGTGCTACCGGGGCCCCAGCCCTGGAACTCGGCGTGATTGCGGTTGGGGAGCCGCTCGGTCGAGGTCGGGTTCTGGCGGATCACCCAGTCGGCGCGCTGCGACTGGACGCTCGGCGTGCCGTCGACCACGAAGGTCCAGCCCTGCGGCGCCCTGCCGGACTGGAAGGCGCGCACGCTCTGGGTGATCTCGGCGCGGCCGAACGACGCGCCGCCGTCCCACGACTCGACGCACGCGCGGAACGTGTACTCCTCGCCGTCCGTGAGGCCGGGGAAGGTCGCCATCGCGCCGTCCTCGGTCACCGTGCAGCGCTGGCCGTCCTGCACGATGCCGTAGCGCAGTGCCGAGCCGTCGCCGTTGCGCTGCGCGGAGGCGCGCGCGGTCACCGTCGCGGTGCCGTCGCCGTTCGACACCGAGCTGAGCGTCAGCTGCGGCGACAGCGGGCTGCCGATGCCGTTGGTCTGCACCGTCGCCGCGCCACCCGACGCGCTGCCGCCGAGCCCGGGCGGCAGGTCGAACCGCGAGTAGGGGGTGATGGTCACGATCGTGCCGGTATTGCTGCCCACCCGGAACCACGGCACCTCGACGCGGGTCTGGTTGCGGCTCACCGGCACCCGCACCGTCTCGCCGGCAGGGCTCGCGATCTCGAGGCTGCCGGTCTCGCCGGCCTCGATCCCGTCGATGACCAGCGACACGATGCCGCCCGTGCCGTCACCGGTGGGGACAGGGGCGGCGATCACGCTGGTCGGCGCGAGCGGCGCGTCGTACGCCCATGCGACGGTGCGCACGGCCGCCTTCGACTCACCGACGGCGTTGACGGCCCAGGCGTCGTAGGTGCGCTGCTCGCCGTTCGGGGCGGCGACCGCGGGGCACACGCCGTCCGCGGCGCACCGCGCCACCTCCTGCCCGCCGGAGCGGATGACGAAGCCGGTGAGCGCGGGGTACGCCAGCCGGGCCTCGCCCGGATCGATCCTCATCGTCACCGTCCCGTCGGCATATGCCGTCTGGGTGATGCTCGCGGGTGTCTTCGGGAATCCGAGCAGGTCGAGGAGCACACGGCCGTCGCGCTCGGCGTTCGTCACGCGGCCCTGGGCGTCGCGCACCGAGAACGTGGCGGTGCACGTCGCCCCCGGGGCATCCGTCGTCCACGTCGCCGTGATCGACGTCGCCGACGCCACCTGGAAGCCCACCCCGGCGCACGCGCCCGTCGGACGCACGCCGACGACCTCGAGCGGAGTGCGGGGCAGCGGGTTGACCTCGCCGCCCGCGCCGATCACCGGGATCGTGCACGACGACCCTCCGGCCTGCGAGCACTGCTGCACGACCGAGCCGCCCTGCGGAAGCGTCGACGGCGCGGCGCCGACGCGGAGGATGAGCCGCGCGGGGGCCACCGAGGGGTGGCTCGTGACGGAGACGAGCACGGCCTCCTCGGAGCCCGGGACGGCGCGGTCCGCCCCGGTCACGGTCACGATGGAGCCCTCCTGCGTGACCTCGAACGCGGTGCCGGCGTGCTCGGTCGCGTAGACGATCCCGTCCCAGTCCGGGCGCAGCTGCCACGTGGTCATGTTCTGCAGGTCGAAGGTCGCGCTCTCGCCGGGCCCGACCGTGATGGATGCCGGCCGGAGCTCGGGCTGCGGGTCTCGGGGGTGCACCACGATCGGCACCGACAGGTAGGTCCAGTCCTCCTGGCCGCTCAGGCGCACGGGGACCTGGCAGGCGTCGACCCAGGGTGCGCCCGAACCCGCGTCGTAGCGCACGACGGTGCCCGACTCGACGGTGCAGGAGGCCTCGGGACGAGCGCCCGATGCCCGCACGTCCTCTCCGAGCTCGACCACCGCGCCCCGGGGGCGCGCGACGAGGTCCGCCATGTCGAAGGTGGTGGACTCGAGCTCGGTGACCTCGGGCGGGGCGGCGTTCGCGCGCAGCGTCAGCGCCAGGTCGTTCTCGCCCGGCACGCGGAGGAAGCCGTACGACGTCACCTCGCCGGCGGTGCCCTCACCGGTGACCGCGAACGGGATCAGCCGCGTGGTCTCGGGGAGCTCGCCCCGCAGCTGCGAGCCCCGCACCGAGACGCCGTCGGGATCGCCCCACAGCGACAGCTCGAGGTCGTCGACGTCGCCGCCCGACCAGGTGACCTTGCCGCCGAGCACGTCGACTCCCCGGGGGAAGTCCTCACGGGTCTCGACGGTGAGGTTGGTGTCGGCGACGACCGGGAAGTCGGGGACGTTCTCGCGTACCACGCGCACCACGATGAGCCCGCGTCCCGTGTTGCCCGAGGAGGACTCGACGTCGTAGAGGAACGACATCGTCGCGGGCTCGTCCCCCGCCGCGATCCGGACCGTGGTGTCGTCCGCGCCCACGATCTGTTCGTTCAGCCGTGCGAACTCGGGGTTGTCGCTGCCGTCCACGAGCGTCGCCGGCACGTCGGGACGGATGTCGGTGACCCGCAGCTCGCCCAAGGTCGGGTCGACGTCGTTGGAGAGCGGGCTGACGCGGATCGTGTTGCCCGCACCTGCCTGCACCTGCACGTAGTCGGTGAACGTGACCGGGCTCGGGTTGGCCTGGCTGTCGAGCACGCCGATGCGCACGGTCCCGTCGGCGGTCGCACCGAACGCGTCGACGACGCGGTAGCGGAACGACACCTGGCCGCTGTCGCCGGGCACGCTCGTGTACATGATCGATCCGCCGTCGGCCGTGATCGTGGCCGCGCCCCGGGCGGGCTGCTCGACGATCCGGTCGAGGGTCACGACGTCGCCGTCGGGGTCGGCGCCGAAGTCGTCGAACTCGAGGATGGTCGACTGGCCGCTGAGCACGCGACCCTCGAGCGTGTCGGCGGTGGGGGCGCGGTTCGCCTCCGCGTCGATCACCGTCACCCGCACCGTCGCGGTGTCGGCGAGCGCCGGAGCGCCCGTCGTGAACACGGAGTACTCGATCGCGTACTGACCGGGCTCGTCGGGAGCGAGGTAGCGCAGCAGGTCGCCCGACGCGAACGCGAGCGCGCCCTCCGACGACGAGCTCACCGAGGCGGGGTTCAGAGTCGGCCTGCCGCCGGCGGGGGAGATGTCGTTGCCCGTCACCGGGATGTCGATCTGGGCGCCGGCGCGCACCACCACGGCATCGTCGACGGCGATCGGCGCGAGCTCCGGCGCGGGTGGCAGCAGGTACACCGTCGCCTCGCCCTCGACGCTCGCGCCCGCGTCCTCGGTGCCGTCGCTCACCACGTACGAGACGGTGCCGAGTCGTCCGGCGGCGCCGTCGGCCGTGGTCCCCGACACGCGGAGGTGGTTCTGGCCGACGCCGTCGACCGACAGCGTGGCGCCGTCGTCCGCCCGCGCGACGACGTCGCTCAACAGCAGCACGCGACGTGTCGGGTTCGAGACGGCGTCGAAGATCTCGAGGGTCGCGTCCTGCTGAGGGTGCACGAACGCGACCACCGGCGACGTGGCCAGCTGGGCCGGCGCGTCGGCGGGCAGCAGGGTGATGCGGGCCGTGGCGCTCGCCTCGCTCACGCCGTCGGTCACCGTGAAGTCGACGCGGAACGTGCCAGGACTCTTCGCCGCGAAGTCGAACGAGGTCGAGCCGCTGACCGCCGTCGCGGTGGCCGCGGCATCGTCGAGCACCCGCACCGATTCCAGCGACAGGGTGCCCGCGGTGCCCGTGACGTGCTCGGCGACGTCGACGGTGATCCCGGAGGCGACCGTGTCGGTCACGGCGAACGACTGCGCCGCGAGCTGAGGCTGCGGCGACACCGTGATCATGAGCGGCTTCACGGTCGTGCCGCCCTGGGTGTCGGCGACCGTCACCTCCAGCTCGACGAGCTGCTCTCCGCCGTCGCCGGCGTCGTCGTGCTGATAGACGACGTCGCCGCCGGGCGTCGCCGCGACGCTGCCGACGCCGCTCTTGTTCTCGACCGACAGGAGCAGCAGGGGGTCGCCCTCCGGGTCGACCCACCCCGGCAGCACGGGCACGGTCACCGTGCCGCCCCGGGCGACCTCGGGTTCGGGCCATTCGACGAGGCATCGCTCGACGCCGCACCACTGCGGCGCCGAGTCGGCGGCGGCGTCCGCCACCGTCACCGTGACCGACGTCGGGCCGGACTTCAGGCCGTTCTCGGTGGTGCCGTCGGTGACCGCGTACGAGAAGGTCGCCGATCCCGTCGCGCCGGGCTGCACCCGGAGGGCGAGGCGCTGGTCGTCGTCGGTCACCGACACGGTTCCGAACGCGGGGTCGAGCCCGGTGATCGACGCCGGGTCGATCGTGAGGACGTCCTCGTTCGGGTCGTGGTCGTTCATGAGCACCGGCAGCGAGGCGAGGGCGCCCGCCCGCACGCCGAACGCGTCGGGCTCGGCGATCGGCGGCTTGGGATCGAGCACGACCTGCAGCTGCTCCTCGCTGGGAACGGCGTCGGGGTCGGTGCGGTCGTCGAGGCTCCAGTCCTGGCTCGACGGGATCAGCGCGCCGTCGGGCACCGACCAGGCCCACCCCGAGCGGGTGTCGTTGAGGATGACCGCAGAGTCGCTCGAGACGAACACGGGGCGCTGCTGGTCGCCCATCGTCTCGTCACCGTAGTCGAGCGGCGCGGTGGCGCCGCTCGAGCGCCACAGCAGACCGCCCGCATCGCCCTGGCCGAGCCATGCCGCGTAGGTCTCGCCCCCGTGCGCGACCGGCTGCGCGGGTGTGCCGAGCACCGTTCCTGCACCGTCTCCGACCGGGGTCTGGATGGCCGACCCGTCGGCCGGCACCCGCACCAGCCCGGTCTCGTCGGCGAGATAGACGGCGGTGCCCTGCGCGTCCGGTGCGCCGACGACCACCGCACCCGTCGTCGGCGCCTGCGCCGCGGCATCCTGCCCGCGAAGCCACACCTCGCCGTCCTCGGTGTCGACCACCGCCCACGTGTCGCCCGCCGCCGTGATGGCCGGCGTGTCGATGCCGTTCTGGTCGAACGCGTCGCGCGCGCGCACCTGGCTCTCGCCGATGTCGTAGCGCAGCACCGAACCGTCGGCGCCCGAGTACGCGAACAGCATGCCGCGCTCGTCGACGGCGATCGCCTCGGCGGTGTACTGCGGGGCGTCCTCGTCGTCCGCGCCGAACGGGTCGAGCTGCGACGAGGTGCCGCTCGAAAGGCGGCCCGCGAAGACGGCGCCCGAGTCGGTGAGGTAGGCGACCCAGTCTCCGGCGGTCACGACCTCGGTCGTGCCGGACGGGGTCTTCTGCGAGGACTGCAGCGCCTCCTCGTCGAGGTCCGCGGGCATCGCGGCGTCGATGCGCGTGAGCGTCGAGTAGCTGTCGCTGAAGAGGTACGCGGCATCCCCCGTCTGCACCACCTGGTCGGGGTTGCTGATGCTGCGCACGGTGTCGAGCTCGCCGACCGAGGTGTTCACCCGGGCGTAGCGGCGGCCGTCGCCCGTCTGCAGCGCCCAGACCGCGGTGTCGACGTCGGGGGTCTCCTGCGCGTCGAGCCCCGGCCACACGATGCTGATGCCGATGACGGTGGCCACCACCGCGCCGGCGGCGACGATGCCGGCGATGGTGCCGCGTCGCATCAGAGCACCCCCGCGGCCATCAGCGCCACGACGACCGCGCCGGCGCCGGCGACGATCCCCGCTCCGATGCCGATGGCCCAGGGCAGCGCGGCGCGACCGCGCCGACGGGCGGGAGCCGAGATCTCGGTGTCCTCGTCGCGGGCGAGCTGCGCGACGCCCGTGCCGGCGCGCGTCTTGCGGGTGAGGTCGCGCTCCACGTGCGAGCGCGCGGGTCCGCGCAGCGCCGAATCCCCGAAATCGACGGGGGCGGATGCCGGGGACCACTCCGCATCGGGGATCTCGAGCGGTGTCGGCGAGAGGCCGAGCCCTGACTGCACCTCGCGCAGCGCCTCGCCGAACGCCCGGGCCGAGTCGTACCGGCGACCGGGATCGCGGCTCATCGCGGTCGCCAGCACGGCCTGCAGCGACGCCGGGACGTCGGCCCGCGTGATCTCGACGTAGGTGGCGCGCGCGATCCGCTTGCGCAGCAGCTCCTTGGTGTTCTGCCCGCGCTCGCGGCGCTCGAAGGGGCTGTGGCCCGCGAGGAGCGAGTAGACCGTGGCGCCCAGGCTCCACACCTCGCTCGTCACGGTGCCGCTCGTCTGTTCGGCGACGACCTCGGGAGCGCTCCACGGGATCGACATCGCGAGCACCTCGCCGCCGCTCTTGCGCTGCAGCGAGGCCGAGATGCCGAAGTCGGCGAGCACGGGGGTGCCGAAGGTGGTGATGAGGATGTTGCTCGGCTTGACGTCGCGGTGGATGAGCCCGGCGCGGTGCGCGGACTCGAGCGCGCTGGCCATGCGCACGCCGATGGCGAGGACCTCGTCGACGGGGACGCGCTCGACCCGGTACCGCTGCGCGAGCGAGCCCGGGCAGTACTCCATGACGATGTACGGGCGGCCGTCGGCCGAGATGCTCGCCTGGTAGACCGTCACGATCGAGGGATGGGCCGACAGGTGCGCGAGCACGTCGGCCTCAGCGTTGAACATGCGCCGTAGCTCCGGGTCGCGCACGTCGCTCGGCATGACCTTCACCGCGACGTTGCGGCGGGGCATGTCCTGCTCGTAGAGGAAGACGTCCGCGAAGCCGCCGGAGCCCAGCGGGCGGATGTAGGCGAGCCCGGGAAGGATCGGAGGCGCCGAAGGAAGCCGTGCAGCCACCAGCACACCTCCCCGCAGTCCGCCACCGTCACACCCATGTCGCCAGAGCGACAACAAACCCGGTCATGCTAACAAAACCCGCCTCCCGAGAACCCGCATGGCGAGCAGGGATGTGGACAGTGGAGCGCGTGCGGCGGGCCGGTACCGGACCGTGCCGCAGAGACGGGGCCGGCGTCAGTCTAGCCGCGGAGCCTCGCCGGGGTCGTGGGGGTCGAACGGTGCGTCGAGCGACTTCGTGAGATCGGCGAGCATCGCCTCGATCTGGGGTTCGACGTACTCGGTCACTGCGGCCTGGATGCGCAGGCGATGGTGCAGCAGGACCGTGCACACCTCGCGGCCGACCATGTTCGCGTAGTCGTCGGCGAGCCCGACCTCCTGGCGCAGCGCCGCCTTCGCCTCCTCGCTCAGCGGGGGGAGCGCCGGCACATGCGCGTCGGCCTCCTCGGCGAGCCCTGCGATCGTGAACAGGAACGGGGCGCCGGGCACCGGATCGGGGTCCATCGGAAGGCCCTCGAACTCGGGATCGAGTCCTTCGCCGGGGCGGTAGGTGCGCGCGCGGTTGCGGGCGGCCTGCTGATCGAGCTCGGCCTGCAGCATCGGCAGGTTCAGCGCCGTGTACTCGGCGACCGAGCGGTCGACGATCGTCTTGATGCGGGTCGACAGCCCGTGCTGCACGCCGTGCGGCACGTCGGCGCCGAGGCCCGCAGCCGAGAGAACGGGCGACCCGAAGCAGCGGCGGCAGGGGGCGGTCCGCCCGTGGTGCGTCGCGGGCTCCCAGCGGGGCACCCACGCGAGCCAGGCGTCCACCGCCTGGCTGACCTGGGTCTCGAGCGACCGCTCCACGCGTTCCACGCTAGTGCCCGGCCCCGGCGCCCGCGCGGATTTCCGCGGTCGCCTGCCCTGTTCCCTCTCCTGTGAGGTCCGGACCTCACAGCGCGCGCCGCGCGAAGACCTGCGAAGTCCGGACCGCGCCGTTGCCCGGCCGACGCCGCGAACCTGCGAAGTCCGGACATCGCGTGAGGGGGAGCACTGAGTCCGGCGAAGTCCGGACTTCCCGGAATCGGATGCTGCGATGAAGGGTGTTCGCGGCGCCGTCGGCCGCCGGATCACTCGTCGTCCTCCCACGGCCATCTCGGGCGGCGGGCACGGGTGCGCACGAGCGCGATGCCCGCCCACGACGACACGAACGCCGCCGAGGCGACGACGAACCCGAACCACGTGGTCGCGAGGCGGCCCACGACCGCCGTCGCGACGCCGAGATCGGCGCCGGTGAACACGGCGCCGAACCACACTCCCCCGAGGTACGCGAGGAAGGTCGCGGCGGTCGTCCACGCGGCACCCCAGTACGACGGATGCCTCGCCCCGGCGCCGGCGATCGACCCCGGGCCCGCGGCAGCCGGTGCGGCGCCGCCCGTCGGGGCCGCAGCATCCGTCCGGCTCGAGGCGCGTGCGATCGCGGCCCACAGGCCGCCGGCGAACGCGAGTGTCGCGCACACGACGCCGGTGATCCCGGGAGCCTGTCCGAGCCCGGGGCTCGCGATGACGTCCTCCCCCATCGCCAGACTGGTCATGCCGAGTCCGAAGATGAGGAGCGCGACGAAGCCCATCGTCGCGAAGGCCAGGGCGACAGGCGGTCGCACGGGTCCCTGCGACGGCCCGTCCGAACCGTCAGCGGCCATGCCGCCAGCCTACGTCGGCGGGCACGGCCGCGGACGGTGCCTACGCGCGGACGAGCTGCGGGCCGGCCTCGAGCGTGCGCTCGTACTCGCGCTGCGCCTCGATGTTGAGCTCGGTGACGCGCTTCGCCCGCGCGGCGGCCCACGCACCGAACCAGATCGTGAGCTCGCGGCCGATGATGAACGCCGCGATCGCGAGCGGCGTCAGCAGCTCGCCCTCGACGAGCTTGGCGCCCTCGCTGGCGGTGAGGTTCCAGAACGGGGCCTGGAACAGCGCGCCCAGGACGTGTCCGGCGTACGCGGCGACGCCCACGAGAATGCCGAAGACCACCCAGTGGCCCCAGCGGCCGCGGTTGATGATGGCGCCGAGCAGCCAGAACCCGAGGAAGAACACCACGACCGGCACCCAGAGCGACCAGGTCGCCAGAGCCTCGAGGGCGGTCGTGCCGACGTTCGCGCCGGTGACGTCGCCCTTGATCGCGTCGACGCCGAGCCACACTGCGAGGTAGAGCACGGCGAACGCGACGGCGGCGAGCAGGCCGATGGCTCCGGCGGCTGCGCGGTTGCCCCGCGGACGCGGAGCCTCGGGCGCCTGCACGAAGATCGGCTGCGGGGCCGCGGCCGCGGCGACGACCGCGGGTTCGGCGACGACGGGCTCGCTGGGGGTCACGACCGGCGGGACCACGACGGTGGGCGAGTCGTCGGCGGCGGGAGCGGGCGTCGCGGACGAGGTGTAGTCCAACGAGGCCGCCTCCGGCGATTCCCACGGGTCGGGCTCGGCGGCGGCCGGCGCGTCGGCGGCGGTCGAGGGCGCCTCGGCGGCGGTCGAGGGGGCGTCGGAGGCGCCAGGCGCCTCGTCGGCGGGGGTCTCTGGGGCGGGAGTCTCGCTGCCGACCGCGTCGCGCTTGGCGGCCTCTGCGTCGGCGAGACCTTCGTTCGCACGGCCGACGACGTCGTCGACGCCGTTGGGCTCGTCGACGGGCTCGCCGTAGGACGACTTGGGGTCACTCATCGCAGGCACTCCTCACGCAGGGATCATCCCCGCAGAGGCAGAGTAGCCCGCGGTTCCGCGCACACGACGGAGGCGTGCCGGAGGAATCCGCGCCCGCCCACTACCCTGAGCCAATGGCACCACGGGCGTTCCAGGTCACCGCGGCTACGGCTGGGCCCCCGCCACCTGAGGCTCCGCGACGCGCGCCGGCGCGGCGTGGAGTGGTCGCGGGGACCATTCTCTTCGCACTCGCCGCCTTGACGGCGTGCGCACCCGACGCGCCGTCGGGGGGCGGACTCACCTTCACGCCGACACCGTCCACGTCGGCGTCCGGATCGGCGACGCCGACGCCGACGCCGTCACCGACTGCGCGCGCGGAGATCCCCGACGACTGCCGCGCGATCCTGACCGCCGACGTGCTCGCTCAACTCGAGGGCGTGCCGCTCAACGACCCCGCCTTCGGCGCATCGGGACCGCAGGCCGACGGCGGCCTGGTGTGCGTGTGGCGCGACCCCGCCGCCGACACGACCGGGCTGGTCACCAAGATCTCGTACATGTCGCGCGGGCCGGCGCTCGACATGCTCAACAAGCTCGTCACCGACGAGGGCTACACCTGCTACACCCCCGATGGCGGCACGCGCTGCGAGAAGACCTGGCCGAACGAGACGTACCCGGTGACCGACGGGCGCACGCTGTTCTGGCGCGACGACATCCTCATCGACACGCAGTACTCGAACCTCGCGCCCGCCGGTTACACGGCGGCCCTCGTCGCGAGCATCTTCGGCTGAGTCAGCCCCAGACCGTGCGGTCGAGCCGCGGGCCGTAGTCCTCGGGGTGCCACGTCGTCTCGACGCTCACGAGCCACAGTCCGTCACGGAGGGTGTGCTCCTCGCGCACCGCGCCCCGTGTGCGATCGCAGACGGTGGCGCCGTCCGCCGTCCGGCAGGAGAACCCGTCGCCCGCCAGCGCGGCCTCGGCGATCGTGGCGGCGTCCGCGTCGACCTTCGACAGCGTGGTGACGATCCCGCCCGCGTCGAACCGCCAGGTGCACGTCACCAGCACGTCGGGTGCGGCGGCGTCGGCGAACGCCGTCGCCGTCGTCGCGGGAGCCGCCATCGACTGGTTGAGCAGCGATCCCTCCCGCCAGGTGAGCTCGTTCCAGAGATCGTCGGAGTACAGCGTGCGGCAGTCGATCGCGCCGCCGTCCGCCGCGGTCTGGGCGGGCGTCTGCGCGGGCGTCGCCTCGGGCCGCGGCGCAGTGGCACTGCGCAGCGTGTCGCCGACCCACGCGACGGCCACCGGGACCATCGGCAGCGCCAGCCACACGAGCGAGGCGACGACCGCGGCGCACAGGATCCCCGCGGGCACGGCGATCCACGAGTTGCGTCCGCCGGTCCTCGCCATGGGGCCCCCACCTCCGTCTCCACGGTAAGCCGGAGAGACGGATGCTGCGCCGCGGCGCGCGCGGGGCCTGCGAGGATGCCGCGGGGCGAGGCATCCGTCCCCCCGCACGTTCATGCCGCCGAAACACGGGTCGGTGACGACGGCACGCCGGGAACGGATGCTGCAGCCCGGCGTGCCGGATGACGGACCCGTGTTTCGGCACAGCGATCGGCCGAAAACACGAACGGCCCTGGTCGAAACCAGGGCCGTTCGTCGAGGTTCAGGGTCGTTCCGACCCGGGACTCAGTTGTAGTCGGTGGTGAAACCGTCCGTGGAGAAGCTGTCGAAGTCGACGTAGCTCAGGTCGGCGTCGGTGTACGCGCCGTCCGAGGCGAAGATGCGGTTGGGGTACCGCTCGCTCTTGGCCTCCTCCGTCGCCTCGACCGTGACATCGCGGTACTTCGCGAGTCCGGTTCCGGCGGGGATGAGCTTTCCGATGATGACGTTCTCCTTGAGGCCCATGAGCGGGTCGCTCTTGCCCTCCATGGCCGCCTGCGTCAGGACGCGGGTGGTCTCCTGGAACGACGCGGCCGACAGCCACGACTCGGTCGCGAGCGACGCCTTCGTGATACCCATCAGCTCGGGACGACCCGACGCGGGGCGCTTGCCCTCGCCGACCGCCTCGCGGTTGATGGTCTGGTACTTCTTGAAGTCGACCAGCTCACCCGGGAGCAGCGTGGTGTCGCCGTGGTCGACCACGGTGACCTTCCGCAGCATCTGACGGACGATGACCTCGATGTGCTTGTCGTGGATCGGCACACCCTGCGAGCGGTACACGCCCTGGACGCCGTTCACGAGGTACTTCTGCACCTCGCGGGCACCCATGACACGCATGACCTCCTTGGGGTCGAGCGTGCCGACCAGGATCGGCTGACCGACGGTGACGTGCTGTCCGTCCTCGACCAGGAGCGTCGCGCGCTTGAGGACCGGGTAGACGTGCGGCTCGTCGCCGTTGTCGGGCGTGAGGATGACCTTCTTGGCCTTGTCGGTCTCGTCGATCGTGATGCGGCCGTCGGCCTCGGCGATCGGCGACGCACCCTTCGGGGTGCGGGCCTCGAACAGCTCCTGCACGCGGGGAAGACCCTGCGTGATGTCGTCTGCCGACGCCGAACCACCGGTGTGGAAGGTACGCATCGTCAGCTGCGTGCCGGGCTCACCGATCGACTGGGCCGCGATGATGCCGACGGCCTCGCCGATGTCGACGATCTTGCCGGTCGCGAGCGAACGGCCGTAGCACTTCGCGCAGACGCCGACGGCCGAGTCGCACGTGAGCACCGAGCGGACCTTGATCGACTCGACGCCGGCGGCGACCAGCTTGTCGATGAGCACGTCGCCGACGTCCTCACCGGCCGAGGCGACGACCTCGCCCTTCGGGTCGACGGCGTCGGCCGCGAGCGTGCGGGCGAACACCGAGTTCTCGACGTTCGCGTCGCGCACCAGCTCACCGTCGGCGCCGGGGGCGGCGATGGTGAACTCGAGGCCCTTGGTCGTGCCGCAGTCCTCCTCGCGGATGATGACATCCTGCGAGACGTCCACGAGGCGACGCGTCAGGTAGCCCGAGTCGGCCGTACGGAGGGCCGTGTCGGCCAGACCCTTACGTGCACCGTGCGTCGCGATGAAGTACTCCGCCACCGACAGACCCTCGCGGTACGAGGAGATGATCGGGCGCGGGATGATCTCACCCTTCGGGTTGTTCACCAGGCCTCGCATACCCGCGATGTTGCGGATCTGCAGCCAGTTACCACGGGCGCCCGACGAGACCATGCGGTTGATGGTGTTGTCGGCCGGGAAGTGGTCGCGCATCGCCTTCTGGACCTCGTCGGTCGCCTCGGTCCAGATCTTGATGAGCTCCTGACGACGCTCGGCGTCGGTGGTGAGACCCTTCTCGAACTGCGCCTGGACCTTCGCGGCCTGCTTCTCGTAGCCCGCGACGATCTCGCCCTTGTTCGGCGGCGTGAGGATGTCGCTGAGCGCCACGGTGACACCCGAGCGGGTGGCCCAGTAGAAGCCGGCGTCCTTGATGCGGTCGAGGGATGCTGCGACCTCCACCTTCGGGTACTCCTCGGCGAGCTTGTTCACGATCTGCGACAGCTTGCCCTTGTCGGCCTGCTCGCGCACGAACGGGTAGCCCTTGGGGAGCGTGTCGTTGAAGATCGCCTGGCCGAGCGACGCGTCCACGAGGCCGTGGCGCTCGTAGCCCTCGGGCGCTTCGCCCTCGAGGAACGCGAGACCCGGGATGCGGATGCGGACCTTGGCCTGCAGGTCGAGGGTGCCCTCGTCCTTGGCCAGGATCGCCTCGCCGACCGAGCCGAACACGCGGCCCTCGCCGGCAGCACCCTCGATGACCGTGGTCAGGTGGTGCAGACCGATGATCATGTCCTGCGAGGGCAGGGTCACCGGACGGCCGTCCGACGGCTTGAGGATGTTGTTCGAGGCGAGCATCAGGATGCGGGCCTCGGCCTGGGCCTCGACCGACAGCGGCAGGTGCACGGCCATCTGGTCACCGTCGAAGTCCGCGTTGAAGGCGGCGCAGACGAGCGGGTGCAGCTGGATGGCCTTGCCCTCGACGAGCTGCGGCTCGAAGGCCTGGATGCCGAGGCGGTGCAGCGTGGGTGCACGGTTGAGCAGCACGGGACGCTCGCGGATGATCTCCTCGAGCACGTCCCAGACCTCGGGACGCGTGCGCTCGACGGCGCGCTTGGCCGCCTTGATGTTCTGCGAGTGACCGAGGTCGATCAGGCGCTTGATCACGAACGGCTTGAACAGCTCGAGCGCCATCTGCTTGGGCAGACCGCACTGGTGGAGCTTGAGCTGCGGACCCACGATGATGACCGAACGGCCCGAGTAGTCCACGCGCTTGCCGAGCAGGTTCTGGCGGAAGCGACCCTGCTTTCCCTTGAGCATGTCGCTCAGGGACTTCAGGGCGCGGTTGCCGGTACCGGTGACGGGGCGACCGCGGCGGCCGTTGTCGAACAGCGCGTCGACGGCCTCCTGCAGCATGCGCTTCTCGTTGTTGACGATGATCTCGGGGGCACCGAGGTCGATCAGGCGACGGAGGCGGTTGTTGCGGTTGATCACGCGACGGTAGAGGTCGTTCAGGTCGGAGGTCGCGAAGCGGCCACCGTCCAGCTGCACCATCGGGCGCAGCTCCGGCGGGATCACCGGAACGACGTCGAGCACCATCGAGGCCGGCGACATGCCGGTCTGCAGGAACGAGTTGACGACCTTCAGGCGCTTGATCGCACGGATCTTGCGCTGGCCCTTGCCCTCGGAGATCTGCAGGTGCAGGCTGTCAGCCTCGGCCGCCAGGTCGAACGCCTCGAGGCGACGCTTGATCGACTCCGCGCCCATGTGGGCCTCGAAGTACTGACCGAAGCGGTCCTGGAGCTCGTGGAAGATCTCGTCCTCGCCCTTGAGCTGGCCGACCTCGAGCGTGCGGAAGTCCTCCCACACCTTCTCGAGACGCGTGATCTGGTCGTCGGTGCCCTTGCGGATCGACGCCATCTCCTTCTCGGCGGCGTCCTTGACCTTCTTCTTCTGGTCGGCCTTGGCACCCTCCTCCTCGAGCGCGGCGAGCTCCTCCTCCAGCTTCTGGAGGCGAGCGGCCACACGCGCGTCGCGGCGGTCGGCGAGCGTCTTGAGCTCGAGGCGGATGTTGTTCTCCTGCGTCGAGAGGTCGCGGTGGCGCGCCTCGTCGTCGACCGAGATCACCATGTACGCGGCGAAGTAGATGACCTTCTCGAGGTCCTTCGGCGCCATGTCGAGCAGGTACCCGAGGCGCGAGGGCACGCCCTTGAAGTACCAGATGTGCGTGACGGGCGCGGCGAGCTCGATGTGGCCCATGCGCTCACGGCGGACCGAGGACTTGGTGACCTCGACGCCGCAGCGCTCGCAGACGATGCCCTTGAAGCGGACGCGCTTGTACTTGCCGCACGCGCACTCCCAGTCGCGCGAGGGTCCGAAGATCTGCTCGCCGAACAGACCGTCCTTCTCGGGCTTCAGGGTGCGGTAGTTGATGGTCTCGGGCTTCTTGACCTCGCCGTAGGACCAACGACGGATGTCGTCAGCGGTGGCCAGGCCGATGCGAAGCTGATCGAAAGTGGTTGATTCGAGCACTGGTTCTCCTGTGTCGGAAATTCGTTCGTTACCTGGCGCGCTTAGATCTCGTCGATCGACGAGGACTCGAAGCGGCTGGAGATGTTGATGCCGAGCTCTTCAGCGGCGCGGAAGGCGTCGTCGTCGGTGTCGCGGAGGTTGACCGCCGTGCCGTCGGCCGAGAGGACCTCGACGTTCAGGCAGAGCGACTGCATCTCCTTCATGAGCACCTTGAACGACTCGGGGATGCCGGGCTCCTGGATGTTCTCGCCCTTGACGATCGCCTCGTAGACCTTGACGCGGCCGAGGATGTCGTCGGACTTGATCGTGAGGAGCTCCTGGAGCGCGTACGCGGCGCCGTAGGCCTCGAGGGCCCACACCTCCATCTCACCGAAGCGCTGGCCACCGAACTGCGCCTTACCACCGAGCGGCTGCTGGGTGATCATCGAGTACGGACCAGTCGAGCGCGCGTGGATCTTGTCGTCCACGAGGTGGTGCAGCTTCAGGATGTACATGTAGCCGACCGAGATCGGAGCCGGGAACGGCTCGCCGGAGCGACCGTCGAACAGCTGCGTCTTGCCCGACGAGTCGATCAGGCGCTCGCCGTCGCGGGTCGGGTTCGTCGAGTCGAGCAGACCCGCGATCTCGGCCTCGAACGCGCCGTCGAACACCGGCGTGGCGACCTTGGTGCCTGCCGGCGCCTCGAACGCCTGCTCGGGCAGCTGGGCGGCCCACTCCGGGGTGCCCTCGACCTTCCAGCCCTGCTTGGCGATCCAGCCGAGGTGCAGCTCGAGGACCTGGCCGAAGTTCATTCGGCCGGGGATGCCGAGCGGGTTCAGGATGACCTGGACCGGCGTGCCGTCCGCGAGGAACGGCATGTCTTCCACGGGGAGGATCTTCGCGATGACGCCCTTGTTGCCGTGACGGCCGGCGAGCTTGTCGCCCTCGGTGATCTTGCGCTTCTGGGCGATGTAGACCACGACGCGGCGGTTGACGCCCGAGCCGAGCTCGTCGTCGCCGTCCTCGGCGTTGAACTCCTTGACCGCGATGATCGTGCCCTGCTCACCGTGGGGCACCTTCAGCGACGTGTCGCGGACCTCGCGGCTCTTCTCGTTGAAGATCGCGCGGAGCAGGCGCTCCTCGGCCGAGAGCTCCGTCTCGCCCTTCGGCGTGACCTTGCCGACGAGGATGTCGCCGGGGCGCACCTCGGCGCCGATGCGGATGATGCCGCGCTCGTCGAGGTCCTTCAGGAGGTCGGGGCTGACGTTGGGGAGGTCACGGGTGATCTCCTCCTTGCCGAGCTTCGTGTCGCGGGCGTCGACCTCGTACTCCTCGATGTGGATCGAGGAGAGGGTGTCGTCCTTCACCAGGTCCTGGCTGAGGATGATCGCGTCCTCGAAGTTGTGACCCTCCCACGTCATGAACGCGACGAGGAGGTTCTTGCCGAGGGCGAGCTCGCCGTTCTCCGTCGCGGGACCGTCGGCGATGACCTCGCCGGCCTCGACGCGCTCACCGGCCGAGACGACCACGCGCTGGTTGTACGACGTGCCCTGGTTCGAGCGGTCGAACTTGCGCAGGAAGTAGTCCTGCGTGCCGCCCTCGTCGAGCTGCACGGTCACGACGTCGGCCGAGACCTCGACGACGACACCGGGCTTGTCGGCGGTGACGACGTCACCGGCGTCGATCGCGGCGAAGCCCTCCATGCCCGTGCCGACCACCGGCGACTCCGAGCGGAGAAGCGGGACGGCCTGGCGCTGCATGTTCGCACCCATGAGGGCGCGGTTCGCGTCGTCGTGCTCGAGGAACGGGATGAGCGAGGTCGCCACCGACACCATCTGGCGCGGCGAGACGTCCATGTAGCCGATCTCCTCCGAGTGGAAGAGGTCGACCTCGCCGCCGTTGCCGCGACGGGCGAGGACGCGGTCCTGCGCGAAGCTGCCGTCGGCCTTCAGCTCGACACCGGCCTGGGCGACGATGTAGTCGCTCTCCTCCGAGGCGGTCAGGTAGTCGATCTGGTCGGTGACCTTGCCCTCGACGACACGACGGTACGGCGTCTCGATGAAGCCGAACGCGTTGATGCGCGCGAACGAGGCGAGCGAGCCGATCAGACCGATGTTCGGGCCTTCCGGCGTCTCGATGGGGCACATGCGGCCGTAGTGCGACGGGTGGACGTCGCGGACCTCGACGCCTGCGCGCTCACGCGACAGACCGCCGGGGCCGAGGGCCGAGAGGCGGCGCTTGTGGGTCAGACCCGCGAGCGGGTTGTTCTGGTCCATGAACTGCGACAGCTGCGACGTTCCGAAGAACTCCTTGATCGCGGCCACGACGGGGCGGACGTTGATCAGGGTCTGCGGCGTGATCGCCTCGATGTCCTGCGTGGTCATGCGCTCGCGGACGACGCGCTCCATGCGCGACAGACCGGTGCGGACCTGGTTCTGGATGAGCTCGCCGACCGCGCGGATGCGACGGTTGCCGAAGTTGTCGATGTCGTCGACGTCGAGACGGATCTCGGCCGGCTTGCCGCCGCGCACGCCGTCGAACGTCACGTCGCCGCGGTGCAGGCGGACGAGGTACTTGATCGTCGCGACGATGTCGTCGACCGTCAGCACCGAGTCGGTGAGCGGCTTGTCGAGACCGAGCTTGTGGTTGATCTTGTACCGGCCGACCTTGGCGAGGTCGTAGCGCTTCGGGTTGAAGTAGAAGTTGTCCAGGAGCGCGCGGGCGGCCTCGGCGGCGACCTGCTCGCCCGGACGGAGCTTGCGGTAGATGTCGCGGAGCGCGTCCTCCTTGGTGAGGATCGTGTCCTTGGACAGGGTCTCTTCGATGGAGTCGAAGCCGGCGAACTCGGCGAGGATGTCCTCGCTGGTGAGGCCGAGGGCCTTCAAGAAGACGGTGACCGACTGCTTGCGCTTGCGGTCGATGCGGACGCCGACCTGGTCGCGCTTGTCGATCTCGAACTCGAGCCAGGCGCCGCGCGACGGGATGACGCGCGCCGACACGATGTCCTTGTCGCTCGTCTTGTCGGGGGTCTTGTCGAAGTAGACACCGGGCGAACGGACGAGCTGCGACACGACGACGCGCTCGGTGCCGTTGATGATGAACGTGCCCTTGTCGGTCTGGAGCGGGAAGTCGCCCATGAAGACCGTCTGGGTCTTGATCTCACCGGTCTGGTGGTTCATGAACTCGGCCTCGACGTAGAGCGGGGCCGCGTACGTCTTGCCGCGCTCCTTGCACTCCTCGATGGAGTACTTCTCGGGCTCGAGGTACGGGTTCGTGAACGAGAGCTGCATGGTCTCGCTCAGGTCCTCGATCGGCGAGATCTCCTCGAAGATCTCCTCGAGACCGCTGACCTCGGGCACGTCGGTACGACCGGCGGCCTTCGCGTCCGCGACGCGCGCCTTCCAGGCCTCGTTGCCGACGAGCCAGTCGAACGACTCGGTCTGCAGCGCGAGAAGGTCGGGGACCGTCAGCGTGTCGGAGATCTTGGCGAACGAGAGGCGGGATGCTCCGCGTCCGTTCTTCGGGGTGGTGGTGGGGTTGGATGCGTTGCGCGCAGCAGCCAAGGGGATTACCTCCGTGGGCCCGTAGGGCTCGTTTCCTTGTCGTCAGGTGGAGTGCTCCTCATCCCCGAAACCCGCGCGGCACTCCCCACGTGAACGTGAGGGGGCGCAGGCACAGCCGACCACCATATGAGGGCAGGGGGAATCCAAGAGCGCAAAGACCCACTATACGTCGGACGACGCGCCGTGTCCAGTCGGATTCTTGAAAAGTTCTGGATGCTGCGGTATAAGCCGCAAGACGACCGCACCCGCGCGCCCGGCACAGGGCCGGAGCGCACGGGTGCGGCCTGGTGGCAAGCCGGATCAGTGCTTCTTGCCGAGGTTGCCGCGGCAGGCGTCTCCCGGGTTGATTCCCACGTCGATGCCCGCGCTCACGAACATGCCGTAGCTCTGGATGCCCTTGTACCCGTGCTTCTGGTTGCCTCGCGCCGCGAGGCCGTCGTCATCGAAGCCCTCCGGGTTGCCCTCGACGCTGTCGATGGTGTCCTGGCCGGAGAACGCGCACTCCGACGCGGAGTTGTTCGCCCCCTGCGCCTCTCCGCCGTTCCCGGTGGCCTCGCCTGCCATCGCGGCTCCGCCGCTGCCGAGCACCAGCCCGATCGCCACGACCGCGCACGCCAAAGCCTTCTTCATCGCATTCCCCTCCCATGAGTGATGTCCGAAGCCCCAATTCGGACGACGGTGTCCTCTCCGACGCCGTCACCGCCGCAACATACTCCTGCGCACGGCCGCGCGGAAGAGAGGGGCCGCGACGCGAAGCGGCATGTCCGCCCGGCGCAGCGCCGTCGCCCGTCCGATACATCAATGCACCGAAACCATGGCGAAACGCCCCGGTTCGCGCCAATATATGCACATGACTGGGGTGGGACACCCCGTGATCCGCACGCCCGACCAGCGGATCCGGGTGTTCGTGAGCTCGACCCTGCGCGAGCTCGCGGAAGAACGCGAAGCAGTGCGGTCGGCCATCGANGCCATTCACTGCCGGCGACTGACTGGGGTGGGACACCCCGTGATCCGCACGCCCGACCAGCGGATCCGGGTGTTCGTGAGCTCGACCCTGCGCGAGCTCGCGGAAGAACGCGAAGCAGTGCGGTCGGCCATCGAGCGACTCCGGCTCGCCCCCGTGATGTTCGAACTCGGCGCCCGCCCCCACCCGCCCCGAGACCTCTACCGCTCCTACCTCGCCCAATCCGACGTCTTCATCGGCATCTACGGCCAGAGCTACGGCTGGGTCGCCCCCGACGAGAACGTCTCCGGCCTCGAAGACGAATACAACCTCGCCCCCGCCGGCATGCCCAAACTCATCTACGTCAAAGACACCGACACCCGAGACGAACGACTCACCCACCTCATCGCCCGCATCCAAGCCGACGACACCGCCGCCTACCTCCACTTCCACAACACCCAAGACCTCGAAGACCACGTCGCCGGCGACCTCGCCATGCTCCTCGCCGAACGCTTCGACGAATCCCAACGGGTGATCCGATACACGCTGACCCGATTCGCCCTGCTCCTGCTCGGGCTTCTNCCCGCATCCAAGCCGACGACACCGCCGCCTACCTCCACTTCCACAACACCCAAGACCTCGAAGACCACGTCGCCGGCGACCTCGCCATGCTCCTCGCCGAACGCTTCGACCAGTCGCGGCGCACCGAGCCGGCCACGGCGGCCGAGATCTCGCTCGCGGCACGCGTGCCCGAGCCGTACACCGAGACGATCGGGCGCGAGGGCGAGCTCGCCGAGATCCGGGCGCTGCTGGCCGGAGGCCTCCACCGCGTGGTGAGCCTCATCGGGCCCGGCGGCATCGGCAAGAGCCGGCTCGCGATCGAGGCGGCCCACGCGAACACCGACCTGTTTCCCGACGGCGTGTACTTCGTGCCGCTGGAGGGCGTGCTCGAGCCGGGGCTGCTGCTACCGACGATCGCCTACATCCTCGGCGTGCGCGACACCGGGGCGGCCACGCTCGAGGAGCGCATCGCGCAGGCGATCGGCGACCGCCACGTGCTCATCGTGCTCGACAACTTCGAGCAGATCATCGACGAGGCCCCCGTTCTCGTGCGCCTGTACTCGCTCGCGCCGCGGGCGTGCTTCCTGGTGACGAGCCGGATCGTGCTGCGCATCCGCGGCGAGCGCGTGTTCGAGGTCGAGACGCTCGAGACGCCCGCTCCGGACGTCCCCGCCACGCTCGCGCAGGCACAGGCCTCCTCGGCGTGCGTGCTGTTCGCGGAGCGTGCCGCGTCCGCACTCCCCGGCTTCCAGCTGACCGCCGAGAACGCGGCCGACGTCATCGGCATCTGCCGCCGGCTCGACGGGCTGCCGCTGGCCATCGAACTGGCCGCGGCGAAGATCCGCCTGCTCTCGCCGCACGACGTCGCCGAGCGCCTCGGGCACACCCTCCCGCTGCTGTCGACCTCGGTGCGCGATCTTCCCGACCGCCATCGCACCATGCGGGCGACGATCGACTGGAGCGTGGGCCTGCTGGCCGATGACCAGCGCGCGATGCTCGAGGACCTCGGCGTGTTCGCCGCACGATTCAGCCTCGAGTCGGTCGAGGCGGTGGGCGGGACCCGCTCGTGGGGTCCCCACACGATCGAGACGCTGGCCGCGCTGATCGATGCTTCGCTGGTGCAGCGCATCGACTCGGGCGGCCGCTCAGTGTTCTCGCTCCTCGCGATCGTCCGCGAGTACGCGCTCGAGTCGCTCGAGTCACGGCGGGCGGCGGATGCGATGCGCATCGCGCACGCCGACTACTACCTCGACCTGGTGCACCGCGTGGCCCCACGACTTCGCGGCGCCGAGCAGATCGATGCCGTCGCCGAACTGGGGCTCGAGGTGCCGAATCTGCGCGCCGCGGCCCGCCACCTGGTCTCCATGGACCGGCTCGACGACGCCGGCGACTTCGCGTGGACGATGCTCGCCTACTGGTGGATCTGCGGGTATTTCGCCGACGTGCGGCTGTGGATGCTGGAACTTCTCGAGAAGCGGATGCCGCTGACCCCGCGCACGCGCGCGATCGCGACGTTCTTCCCGCTGTGGGCAGAGCTGTGGCAGCGACCGAGCGACCAGGCGGTGGAGGACCTCGGCGAGGTCGTGCGGCTGTTCACCGAGAGCGGCGACGAGCAGGCCGCTGCGATGGCGCTCGCCGCGAAGGCGTCGGCGCGGCTGCAGTTCGCCGACCTCGACGAACAGGTGTTCCGCGCCGAGATCGGAGAGGCGATCGCGACGCTCCACGAGCTCGGCGACCGCTGGGCCGAGTCCCTCGCCGAGGTGGTGCTCGGCCAGTTCGGCATGCTTCGTCGCGACATCCCGGCGGCGCTCGAGCACCTCGGCCGGGCGGTCGACATCGCCGACGCCGCCGATGACGCGTTCACCCGCGTCGTGGCGGGCAACAACCGCGCGCGCCTGCGCTTCGTGCTGGGCGAGCGCGATGAGGCGGAAGCGGAGTTCCTGCTGACCCTGACGCTGTCGATCCGGCTGCACTTCGTCGACGGCGCGACGTACGGGCTGGAAGGAATGTCGGCGATCGCCGCCTCACACGGCGAGGCGTGGCGCGCCGGAGCTCTGGCCGCGGTGGCGGCGACGATCCGCGAGACGACGGGCATCTACGACATCGAAGGGTTCGCCGTGCATCTCGCCCCGCTGGAGGCGCTGCGTGCGATCGATCCCGAGAGCGTCGAGGCCGGTGAGCGCGCGGGCAGCGAGATGGGCCTCGCGGAGGCCATCGCGATCGCGCTGCCCGACGCCGACGCGGACGTCCGCGAGAAGGTCCCTTCGTGGTGACGGGCCTCGAGCGCGCGCCCGTGATCCGCACGCCCGACCAGCGGATCCGGGTGTTCGTGAGCTCGACCCTGCGCGAGCTCGCGGAAGAACGCGAAGCAGTGCGGTCGGCCATCGAGC
>NZ_LMNI01000013.1 GCF_001422925.1 Microbacterium sp. Leaf288
CGCCGACACCATGACCCGACTCACAACCCGACCCGCTGCAACCGCAGCCTGAAACGAAAGGAGCAGGGACCGACTCCACGACACGCGGAGCGCCCTACACCGAAACGTCCCTGCAGGAGCCCGGATGACCTGTTGAGGACGGGCGGCGTCGGCTGCCAAGCCCGCGGGGTGGGATGCCGCAGCCTCAGCCCGCAGTGACCTCCAGATCAGCCCGCACGGGCAGATCCCACGCCGACGGGCCCGCGGCAACGGTGTAGGTCCCGGGCTGCACGCGCAGCGCACCCTCGTGGAGCCAGTCGTCGACCGCGCCGGGGAGGCGCACGGCGTCGTCCCACACGGCGAGGCGCGCGGGTGAGAACGTCAGCTCGACGTCGCGGACTTCGCCGGGCGCGAGCCGCACGCGGCGATAGGCCACGAGCAGGCGCCGCGGCGTCGGCAGCGGGAGGCCCGACGACAGCGCGCAGAGCTGCACGAGCTCCTCGGCATCGCGGTCCCCGGTGTTGCGCACCCGCACCACCGCGTTCACGACGGCCTCGTCTTCCCGTGGCGCGAAGCCGGCGTGGCGGTGGGTCGCCGCGGGCGCGGGGACCGCAGCTGGGCCCACGCGGCCGGAGGCTCCGCTCGACGCGCCAGCGGCGAGTGGAGGGGCCGTGGGGACCGTCAGCGTCACCGACTCGTACGCGACCGTCGTGTAGGTGAGTCCGTGCCCGAACGCGAACGTCGGCTCGTCAGGCTGATGGCGGTAGGTCGCACCCTGGCGGAGTGTGTCGTAATCGAACAGGTCGCCCGCCTGCGCCTCGGTCGCGGGCCAGCTCTGCGAGAGACGGCCCGACGGCTCGACGTCGCCCGAGAGCACATCGATCACGCCGTGCCCGAGCTCCTGGCCGCCGTGGCTCGACCACACGACGGTGTCGGCGTCGACACCGTCGAGCACATAGGGGTAGCTCGACACGATCGTGAGCACCGCCCGCGGGTTCGCCTCGCGCGCGGCGCGCCACACCTCTGCCCACGCGGCGGGCAGCCGCAGGTGCGGGCGGTCCTGGGTCTCGCGGCCGTTGAGGTGGGGGTCGTTGCCGACCGCGACGACGACGGCGTCGGCACGCGCGGCCGCCTCGGCCACCGCGGTCGCGCCCGATCGCACGACGCGCACGCCGAAGCGCTCGGCGTCGTCGAGCGTGACCGCCTCGGCGGCGAGCAGCCCCGAATCGCGGAACACCCGCAGCCACCGGCCCGAGCCGAGGTGCAGCAGCGACCACGTGCCGTCGGCGTGGACGTGCGTGCGGAAGCTCTCCTGCACGACCCATTCGCCCACGCGCGTCGCGTCCGCGCGCATCGGCCACTTCGCACCGGTGAGCAGCAGCCCGCTCGCGTGGGAGCGGAGGGTGAGGATGCCGTCGCCCCAGTCCGTCACGTCGAACAGCGCGTCGTCTGCCGCGGCGTCGCCGGCCGCCTCGACCACCGAGCCGTCGGCGTTCGCCACGACGTAGCGGCCGTTGGACGAGGCCCGGAGCGCGATCGTGTCGGCGCCGGTCACGACCTCGGCCTCGGCGAAGCGCTCGGCGGCAGCGGCGCCGATGCCGACCGCGTAGGGCGGAGTGCCGGCGTACCAATCGGTGAGCACGAGGTCGGCGAGCGGGCCGACGACCGCGACCCGCGACGCCCGGGAGAGCGGCAGCACGTCGGCGTCGTTCCGCAGCACGACGACCGAGCGCGCCACCGCCTCCCGGGCGAGTTCACGGGCCCCGGGTGCGTCGATGGCGTCGGCGCCGATCCCCGCGTACGGGTCGGCGTCGCCGTCGAACTCGCCCGTGCGGATGCGCAGCTCGAGCAGCCGCAGCACGGCCTGGTCGACGTCGGCCGTGGTGAGCAGGCCCGCGGCGAGCGCCTCCGTCACGTAGCCGATGGTGGGCTCCGCGTTCGCGTCGTTGTCGGTGAACGAGTCGAGGCCCGAGGTCACGAGGGCGGCGGCCGCGTGCACATGGTCGGGCTGGGTGCGCTGGGTGGTGACGAGGAAGGTCGGGGCGCCGGCATCCGACACCACCGCGATCGATTCGTCCGACCACGACCGGGCTTCCGCGACGAGCTCGGGCTGCGTGTGGGCAGGGACGCCGTTCACGCGGTTGTAGGCGAGCATCATGCCGCCCGCGACACCCTCCTCGATCGCGCTGCGGAACGCGGGCAGCTCCTCCTCGTGGAGGGTGCGCAGCGACATCTCCGACGAGGTCACCGAGCGATCGGTCTCGTTGTTGTACGCCAGGAAGTGCTTGAGCGCGGGCACGGTGCGCCAGACGCGCGGGTGGTCGCCGCGCAGGCCGCGTGAGTACGCGGTGCCGAACACCCCGGTGATGTGCGGGTCCTCGGAGTAGCCCTCCTCGTTACGCCCCCAGCCGGGGTGACGCAGCGTGTTGACGACCGGCGCCCAGACGTTGAGGCTCACCAGCGGGTTCTCGGCGCGCTTGGCACGCACCTCGACCGCGGCGACCTCGCCCACCTTCTCGACGAGGTCGGTGTCCCAGGTCGCGGCGAGTCCCACGGACTGCGGGAACACCGTGGAGCGCCCGAGCCACGCGACACCGTGCAGCGCCTCGCATCCCGTGTGCCACGCCGGCACCCCGAGCCGCTCGACCGCGGGCGCGGCCTGGTGCAGCATCGCGATCCGCTCGTCGGGCGTCAGCCGGTCGAGCAGGTCGCGGGCGCGCGCCGCGAGCGGCTGGTCGACCCGCCTGAACAGCGGCTGGCCGGGCGTGTGGTCTTCGGCGATCGCGGTGGCGGTGGCTGGGCCCACGCGCCCCGAGGCTCCGCGCGGCGCGCCAGCGCCGTGTGGAGGGGGAGTGGGGACCGTCGCGGTGTCGGTCATCGTGCGCTCTCCTCGTCGAGTTCGAGACGGATCTCTCCGGATGCTGCGGCGCGGGCGATCCGCTCACCCACCTGCAGCGCCCACGGGGCGTGCGCGTCGTCCGTCGACGCGATGATCGCCCGGCCCTCACGACGCACGCGGAAAGTGGTGGCGCCGACGCCGTCGATGGATCCCTTGCTGTCGTGGCCCGGCACCCGCGTCTCGCGGTCGTAGCCGTCCGGCAGTTCGAAGCACCGGAGCGTGACGCCATCGGACCAGTCGTAATCGGGGCGGCTGTCGTCGGCGCCGAAGGGCAGCACCGTGCCCGGGCGCACCCGCAGCGGCACCGAGTCGTAGCCGTGGGTCTCGGAGATCCACCGGCGGCCGTCGACGACGGAGCCGTCGAGGAGCGAGGTCCACTCGCCCTCCGGCACGTAGTACTCCACGCTGCCGTCGGCGGTGAAGATCGGCGCCACGAGCAGCGCGTCGCCCAGCATGTACTGCGTGTCGGCGTCGAAGCCCGAGCGGTCGCCGGGGAACTCGAGCGCCATCGGGCGCATCATCGGCGTCCCGCAGCGATGCGCCTGCTCGGCGGCGCCGGCGAGGTACGGCATGAGCCGCATCTTGAGCTTCGTGAACGAGCGGGCAATGTCGACGGCCTCGTCGTCGAAGGCCCACGGCACGCGCACCGACGACGAGCCGTGCAGCCGCGAGTGCGAGGAGAGCAGGCCGAACGCGAGCCAGCGCTTGAACAGGCCCGGGTCGGGCGTGCCCTCGAACCCGCCGATGTCGTGGCTCCAGTAGCCGAAGCCCGACATCGCGAGCGACAGGCCGCCGCGGAGGGACTCCGCCATCGACAGGAACGTCGAGTCGTTGTCACCGCCCCAGTGCACCGGGAACTGCTGCGAGCCGGCGGTCGCGGAACGGGCGAACACGACCGCGTCGCCGACACCGTGGTGCCGTTCGAGCGCGCGGAACACGACCTCGTTGTAGAGCTTCGCGTAGTAGTTGTGCATGCGGTGCGGGTCGGACCCGTCGTGCCACACGACCCCTTCGACGGGGATCCGCTCGCCGAAGTCCGTCTTGAACGCATCGACGCCCTGATCGAGCAGACCCTGCAGCTTCGCGACGTACCAGTCCGCGGCATCGGGGTTCGTGAAGTCCACGAGGCCCATGCCCGCCTGCCACATGTCCCACTGCCACACGCTGCCGTCGGTGCGCTTGAGCAGATAGCCGTTGTCGGCCGCTTCGCGGAACAGCACCGAGCGCTGCGCGATGTACGGGTTGATCCAGAGCGACACGTGCACGTCGCGCTCGTGCATGCGGGCGATCTGCCCGACGGGGTCATGGAACGCGCGGGAGTCCCACTCGAAGTCGCTCCACTGGTACTCGCGCATCCAGAAGCAGTCGTAGTGGAAGACCGACAGCGGGATGTCGCGCTCCGCCATCCCGTCGACGAAGGCGCTGACGGTGTCTTCGTCATAGCTGGCGGTGAAGGATGTCGTGAGCCATAGTCCGAACGACCACGCGGGCACGCGCGCCGGCCGGCCGGTGAGCGCGGTGTAGCGACGGAGCACGTCCTTCGGCTCGGGGCCGGCGATGACGTAGTAGTCGAGGGACTCGCCCCCCACCGAGAACTGCACGCGCGAGTTGACCTCGCTGCCGACCTCGAACGAGACGTTCTCGGGGTGGTCGACGAACACGCCGTACCCACGGGAGGTGAGGTAGAACGGCACGTTCTTGTACGCCTGCTCGCTGGAGGTGCCGCCGTCGGCGTTCCACGTGTCGACGACCTGGCCGTTCTTGACGAACGCGCCGAACCGCTCGCCGAGCCCGTAGACCCGCTCTCCCGGCTCGATGCTGAGCTGCTGGTGCACCCACGTCGGCTTCGTGCCGCCGGCGGCGGTGCCGGCGGTGCCGGCCGTGCCCGCGGTCGCGGCGGTGCCGTTCTTGCCCGTCGTGTCGGTGTAGTGCCCGATCGACCGCGGGAGGGAGCTCGTGAGCACGCGCCCATCGGCCTCGAGGAAGTCGACCCGCCACTGCCCCGCGGTGCGCACGACGCGCACCTTCAGCGGCCCGGCGTCGAGGACGCCCTCGTCGTCGTCGACCGTGATGTCGGGCCGGAAGCCCTCCGCGCCGAAGATCTCGAAGTCGGGCCCACGGTGCACGGCTCCCGCGTGGCGCTCGACGCGCACCTTGACGACGCCCGGCGCGGGCGCCGAGAACGTCACGGTCAGCATCGCGCGGTTGAGGGTGTCGCCCCGGTCGCGGATCACGGCGGTGGGCGCGTACACGGTCATCGTGCCCGCCGCCTGGTCGACGCGGATGTCGTCGACCTCGACCGCGTACAGCGGGGCGAGACCGGGCCTGGTCAGCCAGTAGCCATCGGTGAACTTCACTCTGCGTGCCTTTCGATGAGCACCATGGCGGCGCCGGAAGCGAGCGTCAGCTGCCCCTCGACGTCCGCGTCCGACAGGAGATCGCGGCGCAGGCCGGGCAGCGTGACGCGCCGGTCCTGATCGCCGTGGTTGAGGAGGAAGAGGGCCTCGCCGCGCTGGACCGCCTCGACGCCGTCCGGCAGCACGCGGTCCGGCAGGACACTCGTGACACCCGCGGCGTCCAGCGCGTCGTCGAGCACCGCGGCGAGCGCGTCGTCCGAGACGATGGCGCCGAGGTACCAGGCCGCGCCGTCGCCGGCACGGTGGCGGGTGATGGCGGGTGCCCCGGACAGGTGTCCGGCACCGAAGCGGGCGAGCACCTCGGCCCCCTCGGCACGGAGGCGCTCACCGAGAACGGATGCCTCGACCTCCGCGGGCGCGGTCGCCCAGGTCTGCTCCACGACGACCGGGGTGGGCGCGTCGGGAAGACCGACCCACTCCTCGCCGCTGACGCCGAGCAGGTCGCGCAGCAGCACCGGCGAGCGACCGGTGAGGATGCCGGCGTTGCCGTCGGCGACCCCCGAGAACGGGCCGACCACGAGGCTCGCCCCGCGTTCGACCGCCGCACGGAGGGCGGTGGCAGCATCCGTCTGCACGATGTACGTGTGCGGCACGAGCACCGTGGCGTAGGCCGACAGGTCGGCGCCCGGACGCACCAGATCGACCGCGATGCCGCGGCGCCACAGCGCGCGGTGCCATCGCTGCACCTGCTCGAGCGTGTCGAGCCGCTGGGTCGGGCGGCCCGGTTCGTCCGCTGCCCATCGCGACGGCCAGTCGAAGAGCAGCGCGACGGATGCCTCGACCCGTCCGCCGACGATGGGCCGCAGCCTGCGCAGGTCGGCGCCCAGCGCACAGGTGGTCTCGAACACCTCGGTGTCGGCGCCGGCGTGCGGCAGCATCGCGGAGTGGAAGCGCTCCGCGCCGGTGCGGGCCTGGCGCCACTGGAAGAAGCAGATCGCGTCCGCCCCTCGGGCGACCGCCTGCAGCGAGTCGAGACGAGCGCGGTCGCGGCTCTTGGGCAGGTTGTGCGGGCGCCATGAGGTCGCACTCACCGCCTGCTCCATGAGCACCCACGGCCGCCCTTCACCGAGCGAGCGCATGAGGTCCTGCACGAGCGCGATGTCGGACGACGACGTGGTGGTCGCGTGGTCGGGGTACTGGTCGTCGGCGACGACGTCGACCTCTCCCGCCCACTCCCACAGGTCGGTGAGCGGCTCGAAGCCCATGAAGTTCGTCGTGACCGGCTGGGTGGCCCCGGCGTCGCGGATGGCGTCGCGCTGCTCGGTGAAGACGCGCTGCAGCGCCCACGACGTGTACCGGTGGAAGTCGAGCGACTGCGCCGGGTTCACGAGGTAGGGCATGCGCCGGGGCGGCAGGATCTCGTCGAAGTCGCGATAGCCCTGCGCCCAGACGAGGGTTCCCCACGCCTCGTTGAGGGCGTCGATCGAGCCGTAGCGCTCGCGCAGCCACAGCCGGAACTCGCGAGCCGCCTCGTCGCCGAAGTCGATCTGGCCGAACTCGTTGCCGACGTGCCACATGCGCACGGCGGGGTGGGCGGCGTAGCGCTCGGCGAGGGCGGTCGCGATCGCGAGGGCGCGGTCGCGGTAGACGCGCGAGGCCGGCGTGAACTGGTTGCGCGACCCGGCCGCGAGGCGCACGCCGTCGGGGTTCACGGGGAGTGTCTCGGGATGGAGGATGCCGAGCCACGGCGGCGGCGACGCCGTCGGGGTCGCGAGATCCACGGCGATGCCGTGCGCGTGCAGCAGGTCGAGCACCTCGTCGAGCCACGCGAAGTCGTACGCGCCCGGCGACGGCTCGAGGCGCGCCCAGCTGAACACCCCGGCCGTCACCAGGTTGACGCCGGCGCGCACCATGAGCTCGGCGTCCTCCTGCCAGATCTCTCGCGGCCACTGCTCGGGGTTGTAGTCACCGCCGAAGCAGATGCCGAGGTCGCGGGTGATCTCGGAGAACGCGTCGATGCGTCGCGGGTCGGGCGTGGTGGCCATGGAGCGGGGAACCTCTTCGCTGAGTTTCGATCGGACGTTGGCGGGATTGTCGGCGAGAAGGGCGTCGAACTTTCGAAGCGCTTCAACACTGAGAAGGTATACTACGACTGTGACGATGTCCACGCGCCGCGATGATGCGGCCCCGCAGGTCCTTTCCGAAGGCCTCCACGTCCTGCGCGCCTCCACGCCCGCCTCGCGGTGGCTCGAGGCCTACCCCGTCGGCAACGGCGTGCGCGGCGCGATGTGCGCGGGGCTCACCGGCGGCGAGCGGCTGTGGCTGAACGACATCACGGCGTGGTCGGGGCACGCCCACGCCGACCCCCTGGACGGCGTCGCGGATCGCGGCCCCGAGGCACTCGAGGCCGTGCGCGCGGCGATCGACGCCGACGACCTCGATCGCGCCGAGGCGCTTCTGCAGCGCATGCAGGCGCCCTGGGTGCAGGCCTACCTGCCGCTCGGCTGGGTCGAGTTGACGGTGGAGACGGATGCTGCGCACTCCGGCTCGCAGCCGGGTTCGGGGCGTTTCGACGCGGTCGCCGGCGCTCCCTCGCTCAACGACCGGGGGTCGGAGCCGCAGGAGTATGTGCGGCGCCTGGATCTCGCCACCGGCGTCGCGACCCACCACTACGCGCTCGGTGACGTCGATGTGCGGCACCGCACGTGGGCGGACCTCGTGACCGGTGCGATCATGCACGAAGTCACCGCGAACGCGCCGGTGCGCGTGCACCTCGAGATCGGGTCGCTCCTGCGCCCGCGCTCGGCGCCGCGCTCGGCGGGCGGCGACCTCGCCACCGAGTGGTGGCTCCCCGTCGACGTCGCTCCCGGTCACGAGAGCCCCGCCGAGCCCATCCGCTACGACGAGGAGCACGGGCGCCATGGCGCGATCGTGATCCAGGCGCGCGGCGCCTCCGAGGTCGTCGACGGAGTCCTGGTCGGCGCGTCCGCGACGACGCACCTCTTCGCGATCGCCACGGCCACCGCGCCGTCGCTGCCCGGCGACCCGACCGATGCCCGCGACGCAGAGGGGCACGCCGCGGCGCTGCTGCGCGGCATCCGCGGCTCCTTCGATGTCCACGCGACCGCAGCCGACCTGCTCACCGCCCACGAAGCCGCCCACGGTGAGCTCTACGCGCGGTGCGCGCTCGAACTGCCGGCACCCGGCGACGTCGAGGCACTCGACACCGTCGACCGGGTGCGTCGCGCGCAGGAGCGCGACGACCCGGCTCTCGCCGCCCTCATGTTCCACTACGGGCGGTACCTGCTCATCGCTTCGTCGCAGCCGGGCGGGCTGCCGGTCACGCTGCAGGGGATGTGGAACGCCGAGCTTCCGGGGCCGTGGTCGAGCGCGTACACCCTCAACATCAACACGCAGATGGCGTACTGGCCGGCCGAGACGACCGACCTCGCCGAGTGCCATGAGCCCCTCCTGCGCTTCACGCGGCGGCTCTCCGAGACGACGGGCCCCGCCGTCGCGCGCGAGCTGTACGGCGCGGACGGCTGGGTGGCCCATCACAATTCGGATGCCTGGGCCTTCGCCGCGCCGGTCGGCGCAGGCCACGGCGACCCGGCGTGGGCGAACTGGTCGCTCGGCGGGGTGTGGCTCGCCCTGCACCTGTGGGAGCACTACTCGTTCGGCGGAGACCGCGCGTACCTGCAGAGCGAGGCCTGGCCGGCGCTCGCCTCGGCTGCGGCCTTCGCGCTGTCGTGGATCCAGACGGACGGCGAGCGCGCGTGGACGAGCCCGTCGACCTCGCCCGAGAACCACTACCTCGACGCCGAGGGGCGCGAGCGCGGGGTCGCGGTGTCGGCGGCGATGGACGTCGCCCTGCTGCGCGAGCTCGCCGCGGTCTGCCGCGCCGCCGCGGCGGTGCTCGACGTCGACGACCCGTGGATCGCGGAGCTGACCACGCTCACGGATGCGCTTCCCGACCCGCAGGTGTCGGCACGCGGCGACCTGCTCGAGTGGGACCGCGAACGCGTCGAGGCCGAGCCCGAGCACCGCCATCTCTCGCACCTGATGGGGCTGTTCCCTCTGGCGCAGATCACGCCGGACGCGACGCCCGGACTCGCGCGCGCAGCATCCGAATCCATTCGCCTCCGCGGTCCGGAATCGACCGGCTGGGCGCTCGCCTGGCGTGCCGCGATGCAGGCTCGCCTGCGCGACGGCGGGGCCGTTCACGCGCAGCTGCGGATGGCGCTCCGGCCCGCGGAAGAGGGCTCCGATGCTCACCGCGGCGGGGTCTACCCGAACCTCTTCAGCGCGCATCCGCCGTATCAGATCGACGGCAACCTCGGACTGACCGCAGCGATCGCCGAGGCCCTCGTGCAGTCCTTCCTCGAGCCCTCACGCCCCGTCACTTCCGGGTTTGGGGCGCAGAACCTCCGTTGGGGCGCAGAATCTGCGCCCCAACGGAGGAATGACGCCCCGAACCCCGCCGACGACCGGGAGGCGACGCGCGTCACGCTGCGACTGCTGCCCGCGCTGCCGCCGGAATGGCCGGATGGCCGGGTGCGCGGCATCCGTTCCCGCGGCGACGTCTCCGTCGACGTCGAATGGGCGGGCGGACGACTCGTGCGGGCGCGGCTTCGCGCGCGGGCGCGAGCCGTCACAATGAGTGTGCACGGGCCGGACGGTTCGATCGGAACATACGAGCTCGCACCCGGAACCACACGGGTGATCGAACGAGGAGAGCAGGGGATCTCATGGTGACGATCGCGGACGTCGCGCAGAAGGCGGGCGTGTCGATCTCGACGGTGTCATACGTCATGAGCGGCAAGCGGGCCATCTCGCAGGAGACGCGCGACCGGGTCGAGAAGGCGATCGACAGCCTCGGCTTCAGCCCGCACGCGGGGGCGCGCTCGCTGGCGTCGCGCTCGACGAACGTCATCGGCCTGCAGGCGCCCCTGCGCACCGGCGTCGACGTGCACGTCGTGATGCAGATCGTCACCGGCGTCGTCACGCAGGCGCGCAAGCACGGTTACGACATCCTGCTGCTCGCGAGCGACGACTCGAAGGCGCTCCAGCGCGCGGCGAAGGGCTCGATGGTCGACGCGCTGCTGGTCATGGACGTCGAGTCCGACGACCCGCGCATCGACACGCTGTCGGGGCTCGGGCATCCGAGCGTCCTCATCGGTCTTCCCGAGGGGCGGCGCTCCGTGCCCTGCGTCGACTTCGATTTCGAGGCCGCGGGCTGGCTCGCGGTCGACCGGCTCGTCGCGCTCGGCCACAAGCGCATCGCGCTCATCGGCTCGCCGCCCGAGGTCATGTCGCGCCACACCTCGTACGCCGACCGGCTCGCACGCGGCTTCCTGGCGGCGTGCGACGCGAACGGCGTGACGGGCACCGTTCACGCCTGCCCGAGCTCGTCCGAGTCCATCGCCACCGTCGACGGCGTGATGACCGAGGACCCGGGCATCACCGGCTTCTTCGTGCACAACGAGGGCGCACTCCCCCACGTCGCGACGACGATCACCCAGCGCGGCCGGCAGCGCGCAGGCGAGACCGCCATCGTCGCCCTGTGCCCCGACGACGTGGCGCGTTCGGTGCCGGGGCTCGCCGACAGCATCGCGGTGCCCGCCGAGGCGATCGGCGCGGCGGCGACCGACATGATCTGCGAGATCCTCTCGAGCGGCGCGAAGCCCGCGGTGCGCCTGCTGCCGCCGGCGCTCACCGGAGCACCCACGCCGTGATCGTGACGCCCGCATGAGGATCGATCCCGACAGCCGCGCGCTCGGCGGCTTCTCGACGTTCCTGACGTTCGTCGCACTCAACCTGCTCTACATCCTCGTGTGCCTGCCGATCGTCACGATCGGCGCAGCCACGAGCGCACTGTACGAGGTCACCATCCGCTACTCGGACGACGAGAGCGGACGCCCCCTCAAGGACTTCCTCCCCGCGTTCCGCGCGAACTTCGGCCGCGCCACGGTGCTGATGCTGTGCCTGCTGCTGCCCGCCGCGCTGCTCGGATTCTCGAGCGTGTTCTGGTTCGCGTACCCCGCGCTCTTCGCCGGGGTCGCGGGAGTCGTGGCGGTGATCGGCGCGGTCTACCTCTTCGCCGCGTTCCTCTATGCGATGGCCCAGGTGGCGTTCCTCACGGGCCCCGTGCGCCAGACCCTCAAGAACTCGCTGCTGCTCCCGGCGGCCGAGCCGGTGCGCACCCTCGGCGTGCTCGTGATCCCGGTGACCGCGGTCGCACTGACGATCCTGTTCCCTCCCGTCGCGATCCTGATCGCCACCATCGGCTTCTCCGTCGGCGCCTACGCCACGGCCTTCCTCTTCCGGAGCGTCTTCACCCGCCACGAGGCCTGACCCCTTCGGGCTCTGGCGGTGACGGATGCCGCGGCCCGCAGCATCCGTGATCCTCAACTGAGGACGAGAGCCGAAGTGCGGACCGATCACGACGCCGACGTCCTCATCTCGGCGCATCCCCTCGATTGAGGACGCGACGCGGGGACGGCGGCCCGGGGCCCGCAGCATCCGTCAACCTCATTTGAGGACGAGAGCCGAGCTGCGGACCGATCACGACGCCGACGTCCTCATCTCGGCACATCCCCTCGATTGAGGACGCGACGCGGGGACGGCGGCCCGGGGCCCGCAGCATCCGTCAACCTCAGTTGAGGACGAGAGCCGAGCTGCGGACCGATCACGACGCCGAGGTCCTCATCTCGGCACATCCCCTCGATTGAGGACGCGACGCGGGGACGCAGGCCCGGAGCCCGCAGCATCCGTCAACCTCAGTTGAGGACGAGAGCCGAGCTGCGGACCGATCACGACGTCGAGGTCCTCATCTCGGCGCATCCCCTCGATTGAGGACGCGACGCGGGGACGGTGGCCCGGGGCCCGCAGCATCCGTCACCCTCAGTTGAGGACGAGAGCCCAGCTGCTGAGCGGCCGTGCGCTAGGGTACTCATCCCGGGCCATTCCCTCAATTGAGGACGAGAGCCCGGCTGCGGACCGATCACGACGCCGACGTCCTCATCTCGGCGCATCGCCTCAATTGAGGACGCCCGCGCGAGCGGCACGACGAAGGGCTCGGGATGCTGCATCCCGAGCCCTTCGCTGGTTACCGGCGTATCAGCCTGCGAACTCCTTCGCCACGGCCACGCGCGCGTCGTTCTGCGACTTCGCGTTGGTCATGTCGAACTCGAGCACCTTGTCGTAGCCGAGGCCTTCAGCGGTCTTGATCAGCTCGTCGCGGAGCGAGTCGAACTGCGCCTCGTTCGAGGCGAACACCATCTGCCACGAGTACTGCTTGATGATCTCCTTGACCTGGTTGCGCAGCGTCTCGATCTCGGAGTCGTCGGCGGGGGCGGCGTAGCTCGCGCCCGGTGCGACGAGCACCTGGTCGTTGGTCTGCAGGTACTCCATGGTCGAGGTCGCGTCGCCCATGTTCGCCGACCAGTCGACGGTCAGCGGGTTGGCGATGGACGCCTGGTAGGTGGGCCAGAACGTGTAGCTGTACGGCAGGCTCGTCTCGGGGTCGGTGTCGATCGGAAGCACCGCGCTGAGGTTGAGCGCCGAGACGCCGTCGGCGTACTCGCCGCCGCCCCACTCCTCGGGAACTGTCGCGCCGCCCTGGAGGAAGACCTCGTTGCCGAAGTCGGTGAGCTCGGGCTCGCCCGCGTCGTTCACGTCCCACGTGAGGCCCTTGGGTCCCGCCGACGCACCGGTCTGGCTGCTGTTGGCATACGCGCCCTCGGGCGAGTAGAGCCAGTCGATGAAGGCGGCGATGCGCTCCGGGTCCTCGGCCTTCGAGCCGATCGCGAACACCTGCTTGCCGCCGTACGCCTCGGCGCCGTACGAGAAGATGTTCTGGTCGGCCAGGGGCACCATCTCGAAGCCCTTGCCCGCGGCCATGTTCTCCTCGGTGTTGAAGGCCGACTGACCCAGCCACGGCCACCACGAGAACAGCACCTGGCCGTTCTGGAACTTCGAGAAGAGGGTGTCGTAGTTCTGCGTCGTCGACTCCGGGTCGACGAGGCCGAGCTGGTTGGCGTCGAAGTAGAGCTTCAGGTTGCGGATGTACTCGCCGTCCGGGTCGAGGATGCTCTGGTAGTCCGAGCCGTCGGCCTTGGCCAGCACGAACCCGATCTCGTCGTAGCCGTAGAAGCAGGCGGGCTGCTTCGCGGTGACCATCATGTTGCCGTCCCAGTCCTTGAACAGCGAGAAGGCGTACGTGGGCTGGCCGTTGTCGGCGGTGGGGTGCGCGGCCTGCATGTCGGCGAGCACCGGGAGGAGGTCTTCGAGGGTGCCGATCTCGGGGTAGCCGGCCTCCTTGTAGTAGTCCCAGCGGAGGTACGGGCCGAAGGTGGGGTTGAGACCCTCGGAGGGCTCGGTCGGCTTGAGCGACGAGACCGCCGACGGGAAGCCGTAGACGCCGTCCTTGCCGTCGTTGAGGTGCTCGACCGCGGCGTCGAACTTCGCGAGGTTGTCCATCGCGCCGTAGTAGTTCGCCGAGTCCTTGACCAGACCGCCCTCGATGAGCTCGTCGAGCTTCTGGCCCTTGTCGGTGATGATCAGATCGCCGAGATCGCCGGCCGCGACGCGCGTGTTGTAGAGGGTGTCACCGCCGCCCGCGACGTTCGGGGCGATGATGTTCAGCTTCATGTTGAACTTGTCTTTGACGATCTTGGCGAACCAGCCCTGCTGGACGCCCATGTAGTTGGCGAGACCGTCGAACACGTCGATCGTGATCTCCTGGTCCCACTTCTCGGGGAACTGGTCGATCGCGCCCTGGTCGTCGCCGCCGCCGGCGCTGCACGAGGCGAGCGAGCCCGCGGCGAGCAGCGCCACGAGAGCCAGGGACACCTTCTTTCGAAGCGTCATTGCTTTCCTTTCTTGGTGGTTCTGTGGTGGTTCGTGGCCGCCGTCAACCCTTGACGGCGCCCAGCATGATGCCCTTCACGAAGAAGCGCTGGAACAGGGGATAGATGAAGATGATGGGCAGCACGACGAGCACCGAGACGGTCATGCGTATCGAGGTCGGCGTCTGCTCGGTGGCGAGCCCGGCGATCTGACCGATGTTGCCGCCGGCGTTCTGTGCCGCCTGGGCGAGGCTCGATGCCTGGTTGATGAACATGTAGAGCAGGTACTGCAGCGTGTACAGGCTCTGGTCGGTGATGTAGATCAGGGTGTCCTGGAAGCTGTTCCACTGCGTGACCGCACTGAAGATCGCGATCGTCGCGAGGATCGGCGTCATGTTGGGCAGGTACACCTTGAAGAACACCTGCAGGATGTTGGCGCCGTCGACCTCGGCCGCTTCCTGCAGCTCCTTCGGCATCGACTCGACGTAGGTCTTCGCGAGGATGACGTTGAACGGCTGCACCACGAACGGGAGCACGTAGACCCAGAAGTTGTTGGTGAGCCCCAGCGTCTTCATGATGATGAACACCGGGATCAGGCCCGCGCTGAAGTACATCGTGATGATGAGGAAGCGGTACCAGAACTTGCGGCCCCACATGCGGGTCTGCGTGAACATGAACCCGAGGAAGGCTGACGCGAGCACCGTGAGGGCCGTTCCGATCACCGTGCGGCCGATGCTGACCACCGTCGCCATCGGCAGACCGGGCAGCTGGAACACCTGGGCGTAGTTCGACAGGTGGAACCCGACCGGCCACAGGCGCACGTCGCCGAGCGCCGAGATGTCGTTGGCGCTGACGGAGTTGATGATCAGGTAGTAGAAGGGGTACGCGCAGATCAGCGCGAAGAGGAAGAGCAGCGCGTAGTTCGCGAGGCGGAACACCACATCGCCGACGGTCCCGCCATAGCGAGCCGAGGTGTCGCCCTTCTTCGTCGTGGTGAGCGTCTTCGTCATCGTCGTGGTCATGTCCTGGCCTCTCAGACGATCGATTCGCCGCGGACGCGCTTGGAGACCGCGTTGACGGTGAGCAGCAGGGCGACCGAGATGAGGCTCTTGAGCATGCCGATCGCGGTGGCCATCGACAGGCTGTTGCCCGTCATGCCGATGTTGTACACGTACAGGTCGAGCACCTGGATCCACTGCTTGTTGAAGGCGTTCTGGAACACGTAGTACTGCTCCATGCCGTTGTTGAGGATGTTGGCGATCGACAGCAGCAGGAGCACGAGATAGGTCGGCATCAGCTGCGGCACCGTGATGTACCGCATCAGCTGGAAGCGGCCGGCCCCGTCGATGCGGGCCGACTCGTACAGCGACTGGTCGATGCCGGCGATCGCGGCGAGGTAGATGATCGCGCCCCAGCCGAGCCCCTTCCAGATGCTCCAGAGCGTCATGGTGATCCACACGTTCTGGTCGGTGTCGAGGAACTTGATGGGCGCCGTGATGAGTCCGGCGTCGTTGAGCACGTCGTTGACGAGGCCCGAGCTCGAGAAGAGCGAGAACGCGATCATGTAGACGAGGACCCACGAGATGAAGTTCGGCAGGGCCGTCAGCGTCTGCACGGAGTTGCGGAACCAGGGCGCCTTGATCTCGTTGAGCAGGATCGCGAAGAAGAGCGGCAGGACGGATGTCGCGATCCCGAGGAAGCTGATCGCGAGCGTGTTGAGGAGGACCTGGCCGATCTGCGCCATCTGAGTGGGCGAGCTCACCAGCATCTGGAACCACTGCAGGCCGACGAACTCACTGCCCTCGAGGCCGAGCGCCGGCTTGTAGTCGTACAGCGAGTAGATCCAGCCGTACAGCGGAAGGTACGAGAACAGGAACGCCAGCACCAGGAACGGCACGATGCACAGGAACAGCGTGAACGACGTCCGGCTGCCCGCCGGACGCAGCCGCCGGCCGCGCCCCTTCTTGGCGTTGTGGTCCAGGTTGTGAACCGCCGCCTCCTGGAAGACGACCTGCGACTGCGCCTGAGTGGTCATCGGAGCGCGCCCTGGCTCGCGGCATCCGCCGAGGGGGCCGCCGGGTGAGCATGCCGTTCCATGTCACTCCTTCGTGTACGTGGCTGCCGCTCTGTCGAGGGGCGGGATCCGAGGTTCGTTCATCGAACCGCTTCGATTTCGAACCGCTTCGATTGAAGAGTAGGCGGCACTGCTCGATTCGTCAAATGTCTCCTCGTAACGCGGGGGTAACGATCGACCGCGCCGCGAGCGCTCTCCCGCGCTCAGGAAAGCGCCTACCATAGTCGGATCGGACGCGCGGGGGCGTCCGGCCCGGACCCGTGCCGGGTGAGCATGACGGGACGAACGACATGAAGCGAGTCGGCATCCGCGATGTCGCCGAGCGCGCGGGCGTCTCGATCAGCACCGTATCGAACGCGCTGAACCGCCCTCACATGGTGAGCGAGCGTCTCGTCGACCGGGTGCGCTCGGCCGCCGACCAGCTCGGCTACGTGCCGCTGCAGGCCGCCCAGCAATTGCGCGCCGGGCGCTCCGGGCTGCTGGGGATGACGGTCATCAACATCGCGAACCCCTTCTTCGGCGACATGGTCGCCGGCGCCGAAGACGCCGCCTCGGCGGCCGGAATGCGCGTGCTCGTCGGCAACTCCAGCGACGACGTCGGCAAGGAGCGCGACCACCTCGAGCTGTTCGAGCGGGTGCAGGTCGAGGGTGCGCTGGTGAGCCCGTTCGGCCCCCTCGAACCCTGGCTGCAGCGCTTGCGCGGCCGCGGCATCCCGGTCGTCCTCGTCGATGCGATCGACGACACCGGCGAGCTGCCCTCGGTGTCGTTCGACGACGTCGCCGGTGGGCGGCTCGCCGCTGAGCACCTGCTCTCGACGGGACGCCGGCGGCTCGCCTTCGTGGGCGCGCGCGAAGCGGTGCGACAGGTGCGCGAACGCCTGCAGGGCACGCGGCTCGCCGTCGCCGCCCACCCGGGCGCGACCCTGGAGCCGATCTGGACCGATCGCACGACGTCCGAGCTCGGCGTGGCGTTCGGCGAGCAGCTCGCCGCCCGCTCCCCCGCCGACCGCCCGGACGGGGTCGTGACGTCGAACGACCACCTGGCGATCGGCCTGGTGCACGGACTGATCTCGCGCGGCGTGCGGGTGCCGGACGACGTCGCGGTCGTCGGCTACGACGACATCGAGTTCGCGGCCATCGCCGGCGTTCCCCTCACCTCCGTGCGCCAGCCCGCGCGCGAGATGGGACGCACTGCGGCCGAGCTGCTGCTCGCACGCATCGGCGGCACCGCGGGGGCAGATCTCGGCAACGTGGTCTACCGGCCCGAATTGATCGTCCGCGCCTCCACGGTGGGCTGATCCCACCGGTCAGCTGACCAGCGACGATCCCCTCGCGGGGGCGCCGCCGTCGCGCCGTTCGATCGCCCGCAGCGAGCGCCCGACGAAGGCGGCGATACGACGGGCGCCGCGCTCGTGGAAGTGGGTGTCGTCGGCCAGGCCATCGGGCCACACCGGGTGCTCACCGGGTGCGAAGTGACTGAGGAGCGACCGGGATGCCTCGGGGCCCATGTCTTCGTAGAGCCAGGTGGTGAACGCCGTGAGGTCGACGAGCGGGGCATCGAGGTCGTGCGCGAGGTCGCGGACCGCGTTGGGGTAGTCGCCGTGGGTGGGCGTCACACGGTCACCGTCGAACCAGCGGCGCTCGGCGGAGGTGCACAGCACCGCGACGGCGCCGCGCGCCCGGGCGTCGACGACCATGCTCCGCAGCCGTTCGGCGTAGCCGCCGCGCGCGTCGAGCTCGGGGAGCTTCTGGTCGTTGTGCCCGAACTGGATGACCACCGTGTCCCCGGGCCGAACGCCGTCGAGGAGCCCCTGCCACGAGCCGTCGGAGAGGAACGACTCGGTCGTCGCGCCGCCGTAGGCGAGGTTGCGCACGGGCGCCTCGACGGTCGGCTCCAGGAAGGAGCCCCAGCCCGCCATCGGCAGCTCGTCGGGCTTGGGAGGGGCGACGGTCGAGTCGCCGGCCAGGTGGTACGTCATGTTCGCCTTCCGTCGCGCCGGGGTGCGGCATCCGTCAGTACCATGTCATCATGACGCAGAAAGCGTTTACCGGACCCATCCGCATCATCTCGATCGCCCAGAACCCGCGCCCCGGCCGCTCCGTGCTGAAGCTGCTCGCGCGCCGGCCCGGGCGCATGGCGGTGGCGATCCTCGCGTTCGCCTGCAAAGAGGTCCCGCTGTGGTTCCTGCCGGTGGTGACGGCGAAGATCATCGACATCGTCGCGACCGGCGGCGAGGTCTCGACCGTGCTCATCTGGTTCTGCGTCGCGGCGGTGCTGCTCATCCAGAACTACCCGATGCACATCGTCTACACGCGCAACTTCATGACCGTCGTGCGCGACACCGGCGCGGACCTCCGCAACGCGCTCGCGGCGCGACTGCAGAGCCTCTCGATCGGCTACCACACGCGGGTGAGCTCGTCGATCGTGCAGACGAAGGTCGTGCGCGACGTCGAGAACATCGAGCTCATGCTCCAGCAGGTGACCCACCCGCTGCTGTCGGCCACCATGGTCATGATCGGCGCCATCTCGATGACCGCGATCACGGTGCCGCAGTTCCTCCCGGTCTACGCGCTCGCGATCCCGATCGCCATCGGCATCCGCTACGGACTGCGCAACCGCTCGCGTGAGCGCAACGAGGTGTTCCGCCGCGAGGTCGAGACCCTCTCCGCACGGGTCGGCGAGATGGCCTCCCTCATCCCCGTCACCCGCGCGCACGGCCTCGAGCGGACCGCCGTCACCCGCGTCGCCTCGGGCGCCGACGGCGTGCGCCGTGCCGGCCTGCACCTGGACATGCTGAACGGCCACGTCGCGTCGATCTCGTGGGTCGCGATGCAGCTGCTGGGCGTGGGATGCCTCGTGCTCGCGGCCATCTTCTCGCTGACGGGCTTGCTCCCCATCACCCCCGGTGAGGTCGTACTGCTGTCGACGTACTTCACACTGCTGACCGGCGGCCTGACGCAGCTGCTCATGCTGATCCCGGTCGGCGCGCGCGGCATGGAGTCGATGCGGTCGATCTCGGAGGTTCTGCAGGAGCCCGACCTCGAGCAGAACGAGGGCAAGCGCGCCGCCCTGCACGTCGGCGGCCACCTCGAGCTGCAGCACGTGTCGCACCGCTACGACGAGGCGGAACGGGATGCCGTGCACGACATCTCGCTCGACATCTCGCCCGGCGAGACCGTGGCCTTCGTGGGCTCGTCCGGCTCGGGCAAGTCCACGATGCTCAACCTCGTGCTGGGCTTCGTGCGCCCCACGGCGGGCCGGATCCTGCTCGACGGCGTCGACATGCAGGACCTCGACCTGCGCACCGTGCGGCAATCGGTCTCGGTCGTGCCGCAGGAGTCGGTGCTCTTCGAGGGCACGATCCGCGAGAACATCGCGTACGGCCTCGACGACGTCTCGGACGACCGCCTGCGCGCTGCTCTGCGCGACGCGAACGCCGCCGAGTTCGTCGACCGGCTGCCGGACGGGTGGGACACGGTCGTCGGCGAACGCGGCGCGCGACTCTCGGGCGGGCAGCGCCAGCGGCTCGCGATCGCGCGTGCGCTGGTGCGCGACCCGCGCATCCTGCTGCTCGACGAGGCGACCTCGGCGCTGGACCCCGAGTCGGAAGAGCTCGTGAAGGAGGCGCTCAACCGCCTCATGAAGGGCCGGACCACGCTCGTCGTCGCCCACCGTCTGTCGACGATCCGCCAGGCCGACCGCATCGTCGTGCTCGAGCACGGCGAGGTCATCGAGGTCGGCGGCCACGACGCGCTCGTCGCCGCCGAGGGCCGCTACGCCCACCTGCACGCGACACAGACCGGCCTTCCGCACTGACCACACCGTGGGATAGCGCTTTCCGTCGACACCGCCTACCCTGGAGGAGCGGATGCCGCGGGGCTGCAGCATCCGTTCGCGATCCACCCGAAGGAGCCACCGTGACCGAGACCCTCCGCTGTGCCATCGTGGGCACGGGAGCGATCGCCCACTCGCACATCCGAGCCATCGCCGCCTACCCGCACGCCGAGCTGGTCGCGGTCACCGACCTCAGCCGCGCCTCGGCCGATGCGTTCGCCGCGACGTACGGCGCGCCCGCTGTCTACGACGACCTCGAGGCGCTGCTCGCCGCCGAGCACCCCGACGTCGTCCACATCTGCACTCCCCCGGGCGCCCACACCGCGCAGACCCTCGCGGCGTTCGCGGCCGGTGCGCACGTGGTGGTCGAGAAGCCCCCGGCACCGTCCCTCGACGAGCTCGAGCAGATGACGGATGCCGCGGCCGCCGCCGGCCGGCAGCTCGCGGTGGTCTTCCAGCAGCGCACGGGAACCGCGCCCGCCCACGTCAAGCGCCTCCTCGATTCCGGCGCGCTCGGGCGACCCCTCGTCGCCCAGTGCCAGACGCTCTGGTACCGCGACGCCGCGTACTTCGCGGTGCCGTGGCGCGGGAAGTGGGAGACGGAGGGCGGCGGGACGACGCTCGGCCACGCCATCCACCAGCTCGACCTCCTGGCGTTCCTGCTGGGCCACTGGACACGCGTCGAGGGGCGGCTCTGGCGACTCGACCGCGAGACGCAGACCGAGGACGTGTCGACGGCGACCGTGGTGTTCGAGGGCGGCGTCGTCGCACAGGTCGTGTCGAGCACGCTGTCGCCGCGCGAGACGAGCACGATCCGGATCGACACCGAGAAGGCGACGATCACGGTCGACCACCTGTACGGCCACGGCCACGAGAACTGGCGCATCACGCCGGCTCCCCACGTCGACGCCGCCGAGGCCGCGACCTGGGAGATCAGCGGGCCCGAAGAGCGCAGCGACCACGTGTATCTGCTGCGCGACGTGTTCGACGCGCTCCGTTCGGGCGCACCCCTGCCGCCGACGGCCGAGGCGCCGGCGCGTTCGATCGAGCTCGTCGCCGCGATCTACGCGTCGGCCGACGCCGACGGCGCCGTGGTGACCCCCGCCGACCTCGCCGCGCACCCGACGCACCGCAAGAGCTTCGCGAGCACCGTCATCGACCTGCGACCGGCCCGATGACGGTCGACGCCTCACTCGACCCCGACGCCGCAGCACCCCGCGAGATCTACCGCGATCCCGTCTACGACGGCGCGACCGATCCCACCGTGGTGCGGGACGCCGACGGCTGGTGGATCTTCTATACGCAGCGCCGCGCCACGCATCCGCACCCCGGCGACGGGGTCGCCTGGGTGCACGGCTCTCGCATCGGCGTCGCGCGCAGTGAGGACGGCCTGCGCTGGAGCTACGCCGGGACGCTGGAACCGGATGCTGCGGGCCTCCGCCTGGCGGAAGGCCCGCCGCCCGCGGCGGTCGGCGAGACGCATTGGGCGCCCGAGATCATCCACGACGGCACGCAGTGGCGCATGTACCTCACGGAGATCGACGGCGTGCCGACCCGATGGGAGGGGCACGCCCGCCGGATCGTCGAGTACGTCTCGGACGACCTGCGCACCTGGAGCCGCCGGGGCGTCATCGCGCTCGCGAGCGACCGCGTGATCGACGCCGCCGTCACCCGGTGCCCCGACGGCCTCTGGCGCCTCTGGTACAAGGACGAGGCGGCCGATTCGACGACCGCGGTCGCGGTGTCGGACGACCTCGACTCGTGGCGGCTCGACGGCACCGCCGTCGGCGGGCGCCCGCACGAGGGCCCGTTCGTCTTCGCGCTCGACGGCACGTGGTTCCTCCTCACGGACGAGTGGCGCGGCATGGCCGTGCACCGGAGTGCCGACGCCGTCACGTGGGAGCGGCAGGGCAGCACGGATGCCGTCATCCTGGGCGAGAGCACCCCTCCGCGGGACGGCATCCAGATCGGACGGCACGGCTCGGTGGTGGTCCTGGGCGACGAGGCACGGCTCTACTTCTTCACCCACCCCTGGTGGGACGGCAGCGAGCTCGCGGACACCGAAGAGCGCAGCCATCGCCGCAGCGCCGTCCACGTCGCCCGCCTGCGCGTGGTAGACGGCGAGCTGGTCGCCGAGCGCTGACCCGAGGCATCCCTCCCCCGCCCTTCCGCTCACCCTCCTTCAACAGGTCAACCGGGGTTCCGCACGATGCGGGAGAGCGAATCTCTCCTGCAGAAGGCCGGTTGACCTGTCGGAACCGGGCGGCGGCGGCGCGTCGAGGGCTGGGACCGAGCACAGTCCGTCATCACCGCAAGATCGCTGCTGTTACTGAATCGTTTAAAAAACTCGCGCGAACGCCTTGCGAAACGTTTTTAGACCGAGTACCGTAGCGGGCAAGCGCTTTCCAGCATCGCAGGACCTGCACCACAGAGCGCCCCACACCGCATACACAGACGACGAACGTCTCACGCGGAACAGCGAACGCAGACGTTCACAAGGAGGACAAGGATGTTCAGCAAGAAGCGGGCACTCGCCGTCGCCGCCCTCGCGGCCGGCGCCGCCCTCGTGCTGGCCGGCTGCGCCGGCGGCAGCGACGAGACCCCCGACGCCGCACCCACATTCGACCCGAACGACAAGGTCACCCTCGACCTCGCGTTCTGGGGCAACGACGTCCGCGCCGGGCTCTACAACGAGGCCATCGCAGCGTTCAACGAGGAGTACCCGAACATCACGGTGAACTCCACGTTCCTCACCTTCCCCGAGTTCTGGGAGAAGCGTCAGACCGAGGCCGCCGGCGGCAACCTCCCCGACGTCATGCAGTTCGACTACTCGTACCTGCGCCAGTACTCCGAGAACGGCCTGCTGCTCGACCTCGACCCGTACCTCGGCAACATCATCGAGACCGAGCCGCTGCCCGAGAACATCCTCAACATCGGCGTCGTCGACGACACCACCTACGGCATCACGACCTCCACCAACGCGTGGGGCCTGTTCACCAACCCGGTTCTGCTCGAGAAGGCCGGCGTCGAAGAGTTCGAAGGCGGCAGCTGGGACGACTACACCGACTGGATGGGCGAGGTCACCGACGGCTCCGGCGGCGAGTTCTGGGGCGGCGGCGACTTCACCGGCCGCATCCAGAACTTCGAGCTGCAGCTGCGCGCGGAGGGCAAGAACCTCTTCAACGAGGACGGCACGCCCGGCTTCGACGAGGAGCGCCTCACCGAGTTCTGGGAGTCTGGCGCACCGATCCGCGAGGACGGCATCGGCATCCCGCAGCAGCGCGTGGAAGAGGTCGCCCCGAAGGGCGCCTTCGACAGCGCGCTGACGGCGAGCGAGCTCACCTGGGACAACTTCGGCGCGGGCTACCTCGCCGGTCTCGGCGAGGGCTACACCGAGCTCGGCCTCATCGCTCCCCCGGTGACCAAGGAAGGCGCGAAGGACCTGTACCTGAAGCCGTCGATGCTCCACACGATCTCGGCCAACACCGAGCACCCCGAGGCGGCGGCGACGCTCGTCAACTTCCTCGTGAACTCGCCCCAGTCGGGTGAGATCTTCGGCACCAACCGTGGCCTGCCGGCCTCGGAGACCGCCCTCGAGGCGGCCGAGCTCGACCCGCTGAGCCAGCAGGTCAAGGACTATGAGGCGTCGATCGCCGACCGTCTCGGCGACGCCCCGCCGGTTCCGATCGTCGGCTACGGCACGCTCGAGGAGAAGTTCCGCCAGCTGGGTACCGAGCTCAACTTCGGCACCGTCACGGTCGATGACGCGGTCTCGCAGTTCTTCGCCGAGATGGACGTCGTCCTCAACCAGTGACAGCTTCCGGGTCCGGGCGTACGATGCGCCCGGGCCCGGAGAACCACTACTCCACAACCCGTATCGGAGAGTCTCGTGAGCACCACAGCGACCAGAGTCATCGTGACCGGTGAGAAGTCCTCACGCCGGTCCCTGTTCCGCCGGAGCAGCCCTGAGCATGTGAACCGGCCGGGTCAGCGCCAGCGCGTCGTGAAGGAGACGCTGGCCGGGTACGGGTTCCTCGTTCCGTGGCTGGTCGGGTTCTTCGGCCTCACGCTGATCCCGATGGCGTACTCGCTGTACCTGTCGTTCACGAAGTACAACATCTTCGCGCCGCCGAAGTGGATCGGCTTCGACAACTACGTCCGGATGTTCACGAACGACCCGGCGTTCATGCAGTCCGCCCAGATCACGATGATCTACGTGCTGGTCGGCACCCCCATCACGCTGGCCGCCGCGCTCGGCGTGGCGATGCTCCTGAACTACCGCGACAAGGGCGCCGGATTCTTCCGCTCGGCCTTCTACGCCCCTTCCCTCATCGGCGGCTCGGTGTCGGTCGCGATCGTATGGCGCGCCATGTTCGCCTCCGACGGCCCCGTCGACAACGCCCTCTCCGCCATCGGCATCGACCTGGGCGGCTGGATCGGCAACCCCGCGCTGGTGCTGCCGGCGATGATCCTCCTCGCGATCTGGATGTTCGGCGCCACCATGGTGATCTTCCTCGCCGGACTCAAGCAGATCCCCAAGGAGCTGTACGAGGCCGCGGAGATGGACGGCGCCGGCCCCTGGCACCGCTTCCGGGCGGTCACCCTGCCGATGCTGAGCCCTGTGATCTTCTTCAACCTGCTGCTCGGCCTGATCGGCGCGTTCCAGGTGTTCGCCTCGGCCTACATCATCTCCAACGGCACCGGCGGCCCCGCCGGCATGACGAACTTCATCACCCTCTACCTCTACAAGCGCGGCTTCTCGGACGGCCAGATGGGCTACGCCGCCGCCATCGCCTGGGTGCTGCTGATCGTCGTCGCCATCATCGCCTTCATCCTTTTCCGCACCCAGCGCAGCTGGGTCCACTACGCCGGAGACAACCGATGAGCACCACAAGCTTCGGCGAGCCCGCCATCGCCACCCTCGAGAACCAGGTCGACGCCACCCCGCAGCAGCCGCGCCGCAAGGTCAAGCGCGGCACGTGGCAGACCGTGATCTGGTTCGTCGTGCTCATCGCGGTCACCGCGGTCGTGCTCTACCCGCTGGTGTGGCTGCTGTTCTCCACGTTCAAGCCCAACAGCGAGTTCGGCTCCAACATGGGCCTGCTGCCCGAGAACCCCACCATCGCCAACTACGCGAAGGTGATGGAGGGCATCGCGGGCGTGCCGATGTGGCGGTTCTTCCTGAACAGCTTCATCATCGCCGCGGGCTCCGTGATCGGCGTGCTGCTGTCGTCGTCGCTGGCCGCCTACGCGTTCGCCCGCATCCAGTTCAAGGGACTCGGCATCCTGTTCGCCGCGATGATCGGCACGCTGCTGCTGCCGTTCCACGTCGTGATCATCCCGCAGTACATCATCTTCCAGCGCCTCGACATGATCGACACGTTCTGGCCCCTGCTGCTGCCGAAGTTCCTCGCCACCGAGGCGTTCTTCGTGTTCCTGCTCGTGCAGTTCATCCGTCAGATGCCGCGCGACATGGACGAGGCAGCCCGCATCGACGGCGCCGGACACCTTCGCATCTTCTGGTCGATCATCCTGCCGCTGATCAAGCCGGCGCTGATCACCTGCTCGATCTTCGCGTTCATCTGGGCCTGGAACGACTTCCTCGGACCCCTGCTGTACCTGACGAGCCCCGAGAACTACCCGCTGCCCATCGCGCTGCGCCTCTACAACGACCAGACCTCGGTCAGCGACTACGGCGCCACCGTCACCGCGTCGTTCATCGCGCTGATCCCCGTCCTGCTCTTCTTCCTCGTGTTCCAGCGCTTCCTCGTCGATGGCGTGGCGACGCAGGGCCTCAAGGGCTGACGGCCCGCCGAGCCACAACGACAAGGACATCCCATGGACCGCCGAGAACTCCGCGCCGCGCGTCGCGCCGACGCGTCCGGAGCCGGACCGACGCTCGAGGAGCGGGCTCCGGCCCGCTACCCGGGCGCCAAGGGAGCCTTCGCCCTGTTCGGCGAGGTGCTGCTGACCGGACTGCTGGTCACCGCGGCAGGCCTGCTCGTCGTGACGCTGCCCGCGGCGCTGGCCGCCGGCATCCGTCATCTGCGTCGCTACGTGAACGCGGAGCAGTCGCACGCGAAGACGTTCTGGCAGGACTGGAAGCGGGCACTGCCCGGCGGCCTGGTCGTCGGCGTCGCCGCGGTGCTCGTCACGTTCGTGCTGACGCTCGACATCTACCTCGCGAACTCCGGCGCCCTCCCCGGCGGCGGCCTCATCTCCTTCGTCGGCTGGGCCGGCCTCGTCGTCGGCGCCGTGGCGCTGCTCGTCGCCGCGGGCGCGTGGACACCCGAGCGCGGCTGGCGGGCGGCGGTGCGCAGCGTCCCGTCGTCCCTTGTCGGCGACCCGATCGCCGCGCTCTATCTCGCGGCCGCGGCCGTGCTGGTCGGCGTCATGACCTGGATGCTCGCGCCGCTCATCATCGCCGGACTCGGCTGCGCCGCCTTCGCCGTCGTGGCCCTCCCGGCGCGCCGCGCCCGCCGCTGAACCCACACCTGTCTCGATCGCAAGACCAGCCAGAAGGAGCTGCTCGACGTGCTGTACGGCGCCGACTACAACCCCGACCAGTGGCCCGAGGAGGTGTGGGACGAGGACGTCCGCCTCATGCAGGAGGCCGGCGTCAACATCGTGAGCCTCGGCATCTTCGCGTGGTCGCGCATCCAGCCCACCGAGGGTGTGTGGGACTTCGCGTGGCTCGACACCGTCATCGAGAAGCTCCACGCCGGCGGCATCGCGGTGAACCTCGCGACCGCGACCGCCTCTCCCCCGCCGTGGGTGAGCAGGAACTACCCCGAGACGCTCCCGGCGAACGAGTCGGGTGCGTCGTACTGGCCGGGCAGCCGTCAGCACTTCGCCCCCTCGTCGCCGACCTACCGGCGACTTGCCGGCGAGCTCGTGCGCCGGCTGGCCGAGCGCTACGTGCACCACCCCGCCGTGGTGATGTGGCACGTCGGCAACGAGTTCGGCTGCCACCTCTGGATGGACTTCTCGGATGCTGCGCGCGACGCGTACCGCGACTGGCTCCACAAGCGCTACGCCACCGTCGACGCGCTCAACGACGCATGGGGCACGAGCTTCTGGTCGCAGCGCTACGGCTCGTTCGACGAGATCTTCCCGCCACGCCTCGCCCCCTACAGCCACAACCCGTCGTCGATGCTCGACTGGCGACGGTTCACGAGCGACATGCTGCTCGAGTGCTACCTCATGGAGCGCCAGATCCTGCTCGAAGCCGGCGCGACGCAGCCGATCACGACGAACTTCATGGGCCCGTTCAAGCCCGCGGACTACCGCAAGTGGGCCCCGCACATGGACGTCATCGCCGACGACTGCTACCCCGACCCCGCGAACCCGAACCGCGTGCGCGACGCCGCGTTCCAGCGCGACCTCGTCCGCTCGCTCAAGCCCGGCGTGCCATGGCTGCTGTGGGAGCAGGCGACGGATGCCGTCAACTGGCGGCCCGCGAACCCCGGCAAGCGGCCCGGTGCCCTCGCCGCTGAGTCCGCGCAGTCCATCGCCCGCGGCGCCGACGGCATCATGTTCTTCCAGTGGCGGCAGTCCCGCGCCGGCAGCGAGAAGTTCCACTCGGCGATGCTGCCCCACGCCGGCACCGAGACCCGCACGTGGGACGCGGTGACCGAGCTCGGCGCGCGCCTGGCCGCGCTGCCGAAGCTCCCGGCACCGGGCCGCGACGCGCAGGTCGCCCTGGTGTTCGACTGGGAGAACTGGTGGGCCGTCGAAGAGCGCGACCACCCCACCGAGATCGACTACCTCGCGGTCGTGCTCGAGTGGTACGGCGCCTTCCACGTGCGCAACATCCAGGTCGACATCGTCGGTCCCGAGGAGGTAGACCACGGCTACGCCCTCGTGGTCGCGCCGGCACTGTATCTCCTCCGGGACGAGGGCGCCTCGGCGCTCGCCCGCTTCGTCGACGACGGCGGAACGCTCCTCACCGGTCCGTTCACCGACATCGTCGACGCGCACGACCACTTCCGCGACGGCGGCTTCCTGACGCAGCTCGGCCCGGTGCTGGGCCTGCGCTTCGAGGACTTCGGCGCCCTGGCAGGTCAGTCCTCCGGCGGCGCGGGCGTCGGAGCCCTCAGCGCCGACGCCGTCCAGGCAGCGCGCGACGCCGCCGGCCGCGGCGCGGTCACGTTCGACTTCGGTGGGGTGGAGCGATCCGGTCGCCTGGTCGCCGAAGCGGTGCACGCGACCGGCGCAACGCCGGTCGCCACGTTCTCCTCGGGCCTGCAGTCCGGCTCACCGGCGCTCACGCGCCACCGCTTCGGCTCGGGCGAGGCCTGGTACACCGCGACCCAACCCAGTGCCGATGCGATCGACGCGATCGTCGGTGCCGTGGTCGAGGCATCCGGTGTCCGTCCCGTCGTGGCGGATCTGCCCGCAGGCGTCGAGGCCGCGCGCCGGGGCGACCTGATCACCCTCATCAACCACGGCGACGCGCGCGTCGAGATCACGATCGACGGGATGGATGCCGAGACCGGCGTCGCCGTCGAGTGCGTCGTGCTCGACGGTCAGGGGGTCGCGTTCGTGTCGGCCCCCGTCGACACCGCGGGTGCCGCCGCGCACTCCGCACACGCCGCCGTCGCCGTCGCCGTCGCCGCCGCCGTCGCCGAATCCTGACCCTTATCAGAACAGAAGACTGGAGAATCTCCATGCCTGCACCTCGCACCCTGCTCGCGGCCGCCGCCCTGACCGCGGGCGCCGCGCTCGTCCTCTCGGGCTGCTCCGGCGGCGACGCGGACGACGCCGCCGCGTTCGACCCCGACGAGAAGGTGACCCTCGATTTCGCCTTCTGGGGCAATGACGACCGCGCGACCCGCTACAACGACCTGATCGCGGCGTTCAACGAGGAGTACCCGAACATCACGATCAACTCGTCGTTCACCGACTTCCCGAGCTTCTGGGAGAAGCGCCAGACGGAGGCTGCGGGCGGTGGCCTTCCTGACGTCTTCCAGTTCTCCGACAGCTACCTGCGCCAGTACGCGGAGTCGGGCAACCTGCTCGACCTCGCCGATGTGTCGGACTACATCGACACCACCACGTTCGAGGAGTCGCTGCTCGGCACGGGCGCCCTGGACGGCGTGCAGTACTCGCTTCCGACCGGCTACAGCCTGTGGGCGAACTTCGTCAACGACGACCTCGTCGCCGAGGCCGGGGTCGAGGCGCCCGAGGGCGGCACGAGCTTCGCCGACTTCGACGAGTGGATGGCCTCCGTCACCGACGCCACCGGCGGCGCCGTGTACGGTGGCACCGACTACACGCAGCGCATCCAGGTCTTCGAGCTGCAGCTGCGCGCGAACGGCGGCAACCTCTACACCGACGACGGCGAGCTCGGCTTCACCGAGGACGACCTGCGCGAGTTCTGGGAATCCGGCGCCGAGATCCGCGACGGCGTCACCGTGCCGCAGCAGAAGCTCGAGGAGCTCTCGCCGAAGTCCGGCTTCGGCGCCGCCATCACGGCGAGCGAGATGAGCTGGAGCAACTTCCTCGGCGGCTACCTCGCCGACTCGGGCGCGTCCTCGATCTCGCTCGTCGCCCCGCCCACCGCCAAGGAGGGCTCGAAGGACCTGTATCGTCAGGCCGGTCTCCAGGTCGCGATCGCCGCGAACACCGAGCACCCCGAGGCCGCGGCCCTCTTCCTCGACTTCGTGGTGAACAGCCCCGAGGCCGGCGAGATCTTCGGCACCACGCTCGGCTTCCCGGCATCGTCGTCGAAGCTCGAGGGCACGACCCTCGAGGGCGCCGACAAGCAGGTCGCCGACTACATCGAGTCGGCCGCGGACCGCATCGGCGACGCCCCGCCGGTCCCCGTCGTCGGCTACGGCTCGCTCGAGCAGGCCTTCTGGGACGCCGGCAAGTCGATCGGCCTCGGCGTGCTCTCGGTCGATGACGCCGTGACCCAGTTCTTCGCCGAGGCGGACGCCATCCTCGGCTGACGCCGGACCGAATGACGGAAACGGATGCCGCGGCACGTGCCTCGTGCCGCGGCATCCGTGTACTCACCCCGGAGGAGCCCCCGTGTCCGATGCATCCGACGAACGCCTGTCGCAGCTGCGCGCCCGCCTCGGCGGCATCGCGTACGGCGGGGACTACAACCCCGAGCAGTGGCCGCGCGAGATCTGGCACGATGACGCACGTCTCATGCAGGCAGCCGGGGTGAATCTCGTGAGCGTCGGCGTGTTCTCATGGTCGGCGCTGGAACCGGCCGACGGCGTCTTCGTCTTCGAGTGGCTCGATGAGGTGATCGACGTGCTGTGGGCGCACGACATCGCCGTGAACCTCGCCACCCCCAACGCGTCACCGCCCCCGTGGCTCGTCGAGGATCACCCCGAAGTGCGACTCCGCCGATTCGACGGCACCCGCGTCGGCGTCGGCAGCCGCGCCCATTACTGCTCGTCGTCGCCGGTCTACCGGGACCGCAGTCTGCGCATCGCGCGACTGCTCGCCGAGCGCTACGGCACGCACCCGGCGCTCGCGATGTGGCACCTCGGCAACGAGTACTACGCGAAGTGCTACTGCGAGCTCTGCGACGAGCGGTTCCGCGGCTGGCTGCATGCTCGATACGGGGCGCTCGACGCGCTCAACGACGCGTGGGGCACGATGTTCTGGAGCCAGCGCTACAGCGCGTGGGAACAGGTGCACGTTCCCGGCCCTGTCGAAGGGAAGGTCACGACGAGCCGCGAGCTCGACTTCGCACGCTTCTCGTCGGATCGGCAGCTGGAGCTCATGACGGCGGAGCGCGACGTGATGCGCGAGCTCACGCCGGGCATTCCGGTGACGACGAACTTCATGCAGTACGTCGATCCGAACGACTACCGGGCGTGGGCAGCCGAAGAGGACGTCGTGTCGCTGGACGCCTACCCCGACCCGGCCGATCCCGAGAGCCTGATGAAGGCCGCCCTCCAGTACGATCTGATGCGGTCGCTGCGCGGCGGCCGCCCCTGGTTGCTCCTGGAGCAGTCCGCGAACGCGGCCAGCCAATGGCGCACGAACCTCGTGAAGCAACCCGGCCGGATGCGGCTGGGCTCCTATCAGGCGGTGGCTCGGGGCGCGGACGCGGTGATGTTCTTCCAGTGGCGGGCGTCACGGCAGGGCAACGAGAAGTTCCACTCGGCGATGCTGCCGCACGGCGGGACCGCCACGCGATCGTGGCAGGCGGTCCGCGACCTCGGCTCCGAACTGCCGCGCGTGGCGGCGGTCACCGGCGCACGCACCGAGGCGCGGGTCGCGGTCGCGTTCGATTGGCCCAACTGGTGGGCCGTCGAGGGGGCCGCGCATCCCTCGAACGCCTTCTCCTACGCCAGGGCTGCGGTCGACCACTACCGCCCTCTGTGGCACGCAAACGTCGCCGTCGACGTCGTGGATCTGGCGGACGACCTCTCGGCGTACGCCATGGTCGTGGTGCCCAATCAGTACCTCATCACCGAGACCCAGCGCGCGTCGCTCACCCGGTTCGTCGAGGCCGGCGGCGTCGCCGTGGTGTCGTTCTTCTCCGGCATCGTCGACGAGTGCGACCGGGTCATCGAGAACGGCTACCCGGGCGGCCTGCGCGCGCTCATCGGCGCGCACGTCCGCGAGTTCTCGCCTCTCGCCGATGGCGCGACCGTGCACGTCGACGGCGTCGCGGGCAGCGAGCTCGACGTCGATTTCACGGCCGGCGCCGATTTCTGGCAGGACGACATCGTGCTCGAGGGCGCGCGGGCACTGGCCGTCTACCGCGACGGGTATCTCGCCGGCGAGCCGGCGATCACCCTGCACGAGAACGGTGCGGGTGCCGTCCTCTACGTCGGCACCCGGCTCGCCCCGGACGCCCAGCAGGCGGTGACGGATGCTGCGCTGCGTCGCGCCGGGATCGCGCCGCGCACGCTCGCGCCCGGCGTCGAGATCGCCGAGCGACGCAACGATCGCGGCGACTTCCTCTTCCTGCTGAACCACTCCGATGACGTCCGCACCGTGACGCTCGACCGCGCGGGGACCGATCTGCTGACGGACCGCACTCTCGACGTCGGCGACACGCTCTCGCTGGAGCCCGCCGGCGTCGCGGTCGTGCACACGACGGTCGCGGCATCCGTCGATTGATCCCGCGCGTGTGACGGTCAGTCGAGGCTGACGGTGACGGCGACCCTCTCGGTGGCGGAGCGCTGGGCGGCGTCGGCGAGGAGCAGTGCCGCCCGGCCGTCGTCGAATGTGGGACTCGCCGACGCACCGTCGCGGACGAGCTCGACGAAGGCGCGCAGCTCGGCCCCGTAGGCCTCGGCGTAGCGCTGCAGGAAGAAGTCCTCGTAGGGCGCGGTGGCCTCGACCCGCTCGGCGGTGGAGAGGCGGACCAGGCTCGTCGAACGGTTCGCGACCTGGAGCGTGCCCAGGGCGCCGAAGGCCTCGAGGCGCTGGTCGTAGCCGACCGCGCTGTGGCGGGAGTTGATGATCGTGACGACCGCGCCCGATGCGGCGCGGAGGGTCACGACGGCGGTGTCGAAGTCGCCGTGCTCGCGCGCGCCCTGGTCGAACGTGGTGGATCCGACCGCACTGACCTCGACGATGTCGGGCAGGAAGAAGCGGGCCATGTCGAAGTCGTGGATGGTCATGTCGCGGAAGATTCCGCCGGACACGGCGACGTAGGCGGCGGGAGGGGCGGACGGGTCGCGGCTGATGATCGTCAGCTGCTCCAGCGCCCCGATCTCGCCCGCCGCGACGCGCGCGCGGACCTCGACGAAAGCGGGGTCGAAGCGGCGGTTGAAGCCGAGCGCCACGGGAACGCCGGCTGCGGCGACCTTCGGGCGCAGAGCCTCCACCCGGGCGATGTCGAGATCGATCGGCTTCTCGCAGAGCACCGGGATGCCGCGGTCCACGGCCTGCTCGATGAGGTCGACGTGCGTCGGCGTCGGCGAGGCGATGAGCACCGCATCCACGTCGTCGGCGGCGAACAGCTCGTCGGCATCCGCCGTGACCCGGCCGCCGAAGCTCTCGGTCACGGACCGCGCGCCGTCGACGAACGGATCCGCGACCCACGACAGCGTCGTGTCGCGGTTCGCGGCGATGTTGGCGGCGTGCACCTGGCCGATGCGGCCGGTGCCGATCAGCCCGAAGCGGAGCGGGGCATGTGTCACTGCGGTTGTCCTTCTCGTCAGGGGTTCGGTACGGAGCCGGTCAGGCCCAGCGGCGCAGGGCGGCGCGGTTGACGCGCTGGTCGTCGCCGCGTGCGGCCCGGAAGGCGTCGATCGCCACGTCGGGGGCGTTCAGGACGTCCTGCTCGACGACCACCCACCCGTCGAAGCCGCGTGCTTCGAGGGCATCCATCACGCCGACCAGGTCGAGGTCGCCGCGCCCGAAGGCCACGAATGAGCCCGACGACCACACCTCGGTCATCCCGCCGCCGGACGCCAGCACCCGCTGCAGCTCGGCGAGATCGACGTCCTTCAGGTGCAGGTGGTTGATGCGGTCACCCCAGCGGGTCACCGCGTCGAGCGGGTCGCCGTCGGCGATGAGCAGATGCCCGGTGTCGAGCGTGAGGTCGACGTCGACGTGCGCGAGGAACCGGTCGATCTCGTCGGGAGACTCCACGAACGTGCCGGCGTGATGGTGGAAGGTCGGCTCGAAGCCGGCGGCGCGCACGAGGTCGGCCGCGCGCTGGGTGTTCGCGAAGAGCCGCTCCCAGGCCGGGGCGGTGAGCGGGTCGACGTCCTGGCCGCGGCCGGGGCGGGCGCGACGCGCCAAGGAGCCGTCGTCGGCCAGCGTCGGCAGCGGCAGGCGGGTCGGTCCCGCCTCCGCCGCGTCGGAGAAGACGCGCAGTGCGCCGTGCAGCGACGGGAGGGAGGCCTCGAACGCCTCGTCGTCCGAGAACGGCAGCTGCACCCAGCCTCCGGCGAGCTCGAGCCCGAAGCGGGCCAGTCGAGCGCGGAGGTCGGCGTCCCGGCCGAGGAAGCCGACGGGGCCGAGGTCGACCCCGCCGTACCCCGCGTCGGCCAGCACCTCGAGCATGTCGTCGGCCGCGACGGTGGCCGCACCCTCAGGGGTCATCTCGAACACCCCGAAGCTCACGGGCGCCCCCGCGACGGTGGCCTTCATCGGGTCTCTCCGGAAATGCTCACGCAGTCCCCCTTCGGGTCAGAGATCGGTGTGGACGAGGCGGGCCGCCGCGTCGACGGCGCCGGCGACATCGCCGTCCGGCGGGTACAGCAGCGCTCGTCCGGCGGTCAGGCCGCGCACGCCCGGAAGGGCGAGAGCATCCTCCCACGAGGAGAAGGTCTCGTCGGGGCCGGCGCCCGAGTCGCCGCCGAGCAGGAGGGTAGGGAGGGTCGTCGCCTCCATCACCCGCGCCATGTCGGGCACCACGGGCAGCTTCATCCATGTGTAGGCGCTGCTGACCCCGAGACCCGCGGCGATCGCGAGCGACAGCACCACGGCATCGGGCGCGAGGTCGTTGACGATGCGGCCGTCGACCCATCGGCTCATGAACGGCTCGACCATGATCGGCATCCGCGCCTCGGCCGCCGCGGTCACCGCGTGCGCGGTCGCCTCGAGCGTCGACGCCGTGCCGGTGTCGGCGAGGTTCACCCGCAGCAGCACCTTCGCGAAGTCGATCCCCGAGCGCACCATCGACGGCACGTCGTAGCCGGTGAAGCGGTCGTCCATCTCGAACGCCGAGCCGCGCAGCCCGCCGCGGTTCATCGAGCCCACGACGACCTTGTCGTCGAGGAGGCCGAGCATCGCGAGGTCGTCGATGATGTCGGGCGTCCCGAGGACGCCGTCGACGCCGGGGTGGCTCAGTGCCACCGCCAGGCGCTCCAGCAGCAGGTACCTGCTCGCCATCGCGTCGTCGCGGTCGCCCACCGCCAGCGCACCGCGCGCGGGGTGGTCGGCCGCGACGATGAACAGCCGGCCGTCTCCGCGGACGACATCGCGCCGCACACGGTTCGACAGCGCCTCCCGCACGGCGTCGGGGCGCTCGGCGCGGAGCGCGCGCAGCGTGTCGAAGCCGACGGCGTCGATGACGGCGCTCATTCGCCGGTCCCTTCCGCATGCAGTGTGAGGACGAGCCGGCCGGGGGCGCGTCCGGTCAGGTAGACGCGGCGTCCCGCTGCGGCGTCGCTGGCCCCGAGGAACGCATAGTCCTCGCCCGGGTGGTACCGACCGGCGCCGTCGGCGCGGTAGTCGTCGCCGGCGTCGAACGCGATCGCGGTGGAACCCACACGGTAGCGGCCGGCACCGGAGTCCAGCACCGCGGTGCCGTCCTCACGCTCGGTCACACCCTCGAACACTCCCCCGTCGCGGAACGCGAGCTCGAGCGCCCACGGGCTGTCAGGACCGTCGATCGCGATCGATACGACGGCGCCGTCGACCGTGGGCTCGACGTCGATGACGGTGTGCAGGCTCACGTCATCGGTGGCGCGGTCGCCGAACGACATCGAGCCGTAGAACCGGCCGTCGTCCGTGAGGGCGTACTCCCCCGACGGCGACCGACGGTCGGCGTCGAGCGGCTGGTAGTAGTGGGCCGAGACGGTCTCTGCGAGCCGGTAGCCCGGCGCGCGCTCGCCGGATCGCGGTGTGAACCGGTCCGCGCGGAACGGACCGAGACCGAAGAAGTCGCGCGACAGCCGCACCGAGTCGAGCACGACGTCGCCCGCGAACATCCGGAGGAAGGTCGGGTTCGCCGACAGCCCCGACCGCACGCGGCGGAACCGCGCGTAGTCGCTGCCGCCGAAGACCACGAGGCGCCGGTGGGCCGTGGCGTCGACCACGAGCCCCGACTGCTCCCATGCGCGCTGCGGCGCCGGGGGCGCAGCATCCGGAAGCTCCTCCCCGATGCGGGGCGCGAGCAGCAGCTCGGTCAGCACCGCGGAGGGATGAGGGATGCCGCCCTCCAGCGCGCGCCCGGCCGCCCAGGCGAAATCGCCACGGTCGAGATCGATCGCGGCGCGGCGGTAGGCCACGAGGTACGGCGCGAGGGGGAACCGGTTCAGCTGGTCCTGGCGTCGCGAGTGCACGGTCTCGACCGAATCGTCGGGGTGGATGAGCCCCAGCGTGCTCTCGAGATTGCGGATGACGGCCTCCCGCGCCTCCGCGCGATCGAACACGTCGGCGATCACCGTCAGCGACGGGTTCGACACGTAGGCCGCGTAGTTGGCGCTGCGCTCCGAGTAGACACCGTCGGGCGTGATGTCGATCCCCTCTGCGAGCCACTGCTCCGCGCGATCGCGCAGCGCAGGCGACGGGCGCCGCCGGTGCAGACGGGCGAGGGCCGCCGAGATCTCCCAGCGGTGGTTGGGCGTGTGGACGCCGCCCACGAGGAGCGCGGGCTCGATCGCGTCAGCGATCGCCGTCAGCTCGTCCTCGAGGTCGGCCAGCGCCGCCCGCTCATCGGCCGGCGCCCGCACGATGAGCTCGAGCGCGTCGCACAGATCGTTGACCGTGAAGGAGGAGTCCGGCGGCGAGTCGACGTTGTCGCCCCCGACGAACAGCCCGCCCGGCCCCTGCAGCGCGCGGAGCGCCCGGACGCTCTCACGCGCGGCGGCGATCAGCTCCGGGTCGCCGGCGTGCGCGGAGCGCGGCCACACGTATGCGGCGACGAACAGCCGCGCGCGATCCATGAGGTGCCGGTGCCGCTCGTGAGGCCCGAGGGTCGCCTCCAGCGCGCGGCGCACCTCGTCGGCGACGGCCGCCTGGAGCGCCGTCTCGAATTCGGAGTCCGACACGGGTCAGTCCTTCAGCCCCGAGTTGATGTCGGCGTTCATGATCTGGCGCTGGAAGACGGCGAACAGGATCACCATCGGGACGAGCGAGATCACGGAGGCAGCGAGCAGCACCGACCAGTCCACGTTGTCGGCGCCGACGATCGACCGCAGCGCCACCTGCAGCGTGTAGCGGTCGGGGTCGCGCAGCACGATGAGCGGCCAGATGTAGTCGTTCCAGCGCCACTGGAACGAGAAGATGGCCAGCACGACAGCGATGGGCTTCGCGAGCGGCAGCATGATGCGCCAGAACGCGCCGAACTCCGAGACACCGTCGATGCGCGCGGCCTCGAGCAGTTCGTCCGGGACGGTCTTGAAGTACTGACGGAACATGAAGATGCCGGTCGCGGTGACGATCGACGGCACGATGATGCCCGCGAGGGTGTTGTACATGCCGAGGTCGCGGACCACCGCGAACGAGCTCGGCATGATGACCTCGGTCGGCAGCATCGTCGTGGCGAGGATGCAGATGAAGAAGGCCTTCAGCCACCACGCCTTGTACTTGGCGAACGCGTAGCCGGTCAGCGCGCTGACGAAGACCGTCAGTGCGGTCGTGACGATCGCCACGATCGACGTGTTCAGGAAGTACTGCGCGAAGTTGAAGCGGTTCCAGGCGGTCGAGTAGCCGCTGACCGTCCAGTCCTTCGGGAAGAGCGTCAGCGGAAGGCTGAAGAGCTCAGAGCCGGGCTTGAACGAGCTGAGGATGAACCACGCGACCGGGATCAGGAATCCGAGGGCGAGGATCCACAGCAGCAGCGTGCTCGGAAGGGAGCGCAGCGGCCGGGAGGCACGAGGGCGCGAGCGCTTCGCGGATCGAAGAGTTGTCATGCGAGATCGTTCCTCTTGTCGAAGCGCATCTGGATGAGCGCGATGATGATGAGGATCACCATGAGGACCATGGACGCGGCACTGGCGTAGCCGACGTCGGCACGCTCGAAGCCGGTGCGGTAGATGTACTGCACGATGAACATGTTCGACGTGCCGGGCCCACCGCCGTTGAGCGCCTGCACCATCGCGAACTCCTTCATCGACCCGATCGTGGTGAGGAGGATCACCATGAACGAGGTCGGACGCAGCAGCGGCAGGATGATGCGGCGGAAGCGCTGCCATCCGTTCGCGCCGTCCAGCTGAGCGGCTTCGAGATAGGACTGCGGGATGTTGCGGATCGCGGCGATGAACAGCAGCATGTTGAACGCCGTTCCGCCCCACGTGCTCACGATCAGGATGAGCACCAGCGCGAGGTTGGGGTCCGTCTCCCACTGCAGGCCGTTGCCGCCCATCAGCTCGATGAGGTAGTTCACGAGGCCGAAGTTCTCGCCGAACAGCCACTTCCAGATCACACCGGCGACGATCGGCGAGATGAGCCACGGCAGGAAGAAGATGATCCGGGCCGCCGACTTGCCCTTGGCGAGCGAGCTCGTCAGCAGCATCGCGATGCCGAGCGCCGCGGCGAAGTGCAGCGGCACCGACAGGATCGTATAGAGGAAGGTGCGGCCGAGCACCGAGTAGAACACCGGGTCCTGGGCGAGCTCGATGTAGTTCTCGGCCCCGATGAAGTCAGGGGTGCCGACACCGCTGTAGTCGGTGAACGAGTACCAGAGGCCGAGCGCGCCCGGCCAGAGGAAGAAGAGCCCGAAGAGCACCACCGCGACCGCGATGAACGACAGCGGCGCCAGGACGAACCTCGTCGAGCTCCGCCGGGAGCGGCGCGCGCGCTTCGCGCGCCGCTCCAGGGTGATGACCGCAGACGTCTCCGCGCTGCGACCATCGACGGACTTGGTGGTGGACATGGTCACTCCAGCGGACCCAGCTGGTCGGTGAACAGGGCGTTGATGTTCTTGATCGTGGTGTCGACATCCTGTTCGCCGTTCAGGTACTTGACCGTCTCGTCGCGCACCGGGTCGCCGTCGGTCGTCACGTTCTGCGCGCCGTACTGCAGCTCCATCGCCTTGATGTCGCCCACGATGGCCGGCGACGCCGCGATGTCCTGGTTGTAGATGTCGAACGCCTCAGCGTGCGACGCGTAGGTGATGTCCAGCCCGTCGATCGCGGGGATGAACGACGAGGTCTCCGAGAGCTCGGTGTAGTTCTCGGGCTCGTACAGCCACTTGATGAAGTCGTGCGCGGCCTTCTGCTGCGGACCGTCGAAGACGACGACGGATGCGGCGTTGCCGTAGTTCGTCGCGCGCTCCTCGTCCTGCGGCATGTACACCGAGGCCCACTCGAAGTCGGCGATGTTCACGGCGAAGTCGGCGATCTGCCACGACCCCGACAGGTACGAGACGACGTCGCCGCTCTTGAAGAGCGCGTTGCCGTCGGCGTCCGACAGCCACACCGAGCGCGGCATGAACGAGTCGTCGTTCAGGGAGTTGAAGTACTCGAGCGCGACCTTGGTCTGGTCGTTGGTGCTGAACTCACCCGACTTGTCGGGCTGGAAGTAGTCCGAGCCGAACTCGTACAGGAACGCCTTCAGGCGGTGCGAGGACTTGTCCATCACCATGCCGTAGCTGGTGCCCGTCGCGGTCTGCACCTGCTTGACGGCGGCGACGTACTCGTCCCACGTCCAGATGTCGTCCTCGCTGGTGGGGTACGCGACCCCCGCCTCGTCGAACAGCGTCTTGTTGATGAACATGCCGACCGCGGTGATGTCGGACGGAAGGGAGATGACGTTGCCGTCGTCGTCCTTGTCGGACAGCTCGGTGCGGATCTCGCTGCCGTCGGTGATGTCGGAGAGGTCGGTGGCCTCGCTGCGCCACACCGGGTCGACAGCGCCGACGCGGGCGATCGCGGGGAGGTCGTTCGCCTGGGCCGCGTTGCGGAGCTTCGTGGCGAGGTCGTCGTTCGCGATGTCGACGATCTCGACCTTGACGCCCGTCTCCTCCTCGTACTTCTCGGCCATGTGCGCGTAGCCGCCGCCCTGGTTGGCGTCGCCCGAGAGGAAGAACTGGATGGGCTCGTCCGACGGGCCGGCGTCGCCCGAACCGCTGCACCCGGTGAGGGCGACGGCGGTGACGGCCGCGGCGGCGAAGGCGAGAGTCACCCGCATGCGGGCTGGGATTGAATGCTTCATTGGATTTCCCTTTCGCCCCGGGGAACCAGGGGCCAACATCGTTGTCGATCGGGCGCGGGATTTCGCGTCCTGTGTGCGGCTCCGGAACCGTGGGGCGGAGTCGATCGCTGATACGATGTTAGGACATTAATGCAAAGTACGCCATCGGGCAAGCGTCTTCCCAGGTTCGCCTCAGCGAGTCGGAAAGCGTCTTCCGGCGGGCGCCTGTTGCCTGTCTTCACCACTCATCGACGAGGAATCCATGGAGATCGCCACCACCCGCCCCGGTTCCGGCACCATCGCTCCGCGCGCGCGTCTGCGTTCGGATGCTCCGCAGCAGTCGCTCGACGGGCGCTGGCGATTCCGGGTCTCTCCCTCGCTACGCAGCGCGCCCGCGGACTGGCGCGACGCCGACACGGCCTCATGGAGCCCCATCGACGTACCCGGGCACTGGAATCTCCAGGGGCACGGTTCTCCCGCGTACTCCAACGTGCAGATGCCGTTCCCGGTCGATCCGCCGTTCCCGCCGGATGCGAACCCGATCGGCGACTACCGCCTCGACTTCACCGCGGACACGGGTGTGCTCGCTCACGGGCGGCGTCTGCTGCGTTTCGATGGCATCGAGTCGGCGGCGGAGATCTGGCTGAACGACACCCTCGTCGGGACGACCCGCGGGAGCCGCCTCACCCACGAGTTCGATGTGTCGGACATGCTCGTGGCGGGCGTCAACCGCCTGGCCGTGCGGGTGGCGCAGTTCAGCGACGCGACATACCTCGAGAACCAGGACATGTGGTGGCTCCCGGGGATCTTCCGCAGCGTCACCCTCCTCGCGCGCCCCGACGGCGGCGTCCACGACCTGTTCGTGCGCGCCGACTGGGACGATCAGGCAGCGGAAGGGATTCTCGAGGTCGCGGCGGAGGTGGACGGAGGCGGCGGCGCCCGCCTCGTGATCGAGGAGCTCGGTGTGGACGTCTCCCTCGACGGCTCCATCCGGCTCGGCGGAGTCGAGCCCTGGAACGCGGAGCGACCGCGCCTGTACGACGTCGAGGTCCGCACCGAGACCGAGACCGTCTCACTGAAGGTCGGCTTCCGCCGGGTCGAGGTGCGCGATGCGCGCCTGCTCGTGAACGGCGAGCCGATCATGCTCCGCGGCGTCAACCGTCACGAGCACCGCCCACGGCATGGCCGCGTCTTCGACGCCACGGTCGCGCGCGACGAGCTGCTCTTGATGAAGCGCCACCACATCAACGCGGTCCGGACGTCGCACTATCCCCCGCACCCGGATGTGCTCGACCTCTTCGACGAGCTGGGGTTCTGGGTCATCGACGAGTGCGACCTCGAGACCCATGGCTTCGAGCACGTCGGCTGGCGCGGCAACCCGAGCGCCGACCCGGCGTGGCGGGACGCCTTCCTCGATCGCATACAGCGCACCGTGCACCGCGACAAGAACCATACGAGCGTCATCATGTGGTCGCTCGGCAACGAATCGCACGTGGGTCCGAACCTCGAGGCGATGGCCCGGTGGACGAGGTCCGCCGATCCGAGCCGCCTCATCCACTACGAGGGCGACGGGGAGAGCCGCTACGTCGATGTGTACTCGCGCATGTACGCGCCGCACGACGAGGTACGCGAGATCGGCGAGGAGACGCTCCGGCCCGCTCCCTTCGACGCCACCCCGGCCCAGGCGCACCGCCTGACCCTGCCGTTCCTGCAGTGCGAGTTCGCGCACGCGATGGGTACCGGTCCGGGCGGCCTGCAGGAGTACTGGGACCTGTTCGAGGCCTACCCGCGGCACGCCGGCGGGTTCGTGTGGGAGTGGATCGAGCACGGCATCGCGGTCGACGGGCCGGACGGCAGCAGTCGCATCCTCTATGGCGGCGACTTCGGCGAGGCCGTGCACGACGGCAACTTCGTGATCGACGGCCTCGTGGACGCCGACCGCAACCCGCGCCCCGGCCTGCTCCACTACGCGGCCGTGATCGCGCCGGTCGTCATCGACGTCGATGGCGCGCGCACGACGGTCCGCATCGCCAACCGGTACGACTTCCTCGACCTCGGGCACGTCGAACTGCGGTGGTCGCGCGTCGTCGACGGTCGGGGGACCGCGTCCGGCACGCTCGCCGTCCCGCCGTGCGGCCCCCGCGAAGTCGCCACCCTCGAGCTGCCCGACGAGGCACGGACGCCGGCCTCGGCCGAGGTCGCCGACGTGCTCACCATCGAAGCGTTCACGACGGTGGCGACGCCGTGGGCCGACGCGGGTCACGTGCTCGCGAGCGGCCAGCAGGTGTGCGACGGCCGCCCTGTCATGCCGCCCGGCATCGTCGCCGAGGTGACCGAGGACCGCGTCGGCGCGGCGCACTTCGACAGGGTGACCGGCGGGCTCGTGCGCCTGGGCGACCTGGAGATCACCGGCCCGACGGTGGGAGTGTGGCGAGCACCGACAGACAACGACCGCGATCTCGGCAACGACGAGCTCGACCTGCCGCCCTATGCCGAGCGCTGGCGCGCCGCGGGCATCGACCGCATGGTGACGCGCCTGGTCGACCTGCGCCCCGGCCCGGACGGGGTCGTCGTGCGCACCCGGACCGGCACGCCCATCCTCGACAGCGCGATCGACGCCACCCTGCGATGGAGCGCGGTCGGTGACGGGGCCGTGCGCCTCGACGTCGAGCTCGAGCCCAACGCGACCTGGACGACCGAGTGGGCACGGCTCGGTCTGGACCTGGTGCTCGAGGGCGAGCCCCTCGGCGCGGACGTCGCCGGCTACGGGCCGATGCACAGCTACCCCGACCTCCGCTCGGGCGCCCGGTTCGGCTGGTGGCACCTCGGCCCCCACGACCTCACGGTCGACAACGTGAAACCTCAGGAAAGCGGTTCCCGAACCGGGGTCCGAGATGCCAGAATCGTCACGGAAGGCGGCGCGCTCCACGTGTCGACCCTCGACCACCCGTTCGCGCTCACGGTTTCGCAGCACAGCCGGCAGTCCCTCGCCGCCGCCGCGCACAACTGGGAGCTGACCCCCGAAGGACGCACGTTCGTGTCGATCGATCTCGCCCAGTCGGGCGTCGGCACCGCGACGTGCGGGCCGGGCGTGCTGCCGCGGCACCGGCTGCACGCACAGCCGGCGGCCATCTCGCTGATCCTGCGGCACGAGCCCACGCTCGGCTGATCCGCGCCACCGGCGGCGCTGTCGCACGCCGGGCCCCGACCGATCCGATGAAGGAGCATCCATGACCTCTTCGACCGACGCCACCGCGCGGCTCGACCCGCACTACGAGATCGCCGACATCGACCGCCGCCTGTTCGGCGGCTTCGTCGAGCACCTCGGCCGCCACATCTACGACGGCATCTTCGAGCCGGGGCACCCGTCCGCCGACGCCGACGGCTTCCGCACCGACGTCATCGATCTCGTGAAGGAGCTGGGCGTCTCGACCATCCGCTACCCCGGCGGCAACTTCGTGTCGGGCTACCGCTGGGAGGACGGCGTCGGCCCGGTCGCCGAGCGCCCGCGCCGCCTCGACCTCGCGTGGCACTCGACCGAGACCAACGAGGTCGGGCTGCACGAGTTCCAGACGTGGCTCGACCGCGTCGGGAGCGAGCTCATGCTCGCCGTCAACCTCGGCACCCGCGGGACGCAGGAGGCGCTCGACCTGCTCGAGTACGCCAACGCCGACACGCAGACCGCCTGGACCGACCAGCGGGCCGAGAACGGCCGCGAGACGCCGTTCGGCGTGAAGATGTGGTGCCTCGGCAACGAGATGGACGGCCCGTGGCAGGTCGGGCACCTCAATGCGGAGGACTACGGCAAGCTCGCGTCGCGCACCGCGAAGGCCATGCGGATGATCGACCCGGGTGTCGAGCTCGTGGCCTGCGGGTCGTCGGGTCGCGGCATGCCGACGTTCGGCTCGTGGGAGCGCACCGTGCTCGAGCACACCTTCGACGACGTCGAGTTCATCTCGTGCCACTCGTACTACCAGGAGCACGACGGGAACGCGCAGGAGTTCCTCGCGTCGGGCGTCGACATGGCGCGCTTCATCGAGTCGGTCGCAGCGATCGCCGACACGGTCGCGGCGACCAAGAAGAGCGACAAGCGCATCATGATCTCGTTCGACGAGTGGAACGTCTGGTACCTCCACAACGCCGACGGCAGCGAGTCGGGCCACGAGTTCAAGGGCGGCGCCTGGCCGGTCGCGCCGCGACTGCTCGAAGACAAGTACCACGCCCTCGACGCGGTGGTCTTCGGCGACCTCATGATCACGCTGCTGCAGCACGCCGACCGCGTGCGCTCGGCGTCGCTCGCACAGCTCGTCAACGTGATCGCGCCGATCATGACCGAGCCGGGCGGCCCCGCGTGGCGACAGACCACGTTCTTCCCCTTCTCGATCACGTCGCGCCTCGCCCATGGCCGCGCCGTGCGCGTGCCGGTGTCGGCGGGCACCTTCACGAGCGAGAAGCTCGGCGAGGTCGAGACCGTGAACGCCGTCGCGACCATCGACGACGAGGGCGTGTCGCTGTTCGTCGTGAACCGTTCGACGACGGATGCCGCGGACCTCCGCGTCGACCTCGCTCCGCTGGTGCGCTCTCTCGGCCGCGAGGTCGCGATCGTCGAGTCGCACCTCCTGCACGACGACGACCTGTACGCGGCCAACACGCTCGAAGACCCCGAGCGTGTCGGTGTGCGCGAGGCCGAGGCATCCGTCGACGGCGAACTGCTGTCGCTGGCACTGCCGGCCGTGTCGTGGACGGCGATCCGGCTCGCCTGAAACCGCGACGGGCGGAGGAGATGTGACCGGCGGAGGATCCTCGGCCGGCATTGTCTCCTCCGCTCCTCGCATCCCCTCCTTTCCTGACCTGACCCACTGAACGGACACGCGGATGCTGCGAGCCGACGCCACGGGAGAGCCCCGCGAAACGCTGCTCCCTGCCATGGCCAACACGGAGGACGTGCGCCCCGGACTCTCTCTCACCAGCCGCGGGCTGCTGCGTGACGGCCGGCCGTGGCTGCCGGTGTCGGGCGAGCTGCACTACACGCGCGTGCCGCGCGAGCGATGGACCGAGCGGCTGCGGCTGATGCGCGCCGGCGGCATCTCGGTCGTGTCGACCTACGTGTTCTGGCTGCACCACGAGCCGGTGCGCGGTCAGACCCGCTTCGACGGGCGCTACGACGTCGCTGCCTTCGTCGACGCCGTGCGCGCCGAAGGCCTCGAGATCATCCTGCGGATCGGGCCGTGGGCGCACGGCGAGATGCGCAACGGCGGCTTCCCCGACTGGGTGCAGCAGCTGCCCGTGCAGCATCGCACCGACGACCCCGCGTATCTCGAGCTGGTTGCGGAGTGGTTCGGCCGGCTCGCGGCCGCGCTCGACGGCCGCTGCACGCCCGACACGGTGCTCGGGATCCAGCTCGACAACGAGCTGTACGACCAGCCCGGCCACCTCGTCACCCTCAAGCGGCTGGCCCGCGAGGCAGGGTTGTCGGCGCCGCTGTGGACGGCGACGGCGTGGGGTGGCGCGGATCTGCCCGACCCCGAGGTCCTTCCGCTGTGGGGCGGGTACGGCGACGGCTTCTGGGTCGACCCCGGCGAGCCGTGGGACCCGACGTTCCGCGCGCACTACTTCTTCTCCGACACCTGGGACGATCCCGGCATCGGCGCCGACGTGCGCGGCGAGGAGGCCGGCCACCGCGCCGAGCTGTCGCCGTGGTTCCCCGCCGCCACGTGCGAACTCGGCGGGGGCATGGCCACGGCCTACCACCGCCGACCGCGCCTGGACGCGCTCGACATCGCCGCCGTCGCGCACGCCAAGCTCGGCAGCGGCTCGGCGTGGCAGGGCTACTACATGTACGCCGGGGGCACGAACCCCGGGCCGGGTCTCGAGGAGACGCAGGCCACGGGCTACCCCAACGACATGACGCGGCTGAGCTACGACTTCCACGCGCCGATCGGCGAGTCCGGCCGCACGGCGCCGAGCCATGCGGCCCTGCGCCTGCAGCACGCGTTCGTCGAGGCGTTCGGCGAGCGGCTCGCGCCGATGGCGTCGTACCTGCCCGAGGTGCGACCGTCGGGCGTCGAGGACGCCGAGACCCTTCGCTGGGCCTTGCGTGCCGAGAACGGCTCGGGGTTCGTCTTCATCGGCCGGCACCAGCCGCACGTGCCGCTGCCGGCGTATCGCGGCGCGCGCCTCAGCGTCGACACGAGCCACGGCACGATCGAGCTGCCGAGTGCGCCGGTCGACATCCCGCCCGGCACCCTCGCGCGCTGGCCGCTCGGTCTCGAGGTCAGCGGCGTCACGATCGACTGGGCAACGGCGTCCGCGGTCACCGTGCTGCCGGAGTCGGCGGGCACCCCGCCGACGCTCGTCCTGATCGAGGATGCCGGCATCCCCGTGGAGGTCGCTCACGGCGGCTTCGCCCACGCCGCCACGCCGGGTGCCGCGCCGGTGCGGATCGCAGGGGCCGACGGCGCCGCGCTCGACGTGCTCGTGCTCCCCGCCGCGGAGGCCCCGCGGGTGTGGGTCGTCGACGCGGCGACGGGCGGGCGACGCCTCTTGGTCTCATCGGACGAGCTCACGTGGGACGCCGCAGGCCGCGTGCGGGTGCGCACGAGCGGTGACGCTCCCGACGTACGGGAGTACGTGGGCGGATCCTGGCACGCGCCGGACCGGGAGCATCTGGACGGGGCGCCGGTCACAGCCACTGTCGCGGTCCGTCTCCTCCGAGAGGCGACCTCGCCGTCCGGGGAGTACGGCGCGCGCGACGGCCGGCAGGCCGCGCCCGACGACACCGTGCTCGACGCCCACGCGGCGGTGTACCGGCTCCAGATTCCCGAGGGCCTCGATGCCGACGCCGTGCTCCGCGTGCGTTGGGCGGGCGACATCGCGCAGCTGCGCGTCGACGGCGCGACCGCGACCGACCGGTTCTGGGACGGCTCCGAGCTCGTCGCCAACCTCCGCGACATCGGCGCCGGCCCCGACGCCCACGTCGAGCTGCACATCCTTCCCCTGCGCCGCGACACCGGCGTGCATCTGCCGGCGGACGCCGCCGCCCGCCTCGCGGCGTCGACCGACGGGCTGTGCGAGCTCGCCGATGCCCGCATCGACCAGCGCGCTCTCTGGTGCGAGATCCGCTGAGCGCCACGACAAGGAAGACGAGACAGCGATGACGCTGCGCAAGACCGCCACCCCGCCGATGGGCTGGAACAGCTGGGACTCCTACGGCACGACCGTGACCGAGGCCGAGGTGCTGGCGAATGCCGAGTTCATGGCCGAGCACCTGCTCCCCCACGGATGGGACACGATCGTCGTCGACATCGACTGGGCGGATCCGACCGCCCGGTCGCACGGCTACAACGAGTCCGCACCGCTGGTGATCGACGAGTTCGGGCGGGTCCAGCCGGACCCGGTGCGCTTCCCCTCGGCGGCCGGCGGTGCGGGCTTCGGGCCGCTCGCCGAGCGCATCCACGAGCTGGGGCTGAGGTTCGGCATCCACATCATGCGCGGCATCCCGCGGATCGCGGTCGATCGCGACCTGCCGGTACTGGGCGTCGAGGCGACCGCGGCCGGCATCGCCGACCCGTCGAACGCCTGCGAGTGGAACCCGCACTACGTCGGTCTCGACCACGGCACGCCCGGCGCGGCGGCCTACTACCACTCGATCGCGGACCAGTACGCGCTGTGGGGCGTCGACTTCATCAAGGCCGACGACATGCTGTGGCCGTACCAGGCCGCCGAGATCGAGGCCCTCTCGACCGCGATCGAGACCGCGCCGCGCGAGATCGCATTGTCGCTGTCGCCGGGCCGTGACCTGTCGGCCGCCCATCTCGAGCATCTTCGCGAGAACGCCACGATGTGGCGCATCTGCGACGATCTGTGGGACCGGTGGGAGGACGTCGTCGCGAACTTCGCACGACTGGCCCGCTGGGCGCCGTTCGCCGGCCCCGAGGGCTGGCCCGACGCCGACATGCTGCCGCTCGGCCGCATCGGCATCCGCGCCGAGCGCGGCGAGCCGCGCGAGGGTGCGCTCACGCTCGCCGAGCGCCGGACCCTCGTCACGCTGTGGGTCATGGCGCGATCCCCGCTCATGATCGGCGGCGATCTGCCAACGAGCGCGCCCGAGACGATCGCGCTCTTCCAGAACGCCGACGTGCTCGAGATCCTGCGGGACTCCACGGGCAACCGCGAGCTGCTGCGCGAGCGGGACCTCGTGATCTGGACAGCCGAGCGCGGCGACACGCGCTGGGTCGCGGTCTTCAACACCGCCGACGAGGCGCGCGCGGTGCCGTTCGACACCCGCTCCCTCGGGCTGGGTCCCGCGCCGAGGGCGGTCCTCGACGTCTGGAGCTCAGAATCCCTGCCCGTCGAAGCCGTGCACGAGCAGTCCGACGCCGCGCGCAGCGTCGCCCCCGGCAGCTCGGTCGTACGGGTCTCGCTCGAGCCCCACGGGTGTGTGCTCTTGCGCGCCTGAACAGACGGTGATCGGATGCTGCTGGGAAAGCGCTTGCGCAGGGTCCGATCCCGTGTCACACTATTGGAAAGCGTTTACCCATTTCTTCCGGTCCCGACCGTGAAGCAGGGTACCCACAGCCTTCAGAGCAGAAAGCAGGACCCCATGACTGACACGACTCTCGCCCCGGCCTCGGCCGAGGCATCCGTCCGTCCCACCGTGCGTGAGATCGGCATCATCATGAACGGCGTCTCGGGCCGCATGGGCTACCGCCAGCACCTGGTGCGATCGATCCTCGCGATCCGCGAGCAGGGCGGCATCGAACTGCCCGACGGCACCAAGGTCACCGTGAAGCCGCTCCTCGTCGGCCGCAGCGAAGCCAAGCTCGCCGAGCTCGCCGCCAAGCACGGCATCGAGGACTACACGACCGACCTCGACGCCGCCCTCGCCGACCCGCGCTGGGAGATCTACGCCGACTTCCTCGTGACGAAGGCCCGCGCCTCGGCTCTGCGCAAGGCGATCGCCGCCGGCAAGACGATCTACACCGAGAAGCCCACGGCTGAGACGGTCGACGAGGCCCTCGAGCTCGCGAAGCTCGCGCAGGAGGCGGGCGTCAAGACGGGCGTCGTGCACGACAAGCTGTACCTCCCGGGCCTGCAGAAGCTCAAGCGCCTCATCGACTCGGGCTTCTTCGGCCGCATCCTCTCGGTGCGCGGCGAGTTCGGCTACTGGGTCTTCGAGGGCGACTGGCAGCCCGCGCAGCGCCCGTCGTGGAACTACCGCGCCGAGGACGGCGGCGGCATCATCGTCGACATGTTCCCGCACTGGAACTACGTGCTCGAGAACCTGTTCGGCGAGGTCAAGACGGTCTACGCGCAGGCCGCCGTGCACATCGCTGACCGCTGGGACGAGAAGGGCGAGCACTACACCGCCACCGCCGAGGACGCCGCCTACGGCATCTTCGAGCTCGAGGGCGACATCGTCGCGCAGATCAACTCGTCGTGGACCGTGCGCGTGAACCGCGACGAGCTCGTCGAGTTCCACGTCGACGGCACGCACGGCTCGGCCGTCGTGGGCCTGTTCGGCGCGAAGATCCAGCACCGCAACGCCACCCCGAAGCCGGTGTGGAACCCCGACCTCGCCGACGACCACGACTACGACGCCGACTGGGCCGAGGTCCCCACGAACGACGTGTTCCAGAACGGCTTCCGCCAGCAGTGGGAGGAGTTCCTCGTCTCGTATGTCGAGGGCACCGAGTACGAGTTCGACCTGCTGTCGGGCGCGCGCGGCGTGCTGCTCGCCGAGGCCGGCCTGCAGTCGAGCCGCGAGGGCCGCAAGGTCGAGCTGCCCACGCTGTCGCTGGACTGATCGGACGACGGATGCCGAAGCTCACACTTCTCTCCGACGCCGGAGCCCTGACCCCCGTCGAGCTGAACGAGTCGCCGGGCTACACCAAGCCCGAGGGCCCGCTCCAGAGCCGCGTGGCGTATGCCGCCGCGCACGTCGTGCCGAAGACCTGGGCTGACAACACCCCCGGTCAGCCGGCCGAGGTCGACTGGGACGCGACGCTGGACTTCCGCCGCGCGGTGTACTCGTGGGGTCTGGGCGTCGCCGACGCCATGGACACCGCCCAGCGCAACATGGGCCTCGACGCCGCCGCGACGCGCGACCTCATTGCGCGATCGGCCGAGGTCGCCCGCGAAGAGGGCGGGTCGGTCGTGGTCGGGGTCAACACCGATCACGTCGAAGCCGAGCACATCTCGCTGCAGGAGGTCATCGACGCCTACAAGGAGCAGCTCCACTTCACCGAGGAGCAGGGCGCGGGCCCCGTCCTCATGGCGTCGCGCCACCTGGCGCGCGTCGCGGAGTCGGCCGACGACTACCGCCACGTCTACCGCGAGGTGCTGCAGTCGGCGACCGTGCCGGTCGTGCTCCACTGGCTGGGCACGGCGTTCGACCCGGCGCTCGAGGGCTACTTCGGCTCGGCCGACTGGCGCGAGGCGTCCGCGGTCCTCCTCGAGATCATCGAGGAGAACGTCGACAAGGTCGCGGGCGTGAAGATGAGCCTGCTCGACGCCGCATCCGAGGTGTCGGTGCGCGAGCGCCTGCCCGAGGGCGTGCGCATGTTCACCGGCGACGACTTCAACTACGTCGGCCTCATCGGCGGCCAGGACGTGCCCGACGCGACGCAGCCGGAGCGCAACCCCGAGAGCCCGCGCCAGCACTCCGACGCCCTCCTCGGCGCGTTCGCGGCGATCACGCCGGTCGCATCGGCCGCGATCCAGGCGCTCGACGCCGGCGATCCCGCCCGGTATCTCGAGATCCTCGGCCCGACCGAGGAGCTCAGCCGCCAGGTGTTCGCCGCGCCGACCTTCTACTACAAGACCGGCGTCGCCTTCCTGTCGTGGCTGAACGGGCACCAGCCCGCGTTCCAGATGGTCGGCGGGCTGCACTCGGCGCGGAGCCTTCCGCACCTGTCGCGCATCGTCGAACTCGCGAACTCGTCGCTCGCCCTCGAGCGTCCCGAGCTCGCGGCCATCCGCTGGCACGGGATGCTGCGCCACAACGGCATCGATGTTCCCGGGGTGATCGCGTGAGCGCGGCCACCGCCATCGCCTTCCGAGTGTGGTCGCCTGCTGGCGCGTCGGCGGCCACGCTCGGAGCACGTCTGAAGGAGGGCCGCGCATGAACGCCCCCGACCCCCGCCTGTCGATCAACCAGGCCACCATCAAGCACGCCGACCTCGCGACCGCCCTGCGCGTGACCGCTGAGGCGGGCGTGCAGGCGATCGGCCTCTGGCGCGAGCCGGTGCAGGAGGTCGGCCTCAGGACCGCGGCCTCGATGCTGACCGACTCGGGCCTGCGCTTCACGACCCACTGCCGCTCTGGCTTCTTCACGATGCCCGAAGGCCCCGCGCGCCGCGCGTCGATCGACGACAACCGCGTCGCGATCGAAGAGGCCGCGACGCTCGCTGCGGCGGGCGCCGAGGGGTCCACCGCGATCCTCGTGCTCGTCGCGGGCGGCCTGCCCGAGGGGTCCCGCGACCTCGTGGGCGCGCGCGAGCGGGTGCGCGACGCGATCGGCGAGCTGGCACCGGATGCTGCGGCCGCGGGCGTCACGCTCGCCATCGAGCCGCTGCATCCGATGTACGCCTCCGACCGCTGCGTCGTCTCGACGCTCGGGCAGGCGCTCGACATCGCCGCGGACTTCGACTCCGCCGTCGTCGGCGCCACCGTCGACACGTTCCACATCTGGTGGGACCCCGACGTGCTGGCCTCGATCGAGCGCGCGGGCCGCGAGGGCCGCATCGCGACGTACCAGGTGTGCGACTGGAAGACGCCGCTCGCGGCGGACCCGCTGCTCAGCCGCCACTACCCGGGCGACGGCGTCATCGACTTCGCGTCGCTGACCGAGGCCGTCGAGGCGACCGGCTACGACCGCGACATCGAGGTCGAGATCTTCAATGAGGAGATCTGGGCCACCGACCCGCTCATCGCCGTGCAGCGCACGGCCGCCGGGTTCGCAGCATCCGTCTCGCCCTCCCTCCGCGCCCGCGTCGCGAGCTGACGACGCTTCCGCGAGCTCAGAAGCGCTCGCGGGCACGCCGACCCACCGGCGTCCCCGCGGGCGCTTCGTCATCACCGCGCACCCCTGTTCCGCAGTCACCTTCGGCGAGTCCGCGACGAGCGAAGTCGCCGAACGAGACTGCGGAGCAGGGCGTGCTCGGAGTCAGCGGTCGGATGCCGCTGACAGCAGCCGGAGCTCGCGCAGGCGGGGCGTCGCCGAGCCTGCAGCCTCGAGGCGCACGGGAAGCTCCACCGTGCCGGTCGCAGCGCCGAGCGGCACCTCGCGGGTCTCGTCACCGGACCCTGCGGGCACCGGCTCGTCGAGGACCACGGCTGCGCCGACGGTGATCCGCAGGTGCGCGTCGTCGTCGCCGCCCAGCCAAGAGACACGCAACGTCTCGGCCGTGCCGCTCCAGTCGCGCAGGGTCGCTGTGATCGCGCCTCGGGTGCGGCGCCAGCGCGCGTCTGCGTGCACGCCGATCTCCTCGTCGGATGCGGACAGGCCGTGATCCGACTCCGGCTGCTGCTCGCCGAACGCGATGACGTCGCGGGTACGTGCCTCGAGTCCCAGCGAGGAGGCGTCGATCCGCTCGAGCTCCGCGCGACGCTCGGCGGCGGACGCGGTGCTGCTGTCCGCGGCGAGTGGCCACGACAGCGTGTAGCGCGCGTCGTGGATGCCGGCGAACGGCTCGAGCTCGACGCTGCTGCCGTCGGCCGTGGGCACCCGCACCCGGCCGGCGCCGAGACGCAGCGCGCGAGCGAGCGCGCCGGGGGCCAGCACCGGCGTCTCCGCAAGCGGGCGCAGCGGCCCGACGGCGATGTGCCCCATGCGCGCGCCGGTGCCCCGGTACGCGACGGCGTCGTCGGGCTGTCGCTGCGCCAGCACGTCGGGTCCGTCGACGATCCAGGCCCACGCCGAGCCATCGGCGGGCTGCTCGAAGCGCAGCCGTCGCGGGAGCGTCAGCGTCACGACGGACGTCCCGGCGCCGAGCTCGACCACCAGGCGCGTGCCCGCGGCGGCGGTGGCGGCATCCGTCTGCGCAGTCCCGTCGATGACGGCGGGCGCGTCGCCGTCGACCCAGTCGGGGACGAGCACGGCGAGGCGCACGGCGTGGGCCGCGACCACCTCGAGCGTCGCGCGCACGCATGATGGATCGGTGGTGTCGTCCACGTCGAGCGCGACCTCGACCCCACCGAGCACGGCGCGCGACGGCACGAGGGCGTTGACGCGCACTTCGTCGCCCGTGGTCGCGTAGACGAGCGCGCCGTGGCGCGCCTGCGCCTCGAAGCCCGATCCCATGCAGCACCAGAAGCCCTCCGCCTCCGGCGAGTACACGCGGTAGTGCGCGGGCCGCTGCGGCGTGAAGTACACGAGTCCGCCGTGACCGGGATGCTGCGCCGAACGCAGGTGGTTGGCCCTCGCGCGCTCGGCCCACAGCAGGTAGGCGTCGTCGCCGGTGAGGTGGTGCAGCTCGGCCGCGAGCTTGACCATGTTGTGCGTGTTGCAGGTCTCGGGGCCCTCGCGGGCGATGAACATGCTCGCGAAGCCCGACGGGAAGTGCTCGCGCACGCTGTCGCCGCCGATCGCGGCGCTGCGGTGGCGCGCAACCCGGTCGAAGAACACGCGCGCGGCGGCGCCCTCGCGGGGCTCGATGTCGGGCAGCAGCTCGGGCGCGAGCACGCGCGCCGCACGCTCGATGGTCGCGAAGCCCACTGCCACCGGGATCTGCGTGTTCGCGTGGAGGCCGTCGAGCTCGTCGCGGCCGGCCGCGAGCGGCTCCACGAGCCCGCGCCGCGCGAACCGGCGGGCGAGCCGCAGGTACGCAGCATCCTGCAGCACCAGCGCCAGTCGCGCGAACGCCTCGGTCATGCCGCCGAACTCGCACTCGAGGATGCGCTCGAACGCCTCGTCGTCGAGGTCGCCCGCAGTGCGCAGCCACCAGGTACCCAGGTGCTCGAGCGTCTCGCGCGCGGCCGGGTCGCCGGTCAGCTCGACCGCGTCGACGAGCCCCGCGACGATCTTGTGCAGGTTGTACAGCGGCACCCAGCGGCCGTTGAGGTGGAACGCCCCCACCTCGACGCGCCCGGCGCGCAGTTCGTCCCACAGGGCCTCACCGTCGGGCACGCCGCCCACATAGCCCGACCCCCTGGCGAGCTGGCATTCCCGGATGCCGCGCACCAGCGTCTGCGCGAGAGCCGCCGCATCCGCGTCCCCCGCGGCGCTCAGCGTGCTCGCCGCCGACAGCACGTGACCGGCCGTGTGCCCGTCGAGGCCGTCGGACTCCCACCCGCCGTAGTTCTCGGCCCGCGCGGGGAGCCCGGCCTCGCGACGGAAGGGCGCGAGGAGCCGCTCGGGATCGAGCCGCTGGAGCGTCACGCCGACGGTGCGCTGCGCGTCGAGATCGGCGCCGGTGAGGCGCACCTCGGACGCGGAGGCGAAGTGCGGCGCTGCAGTGCGGGGCATGTCGTTCCTCAACTGGGGAAAAGGAGGGGGGAAATCGCTTCCCAATCTATCGCCGGAACCGGACACAGGCTCTAGACTCTGGCCTGTGAGCGACATCATCGCGCCTACCCGAGGCGCCGCCACCCTTCACGATGTCGCGCGCGAGGCTGGGGTCTCGCTCGCGACCGCGTCACGGGTGCTCAACGGCTCGACGCGAAAGGTGGCCGAGAGCTACCGCGAGCGCGTCGAGACCGCCGCCGAGAAGCTCGGCTACACGGCCAATCTCTCCGCCCAGGCCACCGCGCGAGGCACCGCCGCCATCGTCGCGCTCCTGGTCGCCGACATCGCCGACCCCTATTTCGGTCAACTCGCCTCCGGCGTCGCGCGCGGCGCCGACGAGGCCGGCCTCGTCGTCACGATCGCGATCACCGAGCGCGATCCGCAGCGCGAGGTCAAGCTGGTGCGGGCCCTGCGCGGACAACGACCGCGCGGCCTGATCCTCGCGGCCTCTCGCGTCGAAGGCCCCGACGCCGTCGGGCTGCAGGGCGAGCTCGAGGCGTTCTCGAACATGGGCGGCCGCGTGGTCGTCGTCGGCCCTGGCGGCGGCACCGCCCGTTCGGTCGCCGTCGACAACCGTGGGGGCTCGGCGGCATTGGGCGCCGAGCTGGCGCGGCTGGGCTATCGCGACGCGATCGTGGTCGCGGCATCCGAGGGCATCCGCACGTCCGATGACCGCCTCGAAGGCTTCACCGAGGGCTTCACGGCCGCGGGCGGGAGCGTCCGCGAAGTACGACGCACCGGGTTCACGCGCGACGCCGGCTACACGGCCGCGTCGGAGCTGCTCGAGGCCGACGTGCCCGCGGGCACGCTGATCTTCGGCATCAGCGACGTCGTCGCGATCGGCATCATGTCGGCCGTGCGCGACGCCGGACGCCAGGTCGGCGCCGACATCGCGGTCGCGGGTTTCGACGACATCGCCACCGGCCGCGACATCCGCCCCGGTCTCACGACCGTGCGCGTGCCCCTCGAGGACCTCGGCTACCGCGCCCTGCAGGCCGCCACCGACCCGGAGTGGGAGGCGGCCGAGCCGCAGCTCCCGCTCGAGGTGATCGTGCGGGGCAGCACGCCGCCGCGCAGCTGACGGGCGCGGAGGTCGACGCCGGCGGCGATATGGCCGGGTGAGGAAACGTTTCCGGGTAGGCTGAGCGCGCCGAGACCCAGGGAGACACGGATGCCTCGACCGCCCCGCGCCGATCGCTCGACGCGCGCGACCATCGCCGACGTCGCCGCCCGAGCGGGGGTGTCGCTGTCGACGGTGTCGCGCGCACTCAACGGCAACCCCACCGTGGATCCGGCGCTCGCCGAACGCGTGAAGGCCGCCGCCGCGGAGCTCGACTACACCGCGAGCCCGGTCGCGCGCAGCCTCGTGCTGGGTCGCACCCAGACCGTCGCAGTGGTCGTCCCCGACCTCGGCAACCCGACGTTCCAGGCGATCCTGCGGGGACTCAGCCACGCCGCCGCGGCCGACGACTACCACGTGCTCGTCGCCGACTCGGCGGAGTCCGTCGAAGAGGAGCGCGTGCTCGCGGGCACGACACGGCGGCGCACCGACGGCGTGATCCTCTGCGCGCCGCGCCTGCCGCAGGACGAGCTCGACCGGCTCGTCGGCGGACTGCGGCCGGTCGTGCTCATCAATCGCGCCTCGGGCGACGTGCCGCACGTGCGCGCCGACTACCGCACGGCACTGGCCGCCGAGCTGGACCACCTCCACCGGCTCGGGCACCGGCGCATCGTCTTCCTCGCCGGCGCACCGGGCAGCGTCGCCAACACCGCGCGCCTCGAGGCGATCGCGTCGTTCGCCGCCGAGCATCCCGAGACGCACGTCACCGAGATCCCGTGCGGCGTCGACTTCGAGGCGGGTGCCGCCGCAGGTGGCGCCGTGCTGGCGTCAGGGGCCACGGCCGCGCTCGCCTTCAACGATCTCGTCGCGATGGGCCTCTTGAGCGCCGTGCAGGCGAGCGGATGCCGCGTACCCGAGGACCTCTCCATCGTGGGGTTCGACGACATCCCGTTCGCCCGGTACACGACTCCCCCGCTGACGACGGCAGCCGTGCCCGCGACGGAGCTCGGCGTGCAGGCCTGGTCGCGCATGCGAGAGCTGCTCGAGGGCGCGGAGCCGGGGCATCCGCTGACCGTCCTTCCCGAGCTGACCATCCGCGGCACGACCGGCCCGGCGGCCTGATCACCCCGGCGAGCGCTTTCCGACGCGTAGCATGATACTCTGAGAAAACGTTTCCTGAAGGAGTGAGATGAGCCACCGCCGGTACGCCCTCGTCGGCGCGGGACACCGCGCCCAGATGTACGTCGACGCGATCATCGGACGGTACAGCGACGACGCCGCCCTGGTCGCGATCTGCGAGCCGAACCCGGTGCGCGCGCAGTACTACGTCGATCGTGTCGTCGAAGCCGGCTTCGCCGCTCCCGCGGTCTACGGGCCCGACGACCTCGAGACGATGGTCCGCGAGCAGCAGGTGGACCGCGTCGTCATCTGTGCACGCGACGATCTGCACGCCCCGCTCATCGTGCGGGCGCTCGATGCCGGCGCCGACGTCGTCGTCGAGAAGCCGCTCACCATCGACGGGCCCTCCGCGGCGGCCATCGAGGACGCCATCGACCGCACCGGCCGGCAGGTCGTCATCACGTTCAACTACCGCTACTCGCCGCGCAACTCCGCGCTGCGTCAGGTCATCCAGGACGGCACCATCGGCGAGGTCACCTCGGTCGACTTCTCGTGGGTGCTCGACACCAAGCACGGCGCGGACTACTTCCGCCGCTGGCACCGCGAGAAGGAGCATTCGGGCGGACTGCTGGTGCACAAGGCCAGCCACCACTTCGACCTCGTGAACTGGTGGATCCGCTCCGCACCGCGCCGCGTCTACGCGTCGGGCGCGCTGCGGTTCTACGGCGCCGACAACGCCGCCGCCCGCGGCCTCGGCGACCGTCCTGCCCGCGGGACGCACGACGGCGGCGATGCCTTCGAGCTCGACCTCCGCGACGACGAACGTCTCAAGGCTCTGTACCTCGACGCCGAGGAGCACGACGGGTACCTGCGCGACCGCGACGTGTTCGGCGAGGGGATCACCATCGAGGACAACCTCGCCCTCGTGGTCGACTACGCCTCCGGTGCGACGCTGAGCTATTCGCTGAACGCCCACTCACCCTGGGAGGGGTATCGGGTCGCGGTCAACGGCACCCTCGGCCGGGCGGAGCTCGAGGTCGTCGAACGCGGCGCCGTCCTGGCTGACGAGGGCCTGCACCCGGTGCTCGACCCGTCCGCCAGCGACGCCGGCACGACCGGGTCGCTCCGCCCCGAGGGCGAACGCCTCATCGTCCAGCGTCACTGGGAGGCCGCCTACGAAGTGCCGCTCGAGGGCAACAGCGACGGCCACGGCGGCGGCGACGCGCTCCTGCTCGCCGACGTGTTCGAGGGCCCGGGCGACGACCCGCTCGCCCGCCCCGCCGACTGGCGAGACGGCGTCCGCTCCATCGCGGTCGGCATCGCCGGCAACCGCTCCCTCGAGACCGGCCTGCCGGTGCAGGTCGCCGACCTCGGCATCCGCTTCCTCGCGAGCGACGCGGCGCGCGCCGAGGCCGTCCGGTCATGACGCGCATCGCCGTCACCGGCGGGGCGGGGCGCCTCGGCCGCAGCCTCGTCGCGGGACTCGCCGCGGCCGGGCACGAACTGGTCTCGCTCGACCGCGCGGTGTCCGAAGCGGGTGAGCTTCAGGGCCTCGAGCAGATCGCCGTGGATCTGACGGACACGGATGCCGCAACCCGCGCGATCGCCGGCACCCGGGCCGACGCGCTCATCCATCTCGCCGCGATCGCCGTGCCGTTCAGCGCCCCCGAGGACGTCATCCTCCGCACGAACGCGACGATGGCCCTCAACGTGATGTCGGCCGGCGTGGCCGCGGGCATCCCGAAGATCGTGACGGCGTCGAGCCCGACCGTCCTCGGGTACAACTGCCCCACAGGCTGGCTCCCCGATCGGTTCCCCCTCGACGAGGAGACGACACCGAAGCCGTGGAACGCGTACGCGCTGTCGAAGCACCTCGCCGAGCAGACGATCGCGATGCTGGCGCGCCAGACCGGCGATGCCACTCGCTTCGCGGCGTTCCGGCCGTGCTACGTCATCGCCCCCGAGGAGTGGCAGGGCGCACTCACGCAGCAGGGCCACACTGTGCGTGAGCGTCTCGCCGACCCCGCACTGTCGGCGCCCGCGCTCTTCAACTATGTCGACGCGCGCGACGTCGCCACCTTCGTCGACACCCTCCTGGTCGCACTTCCCGAGATCCCGAACGCCGAGGTGTTCTTCGTCGGCGCCGATGACGCGCTTGCACGCCGTCCGCTCGCCGAGCTGCTGCCGCAGTTCGTGCCCGGCTCGGACGAGCTCGCGGCGGAGCTCACCGGCACGGCGCCCGCGTTCTCGAACGCGAAGGCCCGGCGCGTGCTGGGCTGGCGCCCGGCCCACACCTGGCGCGGCGAGCTCGGTGAGCCCGCTGCCGGCCCCGCGAACCCGATCGGCTTCGACTCCGCCCCCACCACCGACTCCGCCCGAAAGGACGTGCTGGCGTGAACTTCGACGGCATCCTCTTCTTCCCCGTCACCCCGTTCGACGCCGACGGCCGCGTCGACGAAGGCCTGCTGCGGCAGCACCTCGACACGACCCTCGCGCACTCCCCCGGCGGAGTCTTCCCCGCGTGCGGCACGGGCGAGTTCCACGCCCTCTCGACCGACGAGGCGACGCGCGTCGTGCAGATCGCGACCGAGACCGTGGCCGGCCGCGTGCCGGTCGTCGCCGGCACCGGCGGTCCGCTCGGCCACGCGACGACCCTTGCGCGTGCTGCCGCCGACGCCGGAGCCGACGCGCTGCTCGTGCTGCCGCCGTACCTCGTCGGCGGTCCGCAGGCAGGGCTCGTGGCCTACGTGGAGGCCGTGGCGGCAGCATCCGATCTCCCCGTCGTCATCTACCACCGCGGCACCGCGCAGTACTCCGTCGACTCGGTGCGCCGCCTCGCGCAGAACCCCAAGGTCGTGGGGTTCAAGGACGGCGTCGGCGACGTCGGCCTCGCGCAGCAGATCGTGCGCGCCGTCGCAGCCGAGGGACGCGAGGACTTCGCGTTCTTCAACGGCCTGCTCACTGCGGAGCTCACCCAGGGCGCATACCGCGGCATCGGCATCCCGCTGTACTCGTCGGCGGCGTTCGCCATGATCCCCGAGGTCGCGAACGCGTACTACCGCGCGTACGTCGACGGCGACGAGGCGCGCCGCGCCGAACTGCTCGACGGCTTCTACTCGCCGCTCGTCGCGCTGCGCGACGAGACCCCCGGCTTCGGCGTCTCGCTCATCAAGACCGGCCTCCGCCTGGGCGGCCTGCCCGTCGGGTCGGTGCGCGCACCGCTCGTCGACCCGACCCCGGCGCAGGAGGCGCGCCTGGCCGAGATCCTCGAAGCGGGGCGAGCACTCCTGTGACCTCCGCCGCGCCATCGACGGCGGCCTCGCCCCGCACCACGATCGCCTCGTTCGACGCGCGCCTCGTGCGCGTGCCGCTGACGCGGCCGTGGGCGGCCGACCTGACGTCGGTGGGCGTCGTGGCCACCCACGTCGTGCGCTCGGACGGCGCCGAGGGCTGGGGTTTCTCGTGGACGCCGCAGATCGGCGCCGAAGCGGTGCACGCCCTGCTCGCACACGACATCACGGCGTGGGCGATCGGGCGCTCGGCCGAGCCGGGCGAAGGATGGCTGCCGCTCTGGGAGCACCTCCATGAGGCGGGTGGCGGCGGGATCACGACCATCGCGATGGCCGGGCTCGACCTGGCACTGTGGGATGCCGCGGCACGCGCCGACGAGCGGTCGGTCGCGCAGTGGCTCGGTCCGCAGCGCGAGAGCGTGCGCGCGTACGGGTCGGGCGTGAACCTGCACTACTCGACCGACGAGCTGGTGGCGCAGGTGCGCCGCTGGGTCGACGCGGGCTTCGACGCCGTGAAGGTGAAGGTCGGAAAGCCCGACGTCGCGGAAGACCTCGACCGCATGAAGGCCGTGCGCGAGGTTCTCGGGCCCGACCGGCAGCTCATGATCGATGCGAACCAGCGGTGGGACCTCGATCGCGCGACGCGTTCGCTCGAGGTGCTCGCGGAGGCCGCGCCGGCCTGGATCGAGGAGCCGCTGCGCGCCGACGACCTGTACGGCCATTACGAGCTGTCGAAGCGGCTGGCGGCGTCGAGCGGCATCCCGATCGCGGTCGGCGAGAACCTGCACAACGTGTACCGGTTCGACGACTTCCTCCGCACCGGCGCCGCGCAGATCGTGCAGCCGAACATCGTCCGCGTCGGCGGCATCACCCCGTTCCTCGGGATCGCGGCCATCGCGGGCGTCTACGGCGCCGCCGTGCACCCGCATCTGCTGCCGGAGCTCTCGGGCCAGCTCGCCCTCTGCCTGCGCTCGGTGCCGGGAGTTCCCGAGCCCATGGCGGAGGATGTGGAGGACGCCGGTTTCGGCGCCCTCGGCGCGCTCCGCGACCCGTCGCCCGTGCGCATCGCCGACGGCGCCCTCACCGAGGTCCCCCACGCGGGCCTCGGCCTCCGCTTCTGTTGACATCGAATCCTCATCGGGAAGGTTCACCCTCATGACCACCACCACCACGACGAGCGCGACCGAACTCGACGCTCTCGCGCAGGCCGCCGCCGCGGCGGCACCGATCTGGCGGGCGACGGATGCTGCGACCCGGGCGTCGTGGCTGCGCGCCGCCGCCGACGCGCTCGATGCGAACATCGACGAGCTCGTCGAGATCGCCGACGAGGAGACCCGCCTGGGTGAAACCCGTCTGCGCGGCGAGGTCGGACGCACCACCGGGCAGCTGCGCCTGTTCGCGACCGTCGTCGAGGAGGGCTCGCACCTGGAGCTCACGGTCGATGACGCCGACCCGTCGGCGACCCCGCCCCGCCCCGAGCTGCGCCGCATGCTGACCGGCGTCGGCCCCGTCGCGGTCTTCTCGGCGTCGAACTTCCCGTTCGCGTTCTCGGTCGCCGGCGGCGACACCGCGTCGGCCCTCGCGGCCGGCAACCCGGTCATCGTGAAGGCGCACTCGGGCCACCCGCGGCTGTCGGAGCGGACGGCGGCCATCGTCGCCGCCGCGCTCGTCGCGGCCGGCGCGCCGGAGGGCTCCCTCGCGCTCGTCGAAGGCCGCGAGGCGGGCAACGCGCTGGTGCAGCATCCGTCCATCCAGGCCGCGGGCTTCACCGGCTCGCTCGGCGGCGGCCGCGCCCTGTTCGACCTGGCATCGGGGCGTCCCGACCCGATCCCGTTCTACGGCGAGCTCGGCTCGGTGAACCCCGTCGTCATCACGCGGGCCGCCGTCGCGGCACGCGGCGAGGCGCTCGCACAGGGCCTCGTCGGATCGTTCACGCTCGGCGTCGGCCAGTTCTGCACGAAGCCCGGCGTCGTGTTCGTGCCCGAGGGCGCCGGCTTCGAAGCCCTCGTCGCGGGCTTCGCGACCGGTGCCGCGGGCGGCCCCCTGCTCACCGACCGCATCACCGCTGCGTTCCCGTCGGGCATCGACCACCTCGAGGCCGACCCGTCGGTGTCGGTGGTCGCCCAGGGGCTTCCGGCCGAGCCCGGGTCGGCGCAGCCGGTCGTCCTGTCGACGGATGCGGCGGCCGTCGCCGCGCGCCCCGAGACGCTTCTCGAGGAGTGCTTCGGTCCCGTGACGCTGCTCGTGCGCTACTCCTCGGACGAGGAGCTGCACGCCGCGCTCGAGGCGGTGCCCGGCTCGCTCACCGCGACGCTGCACTCGGAGTCCGGCGATGACGTCGCGGCGGTGCTCGAGGTGCTCACCCGCAAGGCCGGGCGCGTGCTCTTCGCCGGCTGGCCGACGGGCGTCGCCGTGACCTGGTCGCAGCACCACGGCGGCCCGTGGCCCGCGACGACGTCGCTGCACACCTCGGTCGGCGCGACCGCGATCCGCCGGTTCCTGCGGCCGGTCGTGTTCCAGGACGCGCCCGAGGCGCTCCTTCCCGAGGCGCTTCGCGACGAGTCGCTGACGCGCCTGCCGCACCGCCGAAACGGCGTGCTCCGCACCGGCCGCTGACGCGGTTCCGAGGGCCCCGGTTGCCCGTTGGTCCGGGGCGTTTCGACTCGCTCGTTCCTCGCTCGCTCAACGACCGGGACATTGCCCACCCCGCCGAGGGCCCAGGTTGTGCTGCCGAGGTCAGCGGGGATCGAGCTCGCGAGCGAGCTGAGCGCCGGCCTCCTCGAGCCACCGCGCGGTCTCGGCCATCGCGGCCTCGCCCGAGCCCGCGAGCTCGGTGAGCGACGCGGTCGCGGCGAAGCCCGAGGTGTCGGCGTCCGCCGCGATGCGGCCCGCCACCAGGGCGACCGGCACGCCGACCGCGGCGGCGACCGCGCCGACGTGGGCGGGCACCTTGCCCGCCGCGGACTGACCGTCGTACGACCCTTCGCCCGTGACGACGACGGATGTCTCGCCCACCGCCGCGTCGAGTCCCACGAGCTCCGCGACCGCCGCCGACCCGGGCACGAGGCTTGCGCCCCACGCGAGCAGTCCGAACCCGGTCCCGCCCGCCGCGCCGGCGCCCGGAGCCTCGGGGTCGGCGTCGACCAGCTGGGCGAGCCGCGCGAGCCCGGCGTCGAGCACCGCGATGTCGTCGGGCAGCGCACCCTTCTGAGGCCCGAACACCGCAGCGGCCCCGCGCGGGCCCAGCAGCGGGTTGGTCACATCGCTGAGCACCGTCACACCGCCGGGCGGGAGCGGCGCCAGCCCTGAGAGGTCCGCCGCCGCCACAGAGCCGAGCCCACGTGCGCCGGCGACGACGGGCCGGGCCGCAGCATCCGTGAATCGCGCTCCGAGCGCGGTGAGCATGCCGGTGCCGCCGTCCGTGGACGAGCTCGAGCCGATGCCGAGCACGAGTCGCGAGACGCCGTGCGCGAGGGCGTCGGCGATCGCCTCGCCGAAGCCGCGCGTGTGCGCGTCGAAGGCGCGCAGGCGCGGCGGGGTGCCGAGCAGCTCGATGCCGCTCGTGTTCGCGAGTTCGACGACGGCGGTCCCGTGGGGTGCGTCGGGCGTCGGCGGCAGGAGGACCCATGACGCCTCGACGGGCTCGTCCTCGGGGCCGGTCACCGTCACCGGCATGCGCTGCGCGCCCGGCACCGCGGCCGCGAAGGCGTCAACGGTGCCCTCGCCGCCGTCGGCCATCGGCAGGAGCCGGAGGTCGCTGTCGGTGCTCTCGCGGCGCCACCCGGCGGCGAGCGCCTCGGCGGCGGCGGCCGCGCCGATCGTTCCCTTGAACGAATCGGGGGCGATCACGACGGTGTGAGCCATGGTCGTCATTCTCCTCGGACATGCACGGTGTTGTCTTTTCCGGCCGACAGGAGCGCGGGAAAGCGTTATCCTGCAGATCATGGTATCCATGGAGCGACCGGAAGCCGAGTCCAGCCCACGCCGCGCGGTGATCGCGACCGGAACCGGCCGGTACGCCGACCCGTGGCATCCCTTCCCCGCGACCTCTTCCCGCATCGCCGACGCGCTGCGCGCGGACGGCTGGGACGTCACGGTCGATGACGATGTCGACCATGCGCTCTCGAGCCTCGACGGGTTCGATCTGCTCGTCGTCAACGCCGGCGACCCGTGGCGCGAGGGTGCGACCGAGCTGGGGCATCGCGCCGACCCCGCGGCGGACGCCGGCCTCCGCTCCGCGATCGCCCGCGGCATCGGGCTCATCGCCGTGCACGCCGCGCTCTCGAGCCTGCGCGACCACCCCGCCTGGCGCGAGGCGATCGGCGGCGAATGGCAGCCCGGAGTCTCGTGGCATCCCCCGATCGGCGACGCGAAGGTGCGGGTCGTCGACGGCGATCACCCCGTGAGCGGACGGATGCCGCACCTCGACGTCTTCGACGAGCGCTACAGCGACCTCGTGGTCGATGACGGCGCACGCATCCTCGCGGTGCACGACGTCGACGGCGCCGAGCACGCCGCCGTGTGGGTGCGGGAGGCGCCGACCCGTGCGGTGGTGTGCTCGCTCGGACACGACGAGCGCTCCTACGACGCCCCGGAGCACGTGGCACTGCTCCAGCGCGCGGCACGCTGGGCCGCGCGGGTCTGAGGCTCGACACCGGTGCACAGAATCGGAGCTCTTGCACGACACGCCGGATGACGGATGCCGCGACCCGGCGTGTCGGCCGAAACCTCCGACGCCGTGCACGCCGACCCCCGGCCGACACCGGATTCGAGGCATCCGTCCGACCGGGCAGAATGGAGGCGGCGCCGCTCGGCGCATTCGCCCCCACCTGAATCCGGAGTGACATGTCCTGGCTCGTGACCGGAGGCGCCGGCTACATCGGCGCCCACATCGTCCGTGCGCTCGCAGATGCGGGCCTGAACTCCGTCGTGATCGACGACCTCTCGAGCGGGCATGCGTCGTTCGTGCCGGAGGGCGTGCCGTTCGTGCAGGGGTCGATCCTCGACGGCGAACTCGTCGAGCGCACCCTGCGCGAGCACGAGGTCGTGGGCGTCATCCACCTCGCCGGCTTCAAGTACGCCGGGGTCTCGGTGCAGCGTCCGCTGCACACCTACGCGCAGAACGTCGAGGGCACGCGCGTGCTCCTGGCCGCCATGCAGGCGGCGGGTGTCGCGAACCTGGTCTTCTCGTCGTCAGCCGCGGTGTACGGCACCCCCGACGTCCCGCTCGTGACCGAGGACCTGCCCAAGCGCCCGGCCTCGCCCTACGGCGAGTCGAAGCTCATCGGCGAGTGGATCATCCGCGACCAGGCGATCGCGACGGCCGCCTCCGAGCACGCCCTCCGCTACACCGCACTGCGCTACTTCAACGTCGTCGGCTCGGGTGACCCGTCGGTGTACGACACCAGCCCGCACAACCTCTTCCCTCTCGTGTTCGAGGCGCTGCTCGCCGGGAAGACGCCCCGCATCAACGGCGACGACTACGACACCCCCGACGGCACGAACGTGCGCGACTACGTGCACGTCGCCGACATCGCGGCGGCCCACGTCGCGGCCGCTCAGCGCCTGCTGGCGAACCGGCCGATCGAGCCCGCGTACAACCTCGGCTCGCAGAACGGCCTGAGCGTCCGCGAGATCATGAACGCGATGGGCCGCGTCACCGGCATCGACTTCACGCCCGAGATCGCACCCCGCCGGCCCGGTGATCCCGACCGCATCGTCGCCACCGGCGAGCTCGCGGCCCGCGACCTGGACTGGAAGAACCGCTACAGCGTCGACGAGATGGTCCGCACCGGCTGGGAGGCCCGCCAGGCGGCGACCCCCGCTCGGTGAGCGGAGGGCGCTCCGGCGCCGCAGACGAAACGCCTCGACCCCGCGGTCTGCGCCGGGTTCGAGGCGTTTCGACTCGCTTCGCTCGCTCAACGACCGGGAGTTGGGGCGGGCGCGGTGCTCTCGCGCACGACGAGGCGCGTGGGCACGGTCTCGAATGCGGCCGGCGCGGCGGCCTCGATGCCGTCGACGAGGGCCGCGACCGCGCGCGCGCCGAGGGCGTCGAAGTCCTGCCGCACCGTGGTGAGAGGCGGCCGGTAGTCGGCGGCATCCGCCACGTCGTCGAAGCCGACCACGCTCACGTCTCCCGGCACGCTGCGCCCCGACTCGGCGACCGCGCGCAGCACTCCCAGCGCCATCTGGTCGTTGGCGGCGAAGACGGCGGTCGCACCGGATTCGAGAAGAGCGGATGCTGCCGCGAAGCCCGACGCGGACGTCCAATCGCCGCGCACCACGGGCGGCACCGACGCGCCGGCTGCCGTCAGCGCCTCGCGCCAGCCGCGCTCGCGCTCGGCGGCGGCGAACGACCCGCCGGGGCCGGCGAGATGGCGCACGGTCGCGTGCCCGAGCGCCAGCAGGTGCTCGGTGGCGTGCCGAGCCCCGCCGGCATGGTCGGTCTCGACCACGCCGAAGCGATCGTCGCGCGGGGAGTCGACCACCACGAGCCGGAGCCCCGCGGCGCCGACATCGGCTCCGCGGACGTGGGCCGTCGCCTCGTTGAGCACGATCGCGCCGTCCACGCCCTGCTCTGCGAGTCGCTCGAAGGCCGCGGCAACGTCTCCGTCGGCGCCGAGCGTCACCACCGTGAGCGCGTAGCCGCGGGTGGCCGCGGCATCCGCCACCGCCTGCAGCATGCGGGAGTTGCCCACCGAGGCGAGCGTCGACACCACGAGCCCGATGGTCTGCGTGCGGCCGGTGCGCAGGGCCCGCGCGGCACGGTGCGGGCGGTAGCCGAGCTCCGTCATCGCCGCTTCGATGCGCGCGCGGGTCTCGGGGTCGACGCGGGGGCTCGCGTTCACCACCCGCGACACGGTCTGACCGGAGACGCCCGCGCGCTCCGCGACGTCCGCCATCGACACGCGCCTGGCCGTCATGCCCCACCCCGATTCGCTGGGATGCCGTCGATGTCACATCGGGTTGCAGCATCCATGTTGACGATAACATAGCCGAGTTGGTACCGTGTTGACGTGAACATGCCTCAGGATGACACCGTCGTGTCCGCCCAGGACCTCCCCGCCGAGACGCTCGGCGCGGGAGTGGTGAAGCGCCCGACCCGCCTTGCCGACGGTCGCGAGCTGATCTACTACGACGACCCCGAGACGACGCTCGGCCCCGACCGTGCGGTCGACGCACGCGACCTCGCGCCGCGGCCCGAGACCGCGACGATGCGCCGCGACGTGCTCACCGGGGACTGGGTGTCGGTCGCTGCGGCCCGGCAGAACCGCGCTTTCCTGCCGCCGGCGCACCTCGACCCGCTCTCCCCGCAGACGCCGACCAACCCGTCCGAGATCCCGTCGCTCTACGACGTGGCCGTGTTCGAGAACAAGTCGCCGTCGTTCGGGCCCGCGCTCGCCGTCACGCACGGCGATGCGCCCGCCGGCGTCGACGCTCCCCGTGACCTCGACGACCTCGTCGCGCCCGGTCTCGGCCGCACCCGCACGAGCGTGGGCCGCTGCGAGGTCGTCTGCTTCAGCCCCGAGCACTCGGGCTCGTTCGGCTCGCTCTCGGCGACCCGCGCCCGCACCGTGATCGAGGCGTGGGCGGACCGCACCGCCGCGCTCTCGGCACTGCCGGGGATCGAGCAGGTGTTCCCGTTCGAGAACCGCGGCGAGGCGATCGGCGTCACGCTCCCCCACCCGCACGGGCAGATCTACGCGTACCCGTACATCACCCCGCGCACGACGAGCCTGCTCGCCTCGATCGACCGCGAGGGGCCCGACCTGTTCTCCCGCATCCTCGAGTTCGAGCGCGCCGGCGACCGCGTGATCCTCGAGGGCGAGCACTGGACGGCGTTCGTGCCCTTCGCCGCGCGCTGGCCGATCGAGATCCACCTGCTGCCGCACCGCCACGTCGCGGATTTCGCCGAGACGACCGATGCCGAGCGCGACGAGCTCGCTCCGCTCTATCTGCGGCTGCTCCGGGGCGTCGACGCGCTCTACGACACCCCCACCCCGTACATCGCCGCCTGGCACCAGGCGCCGGTGCACCGCGGCCGCGACAGCGCGCGCCTTCACCTCCAGCTGACGTCGCCGCGCCGCGCGGCAGACAAGCTCAAGTTCCTCGCCGGGTCCGAGGCCGCCATGGGCGCCTGGATCGGCGACGTCCCACCCGAGACGGCCGCAGCGTCGCTGCGCGACGCCGTCGCATCCATCCCCGAGGAGACCCTGTGACCGCCACCGACATCCGCACCGCCGCCATCGCGCGGGCCCTGTTCGCCGCCCGCTTCGGCGCCGACGCCGTCGGCACGTGGTCGGCGCCCGGGCGGGTGAACCTCATCGGCGAGCACACCGACTACAACGACGGCTTCGTGCTGCCGTTCGCGATCCAGCACCGCACCCACGTCGCGCTCGCCCCGCGGGCCGACGGCGTCTTCCGCGTGCGCGTCGCCTCGACCTTCGACGACGCGACGGTGGAGGTCGCCCTCGACGACCTCGACGAGATCTTCCCCGCGCAGCGTGACGACGTCCCCGAGTGGGCCCGCTACCCCTTGGGCGTCGCCTGGGCGCTGCTCGCGGCATCCGGAACCGATCCGCGGGCCGTCACCGGCGTCGATCTCGCCTTCGCGTCGGACGTGCCGGTGGGCGCGGGCCTGTCGTCGTCCGCGGCGATCGAGGGTGCGACCGCCGTCGCCCTCGCCGACACGTGGGGAATCTCCCTCGACCGCGTGGCGCTCGCGAAGGTCGGGCGTCGCGCCGAGAACGAGGCCGTGGGCGCGCCCACGGGAATCATGGACCAGATGGCGTCACTCCTCGGCCGCGCCGACGCGGCGATCTTCCTGGACTGCCGCTCACTCGACGCGCAGGTGATCGACCTCGGATTCGCGGACGCCGGCCTCGAGCTCGTGGTCATCGACACCGGTGTGAAGCACTCCCACGCGACGGGCGGCTACGGCGAGCGCCGCGCCGCCTGCGAGCGCGGTGCGGCCGCCCTCGGCGTGCCGGCGCTCCGCGACGTGAGTGTCGACGACCTCCCGCGCCTCGCTGAGCTGGTCGACGACGTCACGTACCGCCGCGTGCGCCATGTCGTGACCGAGAACCAGCGCGTGCTCGACACCGTGCGCACGCTCCGCGAGCAGGGCCCGACCGCGATCGGCGACCTCCTCGTCGCGTCGCACGCCTCGATGCGCGACGACTTCGAGATCTCTGTCCCCGAGCTCGACACGGCGGTCGAGGCCGCGCTTGCGGCGGGTGCCGTCGGCGCCCGCATGACCGGCGGCGGCTTCGGCGGCGCCGCGATCGCGCTGGTCGCCCACGACAAGGTGCTGGCCGTGACGGATGCCGCCACCGCCGCCTTCGCGGCCGCCGGCTTCGCCGCTCCCACGATCTTCACGGTCACTCCGTCGGCAGGCGCCGCGCGCGACTGACGGTCTCGCGCCCGGGTTGCTCGCGGGCCCGACGCGTTTCGACTGCGGGCGCCAGAGCGCCCTTCGCTCAACGAGCGGGAATTCCGGTCGTCGAGCGAGCGAGGAACGAGTCAGTCGACACGCCCCGGCAATTCCGTTCGTTGAGCGAGCGAGGAACGAGCGAGTCGAAACGCCCGAGCGCGGCGCAGACACCTCGCTCTTGAACGCCGTGTGAACGCTCGTGACGCGCCGGTGCAAGACACTGGCGAGGACGGATGCCGCGGCCTAGCGTCGAACGCAGGGTCGCGGCATCCGTTCGCGATCCGGAAGGAGCGATCGTGGCGTACATCACCGTCGGGACCGAGAACTCGGTGGACATCGACCTCTACTACACCGACCAGGGACCGACGGACGCCCAGCCCGTCGTGCTGATCCACGGCTTTCCGCTGAACGGCGAGTCGTGGGGCAAGCAGCAGGCGGCGCTGCTGGACGCCGGGTACCGCGTGATCGCGTACGACCGCCGCGGATTCGGCCAGTCGAGCAAGGTCGGCTCGGGGTTCGACTACGACACGTTCGCCGGCGACCTGCATGCGCTCATCGAGGACCTCGACCTCCGCGATGCCGTGCTCGTGGGCTTCTCGATGGGCACGGGCGAGATCGCGCGCTACCTGTCGCGCTACGGCAGCGGCCGCGTCGCGAAGGCGGCGTTCCTCGGCTCGCTCGAACCGTTCCTGCTCATCACGGACGACAACCCCGACGGGGCCGGCCCGCAGGAGTTCTTCGACGGGATCGCGCAGTCTGTGCGCGACGACCGCTATGCCTTCATCGCCGGGTTCTACAAGGACTTCTACAACCTCGACGACACGCTCGGTTCGCGCATCTCGCAGGAGGCGCTCGACGCGAGCATCCAGGTCGCGACCTACGCCGGCAACGCCGCGATCGCCGCTGCGCCGCTGACCTGGCCGACGGACTTCCGCGCCGACATCCCCGCCGTCGACGTCCCCGCGCTCATCCTGCACGGCACCGCCGACAACATCCTGCCGATCGACAAGACGGCCCGGCGCTTCAAGGAACTCCTCCCCGACGCCACGTACGTGGAGATCGAGGGCGCCCCGCACGGCCTGCTGTGGACCCACGGCGCCGAGGTCAACGAGGCGCTGCTCGCCTTCCTCAACAGCTGAGGCATCCGGTCGTGCAGATCAGTCCTGCTGCGGGGCGTTGGCCATCGCGAGGAGGTCGTCGATCATCTCGGGGCCGGCGCCCGCGCCGTCGCCGGCGAGCGCGCCCATCATGCCGATGCGGCCGATCGGGAACGACTCCATCATCTTGGACATGTCGACGCCCTCCGGCATGATCGACGCCGCGCTGTCGCCGAGGCCGCCCATCATCTGCGCGATCGCGGCCTGCACCACCGGGCCCGCGACCGGGTGGCTCAGCACCTCGCCCATCGACGACGTGCGCGACAGCGGCAGCGTGAGCACGTCGCCCTCGACAGTCACGGCGACGGACGATCGGATGTCGCGGCTCGACGCCGCGACGTCGACGGTGTACTCGCCGCCCTCGACGACCCAGCGGTCGGCACGGATGTCCCAGTAGGCGAGGTCCTTGCGACGCACGGTCAGCGTCACGACCTGGGTCTCGCCCGGTTCGAGCGCGATCGATGCGAAGGCCTTGAGCTCGCGCGGTGCGCGCTGCACCGTCGATCCGGTCAGCGACGTGTAGACCTGGACGACCTCGCGGCCCGCGCGGTCGCCGGTGTTCGTGACGGCCACGGTCACCTCGACGTCGCCGCTCGCGTCGACCTGCGCCGCAGCATCCGCGTATGAGAACGACGTGTACGACAGCCCGTGGCCGAACGGGAACGCGACCTCGAGGCGGCGCGCGTCGTACCAGCGGTAGCCGACGAACAGGCCCTCGCCGTACCGGGTGTGCGAGAACTCGCCCGGGAAGTCGAGGAACGCGGGGGTGTCCTCGAGGCGCGCCGGGATCGTCTCGGTGAGCTTGGCCGACGGGTTGACATCGCCGAACAGCACGTCGGCGGTCGCACCGCCGCCGGCCTGGCCGAGCAGCCAGCCCTCGAGGATCGCCGGCACGCGGTCGGCGAACGGCAGCGAGACGACGCCGCCGTTCGACAGGACCACGACGGTGTTCGGGTTCGCCGCGAGCACCGCGTCGACGAGCTCGAGCTGCGCCGCGGGCAGATCGATGTCGTCGCGGTCGTAGCCCTCCGACTCCAGTCGGGCGGGCAGGCCCAGGAACAGCAGGGCCACGTCGGCGACGGATGCTGCGGCCACGGCCTCGTCGCGCAGCGCCGTGGTCTCGTCGGCCGAGACCTCGAGCGCGTTGCTGAAGCCCTGCGCGTACGCGACGTCACCGCTCGCGAGCGCGCGGATCCCATCGAGGGCGGTGTCGAGGCGCGTCGGGTTGATCATCGACGAACCCGCGCCCTGGTAGCGGGGCTTCTCGGCGAACTCGCCGATGACGGCGAGCTTCGCGTCCTTCGCGAGCGGCAGCACGCCGCCGTCGTTCTTGAGCAGCACGATCGATCGGCCGGCGGCCTCGCGGGCGAGGGCGTGGTGGGCGTCGACGTCGAGCGGTCCTGCGACGGCTCCGGAACCCTCGGTCGCCTTGCGCACGAGGTCCAGCACGCGGCCGGCCGCGACATCCACCACCGACTCGTCCAGCGAGCCGTCCTGAACGGCCGCCACGATCTGCGCGTCGGTGACGCCGTTCGACGACGGCATCTCGAGGTCCATGCCCGCGGCCAGGCCCGGCACGCGCTCGTTGACGGCCCCCCAGTCCGACACCACGAGGCCCTCGAAGCCCCACTCGTCGCGCAGCACCTGGGTGAGCAGCCACGGGTCCTCTGACGCGTACACGCCGTTGATGCGGTTGTACGAGCACATGACGGTCCAGGGCTGGGCGTCCTCGACGACGCGCTGGAACCCGCGCAGGTAGATCTCGCGGAGCGGCCGCGGGTCGACGTCGGACGAGGACCGCATGCGGTCGTTCTCCTGGTTGTTGGCGGCGAAATGCTTGAGCGAGGTGCCCACGCCCTTCGACTGGATGCCCTGCACGATCGCGGCGCCGAGGACGCCCGAGACGATCGGGTCCTCGGAGAGGTACTCGAAGTTGCGGCCGCACAGGGGCGAGCGCTTGATGTTGATGCCGGGGCCGAGCAGCACCGCGACGCCCTCGATCGAGGTCTCGGTGCCGAGCGCCTCACCGACGCGGTGGACGAGGTCGACGTCCCACGACGAGCCGAGGCCCACGGCGGGCGGGAAGCAGGTGGCGGGCACGCTGTCGCCGATGCCGAGGTGGTCGCCGCCCTCGCGCTGCTTGCGCAGGCCGTGCGGGCCATCGGTCACCATGACCGCGGGCACGCCCACGCGCTCGACCGGCTTGGTGTACCAGAAGCTCGCGCCGCTGGTCAGCGACGCCTTCTCTTCGAGGGTGAGTTCCGTGACATCGGGGATGCTCATGGAGGTCCTTCCATGCTGAGGGGTGGCGAGCGCTCGGCGGTGAGCTCGCTCGCGAAAACCTTATGTTATTTGGTTTTGAGAAATCAAGCGATGTTCGGGTTTACTTCTCTCATGACAGAGAGCGGGCCGGGGCGACGGGGCTCCTATGCGAAGGGCGTCGCGAAGCGCGAGGAGATCCTCACGCGCGCACTGGACGTCATCGCCCGCGAGGGCTACCGCGGCGCATCGGTGAAGGAGCTGGCGGATGCCGTCGGCCTCAGCCAGGCCGGACTCCTCCACTACTTCGACAGCAAGGAGGAACTCTTCACCGAGATCCTCCGCAAACGCGACGAGCTCGACTCCGTCGGCCAGGGACTCGGGGGCGACCTCCAGCAGGGACTGATCGCAGCCCGGACCGGCGAGCCGCTCGACATCCGCTCCGGCTACCTCGACATCATCCGTCACAACGCCGACGTCCCCGGGCTCGTGCACCTGTTCGCCCGGCTGTCCGTCGACGCGGCCGATCCGGAGCATCCGGCCCACCAGTTCTTCGTCACCCGCGGCGAGAGCCTGCGCGGATTCTTCGCCGAGGCGGTCGCTGCGAAGCAGGCCGCCGGCGAGATCACCGACCGGGTCGACTCCGAGACGATCGCGCGCCTGTTCCAGGCCGTCGCCGATGGCATGCAGCTGCAGTGGATGCTGGAGCCCGACGTCGACATGGCCGCCACCGTGGGCGCGCTGTTCGAGCTGCTCGCGCCCGCATCGACAGCACCCCGCGAGGCCGACGGCCAGAAGTAACGATTCCGCAACCCTCCTTCGCAACTGAAACCGAACGCCGCTAGGTTTCAGTCTCGCGGTCGATCGACCGCGAACCCCATCGAAGGAGATGACATGAATCGGACGACCGGACGTCTCGCGATAGCCGCGAGCATCGTGCTGGGCGCGTCGCTGCTGGGCGGCTGGACCGTGCAGCAGCAGGTGCAGGCCGCACCGCCGGACCACGCCCAGAAGAATGCCACCGTCCAGGTGTTCCTCACCCGCCACGGCAAGACCGTGCTCAACACGCTCGATCGCGTGCAGGGCTGGTCGGACTCGCCGCTCACGGCACCCGGCCGGGCCGTCGCGGAAGTCGTGGGCGAGAACCTCGGCGAGCGCGAGGGACGGATGGATGCCGCCTACTCGGCCGACATGGTCCGTCACTACGAGACGGCGAGCCTCATGCTCGACGCGATGGGCTCGAAGCTCGAGCCGGTCCGCCTCGAAGGACTGCGCGAGATCAACTTCGGCGCCTTCGAGGGCGCCGAGAACGGCGAGATGTGGTCGGAGATCTTGGAGCACCTCGGCGTCTCGACGATCGAGGAGGCCCTGGACGGCCGGAGCATGACCGACCTCGTCGGGGTGATCAAGGAGATCGATCCCGACCCGGCATTGCCCGCCGAGGACTGCGGCGACGTCAACGCCCGCATGATGGACAGCCTGAACGAGATCGCCGCGGATGCCGCCAAGCACCGCGACGACCAGGTGCTCGTCGTCTCGAGCGGCCTGTCGATCATGTGCGTGCTCGACGCCCTGGGCTCCGAGCTGCCGCCGACCGGCATCGCGAACGGCGCCGTGAACCTGCTCGAGTACAAGGCGGGGCGCTGGAGCGTGAAGTCCGTCAACGACACGAGCTACGCCGGCTGACCCGAGGGCGGGAGCTGCATCTCCCGCCCGACATCTACGATGCACGTATGCCCCTGGCCACCCCCGACGTCCGTCGCCACAACCTCGGGCTGGTGCTGCGGCAGGTGCTCGAGACGGGGGCGATCGCCCGCAGCGACATCGCCGGGCGAACCGGCCTCTCGCGGGGCGCGGTGACCTCGCTGGTCGCGGATCTCCTGGACGCCGGCCTCGTGCGCGAGGCCGATGTGGTCCCCGCCGAGGGCCTCGGCCGGCCCCGCGTGCACCTGGAGCCCGCCGGCGAGGACGTGTGCACGCTCACCGCGCTGCTCGACGCCGACAAGGCGACCGCCGTCTTCGCGGCGCTGGACGGCACCACCCTCGCCCGCGTCGACGAGCGGCACGGCCGGCCGATGGGCGATCCCGACGCCGTGGTCGGCGTGCTCGCGGACGTCGTCGACGAGGCGGCCGCGACACTGACCGGGCGACGGATCGTCGATCTCACCGCCGTCGTCTGGGCGCCCGTCGGCGGCGCTCCCCCGCGGGTGCTCGCCGACACCGACCTCGAGTGGGGCGAGGTCGATCTCCTCGCCCTGCTGCGAGCGCGGTCGACCGTCGTCTCGGCCTTCGAGGCCTCCGGCGGCGAGGTGCGCCTCGTGCCCGACAGCCAAGTGGCGGCGCTCGCCGAACACGCCTCCGCGGGCCGGCCGGCCACTCTCCTCTACATCAAGAGCGACTCGGGCATCGGCGGGGCCATCGTCTTCGACGAAGACTCGCCGCGGGTCGTCGGCGCCGCGCTGGGCCACCTGCCGGTGGTCCCCGGCGGCCAGCTGTGCCTGTGCGGCCAGCACGGATGCCTCGTCACGGTCGCCGGCCCCGACCACCTCCTCGCTGCGGCCGGACTCGCGGGACTCGCCGACCAGGCGGGGCTCGCGGCCGCGAGCGAGGAGTTCGTCCGCCGCATCCGAGCTGGCGAATCCGCAGCCACCGGGGCCTGGCGTGCCGGCGTCGCGGAGATCGCTCGATCGCTCCAGATCGTCGCGCTCTCCGTCGACCCGGACGTCATCGTCGTCGGCGGCTACCTCGCGTCGCTCGCGGACGAGGTCGATGCCGCATTCCGCGCCATCCAGCCGCGCATCGCCCATGCGGCCGAGCTGACGCCGGCGCCGGTCATCGGCAGCGCGCTCGGCGCGGACGCCGCCCTCCGGGGTGCGCAGCACGGCGCCCGCGAACGCCTGCTCGCCGATCCCCTCGCGATCTGAGCGCCGCGCCGGCCCTCGCATAGCGCGGCACGCACAACATAATTCAGGACTTGAACTTTCTTCCGAAGAGTCCCACACTGTAAGCCGAACGCTGTTCGTGTTTCACCCCGCACCCGACGTCTCGACGATGAGGAGTCCCATGACCACGCACCCCGCCGGCGATCCGGCCTCGGCGATCGCGCCCACCGGCACCATCGCGAACACCCCGCCCGCGGCGGGCGAGCCCGCGGCCAGCCCGCCGCCGTCGAAAGCGCTGCTGCCCGGCATCCTGATCAACGCGCTCGCCCTGTTCGCCACCTACGGCGGCCTCATCGCAGTGCTGCTCCCCTCGCAGCTGTACCTGCTCGACCCCGAGCACAAGGCCGAGAACCTCACGATCGTCCAGACCATCTCGTTCGTGTTCACGCTGTTCGCGCAGCCGATCGTCGGCGCACTGAGCGACCGCACGCGTTCGCGGTTCGGGCGTCGGGCGCCGTGGATGGTCTCGGGTGCGGTGATCGGCGCGCTGTTCCTCTTCGGCCTCGGGGCGATGAACACGGTGTTCTGGATCGCGATCTTCTGGGTCGTCATCCAGGTGTCGCTCAACGCGGTGCAGGGGCCGCTGACGGCCATCACCCCCGACCGATTCCGGCGCGATCGGCGCGGCGCGGCGAGCGCGATGTTCGGCATCGGCACACAGGTCGGCATGACGCTCGGCGTGATGCTGGCCGGCGCGCTGGGCAGCAGCATCGGGATCGGCTACAGCGTCTTCGGCATCATCGTCGTCATCGCGACCGTGCTGTTCGTGCTCCTCAACCGCGACTGGTCGTCGAAGGACGCGGCGGTCGAGCCCTGGAGCTGGGCGCGCTTCTTCGCCGGTTTCTGGATCGACCCGCGCAAGCACCCCGACTTCTTCTGGGCCTTCACCGCGCGGTTCCTGCTCATCCTCGGCTACTTCGTCGTGACCGCGTTCCAGCTCTACATCCTCACCGACTACATCAAGATGTCGCTCGGCGAGGCGCAGGGCGCCGTGGTCACGCTGACCCTCCTGTCGCTCGCGCCGACGCTCGCGGCGATCATCGTGTCGGGATGGTGGAGCGACAAGGCCGGCCGTCGCAAGGTGTTCATCTACGCCGCATCCGTCGTGATGGTCGTGGCCCTGGCGTTCCCGCTGTTCATGCCGGACCTCACCGGAATGATCGTCATGAGCGTCCTCAACGGCATCGGGTTCGGCCTCTACATGGCGTGCGACGCGGCCCTCATGACCGAGGTGCTGCCCAGCCAGGAGGCGGCCGCCAAGGACCTCGGCATCCTCAATGTGGCGACCAACATCCCGCAGGCGCTCAGCTCGGTGATCGCGCTCGCGATCATCTCGGCGTTCGGCGGCTACGCCTCGCTGTTCGTGTTCGGCATGGTCTTCGTGGTGCTCGCCGCGCTCGCGCTCATCCCGATCAAGAGCGTGCGGTAGCCGACGGATCCACGGTAGACATCTAGAACCATGCGATAGGAGAGAGTGCATGACCGACACCACGACGACCACCCGCTACGCGGAGGCCGGCACCGTCACCGGAAGGGTGCGCGGCTTCTGGCGGGGCGAGCCGGGCGCCGGCGGATCGGCCGCGTTCCTCGGCATCCCGTTCGCGAAGCCGCCGGTCGGCGAGCTGCGGTTCGCGGCGCCGGTGCCGGCGGAGCCCTGGGAGGGCGTGCGGGACGCCCTCGCGTTCGGGGCGACCGCCCAGCGCGGCGACCCCGGCGTGACCCTCATCCCCGAGCCGTCCGTGCCGGGCGAGTCGACCCTCAATGTCAACGTCTTCACGCCGGTTCCCGGACAGACGGATGCGGCCCTCCCGGTGCTCGTGTGGATCCACGGCGGCGGCTACTTCGCCGGCTCGCCCGCGAGCCCCTGGTACGACGGCCGTGCGTTCAACCGCGACGGCGTGGTCACCGTGACGATCTCGTATCGGCTCGGCTTCGACGGGTTCGGCTGGATCGAGGACGCCCCCTCGAACCGGGGTGTGCGGGACTGGCTGCTGGCGCTGCAGTGGGTGCAGGACAACATCCGGGGCTTCGGCGGCGACCCGTCGCGGGTCACGATCGCGGGACAGTCCGCGGGCGGCGGTGCGGTGCTGACCCTGCTCGGGATGCCGGCGGCCCAGCACCTCTTCCACTCGGTGTGGGCGCTGTCCGGCGCCACCGCAGACGTGGCCGCCGATCGTTGGGAGGCGATCGGGCGCGACGTCGCGGCGCGCGTCGGGGTCGCACCGACCCGCCGAGCGCTGTCGACCGTGCCGGAGGAGCGCATCATCGACGCGCAGAAGAAGGCGACGAGCGTGGCCGGCCCGGACGCGATCACCAAGCTGCTCGACGACGGGCTGCTGCTCGGCCCGTCGATCGACGGCGACCTGCTCACCCGGCCCACGATCGCCTCGCTCGCGGCGGGCGTCGGCGCCGACAAGCCGCTCGTGCTCGGCGCCACCGACGACGAGTTCTCGATGGTCGTGGCGGGGCGCGCGAAGACGCTCCGCTGGATCCCGCTGCGACTCCTGCTCGGCCGGTCCGGACTGAAAGGGCCGCAGCGCAAGGCGTACCTCGCGGCGAACCGGGATGTCGTGGCACGTGGTCATGCCGCCGTGCTCGGCCGCTACATCACCGACCGGATGTTCCGGAGCGCCGTCGTGCGCACGGCGCGGGCGCGCGGCGCCGCCCCGACGTGGGTGTACCGCTACGCGTTCCGCTCGTCGCAGCCCGGCGCGGTGAACGGCTCGGCCGTGCACTGCATCGACGTGCCGTTCTGGTTCGACTGCCTCGACTCGGTGCAGATCGAGCCCCTCACCGGCCCGAACCCGCCGCAGATGCTCGCCGACCAGACGCACTCGGCCGCGGTCGGCCTCATCGTCGACGCCGATCCCGGCTGGCCGGCATGGTCGGGCGCTCCAGGCACCACGCGCGTGTTCGGCGGGCCGGCGGGATCTCCCGACGTCGACCCCCACGGCTACGCCGCGGTCGCGTCGCTGCTCTGACCTCAGACTCCCGCCGCCCCTGCAGCGCGGGAATCGCGAAAGGGTGGGTCCCCGCCGATGCAGAGGTGAGGACCCACCCTCTTCGTGTGCGTGGTGCGTCAGGACAGCGCGGCGACGACCTCGCGCTCGAACAGCTCAACGCCCGAGAGGTCGTAGGCGGCCTCGGGGAAGTAGTGGATCGCGTAGGCGATGCCGTGGCGCTCGCGCTCGGCGAGACGCTCGGCGACCTGCTCGGGGGTGCCGAACGCGGGCGACGTCAGGTAGTCGTGCTCGATGTGGTCGGCGCGCTCCTGCCCGACGTGCGGCAGCAGGCGCGCCTTGACCGCGGCCAGGCGGTCGCGCGCCTCAGCCTCGGTCGCACCGACGATCGTGTTGAAGTTCGACGTGCGCGTGATCTCGGAGAAGTCGCGGCCGAGCGCGTCGCAGTGCTCGCGCAGGATCGCGCTCTTGCGGTCGATGTCGTCGAGCGACCCGGCGTAGTTCGTGTACGACGCGTACTTCGCCGCGATCTTGAGCGTGACCTTCTCGCCGCCGCCGGCGACCCAGAGGGGGATTCCGCCGTCCTGCAGCGGCAGCGGCTGCACGATGGCGCCGTCCACCTGGTAGTACTTGCCGTCGAGCGTGGCACGCCCGGTCGTCCAGGCCTGCTGCATGATGTCGACGCCCTCGCGCAGCATCCGGAGCCGCTCGGGAACCGGCGGGAAGCCGTAGCCGTACGCCTCCCACTCGTGCTCGTACCACCCGCCGCCGATGCCCATCTCGGTGCGTCCGCCCGAGACGATGTCGACGGTGGCCGCGACCTTGGCGAGGTAGGCGGGGTTGCGGTAGCCCATGCAGGTGCACATCTGGCCGAGACGGATGCGGTCGGTCGAGGCCGCGAAGGCCGCCATGAGCGTCCACGCCTCGTGCGTCGCCTCGTCGCTCGGCACCGGGGTCGTGTGGAAGTGGTCGTAGACCCAGAGGGACTCCCACGGCCCGGCGTCGGCGCGCTGGGCGAGCCCCTTCATCACCGCCCACTGCTCGGAGGGATCGATGCCGACGAGATCGAATCGCCAGCCCTGGGGGATGAAGGTTCCGAAGCGCATGGTCCCCAGCCTAGGGACGCGTCCGCTCCGGCGTCGCACCGAACACCCGGGCGTGCGGCATCCGCTCGCGCATCACCGCGATCGCGGCGGGGTTGTGGTCGACGAGCACCGCATCGCGGCCGAGCGCCGCCGCGACCGCGCCGGTCGTACCGCTGCCGGCGAAGAAGTCGAGCACGCGGTCGCCGGGGCGCGAGGAGGCCTGCACGATGCGCCGGAGGATGCCCTCGGGCTTCTGCGTCGGGTACCCGGTCTTCTCACGGCCCGTGGTCGGCACGATCGTGTGCCACCAGACGTCGGTCGGGAGCTTTCCGCGCTCGGCCTTCTCGGGGGTGACGAGCCCGGGCGCCATGTACGGCTCGCGGTCGACGGCATCCGAATCGAACCAGTACGCCTTCGGATCCTTGACGTACACCAGGATCGTGTCGTGCTTCGTGGGCCAGCGCTTGCGCGTCTTCGCGCCGTAGTCGTATGCCCAGATGAGCTCGTTGAGGAAGCGGTCGCGCCCGACGAGCGCGTCCAGCAGCACCTTGGCGTAGTGGGCCTCGCGGTAGTCGAGGTGCAGGTACAGGGTGCCGTCGTCGGCCAGCAGCCGCCACGCCTCGATGAGCCGCGGCTCGAGGAAGCCCCAGTAGTCGTCGAACCGGTCGTCGTACGCGCGCAGGTCGCCGCGGATGCGCTCGTACTCGCGCCCGTGGAACCCCCGACGCACGACGGATGCCGCCTCCTGCGCCGTCGCCGTTCTCAGGACCGCCTCGGGCGCGCTGCCAGCGGCCCCGCGGGAACCCGGGGCGACGGACGCGGTTTCGGCGGACCGGTCCTGAGAACGGTCGACCGAGCGTGCGGTCTCGAGCGAGCGTTCCTGCGAACGGCCGGTGTTGAACGGCGGGTCGAGGTAGATGAGGGTGAACGACGCGTCGGGCAGCCGACGGATCACCTCGAGGTTGTCGCCCTGGTGGATCTCGACGGACCCTCCGGCCGGCTCAGGGACCGGTGCGGGGTCAGGGACCGGTGCGGGCTCCGCGATCACGGGACCCGGCGAAGCCATGCGTCGGTCGCAAACTTGGACTCGACGAGCGCCTCGGCCTCGGCGTACTCGTCGTCGGTGATGTGCCCGGGGACCGCGCCGTAGAGGTTCGTGAAGGTCGCCTCGAGCTTGGCGATGATCGCCTCGCGCGGCAGGCCCGTCTGGCGGCGCAGGGGGTCGACGCGCTTGGCCGCCGACGTCGTGCCCTTGTCGCTCAGCTTCTCGCGGCCGATACGCAGGACCTCGGTCATGACCTCGCCGTCCATGTCGTAGCTGAGGGTCGCGTGATGCAGCACTCCCCCGTTCGCGAGGCGCTTCTGCGCGGCACCGCCGATCTTGCCCTGCGGCGAGGCGATGTCGTTGAGCGGCTGGTAGGTCGCCTCGATGCCGAGCGCGCGCAGCGCCTGCAGCACCCAGTCGTCGAGGAACGCGTACGAGTCCGCGAAGGTGAGCCCGGCGACGAGGGATGCCGGCACGTACAGCGAGTAGGTGACGATCGAGTTCGCGCCCATGAGCATGGCGCCGCCCCCGGAGATGCGGCGGACGACGTCGTAACCGTGCGCGGCAGCGCCGTCGGGATCGACCTCGTTGCGGAGGGACTGGAACGAGCCGATCACCACGGCGTTCTCGTCCCACTCCCAGATGCGCAGCGTGGGCCGCCGGCGGCCGTCGCCCACCCGGCCGGTGAGCACCTCGTCGAGCGCGAGGTTCATGCGGGGCGAGACCGGCTTCTCGTGCACGATCTCCCAGTCGAAGTCGCGCCAGCCCGGGGCCGTCACGAGTGCGCGGCGGACCGCCGTGCCGACGGCCTCGGGCGTGAAGCCGAGCAGCTGTGCCCCGTCGGGGAGAGCCGAGCGGACGGCGGCGGCGATGGCCGCGACGTCCGCCTCGATCGGGAGCCCGTTGACGGCGGCGTCGATGTCGGCGAGCGCGTCGTCGGGTTCGAGGAAGAAGTCCCCCGCGAGGTGGAAGTCCGCGATGCGTCCGTCGCGCTCCTCGAGGTCGACGACCACGAGCTTGCCGCCGGGCACCTTGTATTCGCCGTGCATGGGCTTCAGCCTATTCGCGCGGCGGGCACGGACGCCGATCGGGCGGGCGCCGCCGCACTCAGGTGCGGTCCGCGATGTGCTTGTCGAGCCAGGCGAGCAGGTCCGCACGGACCTCTGCCTGCATGACCTCGTTGAAGATCTCGTGGCGCGCGTCCGGGTACACGAGCGTCGTCACGTCGGTGAAGCCCGAGCGCGTGCGGTACGCATCGGCCAGCCGGTGGACGCTGCGCGGACCACCCACGGTGTCGTCGCGGCCGATCATGAGGAGCGTCGGGATGTCGACGCCGAGGTTCTTGCGCGGCTTGCCGTACATGCGCAAGGAGTCGATCACGCCGATGAGCTTGATCGGATCCTCGCTGGTGGTGAGCGGATCGTCGAGGAAGGCCCGCCCCACCGACAGGTCGCTCGACAGCCACTCGGTGCCCATGGCGCCGGGACCGTCCCACGGCTTGTTGAGGCCGCTGGTGTGGATCGAACCGGGCATGCGCAGCGCCGTGCCGGTGAGCACGAGCTCGTCGTACGCATCGGGGTGCTCGTTGACGAGCATCTGGGCGAGCACCGAGCCGCCGGAGTGACCCAGCAGCACGAGCGGCAGCCCCGGGTTCTCGGCGCGGATCTGCTGCGTGAACTGCCACATCGTGGCGAGCGCTCCGCGCAGGCCGCCGGGACCCAGATGACCGAGGCGGGAGACGTCACCGCCGTGCTGCGCCATGCCCGTGCGGCCGTGGCCGCGGTGATCGGCGGCGTACACGATGTACCCGGCGCCGGTGAGGGCGGCGATCAGGTCGCCGTATCGTCCGGCATGCTCACCGACGCCGTGCAGCAGCTGCACGATCGCCCGCGGCTCCACCTGCGCCGGATGGACGTCGTAGTAGATCGTGATGTCGTGCGCATCGATGAACTCGGGCATGCGGAGAAGTCTAGGGGGACGCTCCCCGCCCCTCGGCGGTGCTTCCGCCCGCAGCATCCGTCTCATCCGGCTTTATTTAGCCAAACTAATGAGCTATGCTAACTAACCGGATGAGCAGCAACGAGACTTCAGATTCAGACACCGGCCCCGATGCCGGCCCTCACGCAGACCTCTCCCCCGCCGCCTCGCAGCTGCGCATCGCGACGTTCCGCCTCGCCCGACGCATGCGGACGCAGCGCGCCGTCGACTCGATGAGCGACGGGCAGTTCGCGGTGCTCGCCGCCCTCAAGGTGCACGGACCCCACACGCTCGGCGATCTCGCCGAGCGTGAGCGCGTCTCTGCCCCGTCGATGAACCGCACCGTCAACTGCCTGCAGGACTCCGGATACATCGTGCGCGGCGCCGACGAGCGGGACGGCCGCAAGGTCGTCATCTCGCTCACCCCCGAGGGCGTGGCGGTCGTCGAAGAGACCGCCCGTCGCCGCGATGCGTGGGTCGAGGCCTCGCTCGCCGAGCTCTCGCCCGCCGAGCGCGAGACCCTCGCCGCCGCGGCCGACATCATGGAGCGGATGGTGGCCCGATGAGCGCCATGTTCCGCTCGTTCTCCGCGTTCAACTACCGCGTCTGGTTCATCGGCGCGCTGGTGTCGAACATCGGCGCGTGGATGCAGGCCACCGCGATCAGCTGGGTGGTGCTCACCGAGCTGACCGACAACGACGCCGCCGCGATGGGCGTCACGATGGCGCTGCAGTTCGCCCCGCCGCTGCTTCTCGTCGGCGTCACCGGGCTGGTCGCAGACCGCTTCGACCGCCGCAAGCTGCTCCTCGTCACGCAGAGCCTGCTGCTCCTGCTCGGCGTCGCGATCGGCGTGCTCATCTTCGCCGGCGCGATGACGCTGCCGATCATGTACGGGTTCGCGCTCGCACTGGGCGTCGTCGCCGCGTTCGACAACCCCGCCCGCCAGGCCTTCGTGTCGGACCTCGTCGCCCGCGAGAACGCGTCGAACGCGGTCGCACTCAACGCGGCGTCGTTCAACGGCGCCCGCATGATCGGTCCCGCGGTCGCGGGCATCGTCATCGTCGCGATCGGCACCGGGTGGGTGTTCGTCGCCAACGCGGTGACGTTCCTCGCGATGCTCGCCGCGCTCGTGCTGATCCGCACCCATGAGCTCGTGCCACGCGTGAAGGCGCCGCAGTCCTCGCGCCTCGCCGACGGATTCCGCTACGTCGCCGGCCGCCCCGACCTCATCGTGACATGCGCGATGGTGTTCCTGATCGGCGCGTTCGGCATGAACTTCCCGATCCTCGCGTCGACCATGGCCGTCGAGTTCGGCAAGGAGGCCGACGGCTTCGGCCTGCTCAGCTCGATCCTCGCGATCGGCTCCGTCGCGGGCGCGCTGCTCGCCGCCCGCCGCGACCGCGCACGGCTGCGCGTCCTCATCAGCGGCACCGCGATGTTCGGGATCGCCGCCGTGGTGTCGGCGTTCATGCCGACGTACTGGCTCTACGCGATCACCCTCATGTTCACGGGCTTCGCCGTCGTCACCATGATGACCACCGCGAACGGCTACGTGCAGACCACCACCGACCCGGTGCTGCGCGGCCGGGTGCTCGCGCTGTACATGGCGATCCTCATGGGCGGCACCCCGATCGGCGCGCCCATCGTGGGATGGGTGGCCGGCGAGTTCGGACCGCGCGCGGCGATCCTCGTCGGCGCCGTCGCCGCGTTCGTCGCCTTCGCGATCGGCGCCACGTGGCTGCTCTGGTCGGGGCGCCTGCACCGCCACGAGCAGAAGCGGTTCCGCCTCACGCTCGACGAGACGCGTCCGCTCACCATCGTCGCCCCCGAGGAGTTCAGCGACGAGGTCGCCGGCACCACGCCGATCCGCGTGCTTCCGAGCGACGAGGAAGACAAGCTCCGCGCTCGCGCCCGCGCAAGCTGACCCGCCGATCCCGCGACCTCAGGAGACGGTGAGCGCGACGGATGCTGCGGCCAGCCCGTCGGCGGTCACCCTCACCGTCGCCGATCCCGGCCCCGTGGGCCGGACGATCGCGAGGGCGCGCCCGTCGTGCGTCGTGATCGCGGGGCCCGCGAACGACTCCTCGGTGCGGATGCGTCCGGTGCCGAGTCCGACGAGTTCGGCGTCGCCGTCGACGGTCACCGTGACGAGCCGGTCGGCGTCGACGACGACCACGCCGTCCGCGTCGGCCAGCGAGATCGCGACGAACCCCAGCCCGTCGGAAGAGATCTCGGACTCCTCGACGGATGCTGCGAGCCCCACCTCGCCGGCCGTGCGCAGCGCCGTGCGCCCGACCTCGACGCCGCCGCTGCGCGCGATCGCGACGAGCTCGCCCGGGCGGTACTCGGTCTCGAAGCGGGCGCGGAACGCCTTCTCGGTTCCGACCGCGGTGACGCCGAGCGAGACGCCATCCCGCAGCAGCTCGACCTCGTCGGCCGGCGCGTAGACGTCGACCGTGACGGGGGCGCCGGGCTCGGCATCCCACGTCCACGACGACACCGAGTCGTCCCAGGACCACGGCGTCGTCGCGGTGGGCCGGCCGTGGTGCCGCGGCGGGTGCACGGCCAGGTAGGGCTCTGCGCGCAGGCCGAACACGATCTCGCGGTAGTACGAGACCGGGCGCCGGAAGCCCGTGATGTCGATGTCGCCGCACCCGGCGAGCAGGTGCGGATACGGGCCCGCCGTGCCGGTCGGCTCGTAGCCCGGCTCGTCGGTGTAATCGACGCGGCCGATGCCGGCCTCGCCGAGGTAGTCCCAGCCCGTCCAGGTGAAGTCGCCCACGACGTGGTCGAGCCGCTCGACGAGGTCCCACATCTTCTCGATGCGCGACGGGAAGGTCTCGGACCCCACGATCACGCGGTTCGGGAACAGCTCGCGATCGAGTTCGTACCGCGACTCGGCGTAGTTGAACCCGACGACGTCGAGCACCGATGCCGACTCCTCGGTCGACGCGGTGACGAGCTCCGACGCGTTGGCGCGGGCCATCGTGTCGCCCATCGTCGCCATCATCGTGTTCGGATCGGTCGGCCCCGTCTCATCGGAGTCCTCGGGGCGGCCCATCTTGTCGAGATTCGCGATGATCCCGTTGATGCCGTTCGTGACGAGGCGCGTGTCATCGGCCTCACGGAAGGCCTCGGCGAGTCGCCGGCTCCACGCGGACCCCGCGGGCGTCGCCAGCTCGAGGATCTCATTCCCGATCGAGTACATGATGACGCTCGGGTGGTTGACGTCCTTGGCGACGAGCGCTTCGACGTCGTGGCGCCACCGGTCGGGGAAGGTCGGAGCGGCGTCGAACGCGACCTTCGAGCGGGTCCAGGTGTCGGTGAGCTCGTCCATCACGAGCACGCCGTGCCGGTCGCACGCGTCGAGCATGGCGCGACTCATGGGATTGTGCGAGCTCCGCAGCGCGTTGAACCCGGCGGCCTTCAGCAGACGCACACGCCGGTCCTCGGCCACGGCGAACGTCGCCGCGCCGAGCGGCCCGCTGTCATGGTGCACGCACGCGCCCCGCAGCTTGACGGTCTCGCCGTTGATCCGCAGCCCGCGCGCCGCATCGACCTGCAGGCGACGGATGCCGAAGGTCGCGGCATCCGTATCGATCAGGTTCCCGCCCTCGTCGGCGAGGATCGTCCGCACGCGGTGCAGCGCGGGGGCGTCGACGCTCCACAGCGCAGGGTCGTCGACCGCGAGGCGCACGCGGGCCACGGCGTCGGCGTTCGCAAGCACCGTCACCGGCGCCGTTCCCGTCGCGACGTCGGAGCCGTCCGGCGCCTCCACCGTCCAGGTGAGTCGCAGCGTGCGGGTGCGGCGCGTGCCGTTTCGCACCGTGGTCGCGACCTGCACCACCGCCCGATCGGCGTCGATGTCGGGCGTCGTGACGCGCGTCCCGTCGAGCGGGATGTGCACAGGATCGGCGACGACGAGGTGAACCGGGCGATAGATTCCCGCGCCGGAATACCACCGGCTGTCGCGGTGTGCGCGGGCCTCGACCGTCACGCGGTTGGGCTCGCCGGGCCGCAGGTACGGGTCGAGCACGGCCTCGAACGCGCTGTATCCGTTCGGCTCGTGCGTCACGGCGTCGCCGTTGACGAACACGACGGCGTCGCGGTAGACGCCCTCGAACTCGAGGCGCACGGTCTTGTCACGCCAGTCGTCGGGAACGTCGAACGTCTTCGCGTACTCGAAGACACCGCCGGGGACGTACCCCGTGTGCACGCCCTGGTCGCTGTCGGCCGAGCGCGGGAGGTCCCGCACCGCGTCGTGCGGCAGCCGCACCGGTCGCGGTGCGGACTCGGGCGTCGGCGCCTCGAACGCCCCGAGCTTCGGACCTGCTGTCCAGCCTTCGAGGAACGGCTCGCGGATCATGCCTGCTCCTCCGACCGCTCCGAAGCGGACTCGCTGCCGGCCTCGACGGCTGCCGCCTGCGCATCCAGAGCGTTCTCGATCGAGACGAGGTCGTAGCCGCGGATGAGGGCGCGGAGGGTCTCGTGGAGCGCTTCCGCCATGTCGGTCGAGTCGGGAGCGAGCAGCCACTGCACCTGCAGGCCGTCCATGAGCGCGATGATGGCGACGGCCGCACGCCGGGGGTCGACGCCGTCGACCAGGCGTCCCACGGCGGCGGCGCGCTCGAACGAGCCCGTCACGCTGGTCCGGACCTCGTTGTAGCGGTTGACGAAGTAGTCGTGCGCGGGGTGGGACGGCGCGGTCGCCTCTGCCGACAGCGTCGTGTACAACTCGACGATGCCGGGCTGCGCCGCGTTGAACCGCGCCAGCTCGGCGAGCGCCCGCAGCGCCTCGACGCCGTCGGGGAGGTCGAAGTCGACGCGGGCGCGCGACAGCTCGTCGCGGTGCTCGAGCAGCGCCATCAGCAGGGCGCTCTTGCTCCGGAAGTGGTGCAGGAGGCCCGCCTCGCTCATGCCGACGCGCTCCGCGACCTCCCGGAGGGATCCTGCCCGGTATCCCGACTGCGAGAACACTTCGAGCGCGGCATCGAGGATCGCCGTGCGTGTCTCTGCCGACTTGGCGTACTCGCCCCGCGGCTTGCGCGTCCTCGTGGGAGCGGTCCCCGCCTTTGTCTGAGCGGCAGTCGTCTCGGTCATCGTCACACCGTATCCCCGCATCAGCCGGGGCACCTCCATCGATGCCCGTCGGGGTCCTCTTCTTCCGTTCTATAACGAATTCCTAATGCTCGCTAGTTTTTTAGCCCAAAAACCTAGCGGCCGCTAGAAATTGCTGTTAGCGTCTCCCGGCAGATGGCGATCCGCAGGGGCATCGCCACAGATGAAGGGACCAAGGATGTTCCGTTGGAAGGCCACAGCAGCCACCATCGCGATCGCCGCACTCGCCCTCACCGGCTGCGCCGGTGCAGGAGACGACGGGTCGGGCGGGAGCGACTCCGGTCGGGCAGACCGGCTCACGCTCACCGCGATCATCGGCCCTACGAGCTACGACATCGGGCAGGGCGCCGAGTACGGCAACCGCAGCCCCTTCTTCCAGGCCGTGTTCGACACGCTCCTGCAGAAGAACTCCGACGGTGAGATCGAGCCCTGGCTCGCCACGGAGTGGGAGTACAACGAAGACAACACGGTGCTGACGCTGACGCTCCGCGACGACGTCGAGTTCACCGACGGCACCAAGCTCGACGCCGACGCCGTCGTGGCGAGCCTCGAGCGCTTCCGCGACGGCACCTCGCCGCAGGCCGCGACGCTGGCCGGCAAAGAGTTCGCGGCCGTCGACGCCACCACCGTGACCATCACGCAGGACGCGCCCGACCCGTCCCTGGTCAACATGCTCTCGATCGCCCCCGGCCTCATCCAGGCGCCGTCCACGTTCGACGACCCCGACTCGGCAACCGAGCCGATCGGCTCCGGCCCGTACGTGCTCGACACCGCGGCGACCGTCACCGGCACCACGTACGTCTACACGGCCAACCCGGATTACTGGAACCCGGATGCCGTCAAGTACGACAACCTGACGATCAACGTCATCGAGGACCCGACCGCGACGCTCAACGCCCTCAAGGCCGGCGAGGCCAACGGCGCGAAGATCGTGAACAACGACACGATCCCCGAGATCGAGGCATCCGGCTGGACGATCGAGTCCAACGAGCTCGACTTCCAGGGTCTGCTGCTGTTCGACCGCGCCGGAACGATGGCGCCCGAGCTCGCCGACGTCAAGGTGCGCCAGGCGATCAACATGGCGTTCGACCGCGAGGCGCTGCTGGAGGCGCTGCAGGCAGGCTACGGAACGGTCACCGAGCAGGTCTTCCCTGCGACCTCGGTCGGCTACGACGAGGCCCTGGACAGCACCTACGAGTACGACCCCGAGGGCGCCAAGGAGCTCCTCGCCGAGGCCGGCTACCCCGACGGGTTCTCGATCGACATGATGTCGACCCCGGCGTTCCAGACCACGTTCGACCTGGTCGCGCAGCAGCTCGCCGACATCGGGATCACGGTGAACTACACCGACCCCGGCACGGGCAACTTCATCACCGACATGCTCGCCCCGAAGTACCCGGCGACGTGGATGGCGCTCGAGCAGAACCCGGACTGGCAGCTGATCAACTTCATGATCGCGCCTGATGCGACGTTCAACCCGTTCCACTCGCAGGACCCGCAGGTCGACGAGTACATCTCGACGATCCAGATGGGCACCCAGGAGGAGGCCGACCAGGCGACCAAGGACCTCAACGCCTACCTGGTCGAGCAGGCCTGGTTCGCACCGTTCTACCGGGTCCAGGGCACGTACGCGACCGACGCGAACACGAACCTCGAGTTCTGGCCCACCAACGCCTACCCGTCGATCTTCGACTTCTCGCCGAAGAACTGAAACCTCTCCCCGCCCGCCCGCACGCCGCGGGCGGGCGGGGAGACACCACCCACGGGAAAGCGACATGCTCTCATTCATCCTCCGGCGCGTACTGTCGGGCGTCATCCTCATCGCGGTGATCTCGTTCCTCGCGTTCGTCCTCCTGTACGCCGCGGGCGGCGACATCGCCCGCCGCATCCTCGGCGAGAACGCCACCGCCGAGACCGTCGCCAAGAAGACTGAGCAGCTCGGGCTGGACCAGCCGCTGCTGCAGCAGTACTGGAACTGGGTCACCGGCGCCCTCACGGGCGATCTCGGTCGCAGCTGGTTCACCGGCGAGCTCGTCTCGACGAGCGTCAGCAACCGCCTCGCGGTCACCCTCGCGATCGTGATCGGCGCGACCGTCGTCTCGGCGATCGTCTCGGTCGTGCTCGGCATCCTCGCCGCCCGCCGCGGCGGCTGGGTCGACGGCAGCGTCCAGGTGATCTCCCTCATCGGCTTCGCGATCCCCGGCTTCCTCATCGCACTGGGCCTCGTGCTCGTGTTCGCGATCAACCTGGGCTGGTTCAAGGCGACCGGATACGTGCCTGCGACCACCTCGGTGTCGGGCTGGCTCTCGTCCGTGACGCTGCCCATCGTGGCGCTGTCGATCGGCGCGATCGCGGCGGTGTCGCAGCAGGTCCGCGGCTCGGTCATCGACGCGATGTCGCGGGACTACGTCCGCACGCTCCGCTCGCGCGGCCTCAGCACGAACGCGGTCGTATACCGCCACGTGCTCCGCAACGCCGGCGGCCCCGCACTGGCGGTGCTCGCCGTGCAGTTCATCGGCCTCCTCGGTGGGGCCGTCATCGTCGAGCAGGTCTTCGCCATCCCCGGCATGGGCCAGCTCACCGTCCGCGCCACCACCCTCGGCGACATCCCGGTCGTCATGGGCGTCGTGATCGCCTTCGCGGTCATCGTCGTCATCGTGAACCTCCTCATCGACCTCGCCCAGGCGGCGCTGAACCCGAAGGTGCGACTCTCATGACCGCCATCGACGTCCCCCTCGACGTACCGGTCGCGCCGGTACGCGTCTCGCTCTGGCGCCGGCTGGTGCGCCGCCCCGTCGGCCTCGCCTCGCTGATCTTCCTCGTGTTCCTGGGGATCATCGCGATCATCGGGCCGTGGATCGCTCCGCAGGACCCCAACTACGCCGACATCCGCAACGTCCTCGCGTCGCCCAGCGCAGAGCACCTCCTCGGCACCGACGGCAGCGGCCGCGACGTGCTCTCGCGTCTGCTGGCCGCGACCCAGACGACCGTCCTGGCCGCTCTTCTCGCCCTCGTGGTCGCGCTCGTCCTGGGTGTGGTCAGCGGCCTCATCGCCGGCTACTACCAGGGCTGGTTCAACAACGCTGCCACGTGGGTCACCGAGCTGAACATGGCCCTTCCCGGCATCGTGGTGCTGCTCGCGGCGCGCGCCGTGCTCGGCCCGTCGGTCTGGATCTCGATGTTCATCTTCGGCATCCTGCTCGCGCCGGCGTTCTACCGGCTGGTGTACGCGTCGGTGACGGCGGTGCGCACCGAGCTCTACGTCGACGCCGCCCGCGTGTCGGGCCTCAGCGACACGCGCATCATCGGCCGCCACGTGCTCTCGGTCGTGCGGGCTCCGATCATCATCCAGTCCGCGATCATCGCCGGCATCGCCATCGCGATCCAGTCCGGCCTCGAGTTCCTCGGCCTCGGCGACATCGCCGTGCCCACCTGGGGCCAGATGCTCAACGACGGCTTCAAGAACATCTACAAGGAGCCCCTCCTGATGCTCTGGCCGTCGCTCGCGATCGCCCTGACCTGCATCGCGCTGACGCTCCTGGCCAACGTGATGCGCGACGAGATCGAGCGCACCGTCTCGGTGCGGCGCAAGCGCCGCCGCGCGGTCGCGACCGCGACCGGCTCGGTCGCCGCCGTCACGACGTCGGTGGGACTCAGCGGGGGCGACGTCGTCGACCTCGACGAGCCGCCGATCTTCGAGACCGACGGCGTCATCGTCCACAAGGGCGACGCGCGCAGCAAGGCGACCGAGAAGGTGCTCGACGTCCGCGACCTGCACGTCGGCTACGACCAGCCCGACGGCTCGCACATCGAGGTCGTCCACGGCGTCTCGCTCGACATCCGCAAGGGCGAGGTGCACGGTCTCATCGGCGAGTCCGGCTCGGGCAAGACGCAGACCGCGTTCGCGGTGCTGGGCCTGCTCCCCCGCGGCGGCCACGTCACCGGCGGCTCCATCCTGTACGAGGGCACCGAGATCGCCGATGGCGACGACCGCGCCTACGCGGGCCTGCGCGGCAAGCGCATCGGGTACATCCCGCAGGAGCCGATGTCGAACCTCGACCCGTCGTTCACGATCGGCAGCCAGCTGGTCGAGCCGCTGCGCAAGAACCTCGGTCTCTCGAAGAGGGCGGCCACCGACCGCTCGCTCGAGCTGCTCGCCCGGGTCGGCATCCCGAACCCGAAGCGCACGTTCGACGCGTACCCGTTCGAAGTCTCGGGCGGCATGGCGCAGCGCGTGCTCATCGCAGGCGCCGTGTCGACCGACCCCGACCTCATCATCGCCGACGAGCCGACCACGGCCCTCGACGTCACGGTGCAGGCGGAGGTGCTCGAGCTGCTGCGCGACCTGCAGGCCGAGCGCCACATGGCGATGCTCCTGGTGACCCACAACTTCGGCGTCGTCGCCGACCTGTGCGACCGGGTGACCGTCATGCAGAGTGGCCGATTCGTCGAGCAGGGACCGGTGCGCGCGATCTTCAACGACGCGCAGCACCCGTACACGCAGGCACTGCTGGACGCGATCCTCGACGAGGGTCCTGCCCGCGGTCCGCTCGTCACGAAGGGAGCACGGGCATGAGCACTCCGCTGCTGGACATCAAGGACCTCGTCGTCGAGTACCCGGGCAAGGGCTTCCGCGCCCAGCCGTTCCGGGCCCTCAAGGGCGTGTCGCTCGACATCCTTCCGGGTGAGACGGTCGGACTCGTCGGCGAGTCGGGGTCGGGCAAGACCACTCTCGGCCGCGCGGCCCTGGGCCTCGCACCGGTGACCGAGGGGTCGATCGTCTACGACGGCAAGGACATCTCGCACCTCAAGCGCCAGGAGCGCCGCGCGCTCAGCTCCGAGATCCAGGTCGTCTTCCAGGACCCGTACTCGTCGCTGAACCCGTCGATGACGATCGAGCAGATCCTCACCGAGCCGCTCACCGCGGCCGGGGTCTCGTCGAGCGAGGCGAAGTCGCGGGTGCGCGATCTGCTCGATCAGGTGGGGCTTCCCGCCGACGCGCGGGGACGCCTGCCCCGCGAGTTCTCGGGCGGTCAGCGCCAGCGCGTCGCGATCGCCCGGGCGCTCGCCCTGCGGCCGCGGCTCATCGTGTGCGACGAGCCGGTGTCGGCGCTCGATCTGTCGACTCAGGCTCGTGTGCTGGACCTCTTCATCGACATCCAGAACCGCACCGGCGTCGCATACCTCTTCGTCACGCACGACCTCGCGGTGGTGCGCCACATCAGCCACCGCGTCGCGGTGATGTACCGCGGCGAGATCGTCGAGACGGGCGACGGCGACCGGGTGACCTCAGACCCCCAGCACCCCTACACCCAGCGGCTGTTCATGGCCGCGCCCGTGCCCGACCCCGACAAGCAGGAGGAGCGCCGCATCGCGCGGCGCGCACTCCTCGACGCTGAGTCGGCCGCGGGCGTCCTCTGACACGACCGATGCTGCGACCCGGCCCATGAGGGCCGGGTCGCTGCATCCGCCCCACTGACCCTCCTTCCGAGAACGGAAACTCCCCCGATGACCGAGACCGCCACCTCCACGCACCCCGAGTCGGTGCTGCACCTCGTGCCGCTGCTCGAGCGCCTCACCCTCGAGCAGAAGGCGGCTCTCGTGCAGGGTGCCGACTTCTGGACGACCGTCCCCGTTCCCGAGATCGGGCTGCGCGCGATGACCCTGTCGGACGGCCCGGCCGGCGTCCGCGGTCCGCGCTGGGACGAGCGCGAGCCGTCGCTCAACCTGCCGTCGGGCTCGGCCCTCGCGGCGTCGTGGGACGTCGACCTGGCCTACCGGTACGGGGCGGCCGCAGCATCCGAGGCCCGTCGCAAGGGTGTCGACGTCGTCCTCGGACCGACGATCAACCTGCACCGCTCGCCGCTCGGCGGCCGCCACTTCGAGTGCTTCAGCGAGGACCCCGAGCTGAGCGCCGAGCTCGCCGCCGCATACGTGCGCGGCCTGCAGGACAACGGCGTCGCCGCGACGCCGAAGCACTACGTCGCCAACGACGCCGAGACCGACCGCTTCACCGTCGACGTCCGCGTCGACGAGCGGGCGCTGCGGGAGCTCTACCTCGCCCCGTTCGAGCGCGCCGTCGAGGCCGGAGCCTGGACCATCATGAGCGCCTACAACGCGGTCGACGGCGTCACGATGACCGAGAACGACCTGCTCGAGACGCCGCTCAACTCGGAGTGGGGCTTCGACGGCGTCGTGATCAGCGACTGGACCGCCGTCCGTTCGCTCGGCTCCGTGCCGGCCGCGCAGGACCTCGCGATGCCCGGTCCCGCTCCCGCGTGGGCCGACCTGGTGGACGCGATCCGCGACGGCCGCGTGAACGAGGCCGACCTCGACCGCAAGGGGCTGCGCCTGCTGCTGCTCGCCGAGCGCGTCGGCGCCCTCGGCGACGCGACCCCTCTCGAGCCCGCTCGACTCGACGGCCCCGCGTTCGCGCGCGACGCCGCCATCGAGGGCACGGTGCTGCTGCGCAACGAGGGTGTCCTGCCGTTGGATGCCTCGTCCCTCGGCCGCGTCGCCGTCATCGGGCAGAACGCCCGCGAGGCCCGCACGCAGGGCGGCGGCAGCGCCACGGTGATCCCCGAGTCCGTGGTCTCGCCGCTCGAGGCGATCCGCGCCGCGGTGCCGGCGGCCGAGGTGAAGTTCGAGATCGGCGCAGTCGTGCAGGAGGGGGTCGCCGAGATCCCCCTCGCACAGCTGACCAACCCGGCGACCGGTGAGGCCGGCATCCGCGTCGCGTTCTTCGACGCCGACGGCACCGAGCTGTTCGCCGAGAACCGTCGCTCCACGGCGCTGGTCTGGTTCGGCGGCGACGCCCCGATCTCGGCGAGCGCCACGGTGGTGTTCGAGACGGTGTACACGCCCGCCGAGTCGGGCGACATCGAGCTCGGCTTCGCCGGCGCGAACCCGGGCAGGCTGTACGTCGACGAGCGTCTCGTCCTCGACGACGCCCCGGTCATCGAGGGCACCGACCTCGGCGCGGCCTTCCTCAACCCGCCGTCGATCACCGCCACGGTCGCCGTCGAGGCCGGCCGCGAGACCGCCGTCCGCGTGGAGTTCACGCGCGAGAGCCACGGCGCGCTGTCCGGCGCCCTCAGCGCCACGCTGGGCATCGCGCCCGAGCGCACCGATCCCGACGAGCTCATCGCGCGCGCGGTCGCGGAGGCCGCGGCATCCGAGGTCGCGATCGTCGTCGTGGGCACGAACGCGAAGGTCGAGTCGGAGGGCTACGACCGCACCAGCCTCGACCTCCCCGGCCGCCAGGACGACCTGGTGCGCGCCGTCGCCGCCACCGGAACCCCGACGATCGTCGTGGTGAACGCCGGTTCGCCGGTCGTGCTGCCGTGGGCGGACGAGGTCGCGGCCGTCGTGCAGGGGTACTTCGGGGGCCAGGAGTTCGGGCACGCGATCGCCGACGTGCTGACCGGAGCCGCCGAGCCCGGCGGGCGCCTGCCCACGACGTGGCCCGCGGCCCTCGCCGACGTGCCGGTGACCGAGGTCGTTCCGACCGACGGCCGGCTCGACTACCGCGAAGGGCTGCACATCGGCTACCGCGCGTGGCTGAAGGCCGATGCCGAGCCGGCGTTCCCGTTCGGTCACGGGCTCGGTTACACGACATGGTCGTGGGGTGCGGCGCAGCGCATCGGCGACGCGGTCGAGGTGACGCTCGCGAACACCGGCGACCGCGCCGGCAAGCAGGTCGTGCAGGTCTACGCCGAGCGCGCGGAGTCCGCGGTGGAGCGCCCCGAGCGCTGGCTCGTCGGCTTCGCGACCGTGCACGCCGCACCTGGCGAGACCGTCACCGCGACCGTCCCCGTGCCGGCCCGCCGCCTCGCCCACTGGGCGGGCGAGTGGGTCGTCGAGCCGGGCGCGTTCACGCTCCGCGCCGGCGCGTCGGTGGTGGACCTGCCGCTCGCGGTCGACTGGACCGCTGCGTGAAGGCGCTCGACACCGCCCACCTGAGCGGGAGCGCAGACGAGCGGTTGGAGGAGGTCGTCACGCGCCTCGACGGACTGCTCGCCGCCGACCCCGATCTGTCGTTCCAGGTCGCGGCGTTCCACGACGGCAAGCCGGTGCTCGACGCGTGGGGCGGACCGCACCTGGTCGAGGACTCGGTCATCGTGCCCTACTCGGTCACGAAGAACACGATCGGGCTCTCGATCGGCCTGCTCGTCGAGCGCGGCGAGCTCGACCTCGACGAGCGCGTCGCGACCTACTGGCCCGAGTTCGCGGCGAAGGGCAAGCAGCATGTGACGGTGCGGCAGCTGCTGTCGCACCAGGCGGGCCTCCCGCAGGCGGACCCCGCGCTCAGCTGGGACGAGCTGCTCGACCACCACGCGGCGGCGGAGCGCCTGGCGGCGAGCCGGCCGTACTGGCACCCGGGAAGCGCGTTCGGCTACCACGCCATCACGATCGGCAACCTGGGCGACGAGCTCGTCTTCCGGGTGACCGGCCGCACGCTCCACGAGTTCTACGAGCAGGAGATCCGGGCGCCGCACGGCATCGACTTCTTCCTCGGCCTCCCGCCCGAGCACGAGGGCCGTCGCGTCGACGTGCTGCCGATGATCAAGCCCGTCTCCGACACGTCCGCGCCGACGTTCTCGGCCCTGGGCCCCGTCGTCTTCGGCTCGATGGGCGGCGACGTCGACCTCGGCAACTCGCGCCGCAGCTGGGAGTACGGGCACCCGGCCGGCTCGGGGACCGGCACGGCCCGTGGTATCGCGCGACTGTTCGCGGCGGCCGTCACCGGCGTCGACGGCGCCGAGCCCTTCCTCAGCGCCGACACGGTCGCCGAGATCGGACAGCAGCAGATCCGCGGGTACGACGAGGTGCTCCACCAGCAGGACCGCGCCCACGCGATCGTGTTCCAGAAGCCGTCGCAGCAGCTCGCGTTCGGCGGGCCGCGCGCGTTCGGCCACGATGGCGCGGCCGGCGCGCTGGCCTGCGTCGACCCCGACACCGGCCTCGCGTTCGCATGGACCATCGCGCGCGGCCCGTGGCCGGGCGGGGCGGACCCGCGCGCCGTGGCACTCGCCCGGGAACTCGGCATCCGTCTCTCGTCCTGAACCTCGCCTCCGAAGGAACCTCGTGACCACGCTCTACAACCCCCTCATCAACGGCTTCCACCCCGACCCGAGCGTCGTGGCGGTGGACGGCGTGTACTACCTCGCGACCTCGACGTTCGAGTACCTGCCGGGCATCCCGATCCACCGCTCGACCGACTTCGAGACGTGGGAGCTCATCGGCCACGTCGCGACCAGGCCCGGGCAGCTCGCCGTCGAGGACGTGCCCACGGCCGGAGGCGCCTGGGCGCCGACGATCCGTCACCGCGACGGCGTGTTCCACCTCGTCATCACCGACGCGATGGGCCGCGGCATGCTGCATTTCACGGCGACGGACGCCGCGGGCCCGTGGAGCGACGGCGACCTCATCCTGAAGGCGGACGGGTCGGAATCCGTCGACGGCATCGACCCCGACATCGCGTGGGACTCCGACGGCAACGTGTACATCACGTTCTCGGGCCTCATCCTCGGCGGCGAGAACGTCGGGCAGCACCTCGGCATCCAGCAGGTGAAGGTCGACCTCGAGCGTCACCTCGCCCTCGAGGAGCCCCGATCGCTGTGGTCGGGCACGGGCGGCCAGTTCCCCGAGGCGCCGCACCTCTACGACGTCGACGGCCGCTGGTACCTGATGATCGCCGAGGGCGGCACCGAGCGTGGGCACGGCATCTCGATCGCGCGCGGCGACTCGCCCGAGGGCCCGTTCGAGACCGCGCCGCACAACCCGCTCGTCTCGGCCCGCTCGACGATCCGTCCCATCCAGAACACCGGACACGGCGACCTGGTGATCGGTCCGGACGGCGACTGGCTGTGCGTGCTGCTGGGGGTGCGGCCCCGGAGCATGACCCGCGCATTCTCGGCTCTCGGTCGCGAGACCTTCGTCACGCCCGTGCGCTGGGAGGACGACGGCTGGCCCGCGATCGATCCGGTGCTGCTCAACCCTCGACCCGGCACGCGCGTCGAGGTGGATTTCGCCCCCGACCGCGCGCTCGACGGCGAGTGGATCGCCGTCCGCTCGCTGCCCGCCGACCACGCCGATCTCTCGGCGCGGCCGGGCTGGCTCACTCTGCGCGCAGACGGCTCGACCCTCGACGATGCGCACCCGGTCTTCGTCGGACGCCGCCAGGAGCACCTCACCAACGCCGTGACGGTGACCGTGGATGCCTCCGCCGGCGTGGGCGGCCTGGCCGTGCGCTACGACGAGCGCTTCCACGTCGAGATCGAGGCGCGCGGCGGCGAGGTCGTCGGCCGCGCCGTCCTCGGCGGCCTCGTGCAGGAGTGGCGCGCGCCCTTCGGCGGCGGCGTGGTCGATCTGCATCTCGAGTCGCGGGCGCCCGAGCCGACTCGCGGGTTCCCGCGCACGAGCGACGTCTTCCACCTCGGTTTCACCGCGGCCGGAGGTGAGCGTGTCGAGCTCGCCGAGGTCGACGGCCGCTTCCTGTCGTCCGAGACGACGGAGTCGTTCACCGGCCGCGTGATCGGCGTGTACGCCGTCGAGGGCGACGTCGCCGTGCTGCGCTGGGTCGCAGAAGGCGACGACGTCTGACGGCGGGCCGAGACAGGGGATCCGCGACGAGACCGAGGACTTCGGCCCTTGGTTCGGCGAGGGTCCCCTGTTTCGGCGAACCGGGCACCCGAACCGGGGGCGCTACCCGGCGGCGACCGTGAGGATCACTCGCTGGTAGGCGTGGAGGGGCAGCGGTGTGCGGGGGTCGGATGCCTCGGCCACCACGTGGATCGTGTCGCCGGGGCGCGCGTCGCCAGGAACCCGGACGGTGACCTGCGAACCCTCGGCGGGCTCGAGCACGACGTCGGCCGTGCACGTGCCCGCTTCGCGGTTGATCCACCAGCCCACCTGCGCATGCGCGCCGCCCGGTCCGCCGACCACGACCGAGAGCCGGGTGTCGGAGCCCGCCACGACCTCCAGGTCGACTCCCTGCTCGATCGTCAGCGTGGGGTGGTGGTCGGCATCCTCGAACCGCGGGGTCACGCTCCACCGGAGGCGTGCGGCGAAGTCGGCCTGCGCGTGGGCGAACCACCGCACCACCGATCCCTCGTCGCCCGCGGGGGCGCCGTCCGCCCATTCGGCTACGCCGGGCCGGAACGCGGCATCCGCGAGACCCCACGTGTCGGCGCCCTCGTCGGTCCGGACGTAGCGGCCGCCCCAGCCGCCGTACGACGGATGCTCGTGGGCGCGCAGCCCCGGCGCGATAAGGTTCAGCATGTTCGTGGTGTCGCCCTCGGAGATCCACTCGCCCGCGGGCTGCGGGTCCATCCACACCTGGTAGCCCTGCGCCCGCAGGTCGTAGGCCGACACACCGGAGAGGTGGAAGTAGTCCGTGACGTCGCCGGGCACCATCTGCCGCCCGTCGCCCCACACGCGGTAGAGCGCGCCGAGCGGACCGACGCTCGTGACGTTGTCGCGCATCCACCGGGCACCGAGCAGATGCTGATCACGCGCCGGTACCGTCTTGCGTGCCATGTACCCCCAGGCGAGGGTCGCCACTTCGATCACCCGGATGCCGGGCCACGTCGGCGCGATGTACTCGTCGTAGGTGGCGTCCTGAGAGGCGAATTTCGTGATGACGGCTTTCGCCGACACCTCTGCGCGGATCCGCTCCCAGTCCGCGGTGTCGGCGAAGCGCTCCTCGATCGACAGGAGTGCGCGAGCGACCGTGCTCGGCCCGGCCCACAGCTGCAGGTGGAGCGGCCCGGGCCGATCGTCGAGGAGCGCGTCGGCGATGAGGCGCGAGCCCGGCGACTCCGACGAGATGTCGCCCTCGAAGTCGACGTTGCCCTCACGGATGAGCGAGCGCAGGTGGGACGGATCCGGATACCGCGGGTCGTGCACGACGAGGTTGTCGTACACCTCGGCATAGGCGTCGACGGCGTCGTCGATGAAGCGCTCCCCCGGCGCCCAGCGCCAGGAGGTCTGCGGGGCGTCGTACTCGCGACCGGGCAGGAAGAACTCCGTGCCGGCGCCGTCACCGCGCCAGTGGAACCTGCTGCTCGCGTAGACGAGGCCCTCGATCTCGACCTCGTTGCTGAACAGCAGAAGCCGGATCATCGAGTTGAGGTCGTCGAGCTCAGGGTCGGCGGTGACGATGGTCCGGGGCCGCGGGGCCACGTTCGGCGGGGCGGTCACGCGCCCGCCGCCTGCCACCGGCCGAACTCGGCCAGCTTGACGTAGAAGTCCTCGAACATGAGCCGCGTGTCGACCCACGTGTAGACCCTCATCGGTCTCGCACCGGGGACGTCGACATACCCTCCGTCGTCGCTCAGGGCAGGGGTCGGGCGCTCGACGTACCGACTCGAGGACGGGTCGGCCTCGAACACCGACTGCAGCGCCGTGAGCAGCACGAGCGGCGAGTCGCCGAGGGCGTAGGTCTCTGCTCCGCCGCCGACGTGGGTCGCGACCATCCGCATGACGAAGGCCACCTCGTCGTACAGGTAGCGCCCGAGCGGACCCGTCTCGGCGACGCGCACGCGCAGCTCGGCATCCGAGACGAGGCACTGGCGGTACACGTCGCGCGGCACCTGCCACAGCGGGATCGGCGAGTCGCCGAAGACGACCTGCCCCGCGACCGGGTCGATGAGCAGGTTGTACTCGATCGGCATGGCGCTCGGCGGCGGCACCGCGAGCCCCTCGTGCTCTTCGCCGCCGATCCACACGAGCGTCAGCCGCTCGGCGATGCGCGGCTCGACGAGGTAGGCCGAGGCGATGTCGGTCAGCCCGCCGCCGGCGACGTAGAACAGCGGGGTCGACACGTCGTCGCGCAGCGCCTCGGCGATGATCGCGTCGACGGCCGGCGACGGGCGCGGAGTGCTCCGGTCAGCGAGAGGCTCGTCGGACCCGACCACGATCACCTCGGTGGAGGTCAGCCCCATGCGGACGAAGACGTCGTTCGCGATCACGGCGGCGTTCTGCGCACTCCGGCCGGAGGGGTCGAAGCCGTCATCGGCACGAAGGTGCGAGGCGACGACGAGGCGCACCTCGACGCTGGGCGACAGCAGGTGGTGCACGAGCTGGTAGAGGTCGTCGGGATCGCCCGAGAAGTCGTTGTCGATGATGATCCTCGCGCGCGGAGGGCCCAGCGGGGGCAGCTTCTGCCACGGCGTGGTCCCGAGGCTCCAGCTGCGCGCGGCGCGGTCGGTCGGGCGGGTGTCCCCGCTCGGAATCTGGGTCATCTTCGACTTTCCCTTTCGCCGCGGCGTCACGAACGATCTCCCGGGTCACTGTAACACCGGTTGACCAATTCACGGTCGACTCCCGCCTTGTCGGTCCTCCACGCGACGCGCCGGGTCAGCGGGGGTCGCGTACGCCGAGGCGCTCGAGGTGCGCGTTCGAGAAGCGGCCTTCGGGGTCGAGGCGCTCGAACACCGCGCGTGCGTCGGCGAGACGCGGGTGCACGCGCTCGATCGCGGCGCGGTCGAAGCCGTGGAGCTTGCCCCAGTGCGGGCGCGCGTCGAACGGCTCGAGCGCGGCTTCGACGCGTGCGACCGCGGCGGCGACGTCGTCGGGGTGGTTGTGCCAGGTGAAGTGGATGATCACGACGTCGCGACGGTAGGCCGGGCTCAGCCACAGCTCGTCCGCGGCGGCGGTGCGCAGCTCGGTCCAGATGAGATGGGGACGGATGCTGTCGCCCAGCGTCCGCACCGCCTCCAGCGCTGCCCGCGCATCGGCGCGCGCCACGAAATACTCGCTCTGGATCTCGTCGCCGAACGACGGCTCGGCATCGAGGCGGAAGTGCGGCAGGCGCAGCATCCACGGTCCGGGGACGCCTGCGATCTCGGTGATGTTGTCCTCCACGCCGAGGGGCGAGTCGCCCTCCGTCGCGCGGACGCCGTCGAGGATCGTGTCGGGCACCGAGTCGTCGTCCGCGGCCAGGCGCGTCTTCAGCCACACGTAGCCGACCGACGGCTCCTCCCAGCGCGAGAACACCGACACGCTGTATCCGGCGGACGTGAGGGCGTCGTAGTCGGCGAGCGCGGCCTCCCACGTGATGCCGGTGTAGATGTCCTGGCGCATGCGGAACGCGGGCACGATGTCGAGGGTGAGCGACACCACGATGCCGTAGGCGCCGAGGCCCACGACGAGGGCGTCGAAGTCGGGCTCGCCGCGGCGCACCTCGTGCACCTCGGCGTCGGCTCCGACGTAGCGCAGCGCCCGGACGGAGGCCGAGAGCACCCGATTCGCGTCGCCCGACCCGTGGGTGCCCGTCGCCGTCGCGCCGCCGACGTTGATGTGCGGCAGCGAACCCATGTTCCCGAGCGCCCACCCGCGGTCGTCGAGCCACACGGCGAGCACTCCGTAGCGGATGCCGGCGGGCACCGTGACCGCCTGCGCGGCCTCGTCCAGCTCGAACTCGGCCGCGAACCCGGTCACATCGACGAGCGTGCCGGTGGTGTCGGGGAGGTCGGTGAACGAGTGCCGCGTGCCGAGCGCGCGCACGCGCCCCGGCTCACGCAGCACCCGCTGGACGTCGTCGACCGACGTCGCCTCGACGATCCGGTGCGCGGCGTACTCGTACGTTCCAGCCCAATTGCGCGGCATCGCGCCTCCTTCGGACGATCCGGGTCAGTGTGCGGCTTCGGCCGCGAGGCGCTGCGAGGCGGTCGCCATGTGGAGGGCCATCGCGGAGGCGGCGGCATCCTCGTCCTGCGCCTCGATCGCGCGGAAGACGGCGTCGTGCTCGTCGATGGCGGTGCGGGCCTCGGCCTCGTCGTGGACGGCCCGGTCCGCGTACACCTGCAGCAGCGACCGCACCACATGCAGCAGGTCGATCAGCGTGTCGTTGCCCGCGGCCGCGGCGAGCGCGTGATGGAAGTCGAGGTCCGCGCGCGCGAAGGCCTTGAGGTCGCCCACGCCGGACCGCATGCGCTCGAGGGACCCTGCGATCGCGCGGAGATCGGATGCTGCGGCCCGGCCCGCGGCGAGCCGCGCGACGTAGATCTCGAGCCCCGAGCGCAGCTCGAGCAGCTCGGCCGTGTTCTTCTGGCCGATGAGGAGCCCCCAGCGCAGCGTCTGCGGCAGCAGCTCGCTCGCGGTCCCGCGGAGGTACGTGCCCGACCCGGGGCGGACGTCGACGATGCCGAGGATCTCGAGCGCAGCGAGGGCCTCTCGCACCGCGGACCGCCCGACGCCCAGCGTCGCCGCCAACTGCCGCTCCGGCGGCAGGCGGGTGCCCGCCTCGAGGTCGCCGCTCGTGAAGAGGTCCATCAGGCGGCGAGCGACCTCCGAGACCGGCGTGCCGGCCGGGAGGGCGCCCAGGGCCGCCGTGATCTCGGCCGAGCGATCGTCGGGGTAGGCGGGCATGCGAACAACTTACGGCAGTCGCGACGACTCTGGGATTGCTTTCGGTCAACCGGTTTGTCAGACTGTGGACCGGCGACGTCAGTCGCCTTTCTCACAGCCAAACGAGAAAACGTTTCCTGAAGCTCGAAGACGAGAGGTCGATCACAATGAAGTTCCGAAACAGGAGGCTCATCGCGGGAGTGGCGGGAGTGGGCCTGATCGCCCTCGCCGGACTCACGGGCTGCGCGTCCGCTGCCCCCGTGAGCAGCCAGCCGACCCTCGACCCCGACGAGGAAGCATCGATCACCTTCACGTTCTGGGGCAACGATGTGCGCGCCGAGCTCTACAACGAGGCGATCGCCGCGTTCGAGGAGCAGCACCCCAACATCGATGTCTCCGTGCTGTTCCTCTCCCCCAACGACTACTGGGAGAAGCGCCAGATCGAAGCCAGCGGCGGGGGCCTGCCCGACGTGGTCACGATGGATCTCGCCTACATCCGCCAGTACTCGCAGAGCGGGTCGCTGCTCGACCTCGAGCCGTACCTCGGCAGCATCATCCAGACCGACCCGATCGAGCCGTCGGTGCTCGGCGCCGGCGTGGTCGACGGGGTCACCACGGCGGTGCCGATCTCCACGAACGCCTGGTCGATGTTCATGAACACGACGACGCTCGACGAGGTCGGCGTCGAGCCGTTCGCCGGCGGGACGTGGGACGAGTACTACGAGTGGGTCGCCGAGGTGACCGACGCCGCGCAGGCGGCCGGCGTGCCGGACGTCTGGGGCGGCGTCGACCCGTCCTCGCGCTTCGTGAACTTCGAGATGCAGCTGCGCGCCGAGGGCAAGGATCTCTTCGACGACGAGGGCAACCCCGGCTTCGACGAGGAGCGCCTCACGGAGTACTGGGAAGAGGGCGCCGACGCGCGCGAGGGCGGCGCCTTCGTGCCCCAGCAGCGGGTCGCCGAGGTGCAGCCGCTGACCGCCTTCGATGCCGGACTCGGCGCGAGCGACACGCAGACGGACAACTTCCTCGCGGGCTACCTCGCGAACCTGGGCGAGGGCAACGAGGTCACGCTGCAGGCACCTCCGCTGTCGGTGGACGGCGCGAAGGACCTCTACCTCAAGGCGTCGCAGATGTACTCCATCGCGGCGAACTCGGAGCACCCCGCCGCGGCGGCCACGCTCATCGACTTCCTCATCAACTCGCCGGAGTCGGGCGAGATCTTCGGCACCAACCGCGGCCTGCCGGCCTCGGCGACGGCGCGGGAGGCCGCGGACCTCGATCCGGTGAGCCAGGACATCGTGGACTACGAGGCGTCGATCGCCGACCGCCTGGGCGAGGCGCCGCCGGCGCCGATCGTCGGCTACGGCTCGCTGCACGAGAAGTTCCGTGAGCTGACGGAGGAGCTGAACTTCGGCACGCTCACGGTCGACCAGGCCGTCGAGCAGTTCTTCGCCGAGATGGACGTGGTGCTGAACCAGTAGCCCGTTCCGTGCGGCGGCCGACTCCAGGGAACGTCGGCCGCCGCACCTCGCTTTCACCCTCCGAGGAGCCTCCCCGTGCCCGTCGACGAATCCGCCGCCCCCTCATCCGCTCCCGCCCCGCCCCGTCCGTCGCTCGGCATCCAGGGGCCGGTCGTCGCGTTCCAGGACCCCTGGGCGGGAGCCGCCTCGGACGAGATCATGCGCACGGGGACCGGCATCCCCATCCCGTCGCAGGATCCGCCGCCGACGCCGCGCGAGTTCGTGGGCGTGCTGCGCGACCTCGGCGCCGACTTCTACGTGCACCACGTGGTCCCGACCCACGCCGACCACAGCGCGCTGCTGGGCGACCTCGCCGACGCCGGCATCGACCTCGTGCTGGGCAACGAGTACGGCAACATCAACGGGCCCTTCGCCGACGGCACGAACCGGTACGACCTCCCGGCGGATCTGATCCGGGATGCTGCGACCGCCGGCGTGCTCGCCGGCGTGCTGTACGACGAGCCCGAACACCTCCAGATCCACGCCGATCAGTACCGGCACGACGCCCACCTGCCCCACTTCGGTCAGACCGAGGGCCTCGGGGCGGACGAGGCCGTCGCGGTGATCGACGACGCCGCGCGCGGCATCGTGCGCGACGTCGACGCCGCGACCTCCGCTGCGGGCTCCGCGTCCGTTCCGGTGCTCGCCGAGCAGGTGTTCCCCGTGATGTTCCACACGCTCGCCCGCGCCGGGATGACGCCGGCGCCCAAGGTGATGAAGGAGTCGTTCCAGCCGCTGCAGCTCGGCACCGCGCTCGGTGCGGCCGTTCAGTACGGGCGCGAACTGTGGATCTGCGCGGATCTGTGGGGCCCCGACATCGGGCCGTGGCTCACCCGCGCCCCGGGCTTCCCCGGCCACTCGCCCGCCGAGTTCGCGTCGGCGCTGCGCCTGGCCTACCTCTTCGCCCCCACGCGGCTGTTCGTCGAGAACATCGACGTGCTGGTGCGCCACCGCGGTTCGGGCGCGTTCGAGCGCACCGCCCACGGCGAGGTCTGGCGGGAGTTCGTCCGCGACTTCGTGCCGCGGCATCCACTCCGCTGGAGCCATCGCGATGCCCGCGCCGACATCGCCCTCGTCCATGCCGACGACAGCGACTTCGGCCGCGGCGCGCGGCCGTTCGGCAACCGTGCGACGACGGCGCCCGCCACCTCCCGCAGCGTTTTCGAGGCCTGGCACGCGCTCAGCCACGGGCAGCTTCCCGACCACGGAAGCTGCCTCCACATCCCCGGCTACGACTTCCCCCGTCACGAGCTGAACGGCATCCCCCGGCCGCGGTTCCCGCTCGACGCGGGCGCTGCCGAGCCGACCCGCATGCACGGGCTGTTCCAGCCGACCCGCAGCACGCTCGTGTTCGACGAGCACGTGCGTGCCGATCAGCTCGCCGACGCGGGCCTGGTCGTGGTCGCGGGCAGCCGGCTCCCCCGCACGACGCTCGAGGCGCTGCGCGCCCACGCGCGGGCCGGCGCGACCGTGCTCATCGCCGCCTGGCTGTGCGATCCCGAGCGTTCGCGGTCCGCGCGGGTCGGCCGCGGAAGCTGGGTCGTGTACGAGACGCTCGACGACGACGCCGCGCAGGACGCGATCGCCGCACACGCCGGCGAGCCCGACGTCTGGACGCAGCGCTTCGGCGATGTCGAGCTGCGCATCTCCGCGACGAGTCCCGGCGGCGAGACGCTCGAGTTCGAGATCGCGGATGCTGCGACCCGCCGCGTCGCCTGAACCCGCGCTTCCCCGCGCCGGCGTGCGCACAGCTCCGTGCGTGACGCGGCGGCGCGGCCGCGGCATCCCTTCTCACTTGCAATTGGTCAACCGGTTTGTCACAATGGTCGTCGGAAACCACCTCGATCACCGTCGATGAGCAGGAGTCACCGTGGACCAGAACCAGACCGTCGCCGACGCGCCCCCCGTCGCGCGATCCGCCATCCGCAAGGTGTCGATCCGCCTCGTGCCGTTCGTCGCGCTGATGTTCTTCATCAACTACCTCGACCGCACCGCGATCGGCTTCGCCGCCCCCAACGGCATGAACGAAGACCTCGCACTGAGCGCCGCTCAGTTCGGATTCGCCTCGGGCGTCTTCTTCATCGGCTACATCCTTCTCGAGGTGCCCTCGAACCTGGCGCTGCACAAGTTCGGCGCCCGCCGCTGGCTTTCGCGCATCATGGTGAGCTGGGGCATCGTCGCGCTGCTGTTCACGTGGGTGCAGAACTTCGAGCAGCTCGTCGTGCTGCGCTTCCTCCTCGGCGTCGCCGAGGCCGGCTTCTTCCCCGGGGCGATCCTCTTCCTCAGCCTCTGGGTGCCCGCGCAGTACCGCGGCCGCATCCTCATGCTCTTCTACCTGGCGCAGCCGCTCACCACGGTCATCGGCGCCCCGCTGGCCGGGTGGCTCATCCAGCAGCACGAGGTGTTCTTCGGCCTCGAGGGCTGGCGCTTCATGTTCTTCGGCGTCGCGATCCCGGCGATCATCGTCGGTGTCATCGCGTGGTTCTACCTCAAGGACAAGCCCTCCGACGCGACCTGGCTCACCCGTGACGAGCAGGTCTGGCTGACCGACGCGCTCGACCGCGAGAAGGCCGCCACGCAGAAGAAGGAGCACGGCCACGTGTCGGCGCGCTTCGCCTTCAAGAGCGGTCGCGTGTGGGTGCTCTCGTTCATCTACTTCGGCTTCATCTACGGCCTGTACGCACTCGCGTTCTTCCTCCCCACGATCATCGAGGGGTTCCAGAGCCAGACCGGTCAGACCTTCGACACGCTGCAGAAGGGCCTCATCACCGCGATCCCGTACCTGCCGGCCGCCGTCGTCATGTACTTCTGGTCGCGAGACGCCTCCAAGCGCGGCCTCAAGACGTGGCACATCGCGGGTCCCGCGATCGCCGGTGCCGTCAGCATCCCGCTCGCGCTGTTCATGGGATCGCCGGCGGCCACCATCGCCGTCATCACGATCACCGCGTGCGCGATCTTCGCGGCGCTGCCGAACTTCTGGACGCTCCCGACGCGCTTCCTCACGGGCGCTGCCGCGGCGGCCGGTGTCGCGCTGATCAACACGATCGGCAACCTGGCCGGCTTCTCGGCTCCGTTCGTCACGGGCTTCGTGCACGACTGGACCGGCGGCTACGAGGTTCCGATGTTCATCGTCGGCTTCGTCATGCTCGTCTCGGCGGTGCTGATGGTGCTGCTGGCCCGCAGCAACCGCATCAACCCGGTCGTCGTCGACGACGCAGCCGTGAGCACGGACCCTGCACCCGCCGTGGACGCCGAGGCTCTGCACACCGCGGCAGAGCCCAAGGGGGATGCGCGATGACGCGGCTCTGGAACGAGCCGGCGGATTTCGCCGACGAGATGATCGACGGCTTCGTCGCGGCCAACGAGCGGTATGTGCGGCGGGTGCCGGGCGGCGTGGTGCGTTCGACGGTGTCACCGGCGGGTCAGGTCGCGGTCGTGGTGGGCGGCGGTTCGGGTCACTACCCCGCGTTCGGGGGGCTGGTGGGTCCGGGGCTCGCGCACGGCGCGGCGATGGGCAACCTGTTCGCGTCGCCCTCGACGCAGCAGGTGTACAGCGTGGCGAAGGCCGCCGAAGGCGGTGGCGGCGTGTTCTTCTCCTACGGCAATTACGCCGGCGACGTGCTCAACTTCAACGCCGCGCAGGAGCGGCTGCGTGCCGAGGGCATCGCGTGCGAGACCGTCACGGTGACCGACGACATCGTCAGCGCCACCCCGGATGAGAAGCACAAGCGCCGTGGTATCGCGGGCGACCTGACGGTGTTCCGCATCGCCGGCGCGGCCGCCGCGGCGGGCGCCGACCTGGCGGAGGTGACCCGGCTCGCACGTCTCGCGAACGAGCGCACCCGGTCGTTCGGGGTCGCGTTCACCGGCTGCACGCTGCCCGGCGCCGAGAAGCCGCTGTTCACGGTCCCGGAGGGGCGGATGGCGATCGGTCTCGGCATCCACGGGGAGCCGGGCATCGACGAGACCGGCATCCCGACCGCCGACGGACTTGCGGAGCTGCTCGTCGCGCGGCTGCTGGGCGAGGTGCCCGATGGGGTGCAGGTCGCCGGCGCCCGGGTGGTGCCGATCCTGAACGGCCTGGGGTCGCTGAAGTACGAGGAGATGTTCGTCGTCTACCGGCGCATCGCCCAGCTCCTCACCGACGCCGGTCTCGAGCTCGTCGACCCGCACGTCGGCGAGTACTGCACGAGCTTCGACATGGCCGGCACGTCGCTGACCCTGTTCTGGCTGGACGACGAGCTCGCCGCGCTGTGGGACGCACCCGTGGACACCCCCGCCTACCGGCGCGGCTCCGTCGCCCCGCAGCAGCGTCTCGTCGTCGCCGACACCGCTGCGACCGTGGCCGAGGCGATCGAGCCCGGGGACGAGGCATCCCAGTCCGTCGCCCGGACCGTGCTCGCCGCGGTCCGCACTATCGTGGCCACCGTCGACGAGCACGTCGACGAGCTCGGCCGCATCGACGCGATCGCCGGTGACGGCGACCACGGCATCGGCATGCAGCGCGGCTCGCACGCGGCGCTGGCCGCCGCGACCGCCGCGGTCGACGCCGGTGCCGGCGCGCGCACCACGCTCGCGCACGCCGCCGACGCGTGGGCCGACAAGGCCGGCGGCACCTCGGGCGCACTGTGGGGCGTCATCTTGAACGCCGTCGCCGCGAAGCTCGGCGACACCGGCCGCCCCGACCCGGCCGCCATCGCCGCCGGGGTCGCGGCAGGGTCGCGCGGGGTCACCGACTACGGCAAGGCCGAGGTCGGCGACAAGACGCTCGTCGACGCGCTCGTGCCGTTCAGCACCACCCTCACCGGCGCGGTCGACGCCGGCGCGAGCCTCACCGACGCGTGGCGGACCGCGGCGGATGCCGCGACCCGCGCCGCCGCTCTGACCGCCGACCTCCTGCCCCGCATGGGCCGCGCCCGTACGCACGGCCAGAACAGCGTGGGCACCCCTGACCCGGGCGCGATCTCGCTCGCGCTCATCGTGACCGCCGTGGGGGAGACGCTCGCGGCCGAGACCTCACTCAAGGAGAACGCACATGGCTGAGCCGCTGCGCATCGTGATCGGCGCCGACGACGCCGGCTTCGACTACAAGGAGATCCTGAAGAAGGACCTCCTCGCCAACCCCGGCGTCGCCGAGGTCATCGACGTGGGCGTGGACGCCGACGGCCACACCCCGTACCCGAAGGTCGCCATCGGGGCCGCGCAGCAGGTCGCCGCCGGCACCGCCGACCGCGCACTGCTCATCTGCGGCACGGGCCTCGGTGTCGCGATCGCGGCGAACAAGGTCCCCGGCATCCGCGCCGTCACCGCCCACGACTCGTTCTCGGTCGAACGCGGCGTGCTGTCCAACAACGCGCAGGTGCTCACCATGGGCCAGCGCGTGATCGGCATCGAGCTCGCCCGCCGGCTCGTGCGCGAGTGGCTCACCTACCGGTTCGACACCACCTCCGCGTCCGCCGACAAGGTCGCCGTCATCGACGAGTTCGAGACCACCGGGTCCTGCTGATGGCGCAGGTCACGGTCGGAGTGAGCCTGAAGACGTACTTCGGGCACGAGCGGGCACGCGCGTGGTTCGCCGATGTGGCGCAGCGCGCGGCCGGCCACCCCGCCGTGGCCGCCGGGGACGTGCGGTTCTTCGTCATCCCCAGCTACCTGCAGATCCTCCCCGCCCTGCAGGCGTTCGCGGGCACCCCGGTGCTGGTCGGCGCCCAAGACGTCTCCGCCTACCCGCCCGGCGCCTACACCGGCGAGGTCACCGCCGCCGAGCTCGCCGAGGTCGGCGTCCAGGTCGCCGAGATCGGCCACGCCGAACGCCGCCGCCTGTTCGATGAGACCGACACCGTCACCGCCGGCAAAGCCACCGCCGCCCTCACCCACGGCATCACCCCGGTGCTCTGCATCGGCGAAGCCGAACACCTCGGCGCACCCGCCGCCGCGCTCGCGAACGTCGAGCAGCTCGCCGCGAACCTCGAGAACGTCCCCGCCGGTCCGGTGATCGTCGCGTACGAGCCGGTCTGGGCGATCGGCGCCGCCGAGCCGGCCCCCGACACGCACATCGCCACCGTCACCAGGGCACTGCGCGCCGCCGTCGACGCCGACCCCGCCCGCGCCGGCAGCGTCGTCATCTACGGCGGCTCCGCCGGCCCCGGCCTCCTCACCCGCCTCGGCCAAGCCGTCGACGGCCTCTTCCTCGGCCGCTTCGCCCACGACCCCGACGCCCTCACCGCCGTCCTCGACGAGGCATCCGCCCTCGCCGCCTCCCGCCCCCACCCCGCCGATGATTCAGTGAGACCCCAGTCGGCGGCCGAGACGGTGGGTGAACCCCAGGGTCTCGGCGGCCATCTGTCGTCTCACGGGACTGAGGGCGAGGTGGACGCATGATCGGCCTCGGGACGTACGCCTTCTTCTGGCAGCACTCCGACCAGGTGCCCGAGCCGCTGTCGCTCATCGGGGCGTTCGAGGCCACCAAGGAGCTCGGCGTCGACCTGTTCCAGATCTGCGACTACGCTCCGCTCGAGACCATGACCGGATCCGAGCTCGCCGACGCTGCGGCCGCGGCGCGCGACCTCGAGCTCACGATCGAGCTGGGCACCAAGGGCATCGAGCCGCATCGGCTCACGCGGTTCCTCGATCTCGCGAGCGCGTTCGACACCACCCTGGTGCGCAGCATGCTCTACTCCGCCGACACCCGTCCCACTCTCGATCAGGCCGCGGAGTGGCTCGGCGCCGTGCTCCCCTCCTTCGAGGCGGCTGGCGTCGACCTCGCGCTCGAGACCTACGAGCAGGTCTCGACGGAAGACCTCGTGGGCCTGGTCGCACGCATCGACAGCGAGCGCCTCGGCATCTGCCTCGACCCCGCCAACGTCGTCGCCCGCCTCGAGCGTCCGCGCGACTGCGTCGAGCTGACCGCCGCGCACGTCAAGAACGTGCACGTCAAGGACTTCGCCTTCGCCCGCCAGCCGGGCTGGGTCGGCTTCACGTACGGGGGCGCGCCCATGGGCGACGGCCTCCACGACTACCCCCACCTGCTCGAGACCGTGCGCCCTCGCGAGCGCGGGATCAACGAGGTCGTCGAGCACTGGCTCTCCTGGCAGGGGGATGCCGAGACCACCGTCCGCACCGAGCGGGAATGGACCCGCCGCACCATCGAATATCTGAGGAGCACGACATGAGCACGACCACCGACACGTACAAGATCGCCGTCGTCGGCGCCGGCGGGAAGATGGGCATGCGCGTGTCCAACAATCTCGTCAAGACCGACCACACCGTCTGGTACGTCGAGAACTCTCCCGCCGGCCGGGAGCGCACGATCGACGCCGGTCGTGAGCTGACGGATGCTGCCACCGCCGTCGCCGACGCCGACATCGTCGTCCTGGCCGTGCCCGACCTCGCCCTCGGCCCCGTCACGGCCGACCTCGTGCCGCAGCTGAAGTCGGGCGCGATCGTGCTGACGCTCGACCCGGCCGCCGCTTACGCGGGCCTGCTCACCACGCGTGAGGACGTCGTCCAGGCGGTCGCGCACCCGTGCCACCCGTCGGTGTTCCTCGAGCGCACGACCAAGGAGGAGTGGGCCGACACGTTCGGCGGCATCGCCGCCCCGCAGGACGCCATCGCGGCTGTGGAAAGCGACGACCCGGCCCACAAGGCCATCGTCGAGGCCACGGTCCGCGCGATCTACGCCCCCGTCATCGACGTGCACTTCGTCACCGTCAAGCAGCTCGCGCAGCTCGAGCCGACCCTCGTCGAGACCGTCGCCTGCATGATCGGCGCGCTCCTCAACGAGGCGCTCGACGAGGCGATCAACACCATGGGCGTCCCCGAGGCGGCGGCGCGCAGCATCCTGTACGGCCACACCCAGGTGGCGCTGGCCAACGGTCTGCGCGGCGACAACCCGTTCTCGGACGCGTGCCTCATCGCGATGGACTACGGCCGCGAGTCGATCATCAAGGACGACTGGAAGAAGATCTTCCGCGACGACGAGCTCGACAAGAACCTCGCGCGCATGCTGCACCTCGACCACATCGAGCGCTGATCCATGGGACAGCTCGAGGGCAAGACCGCGCTCGTCACGGGCGGTGCACTGGGCATCGGCCTCGCGGTCGCCCAGCGCTTCGCCCGTGAGGGAGCCCGTGTGATCCTCGCCGACCGCAACGGCGAGGGGGCGGCCGCGGCGGCCGCCGAGATCGGCGAGAACGCCCGTGCCGTCACGATGGACATCTCGGACGAGGACGCGGTCGCCGCGGCCTTCGCCGAGGTCGAGGCGGCCGGCTGGGCGCCCGACGTCGTGGTGGCCAATGCCGGCGTGCAGCTGTTCGGGCAGGATGCGCAGGCCGCCGACCTCGACCTGGAGGTGTGGCGCCGGACGATCGACATCAACCTGACAGGGACGTTCCTGACGGTCAAGCACGCCCTGCGCAGCATGGTGCCGCGCGGCGGCGGGTCGATCATCCTCACCGGCAGCCCGACGGCGGTCAACGGCGAGGGCAAGGACTTCACCGCCTACAGCGCGTCGAAGGCCGGCATGCACGGCCTCGGCCGCACGGTCGCGGCGGCGTACGCCGACCGCGGCATCCGCGTGAACACGGTGCAGCCGGCGTACACCGAGACGCCCCTGGTGGCGGCGATCAGCGAGGACCCCGCCTCGCGCGCCGCGATCGTCAGCCGCATCCCGATCGGTCGCGCCGGCACCCCCGACGACGTCGCGGGCATCATGGTGTACCTCGCCAGCGACGACGGCGCCTTCGCCACGGGGGCGACCTTCCAGGTCGACGGCGGCATGACCTCGCTCTGACCCCACGTCCACTCGGGGTTTGGGGCGCATTTCGTCCGTTGGGGCGCATCTTCTGCGCCCCAACGGAGATTCCGCGCCCCGAACACGGGGGACGAGGGTCGAGGACCACGAACGTTGCGCAGGACTCGCTGCGGAGGACGAGGATGGGACGATGACGGACCTGTGGAACGGCGAACCCGCACGCGAGTGGCGGAGCGGCCCGTGGTCGCTCGAGCTCCGTGACGACGAGCTCGCCGACATCTCGTACCACGGCCGCGTCGTGCTCCGTTCGGTGCGCGCGGTGGTGCGCGATCGCAACTGGGACACCGCCGGTCTCGTGGTCGACCGCATCGACTCGTCCGGCATCGCGCTGACGCTGCACGTGCACTCGACCGGGCTCGGCTCCGACCTTCACGGCATCGTCCGCGCGGAGGTGCGCGGCGCCGGACGCCTGCGCGTGCTCGCCGACCTCGAGTCCGCCTCGGAGTTCGAGACCAACCGCACCGGCCTCGTCGTGCTCCACCCGCCGACACTCGCGGGCTCCACTCTGCACGTCCGCCACTCCGACGGCACCGTGGTGCGCTCCCGGTTCCCGGCCGGCATCAGCCCCCATCAGCCCGCGTTCGACATCGCCGGCCTGTCCTGGACGCACGACGGCCTCGACGTCGACGTGCGTTTCGCGGGCGACGTCTTCGAGATGGAGGACCAGCGCAACTGGACGGATGCCTCGTACAAGACGTACAGCCGCCCCCTCGCACTCCCCTTCCCGTACGCTCTCGCCGCCGGTGAGCGGGTCGTCCAATCGGTCGACATCGCCGTATCGGGGACCCCCGCCGCCGTGGTGGACGACCCGGTGACCCGCATCCGCCTCCAGGAGGGGCCGGCGCTGCCCGCGATCGGGGTGTCGGCATCGACCGCTGCGGACCCCGCCCCGGACTTCGCAGCCCTCGGCGGGACGGTGCTCGTCGAGCTCGACCTCGCGACCGGCAACTGGCGCGCGGCGCTCGACCGCGCCGCGGCATCCGGACTCCCGCTGGACGTGAGGTTCGTCCTCGCGGACGACGACCCGGCCGCCATCGACCACGCGGTACCCGCGCTTCACGGTCTGTCGGTCGCGCGCGTCACCGCGTTCCCGCCGACCGGTCCGGCGCGACACGTCTCCGACCTCGATGCGATCGCCGCCCTCCGCCACGCCCTCACCGAGGCGGGCATCGAGGCCGAGGTGGTCGGCGGCGCACGCTCGCACTTCACCGAACTCAACCGCGAGCACCATCGCCTTCCGCGCGGCCTCGACGGGATCGTGTTCAGCAGCACGCCCCTGTTCCACAGCCTGAGCACCGCCCAGCTGGTCGAGTCCGTCGGCATGCAGCGGGTCGCCGCCGCACAGGCCGTGCGCCTCGCGGGCGGCCTGCCGGTGCACATCGGGCCGATCTCGCTGCGCCCGCACTTCAACGACGTCGCGACGACCCCGCCGCCGATGCCCGACCACGACGACCTGCGCGACGGCTACGGCTCGGCGCTGACGGACGCCGTCGACGCGCGCCAGGCCGCCCCCGAACTGGCCGCGTGGACCGTCGCCAGCGCCGCGGCCTTCGCGGTGCCCGGCGTCGCGACGCTCGCCTACTTCGAGGAATGGGGTCCGCGCGGACTGCGCACGGCCGACGGCGCGACCCTGCCCGTGTTCGACGCCGTCGCCGCGCTCGCCGCGCTCGCCGGCGAGCCGGGCCTGCGCGGCGACTCCCCCGACGGCCTCGTGTGGGCGCTCGGGGCCCGCACCGCCGGCGGCGACATCGTGCTCGCCGCGAACCTCGACCGCCGTGCGCGCACGGTCGAGGTCGAGCTCCCCGGCGGCGAGTCCCGCACCGCGGAGCTCGCCCCCGGCACCTTCACCCGTCTCTGACCTCCGCATCCGTCCACCCGGCCCGCGCCGAGTCGGCCGAAGACGTCGCTCCTCACGCGCGACACGGCATCGAGAGCCGACTCGACCTTCCCCGGCCCGCGCCGAGTCGGCCACACGTGCCGCTTCCGACGGACGATCCGCCGCATCGGGCCGACCTGGCGTGAGCGCGGTCAGGCCTCGCGCCAGACGCGCACATCCCAGGGCGCGAGCGTGACCTCGTCCCCCGCCGCGAACACCGCGTCGTCGAGGACGGATGCTGCGGCCCGGCCGAGCACGACGGCACGGGGCTCGGGCGACCAGTTGTGGACCACCCACACGCGGCCCCGCTCTCCCGTGAGCGAGTGCGCCGTGACCGAGCTCGGCCGCGCCGCGAGGATCCCGTCGGGCGATCCCGCCACGTCGCCGATCACCTCGGCGAGCGTCGCGCGGTCGAGAAGGGAGCCCACCACGGTGATCGAGCCCGCGCCGACATCCCGTCGCGTCACGGCGGCCCACCGTCCGAACAGCTCGTGCCGGTAGCCGAGCACGACCTCGGCCCCGTCGGGCTCGAGTCCATCCACCCAGCCGTGGGCGCTCCCGACGATCTCGCCGTCCCGGACCACGTCGACCGGCGCGGCGAGCGCCGCGAACTCCCGGTAGCCCACGCCCGCTGCGGCACCCACGATCGCCGGCGCGAGCGCCGTGCGCATGCGGCCTTCGTCGTCGCCGTACCCCGTGCGCGGGCCCAGCACGAGCCGGCCGCCGAGACGCGCGTACTCCGCGAGGGTCTCGAGGGTCGGATCGGGTGCCGCGACCAGCCCTGCGACCACGAGCACCGGGTAGCGCTGCACGAGCTCGTCGGCTTCGGGCAGCTGACGCTCGTTCACGTACCCGACCTGCAGCCCGGCATCGATCGCGGCGCGGCCGAAGGCACCCACGATCCGCGCGTACGACCCGCGGTCCCCCTCGGACCCGGCCGCGAGCGGCGGCTCGAACGCCATCATCCACTCGCTGTCGTGCGCGGACACGAGCCCGAGGTCGGCGTCGGGCGCAGCATCCGTCAGCCATTCCGCCGCCGCGGCGAACTGCCGGCCGATCCCGGAGATCTCGTCGTAGACACGCCCTGGCGACAGGTCGTGGCCCAGGATGCCGCCCCAGTGCACCTCGGCGCCCGAGTGCAGCGTGTGCCAGTGCCAGTACGACACGAGCCGCGCGCCGCGCGCGACCAGCAGCCAGGCCGCCTGCGCGAGCTGCCCGTCATAGGGCGGGCGCGTGAGCCACGCGGGGCCGATCGACGCGGCACCCGTCTCGGTGACGAGGAACGGCCCCTGCGTCGTGGCGCGCATGCGGTCGGCCATGAGCACGAGCTGCGGGACGTCGTCGGCGTACCAGTTCCCGCCCGCCCCCTCCAGGGAGAGATCGAGCGCGTCCTGCGCGAGGTAGTAGGCGTTGCCGCTCGCGATGTCGAGCCGCGCGCCGACCGCGACGTCGTCCATCGCGGGGCGCTGATAGGCGATGCACGTCGTCAGGAAGGTGTCGTCGTCGACGAGGTCGCGGACGATGCCGGCCTGCCAGCCGATGAAGTCCGCCGTGAGCTCCGACTGGAACCGGCGCCACGCGAGGTCGTAGGCCGGCGTGGTGTTGCCGGCCGGCGCCCACAGCTCGTCCCAGTCGGCGATGCGGTGCGACCAGTACGTCAGTCCCCACTCCCGGTTGAGCGTCTCGACGTCGCCGTAGCGCTCCGCGACCCACTCGCGGAAGCGCTGCACGACGGCGTCGTTGTGGATGAGGTGCAGGCCCGCCTCATTGTCGAGCTGCACGCCGATCACGGCGGGATGGCGCCCGTGTCGGCCGATCACGGCCCGGATCACCCGCTCGGCGTAGCCGCGGAACAGCTCCGACGTGTAGTCGGCCTCCTGCCGCCCGCCCCACGGCACCGGCGAGCCGTCGCGGCGCACGACCGCGAGCTCCGGATGTGCGCGCGCCAGCCACGGCGGCACCGCGTAGGTCGGGGTGCCGAGGATGACCGCGATCCCGTGGCGCTCGGCCGCATCGAGGATCGGCGTCATCCACTCGAGGTCGAACTCGCCGTCGCGGGGCTCCCACGTGGACCAGACCGACTCGCCGACGCGGATGCACGTGATCCCGGCATCCGTCATCAGCCGGAGGTCGGTCTCGAGCCTGTCCGGATCGGGCAGGTACTCGTTGTAGTACGCCGTGCCGAGCCGCGGGCCGCCCCGCCACGCGCGCAGGCGATCGACGGATGCCACGGCTCAGTCCCCGACCCGCGTGATGCGCAGCGCGAGCGCCTCGCCCTCGGGCAGCTCGACCGGGGCCGAGGCACGATCGTAGGCGTCGTTGCGCTGCACATCGTCGAGCGTGAAGGTCCGGCCGAGTGGGGTGACGGTCATGTTCCAGGTGTCGATGACATCGACCTCGAACCGGTCGCCGGGCTCCGGCCGCTCGCCCGGGAAGCCGATCGGGAGGCGGAAGTCCCACGTCGCCGGTGCCGAGGCGCCGAGGTACTGCACGTAGAGGCGGCGCGGGATGCCGGCGACATACGCCGGATCGTCCCACTTGTCGATCGGGTCGAGGCCCGCGCCGTCGACCTCCTCGAGGATCTCGCGCAGGAACGCCAGCCGTGCAGGAGAGTCGCCCCGCAGCGGTCCGCCCTCGACCATGTGGAGACTGCCCGACTCGGTGACGAAGCTCTCGCCGTGCGAGGCGTACGTGCCGGCGACCGTGGCGATCCAGAACTGGTGCACGAGCTGCTCGGCGTCGAGGTGGCCCCAGCGGTCGGGGATGTCGCCCTCGTACTTGATCTCGTCGAGCACGACGGGCTTGCCATAGACGTCGCGGTAGAGGTTCGCGCGGCCGAAGTCGGTCGTGACCGCGCCGTTCTGGATCGACGCGTGGGTGACCCACGGCTGGTTGTTGTCGTACAGCTCGATCCAGTTGTGGATGGAGCGGAGGTGGTCGTACGGGTCGATCTCGGCGAGCAGCTCGCCGGTGCGATCCCAGCGGTCGTCCGGGCGCTCGAGCTGGTCGAATTCGTTGCACAGCGACCACCACACGTGCGGGTGGGCGGCGAGCCGAGCGACGAGGTAGCGCAGGTAGATCGCGTCCTCCTCCTCCGTGAGCTCGTTCAGCCCGAACTGGCCGCGGTCGTACGCGTTGTAGATCAGCACGTCGGCCTGGATGCCGCGCTCCCCGAGCACCTCGACGGCGCGGTCGAGGCGCTGGAAGAACTCCGGCACGGGCTTGGTGACATCCCAGCGCCCGTCGGTCTTCTCGAACGGCATGAGCGTCGGGAGGTGCTCGATGTACCCGCCGCCCTGCGGGAACACCATGAAGCGGAACTTGTTGAAGCCCGCCTCGGCGATCGCGCCGACCGTCGACGAGAACAGCGGCTCGTCCTGGTGGAGCCAGTTGTAGGCGGTCGCACCGACGGGCCGGAACGGCGTGCCGTCGGCGTGCGCGAAGTGGAAGCGGTGCGCGACACGCACCGGCCCATGGTCGGTGCCGCGCACCACTTCAAATGTGCCGGAACGGCCCGAGAGCGCAGCATCCGTGCTCTCGCTCGTCCACGACCACTCGCCCTCGAGGTCGGGGGCGAACCGCACGCGGTAGGTGGTGCCGCCGTCCCAGAAGCCGGGGACCGCGCGCTCGGCTCCGGAAGCCTCGTGCCGCGCGTGCACGGTGACGGGCGTGCGGTCCGCGGGGATCACGTCGGTGCCGCTGAAGGTCAGCTCGACGGGGCGGTACAGCTCGGACTGGGGAGCGCGCAGCGCTGAGGACACGGGGATTCTCCTTCGATGTCGTATCCGTGTGAGGTGGGGTGGGTTCAGTGCGCGCGGCGCGAGCTCTCGCGCACGATCAGCTCGGGCTCGTAGACGCGCTGCGCCGCGGCGCCGTCGGCGCGCGGGCCCGTCCCGAGCTCGATCGCCTCGAACAGCAGGTCGACCGCGGCCGCACCGAAGTCGTCGTGACGCGCGCGAACGCTCGTGAGCGGGATCAGGGATGCCTCGGCGAACTCGTTGTCGTCGTACCCGACGAGCGCGACCTCGCCGGGCACCGAGACGCCGCCGGCCACGAGCGCCTGCAGCAGTCCGAGCGCGAGCACGTCGTTGGCGGCGAACACGGCGTCCGGGCGCTGGGCCGTGGGGCGCGCAGCCAGAGCCGCGCCGATCGCGCGCCCGACCGCGATCGACCGCTCGGCGACCTCGATCACCTCGGGAGCGTCGACGGATGCTGCCGCCGCCGCACTGCGCACCCCCTCGAGCCGATCGGCCACCTGCTGCACGGGCAGCGGACCGCCGACGAAGGCGAGGCGGCGGCATCCGATCGCGATGAGGTGCTCGCCCGCCTGCCGCCCGCCCGAGACGTCGTCGATCGACACCGACGGCTGGAGGTCGTCGCACGCCCGCCGGCCGACGAGGACCGAGGGCGTGCCGCGCTCGCGCATCGCGGCGAGTCTCGCCTCGATCGGCTGGAACGAAGACACCAGGATGCCGCGCACCTGGCGCTGCTCGAACGCCTCGAGGTACGCGTCCTCGCGCTCGCGGTCGCCGTGCGAGTGGGCGAAGAACACCGTCATGCCGAGCCGCTCGGCGCGGTACTCGACCTCCTGGGCGATCTCGCTGAAGTGGGGGTTGCTCACGTCGGGCGAGAGGTAGCCGATGAGGCTGCTCACGCCCAGGCGCAGCTGGCGGCCGGCGCTGGACGGCACGAAGCCGAGTTCGTCGATCGCCTCGGCGATGCGGCGCGCCCGCTCGGCAGACACCCGGTCGGGGTGGTTGAGGTAGGCCGAGACCGTCCCCACCGCGACACCGGCGCGGGCGGCCACCTGGCGGATGCCGGGGCGCGACATGTCAGCGCCAGTCGTGCTCGGCGACGAACCCGAGGCGATCGCGGATCTTGCGGGTCGACATGAGCGATTCGAACTCGCCGAGGTCGGAGGCGACAGGGGTGCCGGGGAACCAGCGCTCGGCGACCTCGCGGGAGGGCTGCGCGTTGCCGGACTCCGGCGCCGCGACGTTGTACACCTCGAACCCGGGTTCGGCGGCCTCCAGCGCGAGGGCGACCGCGAGCGCCCCGTCGCGCGCATCGACCCACGAGCCCACGAGGTCGCGGCGGTAGCCGGGCTCGGCGGCCCGCTCGAACGTCGCGTACTCGTCGGGTGCGACCACGTTGGTGAAGCGCAGGGCGGTGATCGAGGTCTCGGGCGTCCATCGCACGAGCTGGGCGGCGATCGCCTCCTCCGCCACCTTGCCGAGACCATAGGTGTTGTTCGCGCTCGTGTACGTCTCGTCGACCGGCAGCGACGGCGGCGCCTCGTCGAAGGGGAAGCCCATCGCGGTGATGCTCGACGCCAGCACGATCGTGCGGATGCCGGCGCGATGCGCGGCGAACAGCGCGTTGAACGACACCGTGACGTTGTTGTGGAAGGTCGCCGCATCGGGCACCAGCCCGTTCACCGGGATCGCCGCGAGATGCACGAGGGCGTCGAGCCCGTCATGGCGCGCGGTGACCGAGAGGAACGCGTCGAGCGTCTGGCCGAAGTCGGTGAGGTCGACGCGCGTGAAGCCGGGGCCCGGCGTGCCTGTGAGGTCGAAGCCCGACACGACGTGGCCGGCGGCGCGCAGCCGCTCCACCGTGGCCCGCCCGAGCTTGCCTCCACTGCCGGTGACGCCGATCCGCATGCCGTACCTCCGTGTACCCGCACCCCGACCGCAGCTTGAAACGTTTCGAATTCGGTGCGACACTCACTGTACACGTTGAAACCGAAACGTTTCAGTTCTCCTGGAAGGGACCCCGATGTCCGTCATCGTCGACGCACCCCGCATCGAACACCATCGCGAGCCGCTCGGCATCGGGGAACGGATGCCGCGGCTCTCGTGGCGCGTCGCCTCGGCGCCGGCCGGCTGGCGGCAGGCCTCGTACTCGGTCGAGGTCGACCGCGGCGGCGAGGTCACCACCTACGTCGTCGACTCCGGCGAGCAGGTGCTCGTGGCGTGGCCCGCCGAGCCGCTGCGCTCGCGGGAGATCGTCTCGGTGCGGATCTCCGTGCGCGGTGAGGACGGCGCGTGGTCCGCAGCATCCGTCCCCACCGTCCTCGAGGCCGGACTGCTCGAGCCCTCGAGCTGGGTCGCGCGGCCCGTGGGAGCGACCCGCAACGAGAACCCGATGTCGGACCAGCGGCGCCCCTCGCTCGTGCGCCGTGGCTTCGACGTGCGCGAGGGACTCGTGCGCGCCCGCCTTTACGCGACCGCGCACGGCGTGTACGAGGCCGAGCTCAACGGCGCCCGCGTCGGCGACGACGCACTCTCGCCCGGCTGGACCGTGTACGGCAAGCGCCTGCGCTACTACACCTACGACGTGACCGACCTCGTGACGCCCGGCCCCAATGCGCTCGGCGCGTGGCTCGGCGACGGCTGGTACCGCGGTCGCCTCGGCTGGCGCGGCGGCTTCCGCAACCTGTACGGCGACGACCAGTCGTTCCTCGGCCAGCTCGAGCTCACCTACAGCGACGGATCCCGCGAGATCGTCGCGACCGACCACTCGTGGCGTTCGGCGCCGAGCCCGATCCTCGCGAGCGGCATCTACGACGGCGAGGACTACGACGCCCGCGAGGAGCTGCCCGGCTGGTCCACCCCCGGCTACGACGACTCGGCGTGGGAGGGAGTGCAGGAGCGCCACCGCGACCCCGCGACGCTCGTCGCGCCGACCGCTCCGCCGGTGCGCTCGACCGAGGAGGTCCAGCCGGTCGCGGTGCTCACCGGGCCGAGCGGCTCGCGCATCCTCGACTTCGGGCAGAACCTGGTGGGCCGCGTGCGGATCCGGGTCTCCGGCGAGGCCGGCACCACGGTCAGCCTGCGCACCGCGGAGGTCATGCAGGACGGCGAGATCTACACGCGACCGCTCCGCGCCGCGCGCTCGACCGACAACTACACGCTCGCGGGCCGCGAGGTCGAGGAGTGGGAACCTCGCTTCACCTTCCACGGCTTCCGCTACGTCGAGGTCACCGGCTGGCCGGGCGACCTCGACGCCGATGCCGCCGCCGGCGCCCTCGTCGCCCGGGTCTACCACACGGATCTCGAGCGCACCGGCTGGTTCGAGTCCTCGGATCCGGCGCTGAACCGCCTCCACGAGAACGTGCGCTGGGGCATGCGCGGGAACTTCGTCGACATCCCCACCGACTGCCCGCAGCGCGACGAGCGGATCGGCTGGACCGGCGACATCCAGGTCTTCGGGCCGACGGCCTCCACCCTCTACGACGTGTCGGGCATGCTCTCGGGGTGGCTGCAGGACCTCGCGATCGAGCAGCTGCCCGACGGCACCGTGCCCTGGTACGTGCCGGTGATCCCCGCCGACAAGGCGTGGACGCCGATGCGTCCGGGCGCCGCGTGGGGCGACGTGGCGACACTGCTCCCATGGACCCTCTACGACCGGTTCGGCGATGTGGGCGTGCTCCAGGCACAGTGGGACAGCGCGCACCGCTGGGTCGACCTGCTCGAGCGCCTCGCGGGGCCTTCGCGGCTGTGGGACTCGGGCTTCCAGCTGGGCGACTGGCTCGACCCGGCCGCTCCGCCGGACGACCCCGCCGACGCCCTCACCGACCGCTACCTCGTCGCGACCGCGTACTTCGCGAAGTCGGCGCGGACGGTGGCGCGCATGGCCGAGGTGCTCGGACTCGCCGACGAGCGGGCGCACTACGACGCGCTCGCCGACGAGGTGGTCGCGGCTTTCGAGGCCGCGTACGTGAACGCCGACGGCACGATGACCAGCGACGCCCAGACGGCGTACGCGCTCGGCCTGCAGTTCGACCTGATCACCGATCCGGTGAAACGGGATGCTGCGGCCACGCGCCTCGCCGACCTCGTGCACGCCGCGGGCAACCGCATCGCGACGGGCTTCGTCGGCACGCCGCTCGTCTCCGACGCCCTGAGCTCGGGAGGCCAGGTCGCGGCTGCGTACGACCTTCTGCTCGAGCGCGAGTGCCCCTCGTGGCTGTACCAGGTCGAACAGGGTGCGACGACGGTGTGGGAGCGGTGGGACTCGCTGCTGCCGGACGGCACCGTCAACCCGGGGCAGATGACGTCGTTCAACCACTACGCGCTCGGCGCCGTCGCCGACTGGATGCACCGGGTCATCGGCGGGCTCGCCCCCGACGCCCCCGGCTACCGCCGCATCCGCTTCGCACCGCGCCCCGGCGGCGGGCTGACGTCCGCGTCGGCGCGCCAGCTCACCGCGTACGGCGAGGCGGCGATCTCGTGGCGCATCGAGGACGGCCAGCTGCACGTCCAGGCAACGGTTCCCGTCGGCGCCGAGGCCGTGCTCGACCTCGACGGCGCCGACGAGGAGACGCTTGCTCCGGGCACGCACACCCGCGTGGTGCCCGTGCCGGCGGAGGCCGTCGTCCCCGCCTGATCCACAGTCCGGTCCCCGGCTGACCGTGTGGGATTTCGGATGCTGCGGCCCGCGGCATCCGAAATCCCCGATCGCTGTGTGAATCCCCATGTCGTCGGGGGTGGCGTTCGGCGCGGAGAGTGAATATCCTTTCGTTAGCGAATCCGAATACACACTGGATCGCCACGATCGGAGACGCCGTGCCCCTGACGCCCTACACCCGGCCCGCGGACGGGCAGGTGCGCCTGCTCACGAAGGTCGCGCGTATGTACCACGAGCGCGGCGTACGACAGGCCGACATCGCGGCCGCGCTCAATATCTCACAGGCGAAGGTCTCCCGTCTGCTCAAGCGTGCGGAGTCCGTGGGCATCGTGCGCACCATCGTCACCGTCGCCCCGGGCGTCTACGCCGAGCTCGAGGAGCAGCTCGAGGAGAAGTACGGCCTCGCCGAGGCCGTCATCGTCGACGTCGACCCTGAGGCCGACGAGGGCGAGCTCTTGGCCTCGCTCGGGGCGGGGGCGGCAGCCTACCTCGAGGCGACCCTCTCGGGCGCCGACCGCATCGGCGTCTCGTCGTGGAGCCAGACGATCCTCGCGATGGTCGACCGCATGCGCCCGTTCACGGTGCGCGGTGCGACCGAGGTCGTGCAGCTGCTCGGCGGCGTCGGCGCCCCGGAGGCGCAGAGCCACTCGAACCGGCTGCTCGGCGAACTCGCGCGAACTCTCGGCGCGGAGCCCGTCTACGTGCAGGCTCCGGGCGTCGTCGGCGACCCGGCGATCCGCGACAGCCTGCTGCAGGACCCCTCGATGCAGGAGGTCGCGCGCCACTGGAACGAGCTCACGATGGCGATCATGGGCATCGGCAGCATCGAGCCCTCCGACGCCCTCGCCGCGAGCGGCAACGCCTTCGCCGCCGAGGAGCGTCAGGCGCTGCTCGACCAGGGCGCCGTCGGCGACATCTGCCACCGCATCTTCCGCGCGGACGGCTCGCTCGTGCGCGGCGCGCTCGACGACCGCATCATCGCCATCACCGTCGAGAACCTCCGGCGGATCCCGCGCCGCGTCGGCATCGCCGGCGGCGAGCGCAAGCTCGAGGCGATCCACGGCGCCCTGGCCGGCGACTGGGTCACGACGCTCGTGACCGACCTGCGCTCGGCCGAGGCCCTCGCCGACCGCTGACGACTCGCGCCGCGCCCCAGCGGCAGCATCCATCCCCGCCTTCCTAGGCGCCGAGACAGAGGATCCTCGTCGAGACCGGGGCCGTCACCCCAGGTCTCGACGCTGATCCCCTGTTTCGGTGAGACGACAATTGGCGGACGAGACCCCGGGTGAACCCCAGGGTCTCGTCCGCGCTCTGTCGTCTCACGGTACGGGGGCGCCCAGACCCGCCGGCGGGCGGCGGGCGACGGGGTCAGCGAGCGGCGAGGGACTGCGCCAGGCGCTCGACGCCCAGGCGCGGGCTCGTGAGAACCGGCACGTCGACCGACACGGCCTCGGCGGCGGAGGCCATGGAGGCCTGCGCCAGCACGATGACGTCAGCCTCGGCAGCGCCGCGCTCGATGGCGGCGGCGACGAGGCGGTCGTGGGTCGGGCGGTCCCCGCCGGCGACGGCCGCGAACGCGCCCTCGATGACTTCGCTCGTGAACTCCGGCTCGACGCCGGCGAGCGCGGCGCGCTCCTGCAGCAGGCCCAGGGTCGGACGGCACGTCGTCGGCAGGGTCGCGAGCACGCGGATGCGGCGACCACTGCGCACCGCAGCATCCGCCATCGCTTCATCGACGCGGAGGACGGGCACTCCTGCCGCCGCGGCGGCGGGAGCGGCGAGCTCGGAGATCGACGAGCACGTGAACATCACCGCATCCGCTCCCCCGGCCGCCGCCGCGCGCACGAGGTCGCCGATGCGCTCGGGCACCGAGTCCGCACGCGCATCGTCGCCGAGGTCGGCCACGATGCGGTCGTCGAGGTAGTTCACGACGGTCGCGCCGGGGAGGAACTCCGCCGCCAGCGCGCCGAACGGCGCGATGTTGACGGCTCCGGTGTGGAGGAACGCGATGCGTGGCGCGGAGGAGCTCATGCAGCCAGCCTTTCAGCTTCTCAGCCCTTGAGGGCGCCGCCGGACATGCCGGCCATGATCTTCTTGTTGAGCGTGAGGAAAAGGATCAGCAGCACCACGATGTTGATGCTGACGGCCGCGAACAGCGGACCGTACTGGGTCGACCCGTACTCGTCGCTCAGGCTCAAGAGGCCCACCTGGATCGTCGCGAGCTCCGGTCGGGTCGTGAACGTCAGGGCGATCAGCAGGTCGTTCCACACGCTGAAGAACTGCACGAGGCCGATCGTGAGGATCGCGTTCTTCATCATCGGGACGCCGATCACGAAGAACGATCGCAGCGGACCCGAGCCGTCGACGGTCGCGGCCTCGAAGATCTCGCGCGGCACCGACCGGAAGTACGTCGCCATCAGGAACGTCGTCAGCGGGAGTCCCATCACGGTGTACGTGATGATGAGCGGCCACAGCGTGTCGGTGATTCCGATGCGGAAGTACGTGATGAACAGCGGGACGAGGATCATCTGGCCGGGCACCATGATGCCCGCGAGGATGTAGAGCAGGACCCCGTTGCGCCCCTTCCAGATCATCACCTCGAGCGCGTACCCGGCGGCGACGCCGATGAAGACGATGAAGATGACCGACGGGATCGTCACCAGGACGCTGTTGAGCCAGTTGCGCGCGACGTTGCCGTTGGTGAGGGCGGTGACGTAGTTGTCGAAGTTCCACGTCTCGGGCAGCGACAGCGCCGGGTTCGAGAGGAACTCGGACTGCGTCTTGAACGAGCCGAGCACCATCCAGACCTGCGGGTACAGCACCACGACCATCAGGACGGCGACGAGGATCCAGACCGGCAGGCGGCGAAGAGCCTTCACCGCGGTGCGCCGGGCGCGACCCGGGCTGGGCTTGCGGACAGTCGGGGTCGCGACGGTGTACGCGGCCTTGTCGGTGTGCGTCAGAGTCATGTCAGACCTCCGCCTTGCGGCGCGACGATCGGAAGATCGCCAGGGTGAACACCAGGCAGAGCGCGGTGAGGAGGACGGCGATCGTCGAGCCGTAGCCGTACTCGGCGTACTCGAAGGCGGTGCGGTACATATACAGCGTCATCGGCGCGGTCGACGTGCCGGGCCCGCCGCCGTTGAGGGCGAGCAGGCTGTCGAAGACCTTGAGCGTCGCGTTGAGGCTGAAGATGATCGACGACAGCAGGATCGGCAGCGACAGCGGCACGACGATGTGGCGGACGAGCTTCAGGCCGTTGGCGCCGTCGAGACGGGCGGACTCGATGACCTCCTCGGGGATGTCGAGGAGTCCCGCGTAGAGGAGGACGGCGTAGAAGCCCATCGAGCTCCACAGCGTCATGAGGATCGCGAGGGTCATCGTGCCCACGGTGGAGGCGAGCACCTCGACGCTCTCGCCGCCGAAGAAGTTGATGATGTCGTTGACCGGTCCCTGGTTCTCGCCGACGGCGACGAAGCTGCGGAACAGCAGCGCGACGGCGACGGTCGGGAGCACAGTCGGGAAGAACACGAACGTCCGCACGAGCGTCGAGCCCTTGCGCAGGACGAAGACGTACAGGAGCGCGAGGCCGTAGCCGAGGGCGACCTGGCCGATCGTGGCGACGATCGCGAAGAAGACGCTCACCCACATCGACTGCAGGGCGTTCGGGTCGCTGAAGAAGGTGATGAAGTTCTGGACGCCCACCCACTCGAACCCGCGGAGCGAGTTGCCCTCGAAGAAGGAGAGGCCGAGCGACCAGCCGACCGGCACCACCTTGAGCAGGGTATAGAGCACCAGGGCCGGTGCCAGCAGGATGAAGATCGTCTTCCGATCTCCGAAGATCGAGTTCATCTGCGAACTGCTTTCTCTCTCGAAGAGCCGGCTCCCCGGGCGAGTGCCCGGGGAGCCGGTACGGGGTCTCAGCCGTTGGCGTCGATACTCGCCTGGAGCTGGGTCATGTAGTCCTCGGCGGTCATCTGGCCGGTCGTCAGCAGCGTCGCGTTGGTCGAAGCGAGCGAGTTGCTCTTCGAGTCCATCAGCGCCTCGAACCACAGTACGGTCTGGTCGATGCCCGCGATCCGCTCCTGGATCTCCGCGGTGTTCTCCGAGATGTCGGTCACGTCGCCGTTGACCGTGAAGCCCGAGATGACGCCCGCGTCCTGGAGGGCCTGCTGGCCGTAGTTCTCGGCGATGCAGCTGACCCAGTCGACGACCTTCGGGCCGAACTGCTCGGCGTTGATGATCATCGGCGCGCCGGCGTTCGCGGCGTACTGGTCGATCGAGCCCTTGCCGCCGTCGACCTCGGGGAACGGCATGAAGCCGACGTTCTCGCCGCCGATCTGGTTGCGCTCGGGGTCGTTGATCGCGCTGAGCAGCCAGGATCCGTCGTAGGTCATCGCGGCCTTGCCGGTGAGGAACATGTTCGAGGACGTGTCGCCGTCGCGCGTCGAGAAGCCCTCGCCGAAGTAGCCGGCCTCGGCGTAGTCCGCGAGCGCCTGCGCGCCCGCGACGTACTCGGGCTCCGTCAGCTTGGCATCGCCGTCGCGGACGGCTGCCATGGCGTCGGGGCCGACGTTGCGGAAGATGTACATGCCCATGATGCGCGTGAGGGGCCAGCCGGCGGCACCGGCTTCGGTCATCGGGGTGATGCCGGCATCCTGCAGCGTCGCGGAGGCGTCGAGGAGGTCGTCCCAGGTCTGGGGCTCTTCAATGCCGTTGTCGGCGAAGATCTCCTTGTTGTAGAAGATGCCCTCGACGTTGTACTGGTACGGCATCGAGAACATGCCGCCGTAGACCTGCTCGACGGTGGACGCCGCCGCGGGGAGCACGTTGTCCCACGCGCCGGATCCCTCGAGCGCGGCCTTGAGGTCGCCGACCAGTCCGGCCGCGTTGAGGTCGCCGTCGGGGCGGATGAGCGCGGTGCCCGCGATGGTGTGCGTCGGCAGGGCACCCTGGCTGGCGAGGAGCGTCACCTTCTGGACGGTGTCGGCCTGCGCGACCTTCTGGTGCTCGAGCGGCAGGGCCTCGTTCTCGGCCTTGCAGGCACCCTCGGAGAGAGCGGTGAGCTGCTCTTCCAGCACGGGGTTCTCGTTCGCCGTCATGACGGTGAAGGTCTCGGGATCGGTGCCGCCGGCGCCGGCGCCGCCACCCTCCGACGATCCGGTGTCGGGCGCGCTGCTACCGGCACAGGCGGCCAGCGGCAGCACCGCGGCCAGTGCGATTCCCAGCGCCGCGATGCGGCGGCGGTTGCTGCGGGTGTTCATAGCGTCCTCCTTGACGACGACCATGCGGGTGAAAGGTACGAGCACGACAGTAGGCACGATTTCGACGTGTGTCAACAGTCAGTACTGAAATTCTATTCACTTTGAGACGATTCAGGGGTTAGACTGCATTTCCATGCAGCGTTGCGAGAAGTTGCAGAGCTGTCTCCTCTCACTCGGATCAGCCCAGGCTTGCCGCGACGCAGCGACCAGCACGAGACTGAACGCCACTCGGAAGGAACAACGATGACCGCCACCACCGCGACCAGGGCACATGCCCGGCTGCGACCCCTCGGCGCCGACAGCGCGCGCTGGGCGAGCGGCTTCTGGGGAGACGTCCACGACCGCACGCGCGACGTCACCATCCCGCAGATCTGGTCCTCCCTGAGCGACCCGGCCGTCAGCGCCGGGCTCACCAACTTCCGCATCGCCGCAGGACTCGAGGAGGGCGCGCACGCCGGACCGCCCTTCATGGACGGCGACTTCTACAAGTGGCTCGAGGCCGCCATCGCGCGCCTCGAGACCGACCCCGACCCCGAGCTCGCCGCCCGGATCGAAGAGATCGCGGGGCTCATCGCCTCGGTGCAGCGCGAGGACGGCTACCTCCACACGCCGACCCTCATCTCGACGCGCAACCACGAGGACGTGCTGGCGCTCGCCGACCGCTTCAACTTCGAGACGTACAACCTCGGCCACCTCATCACGGCCGGCGTCCGCCACTACGAGGTGACGGGGTCGACCACGCTCCTGGACGCCGCCCGCAAGGCGGCGGCCTTCCTCGAGGACCTCGCGACCAACAAGCCGCTCGAGCTCGCTCGCAGCGCCATCTGCCCCTCGCACTACATGGCGGTCATCGACCTCTACCGCGCGACCGGCGACGAGCAGTACCTGCGCCTGTCGGAGGCGTTCATCCGCGTCCGCGACGACTTCGAGGGCGGCGACGACAACCAGGACCGCGTCCCCGTCCGCGAGCAGACGGTCGTCGCCGGCCACGCCGTGCGGGCCAACTACCTCTACGCGGGTCTCGCCGACCTCGTCGCCGAGACCGGTGACGAGGAGCTCGAGGCGGTGCTCGAGAACCTGTGGCGCGACGTCGTCGACACGAAGCTGTACATCACCGGTGGTGCCGGCGCGCTCTACGACGGGGCCTCCCCCGACGGCTCGCCGTGGCAGAACCAGATCAGCCGCGTGCACCAGGCCTACGGTCGCGCGTACCAGCTGCCCCACACCACGGCCCACAACGAGTCGTGCGCGAACATCGGCCTGATCCTGTGGGGCGAGCGGATGCTGGCGCTCACGGGCGACGCGACCTACGCCGATGTCATCGAGCAGGTGGCCTTCAACAGCCTGCTGTCGAGCATCAGCCTCGCGGGCTCCGAGTACTTCTACACCAACGCGCTGCGGCAGGTGCGGGACCTCCCCTACCCGCTTCGCCGGCCGGGCGACACCGCCCTCCACCCGGTGCCGGTGCCCCCGCCGTCGGACGAGCGCCTGCGCGAGCCGTACCTCAGCTGCTTCTGCTGCCCACCCAACATCGCGCGCACGCTTGCGCGGTTCCACGAGCGTGCGGCGTCGATCGGGGACGAGGGCGTGTTCGTCCACCTCTACGGCGGCAGCACGCTCGACGTGACGTCCGGCGACGGGCGCCGTCTCGCGCTGCGCGAAGACGGGGACTACCCCTGGAGCGAGCAGATCACGTTCACCGTGACGGATGCCGCAGCCGGCGGCATCCCCCTTCACCTCCGCATCCCCGGCTGGTCGTCGGGCGCAACGCTCACGGTGAACGGCGCCGCGGTGGCGGTGACCGAGCCAGGAACGTACACGCGCATCGAGCGCGAGTGGCGGGCCGGCGACGTCGTCGCACTGACGCTGCCGATGCCGGTGCGGGTGCTGCGCGCCCATCGGCTCGCGGAGGAGGCGACCAACCAGGTCGCCGTGCGCCGCGGACCTGTCGTGTACTGCGTAGAGACCGCCGATCTTCCTGAGAGGGTCGTGCTCGAACAGGTCGCGCTCCGGCGCGGCGCGGCGTTGACCGCGGTCGAGGCCGAGGTCGCCGGCCATCGTGTGATCGCCCTCGAGACCGAGGCGGTCATCCTTCCCGGGTCCGACGAGGACGCGCTGTACGACGACCTCGCAGACACCGCGCTCGCGACGGCACCTGTGCGATTGATCCCCTACTTCGCGTGGGGCAATCGCGGTGCCGGCGAGATGTCGGTCTGGCTCCCGCTGGTCTGGTGACGCGCATGTCCTCGTCATCCTTCACGTCCCCGCACGTCGTCGCGACGTACATCATCGAGACCTCGCTGCCCCTGCGGCAGGCCGCCGAGGTCCTCGCCGGCGAGCAGTCCACCGGCACGTTCGTCCGCGTCGAGCGCGAGTCCGACGAGGTGCGCGCGCGCTTCGCCGCCCAGGTCGAGTCCCTCGACGAGCTGCCCCTCACCGGCGCCTCGCCCCTGCCGGGAGCCGTCGGCGACCCGGCCCTCCGGCGGCGTGCGCGGATGCGGCTGCGGTTCCCGCTCGACAACTTCGGCCCATCGCTTCCGAACCTGCTCGCCGCCGTCGCCGGCAACCTCTTCGAGATCAAGGAGCTGGCGGCGATCCGGCTGGTCGACCTCGAGCTGCCGCCGGCGTTCGCCGAGCGCTACCCCGGCCCCGCGTTCGGGGTCGAGGGCACGCGCCGGCTGGTCGGCCGCCCCGAGGGCGCGCTCATCGGCACGATCGTCAAGCCCAGCATCGGCCTGTCCCCCGCCGACCTCGCCGAGGTCGTCGGTCAGCTCGCCGAATCGGGCATCGACTTCATCAAGGACGACGAGCTGCAGGGCAACGGGCCGAGCGCGCCGCTGGCCGAGCGGGTCGCCGCGGTCATGCCGGTGCTCGAGCGCTACGCCGACCGCACCGGCCGCAAGCCCATGTACGCGTTCAACATCACGGACGACATCGGGCGGCTGGAGGCGAACCACGACCTCGTGGTGGCCGCCGGCGGCACGTGCGTGATGGCGTGCATCAACCTGATCGGAGTGCCGGGCCTCGAGTTCCTCCGCAGCCACAGCAGCGTACCGATCCACGGACACCGTGCGATGTTCGGCTCGTTCGGCCGCTCCGAGCAGGTCGGGATAGGGTTCCGTGCGTGGCAGAAGCTCGCGCGCCTCGCCGGCGCCGACCACCTGCACACGAACGGCATCAGCAACAAGTTCTACGAGACGGACGAACAGGTGCTCGACTCCATCGCCGCGGTGCGTGAGCCCCTCCTCGGCCTGACGCCGACGCTCCCCGTGCTGTCGTCGGGACAGTGGGGCGGGCTCGCGCACGCCACCTATGCCGCGGTCGGCACGACCGACCTCCTCGTGCTCGCCGGCGGCGGCATCCACGGTCATCCCGACGGCGCGGCAGCCGGCGTCGCGAGCATGCGCGACGCATGGGCATCGGCGGCACGCGGCGAGAGCATCGACGATGCCTACCAGAGCTCTTCCGCGCTCCGCCGGGCCGCCGAGCTCTTCGGTCCGGTCCGTGCCTAGAGCCGCCCGCGGCGCCGCCCTCTTCTACGGCGACGACTTCACCGGCAGCGTCGACGCGCTCCTGCAGTTCGCGCGGCGCGGCTGGACGGGGCGGCTCTTCACGGGACTCCCGGATGCTGCCACCCTGCGTCGCGCGGCGGACGAGGTGGACGTGGTCGGTGTGGCCGGCATCTCGCGCTCCCTCGCGCCCGACGAGATGGACGCCGAGCTGCGCCCGGTGTTCGCCGCGTTCGCAGAGCTCGACCCGGCGATCGTGCAGTACAAGGCGTGCTCCACGGCCGACTCCGCGCCGGGTGTGGGCAGTCTCGGCCGCGTCGTCGAGCTCGCGCGCGAATCGTTCGGCGAGCGCCCGGTGCCGATGCTGTTCGCGCAGCCCGACTTCGGGCGGTACACGCTGTTCGGCCAGCACTTCGCCGCTGAGCGGGGCACGGTGTACCGGCTCGACCGGCAGCCGACGATGTCGCACCACCCCTCGACGCCGATGACCGAGGCCGACCTCGCGGTCCACATCGGCCGCCAGACGGACCTGCCCGTGGGCTCCATCCCGCTCGTCGCCTTCGACGATCTCGAGGCGCTGCTGCGCAGCTCCGCCGAGTCGGCGGTGGTCCTCGACGCCCTGACCGACGAGCACCTCGTGACGGTCGGCGAGGCTGTCGCGGCGCTCCCCGCTCCGGTGTTCGCGATCGGCTCGGGCGGTCTCTCCCACGGCATCGCCGCCGCCGACCCCCGCAGCGGCCCCGCTGTCCCGGCTTCCACCCCCTCGGCGGGGCCGGTGCTCGTCGTGTCGGGCAGCCGTTCGGCTCAGACGCGCCGGCAGGCGGATGCCGCGGCCGCCGCGGGCTGGCTGGTGCAGCCGCTGCCCCTCGGCGGGCCTGCGAGGGAGGCCGTCGTGCCCGACGTGATCGCCGCGCTGCGCGCCGGACGCGGCGTCGTGCTCACCTCCGACGACGCCGACGCGACCTCGACCGGCGACCGCCCCGTGCTCGAGGCGATCGCGGAGGCGGCGGCATCCGTCATTTCCGCCGTCGCCCGCGACGAAGCGGCGCGCCGTGTGATCGTGTGCGGTGGGGACACGTCCAGCCGCGTCACCCGCCTGCTCGGCGTGGAGTCGCTCTCGATCGCCGCGAACCCGTGGGGCAACGTCGTGCTGCTGCGGGCGCACGCCGCGGACCCCGCCGTCGACGGACTCGAGCTGCTGCTCAAGGGCGGGCAGGTGGGGGCTGACGCCCTCTTCACCGACGTCGCCGAGCTCGGCTGACGGTAGGTTGGGTCGCCGTGACCCGCTTCTCCGTCGTCCCCTCTTCGTACGTCTATCTCCGCCGCGGCGGGGCGGTGCTGCTGCAGCTGCGTCAGAACACCGGCTACATGGACGGATGCTGGGCCGCCGGCGCCGCGGGCCACGTCGAGCTCGGCGAGACCGCCGTCGACGCCGCGATCCGCGAGGTCCGCGAGGAGCTCGGGGTGGCCCTCGCCGCCGCGACGCTGACGCCGGTCACGGTCATGCAGCGCACGGACGGCACCGACAACCCGATCGAGCAGCGCGTCGACTGGTTCTTCGTGTGCGACGAGTGGGAGGGTGAGCCCGAGATCCTCGAGCCGCGCAAGTGCGCCGAGCTCGCCTGGTTCGACCTCGACGCCCTCCCCGACCGCATGCCCGAGTACGAGCGCGAGGCGCTCGGCGCGCTGCGAGCGGGCGCGGGCGCGACTCTGCTCAGCCACGGCTTCTGACGCGACCCGCGAGAATCGGGGATCCCGCGAGTCTCGGATGCGGGGGCCCGGATCCGTCCGATTCTCGCCGGGTCTCCGAGGTTCGCGCGCGGGGTGTGCGCCGGCGGAGGATTCAGCGTGCCTCGAGCCGCACGCTCCACGTCGTGCGCTCACGCGGGATCCGGTACTTCTCCGGAAGAGCAGGACCGACGGATGCTGAGCCCACACCCTGCTGCGCATGATCGATGTTGAGCCACACCCGACCCGAGTCGACGAGATCGTGCGGCTTGGCGGCGCGATCGAGGTCGTGCGACGTCCAGCGGCGGGCGGTGAAGTCGAACTCCGGCCGACCCTCGACCCGCAGAGGGGGAATGCCCGGGCCCGCGACCTCGAGCCACCGCGTCTGCACATGGTTGCCGTTCTCCTGCGGCACCGGGTACGCCACCTGGAGCTCGTCGATCGACCGGCCGTAGCGCCCGACACGTGAGGCCTCGAACGAGTCGACGTACGTCTCGCCCGGGCCCCGGCCGAACCACGTCACCCGCTCGGCGGCGCCGGGAAGGCCGAACAGCAGACCGAGCCGCGGGACGAGGATGTCGCGACGCATGTAGGGGGTGTCCGTCCACGGCCCGACGAAGTCGGCGTCGACCTCGAGCACGAGCCCGTCGCCGTCGGCGGTCCACGTCATCGTCCAGGCGACGCCGTGCGGGTGCGTGCGCGGTGCCGTGCGCCCGCTCACCCGGAGCCGTCCGTCGCCCGTGTCGATGTCGTCGACACGATGCAGCAGCCGGTGCAGCATCGTCTTTCGCCAGACGCCGGCGATGTTGTTGGTCTCGCCCTGGCCGTGATCGTTCTCGGTGGGCGCGCGGTACAGGTCGAGCACCGGGCCGTCGAGCTCGAGATCGCCGAGCCGCATCAGGCGGCCCGTCGTCGCATCGAACGTGGCCGATCCGAGCCGGATCTCGCCGGCGGTGCGCGAGACATCACGAAGCTGCGGGGAAGCCACGGCACGCGCGGTGTCTCGATCGGTCTGCGGTTTCTCGGCCCCGGTGCCTGCGTCCGCGGGCGCGGGCGCACGCTGCCCCCACGCCACGACGTGCCCGGCCGGCGCCCACAGCTCGTCCGCGGCGAGCGCCGCCTCGACGGTGAGCACGATGTCGCCGGCGCCCGACGCGAGAGCCGTGGCGGCAGCATCCGGAATCGAGACCGCCACGGACTCCCCCGGTGCGAGGACGGGAACCGGCAGCGGGCCGCTCGCGGCCTTCTCGCCGTCGGCCTCGACCGCCCAGCGGAACGCCACGTCCGCGGTGTCGGCGGTGTGCCGGTCGTTCTCGACGCGCACGGCGTCGCCCTCCACCGTGATCCTGATGGTCTCGTGCGCCTTCGCCAGTTCGACGAGGCCGGGGGTCGGCGTGCGGTCGCTGAACACCAGCCCGTGGAGGCTGAACCGGCCGCCGCGCGGCTCGTAGTCCACGTCGTCGCCGTGCATGACGAACGGCACCCCGTCGTCGGTCGCGGCGTTCCAGCCGTGGTCGATCCACTCCCACACGAACGCGCCGCAGAGGCGGTCGTGGGCGCGGATGATGCGCCAGTAGTCCTGCAGGGATCCGGGGCCGTTGCCCTGCGCGTGGGCGTACTCGACGAGGAGGAAGGGGAGGGCGCGCCGGCGCTCCTCGTCGGCCTCGGTGACACCCTCCGGCAGCGGCGCGACCCCGCCCGAGTCGGTGAACACCATGCCGTGCATGCTCAGCCGCCCCCCGCGGGGCTCCTCGTGCCGGCCGATCTGGTCGAGCAGCTCGAGCGACGGATACATGAGCGAGTAGAAGTCGGAGTCGCGATAGCTCGGGTCGCGCTCGTAGAGCACGGCGCGCGAGGGATCGCGTTCGTCGAGCCAGCGGCGCATCTCGGCGAAGCCGTCGCCGGTCATGCTCTCGTTGGCGAGCGACCAGACGACGATGCTCGGGTGGTTCTTGTGCGGCTCGACCGTGCGCACGAGGCGGTCCATGACCGCGTCGCGCCACTCGGGCAGCGCGGGCGGATTGTGCGCCCATCCCTCGTAGATGAACCCATGCGTCTCGAGGTCGGCCTCGACGATCACCCACAGTCCGTACTCGTCGCACAGGCGAAGGAACTCCGGATGCGGCGGGTAGTGGCTGGTGCGCACGGCGTCGATGTTCGCGCGCTTCATGAGCACGATGTCGTGGATCATCGTGTCGCGATCGAGCGTGCGCCCGGTGTCGGGGTGGTGCTCGTGCCGGTTGACGCCGCGGAACGTGACGGGCCGCCCGTTCACCGTGAACACGCCGTCGACGACCTCCACGTGCCGGAACCCGACGGCGAGCTCGACCGTCTCGCCCCTCGAGCGCAGGGTCCCGCGATACAGGCGCGGCCGCTCCGCGCTCCACGGCTCGACGGGAGCCGTCACGGTCTCGCCGGCCGGGACACGGATGCCGAGCTCGGGGATCTCGACGACGGCCCGGGTCGAGGCATCCACCCGCAGCGTGCCGATGCCCGTCGCGGCGTCGTAGTCGGCGTGCACGAAGTGGTCGTCGATCGCACCGGCCGGACGCGCACGCAGCTGCACGTCGCGGAAGATGCCCGGGAGCCACCACATGTCCTGGTCCTCGAGGTACGTGCCTGCCGACCAGCGGTGCACGCGCACGCACAGCACGTTGCGCCCGGCTCGCACCCGTGCGTCGAACTCGAACGGCAGGCGGCTGCCCGTCGACCAGCCGAGCTCCTCGCCGTTCAGCCAGACCTTCGCGCACGAGTCGACGCCCTCGAAGCGCAGCACCGCCGGGCCGAAGCCCGCGGGGACGTCGAAGACCAGCCGGTAATCGCCGGTCGGATTCTCCGTCGAGACGCGAGGCGGATCGAGCGGGATCGGATAGGCGGTGTTCGTGTAGAGCGGCCCCTCGTCGGTGCCGAGCATGCGGCGCGCGGGGCCGCCCGCAAGCGGCGTGAACTCCTCGAGCACCCAGTGCGACGGCACCGGCATCGCGTCCCAGCCCGCATCGTCGAAGTCGTCGGCGATCCATGCCGACCCCGTGCCCGCCGCCGTGGGTGAGAGCCGGAAGCGCCACACCCCGTTGAGGTCGACCGTCGCGGCATCGCTGACGGCGTCGGCCCGCGGCATCCGTCGTCCCGCTCCCGGAGCGGTGCTCTCCCAGTACCGCTCGACGCCATCGCGGGAGAGGTCGGGCCCAGTGGAGATCACGGTGGACGATCCGCTAGTCTGCATGTCCATAGGAGCTTGCATATCCATTCTCTCTTGAATGTGATTGCAGTCTAGCTCAGCGAGGAGTCCCCATGGCAAGAAGCGCCGCCCCCGCGACCCTGCCCGCCGCCGGCGTTGTGGACGCAATCGCGCACGCCGTCGGCGAGGCATCGCGCCTCAGGACCCGCGCCATCGACCGCGTCGCGTACGCGAGCGACGCCTCCCACTTCCTGCTCACCCCTGAGGCGGTGCTCGTCGCCGCCGACGCGGCCGAGGTCGGCCGCGTGATGCGCGAGGCCGGCCGCAGCGGGACGAGCCTCACGTTCCGCTCGGGCGGCACGAGCCTCTCGGGCCAGGCATCGACCGACCGGCTGCTCGTCGACGTGCGGCAGCGGTTCCGCCGCATCGACGTGCTCGACGGCGGGCGCCGCGTGCGCGTGCAGCCCGGCGCGACGGTGCGACAGGTCAATGCACGGCTCGCGCGGCACGGCTTCCGGCTCGGCCCCGACCCGGCGAGCGAGCTCGCCTGCACGATCGGCGGGGTCGTCAACAACAACTCCAGCGGCATGGCATGCGGCATCACCGAGAACACGTACCGGACGCTCGAGTCGCTCGTGCTCGTGCTGCCGTCGGGCACGGTCGTCGACTCGGGTGCGCCCGATGCCGACGCGGCACTCCGCGCCGCCGAGCCTGATCTGGTCGACGGCCTGATGCGGGTGCGCGAACGGGTGGTGTCGAACCCGCGGTCGGTCGAGGTCATCCGCCGGCAGTTCGCGATGAAGAACACGATGGGGTACGCCGTCAACGCGTTCCTCGACTTCGACACCCCGGCAGAGCTGCTCGCGCACCTCGTGGTCGGCAGCGAAGGGACGCTGGCGTTCGTCGCGGAGGCGACCTACCGCACGGTGCCGATCCTGCCGCGCATGGCGACGGCGCTGACGGTCTTCCCCGATCTCGCGGCCGCGACGCGCGCCCTCCCCGAGCTCGTCGCGACGGGGGCGGCGACGCTCGAGCTCATGGATGCGACGTCGCTCCGGGTCGGGCAGTCGCTCGCCGGAGCCCCCCGCGAGATCACGGGGCTCACGGTGCGCGACCAGGCGGCGCTCCTCATCGAGTTCCACGCGCACGACGACGACGAGCTCGCACAGCTCGTCGCGCGGGGCGCGCAGACCCTCGCGGGGCAGCCGCTCGAGGCCGCGGCATCCTTCTCGTCCGATCCGGCGGCGCGCGCCGCCGCGTGGAAGCTGCGCAAGGGCCTCTACGCCTCGGTCGCCGGTGCGCGCCCGAGCGGCACCACGGCACTGCTCGAGGATGTCGTCGTGCCCGTCGACCGCCTCGCGCCCACGTGCGCGACGCTGCAGACGCTGTTCGAGCGGTACGCCTACGACGACAGCGTCATCTTCGGGCACGCGAAGGACGGCAACATCCACTTCATGCTCACGGACCGCTTCGAGTCGACCGATCAGCTCGCCCGCTACCGTGCGTTCACCGAGGACATGGTCGAGCTCGTGCTCGACGCCGGCGGCAACCTCAAGGCCGAGCACGGCACCGGCCGCGTCATGGCGCCGTACGTGCGCCGGCAGTACGGCGACGAGCTCTACGACGTCATGCGCGAGCTCAAGGGACTGTGCGACCCGGCCGGGATCCTCAACCCGGGCGTCATCATCGACGACGACCCCGAGGCGCATCTGCGCAACATCAAGCTCGCCGACCCGATCGAGGAGGAGGCCGACCGCTGCGTCGAGTGCGGCTACTGCGAACCGGTGTGCCCGAGCCGCGACCTCACCCTCACGCCGCGCCAGCGGATCGTGACGCGGCGCGCGATCGCCCGGGCCGAGGCATCCGGCGATCACGCGCTCGTGCGCGAGCTGGAACGCGACTACGACTACGCGGGCGTGGACACCTGCGCCGTCGACGGCATGTGCCAGACCGCGTGCCCCGTGCTGATCAACACGGGGACCCTCGTGAAGCGCCTGCGCCGCGAGGACGCCGGCCCGGCGGCGAACGCGGCGTGGAAGGGCGCCGCGCACGCGTGGGCAGGGGCGACCCGGGTCGCGAGCCTCGGCCTCACGGTGGCCGAGCGCCTTCCGGCCCGCACTGTCGGCGCCGTCACCGACCTCGGCCGCGCCGTGCTCGGCGCAGACACCGTGCCGCGCTACTCGGACGACCTCCCCCGCGGCGGACGCGCGCGCTCACGCCTCGGCGCCGGCGTCGGCACGGGCGACGAAGCGCCGGTCGCGGTCTTCCTCCCCGCCTGCGTCAACGCGATGTTCGGCGCCGCGGGCGACGGGGTCGGGGTGACCGAGGCGTTCCGCCGGCTCGCCGAACGCGCGGGCGTCCGGCTCGCGGTGCCGGACGGCGTCGACGCGCTGTGCTGCAGCACACCCTGGACCTCGAAGGGCCACGCGGGCGGGCGCGAGGTGATGGCCCGCCGGGTCGCCGCGTCGATCACGGACGCGTCGCACGGCGGCGAACTCACGATCGTGACGGATGCCTCGAGCTGCACCGAGGGCTTCATCCACCTGCTCGCCGATGCCGGCGTCGACGCCCGTGTCGAAGACGCCGTCGCCTTCGCCGAGCGCGTGCTGCTCCCCCGACTGGGCGAGGTGATGCCGCTCGTCGGCTCGCTGGCGCTGCACCCCACGTGCTCGTCGACGCAGCTCGGCCTGGACCCCGCCCTGCGCCGCGTGGCCGAAGCCGTCGCCACCGAGGTGGTCGTGCCGGACGCGTGGTCGTGCTGCGGCTTCGCCGGAGACCGCGGGATGCTGCATCCCGAGCTCACCGCGTCCGCCACGGCCGCCGAGGCCGCCGAGGTGCGCGCCCTGGGCGCCGACGCGCACGCGTCGTGCAACCGCACGTGCGAGCTGGGCATGACGCGCGCGACGGGAGCCGACTACCGCCACGTGCTCGAGCTGCTCGAGGAGGCGACCCGGCCGACCTCGGCCCGGTGAGGTCAGCCGGCCGTGGACTCCCGCACCACCAGCTCGGGCTGGAAGCGCACGGTGCGCGCGTGGTCGCCGTCGGGCTCTTCGAGGTCCTTGAGGAGCAGGTCGACGGCGGTGTACCCGATGAGGTGCGCCGGCTGGCGGATCGAGCTCAGCGGCACGACGGTCGCCGACGCGAAGTCGATGTCGTCGTAGCCGATCAGCGCGATGTCGCGCGGCACCTGCAGATCGGCCATGAGCGTGAACGCCTGCAGCGCGCCGACGGCGAGCAGGTCGTTCGCGGCGAACACCGCGTCCGGCCGGTCTGCCGCGGCGCGTCCGCGGAGGAGCTCTCCCGCCTCACGCCCCTGCAGCACCGACAGCGCCGACATCTCCACGACTTCGAGGGTCGCCCCCTCCACCTCGGCGACGGCGCGACGCGCGCCCTCGAGCCGGTCCGCCACCTGGCGGATCGTGCGAGGACCGCCGATGAAGGCGATGCGCCGGCGCCCGGTCGACAGGAGGTGCGAGACCGCGAGGTAGCCGCCCTCGACGTCGTCGACCGAGACCGATCCGAACGCCCGCGCGGAGTCCTCGTGGTCGACGAGCACCACGGGCACTCCGCCGGCGTGCAGCCGCGCGAGTCCGGCGAGGTCGCCGTCGACAGGCGTGACGAGCACGCCGTTCACCCGCTGCTCGCGGAAGAGATCGAGGTAGGCGTCCTCGCGGTCGGAGCGCTCATCGCTGTTGCCGAGCAGCACGCTCATCCCGGCCTCGGCGGCGCGGTCCTCGGCCCCGCGGGCGACCTCGGCGAAGAACGGGTTGCCCGCGTCGAGCACGATCAGGGCGATGCTGCGGCTGCGCCCGGCTCTGAGCTGCCGGGCCGCGTCGTTTCGCACGAAGCCGAGCTCCTCGATCGCCTGCGTCACCCGCTCGACGGTCGCGGGCGACACCTTCTCGGGTCGATTGAGCACGTTCGAGACCGTGCCGACGGAAACGGATGCCGCAGCCGCGACATCGCGCACGCTCACCACCATGACGCCCCCAGTGTTCAGATCCGCTTCCCGCGAGTGTAGGGCACGGGGCAAGCCGTCTCCCCCGCGCCCCGTCCGGCCTCAGGCATCGGCCGTCGCCCCCTCGCGCTGCGCCGACAGCGCGGCGAGCGCCGCGGCGATCTCCTGCTGCGTCTCGGGGCCGGCGTGCATGAACAGCGCCTCCCCGAGTTCGCGGGCCTCCGACCATTTCGTGTGCGTGCGGAAGCCGTGCGCGGCCTCGGGGCTCGAGGCCTCGAGCACCTGTCCGATGGCCTCGTAGGCCTCGAGGTCGTCGATGACGGCGGCGAGGGTCGAGTCCAGGCCGATGCGCGAGGCGGCGGCCGCCGGCGCGGTGTCGGCGACCTCCCACTCGTGGGTTCCCGAGCCGACCTCGAGCTCACGCCCGTCGGGCAGCACGACGACGGCGGTCGTGTTCGGCGGCACCGTGGCCTCGACGCGGATGACGCCGCCCTGGCGCGACCAGCCCGCACGCGCGGTGCCGTACGGCGTGAGGTGCTCGGCCCACGCGTGGTCGAACTCGGCGAGCGGGCGCGGCTGGATGCGGATCCGCTCGTATCCCGGCGCGTCGGGCGCGAGGCCCGCGACGACGCGATGCAGCCAGTCGCCGACCGCGCCGAGCGCGTAGTGGTTGAACGAGGTCATCTCACCCGGGTTGATCGATCCGTCGGGCAGCATCGAGTCCCACCGCTCCCAGATGGTGGTCGCCCCCATGGTGACCGGGTACAGCCACGACGGGTTCTCCGTCTGCACCAGCAGGCGGCGTGCGGTCTCGAGGTTGCCGGTGCGCGTGAGGGCGTCCTGGATGATCGGCGTGCCGACGAAGCCGGTGCTGATGCGGTAGCCCGACAGGCGTGTGAGCTCGGCGAGCCGGGCGCCGAGCACCTCCTGCTGGTCGGCGGGGACGATGTCGAAGACGATCGCCATCGCGTACGCGGTCTGCGCATCCGACATCATGCGCCCGGCGGGCGTCACGTACTCCGCGAGGAACGCGGCGCGCACCTCCTCCGCGATCTGCCCGTACTCCCGGGCCTCGTCGTCCTTGCCGAGGAGCGCGGCGGCGCGGGCCACGGCGTCCGCCGAACGGAAGAGATAGGCCGACGCCACGATGTCGGCATCGGTCTTCGCGTTCGCAGGCAGGTGCGGCGGCGCGTCGGGGTCGAGCCAGTCGCCGAACTGGAACATGCCCTCCCACAGCCGGCGCGGGCCGGCCAGCCCGATGAGCACGTCCGCCCAGCCCTTCATGCTGGGGTACTGGCGCTCGACCGTGGCGACGTCGGCGTAGCGCTCGTGAAGCACCCACGGCACGATCGTGGCGGCATCGCCCCACGCCGCGGCGGGGCGGGCGACGCCGAGCGCGTTCGGCACGACGAACGGCACCACGCCGTCGACCTGCTCGAGGGCGAGGTCGCGCAGCCACGAGTCGAGGAAACCGCGCACGTCGTAGAGGAACGACGCCGTCGGCGCGAACACCTGGATGTCGCCCGTCCAGCCGAGACGCTCATCGCGCTGCGGGCAGTCGGTCGGAAGGTACAGGAAGTTGCCGCGCAGGCCCCACACGATGTTCTCGTGCAGCTGGTTGACGAGGGGATGGGATGCCTCGAACCAGCCCGTGCGCTCCATGTCGCTGTGGATGACGACCGCGGTGACGGCGGAGGGGTCGAACTCGCCCGGCCAGCCGTCGATCTCGGCGTAGCGGAAGCCGTGGAACGTGAACTCCGGCTCCCACTCCTCGGCGCCCTGGCCGGACAGCGTGTAGTGGTCGGTCGCGGCGGCGGCGCGCAGCGGCCGCGTGCCGAGCTCGCCGTGCTCGAGCACCTCGGCGTGCCGCAGCGTGATCACCGTGCCCGCGGGACCTGAGACCCGGATCCGGAGGCGGCCGACCAGGTTCTGCCCGAAGTCGAGGACGGTCCTGCCGCTCGGGGTGGTGATGACCTCGCGCACCGCGAGGTCTTCGACGCGTCGTACGAACGGCGACACCCGCGCCTCGGGCGTGCGCAGTGCGTCGAGCTCGGCGACGGGCGCCCAGCTGTCGGCCGCGTACCCCGCCTCGGCGAAACCCCGACCGTCGCGGTCGACGAGGGCGAGCCGGGCGTCGTGGTCCTCGCCCGCGTAGAGCCCGCTCGCCGTGAGGGGTCCGGTGGACGCCTGCCACGAGGCATCCGTGACGATCCATTCGCTCGACCCATCGGCGTACTCGATGAGCAGCTGACCCGCGAAGCGCGGCTGGTCGGCGTAGAGGGGACGCGCGTTCTCGCGGAACCCGAAGCTCTCCGTCGCCCACGCGCCGGCCAGGCGCACGCCGATGGCGTTGCGGCCCTCCGCGACGAGAGCGGTGACGTCGGTGGTCTCGTGGATGGTGCGGTGCGCATAGGGCGTCCAGCCGGGCTTCATCACCTGGTCGTCGACGTCGACGCCGTCGATCGCCACCTGGTACACGCCCAGTGCCGTCGCGTAGAGCGTGGCGCGTGCCACCGGGCCGGTCACGTCGAACTCCGTCCGCAGGTACGCGGGCTGGGCATTCGCGGCGGGCGCGGCGAGGCCGATCGTCACGGCCTGCCACTCCCCCTCGGCGAGGAACCCGGCGACGACGCGCCGCGGCTCGCTCCAGTCGCCGAGGGCGCCGTCGACGCCGGTGACCCGCACGCGCAGCGAGGCCTCCTCGCGCGCGGCGAGCGGGGCGAACGGCCACGCGATCCTTGTCGACGCGCGGCCGTCGACACGGTGCGACGACACCTCGCCGGCACGCGTGACCTCGACCTCGGCCCCGGCCTGCAGCCACCCGGGGATGTCGGTCTCGGTGCGCCAGCCGATCTCGGGGGTCGATGAGGCGACGACGTCGCTGCGGTATGGCGCGTCGATGACGATGTGGGGAACGGGGCTGCTCATGGCACTCCTCGGGTGTGTGGTCTGGGGGTGGGGAAAGGTCTGACGGATGCCGCGATCAGGCCGGGATGACGGCGCCGGGCGTCGCGACGGCGGGCGCGGTGACCGTGATGCGATGCGTGCCGTGACCGAGCTCGGTGGGTGCAGGAGCGCCGTCGACGGTCGTCGCCGAGCCCGCGGTGACCGGGAGGTCGAGCACGGCGCGCGAGCCGAAAGGCACCTCGAGGGTGGCTTCGAACACGTCGCCGTCGACGCGCCAGTCGATCGCGAGACGCCCCTGCGGGGTCTGGATCGACGCCGAGGCGTGCTCGAGCCCCACGGCCGGGCGCGGAGCCACGTGCACGGTTCGGTACCCCGGGTCGTCGGCATCGGGGGCGAGGCCCGCCACCGTGCGGTAGACCCAGTCGATCATCGCGCCGTACGCGTAGTGGTTGAACGAGAGCATGCCGGTCTCGTCCTCGGAGGCGTCCTCGGTGGGAAGGGCGTCCATGGCGCCGGAGTGGATGCTGCCGTCGGGGAGGATGGCGTCCCAGCGCTCCCATACCGTCGTCGCACCGCGGTCGACCTGGTAGAGCCACGACGGGGCGTCACGGCGCAGCAGCATGAGATACGCCTCGTCGAGGTGGCCCGAGTTCGACAGCGCGAAGAGCACGAGGGGCGTGCCGAGGAAGCCGGTCGCGATGCGGCCGTTCTCGCGGCGCACGTTCTCGGCGAGCGCGTCCGCGATCTCGGCGCGCCGCTCTGCGGGCGCCAGGGCGAACTCGAGGGCGATCGCCGCACCGCTCTGAGTGAGGATCGCCTCCTCGCCCCAGCGTGCGAACGTCGCGGCTCCGACGCGGTCGGCGAGGGCCTCGTAGTCGTCGGCGCTGTCGGCGTCGCCGAGGATGCGCTCGGCCCGGGCGAGCAGGCGCGCCGACCACGAGTAGAACGCGTTCGACACGAAGTCGCTCGAGACCTTGGCCTCCCAGGGCCGCTCGCCGGGGGCGTCGGGGTCGAGCCAGTCGCCGAATTGGAAGTCGCCGCCCGGCAGCACGACGCCGTCGCCCGCGCGGCGGCGCAGGTGCTCCACCCAGCGCCGCATGCTGCTGCGCTGACGCGCGAGCACCTCCGTCGAGCCGTAGGACTCGTAGACCGCGAGCGGCACGATGGTGGCGGCATCCGCCCATCCGGCACGGCCCATGTTCTCGGTGGGCACGCCGCCCATGAGCATGTCCTGCGGGCGGATGATGTCGGGCACGACCGCGGGCACCCCGCCGGAGTCGGTCTGGTCGATCTCCAGGTCGCGCAGCCACGACATCCAGAACGACTCGGTGTCCATGAGGGTGTTCGCCGTCGCCGCGAACGCCTGCGCGTCGCCGGTCCAGCCGAGCCGCTCGTCGCGCTGCGGGCAGTCTGTGGGCACCGACACGAAGTTGTCGCGCTGCGACCAGAAGACGTTCGAGTGGAACCGGTCGAGCGCCTCGTGCGACGACGCGAAGGTGCTCCGCGGCGCGAGGTCGCTCGAGATCGCGACCGCTGTCGCCGAGACGACCTCGGCACCCTCGACGTCGGCGTAGCGGAAGCCGTGGAACGTGAACGCGGGCTCGAGCGTGTGCTCGCCGTCGCGGTCGAGCGTGTAGACGTCGGTGGCCTTGGCCGACCGCAGCGCCTTGACGTGCAGGTCGCCCGACGGCTCGAGCACCTCGGCGTGGCGGACCGTGACGACATCGCCCGCGCGGCCGCGCACCACGAGGCGCACCCAGCCCGACAGGTTCTGCCCGCCGTCCAGGCGCGTACGTCCGTCGTGGTGCGTGGGCGCCATCGGCAGCTCCGCCACCACCCGCACCGGCGGCGCAGAGCGGGGCTCGAATCGCGTCGCGTCGAAGGCGACGACGGATGCTGCGACCCAGCCGTCGCCCGCGAACCCGGGCTCGTGCACGGCGGGGTCGTCGAGGCGCAGGTCGGTCACGGTGCCGTCGTAGATGCTGGCGCTGCGGAGAGGTCCGGATCCGGTCTGCCACGAGGCATCCGTCTTCGCCACGATCTCGCCGTCGGCCTCCAGCTGCGCCAGCGCCCCGGTGCGGTCGCCGTAGATCGCCTGGCGCCGCGCGAACCCGAAGCTGCCGCGGTACCAGCCGTCGGCGACGGCGAGGACGATCACGTTCGCGCCCGCACGCAGCAGGGAGGTGACATCGATCGTGTCGACGAGGATGCGCTCCTGGTACGACGTCCACCCCGGTGTGAGGAGGGCGTCGGTCGCGCGGACGCCGTTGATCCACGCATCGACGAGACCGAGTGCGGACAGGCGCAGCCGGGCGGTCGTCGGCGCTCCGTCGAGCACGAACTCGGTGCGCAGCAGCGGCACGGGCCCGTCGGGCGAGGTGTCGGCGCCGATGACGGATGCCTCGAGCCCCGGTCCGTCGACGCCGGCTTCGACGACCAGCGGCTCGCTCCACGCACTCCAGCCGCGCGGCGTCGCGACGCGCACCGAAAAGGCACGACGCTCGCGGGCGGCGAGTTCGACCGGGATGGCGATGCCGACCGTCCGGGCGTCGGCGACCGGCTCCGCAATCGTGGGTTCGGCTCCCTCAGAGCCTTCGGCGATCTGATAGCCGACGAGACGGGCATCCGAATCGTCGCTCTCGGTGCGCCAGCTCAGGCGCAGCCCGGTGCGCGGGACGCCGAGCAGTCCGGGGCCGTGCTGGGAGCGAAGCCCGACGATCCGAACGGCGTCGTCGACTGCGGTGGGAGAGGGAAGAGCCGTCATGGCTGGGTCCTTTCGGAGGTCGGCCGCGTCGCCGACCCGCTCCACAATCGTGAAACGATTCATGGTTCTTGTCAATCGAAGTGTAGACCGTTACACGATCGTGACGGATCAGTTCTGATCCCACTGTTGACCCCATGCCGGAACGGACGTACCTTACGAGGGTTGAATGGTTTCAATGCCACCAGGGCAGCGACCCTCTCAACGCAGCACCAGGGATTCCGGCAGCGTGGGCGGACCATCCGCTCGGCTTTACAAGGAGGTAAAGATGAAGAGCTCTTCGACCCGGAGAGTGCTCCTCGCGAGTGCGGGCATCGTGGCACTCGCCGTGCCGCTGGCCGCGTGCAGCGGCGGTGGCGGTTCCGATGACGGCAAGGTGGAGATCAGCTATCTCACCCAGAGCGACGACGCCAACACCAACCAGGCGAAGGCGCTGATCGCGGCGTTCGAGAAGGCCAACCCCGACATCACGGTGAAGCTCGAGACGCAGCCGGGCGGCACCGAGGGCGACAACCTGATGAAGACGAAGCTGTCGACCGACTCGATGAACGATGTCTTCCACTACAACTCGGGCTCGCTGCTGCAGGCGCTGAACCCCGACCAGACGCTCGTGAACCTGAGCGACGAGGACTGGGTCAGCGGCCTGACCGACGACTTCAAGGCGGTCGTGTCGACCGACAACGGCCTGTACGGCGCCCCATGGGGCACCTCGTTCGCGGGCGCCGTGCTCTACAACAAGAAGGTCTACGAGCAGCTCGGCCTCGAGATCCCGACCACCTGGGACGAGTTCATCGCCAACAGCGAGAAGATCAAGGCCGAGGGCGGCGGCGTCGCCCCGATCCTGCAGTCGTTCGGTGACACCTGGACCAGCCAGCTGTTCGTGCTCGGCGACTTCGCGAACGTGTCGGCGGTCAACCCCGACTGGGCCGAGGAGTACACCGCCAACGACCCGAACGCGAAGTACGTCGAGGAGCCGGCTCTTGCCGGATTCACGCACGGCGCAGAGGTCTTCGAGAAGGGCCTCCTCAACGAGGACTTCCCCTCGATGACGAACGCGCAGGCGATGGCCGCGCTGGCGACCGGCGCCGGGGCGCAGTACCCGATGCTGTCGGCGACGATCTCGGCGGTGCAGCAGGACTACCCCGACAACGTCAACGACATCGGCGTGTTCGCACTGCCGGCCGCGGACGCCGCTGACACGTCGATCACGATGTGGCAGCCGAACGCGATCTACATCGCGAAGTCCACCGAGGGCGACAAGCTCGAGGCCGCCAAGAAGTTCGTGGCGTTCGCGAACTCGGACGAGGGCTGCCAGGTGCAGAACGAGGGCGGCTCGATCGCCGGCCCGTACGTCACCAGTGCCTGCACGCTGCCCGATGACGTGCCCGACCTGGTGAACGACATCCAGGCGTACTTCGACTCCGGCAAGACCGGCTCCGCGCTCGAGTTCCTCTCCCCGATCAAGGGACCGAACCTCGAGAACATCACGGTCGCCGTCGGCTCCGGCATCACCGGCGCCGAAGACGGTGCCGCGCAGTACGACGAGGACGTGAAGAAGCAGGCCCAGCAGCTCGGCCTCGAGGGCTGGTGAACCGCATCCGGATCCGCTGAGATCAGGTAACACAGGGGCCGGCGGCGGCACGCCGCCGGCCCCTCTTCACAAAGGAGTGATCAAATGACGACCGCAGTAGCACCGACCGGCGCGGCACCGCCCGCCACCCGATCGGGCAAGACCGACCCGAAGCGCAAGGGCATCCGCAGCCCGTACCCGACCTGGTTCTACATCCCCGCCGCCGTGCTGTTCATCGTGTTCTTCGCGGTGCCCACGTTCGCGTCCTTCTACTTCTCGCTGACGCGCTGGACGCTGTTCGACGTCCAGTTCATCGGCTTCGACAACTTCGTGCAGTTCTTCCAGGAGCCCCAGCTGGTCCAGGGCTTCATCAACACCTTCATCTACGGCTTCGTGACCTCGGCCGCGAAGGTCGTGCTGGGCCTCGCGCTGGCGCTGCTGCTGACCGGCCCGATCCTCGGCCGCGGCTACCTCCGCGCCGTGGTGTTCTTCCCGGTGCTGGTCTCCACGATCGGCGTCGGCCTCACCTTCAAGGCGCTGCTCGACCCGTTCCACGGCGTCGTGAACAACATCCTCGGCTTCTTCAACCTGCCCGAGCCCGGCTGGTACACCGACCCGAACCTCGCCCTGCTCACCGTCGCCGGCGTCGACATCTGGAAGGGCGTCGGCATCGCCACCCTCATCTTCATGGCCGGCATCGTCGCCATCCCGCACGAGTACTTCGAGGCCGCCCGCATGGACGGCGCCGGAGCGTGGTCGATCTTCCGCAACATCACCCTGCCGCTGGTCCGCCCCGCGACCGCGACCGTGATCATCTTGTCCCTCATCGGCGGTCTCCGCGAGTTCGCGATGATCTGGGCGATGACCAAGGGCGGCCCCGGCTTCTCGAGCGACGTGATCGCGTCGGTCATCTACAAGCAGTACCAGGCCGGCTTCTTCGGCCTGTCCACCGCAGGCAACGTCATCCTCTTCCTGGTGGTCACCGCCGTCATGGTGCCGGTGTCCTGGCTCCTGAACAGAAGGGAGGCGGAGCTGTGACCGTCACTGAGAGAATCACCACCGCCGACGCCCGCAAGCTCCGCGGCGGCCGCCGTCCCAAGGAGGACCGCCGCCCGATGACGGCGCGCCGCTGGATTCGCAAGTACCTCGTCGGGATCATCGCGATCATCGTGTCGGTCGTGGTCTTCATCCTGCCGTTCGTCTTCGTCTTCCTGCAGTCTTCGAAGACCTCGCAGGAAGCCGGACTCGTCGAGTTCAGCCTGCCGACGGAGTGGCTGTTCTGGGACAACCTCGTCGAGGTGCTGCAGAAGAACGACTACCAGGTGCTGTGGGCCTTCCTCTGGACCACGATCATCACCGTCTTCAGCTGCGCCATCATGGTGGTGTTCGCCGCAATGGTCGGCTACGTGCTGCAGCGCAAGCGCTCCCGCTGGAACCCGGTCATCAACTTCATGGTGCTCGCCGCGCTCATCGTGCCGCCGGCCGTCGTGCCCACGATCTGGGTGCTCCAGGGCATCGGGCTGTTCAAGACCATCCCGGGCATGATCCTGATCGAGGCCACGTTCGGACTCGCGTTCTGCGTCCTGCTGTTCCGCGCGTTCGTCGCCACAATCCCCAAGGAGCTGGACGAGGCCGCCATCATCGACGGCGCGGGACCCATGCGGCTGTTCTTCGCGGTCGTGCTCCCGCTGCTCAAGCCGGTCATCGTCACCGTGATCGTGGTGCAGGCGGTCTTCGTCTTCAGCGACTTCCAGAACCCGCTGTACTTCCTGCCGGGCAACGACTACCCCACGGTGCAGCTCGGTCTCTACAACTTCCAGAGCCAGACCGTCAGCCAGTTCAACCTGCTGTTCATGTACATCCTGCTGACGACCATCCCGCCGCTGATCATGTACGTCTTCTTCAACCGGCAGATCGTCGCGGGCATGACCAGCGGAGCGGTCAAGGGGTGATGCGTGGTGGCTTCACCAGAACTCCGCGGGGACGCTCCCCCGGAGCCAGGCGAGTTCGTTGTCGCGGATGAACGTCGACAGCGCCTCGTCGGGGGTGAGGCCGTCCCCGACCCACTCGTCGAGGATGCGCATCAGCTCGCCCGCGGCATCGATGCCGGGCTCGTCGACGACCTGACTCCACGCCTCGACGAAGCCGGCGGGCGTCGGAACGGCATTGACCAGCTTCGAGATGTACTTCGGGCCCGGAAGCATCACGCGGTTCGCCGCGAGCGCCGCGCGCGCCGCAGCCAGCGCCAGGTGGAGTCCGGCGTGGCGGCGGAGGAATCCGTCGCCACGCTCGACAGCCTGACACAGGAAGTAGCCGCCGTACAGGTGGGCCTGCGCGACGAACGAGCGAACGCGGTCGTCCCACACCTCATCCGGAAGCTCGACGATGCGGGCGATCGTCTCGTCGAGACCCGACAGCACGCTCCAGGCCACCCGCGCGCCGAGGAAGGACGCCCGCGTCGGGTCGTCGGCCTTCTCGACGGCCGTGGCGAGATACGACGGGCTCACGAGCTTGATGTCGATGTACGAGCCCGGGTAGTCGAGCTCCTGCCGGTCGATCCACGCGAACCGGCCCTGCGCGGTCTCGGCGGCGAAGCGGTCGTCGTCGACGACGAGGTACACGTCGACGTCGGAGTCCTCGCGCTCCCTGCCCTGCGCGACCGACCCCACGAGCACCACGCCCAGCGCGCCGGGCTGCTCCCGCACCGACTCCACATAGGCGGCCAGCGCCCTCTCCTGATGCTCCATCCGTGCTCCCTCGCGTCGAATCGGCTCTCACGCTATCGACACACGGCTGTCCACGTCGTACGATTCAACGGAAAGCGCTCTCCCACTTGCGGAAAGCACGCTCGCCGTTTATCTTTGAAACGATTCACTGCTCCGGCGGTGTCGCAGCCGACATCGCCGCCCACCCGAGAGGCGTCCGACCCATGACCAGCGCGACCGCGACGAAGCGCGTCTGCTTCCAGCTGACGGTGCGACCCGATTTGCTGGACGAGTACATCGCCCGCCACACGCCGGTGTGGCCCGAGATGCTCGCCGAGATCGCCGCCTCGGGTCGCCGCAACTACTCGCTCTTCCTGGGCGAAGGCGGGCGCCTGATCGGCTACTACGAGACCGACGACGACGAGGCCGCACAGGCCTACCTCGCCGGTTCCGAGGTCGCCGCTCGCTGGGAGGCCGAGATGGGCCGGTTCTTCGTCGGCCTCGAGGGCCGCCCCGACCAGGCCGCGACACCCCTCACCGAAGTCTTCAACCTCCACGACCAACTGACCGCGGCGCAGGCCGCGGTCGCCGAATCCGAGAACGAGAGCACCGCATCATGACGACGCTGTCACCCGACATCCTGTCCGCACTCGAAGGCCAGGGCATCGAGCTGCCCAGCTGGGCGTTCGGCAACTCCGGCACGCGCTTCCGCGTGTTCACGACGCCCGGCACGCCCCGCGACCCCTACGAGAAGATCGCGGATGCCGCGCAGGTCAACGCGTACACGAAGCTCGCGCCGAGCGTGGCCCTGCACATCCCGTGGGACAAGGTCGACGACTACTCGGACCTCCGCCGCCACGCGGAGGACCTCGGCGTCGAGCTCGGCACCATCAACTCGAACACGTTCCAGGACGAGGACTACAAGTTCGGGGCGCTCACGCACCACGACGACCGCATCCGGAACAAGGCGATCGACCACCACCTCGAGTGCATCGACATCATGGATGCCACCGGCTCGCGCGACCTCAAGATCTGGCTCGCCGAGGGCTCGAACTACCCGGGGCAGGCCGACATCCGCGCCCGCCAGGACCGCCTGCAGGACTCGCTGCAGAAGATCTACGACCGCCTGAACGACGAACAGCGTCTCGTGCTCGAGTACAAGTTCTTCGAGCCGGCGTTCTACCACACCGACGTCCCGGACTGGGGCACCTCCTACGCCCAGGTCGTCTCGCTCGGCGACAAGGCGATGGTCTGCCTCGACACCGGCCACCACGCGCCGGGCACCAACATCGAGTTCATCGTCATGCAGCTGCTGCGCCTCGGCAAGCTCGGCTCGTTCGACTTCAACTCGCGCTTCTACGCCGACGACGACCTCATCGTGGGCGCGGCCGACCCGTTCCAGCTGTTCCGCATCATCTTCGAGGTGGTGCGCGGCGGAGGTCTCAACAACCCCGACGTGGCCTTCATGCTCGACCAGTGCCACAACGTCGAAGACAAGATCCCCGGCCAGATCCGCTCGGTGCTCAACGTCCAGGAGATGACCGCCCGCGCCCTCCTCGTCGACCGCGACGCCCTCGCGGCCGCGCAACAGGCGAACGACGTGCTCGCCGCGAACGCCGTCTTCATGGACGCCTTCTACACCGACGTGCGTCCGGCCCTCGCCGAGTGGCGCGAGTCGCGCGGACTCGCGGCCGACCCGATGGCCGCGTACGCGGCATCCGGCTACCAGCAGCAGATCGCCGCAGACCGCGTCGGCGGCACGCAGGCCGGCTGGGGCGCCTGACCCGCCGGCTGCGCCCAGACCCACCGGGGGCGTGGGATGCCGATCCCCGCGCCCCCGGTGCACCACCAGATCGGCCGCTCCGCAGTCAGAAACTGCGAAGCAGCACGATCCGAAGCCGCAGAAAGTGACTGCGGAACAACGATGTGAAGGACCGACATGAGCGAGCCCTACTCCGCCGGCGACGGACTGGTGCGCGTCTACCCCGCGCGAGAGCCGAACGGCACCGGACTGGTGTGGGCGCACGGCGGCGGCTTCGCCTTCGGCGACCTCGACATGCCCGAGTCCGATTGGGTGGCGTCTCAGCTCGCCGCGCGGGGCACGACGGTCGTGTCGGTCGACTACCGCCTCGCGCCGGTTCCGGACGGATGGACGACGGATGCTGCGGGCCGGCCGCCCGGCGGGCACCATTACCCCGCGGCATCCGATGACATCCTCACGGCGTGGTCGTGGTTCGCCGAGAATGCCGGCCGCCTGCGCGTCGATCGCGACCGCATCGCCATCGGCGGCACGAGTGCCGGCGGGAACCTCGCCGCGGGTGCGACGCTGCGCCTCATCGAGCGGCGCGCGGCGCTCCCCGCGCTCGTGCTGCTCGCGTACCCGACGCTGCTGGCCGTGCAGCCGGCGCCCGACGCCGCGCTGCGGGCCGCGCTCGACGCTCAGCCCGGGGCCGACCGCTTCGGCGCCGACGTGGTGCGCGCCATGTACGAGAACTACCTCGGCGGCTCCGTCGAGCGCGCCCCGCTCGGCGCCATCCCCGGCCTCGCGCGCCCCGTCGACCTGGTGCAGTTCCCGCCGACCCTCATCGTCAACGGCGACGTCGACGAGCTCCGCGTCTCGGGCGAGGCGTTCGCCGCATCCCTGCGCGCCGCCGGCTGTCCGGTCGACGTCGTGACCGAGCCCGGCACCGAGCACGGCCATCTGAACCGGCCGCACGAGGCCGCAGCATCCGTCACCATCGGGCGCTTCGCAACCCTCCTCGCCGCCCTCCCCGCTTCGATTCCCGCCGCCCACCTCTAGCCACCCCTGTTCCGCAGTCAGCTTCTGCCAATTCAATCCGCCCGCGAACCGCACAAACCGACTGCGGAGCAGCAAGAACTCGAAGGACACGACATGACCAACCCGGCCGTCTCCGACCTCATCTCCCGGTCGAACCGCCTCGGCGCCGACCCGAAGAACACGAACTACGCCGGCGGCAACACGTCGGCGAAGGGCACCGAGACCGACCCGGTCACCGGTGAGCCCGTCGAGCTGCTGTGGGTCAAGGGCTCGGGCGGCGACCTCGGCACGCTCAAGGAGTCCGGCCTCGCGGTGCTGCGCCTGGACCGCATGCGCGCCCTCGTCGACGTCTACCCCGGCGTCGACCGCGAGGACGAGATGGTCGCCGCGTTCGATTACTGCCTGCACGGCAAGGGCGGCGCGGCGCCGTCGATCGACACCGCCATGCACGGCCTGGTCGACGCGGCGCACGTCGACCACCTGCACCCCGACTCGGGCATCGCCATCGCGACCGCCGCGGACGGCGAGGAGCTCACCGCGAAGATCTTCGGCGACAAGGTGGTGTGGGTGCCGTGGCGTCGCCCTGGGTTCCAGCTGGGTCTGGACATCGCGGCGATCAAGGAGCAGAACCCGCAGGCGATCGGCACGATCCTCGGCGGCCACGGCATCACGGCCTGGGGCGACACGTCGGACGAGGCCGAGCAGAACTCGCTTTGGATCATCGAGACCGCGCAGGCGTACATCGACGCCAACGGCAAGGCCGACCCGTTCGGCGGCGTCCGCGCCGGCTTCGAGGCCCTCCCCGAGACCGAGCGCCGCGCGAAGGCCGCCGCTCTCGCCGCGACGATCCGCGGTCTCGCGTCGACCGACAAGCCCATGGTCGGCCACTTCACCGACGCCGTCGTCGTCACCGACTTCCTCGCGTCCGAGCGCGCTCCCGAGCTCGCCGCGCTCGGCACCAGCTGCCCCGACCACTTCCTGCGCACCAAGGTCAAGCCGCTCATCCTCGACCTGCCGGCCGACGCGTCGGTCGAGGACTCGATCGCTCGCCTGAAGGAGCTGCACGAGGAGTACCGCGCCGACTACCAGGCGTACTACGACGCGCACGCGACCGCAGACTCCCCCGCCATCCGCGGCGCAGACCCCCTCATCGTCCTCATCCCCGGCGTGGGCATGTTCTCGTACGGTGCGAACAAGCAGACCGCCCGCGTCGCCGGCGAGTTCTACGTCAACGCGATCAACGTGATGCGCGGCGCCGAGGCGCTGTCGACGTACTCGCCGATCTCCGACGCCGAGAAGTTCCGCATCGAGTACTGGGCCCTCGAAGAGGCGAAGCTGCAGCGCATGCCGAAGCCCAAGACCCACCAGGGCCGTATCGCGCTCGTCACGGGCGCGGCATCCGGCATCGGCAAGGCCATCGCCGTCCGCCTGGCGGCCGAGGGGGCGTGCGTGGTCGTCGCCGACCTCGATCTCGAGAAGGCGCAGGCCGCCGCGGCCGAACTCGGCAACACCGACGTCGCCATCGGGGTCGCCGCGAACGTCGCCGACGCCGACCAGATCCAGGCTGCCTTCGACGCCGCCGTGCTCGCGTTCGGCGGTGTCGACCTCGTCGTCAACAACGCCGGGCTGTCGCTGTCGAAGCCGCTGCTGGAGACCACCGAGAAGGACTGGGACCTGCAGCACGACGTCATGGCCAAGGGCTCGTTCCTCGTGTCGAAGGCGGCGGCGAAGATCCTCATCGAGCAGAAGCTCGGCGGCGACGTCATCTACATCTCGTCGAAGAACTCCGTCTTCGCCGGCCCGAACAACATCGCGTACTCGGCGACCAAGGCCGACCAGGCCCACCAGGTGCGCCTCCTCGCGGTCGAGCTCGGCGAGCACGGCGTGCGCGTCAACGGCATCAACCCCGACGGCGTCGTGCGCGGCTCCGGCATCTTCGCCGCCGGCTGGGGCGCCAACCGCGCCGCCACCTACGGTGTCAAGGAAGAGGACCTCGGTCAGTTCTACGCGAACCGCACCATCCTCAAGCGCGAGGTCGTCCCCGAGAACGTCGCCGACGCGGTCTACGTCCTCACCGGCCCCGAGCTCAGCCGCACCACGGGCCTCCACATCCCCGTCGACTCCGGCGTCGCCGCCGCCTTCCTGCGATGACGGATTCGATCTCGACCGGCTCAGCGACCGGGGCTGCGGCAGACGCCGCCCCGGTCCGCGGCGGCGTCGTCGCCGCCGTCGATCTCGGTGCGACCAGCGGACGCGTGATGCTCGGCTACGTGGACGACGGGATGCTGCGGCTCGAGCAGGTCTCGCGCTTCCCGAACGGTCCGGTGCCCGGGGCCGACGATTCCCTGCACTGGGACTTCTCGGCGCTGTACCGGCACATCGTCGACGGCCTCGCCGAGGCGCTGCGTCGCGAGAGCGGCATCGCCAGCATCGGCATCGACTCGTGGGCCGTCGACTACGGCCTGGTGAACGGCGAGGAGCTGCTCGGCGAGCCGTTCCACTATCGCGATGAGCGCACCGCGCGCGGCGTCGAGATGGTGCACGCACGGGTGCCGTTCGACGAGCTCTACCGTCGCAACGGACTGCAGTTCCTGCCGTTCAACACGCTGTACCAGTACGTGGTCGAGTCGATGCTCCAGGACGCGAGCTCTGCGCTGCTCGTTCCCGACCTCGTCGCGTTCCTGCTCACCGGCGCGCGCGTCGCCGAGCGCACCAACGCGTCCACCACCGGGCTGGTCGACGTGAACACCGGCGCGTGGGACCTCGAACTGGCTGCGAAGCTGGGGATTCCAGCATCCGTGCTTCCCGCCCTCGTCGATCCTGGCGCCCCTCTCGGCACACTGCACGGCGAAGCCCGCGAGCGCGTGGGCGCGGCCCTCGAGGTGATCGCGGTCGGCTCGCACGACACCGCCTCAGCCGTCGTCGCGGTGCCGCTCAGCACCCCCGACGCGGCCTACATCTCGTGCGGCACGTGGGGCCTGGTCGGCGTCGAGCTCGACGAGCCCGTCGTGAGCGACGCGGCCCGCGAGGCGAACTTCACGAACGAGGGCGGCGTCGACGGACGCGTGCGCTTCCTCCACAACGTGACGGGCCTCTGGCTGCTGAGCGAGGCCGTGCGCACCTGGGAGGCCGAGGACGGCGCGGCGATGGACCTTCCGGAATTGCTGGATGCCGCGGCATCCGTGTCCGGTGACATCGCGCTGTTCGACGCCAACGACCCGCGGCTGTCGGCTCCGGGCGACATGCCCGCGCGCATCGCGGCGGTGCTCGGCGAGAGGGGTGCGTCGGTGCCGACGACCCGCGCGGCGTTCGCCCGCACGATCGTCGAGAGCATCGCCCAGGCGTTCGCGGACGCGCTCGCGACGGCGGCCCGGCTCTCGGGCCGGAACATCGACGTGATCCACATCGTCGGCGGCGGCGCCCTCAACAGGCTCCTGTGCCAGGCGACCGCCGACCGGTCGGGTCTTCCGGTGCTCGCCGGTCCGGTCGAGGCGACAGCGCTCGGCAATGTGCTCGTGCAGGCGCGCGCGCACGGCTGGTTCGGCCCCGACGCGACCCTCGAGGACCTGCGGCGCGTGGTGGCGGCATCCGTGTCTCCCGAGCGGTACGAGCCCCGCTCGTGACCGGCTACGGCGCCGCGTTCGACTGGGCGCGACGGCACGTGGCGGCGGGGCGCCTGCCCAGCGCGGTCGTGGGCATCGCGACCGCCGACGGCGTCGTCGCGCTCGACGCGTTCGGCGCGACGGACGGACGGACGGCACAGGTCGAGGATCCGTACTGGCTGTTCTCGATCACCAAGGTGCTCACCGGCCTCACCGCCGCACGCGCGATCGAGCGCGGCCTGCTCACCACCGAGACGCCGCTCAGCGCGGCGCTGCCCGCGTTCGGAGCCGGCCGCGACGACGTCGTGCGCCTCCGCCACCTGGCAAGCCACACCTCAGGCATCCGCGAACCCACGCTCGACCCCGCCGAGGGGCTGCGCGCCGCGCTGCTCGCGCCGGGCCGCGACTTCGCCGCCGGCAACGCCTCGCGCTATTCGACGGTGGCGTTCGACGGCATCGCCGAGCTCGTGCGACACACCACCGGGCGGACGTGGGATGCCGATGTCACGGAGTGGGCCGCCGCGCTCGGCGCGACCGGGCTCACGCTCGACCCGGCCGTCGAGCCGCACACGGTCGTCGACGCCGAGCGTCTGGGCCTGGACATGCGCGGATTCGCGAGCCACCGTAACCCCGGTGCGGGCATGATCGGCACGGCGGGCGATCTCCTCGCGCTCGGCTCGGCGCTGCTGCGCATCGGGCAGGGCGAGGCCGGCGGCGTCGTGCAGCCGGCGACCCTCGCGATGATGCGCCGCCCGCTCACCGCAGACATCCCGCGCCTCGAGCCGTACCCTGCCGAGCGCGGGCAGGACTGGGGCTTCACGTGGAACCTGCGCACGCGCGCCCCGGGCCTCATCGACCGCGATGTGTACGGCCACGGCGGATGGGCAGGCACCGAGTTCTGGGTGCATCCGAGCGCGGGCGTCGCCTTCGTGCTGCTCACCAACCAGGCCGAGCGGCCGGGCGTCGATCTCGACGAGCTCGACAACGCGGTGGTCGCGGCGCGCTGATCTCTCTCAGCTCGAAGGAGCGCGCGTGGAGGTGCGCACCTTCAGCTCGATCTCGAAGATCTCGTGCATCGCCTCAGTGCGCCCGGCGATGCGCTCCAGCAGCATCTCGACGGCACGCGCGCCCATCGCTTCACCAGGCTGGTGCACGGTCGTGAGCCCGAGCGCGGGGTGAGAGGCCATGGGAACGTCGTCGTACCCGACCACGGCGAGCGGCACCCCCGCCTCCTTCGCGGCGCGCATCGCGCCGAAGGCGAGTTCGTCGTGGGCCGCGAACACGGCGGTGGCCGTCGTCCCGTCCGCGAGCATGCGGCGAACGACGTCCGAGGACGGCCCCTCGCCCTCGTCGGTGCGCCAGACCGCAGTGTGCTCGCCGAGCCCGGCGGCCGCCATGGCCGCCTCGTACTCGCGCAGGCGCACGCCGTGCGGGAACGGCTCGAAGGCGCCGGATTCGTGCAGGGTGAGGTGCGCGATCCGGCGGTGGCCGAGATCGAGCAGGTGCCGCATCGCCGCACGCGCCCCCGCGGCGTCGTCGCCCGCGACGACGTCATACCGGTCGGAGGTGTCGTGGCGCCCGAACATGACGACGGGAACGGAACCGGAGATCCGCTCCAGCCCCGCTTCGTCGACGCGCGGCGACACCGCGATGACGCCGTCCACCTGACGGTCCACCAGCGCCTCGAGCGCCCGCAGGCCCTCGCGCGACCCGGCTTCGGCGGGAGCGATGATGAGCTGGTACGGCGTTCCTTCGAGGGCGCTCGTGGCACCGCGTGCGATCCGCGCGAAGAAGTGGTTGGCCAGATCCGGAAGCTCGATGCCGAGCGTGTACGTGCGTCCGCGCATCGCCCGTGCCGCGATCCGTGGACGGTAGTTCAGCTCGGTCATCGCGGCCGTCACCCGCTCGCGCATCCCGTCGCTCACGCCGTAGGCGTTGCGCAGCACCTTCGACACGGCGGCACGAGAGACGCCGGCCGTCCGCGCGACGTCCTCGATCGTCGCGTGGCGCGGGGAGGGGGCATCCGTCATTCTTCTCCTCGTCGGTGCAGACCTGCAGGGCAAACGTACCCCGGTGCGCCCGGGAAAGCGTCGTCCGCCCCGTGGCGGCACCACGGGGCGGACGGTGGTCCGGGGGCGACCCAGGGAGTGCCGCCCCCGGGGTCTCAGCGCAGGTCCTTGCGGTTCACCTGGACGATCTCGCTGACGTTCCCGCTGTTGTCGGTGACGCGGAACGAGACGGTGCTCTTCGCGTCGACCTGCAGCGGTCCCGTGTACGGGGCCCATGCCGAGGCATCCTGCTTGTTCTTCTGGGTCGAGTACTCGATCAGCGCGACGCCGCTCAGTTCGTCCGACGCTGCGACCACGACCTTCTGGCTGCCGTCGACCGTGATCGAGGTGATCTTCGGCGCGACACGGTCGACGAAGACGTCCTGTGTGAGCGGCAGATCGCGCGACGACGATCCGACGGCGAAGGTGTACTCGCCGTCCAGCACGGTCCACGTGTCGGCGTCCACATCCCAGATCGAGAAGGGCTGGTTGCTCGCCGTCGAGTCGACGACGACCTCGACCCGGGTGCTCGCACCCGCCGCGAGTTCGACGCGGTCGAAGCCGACGAGCCGCTTGCCGGGCTCCTCGGCCGCGTCCGGCAGCGTCAGGTAGACCTGCGGGATCTCCGCACCGGCGCGGGCGCCGGCGTTGGTCACCGTGAACGACACCTTCGACAGCACGTCACCGGTCGCGGGGTCGTCCACGTGGTCGACCGCCAGGTCGCTGTACGCGAAGGACGTGTACGACAGGCCGTGCCCGAACTCGAACAGCGGCTCGATGCCCTGCGCGTCGTACCACTTGTAGCCGACCTGGAGACCCTCGGTGTAGTTCACCTGGCGCGCCTCCGTCGACCCGGCGGGCCGGGTCGTCGACCCATTGGAGAAGATGCCGGGGTAGCGTGCCGGGTCGCTCCCGGTCGGCGTGTCTGTCACCGACTTGGGGAAGGTCATCGGCAGCTTGCCCGACGGGTTGACGTCGCCCCAGAGAAGCGCCGCCAGGGCGGGGCCCATCTGCTCACCGGCGAACCAGTTGCTGAACACCGCGTCGACGTCGTCGATCCACGGCATCTCGACCGCGGTTCCGCTGTTGAGAACCACCACGGTGTCGTCGTTCGCCGCGGCGACAGCCTGCACGAGCGCGTCACCGTTCGAGTCGAGGCGGAGGTCCGCCGTGTCGGCGAACTCGCCCGTGCGGATGTAGCCGAAGACGATGGCGACGTCGGCCTGGGCAGCGGTCGCGGCGACCGAGGCGAGGTCGGCGCCGTTGTTGTACACGACGCTTCCGCCCGCGGCCTGGACGCGCTGTGTGATCGCCGTGAGCGGATCGACGACGTTGGCGCAGTTGAGCACGCCGCCCGCACCGAATCCGCCGGCCGAGCACGCCTGCGCGGAGCTGATGCCGCCGGTCGGCGTCTTCGAGGCCGTCGGACCGACGACCGCCACCGTCAGTGGTCCGTCGTCGAGGGGCAGGATGCCGTCGTCGTTCTTCAGCAGCACGGCACTCTCCTCGGCGAGCTCGCGCGCCAGGGCGCGGGACTCGTCCGTCGCGGTGACGGGCTTCGAGGTCGCGGGGAGCGGGTGATCGAACAGCCCCTCCTTGATATAGGTGCGCACGACCCGGAACGCGGCCTCGTCGATGCGCTGCTGGGTGATCTGCCCCGCCGCCAGAGCCGCGTCCAGGCGAGCCGGCGTGAACCAGATCGGGCGGTTGAGCTCCTGGTCGAGGCCGGCCATGAGCGACGGACCGGTCGAGTGGACCGAGCCGAAGTCGCTCATGACGTAGCCGTCGAAGCCCATCTTGTCGCGCAGGCTCGTCGTGAGGATGTCGTTCTCGCACGACCAGATGCCGTTGATCTGGTTGTACGAGCACATCAGACTGTCGGGGTCGCTCTCCTTGATCGCGATCTCGTACGGCAGGTCGTACACCTGCCGGAACGTGCGCTCGTCGATGTTCGAGGAGCTGTTGTTGCGGTCGAGCTCCTGCTCGTTCGCGACGTAGTGCTTGAGGTTGGCGATGACCGGCTTGTCGGGGCTGCTGCCGTCCTCGATGCCGCGGACGTTCGCGGCGCCCATGAGGCCGGAGAGCAGTGCATCCTCGCCGAAGTACTCCGCATTGCGACCCGAGAGCGGGGTGCGTCCGCTGGCGACGCCCGGGCCGAGGATGACGTTGCTGCGGTTGTCGAACGCCTCGTCCGCGTGGATCGCGCCCTTCTGCTCATTGAGCTCGAGGTTCCAGGAGGCGGCTATGGCGATGGGCCCCGGCCATGCGGTGGTGCCCGCCTTGCCGTGTGCGCCCTCGGCACCGTTGGAGTAGATGACGGTGGGTGTGCAGTCCACCTGCACGGGGTAGACGACGCCGCCCGACCAGGTCGTCTGCTGCGGGCTGTTCGCGGGCTGCTCCACGAGCCAGCGGTACTTCTGGTGCTGCGTGCTGGCGGCCAGCAGCGCCTCAGCCCGCTGGTCGGCCGACTTCGAGGTGTCCATCCAGGGGACGGTGGCGCAGTCGGCGGCTGCAGCGGGTGCCGCGAACGCGACAGTTCCCCCCGCGGCGATCAGTGCGGCGCCGAGCAGGAGCGCCGTGGTACGTCGGCGCGCGCGCGGATTTCGCGCGAGGTTGGTGGATTGAGGCGACATCATTGTGCTTTTCCTCTCCCTTGAGGTCGATCCGTAGATCGCTCTACGTTGTGTAGACCGCTCTACGGTGACACGTTTCATCATCGAACGTCAAGGAAACTTTCCGCAGATTCCGAAGTTGCCTGCAGGCCTCCGTCAAGCCCCGGGCGGCAGCATCCGTCCCCCGCTAGCGTGACCGCCATGGACGAACGGCGAACCGACGACCGAGCCCCTGAAGGCGACAGCCCGCTGGGCGGCGACAAGACCACCGAGGAACAGCTCGAGGCCGACAACCCCGTCGAGGAGGAGACGCTCGAGACGCTGGACCCCGACAGCCCTCCTGCCTGAGGGTGGGGAAGGTCTGGATCGAGGTGATATCGCTAGATAAGCTAGCGATATGACCTCGGGTTCACGCCGCCGCTGGGCGGGGCTGGTGTTCATCAGCGTCGCCGTCGCGCTCATCATCGTCGACTCCACCATCGTCAACGTCGCGATCCCCGCCATCGTCGACGATCTGGGAATCACGTCCAGCGAGGTGCAGTGGGTGCAGGAGGCGTACACCCTCGTCTTCGCGTCACTGCTGCTCGTCTTCGGCGCGCTCGCCGACCGATGGGGACGACGACGGATGCTGCTCATCGGCGTGGTCATCTTCACCCTCGCCTCCGTGGGGGCCGCGCTGGCGACGACGGGCGGACTCCTGATCGGCGCGCGCTTCATCCAGGGCGTCGGCGGCGCCATGATGCTCCCCACGACGCTGTCGCTGCTCAACGCGACGTTCCGGGGCCGCGAGCGGGCCGTCGCCTTCGCGGTCTGGGGCTCGACGATCGGCGGTATGGCCGCGGTCGGCCCGCTGCTGGGCGGCTGGCTGACGACCGAGTTCTCCTGGCACTGGGCGTTCCTCATCAACGTGCCGCTCGGGATCGCCATCGTGGTCGGGGTGCTGCTGACCGTGGACGAATCGCGCGGCGATGCCGTGTCGATCGACCTCTTCGGCGCGCTGCTGTCGGTGATCACCGTCGGAGCCCTCGTGTTCGGGCTGATCGAAGGACGCACCTACGGCTGGCTCACCGCCGAGAAGGAACTGACGATCGGCGGATGGACCTGGCCATGGGACATCTCCCCCGTCGCCGTGGCGTTCGCCATCGCCGCCCTAGGCGTCGTGTCGTTCATCTGGTGGGGGTTTCATCGCCGCCGGGTCGGCAAGCCGACGGTCATCGCGTTCGGGCTCTTCCGCATCCCCTCGTTCCGCAACGGCAACGTCGCCGCGATGGTGGTCTCGCTCGGCGAGTTCGGGCTGATCCTCGCACTTCCGCTCTGGCTGCAGTTCGTGCTCGGGTTCGAGGCCGTCCAGACCGGCCTGATCCTCCTCGCCCTCGCGATCGGCTCCTTCGCTGCGAGCGGACTGGCGGGGGCCCTGAGCGGACGCGTGGCACCGGTGTGGATCGTGCGCGTCGGCATCGTGGCCGAGATCATCGGCATCGCAGCGGTCGGCTTCGTCATCGCGCCGGACGCCTCATGGGTGCCGCTGATCCCCGCACTCTTCGTGTACGGATTCGGCGTCGGGCTCGCCACAGCGCAGCTCACGGGCGTGGTGCTCGCCGACGTCCCGACCGCCGAGGGCGGCCAGGCCTCGGGAACCCAGTCGACGGCACGCCAGCTCGGGGCGGCGCTCGGCATCGCCATCCTCGGCACGATCCTCTTCTCCACGACCTCCGCGGTGCTCACGGCGAAGCTCGACGACCGCGCGATCCCCGCCGAGCAGCGCGACCAGGTCGTCTCGGCCGTGGTCGACAGCGCCGGCGGCGCGATCGCGGGCCTCGCCGAATCGCCTCAGACAGAGCAGTTCGCCGACGACGCGAAGGCCGCGTTCTCGGAAGGCACGAAGTACGCCAGCTTCGCCGCCGCGGGCTTCCTCGCGGTGGGCCTCTTGGCCACGCTCTCGCTCGGGAGCGGCAGGCCGCGCGACGAGGAGCGCATCGAGGTCGAAGCCGCCGAACCGGCCTGAGCCGCAGCATCCGTCGCCCGGAACCCGGAGATCCGGCGGAGATCGGATGCCTCGGCCCGAGGCATCCGATTCTCGCCTCCGATCCTTGAGGGGTGACGCCGTCGACTACACCTCGCGCGTGATCGTGACCTTGACGTGCAGGTTGCTCTTGAACGGGCCGGCGTAGACGCCGCGCAGCGGCGGCACGTCGCCGTAGTCGCGGCCCCGGCCGACGAGCACGTGCCGGTCGCCGATCTCGATGTTGTTGGTGGGGTCGAACCCCTGCCACTCCCCCGCGAACCACTCGATCCACGCGTGGGACTCGCCTGTGACCGCGACGCCCACCTCGGCCGACGGCCGCGGGTGCAGGTAGCCCGACACGTACCGCGCCGGGATGCCGACCTCCCGCAGCGCGCCGAGGGCGATGTGGGCCATGTCCTGGCAGACGCCCTTTCGCGCCTCCCACGCCTCGGCCGCGGTCGAGTGCACGCCGGTGATGCCGTGCATGTACTCGACGGCGTCGCCGATGGCGACGGCGATCGCGTGCGCGGCGCGGCCGGGGTGGTCGTGCTGTGCGGCGATCGACCGTGCGAGCTCGGCGACCTCCTCGTGCGGCCGGGTGCGTCGGGTCTGCGACATCTGCTCGACGGTCTCGAGCGAGCGGGCCGCCTCGCGGGCGAGGCCCTCCCACGTCACGTCGATGTGCTCGAGCGGCCGCGGCCGCACCTCGACCAGCGAACGTGCGGTGATCGTGAGCGACGAGTGGGGCGACAGCACGTCGAACGCCGCGACCCGCGTGCCGAAGTAGTCGACGTACTGGTTGACGGAGGTCGACGGCTCGATGTCGAGCGATGAGTTGAGCACGAACTGGCTGTCGGTGGAACCCGGCAGCATGCGCGCCTCGTTGTACGACGCGGTGACGTCGCCCTGATAGCTGAAGCCGGTCTGATGCTCGATCCGGAGGCGCTTCATGAGATCTCTCCGATCCAGCTGGGCTCGGCCTGCGTCGGGAAGAACCGGCCGCGGATGGCTTCGGATGCCTCGCGCGTGACCGTCTGCACGCGGTCCATGTGCGTCGGCAGCTCGCCGAGGATCTCGGAGATCGGCCGGTACTCGAGGTCGTTGCGGATCTGGCCGAGGGCCCGCAGCACCGTGTTGGAGTGGCCTACGCGGTCGGCGCGCGGGTCGATGGCGCTCATGCACTCCTCGGCGCGCTGGATCGAGTAGATGATCGAGCGCGGGAAGAGGCGGTCGAGCAGCAGGAACTCGGCCGCGTTGCGCGCGCTCGGCATGCCGCGGTAGGTGCGGAGGTACGCCTCGTAGGCGCCGCACGAGCGCAGGATGGTCGTCCACGACGGACCGGATGCCTCGGTCAGCGACCGCGTGGCCAGCAGGCGCGCGGTCATGTCGGTGCGCTCGATGCTGCGCCCCAGCGTGAAGAACTGCCAGGCCTCGTCGCGGCTCGTCGACGAGTCCACGATGCCGACGGCGAGCGCCGCACGCTCGCGCACCCACTGGAAGAACTCGTGCACGCGGTCGTTCTGCAGGCGTCGGGGCATGCGGGCGTTCGTCGTGTTGAGCGTCTCCCACAGCTCGCTCGAGACGATCTCGCGCGCGCGGCGCGCGTTCTCGCGCGCGGCGGTGAGCGCGTAGGCGATGCTCGACGGGTTCATGCGGTCGACGGCGAGACGTGCGAGCACGTCCTCGCGGCGCACCTGGTCCACGCCGTCGGGCACGGCGGAGCCCATGACGCTGAGGAGCGACCGGCAGGCCGTGTCCTCGTCGATCCACGGGTCTTCGAGGAGCAGCTGCAGGTGCACGTCGAGGATGCGGGCGGTGCCGTCGCTGCGCTCGATGTAACGCCCGATCCAGAAGAGGCTCTCGGCGATGCGGCTCAGCATGACGTTTCCTCGGAGGCTCGGCGCGTTTCGTCTCGCTCGTTCCTCGCTCGCTCAACGACCGGGAGTTCGGCAGCCTGCTCCGCAGCCTGCTGCTGCTGCTCCTGCTGCTCGACGCGCGAGCGGGGGCGGTCGTGCGGCGAGTGGGTGGGCTCCGTCTGCGGGTCGTAGATGATGGGGATCGCCTCGGTCACGGTCGCGGCCTGGTCGGCGACGAGCTCCGGCACGCCTCGTCCGTGGCCGTACTCGACCTGGCCCGGCGCGGAGCCGCCGACGATCCAGGTGTCCTTCGAGCCGCCGCCCTGGCTGGAGTTCACGACGAGCTGTCCCTCCGGGAGCGCCACGCGGGTCAGGCCGCCGGGGAGCACCCACACGTCCTCGCCGTCGTTGACCGCGAAGGGGCGGAGGTCGGCGTGACGGGGACGCATGCCGTCCTCGACGAGGGTGGGGATCGTCGACAGCATGACCACCGGCTGCGCGATCCATCCGCGGGGGTCGGCGAGCAGGTTCTTGCGGAGCTTCTCGAGCTCGGCAGGCGAGGCATCGGGTCCCACGACCAGGCCCTTGCCGCCGGAGCCGTCGACCGGCTTCACGACGAGCTCGTCGAGGCGGTCGAGCACCTCCTCGAGCGCGTTCGGGTCTTCGAGGCGCCACGTGTCGACGTTCTTGAGGATGGGCTCCTCCGCCAGGTAGTAGCGGATGAGGTCGGGCACGTAGGTGTAGAGCAGCTTGTCGTCGGCGACGCCGTTGCCCACCGCGTTGGCGATCGTGACGTTGCCGAGACGCGCCGCGAGCATGAGCCCGGGGGCCCCGAGCATGGAGTCGGCGCGGAACTGCAGCGGGTCGAGGAAGTCGTCGTCGACGCGGCGGTAGATGACGTCGACGCGCTTGGGCCCGCGGGTCGTGCGCATGAAGACCTTGCCGCCGATGCACAGCAGGTCGCGGCCCTCGACGAGCTCGACGCCCATGAGCCGGGCCAGCAGCGTGTGCTCGAAGTAGGCGGAGTTGTAGACACCGGGGGTGAGCACGACGACGTTCGGGTCTTCGATGCCCGCAGGTGCGGAGGCGCGCAGCGCTGCGAGGAGCTTGTTCGGGTAGTCGCCGACGGGGCGCACCCGCATCGACACGAACAGCTCGGGCAGGGTCTGGGCCATGACCCGGCGGTTCGAGATGACGTAGCTGACGCCGGAGGGCACGCGCACGTTGTCTTCGAGCACGCGCATCTCGCCGTGCTCGTCGCGGATCAGGTCGATTCCCGACACCTGGATGCGCACGCCGTTGGCGGAGTGGATGCCGGCGGCCTGACGGTAGAAGTACTGCGAACTTGCGATGAGTCCGGCGGGCAGCACCTCGTCGCGGACGCAGAACTGGTGCCCGTACGCGTCGTCGAGGAACGCCTCGAGCGCGCGCACGCGCTGCTTGACGCCGGCCTCGATGCGCGACCACTCGTCGTACGTGATCACGCGCGGCACGGCGTCCAGCGGGAACGGCCGTTCCTCGCCGGCGAAGTCGAACGTCACGCCCTGCGCGAGGTACGAGCTCGCGAGGGAATCGGTGCGGCCGCGCAGCTCCTCCTGGGTCATCTGCGCGAGCGCCTGGTAGAGCTCTCGATAGGCCTCACGCGACTCGGCCGGCGCACCCGGGTGGGCCGGGCTCCCGAACATCTCGTCGAACGCGGGTACCCCCGAGGGCGTCTTGCGCGGCGCCAGCGTGGAGCCGTAGCCGTCGAACAGATCACCCATGACATGAGCCTAATGCGGCCTTCGTTGCGCTCGTGTTTCCGAGCCGTTCTCCTGGTCCGCACAGGGCGGATCGGACGTATGCTCCCGCTATGACACGTGAGGCGGATGCCTCCACCCGCGTCGCCGCGAAAGCCCCGGCGCTCTCCGGCGCGGCCGCGGGCGTGGCATCCGTCGTCCTCGGTGCCGGCATCGGCGAACTGATCGCGGCGACCGTCGCACCGTCCGCGAGCCCGTTCGCCGTCATCGGCGGGACACTCATCGACCTCGCGCCGCCGTGGGCGAAGGATGCCGCGATCACGCTGTTCGGCACGGCCGACAAGCTCGCCTTGCTGATCGGCATCGCCGTGGTGCTGCTCGTCCTGGCGGCACTCGTGGGCGTGCTGGAGCTGCGACGGCCGTGGTACGGCGTCGTCGTGTTCGCCGCGCTCGGCGCGGGTGCCGCACTGCTGGCGATGCTGCGGCCCGAGCCTGTGGCTCTGGCCTGGCTGCCCTCGCTGGCGGCGGGCTTGATCGCAGCGACCGCGCTCGCGCTGCTGACGCAGCTCGCGAGAGCGAGGACGGTCTCCCCACCCGCCGGTGACGACGCCGGCGCATCGCCGGACGCCGAGCCCTCCGTGCCGGACGGACCGGAGGGGGGTTCGCGCATGCCGGTCGCCACGACACGCCGCCGGTTCCTGGCCTGGACCGGTGCGGCCGCGGCCGCAGGCGTCCTCGCGGCGATCGCGGGGACGGCGCTGCAGGCGGGCGCGCGCACCGTCACCGCCGTGCGTCAGGCGCTGCGTCTTCCCGCGCCCGCAGTCGCGGCGCCCGCGGTGCCCGCCGGTGCGCAGCTGGACCTCACCGGCATGACGCCGGTCGTGACCCCGAACGCGAGCTTCTATCGCATCGACACCGCACTCGTCGTGCCGCAGGTGGACCCGAGCGATTGGAGCCTGCGGATCCACGGGCTCGTGGAGAACGAGGTCGAGATCGGGTGGGACGAGCTGCTCGCCCTTCCTCTCGAGGAGAGCTGGACCACCCTCGCGTGCGTCTCGAACCCCGTCGGCGGCGACCTCATCGGCAACGCGAAGTGGCTCGGGTATCCGATCCGCCGGCTGCTCGAACGCGCCCGGCCGACGTCCGACGCCGACATGGTGCTGTCGCGCTCGATCGACGGCTTCACCGCGAGCACGCCGCTCGAGGTGCTGCAGGAGGAGGGCCGCAATGCGATCCTCGCGGTCGGGATGAACGACGAACCGCTGCCGGCGGAGCACGGCTTCCCGGTGCGCATGGTCGTCCCGGGGCTGTACGGCTACGTCTCGGCGACCAAGTGGGTCACCGAGCTCGAAGTGACGCGGTTCGACAAGGCCACCGCGTACTGGACGACGCGCGGGTGGTCGGCGAAGGGACCGATCAAGCTGCAGTCACGCATCGACCTGCCGCGGAGTGGCCAGGGACTGAGCGCAGGCGACACCACCATCGCAGGTGTCGCCTGGCAGCAGCACGTGGGCATCGCGAAGGTCGAGGTGCAGGTCGACGGCGGGCCGTGGCGTGAGGCGACCCTCGCATCGGCGATCTCGGACGACACGTGGGTGCAGTGGTCGATCCCCTGGACGGCCGAGCGCGGGGCCCACGAGATCCGCTGCCGGGCGACCAATACCGCGGGCGAGCTGCAGACCGAGGCCGACGCGTGGCCCGCGCCCGACGGCGCGACGGGGTGGCAGCAGCTCAACGTCGACGTGAGCTGAGCCGCCGCAGAACCCCACCGCGGGCGCCTCAGCCCGCGAGCACGAAGCGCAGCTGCTCGACCGCCCAGTCCAGCTCGGTCGCGCGCACGACGAGCGGCGGCGCGATGCGGATCGTCTGGCCATGGGTGTCCTTCGCGAGAACCCCGCGCCCGATGAGACGCTCGGCGATCTCGCGCCCGGTGCCGACCTCGGGGTCGATGTCGACGCCGGCCCAAAGGCCCGCGACGCGCACCGCGGTGACCCCGTGGCCGACGAGCTCCTGGAGCTTCGCCTCGAGGTGCTCGCCGAGGAGCTTCGCGCGGCCCTGGAATTCGCCGGTCTGCAGCATCTCGACCACTCGGAGCCCCACGGCCGCGGCCAGCGGGTTGCCGCCGAACGTCGAGCCGTGCTCGCCCGGGTGGATCACCCCGAGCACGTCGCGGTCGGCGACGACAGCCGAGAGCGGAAGGATGCCGCCGCCCAGCGCTTTGCCGAGGAGGTAGACGTCGGCAACGACGCCCTCGCGGTCGCACGCGAACGTCTCCCCCACCCGGCCGAGGCCGGACTGGATCTCGTCGGCGATGAACAGCACCCCGCGGCGGGTGCAGATCTCACGCACCTTCTTGAGGTAGCCCTCGGGCGGGAGGATGACCCCCGCCTCGCCCTGGATCGGCTCGATGAGCACGGCCACCGTGTCGGCGGTGATCGCCGCGTCGATGACCGCGGCGTCGCCGAACGGCACCGAGATGAAGCCGGGCGTGAACGGACCGAAGTCGGCGCGCGCCTGCGGGTCGTCACTGAACCCGACGATCGTCGTGGTGCGCCCGTGGAAGTTGCCGTGCGCGACGACGATCTTCGCGGCGTCCGCAGCGACGCCCTTCACGCGGTAGCCCCACGCGCGGGCCACCTTGATGCCGGTCTCGACCGCCTCGGCGCCGGTGTTCATCGGCAGCACGAGGTCTTTGCCGCACAACTCGGCGAGCGCCGCGGCGAAGGGCCCGAGACGGTCGTTGTGGTACGCGCGGCTGGTGAGCGTGAGGCGGTTCAGCTGCTCCTGCGCGGCGGCGAGGATCGCGGGATGCCCGTGCCCGAAGTTGAGGGCCGAGTAGGCCGAGAGCAGGTCGAGGTAGCGCTTGCCCTCGACATCCGTCACCCATGCTCCCTCGCCGCGCGAGATCACGACCGGGAGCGGGTGGTAGTTGTGGGCGACGTGCTCCTCTTCGGCGGCGATGATCTGGCTCATCGCGGCGTCGAGTGAGGTGGAGGCGGCGGTCATCAGGAACTCCTCTTTCGCGCGGGTCAGCGTCGCAGCTCGAGCGTGCAGCACTTGATGCCGCCGCCGCCGAGCAGCAGCTCGGACAGGTCGACGAGCACCGGGTTGTAGCCGCGCTCGCGCAGCTGAGCCTCGAAGCCCGTCGCACGCGGGGAGATGATCACGTTCAGGCCGTCGCTGGCCGAGTTGAGGCCGAACACGGCGCCGTCGGCGTCGGCGACGCGGATCGCGTCGGGGTAGCGCTCGGCGAGGATCGCCTGGCTGCGCTCGTCGAAGGCGTGCTCGAGGTACGCGATGTTGGCCTTCTCGACGCCACCGGGGCCCTCGATCGGGTCGAGCACGGAGATCGCGGTGTCGAGGTGGTAGAACCGCGGGTCGACGAGGTTGAGGCTCACGACCTCCTTGCCGAACACGTCGGCGAGCTCGCGGTGGCTGTCGCCGGTCGAGCGGAAGCCGGTGCCCGCGAGGATCGTGTCGCCGACGAGCAGGAAGTCGCCCTCGCCCTCGTTGACCTCGACGGGCTCCGCGACCTCGAAGCCGTTGTCACGGAACCAGTCCATGAACGCGGGCCCCTCGGGGACGCGCTCCTGGAAGCGGAACTTCGCGCCGTACGCGACGTTGTCGATGACGAACCCGCCGTTGGCCGTGTAGACCATGTCGGGAAGACCCTCGATGGGGTCGATGAGGTGCACCTCGTGGCCGAGCGCGAGGTACGTGTCGTAGAGGGCCTGCCACTGGCGCACCGCGAGGGCGGTGTCGGTGGGGTTCGCCGGCTCCATCCACGGGTTGATCGTGTAGCTCACCGTGAAGTGCTCGGGGCGGCACATCAGGTAGCGGCGGATCTGCTGGATCCGGCCGGTGGCGGACCCGGTGACCGGGGCGGTGGCGGGCGCGGTGTTCTGCGTGGACATCTTGCTCCTGTAGAGGCGCGGCGGACGCTGTCCAGAGGCCCGGCGGAGCTGAGGAAGCCGTCAACCGGGCACGCCTCGTCCATTGTCTCACGGCCGCTGCGCACGGCCCGGAAATGCGGCCGCGGGCCCCCACGCCTCCTCGACTGGCGCGTGGGCCCCGCTGCACCCCGTCACTCCGCGAGGACAACCACCTTGCCCGCCACGTGGCCGTCGGCAACGCGTGCCAGCGCGGCGTCCGCCTCGGCGAACGGGTAGCGCCGCTCGATGACGGGACTCAGCCTCCCGGCCGCGGCGAGCGCGAGCAGCTCGGCGAGCACGTCGGGCTTGGCGACCGCGGCGAGCGGGCGCAGCGGGCGCTTCGAGCCGATCGAGCGCAGTGCGGCGGCGGCGATGCGCCCGATCGGCCCGAGCACGCGACCGCCCTCGCCGGAGACGAGCACGACCCGGCCTCCGTCGCGCACGAGCCGCTGCAGGTCCCGCTGGGAAGCGGTGCCGGCGATGTCGATGACGGCGTCGAACCGCCCCTCTCCGAGCTCGGCCGACCCCGGCTGCACGTGCCGGTAGTCGAACGTGTGCGACGCGCCCAGTCCCTCGACGAGCGTGAGGTTGCGCTGTCCGCACAGCGCCCACACCTCCGCGCCGCGACCGGCGGCGAGCTGCACCGCGAAGGTGCCGACGCCACCCGAGGCGCCGATCACGAGCACCCGCTGCGGCGCCGCGCCCGGGGGCGCGGCATCCGTGACGGCACCGAGCTGCAGCGCCTGCCAGGCCGTGCCACCGGCGACCGGCAGGCTTGCGGCGACCGCGGCGTCGAGCTCGGCGGGGCGTCGCACCAGCCGCCCGACCGGCGCGACGGCGAAGCGTGCGAGGCCGCCGCCGGCGGGAAGCTCGCCGACGACCTCGTCTCCGACGGCGAGCTCCGTCACGCCGTCACCGATCCCGACGACGGTGGCGGCGGCATCCATCCCCCTCACCGCCTGGCGTGGGCGGCGCACGCCGAACGCGAGCCTCACGAGCAGAGGCTCCCCGCGCATGACGCGGATGTCGCCGTTGTTGAGGCCCGTCGCGCGCAGGCGCAGGAGCACCTCGCCGCGGCGCGGCGCCGGCACGTCGATGTTCTCGAGCGCGACGACATCGGCCCCGCCGTAGCGATGCTGCGTCCACGCGGGCATGGAGTCGGTGCGCAGGGCTGCGGGCCCGCGGAGCGGCTTCGTCATGTCATTCCTCCGGGTAGTCGAAGAGGTCGTCGAGTCCGACGCCGAAGGCGCGGGCGAGCTGGAAGGCGAGTTCGAGGGTCGGCGAGTACCGGCCCTGCTCGATGGCGATGAGGGTCTGCCGGGTGACACCCACCCGGCGCGCGAGCTCTGCCTGGGTGATCCCCGCGGCCTCGCGTACGGCGCGGATGGTGTTGGTGACCTTGGTGGGCTTGACCATCAGACGAGCCCGCGGCGGTAGGCGATGACGCTCGCGATGCCGCCGACGATCGAGGACAGCGCGAACCCGAAGAACATGGCGTTGGCGATCCAGAACCAGTCGGCCTCGAACGCGCACAGGATGATGACGCCGAGTCCCGCGATCACGAGGAAGGCCTGGCCGACGCGGGTCGACATGTGCGCGATGTCACGATCGCGCTGGTCGGACTTGCCCACGCCGTCGGGGTCGCGCATGCCGGCGAGCATCCCCCACACGATGCTCACCACGATCGCGCCGACGATGCTGGCGCCGATGATCCACAGCATGATCGGCACCCAGTCGACGTCGGTCAGCGGTCCTCCGTCGGCCTGCTGCAGCACGATCACGGCGTAGACGACCATGCCGATCGCACTGACGATGAGGCTCGCCCAGATGTTGCGCTCTTCGTAGACCATGACCCCTCCCCGATGGTGTAAAGGATTCTTTACATCGAAGATAGGACCACCGTCGCGGGCTGTCAAGAATTCTTTACATCCGATCGCGGTCGATCCGATCGATTGATACGGATGCCTCGACTCGGCCACAATGAGGGGCGCAACGCGGTGGACCTCCTACAACGTTGTAGGATCTGATCACGTCGAGATCTCTCGACGAGGGGGGATGTGACGATGGCCGCCACACTGCACGACGTCGCCCGTCTCGCCGGCGTGTCGATCAAGACGGTGTCGAACGTCATCAACGACTACCCGCACATCCGCCCCACCACGAAGGAGCGGGTCGAGGCCGCCATCGCGGAGCTGGACTACACGCCCAACCTCACCGCACGCAGCCTCCGGTCCGGCCGCACCGGCTCGATCGCGCTGGCAGTGCCCGACCTGGCGCTCGCCTACTTCGCAGAGCTCGCCGCCGCCGTGATCGCCGCTGCCGAGGCATCCGGTCTCGTCGTCACGATCGAGCAGACCGGCAGCGGCGGCCGCCAGCGCGAGCTCGACCTGCTGGCCAGCCCCCGGCGCAAGATGAGCGACGGGCTCATCTTCAGTCCGCTCGAGATGAGCCAGTCCGACGTCGCGCACCTCGACGTCGACTACCCGCTCGTGCTGCTGGGCGAGCGCATCTTCGACGGCCCGACCGACCACCTCACGATGCGCAACGTCGAGGCGGCCCGCGCGGCGACCGAGTACCTCATAGACTCCGGTCGCCGCCGTATCGCGATCGTCGGCGCCCACGAAGGAGAGCTCATCGGCTCGGCCGCGCTGCGCCTGCAGGGATATCGCGAAGCGCTCGAGGCACGTGGCATCCCGTTCGACGGGCGGCTGATCGGTCCGTCGATCGAGTGGCACCGCGCCAACGGCGCGCGCTCCATGCGCGAGATCATCCAGCGCGACGTGCGCTTCGACGCCGTGTTCGCCCTCAACGACACGCTCGCCTTCGGCGCGATGCGCGCCCTGCAGGAGGCGGGCCTGCGCGTGCCCGATGACGTCGCCGTGCTCGGCTTCGACGACATCGACGAGGCGCAGTACTCGATCCCCTCGCTCACGACCGTCGATCCCGGCAGCGACTGGATCGCGCGCACGGCCGTCTCGACGCTCATCGAGCGCATGGGCGGCCTCGACGTCCCGCCGCGGCTGCTCCTCGCCGACTTCGAGATCGTGCAGCGCGAGTCCGCGCCCGCCGTCCCCCGCTGAACCCGGGGAACGCCGCGCAGAGTCCGCTCAGTCCCGCGCCGGCCACTCCGCGGTCGGCCAGCCGTCCCGCCACGCGAGCGGCAGCACGCCGAGGCGGAACTGGCCGTCGAGGTCGGCGTCGTAGAGGTGGAACGCGAGGAGCCCGGCCGAGACCGACTGGCCGCCCGGACCCACCCGGGTGCCGTCGGAGACGAGCACCGGGGTGCCGCCGTCCTCGAGGAGCGGGACGCCCTCGGCGTCGACGTACGGACCGGTCACGGACTCGGAGCGGCCGACCGCGATCGAGTACGTGCTGTCGACGCCCTTGCAGCAGAAGTCCTTCGAGACGAACAGGTAGTAGAAGCCGTCGTGAGGGAGGATGTACGGCGCCTCGATGGCGTTGGGCGGCAGCTGCCGGTCGGCGATGAGGAGCGGTTCGGACTCATCGGCGCGCAGCCCGCTCGGCCACTCGAGCGGCACCATGCGGATGCCGCTCCAGAACGAGCCGAACGCCATCCAGGGCTCGCCGTCCTCGTCCTCGACGATGCCGGGGTCGATCGCGTTGAAGTCGGTGCCCGCCGACTCGATCACGACGCCACGGTCCACCCACTCGTAACCGGGATCTTCGGGGTCGAGCGTCGTGTTCGTGGCGAGCGCGATCAGCGACGTGTTCTTGCCGAACGTCGACGCCGAGTAGTACAGGTACCACGTGCCGTCGTGCTCGTAGAGCTCGGGGGCCCACAGGTTGTCGACGCCGGGGACCGCCTCGACGAGCCATGCGGGCTTCTCGTCCCACACCGTGCCGGCGTCCTCCCAGTCCACGCCGTCGGGCGACCGCCGGATCTGGATGTTGCCGTCGCCGATCCGCCCGTCGCCGGTCGAGTACAAGAGCGACGCCTCGCCCTCCTCCCCCACCACCAACGCGGGGTCGTGCACGAAGGTGTCGCCCGTGGGGGCGGGCACGGCGGGCGCCGCCGCGCATCCGGTCGCGAGCGCGAGGACCGCGACGAAGGCTGCTGCGGCCGCCGCCCGCCGGCCCGCACGGGTCATGCGAGGGCGATCGCCGACCACGACACCGGCGGGAGGGTGACGGTGAGGGTGCCGTCGTCGAGGACGACGCCGTCGAGGGACTTGAGCCCCACGCGCTCCTGGTCGGCGAGTGTGTTCTTGGCGTACACGTCGTCGTCCCACAGCGTGAGGGCTTCGGCCACGGTGGCGACCCCCAGCTCGGACACGTCGACGGTGACCTCGATGGCCTCGGTCTGGCTGCGGTTGACGAGGAACACCGCCGCGGCGCTTCCGTCGAAAGTGACCACCGAGTCGACGAGCGGCGCATCGCCGTACACCGCCGTCTCGTAGCTGCCGGCGTCGATGCGGGGCTTCAGCACCTCGCCGCGTGCGAGGCGGGACGTCACCGAGAACGGGAAGAACGTCGTCTGGCGCCACGCCGCCCCGCCCGGCTCGGTCATGATCGGCGCGATGACGTTGACGAGCTGCGCGAGCGAGGCGGAGGCGACGCGGTCGTGGTTCTTCAGCAGCGTGATCATCAGGTTGCCGAGCACGACGGCGTCGGCCACCGAGTACACGTCCTCGAGCTGGCGCGGCGCATAGCGCCACTCGGCGTTCACCTCGTCGGACTCGCGGTGCTCGTCGAGGTACCAGATGTTCCACTCGTCGAACGAGAGCTTGATCTTCTTCGAAGACTTCAGCTTGTTGCCGACGTGGTCGGCGGTCGAGACGACCGTCTCGATGAAGTACTGCATGTCGAGCGACGACGCGAGGTACGACGCGAGGTCGCCGCCGCGCTCCTGGTAGTACGCGTGGCAGGAGATGAAGTCGACGTGGTCGTAGGCGTGCTCGAGCACCGTGCGCTCCCAGTCGCCGAACGTCGGCATGGCCGAGCCCGACGAGCCGCACACGACGAGCTCGAGGTCACGGTCGGCGGCCTTCATCGCCTGGGCGGTGCGCGCGGCGAGCTTGCCGTAGTCGTCGGCGGTCATGTAGCCCGTCTGCCAGGGGCCGTCCATCTCGTTGCCGAGGCACCACATGCGGATCCCGTGCGGCTCCACCGAACCGTTCGCGATGCGCTGGTCGCTGAGGGTCGTGCCCGACGGGTGGTTGCAGTACTCGAGCAGGTCGAGGGCCGCCTCGATGCCGCGCGTGCCGAGGTTGACCGCCATCATCAGCTCGGAGCCGGTGAGCTTGAGCCAGCGGGAGAACTCGTCGACGCCGACCTGATTGGTCTCGAGCGAGTGCCACGCGAGGTCTCGGCGCACGGGGCGCCGGTCGCGCGGCCCGACGCTGTCCTCCCAGCGGAAGCCCGACACGAAGTTGCCGCCGGGGTAGCGGATGGTGGTCGAGCCGAGCTCGCGCACGAGGTCGACGACGTCGAGCCGGAAGCCGTCCTCGTTCGCCGTCGGGTGGCTGGGCTCGTAGATGCCGTCGTAGACGCACCGGCCGAGGTGCTCGACGAACGAGCCGAAGATGCGGCGGTCGATCGGTGCGACGACGGCCTCGCGGTCGACCGAGACACGGGCCGTGGCGGTCGGGGCAGTCGTGGTGGTCGTGATGGTCACGTTCTCTTCTCCAGGGACGGGCCGGCTGCGGGCAGCACGGCAGGGACGTTCCGGCACGGGTGCGCCGCAAGCGAGGGGTGTTCCCGCGGGCGATCAGGGGATGGCGGATGCCCCGGCCGAAGGTGCGGGGTCACGTCGGCGGTCGCCGGCGCGGGGGTGGTCGGGGTCGAGCGCGGCGAGTCGGTGGTCGACGAACCACCCCGCGACGAAGAGGAGCACGGCGAATCCGATGAGCGGGACGAGCACCGGCAAGAGGGCCAGCGCGACCGCGCCGGATGCCAGGCTCACGAGCATGACGAGGCTCATGACGGGCGACGTGAACGGCAGCACCGCGGCGTAGCGGAGCACCGCGCCGGCGCTCTCGTCGTAGCGGACGGCCACGGTCAGCGCGCAGGCGAACGCGAGCACGGCGACGGCACCCACGACCCAGGTGAACCCGGCGAGCGCCGAGGCCGCGACGCCGTCGAGCGCCGGGAGCACCGCGGTGTCGGCGGCGAGCAGCACCGCGACGACCCCGAACGGCAGGCCGATCAGGTTCGCGCGCCAGAACTGCGCGCGGTAGACGGCGGCGAACTCACGCGCGAGCCCGGTCTCTGCGTCGCCGTCGCGCATGCGGGTGAGGCAGGCCGTCGCGGCTAGTGCGGCCGGCGCGACGCCGAGCACAATGAGGCCGACCACGGTTCCGGCGAGGAAGAGCAGGTTCACGACGATGAGGCCCGCGACGATCCGCAGCCACGCCATCACGCGGCCGGCCCAGCCGTATTCGGTGATCATGGCGTCACCGCCTTCGACCCGGTCCACGCGATGCCCTCGGCGTCCAGCCCGGCGAATGCGAGCACGGCTCGCTCGGCCACCGGGTCCCGCGCGCCGAACACGACCGCGTCGAGCACGATGTCGCCGCCTTCCGCCTGCACGATGAGAGGAGTCGTCACCGCGTCGCCGTCGGTCCGGGCGGCGGCGATCACGCGCAGGGGAACGGATGCCTCCACCCCGCGCCGAGCCGGGTCCAGGCGCACCACGTTCCAGTCGCCGTCGACGCCCTCGGCCTGCGGCAGGCGCTCGGCCTCGTACCCGGCGAACGGGTGCGGCGACACCAGCGGCCAGCCCGAGGCTGTGACGTGCACCCGGCGGATCTGCGCCTCGTGCCGCGTAGGGTCGTCGGCCCGGCGCACGTGATGGACGACGAAGAGCCGATCGCCGTCGCGGAACACCGAGTTGTGACCGGGTGCGATCCAGGCCGTGCCGCCGGGGAACACGTGGCCGCCGAGGATCTTGGTGCCCACGGCATCCGGCGCATCGCCCGCCGTGTCGGTGAGCGACCGGCCGTTCAGGTCGACGTAGGGGCCGGTCACCTCGTCGGCCACCGCGACGCGCACGCTGTAGCTGTCGAACAGCGAGTCGTACGACACGAACAGCACGTACCGGTCCTCTTCGGGGCGGTACACGATGTACGCGCCCTCGACGGCGCCGTCGACGCTCGCCGGGCGGCGGGCGATGAGCGTGCCGGTCTCGCCGGGGCGCTGCGCGAAGCCCGTCGCGGGATCGAGCGGCAGGATGTGGATGCCGCCGAAGAACGAGCCGTACGTGAACCACGGGCGCCCCGCGCGGTCGAAGACGACGGCGGCGTCGATGGCGTTGTGCCCGTCGACGTCGTGCGTGGTCGAGACGACGGGTCCGGCATCCGTCCAAGGCCCAGCCGGGGACGTGGCCGTCGCGAGTCCGATGACGGACGTCCGCGACCCGAACGTGGAGGCCGAGTAGTACATGTGCCAGCACGGCGAGCCGTCGGCTGTCGGCCAGCGCACGACCTCGGGCGCCCAGAGCCCTGCGGCGCCGGTGTGCGCGAGGGCCGGAGCGGGGACGCCGTCGAGGGCGGTGCCGACGAACGTCCAGCGGACGAGGTCGGGCGACGTGCGCACGTGGACGCCCGCGGGGATGGCGTCGACGCCGGCGGCGGCATCCGTCGAGAACATGTACCACTGGCCGTCGTCGCCGCGCACCACGGTGGGGTCGTGCGCGTTGCGCGCACCCCAGGTCGTCGGGTCGGAGGTCGGGTCTGCGATCGGGAACGCCATTTCAGCCCTTCGCCCCGGTCAGCGCGACCGACTCGATGATCTGCCGCTGGAAGATGATGAACACGGCGAGCACCGGGATCAGCGCGATGAACGACGCCGCCATGATCAGCGGGTAGTCCGTCTGGCTGGCGTAGGTCGCGTTGAAGCTCGCGATGACGAGCTGCAGCGTCTGCTTCTCGGGCGAGTTCAGGTAGATGATCGGCGCGAGGTAGTCGTTCCAGACCGCCATGAACCACAGGATGAACTGCGCCGCGATCGCCGGCCGGATCGCCGGGAAGATCAGCGTGAAGAAGATGCGCAGGTAGCCGGCGCCGTCGATCTTGGCCGCCTCGATGATCGAGTCCGGAACCGAGTCGAGGTACTGGCGGATGAAGAAGATCATCACGATGTTGCCGAAGACGCCCGGAAGGATCAGCGGCCACAGGGTGTCGACCATGCCGAGGTCGGCGAACACCTTGAACTGCGGGATCATGATCGTCGGGAACGGGATCATGATCGCCGACAGCAGCAGCAGGAACAGCAGGTTCTTGGCGGGCAGGCGCAGCTTCGCGAACGCGAAGGCCGCGAGCATCGAGGTGACCGTGCCGATGATCGTCACCGTCGCCGACACGATGATCGAGTTCACGATGCCCGAGAGGAGCGGTCCGGCCGACCAGACCCGCACGTAGTTCTCCCACATCACGGGATCGGGGATCCACTGCGGCGGCAGGGCGAAGACGGCTTCGCGGGTCTTGAGCGAGGTGCTGAACGTCCACAGCAGCGGGGCGATCATCACGATGCCGCCGATCGACAGCAGGGCGATGAGCACGACGTTCACGAAGCGGCGCGATGCGGATGCGCGGCGGGGGACGCCGGCGGTGTTGCCGGTGGGACGGCCGAGACGGCGCTTGGGCAGACGCCGGGGCTTGCCGGTGACCTCCGCGTCGAGCGCGGACAGGGTGTCGGGGGTGGTGAGCGTCATGATGGCCTCAGTCGATCGAGAACTGGAAGCGGCGGTTGAGCCGGAACTGGATCGCGGTCACGACGAAGACGAGCAGGCCGAGGACCACCGACATCGCCGTCGCGTAGCCCATCTGCAGGTAGTTGAACGCCTTCTGCCAGATGTACCAGACGATCGAGGCGGAGCTGAACTCCGGGCCGCCGGTGGGGGTCATGATGTTGATCTCGATGAAGATCTGCGCGCCGCCGATGATGCTCGTGACGACGAGGAAGAACGTGACCGGGCTGAGCAGAGGCACCGTGATGTGGCGGAACTGGCCCCACGCGCCGGCGCCGTCCAGCGCGGCGGCCTCGTACAGGTGCCGGGGCACCGACTGCAGCGCCGCGAGGTACAGCAGCATCGAGTAGCCCAGGCCCTTCCAGACGGCCATGATGATGATCGCCGGCTTCACGGTCGCCGCGTTCTGCAGCCAGTTCGGGCCTTCGATGCCGAACAGCGCGAGCACCTGGTTCACCAGGCCGAAGTCGCCGTTGTAGGCCCACTGCCAGAGGATCGCCACGGCTGCCAGCGACGAGATCACCGGCACGTAGTAGACCGTGCGGAAGAAGGTGGTGCCGCGCATCTTGCGGTTGAGCGCGAGCGCGAGCATCAGCGACAGGATCAGGCCGATCGGGATGCCGATCATGTAGAAGATCGTGTTGCCCATGGCCTGCCAGAAGTACGGGTCGGCGGCCATCTCGACGAAGTTGTCGAGCCCGTTGAACACCGGCTCGCTCAGGCCGTTCCACTTGGTGAACGACGCGTACACCGAGAACCCCAGCGGGTAGCCGGTGAAGGCCAGGAACCCGATGACCGGGATCGCGACGAACGCGAGGGCCGCGCGGTGCTCGCGGCGGTGCAGCCGCGAACGGCGGACGGGTGTCGTCGTCGACATGGGGACCTCGTTTCTTCAGAAGCAGGAGGAGGGGACGGATGCCGCGCCCCGGCGCGGCCGAAGATCACGGCGCGGCACGGGCCGCGGCATCCGTTCCGGGATCAGCCGATGCCGGCGTCGGCGTTGGCCTTGTCGAGCATCTCCTGCATGCGCGGCTGGACTTCCTCCAGGTAGTCCGCGGCGGTCTGCTCGCCGTCGAGGACGGGCTGGATGTTCTTGAACAGCTCGTCGTACCACTCGGCGCTGTAGGTGGTGTTCGCGGGCAGCGCACGGCCGTAGTCCTGGACGATGTCGAGGAACTCCTGCTTGTTCTCGGGCGGGAGCGTCGACGCGGTGACCCACTCGTTGGCCATGTCGATCAGGTTGGGGATCTGCACACCGGCGTCGACGAGCGACTGCTGCGCGGTGCGGTCGGTCGACAGGTAGATGGCGAGCTTCGCGGCCGTCTCGGGGTCCTTGGTGCTCTCGCTCACGGCGATGCCGAGGGTGCCGGTCCAGGTCGCGGTCTCACCGGTGGCGCCGACCGGGTAAGGGATGAGATCCCAGTCGAAGTCGAGCTTCTCGTAGACAGGCACGTCCCACGGACCCACCGGGAAGAAGCCGATCTGGCCCTGCATCCAGCGCTGGTAGGTGTCGAGCGTCTGCGCGTCGGCGGTGGACGGCGTGACGCCCTCGACGTTCGACAGGTCTGCGAACCACTGCAGCGCCTCGGCGAACTCGGGGCTGTCGACGGTGACCTCGGTCCGGTCCTCGTTCAGCCAGTCGCCGCCGTTCGACCACACGAACGGCTGCAGGTTCCACTGCACGTTGAGTCCGGTGCCCCACTGGTCGAGCGTGCCGTCGCCGTTGGTGTCCTGCGTGAGCTGCTTGGCCACGTCGACGAACTGGTCCCACGTGTAGGGGGTGTCCTTGTCGGGGAGCGGGATGCCGGCCTTCTCGAACATCGTGCGGTTGTAGCCGAACGAGAACGGGCCGACGTCCTTGGGCATCGCGTAGATCGCACCCTGGCCCATCAGCTTGCCGTCGAAGCGGTAGCTGTCGACGCCGTACTGCCAGACATTGGCGAGGTCGAGGTCTTCGTCGCTCTCGACATCCTCGGTGATGTCCCTGATGATGCCGGTCTTGACGTAGGCCTGCACGCTTCCCGGGTCGACGTAGAAGACGTCGGGCACCTGCTTGCCCGTGATCGCCGCCTTGAGCTTGGTGCTGTACTCGTCGGCCGTCGTCATGATGATCTTGACGTCGACGTCGTTGTCCTTCTCGAACTGCTCGATGGCCGCGGTGTAGGCCGCCTTCTCGGCGTCGCTGCCGCGGAACATGAAGGTCAGTTGCTCGCTGCCGCCGTCGCCCGAGCCGCCGGCGCAGCCGGACAGGATCAGGCCGCCGGCGGCGAGCATCGCCGCTGCGGCGACGACCGACTTCCGTGACTTCGTCATCACGTTTCCTCTCGTAGTGCTGTGGTGGTCAGCGCTCGGATCAGGAGATCGATCGTCGCTGACCGTGGGGGTGCCGTCGTTGATTTACAACGTTGGAATTACTTGGTGGAAAACAGTGTGCGACGCGAGCCGAGGCGATGTCAAGCCGAAGCGCCCAGAAAGTTCTAACGTTGTAGAAGCGCGACGTGTGGATTCCGGATGCCGCGGGTCGCAGCATCCGGAATCCACACGTCAGATGACGGACTCGCTCCAGGGGTCGGGGTTGCCGAAACGGTGAGCGGTGATCGTCACGGACTGCTCGTGGAGGAAGGGCAGCAGCTCGAGCCTGCCGGCGGTGGTCACCTCGTTGTCGTAGACCGCGAGATCGGGATCACCGCCCATGGCCTGCGCGACGACGGTGTGCAGCGCCGCGACCGAGTCGGGCTGGCCGATCAGTCGCACGCGCGCGGGCCGCGGCTCGGGGTCAGCATCGGCGGCCGCTGCGACGATGTCGACGGCGCTGAGGCGTTCGAGCCATTGCTCGTCGGTCTCGACGAAGACGGCGACGTCCTCCTCGGCCAGGACTCGGCGCACCGCGGCAGGAAGACCGACCGGCGCAGAGAGCGTCAGCCGCGAGCCCGCCCGGAGTCCCGCGATCACCACACGCAGCACGGCCTGCCACGAGGCGTCGGCCGTGGCGCGCAGCGCAACGGCCGGGATCGGGCGGTAGCGGAAGAGGTTGCGCTCGACGCCGAGGCCCGACACGTCCTTCACCTGGCCGTATTCGCGGTCCCACGCGATGGCGTCCGACAGGGCGCCCCGGCGGAGCCACTCGAACGCCTCGTAGTCCAGCGAAGGCTGCGCCGCCTCGATGAGGGCGACGATGCGGGTGTCGAGACCACGCAGGTGCAGCGTCGCCGACGTCGGGGCGCCGGAGGTGGCGCGCCACCGGCCGAGGCCCACGAGGTAGTTGGGGCCACCGGCCTTGGCGCCGGCGCCGACCGACGAGCGCTTCCAGCCGCCGAACGGCTGGCGCTGCACGATCGCGCCGGTGATGCCGCGGTTGACGTAGAGGTTTCCCGCCTCGACGCGGTCGAGCCACAGCGCGAGGTCGTCGGGATTCTGCGTGTAGAGCCCCGCGGTGAGGCCGTAGGCCACGGCGTTCTGCAGCTCGATCGCATGCGCGAGCGACGACGCGTGCATGATTCCGAGGACGGGCCCGAAGAACTCCTCGCGATGGAAGCGCGAGCCCGGCTGCACGCCGGTGCGGATGCCGGGGGTCCACAGCCGCCCGTCGTACTCGGGAGCGGCGTCCACGCGCGTCGGCTCGACGAGCCACTTCTCCTCCTCGTCGAGGGTGGTCAGCGCCCACTGCAGCTTGCCGCGCGGCACCTCGACGACCGGGCCGACCTCGCTGAGCGGGTCGGACGGCACTCCGACGCGGAGGGAGGTCGCAGCATCCACCAGCTGACGCGCGAAGCGCTGCGAGTGGCCGACCGGACCCACGAGGATCGCGAGCGACGCGGCGGAGCACTTCTGGCCGGCGTGGCCGAACGCGCTCTTGATGAGATCGGATGCCGCGAGGTCGAGGTCCGCCGTCGGCATGACGATCATCGCGTTCTTGCCGCTGGTCTCGGCGAGGAGCGGGAGGTCGGGGCGCCACGAGCGGAACAGGGCCGCCGTCTCCCACGCGCCGGTGAGGATCACCCGGTCGACGTCCGGGTGCGACAGCAGCGTCTGCCCGAGACCGCCCTCGTCGATGTCGACGAGCGCGAGCACGTCGCGCGGAACGCCCGCCTCCCAGAGCGCTTCGGCGACGACCGCGGCGCAGCGCCGCGCCTGAGGTGCAGGCTTGAAGACCACGCCGGATCCTGCGGCGAGCGCCGCCAGCACACCGCCGGCGGGGATCGCGATCGGGAAGTTCCACGGCGGCGTGACGATGGTGAGCCGGGCCGGCTCGAACACGGCGCCGCTCACGCGGTCGAGCTCGCGCGCGGTGGCGGCGTAGTAGTTCGCGAAGTCGACGGCCTCGCTCACCTCGACATCGGCCTCGGCGAAGACCTTGCCGGTCTCGGAGGCTGCGACCTCGATGAGCTCGCCGCGACGGGCCTCGAGGGCGCGCGCGGCGGCGGCCAGCACGAGGCTGCGCTCGGCCGCGGGGAGGGCGCCCCACGCCGAGGCGGCGTCGCGCACGCGGGCCACGATCCCCTGCAGCGTGCGCTCGTCGGCGACGCGGGCCGCCTCGACGGTCGCGTCGCCGGCGCGTGAGGTCTCGATGCGCGACAGGATGCTGCGCGCCCAGGCGCGGTTCGCCGGCAGCGCCGGGTCGGTGTCGGCGGTGTTGCGGAAGCCCGGCGCGCCCGCGACGCGGGCGGCGGACTCGCGCGGAGCGAACACCGCGGTCTCGACGAACGCCTCGGCGCCGAACACCTGCTCGGGGACGGACCGCTCGACCGGGGCGGTGTCGCCCGGCACCGCCGAGCGCGCGATGCCGATCACGGCCTGGGTCAGACCGGCCTCGTCGGACGCCGCGGCGGACCGGCGCAGGCGCGCCTGCGCGCGCGGGGAGTCGGCTGGGGCCGCTTCGGGGTCGGCGGTCGCGATCGCCTCGGCGGCGCGGTCCTGCACACGGTTCGCGCCGGTCGCGAGCGTCGGGTCGTCGGCGCGGGCGAGGGAGGCGAGGAACCGGTCGCGCTCACGGTCGAACATCGCCGGGTCGTCGGCGAGGTCGAAGGCCGCCGACAGGAAGTTGTCGCTCGAGGCGTTCTCCTCGAGGCGTCGCACCAGGTAGCTGATGGCGACGTCGAACTCGTCGGGACGCACGACCGGCACGTACAGCAGCACATGGCCGACCTCGCGCGTGACCGCCTCGACCTGGCCCTGCGCCATGCCGAGCAGCATCTCGAACTCGACATGGTCGCGCACACCGGCCTCGCCGGCGAGCAGCCAGGCGTACGCGATGTCGAAGAGGTTGTGTCCGGCGACGCCGATCCGCACCGCGCGGGTGTGCTCCTTGTCGAGTGCGAAGCGGAGGCACCGCACGTAGTTCGCGTCGGAGTCGACCTTCTCGCCGTACGTGGCGAGGCTCCAGTGGTGCATGACCGCGTCGACGCGCTCCATCGCGAGGTTCGCACCCTTCACGAGTCGCACCTTGATGCGCGCGCCGCCGTTCGCGACGCGCTCCTGCGCCCACGCCGTGAGCCGCTCGAGCGCGGGCAGGGCGTCGGGCAGGTAGGCCTGGAGCACGATGCCGGCTTCGAGGTGCCGCAGGCGCGGATCCTCGAGGAGGCGCGTGAACACCGCGATCGTGAGATCGAGGTCGCGGTACTCCTCCATGTCGAGGTTGATGAACGTCGGCCCGTTCACCGAGCTCGTCGGGGAGGCCGCCGTCAGGTACAGAGGCTGCAGTCGATCGACGACCTTGGCGACGACCTCGTCGAACGCCCACATCGAGATGTGGCTCGCGATGGCCGAGACCTTGACCGAGACGTAGTCGACGTCCGGCCGGCGGATGAGCTCGTGGATGCCCTCGAGCCGGCGCAGCGCCTCCTGCTCGCCGAGCACCGCCTCGCCGAGGAGGTTCAGGTTGAGCCGCGCGCCGCTCTCACGAAGCGCGGCGATCGCGGGGCCGAGCTTGTCGGGACGCGCGTCGACGACGAGGTGCCCGACCATCTCACGCAGCACGCGCCGTGCGATCGGCACGACCGGCGACGGCAGCACCGGCGCGACCGCGCCGCCCACACGGACGGCGCCGCGCAGGTACCAGGGCAGGAACCCGGGCACGAGAGGCGCGACGCGATGCAGATGCGATGCTGCGGCCGACAGGCTCTCGGGACGCATCACGCCGTCGACGAACCCGATGGTGAACGGCAGGCCGTTCGGGTCCTTGAGCACGCCGGCCAGTCGCTGCGCCGCCGGGTCGACCTCGACCTCGGCGCTCTCGGCGATCCACCGCTGCGCGAGGGCGACCGCCTCACCGGCCACGTGCTCGTCGGGTCGTCCTTGCATTCGCACTCCCGCTGTCACGTCATCGGACTCCGTGGTTCCAGCCTGCACCTCAATGTGCGCGATCGGGTTCACCTGCTGCATGAGGTCAAGGGTGAGGCATCCATTTATTCGTGAAAAGCGATCATCTACGATCGATATCGTTCGGATTTATCGATGGGATGCTGATGTTCGAGCTGCGTCGTCTCAGACTGCTCCACGAGCTCGCGCTGCGCGGCACGCTCGCAGCCGTCGCCGACGCACTCTCGTACAGTCCGTCCACGATCTCCCAGCAGCTCGCGCAGCTCGAGAAGGAGGCCGGCGTCGCGCTGCTGGCGCCGGAAGGGCGGCGGGTGCGGCTCACGGAGCACGGACGCGTCCTGGCGGCGCACGCCGCGCGGGCACTCGACCTCGACGAGCAGGCCCGTGGCGAGCTCGAGTCCCTGCACCCGGGGCTCGCGCCGGTGCGCGTCGCGGTCATGCAGACCGCCGCACTCGCCATCGTGCCCGCCGCGCTCGGACTGCTGTCCGAACGCGCACCCGATCTTCGCGTCGAGCTCGTCGAGATGCCTCCCGAGCTCGGGCTGTTCGAGCTCACGGCGCGGGGCGTCGACCTCGTGATCGCTGAGCAGTACCCCGGGCACACGCGGGCCCACGCATCGGGTCTCGAGCGCGACCCTCTCGGCACCGACCCGATCCATCTGGCCGTCGCATCCGCTGATCCCGCACGCTCGCTCGACGACCTCCGCGATCGCCCGTGGGTGATGGAGCCCGCCGCCACCGCCGCCCGCCTGTGGGCGGTGCAGCAGTGCCGCGCCGCGGGCTTCGAACCCGACGTGCGGTACGAGCTGGCCGATCTGTCGGCCCACGCGCGTCTGGTCGCGGCGGGACAAGCGGTCGCCGTGCTGCCCGATCTGCTGTGGGAGGGGTCGGCGGTCCCGGTGTCGCTGCTCGATCTGCCCGGTCGCCCCGCGCGCGAGATCTTCACCGCGCAGCGCACCGCGTCGCGGGCACGCGCGGGCATCCTGGAGGTTCGGCGCGCCTTGCACGACGCGTTTCCGCTGCGGCGGACGGATGCTGGGCCCCCAGGCTCTTAGCGGGACCCGAAGGCCGCGCCGTGGCGGGGTCGCAGCATCCGCCTCCCGGTCAGGTGCGCTCGGTGTGCTCGTGCCCTTCCGGCGGAGTCGGCGGCCGCTCGTCCGTGTTCGCACGGCGGCGCTCGGCGCCCTCGAGCACCGTGTCCCGGTCGCCGGCGGATTCGCCCATGTGGGCTGCGGCCGACGGGGCGGCGGCGTTGCGGGCATCGGTGCCGTCGACGTAGGGGTCGACGTCGTCGGCCTTGCGCATCGCCTCTGCGTGCTGCTGACGCAGGTCCTCGGCTTCGGCGCGGTGGTCGTCGACGCGTCCCGCGCGGCGTTCGGCCTCCATCGACGCTTCGGCCGCCCGCGCCTTGGCGTCCTCCGCGGCCGCCGCGGCGGCTGCGGCGTCCGCGCGGGCACGTGCCGCCTCAGCCTCGTGCTGCCGGGCCTGCAGCTCGGTCTCGCGCGCGTCTTCGCGCATCTTCTCGGCGCGATCGTGCTGGTGCTCCCGGCGACGCTCACGGCGCCCGCGCGCGGTGAGCAGCAGGGCGACGACGACGATCGCGAGCACGATGACGACGCCGACGATGATCCAGATCAGGGTGGTCGTATCCACGGCTCCTCCTTCTCCCTCCGACGCCGGCGGGGTTCGGCCGGCGCCACCACTGCCAGGCAACCTCCGCACCCGGCGAGCGGCAAACCCGTTGCGCACCGGCAGTGCGTGCGCTAGGCCCGGCGCTGCACCGGGGATTCTTAGGTTCCGGACCCCCTCACGCATAGGATGAGTGCTCTCGCCGACGCAGTTCGCCACCACCCGCCACGCCCCCGAAGGACCCGCGTTGACCGACACGCCCGCCCTCGTCTTCGACGGAGACCGTCCCCGCGATGACGCGGAGACGCTCCGCCTCCAGGAATGCTCGCAGGAGCAGATCCGCACGATCGGACGCATCCAGGCGCACGGCGCCCTTTTCGGCATCGATGAGGCGACCGGAGTCGTGGTCGTCGCGAGCGAGAACGTCGAGCACTGGCTCGGACGCGACCTGCGCGAGGCGGGCAGCGACACGCTTTCCTGGGCGATCAGCCAGGGACTGGCCGTCGATCCGGTGCGCGCGGAGTTCGAGGGCGGCGTCTACGACGTCATCGCACATCGCGGCACCGTCCCGCTCGTCGTCGAGCTCGAGCCCGTGGTGCCGGAGCTCGAATACGTCCGCACCGGAGTCGTCGGCGCGATCCAGCGCTTGGCGGGGGTCACCGACCCCGACGAACTGCGGCAGCAGGCAGCCCGCGAGATCAAGGACATCACGGGCTTCGACCGGGTCATGTGCTACGAGTTCCACGAGGACGGGCACGGGCAGGTCGTGGCCGACGAGCGCGAACCCGGCATGGAGGCGTACTTCGGACTCCACTTCCCCGGCTCCGACATCCCGGCGCAGGCGCGTGCGCTGTACATCGAGAAGCGCTCACGGGTGATCGCCGACACCGAGGACCCGGGCCTCGCCCTGCACACGCTCCTTCCCGAGGACGCCCCGCTCGACCTCGGGCGCAGCGAGCTGCGCGCCGTGTCACCGCACCACCTCCAGTTCATGCGCAACATGGGGCAGGCGGCGACGGTGTCGTTCGGCCTCGTCATCGAGGACCGCCTCGTGGGGATGTTCACGTGCGCTCACCGCACCCCCCGACGTCTGCCCGTGCTGCTGCGCCGGGCCCTCGAGGTGATGGCGACCCAGGTCGTGACCCAGCTCGCCGCTGCTGAGCAGATCCGGCGCCTGCGCCGGCAGCTCGAGGCGCGCGAGCGGCGGATCGCCATCATCGCCCCGCTCTACGGGCGCGGCGACGTCGGCACCGTGCTGATGAGCGGCGAGCGGACCGTGCTCGACGTGGTTCCCGCAGACGGCGCCCTGCTGCGGATGGGCGAGACGGTCCACACCGTGGGCGTCGTGCCGCCCCCCGCTCGCCTGTTCGCCGTGATCGACGAGCTCGGCCCGGGGCGACTGCTGTGGGAGGCGCTTCCGATCGAACGGCCGGGCCTCGCGGTGGAGGTGCCGGGCGTCGCCGGCCTTCTCATCGTCCCGCTCGGCGGCGACGGCGACACGCTCGTCTTCGTACGCAGCGAGGTCTCGCGCACGGTCGACTGGCTCGGCGACCAGCGACCGGAGAACCGCGACACGCCGCTCTCCCCTCGCCGGTCGTTCTCCGCCTGGCGCGAGAGCGTCACGGGTCGAAGCCTCCCGTGGGGTGAACACGCCCAGGACGCTTCGGACCTCGGTGAGGAGATCAGGTCGGCCATGGTCGCCCGCACCCAGGCGGAGCTCGCGGAGCTCGCGCTGCGCGATGCACTCACGGGTCTCCACAACCGCCGCTTCCTGGACGACCGGCTGAACGAGCTGCTGCAGGGCTCCGGCGCCGCCGTGGCTGTCGTCTTCCTCGACCTCGACGACTTCAAGCTCATCAACGACACGTACGGCCACGAGATGGGCGACGCCGTCCTGGCCGCGATCGGCCGCCGGCTGAGCGGGGTGGCCCGCAGCTCCGACATGGTCGTACGGCTGGGCGGCGACGAGTTCGTGATCGTGTGCGTCAGCGCAGGGCCGGAGGAGGCCGCGGCGATCGCGGGAAGGGCGCTGGCCGCGATCGCCGAGCCGATCACGGTACGGGGCGTCGAGGTCGCCGTGGGCGCCTCCGCGGGCGTCGTCGCAGCCGAGCGCGGGATCTCTCCCGGAGGGCTGCTGGATGCCGCGGACGCGGCGATGTACCGCGCGAAGCGCGACGGTGGCGGTCGGGTCTCAGCGTGACGGAAGGTCGGGCTCGGGGACGACCCGGAGCCCGGACGACGAGTTCGCCGCGTCGATCAGATCCTGCAGCCAGAGCCGGTTGATCTCGGGCATCGGCCCCTCGTACTCGAACCGCAGCGGCGTCACCGATGAGATCCAGACGGCCTGACGCAGCGACGTGTGCTCGTCGACGTGGGCGAACGACAGGTTCTCCCGACGCCGCAGCTTCGCCATGATGACCAGCTCGAGGTGAGCGAGGGTGCGATCGTCGATCGTGAAGGACGCCGGGGGTGCGCCGTAGTGAAGTATGCCCACGCGTCGATCCTACGGGCGGGTGGCGCAGGTACGCTGGTGCGATGGCGATCGTGAACCGGCTCACCGTGGATGGACGCGACTATTTCCTTCCCGACCCCGTGTCGGAGCTGAAGACCAAGATCCTCGAGGCGATCAAGGCGGGGGGCGGCTATGTGAACATCCCGCCGCTGCGCGGGGGCCCGGGAGTCGACATCCTGTTCTCCCCCGGCATGCCGGTGACGTGGTCGCAGTTCGAGGTCGGCGACACGCCGGCGCCCAGCGACGAGCAGAGCGAGGACCTCGCCGACTACGGGCTCTGAAGCGGGGCCGCGCGCTCCGGTCCGGTCAGACCGCGAGCAGCTCGTCCATCTCGTCGGACGGCATCGGGAGCCCCCACAGGTAGCCCTGCCCGCGGTGGCAGCCGCGACGGCGGGAGCGCTCGAGGTGGGCCACGGTCTCGATGCCTTCCGCCAGCACCCGCCATCCGTGCTCGGCGCTGCTCGCAACCACGGCGGCGATCGCGTCGTCGGCTTCGGCATCCGTCCGCTGCGTGAGTGATCGGTCGATCTTCACCTCGTCGATCGGAAGGGCCTCCAGCATCGCCACGGTGGTGTCACCGCCGGCGTAGTCGTCGACCGAGATCGAGACCCCGACGGACCGCAGCGTCTGCATCGCGGTGAGCATCTCCGGACGCAGCTGCGGCGTCGGAGCCTCGGTGATCTCGATCGTGATGCCGGCAGGGTCGATGCCGAGCCGGTCCAGCCGCGCCACCACCGTGTCGGCGTACCGGGTGGAGAAGTGCGCGGGAGACGCGTTCACCGCGAGACCGAGCGGGTGTCCCGACCCGCGCCACCGCATCACGCGCTCCGCCGCCCGGTCGAACACCTGCAGATCCACCTCGTCGAGGAAGTGCCCCTGCTCCGCGAGGGGGATGAACGTGTCGGGCGGGACCGCGCCGAGGTGCGCATGGGTCCAGCGACAGAGCGCCTCGACGGCGACGGGGTCCGTCGGCTCCGGGGCGTCGGGTGGGCCCGCCGGATCCAGGTCGTACTGCGGCTGGAAGGCGATCCACAGCTCGCCGGTCGAGAGCGCGGCGCGCAAGTCACGGGTGAGCTGGAGGGGACGGGGCATGCCACCAGCGTCGAGGACGTTCGCGTCGAGGCGCAACACCAGACAAATGCGGCGAAACGGCGTACGATGTCGCGCACTCTCGGCCGGAGACGCGATCCGACACGTCACGATGCCCCGAGGGCTAAGGTGGGACCGATGGGCACGCTCACCTACGACACCCGCGTCACGACGTCGATCGACGATCGGATCCTCGCGCATCTGCAGGCGGTCATCTGGGCCAAGCTGCGACGCGGCGAGTCGTTCCCTTTCACGTGGAGCGACCCGACCCGCGCCGGCCTCGGACGCACCTCGGTGTGGCTGAGCCCGAACGTCTCGCTGGCGTTCGAGTACTTCGGCGGCCGCCAGCCTCGCCTCAATCCCGCGTGGGTGGACGCCCTCGCCAAAGCGGCGAACTCACCCGCGGGCCTCACGATCGTGCCCGAGCCCGACAACCCCGCAGCACCGTAAATAGGCGCGGCCGGCGTTCCTGTCAAGACCCGGGGTCGGCGTCGACGCGTGCTTAGCGTGGACGCATGACACAGCACACCGAAGACCGGGCTGGTGAGATCCACTGGTCCACCCCCGAGCGCGGCTCCTGGGCCGCTGACCGCTTCGGGCGCCAGGTGGGCGGGGTGACGCGGGACGAACGCGGCTATGTGGCGACTCGCGGTGGCCGGACCCTCGGCCGCTACCGTTCCCTCGACGCCGCGCTGGACGCCGTCGATCACCGCAGCTGGACCCACCTGCAGCCGAGCCGCTACTGGACCCTGCTGCTCGCGACCATCAACGTGGGCATCCTCGCCGCGATGTCGCTGATCGCGACGGCGATCCTGCGCTGACGCCTCAGCCCCAGACGCTGGGCGCCTCCGCGCGCGTGGGAGGCAGAGCGGATGCTGCCGCCCAGTCGTGCACCCACGCATCCACCTCTGGGACCCCTTCGGGGCGGCCGATCGCGGCGAAGAGCTCCTCGTGCGACAGCGTCCCCCCGGACCGCTTCATCATGCGGGCGCGGATGATCGCGCGGGCGTACACCTCGCCGCCGACCACCGCACGATGCTCGAGGTAGACGGCCTTGTCGTCGTGCCCGATCATGCGCGATTCGACGTCGAACTTCTGCCACAGATTGAGCGACTTGCGGAAGGTCACCGTCTCGCTCGAGACCACGGCGTACCAGCCGTAGGTCTTCATGACGTCCCACAGGCCCGTCCGCACGAGGAGGTCCCACCGGCCGAGGTCGAACAGCGAGAGGTAGCGCCCGTTGTTCATGTGACGCAGAAGGTCGATGTCGGTGAGCAGGGTCGTGAGCCGGATCCGGCTGATCTCGCTCGGACCGAGTCGTCCGCCGCGCCGCAGCCTCCGCCGCGCGGTCACCATCACGATCAGGGTCCGCCACATCACGTTCACGAGGTGCGATCGTAGCGATCCTCGACGAGTCCGCCGATTCGGTTGTGGATTCCCGACAGCTTCCGTCGGGCGCCCGCTCAGATCGGTGCGCTGTGAGATTCGAAGATCCTCCGGGGCGCAGCATCCGTTCGTCACCCCTCGTTCACCGGGCGTTGCCCCGATTTCGGGTCTCGCGCCGACGCGCGTAGAGTCTGGCCATGGAAGCCGAAACCCAGACCGACATCGTCGTCCGTCCGGTGCGTGACGTCGACGCGGAGGCCCTCGGGCGCGTCCACGCGACCGCCTGGCACGAGACGTACGACCACCTCATCAGCAAGGCCGCCCTCGAGGCCGTCTCGCCCAAGCGTCTCGCCGAGCTCTGGACCCACTGGGCCGTCCAGGGTCCCGAGTTCAAGATGTTCGCCGCCCTCGTGAACGGCGACATCGTCGGATTCGCAGGCTCCGGCCCCGCCCGCGACAAGGACGCGCCGCGCTTCCGCGAGCTGTACTTCATCTACCTGCTCGACGCCCACCACGGCACCGGCATCGGCCAGAAGCTCTTCGACGCGGTCGTCGAGCCCGCCGAGGGCCTGTACCTGTGGGTCGCCGACGACAACCCCCGCGCGCACCGCTTCTACACGCGCAACGGCTTCGCGCTCGACGGCGCGACGCACACCGAGCCCTTCCTCGGCGAGACCCTCACCGAGGTGCGCTTCGTGCGCTGATCCACCGCTGTCCCGTGGGGGCGTGTCCGGTTCGCCGGATACGCCCCCACGACGTTTCCGACGGCGGAGCAGGAGCGCCCGCGCATCCGGAAGACTGGACCCATGCCGCCTCGCACCGCGCTCACCGTCTGGCCCCTGGAGGGCATTCCCGAGATCGAGGCCGGCGCCGACCTCGTCGATGTCATCGCCCGCGCGGCGGGTGACGAGCTCACGGACGGCGACATCCTCGTGGTGACGTCGAAGATCGTCTCGAAGGCGGAGGGACGCTTCGTCATCGCCGATGACCGGGAAGACGCCATCACTTCCGAGACCGTGCGGGTCGTGGCATCCCGCACCACCCCCCACGGCTCCACGACGCGCATCGTCGAGAACCGCCTCGGCATGGTCTCGGCCGCGGCCGGCGTCGACGCGTCCAATACGCCCGAGGGCACGGTGCTCCTGCTGCCCGTCGACCCCGACGCCTCCGCACGGGCCATCGCCGCGGGCCTGCGCGAGCGCCTCGGCGCCGAGGTCGGCGTCATCGTCTCCGACACGCTCGGCCGCGCCTGGCGCGAGGGCCAGACCGATCACGCGATCGGCGCCGGCGGCGTGCACGTCTTCGAGGACCTGCGCGGAGGGACGGATGCCGAGGGCCGCCCGCTCGTCGTCACGATGCCGTGCGTCGGGGACGAGCTCGCGGCCGCAGCGGACCTCGTCAAGGGCAAGGCGACCCGGCGCCCCGTCGCCGTGGTGCGCGGCCGCGCCGATCTCGTCGGCGCGCTGGATCTTCCCGGCGCCCGTTCGATCGTGCGCCCGCTCGAGAAGGACATGTTCCGCCTCGGCGCCGACGAGGCCTACGCCGAGGGATTCGCCGCGGGCGCAGCATCCGTCTCCTCCTGACCCCCGATCCCGCGCCACCCGATCGCCCCGCCGACTTCCTCGAACGGGGGTGGCGGACCCCGAAGACGCGGACCGACCCGCCGTCGCAGAGCCGCGACGACGGGTCGGAAGGAGTGCGGGCGGTCAGCTCCCGGACTTCGATGCGGGGCGGTCAGCTCCCGGACTTGAGCACGGCCTGGCCCGCGGAGACCTGCACGTCGATCGTGCGGGACGCGCCAGGCGTCGAGCCGATGCTGTTGTCGAACTGACCGGCCGAGACCTCCGCGCGCACGTCGTACTCGCCCTCGGGCACCGTGAGCCGCAGCGAACCGGCGCTCACGTCGAGCTCGACCGCGTCCGGCGCGGTGCCGGTCAGGGTCGCGTCGAGCGAGCCCGCGCTCACGGTGAGGTCGGCTTCGCGCACGCCGTCGAGCTCGAGCGTTCCGCGTCCGGCGCTGACGTCCGCGCTGAGCGACTCCGCCGATCCCGTCACGTCGAACGAGCCGGCCGCGAGCGAGAGGTCCAGCTGGCCGAACTCGCCGTCGGTCACGAACTCGCCGGCCGCCAGCGAGATGTCGGCGTCCAGTCCTTCCAGCGACGCCGGCAGCCGCAGCACGGCATCCGCTCCCCCGTCGCCGAACCATCCGCGCCAGCCGAACCAGTCGCGGTCGGGCGACGAGACCTGCAGCGTGTCGCCGTCGCGCTCGAGCCTCCAGTCTCCGGCGCCCCATGAGCTCGTCACCTCGAGCTCGGCTTCCCGCACGTCCGAGAACTCGACGCGCAGCGTGCCGGCCGCGGCGTCGACGTCGAGTTCCTCGACGCCGGCGGCGTCGGCCGTGCGGGTGGAGGTGTGGACCGAGGCCGAGGCGATGGTCCCGACGGCGGCCGAGATCGCCGCGCCCAGCAGCACGATGCCGCCCAGCACGATCACGACGATCGCGACGGCGCGCGATCCTCCAGAGGAGGGCCGCGGCGGCTCGGCGGGGGTGCCCGGCACCACGGGAGGAGGGGTCAGGGTCGTGCTCATCGGTTCGTTCCTGTCTGCGGCCCACGGCCGCTGGGTGTGGGGGGAGCCGGCGGCGTCGGGCCGCCGTGCTCGAGGTGGGCGATCGCGGCGAGCACGCGCCGGTTGCCCGATTCGTCGGGTTCGAGGTCCAGCTTCTGGAAGACCGCGGTGATGTGCTTCTCGACACTGCCCTCAGTGACGTGCAGCGTCTTGGCGATGGCCTGGTTGGAGCGTCCTTCCGCGATGAGCGCGAGCACCGAGGCCTCGCGTTCGGTGAGGCGCAGCATCCGTTCGTCCCTCGTCCTGCGGCTGAGCAGCTGCGCGACCACCTCGGGGTCGAGCACCGTGGCACCGGCCGCGATGCGCTCGATCGCCTCGAGGAAGTCGGTGACGTCGGCCACGCGGTCCTTCAGGAGGTAGCCGAGGGCTCCGCCGCTGGACGAGATCAGGTCTGCGGCGTAGCGCTCCTCGACGTACTGCGAGAGCACGAGCACCGCGAGCTGGGGCAGGCGCGCCCGCAGCGACAGGGCCGCGCGGATGCCCTCGTCGACCCACGTGGGCGGAAGCCGCACGTCGAGGATGCACAGGTCGGGCGCCGTCTCGTCGACGGTCTCGTCGAGCCGCGACGCGTCGGGAAGGGCGGCGACCACCTCGTGGCCGGAGTCCTCGAGCACCCGCACCAGGCCGGCGCGCAGCAGCGCCGAGTCCTCGCAGATCAGGATGCGCACGGGATGCTCACCTCCACGCTCGTCGGACCGCCGGCGGGGCTGTCGATGCGGGCCTCGCCGCCGGCCGCGAGGACGCGGTTGACGATGCCGTCGAGGCCGCCGCCGGGGATGACCCGCGCGCCGCCCACGCCGTTGTCTTCGACGCGGGCCCAGAGCGTCCCGGGCGCCCGCAGTCGCGCGACCACGCGCACCTCGGTCGCCCGCGAGTGCTTGGCGGCGTTGGTGAGGGCCTCGGCGATCACGAAGTAGGCGGCGGCCTCGGTGTCACGGCTGCAGCGGCCGTCCAGGCGCACATCGGTGTGCACGGGCACCACCGACCGCGCGACGAGGGCCGAGATGGCGGCGTCGAGACCGCGATCGTCGAGGACGGAGGTGTGGATGCCGCGGGCCAGCTGCCGCAGTTCCGTGATGGCCGCCTTCGTCGAGGTGTGCGCCTCGGAGATCAGCTCCTTGGCCGCCTCGGGGTCGGCGTCGATCTTCTGCTGCGCGAGCCCGAGGGTCATGCCGACCGAGACCAGTCGCGGCTGGACGCCGTCGTGGAGGTCGCGTTCGATGCGCGTGCGCTCGACGTCGGCGGCGCGGACCGCGCCGGCGTGCTGCTGGCTCGACATGCGTGCCGCGGCGGCGAGCTGGGCCTCGCGCGAGGGCACCATGATCGCCCGCGCGATGATGCCGTGCAGCACGCCGAGTCCGATGAGCGCGGCGGCCGAGAAGAGCGCCGCGAAGATGCCCACGGGGACCGCCCACGCGAGGGGCACCTCGATGCCGGTGCGCGCGAGCCGCACGGCGCTCGCGTCGGCGAACAGCGGCGCGAACACGAGGACGGCGCCCGAGACCAGGAGTCCGGCGAGGGCCACGACGACCCACCCGAGGATCGTCGCGATCGCGAGGTTCGCGATCGCGCGCCACGTGCCGGGATCGATCGCCTGCATCCAGATCGTACGCAGGAACCCGCCGAAGCCGGGGCGGCCGCTGGTCCGCGGACGCAGCCGCGCAAGCCCGAACCGGTAGAGCCCCTCGACGCGCTCGGTCTCGAGCCAGCCGAGCGCGAAGAGCACGTAGACGAGCCCGACGAGCACCACCAGGCCGATGCCGATCACGAACACCAGGCCGATGCCGACGCCGAGCAGCGTGAAGAGGAGGGAGAAGGCCGCGGCGCCGACGACGCCGAGGGCCGCGAGCTGCGCGATGGCGCCCGCCACCTGGGCCGGCCGCGTCACCGGGCGGACGGGAGGAGAGTCCGAGGAGGTCATGTCACCAAAGTTAGGCGCGCGCGCCGCGCCGCGCGCCCGAGGCACCCGGAGACTTCTCTTCGGGTTATCCCCCCTCCCCAGAGCCGCCTCGGGACGGATCGCTGTGGAGTTCGGGGCGCACGACGTCCGCTCGGGGCGCGTGCCGCGCGCCCCGAATGCACGCGGCGCGCCCCAGACCCGAAGCGACACACCTCCGCGGGCGGGCGTCGGCGGCACGGGCTAAGGTTGCGGCGATGCCAGCTGCCAGATCCCGCAAGACCCAGGGCACCCAGCCTCCCTCCTTCGACTTCGACGAATCGTCGCTGGGCGCGCTCGATCCCGGCGACGACGAGATGCTCGACGCCGGGCGCCTCGACGGTGTCGTGTACTCGGGCATCGCCCGCGACGCCTGGCAGCTCGAGTCGGGCGCCACCGTCGAGGCGTGCCGGTTCGACGGCCTCGATCTCGGAACATGGGCGCTCCGCGGCGCCCACCTGGTCGAGTCCGTCTTCGCCGGCGCCAACGTGCCCGCGGTCTCGGCCGCACGCGGCGGCTGGCGCGATGTCGAGCTCCGCGACAGCCGGTTCGGCTCCGTCGAGGCCTACGACGTGGCCTGGCGAGGCATCCGATTCACCCGTTGCAAACTCGGCTACGTGAACCTCCGCGGGGCCGAGCTGCTCGACGTCGCCTTCGTCGACTGCACCATCGACGAGATCGACCTGCTGGATGCCTCGGCCCGCCGCGTCGCGTTCGACGGCGCCCGCATCGGCACGATGAACGCCAGCGGCGCCCGGCTCACCGACGTCGACCTGCGCGGGGCCGACCTCGGTCAGATCGTCGGGATGGCGGGCCTCCGCGGCGCGACGATCTCGCCCGAGCAGCTGCAGCTCATGGCGCCCGCCCTCGCAGACCTCGCCGGCATCGTCGTCGAGTAGCCCGGTCGCGTCAGCGGCCGGAGACCTTGCCGAACAGGCGGGCGATCGGCGCCAGCACGAGCGGCCGCGCGGCCACCCAGGCGGCGGCGATCACGACGAGGGATGCGACGAAGAACCAGAATCCGGTCCAGTTGTCTGCGTACGCGTTCGGATCCGTCGAGCCCTGCGCCGCGTACATGTGGTTGAGGTTGCGCAGCGCCCCGGTCGCGAACACCAGGAACACGTGCACCGCGATGAAGACCACGAAGTAGAGCATCACGGGGAAGTGCACGGCGCGCGCCCACTCCACCGGGTACGCCTTGTTCAGCCCGGTCGCGTTCTTCGGCCAGACGTGGCTCATCCGCACCCCCGTCGCGATCGCGAGGGGTGCGGCGAGGAACACGGTGGCGAAGTAGGCCAGCTGCTGCAGCGAGTTGTAGTTCACCCACCCGTTCTCGGTCGGCCAGTCCAGCGACACGTACTGCAGCGCCGCCGAGACCGCGTTGGGGAACACCGCCCACGACGTGGGCACGATCTTCATCCATTGTCCGGTCACGAACAGCAGCACCACGAAGATCACGCCGTTGACGATCCACAGGATGTCGAGCGACTGGTGGAACCAGAGGTTCAGGCTCATCTTGCGCCGGCCGTTGCTGCGCGGCGACCAGAACACGCTCGGCCGCTTCTCGGTGCGCACCTGCAGTCCGGTGCGGATGATCAGCACCATCAGGAACACGTTGAAGAAGTGCTGCCACCCGAGCCACGCCGGGATGCCGACCGGCGCTCCCTCGGGCAGGTGGTACTCGCCCGGGTAGGCCGCGAGGAAGTCCACGCCCCACTCGGTCGACAGCAGCCAGCGCACCGCGAAGACCGCCATGCCGGCCGCGTACAGCAGTCCGGCGCCGCCGACGATCACCGCGCCGGCCCACTGGCCACGGGTGAACGGTCCGATCCGCTTCGGCTCCGCCTTCGCCGCGCTATGGGTCTTGGCGGTGGCACCGGCCCACACCGTGCGCCGGAACGGCAGCGGCTGCGTCAGCGGCACGCCCGTCGCGGTCGCCGGTCGTTGAGCGTGAGGTGCTCCCGCGCCCGGCGCCGAAACGTCGCCCGCCTCGGGCTGCTCGTCGGCCCGGGGCGTTTCGACTCGCTCGTTCCTCGCTCGCTCAACGAGCGAGGAACGGGGAGGGGCGACGGAGGCCGGCGGCCACGGCTCGCCGCCTGCGACGCGGGGCAGACCGCGCCGCAGTGCCGTGGCACCGTCGCCGCCCGCGGTCGCAGCTGATCCCGGTCCCGCAGCGCGCGTGGTGGCCGGCACTCGCTGCGGCACCGCCGTCGAGTCGGGCCCCAGCTGTTCCGCAGTCACTTCTGGTGCATGATCCGTCTCGGCACCCGCCGCAAGCGACTGCGGAACCACGGGCGCTTCCCCGGCGGGCGGCCAGGGCTCTCCACCGGGCACGCGCGGCAGACCCCGGCGCAGCGTGACCGCATCCCGCGGTTCCGCAGTCACCTTCGGCGCGGCATCTTCCTGCGCACCCGCCAGAACCGACTGCGGAACTGGATGACCGAGGGCCGCGACGCGCGGGGTCGAGGAATCCGAATTCCCTTGCTGCGCCACCTGGGCGGCGGCGACCTCGGCTGCCGGCCCCGCGCCGTTGCCGTTCGCGCCGGGCGCGGCGCCGGCGGGCGGCCAGGGCTCGCCGCCGGGCACGCGTGGCAGGCCGCGGCGCACCGAGGAACCGAACGTCGCCATACCGGGTTACGCCTTCTTCGCCTCGAGCGCGGCGATCAGCTGCGGCACGACCGTGAACAGGTCGCCGACCACGCCGAAGTCCGCGATCTCGAAGATCGGGGCGTCGGCGTCCTTGTTGATCGCGACGATGGTCTTCGCGGTCTGCATGCCGGCCTTGTGCTGGATCGCGCCCGAGATTCCGAGCGCGACGTACAGCTGCGGCGACACCGAGACGCCGGTCTGCCCGACCTGGTAGGAGTACGGCACGTAGCCGGCGTCGACGGCCGCACGCGACGCGCCGATCGCGGCGCCGAGCGCGTCGGCCAGCTGCTCGACGAGTTCGAACTTCTCGCCGGACCCGAGTCCGCGCCCACCCGACACCACCTTCGCCGCGCCGCGCAGCTCGGGGCGCGTCGACGACACCACGGCCTCGTCGACCGAGGTCACGGTCGCGGCGCGACGGCTCGAGGCGCGCACCTCGAGCGGCTCCGCCTCGACCCCGGCGACCGCGTCGGCGCGGGCGTCGATCGAGCCCTGCCGGATCGTGATGACCGGCGCACCCCACGTGACGGCCGAGTCGACGTTGTACGCGCCACCGTAGACCGAGTGGTGCGCGACGACGCCTTCCGCGTCGCGCGAGACGCCGACGGCATCCACCGCGACGCCCGAACGGGTGCGGGCGGCGTATCGGCCGGCGACCTCGCGGCCCTCCACCGAGTTCGCCACCAGGATCGCGTCCGGGCGCACCAGGTCGGCGGCCTCCGTCAGCGCGTCCACCCGCGGGACCGACAGGCCCTCGCCGGCCGGCGCGACCAGCACCGACGCGGCGCCGAGGGCGGCAGCATCCGCCGCCAACGCCCCATCGCCGACGAGCACTGCGACCGGCGTGCCCACCGAGGCGGCCGCGCCCAGCAGCTCGGCCGCCGTCTTGGCGAGCCCGCCCGACGGCGTGGTGTCGAGGAGGACCAGGATCGAGTCATCTGCGAACGTCATGGGTGCCACCTCACGCGAGCCTGTTCTGGATGAGGAAGTCCGCGAGCTTCTGGCCCGCGTCCCCCTCGTCGACGATCTTGACGCCGGCCTCGCGCGGCGGCTTCTCACTGAGCGCGATCACGATCGACCGCGACGCACCCGGATCGTGCGGATCGATCTCGAGCTCGGCGAGCGACAGGGTCTCGAACGGCTTCTTCTTCGCCGCCATGATGCCCTTGAAGTTGGGGAAGCGCGCGTCGGGCAGCGCCTCGGTGATCGAGATCACCGCCGGGAGCGCCGCCGTCACCTGCAGCGTCGCCCCGTCCGAGGCGCGCGCGCCGAGCACCTCGCCGTCACGGATCTCGACGGAGCTGAGGTACGTCGCCGACGGCACGTCGAGGATCTCGGCCACCATCGCGGGGATGATCCCGCCCACCCCGTCGGTCGACAGGTTGCCGCCGATCACCAGGTCGAACCCGGTGCGCTGCAGCGCCGCGGCGAGCACCTCGGCGGTGAGTCCCAGGTCGGCGCCGAGCAGTCCCTCGTCGACGACCTGCACGGCCGACGCGGCGCCCATCGCGAGCCCCTTGCGCACCGTCGCCGCCGACGACTCCGGCGTCATCGAGAGCACGACCACCTCGGTGTCCGGCGTCTTGTCGGCGTACGACAGGGCCACCTCGAGCGCCCGCTCACCGATCTCGTCGAGCACCGTCTCGCTCGCGCCGCGATCGGCCAGGCCGGTCTCGAGCGACAGCTTGCGATCCCCATAGGTATCCGGGACTTCCTTGACCAGGACGACGATCTTCATACGATCTCCTCACGCTGGGCACGAGTCTATGGCTCGCGCCGCAATGTACCCAATCCCGCGAAATGAACCGGCGATGACCGACCCGTTGCCCGCCGTGTGTATACATAAGCCGCCGTTTCGCGGCATCCGCGTGTCCGTTGTCAGCCTGGTCGACCGGTACGGTGGAGCGAGGAGGTCGACATGGCAGCACCCAAGCGTCTTCCGGTCGACCCGATCGCCGAAGCCAAGCGCCAGTGGATCGCCCATGGCTGGGAGGACGCCGCCGCGGGCATGACCGCCGTGACCTCGATCATCCGCGCGCAGCAGCTGCTGTTCGCGCGCATCGACACCGCTCTGAAGCCGTTCGGCCTGTCGTTCGCGCGGTACGAGATGCTGCGCCTGCTCGGCTTCACGAGGGAGGGACGGATGCCGATGGCCAGCGCCATCGCCCGCCTGCAGGTGCACCCGACCAGCGTCACGAACACCGTCGACCGCCTGGCCCGCGACGGTCTCGTCTCGCGCGAGCCGCACCCCGGCGACGGCCGCGCGGCGATGCTCGTGCTCACCGACACCGGGCGCGAGATCGTGGAGCGCGCGACCACAGCCCTCAACACCGAGGTCTTCGAGGATCCCGGGCTCACCGACGCCGACACGACCGAGCTCGTGCGGATCATCGCGCGATTCCGCAAGGACGCCGGCGACTTCACCGAGCCCCGTCCTCAGCCCGACCCCCTCTGACCGGGCGATCGAGAGCCCGACCGCCGGTCGTCGAGCGAGCGAGGAACGAGCGAGACGAAACGCCCCGAACCCGGCACAGTCCGCGAGCTCGAGGCGATTCGACTCGCAAGATCGCTCAATGACCGGGATGTCGGAGCCACATCAGCGCCCCTTGAACTCCGGGGCGCGCTTCTCGCGGAAGGCGGCCATGCCCTCCTTCTGGTCCTCGGTGTCGAAGAGACTCGCGAACACGTGCTTCTCGAGGCGCAGCCCCTCGGCCATCGGGGTCTCCAGCGCGGCGTCCAGCACGGCCTTCGCGGCGTACAGCGACGGGAGGCTCTTCAACGCGATCGCCTCAGCGGTCTTCTGCGCCTCGGCGAGCAGGTCGGCCGCGGGCACGACGCGCGAGGCGAGTCCCGACCGCTCGGCTTCCGCAGCATCCATCATCCGTCCCGTGAGGATGAGCTCGGCGGCCTTGTAGTAGCCGACCGCGCGGATGAGGCGCTGCGAGCCGCCCATGCCGGGGATCACGCCGAGGTTGATCTCGGGCTGCCCGAACTTCGCGGTGTCGGCCGCGAGGATGATGTCGCACATCATCGCGAGCTCGCACCCGCCGCCGAGCGCGTAGCCCGAGACGGCCGCGATCACCGGCGTGCGCACGGCGGCGAACTGCGTCCAGCCGCCGAAGTGGTCGCCCATCAGCATCTCGAGCCCGTTCTTGGACTCCATCTCCTTGATGTCGGCGCCCGCGGCGAACGCGCGCTCCGAGCCGGTCACGACGATCGCGCCGATCCCCTCGTCGGCATCGAAGACGGATGCCGCGGCCACGACGTCGCGGCACACCTGCGAGTTGAGCGCGTTGAGCGCCTCCGGCCGGTTGAGGGTGATCCACCCGACCCGGCCTCGCGTTTCGACGAGGATCGTCTCGTACTCGGTCGCCCGGTCCTCGGTCATCTCTGCTCCTTCGGTTGAGTCGTCCTGATCGTAAAGCCTCGGCTCCGCAGTCACTTCGTGCGGGTGTTCTTTGGATGTCGACGCACAAACTGACTGCGGAGCGGAGAACGCATTCGGGCGCCGACGGCGGGCCCCGTACTGAGCGGGCGGCACCGCAGAAGCGACCGCGGGGGGCAGGGGGCGGGGGTCAGTCTGAGAACTCGCGGATCGAGTTGATGATGCCGGAGAAGTCCTGGCCCGCGCCGGGGCCGTCCGCGTAGTGGGCGTAGATCTCGCGCGCGAGCATGCCCATGCGGGCATCCACCCCGGTGAGCTCGATCGCCTGCTCGGCGAGCCCCAGGTCCTTGTTCATGAGGGCGCCCGCGAAGCCCGGCTGGTAGTCGCGGTTCGCGGGACTCGTCGGCACCGGACCCGGCACGGGGCAGTTCGTCGTCAGCGCCCAGCACTGGCCCGACGCGTTCGACGCGACGTCGAAGAGGGCCTGGTGCGACAGTCCCAGCCGCTCCCCCAGCACGAACGCCTCGGCCACCGCGATCTGCGACACCGCGAGGATCATGTTGTTGCAGACCTTCGCGGCCTGGCCGAGCCCGGCACCTCCGCAGTGCACGACGCGGCGGCCCATCGCCTCGAGGAGGGGCCGTGCCGCCTCGAAGTCGACGTCCGTGCCGCCGACCATGAACGCGAGCGTGGCGTTCTCGGCGCCGACGACCCCGCCCGACACCGGGGCGTCGAGCGAGCGGTGCCCGGCGGCCTCGGCGAGCGCGTGCGCGGCGCGCGCCTCGTCCACGGCGATCGTCGAGCAGTCGATGAACAGCGCTCCGGATGCTGCGACCCCGAGGAGTCCCGGTGCCCCGCCGGAGCCCCGATAGGCCTCGAGCACCTGCGCGCCGGTCTGGAACATCGTGATGACGACGTCCGCGGCGGTGGCGGCATCCGTCCCCGAATCCGCGACGGTCAGCCCCGCCTCGCGCGCCGCGTCGACCGCGGCGGGGAAGACGTCGAAGCCGACGACCTCGTGTCCGCTGCCGGCGAGATTCCGCGCCATGGGCAGGCCCATATGGCCGAGCCCCAGGAATGCGACCTTCATGTCGGACCTCCTCGTCCTGAGATCGTCAGTGCGCGAGCAGCTGGCGGCCGATGATCACGCGCATGATCTCGTTCGTCCCCTCCAGGATCTGATGCACACGCAGATCGCGCACCACCTTCTCGATCCCGTACTCGTGGAGGTAACCGTAGCCGCCGTGCAGCTGCAGCGCCTGGTTCGCGACGGTGAAGCCTGCGTCCGTGGCGAACCGCTTGGCCATCGCGCACTGCATGGAGGCGTCGGGTGCCTTCGCGTCGAGGGCGGCGGCGGCATCGCGCACCAACGCCCGCGCCGCGCGCAGCTCGGTGGCCATGTCGGCGAGCGCGAACACCACGGCCTGCTTCTCGGCGAGCGGCTCGCCGAACGTGAAGCGCTCGTGCACGTAGGTCACCGCGCGGTCGAGGGCCCACTGCGCGCCGCCCAGCGAGCACGCGGCGATGTTGATGCGGCCGCCGTCGAGCGCCGACATCGCGATCTTGAACCCCTGGCCCTCGCCGCCGAGGATGTTCGCGACGGGCACGCGCACCTCGTCGAGGATCACCTGCCGCGTCGGCTGGGCGTTCCAGCCCATCTTGTGCTCGAGCTGCCCGAACGACAGCCCGGCGGTCTCGGCCGGCACGAGGAACGCGGTGATGCCGCGGGCGCCGGCATCGGCATCCGTGCGGGCCATGACGATGTAGACGGATGCCTCGCCCCCGCCGGAGATGAACTGCTTGACTCCGGTCAGCACGTACTCGTCGCCCGACCGGATCGCGCTCGTGGCGATCGCGGCGGCGTCGGACCCTGCACCCGGCTCGGTGAGGCAGTAGCTGCCGAAGCCCTGCATCGAGGTCAGGAGCGGAAGCCACTCCTGGCGCTGAGCGTCGGTGGCGTACGTGTCGATCATCCACGCCACCATGTTGTGGATCGAGATGTAGGCGGCGATGGCGGGGTCGCCCTTCGCCAGCTCCTCGAAGATCGCGGCCGCATCGGAGCGCGAAAGGCCCGAGCCCCCGACATCCTCGCGGACGTAGATGCCGCCGAGACCGAGCTCGCCGCCGAGACCCAGCGTCTCGCGAGGGAAGTGCGATGCCCTGTCCCACTCCAGCGCGTGCGGCGCGAGTTCGGACTGCGCGAAATCGCGCACGGCTTCGATGATGGCGGCGCGCTCGTCCTCGCTGATGGCGACGGGAGCGAGCACGGGGACAGGGGTGGCGTCCATTACGTCTCTCCGGTGAGTCAGGGTGACGGCTTCGTCACGACTTCCAGAATACTAGGACATCCATGTAATTGCTCGGTAATCCGTGCACCCTGGTCGTCGTATCCCGTTCACCCTTGGGTCACCTTCGCTAGAGAGGCTCGAACCGATTCGGTCTGGACGCTGGGTTCCGTTCCGTGTCGCACCCGTCACCCCCTCAAGAGGACACGCATGCCTTCGCATCTTCTCCGCCGCGCCGTCGCGTTCACCGCGACGACCGCGGCCGTCTGCGCGCTCGCGCTGACCAGCAGCACCGCGGCATCCGCCGCGCTCGTTCCGGACTACTTCAGCGACTCCGCCCCGAACGCCGCACTCGCGCTGACCCCGCTCGGCACCCACGAGTCCGGCGTCTACGGGGAGTCCGCCGCCGAGATCGTCCAGGCCTACCGCGACCGTCTGTTCGTGGTCAACGCGCAGGCCGGCACGGTGGTCGTGCTCGACAACACCGACCCCGAGCACCCGACCGAGCTGTTCTCGATCGCCTCGACGGGCGTCGCGAACTCCCTCGCCGTCCGCGACGACGGACTCGGGGTCGTCGCCTTCGAGGCCGAGCAGAAGACCGACAAGGGTCACCTCGTGTTCTTCGACGCGAACAAGGACTCGGCCGAAGCAGCCGTGCTCGGAGAGGTCGAGGTCGGAGCCCTTCCCGACATGGTCACCGTCTCGAAGGACGGCAAGTACGCGGTCGTGGCGAACGAGGGTGAGCCTGCCGACGACTTCTCGCTCGACCCCGAGGGCTCGGTCAGCGTCGTGACGCTTCCGGCCGGCGTCGCCGCCCCGGCCCAGAGTGCGGTCAAGACCGCCGGCTTCGGCGCCTTCGAGGCCGGCGGCGCCAAGCCGCTCGACGCCAAGGTGCGCGTGTTCGGCCCCGACGTCGCGGCACCCGACCAGGGCGACAAGCCGCTCACTGCCAACCGCGTGAGCCGCAACCTCGAGCCGGAGTACATCACGGTCGACGGCAGCACGGCGTACGCGGCGCTGCAGGAGGCCAACGCGATCGCGGTCATCGACCTCACCAAGGCCGAGGTCACCTCGATCCTCCCGCTCGGGTACAAGGACTACGGCGCCGCGGGCAACGGTCTCGACGCGAGCGACCGCGATCCGCAGGGCGCTCCGACCGTCAACATCAAGACCTACCCCGGCCTCAAGGGCCTCTACATGCCCGACGGCATCCAGTCGTTCCAGGCGACCGTCGGCGGCAAGACCGCGACGTACCTCGTCACCGCGAACGAGGGCGACGCGCGCGAGTGGGGCGTGGAAGACACCGACTCGTACTTCATCGACGAGGCCCGCATCAAGGACCTCGGCAAGGACGGCCTCGCCGGCATCTGCGCGACCGGGCCGCTCTCCGAGATCGCGAACATCCAGAAGGACGACGTCCTCGGTCGCCTCAAGGTGGTCACCGACCTCGGCAAGGCCGACGGCGCCGACTGCTACAGCGAGCTGTACGCCTACGGCGGTCGCTCGTTCTCGATCTGGGACACCAAGGGCAACCTGGTGTTCGACTCGGGCGACGACTTCGAGCAGATCACGTCGCAGATCCCGGACCTGGTCTTCAACGCCAGCAACGACAACAACAACAGCAACGACCGCAGCGACGACAAGGGCCCCGAGCCCGAGAATGTCACGGTCGGCGTCGTCGGCGGCAAGATCTACGCCTTCGTCGGCCTCGAGCGCGTCGGCGGCGTGATGGTCTACGACATCACCGACCCCGCGGCAGCGCAGTACGTCACCTACGTCAACAACCGCGACTTCACGCAGGATGTGAAGACTTCCGCGGCCGGCGACCTCGGCCCCGAGGGCATCCAGTTCATCTCGGCGCTGCGTTCGTCGACGGGCACCCCGCAGCTCGTCGTGGGCAGCGAGGTCTCAGGCACCACCACCGTGTGGGACGTCGCGCAGCTCACCGCCTCGCAGCCCGACGTGCGCGTGCTGACGATCAACGACTTCCACGGGCGCCTCGTGCAGGAGACCGGCGGAGTCGCGGGTGCGGCGGTGCTCGCGGGCGCGGTCGACAAGTACCGTCAGCAGAACCCGAACACGCTGTTCGTCTCGGCCGGCGACAACATCGGCGCCACGGCGTTCGAGTCGTTCATCGACGACGACGACCCGACGATCGACGCGCTGGTCGCGGCCGGCCTCGATGCCAGCGCGGTCGGCAACCACGAGTTCGACCAGGGCTTCGACGACCTGGTGAACGACGTCATCCCGAGCTACGAGGGCGACGAGAACGCCGATGCGATGAGCGACTTCGCCCTCGGCGCGAACGTGTTCGAGAAGGGCACGGACGTCCACGCGCTGCAGCCGTACACGATCAAGACGGTGAACGGCACGAAGATCGCGTTCGTCGGCGTCGTCACGACGCAGACGGCCGGCATGGTGAGCCCCGACGGCATCGCCGGCATCGAGTTCCGCGACCTGGTCGACTCGGCCAATGACGCGGCGGCGGATGCTGTGGCGGAAGGCGCCGACGTCGTCATCCTGCTCGCCCACGAAGGGGCCGCGGGCTCGGCGCTCGAGGCCAGCCAGTCAGACGACGCGTTCGGCGACCTCGTCCAGAACGCCTCCGGCGACATCGACGCCATCGTCTCGGCGCACACCCACCAGCGGTACGCGCACGAGATCGGCGGTCGCCCGGTCATCCAGGCCCACCAGTACGGCACCGCGCTCGGCACGCTCGACATCGAGCTGACCGAGTCGGGCGAGCTCGGGTCGATCACCGGCGGCACCGTGTCGCTGTACGACTCGGTCGTGAGCCAGCACGTCGCGTACCCGCAGGCCGAGACGACGTCGATCGTCGACGAGGCCGTGAAGGTCGCGAACGAGAAGGGCCAGGTGCAGGTCGGCTCGATCACGGCTGACATCCTCCGGGGCAAGACCTCGACCGGCAGCGAGGACCGCGGCGCGCACTCCACGCTCGGCAACACCGTCGCCGACGTCTACCTGTGGGCGACGAGCGAGAACCCTGCCTACGGCGGCGCCGACGCGCAGATCGCCTTCATGAACCCGGGCGGCCTGCGCAACGACCTGCTGTTCGGCGACGACAACGGCGCGATGTCGTACCGCGAGGTCGCGAACGTCCAGCCGTTCGGCAACACCCTGGTCACGCTCGACCTGACGGGCGCGCAGATCAAGGAGATCCTCGAGCAGCAGTGGCAGCCCGACGGCGCGTCGCGCCCGAAGCTCGCCCTCGGCGTCTCGAAGGGCTTCACGTTCGAGTACGACCCGGCTGCCACCCGCGGTGCGCACGTCGTGTCGATGCAGTACCAGGGTGAAGAGGTCGACCCGACGGACCCCTTCCGCGTCGTGACGAACTCGTTCCTCTCGGCCGGTGGCGACAACTTCTTCTCCTTCGCCGACGGCACGAACGTGCTCGACTCGGGTCAGATCGACCTCCAGGCGACGGTGGACTTCTTCGCCGCCGCCGGCGGACCGGTCGCGCCGTCGCCCGCGAACCGCGCGTACCTGATCGGCGAGCAGCCTCCGGTCGAGGGCACCGACCCCGGCACGGACCCCGGCACGGACCCGGGCACGGACCCGGGCACCACCACCCCGCCCACGCCCGTGAACCCCGGCGGCAACCCGCCGGCGGCGGGCGTTCAGAGCGGCGGTGACTGGGCGCGGGTCGACGTGGGCTCCGGTCGCGTCGAGCAGGGTGGCACGCTGCGCGTCTCGCTCTCGGGCCTCGAGCCCGGCCAGACGGTGGCCGCGACGCTGTTCAGCGACCCGGTCGTGGTCTCGGGCATTCCGGCCGCCGACGCGCAGGGCCGCCTCAGCTTCACCGTGGCGATCCTGTCGCACATCGCGCTCGGCGACCACCGCCTGGTGATCACGTCGGCGGGTCTCGACCCGATCGAGGTGGGCGTCACGGTCGTGGCTCCCGGGGCCCTCGCCGCGACCGGCTCGGAGTTCCCGTGGGGCATCGCGGTCGGCGGCGCAGCGCTGCTGATGGTCGCAGGCTCCGCGCTCTTCGTGATCCGCAAGCGTCGCGAGAGCACCACGGACTGACACACCGCACACGAGGCGGCCCCCACCTCCGGGTGGGGGCCGCCTCTTCGCGTCACTGGTCCCAGACCATGAACGGGCGCAGTTCGAGCTGGCCGTTTCGTGCCATCGGATGCCGCGACGCGATCTCGATCGCCTCCTCCAGGTTCTCGACCTCGAGGATGTCGAAGCCGCAGATGACCTCGGCCGTCTCGACGTACGGACCGCGGCTGGTGAGCACCTTCCCGCCGCGCACCTTCACCACCGTGGAGTCGGCCTGCGGTGCGAGCACCTCGCCGATGACGCGCTTGCCGCTGGCGTCGAGCGGGTCGACCCACAGGTCGACGTCGGACTCGTCGGTCTCGGCATCGGGCTCGAGCGACGTGACGACGAACATCATGTACTTCATGGGGTGATCCTTCCGGTTGTGGGCGGCCGTCCGCCAGCCTCACTCCGGTCGTCGCATGACCGACGACGATGTCGACACTTCCGCACAGGATTCTCTCGGCGCGTCCTCACCGCAGCACACGCGACCGCGGCCGGCGCGCGATCGCACCGCTGATCACCGCCGCGACGACGCACAGACCGGCCGCCGCGAACCACGCGACGGTGTACTGCCCGGTCTGGTCGCGCACGATGCCGGCGAGCACCGACGCGATACCTGCCCCCACCTGGTGCGCGGCGAACACCCAGCCGAACACCAACGGCCCGCGGTCGCCGAAGATCTCGCGGCACAGCGCGATCGTCGGCGGCACGGTCGCGACCCAGTCGAGTCCGTAGACGACGATGAACACGACGATGCTCGGCTGCACGGTCGACGACAGCAGGCTCGGCAGGAAGAGCAGGCTCACGCCGCGACCCGCGTAGTAGACGGCGAGGAGGATGCGCGGGTTCACGCGGTCCGTCAGCCAGCCGGAGAGGACCGTTCCCGCGATGTCGAAGATGCCGACGACCGCGAGCAGTCCCGCGGCGGTGGTCTGCGGCATCCCGTGATCATGCGCGCTCGGGATGAAGTGGGTGCCGACGAGACCGTTCGTCGTGGCGCCGCAGATGGCGAATCCCACGACGAGGGCCCAGAACGCCCGTACCTTCGACGCATCGCGCAGCGCCCGCAGCGCCATCGCGGCGGCGCCCTCACCGCGCGCGGCGCGGACGGGCGGCACGGCCGCCCGCTCGACCGGAGGCGCGTCGGGCTCGCCGTAGCGGCCGACGCCGAGATCCGATGGCCGATCCCGCAGCAGCGCGAGCACGAGCGGCACCACCAGCAGCGCTCCGCTCGCGATGACGAGCGACGCGATACGCCACCCGTAGTCCTCGGCTGCAACGGCGATGACCGGCAGGAAGATGAGCTGCCCTGTGGCGCTGCCGGCGGTGAGCACGCCCGAGACCAGCCCTCGCCGCTTCGCGAACCACGTGTCGGTCACGGTCGCCGCGAACACGAGCGCCATCGAGCCCGTGCCCAGTCCGATCAGCAGCCCCCACGTGAGCAGCAGCATCCACGGCGCCGTGACGAACACCGTGAGCGCAGCCCCCGCTGCGATGAGAATGAGCGCGGTCGACGTCACCGCGCGGATGCCGAACCGCTCCATCAGCGCGGCGGCGAAGGGGGCGGTGAGCCCGAAGAGCAGCAGGTTCAGCGTGACGGCGACCGACATCTCGGTGAGCGACCAGCCGAACTCCTCCTCGAGCGGCAGCATCAGGACGCCGGGCGCCGCACGGAAGCCCGCCGCGCCGATCAGCGCGACGAGCGCGGTGGCGGCGACGAGCCAGGCGGGATGGATCCGACGGCCGCGAGGAACGGTCCCCACGCCCCCTCCACTCGCCGCTGGCGCGTCGAGCGGAGCTTGCGGGCGCGTGGGCCCGGCTGCCCCCTCCTCGCGCTCGTCGGCCCTGCTCATGCTGCAGCTCCCACATGCAGGCGGAAAGGCTGTCCGCCCATGCTGCGCCGCGCCCACGTCGTGGTCGTGGCGTCGAGAGGCAGGGCGCACGACGCGCACCAGTCCGCAGCATCCGCCACCGTCCCGCACCGCGCGCAGGCGATCGTGAGGCCCCACGGGCCATCGGGGTCGACCGCCTGTGTGAACCGCGCGTAGGCGTGCAGCACCGGGAGCGCCTGCGCACCCTTTTCGGTGACGCGGTAGCCCGACGCGCGGTCGCGCTCGAGGAGACCGGCGTCGACCATCCCGCGCAGGCGCCGCGCGAGAACGCTGTCGGCGGCGCCGGTCGCGTCGCGCAGCTCCTCGAAACGGGCACGCCCCGACAGCGTCTCGCGCAGGATCAGCAGCACCCACGGGTCGGCGAGCACGTCGGCGGCGTGGGCGATCGGGCATGTCGAGCCCGACCAGTCGGAGCGGAGCGGCATGGGCCAACTTTCTTGAAGAAAGCTCGCGCTGTCAAGTGGGCCGCAGAGATCATCCTCCGGGGGGACCCGTATGAGACTCCCGGCTGACGCGGCCGCGCGGTCCGCTCCGTAGCGTCGAAGGCATGGTCAGCACCACATCCACTGTCCCGGTCACCCGCCACCGCGAGCTGTCCACCGCCGCAGCACTGCTCCTCACGATCGGCGGCAACATCGTCGTCGTGACGATCGCCGCGATCGGAGCGGCAGGCGTCGCCGCAGCCGCAGTGGCCGTGTTCGGCCCGCAGCTGATGGAGCTCCTCTAGCACTGTCGACCCGCGGGGCGTCGCGCTAGCCTGCCGGGATGAGCGAGCGCGCCGTCCCGATCCTCCTCAGCCGCGACCTCGCCGAAACGCTCTCGTTCTTCGAACGGCTCGGGTTCGAGAACCGCGGTGCCCCGCCCGAGGAGTGGCAGTACCTCATCATCGGCCGCGGCGCGATCGAGCTGCACTTCTCCGAGGATCCGTCGGTCGACCCGCTGACCACCGCCTCGATGTGCTACCTGTACGTCGACGATGCGAGGCGGCTCCACCACGAATGGGCCGGCCTCGTCGAGCCCGACCCGCCGACCGGCAGTCGCATCGAAGCCCCGGTCGACACCGACTACGGCATGTACGAGTTCGCGGTCGTCGACCGGAACGGCAATCTGCTGCGCATCGGGTCCCCACTCCCCTGAGCTCGCGCCGAGCCGGCCTGACAGCTCTGCCGGGCGGAATGCGCCCGCCCGGCAGGACGCGTCAGTAGACGAGCACGGGGACGGGGATCGCCGCCCGCGAGTCCTCGTAGTCGCCGACGCCGGTGAATATCGTGCGGATGAGGTGCACCCCACGGCTCGAGAGCTTCACGTCGACCGCCACCTTGCCCTTCGCCGCCGCGGTGAGCTCGACGCTCGCCACGACCTTGCCGTTGTCGGTGATGGTCACCGTGCCGACCGGCGCGGACCCGTCGGCGGCGGTGACCCTGCCCGCGACGGTCATGCCGCCGCCCGCCTTGACCAGCAGCTTCGTCGGCGCGACGAGCGTCGTCGTGGCCACCGGCTCACGGTCGACCAGCACCACGGCGGACCGCGCGGGCACCGTCACGGTGCCGGTCGAGGCATCCCACGTGGTCGTCTTGACGACATCGTCCGAGCCGTTCGCGAGAGCCGGGGTCAGCGAGAACGAGCGACCGGCGAGCGACGAGATCGTCTGGGTCGTCGGCTCGACTCCCGCGTTGAACACCACCAGCGCACCCTCGAGTTCGGGATCGACGTCGTCGCCGACGAGGTCGTCGATGAGCATCGTGAGCACGCCGGGTGCAGCATCCGGTCCGCTGTTCGGGAACGTGACCTTCTCGCCGATCAGCTCGGCAGACCCGAGACGCAGCAGCCCCACCTCTTCACGCACGCGCAGCAGATCGAGAGCGGATGCCTCGGCCGTGGCGATGTCGGACGCCGCCGGCTTGTTCGCCGGGTTCGCGAGCAGGGGCTTCTTGATCGCCCACGACGTCTCGTTGTCGGCCGCCCGCGGCAGACCCGACCCGAAGGTCGACTCCTGACCGGTCCAGTCGATGCGGTTGAACCAGTCGCCCGAGTTGTAGCTGTTGCGGTCGAGTGACTTGGAGCGCAGCAGCTCGGTGCCGGCGTGCCAGAACGACGGGGTCTGCGCGAACGCCGTGGTCGCGAGCGACAGCGTGTTCATGCGGACGCGATCGGCCATCGTCGTGTCGGCAGGGAGCTTCAGCACCGACAGGTCGTACAGCGTCTCGTTGTCGTGCGCGTCGACGTACGTGATGATCTCGTCGGGCTGGTCGGCGTACCCGGCCGGCGAGCCGCGGTAGTCGAGCTCGTCGCCCGCCTTCACGGCCCCCGTGTGGTCGGTCAGCGTGTAGTCGCGGAGGTTGCCCGCGAGTCCCAGCTTCACGAGGTCGGTCTGGTGCGCGAGGTCCGCGAGGGCCTGCTCGGTCGTGCCGTTGATCGGCGCGCCGTTGGGGTCGGTGCCGAGGCCGGTGCCGAAGCCCTGCTGCTGGATCGTCTCGCCGGCCACGGGGCTGCCGCCGTGGACAGCGTCGCGCAGGCGGTCACTGAACGTTCCGATGCCGGTGCCGCCGAGCTGCCCCTGCGTGGCCTGCTCGAAGAGGGCGTTGTTCGCGACCTCGCCGAAGTTCCAGCCCTCGCCGTAGAGGTAGATCGCCGTGCCGTCCACGCCGTCGCCCTTGAGCGTGAGCTCGTCGAGCGCGGCGCGGATCGCGAGCATGTTCTCCTTCGAGTGGTGGCCCATGAGGTCGAAGCGGAAGCCGTCGACCTTGTACTCGCGGGCCCAGGTCACGACCGAGTCGACCATGAGCTTCTGAGCGACCTCATGCTCGGTGGCCACGTTCTGGCAGCACGTCGAGGTCTCGACACCTCCGGCGAGGTTGAGGCGCTGGTAGTAGCCGGGCACGACCTGGTCGAGCACCGACGTCGGCGCCTGTCCCGAGGCCGACGTGTGGTTGAACACCTGGTCGAGCACGACCTGCAGGCCCATGCCGTGCAGCGCGCCGACCATCTCACGGAACTCGCCCACGCGCGCCCCGCCCTCGGGATCGACCGCGTACGAGCCCTCGGGCGTCGTGTAGTGGAACGGGTCGTAGCCCCAGTTGAAGCCGTCGGCGTCGACGACCTGCTGGATGCAGGCCTGCTGCTCGGTGCTGTCGGCGGCGTACGACGCGAGGTCGCAGTCCGGCACGGCCTGCTTCGAGCGGTCCTCCTCGATCGTGGCGATGTCGAAGGTCGGGAGCAGATGCACCGTGTTGATGCCGGCGTCGGCGAGCTGGCGCAGCTGCTTCGTGCCCGCGCTGTCACGGGTGAAGGCACGATAGGTGCCGCGCTCGGCCTCGGGCACCGACTCGTCGGTGATCGAGAAGTCGCGCACGTGCAGTTCGTAGATCGCGCGGTCGACCGGGCGGTCGATCACGGGCGCCTTCGTCTTCTCCCAGCCCTTCGGGCGCCACTGCTTGTCGGCCAGGTAGACGGCGACGGAGCGCTCGGAGTTCGTGGTGAGCGCCACCGAGTAGGGGTCGGTGACCTGGTTGGTCTCGATCGCGCCGGTGGTCGGCGCGTAGACGACGACCTTCCACAGGTACTCGTCGCCCTTCAGCGCCTTGTCTCCCGCGACGCTCCAGACACCGGATGCCGCGTCCCACGCCGCCTCGTGACGCACGGGGTCGCCGTCGGCGCCGGCCTCCCACGTGAGCAGCGTCGCGCTCTGGGCGGTGGGCGCCCACAGACGGAACGTCGGCTTCTTGCCCTGGAACGTGACGCCCAGGTCGGCGTCGGCCACCCCGTCGGCGTACAGGTCGTCGAGCACGCCGGGGATCTGCACCCCGGTGAAGGCGCGGATCGTGCCGTCGGCGTCGCGCTGCGACACCATCAGCTGGCCGCGCACGAGGGCTGCGGCATCCGTCCCCTCCTCCACCCGCAGCGCGACGTAGTCAGCGAGTGCGGGGAACCGCTGCTGCTGCGCGTCCGTGAGGCCGCCGTCGACGTGGGTGAGCCCGATCGCGTCACCGCCGACGACCTCGCCCTCGTCCAGCGCGAGGGTCGCTGCCGTCGACGCGTGCAGCTGCCACGCGGCCTCGGCGGGGTCGGCGCCGAGACCGGCGGGCCAGGCGAGGGTTTGCTCGTCGATCCAGTGCGCGCGCTCCTCGCCGAGTCCCGGCAGTCCGTCGCCGATCTGCAGCACGTGGGTGGCCAGTGTGTAGCGGAACAGGACGGGCACGCCGTCCTCGGCGGTGAACGAGTAGTTCGAGCCGCCCGGCGTGCCGCCGACGCCGTAGTTCTCGGCCCAGCTCATGCCGTGCGCGACCTTGCCCTCGTACGCACCGGCGGGCAGGTCGAGGGTGAGCTCGTACACGCCGTCCTTGTCACCGTCGGCCATGAGGCTCGCGAGGCACTCGGGCGCCCAGTCTCCCGCGCAGCCGCTCTCGCTCTGGTGATTGCCCGGGACGGTCACGATGGGTCCCTCGGCCGTCGACTGCACGATGTTCGTGCGCGGGTCGAAGTAGAACGAGATCTTGCCGCCGGTGTGCGAGATGGCGATGTTGCCGCCTCCCGGAACGCCGTTCGCGCCGTAGTTGACGTCCCACGTGCCGTTGATCGCGGCCTTGTACTCGTAGTCGCCTGCGGGCAGGTCGAACGTGCCGGCCCAGATGCCGTCGGCGCGGAGCGTGAGCTTCGCGGCCTCGCAGCCGGGGGTCCAGTCGCCGGCGCAGCCCATCTCGGAGTTGAGGCTTCCGGGCACGGTCACCATCGAGATCGGCGACTCGGGCTCTTCGGGCACCTCGAGCGTGACGGCGTTGCCGACCGACGCGTACGTCGATGCGGCGGCGTGACCGCCGGCGGCGTCGGTGGTCACCGCGCGGTACTCGACGAGCGTGCCGTCCGCGAGGCCGTCGACGGTGTGGAAGACGCGCGGCTCGGTGTCTTCGGCCGTGCCGAGCGCGTGCCACTCGTCCGAGCCGACGACGCGCCACGCGAAGCTCGTCTCCTGCCACGTCTCGTCGTCGACGTCGGCCGAGATCGGCGCGGAGCCGGTGACCGCCGCGCCCGCAGCGGGCGCCGACAGGGTGATCGCGAGCGGCGACTCGGGTGCCGTGACGAGCGCGTTCGCCCGGTAGACCACGGCGGACAGCGCCGGGACGGTGACGGATGCTTCGGCCGAGGCATCCGTCGACACGCCCGCGTCGGTGCCGTACACCGGGGCGAACGAGGCGTTCGCCGTGAGCGTCGAGACGTTCACCGTCTTGGCGGCCGTCGTGTTGTTGAGCGCGACCAGGTACTCGACCTTCTCGTCGCGGTCGACGCGCGAGAAGGCGTAGACGCCGGCGCCGTTGTCGGCGTAGCGCTCGATCTGCGCGCCGGTGACCAGGGCCGGGTGAGCCTCACGCAGCGCGGCGAGGTCGGTGATGCGCTGGTAGACCGGAGACGTCGTGCTGTAGCGGTCGACCGATCCGGCAGTGGTGCCGTCGATCAGCTTCTGGTTCTGGTACTCGGCGACCTGCGTCGCGAACAGGGTCTGGCGCGCGTCCTTGTCGCCGCCGGTGCCCGCGAAGCCCTGCTCATCGCCGTAGTACACGACGGGCTGACCGCGACCGAGGAACATCAGGTCGTGCGCGAGCAGGTCGCGCTCGAGCGCGTTCGGCGTGGACTGCAGCATGTAGCCGACCCGGCCCATGTCGTGGTTGCCGAGGAAGGTCGGCAGCGCCGTGGCCGACGTGTCGGTCGTCGTGTACCAGTCGTCGCCCGCGTACAGGGACTGCAGTCCCTTCGCGCTGTTCCCCGCGGCGTAGCTGACGGCCGAGGACTGGAACGTGAAGTCGAGCACCGAGTTCATGTCGGTGTCGCGGACGTACGGCGACAGCTTCACGGGGTCGGCGTCGTAGACCTCGCCGAACATGAAGAAGTCGTCCTTGCCGAGCGAGTGCGCGTAGTCGAGCACCTCGGTGGTCCAGGTCTCCCAGAACTCGAAGTTCACGTGCTTCGCCGTGTCGATGCGGAAGCCGTCGATGCCGAGGTCGATCCAGTCCTGGTAGACGTCGACGAAGCCGTTCACGACGGTCGGGTGCTCGGTCATCAGGTCGTCGAGGCCCGAGAAGTCGCCGTACGTGACCGACTCGCCCGACCAGGTCGAGTCGCCGCGGTTGTGGTAGAGCGTCGGGTCGTTGAGCCACGCCGGCACCTTGGCGGTCTCGTCGTTCACGACGGGCGTGTAGGGGAACGAGGTCGCGGCGTCCAGCTCGGGGAAGGTGTCGGTGCCCGCGTAGTCGGCCGGGTCGAAGGCCGCCCCCGACGCGTCCTTGTAGGGAGCCGTCGCCTGGTCGATGTACGAGTACTGGCCCTGCGTGTTCGAGATCAGGTCGGCCGTGTGGTTCGTGATGATGTCGAAGTAGACCTTGATGCCCTTGGCGTGCGCCTCGGCGATCAGCGCTTCGAGCTCGGCGTTCGTGCCGAGGTGCGGGTCGATCTGCGTGAAGTCGGTGATCCAGTACCCGTGGTAGCCGGCGCTCGCGTTCGCGCCCTCGCCTTGCACCGGGTTGTTCTTGAAGCTGGGGGTCAGCCAGATCGCGGTCGTTCCGAGGCCGCCGATGTAGTCGAGCTGCTCGCGCAGGCCCGCGATGTCGCCGCCGTTGTAGAAGCCCTTGTCGGTCGGGTCGAACCCGGTGGTGAGACGGTCGCCGGCGAGCCCGCCCTCGTCGTTCGAGGTGTCGCCGTTCGCGAAGCGATCGGTCATCACGAAGTAGAACTGCTCCCGGCTTCCCGGCTGCCGCACCGGCGCGGCGACGAGCGCATCGTCGTCGGCCGTGTACCCGGCGCGCAGGCTCCTCGCTTCGACGCCGACACGATGGGTGTTGTCGTCGAACACGAACCGCAGTTCCGCCGGGCCGCCGACCGTCAGCGGGATGTTGCCACCGCCGCCGTTCAGCCCGTACGCCTCGTCCCACGCGTCGTTGACGGCGACCTTGTACTCGTAGGAGCCCGCCGGCACGGTGAAGTCCGCCGCGTAGACGCCCGCGGTGTCGGTGGCGGCGAGCTCGGTCGCCGCGCAGTCGGGCTTCCAGTCGTCGTCGCATCCGAGTTCGGATTGCAGGCTGCCGACGAGCGCGAACGTGCGCTCGGCGGCGGCAGCGGGCGCGATGGCGACCACTCCCCCCGTCACGATGAGCGCCGCCGCGGCAAGGCTGGCGGTGAGGATGCGGGCACGTCCTGAGGTCGACTTCGACACGGGAGCTCCTGGGGTGGGGCGGTGGGCACGCCGACGTGCCCGCGGTGCAGTTGTGCGGCCGACACTAACAGCGGAGTCGTGAGAATTGCAAGCGCTTACATCATGAGAAGGCTTTCATAGAGCGGATGCCGCGGGCCGAGGCATCCGTTCTCCTCCCGTTCACGCAATCGCTTGCAGCGGCGATCAGCGAATGCTCGGCATCACGAGTTGATCTCGCCGGGCCTCTATCGGCCGATCGCGGCGCACACTCGATGCATGTGGTGGAGCTTCCTCAAGGCACTCAAGGGCGGTGAGCACCGCGTCGCGCCGACGACGTGGATCGCCGCGACCGCTGCGGTCGTCTATGCGGTCTCGCCGATCGACCTGATCCCAGAGCTCGTCCTCGGGCCGCTCGGATTCACCGACGACCTCGGTGTCTGGAGCATCCTCGCCCTGCTCCTGGTGCGCGAGCACCATCGGTGGCAGTCCCGGCTGCAGGCGCCGTAGACCTCAGCCTCCGGTGCGGGCTCCGCCGGCGGGCGTGCGCCCTACAGGCGCTCGATGATCGTCGCGTTGGCCATGCCGCCGCCCTCGCACATCGTCTGCAGGCCGTAGCGGCCGCCGGTCGCCTCGAGGTACGCGACCAGCGTGCCGAGCAGGCGTGTCCCGGACGCGCCGACGGCGTGGCCGAGCGCGATCGCGCCGCCCCACGGGTTCAGCTTCTCGGGGTCGGCGGCGAGGTCGCGCTGCCACGCGAGCGGCACCGACGCGAACGCCTCGTTCACCTCGTACGCGTCGAGGTCGGCGATCGACAGGCCGCTGCGCTCGAGGATGCGCCGCGTTGCGGGGATCGGTCCGGTCAGCATCATCATCGGGTCGTCGCCGACCACGGCGAACGAGTGGAAGCGCGCCCGGGGCGTGAGGCCGAGTTCGGCGGCCTTCTCCTCACTCATGATGAGAGCAGCGGATGCCGCATCCGTGAGCGGCGACGAATTGCCCGCCGTGATGCGCCAATCGAGGTCGGGGAACCGGGCGGCGAGCTCATCGGTGCGGAAGGCCGGCTTCAGCCCGGCGAGCGATTCCACGGTCGTGCCGGACCGCACCGTCTCGTCGAACGCGACGGCCTCGGGGCCGCCGCCCCAGACCGGCACGACCTGGGAGTCGAACGCGCCGCGGGTCCAGGCATCCGCCGCCCGTCGATGCGACTCGGCGGAGTACGCGTCGAGCTCCTCGCGGCTGAAGCCCCACTTCTGCGCGATGAGCTCGGCCGACACGCCCTGGTTCACGAGACCATCGGGGTAGCGGTGGGCGACGCCGTGCGACACGGTTCCGCCGTGGGCGCTGGACCCGAGCGGCACGCGGCTCATCGACTCGACGCCGGCGGCGATCACGATGTCATACGCGCCGGCGATCACGCCCTGCGCGGCGAAGTGCGCGGCCTGCTGGCTCGAGCCGCACTGGCGATCGATGGTGACGGCCGGCACGGTGTCGTCGAACCCGGCCGCGAGCACCGCCTGCCGCGCGATGTTGAGGGACTGATCGGCGACCTGGCTGACGCATCCCATCAGCACGTCGTCGATCTGCCGCGACTCGAGGCCGCTGCGCTCGAGCAGCGCCGTGAGCACGCCTGCGACGAGATCGACGGGGTGCACCGCGCTCAGCGCTCCCCCGGGCTTGCCGCGCCCGGACGGGGTGCGGACCACATCGACGATGACGGCGTGGGGCATGAGAGACCTCCTGCGTCGAGCCTATGCCGGGTTCCCGGCCTCGGCTCCGCCCGCGAAACTCGGAGATTCCGGCGTACTCGGATCAGGCGCCGAGGGCCGCGGCCCTGTCCTGGGCGGCCTCGAGCAGCCGCGGAACTCCGTCCTCGAGGGTCGGGCCGAACGTGTCTCCGGGGCGCTGGCCGTCGAGCCAGCGGGTATACAGCGCCTCGCAGAACACAGCGGCCTTGAAGAAGGCGAGCGCTTCGTACCAGGGCAGCATCGACAGATCGAGCGGATGCCGCGCCGCATACCTCGCGACGAGCTCCGCGGTCTCGGGGAACCCGTCGAGCCGGGTGACGGGTGTCAGTTCGAGCGGCGTGGGTGCGGAGCCCGGGCGGGCGTAGGTCGCGGTGAAGTAGCCGAGGTCGGCGAGCGGGTCGCCGAGCGTGGCCATCTCCCAGTCGAGGATCGCGGCGACGCGCGCCGGCGCTCCGGGTGCGTACATGAGGTTGCCGATGCGGAAGTCGCCGTGCACGACGGCGGTGCGCCGGGTCTCGGGCATGCGCTCGGCCAGCCACGCGGCGAGCTCTGCCACCGCGGGGAACGAGCGCCGCGAGTTCACGTCCCACAGCGCCGCGAAACGGCCGACCTGGCGCGCGAGGTAGCCGTCGGGTCGTCCGAGCGCGGCGACCTCGCCGGCGTCGACGGGCACGGCGTGCAGGTCGGCGAGCGCGTCGACGGCGGCGAACCCGATTCCACGACGAGCGTCGGCGTCGTCGAGTGGCGGGGGCACAGCATCCGTGATGACCTCCCCGTCCACGCGCTCCATCACGTAGAACGGCACGCCCAGCACGGCGGGGTCGTCGCACTCGGCGACGATCACCGGCACCGGCACGCCCGCCGCGGCGAGCACGCGCTGCACGCGCGCCTCGCGGGCCATGTCGTGGGTGGACGGCGGATGCGGCGGGCGCGGCCCGCGCCGCAGCACGAGGTCGCGCCCGCCGTACGACACCGCGTAGGTGACGTTCGAATGGCCCTCGCCGATGCGCGCCCACGCGAGCGCTCCATCGCCGAAGCCGAGACCCCGCAGGTACTCCTCGACCGCGTCGATCACGAGCAGGGGCGGCCGCTCGAGCCCGGCCGCGTCCGTCGAGGTCGCCACCGCTTCGACACCGTCGGGCACCGCGATCACGGGATCACCTCATCGAGCCGGGCCGCGCCCGCCTCGACGTCACGGGAGCGAGCGGATGCTGCGCGTCTGGCGATCGCCCAGCGGTGGGTCTCGCTCGATCCGTCGTAGATCCGGAACGGACGCACCTCGTTCAGGTACTGGATGAGCGGGAGTGCATCGGTCACCCCGTCGCCGCCGCACAGCTGCACGGCACGGTCGATCACACGGAACACCGCCTCGGAGCAGTGCACCTTGGCGACCGACGACAGCACCTCACCCGCGCGGGCGTCGGCGCGCAGCATCCGTGCCGTCTTGTCGATGATGGCATCGGAGGTCTCGAGGTCGATGACGCTGTCGGCGAGGAGCGCCTGGGCGACGCCGAGGTCGCGCAGGCGCGAACCGAAGAGCTCGCGTGCGTTGGCCCTGTCGAGTGCGGTGTCGTGCGCGCGACGCGCGAGTCCGAGCCAGCGCATGCAGTGGGTGAGCCGTGCGGGGCCGAGGCGCACCTGCGCGTACCGGAACCCCTGACCCGGTTCGCCGAGCACGTCGTCGTCGGGGACGAGGCATCCGTCGAAGCTGACATACGGATGCCCGCCCGCGATCGCGCCCTCGATCGTGTGGATGTCGGGGCCGACCGTGACGCCCGGCGCGTCGAGCGGGAGCAGGAACATCGTCGCCCCCTCGTCCCAGCCCTCGACCGCCGGCGTGCGCGCCATCACGATCGCGAACGCGGCGCCGTTCGCCCCGCTGATGAAGCGCTTCTGCCCCGTGATCCGCCAGCCGCCGTCGACCCGCGCCGCCGTGGTCGAGAGCGCGCGAGGGTCTGAACCCGCGCCCGGGTGGGGCTCGGTCATCGCGAAGCTCGAGCGGATGTCGCCGCGCACCAGCGGCGCGAGGTAGCGCTCGCGCTGCACGGGCGTACCCGTCACGTGCAGCAGGTGCATGTTCCCCTCGTCCGGCGCCATGATGTTGAGCACCGCAGGGCCGATCGGCGAGTACCCGGCCTCCTGGAAGATCGGCGACCACTGATCGATCGGGATGCCGCCACCGCCGTACTCGACGGGGGCGTGAGGTGCGAACACCCCGGCCTCGCGGGCCGCGGCGCGCAGGCTGTCGCGGGTCGCATCGTCGAGCGGCGCGCCGGGCTCCGGCTCCGCCGGGAGGACGATCTCACGGATGAACGCCCGTGTTCGGCCGCGCAGGTCGTCGACCGCCGTCGGGCTCATGCGGTGCCCCCTGCGCCGAGCAGGCCGCCGTCGAGGGTGAGCACCTGGCCGGTGATCCACGAGGCGTCGTCGCCCACGAGGAATGCCACGGCGCCGGCGACATCCTCGGGAACACCGAGCCGGCCGAGCGGGTAGCCGGACGCGACCTCCTCCTCCCGCCCCTCGTACAGCGCGCGGGCGAACCGGGTCTTGACCACCGCCGGGGCCACCGCGTTCACCCGCACCCGCGGGGCGAGTTCGACCGACAGGGTCGTGGTGAGGTGCGCGACCGCGGCCTTCGTGACGCCGTACCAGCCGATGCCCGGCGACGGCATGGCACCGGTCACCGACGAGAGGTTCACCACGCTGCCGCCGTGCGCGCCCTCGCCGAGGCCGCGGCGCAGCGCCTCCTGGGTCCACGCGAGCGTCGAGACGACGTTGACCTCGAGGATCTTGCGCGCCGCACCGAGGTCGAGCTCGGCGAGCCGGCCGTAGACCGGATTGATGCCCGCGTTGTTCACGAGGATGTCGATGCCGCCGAACTCCCGGACGACGCGGTCGAGCGCCTCGGCCCGGTGATCGGGGTCGTCGGCGCCGCCCGCGACGCCGATCGCGGAGCCGTCCGGCAGCGACGCGACCGCCTCTTCGAGCTCCTCGGGGTGGCGGGCTGTGAGGCACACGCGCGCCCCCTCGGCGGCCAGACGCGAGGCGATCGCGAGGCCGATGCCGCGGCTCGCCCCCGTCACGATCGCGGTGCGTCCGTAGAGCGCTGTGGTCATCGTCGTCCTCGCTTTCCAGCGGCGTCGTCGCCGATGCGGCTACGGCGCCTGCGTTTAATCGTGCGTAAGAAATCCCACCGGCACAACCCTGTGATCCGGCGGGAAGCACCGGGTTGCAGCATCCAGTTTCTAATGCATAATAAAAACATGCTTCGCGGCGATGACGCCGCATCCGCGACACGGAGGTTCGGCGATGACGCTGAAGAGAGACATCTACGACGAGGACCACGAGCAGTTCCGAGAGGTGGTGCGAGCGTTCGTCGAGCAGTACGCCAGGCCGAACGCCGACCGTTGGAGCGCCGAGGGCAAGGTCGACCGATGGCTGTTCACGAAGGCGGCGGAGGCCGGCATCCTCGGCTTCGCGATCCCGGAGCAGTACGGCGGCGGTGGGGCCGACGACTTCCGGTTCCACGCGATCATGGGCGAGGAGCTCGCGCACAACCCGGTGTCGGACGGCATGGCGGGCATCGCGCTGTCGAACGACATCGTGATCCCGTACTTCACCGATCTCACGAATGACGAGCAGAAGCAGCGGTGGCTCCCCGGCATCGCTGCGGGCGAGCTCATCGTCGCGGTGGCGATGACCGAGCCGGGCACGGGCAGCGACCTGGCGGGCATCCGCACCTCCGCCGTGCGTGACGGCGACGACTACATCGTCAACGGCACGAAGATCTTCATCTCGAACGGACAGAACGCCGACCTCGTCGTGACCGCCGTGCGCACGAGCGACGACCCGCACCGCGGGCTCAGCCTGCTGGTGATCGAGACCGATACCCCCGGCTTCTCGCGCGGGCGCAACCTCGAGAAGGTGGGGCTGCACGCGCAGGACACCAGCGAGCTCGTCTTCGAAGACGTGCGGGTGCCGGCCGCGAACCTGCTCGGACCCGAGGGCGCCGGTTTCATCGGGCTGATGCGCAATCTTCCCCAGGAGCGCCTGTCGATCGCGGCCGCGGCGGTCGCCGCCAGCGAGGGCGTGCTCGAGCGCACGCTCACCTACGTCACGGACCGCAAGGCCTTCGGCAAGCCGATCGGGTCGTTCCAGAACACCCGGTTCGAGCTGGCCGACATGGTGACGGCGACCGATGTCAGCCGCGCGTACATCGACCGGTGCATCCGCCTGCACTCGGCCGGCGAGCTGTCGGCCGAGGACGCCGCGGCTGCCAAGTTCTGGACCACGGAGCAGCTCGTGCAGGTGGTGAACCGCTGCCTGCAGCTGCACGGCGGCTACGGCTACATGCGCGAGTACCGCATCGCGCGCGACTACGAGGACGCGCGCATCACGACCATCTACGGCGGCACGACCGAGATCATGAAAGAGATCGTCGGCCGGGGCCTCGGACTGTGAGGAGAGACCACATGGCTGACGCCTACATCTACGACGCCGTGCGCACGCCCCGCGGCAAGAACCGCGGCGGCGCGCTGCACGGCACCAAGCCCGTCGACCTCGTCGTGGGGCTCATCCACGCCGTCCTCGAGCGCAACCCGGGGGTCGACCCCGCGCTCATCGACGACATCGTGCTCGGCGTGGTGTCGCCGATCGGCGAGCAGGGCGGCGACATCGCGCGCACCGCGGCGCTCGTCGCAGGCCTGCCCGAGACGGTGGCCGGCGTGCAGCTCAACCGCTTCTGCGCGTCGGGCCTCGAGGCCGTCAACGTGGCGGCGCAGAAGGTCGCCTCCGGCTTCGAGGACCTCGTGCTCGCCGGCGGCGTCGAGTCGATGTCTCGCGTGCCGATCGGCTCGGACGGCGGCGCCTACGCGCAGGACCCGACCACCAACTACGACCTGTACTTCGTGCCGCAGGGCATCGGCGCCGACCTCATCGCCACCCTCGAGGGCTTCTCGCGCGACGACGTCGACGCGTACGCCGCCGAGTCGCAGCGCCGTGCCGACACCGCGTGGCGCGAGGGGCGGTTCGAGGGATCCGTCGTGCCGGTGCGCGACCAGAACGGCGTGACGCTGCTCGACACCGACGAGCACCGCCGCCCCGACACCTCGGGCCTCGGAAACCTCCCCGCGGCCTTCGAGGCGCTGGGCGAGAACGCGGGCTTCGACGCCGTGGCGACGCAGAAGTACCACGCCGTCGAGCGCATCGATCACGTCCACACCGCGGGCAACTCGTCGGGCATCGTCGACGGCGCCGCACTCATGCTGATCGGCAGCAAGGAGGCCGGCGAGCGGCTCGGGCTCACTCCGCGCGCCCGCATCGTGTCGACCGCCGTCACGGGCTCCGAGCCGACGATCATGCTCACCGGCCCGACCCCCGCGACGCTCAAGGCGCTCGAACGGGCGGGGCTCGCAGCATCCGATATCGATCTCTTCGAGCTCAACGAGGCGTTCGCCGCCGTCGTCATGAAGTGGATGAAGGATCTCGACATCCCGCACGACAAGGTCAACGTCAACGGCGGCGCCATCGCGCTGGGGCATCCGCTCGGCGCAACGGGCGCGATGATCCTCGGCACCCTGCTCGACGAGCTCGAGCGCCGCGACCAGAAGCGCGGCCTCGCGACGCTGTGCGTCGGCGCCGGTATGGGCATCGCCACCGTCATCGAGCGGGTCTGAGCCGCATCCGCCTGGACCGATTCACGGAAAGAGAACACCTATGAGCACCACGATCGACGACACGACCGTGTACCAGGGATACGCGTGGGAGCAGGATGCCGACGGCGACGTCGTCATCACCCTCGACGACCCCGACAGCAGCGTCAACACCATGAACCCGCACTTCGTCACGGCGCTGAAGGCGACAGCCGACCGGCTCGAAGCGGAGCGCGACGACGTCCGCGGGGTCATCCTGGTGTCGGCGAAGAAGAGCTGGTTCGCCGGCGGCGACTTGAACCTGCTGCGCGCCGCGGACCCTTCGCGGGCCGCGGAGGAGACGGCCCACATCGACGCCGTCAAGGCTGACCTGCGCCGCCTCGAGGTGCTCGGAAAGCCCGTCGTCGCGGCGATGAACGGCACGGCGCTCGGCGGCGGCCTCGAGGTCGCCCTCGCGGCGCACCATCGCATCGCCGCCGACGTGCGCGGCGCGCAGTTCGGAGTGCCCGAGGTGTCGCTCGGCCTCCTGCCCGGCGGCGGCGGCATCACGCGCCTCGTGCGCATGCTCGGGCTGCAGAAGGCGCTGACCGACGTCATCCTGCCGGCGACGAAGTTCTCGCCGTCGGACGCCCTCGCGGTGGGCATCGTCGACGAGCTCGTGCCGTCGGCGGACGAGCTCGTGCCGGCCGCCAAGGCGTGGATCGCCGCGAACCCGGCGCCCGTGAAGCCGTGGGATGCGAAGGGCTTCCGCATCCCGGGCGGCGCGCCGAACTCGCCGTCGCTCGCGGGTGCACTGCCGGCGTTCCCGGCCTCGCTGCGCAAGCAGCTGAAGGGCGCGCCGCTTCCCGCACCCCGCGCGGCGATGGCCGCGGCGGTCGAGGGCGCGTACGTCGACTTCGAGACGGCGTCGAAGGTCGAGACCCGCTACCTCGTCGAGCTCACCCACGGCCAGGTCGCGAAGAACATGATCAAGGCGTTCTTCTTCGATCTCGGGCACATCAACGCCGGGGGTTCGCGCCCGGGCGGCTTCCCGAAGTACCGGGCGAAGAAGGTCGGCGTGATCGGCGCGGGCATGATGGGCGCCGCGATCGCGTACGTGTCGGCGAAGGCGGGCATCGAAGTGGTGCTGAAGGACGTCACCCTCGAGGCGGCCGAGAAGGGCAAGGACTACTCGCGGGCGCTGGAGGACAAGGCGCTCGCGCGGGGGCGCACGACGGCCTCGACCTCCGAGGCGCTGCTGGCGCGCATCACGCCGACCGCCGACCCCGCCGACTTCGCCGGCGTGGACTTCGTGATCGAGGCCGTGTTCGAATCGGTGCCCGTCAAGCAGGGCGTGTTCCAGGAGATCCAGCACCTCGTCGAGCCCGATGCGGTGCTCGGCTCGAACACCTCGACGCTGCCGATCACGCTGCTCGCCGAGGGCGTGGAGCGCACCGACGATGTCATCGGCATCCACTTCTTCTCCCCTGTCGACAAGATGCCGCTCGTCGAGATCGTCCGCGGCCAGCGCACCAGCGACGAGGTGCTCGCGAAGACGTTCGACTACGTCCAGCAGATCCGCAAGACGCCGATCGTCGTCAATGACGCCCGCGGCTTCTTCACCTCTCGCGTCATCGGGCGGTTCATCGCCGAGGCGGTCGCCGCGGTCGGCGAGGGCGTCGAGCCCGCGTCGGTCGAGCAGGCGGCGCTGCAGGCCGGGTACCCGGCGGGCGCGCTGCAGCTCCTCGACGAGCTGACCATCTCGCTGTCACGCAAGATCCGCCTCGAGACGCGCGCCGCCGAAGAGGCCTCCGGAGCGGTGTGGGTGGAGCATCCGTCCGAAGCGGTGATGGACTGGATGGTCCTCGACGCCGAGCGCCCCGGGCGGCGCGCCGGCGGCGGCTTCTACGAGTACGACGAGTCGGGCCGGCGCGTCGGCATCTGGCGGGGCCTGCGCGAGAAGTACGGCTCGGGGCGCACGGTGCTCCCCTTCGAGGACCTGCAGGAACGGATGCTGTTCGCCGAGGCCCTCGACACCGTCGCGTGCCTCGACGCCGGCGTGCTCACCTCGGTGCCCGACGCCAACATCGGGTCGATCTACGGCATCGGCTTCCCGGCGTGGACCGGTGGGGTGCTCCAGTACATCAACCAGTACGAGGGCGGGCTGGACGGCTTCATCGCCCGGTCTCGCGAGCTCGCCGAGCGCTACGGCGACCGGTTCCTTCCGCCGGCCTCGCTGATCGCCAAGGCCGAGGCGGGTGAGATCTATGAGTGACACGACGCTCGCCGAGCCGCGACTCAAGACCCGCTTCACCGAGGCGCTCGGCATCGAGCACCCCGTGGTGCAGGGCGGCATGATGTGGGTCGGCCGGGCCGAGCTCGCCGCAGCCGTCTCGGAGGCCGGCGGCCTCGGCATGATCACCGCCCTGACCCAGCCGACACCGGCCGATCTCGTGAACGAGATCGAGCGCGCGCGGACGCTGACCGACAAGCCGTTCGGCGTGAACCTCACGATCCTGCCGTCGATCAGCCCACCGCCGTACGACGAGTACCGCCGCGCCATCGTCGACGCGGGCGTGACGATCGTCGAGACGGCCGGCGCCAACCCCGAGCCGCACATGGAGATGTTCCGCGAGCATGGCGTGCGGGTCATCCACAAGTGCACGTCGGTGCGGCACGCCGTCAAGGCGGAGAAGGTCGGCGTCACGGCGGTGTCGATCGACGGGTTCGAGTGCGCCGGGCACCCGGGCGAGGACGACGTGCCGGGGCTCGTCCTGATCCCGGCCGCGGCCGATGCCCTCAGCATCCCGTTCATCGCCTCCGGAGGGTTCGCCGACGGCCGCGGTCTCGCGGCGGCCCTCGTGCTCGGTGCGGACGGCGTGAACATGGGCTCGCGGTTCATGTGCACCGAGGAGTCGCCCGTGTCACAGGCGGTGAAGGAGCGCATCGTCCAGGCGAGCGAGCTCGACACGAACCTCATCTTCCGGTCGCTGCGCAACACCGCGCGCGTCGCGAAGAACGCCGTGTCGGACGAAGTGGTGCGCATCCTCGCCGAGGGCGGGCAGTTCCCCGATGTGCGCGACCTCGTCGCCGGCGCCCGCGGCCGCAAGGTCTTCGAGAACGGCGACCTCGACGCCGGCATCTGGACCGTGGGCCAGGTGCAGGGCCTGATCCACGACATCCCGCCCGCCGGCGAGGTCGTCCGCCACACGGTGTCGCAGGCCCACGCGGTGCTGTCGCAGCGCCTGTCGCTGTTCACCTGACGGCGGACTCCCCCCGCGGGACGGATGCCTCGTCCCGAGGCATCCGTCCCCCTCGCTGTCCCGAGCCCCGCTCCGCAGTCACAAAGTGCGGCCCACACGGCGTCGCGACCCTCACAAAGCGACTGCGGAACAGAGGACGGAACTGTTCCGCAGTCACCTTGTGCGGGCCAGACGGCGCGCGACCCTCACAAAGTGACTGCGGAACAGCGGAGGCTGCGGGGTCGACGGGGCGGGGTCAGGCGCCGGCGCCGTGGCGGACGAGGTCCTGGGTCTGGCGGACGAGGTCGTCGAGGCTGCGGGTGCGGGGGTTCCACCACTCCACGGCCCAGTTCATGGACCCCAGGAGCAGCAGGCGGAAGATGTTGATGTCGAGGTCGGGCCGGAGCTGGCCGGCATCCTGGGCGGCGTGGAAGAGGTCGCGCCAGATGCGGCTGTAGGACGCCTCTTCGGCGGCGGGGCGCACGCGCAGGTGCTCGGGCACCTGCCCCGCGTTGCGGACGGACGCCGTCGTGTAGTCCGAGATCTGCAGCTCGTAGCGCAGGTGCGCGTCGACCGCCGCGAGGATGCGGTCGAGGGGCGTGGCGTCGTCGGGCAACGCCGCGATCACCTCTTCGACGTGCACGCGCACGCGGTGCGCGCCGGCCCACATCACCTCTTCGACGAGGTCGTCGCGCGAGCCGAAGTAGTAGTAGATCGCGGGGGCCTGCACCCCGGCGACGTCGGCGACGTCGGTGAGCCTCGTGCCGGCATAGCCCTTGCGGCTGAGCACCTGGGCGGCGGCGTCCAGGATGCGCTGACGCGTGCGCTGCGACTTCGCCGTCGCTCCGTCCTCGCTGCTCTGCGACACCCGGACCCCTCTCGTTCCCCACATTCTAACCAGGATTCGAAAATCTTCGTGCGGACCCTTGCGGCGCGAACACGGCGGCGATACTGTGAATCGCCATTCACTTCCCGTCCTCAACGACGAGTCTCGGCGACGAGATGGAAACGACCCGACATGACCCTCTTGCACGACGACGGCACGTCCGTCCTCACCACCACCGACCCCCGCGACGGCAGCCCGATCGCCTCGTACCCCGTGGCGTCCGCCGACGACGTGCGGCGCGCCGTCGAGCGCGCCCGCGAAGCTGGGGCGTGGTGGGCGGGTCTCTCGTACTCCGAGCGCCGGCGCGTGCTCATCGCGTTCAAGGCGGCCATCGCGCGCGACGCGAAGGCGCTGGCCGCGACGATCGCGCGCGAGACCGGCAAGTCCGACGGCGATGCCCTCCTCGAGGTGATGCTCACGCTCGGTCACCTCGACTGGGCGGCGAAGAACGCGGAGCCGGTGCTCAAGCGGCGCAAGGTCAAGGCGGGGCTCGTGAACTACAACCAGCACGCGACGCTCGGGTACGTGCCCTACGGCGTCGTCGGCGTCATCGGCCCGTGGAACTACCCGTTCTACACGCCGATGGGCTCGATCTCGTACGCGCTCGCGGCCGGCAACGCCGTCGTCTTCAAGCCGAGCGAGCTGACACCCGGCACCGCCGTGTGGGTCGCCGAGAGGTGGCGCGAGGTATGCGACCGGCCGGTGCTCCAGGCCGTGACCGGTGGCCGGGCGACCGGGGCGGATCTGGTGCGTGCGGGCGTCGACAAGGTCGCGTTCACCGGCTCGACCGCCAGCGCGAAGAAGGTCATGGCCGCGTGCTCCGAGACCCTCACCCCGCTGGTCGCCGAGTGCGGCGGCAAGGACGCGCTGATCGTCGCGACGGATGCCGACCTCGACGCCGCGGCCGACTTCATCGCGTTCGGCGCTCTCGGCAACGCGGGTCAGACGTGCGTGGGCGTCGAACGCGTCTACGTCGAGCAGCGCGTGCGCGATGCCCTCGTCGACAAGGTCGTCGAGCGTGCGAAGCGCATCGTCGTGACCGGCGACGCCCCGACGTACGGGCCGATGACCCTCGCCACTCAGACGGATGTCGTCTCCGCCCACGTCGAGGACGCCCTCGCCCGCGGTGGCAGGGCGGTCTTCGGTGGCCCCGAGTCGGTCGCCGACCGGACGGTGTCGCCGATCGTGCTCGTCGACGTCCCCGAGGACTCCGACGCCGTGCAGCGCGAGACCTTCGGACCGACCGTGGTCATCAACGCCGTCGCCGACCTCGACGAAGCCGTCGCCCGCGCCAACGCGACCGAGTACGGACTCGGGGCCGCCGTCTTCACGAAGGACGCGAAGAAGGGCGAGCGCATCGCCGCGCAGCTGTGCGCCGGCGTCGTCACGATCAACTCCGTGCTCGGCTTCGCGGCCATCGGCGCGCTCCCGTTCGGCGGCGTCAAGGGGTCGGGCTTCGGCCGCATCCACGGCGCCGACGGCCTGCGCGAGTTCAGCGTGCCGAAGTCGATCGCGCGCCAGACCCGCAAGGCGGCGCTCAACCTGCTGACGCTCGAGCGCTCCCCGAAGGACATGCACATGGTCGAGCGCATGATCCCGATGCTCCACGGCAAGGCGCGCTGACCCGGCCCCGGGGCGTCAGCGGGCGTCGATGCCCAGCACGATCTCGACCAGGCGCGTCAGCCGCGCAGCAGCGGCGTCGTCGCGCACCGTGAGCAGCGGCGCCTGGTCGGCGACCACGCCCAGCCCGGCATGGACGAGGACGGATGCCTCGCGCCCGCCGAGTTCGGGACGCACGGCCTGCAGCAGCGCCGCCCAGTCGGCGATGTGCGCCCGCTGCATCGCGCGCAGGCGCCGCTGCTCCTCGGGCGCGAGGTTGCCGATCTCGGAGAAGTAGATGCGCGTCAGCGCGAGGTGCGAGAACGTGTGGTCGACGTACGCACGGCAGAGGCGGCGCAGCGCATCCTCGGGCGAGGACGCCGACTCCCGCGCGTGCAGTGCTGCGCGCTCGAGCTCCACCGCGGCCCGCTCGCACGCGGCCAGCAGCAGCGCGGACTTGCCGTCGAAGTGGCGGTAGACGCCCGACGGCGTGAGGTCGACCTCGACCGCGACGTCCTCGATGGTGACCTCGTTGTAGCCGCGCGCGGCGAACTGCCGGATCGCGGCGTCGATGAGGCGCGCCCGACGCCCCTGCTCGGAAGCGGTTTCGTCGTCGGGCGGAGGCGAGGGCGCAGCATCCGTCGCCGCCACCGTGTGGGGAGCCGGAAGCGAGCCGTCGAGCGCGCGCCACGCGGCCCCCGCCAGGAGGCTGCGCAAGGCCCTGGCACCGACCACCGTGCGATGCGCCGTGATGCTCGCGACTGCGCTCAATGCGCCGAGGACGAGGAGCCTGCGATCGGTCTCGTCGACCTCGGGGCGGTAGACGACGTGCGCCGCCTCGAACCGCTGACGGAGCAGACGGAACTCGGAGGTGAGCAGCTCGCGGTCGTCGTGCTCGAGGTAGCGCCCCTCCCACCGGTAGATCCCGCCGGTCGCGCGGAGTTCGACGGTGGTCGCGATGACCGCGTCGACGAGCGCGTCGAGGGCCGCGTGCGCGTCATCGGGTGAGTCGAGCGGAAGCGCGGCGGCCGCGTCGGTGTCTTCGATGAGGCGGTGCGCGATAGTGAACGCCGTCTGCACGAACAGCGCGTACTTGTTCGGGAAGTGCCGGTACAGGGCGGGCGCCGAGATGCCGACGGCCGCCGCGATGTCCTGCATGGCGACGGCGTGATAGCCGTTCTGCGCGAAGGCGAGGGCGGCGGCTTCCTCGATGCGGCGCTTGCGGTCCCGCGGCCTCGTGCGTGAGGCGGGAGGCGCGGCAGCGGGCATGCGGACAGCCTACTCGCGGGCTTCGGCGGGCTGCCCCGAATGCGAGGCCGTGTTCACTTCCGGCGCGTCGCCCGATGTGAATTTCAATTAACAAAAGGTCGTGACATCCGGCGCCACGCCTGGCATACTCGACACGAGCCACCGGTGCCGCAGGGTCGCGGCATCCGTTGACGATGACGTGACGAGAGGCCACTCGATGAACGATTCCGCCCCCACCGCGATCCCCGCATCCGCGCGGCGCAACCACTGGATGAACCAGGTCGCCACGCACGCCGAGATGAAGCCGGATGCCGCGGCATTCCGCTTCCTCGGCGCCACCACGACATGGCGCGAGACGCGGGACCGCACCGACGCGTTCGCGGCCGCCCTCGCGCGCCGGGGCGTCGCCGCCGGCGACCGCGTGCTGCTGCTCACGCTGAATCGCCCCGAGGTCGTGATCTCGGTGTTCGGCATCAACCGGATCGGGGCGATCGCCGTGCCGATCAACATCCGGCTCACGCCGCCGGAGATCGCCTACATCGTCGACGACGCCGACGCGGACGTGCTCATCGTCGAGGGACCGCTCGCCCCGCTCGTGGGCGCCGTCGCCCAGATCACCGACCGCATCAAGAGGGTCATCGTGATCGGCGACGCCGGCCAGGGCCAGCAGTCTTGGGCGGACCTCGTCGCCGAAGACCCCGCGGGCTTCGAGGCGCCGGACATCCCCGAAGACACGACGGCGCTCATCATGTACACCTCGGGCACGACCGGCCGTCCGAAGGGTGCCATGCTCGACCACATCAACCTCTACGCGCAGTCGATCACCTGCATCCGCGCGAACAACGTCGTCGACGAGAGCGACATCTCGTTCCTGACGGCACCGCTCTTCCATATCGCCGGCCTCGGGTCGATCGCGCCGAACTTCATCCTCGGCATCCCGACCGTGATCCACCCGCTCGGCGCGTTCAATGCCACCGAGCTGCTCGACGCGTGGGAGCGCGAGAAGGCGACGATCGTCTTCAACGTGCCGCAGCAGTGGCAGGTGATCTGCGCCGACCCGAGCATCGCGGAGCGCGACCTGCACCTGCGCATCATCAGCTGGGGCGCCGCTCCCGCGTCCGACACACTGCTGCACGCGATGGCCGACATGTTCCCGCACGCGACGAACGTCGCCGTGTTCGGACAGACCGAGCTGTCTCCGATCACGTGCGTGCTGCGTGGCGAGGACTCCCTCCGCAAGCTCGGGTCCGTCGGCCGGCCGATCCCCACCATCCAGTACCGCGTCGTCGACGACGACATGAACGACGTCGCGCCCGGTGAGGTCGGCGAGATCGTGTACCGCGGACCCACCCTCATGAAGGGGTACTGGCGCAAGCCGGCCGAGACCGCGGAGGCCTTCGAGGGCGGCTGGTTCCACTCGGGCGACCTGGTCCGCCAGGACGACGAGGGCTTCGTGTGGGTCGTCGACCGCAAGAAGGACATGATCATCTCGGGCGGCGAGAACATCTACTGCGCCGAGGTCGAGAACGTGCTGTTCGCCCACCCGAAGATCCTCGACGTCGCGATCTACGGCCGCGCCGACGAGCGCTGGGGCGAGGTCCCGGTCGCGGCGGTCGCGACGGCACCGGGCGAGGAGCTCACGATCGACGAGTTGCAGGCGTGGCTGAGCGACAAGCTCGCGCGCTTCAAGCAGCCCAAGGCGCTGGTCGTCGTGCCGGCCCTCCCCCGCAACGCCGGCGGCAAGGTCAACAAGGTCGCGCTGCGCGCGGCCGACCGCGAGCTCACCCCCGCGTAGGCCATGACAGCTGCTGTGGCCGCGCTCGTCCGTGAGCGCGGCGGATCCGTCGCGCTCACGGACGTCGTCCTGCGTTCCCCCGACCCGCGAGAACTCGTCGTCCGGGTGATGGCCTCCGGCGTCTGCCCGACCGACCTGTTCGGCATCGACGGCGGAGCCGGCAATCGCTTCCCCGCGGTCTTCGGCCATGAGGGCGCGGGCATCGTCGAAGCCGTCGGCGCGGAGGTCGCGCGCGTGCGACCCGGCGATCGGGTCGTGCTCGGCTTCGGGTCGTGCGGCGCGTGCGACTCGTGCCGCGACGGGCACTCCGCGTACTGCGACCGCTTCGCCGAGCTCAACTACGCCCCGCGCTCCGATGCGGCCACCGAGGACGGCGAGCGCGTCACCACCGCGTGGATGGCTCAGTCCTCCTGGGCGACCCGCGTCGTCGTGCACGAGTCGAGCGTGGTGCCGATCGGCGACGACGTGCCCTGGGCGGTGGCCGCGACGCTGGGCTGCGGCATCCTGACCGGCGCCGGCACGGTGCTCAACGTGCTGCGCCCGGCACCCGGCGATGCGCTTCTCGTGCTGGGCGCCGGCACCACCGGGCTCGCGGCGGTCATGGCTGCGGCGCACCGAGGCGTCACGCGCATCGTCGTGAGCGACCCGGTCGAGGCGCGCCGCGTCCTCGCGCTCGAGGTGGGCGCGACCGAGGCGCTCTCCCCCCGCGACCTCGCGGCGCAGCGTCCCGCCCCGTCGTTCAGCCACGTGCTCGACACCGCCGGCACGCAGTCGTCGATCGACGCCGCCCTCGCCGCCGTCGCGCCGCGCGGCATCGCCGCCACCGTGGCGCTCAAGCCGGGCGCCAACCCGATGACCGTGTCGCAATCGCGCCTGCTGTGGGGCCGCACTCTCACCGGTGTGATCGAGGGCGACGCCGACGTCGCCCGCGACGTGCCGCTGCTGGCGGCGCTGTGGCGCGCGGGCCGGCTCCCCGTCGAGCGTCTCATCGGCACGTACGCGTTCGCCGACGCGCAGGCCGCGATCGCCGACGCCCGCGCGGGACGCGTCGTCAAGCCGGTGCTCGAGATGGAGATGGTGACGGATGCTGCGTCCGCCGCATCCGTCCGCCCTCTGGTCGACCGGCTCCGCGACGGCGTGCCCGACGACGACCTCGCGGCGCTGTGGCGTTCGCTCCCCCCGGTCCGGACGGCGGAACTGCGCGGGCTCTGGCGCGGCTGGGCCGCGACGCGCGGCCACCGCGCCGGGCGACTGCTCGAGCGCAGCCGGTGGTACGGCAAGCTCTTCCGCTCCGACGATGACGTCGCACCCCTCGTGTGCGAGACCGAGGACGGCACGCTCGTCGCCGACGCAGGCCTCGCCCGCGGAGGTGCGACGCTGCGCACCATCGTGCACGACGGCGTCGCCACGGCGTCGATGGTCTACGACGGGCAGCCGATCATCGACCACTTCGTGCGGCTCGGGCCCGGCACGGTGTTCGGCGTCATGACCGGCCGCGACACCGACGACCGCGGCCGCGCCTTCTACTTCGTCCTCGAGCACGTGGAGGACCGCCCGGTCGCCCTGCGCGAATGACGGATGCTGCGGCGTCCCGTAGCCGCGGAGCCCGGACGCCGACCGCGGGTCGAGGCATCCGGTTCAGGCGCGCGCGTCGGGAGTCGCGTAGGTGCTGCGCTGTTCGATGACGGCGAGTGTGCAGCGCGAGACGCACACGAGGCGGCCGGCCTCGTCGGCGATGCGGATCTCCCACACGTGCACGCGACGCCCCACATTGATCGCCGTGACCGTGCCGATTACCCAGCCGGACGAGATCGGGCGCAGGTGGTTGGCGTTGATCTCCATGCCCACGACGTGGAACCGCTCACGGTCCACGGCGAGGTAGCCGGCCCACGACGCGAGCGTCTCGGCGAGCGCGACCGATGCCCCGCCGTGGAGCACACCCGCGGGCTGCACGGAGCGGTGGTCCACCGGCATCCGTCCGACCAGCGCGTCGTCGCGGATCTCGACGATCTCGATGCCGAGGTTCTCGATGAGCGTGCCCGGCGCCATCGCCGACAGATCGACCGCGGCGATGTCGCCGAACCAGAGGCTCACGGCCTCACCCCGCGGCTTCCTCTTCACGGTCGGCGGCGGCCAGGTGCGCAGCATCCGCGACATAGCCCTCGATGTGGCGCTCGTCCGGGCCGTTGTACTCCGACAGCGGGCGGATGAGCGCGTTCGAGGCCAGCTGCTCCATGATGTGGGCGGTCCAGCCGGTGACGCGGGCCGCCACGAACAGCGGCGTGAACGTCTCGGTGTCGAAACCCATCAGGTTGTACGCCGGACCCGACGGGTAGTCGAGGTTCGGGTAGATCCCCTTGCGGCTCACGAACTCGCTCTCGAGGGTGTCGTAGAGCGCGGCCAGGTCGGGCCGGTCGTAGTGCTCGACGAGGGTGTCGAGCGCCGCCTTCATGGTGGGCACGCGCGAGTCGCCCTTCTTGTACACGCGGTGGCCGAAGCCCATGATCTTGCGCTTGGAGGCGAGAGCCTGGTCGAGCCACGGGCCGACGTTCTCAGCGGTACCGATCTCGTCGAAGATGTGGAGCACGGCCTCGTTCGCGCCGCCGTGCAGCGGGCCCTTCAACGCCCCGATGGCCGCGACGACGGCCGAGTAGAGGTCGCTGAGCGTCGACGTCACGACGCGAGCGGTGAACGTCGAGGCGTTGAACGAGTGCTCGGCGTACAGGATCATCGACCGGTTGAACGCGTCGACCACGACGTCATCGGCGGTCTCGTCGAACGTCATCCAGAGGAAGTTGGCGGCGTAGTCGAGGTCGTCGCGCGGCGCGACGGGCTGCAGGCCGCGGCGGCGGCGCTGACCGTAGGCGACGATGGCGGGGAGCACGGCGAACAGACGCACGCTGCGCGCCAGGTTCTCCTCGACGCTCCCGCTCGCGTCGAGCACCGATCCGGTGCCGGCGAGATCCTTCGCACCGATGAGGCTCACGGCCGTGCGCACCTCATCCATGGGGTGCGCGTCGATCGGCACGAGGTCGATCGCCGCGCGCACGTCGGCGGGCAGGTGCCGGTACGCCCGCTCGGTCGCGCGCAGCTGCGCGAGCTGCACATCGGTCGGAAGGTCGCCGTGCCACAGCAGGTAGGCGACCGCCTCGAACGGCTGCGTCGCGGCGAGCTCCTGCACCGGGTAGCCCCGGTACAGCAGGGAGTTCGTCTCGGGGTTGACCTTCGAGACCGCCGTGTAGTCCACGACGACGCCCGCGAGGCCCTTCTTGATGTCGGGGTCGGTCATAGCCTTGCTCCTTTGCTTGGCCCGGTCGTTGAGTGAGCGTAGCGAGTCGAAACGCGTTACGTCTCGTCGCTGCGCTCCTCGCTCAACGACCGGGAGCGTCGATCTGGAAGTTGAAGACGTCCTGGTCGAAGTGGTTGTAGTGCTCGTAATCGATGAGGTCGTAGAGATCGGCACGGTGCTGCATCTCGCCGAGCTTGGAGGTCAGGTGTCCGTCGTCGATGAGCGTATCGAGAGCGCGGGATGCCGCGCCCATCGCGATCCGCAGAAGTGAGACCGGCCAGATCACGATGTTGACGCCGACGCTCTGCAGCTGGTGGACCGAGAAGAGCTCCGACTTCCCGAACTCGGTCATGTTGGCGAGGATCGGCACGTCCACGGCGGCGCGGATCGCGGCGAACTCGTCGAGCGTGCGCATCGCCTCGGGGAAGATCGCATCCGCCCCCGCGTCCACGAGCGCCTTCGCGCGGCGGGTCGCAGCATCCATCCCCTCCACGGCGCGGATGTCGGTGCGCGCCATGATCAGGAAGTTCGGGTCGCGGCGCGCATCGGCCGCCGCCCGGATGCGCTTGATCGCGGTGTCCTCGTCGACCACAGCCTTGCCGTCGAGGTGACCGCACCGCTTCGGGTTGATCTGGTCCTCGATGTGCGTGCCGGCAAGGCCGGCGTCCTCGAGGGTCTGGATCGTGCGGGCCACGTTCATCGGCTCGCCGAAGCCGGTGTCGGCGTCGATGATCGCCGGCAGGTCGGTCATCCGCGCGATCTGCTGGCCGCGTGCCGCCACCTCGGTGAGCGTCGTCAGGCCGATGTCGGGAAGACCCAGGTCGGCGCTCAGCACGGCGCCCGAGATGTAGACGCCCTCGAACCCCTTGCGCTCGATGAGCCGAGCGCTCAGCGGATTGAACGCCCCGGGGAACCGCAGCAGCTCGCCCGATGCGAGCCGCTCGCGGAACAGCCGCCGCTTCTCGTGCGCGGGGACGGTGGAGTACAGCATCAGCGGCTCCTCGTCGGCTCGGGGCGTTTCGTCTCGCTCGTTCCTCGCTCGCTCAACGACCGGGGGGACCGGTCGCTGAGCGTGACGAGCCGCAGCATCAGAAGAGGCCCTTCGGGGCCGGGGCCGCCGCGAGCACGCCGAACTCGGCGACGATCGTGAGCTGCTGCACCTCTTCGGCGGTGAGCTCGGGCAGGCGCTGGGCGAGGTCGAGGAAGCGCTCGATCTCGCCGGCCGAGAGCACGGGCTCGGCGAGCAGCCGGAACTTGCGCACGTAGTCCTCGCGCACGAACGGCCGGGCGCCGAGCGGGTGCGCGTCGGCGACGGCGATCTCGTCCTCGATGGTCTCGCCGCCCGTCAGGCGGATCTCGACGCGGCCGCCGAACGCCTTCTCGTCCGGGTCCTCCGAGTGGTACCGGCGGGTCCACTCCTCATCCTCCGCCGTCGTGATCTTGTGCCACAGCGCGACCGTGTCCTCCCGGCCCGCCCGCGCCGGCAGGTACGAGTCGACGTGGTGCCAGCCGCCGTCCTGCAGCGCGACCGCGAAGATGTACGGGATCGAGTGATCGAGCGTCTCGCGGGATGCCGTGGGGTCGTACTTCTGCGGGTCGTTCGCGCCCGAGCCGATCACGTAGTGCGTGTGGTGCGACGTGTGCAGCACGATCGCCTCGACGTTCGCGGGGTCCAGGAGCTCGGGGTGCTCGCCGTGGAGCTTGCGCGCCAGGTCGATCCACGCCTGCGCCTGGTACTCGGCCGAGTGCTCCTTCGTGTACGAGTCGAGGATGGCGCGCTTCGGCTCCCCCTGACCCGGCAGCGGCACCTCGTACGAGGCATCCGGTCCGTCCAGCAGCCACGCGATGACGCCATCCTCGCCCTCGTAGATCGGGCTCGGCGAGGTCTCGCCGCGCATCGCACGATCGACGGCCTCGACCGCCATCTTGCCCGCGAACGCGGGGGCGTGCGCCTTCCACGTCGAGATCTCGCCCTTGCGGGACTGGCGCGTGGCGGTCGTGGTGTGCAGCGCCTGGCCGACGGCCTGGTAGATCGTCTCGACATCGAGGCCGAGCAGCGTGCCGATGCCGGCCGCGGCCGACGGGCCGAGGTGCGCGACATGGTCGATCTTGTGCTTGTGCAGGCTGATGGCGCGCACGAGGTCGATCTGGATCTCGTATCCGGTCGCGAGGCCGCGCACCAGCGCCGCCCCGTCGGCGCCGACGTGCTGCGCGACCGCGACGATCGGCGGGATGTTGTCGCCCGGGTGCGAATAGTCGGCCGCGAGGAACGTGTCGTGGTAGTCGAGCTCACGCACGGCGACGCCGTTCGCCCACGCCGCCCACTCCGGGCTCGTCTTGCGGTCGAGCGCGCAGCCGAACACCGTGGCTCCCGAGCCGCCGACCGACACCGCGTGGTCGAGAGCCTGCTGGCGGGCGGCGCTCACAGGAGCACGGGTGAGGGATGCTGCGGCCACCGCCGCGTTGTCGATGACGCGGTTGATGATCATGTCGACGACGTCCTGGTCGACCTCGACGGGATCGGCGGCGACTTCGGCGATGTGCCACGCGAGCTGCCCCTCGCGCGCGAGGTGCTCATCGCTGCGGTGGACGCGGAGGTGGTGGATGACGGTCATGACCGGCCTTTCAGAGTCGGGGGCGCGCTTCGACAGGCTCAGCGGGAGCAGCAGCTGCTGCTCCGGTCGCTGACCCTGTCGAAGCGATGAGGGATTCGAGGATGCTGTGCAGCGCGTTGTGCAGGTGCACGTGCGTCGCGTGGGCGGCGAGATCCGCGTCCCGCGCGGAGATCGCGGCGGCGATCAGCCGGTGCTCGGCGACGGATGCTGCGAGCCGGGCGGGATTGTCGCGTGCGAGCCGTCGCACCCGGACGAGATGCGTGCGCACCGTGCGCAGGGCAGCGGTGAGGTAATCGTTCGCGACGGCGGCGTCGAGGGCCAGGTCGAAGTCTGCGATGAGGGAGTAGTAGGCGTCGCGTCCGTCCGCGCCCGCGTCGTGGCCGTCGAGATCGACCCGGGCGAACTCGTGGGCGAGCTCCGCGAAGGCCGCGGCATCCCCGCGCTCTGCGGCGAGCCGTGCGGCGGACTCCTCGAGGGCGCGGCGCACCTCGAAGATCTCGCGGATGTCGTCGGCGTCGATCGCGGTGACCACGGTGACGCGCGGCGACTGCTGCGCGACGAGCCCGTCGGCCGCGAGCCGGCCCAGCGCTTCGCGCAGCGGCGTGCGGCTGACGCCGAGACGAGCGGCCTGCTCGACCTCGCCGAGCACGGCCCCGGGCCGCAGGATGCCGGACTGGATCTCGTCGAGGAGGGTCGCGTATGCGCGGTCACTGGCCCGCATCCGCATCACCTCCTCGTTCGACACCTCGGCCAGTGTATACAAAAACGTCCCAATCGCGCACTGCAGGACGATATTGCGCAGCATGCGTATACAAAATCGCTCCGTAGGTACTTCACCCGATGTCGGTGCGCGTGCCGTGGGTATACCGTCCGCATCACCGGGGCGCTGAACGAAGGAGTTGCCATGAAGCACATGCGGGCGGCCGCCACCCTCGCCGCCGTATCGGGAGTCGTTCTCGGCATCGGAGCGACCGCCGCCGCCTCGGCGGCACCCGGTCACGTCGACCATTTCGATGAGCTCCATCACGAGAGCTTCACCGCACACGATCCCGACCTCTGCGACGGCCTGCTCGACTTCCCGGTCGAGTGGGAGGAGCACGAGGTCGGGTCGTTCCGGATCACCGAGCGTCAAGGACAGGGGTACGGCGGATACAACGCGACGCTCGTCGGCTCCTACACGAACGTCGATACCGGCCTCGCGTACCACTACGACCAGCGCGTCAACAGCAAGGACCAGAGGCTCGTGCCGAACGACATCGGCGGACTGACCGTCACCTTCATCGACCGTTTCAACGTCTTCTGGACGGACGACCTGGGTCGGGTCGCCTTCCACGATGCGGGCGCGAACACCGCCACCGTGGAGTTGGACGAGAACGGCGACTTCGTCGAGTTCATCGATGACCACATCCGCGGACGCAGCGACACCGAGGGCCGCGACTTCTGCGACGACCTCATCGAGTTCACGACGCCGCCGGCGCCCTGAACCCTCCTCCCACAGGCGCCGTGAGGAAAGCGTGAGGAATATTCAGGAATTTGTGAATCCGGCGTACCGTCAGCGCCATGACCACAGTCATCCGCACGAGCGGCCTCACCAAGCACTACGGCCGCGTCCACGCCCTCGACGGACTCGACCTCGCGGTCGACGAGGGACAGGTGCACGGGTTCCTCGGACCCAACGGGGCGGGCAAGTCCACCACGATCCGGATCCTGCTGGGACTCGCGCGCAAGACCGGCGGCGAGGCATCCGTCTTCGGTCTCCAGCCGTGGCGCGACGCCGTCAAGATCCACCGGCGGGTCGCCTACATCCCCGGCGACGTGAGCGTGTGGCCGAACCTGTCGGGCGGCGAGGCCATCGACCTCCTCGCGCGCCTGCGCGGCGCCGCGCGCCACGACAAGGCGTACGCCGACGAGAAGGCGCGGCTGATGGACGCCTTCGATTTCGACCCGCGAAAGAAAGGGCGCGCCTATTCGAAGGGCAACCGGCAGAAGGTGGCGCTCATCGCCGCCTTCGCCGTGCCCGCCGACCTGTACATCCTCGACGAGCCGACCAGCGGCCTGGACCCGCTCATGGACGTGATGTTCCGTCGCGAGGTCTCGCGCATGCACGCCGCGGGGGCGACCGTGCTGCTGTCGAGCCACATCCTCTCCGAGGTCGAGCAGCTGTGCGATCGCGTCTCGATCATCCGCGCCGGGCGCGTGGTCGAATCGGGCACCCTCGCCGACATGCGTCACCTCACGCGCACGGAGGTCTCGTTCGAGGGGACGGATGCTGCGCCCGTAGCCGCGCTCGCGGCGGCCCATGACACGCTGGTCGAAGACGGCCGCGTGCGCTTCACCGTCGACAGCGATCAGGTCTCGGGCGTGCTGCCCGAGCTCTCGCGCCTCGGGGTGGCGGGACTGCGCGTGGCGCCGCCGTCGCTCGAGGAGCTGTTCCTGCGCCACTACGGCGACGACCTCGCCGTGCTGGAGAGGAACGGACGATGAGCCGACTGTCGACGCTGCTCGGGCAGCGGCTGCGGCGGGACTGGCTGCAGCTGACGCTGTGGATCGCCGGCACCGTGGCGCTCGCGCTGGCCGGCCTCTCCGGCGCCGCTCAGACCTACGGCACAGAGCAGGAGCGCACGGCGCTGCTCGCCACCGTCATGGCCAACCCGGTGATCCTGTTGTTCCGCGGGCTGCCGTCGGGACCGGGCGAGCAGGCGTTCATCGTCTTCCTGCTGATGCCCTTCCTCGTGATGATGCCCGCGTTCATGAGCACCTTCCTCGCGGTGCGCCACACGCGCGGCGACGAGGAGGCGGGGCGTCTCGAACCCGTCGCGGCGACGACGGCGGGCAGGACCGTGCCGACGGTCGCGACGATCGTCCACGGCGTGCTCGCCAACGTCATTCTGGGCGTCCTCGTAGCCGCCGCCTTCCTCGCCGCCGGCTCGCCCGCCGAGGGGTCCTGGCTCGCCGGGTTCACCGCGGCGTGCGGCGGGCTGACGTATCTCGGCGTCGCGCTCCTGGCGGCACAGCTCATGCGGACCTCGCGGGGAGCGAACTCCCTCGCGGTGTGGGTGCTCGTCGTGACCTACTTCATCGCCGGGATCGGGAACGCCCTCGGCACGCCGAGCGACGACCTGACCCACATGCGGAGCTCGTGGCTGACGTGGCTCTCGCCCTTCGGATGGGCCGAGAACACCCGCGCGTTCGACGAGAACCTGTGGTGGCCCGCATTCCTCTGCCTCGCCGCGTTCGTCGTGCTGGCGGCGGTGGCTCTGGCGCTCCAGGCCGTGCGCGACCTCGGCGCGAGCATCGTGCCCGAACGCCGGGGGCGCGCCGCCGCGAGCGCGACCCTGTCGACGCCGACAGCGCTGGTCACGCGCCTCGCCACCGGATCGACGATCGGCTGGATGGCGGGCGCCTTCTTCGCCGGGGCGCTCTCGACCTCGCTCGGGGCGGTCGTGAACGAGATGGGGTCGGACAACCCTGCCGTCGCCGACATGCTCAAGGCGCTTTCGGCCGAGGCCGACCTCGAGCAGGCGGTCATCGTCGTGTTCTTCACCATGGTGGGACTGCTCGCCGCGTGCGCGGGCGTGCAGACCGTCGCTCGCGCCAGGCAGGAAGAGGCGCACGGCACCGCCGAGCCGGTCCTCGCCACCCCGGTGCAGCGCGTGCGGTGGCTCGCCGACTACGTCATCGTGGGGTTCATCGCCATCGTGCTGACCTGCGCGGCGGCGTTCGTCGGGGCGTGGGCCGGCGCCGCGAGCCTCGACAACGGCGCCGCTCTGACCGGTGACGCGTTCGTCGCCGCATGGGGGCAGGTCATCGCCGCATCCGTGTTCCTCGTCCTCACCGCTCTCGTCTTCACGATCGCCCCGCGCTGGACGATCCCGCTCGGCTGGACCCTTGTCACCGCCGCGATCGTGTTCGGCCTCTTCGGCCCCCTCCTCGGCCTTCCGGAGTGGGTGACGAACCTGTCGCCGTTCTCGGTCGCCCCGGTGCCGAGCGGCAGCGAGGTGGATCTGCGTGGGATGTGGTGGCTCGTGCTCGCCGTCGGAGTCGGGGCGGCAGCATCCCTCACCCTCATGCGGCGGCGCGAGCTGGCCTCGGCCGGGTAGGCGAGCGCGATGACGAACGAGCACCCCGGCGCCGAGGCGGCGGAGCAGGCCGCGGCGATGCTCACCGCGGTGGGCATGCCGCGCATGCCGGCGCGGGTCATGATGGCCCTCGCCGGCTCGCCCGACGAGGGGTACACCGCCGCCGACCTCGCCGACCGCCTCGGCGTGTCGGCGGCGGCCGTGTCGGGCGCAGTGCGCTACCTCATCTCGATGCGGCTCATCCACCGGCTCTCGCGCCCCGGCGACCGCCGCGATCGGTACGACCTCGCCGAGGACTCCTGGTCGGGCATGATCACGGCGAACGCACCGCTGTACGGCACCTTGGCGGCGTCGCTCGACCGCATCGCCGACGAGAACCCCGGGGCTCCCGCGTCGGCCGCACGGGCGCACGAGATCGCGGACTTCCTCCGGTATCTCGCGGAACGGATGCCGCAGCTCTCGGCCGAGTGGCGTGCAGGCCGCGACGCGGCCGGGGAAGCGACCGCGGCCGGGTAGCCTTGCCCGAGTGACCGACGCGACCCGCTACATCGTTGCCACCGACGGAGCCTGCAAGGGCAACCCCGGACCGACGGGGTGGGCATGGGTCGGCGAGGACGGGCACTGGGCAGCCGGCGCGATCCCCTCGGGCACCAACAACGTCGGCGAGCTGATGGGCCTGCTGAAGGCCATCGAGGACCACGGCGACGTCGCGAACCTCGTGATCCAGGCCGACTCCAAATACGCGATCGACACGTACACGAAGTGGATGGACGGCCACCGCCGCCGCGGCTGGAAGACCTCGACGGGGGCGCCCACGAAGAACGTCGACATCCTCGAGCAGCTGATCGCCGCGCGCGACGCCCGCCGGGCGGCCGGCCTCCCCGATGTCGAGCTCGAGCACGTGCGCGGCCACTCCGGTCACGTGCTCAACGCCTGGGCCGACGAGCGCGCGGTGCGCGCCTCCGAGCACGCGGCGAAGGGCACGGCGAGCGCGTGGTCGTCGCTCGGCGCACAGGACCGCATCGACGTCTCGTCCCGCCCGAAGAACGGGCGCTGACCGGGCGGTCGCTGCCTGCAGCCGCGGTCCTCAACTGAGGACGCGGGCGGGGCGGCAGTCCGGGACGGTCGCTGCCTGCAGCCGCGGTCCTCAACTGAGGACGCGGGCGGGGCGGCAGTCCGGGACCGTCGCCGCCCGCAGCCGCGGTCCTCAACTGAGGACGCGGGCCGGGATGCGGAGTCGATGCGGCTCGCGGCCCCTCATCCGGGCTCTCGTCCTCGAATGAGGATCTCGATCGGGGCGGGCTCAGCCCTCCGTCGAGCCTTCGAACAGGCCGACCACATTGCCGTCAGGGTCGCTGATCACGGCCCACCAGCTGGTCGGCGTGATCTGGCTCTTCTCGCGCAGCAGTTCGCCACCGGCGGCCTTCGCCTTCACGATGGCATCGTCGATCGAGTCCACCTCGACGTAGGAGCGGGGCTGGGTGAAGCCGTCCTCGCGCGGGGCGAGGCCGCCGCCCGAGATCTTGTTGGGCGCCTGCCACATCGGGTATCCCTCGAACCCGGGGACCTCGGCGATCTGCCATCCGAAGAGGTCGGAGTAGAACGCGGTCGCCTTGCCGAAGTCGCTGACCGGGATGTCGATGTGCGTGATGTCGCCGTGAGCCATGGGGTTCCTCTCTCGTTCGGGTCGAACCCGGCCAGTCTCCGCCGCGCTCCCCCGGCCCGCAAGAGACCGCGAGAGGACAGCTGGTGGACGAGAGGTGGGGAACCACCCACCCTCTCGGCGACCAGCTGTACTCTCGCGGGAAAGGCGGGTCAACCGGCGGACGCGGCGTCGGCGAGATGGCGCTCGAGCGCGTCGATCGCCGGACGCTGGCCCTTCACCAGGCGGTCGCGGGCGGCAGGCAGATGCGTCCACTCCACGCGGTCGACCTCGGGGAACCGTGCCTTCTTGCCGGAGCGCGGCGGCCACTCCAGCTCGAACTCGCCGAACTCGAGGCTGTCGAGCGAGAACCCGGTGCCGTCGGCGACGAACACCGTCACGCGCTTGCCCGACGAGTACGCGAACGTTCCGAGCTCGGCGTAGGGCGGCTCAGGCGGGTCGATGCCGAGCTCTTCGCGGAACTCACGGCGCGCAGCATCCAGCGCGCTCTCCTCCCCCTCGGCGAACTCGCCTTTGGGGACGGACCAGGCCCCGGCATCCTTGCTGGCCCAGAAGGGCCCGCCCATGTGCGCGATGAGCACCTCGGGTTCGGGCGCGATCCGGTAGAGCAGGATGCCGGCGCTGGTGATCACGGCTCAGACGATACGGGTCTTGGGCGAGACCGTGTAGGTGTCTTCGGGGTCGCTGAACACGACGTCGCCGAGGGCGGTGTCGATCGCCGCGAGCGTGTCGGCGTCGAGCACGACGCCCGAAGCCTTGACGGTCTCGGCGAGCTGCTCGGGACGGGATGCCCCTACCAGCGCGGACGCGACGTTCTTGTTCTGCAGCACCCACGCGATCGCGAGCTGCGGCATCGACAGGCCCGCCTGCTCCGCGACGGGCTTGAGGCGCTGGACCGCTTCGAGCACCTCGTCGCGGAGGAAGCCCTGGATGAAGCGGGCGCCGCTCTTGTCGTCGGTCGCGCGCGAGCCCTCGGGCACCGGCTGACCTGGCAAGTACTTGCCCGAGAGCACACCCTGGGCCATCGGCGACCACACGATCTGCGAGATGCCGAGCTCCTCCGAGGCGGGCACGACCTTGCCCTCGATGACGCGCCACAGCGCCGAGTACTGCGGCTGGTTCGAGATGAGCTGCACGCCGTAGCTCTTGGCGAGGGCATGGCCCTCACGCAGCTGCTCGGCCGTCCACTCCGAGACGCCGATGTAGAGCGCCTTGCCCTGACGGACGACGTCGGCGAAGGCCTGGAAGGTCTCTTCGAGCGGCGTCTCGTAGTCGAAGCGGTGCGCCTGGTAGAGGTCGACGTAGTCGGTGCCGAGGCGCTTCAGCGACCCGTTGATGGACTCGAAGATGTGCTTGCGGCTGAGGCCGGTGTCGTTCGGGCCCTGCGGGCCGGTAGGGAAATAGACCTTCGTGAAGATCTCGAGGGATTCGCGGCGCTGCCCCGAGAGCGCCTTGCCGAGGACCTCCTCGGCGGCCGTGTTGGCGTAGACGTCTGCCGTGTCGAAGGTGGTGATGCCGGCGTCGAGCGCCGCGTGGACCGTCGCGATGGCGGCAGAGTCGTCGACCTGCGAGCCGTGGGTGACCCAGTTGCCGTAGGTGATCTCGCTGACCTTGAGACCGCTGTTTCCGAGGTACCGGTAATTGACCATGAGAAAACGCTACCCGCCCCGATGGGTGCATCGGGACGGGCAGCGTCGCTTGGATCAGACGACCGGTGCGGTCTCGTCCTCGGTAGCGTCGTCCTCAGCGGGCGCGGTGCGCTCGCCGGACTCCGCGTCGATGGACAGGGCGCGGGCCTCCTCGTCGAGATCGGCCGCGGCCTGCTCGAACTGCGAGTTGTAGAGGCGGAAGTACGCACCCTTCGCCACGATGAGCTCGTCGTGCGTGCCCTTCTCGACGATCCCGCCGTTCTCCATCACGAGGATGAGGTCGGCGTCGCGGATCGTCGACAGGCGGTGCGCGATCACGAACGACGTGCGTCCTTCACGGAGGGCCGCCATCGCGTGCTGCAGCAGCAGCTCGGTGCGGGTGTCGACGGAGCTCGTCGCCTCGTCGAGGATGAGCACCGAGGGCCGCGCCACGAACGCTCGCGCGATCGTGATGAGCTGCTTCTCGCCCGCCGAGATGTTCGACGCATCCTCGTCGAGGAGCGTGTCGTACCCGTCGGGCAGCGAGTGCACGAACCGGTCGACGTAGGTCGCCCGCGCAGCGGCGAGGATCTCGTCGTCGGTGGCGTCGGCCCGGCCGTAGCGGATGTTCTCGCGGATCGTGCCGGCGAACAGCCACGGGTCCTGCAGCACCATGCCGGTCTCGGCGCGGATGTCGCGGCGCGTGAGGTCGGCGATGTTCTGCCCGTTGAGGAGGATGCGACCGCCGTCGAGCTCGTAGAAGCGCATCAGCAGGTTCACGAGCGTCGTCTTGCCTGCGCCGGTCGGACCCACGATCGCGACCGTCTGGCCCGGCTCCACCCGGAACGACAGGTCGTGGATGAGCGGCCGGTCAGGCGAGTACGAGAAGGCGACGTCCTGGAACTCGATCGTGCCGTCGCCCTCGACGAGCGCCGGGGCGTCCTCGGCGTCGGGCTCCTGCTCGGGCTCGTCGAGCAGTTCGAACACGCGCTCGGCCGAGGCCGTGCCCGACTGCACGACCGCCGCCATGCCGCCGAGCTCCGCCAGCGGCTGCGTGAACTGCTGCGAGTACTGGATGAACGCCTGCACGTCGCCGAGGCGCAGCTGGCCGCCGGCCACCATGAGCGCGCCGAAGACCGCGATGCCCACGTAGGTGAGATTCCCGATGAACATCATGGCCGGCATCATGATGTTCGACAGGAACTGCGCCTTGAACGAGGCCTGGTACAGCTCCTCGTTCTCCTCGCGGAACGCCTCGCGCGACGCCTGCTCGCGGCCGAACACCTTGACCAGGGCGTGGCCCGAGAACGACTCCTCGACACGCGCGTTGAGTCGGCCGACCTTGCGCCACTGGATGCCGAACGCCTTCTGCGAGCGCGGCCCGATGACGCCGAACAGGATGCCCATGAGCGGGAAGCTCACCAGCACCACGAGGGTCAGCTGCCACGAGATCGTCAGCATCATGATGAGCACGCCGATCACGGTCAGCACGCTCGTGAGGGCCTGCGACAGCGACTGCTGCATCATCTGCGTGATGTTGTCGATGTCGTTGGTGACGCGCGAGATCAGCTCGCCGCGCTGGACGCGGTCGAAGTAGCGCAGCGGCAGGCGGTTGATCTTCGCCTCGACCTCTTCGCGCAGACGCCACATGACGCGCACCATGATCACGTTGATGACGTAGCCCTGCAGCCACATCAGCAGCGACGACGCGAAGTACAGCCCCAGCACGATGAGCAGCACGCGGCTGAGCGCCATGAAGTCGACGCCGGCGCCGGGCACGAAGTGCTCCATGGCCGAGACGATGTTGGCGAGGTCCTGCTGCCCCGAGGCCTCCAGCCCCGCGACGACCTGCTCCTTGGTCATCCCTGCGGGCGCCATCGACGAGACGACGCCTTCGAAGAGGATGTTGGTCGCCTCGCCGAGCACCTTCGGCGAGAGCACCGCGAGCACGACGCCGATCGAGCCGAGGATCGACACGAACACGAACGACCAGGCGTTCGGGCGCAGCAGCCCGATCAGCCGGCGGAAGGCGGGCCAGAAGTGCGCTGCCTTGCCCGGGGCGACCGCGCCGCTCCAGTCGTCTGCCGCGATGCGCGCCTGCTCGCCGAGCTCGATCTCGGCCTTCTCCTCGGCGCTCAGCTCGGCCACGGCCTGGCGCACGCGCCGACGGGTCTTCTCGGTGTTCTTCTCGTCGCTCATCGCGCGACCTCCGCTCCGAGCTGGGATTCCACGATCTCGCGGTACGTCTGACTGGTCTCGAGCAGCTGCTCGTGCGTGCCGATGCCCACGATGCCGCCGTCGTCGAGCACGACGATGCGATCGGCGTCGGTGATCGTCGAGACGCGCTGGGCGACGACGATCTTGGTGACATCGGGAAGCTCGCGCCACAGCGCCTGCCTCAGCCGCGCATCGGTGGTGAGGTCGAGCGCCGAGAACGAGTCGTCGAACACGAGGACGCGCGGCTGGTGGACGATCGCCCGCGCGATCGCGAGCCGCTGCCGCTGCCCGCCCGAGACGTTCGTGCCGCCCTGCGAGATCGGGGAGTCGAGCCCGGCCTCCATCTGGCTCACGAAATCGCTCGCCTGGGCGATCTCGAGCGCGCGCCAGAGCTCGGCGTCGGTCGCGTCCTCGCGGCCGAACCGCAGGTTCGACGCGATGGTGCCCGAAAACAGGAACGGGCGCTGGGGAACGAGTCCGATCGTGCTCCACAGGGCGTCGAGGTCTGCCCGCCGCACGTCGACCCCGCCGACCTCGACGACGCCGTCGGTGGCGTCGAAGAGCCGAGGGATGAGCGAGATCAGGGTGGTCTTGCCTGCGCCCGTCGAGCCGACGATGGCGACGGTCTCGCCCGCGTCGGCGCGGAAGCTGATGCCCGACAGGATCGGGTGCTCGGCGCCCGGGTACGTGAAGGCGACGTCGCGGAACTCGACGGTGCCGGGAGCCGGGAACCGGCCGACGGCGTCGGACGGGCGCTCGAGCGACGAGTGCGTGTCGAGCACCTCGCCGACGCGCTCGGCCGACACCGCGGCGCGCGGGATCATCAGGGTCATGAAGCTCGCCATCATGACGCCGGAGAGGATGATCATGGCGTACTGCATGAAGGCGAAGAGCGTGCCGATCTGGATCTCGCCGCTGTCGACCTGCATGCCGCCGAACCAGATCACGCCGATGACGGTGACGTTCAGGATCAGCATGACCGCGGGGAAGAGCACCACGAAGAGCGACCCGACCTTGCGGCCGACGACCATGATGTCGGTGTTGGCCTCGCGGAAGCGCTCCTCTTCGATGGGTTCGCGGACGAAGGCGCGGATGACGCGGATGCCGGTGAGCTGCTCGCGCATCACGCGGTTCACGCCGTCGAGCTTGCCCTGGTAGCTGCGGAACAGCGGCACCATGCGGGCGATCACGATGCCCGCGACGACGAGGAGCACCGGCACGGCGACCGCGATGATCCATGCGAGGCTGGCGGCCTGCTCGATCGCGAGCACGATGCCGCCGATCGCGAGCAGCGGCGCCGTGACGAGGAACGTCGCGCCCATCATCGCGAGCATCTGCACCTGCTGCACGTCGTTCGTGTTGCGGGTGATGAGCGAGCCGGCGCCGAAGCCGGTGACCTCGCGCTCGGAGAAGCCCGAGACGCGCTCGAAGATGTCGTCGCGGATGTCGCGACCGAGCCTCATCGCGGCGCGCGCCGCGAAGTAGGTCGCGATGATCGACGCGACGATCTGGCCCAGAGACACGGTCAGCATGACGATGCCGGTGCGCCAGATGTAGTCGGTGTCGCCCTTGGAGACACCGTTGTCGATGATGTCGGCGTTCAGGCTGGGCAGGTACAGCGAGGCGATGGCGGAGGCCGACTGGAACAGCAGCACGCCGAGCAGCAGCCAGCCATACGGTTTGAGATATCGGACGAGGAGCTTTGCCAGCACGAGAGTTCTCCCGGACGCGGCGAAGCCATGGCAGGGCTCCGCCTCTGCGGATCTGAGGGTGCCGACCCACCTTCGCACGGGCCGCCGACATCGCGGCAGTCCCGTTCACTGAGGGCGGAACGGGGGGCGTGGCCGCCTCCCATCGGCGACCCGCCGGTCACTCTAACACGATATATCGCGACACACGAGACCGCTCCCATCCCGCGGCCCCGCAGTGCCGGGAAGGGACGGTGGATGCTGCGGCTACGCCTCCGCGCCCTTCGCGATGTCTGCGCGCTCGCGCCAGCTGCGCGCCGTGACGCGGTCGAGTGCCACCTGGCGGCGCAGCGCGTCGGCCTTCTCGTAGAGCGAGGGCTCGCCCCAGCTCGTGAGCACCTTCACGAGCACCGGGAGCAGCTCGATCATGAAGAACAGCCCGGCGATGAGCCAGTGCGCCCACGCGAGGATCGGCTCACGGGCCGACAGTCGCTCCAGCCCGCCGATCTGGCTCAGCAGGCCCACCGCGCCGGAGTTGCCGCTCGCGATCTCGGCGGCACGGGCGTCGTACGCGGCGAGCGCGGCCTGGTACTGCTCGCGCGCGCCGGGCAGCTCGTCCTTGGCCTGCTGCTTGTTCGTCGCCTCCGATGCGCCGGCGTCCGCCGTGCCCGCGGCCTGCGCGGTGGCGAGATCCGCCTGGGCCGCCGTCAGCTGAGAGTTCAGGTCGTCGTATGCCGCCTGGGCGGCGGCGAGCTGCGCCTCGGCGGCATCCGAGCTCGCGCCTTCGCCGGCGACGCCGCTGCATCCCTGCACCTCGCCGGCACCCTGTCCGGTCAGTTCGCACTGGTAGATCGCGCGCGCCTGGTCGATCACCTGCTGCTGCGCGGCGAGCTTCGCGGTGAGGTCGTCCACGGTCTGCTGCGCCGACGCCGTCGACGCCGACGTGGTGTCGGCGCCCGCCACGACACCGCTGGCCGCCTGGCTCTCGAGCGCCGCAACACGTTCGCTCGCGGCATCCAGCGCCTGCTTCTCGGGCCCGGCGGTGACGGCGTCCTGATCCGACTGCGCCTGGGTGATGTTCGTCGCGTTCACCTCGCGCGCGATGTCGTTGTGGAAGATCTGCAGCACGAGCGGCTCGGCCACGACAATGCCGATGACGGCGGCCATGATGACGCGGGGGATCGCGAGCGCGATCAGCCGCCCGATGCTCTGCGACGAGCGCATCGTCGAGGTGAGGAAGCGGTCGAGGTTGAAGATGATGAGCGCCCACACGATCGCGAGGGGCAGCGCGCCCCACGCGACGATCCGCACTCCCGTGGTGAGCGCGAAGTACATCGAGATCGCTGAGATCAGGGCGGTGCCCGCGATCACGAAGAACATCTGCACGAAGCGCGGCGTCTCGGTCGGCACTTCGTCGAGCACCGATCCGTCGGCCCCGCCGAGGATCGCGAGTTTGCGCCAGCCCGACGTCCGCTCTCGACGCGGGCGCTTCGCACGCTTCGCGCGGACGGGAGGAACGGATGCTGCCGCCTCCGGCTCCTCATCGCGCGAGGCTTGCTCGGCGACGGGCTCATCCTCACGTGGCTCGTCGACGGCGCCCCACTCGCCGATGGTCGTCGTCTGCTCCGCCACGACCGGCTCGGCCACGGCGATCGGCTGCGTCGGGTTCATCGCGAGGGCGTCCTCGAGGAGGTCCTTCGTCACCGGGAACGGGTCTTCGGGGCCGTCGTCACCGGGGCGCTGGTCGGCCCCGGGCTCACCGGCCGCCTGCTGGGCGCGCACGTCGTCGAGGTACAGATCCTCGGTCTGCTCGCCGTCCGTCTCGAACTCGATCCGGCCGTCGGAGCCGAACCGGCCCGGCCGGTGTGCGGAGTAAGAAGACATCCGCACACCATAGAGCGGGCAACCTGTGCGGCAGGTGTATTAGAGAAGCGTGAGATCCCGGATCCCCCGGGTCGCGGCATCCGTCATCCCGTCCTCGCCGCGTGCGAAGTCCGGACTTCGCACCATCTGGAGGTCGGAACTCAGCGTTCCCGGACCTCCCGGATGGGCACCGTGCCCCGGCGCGCGAAGTCCGGACTTCGCGAGCTCCGAAGGCCGGTCGGGTGCGTTTCCCGGACCGCCCCCGGGATTGGCACCGTGCCCCGGCGCGCGAAGTCCGGACTCCGCAAGCTCCGAAGGCCGGGCGGGAGCGTTTCCCGGACCGCCCCCGGATGGGCACCGTGCCCCGACGCGCGAAGCCCGGACTTCGCAAGCTCCGAGGGCCGGGCGGGTGCGTTTTCGGGACGTGTCAGTCCTCGAGCGGGGTCGCCGCGGCGACCGCCTCGTCCTCTTCGGTGGCGACGAGCTGGCCGCACGCGCCGTCGATCTCCTTGCCGCGGGTGTCGCGGAGGGTCGTCGGGATGCCGGCGTCGTTGAGGCGGCGGACGAACTCGTTCTGCACCTCGACCTCGGACGCGGTCCAGATCGAGCCGGGAGTCGGGTTCAGCGGGATGGGGTTCACGTGCACCCAGCCGCGGCCACGGTCGTTGAGCTTCTTCGCCAGCAGGTCGGCGCGCCAGCCGTGGTCGTTCATGTCCTTGATGAGGGCGTACTCGATCGAGACGCGGCGGCCCGTCTTGTCGAAATAGGCGCGCGCGGCGTCGAGCGCCTCGTCGACCTTCCAGCGCGAGTTCACCGGGATGAGCTCGTCGCGCAGCTTGTCGTCGGGCGCGTGCAGTGAGAGGGCGAACGTCACGGGGATGTCCTCGGCGGCGAGCTTCGTGATCGCGGGCACGAGGCCGACCGTCGAGACGGTGATGCCGCGAGCGCTCATGCCGAGGCCGTGCTGCTTGTCGGTCATCACGCGCACGGCCTGCATCACGCGGGCGTAGTTGGCGAGCGGCTCGCCCATGCCCATGAAGACGATGTTCGACACCCGGTCGGCGGAGTGGTCGTCCTTCTTCTTTCCGCCGAGGCCCCCGTCGGCGATGAGCCGGTTGGCGCGCACGACCTGCTCGACGATCTCGGCCGCCGACATGTTGCGCGTGAGGCCGGCCTGACCGGTCGCGCAGAACGGGCAGTTCATGCCGCAGCCGGCCTGCGAAGAGACGCACAGCGTGATGCGGCCGGGGTAGCGCATGAGCACCGACTCGACGAGCGCGCCGTCGTGCAGCTTCCACAGGAACTTGATCGTGTCACCGCGGTCGGTCTCCAGGCGGCGCACCTCGGTGAGGAGCGCCGGCAGCATGCCGTGCACGAACTCCTCGCGGCCCTCGGCGGGGAGGTCCGTCATGTCGGCGGGATTGTGGGTCCAATGCTGGAAGTAGTGCTTCTCGAGCTGCTTCGCCCGGAAGCCGGGGAGCCCGAGCTCCTTGACCTTCTCGACGCGCTGCTCGGGGGTGAAGTCCGCCATGTGCACGGGCGGCTTGCCCCGCTTCGGACTCGCGAACTGCAGGAGGGGCCGACCCTCGGCATCCTTCTTCTGCGTCCATCCCTCGGTCGCCGGACGCACCTGCCTCGGTTTCGTCGTGCGCACAGGGGAATCGGTCATGCGTCCAGGGTACGCGGACACGCCTGGACGGAGGCCGATCCCCGCGCCCGGACTAGGCTCGGCCTGTGGTGCCCGCCCCGAACCTTCTCGCCTTCACGCTCGCCGCCCTCGTCCTGATCGTGATCCCGGGCCCGAGCGTGCTCTTCACGATCGGGCGCGCGCTCGCGCTCGGCCGCATCGGCGGGCTGCTCAGCGTGCTCGGCAACGCACTCGGCCTGCTGCCGATCATCGGCCTCGTCGCGATCGGCGTCGGCGGCATCGTCGCGCAGTCGGTCGTGCTCTTCACGATCGTCAAGGCCGGCGGCGCGCTGTACCTCATGTACCTCGGCGTGCAGGCGATCCGCCACCGTCATCGCGCCGCCGCGGAGGCGAACGGCGGCGTGGCGCCGCGCTCGGCGTGGCGCCAGCTCGGCGAAGGGTTCGTCGTCGGCATCACGAACCCCAAGACGATCGCGTTCTTCGTCGCGGTGCTCCCCCAGTTCGTCGACCTGAGCGCCGGCATGGTCCCGCTGCAGATGATCGAGCTCGGACTCGTCTTCTTCGTCATCGCCCTCATCTCCGACGGCATCTGGGCGCTCATCGCGGCCGGCGCTCGCGACTGGTTCGGGCGCTCACCGAAGCGCATCTCCACCCTGTCGGCCACCGGAGGCGGCCTCATGATCGGCCTCGGCGGCATCCTCCTCTTCACCGGGAACAAGCACTGACATGACGACGGCCCCGACGCCCCCTGCCGACCGCCGGCGGATCATCTTCCTCGATGTCGACGGAACACTCCTCGAGCACGGCTCGCACGTGTCGCCCTCGACCGGCCCGGCCATCCGCGCGGTGCGCGAGGCCGGGCACCTGGTGTACCTGAGCACCGGCCGGTCGGCCTCCGACATCCATCCGGACGTCGCCGAGATCGGCTTCGACGGCGCGGTCACCAACTCGGGCGCGCTGGTCGTGTCGGGCGAAGAAGTGGTCGTCGACCGCCCGCTGTCGCCCGCCGCGACGGACCGCATGCTCACGGCGCTGCGGAGCCGAGGCATCCGCTACTTCCTGCAGACCCGCGATGCGGTCTACGCAAGCGACGACATGGCCGAGCTGATGCGCGACTACGCGGCGGCGCTCGAGGCGCGGGAGGCGGCGGGCCGGCAGGTGCGGCCGGAGGACTCGCTGGTCGGTCTCGCGCAGCGCACGTTCCCCGGCGTCGAGGAAGCGGACCTCACCCGCATCGACAAGGCCGTCTTTGTCAGCGACCACCCCGAAGGCCTCGACGAGCTGCGGGAAGACCTCGGCGACGAGTTCCTGATCGTGCCGGGGAGCATGCCGCTGCCGGGCGGCTCGAACGGCGAGATCAGCGAGCGCGAGACGACGAAGGGGTCGGCGATCGAGCTGCTGCTGGCGCACCTGGGCATGGACGCCGCCGACGCGATCGCGGTGGGCGACAGCTGGAACGACATCGAGATGTTCCAGGTGTGCGGCGTCTCGGTGGCGATGGGCAACGCCCAGCCCGAGCTCAAGGAGCTCGCCGACTTCGTCACGACCGACGTGCTCGACGACGGGATCGCGAACGCGTTCCGCCGCCTCGGCCTGATCTGAGCCCCGGACCCCTCAGCCCGCGGGTGCGGCGGTCGATGCGCGGAGCACCAGCTGCGTCGCCAGCCGGACCTGCTCGGGCGGCGCGCCGCGCTCCATCTCGAGCGCGACGCGCAGTGACTCGCGGCCGAGCAGACCCCAGTCCTGACGCACGGTCGTGAGTGGCGGGGCGAACATCTCGGCCTCGTCGATGTCGTCGAATCCGAGGACCGACACGTCCTGCGGAATCCGCAGGCCGGCCTCGATGATCGCACGGTAGGCGCCCAGCGCCATCTGGTCGTTCGCCGCGAAGACGGCGGTGGGGCGCTCCTCGGCGAGCAGCTGCCGCATCGCGCGGTAGCCCGAGCCGGGGCTCCAGTCCCCGGGTCGAGCCGCCGGAAGCACACGTCCGCGCTCGGCGAGCACGGCGCGCCAGGCGTCGAGCCGCGACGCCGCGGAGAACGAGCCGGGCGGTCCGGTGATGTGGTGCACCGTCTGGTGGCCGAGGTCGAGCAGGTACCCCACCGCCTGGCGCGCGCCGACGTCCTGATCGAAGTCGACGGTGGCGACGCCGTCGACGAGCGGCGGGCCGAGGATCACCGCCGGCACCCCCTCGGGCAGCTGCAGCGCCTCGTCGATGCCGAACGGGGCGGGGAGGATGACGATCAGCACGTCGACCGCCATCTCCCCCAGTCGCGTGAAGGCCCCGTTGGCCGCCTGCCCGGAGGAGGCGGCCAACGGCATGAGCGTCGTCGCGTAGCCGCTCTCGGCGGCCCGCTCGGAGATCTCCTCGAGCGAGCGGTGGGTGCCCACGGAATGCAGGCTGTGGTACACGACACCGACCGTGCGGAACGACCCGCGCCGGATGGCGCGGGCCGCCGCATTGGGGCGGTAGCCCAGCTCACGCATCTTGGCGAGGACGAGCTCGCGCTTCTCGGGCGCCACGTTCGGCTCGCCGTTCGCGACGCGGGAGACCGTCTGCACCGATACGCCGACGGCCTGCGCCACGTCACGCAGCGAGGTGCGGCGCTCCTGCACTCTCAGACCCCTCGGAAGGCGAAGTCGAACACGAGGTCCCCGCTGGTCGGCAGGTGGTACTGCGCGAGCGTGCGCGCACCCCACGCGTCGTCGCCGCCCACGCCGCGCCGCATGAGCGCCGGCCGCAGCACGGTGCGGTGGATCGGCGGCAGCTCGGTCTGGTGCAGGGCGTTCTCCACTTCGTCCGGAGTCCACGGCAGCGCCGAGAACTCCATGCCCCCGGCGGACTCGACGCGCAGACCCGCTCCCCTGTCGTCGGTGACCTCGGCCCACCGCACCCCGGTGCGGCTTCCCGCCTCCTGCGGACGCAGATAGGGGGTGAGCTCCGTCGTCACGTCGCGATCGTACACGCCCAGGCGTGCCCCGCCGCGGCGGTCGACGTAGCACTCCTCGGGTCCGTCGCCGTACCAGCGCAGCCGGCGGAACTCCGGCAGCGTGGTGAGCAGCATCCCGAACTCGGGCAGGCTCGGCAGACCCTCGACCAGGTGCAGCGTCTGCGTCACCTCGACGCGGCCAGAACCGTCGACGCGGTAAGCCACGTCGCACGTCGTGGCCGGCCGCGTCGGCAGCTCGTACTCGTACGTCACCGTCACCGCGGTGGCGTCCTGTTCGACCCGCGTGCGGGTCAGCGGCTCGCGCACGCGCCCGTAGCGGCCGGCGAGCAGCCACTGGCCATCCTCGAAGGGCGCCTCCCACCCGCGCTCGTTCGACGTCGGCGCGTGCCAGAAGTGCGGCCGCGGCATCCCCTTGAGCAGCTCCCGCCCGCCGTCCGACGTCATGCCGAACCGATAGGAGGTGAGCCCGCCGTACAGCGTCGAGAACAGGGTGCTGAAGCCGGCACCGCGCACCCCGATGTTGTGCGCGCCGCGGATGAGCTCGGGCGCCGGTGCCGCGACCCGCGCGGGCGGCGCCCCGACCTGGACGACCCGCTGCTCGTACGCGACCTCGTGTCCTTCCGGGGCCCACGCCGTCGCCGCCCGCAGGCGGAACGACACGTCGATCGCGTACTCCCCGGGCGCGGCGGGGACCGCGATGGGGAGGGCGACGCGACCGGTGTCGCCGGCGGCGATGTCGGTCTCGACGTCTTCGCTGCGCAGCATCCGTCCCTCGCGCGAGAGCGTGACGACGCAGCGGTACGCGGCGCTGGACGTCGAGAGCAGACGGTTGTGCACCGTGAAGCCGTCGTCGTCGATGCGGATCTTGAAGCCCTGGTAGAGGTACGCGACCTCCTGGAGCTTCGGCGTCGGCGAGTGGTCGGTGAAGAAGATGCCGTTGCCGCAGAACTCGGCATCGTTCGGGGAGTCGCCGAAGTCGCCGCCGTAGCCGTAGTACTCCTTGCCGTACCGGTCGGTCAGGGCGATCGCCTGGTCGGCGAAGTCCCAGATGAACCCGCCCTGGAACAGCGGCTCGCGGTAGGCCAGCTCGATGTACTCGTCGACGGCACCGAACGAGTTGCCCATGGCGTGGGCGTACTCGCACAGGATGAACGGCTTGTCGCGGCGGTGACGCAGGTACTCCTCCACCTCCGCGGCGGGGGTGTACATCTGGCTCGCGACGTCGGTCGTCTCCTCGTAGCGCGGGTCCCAGAACACGCCCTCGTAGTGCACCGGGCGGCTGTCGACCTCGCGGAACCACGCGGCGACGTCGCGCAGGTTGGTGCCGCCGAACGACTCGTTCCCGCACGACCACATCACGACGCTCGGGTGGTTCTTGTCGCGCTCGAACATGCTCGCCGCGCGGTCCATCAGCGCCGGCCGCCACTCGGGGCGATCGCCCGGGACGGCGTCCTCGATGGGCGCGCCGAGCTTGCGGATGCGATCCCAGACGCCGTGGCTCTCGAGGTTCATCTCGTCGATGACCATGAGCCCGTGCCGGTCCGTGAGCTCGTAGAACACCGTGCTGTTCGGGTAGTGGCTGGTGCGCACGGCGTTCACGCCGACGGCCTTCAGGGCGAGGAGGTCGGCCTCGATCTCGCCCGCGGTCTGCACGCGCCCGGCGAGACCGAACTCGTGCCGGTTCACCCCGAAGAAGACCACACGCCGCCCGTTGAGCTTCATCAGCCCGTCCTCGATCGCGAAGCGCCTCACACCGACGCGCTGCACGATGACTTCGGTCACCTCGCCCGCGGCGTCTCGCACCTCGATCTCGACCTCGTACAGCCACGGGTCCTCGGGGCTCCACAGCCGCGGGTTCTCGAGACGGATGCCGAAGCCGCCGTCGCTGTGGGGCTCGAGCGGTCCGACCCCGGCGAGGCGGGCCGCGACGCTCCCCTCGCCGCGCAGGTCGACGCGCAGGGCGATGTCGGCGGACCCGGCGTCGTGGGCGAGGTCGACGTCGACCCGGAGGTCTTCGACGTGCGCACGGGGACGGCGGTACAGGACGACGTCGCGGAACAGCCCTGAGAACCGGAAGAAGTCCTGGTCCTCGAGCCATGAGCCGCTGGAGAACTTGAACACCTGCGCGGCGAGCTTGTTCTCCCCCTCGACCAGCGCGTCGGTCACGTCGAACTCCGACGGCGTGAAGCTGTCGGTGGCGTACCCGAGGTAGCGCCCGTTGAGCCAGACCGCGATCGCGCTCTCGGCGCCCAGGAAGCTGATGCTCACGGACTCGCCGTCCTCGACCGGCCGGTCGAGGACGAAGCTCTTCACGTACGAGGCGACGGGGTTGTAGCGCTCGGGCACCTCGCCCGGGTCGATCTGCTCGACGCCGTCCCAGGGGTACTGGACGTTGACGTACTGCGGGCGGTCGTAGCCGTGCAGCTGGATGTGCGCGGGGACCGGGATGTCGTCCCAGCTCTCGCAGTCGTACTCCGGGTGGAAGAAACCGGCCGGGGCCGCCGCGGGGTTCTTCGCGTAGTGGATCTTCCAGCGGCCGCTGAGCGACTGCTCGTAGCCGCTGTCGCCGTCCGCCGCCTCGGCCGCCGTCCGGAACCAGCGGTGGTCCGAGTGGGCGGGCCGGCGGTTCTCCTGGACGAACCGGGGATCCGCGATCCGCGTGGCGTCGAACATCACGCCCTCCTCTCCGAAGCTCTCGGTCTCGATGTCGATGGTGTCGAGGGTCACTTGACCGCCCCCGTGATGCCCTGCGCGAACTGCCGCTGCAGGAGGAGGAACACGATCATCGTCGGCAGCGACGACAGCAGCACGGCGAGCATCAGCACGCCGTAGTCGGTGACGTACCCGGCGCTGATGTTCGCGGTGAGCATCGGCATCGTCAGCACGCTGTTGTTGACGAGGATCACCTTCGGCCACAGGAAGTTGTTCCACGCCATCATGAACGTGATGACGGCGGCGGCCGCGAAGGTCGACTTCATCGTGGGGACGTAGATCCGCGCGAAGATCGACAGCTCGCTCAGCCCGTCGATGCGAGCCGCCTCGATGATCTCGTGCGGGAACGACCGGGACGCCTGCCGGAACAGCAGGATGAGGAACGGCGTCGAGATCATGGGGATGACCACCGCCCACAGCGAGTTCACCATCCCGACGCGCGCGAACAGCTGGAAGAGCGGGATCATCGTCGCGGCGAACGGGATCATCATCGCGAGCAGCAGGATCGCCATGACGGCGTCCTTGCCCTTGGAGTGATAGACCTCGAAGCCATAGCCGGCGATGGAGCACACCGTCAGCGCGAGGATCGTCGTGCCCACCGCGATGAGGAACGAGTTCGTCATCGCGCCCACGACGTCCTGCGTCGAGAAGAGGGCCGCGATGTTCTCGAAGAGGGCGGTGCCCGGCAGCATCCGTGACGACAGCACGTCCTTGCTGGTGTTCGTGGCCGAGACGGCCATGAAGTAGAGCGGGAAGACCGAGAACAGGGCCCAGATCGCCAGCAGGGCGTACCCGGGAAGACTGCGGAGCTTGTTAATCACGCTTGTCACCGACCTTCATCTGGATGAACGAGAGGATGGCGACGAGCATGAGGATCACGTACGAGATCGCCGCGGCATAGCCGAAGTTGGGGTTCTTCTGGAACGACACCTCGTAGAGGTAGTGCGCCATCGACATGGTCTGGTGGGCGGGGCCGCCCTGGGTCAGCGCCCACGACTCGTCGAACATCTGCAGGGTGCCGTTGATCGACAGGATCGCGGTGAGCACGATCATGGGCTTCAGCTGCGGCACGGTGACGTACCAGAACGTCTGGAAGGCATTCGCCCCGTCCATGCGGGCCGCCTCGATGCTGGACTGGTCGATGTTCTGCAGGGCTGCGAGGTAGAAGACCATGTTGTAGCCGGTCCAGCGCCAGAGCAGGCCCAGGATGATCACGAAGCGCGCGGTCTCGGGCTGGCCGAGCCAGTTGATCGGGCCGCCGATGGCACCGATCGACATGAGCATGTCGTTGACGAAGCCGTCATTGGCGAAGAGCGTCCGGAACACCAGCGAGTACGACACCAGCGACACGGCGCAGGGCAGGAAGATCGCGGTCCGCCACACCGCCTTGAACCGGAGCTTCGGGTTGTTGAGCAGGTTCGCCAGCACCAGTGCCAGCGCCAGCATGATGGGCACCTGGATGATCAGGTAGATGAACGTGTTCGTCAGCGTGAGGCGGAAGACGTCGTCGTTCAGCAGGCGCTCGTAGTTGTACCAGAGCGGATCGGCGAACTCGAGGCGCGTGCCGCGTCCGGTCTGCAGCGACAGGACGAAGGCCTGCGCCATCGGGATGAAGCTCATGAACAGGATGAGCAGTGCGGCGGGGAGCAGGAACCCCCACCCGGTGAGGCTGCGGCGGCGGGTGTTGCTGAGCCACGGCTTGCGGTCGCCGATGTAGTTGTTCAGCGGCGGCGGCTGATTGCGCCTGCTCGCAGTCTTGGTGCGCGTCTTCACGTCGGAGGCCACGGCGTCGTCTCTTTTCCTTGGGCGGTCAGGGCCACGGTTCCGGTCCGGCGGGGCGGGTTCGCCGCCCCGCCGGACCGTCTCGCGTGGTTACTCCATCGCGAACTCGACGTTGGCCTGCGCCTCTTCGAGCGCCGTCGTCATGTCGGTGCCGCCCATGATCTGCGTCATGGCCGTGCTCACCGCATCACGTGCCTCGTAGTAGTACGCACCCGTGTTGTTCGACGGGACCTCCGGGCCGAACTTCACGACGTCGGCGAAGATCGGCTGACCGCCGAAGAACGCGATCGGCTCGTTGTAGACGTCGCTGTCACCGGCCGGGATCCAGTTCGCGACCGCGCCGGCCTTCGGCAGGATCGTGTCGTACAGCTCGGTCGAGCCGGCGAAGGTCGCGCCGAGGAAGTCCGACGCGAGGTCGACGTCGGCCGTCGACGAGATCGCCCAGGACGATCCGCCGTTCGCGGAGTAGTTCGTCGCGCCCGAGACCGTGTCGAGCTTGGGGAGGTTCGTGACGGCCCACTTGCCGTTCTGGTCTTCGGCGGTCTGGATCGAGCCGACGATCCACACGCCGTTGATCGTGCCGCCGACGGTGCCGTTCACGAGCGTGCCGATGTACTCGTCCCACGAGTTGACCTCGACGAGCACGCCCGCCTCGACGAGCTGCGTGTAGGTGTCGATGGCCGCCTCGAGCGCGGCGTTGTCGACGATGGTGGGGTTGCCCTCGTCGTCGAACAGGCTGGCGCCGGCGGACTGCAGCATCATCATCGGGATGTCGGCGGAGCCGGCCTGGCCCGACAGCAGCGGCTGCCCCGTCTTGGCGAGCACGTCCTTGCCGATCGTGAGGTACTCGTCCCACGTGATGTCGGTGAAGTCGTCGACGGTGTAGCCCGCCTCCTCGAGCACGTCGGTGCGCAGCGCCGTGATCGCGGTGCCGGCGTCGAAGGGCACGCCGTAGTTGACGTCGTCGATCGTGGAGTAGTCGACGACCGACTGCGGGAACTCCGAGAAATCGATGTCGGAGTCGCTGAAGTCCGAGAACAGGTCGGGGTAGTTGATCCCGTTCTTCTGGAACGCGTTGTTCTGCATCAGGAAGATGTCGGGCAGCTCGTCGAACGCCTGCGACTGCGCGATCGTCGTGAGCTTGGTCTGGAGGTCGTCCCACGGCACCTCGACGATGTCGAGTTCGAAGTCGGGGTGATCCTTCTGGTACACCTTCTCGGCCTCCTCCATCGCGTAGATGTTGAAGGCGGGGTCCCAGGTCCAGACGGTGAGCGTCTCGTCCCCGTCTCCCTCGCCGGAGCCGCCGCCCGACCCGCTGCAGGAGGTCAGGGTCAGCGCGAGGGGAACGGCGAGCACGAGGGCTCCCGCGGTCAGCTTGGTGAAGCGCTTCATGGGATTGCAGATCCTTCCATGGATTCCGTGACGCCGAAGCGGTGCCCCGGCGGCGAGACGCGCTGCACGTGGTGCCGTGCAGAGCGTGGGGCGGATCAGTCGTCGGCGCGTCGAACGCGCGTCGGAACGAACAGAGACACATCCGGAAGTACCGCGGCGATGCGGCGTCGCATCGTTGCGCTCTCCGGTGAGCACGCCGTCCTCTGATTCCGATGGAAAGCTAACACTGGTAACGTCACCACGCCAGTGTTTGAGCGGATTTTCCTTTTTTGAGAATCATCCTCGCCAACGCCGTCGCGCAAGGTCGCCGACGGCGCCTTCGGCGTGCAGGCGGAAGGCGCGGAGGGCGGACGGATGCTGCCGCGCCGGCGTCGCGGCCGCGCGCGGCGGACCTCAGCCCTCGGCCGTGGGGGCCTTTGCGCCGAGGTTCACGAGGTTGCCGGCGGGGTCGCGCACCTGCGCGACCCGCTCGCCCCACGGCATGTCCTCCGGTGGCTGGATCGGGTGACCGCCCGCGCGCACCCACGCCCTGAATGCGCGATCGACGTCGTCGACGTAGAACCACAGTGCGACCCGCTCGCCGCCGCCGGGCGGCAGAGCGTCCTCGTCGCGGCCGATCCCGAGCGGGACCCCGTCGATCTTCAGCGACACGTACGCGTCGGCGCCGTTCGCGTCGGCGAACCGGTAGTCGACGACCCCGCCGAGCGCGCGCTCGTAGAAGCTCACGAGCTCGGGCAGCTCGCGTGCCAGCAGGATCGGGAACAGGCTCCGCACCGCCATGGCCCCACGCTACGCCGCCGCACCCGTGCGAGACAGGGGATCCTCACCGAGACCGACGACGACCCCGGTCTGGCGGGCGAATCCTCGGTCTCGGCGAGACCTCGGATTCGCCGGCGACATCAGTCCAGGAAGATGTCGGGGAACAGCGCCTCGTCGGGCGTGCCGGGAACCGCGGCGTACCCGGAGAAGTCGGTGACGCCGGAGGCCTCGAGCACGTCCTCGACGATGAGCGTCTGCCCGGTGTACTCGCGCGAGGGCCGGGTGAACACCTCGTACGCCGCGTCGGCGTAGATCTCGGGCGTGCGGCTGACCTTCATCATGCGGTCGCCGCCCAGGGCGAACTGCACCGCGGCGGTCGCGATCGTCGTGCGCGGCCACAGCGTGTTCGCGGCGATCCCCGCCTCGGCGAACTCCGCGGCCATCCCCAGCGTGACCATCGTCATGCCGTACTTCGCCAGCGTGTATCCGGTGTGCCCGCCGAGCCACTTCGGCGACAGGTTGAGCGGCGGCGAGAGCGAGAGGATGTGCGGGTTCGCAGCATCCTTCAGAATCGGCACCGCTGCCCGCGAGAGCATGAACGTGCCGCGCACGTTGACGTCCTGCATGAGGTCGTACTTCTTGGCGTCGAGGTCGAGCGAGCGCGACAGGTCGATGACCGAGGCGTTGTTCACGACGATGTCGATGCCGCCGAACTCGCCCTGCGTCTTGAGCACGGCCTCGGTCACGTCGTCGTCGTTGCGCACGTCGCCGACGATCGGCAGTGCGTTGCCGCCGGCCGCGCGGATCTCTTCCGCTGCCGAGTGCACGGTGCCCTCGAGCTTGGGGTGGGGCGTGTCGGTCTTGGCCAGCAGGGCGATGTTGGCACCGTCGCGCGCCGCGCGCAGCGCGATCGCGAGGCCGATGCCGCGGCTGCCGCCCGACATCAGGATCGTCTTGCCGGCGAGGGGCTTGTCGCTCATCTCAGGATCTCCTCGGTCAGGAAGTCAGGAACGGGATTTGGCGGATGCTGCAGCGAAGGCCGCGACGCGCGCCTTGGCCTCGGCGGTGTCGAAGCGGGCGCCGATGGATCGGGCTTCGTCGTCGAGGTTCTCGCCGAACGAGCGCCCGGCTCCGGTGCGGACGAGGCGCTTGGCCTGCCCGAAGGCACCGGTGGCGCCTGCGAGCCAGAACCGCGCCACCGCTTCGGCGCGCGAAGCGACGTCGGCGGCCGGGACGACCTCGGTGACGAGGCCCCAGTCGAGGGCGGTCGGGGCGTCGATGGTGAGGTCCTGCAGCAGGAGCTGCAGCGCTCGCCGCTGCCCGACCGCAGCGGGCAGCAGCGTCGAGACGCCGAGGTCGGGGGTGAGCCCGATGTTCGCGTACTTGCTGACGAACTTCGCGTGCTCCGACGCGACGATGTAGTCGGCGGTGAGCATCAGGCCCAGTCCCCCGCCCGCGACGGCGCCCTGCACGGCAGCGACGACGGGCTTGTCGGATTCGACGAACGTGCGGATGCCGTCGTGGATCGTGTGGGCCGCGCCGGTCACGTCAGCGCCGGAGGCCCCCGACGTCGCCATCTCGATGACGTCGCCGCCGGCGCAGAAGGCCGGGCCCGCAGCATCCAGGATGATGGCCCCCACCGACGCGTCGGAGGTGAGCTCGTGCGCGACGTCGCGCCAGCGGGCGCCCATCTCGAAGCCCATGGCGTTGAGGAACGCCGGCCGGTTGAGGGTCACGCGCGCGAGGGCGCCGTCGCGCGTGACGAGGATCGAGTCGCTCATGCGGTCTCCTTACTTCGGGGCCATGCGAATGGCGCCGTCCAGGCGGATGGTCTCGCCGTTGAGGTAGCCGTTGTCGACGATCGACATCACCAGGCGCGCGTACTCGTCGGGCTTGCCGAGGCGCTGCGGGTACGGCACCTGCTCGCCGAGGGAGTCCTGCGCCGCCTGCGGCAGGCCCATCAGCATGGGGGTCTCCATGATGCCGGGCGCGATCGTCACGACGCGGATGCCGTAGCGCGCGAGCTCGCGGGCGATCGGCAGGGTCATGGCGTGCACGCCACCCTTCGACGCCGAGTACGCGGGCTGGCCGATCTGGCCGTCGAACGCGGCGACGCTGGCGGTGTTCACAACCACGCCGCGGTCGCCGTGGGCCGTGGGCTCGGTCTTCGCCATGACGGCGGAGGCCTGCGAGATGACGTTGTACGTGCCGATGAGGTTCACGCGGATGATCCGCTCGAAGCCCTCCAGCGGCGACGGGTTGCCCTCGCGATCGAGCACCTTGGCGGGCGGCGCGATCCCGGCGCAGTTCACGACGACGCGGAGGGGGCCGGATGCTGCGGCCGTGGCGACTGCGGCTGCCACCTGATCCGGGCTCGTGACGTCGGCCGGCGCGAACGATCCTCCGAGCTCTGCGGCGAGGTCGGCGCCCGCCGAGGTCGGCAGGTCGACGATCGTGACGGTCGCGCCCGCGGCGGTGAGACGCCGGGCCGTGGCGAGGCCGAGTCCGCTCGCGCCACCGGTGACGAGTGCGGCGGTGCCCGTGAGGTCCATGGATTCTCCTTCGAAGTCCGGATTCTGCGGAACCGCGTATCAGCATACGCGGGACTCAGTCCCATCGCTCACCAGCCGGCGACGCGACGGGACCAGGCTAACGGGCGGTCGCGGAGACCGTCACGGCCCGATCTGCGGGCCGATGCGCGTGAGGGCCGAGATGCGATCGATCAGCTCGGCGGGCCGTGCCAGCAGCATCCGCGCCTCGCCACGCGCGGTCAGGTACTCCACGAGCCGCGTCGTCGCCTGCGCGTCCCCGCGGCGGTAGCCCGAGAGGTAGTGCTGAGTGGCGCGCCATTCGAGCCGCTCCCCGTCGAGCGTGGTGATCACGACGAGGAAGGTGGGGGTCTCGGCCGCCTCGCCGGCCTCGAGCCCGCCGGCCACGCCGCCGAGCAGCGCCGCCGCCATGTCGGACATCGCGGGGTACGGCCACCAGGTCGCGGGCGGATCCACCGTGACCGTGTGCACCTGGGACCACGGCACGAACTGCGACCGCGGATCGCCGATATGGCGCGAGAGCCCGTCCGGCGACAGCCGCACGTGCCGCGCGGTCGTGTCGCCGATCGCGACCGCGGGCTCCGCGCCCTCGAGCGCCGTGAGGGGTCCTCGGCGGCGGGTCGCGCGCGTGGTGGGCATGCCTCCATCCCACCATGCCGGTGGCGCACCGCCAGGCAGGCGAGTTGGATGCGCATGGAGATCCGGCTGAAGCGCGTCTACGACGACCCGACCCCGGGCGATGGCTTCCACGCGCTGGTCGACCGTCTCTGGCCGCGTGGCCCGTCGAAGGAGCGCGCGGCGCTCGACCTGTGGGCGGAGGAGGTCGCGCGCTCGACCGAGCTGCGCAAGGCCTTCCCCCACGACGACCTGTCATGGTCGGACTTCGAGGCGGCATACCGGGCCGAGCTCGCCGGACCCACGGCGGGCGCGGTGGGTGCGCTGCGCGCAAAGCACGCGCCCCACCTCGCCGTGACGCTCCTTCATGCGGTGCACGACGACACCCACAACCACGCCGTGATCCTCCGCGAGGCGCTCGAGGCCTGAGCCGTGCCGGTCCTCCTCCCGCGGTGCCGTCCGGGAAAAGCTTCGATTCGGTGTCCAGGACCTGCGAAGTCCGGACTTCGAGCGTCGGCGCGCCCCTGATCCGGAGGAGACCGTCCAGGAAACGCATCACTCCGGAGTCCAGAACCCGCGAAGTCCGGACTTCGCAGGGGGCCCCGCGCGCGGGAGGATGGAACTCGTGTCGATCCCCGTCGCAGACGTCGCCGTCCCCGAGCGGGTCAGGGTGCTCGCGCGCGGCGCCGAGCTCACCCCCGTCTGGCTCAACGAGCTGGGCGGCACGACGTTCCGCACCGACGACGGCAGGTACCTCAAGTACGGCCCGCGCAACGCCGAGACGTCGTTCGCAGGCGAGGCGGAGCGGCTGCGGTGGGCGGCGCGGTACACCCCCGTCCCGCGGGTGCTCGAGGCCGGAGGCGACGACACCCACGAATGGCTGGTGACGGCGGCCCTCCCCGGCGTGTCGGCGGTGGATCCGCGATGGATCCGGGATGCCGGCACCGCCGTCCGCGCGGTCGGCGAGGGTCTGCGCGCGCTCCACGAGGCACTACCGGTCGACGACTGCCCGTTCGACTGGGGCGTGCCCGGGCGCATCGCGAACGCCCAGGGGCGCGGCATCCGTGTTCCCGATGAGTGGCGGGACGCCCCGCCGATCGACCGGCTCGTCGTGTGCCACGGCGACGCGTGCTGCCCGAACACGCTGATCGGCGACGACGGCCGGTGGAGCGGGCACGTCGACCTGGGCGCGCTGGGCGTCGCGGACCGCTGGGCCGACATCGCCGTGGCGTCGATGTCGACGGCGTGGAACTATGGCGAGGGATGGGAGGACGCCCTCATCGAGGCGTACGGGATCGAGCCCGATCGCGAGCGCCTGTCGTACTACCGGGAGCTGTGGAACGCGACATGACCGAGATCACCGGGAACGTGTGTGACATCGACGGCAAGCCGAACCTCGTGATCCTCCGGCGCTTCCGCGCGACCGCCGACGAGGTGTGGCGCGAGCTCACCGAGTCCGCGCGGCTCGAGCGGTGGATCGGCCGCTGGGAGGGCGATCCCGCGACCGGGCACGTCACGTTCTTCATGACGGCGGAGGATCCGGATGCCTCGGGTGAGGAGTACACGATCCTCGAGTGCGACCGCCCGCGGCGCTTCGCCGGGGACACCGCGGCCACCTCGGGTGCGTGGCACCTGTGGTTCGAACTCGCCCCGGACGAGCACGGCGACACCGTGCTCACGTTCGGTCAACGCCTGGGCCCCGAGGACGAGGTCGGCTCGATCGGCCCGGGTTGGGAGTACTACCTCGACCGCCTGGTCGCGGCCCAGGCAGGCGTGGACGTCGACACCGTGAACTGGGACGACTACTTCCCCGCGCTGCAGCCCGGCTACGAGCGGCTGGTCGCCGGCGGCTGAACCGGGGCCGAAGCACCGGCCGTTGAGCGAAGGGCGCTCTGGCGCCCGCAGACGAAACGTCGTCGAACCGACGACGAGCTCAGGACCAGACGAACCGGAACGTGCCCGCCGCGACCGCCGCGCCGATCGCGAGCGCCATGATCACGGTGCCGCCCAGCAGCGCCACGGCGTCACGGGGGTGCAGGCGCGACGGACGCGCCCACGTGCGGCGGATGCCCGAACCGAAGCCGCGCGCCTCCATCGCCATCGCGAGCTTCGTGCCGCGGCGCACCGCGAAGACGAGCAGCACGAAGGCCATCGAGAAGAAGCGGCGGACGGCGCCGCTGTCGCCGACGCCCCGCGCCCGGCGTGCGAGGCCCATGCTGCGCCAGTCGTCGAGGAAGAGCCCGAGCGTGCGGGTGCCGGCGAGCACGCCGAGCACGAAGCGCGACGGCAGCTTCGCGACCTGGGCGAGCGCGTCGGCGAGCTCGGTCGGGTCGGTGCGGCCGAACAGCAGGATGGTCGGCAGGGCGAGGGCGAGCACGCGCAGGCACACCGCGATCGCGAGGGCGATCGAGTCGTCGCTGATCGTCGCGTACCAGAACGACCAGTAGACGGTGCCGCCCGGCTCCGCGTACAGCAGCATGCTGAGGCCCGCGACCGGCGCGAAGACGAGGATGGGCAGCATCCGTTTCAGCACCGTCAGGGCGGCGAGGCCGGTCAGCGGGATGCAGGCGATCTGGAGCACGATCGCCACGAGGGCGCTCGTGGCGTCGATGGACGCGAAGAGGGGCACCGACAGCAGCAGCGCGAGCGCGATCTTCGTGACCGGGTTCACCCCGTCGAGCCAGGCGCGGGGCGCCGCCTCGGCCTCGGCGGTGCGCGCGTCGACGGCGGTCACGATCCCACCCCCGCGTGCACGGGGAGGCCGAGCTCGATGCGGTGGCCGCCGAGATGGCGCAGCACGTCCTCGTCGTGGGTGACGGCGACGACCGTCGTGCCGGCGTCGATCTCGGACTGCAGCAGCTGCACGAGCTCGATCCAGCCGCGGCGGTCCTGACCGAAGGTCGGCTCGTCGAGCACGATCACCGGGGGCGCGTCGGCGAGCACGGTCGCGACCGAGAGCCGGCGCTTCTGCCCGCCCGACAGGGTGAAGGGGTTCGCGGCGGCGAGCGGTGCCAGGTGCAGCCGTTCGAGCAGTTCGTCGACGATCTGGTCGACGGCGGCCGGGTCGACGCCGCGCGAACCCGGCCCGATGGCGAGCTCGTCGCGCACGGTCGCGGCGAGGAACTGGTGCTCGGGCTCCTGGAACACCGTGCCGATGCGCGTGAGCAGCTCGCGCGACGTCCACTTCGACGGGCGCCGGCCGGAGCGGCCCGCGAGTTCCGGCGCGGACTCGACGCGACCCGCCGCCTCGGGCAGCAGGCCCGCGAGCGTCAGTGCGAGCGTGGACTTGCCGGCGCCGTTCGGCCCCGTGATCACGGTCGCGGCCGCGCGCGGCACGGCGAGGTCGAGCCCCGCGCGCACGATCGTGCGGCCGTCACGGGAGATCGAGAGAGCGGATGCCGCCACCGCCGTCGGCGCGTCGGACCGGGCGGAAGCGGGGACGGGCAGGTCGACCGGGTGGCCCGGCACCCACACGCCGGCCGCGGCGAGCGTGGCGCCGTGACGCGCGAACACCTCGGCGGGCGTCCCGTCGGCGAGGAGTCCGCCGTCGGCCCCGACCACGATGACGCGGTCCATGAGATCGGCCCACACCGCGGTGCGGTGCTCGATCACGACGAGCGTCGCGCCCGTCTCGCGCACCGCACGCTCGACGGCGTCGCGCACCTCGCGGACTCCGTCCGGGTCGAGGTTGGCGGTGGGCTCGTCGAGCAGGAGCACCCCGGGCCGCATCGCCAGCACCCCGGCGAGGGCGAGGCGCTGCTTCTGTCCACCGGAGAGCGCCTTGGTGGGCCGGGTCAGCGGCACGTCGAGCCCGACGGCGTCGAGCGCCTCTGCGACCCGAGCGGGGATCAGGGCGGCCGGAACGCCGAGGTTCTCGCACCCGAAGGCCACGTCGTCGCCCACCTTCGACAGCACGACCCCGGCGTCGGGGTCCTGCAGCACGAGCCCGACGCGACCGCGGTGAGCCTCGGCGCGTCCACCGTCGATGAGGAGCGTGCCGGTCTCGTCACCCTCGTCGGCGCCGCCGAGGAGACCTGCCATGCCGGCGAGGAGCGTCGATTTGCCCGCGCCGGATGCGCCGAGCAGGAGCACGCGCTCCCCGGGCTCGATCGTGAACGAGACGTCGTGGACGGCAGCGGCCCGGCGTCCGCCGTAGCGCCACCCCCAGCCCGCCGCCGTGATGCGGGCGGGGCGGGTCGCCGTCACGTCAGACCTCGCGGCGCGCTTCGCGTCCGACGGCGAAGCGGTTGAGGGCACCGGTCGCGGCGAGCCCGCGCACGGCGAACCAGCCGACGAGGCCCGCGAGCAGCGCGCCCGAGACGGCCAGCGACACCAGGTAGATCACGTTGAACTCGAGGGTCTTCAGGATGTTGGGCGAGCTGCCGTAGAACAGCTCGAACACCCAGGCGCCGACCGCGGCGCCGACGCCGGCGAGCATTGCGACGGGCAGCGTGAAGCGGCGGTAGAGGAAGATCGCGAACACGAGCTCGGCGCCGAGGCCCTGCACGATGCCCGAGAAGATCGTCGAGACTCCCCACACGTTGCCGATGAGCATCGACACGAGCGCGGCGATCACCTCGACGAGGAGTGCGGCACCGGGCTTGCGGATGACCAGGCCGCCGATGACGCCGCCGATGAGCCAGATGCCGACGGCGATGCCGCCGAGACCGGGGGTGAGGCCGTCCATGGCGACGAACCAGGTGCCGCCGATGGTGTTCCAGGCCCAGAAGACCAGGCCGATCGCGACGCCGAGCACCGCGGCGACGACGATGTCGACGACCCGCCAGCGCAGGCTCCGCGGGGCCTTCGAGTGAGCCGCAACGGGGGTGGATGCGGACGTGGACGCGTGCATATGAGCTCCTCCCTGCGCCGGCATGATCCGGATCAGGTTCGACGGTCGAAGCGTGGATCGCTTCCTCTCAGCCCGGCTCACCGGACTCCCGTGGTGTTGGCGACGAGTATACCGCCGGTTCAGCAGGTATTTTGGGGGGGTGACTTCGGACGACACCCCTGCACCCACGCGTCGCGCGCGACGCGTGCAGACCGGTGCCGTCCCGGTTTCGGGTTCCGAAGACGCGCCCGACGGCGGCATCCTCACGATCCAGACGGGTGAGACGGATACTGTCTACCCGCCGTCGACCACCGCTGCGGTGGACGTGACCGCGGCCGCTCCGACGATCGCCACGGTGCCCGTCGCCGAGGTGCCGTCGGTCGCGACGTGGAACCCCGCGGAGCCCGTCGAGCCGTCCGGCTTCGCGCTCCCGACCGACCTCGGCACCCCGACCGTCACCGCGGTCACGGGCGGGCACACCGCACTCGCCTGGGTCGACGAGTCCGTCGTCGAGCACGGCGCAGCCCCCGCCGACCTGACCGCGGCCGCGACCCCGTACGTGGCAGTCGAGGCCGACCTCCTCTCCGATGCCCCGCGCCGCTCCCCGTTCCGCGCCGCCGTCGTGGTGCCCACGCTCGCGATCGCGGCGGTCGTCGGCGCCTACGCGGCGACGACCCTGCTGTGGCCGCTGCACGCTGTCGCCCCCACCGTCACCGCGATGGAGGTGCAGCCGATCGCGGCGCCCGCCGCCGCGCCCGCGTGGCCTGCTCAGGGCAGCGCGGCCGAAGCGGTCGCCGGCGTCCCGGGAACGCTCGCCTCCACGGCCGATCCCGACGCGATCGCCAGCATCACCAAGATCGTGACCGCGCTGGTCGTGCTCGAGGAGATGCCGCTCGCCGTGGGCGAGCAGGGACCGGAGTACCGCTTCACGTCCGCCGACCGCTCGCGCTACTGGCAGTACCGCGCCGGCGGCGAGTCGGCGCTCGACGTCCCCGTCGGCGGCTCGCTCACCCAATACCAGATGCTCGAGGGCATGCTCATCGGCTCGGCGAACAACTACGCGGACCGGCTCGCGCAGGGCATCTGGCCCTCCGACGCCGTCTTCGCGTCCGCCGCCAACGCCTGGCTCACCGCCCACGGCGTTCCCGGGGTCACCGTCCGCGAACCCACCGGCATGGACTCGCGCAACGCCGCGAGCCCCGAGGCACTCGTGACGCTCGCGCAGAAGGCGCTCGCCAACCCGGTCATCGCCGAGATCGTCGCGAAGCAGTCCGTCGACCTCCCCGGCGCCGGGCACGTCGAGAACACCAACGGCCTCCTCGCCGATCCGGGCGTCGTCGGCCTCAAGACCGGCACGTTGGACGCCTGGAACCTGCTCTCGGCGAAAGACGTCACGATCGGCGACAAGACCGTGCGCCTCTATGCGTCGGTGCTGGGTCAGCCGAACGACGAGGCCCGCCTCGCCGCATCGCGCGCGCTGTATGCGCAGATGGAGGCGGAGCTGCAGCCCAAGCCCTCGGTGACGGCGAGCACCGTCGCCGGCCAGGTCGAGACGCTGTGGGGCGACAAGGTCGACATCGTCACATCAGGCGACGCTTCGGTGATCCTCTGGAACGGCGGCAACGGCACCGTCGCCACCAGCTACCACCTCGGTGACAGCCGCGACGCCGGCGATGTCGTCGGCTCGCTCAGCGTGACCGGACCGCTCGACGCCACCACCGTCGATCTGGAGCTCGCGGCCGAGATCACGGATCCGTCGCCGTGGTGGCGCCTCACGCACCCGCTGGACCTCTTCGGTCTCAACGGCTGAGCCGCCGCAGAGATCCGCTCAGGCGGACGGGTGGCCCACGACGCCCTTGCGCAGCAGCGCGTTGCCGTAGGTGCGCGTCTCGCCGGTGCGCACGATGACGTACGCGGTCTTCGCGAGCACGTAGTACTCGAACCGGTCGACGTACCGCGGATCGTCGACGCCCGCTGCGGCGGCGAGCTCGCGCTGCACGTCGAGCACCTCGCCGTCGGCCGATGCCATGAGATCCAGCGCGGGTGCGTCGTCGAGCGGCACCACGCTGCGCACCGCCGCCAGCACCTCCGGCGTCGTCGTTCCCGGCAGATCGATGACGCGTGCACCGATGGCCCACGCCGGGAAGTGCGCGTCGGCGATCACGACCGCGTCGGAGTGGCCCATGCGGTCCAGGTGGAGCAGCAGCTCCCCGGTCAGCAGGGGGTTGATGCCCTCGAGCATGAGGATCCCTTCGTCAGCGGATGAGGCCGTCGGCGGCCAGATCGTCCCACAGCGCGGCGGGGATGTCGATCGCCATGAGCTCGGCGCTCCGGCGCACGTGCTCGGGCCTGCTCCCGCCCACGACGACCGAGCGCACCGCGGTGTCTCGCAGCGCGAACTGCACCGCCGCGGCGGGCAGCGGCACGTCGTGCGCGCGGCATATGGCGAGGATCGCCTGCAGATGCTCCCACAGCGGTTCCGGCATCCGTCCGTACTCGTAGCGGTCGGATCTCTCCGGCTCGTCCTTGGCGAGCAGGCCGGAGTTGAAGACGGATGCTGCGACCACCCCGGTTCCGCGCGCATGACAGGCGGGCAGCACGGCGTCGGCGGCCGGCTGCTCGAGCAGCGTGTAGCGGCCCGCGATCATGACGAGGTCGAGATCGGCGCTCTCGACGGCCGCGGCGAGCGCCTCGCTCACCATGGAGCCGATGCCGATCGCGCGGGCCGCGCCTTCGGCGCGCAGCTGCTCGAGCGCGGGGAACGCCTCGCGGAGCGCGAGGTCGAGGTCGTGGCGCTCGGGATCGTGCAGGTAGAGCACGTCGACGCGATCGAGGCCGAGGCGCTCGAGGGACTCCTCGAGGCTCGCCCTGATGCCCGCCTCAGAGAAGTCCCACTCGCGCCGCAGCGTCGTCGGCACGTGGAAGTCGGCGGCGAGATCGAGGCCGCCGTCGTGATCGGGGTTGGGGCGGAGCAGACGCCCGGCCTTCGTCGAGATCACGAACTCGTCGCGTGGCTTGGTCCGCAGGAACGCGCCCAGGCGCCGCTCCGACAGCCCCAGGCCGTAGTGGGGAGCGGTGTCGTAGTAGCGGATGCCGCTCTCCCACGCCGCGTCGAGGATGGCCCAGGCCTGGTCGTCGCTGAGTTCACGGAAGAGGTTGCCGACGTTCGCTGCGCCGTACCCGAGCCGCGTCAGCGCGGGGAGTTCAGGCCGCGGCATCCGTGGTCCCGAACTCGTACTCGGCGCGGCTGGCCGCCTTCATCTCCATGCCGGTGCCGGGCGCCGTCGGTGCCACGTACACGCCTCCGCGGACATCGGTCGGCACGACGAAGTGCTCGTGCAGGTGGTCGACGTACTCGATCATGCGGCCTTCGCGGGTGCCGGTGACGGCCACGAAGTCGAACATCGAGAGGTGCTGCACGGCCTCGCAGAGACCGACACCGCCCGCGTGCGGGCACACCGGAATGCCGAACTTGGCCGCCAGCAGCAGGTTCGCGATGTTCTCGTTGACGCCGCCGACGCGCGCCGCGTCGATCTGCATGACCGAGATCGCCCCCGCCTGCAGCAGCTGCTTGAAGATCACGCGGTTCTGCGCGTGCTCCCCCGTCGCGACCCGCACCGGCGCGATGCCGCGCGCGATCTCGGCGTGACCGAGCACGTCGTCGGGGCTCGTGGGCTCTTCGATCCACGCGGGGTCGAACTCGGCGAGCGCGTTCACCCACGCGATCGCCTCGGACACTTCCCAGCGCTGGTTGGCGTCGATCGCGATCGGGAAGCCTTCGCCGCAGACCTCGCGCGCGACGCGGAGGCGACGGATGTCGTCATCGAGGTCGGCGCCGACCTTCAGCTTGATCTGGCCGAAGCCGTCGGCGATCGCCTCCCGGCACAGGCGCGCGAGCTTCTCGTCGGAGTAGCCCAGCCAGCCGGGGCTCGTCGTGTACGCAGGGTAGCCGGTGGCGAGGAGCTCCTGCTCGCGCTCGGCCCGACCGGGCTCGGCGTCGCGGAGGATCTGCAGCGCGTCCTCGGGGGTGAGGGCGTTCGTGAGGTAGCGGAAGTCGACGAGCGCGACGAGCTCCTCGGGGCTCATGCGCGACAGCAGCTGCCACAGCGGGAGTCCGGCGCGCTTGGCCTTGATGTCCCACAGCGCATTGACGACGGCGCCGATCGCCATGTGCATGACGCCCTTCTCGGGGCCGAGCCAGCGCAGCTGCGAGTCGCCGATGAGCTCGCGGTTGGTCGCGCCCATGTCGTCGAGGAGCGGCTCGAGCTCGCGACCCACGAGGTGCGCGGCGAGCGCGTCGAGGGCGGCGACCTGCACATCGTTTCCGCGCCCGATCGTGAACACGAAGGCGTGTCCCGAGACTCGGTCCGAGGCATCCGTCACGATACGGAGATAGGCGGCGGAGTAGTCGGGGTCGGGGTTCATCGCGTCGGAGCCGTCGAGGCTCAGCGACGTGGGGAATCGGATGTCTGTCGTCTCGAAGGCGACGATGCGGCTCACGGGGCGTTCTCCAGCGGTCTGCGGTTCGGGGAGTCGAACCGCTCGAAGTGTAAACATCCGATGTCTATACTGTCAATCACGCCCGCGGGCCGCGACGGCACCGACGCCGCCCCGCATCGAGAAATCCAGGAGAACCATGAAGTTCGCGCGTCTCGGCGAGTTCGGCAGCGAGATCCCCGTCGTCATCGACGGCGACCGACACCTCGATCTGCGTCCGCTCACATCCGATGTCGACGGTCGATTCCTCGCCGATGACCCGACCGGCCGCACCTCCGCCGCGATCGCCGAGGGACTCCTCCCGGAGCTCGAGGGAGCCGCCGACCTGCGCATCGGCGCCCCGATCGCGCGTCCAAGCGCGGTCATCTGCATCGGCCAGAACTACGCCGCGCACGCGCGCGAATCCGGTGCGGAGCCGCCGACCGTGCCGATCATCTTCCTCAAGACGCCGAACACAGTCGTCGGACCGAATGACGCGGTGACGATGCCCCGGGGCAGTGAGAAGACCGACTGGGAGGTCGAGCTCGGCGTCGTGATCGGCCGTCGCACTGCCTACCTCGACAGCCCCGAGGAGGCCGGCGCGCACATCGCCGGCTACGTCGTCGCCAACGACGTCTCGGAGCGCACCTTCCAGATGGAGATCTCGGGCGGGCAGTGGTCCAAGGGCAAGATCGCCCACGGCTTCAACCCGACGGGCCCGTGGCTGGTCACGGCCGACGAGGTCGACGCCCAGAACCTCGGCCTGAGGAGCTTCGTCAACGGCGAACCCCGCCAGGACTCGAACACCAGCGACATGATCTTCGACGTGCGCGCCATCGTGCACCACCTCTCGCAGTTCGTCACCCTCGAGCCCGGCGACCTGATCCTCACCGGCACACCGCAGGGCGTGGCGTTCGGCGGCAGGTTCCCGTACCTGAAGGCCGGCGACGTCGTCGACATCGAGATCGACGGTCTCGGTGCGCAGCGCCAGGAGTTCGTGGCGTGGGAGGCCTCGCGATGAGCGGCCGGCAGCTGGACGGCCTCGTCGCCGTCGTCACCGGCGGCGCGTCGGGCATCGGCGCCGCGATCGCGACCGCACTCGCGGACGAGGGCGCCGAGGTCGCGGTGCTCGACCTCGATCCGTCCGGCGCCGACCCGCGGTTCGCCGCGTTCGCCGTGGACGTGTCGGACCGCGCCGCGGTCGACCGGGCGATCGCCGCGGTCGGCGAGCGGTTCGGGCGCATCGACATCCTCGTCAACAACGCGGGCATCGGCGCGCAGGGCGACATCGCGGCGAACGACGACGCCGAGTGGGCGCGCGTGTTCTCCATCAACGTCACCGGCATCGCCCGCGTCACCGCGGCGGCGCTGCCGTGGCTGCGGAACTCGCCGTCCGCCGCGATCTGCAACACGTCGTCGATCGCAGCGACCGCGGGCCTGCCGCAGCGCGCGCTGTACAGCGCGTCGAAGGGCGCCGTGCTCTCGCTCACCCGCGCGATGGCCGCCGACCACCTGCGCGAGGGCATCCGCGTGAACGCGGTGAACCCGGGCACCGCCGACACCCCGTGGATCGGCCGCCTGCTCGCAAGTGCCCCCGACCCCGTCGCCGAGCGCGCCGCACTGGAGGCGCGCCAGCCCCACGGCCGCCTGGTGTCGGCCGCCGAGGTCGCCGGCGCGGTGCTGTATCTGGTGAGCCCGTCGTCGGGCTCGACGACCGGCACCTACATCGAGGTGGACGGCGGCATGTCGCCGCTCCGCCTCCGCCCGGCCGGCTCCTGACGCGGTCCCGCTCCGGGGCGTCGGGGCGTCTCCCCCACCCCGGCAGCCGTCCAACAGGTCAACCGGGCTTCCACAGGACCGATTCCAGGTGGGGTGCCCCAGTTGTGGTGGAGTCTGGTCCTGTGGTGGAGATGAATGCTGGGAGTAGGGATCCCCGGGCTGGTGGGCGCCATCAGTACACGCCGGC
>NZ_LMNI01000014.1 GCF_001422925.1 Microbacterium sp. Leaf288
GGGGGGACCCTGTGGGAGAGTAGGACACCGCCGGACACCCATTCACGGAATGGCCACCCACACGGGTGGCCATTCCGCGTTAACACGATGGATTGCCGACGCAGGCCTGCGGGTCATCCGCGCCGTCGGTCGCGCGATGGCCGCGCGCCGAGCAGAATGGCCTCGACGGTCGCACGGCCGTTCGGACGAAGGAGAGGTCGGCGTGGCAGCTATCGACGGCAAGTGGGCGATCGAGGTCGCGACGCTTGCGGGATCCCACCATTTCGACGTCACACTGACGACGGTCGGAACCTCGCTTTCAGGCACCGCGATCGGCCCCACCGGCCCGATCGCGATCCGAGGCGGCACGGCCACGGGTGACACGGCCGAGTTCACACTCGACCTCGTCGCGCCGCTGCCGATGTCGCTCGCCGTCGCGCTGCACGTGGTCGGCAACCGGCTCACGGGCACGGCCCAGGCGGGACCCTTCCCGCCGTCCACCATCGTCGGCACCCGCACCGGCTGAGCCGGCTCATACGAGCATCAAGACCTCGCTGATCACCCACGCACCGTCGACGAGGAGGAGCGTGTACACCCAGTACTCGTCGATGAGGAACGGCTCTTCGAGCGGTTGGCCGTCGACATCGGTGAGGGAATCGTAGGTCTCGTGCACCTTGATCTCCATGGCCTGCATGGAGGGGCGCTCGATGTCGGTCGGGGTGTTCTCGAAGTTCGCGACGCCTTCCGAGTATGAGCGCGCTGCGGGAGCGAAGCCCGCGCACCCGTTCACGTTGAGGTCGATCCGGAACGACTCCGTCGTGGTAGCCATGTACGCGTCGCAGTCCGCATCGACCCACGCCTGGTTGTAGCTGCGGATGGTCTCGACGGCTGCGCGCTCATTCTCGTTCGACGGTTCGTCCTCGGCCGCCGCTCCGTTGTCTCCCTCAGCGATGCGCCACTCGCCGTCTTCGTTCACGAGATGGTAGCGGTAGGGCGCGCCCGCCTCGTACGGCGGGTCGATCGGCTCTCCGAACTCATCCGTCTGGAGGGTGCAGACCTCGACCACGTCGAGCATGATCTCTCCGACGTGGTCGTCGACCGCGGTGTGTGACCGGATGTCCTCCTGGTGCACGTCCATCGGACAGTACGCGTTCTGGTCGGCGATGTGCTGCTGGAAGGCGGGGCAGTCCGTCCACCCCATCTCCTCCCGATAGCCTGCCGTCGTCGACGCCAGCAGGGCGTCGCAGTCGCCGGCAGTGTATGCCGCACGCCAGTCGACCAGCATCCGTGTCACTGCCTCCTGCTCCTCCTCCGTGACCTCGCCCTCGTTGCGCCCATCGGGAAGCATGTGGACGACATCGACCTTCCACGCGCCCTCGTAGTGGACGAGGTGATAGCGGAAGTCGTACTCCGACGTCACGGATCCTCGGTGGCCTCCCCGTCCTCCTCCCGGTTGCTCGTGATCGTGGTGTGCACGAGCGCCGCGATCTTGGCGCGACCTCTCCCCTCGGCCGACACGGGATCCACCACGACCGAGTCCAGCGCCTGCGCACGGCCCTGCGCGTTCCTCGTGAACGAGTCGCAGTCGGCGAGGCCGCTCCGGTCGCGGAATCTCTGCGTCGTGACCTGTTCGAAGAGGTCGCAGTCCACTTCCGCGAACGCCTCTTCGTAGTGCGCGACGGTGGCCATCGTGTCCGCCTCGTTGCCGGCCGCCGGTGAAGGCGACGGCGCGTCGAGAGCGCGTCCCCCTGATCCCCCCGGCGGGCCGGTCACAGCCGACGCCGGCGACGCGATCAGACCCGCCGCGACCAGCGTGACGATCACGATCAGTGTTCCCGCCCGCAGGCGCGAGCAGGCACCCAGGCCACCCGTGCGCGAGCCCCCAGAGCTCCCCATGGCCGGATCATAGTCCGCTGCCCGCGCCGGGGGCACTACCCTCGCTCACTCGAGGCTGTCGATGACCCAGTCGTCTCCGTCGGCGACCACCGTGTACTCCCAGTCGATGGACTCGTCGACGGGCTCGTCGAGCGGGTTTCCATCTTCGCCGACCAGCCGGCTGTACGTCTCGGTGGTGCTGACCACGATTGCCTCGTCACTGCGGCGCACGCCGGTGAGATCCACCTCGTAGTCCTCCACGGCGAGGCCGAACCCCTCGGCCTCGGTCTCGAACGCGGAGCAGTCGGCGAGCCCTGCCTGCGCCCGGAAAGCCTCGGTGGTGGACGCCATGAAGGCCTGGCAGTCCGCGTCCTGCCAGGCGTCGTCGTACAGCTCCACGGCTGCGACGGCCGCCTTCTGGTCGGCGTCGACGGGAGTATCCTCGCCGGCGAGCCCACCGACTCTCGAGGCAGCGAGCGTCAGCAGCGGAATCGCCACCGCCGCGCCGATCAGGGCAACGAGCACGACCGCGCCGATCACGACCCACACGATCCACCGGCTCGACTTCGGCTCCGGCGGCGCCGCGACCGCGGTGACCGTCGCCCCATCGTGCTGGACCCCGTGGACCGCCGCGCCGGGCACCGCCGGAGACGCCGCAGGCGCGGCATCCGTCCCCGCCACACGCTCCGTCCAGCGGGTGCCGTCCCACCAGCGGTTCGCGCCGTGGCCGTCGTCGTACCATCCGGGCGGAGTCGTCGTCATGCGAGAACGATAGACCCGAAGGGCATCGGTCATCGAGGGGCGGACGGATGCCGCGCCGCAGCGTCTTCATGCCGCTCTCCGCTGCGCTGAGCCGCTGGCGGACGGACGATACAGCGGTGGTCGTCCTCATCGACAGTGAACCGGGCGACGTGAGGGTGTACACCGGGTCGCCGTGGATGGCGGCCCAGAGCTCGTGGCCTCGACCGCGGTGATGTCGTGTCGACCCGTCCTCACGCGAGCGGTCGCGGGCGGGCCAGCGGCATGGTTGCCGCCATCATCCAGCGCGGCAGGCGGAACATCGGGCGGTCCTTGCCGAGCGCGTCGATGCCGGCCATCTCGGCGGGACTCAGCTCGAAGTCGAAGACGTCGATGTTCGCCGCGATGTGTGCGGGGTTGGTCGATTTCGGGATGGCCACGAACCCGCGCTGCACGTGCCAGCGCAGGATGATCTGGACCGCCGACTTCCCGTGCGCGGCCGCGGCTCCCAGGACCGCGGGCTCTGCGAGGAGTTTCGTCGACCCGTGACCGAGCGGGTACCACGCCTCGGGGATGATCGCGTGCTGGGCCAGGAAGGCGAGCAGGTCCGGCTGCTGCCAGTGCGGGTGCAGCTCGACCTGGTCCACCGCGGGCGGGATCCGCGCCGCCGGAAGCAGGCGCTCGAGATCCGACACCGCGAAGTTGCTCACCCCGATCGCGCGCACGACGCCCTGGTCGACGGCATCCTCCATCGCCCGCCATGCGCCCTTCACGTCGCCGACGGGCTGATGCAGGAGCAGCAGGTCGAGAGCGCCGCAGTCGAGTCGTTCCAGCGCGCCGCCGATCGCGGCGCGCGCCTTGTCGTAGCTGTAGTCCGAGGGCCACAGCTTCGTCGTGAGGAAGATCTCCTCGCGGGGGACCCCGGACGAACGGATGCCGCGCCCCACCGCCCGTTCGTTGCGATAGATGGCCGCGGTGTCGATGAGCCGGTACCCCGAGTCGAGAGCGGACTTCACACTCGACTCGCACACCGCCACGTCGGTGACGAGGTAGACGCCCAGGCCGAGCTGCGGCATCCGTGTTCCACTCGAGAGCGGGATGCTGGTCACCATATGTGCTGCCTCCTCCGGGGACTGGAGGCGCATCTACGCGTCCCTCATCGAACTGTAGATTCTCCGCGCCGCGATCGGGAGTCCCGGCGCGTGCCGCGCGGATCCGCCGGGTAGCGTGGGAGCGTGCGGGAATTGTCGGAGGCGGGAATCGAGTTCGTGCGCGAACGGCACATCGGCACACTCTCGACGATGGCGCCGTGGGGCGGCATCCACGCGGTCGCGGTCGGCTTCACGCTGCACGACGGGCTGCTGCGCATCATCACGTCGCGCGACTCGCAGAAAGTCCGGAACGTGCGGCGCGACGGCACCGCCACGATCAGCCAGGTGGACGGCGCACGCTGGCTCTCGTTCCAGGGCACCGCCACGGTGCATGACGATCCCGACGAGGTCGCACTCGCGGTCGGCCTCTACGCCGAGCGATACCGCCAGCCCCGCGTCAACCCCCTCCGGGTCACGATCATCCTCACGCCTTCGCGGCTGATGGGCAGCAGCGGGCTCTTTCGGCAGACGTGACTACGGCCGGGCGCCACCCTCGGCCAGGGCGGCGAGCGATGCCGTAACCGCGCCCCAGCCCTCGGAGAACCCGAGCGCTTCGTGGCGTGCGCGGGCGGCGGCATCGCCGTGGCGCACCACCACGCGGTAGACGGTGCCGTCCGTGTGGTCGTCGAAGGTGATCTCGGCGGTCATCGCGACCGGCTCCGGCTTCGCCGGGTGCCAGCCGCTGTCGACGGCGTTGGTGAAGACGAGGCGGCGATGCGGCTCGACCACGAGGAAGACGGAGTCCGTGTGGGGGACGAACGGTGCGCCGTTGTCGCTCATGCTCGTGACGAAGGCGCCGCCGGGGCTGACCTCGAGTCGGTCCACGCGGGCGACGGTGGGCGCCGGCACCCACCATCGCGCGAGCAGGCTCGGTGTGGTCCAGGACTCCCAGACGGCCTCGCGAGGAGCGCGGATCACACGATCGAGGGTGAGGTCGCGCTCGGGGTCGATCGTCGTCATGGCTTCTCCTCCGGATCGCCGACTCGTCGCAGACTACCTCCGGGTCGACGCCCGCGGAACTCATGCGACCCGCATGACGCGTCGAGTCGGTTCGCGGTGCCATGATGTGGCTCACATGCTTCGGTTCAGAAGGGGGCGCGACATGCACACGCTTCGCACCAGGGTGTCGGCGCGGCTGGGCGCCATCGTCGTCGCGGGCACGGTCGCGGCCGTGGTCCTCGCCGGATGCGCCGCCGAGGCCGACCCGGTCGAGCGGGCGAAGGCCCAGGTTTCGGCGAAGGAGGATGCGGTCGCCGAGGCGCAGACCGAGCTCACCACGGCGTCGGGCGCGTTCTGCGGCGCCGGCAAGGACTACATCGAGGCGCTCGACCGCTACGGCGACGTGCTCAACGACACCGCTCCGACCGTCGGCGATGTCCGCAACGCGGGCGCCGACCTCGCCGCGCCGCGGCAGGACGTGGTCGACAGCGCCGAGGCGGCCGTGACCGCGAACCAGGCGCTGCACGACGCGCAGCAGGAGCTCGTCGACGCGCAGGTCGCGCTCGCGGAGGCGGAGGCAGGTCCGACGGGCACGCCGACCGAGCCCGCGCCCGCGGCGCCGTCGAGCACGCCGCTCGCGCCGACCGCGTCGGTCGAGCGGGTGAAGCAGGCAGAATCCGAGCTCGCGTCGGCCGAGGCATCCGTCACCGATGACACGCCCCTGAAGGACGCGGCCGAGCAGTTCAACAGCGCCGCGGTCGCGCTCGAGATGGCGTGGCTCGCGCTGTTCGCGGATGCCGGCTGCCTGACCGACGAGCAGGCGGCGCAGGCCGAAGCCGCTGTCCGCGCTTACACGTCGGCGCTGCAGCAGGACCTGCTTGTCGCGGGGTATTACACGGGCACCGTCGACGGTGTCTACGGGCCGCTGACGGTGCAGGCCGTCGAGGACCTGCAGAAGGCCGCCGGACTCCCGGTCACCGGCACCGTCGACAAGGCGACCGCCGAGGCGCTGCAGGCGAAGCTGGCCGAGCTGGGCGGCGCCGCCGCGCAGGAGTCGGTGGCGTCGACGGCTGCGCTGCAGCAGACGCTCACGCTCTCCGGCTACTGGGACGGGCCGGTCGACGGCGTGTGGACGCCGGAGCTGACCGCCGCGTTGCAGGCTTTCCAGACGGAGTTGGGCGTCGAGCCGACGGGGACGGTGGATGCCGCGACCGTCGCCGCATTCCAGAAGCACGTCTCCGATCTGCAGGCGGCGGTCCCCGCGCCGACGCCCTCGCCCTCGAGCTCGGACGGCTGACCCACCGGCGGCTACAGCGACGGCCAGAGCAGCGGCACGGCGGTGCGGTGCCGGGCCATGTGCCAGCTCTAAGGTGGGCGGCATGAACGGATGGGTCCTGGCCCTCGCCCTGGTCAGCGCCGTGGTGAACGCATTCGGGATCCTCGGCGGTCTGGCCGCCGTCAAGGGCGCCCGCGCCGAGGACCATGTCGCGCGCACCACGGGCTGGTACCTCCTCATCCGATGCGCCGCTCTCGTCGTCGCGGCGCTGATCGGCGCACTCGGTGTCGGGCTCGCGTGGAGGTGGGAGGTCCGGGGCTGGGTCTTCGCCGTCGCGGCCGTCACCGTGCTGGTGCAGCTGCTCGATGTTCCCGTCTGGCTGTCGCACCCGGACAGATGGAAAGCAGGGGTCGCGCTCTCCTTCGCGCTGGTCGTCGTCGCCGTGGGGGCGGTCGCGCTGCTTGCGCCCTGACGGCTGCACGATTCCTGCGCGCGACGCGGTCGGATGTCGCGTCTACGCTGGGGCGGTGATCGTCGTCCCTCCTTCTTTCCGCGACATGCCGCGGTGGCGGTACGACGGTGAGGGACGGGAGTGGCTCGACCGGCTCCCCGATCTCGTCGACCGGCAGTGCCATCGATGGGGGCTCGTCGTCGACGGCGCCACCCTCCACGGCTCCAACGCGCTCGTCGTGCCGGTACGGCGCGGCGACGAGCGCGCGGTGCTGCGGCTCGCGCCACCGGGCGACGACGTCGCCACCGAGACCGCCGCGCTCGCGCATTGGAACGGCCGTGGCGTCGTCCTGCTGTGGGACGCCGACACCGACGCCGGCGCAACGCTCCTCGAGCGGCTCGACCACGACCGCACCCTGCAGGGCGAGCCCGTGCAGGAGGCCATCGTGATGCTGGGCGCCCTCACGAGGGTGCTCGCGATCCCCGCCGCTGCGGACGCGCGCAGCACGCGTGATATCGCGGCCGAGGCGATCGTGGCGTTCCCGGCGGAGTGGGAGGCCCTCGCCGGGCCGACCACGCCCGAGGTGCTCGACGCGGCGGTGGCGGCAGCATCCGTGATCGCATCAGCGCCCGACGAGCCGCTCTCGGTCGACGGCGACCTCCACTTCGAGCAGGTGCTCGCCGGAGGCCGGCTGCCGTGGACCGTGGTCGATCCGGTACTGCTGCGTGGCGACCCGGAGTACGACATCGGCCGCGCGCTGTGGTCGCGGCTGGACGAGCTGGAGGCCGACGACGACGTGTTCGCGGCGTTCGACGGATTCGTCGATGCGGCCGGGGTGCCGTCCGAGCGCGCGCGTCGCTGGGTGATCGTGCGGAGCATGTCGTACCTGCTGTGGGGGCTGCAGCGCGGCCTCACCCACGACCCGCGCCAGTGCGTGCGCCTGCTCGGGCTGTTCGCCTGAGCCGACCGTCGAACGACGACGGGGTACCGCTGCGCCCGTTCGACGCCTAAGGTCGCGAGGGTGGGCGTCCGCAGCTTCGAGCACATCGGCCTCATCGTCGAGGATCTCGAGGCGATGGCGGGCTTCCTCGAGATGCTCGGATTCCACCACGGCGAGAAGGCCCGCGTCGGCGGCCCGTGGGCGGATCGCGTCAACGGGCTCAGCGGCACCGACGTCGAGATGGTGTTCCTCACCGCGCCCGACGGCTCGGGAGCGATCGAGCTCTCGCAGTTCCTGCGACCGGAGAGCCCGGCATCCGTCGGCGATCTCCCGTCGAACACGCTGGGCCTGCGCCACCTCGCCTACCGCGTCGACGATGTCGAGGGGGTGCTCGCCCAGGTCCGCGCCGCCGGGTACGACACCATGGCGGAGCTCGTGAACTACGAGGACGTGTGGCTCGTCTGCTACGTCCGCGGGCCGGAAGGGCTCATCATCGAACTCGGACAGCGGCTCGACGACTGAGCAGCGCTACGGCGACGTGCAGCGCCGGTTCGGAGCCTGACTACCGCGCGGCGCGGTCCTTCTCGCGCGTGCGGCGGCGTGCGCGTCCGGTGGGAGCGGCGCTGTGCTGCTCGGCCTTCAGCCGCTCGGCCTCCAGGCGCTCGGCCTCCTCGCCGCCGATCGCCTCGCCGCGCGCGACGAGCCCGGCGACGTCCGACAGCGGGATCTGCTTGAGAAAGAGCGCCAGCACGAAGGCGATCGCGATGAACGGCACGAGGTACCAGAACACGGGCGCGAGTGCGTCGGCATACGCGTCCACGACTCCCGTCTTGACCGTGTCGGGCAGCGAGTTCAGCACCGAGGGGTCGATGCTCGATGTCGCCTCGCCCGCCTGCTCAGGGCTGGCTCCGGCGTCCGTGAAGACCTTCGTCAGGTTCTCGGTGAGGCGCGTCGTGAAGAGCGTGCCGAACACAGCGGTGCCGAGCGCCGCACCGACCTCGCGGAAGTAGTTGTTCGTCGAGGTCGCGGTTCCGAGATCCGCGGCGGGCACGGCGTTCTGCACGACCAGCACGACGACCTGCATGATGCAGCCGAGGCCGACGCCGAACAGGAACAGGTAGGTGCAGATCAGCCAGATCGGCGTCGAGGCGGTGAGCGTCGTCATCAGCACCATCGCGACGCCGACGATGAGCGTGCCGGCGATCGGGAACAGCTTGTACTTGCCGGTCTTCGTGATGAGCAGGCCGGAGGCGATCGACATGCCCATGACGCCGACCATCATCGGGAGCATGAGGAGACCGGATGCTGCCGCCGACGTGCCCGACGACATCTGGAGGAACGTCGGCACGAAGCCGAGAGCCGCGAACATGCCGATTCCGATCGCCATGCCGATGGCGGTGGCGTTGATGAAGATCGGGTTGCGGAACATCGACAGCGGCATGATCGGGTCTGCCGCACGCGACTCGGTGAAGATGAACAGTCCCGCCGAGGCGACCAGGCCCGCACCCCACGCCCAGGTCGCGCCGGAGTCCCAGCCCTGGTCCGCCGAGCCGCCGAAGTCCGTGAAGAAGATGAGGCAGGTCGTCGCCGCCGTCAGGAACAGCACGCCCAGCCAGTCGATCGGCTTCTCAGCCTTCTTGTTCGGCAGCTTCAGCGCGAACACGGCGATGAAGAACGCCGCGATGCCGACCGGGATGTTGATGTAGAACGCCCACTGCCAGGTCAGGTGGTCGACGAAGAAGCCGCCGAGCAGCGGGCCGGCCACGGCCGCGAGGCCGAAGACACCGCCCAGAGGGCCGAGGTACTTTCCGCGCTGGTCGGCGGGGACGATGTCGGCGATGATCGCCTGCGACAGGATCATGAGGCCGCCACCGCCGAGACCCTGGATCGCGCGGAAGACGACGAACATCCAGAAGTCGGTGGCGAACGCGCAGCCGACCGACGCCAGTGTGAAGATCGCGATCGCCACCATGAACAGTCGTCGCCGGCCCAGCACGTCGCCGAACTTGCCGTAGATCGGCATGACGATCGTGGTCGCGAGGATGTAGGCGGTCGTGATCCAGACCTGGTGCGAGACACCGCCGAGCTCGCCGACGATCGTCGGCATCGCGGTCGAGACGATGGTCTGGTCGAGGCTCGACAGGAGCATGCCCGCGATGAGCGCGGAGAAGATGATCCAGATGCGCCGCTGCGTGAGCAGGAACGGCGCGTCTGGGCCGGGCGTGGCGGTCGGGACGGTGGCGGTGGTCATTCGGGGGTTCCCATCACTGCGGTCTGCGTGGCGAAGAGGTCGCGCGCCGCGCCGATGCGTCGCTCGAAGATCCGGGTGAACGATTCGGCGTTGCCGGGCTTCAGGAACTCGCCGGCGGCCGACCGGACGAGGGCGCCGATGACCTGGGCGGCGACCTGCGCGCGGAGATCGCCCGACAGGAGGTTCTCGCGCTGCTCGATCAGGCGGGCGTCGAACTGCTCGCCCTCGAACCCGAGTTCGAGCATGCGCGCGAGCAGCCGCGGCTCCTTCTCGACCGCGCGGAACAGGTCCTGCACCGTGTCGGGGGCGATGTCGAGCGCGCGCCAGCGCTCCTCGGCGAGGAGAGCGAGGTCGGTGAGCAGGTTCGGTGAGATGCCCGACTCGTCGGAGGCGCCGGCGAGGAAGCGGGCGATGGCGGCAGCATCCGATCGCTCCAGAGGGATGCCGAGGACGGCGTCGTCCTTCGAAGCGAAGTAGTTGAAGAACGTGCGTCGCGAGACCTCGGCCTCGCTGCACAGCTCCTCGAGGGTGAAGCCGGCCAGGCCGTGCTCGGCGGTGAACCGTCGTGCGGCGCGGATCAGGGTGCGCGTGGTCTCGGCGCGCCGGCGCTCGCGGAGCCCTTCTGCACTATCTGTCACATCATGCAGTTTTGCACTAAATGTATTATCGTGCAAATTGGCCTGCGTTGCCGCCCTCCGGTGGTGCGTTTCAACAGGTCAACCGCGCTTCCGCAGGACCGCACTGAGTTCGGAGGGCCTGCAGAGCCCCGGTTGACCTGTCGAAGAGGGGGCGGGTCAGTGCACGGTGCCCACAGTGGAGGCGCGCGGCAGCAGTTCGGGCAGCAGGTACACGCGCTGCACCGGGCGCCGCGCTCCCTCGCTGAGCCGGGCGACCATCGTCTCGACCGCGAGACGGCCGACCTGCTGCTTGGGCGGACGCAGCGCCGTGATGGCGGGCTCCGCGCTCTCGGCGACCTCGTCGTCGTAGGCGACGATCGCGAGGTCTTCGGGGATCGCCCAGCCGTGGTCGCGCGCCTGCTGCTGCAGCAGCACCGCCTGCGGGTCGTTGTGGATGAGGAGTGCGGTGGTGCGCGTCTCGCGGCATCGCTCGAGCACGTCGGCGATCAGCGCCTCGCGGGCGACCCCGTCCAGGGCGTCGAGCGTCGCGTCGACGTCGACGAGGCACTCGAGACCGAGCCCCTCGACGGCGCGGTCCCACCCGCGGCGCAGCTGCCATGACGTCGGGGAACCGGCAGACGTCAGGATGCCGACGCGACGGTGGCCCAGCGAGGCGAGGTGATCGGCCGCGAGCGAGCCGCCGAAGACGTGGTCGGTGGTCACCCACTCGAGCCGCGTGAGCGCGAGCGCCGACGGCACGCGGCGCTCGGCGAGCACGACGGGGATCGGCAGAGCCTCGAGCCAGTGCAGCAGCGCGCGCCCGTCGGCGCCGAGGGTCTCGGGCGCCACGATGAGGCCGTGCAGGCTGCCGGACTCGACGAGGGAGGCGATCTGCCGGCGCTGGTCGTCGACGGCGTAAGTCGCACCCCGGAGGATCAGCTGGACGCCGAGTTCGGTCGCCGCGGCCCGCGCGCCGATCATGATGTGGGGCCAGTAGTAGCTGAGCGACGGCACGACCATCCCGACCCGGAACCGGATGGCGGCGCCCGACGAGGCGGGGACTGTCGTGTCGAGCCGGCTGCGCAGCGTCGCCCCGCCGTGCACGCGGGTGACGAGGCCGCGGTCGGCGAGCTGGCCGATGTCACGACGGATGGTGAGCTCGGAGACCCCGAGCTCGCGCGCGAGGTCGGCCACCCGCACCGAGCCCGAGCGGCGCAGCTCGTCGAGGATGTGCTCGCGGCGGGAGAGTCCGAAGGCGGGCGGGTCGGTCGGCTGCTCCATGATCGCCTCAGCGTACAAGTGTGTTCGATTCGGTTCAAGACTGAACGAGTGTGTTCGTTTTGGTTCCCGCATCCCTCCCTCTCACGAGAGGATTTCGCTGCGGGCACGCGGTCGTGCCCCATTCGTGCGTCGAGGCCGGTCCGGATCCGCGAGCGCACGGGAGAAGCCCCAGGGGAAACGGAGACTGCGATGTCGCAGGGATGGATGCCTCGTCCGAAGGACGGACGGAGACCACGACGGGTGCGCATGACGCTGGCAGCGGTGGTGACCGCTGCGGTGGTCGCGGCGCCGCTCGCCGTGCCGACCATGGCTCAGGCGGCGGGCGCTGATCCCGTCACCGTGAACGTCACGGGCGCCGACATCGCGGCGGCCGCGCAGAACAAGAACGGCCTCACGTTCAAGGGCTTCGGCGTGCTGTCGGCGAACTCGACGAGCGCGCTGCTGCTGGACTACAAGTCCCAGCACCCGGAGGCGTACTGGGAGCTCATCGAGACGCTGTTCGGCGGGGACCACCCGATCATGAACACGGTCAAGATCGAGATGGGCAACGACCGCAACACCTCGACCGGCCCGAACGCATCGACGATGCGCACGCGCGACGAGTACCCCAACGTGCTCCGCGAGCCCGGCTTCCAGCTCGCCGCCGACGCGCAGCTCGTCGCCCACGGCGACATCCACCTGAGCCTGCTCCGCTGGAACCGCCCGGCGTGGGTCGCGAATGACACCGACCAGTACATCTGGTTCAAGAACACCGTGCTCGCCGCCTACCGCGAGTTCGGGGTCATGGTCGACTCGATCAACCCCGACACGAACGAGACCTCGAGCCCCAACATCCCGCTGTACAAGAACTTCTCGAGCTGGGTGCGCGGCGACGAGAAGGGCTACGAGGGTGCGACCGCGTCCGACCCGAACAACGGGTTCGCGTCGGAGGAGGAGAAGAACCTCTACCGCGCCATCCAGACGATCGCGGCCGACACCGTCGGCACGCCGCCGGTCGCGTTCGGCAACGCGATGACCTCGGCCACCGACGCGTCGCTGCGCGACGCGGTCGACGTCGTCGGCTTCCACTACTCGAGCGCCGACGACAGCGCGGGCAACATGAAGAAGATCGCCGAGCAGCTCGACAAGGAGGTCTGGAACTCGGAGGGCCAGTCGACCTTCTCGAACTCGGCCGACCGCCCGAACAACAACGCGAGCGACGAGCAGGGCGGGTTCGGCACCCAGTTCGGCGGCACCAACAGCGCGCTCGAGATGGGCAACTGGGTCACGACCGGCTTCCACGCGTCGCGGCGCACCATGAACATCTTCCAGCCGGCGATCGGCTCGTTCTACGACGGATTCCAGTACTCGTCGAAGGAGCTCGTGAACGCCCGTGACCCGTGGTCGGGCTGGATGTACTACGACGGCGGCCTGGCCGTGATCGAGCACTTCACCCAGTTCGCGAAGCTCGGGTGGGAGAACGCCGACAACACCGCCGGCATCTGGCGCGCGATCCCGAAGGCGTCGGGCAGCGAGCTCGGCACGGGCAACCCGCCGGGCGGCGCGCGTGCCGGCGGAGCGTCGTACACGACGCTCGCGGCGCCGGACGCCTCGGACTTCTCTACCGTCATCATCAACGACTCGAAGTTCACGAAGACCTACCGGATCGTCGCCAAGGACCTGAACCTCGGCGCCGACCAGACCGGTGAGGTGTGGGAGACGCGGGCGGCCGACGGCGGCCAGGCGTACGACGCGAACTACCTCAAGCCGGTCGGCGAGGTCACCCCCGCCGCCGACGGCACGTACACCGTCACCGTCAAGCCGTGGTCGGCCGTCACGTTCACGACGCTCGATCACGCGACCGCCGGTGCGGGCGGCACGCTCACGGCGAAGGACGGCTACGGCAGCGCACTGCCGACGTCGAAGGAGTACACCGACGCCGACGGCGGCCGCGACGTGCTCGACACCGACGCGAGCGGCAACGTCAACGGCGTGACCGACGACGCGTTCCTCTACGCCGACGACTTCGACTACACCGAGCAGGGCGCGATCAAGGGCTACGACCCCGCGACCGGTCAGCTCGTCGACACCGGCGAGTCGTTCCTCGACAGCCGCGGCAACCAGTCCAAGCCGGGCGGCACTCCCGCAGTGCAGGCCGAGGACAACGGCGCCACGCCGCGGTACACGAACGACACGAACGGCGCGTTCGAGTCGGTCGCGACCCCGGACGCCGCGCACGACCGCGTGCTCCGCCAGCAGGTCGGCCCGGGAATGGCCGGCGGTGCATGGAACGGCGGCGACCCGAAGACGACGATCGGCGACGCCCGCTGGGCGAACTACACGGTCTCGTCGGACGTGCTGTTCGAGGCATCCGGATCCCAGTACGCGACCATCGGCGCGCGCGAGCAGGGCGGCACGGCCAACGGCCAGAGCGTCTCGGCCGCCGAGCTGAAGATCGACCCGACCGGCGCGTGGACGTTCATGCGCTTCGGCGCGACGCTCTCGACGGGCACCGTGGCGGGCAACGCCGCCGCGGCGTTCAAGACCGGCCCGGGCGTGTGGAACAACATCGCGGTGAAGGTCGCCGGCTCGGTGTACACGGCCTCCGTCAACGGCGTGGAGGTCGCGACGTACACGGATGCTGCGCCCCAGGCGACCGGTCGGATCCAGCTGGGTTCGAGCTTCAACTTCGTGCAGTTCGACAACCTGAAGATCGAGACGGTGCCCGGCTACACGCCGTACTACGACACGATGATCGACGGGATGCACCAGACCAGCTGGGCGGACCGCTCGGTGCCGGTGCTGCAATTCGACAAGAACTGGAGCCACGCGAACGGCCAGGGCATGTTCGAGTGGCAGCGCACGGCCTCCAAGAGCACGGCGAAGGGCGCGTCGATGACGTACTCCTTCGCCGGCACCGGTCTCGACATCATCGGCACCAACGCCGGCACCACGACCCTCGACGTGATCGTCGACGGCGTGCAGGTCGCCACGGCGGCGCCGACGTTCGCCGCCGGCAGCGAGCGCACCACGTTCATCCTCCGCGGCCTGTCGAACGGCCCGCACACGGTCGTCATCAAGACGGCGAACGACGCCTCGATCAACGTCGACGCCGTCGGCGTGGTCACCGCGACCGCCGACTCCGCGAAGGCCGACACCACGGCGCTCGCCGCGGCGGCGGACGCCGTGAAGGGCCTGGACGAGGCCGAGTACAGCGCCGAGACGTGGGCGGTGTTCGCGGCCGTGAAGGCGAACGCGACCGCCGCGCTCGACGACCCGGCAGCCTACGGTCTCGACACCGAGGGGTCTGTGGCGATCGCGGCCCGTCTGACGGCGGCCGCGGACGGCCTCGTGCCGAAGGACGTCAGCCCCGACGTGCTCGACCTGGGCGTCGTGACCATCACATCGGCCGACCGCACGCTGCCCGCGAAGCTCGACCTCGCCGGCACGAACGCGAAGGTCACGTGGAGCCTCGCGTCGACGACGAGCGCGAAGAGCGTCGCCGAGCTGGGGACGTTCGCAGCGTCCGGCCGCTCGACCGAGAAGCTGTCGACGGGCCTGTACCAGCGCTTCAGCGCCACGGTGCTGGTCGCCCCGGCCGATCTCGACTACTTCATCGACTCGGGCGCGACGGGGGCCTCGGCCGGATCCGTGTATGCGGCGGTCAAGGCATCCACTCCGGGGCTCGTCAACGACACCAGCGACCAGAAGTGGGACGGCACGACGGCGGGAACGACGTGGGGCTACTCGACCACGGCGACCACGATCGCGGCGGGCTCGCCGGCGGACTGGGGATCGTCGTACGTCGGCGCCGACTACAACAAGCCGGTCACGTACCACCTGACGCTTCCCGCGGGCTCGTACAACATCGTCGCCGTCCAGGCGCCGCGTGCAGGACTCACGACCAACGTCTACTCCAAGGTCAAGGTCGCGGGCGCCGAGACCACGAAGACCGCGGTGTCGACGGGATCGGCGACGCCGGTCGCGCAGACGCTGACGCTCGACGCGGACGCCGTGGTCGACGTGGAGTTCGGCACCAACGGCACGAGCGGCTACAACGCCCGTCTCGCGCTCGTCTACGTGCAGAGCCTTCCTCGCGACCTCGGGGTGCAGGGCGCGCTGACCGTCGACGAGGACCTTCCCGAGACGGTGACGGTCGCCGGCGCCGAGAAGGCCGTCGAATGGGATGCCGCCTCCGCCGCGCAGGCGCGCACGGTGTACGGCAAGCTCACGGTCACGGGCCGCCTGACCGACACCGATCAGGCCGTCGTCGCGGGCTACGAGATCGTCCCGCCGGCGCTGGTGTACTACATCGACTCGGGAACGAGCGGGGCGGCCTCGCCGCAGTACACCGCGGTCGCGGGCACGGTCGCGCTGCGCAATGACAGGGTCGACCAGGTCTCCACGGCCCCCGACCAATGGGGCTACGTCGCCGACGGCATGAAGACGAAGGGCACCACCGACGTGGGCGACAAGTACTCGACGGGTCTGTACCAGGACACGACGAAGCTCGTCTACCGTCTGCCTCTCGACGCGGGCACCTACACGCTCACGGGTGGGTTCACCGAATGGTGGGGTCTGAACCGCGCGATGTACCAGACGGTGTCGGTGGGCGGTACCGAACTCGCCAAGGGCACGGTCCCGCTGTCGGGCTCGAGCGGGCCGATCGCCGCGCCGCTCACCTTCACGCTGACGGCTCCCGCCACGGTCGACTACCTCGTCACCAACGAGGGCGCCGGCGCCGAGAAGCCCGTCATCTCGTGGCTCGCCGTGGCCGATGAGACGCTCCCCGGTGCGCCGCAGAACGTGACCGCCTCCCTCGCGGGCGACACCTCGATCACGGTCGCGTGGGATGCGTCGACCCTCACCGGTCCGGGATTCACGGGGTACCGCGTGTACGAGGCGGGCGGCACCGACCCGGTGTGCGAGACGAGCAGCACAAGCTGCACCGTCAAGGCGCTCGAGCTCGGCACGACCCACGCGTACGAGGTCGCGGGCGTGAACGCACTCGGCGAGGGCGAGCGGTCGGCGGCGACGGCATCCGTCACCCTCCCGGAGGTCGCCTCGAACGACGGTGCGAAGACGGCGCCGGCCAAGGGCGTGCTCTCGTCGAACGACGGATGGGACACCGGCCTGAAGGACGGCACGTTCCAGCTGACGATGAACCTGTGGTGGGGCGAGAACGGCTCGCTGTTCAAGCTCTACCGCGACGGCGAGCTCGTCGCCAAGGTGCCGCTCACGATGATGACGCCCGGCGCGCAGAGCGCTGTCGTCGACATCAAGGGCCTGGTGAACGGCAGCTACGTGTTCACCGGTGAGCTGGTCAACTCGAAGGGCACGACCGCGACGCAGCCGCTCACCGTGAAGGTGACGGATGCCTCGCCCGGCAAGCCCGTCCTGTCGAGTGACGTCAAGAACGGCGCGGGCACGTACACCGTCACCGCCGACCTGTGGTGGGGCACCAACGCCACCTCCTACCGGTTCCTCGAGAACGGCGTCGAGGTCGGCGCGGGCGACCTGAAGGCGGCCACCCCGGGCGCGCAGCGCGCGACCCTGCCGGTCGCGGGCAAGGCCAAGGGGACGTACACCTACACGGTGGAGTTCACGAACGCCGCCGGCACGACGGTGAGCGCACCGCTCAAGGTGACGGTCTCGAAGTAGCCGGCCCAGCCGGCGCGGCACCGCAGCAGCGTCCGGCCTCCGCCTCGTGGCGGAGGCCGGACGCCGCTCTGCGCCGGTGGGGATCACCAGGTCAAGAGAGTTCCTTCTCTGGGTGGGCCGTAGACGTGTGATCTGCGGCGGGGATGGTCGGGTGCGACGTCGCGGCGCGGCCGCCGCGGGTGTTGATGAGGCTCGCCGTCGTCGCGACAGCGATCGTCGCGGCGATGAACAGCAGTGAGAACCAGATGGGGATCTCGGGCGCCCACAGCATCGGCTCGCCGCCGTTGATGAAGGGCAGCTCGTTCACGTGCATCGCGTGAAGGACGAGCTTCACGCCGATGAAGGCGAGGATCACGGCGAGGCCCTGCGCCAGGTAGACCAGGCGCTCGAGCAGACCGCCGATCAGGAAGTACAGCTGCCGCAGGCCCATGAGCGCGAACGCGTTCGCGGTGAACACGATGTACGCCTCTTCGGTCAGCCCGTAGATCGCCGGGATGGAGTCGACGGCGAAGATCAGGTCCACGAAGCCGATCGCGACGATCACGAGGAGCATCGGCGTCACGAAGCGACGACCCGCCTTCACGACGGTGAGACGGTCACCGTTGTAGTCGTCGCTGACGGGCAGGCGGCGGCGGACGAATCGCATGAATCGGCCCTGCGAGGGATCCGCCTCACCGTGCGTGAAGGCCTGCCGATAGGCGAGGAAGAGCAGCAGCGCTCCGAAGAGGTAGAAGATCCACGAGAAGTTCTCGATCAGCGTGGCGCCGACCGCGATGAAGACGCCCCGGAGCACCAGCGCGATCACGATGCCGATCATCAGCACCTTCTGCTGGTAGATCTTCGGAACGGCGAATCCCGTCATCACGATGAGGAAGACGAAGAGGTTGTCGATCGACAGCGCCTTCTCGGTGAGGTAGCCCGCGAAGTACTCGCCGCCGTAGGTCCAGCCGGAGACGACGCCGACCCCGATGCCGAACAGCAGCGCCAGGCCGATGTAGAACGCGGACCAGCGGGCCGACTCGCCGATCGTCGGCTCGTGGGGCTTGCGGACGTGCGCGAAGAACTCGTAGACGAAGAACGCGATGGTGATCGCGATGGTGATGACCCAGACGAGCGGGGTGATGTTCAAGGAGGCTCCAACCGTGGCGTGACTGATCGACGCCAAGGTCTTCTCCATCCTCGAGATCGAGGACCGATGACCCGGGATGCACCATGCATCCGTAGTGACGAGCCGATCGTGGTGGAGTACTCCCCTTGGGGTTGCGAGCCTACGGAGCGTTCCCCGGCTCTTCCTGGGAGCAAGCCGAGTGCGCCCGACGACGGCCGCCCTCTTTTCCGGCAGGATGGCGGAAAGCGCCCGCGATCGCTGCGGGCGAGGATGAGGGTCGACGGTGACGCTGCGCAGCTCCCACTGGTATTCAGGCGACGACCGGAACGCCTACATCCATCGGGCGTGGATGCGTCGCGGTGTTCCGGATTCGGCCTTCGCGGGGCGCCCGCAGATCGCGATCGCGAACACCGCATCGGACCTGACACCGTGCAACGCGCACCTCGACGAGGTCGCGCGGTCGGTGAAGAACGGCGTCTACGAGGCCGGCGGCATCCCGCTGGAGCTGCCGGTGGTGTCGCTGGGGGAGACGAACGTGCGGCCGACGGCGATGCTGTGGCGCAACATGGCCGCGATGGCGACCGAGGAGATGCTCCGGGCGAACCCGATCGACGGGGTCGTGCTGCTCGGCGGCTGCGACAAGACGATCCCGTCGCTGCTGATGGCCGCGGCATCCGTCGATCTTCCCGCCGTCGTCGTCCCCGGGGGCCCGATGCTCACCGGCCACTTCCGGGGCGAGGCGCTCGGCTGCGGCACGGATGTGTGGCGGCTGTCCGAGGAGGTGCGAGCGGGGACGCTGAGCGAGGCGATGTTCCGGGGGAGCGAGTCGTCGATGATCCGCTCCAAGGGGCACTGCAACACGATGGGAACCGCCTCGACCATGGCGCTCGTCGCCGAAGCCCTCGGCGTCGTGGTGCCCGGCGTCGCGGGGACGCCCGCGCCGGACGCCCGCCTGCTCGAGGCCGCCCACCTCACCGGCGCTCTCGCCGTGGCGCTGGTCGCGGAGGACCGCCGACCGTCGACGTTCCTCACGAAGGCGAACTTCCACAACGCGATCGTCGCGCTCGCCGCCATCGGCGGCTCCACCAACGCGGTCGTGCACCTGCTCGCGATCACCGGGCGCCTGGGCATCGACCTCACCATCGACGACTTCGACCGCATCGGCGCCGAGGTGCCGCTGCTGGTCAACCTGCAGCCCGCAGGCCAGTACCTGATGGACGACCTCTTCCGCGCGGGCGGGTTCCTCGCGGTGATGCGCGAGGTGCGCGACCTGCTCGACCCCGATGCGCTCACCATCACGGGTCGCCCGTTCGTGGAGTACCTCGACGACGCGCGCATCTGGGACGCGGACGTGATCACCCCGCGCGACACCCCGCTGCAGCCGCACGCCGGCATCTCCGTGCTGCGCGGCTCGCTCGCTCCGGGCGGTGCGCTGATCAAGCCTGCGGCGGCATCGCCGCACCTGCTGAAGCACCGGGGTCGGGCGGTGGTGTTCGACTCCATCGAGGACTTCCACGCCCGCGTCGACGACCCCGACCTCGACATCGACGAGAACTCGGTGATGGTGCTGCGCGGCTGCGGACCGAAGGGATATCCCGGCATGCCCGAGGTGTCGAACATGCCGCTTCCGACCAAGCTCCTCGAGCGCGGCATCCGTGACATCGTCCGCATCTGCGACGGCCGCATGTCGGGCACCGCGTACGGCACGGTCGTGCTGCACGTCACCCCCGAGGCCGCCGCCGGGGGACCGCTCGCCCTCGTGAGGACCGGCGACTGGATCGAACTCGACGTGCGCGACCGCCGCCTCGACCTCGACGTGCCGGCCGACGAACTGGCGAGCCGGATGCCGAACCAGGCCACCGTCGACGGCTACGCGAACCCGCGGCGCGGGTGGGAGCGGCTCTACGTCGACCACGTGATGCAGGCCGACCGCGGCGCCGACCTCGACTTCCTCGTCGGAGCGTCGGGTTCGGAGGTGACGCGTGAGTCCCATTGAGCCGAGGGGCGCGGGTCCCGACCTCCGGCCGGGGGGCCGCGGCATCCGTCCCCGCGTGTGGGCGGGGAGATGAGGGCTCTCGTCATCACGGCGCCGCACCGCGCCGAGATCCAGGAGGTGCCCGAACCCGAGCCGGCAGCGGGCGAGGTCGTCGTCGACGTGCGGCGCGCCGGGATCTGCGGCACCGACATCGAGTTCTTCACCGGGGAGATGGCGTATCTGCACACCGGCCACGCCGCCTACCCGATGCGGATCGGCCACGAGTGGACGGGCATCGTCTCGGAGGTCGGCGCCGGCGTCGACCCCGCGTGGATCGGGCGACGGGTCACCGGCGACACGATGCTGGGCTGCGGCGCGTGCCGCCGCTGCGAGCACGGTCGCCGGCACGTGTGCGAGAACCGGCTCGAGCTCGGCATCCGCGGCGGGAAGGCCGGTGCCCTCGCCGAGAAGGTCGCGACCCCCGTCTCATCGCTGCATCGACTGCCTGAAGGCGTCGACGATGCGATGGCCGCCATGGTCGAGCCCGGCGGGAACGCCTTTCGCGCCGTGCGGGGTGCGGATCTGCGCCCGGGCGATCGCTGTCTCGTGCTCGGCCCCGGCACGATCGGCCTGCTGAGCGCGATGTTCGCCCGCGCCGCCGGCGCCGAGGTGCACCTGCTCGCCCGCGACGACCGCGCCCTCGCGTTCGCGCGGTCGCTCGGCTTCGACCACATCTGGACGCAGGAACGGATGCCGCGACTGCCGTGGGACGCCGTGATCGAGGCATCCAACGCTCCGCAGCTTCCGGCGAAGGCGCTCGAGCTCGTCGAGCCGGGCGGGCGGGTCGTCTACATCGGCCTCGCCGGCACGCCGAGCCTCATCGACACCCGCGACCTGGCGCTGAAGGACGTGACGGCCGTCGGCGTGCTCAGCGCCTCACCTGGCCTCGCGGGCACCATCGACGCCTACGCCTCGGGCGTCGTCGATCCGCGACCTCTCATCGCCGCGACGGTCGCCCTCGAGGAGCTGCCCGCGATCCTCGCCGGCGAGCGGCCGGCGGGGGCGGGGCCGGGCCCGAAGTTCCACGTTGCGCCGTGACGCAGACGCGAACGCCCCCGGCCGCGGAGCGGGGGCGTTCGCTCGGTCAGCGGGAGTGGCTCAGACGGGCTTGGTGTAGGTGTCGTTGCTGAAGCCGGTGATGAAGTAGCCGATCGGGTTGAGCAGGAACAGCAGGAAGAACGAGAACGCGCCGCCGTGGCCGAAAGCCCGGCCGTTGCGGAAGGCGACGATGATCGCGAGCACGATGTTGGCGATCGGCACGAACCACAGCAGTCCGAGCCAGGCCGAGTACCCCGCGACCTTGACGAGCACGAACAGGTTCACGATCGGGATGATCGCGAGCCATCCCGGGTAGCCGGCCTTCGTGAACGTCCTCCAGTAGGCGGCGATCGTGGCGATCCAGTAGATGAGGCCGACGACCACGTAGCCGAAGACGGCACCGGCGGAGACGGCCTGGTTGATGGGCTCGATGTCAGAAAGCAGAGTCATGCGCTGAGCGTATGGGGTCCGGACGTACGGACCTCGTATTGCTGCCCGTCGGTCAGGCGACCTTGGTGCCGATGCCCGGCTCGACCACCGATGCGGTCGGCTCGACCTTCCCTCGGATGAAGAAGAGCAGCACGATCCCGGCGATGACCACGGCGATGTTGCCCTGAGCCGCGACGGCGGTGAGCGCGCCGTCGGCGGGGTAGGCCGACTGCAGGAAGATCGACGGATCGGTCGTCGCATGCAGCAGGATCGGCCAGATCAGGTTGCCCGTCACGCGCAGAGACAGGTACATCAGGATGCCGAAGGCGAACGTGTAGACGAGCTGGAATCCTGTGGCGAGCGGCGATTGTCCCGACAGCACGTTGCCCGAGTGCAGCAGGGCGAACAGCAGGGCCGAGACCAGCGCCACCACGATCTCGCGGTAGCCGCCCTTGCGCATGAGGTTCACCACGAAGCCACGGGTGAGCACCTCTTCGGCGAAGCCGACGAACAGGCCGGCGACGACCCAGGCCACGACCACGCCGGCGCCGGTCGCGCCGTAGTCGATCGTCGCGAACCGCAGCACGTTGAACACCAGCACCACCGCGACGGCGATCCACATCCAGCCGCGGCCGCGGATGGGCTGCGGGCCGAACAGCTCACGGAGCCAGCCCACCGACCACGCGAAGAGGACGAGCAGCACTCCGCCGAGCGCGATCGGCAGCGCCGTGCCGAACCAGATGAGAGCCGCCGGATCGTCGGTCGAGGTCACCAGCGGAAGGAACGCGAACGATCCGAGCTGGTACAGCGCGTAGTACGCGACCACCAGCAGCAGGGCACGCCACCAGCCGCCCCGCTCCCAGAAACGCCGCCATCCGTTGGTGCCGTGGCTGGATTCCGTGGCGTCGGTGTGCATCGGGTCCCCTGTCTCGTGAGTCGACCGGAGTCTCACCCTAGCGGTGGGATGCAACGCCCTCCCTCGTCCACGCGGGAGATGAGTTCAGCGGCCAGCGCCCCACAGCCGATTCGTCTGGGCGTGGGCTTGCAAGAGATCGTCACGCGCCGCTTCGAGCGCGCGCTGCGCATCGATGAAGGCATCCCGTGCCTCGATGAGCCGGACCGGGACCCCGTCCTCCAGGCTTCCGATGCTGAAGCTGTGCGTCCACGACATGGCGTTGCTCCTCTCGTGCGAGCCGGATCTCGGCGCGCTCCGAACCGGCCGGGGAAGTGTCTCCTCGATGCCGTGCCACGACGCTAGACAGCGGCATCCGTCTCGTCCACGGTGCGGTGAAACACCAGGACACGGGCCGTAACGCACATCCGTCCGGGTGGTCGTACGACCATCGTCCGATGGCGGCTCCGCCCCGTACGTGCAACCTGCAGTGACGACGGCCGCTCACCCGCCGATCCCGGCGAGCACTTCGCCGAGGACGCGGCCCGCGTCGGCGAATCGCCGCGGGTCTTCGCTGGAGTAGTTGAGACGGACGAAGGGGCCCGACGGCTCCGCCGGGAACCACTCGTCGCCCGCCGCGATGATGAGGCCCCGGGACTCGGCCCGGCGTACGACCAGACCTGCGTCGGTGCCGTCGGGAAGGCGCGCCCACAGGTTGAGCCCGCCAGCCGGGGTCGTGTCGATGTGCGCGGTCGGCGCGTGCTCGCGGACGCTGTCGAGCAGCAGGTCGCGGCGGCTGCGGAGCTGCCCGCGCAGGCCTCTGAGGTGCGTGCGCCACGCGGGCTGTGTGACGACGTCGAGCGCCGCCGCCTGCAGCAGCCCGCTGACGTACATCGACTCGGCGGCGCGATCGGTGAGGACGCGCTCGCGCGCCGGCCCCCGTGCGATCACGGCCGCCACGCGCAGCGCCGGCGACACGCTCTTGGTGAGCGAGCGCAGGTAGATGACGTGGCCGTCGTCGTCGTGCGCCGCGAGGGGACGGGGGTCGGCGTCGATGGCGAGATCGTGGGCCCAGTCGTCCTCGATGAGGAACGCGCCCCTGCGCCGCACGATCTCGAGGATCGCGTCCGAGGTCGCGGACGGCCACTGCCCGCCGGTCGGGTTCGCGAACGTCGGCTGTGCATAGAACGCGCGCGCGCCGGTGCGCTCCAGCGCACGCTCGACCTCGTCGGGGTCGGGGCCGTGCGGCCCTGAGGGCACCGGCACGAGGGTGACGCCCGCCTGCTCGGCGGCGAGCATCGCGCCCCAGTAGGTGGGCGACTCGATCACGAGCGGCCGGCCGGTTCCGACGACGGCGCGGAAGATCGACGAGAGCCCGCTCTGGCTGCCCGAGATGATCAGCACATCGCGCGCTGTCGGGGGCGTGATCCCGGCGGGTGCGGCCGCGGCGAGCTCGTGCGCGAACCAGTCCTGCAACTCCGGCATTCCGGTCACTGGCGAGCGGGTGATCGCGGCACTCGAGCGCGCCGCGCGGACGATGGCCGCGCGGACCGCACGCTCGGGGAGCAGATCGGATGCCGGGTACCCCGAGTGCAGACCGATCGCATCGGGTGCGACCGACCGCTGCGTCGACGACAGCATCGACACGCGCGCCTGCGGCGTGCCCAGCGCCGCCGTCTGCCAGCCGTAGTCGGCGGGCCGTGCGGGGCGGATCGCGCGCACGAACGTGCCGACGCCGGGGCGGCTCTCGACGAGACCGGCCTCGATGAGCCGGCGCATGGCCTTCTGCACCGTCACGGGGCTCGCCTCGTACTCCGCGACGAGTGCGCGGTTGGACGGCAGCTGCGATCCGGGCGGGGCCGCGGCGATCCAGGTGCGCAGAGCCGTCGTGATGCGGGCGGTGCTATCCTGACTCATGACAGAACAGAGTAGCGCTACTCCCCTCGGTGCGACAGTGCTACCCCGCGCCGCGGGACTCGGCTGGGGAGCCGTCGGCATCTTCGCCTTCTCGTTCACGCTCCCCTTCACGAGCATCGCGGTGGCCGGCCTGTCGCCGCTGTTCATCGGCTGCGGCCGCGCGGTCGTCGCCGCGCTGCTCGCCGTGCTGGTGCTGTCGATCGCGCGCCACCGGCGTGCCGCAGCTGTCCCGCTCCCGAGGGCAGTCCAGTGGGCGCGCCTCGCGGTCGTCGCCGCGGGTGTGGTCGTCGGCTTCCCGCTGCTCACGTCCTTCGCGCTCGTCTCGGTGCCCGCCAGTCACGCCGTCGTGGTGATCGGACTGCTTCCCGCCGCGACGGCGGTGATGGCGGTGCTGCGCGGCCACGAGCGTCCTGCCGCGGCGTTCTGGGTGTTCGCGGTGCTCGGCGCGCTCGCCGCGATGGCGTTCGCCTCCCTGCAGAACGGCGGGCTGGGCGAACTGCACGAGTCGGATCTGCTGCTGTTCGTCGCGGTGCTGCTGTGCGCGCTCGGCTACGCCGAGGGCGGCCTGCTCGCCCGCGAACTGGGCGCCTGGCAGACGGTGTCGTGGGCGCTGGTGCTCGCGTCGCCGCTCATGGTGGTCGGAGCCGCTGTGGGGTGGTTCCAGCAGCCGCCGCACGCCTCCCCGGTCGAGTGGGCCGCGTTCGCGTACCTCGGGGTCGTGAGCATGTTCCTGGGCTTCTTCGCCTGGTACCGGGGACTCGCGATCGGCCCCATCGCCCAGGTCGGCCAGGTGCAGCTCATCCAGCCCGTGCTCGGCATCCTGTGGTCCGCCCTGCTGCTCCACGAGCGCATCGGACTGCCGACTCTCCTCGGCGGCCTCGCCGTCATCGCCTGCGCCGGATTCGCCGTGCGCACCCGCCTCACCCGGAAGGACGCCTGATGCGCCACACGCCCCGCTACCTCATGACCGATCCCGAGCAGGTGAAGGAGCTGATCCGTCACCACCCTTGGGCGACCTTCGTCTCGCCCGTCGGCAGGCTGGTCGCCTCGCACTACCCGGTGCTGCTCGACGAGGAGGCCGACGACATCGTCGTGTTCAGCCACTTCGGGCGCCCCGACGACGAGCTGCATGAGCTCGGCTCCCATGAGATTCTCGTCATCATCCAGGGACCCCACGACTACGTCTCGCCGAGCTGGTACGCGCCGGGCGACCTCGTGCCGACGTGGAATCACGTCACCGCCCACCTCTACGGCACGCCCGAGGTGCTCTCCGACGACGAGAACTACGCGATGCTCTCGCGGCTGACCGACCACTTCGAGCAGGGGCATCCGCACGGGCGGAGCCTCGCCGAGGACGAGGCCGGCACCCGGCGCATCGCGAAGGGCACGGTCGGCCTGCGTGTGCAGGTCACCCGCTTCGAGGCGCGCGCGAAACTCAGCCAGAACAAGCCCGCGGAGGTGCGTGAGAACATCACGGCCCACATCGCCGCGCACAACCCCCCGTTGGCGCAGGCGATGCGGGCCGTGGAGGTCAGCGGCTGATGACCTTCGGCGCGGCGACGGCCTTGAGGCCGGCGACGCCGAACTCCTGGCCGTAGCCCGAGGCCTTGGTGCCGCCGAACGGCACCACCGGGTTCAGCGCCCCGTGCTGGTTGATCCAGACGGTGCCCGCCTGCAGGCGCTGGGCGACCGCGACGGCGGCGTCGACGTCTGCCGACCACACGGAGGCGCCCAGTCCCTGTTCCGAGGCGTTCGCGCGGCGGATCGCGTCGTCGACGTCGGAGTAGCGGATCACCGGGATGGCGGGACCGAACTGCTCCTCGTCGACCAGACGCGCGCCGTCCTCGATGTCGGCGACGACCGTGGTGCGGTAGAACAGCGGGCCGAGCTCGGGCGCGGCCTCGCCGCCCACGACGACACGCGCACCGCGCTCTCGCGCGTCATCGACGAGGTCGCGCACGACGTCGAACTGCTTCTCGTTCTGCAGCGGCCCGAGCACGTTGCCCTCGTCGAGACCACGCCCCATCGGCATCGTCTGCGCCATGCCGGCGAGCGTGTCGACCACCTCGTCGTACACCGAGTCATGGACGTACAGGCGCTTGAGGGCCGCGCAGGTCTGGCCGGTGTTGATGAAGCAGCCCCAGAACAGGTTCTCGGCGATCGCGGCGGGGTCGGTGCCCGGCAGCACGATCCCGGCGTCGTTGCCGCCGAGCTCGAGCGTGAGCCGCGCCAGATTGCCCGCGGAAGACTCGACGATGCGACGGCCGGTCGCGGTCGAGCCCGTGAACATGATCTTGTCGATGCCGGGGTGGCCGGCGATCGCCGCGCCCACCTCACGATCGCCCGATATAACGGTCAGCACGCCTTCGGGCAGGTGCCGGTTGAAGACCTCGGCGAGAGCCAGCACCGACAGCGGGGTGAACTCGCTGGGCTTGACCACCACGGTGTTGCCCATGCGCAGCGACGGCGCGATCTGCCACACCGTGATCATCATCGGCCAGTTCCACGGGCCGATCGCGCCCACGACGCCGAGCGCGTCGTAGTGCACTTCGGCTCGCGATTCGCCGGCCTCGAAGACCACCTCGGGCTCGAGCGGGGTGTCGGCTGCGGTGCGGGTCCACACCGCGCAGGCGCCCACCTCGAACCGCGCGTTGGGGCCGTCGAGCGGCTTGCCCTGCTCGCGCGACAGCAGCTGCGCCAGCTCCTCGGCGTTCGCTTCGAGGTCGTCGGCGACGGCGTTCAGGATGCGGGAGCGCTCGGCGTGGCCGAGCGCGTTCCACGCCGGCTGGGCCTGGCGCGCGGCGGCGACGGCGGTGTCGAGGTCGGCCACGGTGTGCACGGGCGCGTAGCCGATCGTCTCGCGGGTGGCAGCATCCGGGATCGCCCGCCCCAGGTCTTCAGAAACGGTGATGGCGTCCAGAATCGACGTCGCGACGGTCATGGGATCCTCCTCGATCGGGTCTGACTCGATTGTCGGAGGATGCTGCGCGCCGTGGTTGACCGCCCGCGCAGGCTGCTTGACCGCCCGCGCTACGCCAGGCGCACGCCGCTCGGCGGCACGCCGAAGTGCGCGCGGAAGGTGCGGCTGAAGTGGGCGGCGTCGACGAAGCCGTTCGCGAGGGCGACGTCGGTGATCGAGCGGTGCGCCTGCTGCGGGTCGACGAGGACGTCGTAGCAGCGCTCGAGGCGACGGGTGCGGATCACCGTGGAGACGGTCGTGCCCTGCTCGTTGAACAGGGCGTGCAGGTGACGCACCGAGATGAAGTGCGCCGCCGCGATCTGGCTGGGGGAGAGCTCGCTGTCGGAGAGGTGCTCGTCGATGTGGTCGAGCACCCGCCGCATGAGCGTGCCGTGCGCATCGGTGCTGGTCGCCTCGCGGCCGAGGTTCTCCTCGAGCAGCGTGCCCACCATGTCGACGGCGGTGCGGAACATGCGGCGCGCGAGGTGCGCGTCGAGCTCGCCGGCACCGCGCGCGAGCGAGGCGACGTAAGGCGCGATCATGGCGCCCACGCCGCCGGCTCCGTCGAGGCGCGTCGCGGTGAGGCGGCCGATCGTCTCAGCGGGGATGTCGAGCATGACCTTCGGGAACATCACGACCGACATCCGCATCGTCTCGTCGAAGAGGAGCGAGTACGGGCGGTCGGTGTCGTAGATCGCCATGTCGCCGGCGCGCAGCGAGGTCTCGCGGCCGTCCTGGACGATGAGCCCGCTGCCCCGCTCGATGAGCGAGAACTTGAAGTACTGCTGCGGCGCGCGCGCGATCAGGCCGGGGGTGCGGTGGACGCTGTGCCCGTCGGCGGCGATGCCGAAGACGTTGATGTCGCCCGCCACGGCGGCGTCGAGCGCGCCGCGGAAGCTCTCGTCGTGCTCGGCGTGCACGTCGAGTGCGACGACCGCGTGCGACACGGCGTGGCGGTACGCCGTGAACGACAGGGGTTCTTCTGACATGGGCTCACCTCACTGTGGCCGAATCGTATACGATTCGCGAGTTTACCACGCGGAGGCCCGATGTGCCCCCACAGGCAAGGACTCTGCCCGCGGCGTCAATCCCGGGTGGTCCGGCCCCGGGACGATGATCCCGACCCGACCTGAGCATCGAAGGAGCTGCACATGGCCACCTCCGGCCCCACGACCTCGACGACCCGCACGGCAGCGCATCGCCGTCTCGGGGTCCTCGCCGTCGCATTCATGATCATCGCCGCCTCGGCGCCGTTGACCGTCGTCGCCGGCGGGGTGACCAGCGCCTACTCGGTCACGCATGTCGACGGCATCCCGTTCGGCTACATCGTGCTGGCCGCCGCGCTCGCGATCTTCGCGATCGGCTACGCCGCGATGAGTCGCTTCATCACGAACGCCGGCGCGTTCTACTCGTACGTCTCGCAGGGGATCGGCCGGCCCGCCGGCGTCGGGGCATCGGTGCTCGCGCTCATCGCCTACAACGCGATGCAGATCGGCATCTGGGGCATGTTCGGCTTCCAGATCTCGTCGTTCATCGAGTCCAAGACCGGGTGGGCGAGCCCGTGGTGGGTCTGGGTGATCCTCGGGATCGTCGTCGTCGGCATCCTCGGCGTGAACCGCGTCGATCTCTCGGCGAAGGTGCTCGGTGTGCTCGTGGCGCTGGAGTTCCTCGCGGTCATCGTCTTCGACGTCGTGGCCTTCGTGAACCCCGCCGAGGGCTTCACCGTCGCGCCGATGACCCCGTCCGCGCTCTTCGTTCCGGGCGTCGGCGCCGTGCTCGCGTTCGGCATCGCCGCGTTCATGGGCTTCGAGTCCGCCGCGATCTACGGCGAGGAGTCGAAGGACCCCCAGCGCACGATCCCGCGCGCGACGTTCCTCGCGGTCGCCGTCATCGGTGTGTTCTACGCGATCTCGTCGTGGGCGCTCGCGCTCGCCGTCGGCCCGGCGAAGATCACCGACCCGACCGGCATCACACCGGAGGAGGCCGGCCCGCCGCTCTTCTTCAACTTCGTCGCCGAGCACCTCGGGGTGCTGTGGGTCGACCTCATGTCGATCCTCTTCATCACGAGCCTCTTCGCGGCCTTGGTCAGCTTCCACAACGCGGTCTCGCGCTACGCCTTCTCGCTGGGCCGCGAGGGCGTGCTGCCCCGCCAGCTCGGCACCGTGCGCACCTCGAGCGGCGCGCCGTGGGCGGGTTCGCTCGCGCAGTCCGTGCTGGCGCTCGTCGTCATCATCGGGTTCGCGATCGCCGAGGGCGGCTGGAACCCCGAGAACGGCCCGTACCCTGTGCTCACCCTCTTCACGTGGCTCACGAACCTCGGCGCGTTCGGCCTCGTGCTGCTCATGGTGCTGGTCTCGGCGGCCGTCATCGGGTTCTTCCGGCGGAATGCCCGTGACGTCGGTGCCGGGAGCCGGTTGGTGGCGCCGATCGTCGCCCTCGTCGCGCTCGGGATCGTGTGGATCCTCATCCTCGTGAACTGGGACGTGCTCCTCGGCCAGCCCCAGTCGACGCCGACCACGTTCATCCTTCCGGCGATCCTCCTCGTGCCCTCGATCGCCGCGGTGCTGTGGGCCTACTGGCTCCGCAAGGCCAAGCCCGACGTGTACCGCCAGATCGGCCACGGAGCCGACGAGGCGGAGGCGCCCCACCTGGGCAGCGAGCCGGTCGGCGTGTGACCCGCTGACGCCGAGAAGAAGGGCGACGGATGCTGCAGCATCCGTCGCCCTTCCTGTCCGGGCGTGCGGGATCCCGGTGAGGCCGTCTGCCGTCGTTCAGAAGGGTGCTTCTGTGCCCAGCCCGTCGTCGATGCGGGGCCGGGGAGAGGGGCGCACCGTGAAGGTGGGGACTTTGCGCTCGGGTTGCACGACGTATCGACGCCCAGTCGGAGAGGTCCACGCCACAGCTCCGCCTGACCCCTCGATCTGCCGGACCTGCCAGTCGGTGTTGTCTTTCACCAGGTGGTGCCCCTTGCAGAACGGAAGGGTGTTGTCGAGGCACGTCTCGCCCTCGTCGACCCAGCGGATCTGGTGATCGATCTCGCACCGGGAAGCGGGCATCGAACAGCCGGGGCCCATGCATCGGTCGGCTCGCCATCTCACGAGTCTCTTCAACGGGGCTGGTGGCGGGTAGCTGTCGCGCCCGACCGAGAGGACCATCCCGGTCTCGGGGTGTGTGAGCACCCGCATCCACCGGCTACCACCTCCGCACAGTTCGCGGGCCTTGGACAGCGGGATCGGGCCGATGCCCTCCACGACGGGCGGGTCACCGGCATCGGCGAACTCGTCGTCGAGAAGGGCGAGGACCGGAACGGTGACGACCACCTGCGCCCGGATGCCGGACGCGGCCGCGGGGAGGTGATCGGTAGACCCGTCGAGGAGGAGGTCGGTCGCAACGTCGGCGCGGAGCTGGTCGAGTGTGCGGGTCTCACCTTCGGCCTTGCGGATCGATTTCGCCATCTGTGTGAGCCGGCCGTGGATCGCGTGGATCTCCACGTCGGGTGCGAAGATCCACAGCCCGGACATTCCGTCCTCTCCACGTTCTACGGCGATGCGTCGTTGCGTGACCGCACGCTGGTGACGGTCTTCCAGGGTGGCGGCCTGGGCGCTGTCGATCAGGGCGCGCAGCGCCCGACGGAAGGTGCCCACCGGCTCCGACTCTGCCGACGGCATCGCTCGCTCCAGCAGTCTGTCGCGAAGCTCCGGCGGCGCCTCGTCGAGCAGGTCGGCGATGATCTCGGCGTGCTTCTCGGTGATCCGTCCCGAACTCAGGGCGTCGAGCGCCGCGGGATACCGGCGCACCAGCGCCTCGGCCAGAGTGATCAGCCGGCCGGCAGCGTACTCCGTGACCCGCATAGCTGCTGCCAGTTCGAGCCGGATCGACCGCTCGACGATGTCCCGGACTCCGTCGCCGCGGCCACTCGCCTCGCGAAGCAGTTCGCGCCGCATCGAGTCGATCCGCGTCACCCGCTGCGCCGCGAACACCGACATCATCGTCGCCGTCTCGACGACCAGGTCTACCGCGTCCGGCACGTGCGGAAAGCACACTTCGCCGATGTCATCCGCCCACACATCATCCCTGCTCTCGGCGGGAAGAGACGTTTCGGGCATGCTTCGAGTATAGAACAAATATTCGAATCTCGCCATACCCGGGACCGGTCGCGTCAAGCCGCTGCTCGCTTCGGCCGGTACCGCAGGGCGACCGCTCCCGATCGGAAGTCATGGCGATCCACGAGCTCGAGCGGGATGCGCTCGCGAAGACCGGCGAGCAGCGTCGGCCCGTGTCCGGCGACGATCGGCTGCACCACGAACACGTACTCGTCGATGAGTCCCAGATCCGCCAGCGCGAGGGGGAGCGTCACGCCACCTACGAAGAGACCCTTGCCTGGCTCCTGTTTCAGCCGGTGAACCCCTCGCCCCAGGTCGCCTCGCAGCAATTCGGCGTTCCAGTCGACGTCGCCGAGTGTGCTCGACACGACGTACTTCTTCGCTCGGTCGATGGTCTCGGCGAACGGGATCTCCCACGCTCTCATCCAGTCCGGCCACGTGCCCGTCGTCGGCTGCCGCCACGCCGACTCCATCATCTCGTAGGTCACCCTGCCGAAGATCAGGGCGTCGGCTCGTGCCATCTCCGCGGTCCAGTAGCGCATCGACTCCTCGTCGGGGGCGAGCCCCGCCTCGTGATGGCAGCAGCCGTCGAGTGTCACGTTGATCGCATATCGAAGTGGCCTCATCTCGTTCCCCTCCTGTCGGGGTCGTGCTGCACGTCGTACCTCACGTGCGTGATTCCCTTGGACGGGATCACGCGCGTCGGCTGCAGCCGGATGGGCGTGCTCGCAAGATGATCGAACAGCTTGACGCCCGAGCCGAGAAGGACTCCCGTGATCGCGAGCTCCACCGCGTCGACCGCGTCGGCTGCAAGGAGCTGCTGTGCCACGTCAGGGCTGCCCATGATGTAGACATCGCGGTCGCCTGCCGCCTGCATGGCCCGGGCGAGCGCATCTTCCGTGGAGTCCACGAAGGTGAAAAGGGAGCCATTCCTGAAGACCGGCTCGCGCGCCTCGTGCGTGGGCACGAACACCGGCATCGGGAAGACGTCCTCGTCGCCCCAGGCGGCATCCCCCGCTCGGAGAGTGCGGGCGCCGAAGATGACCGCGCCGGCGCCCAGGAACTCGCCGCCCACCTGCGGATGCATCTCCATCGTCGGGTCTCCGAAGGCCCATCCGTGCAGCACGGACAGATCGTCGTCGGGACCCGTGGCGAATCCGTCGAGAGACATCGACGCGTAGAGCACGACTTGCGACATGACGGCAATGTATACGCTGTCCACATTTGTGTCCAGAGCCGCGTCCGATTTTTGTCAGTGACCGCAGGCGCACCCCTCGCCCATGCCGCAGCCGCCGTCGACCGCGGCTCTGGCGGCCCGGGGACCCGCCGCGCCCGCAGCCCGATGACCGACCCCGTGCGCCTGGCTCGACTCGGGGACATCCATCGCGGGGTTCACATCGAGGAAGCCGTACGGCTTGAACCAGAAGCCGGCGTAGTCGACCGGCATGATGGGCCAGTCCTCGGGACGCGGGATGTGGGTGAGGCCGAACGTGTGCCACAGCACGAGGTCCTCGCCGTCGATCGAGCGGTCGTCGGCCGTGTAGGCCGGAAGTCCCGCACCGCCTCGGTGGGCGTTCGGGTAGCGGCCGGCGGGCCAGCGCTCGTCGTGGTCGTACGCGGTGCCCCACAGGTGCTTCGTCGCGAACGCGGCGCGCGCCGCCACCGACGAGGCAGGGTCCGCCATGAGCAGCGCGGTCGGCTGGGGGAGCAGGTGGTACGCGGTCGGCTTGCCCAGGTGGTTCGTCTTCGAGGCGCTGCGCACCTCCCACACCCGGGCGACCGACGTGTCGGCGATGCGCTGGGCCTCGGCCTCGGTGCGCAGCGGGGTCTCGGTCCAGGTGAAGGCGTTGCCGAACGGGTTCGCGTCGCCCATCGGGATGCGGGCGGCGTCGATCTCGACGAGCCGATTGTCCTCGCCGTCGATCGCGACGTCGAGCCGCGCCGAGAACAGGTGCTGGTGCACCGGCGCGAACACGCCGGGCGCGATCTCGGGGGCATGCGGGTTCGTCGATCCCGGCACACCGCCGCCCACGAACACGATGCCCGTCGCCTTCGCCTCGAGCTGGATCGAGCCGTCGAGGTAGAAGTACCAGTAGAAGCCGTAGTCGTAGTTGCCGATCGTCGAGAAGTACGACACGACCAGGCGCCGCGACCGGCGCACGTGTGAGCCGACGGGACCCTGTTCGGTGTGCTTCCAGAGGATGCCGTAGTCCTCCTCGTGCATGCACACCACGTTCGGGATCCGCACGGCATGTCCGTGGTCGTCGGCGACGTGGCCGTCGAAGTACCGGATGACGCCGAGGCAGTCGCAGCCGAGCTCCAGGTGGTTGGCGTTCTTGCCGAGCAGGTACTCACCGGCGTCGAAGTAGCTGATCCAGAAGCGCGTGTTCGACGTGTCGCCGTAGGGCACGACCATCTCGGGCACGCTCGCGCGCGTCAGCACCGGACGGTCGTCGAACCGCACGTCGTGCAGCACGAGTCCCTCGCGGGCGTTGAAGTCGACGCGCATCGACCAGTTCTCCCACTCCACGCGGGACCCGGTCACGGCGAAGCTCGGGCCCTCGGGCTGAGTGATCTCGATCGGCTTGAGGCTGGTGCGGGCAGGACCCACGGCATCCGGGGTGTACTTCCCGCTTCCCGAGGGGACGGGCACGTCCCCTTCGTCCTCGATGCCGATGACCGCGTTCGACACGAGGTCGACGTGGACGATGAGGCCCTCGACCGGGTGCGCCCAGGGGATGTCGTCCTCACTGTCGCGCAGGAATGTGAGCGAGCGGATGACGCGGCGCCCGACCTCGTTCTCACGCCCCACGAACCCGGGCGCCAGCGGCGAGCAGAACGCGAGGTCGATGCGGTCCGCGAGGCCGCGGCGCGTCATCGCGGCGCGCCACTCGGGCGAGGTCTTCACGATCTCCGCCGCGCGGTCGTACTCCTCGAACAGGTACTGCGGCTGGCCGTACGGTGCCCGCGACGGGTCGAGCTCGCGTTTCGCGACCACCGCCTCGCGCGAGATGGACACGATCGCCTCGACGAGCGCGCCTGTCGCAGCATCCATCAGCGTCACGTCCACGCGACGGTCGAAGGGCTCGCCGGGCGACCAGGCGGCGAGCTCGTCCTTGGTCGGCTCGTCGGGCAGCAGCATCGGCACCCGCACCGTGTCGCCGAGGAGGCCCGCCGACACGAGGATCCCGCGGGCGCCCTCGATCTCGTCGGCGGTGAGCGGATCGAGCGGATGCCGCGGCTCGGCCTTCCTCACGGCAGTCACCGGAATGAGGTCCGGGTTGTCGTGGGGCTGGGTAGGCGCGTCGTGCGTGTGCGCAGGCATGGGGCCTCCTTCATATCCGCCCCCACTCTTCCGCTCGCGGGCGCCGGTGTCTTGACCCGGTGCGCAGGAAGCGTGACTGCGGGCGCGACGGAGTCACGTTGCGGCGTGTTTCGGTGCGACATGAGGCGGCGGCGGCCGATGGGCGACACTCGGCGCATGGCCGTCATCCCCCTCACCACAGACCCCGCGGTCATCGATGCCGCACTCATCGCGCATCGGCGCTACGGCGATGCGGACCTCGGGGTCGCGCTGCGAGTCGACGACGCGGGAGTGATCCCGCTGCTCCTCGCGCATCGGTCTGTGCGCGCGTTCGGAAGCGCGCCGCTCGACGATGCCGTGGTCGACACCCTGGTCGCCGCGGCGCAGTCCGCGTCGACGTCGTCGAACCTCCAGTCCTGGAGCGTCGTCGTCGTGCGGGATCCGGCCCATAAGGACGCCGTCGCGACGCTCGCCGGCGACCAGCAGTTCATCCGTGACGCTCCGCTGTTCCTCGTGTTCGTCGCCGACTGGGCACGCGGCGTGGGCCTCGCGCGGGGTCGGGGCGAGGCATCCGAGGGCATCGGCTTCCTCGACAGCACGCTCGTCGCGACGGTCGACGCCGCCATCGCGGCGCAGAACACGATCGTCGCGGCGGAGGCGCTCGGCCTCGGCGCGGTGTTCGTGGGAGCAGTCCGCAACAACCCGGAGGAACTCGCGGAGCTTCTGGGGCTTCCCGCGGCATCGTTCCCCGTGGTGGGCGTGGCGATCGGGGAGCCCGCGGCGGACGACACGTCTGAGATCAAGCCGCGCCTTCCGCAGGCCGTCGTACGTCACGATGAGCGGTACCGCGTGGCCGATCGCGAGGCGCTCGAGGTCTACGACCGGACGCTCCGCGGGTTCAACGCGTCCCAGGGGCGGACGGGCGGCTGGATCGAGTCCGTCGTCGCTCGCGTGCGCAGCCGAAGCGCCCTGCACGGCCGGGATCGCCTGCGCGGCGTGCTCACCGAGCGCGGCCTGCCGTCGGACTGAGGGGCCTCGACCGAGCACCCCCCGCGCAGTCGGCCCTTCGCGTCACATCCGGGTTCGGACGCGGCAGCGCGGGCCGACTCGGTGCGCGGGCGCGTGTGTCGCGCCGGGTCCGGACGCGGCAGCGCGGGCCGACCGTACCGGCTCGCGCCTGGCCGACTCACGCCGGGCAGGACCGGATCAGCCGACGCGCACCGGCTCGACCGGCGAGCCGAGGGCGGGAGCCAGTCGGGGCCATTCGGCCTCGAGCCACGACGCCACGATCTCTTCGCGGCGATCGGCGTCGCCGGCGGGGAACGCGATACCGCGGGTCGGAGTCGAGGCCCCGAGCTCGACGAGCAGCGGGCGAAGCCCGTGCTCGACGGCCAGCGCGTGGCCGGGACCGCCGATCGTGAGAAGCGGCACCGCGGTCACCCCTGCGAGACCGTTCGCGCCGTAGCGGTCGAGGAACGCCTTGAGCAGCCCGGTATAGGTCGCCTTGTAGGTGGGGCTCGCGACGATGAGCACGTCGGCGCTCGCGACCCGGTCGAGCAGCGCGTCGATCTCGGCGTCGGGGAAGCGGAAGAGCGAGCCGGCCACGTCGGCCACGTCGATCGTCGGCTCGACCACGGCACCGCCGCGGTCGGCGAGCTGGCGGGCGACCTCCTCCGCCACCAGCCGGGTGCGCGAGGCGGACTGCGGGTTGCCGACGAGGACGACGATCGATGACATGGGCGTTCCCTTTCAGAGGTGGGGGCTCAGAAGGCGGACAGGTTGGCGCGCAGACCGCCGTCGACGTACTCGGAGCGCAGGATTCCGCGACGGCGCAGGATCGGCACGAGCTCGTCGAGAGCGCGATGGATCGTGACGGGGTGGAGGTCGCCCGAGAAGATGACGCCGTCGTTGTCGGCGTCATCGCCGAGCGCCTCGATGACGTCGGCGATCTCGTCGGCCGTGCCGACGGTCCCGCCGATGCCGTCGGTGACGTCGGTGACCCGGCCGAGGCGCGCCTTGCCGGTGAGGATGTCGCGCAGCGGCACGCCGTCGAACGAGTCGAACGTTCCCTGGAGGCCCCGGATGGTGCCCTTCGAGACGTGCTCGCCGAAGACCGCCGGGTCGAGCGGGCGATCGAGGTCGAGCGCCGTGAGGTCGGTCTCGAGGTCGCTCGACCACGCTTCCGCGACCTCCCGCAGCGTCGCCTCGTCGGGCGAGGCGGACGCCGCGACGATGCGATCGGCTTCTTCCCGGCTCGCCGCGACGATGGGCTTGAAGACGAACAGCACCTTGATGTCGGAGGGATCGCGGCCGTTCTCGGCTGCGGCGGCGTGCACGCGAGCGCGGTACGAGCGGATGCTGTCGGCATCGAGGTTCGACAGCGCCAGCTGGATCTGCGAGTTCGCGCCGGCGAAGCCGATGCCGCGCGGCGATCCGCCGGGCGACGCGACGATCGGGTCCCCACTCTCGCCGTTCGGCCCTGACGGCAGCGGCTCGGCGTTCAGCGGCCCATCGAAGGAGAAGTACTCGCCGCGGTGCTGCACGGCGGAGATCTGGGAGCCGTCCGCGTAGATCTGCGACGCCGGGTCGGCGATGAGTGCCCCGTCGCCCCAGCTGTGCCACAGCAGGCGCAGCGCGTCCAGCCACTCCTGGGCGCGATCGTAGGCGGCGTCGTGCGACAGGCGCTCGAGCCCGAAGTGGTGGGCGCTGCCCACGTCGGTGACCACGTTGAGTCCGAGGCGGCTCGAGCTCAGGTGCTGCAGCGACGCGAACTGTCGCGCGGCGAGATACGGCGGGTAGGCGCCGGCGTTCACGGTGGGGATGACGCCGAGGTGCCGCGTCGCCGCGAACAGGTACGGCGCGAGCGTCCACGGGTCGTGCTTCGGACCGCCGTACGCCTTGCGCACGCGCAGGTTCAGCGTCTCGGGGGTGATGCCCACCGACAGTGCGTCCTCGATGAGCACGAAGTCGAAGCCCGCTTGCTCGAGGTCGCGCGCGGACTGCTGGTAGAGGTCGGGCTTCTGCCAGGCGTAGTTCCACTCGTAGGAGGGGCGGCCCCAGCCGTGCGGGCCGAAGCCGCGCGAGAGGAACCAGCCGAAGTGCTGCTGACGGGTCATGACGCTCCCACGGTGCTCAGAAGGTCGGCGGCCGCTGCGGCGGCCAGGGCGTGGTCGAGATCGGCGATGAGGTCGTCGGCGTCTTCGAGGCCGATCGACAGGCGCAGCAGGCCGGGGCCGATGCCGCGCGCGGCGAGCTGCTCGTCGTCGCGCAGCACGTGCGTGGTGGTGGCCGGGTGCAGCACGAGCGACCGCACGTCGCCGAGGTGCGTCATCCGTGTGAACAGCCGCAGCGCGTCCGTGAACGCTCGCGCGGCCTCGCGGCCGCCGTGGAGGGTCACGGCGAACACCGATCCCTGGCCGTGCGGCAGGTAGCGCTGCGCGAGTGCGTGGTGCGGGCTCGACTCGAGTCCGCTGTAGTCGACCGACCCGACGCCGGGGTGCTGCTCGAGCCAGCGGGCGATGGTCAGCGCGGTCGCGGACTGCCGCTGCACCCGCAGCGACAGCGTCTCGACGCCCTGCAGGATCAGGAACGCATTGAGGGGCGACGGCGCGGGGCCGAATCGCATCGCGACGCGTCGGGCGAACTCCAGGAATGCGGTGCGCGGCGCCCGCTCGGCATAGGTGAGCCCATCCCGTCCGCGTTCCCGTGCGAGTTGGGGGTACGCGTCGGCGTGCGCCGCCCACGCGAACGTGCCACCGTCGACGACCACTCCGCCGAGCACCGTGCCATGGCCCGCGAGGAACTTGCTGGCCGAGTGCACGACGATGTCGGCGCCGTGCTCGAGTGGGCGCAGCAGATACGGCGTCGCGAGCGTGTTGTCGACCACCAGCGGCACGCCGTGCCGGTGCGCCACCGCGGCGAGCCCGGCGACGTCGAGCACGTCGTTCTTCGGATTGGGGATCGACTCCGCGAACACGAGCTTCGTACGAGGACGGATGCCGCGGCCCCACGCCGCGAGGTCGTTCGGGTCGTCGACGAAATCGACGACGACGCCGAAGCGCGCGAGGTCGTCGCGCAGCAGTTCGCGAGTGCCCTCGTAGATGCTCGACGATGCCAGTACGTGGTCGCCCGCCGAGACGAGCGACAGGATCGTCGTGGTCACGGCCGCCTGACCGCTGGCGACGAGGAGCGCGCCGACGCCGGATTCGAGGTCGGCGACGCGCTGCTCGACGGCGACGTTGGTCGGGTTGCCGACCCTCGTGTAGCTGAACCCGTCGTCGGTGCCGGCGAACCTGGCATGCGCCTGGTCGAAGTCCTCGAACTCGAATCCCGCCGTCAGGTAGATCGGCGTCGCGCGCGGCCGATGCGGACCCGCCGGACGGTCGCCCGCGTGCAGCTGACGGGTCGCGAAGCCGAGGCTCGCCTGGGGCAGGCCTCCTGACCGGAACGCGTCGTCGACGGGCGCCGCAGGTTCGGGCGCGGGCGGGGCGTTCTCGGGCATGGGGTCACGCTAGGCGCATCGTTGCTCGCGCTCCCGCGTCCGCGTCATCCGGCGTCCCCGGACGACACGCGGCGTCATCCGAACACCCCGCGCTGCGGCGTCATCCGAACACCCCGCTGATCTCTGTTTCAGAGCCAGTGGCGCTTGCGGAACACCCAGTAGAGGGTGAGGCTCGTCGCCGCCATCAAGCCGAGCGCCATGGGGTAGCCGAGCGGCCATGCCAGTTCCGGCATGTATTCGAAGTTCATGCCGTAGATCGTGCCGACCAGCGTCGGGCCGAACAGGATCGCGGCCCAACCGGAGATCTTCTTGACCTGCTCGTTCTGGACGAGCGCCGTATCGGTCTGGCGTTGCGTCACGATCGTCGCGTTGACGGTGAGGGCGTTGTCGAGGATCAAGCGGAACGCCGAGGCCTTGTCGATGATGCGCAGCGCGTGATCGTGCACATCACGGAGCGACCGCTGCAGCTCGAGGTCGACCTCGTACTTCGGTGCACCGCGCTGCAGCGACTCGAGCATGTCGGCGAGGGGAGTGACCGCGCGCTGGAGCATGATCACCTCGCGGGACAGGTCGTAGATGCGCTTGGAGAGCGACACGCCCCCGTGCTCGAACAGCGCGTCCTCGATCTCGTCGATGTCGTTCTCGACGCCCTCGATGACCGGCGTGTACTCGTCGACGACCTCGTCGAGGATCGCGTAGAGCACGGCCTCCGGCCCGAGCGCGAGCAGCTCGGGCTCCTGCTCCATCCGCCGGCGGACGCGGCTGAGATCGGGGGACTCCGCATGCCGGATCGTCACGATGAAGTCGGGGCCGACGAACACGTGCAGCTCGCCGAAGTCGACGGTCTCGGTCTCGTCGATGTAGCGCGCGGGCCGCAGCACGACGAAGAGGATGTCGCCGTAGCGCTCCAGCTTCGCGCGCTGATGGCCGGTGAGCGCGTCCTCGACCGCGAGGGGGTGCAGGGCGAACTCGCCGGCGACCTGCGCGATCTCCTCCGGGGTCGGGCGGAACAGCCCGATCCACGCCATCCCGTGCTGGGCGCGGGTGTACTCGAAGGTCTCGGCAAGGCTCGACGGATTCTCGATCCGCTTACCGGCGACGTACACGCCGTTGTCGACGATGGGCATCAGACGATTCTCCTCGGCGCGGGGCCCGGTGGGCAACGATCCTCACGATTCCGTGACGAGCGTGGATGCCGCGCCGCAGCGTCCGTCGTCACGAGGCGTGGGATCAGCCGCCGCCGCCGTTGCCGCCTCCGCTGTTCCCGTTGCCGTTGCCGTTGCCCGTCCCGCCGCTGCCGGTCCCGCCGTTGCCGGTACCGCCGTTGCCGTTGCTCTCGCCGTCGCCCGGGTCGGAGGCGGCCGGGCCGGCGCTGGGATGGATCGTGACGGTCGCCCCGGCGGCGGCCCGGCCCGCGCCGGGATCCTGGCTCGCGACGAGCCCGGCCGTGACCTCCGACTCGACGGTGTCGCCGACCTGCACGGCGAACCCCGCCGCCTCGAGCCGGCTCCGGGCATCCGCGATGCTCAGTCCCGTGACGTCGGGGACCGTGGCCTGCGAAGTCTTGGTCAGCTGCGGGTCGGGGCTCGGGAAGGCGTCCCCTCCGTAGGCGTCGTTCGCTGCGGCCTGCACCGCCCGGCCGATGCGATAACGGATGTCCGACAGCCGGGTGCCGTCGTGCCAGGTGTTGAAGACGTCTCCGCCGCCCTCCACGTTGCCCGCCCAGGTCGCCGTGGTCACCTTGGTGCTCGACTCGATCATCCAGGTCTGCCATGCCTCGTGGGTGCCGGTCTTGCCGAGGAGAGGGGTGCCGTCGCCGGGGTTGCCGGCGGCTCCTGTTCCTCCGGAGGCCATCACGCCCTGCAGCGCGTAGGCGGCGGTCGCCGCGATGCTCGGGTCCAGGGCCTGGGTGCACGAGCGTGCGGGCTTCGCGATCTCGGTGCCCGCAGCATCCGTCACCCGATCGATGACCTGCGGCTGGCAGTAGGTGCCGCCGTTGGCGACGGTGGCGTAGGCGGCGGCCATCGCGATCGGCGAGACCTGGGCCGTGCCGATGACGGAGTTGAGGCTGTCCATCGAGATCGGCGTGCCGTCGCTCTGGGTGACGCCGAGCTTCGCCGCCACGTTCTGGATGTCGCAGAGGTCGAGCTTCTCCGCCATCGCGAAGTATCCGGTGTTCAGCGAAGCCGCGGTGAACTGCAGGGGCGTGCCGACGCGGCCCGCCGCCTTGCCGAAGTTGTTGACGAGGGTGTTCGACGTGTTGTCCCAATCGCCGTCGCACGAGTTGGTGAGGTGCGTGAAGACCCGCAGCCGCCCGTCGAGGGTCTCATTCACCGAGTGTCCCTGCTCGAGCCAGTCGAGGAGGGTGAACAGCTTGAAGGTCGAGCCGGCGCTGAAGCCCGTGGATCCGCCCACCGAGGGATCCCCGGCGAAGACGAGCGAGGAGTAGTCGGGATCGTCATCGGCCGCCGCGTCCTCGCCGTACTTCGTGTTCTGCGCGATCGCGAGGATGCGACCCGTGGATGCCTCCATGCTCACGGTCGTGGAGCCGAAGCGTCCCGTCGACGCGCCAGGGGACGTCGGCATGGTGGCCGAAGCGGGCGCGTACTGCGTCATCGCGGCCTCGGCGGCGGTCTGCACACGCGAGTCGAGGGTCGTGTAGACGTCCAGGCCGCCGCGCTGGAGGGTCTGCAACCGGTCGGTCGCGGTCTCGCCGAAGGCGGGGTCGCTCAGGATCACGTCCTTCACGTACTCGCAGAAGTACGCCGCCCCGCCCGCCGCGGCGCACCCCGTGACCGTCGGCGTGATGGCCGGCGTGATCGGCTCGATCGCGGCGGCGACGTACTCGTCGTGCGTGATCTTGCCGTCGTCGAGCATGCGGTTCAGCACATAGAGCTGGCGCACCTTCGTCGAGGTGTATCCATCGGCCGCGGCGAGCTTCTGCTCTTCGGTGATCTCGCCCGACGTCACCAGCGCGTCGAGCGCCCCGAGCTTCGCGCCGTCCTCGATGGCGCCGTCCGGCGCCTTGTTGAGGGTCGTGCCGTCGGATGTCGTGATCGAGCCGGCGGGGCGATCGATCCGGTAGCTGTTGGGGTTCTGCACCATGCCGGCGAGGGTCGCCGCCTGTGCGACGGTCAGGTTCGCGGCGGTCGTTCCGAAGTAGTAGCGCGCGGCCGCTTCGACGCCGTAGGTGGTGCCGCCGAAGTTGGCGATGTTGAGATAGCCGAGCAGGATCTCGTCCTTGGAGTACTCCTGCTCGAGCGCGATCGCGTATCGCATCTCCTGCAGCTTGCGTTCGATGCCGGCCGTGCCGGAGGACGTGGTGGCCTCGGACCAGCAGTCGTACTTGGCCTGCTGCGTCTTCGCGGTCGCCTCGCACTGCTGCACGAGGACGTTCTTGACGTACTGCTGACTGATGGTCGACCCGCCCTGGGTCTCGCCGCCGCCCTCGAGGTTCGACAGCACAGCCCGGGTCGTGCCGATGATGTCGACGCCGCCGTGGTCGTAGTAGCGCGGGTCCTCGCTCGACAGGATCGCGTCGTACATCGCCGACGAGACCTGGTCGTAGGCGACCGGCGTGCGGTCCTGCTCGAGGAACTGCGCCAACAACTGCTCCTCACCCGTGTCGGGGTCGGTGGCGTAGAAGTTGCTCGGCACCATCAGCTGGTCGATCTGGAGCGTGCTCGGCAGGTTGTCGAACAGCGTGATCGCCTGCGATGCGGCGGCGCCCGTGAGGGCGACCGCCGGGGTGACGGTGGCGGCCACGAGGACTCCGGCCAGGGCGCTGAGGCCGAGCAGCCCGGCGATACCGCCGAGGAATCCGCTCGCCCGTCTTCGGGATTCGGGCATGCGGTCGAGCGTAGGAAGTGGGCCTGGGCGGTTCTGGTGACGAAGCTATGCGCCAGGTGGACGCCGCGGACTGTCGGCAGGTGCGACTAACCTGCCCGCATGACCATCGATCAGGATCTGCTCGACTGGCTGCTCGACTCCGACCCGGCGCTGCGCTGGCAGGTCGAGCGCGATCTCGCCGGGGCTCCGCCCGAGGTCTGGCAGGCGACGCGCGCGCGTGTGGCGACCGAGGGTTTCGGAGCGCGACTGCTCGCCGAGCAGGGCGCCGACGGCCAGTGGGCCGGAGGGGCGTTCTTCCCCGCGGGCTTCTTCGGCAGTGACGAACAGGACGAGCCCGGTCAGCCCTGGGTGGCGACGACCTGGGTGCTGAAGGACCTCCGCGAGTGGGGCGTCGACGCGACGGTGCTCGATGGCACCGCGGAGAAGATCGCCGCGAACAGCCGGTGGGAGTACGAGGACCTGCCGTACTGGGGCGGCGAGGTCGACGTCTGCATCAACTCGTACACGCTGGCGAGCGGCGCGTGGCTCGGCGCCGACGTCTCGCGGCTGGTCGCCTGGTTCCCCGAGCATCGCCTGGCCGACGGCGGCTGGAACTGCGAGGCCGAGGAGGGCGACTCGGTGCGCTCGTCCTTCCACTCGACGCTCAACGCGGCGCGCGGCATCCTCGCGTACGAGCGCATCACGGGCGACACGAGCATGCGCGACGCCCGCCACGGCGGCGAGGAGTACCTCCTCTCGCGCCACCTGATGAACCGCGCGACGACCGGTGAGGTCGTGGGCCCGTTCGTCACGCGGTTCGTGTACCCCAACCGGCACCGCTACAGCGCGCTGGTCGCCCTGGACCATTTCCGCGACGCCGGACTGCTCGAAGGCACGCCGCCCGACCCTCGTCCCGCCGACGCCGTCGAGGTCGTGCGCGCCGCCCGGCAGCCCGACGGCACGTGGCTGCAGACCACCCCGCTTCCCGGCCGCACCTGGTTCGACGTCGACGTCGCCGAGGGCGAGCCGTCGAAGTGGCTCACGCTGGTCGGCACACGGGTGCTGGATTGGTGGGATGCCTCGGCCTGACGTGCCTTCCGCCTTCGGCGAACTTCCGCCGCAGCGTCCGTGACGGGTCGACACTGGTTTCGTGGACGACCAGGAGGCGCTCGACGCCTACTCCTCGACGGTGATGCGCGTCGCGCAGATCGTGCTGCCGTCCGTCGCCGCGGTGAGCGTGCGCACGCGGCAGGGTGCGGGCGCGGGCAGCGCATCGGTCATCACCTCGGAGGGGCACCTGCTCACGAGTGCGCACGTCGTCGAGGGTGCGATCGGCCTGGAGGTCGCGTTTCCGGACGGCACGGTGGCGGCAGCATCCGTCATCGGCGCCGATCCGCTGTCGGACCTCGCCGTGCTGCGCGCGGACGTCGACACCCCGCCCCCGCTGACGATGGGGGATGCCTCGAAACTGGGCGTCGGGCAGCTCGTCGTGGCGCTCGGCAACCCGCGGGGATTCTCGGGCAGTGTGACGGCGGGGATCGTGTCGGCGCTCGGCCGTTCGCTGCCGACGCGGTCGGGCCGGGTGATCGACGAGGTCATCCAGACGGACGCGGCCCTGAACCCCGGCAACAGCGGCGGAGTGCTCGCCGATAGTGCCGGCCGCATGGTGGGTGTGAACACCGCCGTCGCCGGGGTGGGACTCGGACTCGCGGTGCCGATCAACGCCACGACCCGCGAGATCATCGACACCCTGCGGGCGTCGGGGCGCGTGCGGCGCGCCTGGCTCGGCATCGCCGGTTCGACGGTGCCGCTCGGCCCCGACGTCGCGGCGAAGGCCGGATCGCGGGTCGGGATGCAGGTGGTCTCGGTGGTGCCCGAGAGTCCGGCCGCCGTGGCCGGCGCGCGTGTCGGCGACATCGTGCTGTCGCTCGACGGCGTCACGATCGCCGACCCGACGGCGCTGCAGCGGCGCATGGTCGAGGGCGCGATCGGCCGCCGCATGGAGATGACCCTGTGGCGCAACGGCGCGCTGGTCGACGTGGTGGTGCTGCCGCAGGAACTCCGGGTGCGCTGACCTGCGTGGATCTACGCTGTGACTGTCTGAGGGAAGGAGTCGCCGTGTCGACGTATGACGAGCACCTGTCTCACGCCCACGTTCCGGGACCGGGTGAGTCGAGCATCCCCGAGCTCGAGTTCGACGAGACGATCCCGCCGCGCCCGGAGGAAGAAGTGGCCGACGTCGCCCGGGCGGAGCCGGACGTCGCGGACCACAGCCATCATCGGAACATCGTCCGCGTGTGGCGTGGAGTGATCCGCACGGTGGACCGCGACGAGTACGTCGACTACGTCGAGCGGACGGGCATCGAGGAGTACCGCGCACTTCCTGGGAACAAGGACGCCTGGACGCTGACGCGTGACCTCGCCGACGGCCTGACGGAGATCCTGACGGTCTCGCGATGGGACAGTCTGGACAGCATCCGAGGATTCGCGGGCGACGACGTCGACAGGGCGGTGTACTACCCGGAGGACGACCGGTTCCTCGTCGAGAGGGACGACACCGTGCGCCACTACGTGCAACGCAGCTGACCTGTCACGGCACGAGTCCAAGCGGCCGCAGTGGCGGGCGGGGTTCGCGGCGCTTCAGCCGTGAACGGCCTCGACGACGAAGGCCGCCGTGCGGTCCGCGCGGAAGTGATCGTCGGCGGTGATCGTCACGACCGCGTCGCCCGCGAAGATGAGCAGCTGGCCGTAGGCGCCGTGGAGGCGCCAGGCGTCGCCGGGGCCGCGCCAGCCGGCGAGGGCGTAGCCGTCGTAACCAGGGTTCTCGCCGGCGACGACCCAGTCGGAGTGCATCGCGTCGATCCACTCCGGTGACACGAGCTGCCGGCCCTCCCACCTGCCGCGCTCTCGGATGAGCCGCCCGATGCGGGCCAGTTCGTGGGTGCGCAGGGGGAGGCCGCCGCCCGCGACGATGCGACCGTTCGGGCAGCGCTCCCACTCGACGTCGGCGATGCCCAGCGGCGCGAACAGGCGCGGACCCAGATAGTCGGCGACGTCGCCCACTCGCTCGGCGAGCACGCGCATCGCCGTGTAGGTGCTGGCGTTCGAGTACTGGAACACCCTCCCGCGGGAGGGGCGCCGGAGGAACTCCGCGGCGAGGTCGGGCCAGTCGGTCATCATCGTCTCGGACCAGGGCAGATCGATGCCGCTCGTCATCGTCAGCAGATGGCGGAGGGTGACCCCGTCGACGCCCTCGCCGAGATCAGCAGCGGGCAGGTATGTCGCCACCGGAGCGTCGAGTGAGATCAGCCCCTCGTCGGCGGCGATGCCCGCGGCGATCACGCAGACGCCCTTCGCGGCGGAGTGGATGTCTTCGCGCACATCAGCGGTCCACCGGTGCTCGGCGACGTCATCACCGATGAGGACATGCAGGCCATGCGCCCGGAACCCCGAGGCGTCCGCCTCGAGCACGATGCGGTCGGCGACGGACTGGGCGCGGGTCACGTTCTCCAGTCTGCCTGCCCACCGGTGCCTGAAGTCTCAGGTGCGGAGGGGCGTGAGTGCGGGGCCACGGTCTTCGCGGCCGGCGGTGGTGTATTCGTGGCCTGTGGGGCTGGTCCAGACCAGCAGCTCGTCATCGAGGCGTGCCGTCCACCGGGTGTGGTGTTTCAGGCGGTGGTGCTTCTTGCAGAGGTGGGCGAGGTTGTCGTGGTCGGTGCAGCCGCCGTGTTCCCAGGCGAGGTTGTGGTCGGTTTCGCAGCCGGTGGCGGGGGTGTCGCAGCCCGGGAACCGGCAGGTGCCGTCGCGGTCGGCGAGCCAGGTGCGGAGCGCGGCGGGGGTCTTGTAGGTGGTGCGGTCGTAGACGAGCCGGATGCCGGTGACGGGGTCGGTGAGCACACGCCGCCAGGAGGTGGCGCCGGCGGCGAGGGTCATCGCGACGTCGAGGGGGATCGGGCCGTAGCCGTCGAGCACGGCAGGCTCTTCGCTCTCACCGAGAAGACTGAGCGCGGGGACGGTGAGGGTGACGTTCACCCGGACCGGGCGCAGCGACTTCGCGGGGTCGGCGCTGTCGGGCACGCCGACAGGGCGGTCGTTGCGGAGCAGGGCGTCGATGAGCGCGTCGAAACGAAGCTGGCCCAACGTGCGGGGGTCACCGGCATCGTGTTCGTCCTTGGCGGTGCCGGTGAGCAGGGTGTGGGCCAGGTGGACCTGCATGATGGGGCCGTAGACCATGAGCCAGCCCATGCCGTCGCGGGCGGGTTGCACGGTCACGTCTCGCGACTTCACCGCCCGGTCGGCGCGTTCCTGGATGGTGTCGGGGTCGAGGTGTTCCCGGATCCGCCGCGATCGGTGCGCGAACCGGTGCACGGTGACATCTCGCCGGCCCGCGAGCACTGCGTCCTCGAAAGCCCCGCGGTGGAGCGGGGTGAACATCTCGGCGTCCTCAACCAGGGCCGCTGCGTGCCGGTAGGAGATCTCCCCGGAGGTGAGCGCGGTCATGGTCGCGGGAAGGTCGGCGCACAGCACCCGGGACTCTCGGAGCAGGTCTGCGGCCTGGCGCTCAGTGACGCGCAGCACGCAGGCGACCTCGGCGCGGGTCGAGCGGGCCACCCAGTCCGCAGCATCCGTCGCCGGATCCTCACCGCGCGCCGCCTTCTTCGCAGCCGGCGAGCCCGGGTCGTACGAAACGATCCGCTCCTGATGCGCCTCGCTGACCCGCCGCAGCTCGTCGAGCAGCCGGGTGCGTTCCGCCTCCAGGCCAGCCTGGGCGCGCCGCACGCGATCGAGCTCGTCCACCAGGGTGGCTGCGTCGTCGCAGTGGAGCGAATCGGTCGTGCACATGCCCTGAGGTTAGAACATACCTACGACATTCCGAGTGTGCGCGGAGATCCGTTACGGCACCGCCGGTGCCGTCAGCTCGCTCTCGGCCGGAGGGGCGGCGGGTGGCTCCGCCGTCACCGGCGGCGTCGCGGGCTCAGCAGGTGCGGAGGCCGGTTCAACGGCGGGGACGGATGCCTCTGCCTCGGGCTGCGGCGCGGGCGCGGCGTCGGCCGGTGCGGGCTCGACCGGGGCCTGCTCGACCGCAGCGGGCTCGACGCCGACGGGCTCGACGTCGGCGGGCTCGACCAGGCCGGGCACGTCCGTCACTGTTCCCGCGGGCGCCGGTTCGGCTGCCGCAGGCTCGACCGCGCCCAGAGCGGCAACCGGGTCGGCTGATTCCAGAGCGGCGGCCTCGAGAGGGGCGACCACGCCGGGCGGCGGCTCGGGGAAATCGAACTCGTCGTCAGGGTTGCCGGCGACCTTCGGACCGATCTGGTCGGACGTTCCCGGGGTGCCCGGTGCGCCGGTCCAATGCTCCGGCGGGACGAGGCTCTCGTCGACGGTGAACGTCAGCGGGTTGTCCCACACGATCACCTCGCCCACCACGTTCGTCGCAGGGTCCTCGGCCGCGTACGCGACGTAGCGGTGCAGCGGACGCTCGCCGCCGGGGCACTGCAGGGTGTCGGCCGCGACGCCGGTGAGCGAGAACGTCAAGGTGCGATAGAGGTCGCACTCGGGCTCCCGGTAACCACGACGCCACGGCGCCGTCACCTCGGTGACGCCGTCCTCCGCCACGGGGTGGCTCGGGTGATCGAGACCCTGGACGCCCCACTGGGTCATGGAGTAGGTGTAGCTCGCGCGGGCCTCGTCGAACGAGCCGCGGCACATGGCCACACCGGCCGAGAGCAGGACGACGTAGCGCGGCGTCTTCATGTTGAACACTCCGAAGACGGGCTCGTTCGTCAGCCGGCTGGGCGCCAGGTATGCGGCGGCCGTCTCGCAGTCCCCCGCCTCGAGATAGCCGTACGCAGGGCCGTCGTCGAAGTTGTTCGGGCTCGTGTCGCTCTTCGGGAGGTCCCACGCGTAGACGACGATCGGCGGCTGGCCGCCGTTGCCGCCCGCACCGCCGCCCCCGCCCGAGCCCCGGCTCCCGCCGGAGCCCCCGGAGCCCCCGGACCCGCCGGAGCCGCCTCCGCCGTTCCCGCCGCCTCCGCCGTTCCCGCCGCTTCCCCCCGCACCGCCCGACCCGCCGCCCTGCCGGTTCCGCGGGGTGGTGCCCCCGCCAGGACCGGGCTGCTCAGTGTCGGTGCTCGGCGGTGACACCGGGGGCGCAGCATCCGGAATCGAATCCGGCTGTGCCGGCTCGTCCGAGTCGGTCCGATTCACGTCTTGTCGCGAGTCGTCGTCACGCTGCGTCGCGGGCGGCTGTTCCTTCTCAGGTGCGACAGGCGAGTACTCGCCGCACCCCGAGAGGCCGAGGGCGACCGCGACCGCGACCGCGGATCCGATCGCGAGCGATCGCTTCGGAGTGGTTCTTGTCGGAGACATCGCTTCCCTCCTTCGTCGAGGATCTGCTGTTGTGGAGGGGGGAAAGGGCGGGGGAGATACCTCAGCCCTGCCCCGCGACCTCGGGCTCCGGGTCGGCGCTCGCGCAGGGGCCGAAGCCCCCGGCGTCCGCGATCCCGTACACATCCCGGACGAACGTGAACCGCAGGCCGTCGCCGTCGACCGGGAGCATGACGACCACGCCGTAGTCGAATGTCCACTCGTCCGAGATGAGGAAGTACTTCCCGCCGGTCGATTCGAGCAGGCGGAGGCCGCGATACCGGTAGCGGAGGCCCTCGCCGGATCCTGCGCACGTGACGTCGACGCCCGGCGACACGATGTCGAGCGGCGCTGCGCTGTCGACCATCACTCCGGGCAGCTTCTCGATCTGGTTCGGGAAGTCGCGGGCGAGCTCCGTGCCCTCGACCGTCGCGTAGTTCATCGCCGACCAGAACAGCCCGATCGCCACGAGGATCGCGATCGCGCCACGGAGGACGCCCTCGGTCATCGGGGCGAACCTCACCGCGTCGCGGAGCCCACCGCGCAGCATCAGCCCGTAGAGGAGCAGGAGCATTCCGCCCGCGCACACGAGGGGTGCCGCGATGTACGTGATCGCGTACCCGATCAGCCCGAGGGCGAGGCCGAGCGCGAACACGCCGACGGCGATGAGCCACATCCAGCGAGCCACCCATGTGACGATGCGATCGTCGGCTCCGAGCCGGATGCGCCGACGCCGGAGCCACTGGTCGAGCCCCACCCACGCGAGACCGGCGATCGCCGCGCAGATCGGGAGCAGCACGACCGGCTGCACGCTCCGGCGGACGTAGTCGTCGACCGTCATCCCGAGGATCGCCTCGTCGATGCCGAGCATCTTCGCCATCTGGTCGCTGCGCACCCAGCCGAAGTACACGAGCAGGGCGGTCAGCACGCCGACGTTGGCGACGACGGCGAGGAGCGAGCGCACGAGCGACCCGCGCGTCTCGCGATCCGCGGCCTCGACGGCCTCGGATGCCTCGTCTTCGACGTCTGTGCTCACATAGGGGAGAGCGGCCGCGAGGCGCCGCAGATACGCGGGCGCCGCGGCATCCGTCCCCCGTCGCTAACCCTCGAGCACCACCAGCCGCTCGGTCGCGCGGGTCATCGCGACGTAGCGGTCGACCGCGCCCTCGATGCCCTCGCCGAACGACGACGGCTCGACGAGCACGACGAGGTCGAACTCGAGGCCCTTCGCGAGCTCGGGGGTCAGCGACCGCACCCGCTCGCGAGGTGCGAACGAGAGGTCGCCGATGACGCACGCCACGCCCTCGCCGTGCTCCGCCAGCCACTCCGACAGGATCCGGTCACGGTCCGCCACCGCGGCGTGACGCACCGGCACACCGCTCGACCGGATCGACGTCGGCACGTTCGCATCGGGGATCGCCGCGCGGATCACCGGTTCGGCCACGGCCATCACCTCGCTCGGCGTGCGGTAGTTGATGGTGAGCGACGACACGCCCACCTCGGTCAGGCCGGCGTGCTCGAGGCGCTCCTGCCACGACTCGTGGAATCCGTGCCGCGCCTGTGCCCGATCGCCGACCACCGTGAAGCTGCGCGACGGGCAGCGGGCCAGCAGCATCCGCCATTCCGCGTCGGTGAGCTCCTGCGCCTCGTCGACGATCACGTGCGCGAACGGGCCCGAGAGGAGATCGGGGTCGACGGCGTCCAGCACCGACTCGTCGACGAGGCTGTTGCGCAGATCGTCGCCGTCCAGCCACTGCATCATCTCGTCGCCGGCCTCCTTCAGGCGGTCGACGACCTGCGCCATGTACTCACGCTCCTGCGCGAGCTTCGCCTCGCGCTCACGGCGTCGCCGCGACGCCCCCGGGTCGCCCAGCCGCCGCCGGGCCGCGTCGAGGAGCGGCAGGTCGGCGGTGGTCCAGGCCGTGGGGACCGGTCGCTGCAGCGCCTCGATCTCGTCCGGCTCGAGCCACGGCGCGCAGCGGCGCAGATACGCGGGCACGCTCCACAGATCCGAGACGAGAACGGATGCCTCGACCAGCGGCCACGCGCGACCGAAAGCGCGCGTCAGCTGTTCGTTGCGGGCCAGCGCCCGCCGCAGCTGGTGCAGCGGCACCTCTTCGCCGTCGACCTGATCGGTGAGGATGTCGAGGATCGTCTCCCACACCTGGTCGCGCGCCTCGTTGTGCGGCAGACCCGTCTCCGCCGACGCGAACGCCTCGGCCCAGTCCTGGGGATCGAGCCGCAGCTCGGCCCAGGGCGTCTCGACCACCAGGCCCACCGCGGGCGGCTCCTCGTAGAGCTGCACGGCGGCCTCGATCGCGTCGATCATGCGGGCGTCGGCCTTCAGGCGGGCGACTCGGGCATCGGGCTCCGCACCGGCGAGCCCGCCCTCGGCCACGAGGTCGCGCAGGGTGCAGGTCTGCACGCTCTCCTCGCCGAGGCTCGGGAGCACGTCCTCGACGTAGGAGAGGTACGCGGGGCTCGGACCGACGAACAGCACGCCGCCGCGCCCCTCGCCGAGGTGCGGGTCGGAGTAGACGAGGTAGGCGGCGCGGTGCAGCGCCACGACCGTCTTGCCCGTGCCCGGGCCTCCGTCGACGACGAGCGCGCCGCGCGAGCCGGCGCGGATGATCGAGTCCTGGTCGGCCTGGATCGTGCCCAGCACGTCACGCATGCGGGGCGACCGGCTCGCGCCGAGGCTTGCGATGAACGCGGACTGGTCGTCGAGGGCGGCGTTGCGGTCGAGCCCCTCGGCGGTGAACACCTCGTCCCAGTAGTCGGTCACGCGGCCGCCGGTCCAGCGGTAGCGGCGGCGGCTCACGAGCCCCGAAGGGTGGGCGTGCGTCGCGGCGAAGAACGGCTCGGCGGCGGGCGTGCGCCAGTCGACGAGCAGGCGTCGGCCGGCAGCTGGGCCCACGCGCCCGGAGGCTCCGAGCGACGCGCCAGCGGCGCTTGGAGGGGGCGTGGGGACCGTGAGTCCGAATCGTCCGATGTAGACGGGCTCGGAGCCGTCGGCGGGCACCATGCGGCCGAGGCACGCGTCGACGCCGAAGCGGCGCAGGACCCGCAGTCGGGCGGAGACCCGGTGGATCTCGAGGTCGCGCTCGACCCCGGCCTGACCGTGCCCGCCGGGACGGCGGCGCAGTTCGTCGAGGCGTTCGTCGAGGCCTGCGATCGAGTGCGCGAGCGTGGCGGCGATGGCGGCGAAGTGCTGCTCGTCGCCGCCGACGAGTGCCGGGTCGGACTTGGCGGCGAGGCGCTCGGGAAGGTCGAAGGCGGTGGCGCCGACCGATCGAGAGGACGGGTGGGAATCGCTGATCAGAGGGGTGTTCACGGCATGGGCTCCTGGCGGCATCGCGACGCGGAATCGGACGGAGTAAGTCAGATGAGAGGGGCGGGGGAGCGTCGCGACCGACCAGTATGCGCGCTCGGGGGGCCCTTGCCGCAAGGCCCCCACCCCCGGATATCCTGGTAGTGGCAAGGAGGTCGCGCCTCTGCGTGCGCAGACCCCGCCCGGTCCCGGGGCCACACCGCCCCGCGTCACCCACTGTTCACCTCGCGGCGCAGTTTCACGCGATCCAAGTGATGCGGCGCGTGCATCCCCGTCGATACTGTGACACCACTGGGGGGTGGCGCTCTCGCCCGCCCGCTTCCGGGGACAGGAGATACGCATGACCGCTGATGACCGCCATTCTGTCGTAGGGACACCGCTCCCGCCCGCGCGAACGCTGCCGTTCCCGCCGAAGCCTTCCGGCAGCTACGCGGGGCGCACGCTCGCCGAGTCGACCTACTCGCCGCTGCCGCCCGAGCGGCACCTGGCCGACGACGCGCCCAACGTGCTCGTCATCCTCGTCGACGACGCCGGCCCCGCGTTGCCCGCACCGCTGGGTGGCAAAGTCGCGACTCCGACGCTCGAGCGGATCCGCGAAGGCGGCATCGGCTACAACCGCTTCCACACCACCGCCATGTGCTCGCCGACCCGTGCCGCGCTGCTCACGGGGCGCAACCACCACCGCGTCGGGGCCGGCCAGATCGCCGAGCTCGCAGCCGATTGGGACGGCTACTCCGGTCACATCCCCAAGAGCAGCGCCACCATGGCGGAGGTGCTGCGCAACTACGGCTATTCCACGGCGGCGTGGGGCAAGTGGCACAACACCCCCGCCGAGGAGACGACCAAGGCCGGCCCGTTCGAGAACTGGCCCACGGGCAACGGCTTCGAGTACTTCTACGGCTTCCTCGCCGGCGAGGCATCGCAGTACGAGCCCAACCTCGTGCGCAACACCACGTCGGTGCTGCCGCCGAAGTCGCCCGAGGAGGGCTACCACCTCAGCGAGGACATCGCCGACGACGCGATCTCGTGGCTCCGCGACCACAAGGCGCTCTCGCCCGACAAGCCGTTCTTCATGTACTGGGCCACCGGCGCGATCCACGGCCCGCACCACGTCCACAAGGAGTGGGCCGACAAGTACAAGGGCGTGTTCGATGACGGGTGGGATGCTTACCGCGAGGACGCCCTCGCCGGCGCGAAGGCCGCGGGGTGGGTCCCGCGGGACGCCGCGCTGACGCCGCGCCCCGAGTCACTGCAGGGCTGGGACGACATCCCCGACCACCAGAAGCCGTTCCAGGCCCGCCTCATGGAGGTGTGCGCCGGCTTCGGCGAGCACGCCGACGTGCAGGCGGGCCGCCTCGTCGACGAGCTCGGGCGCCTCGGGTACATCGAGAACACGATCGTCGTCTACATCTGGGGCGACAACGGCTCGTCGGGGGAGGGGCAGAACGGCACGATCAGCGAGCTGCTCGCGCAGAACATGATCCCGACCACTGTCGACCAGCACATCGCCGCCCTCGAGGAGCTCGGAGGCCTCGACGCGCTCGGAACGCCGGCGACCGACAACCAGTATCACGCGGCGTGGGCGTGGGCCGGGTCGTCGCCGTACCAGGGCATGAAGCTGATGGCCTCGCACCTGGGCGGCACCCGCAATCCGATGTTCCTCCAGTGGCCGGCGCGCATCGCACACGACCCCGTGCCGCGCACGCAGTTCCACCACGTGATCGACCTGGCTCCCACGATCTACGAGATCCTGGGGATCTCCCATCCCGACACCGTCAACGGCGTCCCGCAGGACCCGATCGACGGCACGAGCTTCGCCTACTCGATCGACGACAAGACGGCAGACGGTCGCCACCGCGTGCAGTACTTCGAGATCATGGCCAGCCGGTCGATCTACGAGGACGGGTGGCTCGCGTCGACGACGGGTCCGCGCCTGCCCTGGGTGCCCGGCATGCCAGCGGGCATCCAGACCTGGACGCCCGACGACGACCGATGGGAGCTGTACAACCTCGACGAGGACTGGAGCCAGTCGAAGGACCTCGCCGGCCAGCATCCCGAGAAGCTCGCCGCATTGAGGGAGCTGTTCGCCATCGAGGCGGCGAAGAACAAGGTGCTCCCCATCGGGGGCGGACTGTGGATCGCGCCGCTGCACCCCGAGCTGCGCATTTCTCCGCCCTACACCGAGTGGGACTTCACAGGCGACACGTTCCGGGTGCCCGAGTTCTGCGCCCCCGCCCTCGGCAACAAGCCGAACGTCGTCACCATCGAGGTGACGGTCGGCGACCGGGCCAACGGCGTTCTCTACAAGCTCGGCGGCGCGGGCGGCGGCCTCACAGCGTACGTGATCGACGGCATCCTGACGTACGAGTACAACCTCTTCCTCGTGCAGCGGACAACCATCGCGGCGGCCGAGCCGCTCGCCGCCGGCGACCACACGATCGAGATCGAGACGTCGTACGTCGTGCCGAAGCCGGGCGGGCCGCTCGGCGTCGTGCTGCGGGTCGACGGCACGGAGGTCACGTCGGGCACGGTGCCGGTCAGCGCGCCGCTGCTGTTCTCGGCGAATGACTGCCTCGACGTGGGCCGAGCGTACGGCGGCGCCGTGTCGCGGGCGTACGCCGACAAGATGCCCTTCGCCTTCGACGGCGAGATCGGCCGCGTGCACGTCGCCTACAAGGTGCCTGCGCAGGCGTAGCGAGCGCCCCGAGCGGCCCCGGACCCGCTGTGGTCTCGGGGCCGCTGCGTCGTAGCACGACGGATGCCTCGGGGCAGGTGCGGTGGGGTGGCTCGCGCTGTCCCAATCGGCGTTCGCGCCCGTCCCACCGCGGCGGGCTGGTTGGCGCTGTCCGAATCGGCATTCGCGCCCGTCGGGAGCAGCAGCGTTCACCGGATTCGACCGCGCGAGCGCGGCGTCATGGGACGCGCGGTCGCCGCCCCGCGTTGCGCCGGGTATTTTTGAACCTGGTTCAGCCGTCCTGGACCGGATCCATGCGCCGTGACGGGAGACGACGACGATGCCGGACTCGCACCCCGCGCACGCGCTTGCCCGCGTCGCGATCGTCGGCGACGGCCGCGTCGGTCGTGCGGTCGCCGCGGCCCTCCGCCAGGCGGGCGTCGATGTGCACGGCCCCCTCGGCCGCGGGGCGACCGGCGATGACGCCGACCTCGTGCTGCTCGCGGTGCCGGATGCCGAGATCGGGCGCGCCGCCGCACTCGTCGCGCCGGATCGCCTGGTGGGGCACTTCTCGGGCGCGACAACGCTCGAGCCGCTCGCACCGCACGAGGCGCTCAGCATCCATCCGCTCACCACGGTGACCGGCGCCACCTCGTTCGCGGGCGTCCCCGCGGCCCTCGCCGGCTCGACCGTCCGCGCCCTCGCCACCGCGCACGCGCTCGCCGAGTCGCTCGGCATGGCGCCGTTCGACGTCGCCGATGAAGACCGCCCCGCGTACCACGCGGCCGCGTCGATCGCGTCGAACTTCCTCGTGACGCTCGAGTCCTTCGCGGAGGATCTCGCCGCCACCGCGGGGGTTCCGCGAGACGCGCTGGCCCCGCTCGTGCGAGCGACCGTCGCGAACTGGGAGGCGCACGGCGCCGCGGCCCTCACCGGTCCGATCGCCCGCGGCGACGAGGCGACCCTCGCCCGCCAACGTGACGCCGTGGCCGAGCGGCTGCCCGAACGCGCCGGACTCTTCGACGCCCTGGTCGCCGCGACGCGCGACCTCCGAGCGCGCGAGGAGGTGGGATCGTGATCGTCGTCCGCACCGTCGCCGGCCTGCGCGCCGCGCTGCGCGAACGCCGCGGCGGCAGCATCGGCCTCGTCCCCACCATGGGCGCCCTGCACGAGGGCCACGCGACGCTGCTGCGCGCCGCGCGCAGCGCCGACGACACCGTCGTCATGACGATCTTCGTGAATCCCGCGCAGTTCAACGAGCAGTCCGACCTCGCCGCCTATCCCCGCACCGAAGAAGCCGACCTCGCTCTCGCCGAGGCCGAGGGGGTCGACGTCGTCTTCGCCCCCGACGCCTCCGAGGTCTACCCGGACGGCTTCGCGACCACCGTGAGCGTGGCGGGGCCGATCGCCGAGACCCTCGAGGGCGCCGAGCGCGGCCGCGCGCACTTCGACGGCGTGGCCACCGTCGTGACGAAGCTGCTGCTCGCCGCGCTCCCCGATCACGCGTACTTCGGCGCGAAGGATGCCCAGCAGGTCGCCGTCATCCGCCGCTTCGTCGCGGATCTCGGCATCCCCGTCACGCTCGTCGTGTGCCCGACGTCCCGCGACGCCGACGGCCTCGCCCGCTCCAGCCGCAACACCCGCCTCTCGCCCGACGAGCGCGCGCGGGCCCTCGCGATCCCGCGAGCGCTCACCGCGGTCACGGATGCCGCAGCCGGCGGCATCCGTGAGTCCGGTGCGCTGCGCGAGCGGGCGCTGGACGTCCTCGCCGCGGCCCTCATCCAGCTCGAGTACGTCGCGTTCGTCGACCCCGAGACCTTCGCCCCGGTCTCGTCCGTGGACCGCCCGACCCTCGTCGCGATCGCCGCGCGCGTCGGCGCGACGCGTCTGATCGACAACGCGGTGATCCCACCCGTTGCCCCCACCACCGGAGGTGCATGATGCGCGCACAGGTGACACTGCAGGGTCTCGCCGAGATGAAGGCCCGCCGCGAGCCGATCGTCATGGTCACGGCCTACGACTACCCGACCGCCCGTGTCGCGGAGCAGGCCGAGGTCGACATGGTGCTCGTGGGCGATTCCGGCGCGCAGGTCGTGCTCGGCCACGACTCCACCGTCGCGGTCACCGTCGAGGAGATGCTCGTGCTCTCGGGCGCGGTCCGTCGCGGGGTCCGATCGGCATTCGTGGTCTGCGACCTGCCGTTCGGATCGACCGAGGTGTCTGACGAGCAGGCCGTCGCCACCGCGGTGCGCTTCGTGAAGGAGGCCGGCGCCGACGCCGTCAAGCTCGAGGGCGGCGGCGAGGCGCGGCTCAGCCGCATCCGGGCGATCGCCGAGGCGGGCATTCCCGTCGTCGCGCACGTGGGCCTCACCCCGCAGACCGCCGTGGCGCTGGGAGGCCTGCGCGCCCAGGGCCGCACCGCCGAGTCCGCAGCGCGCCTGGTGCGGGAGGCCCTCGCCGTGCAGGACGCCGGCGCGAGCGCGCTCGTGATCGAGGCTGTGCCCGCTGACGTCGCAGCGGTCGTGCTGCCGGCGCTCGAGATCCCCGTCATCGGCATCGGCGCAGGGCCCGCCGACGGCCAGGTGCTCGTGCTCCATGACCTGCTGGGCATCACCGAGGGCAAGACCGCGGCCTTCGTCAAGCGCTACGGCGCCATCGGCCCCGACATGGTCGCCGGCGTCGCAGCGTACGCGCGCGAGGTGCGCGGCGGCGTCTTCCCCGGGCCCGAGCACGGCTACTCCGCGACCGACGTCGCGATCGCCGCGGCGCGCGCCGAGCTCGATTCCCGCAGCGCGGACTGAACGGATGCCGCGGGCCGCGGCATCCGTCCGGGTCAGTCGGGTGCCGGCCCGGTGGACTCGCGCCAGATGACGCGGTGAATCTGCTGGGCCTCGGTCGGCGCGCGCTCGCCGCGGAGCGCCGTGATGAGCCTGGTCATCGCGCGTGAGCCCAGGCCCTCGAGGTCGACCTCCACGCTCGTCAGCGCAGGGCTCATCAGGCGACCGAGCTGCTGGTCGTCCCATCCGGTGACGCTGAGGTCGTCGGGCACGCGCCACCCGCGATCCATCGCCGCGCGGATCGCGCCGGCGGCCACGAGGTCGTTCGCCGCCATCACGGCGGTCGCCCTGTCGTGCTCGGGAAGTCCGCGGACCGCGGCCATCCCCGATTCGGCCGACCAATCGCCCTCGATCACGCCGGTCGACTCCAGCCCGAGCGATGCAACCGTCTCGAGATAGGTGTCGCGCCGGGCGCGCGCCGAAGCGAACTGGAGGTCTCCGGTGATGTGGAGGAACCGTCGGTGGCCGCGTTCGGCCAGGCCGCGGATCAGATCGACGAGGGCCGAGGCGTCCGCGAGCTCACCGATGCCGCGCATCTCGTCGTCGAAGTCGGCCGATGCGACGATCGGCGTCCCGCTGGAGGCCTGCAGCTCGAGCGAGGCGAGCACGGGGGCGAACGAGACGATGCCGTCGACCTGACCGGAATCGGCCAGCTCGGCCACGCGCTCCGTTCGCTCCTCGGCGCCCCCCTCGAGGGCCAGCACCTCGACCGCGTAGCCGGCGGCGTGCGCGGCCGCGCTCGCTCCGGCGAGCATGCGCGCCGGACTGTAGGCGAGGGTCGGCACGACCACGGCGAGCCGGCCGGTGCGGCGCGTGCGCATCGAGCGGGCGACGAGGTTCGGCCGGTAGTTCAATTGGTCGACGGCGGCCTGCACGCGCGCCTTGGTGGTCGGCTTCAGTCCATCGGGAGCGCGGAAGAAGCGCGAGACGGTCTGATGCGAGACATCGGCGAGGCGGGCGACCTCCATGATCGTCGGCCGGCGGTGCGGTGCAGTGTCGGTCACGAGCGCCTCCTTCGACATCCATGTTGACACAGATTGTGAACCTTCACTATTCTCACTTTCCAGTCGAGTGATCGATCACTAAGTGAAGGTTCACGCGACGTCACCCGCACGCGACCAGCGTTCCGAAAGGACAAAGATGTTCACACGCAGAAAGACGGGCGCCGTCGGCGCCGTGGCGATCGTCGGCCTCGCCGCGGCCCTGGCCGGCTGTGCAGGCTCCGCGCCCGCCGGCTCCCCGGCGGCCACCTATGATCCGGACGAGAAGGTGACCCTTGACTTCGCGTTCTGGGGGAACGACGTTCGCGCGGAGATGTACAACGAGGCCATCGCCGCGTTCAACGAGGACTACCCGAACATCACGGTGAACTCCACGTTCCTCTCCTGGGACGAGTACTGGGAGAAGCGCCAGACCGAGGCTGCCGGCAAGAACCTCCCTGACGTGTTCCAGATGGACATGACCTACGTCCGTCAGTACTCCGACAACGGCTTGGTGCTGGACCTCACGCCCTACGTCGGCGACATCATCGCCACCGACGGCTACGACGACGCCGTGCTCGACATCGCGTCGATCAACGACACGATCGCCGGCATGCCCGTCTCCACGAACGCGATCGGAATGTTCGAGAACGTGGTGCTGACCGAAGAGGTCGGCGTCGAGCCGTTCGAGGGCGGCGACTGGGCGGCGTACGACGAGTGGCTGCACGAAGCCCGCGATGCCGCCGAGGCCGCCGGACTCGAGGTCTGGGGCGGCGCGGACCCCACCAGCTTCATCCAGCCGTTCGAGCTCGTGCTTCGATCCGAGGGCAAGTCGGTCTTCACCGAGGAAGGTGAGGTCGGCTTCACCAAGGAAGACCTCGCCGACTTCTGGAATCGTGGCGGCGAGTTGCGGGAAGACGGCGTCGTCACCCCGCAGCAGCGGATCCAGGAGGTCACCCCCAAGGGTGCTTTCGACTCCGCCCAGGCGCTCACCGAGATCGTGTGGGACAACTTCGGCGCTCCCTACAAGGCGAACCTCGGCGACGCGTATCCCGACCTGAACCTCGTCGCGCCTCCGGTCACCGAAGACGGCGCCAAGGACCTGTACAAGAAGGCCGGCATGCTGATCTCCGCTGCGGCGAGCACGGAGCACCCCGAGGCCGCCGCCCTGTTCACCGACTTCCTGGTGAACAGCCCCGAGGTCGGCGCCATCTTCGGGACGAACCGTGGGATGCCGGCATCCCAGTCCCAGCTCGAGGGCGTGGAGCTCGACGAGACCGCCCAGCAGATCATCGACTACGAGGAGTCGATCGCCGACCGCATCGGCGACGCCCCGCCGGTTCCGATCGTGGGCTACGGCTCGGTCGAAGCGAAGTTCAAGGCCCTCGGCCAGGAGCTCGGGTTCGGCACGATCACGGTGGACGAGGCGGTCGATCAGCTCTTCGCCGAGATCGACGTCATCGTCAACCAGTAGCGCGCATGTCGGCGGGTGCGGTCCGGGATGTCCCGCGCCGCGCCCGCCGACCCGCATCACCCCACCTCCCCCTGAGAAGGAACCACAGGTCATGTCCACACCCCGCCCACCCTTCCGCGTCGGCATCATCGGCACCGGCGGCATCGCCCACGCCCACGCCGACGCCCTGAACGCGCTCTCGCCCCGCGTCGAGATCGCCGGCGTGGTCGACCTCGACCGTGCGCGTGCCATCGCCTTCGCCGAGAGCTTCGGCGTCGACCGGGTCTACGCGGACGCGGCCGATCTCTTCGCGAACGAGGAACTCGATCTCGTGCACGTGTGCACGCCGCCGCAGACGCACACGCCGCTCGCGATCCAGGCGATGCGCGCGGGCGTCGCGTCGCTCGTCGAGAAGCCCACCGCGCTCACCCTCGGCGAGGTCGACGAGCTCGAGGCGGTGCAGGCAGAGACCGGCGTGCCGGTGCTCACGGTGTTCCAGCACCGGTTCGGCGCCGCCGCCCGCCACCTCGGCGCCCTCGTCGCCGGGGGCGAGCTCGGCCGGCCCCTCGTCGCCACCTGCGAGACCCTGTGGTACCGCCCCGACGAGTACTTCGAGGTGCCGTGGCGCGGGCGATGGGATGTCGAGGGCGGCGGTCCGACCATGGGCCACGGCATCCATCAATTCGATCTGCTGTTCGCGATCTTCGGCCGCTGGTCGCAGGTGAGCGCCTTCGCGGCGCGGCAGCTGCGACCGACCGACACCGAGGACGTCTCGATGGCGCTGGTGCGTTTCGAGAACGACGCCCTCGCGACCGTCGTCAACTCGCTCGTCTCGCCGCACGAGACCTCGCGGCTGCGGTTCGACTTCGAGTTCGCGTCCGTCGAGGTGCGCCACCTGTACGGATACACCAGCGAGGACTGGACCTTCACCCCGGCACCCGGCCACGAGCATCTCGCGATCCGCTGGGCCGAGGGCTTGGACAGCGGGGCGACCAGCGGCCACCGCGACCAGATCCGCGCGATCCTCGACGCCTTCGAGGCGGGCGAGGCTCCTGGGGTCGACCTCGCCGAGGCGCGGCACACGCTCGAGTTCGCCGCGGCCACCTACGCCTCTGCGTTCCGTGGGGCTGTGGTCCAGGCGGGGGAGCTGCGCGGCGAGGATCCCTTCGTCCGCTCCATGAGCGGCGGGATCGTGCCCTGGGCTCCCGTGAAGGAGGTGCTCGCATGAGCGCGCTGCGCATCACGCACGACATCGGCTCCGCGGTCACGGTCCGCGACGGTGACGTCGACCTCTTCACCTACGTGTATCAGCCCGCGACGGTGCCCGTGGAGTCGCCCAAGCCCTACCTGCACCCCATCCGCACGCGCCGCGGAGACGTCGTCAGCCTGTTCCGTCCGCACGACCACGTGTGGCATAAGGGGATCGCCTGGGCGCTGCCGGTCGTGGGCGACGAGAACTTCTGGGGTGGGCCCACGTACGTCCACGGGCAGTTCTACGTGCAGCTGCCGAACAACGGCGTGCAGCAGCACGACGGAGCTGTCGAGCTCGAAACGGGCGAGCGTGCCACGGTCGCGCACGGGCTGCGGTGGATCACCGAGTCAGGAGACGTGCTGTTCGCCGAGGAGCGCGCGCTGACCGCCGAGATCGTGTCGGACGAGGCCTGGGCCCTCACCTTCGACACGCAGCTGACCAACGTCTCGGGCGCACCGATCGCCATCGGCTCCCCGACGACCAAGGGGCGCGAGAACGCCGGCTACGGCGGGCTGTTCTGGCGCGGGCCGCGCTCGTTCACCGATGGCACGCTCATCGCGCCCGGAGCCTCCGGCGCGGGCGACGACGTGCGGGGAGCGCGCTTCGAGTGGATGGGCTTCGTCGGCCGCCACGACGACGTCGACGCCACATCTCTCGTGCTCATGCTCGACGACGCGGCCAACCCGCACCACCCGCCGCAGTGGTTCGCGCGCTCCGAGGAGTTCGCGGCGCTGAACCCCGCGCCCTTCTTCAGCGAAGAGGTCGTCGTCGCTCCCGGCGAGACGGTACGGTTCCGATACGCCGTCGGCATCGCCGATGGGGGAGCGGATGCTGCGGAGCCGCTCGCAGACGTGCTCCGAGGCATCCTCCAGCCGGTCCTCGTCTGAGTCGAAGAGGGAGAGGAGCTTCTCGTGATCGACACCGCGCCCACGTTTCCCGGCGCCACCTCCGTGACGCTGCTCGACGTCTACGACGACCTCGCTCCCGACGGCCTCCGCGGCGGCAGCCCGCACATGCATCTCGCGTCGACGGAGTGCTACGTGGTGATCGGCGGGCACGGCGAGCTGCACACGCTCGATCCCGGCGGACTGCGCGAGACCGAACTGCGCAAGGGCTCGGTGGTGTGGTTCACCCCCGGCACGATCCACCGTGCGGTGAACCACGGCGGGCTCGAGGTGCTCGTGGTCATGGGCAACGCGGGGCTTCCGGAGGCGGGCGACGCCGTGATGACCTTCCCGGCCGACATCGTCGCCGACGCCGCGCGGTACGCCGCAGCCGCGGCGCTCCCCGTCGGGCCGCTCGAGGCACGTGCCGAGGCGGCGGCGCGGCGGCGCGATCTCGCGGTGGAGGGCTTCCTCGTCCTCCGCGACGCCGCGAGGGCCGGCGACCTCCGGCCCCTGCAGGAGTTCCACGCGGCCGCCGCCCGGCTGGTGCGGGGACGAGCGGAGGACTGGACCGGCATCGTGGAGCGGGGGCCCGGCGCGCAGGCCGCGCACAGCCTCGACATCACCCGTGCGCTCGCCGCCGGCGACGCGGGGCACCTCTCGGCGGCTGCCGTCTCCCAGGCGCCGGCGCTCGTGGGTGAACGGGGATTCGGGATGTGCGGCCGGCTGCGCGCCTACGACGTGGGCGGCGACCTGGTGTCTCGCTGACCCCTGCCTCTTCCGTCCGCGCGATCGGCGCGGTAGGTTCCCGCATGACGCCACCCTCGGCGCCTCCTCCCCCAAACTCGGATACGAGGAGCACCAGTGATGCATCGAAACCGACGCCGGGCCACCGTGGCGGCGTCCGCCCTCATCATCGGCGGTCTGACCGTCGCAGCCGTCGGCGCCCCGGCGCTGGCCGCGCCCACCCCCGACACGTCGGCCCTCACTCAGGCGGTGACGATCGGCGGGCTGAAGGCCCAGCTCGCCGCGCTGCAGGGCATCGCGGACGCGAACGGCGGCACGCGCGCCGCCGGCACACCCGGCTACGAGGCCTCGCTCGACTATGTGCAGGGCACGCTGGAGGCCGTCGGATACACCGTCACGCGCCAGCCGTTCTCGTACTCCTTCATCGAGTACGACGGCTCGACGCTCGACCAGACCGCGCCGGGCGCGACGTCGTACCCGTTCATCGACGCCTTCTACCCCATGGAATTCACGGGCACGGGCGTCGTCACGGCGCCGGTGCGCGCGGTGGACGTCAACCTCACGGGCGACCGCGCGTCGACGAGCGGCTGCGATTCGGCGGACTTCGCCGGATTCCAGACGGGGTCGATCGCACTCATCCAGCGCGGCTCCTGCGACTTCAGCGTCAAGGCCGCGAACGCGGTCGCGGCGGGTGCCGCAGGCGTCATCATCTTCAACCAGGGCAACGACAATCCCAATGACGATCGCTTCGGCGTCTTCGGGGGCACGCTCAGCTCGGCGAACTGGACGCAGACGCCGGTTCCGGTGGTCAGCGCCTCGTTCCAGGTGGGCGCGGGGCTCGTCGGCACGGCCGGCCTCGTGATGCGCATGAACGTCGTGGCCACGGCCACGACGATCAACACCGCGAACCTGATCGCCGACACTTCCGGCGGTCGCGCCGATCGTACGGTCGTCGTGGGCGCGCATCTCGACTCGGTTCCCGAGGGACCGGGCATCAACGACAACGGCTCGGGCACGGCGACCCTGATCGAGACGGCGCTGCAACTGTCGAACCTCGGCATTCAGCCCGAGAACCGCATCCGGTTCGCGTTCTGGGGCGGTGAGGAAGACGGCCTCATCGGCTCGTCGTATTACGTATCGCAGCTCAGCAAGACGCAGATCAAGCAGCACCTCGTCAACCTGAACTTCGACATGCTCGGCTCCCCCAACGGCGGACGGTTCGTGTATGACGGTGACGGCAGCGGCTTCGGCACCGTCGGGCCCAACGGGTCGGACGTGATCGAGGGCGTCTTCGACTCCTACTTCGCGTCGAAGAACCTGCTGACCGAGCCGACCGCGTTCGACGGACGCAGCGACTACTTCGCGTTCATCGAGGCCGGCATCCCCGCGGGCGGCCTGTTCTCGGGCGCCGAGGACATCAAGTCGCCCGCGCAGGCCGTGAAGTTCGGCGGCACCGCCGGGGTCGCGTTCGACCCCTGCTACCACCAGGCGTGCGACACCTACGCGAACATCGACGACGTGATCTTCGAGCAGCTCGCCGACGCCGCCGCCCATGCGACGCTTGTCTTCGGTGACACGGAGTCCGCGGTGAACGGAACGGCCAAGGGCAAGGCTGCCGGGCAGTTCAAGCCCGCGTTCAAGGGCAACAACGCGCTGCGCTGACAGGGAGAGGGGCGGATGCCTCGGCCCGAGGCATCCGCTCCGATTCCACGCCTATTTGGCCACGAGCGTCGTCTGGAAGCTGTACATGTCGGGGCGATAACAGTGGTGGCCGAACTCGACGGCGCGGCCGGACGCGTCGAACGCGACGCGCTCCATCGTGAGGACCGGGCCGCCCTTGTCGATGTCGAGCAGCCCCGGCTCGTCGCCGTGGGCGCGGCGCGCGCCGATCTTCTGGTTGGCGACGCGGATGGTGACGCCCCGCGCGCGCATGATCTCGTAGAGACCCTTCTGCTGCAGCTGCTCGGTGGTGATGTCGGAGAACTCGATCGGGAGGTAGTTCGTGAGCACCGCGACCGGCACTCCGTCGGTGGAGCGCTGTCGGCGCAGGTAGACGATGTCCGAGCCGACCGGAACGCGCAGAGCCTCCGCGGTGTCGGGATCAGCCGGCCGGGTGTCGTGCTCGAGCACGAGAGTGCCCGGTTCGTGCTGTGAGCTCTTGAGGTCCTCGTAGAGGCTCGTGAGCTCGACCTGGCGGGTCACCTGCCCCTGGACGACCTGCGTGCCGATGCCGCGGCGCCGCACGAGGAGTCCCTTGTCGACGAGCTCCTCCATCGCGCGGCGGATCGTGGGCCGGGAGAGGCCCGCCCGCTGGCCGATCGCGATCTCGTTCTCGAGCCGTGCGCCGGCGGGGATCTCACCGGATCGGATCGCCTGCTCGATGGCGGTGGACACCTGGTAGTACAGCGGCACGGGGCCGGTGCGGTCCAAGCCTGCGAGCAGATCGTCGATCTTGACCACGTCGTCCGCCATCACTCACTCCAAGTCCCGACAGCATAATGTCCCGACAATGATACATCGCTCGGACTTTGTCAGCCGACGACACGCGCAGGGCGCGATGTGTGCAATATGATGCTTGTGCTATTGTCAGGACAATAATCCACCGAAGTGCAGTCTGCGGGCCGCACAGAGAGTTGTACAGCGGAGTATGACCGAGAACACTTCTCCCCTCGACGTCCTGGCCTTCGGGCGGCTGGGCGTCGACATCTACCCGCTCCAGTCGGGAGTCGGGCTCGAAGAGGTGCAGACGTTCGGCAAGTTCCTCGGGGGCAGCGCTGCGAACGTCAGCGTGGCCGCCGCGCGGCACGGCCGCCGCGTCGCGCTCATCGCCGGCGTCGGCGACGACCCGTTCGGTCGCTACCTGCTCGCGGAACTGGAGCGTCTGGGCGTCGACAACCGTTACGTGGGCGTGAACCCGACGCTGAAGACTCCGGTGACGTTCTGCGAGATCTTCCCGCCCGACGACTTCCCGCTGTACTTCTACCGCGAGCCGAAGGCCCCCGATCTCGATGTCGCGCCCGGCGACCTCGACCTGGAGGCCGTCCGCTCGGCGCGCATCTTCTGGTTCACGGCGACCGGTCTCAGCCAGGAGCCCAGCCGGGCGGCGCATCACGCCGCGCTGCTGGCGCGTACAGCCGGCCACACTGTGTTCGACCTCGACTACCGCCCCATGTTCTGGGCGGATCCGGCCGAGGCGGGTGTCCAGGTGGCACGAGCGCTCGAGCACGCGACGGTGGCCGTCGGCAACCGCGAGGAGTGCGAGGTCGCCGTAGGTGAGACCGAGCCGGAGCGCGCCGCGGACGCCTTGCTGGAGCGTGGCGTCGAGCTCGCGATCGTGAAGCAGGGGCCGAAGGGCGTGCTCGCCAAGACCCGCGACGAGTCCGTCGTCGTGCCGCCGTACTGGGTCGACGTGGTGAACGGATTGGGCGCAGGCGACGCCTTCGGCGGCGCCCTGTGCCACGGGCTCCTCGCGGGGTGGGACCTCGAGCGCATCCTCCGCTTCGCGAACGTCGCCGGAGCGATCGTCGCGTCGCGCCTGGAGTGCTCGACCGCGATGCCCACCGAAGCCGAGGTCGCCGCGATCCTCGAGACGGGGGCCTCCCGGTGACGCTGTTCCTCACTGCGGACGACTTCGCGCGCCTCCGTGACATCCGCGCCACACAGCCGGCCACGATCGGCGCGGCGCTGGCCGACCGCCGCCGGCGCGAGGTGCTGCGCGGGGACGGGCGGCTCTTCATCGTCGCCGCCGACCACCCGGCCCGGGGCGCCCTCGCCGTCGGCAAGAACCAGAGGGCGATGGCCGACCGCTATGAGCTGCTCGATCGCCTCGCGACCGCACTCAGCCGCCCCGGCGTCGACGGCGTGCTCGGAACGCCCGACATCATCGACGACCTCGCCGCGCTCGGCCTGCTCGACGACAAGATCATTGTCGGGTCCATGAATCGCGGCGGTCTCCGCGGCGCGTCCTTCGAGATGGACGACCGCATGACCGCCTACGACGTGCCCACCATGGTCGCGTCCGGCATCGACTTCGCGAAGACCCTCGTGCGGGTCGACCTCGACGACCCCGGTACCGTCGCGACCCTGACTGCGATGACCGATGCGGTCACCCGGGCCTCCGCCGCGGGACTGCCGATCATGCTCGAGCCGTTCCTCAGCAACCGCGTCGACGGCCGCATCGTCAACGACCTGTCGACGGATGCCGTCATCCTGTCGATCGCGATCGCCTCCGGTCTCGGCGCCTCGAGCGCCTACACCTGGATGAAACTGCCCGTCGTCGACGACATGGAGCGCGTCATGGCGGCCACCACGATGCCGACGCTGCTGCTCGGCGGCGACGCTGGCGTCGACCCCGACGAGACCTTCGCCGCTTGGGAGGACGCGCTGTCGCTCCCCGGCGTGCGCGGACTCACCGTCGGCCGCACCCTTCTCTACCCCCCTGACGACGATGTCGCCGCCGCTGTGGACATCGCCGCCGGCCTCGTCCACACCGACCTCTGAACCCCGTACGAAGGACATCCCCATGAGCATCACTGAGACCACCCCCACCACGACCGACGTCGGCGCCGACGTCCGCGTGATCTCGCATTGGATCGATGGGGCGGAGCGTGCGTCGTCCTCGGGTCGCACGGCCCCGGTGTACAACCCAGCGACCGGTCAGGTGTCGGCGCGGGTGGCGTTGGCGGATCAGGCGGAGATCGATGCGGCGATCGCGTCCGCGGTGGCCGGGTACCAGGTCTGGAAGGGGTACTCGATCGCCCGCCGGCAGACGGTGCTGTTCGCGTTCCGGGAGTTGCTGAATGCCCGCAAGCGGGAGTTGGCCGAGATCATCACCGCCGAGCACGGGAAGGTGGTCTCCGACGCGATGGGGGAGATCCTCCGCGGTCAGGAAGTGGTGGAGCTCGCGACCGGGTTCCCGCACCTGATCAAGGGCGCGTTCAGCGAGAATGCGTCGACCGGTGTCGACGTGTACTCGCTGAAGCAGCCGCTGGGGGTGGTGGGGATCATCTCGCCGTTCAATTTCCCGGCGATGGTGCCGATGTGGTTCTTCCCGATCGCGATCGCCGCCGGCAACGCCGTGGTCCTCAAGCCCAGCGAGAAGGACCCGTCCGCGGCACTGTGGCTGGCCGAACTGTGGAAGGAAGCGGGACTGCCGGACGGCGTCTTCACCGTGCTGCAGGGCGACAAGCTGGCCGTCGACGGGCTGCTCACCTCCCCCGATGTCGCCTCGATCAGCTTCGTCGGGTCCACCCCGATCGCGCAGTACATCTACGAGACCGCGTCGCGCCACGGCAAGCGGGTGCAGGCGCTCGGTGGCGCGAAGAACCACATGCTGGTGCTGCCCGACGCCGACCTGGACCTGGTCGCCGACCAGGCCGTGAACGCCGGCTACGGCGCCGCCGGGGAACGCTGCATGGCAATCAGTGTCGTGCTCGCCGTCGAGCCCGTCGCCGACGACCTGATCACGAAGATCTCCGACCGCATCGCGAAGCTCAAGATCGGCAACGGGGCCGGCCAGGACGGCATCGAGCCCGACATGGGACCGCTGATCACCGACATCCACCGCGACAAGGTCTCGAGCTATGTCGACATCGCCGAGCAGGACGGCGCGACCATCGTCGTCGACGGCCGCAACTTCCAGGTGGCCGGGCACGAGGACGGGTTCTTCTTCGGCCCCACCCTGATCGACAACATCCCCACCACCAGCCGCGCCTATCAGGAGGAGATCTTCGGCCCCGTCCTCTCCATCGTCCGCGTCCAGTCGTACGACGAGGGCCTGGACCTCATCAACTCCGGTCAGTTCGGCAACGGCACCGCGATCTTCACCAACGACGGCGGCGCCGCCCGCCGGTTCCAGAACGAGGTCGAGGTCGGCATGATCGGCATCAACGTGCCCATCCCCGTCCCCGTCGCCTACCACTCCTTCGGCGGCTGGAAGGCCTCGCTGTTCGGCGACGCGAAAGCCTACGGCGTCCACGGCTTCGACTTCTTCACCCGCGAGAAAGCCATCACCTCCCGCTGGCTCGACCCCGCCAGCCGGAGCCTTTCAGAAACCCGCGGCATCAACCTCGGCTTCCCCCAGAACAACTGACCCTCTGGTCGCTGAGCCTGTCGAAGCCCCCTTCGGCAGGCTCAGGGACCGCGACCAGACTCGCGGCCGCGAATCCGGGGGGACTCGCGGCCGCGGCATCCGTCACCGACAATCGACCTACGAGAGCACTCATGAGCACTTCGGACCAGCGCTGGTTCCATCGCCGCGGCGATCTCGCCCGGGACGGGTGGGAGAGCGTCGTCGACGAGAACACCCCGGGCTGGGCGCACACCGGCATCCGGGTCGCCGACCTGACGGCGACCGACTCGCTCGCTCTCGCGCCGGCAGGCGTCGAGCGCATCGTCGTGCCGCTGTCGGGGTCGTTCACGGTCGCTTACTTCGAGGGTGCCGACACCACGACGACGCGGCTGAAGGGTCGGGCGTCGGTGTTCGACGGGCCGACCGACGTGCTCTACCTCTCGTCCGCGGCGACCGCTGTGCTCACCGGCGTCGGCCGTGTCGCGATCGCGACGTCGCCGACCGACGTCGTGAAGCCGAGCGTGCACATCCCGGCGTCCGACACTCCCGTCGAGCTGCGGGGAGCGGGCCGCTCGAGCCGCCAGGTGCACAACTTCGGCACGCCGCAGGCGCTGGACGCGGCGCGGCTCATCGTGTGCGAGGTGATCACTCCGGCTGAGAACTGGTCGTCGTACCCGCCGCACAAGCACGACGAGCACGTGCCGGGTCACGAGTCGCGTCTCGAGGAGATCTACTACTTCGAGACGGCGCCGGTGGCGGGATCGGATGCCGCGGCCGAGACCGCGTTCGGCATGTTCAGCACCTACTCGTCCCCGGCGGGCGAGATCGACATCAACGCGATGGTGCGCACCGGCGACATCGCGCTCGTGCCCTTCGGCTACCACGGCCCCGCCGTCGCCGCTCCGGGGTACGACCTCTACTACCTCAACGTCATGGCCGGCCCCGACCCCGAGCGGGAGTGGCTGATCAGCGACGACCCCGCGCACGCGTGGGTGCGTGACACCTGGGCCGGGCAGAGCGTCGACGAGCGACTGCCCCATACGAACGACTCGAACGACAAGGAAGGCGACCGCTGATGGGCGTGACGCGACGGATGACGGTCAGCCAGGCGCTCGTGGAGTTCCTGGCGCACCAGTGGACCGTGGACGGCGACATCCGGGAGCGCACGATCCCCGGTATGTTCGGCATCTTCGGCCACGGCAACGTGGCCGGCATCGGCCAGGCGCTGAAGCAGTTCCACGTCGAGAATCCCGACCTGATGCCGTACCACCAGGCCCGCAACGAGCAGGCGATGGTGCACCAGGCCGTCGGTTACGCGCGCATGCACCGCCGCCGTGGCACCTACGCGTCGGCCGCGTCGGTCGGCCCGGGCGCGGCGAACATGCTCACCGCCGCGGCCCTCGCCACGACCAACCGCCTGCCCGCGCTGCTGCTGCCGAGCGACACGTTCGCGACCCGCGTCGCCGACCCGGTGCTGCAGCAGCTCGAGCAGCCGTGGGACATCGGACTCACCGTCAACGACGCGTTCCGGCCGCTGTCGAAGTTCTTCGACCGCGTGCAGCGGCCCGAGCAGCTGTACTCGATCGCCCTCGCCGCGATGCGCGTGCTCACCGACCCCGCCGAGACCGGCGCCGTCACCATCGCGCTCCCCGAAGACGTGCAGGCCGAGGCGCTCGACGTGCCCGTCGAGTTCCTGCAGGACCGCGAGTGGCACCTGCGCCGACCCCTGCCCGAGCGCGGTCCGCTCGCCCGCGCCGTCGCCGCCATCCGCGGTGCGAAGAACCCGCTCATCGTCGCAGGGGGTGGCGTCATCTACTCGGGCGCCGAGGAGCAGCTGCGCGCCCTCGTCGAGGCCACCGGCATCCCGGTCGGCACCTCGCAGGCGGGCGGCGGATCGCTGAACTGGGACCACCCGCAGAACCTCGGCGGCATCGGCGCGACCGGCACGCTCGCCGCCAACCGCCTCGCGGCCGAGGCCGACGTGATCATCGGCATCGGCACGCGGTACAGCGACTTCACCACCGCGTCGCGCACGGCGTTCCAGAACCCGGACGTCGTGTTCGTGAACATCAACATCGCCTCGTTCGACGCGTACAAGCACGGCTCGCAGCTGCCGGTCGTCGCCGACGCGCGTGAGGCGCTCACCGAGCTGTCGATCGAGCTCGAAGGGTACGAGGTCAGCCCCGAGTACTCGGAGCGGATCGCCCGCGACAAGGCGGAGTGGGATGCTGCCGTCGATGCGGCGTTCGTGCCCTCAGGGCTCGACCTGCCCGGCCAGCCGGAGATCATCGGCGCCGTGCAGTCGACCAGCGCCCCGGAGGACGTCATCGTCCAGGCCGCCGGATCCCTCCCCGGCGACCTCCACAAGCTGTGGCGCGTGCGCGACCCGCTCGGCTACCACGTCGAGTACGCGTTCTCCTGCATGGGCTACGAGATCGCCGGGGGACTGGGCGCCAAGCGCGGCCTTCTCGCCGACGGCGACGACCGCGACGTCATCGTGATGGTCGGCGACGGGTCGTACCTGATGCTCAACACCGAGCTCGTCACGGCGGTCGCCGAGGGCATCAAGATCATCGTCGTGCTCATCCAGAACCACGGCTACGCCTCGATCGGCCACCTGTCCGAGACCGTCGGCTCGGAGCGCTTCGGCACCTTGTACCGCGAGTACGACGGCGAGGCCCGCAACTTCCAGGGCGAGAAGATCCTTCCCGTCGACCTCGCCATGAACGCGCGCAGCTACGGCGTCGACGTCATCGAGATCGAGCCCGGCGCCTCGGCCATCGACGACCTCAAGGCGGCCGTCGCGCAGGCGAAGGCATCCGAGAAGTCCACGTTCATCCACATCAACAGCGACCCGCTCATCTACGCGCCCGACGGCGCCGGCTGGTGGGACGTGCCGGTGCCCGAGGTCTCGACCCTCGGATCCACGCAGCGGGCGCGCGAGGAGTACCTCGAACAGAGGGCGGCGCAGCGTCCGTTGCACGGGTGAGCGGGTGGAGGCTGCAGCCTGGCGGCGCCCGACAGTCCGTCCGGCCGGACGTGCTTAATACGACTGTCCGAGCCTTTCCCCCGTGGGTAGCCTGAGGCGACCCACCTCGCACCGAAGGGAGTCCGGGCATGGCAGGCTGGCGCATCCGCGACTATCACGCCGACGACGTCGACGGCATCCTGCGGCTCTGGGAGCAGGTCACCGCGGAGGGCGTCGAGCCCGTCTACAGCCTCTCCGAAGTGCTCGCGTCGTGTGCGAAGGACCACGCGGTGGTCGCCGTCGTCGGCGAGCAGATCGTCGGTGCCGCGATCGGCCGCGCCGCGCACGCGCAGGGCTGGGTCGTCTTCCTCGCCACCGCGTCGCATGTGCGCGGCATGGGCATCGGCTCGTCGCTCCTCGCCGCGCTCGAGGCGCGCATGGCGCCGCAGGGCATCTCCAAGCTCTCCGCACTCATGCCGGCAGCCGAGACGAAGATGGGCGCATTCCTGCACCAGGGGTTCGCGCTCAAGCAGGACCTCCACTACTTCGAGCGGCACATCCCGGTGCAGCGCGAAGAGCTCAAGCGCCTCGCCGAGCTCGGCGGCCGGGTCCTGCCCCGCGGGCTGTGGGACGCCGTCGGCGGCATGAACGCCGAGAAGGAGCTGCTCGAGCGGCGGGTGGTGCTGCCGCTCGCGCAGTCGGAGCTCGCCGACCGGTTCGGCGTGGTGCCGCCGCGGGCGATCGTGCTGTTCGGGCCGCCGGGCACCGGCAAGACGACCTTCGCCAAGGCGATCGCCTCCCGCCTGGAGTGGTCGTTCGTCGAGGTCTTCCCGTCCCGGCTCGCGTCGCACCCGGGTGGCCTGGCGGGCGCATTGCGCGAGACGTTCGCGACGATCGCCGAGCTCGAGCACGCGGTGGTCTTCATCGACGAGGTCGAAGAGATCGCCTCGCACCGCCAGGGCGAGCCGCCGTCGCCCACGCAGGGCGTGACGAACGAGCTGCTCAAGATCATCCCCGCCTTCCGCGAGCAGCCCGGACGCCTCCTGATCTGCGCGACCAACTTCATCAGATCGCTGGATGCCGCGTTCCTCCGGCACGGCCGGTTCGACTACGTGATCCCTATCGGGCTTCCCGACGAGCAGGCTCGTGACGCCATCTGGCGCCGGTACGTGCCGGACGCCGCGGTCGGCATCGACATGCCCGAGCTCGTGGCGATGACCGACGGATTCTCGCCCGCCGACATCGAGTTCGCCGCGCGCAAGGCGTCGCAGTCCGCCCTCGAGAACGCCGTGGACTCGGGTTCGTCCGAGCCCGAGGGCCCGTTCATGACCGACTACACCGCGGCGATCGCGGGCACCCGCGCAACGGTCTCGGCCCAGGTCGCCGCCGACTTCCTCGAGGACATCGAGACGGTCGGCCGCCTGTAGCGGAATCGATCAATCTGCTGAGAGTGGCGGGGTCCGGGCGCCGAGCGGGCACGGTCCGACCCTAGGCTGGATCGCACAAGGGGAGTACTCCCGCCTGCGGCACGCTCGTCACTACGGATCCAGCGCCGGATCCCGGGCTGCCGGCCCTTCGGGGCGGAGGAGACCTTGGCGTTCTTCGTCACGCCACGTCTCCGATCCGGAAGGAAACCCCATGGGTTCGCTCAATCGTCTCTTCGGCCTCGCCGCCAAGGCCCTCGACTCGTCCGACTCGAAGGGCGCAAAGCCCGGCGGCGCCACGGACTGGCGCTCGATGGTGCGCGATGTGGCCGGTGCTGTCACCGGCGATCAGCGCCCCGCTGCGGCTCCACCCGCGGCCGCCCCGTGGCAGCCCGCGCCAGCCGCCACCGCGCCTGCGGCGTCGGTCGGCCTCACCCCGCCTCCGGCGTCGAGCGCTCCCGGCGCTGCCGCGCCGCACGCGCGCGCCCCCCACACGGCCGCACCCGTGACCGCCGCCGACCGGGCGGCGATCGCCCGCTACGAGTACCTGCTGCAGACCTCCGACCCGCACCAGGTCGAGGCCATCCACCGGGAGGCCTTCGCGCGGCTCACGCCCGAGCAGCGGGCGCAGGTGCAGGCCGGGATGCGCGCCGAGCTGCGCCCGGCCGAGCAGCCGCGCTCCGCCGAGGCGCCGGACCTCGCGCGTGCGGCAGCCCGCACCGAGGCGGTGCGGCCCGGGGCGATGGCGGGCCTGCTCGCGCGGGTCGGCCGCACCGGCCGCGGTGGGTCCACCGCCGGAGGCATGGCCCGCGGCGCCGCACTCGTGGGCGCCGGGGGAGTGCTCGGCGCCGTCGCCGGGGCCACGGTGGTCAGCGCCGTCGCGGTCCCGCTGCTGGCCGAGGCGGCAACGCTGGGCGTGGACTTCGATGCGATCGCCGGCGGCGTCGACCTCGACGCGATCGCGGGCGGTGTCGATCTCGACGGCGCGGGCGACCTCGTCGCCGGAGCCTCCGACCAGCTCGCGGGCGCCGGCGAGGCGGTGACCGGCATCGGCGAGCAGATCTCGAACTTCGAGCTGCCGGGCCTCCGCGACCTGTTCGGCTGACACCCCGGAGGATCGCGGATGCCGCGGGCCGCGGCATCCCTCCCCCCGATGCACGAGACCCCCTGCCGAGCGGCAGGGGGTCTCGTGTGAAGCGGGGTGCGTCAGAGCGTGGCGGCCAGCGGGTCGAAGTCCGCGGGGAGGGAGCCGACCTCGCCGAGGGTGCTCTCGACGTCGACGTAGGTGCGCGACGCCGCGGCCTCCTCGATCGACAGCAGGGTGTCGAGCACGTGGTACCCGAACTCGCCGGTGGCGATGTGCGGGCGGCTGTCGCGGATCGAGCGGGCCATGTCGAGAAGGCCCAGACCGCGGCCGGTGAGCACGCCCTCCTGGGGCACCTGGATGATCTCCTGCTCCCTCACCGATACGTCGGTGAGCGGGCGCGTGATCGTGATGTCCCCGCCGAAGTAGTTCGGGTCGGGGATCACGATCGTGCCCTCGGTGCCGTTGATCTCGACGATGCCGTGGCGCTTGAGCGGCGAGTCGGTGCTGTACAGGCTCTGCGCCTGGCCGCCCCGCTCGAAGTCCATCAGCACCGACAGGGTCGACGGGATCTCGACGGGGAACTCCTGACCGGCGAGCTCGCCGACCTGCACCTTGCGGGTCGGCGAGCCTTTCAGGCCGAGGGCCGCGACCGACGCGACGGGGCCGAACACGTGCACGAGCGCCGACACGTAGTACGGACCCATGTCGAGGAGCGGTCCGCCGCCCTTGGCGTACAGGAACGCGGGGTTCGGGTGGAAGATCTCGGGACCCTGCCACTGGAACGAGGTCGTCGCGAACAGCGGGCGGCCGATGTCGCCGCGCGCGATCGCGCGCTTGGCCGTCTGCACGCCCGGGCCGAGCACGGTGTCGGGCGCGACGCCGACGCGCAGGCCCGCAGCATCCGCCGCCGTGAGAAGCCGCAGGGACTCCTCGCGGTCGATGCCGATCGGCTTCTCGGTCCAGACGTGCTTGCCCGCCGCGATGATCGCCAGCGAGACCTCGACGTGCACCGCCGGGATCGTGAGGTTGACGACGATGTCGACATCGGGGTCGTTCAGCACGAGGTCGATGCCGCCGGCGTGGGGCACGCCGTACCTCTCGGCCTGCGCCTTCGCGCGGTCCTCGAGGAGGTCGCCGATCGCGATGACGCGCACGTCGGGGAAGCTCGACAGGTGCGTCAGATACTGGTCGCTGATGTTGCCGGCGCCGATGATGCCGACGCCGACTGCTCCGGAGGAAGACGTGGTCATCGGGAAAAGGTACCACGAAAACCTCCATGTGGAGGTTTTTCTCCGATAGCATGGTCCGCATGGCCGAAGCGGAGCACCAGCCGACCCCGCGGGGGTCGTACGCGAAGGGCGTCGCGCGTCGCCAGGAGATCCTCGACCGTGCCATCGAGGTGTTCGCCAAGCGCGGTTCCGACCGCACCAGCCTGCGCGCGATCGCCGAGGAGGTCGGCGTCACGCACGCCGCGCTCAAGCACTACTTCGGGTCGCTCGAAGAGCTCCTGATCGCGGTCTACCGCCAGTCGGAGTCCCGCGGCGAGGACTGGGAGCCCGTTCCTCCCGATGTGACGCCCACCGAGCTCCTTCGCCGCTGGAGCGATGCCAACCACGAGGTGCAGGGGCTCGTGCAGCTCTACTCGTCGCTCGTCGCATCGGCTCTCGAGGAGGGGCACCCCGCCGCGCGGGAGTTCGCGACCGAGCGATTCGTCCGCGTGCGCACCGAGATCGCCGAGCGCGTGCGCCACAACCAGCGGGCGGGTCGCATCCGGGCCGACGTCGACCCGCTGGCCACCGCCGCGCTCGTGATCGCGGCATCGGACGGCCTGCAGACCCAGTGGCTGCTCGACCCCGACGCCCCGCAGGACGCCGCCCTCGCGCTCCTCGACCAGCTGCTCTCGGAGCCGGCCCCGGCCGGGCGCCCGGCGGTCTGAGCCGGGAGGACGGATGCCGCAGCACAGCGCCGGCCGCCGATTCGCGGCCGACCTGGGCCACGCGGTCTCGAGCCTGTTCCGCCTCGCGCCGGCCCCGGCGCCGCGGTGGGCGATCGGCCTGCGCGCGGCGATCGCCATGGCCGTGCCGATCGCGGCGATGACGCTGCTCGGGCGTGCCGATCTCGGCTTTCAGGCGGCGACCGGCGCGTTCGTCGCGCTGTACGGCACGCACCTCCCGGTCCGTGAGCGGGCGCGCGTCGTGCCCTTCGTCGCGGGCGGCCTGGTCCTGGCCGCCGTGCTCGGCGCCCTCGCGGGCCCGTCGCCGGTATGGACGCTGATCGGGCTCGCGATCGTCGCGCTCGTCGCGGCCGTCGCGATGTTCGGCTTCGCCGTCGGTCCGCCCGGCCCGCTTTTCGTCGTGCTCGTCTACGGGCTCTCGGCGCACATCGTGGCGTCGGGAGCGGATGCCGCCACCTACGTCGCCGCGGTGGCCTGCGGCATCCTGTTCGCCTCGGTCGTGTCACTGGCTCCGCTGGTGCTGGCCAGCCGCCGCCGCCTCGCCGCGCGACCGCTGCGCGAGGTGCTGCCCGGGCCGGCCTGGCCGCCGGGGGCGCGGATGCTCGTGATCCGCGTCGCCCTCGTGACGGTGGTCGGGATCGCGGTGGGACTGTTCGTCGACCCCGATCGCGCCTACTGGATCGTGGGCGCCGCCATCGCGGTCGTCGGTGTCGCCGCCGACCGGCGGGCCGCCTTCAGCCGTGGGCTGCACCGCATGATCGGCACGATCCTCGGTGCCGGCGTGTACCTGCTGCTGGCGCCGCTGCCGATCCCGGCGCTGTGGCTCGCGCTGCTCCTGGGCGTGCTGCAGTTCACGATCGAGCTGTTCGTCGTGCGCAACTACGCCCTGGCCCTCGTCTTCATCACGCCGCTCGTCCTCCTGCTCACGGGCGCTGCGACGGGTGCCGTCGACACGGTGGCGGTCGCGACCGAGCGCGTGATCGACACGCTGGCGGGCGCCGCGCTGGGCGCGGCGAGCGGCGTGCTGCACGCGCGCGACGACTGACGCGACGGCATCCATCGATCGGTTGATCCTCGAGTCGGCGGCCCGCTCGATGCGTCGCGGGACCCGCGGGGATGGACTGATGGGGTGCATGGCTTCATCGACTCGCTCGCTCATCGGCTGACCACCCGGCGTGGCGCCTGGATCTCGCTCGCCCTGGGGATCGTCGCCTTCGCCGCACTCCTCGGAGTGCTCGGACGCGCGGATCTCGACGCGGGCGGCGATGCCGTCATCCCGCAGTCCGAGGCCGGGCAGGTCGCAGCGCTCGCCGACGAGTTCCCAGGAGCCGCGGATCAGTCGCTGCTGGTGGTGGCCAGCCGAGCGGACGGCGGCGCGCTGACGACCGCACAGTTCGACGCGCTCGCATCGCTCATACCTGAGGTCGAGGGCGCGACGGGCGGAACGGCGACCGGCCCGCAGCTGAGCGAGGACAGCCGGGCGGCGGTCATCGCCGCGACGCTCCCGGTCACGGACGACGCGGATGCCGCGGAGCAGGCGGTCCATGACGTGCGCACCGTGACCTCGGAGAATCCGATCCCCGGGGTCGACGTGAAGGTCACGGGCGGCGCCGCCTTCGGGGCGGACATCGCGGCCGCCTTCGACGGTGCGGACTTCACCCTCCTTCTGGTCACGATCGGGATCGTGGCCCTGCTGCTGATCGCGACGTACCGATCGCCGGTCCTCTGGCTCGTGCCGCTCATCGTCGTCGCGCTCGCCGATCAGCTCGCGACCAAGGCCACCGCCGCGCTCGGGACGGCTCTGGAGCTGCACTTCGACACCGGCATCGTGAGCGTGCTCGTCTTCGGCGCGGGAGCCAACTATGCGCTCCTCCTCGTCTCGAGGTACCGCGAGGAGCTCGCGCAGGTCGAAGACCATCGTGCGGCGCTCGCGGGCGCGTGGCGTGCGAGCGTGCCCGCGATCGCGGCATCCAACGCCACCGTCGTGCTGTCGCTGCTCACTCTGCTGCTGGCCGTCGTGCCGGGCACGCGAGGCCTCGGCATCGCCTCTGCGGTCGGACTGCTGATCGCCCTCGCCGCGGTGCTCCTGGTGCTGCCGCCCGCGCTCGCCGTGTGCGGGCGAGGCATCTTCTGGCCCGTGATCCCTCGGCCCGGGCAGGAGCCGAGGCGCGTGGGGGCCTGGCGGGGGGTCGGCGCGCGCGTCGTGGCACGCCCGCTCCCGCCGGTCGGCGCGGGCCTCGTGCTGCTCGGGGTGCTCGCCACGGGAATCGTCGGCGTGCAGCTGGGGCTCACGCAGTCGGAGCGGTTCCGGGTGCCCTCCGAGTCCGCGGCCGGTCTCGACGTCCTGGTCGAGCACTTCACGCCGGGCGAAGCGGAGCCGATGATCGTGATCGTGGATGCGGACGACGCGGATGCCGTCGCCGACGCGATCGACGCCGTCGCGGGGGTCGAACGGGTCACGCCGGTGGAGGAGAGCTCGGACTCCTCCCTCCACAAGCTCCTGGTGGTCGGCGACGCGGAGCCCGGATCGCCGGAGAGCCTGCAGCTGGTCCGCGACGTGCGCGACGCCGCGCACGAGGCATCCGCGTCCGCTCTCGTGGGCGGGCCGGCGGGTGCCGCGCTCGACGTCCGTGAGGCGAGCGTGCGCGACTTCCTGCTCATCGCGCCGCTGGTCCTCGCGACGACCCTGATCGTGCTGATGGCCCTGCTGCGCGCACTCGTCGCACCACTGGTGCTGCTGGCGGTCAACACGCTGAGCGCGGTCGCCGCGATCGGTGCGGGGGCGTGGCTCGGCCGCACGCTCTTCGGATGGACGGCGCTGGACCTGCAGGTTCCGCTGCTGGCCTTCCTCTTCCTCGTGGCGCTCGGCGTCGACTACACGATCTTCCTCGTGCATCGCGCGCGCGTCGAAGCGGGCGCCGCCGGAACCCGCCCCGGGATGGTGAACGCCGTCGCGGCGACAGGCGGAGTGATCACCAGCGCAGGTCTGGTGCTCGCCGGCGTCTTCGCCGCGCTGGGCCTGCTCCCGCTGGTCACGCTGGGGCAGCTCGGGCTCATCGTGGGGGTCGGGGTGCTGGTCGATACCCTGGTCGTGCGCACCCTCGTGGTGCCCGCGCTGTTCTCACTCATCGGCGATCGGATGTGGTGGCCGGGCCGGATCCGCCGGCAGGCGGCCACGGGCGATCGAGAGGATCGCGACCCAGAGGAAGGGGTGGCGCCGGATGTCTCAGCTCTCCGCGAGCCCGTCGGCTGACGCCGATGGCGACCCGGCGCTGCGACCCACGCGATCCTGGCGCGCGCTGGTCGGGTCGATCCGAGTCGGCCAATCCGTCATCACCGCCGCACTGCTGATCATCGGAGCCGTTCGCGCGGCAGGAGACGGCACACCGGTTCCCTGGGTCGTCGCCGTCTCGGTCGTGTTCGCGGGGTGGTACTTCGGCGGACTGCTGCTGAGCGAGCGCACACGCGATCGCGGCGTCGCCGCCGGCTGGCTCGTGGGCCTCGCCCTCATCTGGATCGGCGCCGTCGCGATCTCGCCCGAGTTCGTGTGGCTGGCGTTCCCGCTGTGGCTGCTCGCCGGCTTCGTGCTCCGGATGCGCTGGGCGATCCCGTTCAGCATCGGCGTCCTGGCCGTCGTCATCGCCGCACCCCTCGTGCACAGCGGAGCCACGACGTATGCGAATGTCATCGGCCCTCTCGTGGGCGGCGTCTTCGCCCTCGGCATCTCGCGCGGCTACCTCGAGCTCGTTCGCGACGGCCGAGAGCGGAGCCGGCTCATCTCGTCGCTCGTGAGCGCGCACGACGAGATGGCGCAGCTGCAGGACGAGCTCGCCCGCGCCCAGCGGGATGCGGGCGTCGTTGCGGAGCGCACGCGCCTCTCCCGCGACATCCATGACACCATCGCCCAGAGCCTCACGTCGATCGGGATGCTGGCGGGCGGTGCCGGGCCGACCGCGCCGGAGCCGTCGGCGCGGACCTTCACGCAGATCGGCGATCTCGCCCGCGAGGGACTGGCCGATACCCGGCGCATCGTCGACGCCCTCATGCCGGCCGAACTCGAGGGCTCAGCCCTCGCCGACGCGCTGCGCCGGATGCTGGAACGGCTCACCGACGAGACGGGGATCCGCACCGAGCTGCGCGTCGACGACACGGTCCCCGCCCTTCCCGTCGTCGTCGAGGTCGCGCTGCTGCGCACCGCGCAGTCCGCGCTGGCCAATACCCGCGTCCATGCGAAGGCGGATCGCGTGGTCGTCAGCCTCGTCGACGGCGGCGACAGCGTGAGGCTCGACATCGTCGACGACGGCGTCGGGTTCGATGCCGCGGGCTGGGAGCGTCTTCCCGCCGGTCCGGGCGGCGGGTACGGGCTGCGGGCGATGCGCGAACGGCTGCGCGAGCTCGGGGGCGGACTCGACGTCGAGAGCGCACCCGGAGCGGGTGCCGCATTGTCGGCGTCCGTCCCGATCGTGGCGGGGGTGGCACGGTGACCGGCCTTCGCGTGCTGATCGCCGACGATCACCCGATCGTGCGTGCGGGCGTGCGGGCGCTGTTCGCAGGTCACCCCGACATCGACGTCGTCGGCGAGGCCGCGACCGGCGAGGAAGCGGTCACCCTGGCCCGGCACCTCGCGCCCGATGTCGTGCTGTGCGACCTGCGGATGGGCGAGGGCATGGACGGGGTGGCGGCGACCGCCGAGATGCGCGCCCTCATTCCGGCACCCGCCGTCATCATCCTGACCACATTCGATCGGGATGCCGAGATCCTCGGTGCGATCGAAGCCGGGGCCTCCGGGTACGTCCTGAAGGATGCCCCGCCCGACGCGATCGCGCGAGCCGTGCGGGAGGCTGCGGCCGGCCGGCTGGCGCTCACTCCCGAACTGAGCGAGCGCGTGGTGCAGGTGCTGCGTGCCCCGCGCGTGCGGCTCACCGACCGGGAGCAGGAGGTTCTGCGACTGCTCGACACGGGTGCGTCGAACCCGCAGATCGCGAAAGCCCTCTTCGTCACCGAGGCGACCGTGAAGACCCACCTCGTCCACATCTTCGCCAAGCTCGGCGTCGACAGCCGCTCGCGCGCCGTCGCCGTCGCACGAGAGAGAGGCCTCCTGTGACCTCGACCGAGACGACGCTCGCACCGACCCGGCGGGAGTGGCTCGCGCTGGCCGTGCTCTCGATCGGTCTCGACTGATCGTCCTGGACGGCACCATCGTCGGCGTCGCGCTTCCCGACATCGTCGCGGACCTGCACATGGACCTGCAGGCGGCGAGCGGACAGGCGCCGCCCGCTCACGCCGTCGCGAGGGGATAGAACCTGCGCAGCACGACGCGCTGCACGAGGGTCCACGCGACCGTCGTGGCGAGGTACAGTGCGGCGGCGAGCGGCACGAAGAGGGCGAACACCGCGGTCGTGAACTGCAGCGCTCCGGCGAGCCTCGCCATGCCGGCACCGGCCAGGGGTGCAGCATCCGGTGTCGTGTCGATCTGCGGACGGAACGCGCGCCGCGTGATCTCGGCGACCACGACGATGACCGCGAGCACCCCCGCGAACACCCCGAGGGTGGCGGCCGAGGCCGCGCCCGCGGCGATCGCGCTCACCAGGCTCGTGCCGAGGGGGACGGCGAACAGCTCATGCAGAAGCAGCGCGTTGGCGTGTCCGGCGATCGCGGTGTGGAGGAAGAGGGCGTAGACGATCGCCACGATGGGCGCCTGAGCGAGCATCGGGAGACACCCCGCGAAGGGCGACGCCTTCTCGTCGGAGTAGAGCTTCATCGTCTCGCGCTGGAGGCGCTCGGGGTCCTTCTTGTGACGCCGCTGCAGGTCTCGCAGCTTCGGTGCGAGGCGGCTGCGGGTCTGCTCGGCCTTCGCCTGCGCGATCCCCGCGGGGACGAGAGCCGCGCGCACCAGCAGCGTCAGGACGATGACGGATGCTGCGGCCGCCGCGGACCCGGCGAGAGGTTCGAGCAGGGCCGCGAGGCCCATGAGCAGGGAGTAGGCCGCGTCGAGGATCGCGGCGACAGGCGGGAAGGCGTAGAGGTCCATGGTGGTGTCCGTTCGTCGGGTGCTGTTTCGTGGCATACGGCCACGAAGGCACCGGCGAGCGGTCCTCGAGGGGAACGGGCGTCGGGCTACGCGGCCAGGGCCGCGGAACCCGGGGCGCGGGGACGGGAGTGCCCGGGAGCGTCGGGGTGGGACGCGGTGAGCCTCGTCGCGTCGGCGATCGCGCGGCGGGGATGGGCCGCGGTCGCGATCATGCGCGCCGGGACGAGGAGGACGGCGATCGCGACGGCGAGGAGGGCCAGCGTCGCGATGACGGCGGCGGCGATCACCAGGGCTCCGGCCTCCGGCTGGGGCGCGGGAGCGAGCTCGAACAGCGAGCGGGCAGCTGCGCCGACCAGCTCCGTGGCGGGGCGCAGGGCGGTCGCGAGGACCTCGACGACGAGGCGCAGCGCGACGGCGATCGTCTCGAGCACGCGCACCTCCTCCGTCGCGGCCACGCTAGCACGAGGCCGGGAGGCCAGGTCGGGACGGTGGCACGGCTGTCAGGACCATGGGGCAGGGTGGGAGGGTGACAGCGACCACGACGACCCGCACCGAAGCCCTCGAGGTGCTGCGCACCCTCGTCGGACGCGACGACGCCGACTTCCACGAGGGGCAGTTCGAGGCGATCGAGGCGCTCGTCGACGAGCGCCGCCGTGCGCTGGTGGTGCAGCGCACCGGGTGGGGCAAGTCGGCCGTGTACTTCGTCTCGACGCTGCTCCTCCGCCGGCGCGGGGCGGGACCGACCGTGCTCGTGTCGCCCCTGCTGGCCCTCATGCGGGATCAGATCGCCGCGGCCGCGCGCGCCGGGGTGCGGGCCGTGAAGATCGACTCGACGAATGCGCACGAGTGGGGCGACGTGCTCGCACAGCTCGACCGCGACGAGGTCGACGTGCTGCTCGTGTCGCCCGAACGCCTCAACAATCCTTCGTTCCGCGACGAGCAGCTGCCGCAGCTCGTCGCCCGCATCGGCCTGCTGGTCGTCGACGAGGCGCACTGCATCAGCGACTGGGGCCACGACTTCCGCCCCGACTATCGGCGTCTGCGCGACCTCATCGCACGCATGCCCGCGGGCGTGCCGGTGCTCGCGACCACCGCGACCGCCAACAGTCGCGTGGTGGCCGACGTCGCGGAGCAGCTCGATGCCGGTATGGCGGAATCGGATGCCTCGGCGCACGGCGTTCTCACGATCCGCGGTCCGCTCGCGCGGGCGTCGCTGCGGCTCGGCGTGCTGCGGCTGCCCAACTCGCCGAGCCGGCTCGCCTGGCTGATCAGCCACCTCGGCGACCTGCCCGGATCCGGCATCATCTACACCCTCACGGTGGCGGGGGCGAACGACACGGCACGGCTGCTGCGCGAGCGGGGATATGACGTGCGCGCGTACACCGGGCAGACCGACACCGACGAGCGTGAAGAGTCCGAGGCGCTCCTGAAAGACAACCGGGTCAAGGCGCTCGTGGCGACGAGCGCGCTCGGCATGGGCTTCGACAAGCCCGACCTCGGATTCGTCGTGCACCTGGGGGCGCCGTCGTCGCCGGTGTCGTACTACCAGCAGGTCGGCCGTGCCGGCCGGGCCACCGACTCCGCGGACGTGCTGCTGCTGCCGGGGGTCGAGGACCGCGAGATCTGGCACTACTTCGCGACGGCCTCGATGCCCGATCGCGATCGCGCCGAGCGCGTGCTCGCCGCGCTCGGCGCGGCGACGGGGCCCATGTCGACGCCCGCGCTCGAGGCCGTCGTCGACATCCGCCGCACACCGCTCGAACTGCTCCTGAAGGTGCTCGACGTCGATGGCGCGGTCGGCCGCGTGCGCGGCGGCTGGATCGCGACCGGCGAACCGTGGACGTACGACGAGGAACGCTACCGCCGCATCGCGGCCGAGCGCGTCGCCGAGCAGCAGCACATGATCGAGTACGAAGAGACCTCCGGCTGCCGCATGGAGTTCCTGCAGCGCTCGCTCGACGACGACTCGGCGGCGCCCTGCGGGCGCTGCGACAACTGCGCCGGCGCGTGGTTCCCGACGGCGATCGCGTCAGGAGCGACGGATGCCGCGGCCGCCGCGCTCGACCGCGTCGGGGTGCCGATCGAGCCGAGGCGACAGTGGCCGACCGGTGCCGACAGGCTCGGCGTGCCGGTGAAGGGTCGCATCGCCGCGGACGAGCAGGCCGCGCAAGGGCGCGCGCTCGCGCGTCTCACCGACCTGGGCTGGGGTGGCGCGCTGCGCGACCTGTTCGCGGCAGGAGCCGCGGACGCGCCGGTGCCGCAGAACGTGCTCGGGGCGTGCGTGCGCGTCCTCGCGGAATGGGGGTGGGAGACCCGCCCCGTCGCGGTCGTCGCGATGCCGTCGCGCACGAAGCCGCAGCTCGTCGGCTCGCTCGCCCGCGGCATCGCCGAGATCGGCCGGCTGCCGCTCCTCGGCACGCTCGAGCTCGTCGACGGTGGGCCGACCGGACAGCCCGGCGGCAACAGCGCCTTCCGCGTCGCAGGGGTCTGGGGCCGGTTCTCCGCCGCCGGGCTCGACATCCCTGCAGGCCCCGTGCTCCTCGTCGACGACCGCGTCGACAGCGGCTGGACCCTCACCGTCGCCGCCCGCGAGCTCCGCCGCGCGGGCGCCACCGACGTGCTGCCATTCGCTCTGGCGCTCCGCGGCTGAGCCCGGGCCTACGTCTCGGTGGGCGGCTTCGGCCGCGGTCGCCGCACGATGAGGTAGATCACGGCCGCCGCGACGAGCAGCACCACCAGGACGACCCAGGGCACCCAGTCGATGGGCGCGGCGGCGTCGTCGCCCGCCTCGGCCGTGGGCGAAGGCGTCGCGGATGGGGTCGGTGTCGCCGTCGGGGTGGGGGTCAGCGTCGGGGTCGGAGTCGCCGTCGGCTCGGGAGTCGATGTCGCCGTCGGCTCGGGAGTCGATGTCGCCGTCGGCTCGGGCACGACGGTGGGCGCCGGCACGGGTGTCGTGGGTTCGGCCGTGGGCTCGGGCACCACGGTGGGTTCGGAGGTGGGCTCGGGCGTCGGCTCCGGGGTGGGTGCGGGGGAACGCGTCGGGAGGACGCGCGTCGGCTCGGGTGTCGGCTCGTCCGTCGGCTCCGGCGATGCCGTCCGGGTCGGCAGGTTCGTCGGCAGCCCGGTCGGCAGCGCGGTCGGAACGGGGATCCCGCCGTTGCCGCACCCGGCGAGGAGCGTGAGCCCCGCCGCGATGGCCAGTCCGGCCAGCAGCCGGGCCGCGCGCGACCGCCGCGGAGCCCGGGATTCACCTGTCGCGCGAGGGTGCGGCATCCGTTCCTCCATCGGTTCTGGCGGAATCGTACGGCCGCACGCGCGAGCCGACCCGGATTCGGCGCGAGACACACCGCGCCGCCGGCGCGATCGGCCCCGACACATGACTGCGTGTGACGCCCCGTGTCGTCGTGTCGCGGCGTGTGTCGTCACAACATCCCGCGCGGTCGGCGGCCGGGCGAGCATGACCTCATGCCTTCCCCGATCATCTCGCCGACAGAGCTCGCTGATCTCATCCGCAACGGAACCCCGCCGCGGATCCTCGACGTGCGCTGGCGGCTCGACCAGCCCGAGGGCCGGCCGGCGTACCTCGACGGGCATCTCCCCGGTGCGGTCTACGTCGACCTCGACCACGAACTGGCTCGCCGCGGCGATCCGCGCGAGGGACGCCACCCGCTGCCGCCGCGCGCGCAGCTCGAGGCCGCTGCTCGGCGGTGGGGCATCCGGGGCGGCGACACCGTCGTCGCGTACGACGACGTGCACTCGGTCGCCGCGGCACGCGCGTGGTGGGTCCTGACGCGATCCGGGCTCGCCGACGTGCGCGTGCTCGACGGGGGCCTGCGCGGCTGGCTCGCCGAGCGGCTTCCGCTCGAGACGGGCGACGTGCTGCCTCGACCGCCCGGGGACGTCGTGCTCGACGAGATCACCGAAGGCGTCGCCGACATCGACGGCGTGGAGGAATGGCCCGACCACGGCCTGCTCCTCGACGTGCGCGCGCCCGAGCGGTACCGCGGCGACGCCGAGCCGCTCGATCCGGTCGGCGGGCACATCCCGGGCGCGGTGAACCTTCCGACGACGGTGCATCTGACCGCGGGCAAGTTCCGTTCGCCCGACGAGATCCGTGCCGAGTTCGCGGCCGCAGGCGTCGTCGACGGCGTCTCGGTCGCCGCGTACTGCGGCTCCGGCATCGCGGCGACGCACACGGCCCTCGCCGGCGCCCTCGCCGGCATCGACGTCGTGGTCTACCCCGGCTCATGGAGCCAGTGGTCGCGTTCGCGCGGCAGGCTCGCGGCCGTCGGCCCCGCGCCGTCGCTGGACGTGGTGCCGGTATGACCGAGGTGCTGCGGGAAGCGCCCGCCATCCCGACCATCGCCGACCGCCCGCTGCGGGTGGTGGGGGTGTCGGGCTCCCTCCACGAGCCGAGCCGCACCACCGCGCTCGTGCGGACGATCCTCGCCTCGGTCGCGCAGCGCATCCCTGCGGAGACGGAGCTCGTCGAGGTCGCCGCGCTGGGCGCGGGCTTCGCCGGCGCGCTGAAGCGCGAGGACGTCGCCCCCGAGGTCGAGACCGCGCTGCAGGCGATCGAGTCCGCCGACCTGCTCGTCGTCGCGAGCCCCGTGTACCGGGCCTCCTTCACGGGGCTGTTCAAGCACCTGTTCGACTTCGTCGGCCAGTACGACCTCGTCGGGACGCCGGTGCTCCTGGCAGCCACCGGAGGCGGCGAGCGGCACGCGCTCATCATCGAGCATCAGCTGCGGCCGCTGTTCGGCTTCTTCCAGGCGCTGACCCTGCCGATCGGCGTCTACGCGTCGAACAGCGACTTCGTGGACTACGAGCTGACGTCGCCCGAGGTGGCGCGCCGCGTCGTGCAGGCCGTCGACCGTTCCCTGCCGCTCGTCGAGCAGGCCGCGCTCGTGCGGCGATCGGAGTACGTCGCGACCTGGTGATCTGCTCCTTCTCGACGTGATGCCGCCCAGCGCATAGACTGGCGCCCGTGTTGACCTGCCGGTGTTGTCGCCCCTGCTGTTGAAGCTCCCGCTTCACGCAGACCTCAGCGACCCCGACAACCTTCCGCGCACCCGCGCGGCAACACTCCAGGACACAACGTGCGTTACGCCCAGAGCGTGGCCGACCTCGTCGGCGACACCCCCCTCGTCCAGCTGACCCGTGTCACCGACGGCATCGCCGCGACGGTGCTCGCGAAGGTCGAGTACTTCAACCCCGGCGGCTCCGCCAAGGACCGCATCGCCCGCCGCATCATCGACGCCGCCGAGCGTGACGGCCTGCTCCAGCCCGGCGGCACGATCGTCGAGCCGACGAGCGGCAACACCGGCGTCGGTCTCGCGCTGGTCGCCGTGCAGCGCGGCTACCGGATGATCTTCGTCGTGCCCGACAAGTTCGCCGGCGCCAAGGTCGACGTGCTCAAGGCCTATGGCGCCGAGGTCGTCGTGACCGAGACGAGCGTGCCGCCGGAGGACCCGCGCTCGTACTACAGCGTGGCCGACCGTCTCGTGCGCGAGATCCCCGGGGCGTTCATGCCGAACCAGTTCGCGAACCCGAATGGGCCCCTCAGCCACTACGAGACCACCGGGCCCGAGATCTGGCGAGACACCGACGGCCGCGTCACCCACTTCGTCGCGGGCATCGGCACCGGCGGCACCATCACGGGCACCGGGCGCTTCCTCCACGAGGTGTCGAACGGCGCGGTGCGGGTCGTGGGCGCCGACCCCGAGGGATCGATCTACTCCGGCGGTCCGCTGCACGGCTATCTCGTCGAGGGCGTCGGCGAGGACTTCTGGCCCGGGAGCTACGACCCGTCGGTGCCCGACGAGATCCACCGCATCCCCGACGCCGAGTCCTTCGAGATGACGCGGCGGCTCGCCCGCGAAGAAGGCCTCCTCGTCGGCGGATCGAGCGGCATGGCGGTCGTCGCCGCCCTGCGGACCGCCCGGGGTCTGCCGGCGGACGCCGTCGTCGTGGTGCTGCTGCCCGACCACGGCCGCGGCTACCTCAACCGGTTCTACGACGACGACTGGATGCGCGACCACGGCTTCGACGTCGGCCCGGGCCCCGCAGCATCCGTCACCCCCACCGAAGGAGCACCCGAATGACCGAGTCCACGAACGACCGCGGCTTCGAGACCCGGGCGGTGCACGCCGGGCAGGCCTTTGACCCGACGACAGGTGCGGTGATCCCCCCGGTGCACTTCTCGACGACGTACGCGCAGGACGGGATCGGCGGCCTCCGCGAGGGGTACGAGTACGGACGCAGCGGTAACCCGACGCGCACGGCCCTCGAGACCCAGCTCGCGGCCCTCGAGGGCGGTGCGCACGCGCTGTCGTTCGCCTCGGGCCTCGCCGCCGAGGACGCGCTGCTGCGCGCCGCGCTGAAGCCCGGCGACGAGGTGCTGCTCGGCAATGATGTGTACGGCGGCACCTACCGCCTCATCGCGCGTGTGCTGGGCGGGTGGGGGATCGGGATCCGGGTCGTCGACATGAGCGACCTCGACGCCGTGCGGGCGGCGCTCGAGGAGCGGCCTGCCCGCATCGTGTGGGTCGAGACCCCCAGCAACCCGCTGCTGCGCATCACCGACATCGCGGGGCTCGCGAAGCTCGGGCACGACGCCGGTGCGCTCGTCGTCGTCGACAACACGTTCGCGTCGCCGGCGCTGCAGCAGCCGCTCGCGCTCGGCGCCGACGTCGTCGTGCACTCGACGACCAAGTACCTCGGCGGGCACTCCGACGTCGTCGGCGGCGCCCTCGTGCTGGGCGACGACGCACTGTACGGCGAGGTGAAGTTCCTGCAGTTCGCGGTCGGCGCGGTCTCGGGCCCGCTCGACGCCTGGCTCACGACTCGCGGGATCAAGACGTTGGCCCTGCGCATGCAGCGGCACAGCGAGAATGCGCAGGAGATCGCCGAGTTCCTCTCGGGGCACGGCGCGGTCGCGCGCGTCTACTACCCCGGTCTCGCCTCGCACCCGGGGCACGAGCTCGCCGCGCGGCAGATGACCCGGTTCGGCGGCATCGTCTCGGTGGCGCTGGCGGATGCCGCGGCCGCACGCCGCTTCGCCGAGTCGACCCACCTCTTCCAGCTGGCCGAGTCGCTCGGCGGCGTCGAGTCGCTCATGAACTACCCCGACGAGATGACGCACGCCTCGGTGCGCGGCACCGAGCTGGCCGTCCCGCCGGAGGTCGTTCGCCTGTCGGTCGGCATCGAGTCGTCGCCGGATCTCCTCGCAGACCTCGACCAGGCCCTCTCGGCGCTCTGACGAGGGCGGTCGTAGGCTCGGGGACATGACCGCGAGCCCCGGGATCCGTTCGTCCGTCCTCGCGCAGTCGCTGCGGATCGGCAGCGTCACGGTGCCGAACCGCATCATGCAGACGGCGCATTCGAAGCAGTACTCCGACCGCGTCGAGTCGGACCGCGAGAGCGCGTACTACGTGCGCCGCGCGCTCGGCGGGTGCGGGCTGTTCGTCGCCGGCAACCACTTCGTGCACCCGACCGGGTCGATCCGGGGCTTCGAGGACGCGTACCGTCCCGAGGGGGTCGCGGCATCGAAGCGCATGACGGATGCTGTGCACGAAGCCGGTGCCAAGATCTTCGTGCAGCTGAACCACCATGGTGCGCAGGCGCAGCCCGACGGGCCGGACGGCCCGCGCACCGTGTATGCGCCGTCGCGGCTGATCTCGCCGTCGACAGGGCACGCGACCCGGGCGATGGACCACGCCGACATCGCCTCGTTCGCCCGGGGATGGGCGCTGTCGGCCGAGTACGCGCGCGACGGCGGGTTCGACGGCGTCGAGATCCACATGGCGCACGGCTACCTGCTGCACCAGTTCCTCTCGCCCCTGTACGACGCCCGCGAGGACGAGTACGGCGGCGACCTCGAGGGCCGCACCCGGTTCCCGCGCGAGGTGCTCCGGGCGGTGCGCGAGCGTGTCGGCGACGACTTCACCGTGGGCATCCGCATCGTCGCGAACGAGTTCCACCGGGACGGGATCGACGGCGCCGGCATGCGCGAGGTCATCGCGCGCCTCCGGCAGGAGTCCCGGATCGACTTCCTCGACCTCGCCGCAGGCGGGTACCACAACGTGCATTACGTCTTCCCGTCGTCGCCGATGCCGTACGCGTGGCTGCGCGACGACGTCGCCGCGGTCAAAGCCGCGAATCCCGACGTGCCGGTGTTCGGGGTCGGCGCGGCCCGCTCGGTCGAGGAGGCAGAAGACGTCGTCGCCTCCGGCATCGCCGACATGGTCGCGCTCACCCGCGCCCAGATCGCCGACCCCGATCTCGGCCGCAAGCTCCTCGGACTCGCACCCGTCGGCACGGGGGAGCGCGGCATCCGCCATTGCATCCGTCTGAATCAGGGATGCCTCGGCCGCGGCAGCCGCGGACTCGCGATGTCGTGCACCGTGAACCCGCTCGCCGGCCGCGAGCTCGAGCGCGGCGAACGCCCGCGCACGGCGTCGCCGCAGCGGTGGGTCGTCGTGGGCGGCGGTCCCGCGGGCATGCGCGCCGCCGTCGAGCTCGCGACCGACGGGCACGCCGTCACGCTGCTGGAGCGGGCGCACGAGCTCGGCGGACAGCTGCGCCTGGCCCGGCGGGTTCCGGGGCGGGAGAGCGTGGGCCTGCTGGTCGACGACCTCGAGCGCGACCTCGGGGCCGCCGGCGTCGACGTGCGGCTCGGCGTCGAGGCGACGGCCGAGACGGTGCGCGGGCTCGGGATCGTCGACGGTGTCGTCGACGCCACCGGCGCCGTCGCGCCGGCGACCACCTCGCTCGCGCTCGGCGGGGCCTACACCGACGGATTCCCCGCCGAGGGCACGATCGACGCATTCGCCGCCGTGTCGGGGGCGCGGCTCGGTCGGCGGATCGCGGTGGTGGATGCCGACGGCACGGCGTACGCCGCCGGCATCGTGCTGACGCTGCTCGAACGCGTCGACGAGCTCGAGCTGATCACACCCTTCGAGACCCTGTTCCCGCACATCGGCGCCGGATACGACCGGCCGCTGCTGCTCGAGCGCCTCGGCACGCACGGGGGCTTCCGCCGGAGCGTCGCGCACCGCGTCGTGAGCATCGAGCCCGGCGCGGTGACCGCGCGCGACATGCTCACCGGGGCCGCGGGCGCGATCCCGGGCGTCGACACCGTCGTGGCGATCGAGCCGCGCGCGTCGGTCGGGGTCCCCGGCCTCGCGACGGACACCGCGGCCGCAGCATCCGGATCCCCTCGTGTCGTGGTGATCGGTGACGCGTTCGCGCCCCGCAGCATCGACGCCGGGATCTTCGAGGCCGTCGAGCTCGCCTACGACGTCGCCGGGCTCGCAACCCTCCGCGGCTGAGGTCCGCGCGCCCGGGGAGCAGCATCCGTCCCTTCCCGTTCGACAGGTCAACCGGGGTTCCGCAGGAGTCCTCCCTCGCAGACGCCCCTGTCGAGGCCCGGTTGACCTGTCGAAGCCGCCTGGGACACGGGCCCAGAGGCCCAACCCCAAGCCGCCGGACAGGCGGTGGCTACGCTGGGCGGGTGGACCCCGTCACCGCAACGCTCGTCATCCTCGCGCTCGCGGTGATCGCGTTCGTGAGCAACCGCGTGCCCATCGGGATCGTCGCGATCGGCGTCGCGCTGGCGCTCTTCTTCACCGGCGTGCTGACGCTGCCGCAGGCGCTCGCCGGGTTCGGCGACCCGACGGTGCTGTTCATCGCGGCGCTGTTCGTGGTGAGCGAGGCGCTCGACGGCACGGGTGTCACCGCGTGGGCGGGGCAGAAGGTCATCGGCCGCGCCGGGACGAAGCGGACGACCCTGCTGGTCGTGATCGCGCTGCTCGTGGCCGGGCTCACCGCCCTCATCAGCATCAACGGCGCGGTCGCCGCACTGCTGCCGCTCGTGGTGGTCGTCGCCGCCCGCGCGGGCATCGCCTCGTCGAAGCTCCTGATGCCGCTCGCGTTCGCGGCATCCGCGGGGTCGCTCCTGCTGCTCACCGGCACGCCCGTCAACATCATCGTGTCGGAGTTCGCCGCGTCGGCGGGAGGTCGCGAGTTCGGGTTCTTCGAGTTCGCGCTGGTCGGCGTTCCCGTGCTCCTCGGCACGGTGGCGATCCTCCTCGTCGGCGGCGCTCTCGTGCCCGAGCGCAAGGGCGCGCTCATGCCGCTGGACCTCGTGCGGCACGCGCGCCTGCTGCGTCAGCAGTACTCGCTCACCCTCGACACCGGCGTGCTGCTCGGCCCCGAGACCGGCGTCACCGAGGTGGTCGTGGCACCCCGGTCGCCGCTCATCGGCAAGCACGTGTGCGCCGGCATGACCACGCCCGACGGCGACCTCGTCGTGCTCGCGGCCCGTCGCGGCGACGAGCAGCTCAAGGGCACCGAGTTCGTCGTGCAGGCCGGTGACGCGCTGCTGCTGCAGGGCGCGTGGGACGACCTGACGCGGCGCACGAGCGATCCGGGTGTGCTCGTGGTCGATGACCCCGCGCAGCTGCGCCGGTCGATCCCGCTCGGCAAGGGCGCGGAGCGCGCGATCGGCATCCTGCTGGCGATGGTCCTGCTGCTCGCGACGGGGCTGGTTCCGCCCGCGGTGGCGGCGCTGCTGGCCGCGTGCGCCCTGGTGCTGACCCGCACGGTCACCGTGACGCAGGCCTACCACTCGGTCTCGTGGACCACCGTCGTGCTCATCGCCGGCATGATCCCGCTGTCGACGGCGTTCATCAGCACCGGAACCGCGGACCTCGTGGCCGACTGGATGCTGTCGTTCCTCGGCGACGCCGGGCCGCACGTCGCCCTGCTCGCGCTGTGCGGGCTGACGGTGGTGCTGGGGCAGCTCATCAGCAACACCGCGACGGTGCTCATCGTCGCGCCCATCGCGATCTCGGTCGCACAGTCGCTCGACCTCTCGGTGCAGCCCTTCATGATGGCGCTGACCGTCGCGGGTGCGGCCGCGTTCCTGACCCCGATCGCGACACCCGCGAACCTCATGGTGATGGAGCCCGCCGGCTACCGCTTCGGCGACTACTGGAAGCTCGGCCTGCCGCTGGCCCTGTTCTTCCTCGTGGTGGCGGTCTGGTACGTGCCGCTCGTCTGGCCGTTCTGAGACAGTGCGACGCCCCGGCGGGCCCGCGGCTCGGGTCGGCCGGGGCGTCGCGGGCGGGTCAGGCGGCCGACCAGCCGCCGTCGCTCGCGAGGTTCTGGCCGTTCACGTTGACGCCGTCATCGCTCAGCAGGAACGTGATCGACGCGGCGAGGCGGTCGGCGGCCACCGGCGGCGTCATGACGGCCATGCCGGCACGCACGCGGTCGGCGCCGAGCGGCGAGTTGAACTTCGCCTCGATGTTGGTGATCACCGCGCCCGGCGCGACGGCGTTCACGCGGATGCCGCTCGGGCCGTACATGAACGCGCTGGACTTGGTGAGGCCCACGACCGCGTGCTTCGACGCGGTGTAGGCGGCGCCGGCGGCCGAACCGCGAAGGGATGCCTCGGACGAGGTGTTCACGATCGAGCCGCCGCCCTGCGCGAGCATGGCAGGGATGACGGCGCGCATGAGCTTCATCGTGCCGGTGACGTTCACGCGGAAGACGCGATCCCAGACCGCGTCGGTGACGTCGCCGACCGGGGTCATGTCGTCCATGATCCCGGCGATGTTCGCGAGGGCGTCGATCCGGTCGCCGGCCGCCTCGATGATGCGGGCCACGCCCTCGTCGTCGGTGATGTCGGCCGTCAGGGCGACGACCTCGGCGCCGGCGTGCGCGGCGACGAACTCGTCGAGGCGGTCCTGGCTGACGTCGACGGCGATCACGCGACCGCCCTCGCGCGCGACGCGCGATGCGGTGGCGCGGCCGATGCCGGAGCCCGCGCCGGTGACGATGACGGTCTGTCCGGTGAAGCGGCCGGCGGTGACCTTCTCGGCCCACTCGGCCTTCGGGGTCTCGGCGGCCGGGGCCTCGGCGGGAACGCCGTCGGGGTTGACCTGCGCGACGAGTGCGTCGAGGGCGGCCTGCGGGAAGGCGCCGCCGCTCATCGCGACGAGGTTGCTGATGGGCAGGCCCGCGATGGGCGCGAGGGTCTCCGCGGTCTGGCCGCCCTGGGCGAGCAGACCGCGCAGTGCGGCGCCGCCGGCGGGGTCGTCGAGCCAGGTCTGGATGGTGGATGCTCCGGTCAGGGGCGCGGTGGTGGTGCTCATGATCTGTCCCTTCTTCATGCAGTTCAGCGGGGCTGCGGGTCCGGGGATGAGGATCCTTCGGGGCGGCTCCTACCGGACAACTGTGTCCGGTACTAGGCTACACCCGTGCCGAGCACCGCATCCCCCCGTGCGCTCCCTCGCCAGAACCGAGGCCCCGCTGCAGCCGCCGACAACCGCAAGGCGTTGATCGCTGCTGCCCGCGAGGTCTACGCCGAAGGAGGCCTTCAGGCCCCCTTCAGCGCCGTCGCCAAGCGCGCCGGTGTCGGGCAAGGAAGCCTTTACCGTCATTTCCCCGATCGCACCGCCCTCGCCGTCGCCGTCTTCGAAGACAACGTGCGCGACCTCGAGGAGTACACCGTGCCGCCCGACCGGACGATCGACGATCTGCTCGATCGCGTGGTCGATCAGGCCGTCGTGTCGACGGCGTTCATCGAGCTCATCACCGCGGATCTCTCCGATCGCCGTGTCGCGTCGCTGGGCGCGCGATTCCAGGCGCTCGTGGAGCGCCTGGTCGCGCGTGACCGGGCCGCCGGACGCATCGGAGCCCATATCGAGACCGAGGATGTGACCCTCGCGACCGGGATGCTGGCGACCGAGCTCGCCCGCGCCGATCCGGCACACCGGCCCGCGATCGCACGCCGTGCGCGAGCGCTGTTCGCGGCGGCGTTCGCGCCGCGCTGATCCGGTAATAGGCTCCTGCCATGGGCCGGTTCATCTACGACACCAACGCCAACTCGGTCGACATCGACGACCGGACGCTGGCGCATCTGCGCATCGTGATGATGAACAAGCTGCGGCGGTCCGAGCCGTTCATGTTCGACGTCGAGATCGGCGACGGCAGCGGCCGGCGGAGCTTCTGGATCCACCCTTCGGTGCCGATCCAGTTCCACTTCTTCGGCAGCCGTCAGCCGCGCATCAACCGCACCTGGATCGAGAAGCTGATGCTCGCGGCGAGCGGGCCCAACGGCCTGACGATCCTGCCGGAGCCCGAGCAGGAAGATGCGCCACCGCCGACGGAGGGCTGAGCTCAGTCTTCGTCGTCGCTCGGCGTCACTTCCGTGCCGCCGACGGTGAGGCGCTCGACATCGAGGTGGTCGACGTCGACGTTGCCGAGCGTCACGTCCTGAGAGTCGCCTTCCGCTCCCAGCACCGGGACGGGACCGGTGTCGAAGTGCTCGGCGATGAGCATGATGCCGCCGGTCGAGCTGGCGGAGTTCGCGAGCTCCTCGATCCAGGCCCGGCTGAGCTCGGTGGGCTCGGGATCGTCGAACACGAACCGCAGCGGAATCGACGGATGCAGCCAGATGGTGCTGCGCCCGCGCGGCTGGTCGTCCGGATGCTTCCACGAGACCGTGAAGCTCTCGTCGCGTCGCAGCTTGGTCGCGATCACGACCTTCAGGTGCGCGAGTGCGCGGTCTTCGATATGGATCGGCATCCCGCCGCCGCCGTAGTAGATCGTGCCCACGCGCCAACAATAACGCGCGCAGACCGCCGCTGACGCGGGTCAGAGTCGCGTCCACGCCTCCGTCAGGACGCTGCGCAGGATCTGCTCGATCTCGTCGAACTCCTTCGGCCCGATCGTCAGGGGCGGGGCGAGCTGGATGACGGGGTCGCCGCGGTCGTCGGCGCGGCAGTAGAGGCCGGCGTCGAACAGCGCCTTCGACAGGAACCCGCGCAGCAGCCGCTCGGACTCGTCGTCGTCGAAGGTCTCCTTCGTCGCCTTGTCCTTCACCAGTTCGATGCCGAAGAAGTACCCGTCGCCGCGCACATCGCCGACGATCGGCAGGTCGGAGAGCTTCTCGAGGGTGGAGCGGAACAGCGGCGAGTTCTCGCGCACGTGCTCGTTGAGACCCTCCTCCTCGAAGATGTCGAGATTCTCGAGCGCGACGGCGGCCGAGACCGGGTGACCGCCGAAGGTGTAACCGTGGTAGAACGCGCGGTCGCCGTGGGCGAAGGGCTCGTAGATCTTGTCGCTCACGATGGTGGCGCCGATCGGCGAGTAGCCGCTGGTCATCGCCTTCGCGCACGTGATCATGTCGGGCACGTAGCCGTACGCATCGCACGCGAACATGTGCCCGATGCGGCCGAAGGCGCAGATGACCTCGTCCGACACGAGCAGCACGTCGTACTTGTCGCAGATCTGGCGCACGCGCTGGAAGTATCCGGGAGGCGGCGGGAAGCAGCCGCCCGAGTTCTGCACGGGCTCGAGGAAGACGGCGGCGACGGTGTCGGGCCCTTCGAAGAGGATCATCTCCTCGATGCGGTCGGCGGCCCAGACGCCGAACTCCTCGAGGCTGCCGGACGGCGCACCCATGTCGTCGGCGCGGTAGAAGTTGGTGTTCGGCACGCGGAAGCCGCCCGGGGTGACCGGCTCGAACATCGACTTCATGGCGGGGATGCCGGTGATCGCGAGCGCACCCTGGGGCGTGCCGTGGTAGGCCACCGAGCGCGAGATCACCTTGTGCTTGGTGGGCTGGCCCTGGATCTTCCAGTAGTACTTCGCGAGCTTGAAGGCGGTCTCGACGGCCTCGCCGCCGCCGGTGGAGAAGAACACCTTGTTGAGGCCCCGGGGCGCGTAGTCGGCGAGGCGGTCCGCGAGCTCGATCGCGGCGGGGTGCGCGTACGACCAGATCGGGAAGAAGGCGAGCTGCTCGGCCTGCTTCGCGGCGACCTCGGCGAGGCGCTTGCGGCCGTGTCCCGCGGCGACGACGAACAGGCCGGCGAGCCCGTCGATGTACTGCTTGCCGCGCGAGTCCCAGATGTGGTGGCCCTCGCCCTTGACGATGATCGGGACCCCCGGTCCGTCGGTCATCACCGACTGGCGGGCGAAGTGCATCCACAGGTGGTCTTTGGCCATCTGCTGCAGCTCCGCCTCACTCCTCGCGGGGCGGTTGGTGCGGGCCTGGGATTCGGTCGTGATCGACATGTGGAGCCTTCCGTCAGACTGGTCCCACGCTACTCGCGTGCCCCGCGCGCCGACATGCGACGTTTCGTCCGGTTCGGATGCCGCGGCCACCGGTCCGTCCGGACGCTCGGGCCCCCGGCATCCGTCCCCTCGGCGCACAGAATCGGATCCGCTCCTGCGGACCCGCATGGCGACACGCCGCGAAGCGGCGGCCGCCACCGGCGTGTCGGGGGTCGTCTCCGCAGGTGCGGATCCGACGCTGTGCTCGCTCAGGTCGAGCCGCGCTCGATGAGCTGCGTCGGCAGGACGATCGGCGACGGCGCAAGCGCCGCGCCGGCTGCGGCATCGGCCAGGGCTGTCACGGCGGCCGCGGCCATCTCGCGGATCGGCTGCCGCACGGTCGTCAGGGGCGGCGTCAGCCACCGCGCGCCGCGCAGGTCGTCGAAGCCCACGACGAGCACGTCGTCGGGGATGCGGCGCCCGGTCGCCGCGGCCGCGGCGTAAACGCCGGCGGCCATCTCGTCGGTGCACGCGAAGACCCCGAGCCGTTCGCCGGCGCGCAGGCCGCGCAGCAGAGGCAGCGCCGCCTCGCGCGCGGCCGCTCCGCCCCAATCCGCCTGCACGGCGGCGAGGTCGGCACCGGGGGCGGCCAGGCGCAGCCCTTCGCGGAAGCCCGCGTTCCGCGCGCGGCCGTAGCGGTATGGCGGCGATCCGAGCACGATCGCGAACCGCGTCGCGCCCCGCTCCGCGAGGTGGGTCGCCGCCCCGAACGCGCCGTCGCGGTCGGTCGTGCGCACGCTGGTGAGCCCTCGGGAGGTCTCGGCCTGCGGATCCATCAGCACGACCGGGATCTCCGCATCCGTGATCGCGGCCAATTGCGACGCGGTCGGCGAGATGAGACCGAGCACCACACCGGCCGAGCCGCGCCGGCGGATGCGCATGGGCCAGTCGTCGTCGGGCGTGTCGCGCTCCTCGGTGAGCACGAGGTCGTAGCCCGCGGCGGCGGCGGCGCTGCGCGCGCCGGCGGTCACCTCGTCGGAGTAGGCGTTGTGGTACGAGCCGAGCACGAGGTCGACGAGGCGCGCCGCGCCGGCGGGGCGCCCACCGGCCGACGGATCGCGGGTGTACCCCAGCGCACGCGCCGCCGCCAGCACGCGGCGCCGCGTCGCAGGAGCGAGGTCGCCGCGGCCCGACAGCGCCCTCGACGCGGTGCCGACGCTCACTCCGGCTTCGGTCGCGACGTCGACGAGGGTCACTCGGGCTGGCACCCGACCAGTTTTGCGCAAGATCCTCGACCGAGACCAGAGCCGATGGCATCGTCGGTTCCGGAAAGGGCCACCACGATGACGACGACGACGTCTCCGCTGCGGATCGCGCTGATCGGCACCGGCTTCATGGGCCGCATGCACACGCAGGCCTGGCGCACCGCGCCGCACTTCTTCGACCTTCCGCTCGCGCCGCAGCGGGTGCTGCTCGTCGGGCATCGCCCCGACGCCACGGCCGAGGCCGCCGCGCGCTGGGAGTGGCCCGAGCACGGCATCGACTGGCGCGAAGCCGTCGCGCGCGACGACATCGACGCGATCGACATCTGCACCCCCGGCGACACCCACGCCGAGATCGCGCTCGCGGCGCTCGCCGCCGGCAAGCACGTCCTGTGCGAGAAGCCGCTCGCGAACTCGGTCGCCGAGGCGCAGGAGATGACGGATGCCGCGGCTGCCGCATCCGCTCAGTCCGGCGCGGTCGCGATGTGCGGCTTCAGCTACCGCCGCACACCGGCGCTCGCGCTCGCCCGCCGGCTCATCGAGGAGGGGCGCATCGGCGAGATCCGGCACGTCCGCGCGCAGTACCTGCAGGACTGGCTGAGCGATCCGGACTCGCCCCACACGTGGCGGCTCGACCGCGACCGCGCGGGCTCCGGCGCCCTCGGCGACATCGGCGCGCACAGCATCGACACCGCCCAGTGGCTCGCCGGTCAGCGCATCGAGGCGGTGTCGGCCACCATGCACACGTTCGTCACGTCCCGGCCCCGGCGCTCGGCGGTCGAGGGCCTCGGCGGGGTCGCCGCCGACACGACCGACCGGCTGCCGGTGACCGTGGACGACGCCGCGGCCTTCACGGCGCGCTTCGACGGCGGCGCGCTCGGCGTCTTCGAGGCGACGCGGATGGCGACCGGCCGCCGCAACGCCAACCGCATCGAGATCAACGGCGACCGCGGCGCGATCGCCTTCGACTTCGAGCGCATGAACGAGCTCGAGGTGTACGACGCCGCGGCCGATGCCGCGCAGGGCTTCCGGCGCGTGCAGGTGACCGAGGCGCAGCATCCGTATGCCGGAGCATGGTGGCCCGCAGGGCACGGGCTCGGCTACGAGCACCTGTTCGCGCACCAGGCCGTCGACTTCGTCCGCGCGGTCGCCGGCGAGATCCCGGTGTCGCCGAGCTTCGCCGACGCCACCCAGGTGCAGCGCGTGCTCGCCGCCGTCGAGCAGAGCGCCGCGCACGACAGCATCCTCACGCCGGTCGCATCCGCCGCCGCCGACCCCGAAGGGACCCCCGCATGACCCGCACCGCCCTCGTCGTCCGCGGCGGATGGGACGGCCACCATCCGGTCGAGGCGACCGACCTCTTCCTGCCGTTCCTCCGCGACAGCGGGTTCGACGTCACCGTCGAAGACGACCCCGAGGTCTACGCCGACGCCGACCGCATGGCGGCCACCGACCTCGTGCTGCAGTCCGTGACCATGTCGCAGGCGTCGCACGAGGCGATCCGAGGCCTTCGCGACGCCGTCGCCGCCGGCACCGGCCTCGCCGGCTGGCACGGCGGCATCGCCGACTCGTTCCGCGCGAGCTCGGACTACCTGCAGCTCGTGGGCGGCCAGTTCGCGACGCACCCGTCGAAGCACCCCGACGAGGTGCACGGCGACCAGACCGACAACTACCTCGACTACATGGTCGAGATCACCGAGCTCGGCCGCTCGCACGACATCACGGCCGGCATCGACGACTTCACGCTCACCACCGAGCAGTACTGGGTGCTGCACGACGACCTCATCGATGTGCTGGCGACGACGACGCACCCCGTGCAGCCGTACCACCCGTGGCACCGTCCCATCGTCTCTCCGGCGGTCTGGACGCGGGACTGGGGCCAGGGTCGGGTGTTCGTGGCCACGCCCGGTCACTCTCCCGAGGTGCTGCAGGACGCGAACGTCCGCACGATCGTCGAACGGGGGATGCTGTGGGCCGCGCGGTGACCGACATCGGGATCGTCGGGCTCGGCGTCATCTCCCGCCAGTACCTCGACACCCTGCTTCCGGCGTCGGGTGTGCGCATCGCGGCCGTCGCCGACCTCGACCTCCCGCGTGCCGAAGCGGCCGCCGAGGCGATCCCGGGCTGCCGCGCGCTCACGACCGCCGAGCTGCTCTCGGATCCCGGCATCCGCACCGTCCTCAACCTCACGATCCCGGCCGCACACGCCGAGGTCGCGCTCGCCGCCATCGCGCACGGCAAGGACGTCTACGGTGAGAAGCCGCTCGCGGCGACCTTCGCGGACGCTGCGCGGATCACGGATGCCGCGGCCGCCGCGGGCGTCCGCGTCGGAGGCGCGCCCGACACGGTGCTCGGCACCGGCGTGCAGACCGCGCGGGCCGCGATCGACGGCGGGCGCATCGGCCGGCCCGTGTCGGCGTCGGCGATGTGGATCTCGGCGGGCCACGAGTCGTGGCATCCGCAGCCCGACTTCTACTACCGCGAGGGCGGCGGGCCGCTCCTGGACATGGGGCCGTACTACGTGACGTCGCTCGTTCAGCTGCTCGGGCCCGTCACCGCGGTGTCGGGCGCCGGATCGCGGTCGCGCGACGCGCGCGTGATCGGCTCGGGCCCGCGGGCGGGCGAGAGCGTGCCGGTCGAGGTCGACACGCACCTCACCGGCATCCTGCACCACGCGTCGGGCGCGATCTCGACCGTCACGATGAGCTTCGACGGTGTCCGCTCAACGGCGGCGCCGATCGAGGTGCACGGCGTCGACGGATCGCTCATCGTGCCCGACCCGAACAACTTCGCCGGCGACGTGCAGCTGCATGCGCGCGGCGGGTCGTGGGAGACGCTCCAGCCCTCGGCCGGGTACGTCGACTCCGGGCGCGGGATCGGCCTGCTGGACCTGGTCGCGGGCGAGGGCCGTGCGAGCGGGGCGATGGCCCTTCACGTGCTCGAGATCATGACGGCGCTCGCCGCGTCCGCGGCCTCAGGTGTGCGCGAGTCCCTGCGCTCCACGGTCGAGCGTCCTGCGCTCGTGCCGTTGACACCCGCCGAGGCGTGGCGGAGCCTCTGAGGCCGAACCTGCGCGGCGGGTCGCGGCATCCGTCCTCCTCCCTGCGTGCTTCGACAGGTCAACCGGGGTTCTGCAGGAGCGAAGTGCGAGGTTTCGTCCTGTGGAGGGCCGGTTGACCTGTCGAGCGGGGGCGGATTGCGGACGTCAACCCAGACGAAGTGCCCCGAGTGCTGCACGCACTCGGGGCCCTTCTTTCAACGGGGGGCGGGGACCAGGGCCGAGACCGTGGCCGTCGCCACTCGAGGCTCGTCAGCGGTGATCGCGTGCACGTGTCCGACGAGCTCGATCCGGGTCTCGGTGTCGCGTTCGGCGCACGATCCTCCCACCCACAGATCGATGGCGCCGGGCTCCACGATCCGGTGGCCTTCTCGTCCGGTGAACGCCAGCCGTGAGGTCGGCACGGAGAACGTGACGGTCGCCGACTCCCCAGGAGCCAGGGAGACCCGCTGGTACGCGAGCAGCTGTGCGACGGGGCGGGTGACCGAGCCGACGATGTCCCGGGCGTAGAGCTGCACGACATCGGTGCCTGCGCGATCGCCCACGTTCGACAGCCGCACCTGCGCGGTGATCGTGCCGTCGGTGGCGGCATCCGAAGCGGTCAGATCGTCTCGGGCGAACGAGGTGTACGTCAGCCCGAAGCCGAACGGTCTCGCCGGCGTGTTGTCGGCGCTCGTGATGTCGGTCGGACCCCCGAGCCGGGGGTGCAGATACGTGTACGGCTGTGCGCCCGCGGACCGGGGCAGCGAGACCGGCAGCCGACCGGACGGCTCGGCAGCGCCCGAGATGATCCGCGCGATCGCGGGTCCGCCTTCCTCTCCCGGGAAGAACGCCTGCAGCACCGCCGCGGCAGCGGTGCTGCCGTCGAGCATCCAGCCGATCGCGTACGGGCGTCCCGAGACGATCACCACGACGGTCGGGGTGCCCGTGGCGACCACGGCCTCGACGAGCCGGCGCTGCACACCGGGAAGCTCCAGATCGTCCACGTCGTTGCCCTCGCCGACGGTGCCGCGTCCGAACAGACCGGCGCGGTCGCCCACGACGACGATCGCGACATCGGCGTCCGCCGCCGAGCGGGCGGCGGCGGCGATGCCGCGCTCGTCGTCGCCTTCGACGTCGCAGCCCTGTTCGAGCACGATGGCCGCATCGCGGAACTCCGCGCGCAGTGACTCCGCGACGGTCGGGATCTCGAAGCCCAGGGGCGTGCCGGGGTGGTGCGCCAGCACGTGATTGGCGAACGAGTAGCAGCCCATGAGCGACTCTGCGGCGTCGGCGTTGGGGCCGATGAGCGCGATGCTGCGCGGCGCCGTCAGCGGGAGCACGCCGTCGTTGCCGAGGAGGACGACCGACTCCTCGGCCGTCCTGCGAGCGAGGTCGCGAAGCTCCGGGCCGTCGAGCGCCACCTGTGTCGGCGGCGACGAGAAGTCCTCGTCGAGGAGGCCGAGCTCCTCCTTCTGCGAGAGCACGCGGAGCACCGCGCGATCCACATCGGCGCGTCCCTGAGCGCTCGAGCCGAGGAGCGCCCGCAGCGGCGCGACGAACGCGTCGCCCGTGGGCAGCTCGACGTCGATCCCGGCCCGCAGCGCCAGCAACGCCGCCTCGCCGGGGTCGGCGGCGATCCCGTGCAGCGCGTGGAGGAATGCGACCGAGAAGTAGTCGGCCACGACGGTGCCGTCGAATCCCCACTCGTCGCGCAGGAGCGCGGTGAGCAGCTCGGGGTTCGATGCGACGGGAACACCGTCGATCTCGGCGTACGAGTTCATCACCGACCGCACCCCGCCGTCGCGGACCGCCATCTCGAACGGTGGGAGCATGACGTCCTGCAGCCGGCGGCGCCCCATGTGCACGGGCGCGTGGTTGCGGCCGGCCTGCGATGCGGAATAGCCGGCGAAGTGCTTCAGGGTGGCGTGCACACCGGCCGATTGCAGTCCCTTGACGTACGCGGTGCCGATCGTGCCGACGACGTACGGGTCCTCCGAGATGCATTCGTCGACACGACCCCATCGCGGGTCCATGATCACGTCGAGCACCGGCGCGAGGCCCTGGTGGATTCCGAGCTCGGCCATGGAGCGGCCGATCGCCGCGCCGAGCTGTTCGGTGAGCTCGGGGTCGAAGGCCGCGCCCCAGGCCAGCGGCGTCGGGAAGGTGGCCGCCTTCCACGCGGCGAGCCCCGTGAGGCACTCCTCGTGCACGATCGCGGGGATCCCGAGGCGGGTCTGCTCGCGAAGCCGCCGCTGCTCCGCCCAGAGCCACTCGGCGCGGGCGACCGGGTCGACCGGCCGCGTGCCGTACACGCGGGTGAGGTGCCCGATGCCGTTCGCGGTGGCGTCCTCGTAGCGCGTCGAGGTCACCATCTCGCCGGCCATCGGCGCGACGACCTCGTCTCCCTGGTCGACCCAGTACCCGACGAGCTGGGCGAGCTTCTCGTCGAGGGTCATCTGTGCGTGCAGCGCGAGCACGCGCTCCGAGACGGCGCGCAGTCCGTTGTCGCTCATCCCTTGACCGCTCCCGTCAGGCCGCCGACGATCCGCCGCTCGAAGAGGCTGAAGAACGCCAGCGCGGGGATCATCGACAGCGAGGTGAACGCCAGCACCTTCGCAGTGTCGACGGAGTACTGCGAAGAGAAGGCCTGCACGCCGAGGGGGAGCGTGAAGTTCGCGTTGTCGTTGAGGAGGTACAGCGGCAGCAGGTAGCTGTTCCAGCTCGCGATGAACGCGAGGATCCCGACGGTGATGACACCGGGCACGGCGAGGGGGACCACCATGCGCCAGAAGAAGCCGAGGCGGCTGCAACCGTCGATGAAGGCCGCTTCCTGGATCTCGTCGGGAATGGCCCGCAGGAACGGCACCAGGATGATGATCGTCGTCGGCAGGGCGAACGCGATCTGCGGGAGGATGACGCCGGCCAGTGTGTTGATGAGTCCCATGTCGCGCACCACGATGTACAGCGGCGTGATCGCGACGGTGATGGGGAACATGAGCCCGGCGGCGAAGAGCGCGTAGAGGGCGCCACGCCCGCGGAAGTGATAGCGGGCGAGGACGTAGCTGGCCATGAGGCCCAGCACGATGACTCCGCCCGTGGTGACCACGGCGACGACGGTCGAGTTGAGCACCAGCGTCCAGAACGTGCCTTCGGTGAGCACGTCGAAGTAGTTCGTGAACACCCACGGATCGGGCAGGCCCGCCGGGTTCGTCGTGATCTGCGAGTTCGAGCGGAAGCCGCCGAGGATGATGTAGATCACCGGCCCGAGCATCAGCGCGATCACGACGAGTGCGACGAAGTAGACGGCGGGCGTTCCGGCCCGCATGGGCTGACGCCGCGGGGCGTGCGGTGGCGTGGTCGCGACAGCGTCGGTCGCGACGGAGACGGCGGTCATCCGTCGTTCCTTTCGGTGAGTGCTCCCGCGGTGTCGCGGCGCAGGACGAAGCGCTGGTAGACGAGCGCGACGACGAGGGAGATGAGGAAGATGACGACGGCGACGGCATTGCCGTAGCCGAAGTTGCCGGCGTTGCGGCCGTTGGCCACCATGTACGTCGCCATCGTCGAGGTGCCGGCGACGGGTGCCACGTACTGCCCCCAGATGATGTAGACGAGGTCGAACAGCTGGAGCGCGCCGATGATCGACAGGAACGCCCAGATGCGCAGCGTCGGGCCGAGCAGCGGGATCGTGATGCGACGCTGGATCTGCCAATAGCTCGCGCCGTCGATGGCGGCCGCCTCGTACAGCTCCTCGGGGATGCCCTGCAGGCCCGCGAGGAAGAGGATGACGGCGAAGCCGACGTACTTCCACGTGAGAATCGCCATGAGCGTCCAGATCGCGATGCTGGGGTCGGCGAGCCAGTCACGGGTCAACTGGTCGAGGCCGAGATTCTCCAGCAGACCGTTGAGCGCACCGTTGGTGGCGAGCATCAGGCTGAAGCCGGTGCCGACGACGACCTCCGCGATCACGTACGGGACGAAGATCAGCACCCGGATGATCGACTGCCCGCGCATCCTGCGGTTGAGCAGGAGCGCCAGCAGCAGTGCCACCGGTCCCTGCAGGATGAGGGACATCACGACGATGAAGCCGTTGTGACCCAGCGCCTCTTGGAAGTCGGGGTCGGTGAGGATCGTGACGTAGTTCTTGAGGCCGATGAAGTCGGTCGGCGGGCCGTACCCGTGCCAGTTGAAGAAGCCGTAGTACGCCGCCATGATCACGGGGAAGATGACGAAGCCGACGAAGAAGATCAGTGCGGGTCCGACCAGCACGGCGATCTCCAGGCGGCCCGACCATCCGATCCCGCGGCGTCGGCGGCGCGGCGATGCCGGGGGCGGCGGCGTGTCGCCACCGCCCCCGGTGCGCTCCGCGCGATCCGTCTCCGGGCGATCGTCCGTACTCGGTGTCGCGCTCTTGTGCATGCGGGTGTTCCTTATCCCTTCGCGCCGGCCGAGTTGGCCGCAGCGATCATCTCGTCGGGCGTGCTCTGTCCGGCGAGCATGTCGACGACCGCCACGTTGAGTGCGTTGCCGACGTTCTGCCCGAGCACCGTGTCGAGCCACTGCGAGACGAACGGGGCCGCGTTGTAGGCCTCGAGGATCTGCTTCAGGTAGGGCTCGGTGACCTCGGCCTGTGCGGCCTGGTTCACGGGCGGCGAGTTGAACGCCTTGTAGTACGCGGTCTGCTGGTCGTCGGACGCGACGAAGTTGAGGAAGTCGACGCACTCCTTGGGTGCCTTCGCGGAGCACGAGTAGCCGTCGACGCCACCCATCATCGAGCCGGGCTCGCCCTTGCCGCCGGAGACCTCCGGGAAGGGGTACCACGCCAGGTCGGGGAGCGGCTTCTCGTCAGGGGTGAGCGAGGCGATCACGCCCGGGTCCCACGCGCCCATCAGCTCGCCACCGGCCTGGTGGTTCGCGACGAGGCCGGCCGAGCTGCCGGCGCCCTGCTGGGCGGAGGTGGTGAGGAAGCCGTCGTTGAACGGCTCGGTGGCGGCGAAATCGGCGAGGTCCTCGGCGGCCTTCAGCCAGCACGGGTCGCTGAAATCCTTCGAGTCGCCGGTCTCCTCGACCGTCTTCGGGGCGCACTCGCGCAGCGCGAACCAGTAGAACCAGTGCGCAGCCGGCCAGGCGTCCTTCGCGCCGAGGGCGAGCGGCGCCACGCCGGTCGCCTTCAGCTTGTCGTTCGCCGCGACGAGCTCGTCGATGGTCGTCGGGGTCTCGGTGACGCCCGCGGCGTCGTAGAGGTCCTGACTGTAGAAGATCCCGCCGGGAAGCACCGACAGGGGCATCGCCCACACCTTGTCCTGGTAGGTCTCGGCCTTGAACGAGCCCTCGGAGATGTTCTCCTTCGCCTCGCCCTCGATCTTCCCCGTCAGGTCCATCAGCTGACCCGCCTGGACCATCGCGGTCATCTTGCCGCCGCCGCGCTGCAGGAAGATGTCCGGCGGGTCGCCCGCGTTGAGCGAGGTCTGCAGCTTGCCGTCCATGTCCTCGTTCTGGATCGACTGCATCTTGATCGTGACGCCGGGGTTCTCCTTCTCGAACGCGGCGATGGCGTCCTTCCAGAACTGCTGGCCCGGGCCTGTCGTGGAGTTCTGCCACAGCGTCATCTCGACGTTGCCGTCGCTGCTGCTGCCGCCGCCGGCGCTGCAGCCGGCGAGCGCGAGCGCGCCGATGATGAGTGCTGCGGAACCCGCGAGGATCCTCTTGCGCATCATGTGATTCCCGTCTCTTCTTCGAGGAGCACCTCTGCTGCGAGGTGCTGGTGGTCGACGCGATCGGGTCGCGTACCGCCCGGCGTGCGGACCGGGCGAGAAAAGTGTCCTTTGACAACAAATAACTGTCAAACGTTTTCAATAACGGTTTCGATGCCGTTATGATTTCGAGACATGGCCCGTCGTCCCACGATCACCGACGTCGCCGCCGCAGCGGGCGTCTCGGTCGCAACCGTCTCGAAGGCGGTGAACGGTCGCTATGGCGTGGCCAGCGAGACGGTGGACAAGGTTCTCGCCGTCGTAGCCGAGCTCGGATACGAGTCGAGCCTGATCGCCAGCAGCATGCGATCGCGCAAGACGGGTGTCATCGGCGTGCTCGTCGCCGACTTCGAGCCCTTCAGTGCCGAGGTCCTGAAGGGCGTCGGCGAGGCGCTGCGCGAGTCGCGGTACGACCTGCTCGCCTACTCAGGGTCACACGGTGCCGCGGAGGGATGGGAGCGGCGGTCGCTGTCGCGCCTCAGCGGAACACTCATCGACGGCGCCATCATCGTCACCCCGACCGTCGTGAACGTCGGCGCTGAGGTGCCGGTCGTCGCCATCGACCCGCACACGGGTCCTGCCGATCTGCCGACCGTCGAGTGCGACAGTTTCGGAGGTGCGCTGCAGGCGACGCGGTACCTTATCGAGCTCGGTCACTCGCGCATCGGCTTCATCGCGGGTCGTCCGGACCTGCGCTCGTCGATCGCCCGCGACGCCGGCTATCGACGCGCACTCGCGGATGCGGGCATCCCCCTCGATCCGGCGCTGGTCGGCTCGGGGAGCTACCAGCAGGATGCCGTCCGCGTGGCCGCACTCGAGATGCTCCGCCGGCCCGACCGGCCGACCGCGGTCTTCGCCGCCAACGACATCTCCGGTCTGGAGATCGTCAGGGTGGCGTCCGAGCTCGGTATCGACATCCCCCGCGAGTTGTCGGTGATCGGCTTCGACGACGTCCCCGAGGCATCCAAGTCGACGCCCGCGCTGTCGACGGTGCGCCAGCCCATGCAGATGCTCGGCGCCGAGGCAGTCGGCATGCTCCTGGAGCTGATGGAGGGGAGCACACCCGCCGTCACGCATGTCAAGCTGCCGACGCGGCTCGTGCCCCGGGACACCACTGCCCCGCCGGCGTGAATCAGCTCCGCGCTGCGCCGCCAGGATCCCGGAGCAGCTCGGCGAAGGCGGCCTCGGCGGCCCCGATGAGGAGGCGATCCTCGGCCAGTGATGCGACACGGATGAGGAGATGCTCGCTGGTCGCCGACATCGTCTGCTCCTGGACCATGGTCCCGAGTCCCGGCACATCGACCGCGGCGATCGTCGCGAGGAAACCGCCGAGCACGACCACCGAGGGGTTCAGCGCGTTGACGGCGTTGGCGAGCGCCGTCGAGAGGATGCGGCGCTGCCGGGCGACCTCCTCGGCCGCGGTCGGGCCCGCTGCGGACACAGCCGCGGCGAGCGTCGGCTCGTCCGCCGCGTGAAGTCCGACGGCGGCGAGCAGCCGGGCTCGGCTGACCTCGTCCTCGAGCACGCCGTCGCCGGCGCGACGGTCGGTGGCCGACGCGATGCCGGGGCGATTCTGCCCGAACTCGCCGGTGTAGCCGCCGGCGCCGAGGAGCGGCTTGCCGTGCACGATCAGGCCGCCGCCGATGCCGCTCGCGCCGCCGTTGAGGTACACGACGTCATCGAAGCCGGCCGCGGCGCCGTAGAGATGCTCGGCGATCGCCCCCAGCGTCGCGTCGTTGCCCACGACGGTCGGCAGGCCGGTGGCCTCGGCGACGAGGTCGCGAACCGGCGCGTCCACCCAGCGCAGGTGGGGCGCGTTGCGGACGAGCCCGTCCGCTGCCCGCACGAGCCCCGGCACCGCGAGGCCGACACCGACGATGCGCGCGTGTGCGAGTTCGCCGGCGCGCCACGTCTCGACGCGCTCCGCGATGAGCCGTGCCGTCTCGTCCGGAGACAGCAGGCGGTCGAGTTCGATGCGCTCGCGGACCGGGATGCCGCGGTCCAGGCCGACGGCGGCGATCGTGAGCGCGTCGACCTCCGGGTTGGCGGCGATCGCCATCACACGTGCGTCGGCGGCGACCACCGGGGAGGGACGCCCCACCCGCCGGGATGGATCGGGCGCGCGTTCCACGACCAGCCCTTCGCGCACCAGTTCGGCCACCAGGTCCGCGATCGTCGATCGATTGAGGCCCGTGGCCTCGGTCAGTCGCGCGCGGGAGAGCGGTCCTTCGAGGTGCACCAGGCGCAGCAGCCGGGCCAGGTTGCGCTGACGCACGCCCTCGGCGGCCGTTGGATCGCTCACCGTCTCACTGTAGAGGGCGGCGCGGCGGCACTTCGAGATTTGTTGCGTGCGGCTTCAAACCGGTGTGACGGCGTGGAGTGGAGGATCAGGCGGACGGGCGTTCGGCACCGGCCGGGGAGATCGCGTCGACCGCCAGGGCGAAGTCGAGCGTCTGGAGCACTTCGACGGCCCGGTCGTAGCGAGGCCCGGCGAGGACGACGAACACGGCCCCGACGACATCGATGAAGCCGGCGGTCGCCCCGGCGGTGCTGACCTCGTAGCGATCGATGTCTATGCGCTCCCACCGGACGGCGGAGTCGTCGGGCGCCGGCGACTCCGGTCGCCGCGGCGCCAGTTCGTTCCGTGGCGGCAGGACGCGCGACCGCAGCGCGCCGCGTCTCACCGGTGAGGACGGCCTCTCGAGCACCATGGGGGAGGCTCCTCTCGTCGTGCCCTGATCCTGCGCCTCGCCTGCACTTTTCGCGCAGGGGGGTTGACGTGTTGGGATGGGCCGACCAGGGCTGACGCCGGCGTCCGCGCGACCGGATCGCGCTCCCGAGATCATTCTCCGCGCTCGGACCGGAACCGGGTGTTAAGGCCTGATGAACTTCCGGTCACAACCGGACACGCGTGGACCCGCGGCGTCATCTGATCATCGATTCGCGAGCCTGGAGGCGCCGTTCGCGCGGGAAGCGCCGTTCGTGGTGGACGCAGCATCCATTCTGGTATAGGTTGTCGGCAGCAACATTTATCGCGAAGGAGCGTCATGCCCACCCCCACCCGCGCCGACAAGTTCTCGTTCGGTCTCTGGACCATCGGCTACAACGGCACCGACCCCTTCGGCGGACCGACCCGCGATCACCTCGACGTCGTCCACGCCGTCGAGAAGCTCGCCGAGCTCGGCGCGTACGGACTCACCTTCCACGACGACGACCTGTTCGCCTTCGGATCGACGGATGCTGAGCGCCAGACCCAGATCGACCGCCTCAAGGGCGCGCTCGACGACACCGGCCTGATCATCCCGATGGTCACCACGAACCTGTTCTCGGCCCCCGTCTTCAAGGACGGCGGCTTCACGTCGAACGACCGCGACGTGCGTCGCTTCGCGCTGCGCAAGGTGTTCCGCCAGCTCGACCTCGGTGCCGAGCTCGGCGCCAAGACCTTCGTCATGTGGGGCGGCCGCGAGGGCGCCGAGTACGACTCCGCCAAGGACATCCGCGCCGCGCTCGAGCGCTACCGCGAGGCCGTCAACCTCCTGGGCGACTACGTCACCGACAAGGGCTACGACATCCGCTTCGCCATCGAGCCCAAGCCGAACGAACCCCGCGGCGACATCCTGCTGCCCACGCTCGGGCACGCGATCGCGTTCATCGACTCGCTCGAGCGCCCCGAGCTCGTCGGCCTCAACCCCGAGGTCGGCCACGAGCAGATGGCGGGCCTGAACTTCGCCGCCGGCATCGCGCAGGCGCTGTTCCACGGCAAGCTCTTCCACATCGACCTCAACGGCCAGCGCGGCATCAAGTACGACCAGGACCTCGTGTTCGGCCACGGCGACCTGCACAACGCGTTCGCGCTCGTCGACCTGCTCGAGAACGGCGGCCCCGGAGGCGTGCCCGCGTACGACGGCCCGCGCCACTTCGACTACAAGCCCTCGCGCACCGAGGACGAGACGGGCGTCTGGGACTCGGCCGCAGCGAACATGCGCACCTACCTGCTGCTCAAGGAGCGCGCCGCGGCCTTCCGCGCCGACCCCGAGGTGCAGGAGGCGCTCGCCGCCGCGAAGGTCGACGAGCTGTCGGTTCCGACGCTCAACCCGGGTGAGACGTACGACGACTTCCTCGCTGACCGCTCGGCGTATGAGGACTTCGACGCCGACGCGTACCTCGGCGGCAAGGGCTTCGGCTTCGTCCGCCTGCAGCAGCTCGCGACCGAGCACCTGCTCGGCGCCCGCGGCTGAAGCCATCCCACACCGACCGCGACGCCCGATCTGCCCGTCTCGATCGTGAGAAGACAGTCGCAGGACGAGACCCTGAGTGAATCCCAGGGTCTCGTCCCTCATCTGTCGTCTCACGGTCTGGGGCCGACGCCGTCGGAGCGCGATCGAACAGCGTGAAGGAGCGCACATGAGCCTCGTCATGGGGGTCGATTCGTCGACGCAGTCCTGCAAGGTCGTGATCGTGGATGCTGCGACCCAGGCGGTCGTCAGGCAGGGGCGTGCGTCGCACCCCGACGGCACGTCGGTCGACCCCGAGGCGTGGTGGAGCGCGCTGCAGGAGGCGATCGCCGACGCCGGAGGGATCGACGACGTCGAGGCCTGGGCGATCGGCGGGCAGCAGCACGGCATGGTGGCGCTCGACGCCGAGGGACGCGTCGTCCGCGACGCCCTGCTGTGGAACGACACCCGCTCGGCGCAGGCCGCGGCCGACCTCACGGTGCAGTTCGGCGCCGAGGAGCTCGCGCGGCGCACGGGCCTCGTGCCCGTGGCATCCTTCACGATCACGAAGCTCCGCTGGCTGCGCGACCACGAGCCCGAGCATGCGGCACGCGTGGCCGCCGTCGCCCTGCCGCACGACTGGCTGACCTGGCGGCTGCGCGGGTTCGGGCCTGCGGGCGGGTCGCCGCGCGGCCCCGAGCTCGACGAGCTCGTCACCGACCGCTCCGACGCCTCGGGGACGGGTTACTGGAACCCTGCCACCGGCGGCTACGACCACGAGCTGCTCATCGCCGCCCTCGGCCACGACGCCGCGCTGCCGCGCGTGCTCGGACCCGACGAATGGGTGACGGATGCCGCGGGCCGGCGCGTCGGCGGCGGCGCCGGCGACAACGCGGGCGCGGCCCTCGGGCTCGGGGCCGGTCCCGGAGACGTGGTCGTGTCGATCGGCACCAGCGGGACGGTGTTCGCGGTGAGCGAGGAGCGCACGATCGACCCCTCCGGCACAGTCGCGGGCTTCGCCGACTGCACGGGCCGGTTCCTGCCGCTCGTCGCGACGCTCAACGCGGCGCGCGTGCTCGACGCGATCGGGCGCGTGCTCGGCGTCGACCACGCCGAGCTGTCGCGGCTGGCTCTGTCCGCCCAGCCGGGCGCAGCGGGCCTGACGCTGGTGCCCTACTTCGAAGGCGAGCGCACCCCGAACCTCCCCGACGCCACCGCTTCGCTCACCGGCATGACGCTCGCCTCGACGACGCGCGAGAACCTCGCGCGTGCCGCAGTCGAGGGGATGCTCTCGGGGCTCGCCGCCGGGCTCGAAGCCCTCCGTGCACTCGGCGTGCCGCTCGAGCGCGCGCTGCTCGTCGGCGGTGGCGCGCAGTCCACGGCGGTGCGCGAGATCGCGCCCCTCGTGCTGGGCCTGCCGGTCGAGGTGCCCGAGCCCGGAGAGTACGTGGCTCTCGGCGCAGCGCGGCAGGCAGCATCCGTCCTCCCCTCCTGAGCTCTCCCGCTCTCGCGGGCGCGTCCGGGCTCTCTCCCACGCCCCGTCCATGTCCGGACTTCGCAGGTTCGGCGGCCCACAGCGATGGGAATCCCGGACGCCGGCTCGCGGGGAGTCTTTGCGGATCAGGCGAGATTCTCCGCGAAGTCCGGACTTCGCAGGTTCGCGGGTCTGAGGCTCTGCGATTCCTGGACCTCGCGGCTACCGGGCCCGAGACTCTCCGCGAAGTCCGGACTTCGCAGATTCGCGGGCCTGAGACTCTGCGATTCCTGGACCTCGCGGCTCCCGGGCCCGAGATTCTCGGCGAAGTCCGGACTTCGCAGATTCGCGGGCCTGAGACTCTGCGATTCCCGGACCTCGCGGCTCCCGGGGCAACGGGCGGAGAAAGCGTCCCGGCAGGACCGGACCCGCGCGGGCTGAATCGTGCAGGTGCGCCCGGCGGGAATGGGGAGAACTGCCGATGTATCGCCGGGGGCGGCATCCGTATCTTCCCTGTATGGATGCTGCGACGCTCGCCGGTGCGGTCTCGACCGTGCTGTTCGCCGCGGCCAACCTGCCGATGGTGCTGAAGGCCGTGCGCTCCGGCGACCTGCGCTCGTACAGCCTCAGCGCGCTCCTGATGGGCAACGTCGGCAACGCGGTCTACACCGTCTACGTGCTGAGTCTGCCGTTCGGGCCGATCTGGATCCTGCACGGCTTCTACCTCACGACGATGGCGATCATGCTCGTGCTGTACGGGGTGTCGGCGCACGCGCATCGGGTCGCGCAGCGACGACCGGACACGGCGCGATGACGGCGGTAGCATTCGGGCATGGCGGACACGGTCGCCGTGCTCGAACAGGCTCGGGCGGCATACCGGTCCGGTGACTGGGAGACGGCGCGGGAGGCGTTCGAGGGGGCCCGCCGCGACGCCGCGGCCACCGGTGCCGACCTGCGCGCGCTCGCGTCGTGCGAGTGGTGGCTCGGGCGGCAGAACGCCTGCCTCGGGCGCCTCGAGTCGGCCTTCCGTGTGCTCTCCGACGAGGGCGACGCGATGGGCGCGGCCGAAGCGGCGCTCGTCGTCGCGCTCGTGCGCCTGATCCGCGCCGAGATCACGGTCGGCACGGCGTGGGCGCGGCGCGCGCGGCGGATCCTCGCCGAGCTTCCGGACGGTCGTGGGCACGCGTACGAGGTGTACCTCACGGCGAGCATGGACCTCGACGGCACCGGCGCGCTGTGGCCTGCCGAGAGCGTGTCGCGCATGCGCGAGCTGGCCGACGCGCTGCGCAGGCCCGCGGTGTCCGCGTTGAGCGCGGTCGTGGCCGGGATGCACGCGATCCGGGCGGGGCGCACGGCCGAGGGGTTCGCGCAGCTCGACGAGGCGATGCTCTGCGTCGTGTCGGACGAACTCGAGCCGGAGTGGGCGGGCGATGTGCTGTGCACCACCATCCACGTGTGCCATGAGCTCGCCGATTTCCGCCGCATGGCCGACTGGACCCGCGCGACCGAGGCCTGGTGCGCCGCACGCGGCGCGCACGTCCTCTACGCCGGCGTCTGCCGCGTGCACCGACTCGAGCTCCAGTCCGCGAGCGGGGATTGGGATGCTGCGGAAGCGGCGCTCGAGCGCGCGTGCGAGGACCTCGGATCCGATCACCCCTGGATCGCCGGTGAGGGATGGAACCAGCTCGGCGAGATCCGGCGGCTCCGGGGGGACGCCGCCGGAGCACGCGAGGCCTACCGCCGTGCGAGCGAGGCGGGCATCGACCCGGTCCCGGGAGAGGCGCTGCTGGTGCTCGCGGACGGCGACACCGAGCGGGCCGCGGCGATGATCGCCGCTGCGCTCGAGCAGCGCGATCGCATGGGCCGCGCGCGGCTGCTGCGTCCGGGGATCGAGATCGCTCTCGCGGACGGGCGGCCCCGGGAGGCCGAGCGCCTGCTCGACGAGCTCGAGGACGACGCGCGCACCTTCGGCAGCGACGGGTTCCAGGCGTGGGCGGCCCACGGACGCGGGATGGTCCTGATCCAGGCGGGCGATGCCGCGGGCGCGGTGGGCCGGCTGCACGCCGCCCTCGACCTCTTCCGGCGCCTGGGGCAGCCCTGGGAGCAGGCGAACGTGCTCTGCTGGCTCGCCACCGCCCATGAGCTCCGCGGAGAGCCGGCGCTGGCCGCGCAGCTGCGGGAGCAGGCTGGCGCCATCTTCGAGCGCCTCGGCGCGCCACCGGTGGTCGTGCGATCCGCGGCTGCCGAAGACGGCGGCCCGCTGACCGCCAGGGAGCGCGAGATCGTCGAGCTCGTCGCGCAGGGCAGGGCCAACAGGCAGATCGCCGACGAGCTCTTCATCAGCGAGAAGACCGTGAGCCGGCACCTCGCGAACATCTACGTGAAGCTCGACGTCGGATCGCGCACCGCCGCCGCCGCATGGTGGCGCGAGCACGCGGGGAGGCTCGTTCGGTGATGGGTCCTGCATCGAATGGTGCAGACGCACCGGGCGGATCTGCGCGGTTCTGCGGACGTGGCGGCTCCCTCACGCTCCGTAGCGTCGGGGTCAGACACCAGACGGAGCACTCGTGAAGGAGAACAAGATGTCCACGACGACCACCGAGTCCGAGGTGACGACCGAGCCCGAGGCCACCGCGGCCTTCGCCGACCGGATCATGGATGCCACGCTCGGCTGGATGGACCTCATGGCCGTCCACCTCGGCTCGCAGCTCGGCTGGTACGCCGAGCTGTCGCGGGCCGACGGGCTCACCGCGGACGAACTCGCCGAGCGCACGCACACCGACGCCCGGTACGCCCGCGAGTGGCTCGAGCAGCAGTGCGCGACCGGCATCCTGCGCGCGGATGAGGACGCTGATCCCGCCGCTCGGAGGTTCCGCCTCGGTCCGGGTGTCGCCGAGGTGCTGCTCGACCGGGGAAGTCTGTCCTACCTCGAACCGCTCGCTCGTATGATGGCGGCCTCGGGAACCCAGATCGACGCCCTCCTCGACGCCTACCGCACCGGCGGCGGCGTCAGCTGGGAGCAGCTGGGCCGGCACGCTCGCGAGGCGCAGGCCGACATGAACCGGCCGTGGTTCGACGATCTGCCCGACCTCTTCGCGGGGATCGATCGGCTCGATGCCGTGCTCCGGCGCCCTGATGCCCGCATCGCAGACCTGGGCTTCGGCGGCGGCTGGTCCTCGATCGCCCTGGCGAAGGCGTACCCGCAGCTGCGCGTGGTCGGTCTCGACATCGACGAGGCCTCCGTCGAGGCGGCCCGGCACAACGCCGCTGAAGCCGGGGTCGCCGACCGCGTCGAGTTCCTGCTGTGCGACGCGGCGCTCGTCGCCGAGTACGGCCCGTTCGACGCCGTCTTCGCGTTCGAGTGCCTGCATGACATGCCGCATCCCGTGGAGGTGCTCTCGGCGGCGCGCGGCGCGGTGAGCGACGACGGCATGGTCGTCATCATGGATGAGGCCACCGAGGAACGCTTCGCCGCGAACGCGAGCGAGCTCGAACGACTGCTCTACGGATTCAGCCTCTTCGTCTGCCTGCCCGACGCCCGCTCGCACACACCGAGCGCCGGCACCGGCACGGTGATGCGCCCCTCGACCCTCCGCGGCTACGCGCGTTCGGCGGGGTGGTCCGACGTCCAGGTGCTGGTCCCCGAGTTCGGCCTCTGGCGCTTCTACGAGATCGTCTGACCCTGGCGGCCCCTCGCGAGCTCTTCGCGGCGGGGCTTCCGGGATCGCGATCCCGCGGCCTTCCGAACCGTTTGCAGGACCGCTCCGGATGCCGCGCGCCTCGGCCACCGCGGCAACGCGGCGTTGGTCGCGCTCGCCGCGGTCGGTCCTGAGAACGGTCGGGGCCATGGGACACAATGGGCGCATGGCCGACGCCGACGAACAGCTCGACGCGATCGCCGCGGAGCTGTACGCCCTCCCGCCGGCGGAGTTCACGGCCGCCCGCAACGCCCGTGCCGGGCTCGCGGCGCCGGCGCTCGCCAAGCGGCTCAAGGCGCTGCGCAAGCCCACCGTCTCGGCGTGGGCGGTCAACCTGCTCGCCCGCGACGGGCAGCTCGCCGACGCGGTGGAGCTGTCGACCGCCCTCCGCGAAGCTCAGGACGACCTCGACGCCGCCGAGCTGGCGCGCCTCGGCCGCCAGCGGCGTCAGCTGGTGGCCGCCCTCGCGAAGCAGGCGGTGGGGCTCGCGGAAGAGGCGGGCGGCACCCTGAGCACGGCCGCACGCGACGATGTCGAGAAGACGATCAATGCGGCGGTGATGGATGCCTCGGCCGCGGCCGCCGTCCTCACGGCCCGGCTCACCAAGCCCCTGGAGGCGGGCGACATCGACCCGGCCGCGCTCACCGACGCGGTGGGCGGGTCGCTCCCCGGAGCCGTGTCCGAACCCCCGCGCGACGACCTCGCCGAGCGCCGGGCCCGCAAGGCCGCGGAGAAGGCGGCGCGCGAGGCCGAGCGCCTCGCGAACGAGGCCGAGCGCGAGCTCGCGCGCATCGACGCGCGACGCGCGAAGGCGCAGGAGCGGGTCGACCACGTGCGGGAGCGCATCGACGACCTCCGCCGCGACCTCGCCGCGCTCGAAGCCGACGAGCGGGCGGCCGTGGAGAAGCTCGACGCTGTCGAGGACGAGCGGTCCGACGCGGCGGCGAAGGCCCAGGACGCCGCCCAGGCGAACGAGCGCGCCCAGCGCGCCCTCGACGACGCTTGACCCTCCTGTGGCGCCGAAGGCGCAGCTGGGCCCATGCGGCCGGAGGGGCCGTGGGGACCGTTCCTCACAGGACTCTCGTAGAACTGCCGCCTAACGTGAAAGGCATGGCGACTCCCGCACCTCTGGTGCCCGCGACGGCGTCCGACGAGGGTGAGATCACCGTCTCACCGAGCGAGCTCCGGGAGCTGCGGGACGAGCTGCAGCGCTTCATGATGGAGTACCGCTTCGGCCTGCAGGAGGTCGAGACGAAGATCGGCATCCTGCGCGACGAGTTCCTGCTGACGCACGACTACAACCCGATCGAGCATGTCTCGAGCCGCGTGAAATCGCCCGACAGCCTCGTCGAGAAGGTGCAGCGCAAGGGCATCGACGGGGACTTCGCCTCGATCCGCCGGAGCATCACCGACATCGCCGGCATCCGCATCACGTGCAGCTTCACCGCCGATGTGTACCGCCTCTTCGACCTGCTCACCGCCCAGGACGACGTGCGCGTGCTGCAGGTCAAGGACTACATCGCGTCGCCGAAGTCCAACGGCTACAAGAGCCTGCACGCGATCCTCGAGGTGCCGGTGTTCCTGTCGACGGGGCGTATCGAGGTGCCCGTCGAGGTGCAGTTCCGCACCATCGCGATGGACTTCTGGGCGAGCCTCGAGCACAAGATCTACTACAAGTACGCGACGCGCGTGCCCGACGAACTGCTCGAGAGCCTCAAGGACGCGGCCGAGACCGCCGCCGAACTCGACGCCCGGATGGAGCGTCTGCACCGGCAGATCCGAGGCGGCGGCGCGGGCCAGGTCGCTCCGGTCGCCGTCCGCGAGATCGCCGCCGTGCCCGCCCCTGTCGAGACGGCTCCGGATGCTGCGACCCGGCCCGTCGACGACCCCGGAGTGCGTCCCGTCTAAACGGGCGGAGGGGGTTCGCTCGCGAGGACGGCGGCCGCGCTCTCGAGGTACTCGTCGACCGCCCGCGGACCGAACACGGCACTGTTCGCGATGTAGCCCTGGGCCAGCGCCGCGATCGACCGGGCAGTCTCGGCGGCGAGGGAAGAGGCATCCGTCTCATCCGTGGTCTGCGTGCGCGTCCACGGTCCGATCGCGAGAGCGAGGGAAGCGCGCAGACGGCCCGCCGTCCGGAGCATCTCTTCGTGCAGGCCCGGCTCGACCATCGCCTCCCCCCAGAACTGCAGGATGAGCGAGGGCGAAAGCCCGACCTCGGCGAACATCGAGAGCATTCCCTCCAGCGCCTGGCGCGGCGTCACCACCGCGCCGCTCTGCCCGGCCGCCTCGAGGGCGTCGATGCGGGGGAGGAGGAACCGCCCGACGACGTAGCGCGCGAGCTCGGCCTTGTTGGAGAAGTGCGAGTAGATCGCGCCGGTCGACAGTCCGGACTCCTCCACGATGTCGGCGATCGATGTGTCGCGGACGCCGTTGCGCGCCAGCACGCGTAGCGCGGCGCGGGCGATCTCGTCGCGACGGGCTTCCCGGTACTCCTCCGAAACCTTCGGCATGGAAACAGAATAGCGATTCTGTTATCCTCGCAAAAAGAATGTTCGTTCTTTTTAGGAGGACGCGATGAACACTCATCGTGACGCGGTATCGGTGGATGCCGCACCCGCACGCCCCACGAAGTGGGGGGTCGCCGCGCTGTTCGGGCTGCTCGGCTCAGTGATCGTCGCCGTCATCGTGATGGCGTTCGTCTGGCCCGCAGCCGCTTCGCAGCCGCAGAACCTGCCCGTCGGCATCTCCGGGCCCACCGAGGCCGTCACTGCCGTCGAGGACAAGCTCGCCGAACAGGACCCCGCGCCGTTCGTCCTCCACGAGGTCGAGTCGCGCGACGACGCGGTGTCGCAGATCGAATCCCGCGAGCTGTACGGCGCGATCCTGCTGGGCGACGAGCCCGAGGTGCTCATCGCGACGGCGGCGAGCCCCGTCGCCGCGCAGGCGCTGCGCGGCGTCGCCACCCAGCTGCAGTCGCAGATCGACACCGCGGCCAAGACCGCGCTGACGGACCAGCTCACGGCGATCGTCGGGGCGCTCAACGCGGGACAGATGCCACCGCTGCCCGACGGTGCCGCAGGGGCCCCGCCGGCCATCCCCACGGTGACCGTCACCGATGTCGTGCCTCTGGCCGACGGCGACAGCGCCGGGTCAGGGCTCGCGGCATCCGTCTTCCCGATGGTGCTGGGCGGCATGCTCGGCGGAATCCTGCTGACGCTGCTGGTGCAGGGGGTCGTGCGTCGCCTGGTGGGGCTGGTCGTCTTCGGCCTCGCCGCCGGCGCCCTGATCGCGCTCGTCATGCAGACGTGGTTCGGCATCCTCACCGGGGACTGGCTGCTCAACGCCGCGGTGCTCGGCGTGGGCGTCGCCGCAACCTCCGCGCTGATCATCGGGCTGGCAGCGTTGATGGGCCCTCCCGGGATCGCCGTCGGGGCTGTCATCACGATGTTCATCGCGAACCCGATCGCGGGCGCCGCCCTGCCGCCGCAGTTCCTTCCCGAGCCGTGGGGCGCGGTCGGCCAGTTCTTCGTGCCGGGTGCATCGGCGAACCTGCTGCGCTCGGTGATGTACTTCCCGGAGGCCTCCACCTGGGCGCAGTGGACGATCCTCGGCGCGTGGCTCGTGGGCGGCATGATCCTCGCGCTCATCGGCCACCAGCGCAGCCGCGCAGAGCTGGCCCCGCCCGAGCGGCAGCTGGAGCACTGAGCCGCCTGCGGACGCACCATCGGCGACCCGGAGGCCTCGAGGATGAACTTCGTCCGGCGATGCTCCGCTGGCTCGACGGGGTCTCGGCGGGGTGACCCGGGCTGGCTAGTCTGTTCGCGTGGACGGTCTCACACCCTCGACGCTCCTGCTGATTCCGCTGCTGGGGGTGCTCGCCCCGATTCTGGCCCGAGGTCTCGGGCGGTGGGTGCGCGTGCCCGTGGTGGTGTTCGAGCTCGTGCTCGGCATCCTGATCGGGCCCGCGGTTCTCGGCTGGGCGGGGCCGAACGCCTTCGTCGACGTCCTGGCCAACTTCGGACTCGCGATGCTGTTCTTCGTCGCCGGCACCGAGATCGAGTTCGGATCGTTCCGCGGACGCCTCGGCCGTCGCGCGTCGCTCGGGTGGATCATCAGCCTCGCCGCGGGCATCGCGGCCGGCTGGCTGCTCGCGCCCGGGGAGGCGGCGATCGTGATCGGCGTCGCGCTGTGCTCGACGGCGCTGGGCACCCTCCTGCCGATCCTGCGGGACGCCGGCGAGCTGCGCACCCCGTTCGGCCGCGCCGTCGGCGCCGTCGGCGCCGTCGGCGAGTTCGGGCCGCTCATCGCGATCTCGATCTTCCTCGGCGGCCGCGAGCCGGGCCTGTCCACCATCGTCCTGGCGCTGTTCGCCGCGTTCGCGGCGCTCGCGATCTGGCTCGCGTTCCGGGTGCCGCGCGGCGCGATGCACTCGTTCGTGAACTCCACGCTGCACACCTCGGGGCAGTTCGCGATCCGGGTGGTGTTCGTGATCCTCGCCACCCTCGTCGCGCTGAGCATCGTGCTCGACCTCGACATGCTGCTGGGGGCCTTCACCGCCGGCATCATCTGGCGCCTCCTCATGCGCGACGCCTCCGAGCACGACCGCGACGCCGTCGAGAGCAAGATCGAGGGCGTCGCGTTCGGCTTCCTCGTGCCGATCTTCTTCATCTACACGGGCATCACGTTCGACCTCCAGGGCCTGCTCGAAGACCCTGTGCTGTTCTGGCTGGTGCCGCTGGTGCTCGTCGCGCTTCTCGTCGTCCGCGGGCTGCCGTCGACGCTTGCCGCACCCGAAGGGTCCTCGCGCCGCGAGCGGCTGTCGATCGCGCTCCTGGGTGCGACCGGGCTTCCGATCATCGTCGCCGTCACCCAGATCGGCGTGGACGAGAAGATCCTCGACACGACGCAGCAGACCGTGCTCGTCGCGGGCGGCATGCTGTCGGTGCTGCTGTTCCCGCTGGTCGGCATGGCGCTGCGCGGCGAGCGGCTGACGGCGAGCCCCTCCCTCCTGGACGACATGGCGTGAGCACCCTCGAACTCCTCGACGCCACCCGCTCGCGGCTCACCGGCGTGCCCCGCGAAGCGCTCGGCGAACTGATCGTGCCCAAGCGCTTCCTGGGGGTGGCGCGCGCCGCCCGCATCGAACGGCGCGGCGACGCGTGGCACCTGGGAGTGCTGCTCCTCACCGACGACGCCGTCTTCGCGACGGGCGACATCCTCCGTGCCCGGCACGAAGCCCGGCGAGGCTACACCGCCGAGTCCCAGCGGCAGCGCGCCGAACTCGCCGCCGCCGCACGTCGCGGCGGCTTCGCGGAGGGCGAGACCGTGCACATCGGATGGCGGATGCTGCAGCCCGGCGCGGTCGACAGGGGCGAGGCATCCGCTCCGCTGTTCCCTGCCGATGGCGTGCCCAGCGTGAGATGGAGTGCCGCCGGAGGACTCATGCCGCTCGAGGCCTATCTCTCGGAGCGGGTCGCTCTGCTGCTCGACCCACCGGGCGGCGCGTGAGATCGCTCGCTATCTGCCGTGGGACGGGATGTCAAGAGCCCTCGTGGCGGGGTGGCGTGCGCCTTACCGTGTGAGGATGACCGCCAAGGACCTCGCCCGGCAGATCATCGTCATCAGCGCGTTCTGCTTCATGATCGTGGCCGCCATGGTCGGCACCGGCCTGTTCGGCGGCACGCCGGTGCAGGCGCTGCAGGACGGCGCGCTCGATCAGGACGGCTCGTACCTCGCGCCGGCGCGGCCGGCGTTCTCGATCTGGACCGCGATCTACGTCGGGCTGTTCGCGTACACGGTGTGGCAGGCGCTGCCACGCCAGCGCGGCAGCGAGCGGCAGCGGGCGCTCGGATACCTCATCGCCGGCACGATGGCGCTCAACGGACTGTGGCTCGTGACGGCCCAGTTCGGCTCGCTCGGGCTCACGGTGCTGGCCATCATCGTGCTGCTCGCGCTGCTGGGCGTCACGTTCAGCCGCACCGTCATCGAGCCCGCCGACGGCTGGGCCGATCGGCTGCTGGTCGACGGGGTCACCGGCCTGCACCTGGGCTGGGTGACGCTCGCCACCGTCGCGAACATCACGGCCTGGCTGACCTCGATCGGATCGCCCGAGTGGGAGGCGTCGGCGGACCTGTGGGGCGTGGTCGTCCTCATCGCCGTCGCCGTCATCGGGCTCGGAATCGAGATCGCGAGCCGCTGGCGCCTCGGGCCGGCGCTCGCGCTCGCGTGGGGGCTGATCTGGCTCTCGGTCGGCCGGCTGGAGGGCGAGCCGCACAGCACCGCGATCGGGGTGACGGCGATCGTCGTCGCCGCACTGATCCTCGGTACGGCGCTCATCGGCACCGCAGTGCGCGCGCTGACCGCGGTCCGCAACGCCGAGGTGTGATCAGGCGGGCGCGAAGCGGTCGGCGAACGCCCGCAGCAGCCGCGTGGGCTCCGTGACGGATGCTGCGAGCACGCGTCCGGCGATCGCGTCATAGTCCGCGGAATCGAAGTAGCCGTCGTCGCGGTACACGGCCATGCGCTCGGTGAACGCCTTCGTGGTCGGCTCGGGGTGGAACTGGGTCGCGTAGAGCCGGTCGCCCACGCGGTACGCCTGGACGGGGCATCCGTCGTTGCTCGCCAGCAGGACCGCTCCCGGCGGCAGGTTCTCGGTCCCCTCCTTGTGGGCGGTGAGCGCCGTGAAGCGATTCGCGAGGGCGCCGAACAGCGGGTCGGCCGAGGCCCGCTTCGTGAGCTCCACCGCCACGGGGCCGGTGTCCTCGGGGAAGGCACGGCTCACCGTGCCGCCCAGGGTGCGGGTCGCGATGCCGATGCCGTAGCAGGTGAAGAGGGCGGCCGGACCGTCGCCGGTCGCGGTGCGCTCTGCGATGCGGGCGAGGGCCGCTTCGAGGCGCCGCTGCGCGTCGGTCTTCGTCGACTCGGGGTCGGTGACGTTGAACGGACTGCCGCCCACGAGGAAGCCGGAGTAGCGCTCGAACACGTCGTCGGGAAGCGGTTCGCGCACCAGGTCGTGGCGGGCGAGGCGGCTCTCGTCGAGGTGCATCGCGGTGCGGAAGGACTCGTATTCGGCGGCCGCCGCACCCAGCTGCGGGCGCACGCAGACATAGAGCAACGGCGCGGTCGTCATGCACGAATTCTAGGTCTCCACTCCCGGACCCTGCGAGACGGCTGAAATCGTCGGTATTCGGGCGGCGTGCGTGTATCAAACCCGCACTATCGCGCTCGGGCATGGTGTGGACAGAATGGGCGCTATGACGCAGGCTGACGCCGAACCATCCGTCGACTCCGTGGAGCCGGCGCGATGGGAGCGCGCCGCCGCACTCTTCGTGCGGTGGCGTGAAGGCGACAGCCGTGCGATGGACGAACTCGTCCGCCTGATGACGCCGCCGCTATGGCACGTCGTGAGGGCGTACGGGCTCGACCATTCGTTGGCGCAGGACGTCGTGCAGACGACCTGGCTGACGCTCGTGCGCCGTCACGAGACCATCAACGACCCGCTCGCGGTGTCGGGGTGGCTCACGATGTGCGCGCGCCGTGAGGCGTGGCGAGTCGGCAAACAGCACCGGCGTGCCGATGCCACCGAGGCCGAGTCGCTCGAACCGCACCTTCCCGTCCACGAATCCGCCGAGCAGACCGCCGCGCAGGACGACGAGACCCGTCGCCTCTGGACAGCGGTCGGAACGCTCAACGAACGATGCCAGCGCCTGCTGCGGATCGTCGCGTTCGAGGACCGCCCCGACTATGCCCGCATCGCCGAAGACCTTGCGATGCCCATCGGATCGATCGGACCGACCCGCCAGCGCTGCCTCGCGAAGCTACGCGCCGTACTCGAGGGAGACGGATGGAGAGGTGACGACGATGGAAACTGAGGACTTTGCGGCCGACGCCGCGCTCTTCGCACGGATGCGGCGCATGTGGGAGGACGTCGACCCCGTGCCGGCCGACCTGGTGGACCAGATGGTCGCCGCTGTCGCCGTCGAGGACCTGTCGCGGGAGTACGCGCTCCTGACGCTGGTCGAGGGGACGTTCGCGGCCGTGCGCGGCGAGACCGACACGGCGACTCTCCAGTTCAGCGACGGCACGACCAGCGTGCTGCTGCACGTGACCGCCACCGAGGGCGGCGACCGGCGCGTGGACGGATGGGTGGACGCCACGGCCCTCGCCATCCGTCTCATCCAGGGCGACCGCGAGTGGTCGGCCGAACCGGGCGAGCACGGACGCTTCGCCTTCGACGAGGTCACGCCCGGGATGGCGCGGCTTCGCCTGGTGGTGCGCGACGCCGACGGCGCGCTGCGCGACTTCCAGACCCCGCAGTTCGAAGTCTGACAACCAGTTCGAGATACGAAGAACGGATGCCGCGGCCTGGGGGCCGCGGCTCCCACGTGTGTGAGGAGATGACATGGCCGAAGACGAGCGTGCCGGTGGATCGTGGCGTACGCGAGTGAAGGCGGGCGCCCCGCTCGGCGTTCCGCTCGATCCCGGTCGGGACATCGTGCCGGGAGTGGAGGCGTTCCCCTCGGCGTACGCGCCAGGCCATCTCGTGATCTCGGGTGAGACCGCCGACGCGAAGGGTGCGCTGCTCGCTGCGGGCCAGGAGCTCGGGTGGGAGGTCGACCTCGATGAGATCCGGCCATCTGCGGAGAACGAGCCCGCTCTCACGCGGGCGCGCATCATCCAGCTTCCGAGCGACAAACGGGACGACGAACCGGTTCCCGCCGTCGACGCCTGGCGGCTGCTGCAGCACGCGCGTCGGGTGGCCCTCGAGGAAGCCGAATACCAGCGACGTCTGGCCGCGGAGCAGCAGGCCGATCGCGGACAGGAGGGCGCGTCGCAGCGCCCTGAGCCCGCAGCGCGCGGCCTTTCTGAACAAGGCGCCCCCAGCGAGGTGAGCGAGCAACGCCGTCAGGAGATCCGCCGCGAGGTGCGTCGCGACGTCGCCAAGACCGCGGCGCGGGCTGCGGAGCCCATCCGGGCGGAGTCCCGATCGCGGGCCCCGCAGCAGCCGCTGGTGGAGGTGCCGTCCGTCGACATCGATGCACTGCGCAATGTCGGGCTGGATCACGTGCTCACGATCGATCCGGTGGGCGTCAATCCTCACGGCATGACGAACCCCCACGGCATGACGAACCCGCACGGCATGACGAACCCGCACGGCATGACGAACCCTCACGGTATGACCAACCCGAGCGGAACCGCGGGCTACGCCTATCCCGGGACGGGGGGCCTCGAGCTCGTGTCGTTCCTCGGGACGGCGCCGCGGCGAACACGCGTCGTCGCCGAAGGCGGCCGCAGGCCCGTCGTCGCCGTCGTGGACACCGGGTGCGGTGTCCACCCGTGGCTCCCGGCCGAGACCACGCCGTCACAGCCGGCCACGCCCGCGCCGTCGAGGCCGGAGCGCTTCGACGACCTCGATGACGAGCCGGCCGATGCGATCGACACGGTCGACCCCGTGATCGTCCGGCGTAGGATCCCCTGGCCGAGCCGAACCGGGGACGTGATCGGTGTCGAGGATCCCCTCACGGATCCCGAGATCCACGGCGACCAGTCCGGACCTCTCGATGGGTTCCTCGACGCCGCCGCCGGCCACGGTACGTTCGTCTGCGGCATCATCCGTCAGGTCTGCCCGGAGGCGGATCTCATCTCGATCCGTGTCGCCGACAGCAATGGCGCAGTGCTCGAGAGCGAGCTCATCGATGCGCTCGAAGACCTCGCGCTCTGGATGGACTCGGACAAGGCGAAGAACGTCGTCGACGTCGTCAACCTCTCGCTCGGCTACTACCACGAGACTCCCGAGGATGGACGCTTCAGCCTGCGACTCCATAAGGCACTCGTGGCGCTGCGCCGCCGGGGGTGCGTCGTCGTGTGCTCCGCCGGAAACGATGCGACGGAACGACCGGCGTTTCCCGCCGCGCTGTCCAAGGACGGCGATCCCGAGCTGAAACTCGAGGAGCCGCCGGGGCTTGCCCAGCACATCGCCGTCGGGGCGCTGAATCCTCAAGCGACATCCGTCGCGCTGTACAGCAACGTCGGCGATTGGGTGACAGCCTTCGCTCCCGGCACCTCTGTCGTGAGCGCGTTCCCGTCGTTCGAGGGCGGCGTGCAGGCCGGCACACGCGCCGACCGCGACAACCGTCGACGGCAGAGCCTGGACCCGGACGACTTCTCCGGTGGCTACGCGATCTGGAGCGGGACCTCGTTCGCCGCACCGTACGTCTCGGGTCGGATCGCACGGGCTCTCGCTCCATCCCTGATGGATCCCGGTGCGGCCAAGACTGCGGCTCCGGGGCAGGACCCCGTCACAAAGGCGCTCGAATGGGTGAAGGTGCGGGACAAGTCGACACCGCTCCCGGGTCAGACGGCCCCCTAGCCAGGGAGAGAAGAGTGCGGCTGGCGGGGCCTGCCGGTCGCACTCGTCTGCCGGGTGGGTCCATCATGGCTGTGTGGCGGCGACCGGTGAACAGCTCTACCAGCGGGGTTGGCATCTCGCGACCCGAGGGAGCTTCATAGACGCTCGGCGCGTGCTCGCGGCCGGTGCCGCGCGCGCCGAAGCCGAGGGCGACATCGAGCTCGGTGCGCGTATCGCGGGCACGACGGCCTACGTGCTCGCTCGCCTCGGCGACGTGGATGGTGGCGAGCAGCTGTGCCTGGACGCCCTCGGGCGGGACGGTCTGTCGGAGGCCGCGATCGCCCAGTTGCACGGTCAGCTCGGGTCGCTCGCGCTGGAACGCGGGCTGCTCGATGACGCGGCAGGGTGGCTGGACAAGAGCATCCGTGGGCTCAGTGATCAGCCGGTGCGTCAGGCCAACATGCGGATGAACCGCAGTCTCGTCGACATGCAGCGCGGCCGTCTCGACGCGGCTGTCTCGGATCTCCACCTGGCGGAGGGTGCCTATCGGGCAGCGGGCATGGACACCGAGGCGAACCTCGCCGTGCACAACCGCGGCTATGCGCTCATGCTCGGCGGGGATCTCGTGGCGGCCCTGCAGACGATGCAGTCCGTCCGGGAACCGCTCGATGGGGAGTCAGCGATGTGGGCGGCCGTGAACGAGCTCGACCGCGCGGAGGTGCTCCGCGAAGCAGGGTTGGTGACAGAGGCCGAGCGCAGTCTCGCAGCGGTGTCGGAAGCGTTCGGTCGCCATCGTGCTCCGCGCGACCGTGCCACGGCGGATTACAACCTCGCTCGATCGTTGCTCAGCCACGATCCGGCGCGCGCGGCACGGGTGGCCGCCGCATCGGCGCGGCGTTTCGCCACGATCGGCAGCTCGGGCTGGGCTGTGCGTGCTGAGGCGATCGGTCTGCGTGCCAGGCTCACGGTCGGGCGGGTCGACCGCGCCGGGGGTCCGGTGAGGGCGGGACAGCGGCTGCCCGCGCGCACGAGAGTCTTGGATGTCACGGCGGGCCTCAAGGCGCACGGATTCAACTCCGAGGCGGAGGCGCTCCGGCTCACGGACGCGTTGGCGCGCATCAGGAGCGGCCACGGCGGCGCTCAGCCGGTCATGCGTATCGGACGGCGCACTCCGCTGGAGGTGGGGCTCCTCGCGCACGAGGTGCGCGCGGCACATGCCGCCACACAGGGCCGCGAGGCAGACACCCGTCGTCACGCTGCCGCCGGGCTCGATCTGTTGGATCGCACCCGCCATGCCGTGGGGAGCCTCGACATACAGGTCTCCGCGGCGATGAAGGGTGCGGGGCTGATCACGACCGGGCTGGCCTCGGCCCTCAGATCAGGCAACCATGCCGCCGTCTTCGAATGGTCTGAGCGTGCACGCTCGGTGATGGGATCCTTCCCACCGCTTCGCCCTCCGCCCGACCCCGAATTGGCGGCAGATCTCGCGGAGCTGCGGGTGCTGCGCGCCGCGGCGCCGGACGGTGAATGGCTCGCCACACCGCGGGCCGCTCTCCTCAGCGACCGCGCGCGTCAGCGGCAGTGGTCGCACACCGCCGCCGGTGAACTCAGAGTCCGCGCGACGCTCGACGACGCCGTCGCAGAACTGGGTGACGGCGATGCGCTCGTGTCCTACGTGTTCGACGGAGTCGAGCTCGCTGCACTCGCCATCACACGCGGGAGCCGACAACTGATCGCACTGGACTGGAATGCCGTGAGGCTCGCGCTGCGGGGCCTGCGGGCCGATCTCGACATGGCGGCGACGGTGACCGCGGGGCCGATGGCGGCGGTGGTCCGCCGGGGGCTCGACGAGCGGCTGGCGACCCTGTCGCGGATCCTCTGCGCTCCCGTTCGCGCGCTCTCGGGCGCGGAACGGATCCTCGTCACGGCCGCGGGCGTCCTCTCCGGTGTCCCGTGGATGATGCTCCCCGCGATCGGCCGTCGCCCCCTGTCGGTGGCGACGTCAGTCACCTCCTGGATCGCTCAGCGCTCGAGTGCTGCGCGCGCGCCGAGGTCCGCCGGCTTCGCAGCCGGCCCCCGCGTCGCCCGCGGAGAGGAGGAGGTGTCCGCGGCTTCGACCGCGTGGAGCCGAGCCCAGGTGAGAACCGGCACCGAAGCGACAGTCACGGAGGTCACCGCTCTGGCCTCTGAGGTCGACGTGCTGCATGTCGCCGCCCATGGCCGTCACGCACTCGACAACCCGATGTTCTCCGGTCTGGAACTCGCCGACGGCACCCTGTTCGGCTACGACATCGACCTCATCCCGGTCGTCCCCGACACTGTCGTGTTGTCGGCGTGCGAGGTCGGTCGTTCCTCGGTGAGGTGGGGCGAAGAGGCGTTGGGTATGACGAGGGTGTGGCTGCACGCGGGTGTTCGCAGCGTCATCGCCGCGCCCGTCATCGTCGCCGACGACGCGGCATGCGAGCTCCTCGCGGCCATGCACGAGGGCCTCGCCGCGGGCGTAGCCCCCTCGGAAGCGCTGGCCGCGGCATCCGTCCGCACCGGCATCATCGCCCCGTTCCAGGTGCACGGCGCCGGGTTCTGAGGTTTCTTCGCGTTCCGTGTATCAGGACGGATGCTGCGTGCTCCTGGTCATCGGAACGGCTTGCGCCCAGCCGACGGGGGTCGGAGGCGCTGACAGAAGACCTTCTTGGGGAACGCAGAATCGGCTGTGGGTCTTCGCCGCCGATCCTCGAGGGGTGCTGCATGGGACTGGGGCGGCACCCCTCATTCCATGCTTCGGCGCAGGCGCGCTCAGCCGCGCGAAGAGTTGGCGGTGCGCCCGCGCACGATGCCGACGAAGGCCTCGACCGCGGGAGTGGTCCGCTCAGCCGTCCACGCGAGCGCCACCGTCGAGAGCGGACCCCCGCTGAGTGCGCGGTACTCGACGTCCTTGCGATGATGCAATCGTGCGACCGACATCGGCACCACCACGATCCCGACACCGGCCGCGACGGTGGCGATCGCCTCGCCGGTGTCGGCCGGTGGCGCGAACCGCGGCGCGACACTGCCGGGGAGCTGGATGGCGAGCACGTCGTCCTGCGGCACGATGAGCACCTCGCCCACGAGGTCCGCCGCGTCGAGCTCGTCCTCAGCGGCGGTCAGGTGCGAGTCCTTCGCGCACACGACCACCGGGAGCTCGTCGTACAGCGGGATGACGTGGAGGCCGTCCTTGTCGAGCGGCAGCCGCACGAGCGCCGCGTCGACCTCGCCGTCGAGGAGCGCGCGACGCTGATCGGCGACCGCCAGGGGCACGAGCTCGAGGCTGGTCCGCGGCATCCGCTCGTTCCAGATGTCGATCCACTTGCCGGGCGTCGCACCCGGGATCGCGCCGAGCGTGAAAGTCGCGGGCATGGCGGGCTCGACGGGCGGCGTCGGCGACGGCCCGGGCGACGGCTGCGGCCGCCGCGTCTTGGCGGGCTTCGCCTTCGAGGACGACGCGGATGCTGCGCCCGGACGCTTGCCCGATGCGCCACGACCTCGTCCGCCTGTGCGCGACCCGCCCTTCGCCATGCGTTCAGCGTAGCCGGGGCGATATGGTTCGCTCATGGTGGCGATTCTGGCAACGGTCTTCGCGGCGCTCGCGGCGCTCCTGCACGTCTACATCTTCGTGATGGAGAGCGTCCAGTGGACGCAACCGAAGATCTGGAAGCGGTTCGGGGTGGCCGACCAGGCGGCCGCCGACACGACGAAGCCGATGGCGTACAACCAGGGCTTCTACAACCTGTTCCTCGCGATCGGCGTCGTCATCGGGCTCGTGCTGCTCTTCGCGGGAAGCGACACCGCGCCCGTCCACGCGGCGGGTCTCGCGCTCGCGCTGTTCGCGCTGGGGTCGATGGTCGCCGCCGCGCTGGTGCTGCTCACGACCGGGCTGCGGTACCTGCGGGCGGCGCTCCTCCAGGGCACGCTGCCCCTCATCGGGTTCGTGCTGTTCCTGTTCGCCTGACCGCTCAACCCGCGTGACCGCTCAGTCGCACGCGCCCCACTGCCCGGCCGCCGCGGCGACGGCCGCGGATTCGAGTGAGCGCAGCAGGGTCTCCTGGCTGCGATTGGGCGAATAGACCTCGACCCGCGCATCGCCCTGCGCGACGAGCTCGCCGTTCACGAAGCGGCCGTCGGGCGTCCAGACGTAGAGCAGGGTTCTGCCGTACTGGTCATGCACCTCGTGGTCGGCGGCGACCCAGATCGTCGATCCCACGGGGACGAGCGACGTCAGCTTCCTCGTCGCCTCCGCACCCCAGCAGTCGAGTTCGGGGGAGATCTCGGGGGTGTCGATGCCCAGCAGCCGGACGCGCGTGGATTCGAGATCGCCGACGACGGCGTTGGGGACGGCGACGCGAGCGCGCAGCGTGTCGCCGTCGTGGACGCTCTCGACGGTCATCTCGAATGCGTCGGCCGGGATCGCCGGCATCGTGGAAGAGATGCCCGGTGCCGGCTGTGCGACCTCGGCGCCCGCGTCGCGCCCGACGAACCACCAGTAGGCCGTGCCCGCGATGACGAGCAGCAGGATTCCGATGAGCACGCGTCTGAGCACGACGCGAGCCTATGCGGTGGCGCCGACGCGCCACCGCGACGATCAGGCAGCCAGGCGCAGTCCGCGCTTGTCGGTGGCGACGCGCTCGCCGTCGGCGATCGTCTCGTCGTCGCCGATGAGCGAGCCTCCGGCGACACGGGCGTCGTGCCCGACCTGGGTGCGCACGCCGATCTTCGCGCGCGGGCCGATGGCCGCGCGCGGCCCGATGTGGGCGTGCGGTGCGATCTCGGCGTCGGGTCCGATCACGGCATCCGTCTCGACCCATACGCCCCGGCCGACGTGCGCGCCCGCGGCGATCTGCACGCCCGGTTCGACATACGCCCCCGCTTCGACGATGGCGCTGGGGTGCACCTTCGCTCCGTGCGCGATCAGGCCCCGACCGTTGACGTGCTTGCGGTAGCGCAGCATCTCGCCCTGGTCGTTCTCGATGTCGATGTAGTTCTTTCCCACGGTCCCCTCCTGGAGCAGCACATGGTGCTGAGTACAGGAATAACGGTGGCGAGGGGTGATTCATTCCCGCGCATCGGAACGATTCGGTGACGGGCGTGCAGCGGCCCCGCGCCCGGAGTGGACGCGGGGCCGGAAAGGGGTGCTGATCAGCGCGTGACGTACTCGTCGGCGGTCGAGAGGGCCCGGTCGATGACGTCGAGTCCACGCACCAGCTCGTCCTCGGTGATCACGAGCGGAGGCGCCACGTGAACGCGGTTGAAGTGCGTGAACGGCCACACCCCTTCCCGCTTGCACGCCGCGGCGACCGCGGCGATGGGTGCGGCATCCGTCCCGCTCGCGTTGAAGGGAACGAGCTGCTCGCGGGTCTTGCGGTCCTTGACGAGCTCGATCGCCCAGAAGAGGCCCATTCCCCGCACATCGCCGACGGACGGATGCCGTGATGCGAGGTCGCGCAGGCGCGGCTCCACGACGCGCGATCCGAGGTCGCGCACGCGCTCGAGGATGCCGTCGCGCTCGAACACCTCGAACGTGGCGACGCCCGCCGCGCACGCGAGCGGGTGGCCCGAGTACGTGAGCCCGCCGGGGAAGGACACGGTGTCGAAGTGTGAGGCGATCGTGTCGGAGATCACGACGCCGCCGAGCGGCACATAGCCCGAGTTCACACCCTTCGCGAAGGTGATGAGGTCAGGCTTCACGTCGAACGCCTGGAACGCGAACCACTCGCCCACGCGGCCGAAGCCCACCATGACCTCGTCGGCGATGTAGACGATGCCGTAGCGGTCGCACAGCTCGCGCACGCCGGTCAGATATCCCGGCGGCGGCACCAGCACGCCGTTCGTGCCGACGATCGTCTCGATGATGATCGCCGCGATCGTGGTGGCGCCCTCGAGCACGATGGTCTGCTCGAGGTGCTCGAGCGCGCGCTGCGTCTCCTCCTCGGCGCTCGACGAGTGGAACGCGGAGCGGTATGGGTAGGGGCCGAAGAATTTCGCGGTCGAGCCGTCGGCGGGCTCGTTGGGCCAGCGGCGCGGGTCGCCGGTCAGCGAGATCGCAGTCGTAGTGTTGCCGTGGTAGCTGCGGTACATCGACAGCACCTTGCGGCGGCCCGTCACGAGGCGCGCCATGCGCACGGCGTTCTCGTTCGCATCGGCGCCGCCGTTGGTGAAGAACACCTTCTCGAAGCCGTCGCCCGCGACCTCGGCGATGCGGCGGGCGAGCTCGCCGCGCACGTCGTTGGCCATCGACGGCTGGATCGTCGTGAGACGACCAGCCTGATTCTGGATCGCCTGGACGAGATCCGGATGCTGATGCCCGAGGTTGAGGTTCACCAGCTGGGAGCTGAAGTCGAGGTACGCGTTGCCGTTGTAGTCCCAGAAGGTCGACCCCTCACCCGCGGCGATGGGAAGCGGATCGATGAGCGCCTGCGCGCTCCACGAGTGGAACACGTGGCCGCGGTCGTCTGCGCGAACGCGGGCGTCGGCCTCAGGATCGGTGTAGACGGCGGGGGCGGGAGTGAGTGTGTCAGTCATTTTGCTCCGGTCGTTGAGCGAGCGAGGAACGGGGTCGTTGAGCGAGCTTGCGAGTCGAAACGCAGAGGCGAATCGCGTCGGGAGTCCGGGCGACCCTGATTGCGAGGCATGTCAGTTGTTCTGGGGGAAGCCGAGGTTGATGCCGCGGGTTTCTGAAAGGCTCCGGCTGGCGGGGTCGAGCCAGCGGGAGGTGATGGCCTTCTCGCGGGTGAAGAAGTCGAAGCCGTGGACGCCGTAGGCTTTCGCGTCGCCGAACAGCGAGGCCTTCCAGCCGCCGAACGAGTGGTAGGCGACGGGGACGGGGATGGGGACGTTGATGCCGATCATGCCGACCTGCACCTCGTTCTGGAAGCGGCGGGCGGCGCCGCCGTCGTCGGTGAAGATGGCGGTGCCGTTGCCGAACTGACCGGAGTTGATGAGGTCCAGTCCCTCGTCGTACGATTGGACGCGGACGATGGAGAGGACGGGGCCGAAGATCTCCTCCTGATACGCCCGACTGGTGGTGGGGATGTCGTCGATCAGGGTGGGGCCGAAGAAGAACCCGTCCTCGTGACCCTCGACGGTGTAGCCGCGGCCGTCGACGACGATCCTCGCGCCATCCGCCTCCGCGATGTCGACATAGGAGGAGACCTTGTCGCGGTGGACGTCGGTGATGAGGGGTCCCATGTCGGGTTCGACACCGTCGACGCCCGCGCCGTTGCCGATCTTGAGCTTCGCGATGCGGTCGGAGATCTTCGTGATGAGGTCGTCGGCGACCGGTTCGACGGCGAGCACGACGGAGATGGCCATGCAGCGTTCCCCGGCGGCGCCGTAGCCGGCGTTCACGGCCTGGTCGGCGACCAGGTCCAGGTCGGCGTCGGGAAGCACCAGCATGTGGTTCTTCGCGCCACCGAGCGCCTGCACCCGCTTGCCGTGACGCGACGCGGTCTCGTAGATGTACTGCGCGATCGGCGTGGACCCGACGAACGAGATGGACTGCACGTCCGGACTGGTGAGGAGGCCGTCCACGGCGAGCTTGTCACCCTGCAGCACCGTGAACACGCCGTCCGGCAGGCCGGCTTCCTTCCACAGTTCGGCGAGCCACAGTGCCGCGGACGGGTCCTTCTCGCTGGGCTTGAGGATCACGGCGTTGCCGGCGGCGATCGCGATCGGGAAGAACCACATCGGCACCATCGCCGGGAAATTGAACGGCGAGATGATGCCCACCACACCCAGCGGCTGCTTCAGCGAGTACACGTCGACACCGGTGGACGCGTTCTCACTGAACGCGCCCTTGATCAGGTGCGGGAACCCGGTCGCGAGCTCCACCACTTCCTGACCGCGGAGGATCTCGCCCATCGCGTCGGAGAGCACCTTCCCGTGCTCGGCGGTGATGATCTCGGCCAACTCCCGCTTGCGGGCATTCAGCAACTCCCGGAACGCGAACAGCACCGTCTGCCGCCGCGCGATCGAGTACCCCTTCCACACCCGGTACCCGGCCACCGCGGACGCGATCGCCGCATCGATCTCCGCCTGATCGGCCAACGCGACCCGCGCCGACACCTGACCGGTCGCTGGGTTGTACACCGGGGCCGTGCGACCCGAGGACGACGCACGCTCCGCCCCATCGATCCAATGCGAAATCACCCGGACGTCGGCGTCCGTGGTCGCGGGCGCGACGGCGCTCTCGGCAATGCTCATGGGTGGCTCCTTCTCGGTGTCGGACAGATCGTGTGGTGATCCCCTAGGCTGGACGGGTCCCAGCCTGTCAGAGAAGAAGAGGCGGCCACGGTGCCCGACCGTCGCGAAGATCGGACGATCCACACGGATCGTCCGGTAGATCGATCCGCAGATGAGATCCTCCCGACCGTGCGCGAAGTGATCGCGCTCGAAGCGGTCGCGCAAGGGGTTCCCGAAGTGCTCGTCGGCGACGATGCGCTCGATGCGCGCGTGCGCTGGCTGCACGTCTCCGACAGTGCGGGCGTTGCTCGCCTGCTGGACGGCGGCGAGATGCTGCTGTCGACCGGTTCGTCGTGGCCGGTGGAGCCGGGAGATCTGCGCCGGTTCATCGACGAGCTCGCCGACGCGGGGCTCTCCGGCCTCGTGCTCGAGCTGGGCACGCACTACCGGTACGTCCCCGCCGTGGTCATCGAGGCCGCCCGCGAACGAGGCCTCGCCTTGGTCGTGCTGCACCGGGAGCTGAAGTTCGTCACGGTCACCGAGGCCGTCCACAGTCGCATCATCACAGGACAGACCGACGCGCTGCGCGCGCGCGACGAGGTGCGCGAGCGGTTCACGGCGCTGGTGCTGCGCGGATCGCCCGCGGACTTCATCGTCCACCAGCTCGCGCAGACGCTCGGCGCGCCCATCGTGCTCGAGAACCTCGGTTACGAGGTCGTCGCGGCAGAGGTGCCGCTCGCGATGGAGGAGGAGCTCTTCACCGAGTGGGAGCTGCGATCGCGCTCCGCGCACCGGCGCTCCGAGCATCGCCGGGAGCGCGGCATCCCGGCCGGAGCGGACGACTGGCTGATCGTCCCGGTCGAGGCACGAGGCATCCGCTGGGGAAATCTCATCGCGCTGCCCGGACCGGAGCACGCGGCCGGGCGGGCCGCCGTGCTCGAGCAGGGCGCGATCGCCCTTGCGGTCGGCCGTCTCGCCGACGGCGACGCCGACGAATGGGCGCGCATCGGCCGGCGGCGCCTGGTCGACGGGCTGCTCGCCGGACGCTTCGCCGGTGTCGGCGGCGCCGCCGCGCGCCTCGAGGCGGCCGGCCTGCCGCTGCGGGGCGCCAAGCTCCACGGGCTGGTCGTGTCGGGCGCGCCGGTCGCGGTGGAGCGGGCGGATGCTGCCGCCCGCGCCCTGCGAGGGCGCGCGCTGGCGGGCTCGGCGCCGGCGGGCGTCGTGGCGCCGGCGACCACGATGCTGGTGTCGCTGCCGCCGGACGCCGTGTTCGACGATGCGGCCGTGGTCGCGTTCGTGCGCGCGCTCGTCGACGCCGCGGACGTCGAGCGCGTCACCGTCTCGGTCGGGCGCAGCGCCGAGGGCATCGATGCCGCGCTCGCCTCGGTGCACGAGGCGGTCGATCTCGCGGGCGGTCGGAGGCGGCGCTCGGGGCGCGGTCCGCATCTGCGACGCGCCGAGAACCGTCCGCTCGTGCAGTTGGTCACCGCCCTGCGTGATGACCATCGCGTGCTCGAGCATGGCGAACGGATGCTCGCCCCACTCATCGCCTACGACCTCTCGCGGTCGGGTGACCTGCTCGACGTCCTCGAGGCGATGCTCGCCCACCCCGGTAATCGCACCGCGGCGGCTGCGGCATCCCATCTCTCGCGTTCGGTGTTCTATCAGCGCATCGCGCTCATCGAGGAGCTGCTGGGCACCGATCTCGACGACGGCGAGACCCAGACCGCGTTGCATCTGGCGCTGCTCGTGCGGAGGTCGGCCGGACGCTGACGCGTCTACGCGTCCGCGGGCTCCCAGGGGTCGACGAGGTCGATGCCGAGATCCTCGAAGTCCTTCGGGTTGCGCGTCGCAAGCGTCGCACCGTGTGCGGCCGCAATCGCGGCGATCATCCCGTCCTCCACAGACAACGGGCGTCCGGCGATCCGGCGCGCCTCCTGCAGGCGTGCGTAGCTCCGGGCGGCTCGCTCGTCGAATGGCAGCACGCGACTCCCCGAGAGGATCGAGTCGATGGCCGCGATCAGTCGCTCGCGGCGCGCACCCTCCGGAAGCCGCCTGGCTCCGACAAGGAGCTCCGCGACGGAGACCGCGGTGATCGCGGCATCGGTCCGCGACTTCATCCAGGCGACGACAGCGGTGTCAGGCGTCGAGCGCAGCGGTTCGGACAGCACATTCGTGTCGAGGATGATCACGACAGATCGAGCTCGCGGGGGAGGCTGCGCGCGGGTGGTTCGAGGTCGATGGCGAGACTGCTCGCCGCGTCGATCCAATCGACGATCATGCTGCTGGGCGACACCGCGCTCGTCAGGATCGCTCGCGCTTCCGCCTCCATCGACCGGCCGTGCGCGGCGGCTCGCTCCTTCAGGCGCTGCTGAACCTCGTCATCGAGGTTGCGGACGGTGATGGCACCCACGGCTGCTCCCTTCGACTGCTGGCAATGCTAGCACTTCGATGTCGGAGGCCCCAGCCATGCTCTCGCCATGGAAACAGCCATCGATATCCAAGCCGAATCGTTCGTCCGTCAGCTCGCCGCCGCGATCATCGCTGCGCGGGATGGTGAATGCCTGGCGTGCTATCTCGACCGCGTCCTGCGCGACGCCCCCTGCGACGGTTCGCTGCGCCTGGCGCGCACCTACCGCGACGCACTGGCGCCGCGTGCCGTCGCGCTCGAGGGGCGCCTCGAGAGCGGCGGCGGCTTCTGCGACTGCGAGGTGCTGATGAACGTCTACTGGTCGAAGACCGACGAGGTGAGACCCTGCCGCGGCGCGAGGCGCGGGTCCACGAAGCCGTGCGACCTCTGGCTGCGCCGCAGACGCGGGGATCGGTGGTGAGCCCGGAGTCAGCCCGCGATGTAGACCTTGCGGAGCGTCTCGCGCACCGTCCACACCGTGCGCATGCCTGCTGTCAGGCGCGCGATCGACCCCGCTCGGAGCTCGATCGGCTCGAGGGTCGGGTCGTCGAACGCCACGGTGGCCGAGCCGGACAGCACGACGAAGACCTCGTCGGCCTCGACGTCGGTCGACGCGCCCGGCGTGTGCTCCCACACGCCGAGCTCGGTCCCCCCGAACCCGCCGAGTTCGGCGAACCCCGTGGCAGGGGTGCCCTGCACCACCTGGTCGGCGGGCAGCGGCTCGAGGTCGAGCTCGAGGGACGCGGCATCCGTCACGATCGCGGGGTTCACGAGTCGAACCCCAGACCGAGCGCGTCGAGCGTCTTCAGCAGCAGGTTGCGCTTGCCCTTGTTGTGGTCGGCACGGTCCAGAGACCAGCGGGTGGCGTTGATGCCCATGGACGCCGCGGGCTCGGGAGGGAACGGGAGCGGGCGCTTGCGCACCATCTCGAGCTGAGTGCGCTCGTTCTCGACACCGTCGAGCAGGTCGAGCATGACCTCGCCGGCGAAGCGGGTCGATCCGACGCCGAGCCCGGTGAAACCGGCGGCGTACGCGACACGGCGGTCGCGGGCGGTGCCGAAGAACGCCGTGAACTGGGTCGAGGTGTCGATCGCGCCGGCCCACTGGTGCGTGAAGCGCAGCCCTTCGAGCTGCGGGAAGGTGGTGAAGAAATGGCTCGCGAGCTTGGCCCAGGTCTCGGGCCTGTTCTCGTACTCGGGATTCACCTTGCGTCCGTACCGGTAGATCGCGTCGTAGCCGCCGAACAGGATCCTGTTGTCCTTGGTGATCCGGTAGTAGTGGAACTGGTTCGCCATGTCGCCGATGCCCTGGCGGTCCTGCCAGCCGATCGACGTGAGCTGGATGTCGTTCAGCGGCTCCGTCATGAGCACGTAGTCGTACACGGGAACCGTCATGAGCCGGTTGCGCTTGATGAGCGAGGGGAACACGTTGGTGCCGAGCGCGGCCCGAGAGGCCTCCACCCGGCCCTCGGGCGTCGTCACGACCACGCCCGGTCCGCTCGTGTCGAGGCCGGTGACGTGGGAGCGCTCGAAGATCACGACACCGCGTTCCTCGCAGACCCGGGCGAGCTCGGCGGCCATACGCGCGGGATGGACCATGCCGCACGCGTTCTTCTCCCACACCGCAGCGAGGTACGTGGGGGAGTGGACGGATGCCTGGGCCTCGGTCCGGTCGAGATAGACCACGCCCTCTTCGCCCTCGGCCGCCCACTCCTTCAGCCACTCCACCTGGTGCGGCTCGATCGCGGGAGCGAGCTGCCCGGTGCGCTCGAACTGGAAGTCCATGCCGAAGCGGGCCTCGGAGGCCTCGATCGCATCGAGATTCTCGTGCCCGAGCCGGTCGAGCGTGGTCATCTCCTTCGGCCAGCGGGCCATGCCGTTCTCGTCGCCGTGGGTGAGGCTGGCCTCGCAGAAGCCGCCGTTGCGGCCCGACGCCGCCCAGCCGACGCGCTGCGCCTCGACGACCACGACCTTCGCGTCGGGGTCGCGCTCGGTGGCGAGGAGCGCCGTCCACAGCCCCGTGTATCCGCCACCCACGACGACGAGGTCGGCATGGTGCGTGCCGACGAGCGCGGGCCTGTCGGGAAGGAGGCTGTCGGGAAGGTCGTCGCGCCAGAACACCGAGTGCTTCGTGTCGGCGAGGGAATGCCGGACGACGGATGCTGCCGGCCGCTGTCGTTCGAAGACGGTCGTGCCCACGGTTATCAACTCCGATGCGGTGTGTGGTGCTCCCATCCTCACGCGTCTGCCGGGTCGATGCGGGGCTTGCGTGTCGGAAGTTGTCCGGCGGGTCGGACAGGTTGTCGCGGCCTCAGCCGGAGACGAGCTCGCCCACGAGCGCATCGACGTCGGCGACGCGGGCATACGTGCCGTCGAGCGCCGCCATGAAGGCGAGGTGCACCTGGGCGCCCGGCACCGTGCGGCCGTCGTAGGCGAGGTCGGGAGCGGCGCACGCGTCCTGCGCGACGGCGATGGTGAAGCCGAGGTCGGACGCCGCCCGCACGGTGGCGTCCACGCACATGCTCGACATCATGCCCGCGACGACGATCTCGTCGGCGTCTGCTGCGCGCAGCAGCGACTCGAGCCCCGTGCCGAGGAACGCGTTCGGCTCGTGCTTGACGATGACGTGCTCCTCGCCGTCGGGTGCGACCCGCGGATCGAACTCCACCCCGGGGGTTGCGGGGGCGAAGAACGCGGCATCCGGTGCGTCCCACACGTGCTGGACGTGCACGACCCGCTCGCCCGACGTGCGGAAACCGGCGAGCAGTCGCGCGGCGGCATCGGCGGCGGAGTCCGGGTCGACGAGCGGGTGCCGCCCGCCGGGGAAGTAGTCGCGCTGGATGTCGATGAGGAGCAGGAGTCGGGTCACCGCAACAGCATAGGGTCGCACAAACGCATCAGCCGCCCGTCATCGTCCGCGCGATCTGCGTCGCGGAGTCGCCCGCGCGCTTGAGCACGAGCGCGACGAGGGCCAGCGCGACGAGCGTCAGCAGGAGCATGATCGTCGACACCGCCGCGATCTCGGGACGCAGCCCGGTCCGCAGTGCGCTGAGCACGTACACGGGCCACGGCGTCGTGCCCGACACCTGCACGAAGGCCGCCACGATCGTGTTGTCGAGACTCAGCGTGAACGCCAGCAGGAAGCCGGCGAGCACCGCGGGCATCGCGAGCGCGAGGGTGATCCGGCGGAACGTCGTGAGGGGCGTGGCGTAGAGATCGGCGGATGCCTCCTCCAGCTGCGCGTCCTGACCCACCAGCCGCGCACGCACGATGTACGACACGACCGCGGTCGCGAACAGCGACGAGCCGACCGACAGGCGCACGATGCCGTCGTTGAACATCGACAGGCCGAGGTCCTGACCGAGGAAGACCATGAAGGGGAGGAGCGCCACAGCGTCGACGATCTCGGGCGTGACCGACACCAGCAGAAGGAGCCCCAGGAACCACCACACCCACTTGCCGGGGTGCCGCGCCATCGCGATCCCGGCCAGGGTGCCGAGGACCGTCGCGATGATCGCCGCGATCAGCGCCGTGATGAGCGATACCCGCACGGCGTTCTGAATCGCCGGCTTGACCAGGATGGAGGTGAAGGCGTCGAAGCCGAACCCGTCCCACACCGCCAGCAGGCGGCCGGTGTTGAACGAGTGCACGACGATCACGATGATCGGCAGGAACAGGAACAGCATGACGATCAGGCCCCAGACGCCGAAGGCGACGTCCGACCACGACCTGCGGGGGCGCCGGCGCGGCGCGGCGCCCGGGCGCGCCGCCCGCGTCTCTGCCTGAAGGATCGTCTCGGTCTCGGTCTCGGTCTGCGTGGTCACGTCGTGGCCTCCAGGATCGCGGCGGGGGCAGCATCCGTCTTCGCGTTCTCGGGAACCGGCCCGAGAACCAGCCGGTTGCGAGAGCGGAACGGCAGCGCGACGAGCCAGATGATCACGGCGCACACCCCGATCGCCACCATGATCAAGAGCATGAGGAGCACCGCCATCGCCGATCCCAGCGCCCAGTTCTGCGCGGTCTGGAACTGTCCGGCGACGAGCTGACCCACCATGTTGCCCTTGGCGCCGCCCAGCACCGTGGCGGTGATGTAGTCGCCCATCAGCGGGATGAAGACCAGCAGCACGCCCGCGATGATGCCCGGCTGCGACAGCGGCAGCGTGACGCGGAAGAAGGTCACGATCTTGCCGGCGCCGAGGTCCTTCGATGCCTCGCGCAGTGCCGGCCCGACGCGGTCGAATGCGACGAACAGCGGAAGGACCATCAGCGGCAGGTAGTTGTAGACCACGCCGATGATCACGGCCGCGCGCGTGTAGAGCAGCTCGAGCGGGCCGTCGAGCACGCCGATGCCCTGAAGCACGGTCGACAGCCACCCCTCGGGAGCGAGGATCACCTGCCAGCCGATCGTCCGGACGAGGAAGTTGGTCCAGAACGGCACGAGGACGAGCGCGATCAGGATGCCGCGGCGCTGAGGTTTGACCTTGAAGGCCATCCAGTACGCGACCGGCGCCCCGATCGCGAAACAGAGCACCGTGCCGATGATCCCCACCCACAGGGTGTTCTGGAAGGTCGCCAAGAAGGTCGGCGAGATGGCCTCGACGTACCGGTCGAACGAAAGGACGTCGTTGGCGTGGGTGCCGAACACGCCGGGCTTGTAGCCGAAGCTGAACCACACGACCATGGCGACCGGCGCGACGAAGAAGAGGAGCAGCCACGCCCAGGCGGGGACCGCGAGCGCGGGCCCCACCGCACCGGTGGCGCGATTACGCACCGGCGGCAGCCTTCACCTCGTTGTAGATCTCGACCCGAGTGCTCAGCGAGTCGTTGAGCACCTGCTCGTGCATGCTCTCGAGCTGCTCGGGCGTGAAGAAGATCATGTCGAGACGCTCGACTTCGGCCTCCTCGGCCGCGCCCTGCATGTCCTTGCCGCCGACGTTGTAGCCGACCCACTCGAGGTTCAGCAGCTGGTTCTCCGGGATCATCGCGAAGTCGATGAAGGCGTGGGCGGCCTCAGGGTGGGCCGCCCCGGTCGCGATCGCCCAGTTGTCCATCCACAGCTCGGTCTGCGGGCCGGGCAGCACCCACTGCCAGCGGTCGGGGTCGGACGACTCCTGGATGCCGAGCCGCGCGTCGCCGTTCCAGGCCATGAGCAGGGCGTGTGTGCCCTGCGGAATCGTGTTGGCGCCGGCGGCGGAGTCGAACGCCGCGACGTGGGGGGCGATCTTCTCGACGAGGAAGGCGCGTGCCGCCTCGAGCTCGTCGGGGTCGTCGGTGTTCCAGTCCAGGTCGTTGGCCCAGAAGTACGATCCGACGACGCCGGCGGGATCGTCGGACATGGCGGTCTTCCCGCTCGCCTCGTTCTGCGCGGCATCGAAGTAGTCGGCCCACGTCGTCAGCTCGCGGGTGATCACGGTCTTGTCGTAGACGTAGCCCGTCGTCCCCCACGCCTTGCAGATCGAGTAGTCGTTGTTCGGATCCCACGCGCGGCCGAGGAAGGCCGGGTCCATGTTCGAGAGGTTGGGGAGCAGGTCCTTGTTGAGCTTCTGGAGCAGCCCCTGCTCGATCATCTGCGGGATGAAGACGCCCGTGGGCACGACGATGTCGTAGCCCGACGTGCCCTTCGCCGCGACGAGCTTGGCGATGAGTTCCTCGTTGGATCCATACGAGTCGAGCGTGACCTTCGGTCCGAGATCGGCGGTGAACGCCTCGACGACCTCGGGTGCGTCGTACTCCGCCCACGTGTACACCGACAGGCTGTCCTCGAGGGCCCCGCCGGTCGCCTGAGGGGCGGGCGCTCCGCCGCCGCCGGGGGTGCAGGCCGCCAGCACCGTTGCGCCGCCGGCGAGCGCGGCGAGACTCAGGAAGCGCCGGCGGGACAGCTCGCGGGCGATCAGAGGCGCCGCACCCTCGGGGGCGAGGATGCGAAGCGGCGTACGAGGCTGGGTCATCGGGTACTCCTGGAGTCGGGTCGGGAGCCGAGACGGATGCTGCGGCTGCGGGCGTGCGGCGGGCGTGCAGGTCGTGCGGAGGAGCGTCGGGTGCGGGTCGAGTCGTCGGGTCAGGCGGTCGGCGGTGCGACGTAGCCGCCCTGCTGCGCCGCGTCTTCGTCGGCGGCGGGGAACAGCAGCACGTGATGCGCCGCCCACGTGCAGAGGACCGGGTCCCCGATCGCGAGGGGCGGGGCGTCCGGCGTCGGCCGCCGCACGATGAGGCTCTGGTCGGCGCCGAGCCGCACCAGGTACTGCATCGTGTCGCCGAGGTGCGACACCCCGATCAGCTCGCCGCGGGCCGTGTTCGGGTCCGGAGAGCTCTGGCCGGCGGTCGCTGAGTCCGCCGACGGCGCCTTCTCGATGCGGATGAACTCGGGCCGCACCGCGGCCTCGCCGAGGTTCGTGGTCGTGAGCACGGGTGACGCGGCCCGCACCAGCGCGTGCGGAGAGGTGATCGCCGCCCCGGCCTCCGCGGCCGGTCCGCGGAAGAAGTTCTGCTGCCCGACGAATGCGGCGACATACGCCGAAGCCGGTCGCGCGTAGACGGTGTCGGCGTCGGCGAGCTGCTCGATGCGGCCGGCGCGCATGATCGCGATGCGATCGCTCATCGACAGGGCTTCGCCCTGGTCGTGCGTGACGAAGACGAACGTGATGCCCAGGCGGGACTGCAGCAGCTTCAGCTCGAGCTGCATCTCCTCGCGCAGCTGGCGGTCCAGCGCCCCGAGCGGCTCGTCGAGCAGGAGCACCGCAGGCCGGTTCACCAGGGCGCGGGCCAGCGCGATGCGCTGCTGCTGTCCGCCTGACAGCTGCGTCGGCTTGCGGTCGCCGTACTGCCGCATCTGCACCATGTCGAGGGCCTGGGTGACGCGATCGCGCACCTCCGCCTTCGGCGTGCGCCGCTGCTGCAGCCCGTAGGCGACGTTCTCCGCGACCGACAGGTGCGGAAAGAGTGCGTAGGCCTGGAAGACCGTGTTGACGTCGCGCCTGTACGGCGGCGCGGCGAGCACCGAGCGGCCGGAGATGCGGATGTCACCGGCATCGGGGTGTTCGAACCCCGCGATCATCCGCAGTGTGGTGGTCTTGCCGCAGCCCGAGGGCCCGAGCAGCGAGATGAACTCGCCGGGCTGGATCTCGAGTGACAGGTCGTCGACCGCGAGCTGCTCGCCGTAGTACTTCGTGATTCCCGACAGGGTGACGGCCCCGCGTGCGCCGTCGCCGTCGGGGGGAACCTGCTCCGCCGAAGCCTGCGCTGCGGTCGCCGTGCCTGTGGACATCGTCACCTCGTGAGGGTCCTTCTGGTGCGGGCCGCGCGACGATGCACGGCCTATCGGGTGTGGAGGTATTCAATATGGCGACGTAGGCGCCCGCAACGGAGCCGCGGCCGAACCGGACGATCCGGGCCGGTGCCGCCGCCCAGTGGGACAGATCGTCCGGGCTTGTGTGACGGTCAGGAAACCGCGGCGTTTCCGCGGTGGCACGACGTGGGGGAAACGGATGCCTCGCCCCCGTGCGACACTTCGTCCGCCGGGGATCGTGATCAAACCGTGCGGGAACCGGGGTTCAGGTGGGTTGGCACCGAGACTCAGCGCTGGCAGGTCGGGCACCAGAACACGATGCGCTCGCGCGTCGGATCCGCCCCGAGGCTGCCGCCCAGGATGAGAGTGCCGCATCGGCGGCACGGGCGCCCTTCTCGCCGATACACCCACGTCGATCGGCCGGCGCGCGCGTCACCCGTGAAGGTGCGTCCCGAACGGTTGCGGTTCGCGCGGATCATGCGGGCTCCGAGGTCCACGATGGCCGCAGCATCCGTCTCATTCGCGGGCGTCGTGGGCAGGACGCCGCGCACGAACAGGATCTCGTTCGCATACTCGTTGCCGAAGCCCGCGATGTTGCGCTGGTCCTGCACGGCGACATGCACCGCGCGGGTGTCGGCGGCAAGGCGGCGGACGGCCTCCTCGTGATCCCACGAGTCGGACAGCGGATCGGGGCCCAGATAGCCGACGAGATCGTCTTCGTCGCTGGTCGGGACGAGCTTGATGTCGGCGAGGTCGAATCCGACGGTCTCCCACTCGACGCCGTCGGGCGCCGTCGCCCCGATGATCGCCCGCGCGCGGAAGGCCGGGGCGTGCCAGCGTTCGCCGCGCCGGTAGACATGCCATTCGCCCTCCATCTTGAGGTGCGTGTGGAGCGTCCAGGACCCGATGCGGTGGAGCAGGTGCTTGCCGCGCGAGACGACCTCGTGCACCACCTCGCCGCGCAGGTCCGCGGTGGCCAGCTGCGGGACCCGCAGCTCGAAACGCGTCACCGTCGCCCCTGCGAGCGCTGCGTCGAGCCGCCGAGCAGCGCGGTAGACGGTGTCACCTTCAGGCACGTGCGCCTGCCCTGTCCTCCGGTCCCTGAGCCTGTCGAAGGGCGTCGCCCGCGGTGAGGCGGCGCAGCGTGAGACCGCGCGGCGACTCCACGAAGCCGGCATCGCGAAGCGTCCTGCCCACAGAGGTGCCGTAGACGAACGCGCCGTTCACCTGCTCGATCGTGAGGGTGTCGAGGCGCCGTGCGCGAGCGGTCGCCGCGAGGTCGCGCGTGGCGGCGGCCAGCGCCGCTTCGTCGTCCGTGAAGGCGAGGGCCGACTTGCCGCCCCGCTCGAGGTAGAGCGTGAGCGCGCCGTCGACCAGTACGACCAGGGCGCCCGCCTTGCGACCGGGGCGGTGCGAGACGCCCTCCAGGGCCGGCCACGCGAGCGCGGCCCCGTAGGGGTTCGCGGGATCGGTCGCCGCCAGCGTGACCGCCCGCAGCGGTGGCGGGTCGGAGAGTCCGGCGAACTCGCGCAGCCGGTCGACGGTGGCCGAGGCCGCGAACTGCGCGGCGCCCAGCTTCTCGATCACGTAGCCGCGGCGGCAGTGGCCCGCTTCCTCGAAGCCCGCCAGCACGCGATAGGTCTGGGCGAACCCGCCGGGCACGCCCTCCGACTGCACCGCGCCGCGCGTCACCACACCGTACCGGTCGAGCAGCTGGCTCGCCGTCGCGGTCGCCCGCAAGGCGGCGTCGGGTTCGGCCGCCGGAAGCAGCGACCACCGGCCGCCGATCGCCGGTGGACGAGCGGGGACGGATGCTGCCACCGCTCGCACCGCCGCACCCCGGTAGAGCCGCGCCCGCGGTGTGCGGCGGCTCACCCGATGGGCCTGCGAGCCGCCGGACACGAGCGCCCGGACCGGCGCGAAGGTGTCGTTGGTCACGAGGCCCGCCCATGTCAGACGCCACAGCGCGTCGACGACGGACTGCTCGTTCTCGGCGCCGGTGGTCTGCCGCAGCTGCGCGGCGAAGTACGCCCCCCCGCCGCCGAGCGCCGCGAGCAGCTGCGCGTCGAGAGAGCCCGGTGCGACCTCTTCGGCCTCATCCGGGAGTGCCAGCGTGAGCGGCACCGCGTCAGCGGGGTGCAGGGCGATCCAGCCGTCGCGGCCGGGGAGACTGCCGTGGCCCGACCACACCACTTCGCCGGTGGCCGTGAGCTCGTCGAGCATGCCGGACGTGTAGTCCGCGACACGGGCGGGGAGCACCAGCGACTCCCACGCGCTCGCGGGGATCGGCACGCCCGCGAGCTGCTCGACGACCGCGGCGACGCCGTCGATCCCCTCGAGCGGCCGCGTCACGTGCTGCCACACCGGGAGGAACCGGGCGTACGCATGCTGCGGCACCGGCTCGACGCTGCCGCGGATCGCCGCGAGCGAGCGCATGCGGAGGCGGCGGAGCACCTCGGTGTCGCACCACTCCGTCTCATCCGCGCGCGTCGCCCCCGACGCTCCCGAGCCCGTCGAAGGGGCGGGAAGGAAGAAGCCGCTGGTGACGCGTCCCTGCGACTCGAGGCGTTGCAGCGTCAGCCGGGCGACGGCCACGCCGATGCCGAGGCGGTCGGCCGCGGCATCCGCCGGGAAGGGTGCGTGGGTGCGCGCGTACCGCGCCACCAGGTCGCCGAGGGGATCGGCCACAGGTTCGAGGAACGCGGTCGGGATGCCGACAGGCAGCGCCGCGCCGAGGGCATCGCGCAGTCGCCCCGCGTCTTCGATCGCGGCGATACGCGTGATGCCGGCGATGGTCACCGGGATCGCGCGCCGCGCCGAGACGAGGGCGTCGAGGAGAGCGGATGCCTCGGCCTCGGTCGCGTGGTCGAGGTTGCCCGTCGGGTCGGGGCGTTTCGTCTCGCTCGTTCCTCGCTCGCTCGACGAGCGGGGGGCGGTGTCCGGGTCGAGGCGCTCCGCCACCTCCGACGCGTCGAGCGGGCCGAGGAGGCGGAGCAGATCGGCAACGCCCTCGAGCCCCCGCGCGCGGCGCTCGGGGTCGAGGCGCTGAGCCTCGCGCTCGAATTGCGCGATCACGTCAGGGTCGAGCAGCTCCCGCATCTCGACCTTGCCGAGCAGCTCGGAGAGGAGAGCGGGGTCGACGGCGAGCGCCGCGGCGCGGCGCTCGGCGAGCGGCGAGTCGCCCTCGTACATGAACGCGCCGACGTAGCCGAAGAGGAGGTCGCGCGCGAACGGCGAGGGCTGCGCGGGTTCGGTCTCGATGAGCCGGATGCGCCGCTCGCCGATCCCGCGCATGAGACGCAGCAGCGACGGCACGTCGTAGACGTCCTGCAGGACCTCGCGGAGCGTCTCGAGGATGATCGGGAAGGTCGGATAGCGCCGCGCGACCTCGAGGAGCTGCGCCGATCGCTGCCGCTGCTGCCACAGCGGCGTGCGCTTGCCGGGGTTGCGGCGCGGCATCAGGAGCGCGCGCGCTGCGCACTCGCGAAACCGGGAGGCGAACAGCGCTGAGCCGCCGACCTCCTCGGTGACGATCTGGTCGAGCTCGTCGGGATCGAAGACGAAGAGGTCCGCGCCCGGCGGCTCGGCCGCAGCATCCGGAATCCGCGCGATGATCCCGTCGTCGCTCGCCACCGCCGATCCGTCGACTCCGAGTCGCTCACGGATGCGGGCGTTCACCGCGAGGGCCCACGGCGCGTGCACCTGCATGCCGTACGGCGAGTGCAGGATCACGCGCCAGTCGCCGACCTCGTCCCTGCCGCGCTCGACAGTGAGCTGACGGTCGGTCGGCAGCGTGCCGGTGGCCTCGCGCTGCTCGGCCAGGTACGCCAGCAGGTTGTCTTGCGCGAACTCGTCGAGGCCCGCCTCGCGCAGCCGCGACTCGGCCTTGGCAGGCGCCGCCGCCGACACCTCGCGCGAGAACCTGCCGAGCGCCTCGCCGAGCTCGGCCGGACGGCCGATGCCGTCGCCGTGCCAGAACGGCACCTTGCCGGGCTGCCCGAACGCGGGCAGCACGTTGACGCGATCGTGGGTGATCTCGACGATGCGCCAGCTCGTGGTGCCCAGGGTGAAGACGTCGTTGACGCGCGACTCGTAGACCATCTCCTCGTCGAGTTCGCCGACCCGCGCGTTCTGGGATTCGCCCGCGATGAAGACGCCGAAGAGGCCGCGGTCGGGGATCGTGCCGCCGCTCGTCACGGCGATGTGCTGTGCCCCCGGGCGACCGGTCAGCACGCCGAGGTCGCGGTCCCAGATGACGCGGGGACGCAGCTCGGCGAACTCGTCGGACGGGAACCTGCCGGCGATGAGGTCGAGCGTCGCCTCATAGGCGGAGCGGGGGAGGGAACGGAAGGGCGCACTGCGCTTGAGCGTCTCGTACCAGCCCTCGACGTCGACGGGACCGATCGCGGCGGCGGCCACCGTCTGCTGGGCGAGGATGTCGAGCGGGTTCTGGGGGATCGCGATCGCCTCGATCTGACCCGCGAGCATGCGCTCGGTGACGATCGCGGTGTGCAGCACGTCGCCGCGGTGCTTCGGGAAGAGGGCGGCGCGGCTCACCTCGCCGACCTGGTGACCGGCGCGGCCGATGCGCTGGAGTCCCGAAGCCGCACTCGGCGGTGCCTCGACCTGGATCACGAGGTCGACCGCCCCCATGTCGATGCCGAGCTCGAGACTCGAGGTCGCGACCACGCAGCGCAGGATGCCGGACTTCAGCTCTTCCTCGACCTGCGCCCGCTGCTCCTTCGAGACCGATCCATGGTGCGCCTTCGCGAGGACGGGATCTGCCCCCGCCGTCGCACCGGCCTGCGCCATCATCGCGGCGGGCACCGCCGGATCCGGCAGGTCGAGTCCGAGGCGTTCGGAGTAGATCTCGTTCAGCCGGCCGGTCAGCCGTTCGGCGAGGCGACGGGAGTTGCAGAACACGATGGTCGAGCGGTGCAGCAGGATGCGATCGACGATCGCCTCCTCGACGTGCGGCCAGACCGACCCCGTCATCTCCGTCTCGCCGGCTCCGGAGGCTCGCGGTGGCGCGCTCGAGGACTGTCCGTCGGCGAACCAGTCCTCGTCGATGGGCTCGTCATCGAGGTCGTCCGTCGGTCCAGGGCGTTTCGACTCGCTCGTTCTTCGCTCGCTCAACGACCGGGGGTCAGGCTCGTCGGAGGTGAACGGGCTCGGCGGCGGAGGCGGGTTCAGCATGTCGCCGATGGGCACGACGACCTTCATGTCGAAGGCCTTGCTCGCGCGCGGCGCCACGATCTCGACGGGCTCCGCACCGCCGAGGAACCGCGCCACCTCGTCGATCGGACGCACGGTCGCCGACAAGCCGATGCGCTGCGCGGGCGGAGCATCTGGTGCGAACGAGCGTCGCAGCGCATCGAGACGCTCCATGCTCACCGCCAGGTGCGCTCCGCGCTTCGTGGCCGCGACAGCGTGCACCTCGTCGACGATCACGGTGTGGACGTCGCGCAGCGTCTCGCCCGCGCGGCTCGTGAGCATGAGGTACAGCGACTCGGGGGTCGTGATGAGGATGTCGGGCGGCGCCTGCACGAGCTTGCGCCGGTCGCCCGCGGGGGTGTCGCCCGACCGCACGCCGACGGTGACATCGGGGACGCTGAGGCCGAGGCGCCGTGCCGATTGCCCGATCCCGACGAGCGGCGACCGGAGGTTGCGCTCGACGTCGACGCCGAGCGCCTTGAGAGGGGAGATGTAGAGGATCCGCGTGGCGGGGGCCGTAGCATCCCGTCGCTTCTTCTTGCCCTCGGGTGCCGGCGACGCCGGGGCCTTGTCGTGGAAGACGCGGTCGATCGCCCACAGGAAGGCCGACAGCGTCTTGCCCGAACCGGTCGGCGCGACGACGAGCGCATGCTTGCCGGCGGAGATCGCCTCCCACGCGCCCTTCTGGGCGTCGGTCGGAGCATGGAAGGCGCCGCGGAACCAGTCCTGCGTGGCAGGACCGAATCGCTCGAGGACGTCGCCCATCACTCCATCTTCGTCGTGATCGCCGACATCGGGCCAGGTTCCGTCCAGGACCGTCGCGTAGGCTCCCTCCGTGCGTGCACCCCCGGCACGCGCTCACCGCCGAGGACCGTGATGGAACCGATGCCCTCGAGCGAGCCCACGGCCCCGGCTCCGCTCACCCGCCGCACCGACCCGGCACTCGCCGACCGGTCGTGGATGCGCTCACGGCGCGTGCAGACGTTCGGGCTCGGCGCGCTCTGCGGTGCGCTGGGGCTCTCGCTGCTGGTGGTCGTCACCACGATCCTCGGAGCATCGCAGAACCAGGCGCCGCTGGTGCCCGCCGACCCGGCGCCCGTCTCGGAGCCGCGGCCCTCGGCATCCATCCCCGCCACGCCGTCGCCGTCCTCCACGCCGACGACCGGGCCGGCGGAGGAGACGGATGCCGCCACCGAGCCGGAAGCACCCGCCGAGCAGCCGGTGGTCGCGGTCCCTGCGCCGGCGCCCGAGCCCACCCAGACCCAGCCTCCGGCCGACGAGTCCACGGACAGCCCCGGCAACAGCGACAACGCCCCGGGCCGCCAGAAGAAGCAGCCCTGACCGCCCCGCCGCCGGGCAGACCTGCGGTTCAGGGTCCGTATCCGAATCGTTGCGGGACGCGCGAGGGGAGGCCCGCACACTGTCGATAGAGTCGCTGCACCCCCCCCGATGGAGACGACGTGCGACGACCAATTTCCCTCGCCCTCGCTGCGCTGGTCGCCTTCGGCGCGCTCACCGCGTGCACACCGCAGGCCGAGCCCGAGGCGGCTTCGACGCCGACCCCGAAGGCACCCACCCCCACGCCCACCCCCACTGTCGAGGCGCTGCTCGTCGGCCCTGGGGACAAGCCGCCAACGTTGTTCGGCGAGGACTGCGGCTCCGCGCTATCACCGGAGGATGTGCGCAGAGTCACCGGCGCTGAACTCTCCCTCGCAAGTTCTGACAGCGCGGGACAGGTGGGCAACGTTGGTGGACTCGCCTGCAGCTGGGAGGCAGAGGGCACCGCGGTGCGGATCGAGATCCTCCCACGCGCAGGGCTGGGCGACGCTCAGTTCCCCGTCGATCAGGCGGCCTACTACTTCGACGATTGCGTCGCGGAGTGGGTGTGCTCCGGCCGCACCGAGACGGTTGAGCTCTGGCTGAGCGCATCGTTCCAGTACTTCCCTGGGACGGATCGCGCGCAGATCGACGCGTGGACGTCGGACCTGGCCGGGGTCGTCTTCGCAAACGCTGCGGCGACAGAATCCCGCCCCTGGACACGCGATCGAACCGGTTGGTGGGGCGATCTCGACTGCGAGGCGCTGGCGGGCGTCATGTCTCGCGAGCTCGGCGCGGAGCTGACGGGCGCGAAGGGCGGATACATCGATCCCCCGCTGCCCGGGGTCCTGCTGGCAGCCGAAGCGTCGAAGTGGTCGAACTGCTACCTGCAAGACGAAACTCGAGCGCTGGAGATCTCCTCGTCTTCCGGCGGAGCGTGGGCTCTGCCGAGCAGCCCCGACGACGAGGCTTTTGAAACCGGGGTCCCCGGGATCACCGCGTGGATCGATTCGGGATTCTGGTCGACGACCGCTGCGGGGTACACGATGACCGACGGGGTCAACATGCTCTCGGCATACGTCCCGACGGATGCGCCGTGGTCTGCGGAGGACGCGGTCCGCGCGCTTGCTCGTGCTGTGGCCGACTGGCAGTGAGAGGCGGACGCGAACTCAGCGCTCGTCGGGCATGAGGATCCAGAACAGCAGGTACATCAGGATCGAGACGCCGAAGAACACGGTCGAGCCGATCCAGAGCACACGCACAGGCACCACGCTGCAGCCGAAGCGGTCGGCGATGCCCTGGCAGACTCCCGCGATCATGCGCCCTTTCAGCGGGCGGACCAGGCGATGCATGCGTTCATCATGGCCTCACGCGCCCGACCGCACCAGGGGTCAGCGGTCGGAGGGGACCACGATCCACAGCAGGATGTAGATCCACAGCGACAGGCCGAAGAAGACGACCGCGATCAGGGTGAGGATGCGCACGAGGGTGACGTTCCACCCGAAGCGGTTTGCGATGGCGGCGCAGACGCCGGCGATCCATCGGCCCTGCTGAGGTCTGACGAGTGCGTTCATGGCTCCATCCTGCTCGCGTCGGTGAGTGCCCGCACGGGTGCGAGCCCCCGGCTTCGCGCGGGGCCGGGCCGCGGCATCCGTCTCCCCTTCCGGAGAGAGGGATGCCGCGACCCGGCGTCAGCGCTCGGTCAGCGTGCCGTCGCGGTCCAGCTCGAGGACGAGGCTCACGCCGAGGCGTTCGAGGAACGCGTCGTCGTGGCTCACGATGAGCACCGCGCCGCGGTAGGCCGCGATCGCGTCGACGAGCTGGTCGACCGTGTCGAGGTCGAGGTTGTTCGTCGGCTCGTCGAACACCAGCAGCTGCGGCGGCGGGTCGGCGAGCATGAGCCGCGCGAGCGCGACCCGGAACCGCTCGCCGCCCGACAGCGTCCCCACCGGGCGTTCCACCGCAGCCCCTCGGATGAGGAACCGCGCGAGCCGGTTGCGCAGCTCCACGATCGTGACGCTCGGCGCGGACGGGGCGACGTTGTCGAGCACGGATGCCGCGTCGTCGAGCCCGTCCACACGCTGCGGCAGGTACCCGACACGGTCGGTGTGCAGCTCGGCGCGCGCCGTTTGCAGGACCGTCGGGGACCGGCCGGCGGTCGAGCCCGGATCCTCGGGCCCCTGTCCTTCGTCGTCCGTGGGTGGTCCTGCGAACGGTTCGGGGTCGGTGTCGGAGCCGACCAGCTTCTCGAGCAGAGTCGTCTTGCCGGCGCCGTTCGGGCCGATCAGCGCGACCCGCTCGGGTCCCTGGATGATCCACGAGCGCTCGCCGTCGCCGAGGGTGGCGATGCGGCGCCCGGCCGGAACACCCGGGTCGGGCAGGTCGATCTTCACGATGTCGTCGTCGCGCACGCGGCGCTCCGCGGTATCGAGGGCTTCCCGAGCGGATGCCTCGCGGTCGGCCTTCTCGCCGCGCAGCTTGCCCGCCGAGACCTGAGCCGCCCGCTTGAGGTTGCCCGCGACGATCGGCGGCACCCGCTTCTCGAGCTGCGCCTTCTGTCCCATCGCGGCTCGGCGCGAGATGGTGGTCTCGGCCTCGATGCGCTGGCGCTTCTCGCGCTTCAACGCCTGGCGGGCGGCACGCTCGGCGTCGCGCGCGGCGCCCTGCTCGGCATCCAGCCACGCGCGCCACTCGGAGTAGGGCCCGCCGAAGGTCGACAGCTCGTTCGCGTACAGCTCGGCGGTGTCGTCCATCAGGTCGAGCAGGGCCGTGTCGTGGCTCACCACGACGAGGGCACCGCGCCACGAGCGCACCATGTCGTGCAGGCGTGCCCGCGCCTCGCGGTCGAGGTTGTTGGTGGGCTCGTCGAGCAGCGCGATGGTCCCCACGCCCCCTCCACGCGGCGCTGGCGCGCCGCGCGGAGCCTCCGGGCGCGTGGGCCCAGCTCCGCCCAGCAGGCGGATGCCGGCGATCGCGGTGAGCACCGCCTCGCCGCCCGACAACTGCCCGACGCTGCGGTCGAGCATGTCGGGGACCAGACCGGCTTCGGCGAGGGCCGCGTGTGCGCGCGCCTCGATGTCCCAGTCGGAGCCGACCGCGTCGAAGTGACGCGGGTCGGCGTCGCCGGACTCGATGGCGCGCAGCGCCCGGAGCGTGTCGCCCACGCCGAGCAGGTCGGCGACGGGCCGGTCGACGTCGAGCGTCAGGCGCTGCGGAAGGTACGCAGCATCCGTCGCCCCAGCGATGTGACCGCCCGAGGGCGTGAGCTCGCCGGCGATGAGCCGCATGAGCGTGGACTTGCCGGAGCCGTTCCGGCCGACGAGACCGGTGCGGCCGGTGCCGAACGATCCGGAGACATCCGTGAGCGCGGCGGAGCCGTCGGGCCAGGCGAACGAGACCCGGTCGAGGACGATGGCAGGGGTGAGGGTGTGAGCGGGCATGAGGCCTCCTGTGTCAGACGTGCGCTGACACCGAGGGGCCGCAGGACCGGCGTCCGGGCATGCCGGAGCGGGATGAGGAAGCGGCGGATCGACGGCAGCGCGAAGTGGTTCAAGCGCTGGCGCGTCGAGAGTCGACGGAGCAGCGCGATTACAGCGCGGTCGCGTCGATCAGCTTCAAGGGAGTTCCTCACGGAGGGGACAAGGCCGTCAGCCACCATAGCCGACATCCCTGGACAGGGCCAGGGCTTCGGCTCGCAGGCTCGCTCAACCACCTGGGGTTGTCGTGAGCTCCTCGAGCTGCTTGTCGAGGAAGATGCGCACGTCGTCGAGCTCCTGCTCGGAGACGCTGTGCGTGAGGCCCGGGTACACGCGGCCGCTCAGGTCGACGCGTTCGGGCAGCCACTGCGTGGTGTGCTCGACGAGAAAGCCGGGGATGACGTCGTCGTTGGTGCCCCGGCCCCAGAACACCGGGGGCTTCCGCTCGGCGAGCTCGGCATCCTTCGCCAGCTCCCCGGGAGTCACGTAGCCCGACAGGTTCACGGCGAACGCGAACCGCTGAGGGTCGAGACGCATCGCCTGCAGCGACACCGCGCCGCCTTGCGAGAAACCGAGAAGGCCGACGGATGCTGCGCCCGCCGCGTGCGCATCGACCCAGGCGATGACGGCCTCTGCCGCGCGCGTGACGTGCGAGGGATCGCGGCCGTCGAGGCCGTCGATCGGGTACCAGGAGCGACCGGGCGCCGGCCACGGCGGAACCAGGGGGGCAGCGAGGCTCGCGACCACGAAGGCGTCGGGAAGGTAGCCGCGCAGGGGATAGAGGTCGTGCTCGTCGGCACCGTAGCCGTGCAGGAGCAGGAGGAGGTGGCGTCCTGCGAGGGCCGACCGCTCGGTCGACCACAGCACGGCGTCGGCGTCGAGGACGAGCGCTTCCGGCATGCCCTCATCCTGACATGCGGCGCCGACACGGCCGAGGCCCGAACGGGTGCGGTCCTCGTCGCGGGTGGGTCGCGCGGGGTATACAAGAGGCATGTCCGTGCGCACTCCCGACCCCGAACCTGCGGGCGACGAGCCGTTCGGCCCGCCGGCCGGCAATGTCTCGAACCCCGCGTGGCTGAGCGACATCGAGCTCGAAGAGGCTCGTCGACGGCTGCCCATGCTCTACGTCGAGGGCGTTCCGGTGCGCACCGACGGCATGGGGCAGGTCACACAAGTCGGCATCCTGCTGCGGGCGACCCCCATCGGGGAGATCTCGCGCACCATCGTGTCGGGTCGCGTGCGCTACGGCGAGACCGTCCGCGACGCGCTGTTCCGGCACCTCGAGAACGACCTCGGACCGATGGCCTTCCCGATGCTGCCGCCGCAGCCGACGCCCTTCACCGTCGCCGAGTACTTCCCGCTCCCGGGCGTCAGCGCCTACCACGACGACCGGCAGCACGCGGTGTCGCTCGCGTTCGTCGTCCCCGTCACCGGCACGTGCGAGCCGCGTCAGGACGCGCTCGAGGTGACCTGGCTGACACCGGAGGAGGCGGCATCCGATGCCCTCTCCGCCGAGATGGAGGGCGGACGCGGCACCCTCGTGCGCATGGCGCTCGCGAGCGTGGGCGCCCTGCGCTGACGCTCGCGCCCGCCCGGATCCCGCCCTCGCGCGGTGTCGCCGCCCGCGCATAGGCTCACAGGGTGACTCTCGCACCCCTGCCCTTCCCGTCCGACGCCGCCGGCTGGGCGGCCTTCGCGACCGAGCGTCCTGCCGAGCGCATCGCCCGCGTGCATGAGATCGACGCACGCCTGACCTCCGACGCGGAGCTGACGACCGCGGCACGCCTCGACCTCTGGAACGACGCCGACATCGCCCTCGCCGAGGCGCTCAGCGAGGCCTACGTCGTGAGCGAGGCGCACCCCGACGCCGAGGTGCGCGAGACCGCGGAGTCGCAGGTGCAGGCGGTCGAGTCGCTGTCGGCGGGGCGCCTTCTGAACCGCGATCTGTGGAACTCGTTCGCGGATGCCTCGACCGACGGTCTCGACGAAGACCAGGCGCGCCTGCTCACGCACCTGCTGCGCGACTTCCGCCGCGGTGGCGTCGAACTGGACGAAGCCGACCGCGAGCGTGCCCGGCAGCTGGCCGACCGCGACACCGAGCTGTCGCTGGCGTTCTCGCGCAACATCCGCGACGGCCGCCGCGAGATCACCGTCCCGGCCGAGGGCCTCGCCGGAATGCCGCAGGACTTCATCGACGCCCACCCTGCCGACGCGCAGGGACGCGTGACGCTGTCGACCGACTACCCCGACCTCATGCCGGTCCGCGACTACGCGCACGACCGTGCGACCCGCGTCGCGCTGGTGAGCGCCTACAACGACCTCGCGTGGCCCGAGAACGACGCGATCCTCGCCGAGCTGCTCGACGTGCGCGCCGAGCGCGCCCGCCTCCTCGGCTACCCGGACTGGGCCGACTACGAGACCGAGACCCGCATGATCGGGTCCGGGGCCGAGATCCCGGCATTCCTCTCGCGGCTCGACGACGCATCACGGGCGGCGACCGATGCCGAGTACCCGATCCTGCTGGAACGCCTGCGCCGCGACATCCCCGCTGCCGACGTCGTGTCGATCGCCGACTTCTGGTACCTGCTCGGGGCGATCAAGCGCGAGCAGTACGACGTCGACGCACAGCTCGTGCGGTCGTACTTCCCGTTCGAGCGCGTCGTCGCGGGTGTGCTCGACGTCACCGGACGCCTGCTCGATGTCGAGTACGTGCCCGTGGACGTGCCGGCGTGGCACAGCGACGTGCAGTCGTTCGATGTGATGCGGGGCGCCGATCGCCTCGGGCGCATCCACCTCGACCTGCATCCGCGCGAGGGCAAGTTCAGCCATGCCGCGTGCTTCCCGCTCGCGCCGGGCGTCTCCGGACGCGTGCTTGCGGAGGCGGCGCTGCTGTGCAACTTCTCACGCGGACTGCTCGAGCACGACGAGGTCGTGACGTTCTTCCACGAGTTCGGGCATCTCGTGCACGACATCCTGGGCGGCCGGCAGCGCTTCGCCCGCTTCAGCGGTGTCGCGACCGAGTGGGACTTCGTCGAGGCACCGAGCCAGCTCCTCGAGGAGTGGGCGTGGGACGCCGAGGTCCTGGCCTCGTTCAGCGCGAACGCCGACGGCGAGCCGATCCCGGCCGATCTCGTCGAGCGCATGCGCACCGCCGACGCCTTCGGCCGCGCGCTCGAGGTGCGCCGCCAGCTGGGGCACGCCAATGTGTCGTACCACCTGCACGTCGACCGGCCCGCCGACCTGCAGGCCGAGACGGAGCGGCTGTACGCGGCATCCAGTCCCGTCCAGCCGCTGAGCGGACTCCATTCGTACGCCGGCTTCGGGCACCTCACGGGGTACGGCGCCTGCTACTACACGTACCAGTGGAGCCTGGTGATCGCGCGCGACCTGCTGAGCGGCTTCGGCGCGGGACTGATGGACCCGGAAGCCGCACGTCGCTACCGCACGGAGGTGCTGGAACGGGGCGGATCGCGGGACGCGCGAGACCTCGTCGAAGCGTTCCTGGGGCGCCCGTCGTCGTTCGACGCGTACCGCGAGTGGCTCGCCGGCGAGTGACGTTTCTCGCGCACAGCGCGGCGTTGTAGGGTTCACCTACCCCCGAAGCGCAGTCACCCGCGACACACCCCCCGGTGTCGTCGAGGACGGTGCGGCCACCGCTGCCCGCGCGCGCGGCGATCCGTTCGCCGGCGCGTCGAGCCCGGTACCGCACGCCTCCGCCGCGAGCACTCGCCGAAGCTGCACCAACCTCGCCACAGAAAGCGGAGATACCGATGTCCGACCACGCCCAGAGTGCCGCAAACACGGGTCAGGACGACCCGACCCCGTTCGACAACCTGATCGGCGACACGGCGACCACCGCGTTCGGATCGGGCTTCACGACGACCTTCCGCGGCTACGACAAGGAAGAGGTCGACGCCGCCATCGCCGGGCTCGACGCGCGCATGCGCGCCGCCAGCGACGAGGTCGCGCAGCTCAAGCAGCACCAGCGCCGCGCCGGTGCCGCTGTAGCGCAGAGCCGCGCCAAGGCCGAGCGGCTCGAGGCCGAGCTCCAGGCGGCGAACGAGCGCCGCCAGGCCGAGATCGATGCCGCGATCGCCGAACGTCAGGCCGAGATCGACGCCACCCTCGTCGCTCGGCAGGAAGAGGTCGAGCGCCTCGAAGCCGCGCTCGCCGAAGCCGAGCAGACGCGCCAGGCCGACCTCGAGCGCGTCGCGGCCGAGGCATCGGCCGCCCGCGAGGAAGAGGGCGACGCCGTCCAGCGGCTGCGGGGCGAGCTCGAACTCGCGAACGCGAAGATCGCCGACGCCGAGCAGCGCGTGCAGACCCTGAGCGACGAGCTCGTCGGCGCGACCACGGAGTCGCCCAACCGTCAGCAGTTCGAAGAGGTGCTGCGCGTCGCCGAGGACCAGGCGAGCCTGCTCATCCGCAACGCCACGATCCAGGGCGACCGCCTGCTCGAGGCCGCGCGCGAAGAGATCGCGAACCGCCGCGCATCCGCGCAGGCCGAGGCCGACGGCATCGTCTCGCAGGCCCAGCACGACGCGCAGCAGATCCGGCTGAAGATCGACACCGAGCTCACTGCGCACGAGGCGCGCCTCGAGCGCGAAGCCGCGCACGCGGTCGAGAAGGTGTCGCAGGCCGAGCGCGAGGCCGCCGCGATCCGCTCCGAGGCCGAGAAGGGCGCGGCCGTGCTGCGCTCGACCGTGGCGCGCGAGACCGCCCGCGACCGCGCGGAGGCCGAGGAGACGGTGCGCGAGCTGCGTCTGCGCGCCCTCGAGTTCGAGGCATCCCTCACCCGCCGCCAGGACGACGCGCACCAGGAGTTCCTCGTGCTGCACAACCAGGCGGTCGCCCACGCCGAGCGCATCACGCAGGACGCCAACGAGCAGGTCACCGCATCGCTCGAGCACGCCCAGCGCGTGTCGGTGAAGGCCGAGGACTTCGAGCGCCTCATGCGGGCCCAGTCGCAGCAGATCGAGGCCGACGCGCAGCTGCGCGCGCGCGAGCACCTCGACCGCGCCCACGTGAAGGCCGAGCGCATCATCGACCTCGTGACGACCCACTCGCAGTCCGTGCTCCGCGACGCCGAGGACCGCACGCGTCAGCTGCGCTGGCAGCAGCACCAGCTCATGAGCTTCATGGCCGAGGTCAAGGAGCTCATCCGCCCCGAGACCCCCCTCACGTCAGCCGAAGACGCTGCCGCGAGCGACGACATCGAGACAGACGACACGGATGCTGCCGCTGCTGTGGACGTCGAAGCCGAGGTCGCCGAGGCCGAGGCCGGCGAGGCCGGCGGGCAGTCTGAGGACGCGCAGGCCGAGGACGAGCACGGCCGCGAGCAGCACGAAGGCTGACCCCTTCTCCCCGCTCGTTGAGCGAAGCGCGCTCTGGCGCGCGAAGTCGAAACGCCTCGAACCCGCGGCTTGCGCCGGGTTCGAGGCGTTTCGTCTCTGCGTCTCGACGCGCAAGCTCGCTCGACCGCGTTCCTCGCTCGCTGAGGCGACCGAGGATGCCCGGGTGTGCGGCATCCGTCCCACGGCTTCAACAGGTCAACCGCGGTTCTGCAGGAGCGTCCTACGGCGCATTCTCCTGCAGAAGCCCGGTTGACCTGTTGAGCGGCGTCGGCGCGCGGAGTCAGGCGGCCGAGGTCTCGCGGGCGATCGCCGCGAGGAAGGCGTCGATGTCGTTCTCGGAGGTGTCGAAGCTGCACATCCAGCGCACCTCGTTCTTCGCGGCATCCCAGTCGTAGAAGCGGAAGTGGGCGCGCAGGCGCTCCGCCACACCCTCGGGCAGGGTCGCGAAGACGCCGTTCGCCTGCGTCGGCTGCGTGAACTCGATGCCCGAGATCGAGCCGTCGGCGAGCCCCGCCTCGATGCCGGCGCGCAGGCGCTGCGCCATGGCGTTGGAGTGCGAGGCGTTGCGGTGCCACAGGTCGCCCTCGAGGAGGGCGAGCAGCTGCGCCGACACGAAGCGCATCTTCGACGCGAGCTGCATGTCGAGCTTGCGGAGGAACTTGAGCCCTTCCGACGCCGACGGGTTGAGCACGACCACGGCCTCGCCGAGCATCGCGCCGTTCTTGGTGCCGCCGAAGCTCAGCACGTCGACGCCCGCGTCGCGCGTGAACGCGCGGAACGGCACGTCGAGGGATGCCGCGGCGTTGGAGATGCGCGAGCCGTCCATGTGCACGTGCATGCCGAGGCCGTGCGCGTGGTCCGCGATCGCGGTGATCTCGTCGACCGTGTACAGCGTGCCGAGCTCGGTCGACTGCGTGATCGACACCACCAGCGGCTGCGCACGGTGCTCGTCGCCCCAGCCCCACGCCTCCCTGTCGATGAGCTCGGGGGTGAGCTTGCCGTCGTCGGTCGGCACCGTCAGGAGCTTGATGCCGGCCACGCGCTCGGGGGCGCCGCCCTCGTCGACGTTGATGTGCGCCGTCCCGGCCGTGACCACCGCGCCCCAGCGGGGGAGCATCGACTGCAGCCCGACGACGTTCGCACCGGTGCCGTTGAACACCGGGTACGCCTCGACGCCCTCGCCGAAGTGGCGGGCCATCACCTGCCGCAGACGCTCGGTGTAGACGTCGTCGCCATACGCGACCTGGTGGCCGTCGTTGGCAGCGGCGATCGCCGCGAGCACCTCGGGGTGGATGCCGGAGTAGTTGTCGCTGGCGAAGCCGCGCAGGTTCGGGTCGTGGATCGTGGTCACGGGTGTCCAATCTAGTTCGCGGCGGCGCATGACTCAGGCTGCGGGAGGCGTCAACCGGGTGCCGCCCTCGGGATTCCGGCGCCGAGGTCGCTGTGCGACCGCGAATTGCCTGAGTCATGCACCGCCGAGGTCGATGATGGTGTCGTTGATGTCGGCGGCATCGGCGAGCCAGAGGTCGGCGAACCGGTGCGCGAGCGCCTCTTCGAGTCCGTCGAGGCTCTTCACACGGAAGATGACGGATGCCGCGGCCACCGGCCTGCCGGCATCCCGGGCGTCTTTCGCGAAGCCCTGCGCGACCGCGCGCGCCCACGCCTCGGTCGCGGCCTTCACCGCGGCGTAGTTCGCGGCGCCGGCGAGCGGACGCGCCACCGCCGTGGACGACACCACTGCGAGGCGACCGGCCCCGGAGGCGCGCAGATCGCCGTCGAAGGCCCGGCTGACGTGGCGCAGGGCCGTGAGGGAGCCCTCCAGGAAGCGGAAGTCGGCGTCGGTCTGGCCCGCGAGCCCGCCTCCGCCGCGCCAGCCTCCGACGAGGTGCAGCACGCCGTCGACGGGTCCGTCCGTCGCGTGGATGCGCTCTGCGAGCGCAGCGACCGCGGTCTCGTCGCCCAGGTCGCAGACGTCGGTGCGCACGCTTCCGGCCGCGGCGGCGAGGGGTGAAGCGGGAGCCCCGCGCCGAGAGGACGTGGGGACCGTCTCGAGCGAATCGAGGAGATCGCGCAGCCGGCCGGCGTCGCGCCCGACGGCGACCACGCGCGCACCCGCGTCGCGGAGCACGCGCGCGGCCGCGAGGCCCGACGCGCTGGTCGCGCCGGCGATGATCACGAGCCTGCCTGAGACGCTCATGCTCCCCCTCCTTCCGTCGATGGCGTGCGTTTCCGTCGAGTTCACATGATCTCGCCGAACGCACACGCTGTGGCCGCACCTGGCGTGTGTTCTCGGCGAGATCACGTGATGTCGCCGAGAACAGCACGTCGCGCGTCAGGAATCGCGCCCGGTGATCCCGGCGGTCGACTCGATGACCGGCTTCATCTTCTTGTCGAGCGCCTCGAAGAACATCGACAGCGGGAACTCGTCGTCCAGGACCGCGTCGGTGTAGCCCTTCGGGGCGCCGGCGAGGATCTCGTCGGGGAGGCCCCGCGCCCACCGCGAAGCGGGGTTGGGCGTCAGCGTCGAGCGCACCAGGTCGTAGACCGCGAGCCAGTGCGCCGTCTTCGGGCGATCGATCGAGCGCCAGTACAGCTCGTCGATCGCCTCGCCGAGCGCGATCACGGCCGCGGGCACGTCGTCCCAGTCGAAGGCGAGCGCGGTGTCGGTCCAGTGCAGCACGTCGCGCTGGTGCAGCCACGCGAAGAGCAGCTGGCCGCCGAGCCCGTCATAGTTGCGCACGCGCGAGCCCGTGATCGAGAAGCGGAAGATGCGGTCGAAGATCACCGCGTACTGCACGAGCTTCGCGTGCTCGAGCATCTCGGCTTCGGCCGCGGTGAGCGACTCCTGCGCCGACAGTCGCTTCTCGATCGCGACGCACTCGCGGAACGCGGTGAGGTCGCACCGCAGCTCTTCGAGCGAGTACAGGAAGTACGGCATGCGCTGCTTGATCATGAACGGATCGAACGGCAGATCGCCGCGCATGTGCGTGCGGTCGTGGATGATGTCCCACATCACGAACGTCTTCTCGGTCAGCTCCTGGTCGTCGAGCATGCGCGCGGCGTCGGCGGGGAGGTCGAGCTTCGTGATGTCGGCGGCGGCACGGACGACGCGGCGATAGCGCGCGGCTTCGCGGTCCTGGAAGATCGCGCCCCACGTGAACGTCGGGACCTCGCGCATCGCGACGGTCTCGGGGAACAGCACCGCGGAGTTCGTGTCGTACCCGGGCGTGAAGTCGACGAACCGCAGCGACACGAACAGCTTGTTGCCGTAGTCGCCGGCCTCGAGCTGCGCGATGAACTCCGGCCAGATCACCTCGACGAGCACGGCCTCGACGTGGCGGTCGCTCGAGCCGTTCTGCGTGTACATCGGGAACACGACGAGATGACGGATGCCGTCGGCCCGCTGCTGCTGCGGCTGGAAGGCTTCGAGCGACTCGAGGAAGTCGGGGACGCCGAACCCCTGGTCCATCCAGCGCTCGAAGTCGCGCACCGATGCGGAGAGGTACTCGGCGTCGTGCGGGAAAGCAGGGGAGAGGGCGCGGATGCCGGCGGTGATCTCGGCGACCAGAGCGCGGGCCTCGGTGTGAGCCCCAGCATCCGGAATCGATCCGTCCTGAACCTGGAGGCTCTGGATCGCGGTCGCCGCGGCCTTGAGCCGCAGCCAGGCGTCGCTCGTCTCGGCCATGCGGGCGTCCTCGACGACCTCGGGTTCGCCGACGATCGCCTTCGACGTGTGAAGGGTGCTGCTGGACATGGTGAACCTCCGATCTTCGAGTGCGGTTTCACTCCTGATTCTAGAGAACTTCCCTTCATTCCAGGATTCGACAGGAAAAGTTCCTGCTCGCGCACCTAGAGTCGAGTCATGCCTGCACTGGATGACGCGATCGATGCCGCCATCGTGCGCGAGGTGTCGCAGGACGCCCGCGCCACCCTCGCCGACCTGTCTGCAGCCGTCGGGCTGTCGGTGTCCGCCGTGCAGGCACGACTGCGTCGCCTCGAGAGCCGCGGCGTCATCACCGGCTACCGCACGCTCGTCGACGCCGAGGCCGTCGGAAAGCCGCTCGCGGCCTTCGTCGAGATCACGCCGCTCGACCCCGCCCAGCCCGACAACGCGCCCGAGCTGCTCGAGCACCTCACCGAGATCGAGGCGTGCCATTCGATCGCCGGCGACGCGAGCTACATCCTGCTCGTGCGGGTCGCGTCGCCGCGCCACCTGGAGTCGCTGATCCGCGACATCCGTGCCGCCGCGTCGGTCAACACCCGGACGACGGTCGTGCTGCAGACGTTCTACGAGAACCGCCCCATCCTGCCCGCCTGAATGGGCACCGGCTCGCGGCTTCGGCAGATCGTGGTTCAGCGCAAGACCTCTGCTGCAGCCGGTGAGCGTCGGTAGCCTCTGCCCATGGACGGCCGTGGAGTGCTCATCGTGCGGAACGCGCAATCCGGCACGGCGGTGATCCGGTCGGATCCGGCGACGACGTTCGCCGAGCGCCTGCCGGGCGCCGTCGTGCACGAGCTCGCGGAGGGGGAGGACCTCGCGGAGGTCGTCGCGGAGGCGATGAAGTCGGATGCCGCTCCCGACGTGCTGGGGATCTACGGCGGCGACGGCTCGGTGTCGCGCATGGCGCACCTTGCCCGGCAGCACGACCGCAGGCTGCTGGCGATGCCCGGCGGGACGTTCAACCACTTCGTCCGGGCGCTCGGCGTCGAGGGCGTCGACGATGCGATCGATGCCTACGACGCGGATTCCGCCGTGGCCGTCGGTGTGGTGGAGGCGACGGCCGACGCCGGCGAACCGGTGACGGTGCTCAACGCGGTGTCGATCGGTGCGTACCCCGAACTCATCGAGGAGCGCGAGCGTCGCAGCAGCCTGGGCAAGTGGATCGGCGGTGCAGTGGCCACGGCGGTCGCGCTGCGTCGCGCCGAGCCGCTGACGATCGTCCGGGACGGCAGGCGGGCCCGGGTCTGGTCGGTCTTCGTGAGCGTCGGCCGAAACGATCCCGACCGTGTCGCGACGATGCAGCGGCAGGAGACGGATGCCGCCGTGCTGGATGTGCGCATCCACCACGCACGCGGATCCAAGGTCCGCGCCTTCGCGTCACTCGCGTTCGGCAAGCGGTCCGCGGCCGTGCTGCGCGCGATCGGGCTGTTCCCCCGGGACGCCGACATCGAGCGGCTCGTGGTGCGAGAGCTCGAACTCCAGGTGCGCCCCGAGCCGGGGCATCCGTCTGTCTTCGTCCATGACGGCGAACTCGAGGAGCGGGCTCCCGGCGGCTTCACCCTCCGGTGCGTCGCCGTGCCGCGGGCGCTGACGGTGTTCGCGCCGCCCGGCACGCCGGGCGCTCCCTCGTCCCCGCGGTGAGACGTCAGCCGCGGGACGAGACCCTGGGCGAACCCCAGGGTCTCGTCCCGCAACTGTCGTCTCACGGACTCCGGCGGGCTGTCCGGGTGAGCGGGGTCAGTCGTGCTGGGGGAAGCCCAGGTTGATGCCGCCGTGCGAGGGGTCGAGCCACCGCGAGGTGATCGCCTTCTCGGCCGTGAAGAACTCGAAGCCGTGCGGGCCGTACGCCTTCGCGTCGCCGAACAGCGACGCCTTCCAGCCGCCGAACGAGTGGTACGCCACCGGGACGGGGATCGGCACGTTGATGCCGATCATGCCGACGGTCGCCTCGCGCTGGAAGCGCCGGGCAGCGCCGCCGTCGTTCGTGAAGATCGCGGTGCCGTTGCCGTAGCGGCTCGAGTTGATGATGTCGAGGCCCTCTTCGTAGCCCTCGACCCGCACGACCGACAGCACGGGTCCGAAGATCTCGTCGGTGTAGACCGTGGAGGTCGTCGGCACGTTGTCGATCAGGGTCGGTCCGAGCCAGAAGCCGTTCTCGTCGCCGTCGATCTCGACGTCGCGTCCGTCGACCACGACCGAGGCGCCGTCGGCTCCGGCGACGTCGAGGTACGACGTGACCTTGTCGCGGTGCTGGCCCGTGATGAGCGGGCCCATGTCGCAGCCGCGCGTGCCGTCGCCGACCTTGAGGCCGGCCATGCGCTCGGCGACCTTCGCGACGAACGCGTCGGCGACGGTGTCGACCGCGAGCACGACCGAGATCGCCATGCAGCGCTCGCCGGCCGAGCCGAAGCCGGCGTTCACGGCGGCGTCGGCGGCGAGGTCGAGGTCGGCGTCCGGGAGCACCAGCATGTGGTTCTTCGCGCCGCCCAGCGCCTGCACGCGCTTGCCGTGCGAGGTCGCGGTCTCGTAGACGTACTTGGCGATCGGCGTCGAGCCGACGAACGAGATCGCCCGCACGTCGGGGTGCTCGAGGAGCGCGTCGACCGCCTCCTTGTCGCCGTGCACGACGTTGAAGACGCCGTCGGGCAGTCCCGCCTCCGTGAGCAGGCCGGCGAGCCAGTTCGCCGCCGTCGGGTCCTTCTCGGACGGCTTCAAGACCACGGCGTTGCCGGCGGCGAGCGCGATGGAGAAGAACCACAGCGGCACCATGGCCGGGAAGTTGAACGGGCTGATGATGCCCACGACGCCCAGCGGCTGGCGCAGCGTGTACACGTCGATGCCGGTCGAGACGTTCTCGGAGTACGCGCCCTTGGTCAGGTGCCCGAGGCCGCACGCGAACTCGACGACCTCCATGCCGCGGGCGATCTCGCCGCGCGCGTCGGAGAGCACCTTGCCGTGCTCGGCGGTGAGGATCTCGGCGAGCTCCTCCTTGCGGGCGTTGAGCAGCTCGCGGAACGCGAAGAGCACGCCCTGGCGCTTGGCGATCGACGCGTCGCGCCACTGCAGCCACGCCGCTGACGCAGCATCCACCGCCTCTCCGACGTCTTCGCGCGACGCGAACCGCACCTCCTTCTGGACCGTCCCCAGCGCGGGGTTGAACACCTGGCCGGTGCGCTCGGATGCCCCGGCCCAGGGGGCCCCGTTCACCCAGTGGTCGAGAACCGCCGTCTCGGTGCGCGGCAGGGTGTCAGTCATCGTGTTCCTCCTTCGGAAGCCCTCCTCGTGAGAGGGCGTGCACGTGTCACGCGAGGTCGTCTTCGACTCTCGTCAAGGCTTCATCGTAGATCGACATCGCCTCCTGCACCTCCCCATCGGTCACCACGCAGGGCGGTACGACGTGGATGCGGTTCTCCGCGGCGAAGGGCAGCAGACCCCGCGAGGTGAGCTCCTTCTTGAGGCGTCCGATCACGTCGGCGCCGACCGGTTCGCGGGTCTCGCGGTCCGAGACGAGGTCGAGCGCCCAGAACACGCCCTCGCCCCGCACTTCGCCGATGAGCGGGTGCTTCTCGGCCAGTTCCGCGAGGCCGGGTCCGATCGCGTCGTCGCCCACGCGGCGGGCGTTGTCGACGATCCCCTCCGACTCCATCGCGTCGATGGCGGCGATGATGGATGCTGCGGCCAGGGGATGACCGGAGTACGTGAGCCCGCCGGGGAAGACGCGGTCGTCGAAGGTCGCCGAGATCGCGGGCGAGATGATGACGCCGCCCACCGGGACGTAGCCGGAGTTCACGCCCTTGGCGAAGGTGATGAGGTCGGGCACGACGTCGTAGCCCTGGAACGCGAACCAGCGGCCGGTGCGGCCGAACCCCGCCATCACCTCGTCGAGGATCAGGACGATCCCGTACTTGTCGGCCAGCGCCCGCACACCTGCGAGGTAGCCCGGCGGCGGCAGCATGATGCCGGCCGTGCCGGGGATCGACTCGAGCAGCAGTGCCGCGATCGTGGACGGCCCCTCGGACTGGATGACGCGCTCGAGGTGCTGCAGCGCCCGCTCGGACTCCTCCTCGGGGGTCGTCGCCCAGAACTCGGTGCGATAGAGGAACGGCCCGAAGAAGTGCACGTGTCCGCGGGCGAACTGGTTCGGCATCCGTCGCCAGTCGCCCGTCGCGACGATCGCCGCGCCGGTGTTGCCGTGGTACGAGCGGTACGTCGAGAGCACCGTCTCACGGCCCACGTCTCCTCGAGCAGCACAGTGAAGGCGCGCCATGCGGATCGCGTTCTCGATGGCGTCGGCGCCGCCGTTGGTGAAGAAGACCTTGGCGAACCCGTCGGGCGCCTTGTCGAGGATTCGCTCGGCCGCCTGCCCGCGGTGCAGGTTCGCCGTGGCGGGGCCGATGGTCGCGAGACGCCCGGCCTGCTCGCGGATGGCGGCGACGACAGCGGGATGCTGATGCCCGATGTTGACGTTGACCAGCTGGCTCGAGAAATCGAGCAGGCGGTTGCCGGCGTGGTCCCACACGACGGTGCCCGAGCCGCCCGCGATCACGGGGAGGTCCAGGCCCGCCTGCGCGGACCACGAGTGGAACACGAACTCGCGGTCGAGTTCTTTCGCGAGGGCGTCGAGGTCTTCGGTCATGCGGCCACGTTGCTGGATCGCGCCGGTCGGCGCAAGACCCGCGAGGCCCGCCCGACGCCCCCGCGACGGCGCCGGGACAAAGGGTTTCCGCCGAAACCGAGGATGATGCCCCCGGTCTCGGCGGAGATGCCCTGGTTCGGCGCGAGGCGCTCAGACCCCCATGCTGCGCTCCGCGCGGACCCGCCGCAGGATCGCGACACCGAACCACACGGCCGGCACGAACCCGACCGCAGCGACGGAGGCGAACAGTGCGGGCGTGAAGGGCACCACGAACATGACGAGCGTCGGCACGATCGCGAACGCGAGCAGCCACCACGGCACGACCCCGGCGCGTGCGAGCCCGACCGTGACGAGCGGGGTGGCGATGAGGTTGAGCATCGGGAGCATCGACAGGACACCGAAGACCGGACCGCCCTGCACCGCCTCCGAGACGGCGACCGCGGTGGCGGGGTCGAGCTCGAGGCCGATCGTCATCGTCCAGAAGTCGAAGAGCACCCAGCCCGAGACCAAGGCGTGGCTGAGCGTCGCGAGCAATGCGCCGACCAGCGCGAGCCAGCCGCCGCGGGCGCCACGGACGAGTCCGGGGACGGCGAGGAAGCCGAGCGCGAGGAACAGATTCCCGAAGTGCAGCAGCGTGGCCGACAGCTGGGTGAGGGCCGGGTCGGCGGCCAGGGAGGCGATGTAGTCCGCGGTCGACTCCGAGGCCTGCGGCGGCGACGTCGCAATGCCTGCGGTGTACAGGGCCGCGCCTGCGATGAGGGCGAGCCCGCCGAGGGCGGCGAGGCGGCGGCCGGGCACCGAGGCCGGCGCCGTGGCGGGCAGGGTGGCCGGCGCTGCCGGCACCGGTGCGGCGGTGGGCGGAGTGTCGTGGGTGGTCATATCGGTCCTTCCGGTTCAGGGGCTCGCTGCGAGCCGTCACCGAAGCTACGGGCGGGCGACCCCGCGGCGGATCGCCCGCCCGTATCGTTCCGCCGCGCCGCGCGGTGGAAAGCGTCGCCGGCGCGTTCCGTCTCACGACGGACGCGGGCGTCCCCGAGCGGGGCCTAGCATTTCGGGCATGACGCCGCGCGATCCCGCCCTGTCCTCTGCCTCATGGCTGTCGCGGTACGGCTCAGCGCTGCTCTACATCGCGGGCGGGTCCCTCGTGATCGCGCTCTCGGTGATGGAGTTCCTGCTCGACGACCGTGTGGTGGTGCCGCAGCAGGCGCTCATCCCTCCGATCGCGGTCGGGGTGGTCGTCATGCTGGCGCCGCGGCTGCCCCTCACCGCCGCGATCGTCGCGGCGCTGTCGCCGCCGTTCAACCTCCTGCTGGGGGCGCCCGGCCCGGGCGGCGTGCAGCTGCTCGCGATCATCCTGCTCATCGGGCGCGCCGCCGCCGTGCTGCCCACCCGCCGCGCGGTGTGGGCGCTCGTCATCGGTGCCGCCGCCGCGCTCGCCGCGGGCGTGCTCGGTTCGGCGGCCCTCTGGGAAGGTCTCTTCACGGTGTCGGTGTACGTCGCCGGTTTCGGTGTCGGCCTGCTCGTGCGTCGCGAACGCAGCCAGGCGCAGCGCCTGCGCGAGCTCGCCGTCGAGCTCACCGAGCAGAGGGAGGCGGCCGCGGCCGCGGCGGTGATGGCCGAGCGGGCGCGGATCGCGCGGGACGTGCACGACTCGGTCGCGCACCAGGTCAGCGTCATGGTGCTGCAGATCGGTGGCCTCCGCCGCCTCCTGCCCGAGCGCCCGGATGCGCAGGAGGTGCTGCGCGGCCTCGAAGGCGTCGGTCGCGAGGCTGTCGACGAGATGCGCCGGGTCGTCGGGCTGATGCGCGAGCCTGCCCCCGACGAGCACCCGTCGCTCAGCCGCCTCGAGAAGATCCTCGCGCCGCTGCGGGAATCCGGCATGCCGATCACCCTCGACGTGATGGGGGACGCGGTCGCGCTCCCGCCCTTGCAGGACACCGCGCTCGTGCGGGTGATCCAGGAGTCGCTGTCCAACGTCGTGCGTCATGCCGGCGCTGCCGCGACCGCCATCGAGGTGGCATACCTCGACGGGAGGGTCCGGGTCACGGTGACCGACGACGGCGTGTTCCGGTCTGCGGACGTCGCCGGTGCCGTCAGTGGTCACGGCGTCCGCATCATGCGGGAGCGCATGACGGTCGCCGGGGGCTCGCTCACCGCCGGACCGCTCGGCAGCGGCTGGCGCGTCGTCGCCGAGGTGCCGGTGCGCGAGAGCTCGACGCCGCTGACCGAGAGCACGGTCGCGCCGTGATCCGTGTGCTGCTGGTCGACGACCAGGCCATGGTGCGGGCGGGCCTGCGCATGGTGCTCAGCGCTGAGTCCGACGTGGAGGTCGTGGGCGAGGCGTCGGACGGCGCGGATGCCCTGCGACTCGTGGCACGCCACTCTCCGGACGTCGTGCTGCTCGACGTGCGGATGCCCGGCATGGACGGCCTCGAAGCGGCACGCCGGATGAGTCAGGATGCCGCCGGCCCCGGCATCCTCATGCTCACGACGTTCGACGAGCACGAGATCGTCGACGAGGCGCTCTCGACCGGGGTCGCCGGGTTCCTCCTCAAGGCCTCTTCCCCCGAGCAGCTGGTCGACGCGGTGCGCGCGGTGGCGGCGGGTTCGGGCGTGCTCGACCCCGCGATCACGCGCCACGTGATCGACCGGTTCGCGACGGCACCGCGTGTGGACGCCGCCGCCGCCGCGACGCTCACGGAGCTGAGCCCGCGCGAGGTCGACGTGCTGCGGCTCGTCGCCGCCGGTCGCAGCAACGCCGAGATCGCGTCGATCCTCTTCCTCGGCGAGGCGACCGTGAAGACGCACGTGAGCCGGATGCTGCTGAAGCTGGGCCTGCGCGACCGGGTGCAGGCGGTGGCGTTCGCGTACGAGAGCGGTCTGCTGACCCCGGGCGGCTGATCGCTCGGCCGCCCGGGGTCCGCCGCTACTGGCCGCCCTCGGTGAGGGTGACGTCGATCGGCGTGTACTCGCCGGCGACCTCGACGCCTTCGTCCTTCAGTGCGGCCAGCGCCTTCTCGATGTACTCGTTCGAGTACGCCGAGGCGGCGGGTTCGGTCGTGATGAGCTCGAGGTCGTCCTGGTTCTTGGCCGACAGCGCGCCCGCGACCGTCTTGTCCCACGCGGCCTTGTCGACCAGACCGAAGTCGGCGCCGGTCCAGATGAGCTTGTTGACCTCGTTCATCTGCCACTGCTGGTGCACCGGGCCGACCGGGAACGCGTCGACGCCGGGGCTCGTGGCGATCCCGTAGACGATGTCGGCAGCCTCCTCCGGGTTGTCGCGCGCGAAGATCCAGCCCTTCGTGATGGCCTTGAGGAACCGCACCGCGGCGTCGGCGTAGGCCGGGTCGTCCTCGAGGCGCTGCGTGTCGGCCCAGATGGCGTCCTGCAGCATGGCGCCGTCGGTCTCCTCGTACGAGATGACGTCGAAGTCCTCCGGCTGGTACAGCTCACCGGTCGCCGGGTTCACGACCTCGAGGATCTGCGCCCACTCGTTGTATGTCATCGCCTGGGCGGCGTCGACGTCCCGGTCGAGGAGGGCGTTCATCGAGAAGTCCTGGGTCGTGATCGACACCGTGGTCGAGTCGAGGTCGTCCGCGGCCATCGCCGCGAAGATCTCCCACTCGTTGCCGAAGCCCCATGATCCGATCCGCTTGCCCTCGAAGTCCGCGACCGATTCGATGCCGTCGCCCTTCCATGACACCTGGAGCGTCCCCGACTTCTGGAACACCTGCGCGATGTCGGTGAGCTCGACACCCGTGGCCTCGAGGGTGCCGAGCACCTTCGGGACCCATGCGATCGCGAAGTCGACATCGCCCGCGACGAGCGCGTCCTGCGGGACGATGTCGCCGCCCGACGGGACGATCTCGACCTCGTCGAAGCCCTCCTCCTCGAAGTAGCCCTTCTCCTGGGCGACGTAGTACCCCGCGAACTGCGCCTGCGGCAGCCACTGCAGCTGCAGCTTGATCGACGTGAGCGGCTCGAAGTCCTCGCCCCCGCCCCCTCCGTCGTCGCCGGAGTCACCGGAACCGGCACACGCCGCGAGCGCGAGTGCCGCGACGGTGAACACGGATGCTGCGGCCAGGCCGCGTCTGATGCTGTGTCTCATTGCGTTCCTTTCGTGTGGTGCGTTGTCTTTCCCTCGGTTTCGGGACTCTTCAGGCCGACGACCGTCTCGTCGCCAGCCGCTCCAGGAGCGAGGTGACGAGGAAGAACACGAGCCCGATGATGATGCCGCCGAGCACGTATGCCCAGGCGAGAGCGGCGCGGCCGGATTTCGCATAGGTCGCGATGGCCGTGCCGATGCCGTCGGCGGGCCCGCCGAAGTACTCGGCCACGAGCGCGGCGATCACGGCGAGTGAGCTCGCGATGCGCAGGCCCGTCATGAGGTAGGGCAGCGCCGTCGGAAGCGTTAGCACGCGGAAGGTCTGCCAGCCGGAGGCTGCGGACGCGCGGAGCAGGTCGCGGTGCACGGGGCGGGTCTGCCGGAGGCCCCGCAGGACGTTGACGAACACCGGGATGAACGCGGCGATCGTGGCCACCGCCTGCCGCCCGAACTGGCTGGAGGCGCCGAACATCGTGTTCAGGATCGGCGTGACCGCGACGATCGGGATGACGGCCAGCGCCGACACGAGGGGCGCGAGCATGCCGTCGACGGGCTTGGCGGCCGCGGCGAGACCGGCGAAGAGCAGCGCGAGGAGCGAGCCGACCACGAGGCCGATCAGCGCATTCGTGGCCGTGATCGTCATGTCGTCGAGGATGATCGGGAAGCGCCTCACGAACTCCTCGGCGATCGCGATGGGGCTCGGCAGCATGCGCGGGGCGGTGCCGAGAACGTCGACCCAGAAGATCCAGATCGCGAGGATCAGGATGCCGACCACGATGGGCGCGACCCACTTCAGCCAGCTCGGAAGCTCGCGTTCTGCCGGCATCGGCCGCGGCGCCCTGCCGGACGGCTCCGGTGCAGCGGGGAGCATCGTGGTCGCAGCATCCGCATCCGTCATGATTCGCTCGCCCTCGTCACGGGCGTGCCGTGGAGCGCCTCCCGGACCGCGGTGACGCGGTCGAAGAACTCGGGGGATTCGCGCAGGGCCTCGTCGCGCACGTCGCCGAGGCCCGTCTCGATGACGTCGGTGATGCGACCGGGACGCGGGCTCATCACGACGACGCGGTCGGAGAGGAAGACCGCCTCGGGGATCGAGTGCGTCACGAACACCACTGCGGCGGAGGTCTCGGCGGCGATGCGGGTGAGCTCGGATTGCAGGCGCTCGCGCGTCATCTCGTCGAGCGCGCCGAACGGCTCGTCCATGAGGAGCAGCTTCGGCCGTGCGGCGAGAGCCCGCGCGATCGCGACGCGCTGCTGCATGCCGCCGGAGAGCTGGTCGGGGTAGCGGTCGACGAAGTCCGAGAGGCCGACGAGCTCCGCGAGCTCCGCGATGCGCGCCGCACGATCCGCTCTGCCGGTGCCGTGGAGTTCGAGGGGAAGCCCGATGTTCGCCCCGACCGTACGCCAGGGGAGGAGCCCCGCCTGCTGGAACGCGATGCCGTAGTCCTGGTCGATGCGGGCGCGCTTGGCCGGCTTGCCGAAGATCTCGAGGGTGCCGCTCGTGGCCTGATCGAGGTCGGCGATGAGGCGCAGCAGCGTCGACTTGCCGCAGCCCGACGGCCCGATGAGCGACACGAACTCTCCGGCCGAGACCTCGAGTTCGACGTCGGTCAGCGCGACGACTTCCCCGGTCTTCGTCGGGAAGACCTTCCCGACGCCGGCGGCGTGGACTGCGAGCTGCGTCATGCGGTCGCTTCTCCTCTGCGGTAGTTGGCGAGTCCGAGGCCGATGAGGGCGACGGAGCCGGCGGCGATGAGGCCCAGCGCGATCGAGCCGAACGTGGGACCCCACGGTGCCGCCGGGTCGGACGAGGCCTGACCCGCGAGCTGGATGAGCATGCGGCCGATGCCGCCGCGCATGCCGATCGACACCTCGGCGACGACCGCGCCGAGCACCGCGTTCGCGGCCGCGAGCCGGAGCGCGGGGAGGAGGTGGGGGACCGCGGCGGGAAGGCGGAGGCGGAACAGGGTCGCCCAGTAGCCGGCGGCGTAGCTGTTCATGAGGTCGAGGTGGATGCGGTCGGGCGACGCGAGTCCGCGCAGCACGCCGACGGCTACCGGGAAGAACGCGAGGTACGACGCGATGACGGCCACCGACAGCCACTGCGGCCAGATGCCGCCGCCGCGGTCGATCTGGTTGCCGATCGCGTTGACGACGGGTGCGAAGGCGATGAGCGGCACGATCTGGCTCACGACGATCCAGGGGAGAAGCCCCCACTCGAGCAGCCGCCAGCGCTGCATCACGAGGCCCAGCACCGCGCCCACGGCGACGCCGATCAGCCACCCGACGGCGGCGATCCCGAGCGTCACGAGCGCCGCACCGGCCACCGAGACCCACAGCGGCGGGGTGTCGCCGCCACTGGTCGGGGCGAACAGCCGCGCGGCCATGTCCCACACGTGCGGCATCGCGCGGTCGTGGGTGCGCGGGAGGAGCATGACACCTGAGCCGGACTCGCCCGGCACCGCGCCGACGATGAATCCTTCGCTCGGCCCGGCGAACTTGTACAGCTCCCAGAGCACCAGCACCGCGAGCACCCCGAGCGCGCCCCATCCTGCGGCGATCCATCCCCGCAGCTCGCCCTGCCGACGCGTCGACCACCCGATCGGCCTCATGCGGCCGCCGTCACTTCTTCGCCGTGACGTGGGCCGAGAGCGCCGGAATCACCGTCTCGCCGTAGACGCGGAGGGTCTCCTCCTTGTTGTCGTGCTGAAGGTACCCGGCGAACTGGGTCACACCCAGCTCGCGCAGCTGCTCGAGCTTGGCGATGTGATCGGCCGCCGTCCCGAGGATGCAGAACCGGTCCACGATGTCGTCCGGAACGAAGTCGACGTGGTCGTTGTCGGCCTTGCCGTGGGTGTTGTAGTCGTAGCCCTGGCGTCGCTCGATGTAGTCGGTGAGCGCTTCGGGCACCCCCTCGCCGTGATGGCCGTACTTCGCCACGATGTCGGCGACGTGGTTGCCGACCATGCCGCCGAACCAGCGGCACTGGTCACGCATGTGCTCCCAGTCGTCGCCGATGTACATCGGCGCCGCCACGCAGAATGCCAGCGACTCGGGGTCGCGGCCGGCGGCGGCCGCGGCATCCTTCACCGTCTTGATCATCCAGGCGGCGATGTCGACGTCCGCGAGCTGCAGGATGAAGCCGTCGCCCACCTCGCCGGTGAGCTTCAGCGCCATCGGCCCGTACGCGGCGACCCACACGTCGAGCTCGGACCCCCGGCTCCACGGGAACTGCAGCGTCGCGCCCTTGTACTCCACGGCCCGCGAGTTGGCGAGTTCGCGGATCACATGGATCGACTCGCGCAGCTCGGCCATCGTCGTGGGCCTGCCGTTCGTCACCCGCACCGCCGAGTCGCCGCGGCCGATGCCGCAGATCGTGCGGTTGCCGTACATCTCGTTGAGCGTGGCGAAGACGGATGCCGTGACCGTCCAGTCCCTCGTCGCGGGGTTGGTCACGAACGGCCCCACCGTGACGCGCTTGGTCTCGGCGAGGATCGCGGAGTGGATGACGTACGGCTCCTGCCACAGCAGGTGCGAGTCGAACGTCCACACGTGGCTGAAGCCGTGCGCCTCGGCGAGCTGGGCGAGCTGCACCGTACGTGCGGCGGGCGGATTCGTCTGGAGGACGACACCGAAGTCCATGGGCTCCTCCTCAGATCAGGTACTGCGACAGGCCGCGCTTGAGGAACCGGCCGTCGCCCTTGGCGCCGAGGTACTCGCCGTCGTCGACCACGACCTTGCCGCGCGAGATGACGGTGTCGACGTGCCCGTCGATCTCATAGCCCTCCCACGCGGAGTGGTCCATGTTCATGTGGTGCGTACGCCCCTCGCCGAAGCCGATCGAGGTGTGGCCGTTCGGGTCGTAGACCACGACATCGCCGTCGGCGCCGGGCTGGATGACGCCCTTGCGCCCGTACAGGCCGAACATGCGCGCCGGGGTCGTCGAGGTGAGCTCCACCCACCGCTCGAGCGTGATCTTGCCGGTCACGACGCCCTGGTACATGAGGTCCATGCGGTGCTCGACCGAGCCGATGCCGTTCGGGATCGCACGGAAGTCGTCGAGCCCGAGCTCCTTCTGGCCCTTCATGCAGAACGGACAGTGGTCGGTCGACACCATCTGGATGTCGTTGGTGCGCAGCGCCTGCCACATGTGGTGCTGGTGGCCCTCCTGACGCGAGCGCAGCGGCGTCGAGCACACCCATTTGGCGCCCTCGAACTGCCCCCACTCCTCGCTGAACGCGCCCAGCTGCTCCTCGAGCGACAGGTACAGGTACTGCGGACACGTCTCGCCGAACACGTTCCACCCCTGGTCGCGGGCCCAGGCGAGCTGATCCACGGCCTGTTTCGCCGACACGTGGACGACGTACAGCGGGGCACCGGTGAGGTTCGCGAGCATGATCGCGCGGTGCGTGGCCTCCTCCTCCATCTGCCACGCACGGGCGATGCCGTGGTAGTACGGCGCCTTCTTGCCGGCCTCGGCGAGCTGCGCCGCCAGCACGTCGATCGCCGGCCCGTTCTCCGCGTGCATCATCGTGAGCAGGCCGGTCTCCTGCGAGACCTGCATCGCCTTCAGCACCTGGGCGTCGTCGGAGTAGAAGACACCCGGGTAGGCCATGAAGAGCTTGAAGCTCGAGACGCCCTCGTCGACGAGACCCCGCATCGCCGCGAGCGAGTCGTCGTCGACGCCGCCCACGATCTGGTGGAAGCCGTAGTCGATGGCGCAGTTGCCCGCGGCCTTCTCGTGCCAGGCGGCCAGGCCGTCCTGCACGCGCTCGCCGTAGCGCTGCACGGCGAAGTCGATGATCGACGTCGTGCCGCCCCACGCCGCGGCGCGGGTCCCGGTCTCGAACGTGTCGGAGGCGTTGGTGCCGCCGAAGGGCAGCTCCATGTGGGTGTGCGCGTCGATGCCGCCCGGGATCACGTACTTGCCGGTGGCGTCGATGACGGTGTCGACGGATGCCGCGACATCCGTTCCGAGAAGCTGCGAGCCGGGCGCGAGCACGGCCGCGATGGTCTCGCCGTCGATGAGCACGTCCGCTTCGCCCCGGCCGGTCGCCGAGACGACGGTGCCGCCCGTGATGAGTGTCGTCGCCATGTCAGTCCCCCCGGCTCACGGCTTCGCGATCTTCGTGTAGGAGTCGGGCCGGCGATCACGGTAGAACTGCCAGTCGTCGCGCATGTCGCGCACCATGTCGAGATCGAGATCGCGCACCAGGAGCTCTTCGTGCTCGCCCGAGCCGCGCTCGCCGACGAAGTTGCCACGGGGGTCGATGACCTGGCTCGTGCCGTAGAAGTCGACGGCGAGGTCGCCGTACTCGTTGTCCTCACGGCCCACGCGGTTCGGCTGCAGCACGAAGTACCCGTTCGCGACGGCTGCGGCGGGTCCTTCGACCTCCCACAGCCGGTTCGAGAGACCGGGCTTCGTGGCGTTCGGGTTGAAGACGATGTGCGCGTCGTTCAGACCCAGCTCGCGCCACCCCTCGGGGAAGTGGCGGTCGTAGCAGATGTACATGCCGATCCGGCCGACGGCGGTGTCGAACACGGGGTAGCCCATGTTGCCGGGCCGGAAGTAGAACTTCTCCCAGAACCGGTCGAGATGCGGGAGGTGGTGCTTGCGGTACTTGCCGAGGATCGTGCCGTCGGCATCGACGAGCACCGCCGTGTTGTAGTACACGCCGGTCTCGGCCTCTTCGTAGATCGGCAGCACCGTGACGATCCCGAGCTCCTTCGCGATCGCGGCGAAGCGCTGCACGATCGGCCCCTCCGACGACTCCGCGAAGCGGTAGTACTTCTTGTCCTGCGTGATCCCGAAGTAGGGACCGTAGAACAGCTCCTGGAAGCACACCACCTGCGCACCCTGGGCGGCGGCGTCCCGCGCGAACCCTTCGTGCTTGTCGAGCATCGACTCCTTGTCGCCCGTCCAGGTGGTCTGCGAAATCGCCGCGCGTACCGTCGTCATCGTCTCTCCGTTCATGAACCGGCTGGTGCCGTGTTCGTCCGTCCCTCGGGCGGGTCGGGCGGGTCCGATCGATGGAGCAGCCCCGCTTCCCGATCCTGGCGATCCGACGTTTCCCGTCGGTTTCGGCCTGTGACGCGACAGTAAAGCCTTGCCCGGTGCGGCGCAATGGTCGGCTGGGCAGACCTTATGGATCGAGGGAACGGGATGCCGCAGCATCCGGTCCGTACATCCCTCGAATGATCCCCGCCCACGGCGGATACAGCGCGGGACGGATGCCTCGGCCCGAGGCGCTCGCGTAGCGTGAGACGGTGTTCCGCCGACTGAAGACGTCCCAGATCGTCACCGACGTCGTGATCGCGGTCGGCTTCTTCGTGATCGCGTGGCCGGTCGAGGCCCTGGTGGCCTCCGGCGCGTGGTCGAGTCTGGGCCCGGTCGGAGACGCGGTGTCCGGACTGCTCATCGCCGCCCTGTTCACCGGCGCGCTGGCGCTGCGCCGCCTGTCGCCGGCGCTGGCCCTCGGTATCGCCTGGGTCGGCGCGCTCGTGCAGATGGGCCTCGGGCGCCCGCCGAGCTTCGCGGACCTCGCGATCTTCGGCGTGCTCTACACGACCGCGGCCTACGGATCGCGGGTGGTCTACTGGGCGGGCTTCGCCTCGGCGCTCGTCGGGGCGCTCGTGATCACGGTGTACCTGTTCGCCGGGCCGCCGTTCGCCGGCGGAGGGCTGTCGTGGCAGACACTGCCGCTGGCGCTCGTCGTGCTCGTCGCGGGCGCCTTCGCGCTCGGGCTCTCCTGGACGATCGGCGCCCTCGTGCGCACCGCGGTGCGGGCGCGCGAGAACCGCGAGGCGCAGCAGCGCGCCGAGGCCGAGACCGCCGCCGAGCAGGAGCGCGTGCGCATCGCGCGCGACATGCACGACGTCGTCGCGCACTCGCTCGCGGTGGTGATCGCCCAGGCTGACGGCGCGCGCTACGCGGCATCATCGGATGCCGCGATCGCCACGGAAGCCCTCGCCACCATCTCGACCACGGCCCGCTCGGCCCTCGCCGACGTGCGGCTGCTGCTCGGGCAGCTGCGGCACCGCCAGGGCGACGGACCGCAGCCCACGATCGCCGATCTCGAGGAGCTGTACATGCAGGTGCGCACCGCCGGGGTGCAGCTGCGGGTCGACGTCGACCCGGCGCCGCCGGGCGAGCCCCCGGCTGCGGTGCAGCTCGCGGTCTACCGCATCCTGCAGGAGGCGCTGACCAACACCCTCCGGCACGGGGCCCCCGGAGGCTCCGTCGACGTGCGGCTGTCGTGGCTGTCCGACCGCGTCGAGCTCGACGTCCGCAATCCCGTCGCGCCCGGCTCGCAGCCGGGGCGGTCCGGCCACGGCATCATCGGTATGCGCGAACGCGCCCAACTTGCCGGCGGACGGCTCGACGCGGCCGACGAAGGCGGCGCCTTCACCGTGCGTGCCACCATTCCCCTCGGGGGTGCCGGTTGAGCCCGCCCGTGCACGACCGCGGATCCGCAGGTGCGGACATGTTCGGCGACACGCCGGGTCGCGGCATCCTTCCCCCGGCGTGTCGTGCCCGCCGTCCGCAGGTGCGGATCCGATGCTGTGCGCAGGAGGACGAACGGTGATCAGAGTGGTTCTCGTCGACGACCAGTCGCTTTTCCGCGCCGGCATCCGCATGCTCATCGACTCGCAGCCCGACCTCGAGGTCGTGGCCGAGGCATCCGACGGCCGCGAGGCCATCGAGGCGGTACGCCAATCGCGGCCCGACGTCGTTCTGATGGACATCCGCATGCCCGTCATGGACGGCCTCGCCGCGACCGCCGAGCTGCTCACCGATCCCGAGCCTCCGCGCATCGTGATGCTCACGACGTTCGACCTCGACGAGGCCGCCGCCCGCGCCATCCGCCAGGGGGCGAGCGGGTTCCTCCTCAAGGACGCCGACCCCGAGTTCCTCCTCGCGGCGATCCGCACCGTGCATGCGGGGTCGGCCGTGATCGCGGCATCCGCCACTCGCGAGCTGTTCGAGCGATTCACGGATGCTGCGCCCCGGCCGGTCCCGAATGCGTACGCGGACCTCACCGAGCGCGAGCGCGAGATCTTCGCCCTCGCCGCGCGCGGGCTGTCCAACGCCGAGATCGCCGCGCGCGAGTACCTGTCAGAGGCGACGGTGAAGACGCACATCAGCCGCATCCTCACGAAGCTGGGCCTGCGCGACCGCGTGCAGCTCGTGGTCTTCGCCTTCGAGCACGGTCTGGTGTAGCGCTCAGCGCCCCTCGAGGGCGGCTCGAGGTCATCCTCGAGATGTAGACGGATGCCTCTGACGGGCGACGCGGGCGAGCCCGGGCCGTTCCTACCGTCGAAGCATGGAACTCTCATCGACCGACCTGGGCCTGGCCGCCCGGGTGCAGCAGCTCACCAAGACCTACGGAACCGGCGAGAGCACGGTGCACGCGCTCGACGGCGTGAGCGTCGGCATCCGCCGCGGCGAGTTCACCGCGATCATGGGCCCGTCGGGCTCGGGCAAGTCCACGCTCATGCACATCATGGCGGGACTCGACGCCCCCTCGTCGGGGCGCGCGTGGATCGGCGACACCGACATCACCGGTCTCAGCGACCTCGAGCTCACGATCCTGCGGCGCCGCCGCGTGGGGTTCGTGTTCCAGGCGTTCAACCTCGTGCCCACCCTCGACGCGCTGGGCAACATCCTGCTCCCGTTCGACCTCGACGGTCGCCGGCCCACGACCCTCGAGCGGGCGCGCATCGACGGCCTCGTCGAGCGCCTGGGACTCGCGTCCCGCCTGAACCACCGCCCCCACCAGCTGTCGGGCGGCCAGCAGCAGCGCGTCGCGATCGCCCGTGCGCTCGCGACCTCGCCCGACCTCGTGTTCGCCGACGAGCCCACGGGCAACCTCGACTCGCGCTCGGGTCGCGAGGTGCTCACGCTCCTCGCCGCCGCCACGCGCGAGCACGGCCAGTCCATCGCCATGGTCACGCACGATCCGGTCGCGGCCTCGCACGCGGACCGCGTGCTCTTCCTCGGCGACGGGCGCATCGTCGCCGACAAGCCCCGCCAGAGCGCCGAGGAGATCTCGGCCTACATGCTCGCCTCGGAGCTGGGTGCGGGCGCGGCGGTGGCGTCATGACCGCGATCGCCGAATCGGGTCGGGTGCATCGGCCCGCAGCATCCGTCCCCCGAAGCGCTGCCGCTCCGCTCGGGTGGCTGCGGGAGCGCGGGATGGGGGCGAGCATCCTGGTCGCCGCGATCTCGAGCGCGTTCGGGGCGATCCTGCTGAGCGCGACCGGGTTCATCGCCGCCGTGCTGAAGGCCGATCCGTTCATCGGCGAGAGCGGCACATTGGCCGTGGTGCTCGCGATCATGAGCTTCCTGCTGATCGGCGTCGCGGTGTACGTCGCGGCCATCGTCACCGCGAACACCTTCGCCACGGTCATCGCGGGGCGTACGCGGCGCATCGCGCTGCTGCGGCTGATCGGCGCCTCGGCGCGCTCGCAGCGTTCCGAGGTCGCGCGCCAGGGGCTCGTCGTCGGCGTCATCGGCGCTGTGCTCGGGCTCGTCGGCGGGACGCTCGCGTCGTGGGCGGGCGTCGTGCTCGCGGGTATTGCGTTCGGCATCGAGGACGTGGAGTACGCCGTCGTCCAGCCGGTGCTCGTGGTCCCGGCGGTGGTGGTCGCGCTCACGACGTGGGCAGCCGCGTGGGCGGGGTCCCGGCGCGTGCTGACCGTCACGCCGCTGCAGGCGCTCGGCGGCTCGGTCGAGGCATCCCACGACGCGTTCACCCGCAAGGGAGCACGCAACGGTGCGGCGATCACGCTGGTCGGCATCGGCGGGGCGCTGCTCGCGGGAGGCATCGCGCTCGGACTGGTGTCGCCGCTCGGGGTGATCGTCGCGTTCTTCGGCGGGATCTTCTCGTTCACCGGGCTCGCGCTCGGCGCGACGCTCGTGATGCCTCCGGTCCTGCGGCTCGTGGGCAAGCTGTTCGGTGCGTCGGCGACGGCGCGGCTGGCGTCGGAGAACGCGCTGCGCTACCCGGAGCGCTCCAGCCGCATGGCGATCGGCGTCGTGATGGGCGTGACGCTGGTGACGATGTTCGCCGTCGCGCTCGAGACCGTGAAGGCCGTGCTGACGACGTCGGCCGGCGGCGAGGCCCCGCAGGAGATGACCACGCTGCTCGACACGTTCGCCGGGATCATGATGGGTCTCGTCGCGGTCTCCGCGGTCATCGCCGCGGTGGGGCTCGTGAACCTCCTCACGATCGGCGTGGTGCAGCGCCGCCGCGAGCTGGGGCTGCTGCGCGCGCTCGGCGTCTCGACCGGGCAGGTGCGCCGCATGGTGCTGCTCGAGGCCGCGCACATCACGATCACCGCGACCATCACGGGCCTCGTGCTCGGCATCGCCTACGGCTGGGCCGGGGCGCAGTCGCTGCTCGGCGCCGTGCCGATGCCGCCGTCGTTCTCGTCGCCGACGCTCGTCGCCCCCGCCGTGCCGTGGCTCCCCGTGGCGATCATCGTGGTCGCGACGGCGGTGCTCACCCTTGTCGCGGCGGTCGTCCCGACGCGGCTCGCGACGCGGGTCGTCCCGGTCGAGGCGCTCGCGGACTGAGACCGGCGTTCTCCCCGGTCGTTGAGCGGAGGGCGCTCCAGCGCCCGAAGTCGAAACGTCCTGGGTTTCCTCGGAAGCCCGGGGCGTTTCGACTCGCTCGTGCCTCGCTCGCTCAACGACCGGGGGGAACGAACGGGACCTGACGGAAGGGGCCGTGCGCGGCGTCGGCCTCGAGCTCGATCCACTCCTCACCGCCGGTGAGATCGTCGGTCGAGTAGAGGTCGGCGACCTCGCGGAGGGCGGTGACGAGCTGCGGCTGCGGCACGGCGCCGTCGCCCTCGCCGTGGACGTCCTGGCGGGTCGACATGACGGCGGCGAGCCGGGGAAGGTCGGGCTTGCGGTCCTTCCACAGTGCGTGCAGCGAGCGGGGTGTGGCGTTGCGGCTGCCGTGGTGACCGACCTTGTACAGGTCGATGCCGGCGAGCCGCTCACGAAGCTGCGGCTCGTCCGTGAGCCGCTCCAGCGTGAGCCGCCAGTTCTCGATCTGCGCATCGCCCGGGAACAGCATCGACAGTCCCTTGATCTCCAGGAGCAGGATGATGCTGGTGTTGTTGAGGGCGTCGTCGAGGTCGCGCACCAGACGTGCGGCCGAGTGCGATCGCTGGTTCGCGAGGCGGTCGATGAGCCAGCGCACCGGACCGGGCCCGTGTGCGATCGGGGCGGGGGCGCCGGTGTCGGCGGCAGAGCCGACGACACGCAGTGAGGCGCCGAGTGCACGGAGCCAGTACTCCGGATCGTCCTCGCGCTGCTTCGCGACGCGCGGGTCCTGATCCACCGTGGGCGGGCCGAGCACGGTCGCCCGCATCCCCGGCACCACGTCGTCGATGCCCGACTCCATCCCGGCGTGCAGGTACCTGCCCCGGTCGCCGAGCGAGAGCTCGTCCAGCAGGGCCACCGCTTCGGCGTTCTTGAGCTGGTCCTCGGCGGCCGCCCTCACATCGTCGTCGAGCCCGACGAGCTGGGTCAGCTTGGCGACGTGCTCCTGGGCCTGTGCGAGCAGCGCGGCGTACCGCACGGACGCGCTGGTGAGGCCGTTCGGCGGCTCGGCCGCAGCCAGGCCCGGGTCTCCGGGGCCGTTCGCCGTCGCCGACAGCCTCGGATCCTCGGTCCACGACCGCAGCACGAGCGTGGGCGCGAGCCTCTTCATGATGGTCGCGCCCGCGTCGACCTCGAACCCCCGCAGGTGGTCCCGGTGGCGATGGGTGACCACGAGCACGTCGAGCCGGCCGCCCGTGTGCTTCTCGATCAGCGCGGCGACGTCGCCCATACGGCCGCGGGCCATGCCTTCGCGCGGTGAATGGCTCGTGCCGTAGTCGATGAGGATGTGCCGCTCGGAGCGGCCGTCGGAGAGCGGCTCGTCGTACTCGACGGACACCAGGAAGCAGTCGCCGAAGCCGACCTGGTACATGCGGACGCGAACGCGGATCGGAGTGCTCACCATGTCTCCCCGGAGCTCTGCTCGGTGCGGTGCAGCTCGGCGAACGTCTGCCCGCGAGCCGCCCCGTCCGAGAAGCCGAGGCGGCGCTTCGAATCCATGCGGCCGGTGCGGGCGAGGTGGTCGAGCCGCAGCTGCTGGCGACGCCAGTCGTCGAGCCGCTTGTGGATGTGCAGCTTGAGCCGGCCGAACTGGTCGAAGATCAGCGTCCCGCCGCCGAACAGCTGCACGGGCGTGCTCGGATCGATCGCCGGCGAGAGCTGGAGCCCCGACTCGTCGGTGAACTCCCGCGCGGTCATGTCGGCCATCTGGACGTATGTGGCGACCGACTCCGGCACGATCAGTCCGTCGGGACCGATCCGCTGCGTCGGCAGCACCGACTCGATCACCGTGTAGTAGTCGGTCGACACGTCGAGGCGACGGGCGTTCTGCCAGAGGAAGCGCGACACCTCGTCGCGGTCGCTGCGGAGCCCTGCGAAGTTGATCCCGAGGTAGCGGGGTGGCAGCTCCGACTCGAGCACGTCGGTCACCCGGCCGGATGGGAGCGTGATGCCGGCCTTGGCGAACCCGTCGACCAGGAGCTTGCGGTAGCCGAGGTCGTCGTCGGGCACGACCTCGTTGTCGGCCAGCAGCACCGCGTTGAGGAGGTCGCCGAAGTCGAACTCGACGGGCGGCAGGTAGTCGAGGCCGCGGATCAGCATCGTGAGCAGCTGGGACGCCGCCTTCGCGCCCTCCTCGGCGGCCCGCGCGCGGTCGACGGTGACACCCTTGCCGGTCGCCGCCGGGCCGTTCGGCCGTGAGAACAGCGCCTGCAGTCGCATGTACCAGATGTCGATGAGCAGATCGAAGGCGATCGCCACCAGCACCTCGCCGCGCTGGTGCGGCTCGAGGAAGTCGGTCCGCTTCGCCCAGTCGGCGGGCGGCGGCTTCAGCGCCGACTCCCGCAGCGCGCCGCGGCCCTGGGTCAGCACGCTGCCGATCTGCTCGGCGACGCGGGCGAGCATGTTCTTGCGCAGCGCCTCGGGCTCCACGTGGCTTCGCGGGATGCGCCCGCTCTTGTCGGGCTTGCCGAGCGCCTGCTCGATGACCGGGCGCATCGAGAACACCGAGAGCAGCGCCACGATGTCGGCGAAGCCCTCGTGGAATGCGGCCTGGTCGGGAAGGCTCGGCTCGAGGAACCGGCCCCGCAGTCCGTCGAGCACGGCGTGCGTCGTCTCGTGCACCACCACGTCGTGGCTCAGGCACGTGTAGATCGTTTCTCCGGTCGGGTCGGCGGGCGGCACGTAGCCGAACAGCAGTGCGCGGTCCTCGAACGAGTAGTAGGCGTTCGCCTCGGCGAACGCGTGCGGCACGAGGAACAGCTGGTGGCTGCGGAATCCCCACGGAAGCCGGCGGCCCAGCGCCGTCTCGAACGTCGCGAGCGTGCGCGCGGCGGTGGCGTACACATGCTGCGCGTGGAAGGCCCAGTCGGTGCGCAGCACGTCGTCGGTCGCCTCCGCGAAGAGGTCGTCCTTGCCCAGCGGCTCGTGCTTGACGTAGCGGCCGGTGGCGGTGTCGTAGTCGACCACGTGCAGGCGGGCTCCGCGGGGTCCGTCCTCCATGCGCGACCACGGCACCTTCACGTTGGCGGTGAGGATGCTCGCGTCGTCACCGCTCACCGACGGATCCTGTGCGATGAGCCGCAGCGTGATGTGCGTGCGCGGCTCGTCGGCGGGTTCCGCGAATTCGACACCGTCCGCCATGTCACACCCCCAGGGTCTACGGCTCCACAATGCAGCGACTTGCCCCGCTCTGGAAGAGGGTCGCCGCGCAGTCCTGATACCGAGGGGGTCTGGAGCGCAAGGGGGTGCGTGAGCGGGCGCACGGGTGCAGGCTGGCCGCATGCAGATCGAGATCGTTGAGCACGAACCGCCCTATCGCGTCGGCGTGATCGTCGGCAGCCTCTCGCGCGAGTCCGTCAACCGGCGTCTGGCACTCGCCGTGCAGCGCCTCGCGCCGCCCGAACTCGAGTTCTTCGAGATCTCCTACGCCGACCTTCCGCTGTACAACCGCGACCTCGACGCCGACTATCCGCAGGCGGCGCTCGAATTCAAGGAGGCGGTGCGTTCCTCCGACGCGCTGCTCTTCGTGACGCCCGAGTACAACCGTTCGATCCCCGGCGCGCTCAAGAACGCGATCGACTGGGGCAGCCGGCCGTGGGGTCAGAACGCGTGGAGCGACAAGCCGGTCGCCGTCATCGGCGCCTCGCCCGGGCAGATCGGCACCGCCGTCGGCCAGCAGTCGCTGCGGAGCACCCTGAGCTTCCTCAACGCACGCCAGATGACCACCCCCGAGGCGTACATCCACTTCACGCCGGGGCTCATCGAGGCCGACGGCGAGGTGACCGTCGCCTCGACCGAGGAGTTCCTCCGCACCTTCATGGTGAAGTTCCTCGAGTACACCGCGCGCGTGCTGACGGTGATCCCGCAGACGTGATGATGACGGATGCCGCGGCCCGCAGCATCCTCATCACTCGTCGTCGCGTGGTCCGGGGTCGTGGGACCACGAGGGCGCGAGGGCGCGCACGCGTGCGGCGCGCCACTGCCACATGCCCCACAGCACCGGCCACAGGAGGGGCGCCGTCGGGCCGCCGATGACGAGCCGGTCGCGCCACAGCGTCTTGCCGGGCTGACCGGGCGCCGGCGACACCGCCATCTGGTGGTCCCAGACGTCGAGGCTGGCGAGCGGGCCCGTGAGCGGGATGCCGCTGTCGCGGAAGATCCGGACACGGCCGCCGGGCTCGTCCACGGAGCGCTCGCTGACGTGGATGAGCTGCCTCCCCATCGGCACCGCGCCGAACGCCGACAGCTGCACCGGCACGTCGTCGCCGGGGGTCCACGATGTCGGCAGCCCGCTCGGCACGAGCGGGGCGAGGTCCATCAGCGGGCCGTAGAGCTCGGCGACGGCGCGGGGCGAATGCACCGCCCGCCACGCCGCATCGGCGTCGCAGTCGATCACGAACTTCAGCAGAATCCGCATGCGCTCCAGTGTGGCATTCGCCTCTCCGGTTCGAGTCGGGCTTGCGCCGACGTCCGCATCATGCGCTCTCGCCGAGAGCACGCGATGTGCGCGTGCACGACGTGTCGTCTCGGTGGGAGCACATGATCGGCGCGGGGCACCGAGGACGGGAAGAAGGATGCTGCCGCCTACGCTGGACGGATGCCCGAGAGAGCGTTCGACCAGCACCGCTACCAGGTCCGCCACGACTGGGGGATCGATGGGCTCCGTCGCCTCGCCCCCGCGGACGTCGTCGTGGTCGTCGACGTGCTCCGGTTCTCCACGACGGTGACGGACGCCGTCGCCCGGGGCGAGACCGTGCCCCTCGACCCCTCGGCGCACGCGGTGTCGATCAACGGCGCGGCCGTGGCCGACGCGGCGGCGCAGTCCGGCGCCGTGGTGCTGCTCGGATGCCTCCGCAACGCCGCCGCGGTCGCCCGGGCTCTGCTCGACCTCCAGCACGAGCGCGGTGCGCGCACGAGCATCGCCGTGATCGCAGCGGGCGAGCTCGCCGGCCGTGACACCGGCGCTCCGCTCCGGTTCGCGGTCGAGGATCAGCTCGGCGCCGGTGCGATCGTCGACGCGCTCGGCGACCTCGGCGTCGACCACACCTCGCCCGAGGCGGCGGTGGCGTGCGAGTCGTTCCGTGGGCTGCGTGGCGCCGTCCGGCACCTGCTGACGGCCAGCGGCTCCGGGCAGGAGCTTCTCGACCGCGACACCCGCGACGAGGTGCTGAACGCGGCCGCGGTGGATGCAGCATCCGTCGTCCCGGTCCTGCGCGACGGGGCGTTCGTCGCGTACTGACGCGGCTCAGTCGCGCGGGGTCATCGCGGCCAGGCGCGTCGCGCGCGTGATCTCGCGGCGCGTCCACGTGAAGGCGTGGCGCTCGTCGAAGTGCGGGGCGCACTTCGCGCACGACGTCGGCCGGGTCGCCTTGCGGTGACGGTAGGCGACGTGCCCCGCGGGGCAGACGCCGATCCACGGCGCGAGCTCGGTCGCCGTCTCGCCGTTGTGGGTGGTGCCGCCGACATAGCCGAGGTCGCGCGCGACGGCCTTCCACCGCGCGCCGTGGCCGGCACGCGGCCCGGCCAATGCGTGGGCCACCTCGTGCAGCAGCGTCTGGTGGTTGGTGTCGTCGTCGTACCGCGCCGCGAGGTAGCGCGAGACGCTGATGCGCTTGTGCGTGTAGTCGCACAGCCCGGCCCGGCGCTTCGCGTTGTCGAACGCGAAGCTCCACGAGTCGTCGAGGTGAAGGGCGATGAGGGCCTCGGCCCAGTGCCGCACGCGATGCAGATCCGACATGTGCGCGAGACTAGAACGTATCTCCGACACTCCGGCTCAGGGTGCCCACCTCAGCTGGCGACGGATGCCGCGGCCCGGCGCCGGTCGGCGGCGTCGATCGCGAGGAGGGTCGACTCGAGCTGGTCCTCGGTGGCGCCGGACTCCTGGCGCAGGAATAGCGCGCGCTTGAAGTCCTTGCGGGCGGCCTCGAAGTCGCCGGCGTCGTAGTTGACCTTGCCGCGGTGCTGGTAGGCGAAGGCCCCGATGCCGGCCCAGCCCTGCCCGTCGGCCTCTTCGGCGCACGTGGTGAGCTCCTGATCGGCGGCGCCGTACGCGCCACGGGCCTGCAGCACCGTGGCGTGCAGGATGCGGGCGCGCAGCAGGTCCTTGCGGGTGCCCGCCATGCGCGCGACGCGCACCGACTGCTCCGAGATGACGAGAGCCTCGTCGGGGCGATCCAGGACCTTGAGCAGCCAGACGCGCTCGAGCAGCGCCGGAAGGCTGCGCTGATCGCCGATCTCTTCGAGCCGCTCCTGGCACTGGCTCGCGTTCACCTTCTCGCGGAGAGTGTCGGGATCGTACCCGCTGATGTAGCTCACGTCTGACTCCCTTCGCCGCGCCGGTGGCTCCTCCAGTTTGCCTTGCCGCTTCCCGGGACGCGGTCGTGCCACGCCGGGTCGCGGCATCCGTGAACCGTCAGCGGGTGAAGACGGATGCCGAGGGCTTGGGCGACGGCGTCGCGTCGGCGTCGGTGGCCACGCGCGCGCCGCGCGCGAACTCGTCGAGCTCGCGTCCTTCGGCGACCTTGGCGGGGTGCGGACCGGCGGCCATGAGGCGCGGGAGCCACTCGGTCGGAAGGGGCGCGCGGGATGCGGCGATCACGAGGTTGCCGAAGCGGCGGCCCTTGAGCGTCTGCACCTCGGCGAGCACGATCACATGCTCGAGCACGGCCTGGACGGTCGCGACCTCGCGGCGGGCGAAGGCGAGTCCCGCGCCGTCGGCCACGTTCACGAGGAGCACTCCGTCGGGGGCGAGGAACCGTGCGGCCTCGGTGAAGAACTCCACGGTCGTGAGATGCGCGGGCGTCTGAGCGCCCGAGTAGACGTCCGAGACGACGAGGTCGGCGGCGCCCACGAGACCCGCGGGCAGGCGCCCGAGCGTCTCGCGCGCATCGCCGATGCGCACTCGGATCGAGGCACCGCGGGCGAGCGGCAGGTTCTCGCGCACGAGGTCCCACAGCGCCGGCTCCAGCTCGACCACCTGCTGCCGCGAGCCCGGACGCGTCTGCTCGATGTACCGCGGGATCGTGAGCGCGCCGGCGCCCAGGTGGATCGCGGTCAGCGGCTGCCCGGGCATCCGCAGCCGGTCGATCACGGCACCCATGCGCGCGACGTACTCGAAGTGCAGGTGCGTCGGATCGTCGAGGTCCACGTGCGACTGCGGCGTGCCGTCGACGTCGAGCTCCCACCCGCCGCCGAACGGCGAGCGCACCACGCGGGCGAGGGTCCCATCCGAGAGCCGGACGGAGGGGACGGGTGTCTCTTCCCTCGCGCGCGCCATGCTCCCCACGTTAGCCGCATCGCCGTCGCCGGCGGTGTGCGGTTGACGGTTCTGCCCGCCGTCGGCGGAGCGCCCTGCGCAGAACGCTGAACACGCAGCATCCGTATCCGCCGAAACCGAATCGAGACACAGGCGTAACCGACGGGAACGCCGCACCCGGGTAGCGTCGGAGCATCACACCCCGCTGAGGGCTTGCGCGCACCTCTGCTCCACGACGATGTGCAGCGGAGCCCACACGACATGGAAGGTGCACAGCACATGCTCCACACTGCGAGAAGGCGCTGGCTCGCCGGCGCCGCCGCGGTCGCCGTCGGCGCGATCGTCCTCACCGCCTGCGCGAGTCAGCGCGACGACGGCGGCGGAGACGAGCAGGCGAGCGACGTCGACTCGACGTTCGTCTTCGGCGCGTCGGGAGACCCGGCCAGCCTCGACCCCGCGTTCGCGAGCGACGGCGAGACGTTCCGCGTCGCGCGCCAGATGTTCGAGGGCCTGGTGGGCACGGTGCCCGGGACGGCCGACCCCGCGCCCCTCCTCGCCAAGAGCTGGGAGCAGCCCGACGACACGACCTACGTCTTCACCCTCGAAGAGGGCGTGAAGTTCCACGACGGCACCGACTTCAACGCTGAGGCCGTCTGCTACAACTTCGACCGTCAGAACGCCTTCACCGGCGTCGCCGCGTCGCAGAGCATGGCCTACTACTGGGGCGTCATCATGCGCGGCTTCGGCGACGAGTCGATCTACGACTCCTGCACGGCCGACAGTGAGACCCAGGCGACGATCACGCTGAAGCAGCCGTTCGCCGGGTTCATCCCGGCGCTGTCGCTGCCGTCGTTCTCGATCCAGAGCCCGGACGCTCTCGAGGAGTACGGCGCCGACGATGTCGGCGGCACCGAGGAGGCGCCTGTCCAGAGCGAGTACGGCCAGGGCCACCCCACCGGCACCGGGCCCTTCGTCTTCGACTCGATCTCGCTCGGCGAGCAGACCGTGCTCAAGGCGAACCCCGACTACTGGGGCGAGCAGGGCGACGTCCAGGAAGTCATCTTCCGCGTCATCGGCGACACGACGGCCCGCCGTCAGGCGCTCGAGGCCGGCAGCATCGACGGCTACGACCTCGTCGCACCGGCCGACCTGCAGGCGCTCGAGGACGCCGGCTTCTCGCTGGTGAACCGCGACCCGTTCAACGTCCTGTACCTCGGCATGAACCAGGCCGCCCCCGGCCTGTCAGAGCCCAAGGTGCGCCAGGCGATCGCGCACGCGATCGACAAGGACGCGCTCATCACGCAGGTGCTCCCCGAGGGCACCGTCGCCGCGAGCCAGTTCATGCCGGACGCCGTGATCGGCTGGAACGAGGACGTCACCCAGTACGACTACGACCCGGAGGCCGCCAAGGCGCTCCTGGCCGAGGCCGGCTACAGTGAGGCGAACCCGCTGACGATCACGTTCAACTACCCCGTGAACATCTCGCGCCCCTACATGCCCAACCCCGAGCAGATCTTCACGAACCTGCAGAGCCAGCTCGAGGCCGTGGGCATCGTGCTCAACCCCGTCACCAACGAGTGGGTCGAGTACCTCGACCTGATCCAGGGCGGCACCGAGCACGGCATCCACCTGCTCGGCTGGACCGGCGACTACAACGACCCCGACAACTTCGTGGGCACGTTCTTCGGCCTGCCCACCAACGAGTGGGGCTTCGACAACGCCGAGCTGTTCCAGGCGCTCACCGACGCTCGCGGACTCGCGACCGAGGAGGAGCAGGAGGCCGCCTACAAGGCGATCAACGAGCAGATCATGGAGTTCCTGCCGGGCATCCCGCTGGCGCATCCGGTCCCGACGCTCGCCTTCGACGCGCGCGTCACGTCCTACCCGGCCAGCCCGGTGCAGGACGAGGTGTACAACATGGTCGAGCTCAGCGAGTGACGCCGTGACCGGATGCCCCGTCCCGGCGACAGCGCCGGGACGGGGCATCCGGTTCCCCCCGTCGGCTCGCCACGCGGCCACCGGTCGCCGTCCCCGGAGATTCCCACGTGCTACGCACCATCGGCAGGCGCCTCCTCCTGCTCGTCCCGACCCTGTTCGGGTTGACCATCCTGTTGTTCTTCTGGGTGCGCGCCCTGCCCGGCGGGCCGGCCGTCGCCCTCCTCGGCGAGCGGGCGACGCCCGAGCGGGTCGCCGAGATCAACGAGCTCTACGGCTTCAACGAGCCGCTCATCGCGCAGTACTTCACGTGGCTCGGACAGCTGCTGCAAGGAAACTTCGGGGTCTCGATCCAGACGCAGCGTCCCGTGACCGAGGAGTTCACCCGGCGCTTTCCGGCCACCCTCGAGCTCACGATGTTCGCGATCATCCTCGCGGTCGGCGTGGGCATCGCGATCGGCTACTGGGCCGCCCGCCGCCACGGCAAGGCCGCCGACCACTTCGCGGTGTTCGCGAGCCTCATCGGCATCACGATCCCGGTCTTCTTCCTCGGCGTCATCCTCAAGTGGGTGTTCGCCGTCCAGCTCGGCTGGCTCCCCTCCGACGGCCGTCAGGATCCGCGCCTCGACGCGACGCACTACACGAACTTCTACGTGCTCGACGGCATCATCACGGGCGAATGGGATGCCGCGTGGGACGCGTTCCTGCACCTGATCCTGCCGGGAATCGCCCTGGCGACGATCCCGCTCGCGATCATCACGCGCATCACCCGCGCCTCGGTGCTCGAGGTCCAGAACTCGGACTACGTGCGCACCGGCATGGCGAAGGGCATCTCGCGCTCGACCATCCGCGGCCGTTTCATCCTGCGCAACTCGCTGCTGCCGGTCGTGACCACGATCGGCCTCCAGTTCGGCCTGCTGCTGTCGGGGGCGATCCTGACCGAGTCGGTGTTCGCCTACCCCGGCATCGGGTCGTTCCTCTCCCGCGCCATCTTCACGCGCGACTACCCCGTGCTGCAGGGTTTCATCCTCTTCATCGCCGTCATCTACGCGCTCATCAACCTCGCGGTGGACGTGTCGTACAGCTTCATCGACCCGAGAGTGCGGGTGCAGTGATGATGCGCATCGAGATCGGAGGTGCGGCATGACGTCCGCGATGCTTCCCCCCGCCCCCAGCGGCGGCCCCGTCGACGACACCGCGGTCGACGACAAGGAGCTGCTCGCCGCGAAGACCCGCGGCGGCGGCTTCTGGCGCGACGTCTTCCGGCGTCTGCGCCGCAACCCGAGCGCGTGGGTCGGCGCCGTCATCATCTCGATCTTCGTGCTCGTGGCGGTCTTCGCGCCCTGGCTGGCGCCGTACGGTCCCGAGGAGCTGCCCGGCCAGCAGTACATCACGCCGGGCCACATCCCCGGCCCGGGCGAGATCCCCGGCTTCCCCCTCGGCTTCGACCGCTTCGGCGGTGACATGCTGTCGAAGCTCATCTGGGGCGCGCGCGCGTCGCTCGTGATCGGCATCGTGTCGACGCTCCTCGGACTCATCGGCGGCATGATCCTCGGCCTCGTCGCGGCCACGTTCGGCGGCTGGGTCGACACGCTCATCATGCGCTTCGTCGACATCCTGCTGTCAGTGCCGTCGCTGCTGCTCGCCGTCTCGATCGCGGCGCTCATGGGCCAGACGCCCCTCGCGATCATGATCGCGATCGGCGCCGCCCAGGTGCCGATCTTCGCGCGACTGCTGCGGGCGTCGATGCTGCAGCAGAGATCGAGCGACTACGTGCTCTCGGCGGCGACGCTCGGCCTCGGCCGTGGACGCATCACGATGAGCCACGTGCTCCCGAACGCGGTCGGCCCGGTCATCGTCCAGGCGACGCTGACGCTCGCGACCGCGGTCATCGAGGCCGCCGGCCTGTCGTACCTCGGCCTGGGCGGCGGCGTGCCCCAGACCGCCGAATGGGGCCGTATGCTCACCTACGCGCAGCTGGAGCTCGCCGTCAACCCGTGGATCGCGATCCTGCCGGGCATCTGCATCACGGTGACCGCGCTGGGCTTCACACTCCTCGGCGAGGCCCTGCGCGAGGCGATGGATCCCCGCACCCGCGCGCGCTGACCCCCGGCCGGCCCGGGGGTCGGTGGAAGCCGGGCGCTGAGCCGTCGTACCGAGAAGTCAGACGGCGATGTCGAGCTCGTTGCCCGGGATCGAGGCGAGCAGGCGCCGCGTGTACGGGTCGCGCGGGTTCGTGAAGATCTCTTCGGAGGACGCCGCCTCGACGAGCTGCCCGTCCTTCATGACGCAGACGTAGTCGCTGATGAGGCGGACCACCGCGAGGTCGTGCGAGATGAACAGGTAGCTCAGGCCGTACTCGCGCTGGAGGTCGCCCAGCAGACGCAGGATCTGATCCTGCACCAGTACGTCGAGGGCCGACACGGGCTCATCGCACACGATGAGATCGGGCGACAGGGCGAGCGCCCTCGCGATCGCGACGCGCTGCCGCTGGCCGCCCGACAGCTCCGACGGGTACCGGCGCAGCATCGACTGCGGCAGCGCCACGTCGTCGAGCAGCTGCCGCACGCGTGCGGCGCGGTCCTTCGACGATCCGCGCTTGTAGAAGTCGAGCGGCTCCGAGATGATCCGCTCGATCGAGAACATGGGGTTCAGCGACGAGTAGGGGTCCTGGAAGATCGGCTGCACGCGCTGGCGGAACTGCTTGAGGGCGCCTCCCTTGAGCGTCGCGACGTCCTGGCCGTCGAAGCGGATGGACCCGCTGGTCGGCTCGAAGACGCGCAGCACCATGCGCGCCGTCGTGGTCTTGCCCGACCCCGACTCGCCCACGATCGCGACGGTCTCGCCGCGCGGGATGGAGAACGACACGTCCTGCACGGCCGCGAAGTCCTCTTTCGAGCCGCGCACCTGGTAGATCTTCGTCAGGCCCTCGACCTCGACGATGTAGTCGGGAGCGGATGCCTCGGCCTCAGGCTCGGTGATCGCGCCGGTCGAGCCCGGCGTCGCATCGGCCGGGTGCTCGGCGGGCACCGGCCCGGACACGGAGGCGGGTGCGGCATCCGTCGCCGAATCGGCGACGGCGATGTCAGGCTCGGGCGTCGCGGGGGCGACCGCGCGGAACACCTCGGGGCGCAGCCGCACGGCCGCGACCGACGGGGCCGCCTTGACGAGCGCCTGCGTGTACGGATGCTGCGGATCTTCGAGGATCTGCCGCGCAGGGCCTTGCTCCACGATGCGGCCACGATTCATCACGACGACGCGCGACGCCCGCTCGGCTGCCAGGCCCAGGTCGTGGGTGATGAGCATGACCGACGTCCCGCGTTCGCTCGTCATCCGCTCGAGCTGGTCGAGGATCGTCTTCTGCACGGTGACGTCGAGGGCGCTCGTCGGCTCGTCGGCGATCAGCAGCTTGGGGTCGCATGCGAGGCCGATCGCGATGAGCGCGCGCTGCCTCATGCCGCCCGAGAACTCATGAGGGTACTGCTTGGCCCGGTCGGCCGCGTTCGGGAGACCCGCCGCGGCGAGAGTCTCGACCACCTTGCGGTCGACATCCTTGCGGGTGGCGAGTCCGTGCGCGAGGAGCGTCTCGGCGATCTGCGAGCCGATCTTGGTGACGGGATTGAGGTTCGACATCGGGTCCTGCGGCACGAGCCCGATCGAGCGTCCGCGGATGGTGCGCATGACCCCTTCCGAGGCGCCGACGAGGTCTTCGCCCTCGAACAGGATGCTCCCCTTGGTGACCTTGCCATTGCCGGGCAGCAGCCCGATGACCGCCATCGCGGTCGTCGACTTGCCCGATCCCGACTCGCCGACGATGGCGAGCGTCTCGCCCGCGGCGAGGTCGAGGTCGACGCCTTCGACGGCGTGCACCGGCCCGTCGATGGTCTGGAAGTCGACGGCGATGTCGCGGACCTGGAGCAGCGGCGCTCCGGCCACGACGCGTTCGGTGGTTCGGGCCATGCGGTCCATCCTGCCCGGCGGAGTCGTTTCGCGCACCGATGCGGAGTCAGCCTTTACGGATCCGTAACGCGGGCGCGCCCCGAGGTGCCGTGGATCCGTGGAGTTCCGCCGGCGGGCTGTCCGCTGCGCGGCGGCAGTACCGTGGAGCAATGGCGGCCATCGACCTCAACGCCGACCTCGGCGAGACCGTGGACGGGGTGCCCACGGCAGACGACGAGGCGATGTTCGCGGTCATCTCGAGCGCGAACGTGGCCTGCGGCGGGCACGCGGGCGACGCTGTCTCGATGCGCGAGGCCGTGGTCCGCGCCGAGCGATTCGGTGTCGCCGTCGGGGCCCACCCGTCGTACCCCGATCGCGCGAGCTTCGGCCGGGTCGCCGTCATCATCGATCCCGCCGAACTCGCTGCGACGGTCGCGGAACAGCTCGCCGCGCTCGCCGACGCCGGCGCCGACCTCCGCTACGTCAAGCCCCACGGAGCGCTGTACCACGAGGTCACCGTCGACCGCGAGAAGGCCGATGCCGTCGCCCGGGCGATCGCGGACCGCTCCGCGCTGCTCGGCCGGCCCTTGCCCGTGCTGGGCCTGGGCGGTGAGATCGCAAGGGCAGCGGCATCCGTCGGCCTGCCGTTCGTCCACGAGGCGTTCCTCGATCGCGGCTACCTCCCTGACGGCTCGCTCGTGCCGCGAACGCAGCCGGGCGCACTGCTCGACGACCCCGCGCTGGTGGCGGCGAGGGCCGTCCGCCTCGCGGACGAGGGCGTGGTCGAGGCGGTCGACGGCTCCCTCGTGCACGCGGATGCCGCGTCGCTGTGCGTGCACGGCGACTCGCCGTCGGCGGTCGACATGGCCCGCGCCGTGCGCGCGGCGCTCGACGCCGCCGGCGTGGAGGTGCGGGCGCCGTGGTGAGCCCGCGCGTGCGGCCGATGGGGGAGCGCGCGTTCCTCCTCGAGGTCGGCGCCCTCGATGACGTGCTTCCGCTCCACGCCGCGCTCGCCGCCTCGCGTCCGGAGGGCGTCATAGACCTCGTCCCCGCCGCGCGCACGGTGCTCGTGCGGGTCGACCCGCGGGTGCTGCCGGCCGCGGCCGCGCGTGCGTGGGCGCTCGGTGCGGCGACCGAGACCCGCGAGGCGACGGATGCTGCGGCCCCGCCCGTCGAGCTCGACATCGCGTACGACGGGGCCGACCTGGCCGACACCGCGCGCCTGCTGGGGGTCGACGCCCACGAACTCGCGCGGCGCCACGCCGAGGCGGACTGGCGGGTCGCGTTCACGGGCTTCGCGCCCGGCTTCGGGTACCTCGTGAGCGACGGCTGGACCTTCGACGTGCCCCGGCTCGAGTCGCCCCGCACCCGGGTGCCTGCCGGGTCGGTGGGGCTCGCCGGCGCCTTCAGCGGCGCCTACCCGCGCGACACCCCCGGTGGCTGGCGGCTCATCGGCACGACCACGGCGCCCCTTTTCGACCCGGATGCCGCGTCCCCCGCGCTGCTCGCACCGGGAGCGCGCGTGCGGTTCCGCCCGGTGCCCGCTGCGGTCTCCGGTGCCCGCCCGACCTCGATCGAGAGCCGCTCGCCTGTCGCGAACGGTCGGCCGGCGCAGCAGGTTGTGACAGGTGAGCGGCTGCAGGCCGGGGAAGCCGGGGCGCCTGTGGGCGAGCGGGCGACGGGGCGCAGCATCCGTGTCGCCGAACCAGGCCTCTTGACGACCGTGCAGGATCTCGGGCGCGAAGGCGCGGGCTCGGTCGGCGTCGCCGTGTCGGGGGCGCTCGACCGCGGAGCGCTGCGCACCGCGAATCGCCTGGTCGGAAACCCCGAGGGCGCCGCCGGCCTCGAGATCACGATGGGTGGCCTGCGCGCCGTGGCCACCGCCGATCTCTGGCTCGCCGTCACCGGCGCCTGGGGCACGGTGCGGATCGACGGACGCGAGGTGGATCCGTACCAGGCGCACGCGTGGCCCGCCGGAGCGGAGCTGCACCTCGACTGGTTCGCGCACGGCGCCCGCGGCTACATCGCTGTGCGCGGCGGCCTCGACGCCCGCGTCGTGCTCGGGTCGCGCGCGACCGATCTGCTCGCGGGACTCGGGCCTGCGGCGCTGCGCGCCGGCGACCTCGTGCCGGTGCGCGACGACGCGTCGGCACCGATCCCGGTCGCCCCGCCCGGTGCATGGGGGGCGCCCCACGACGACGAGCTCGAGCTCGATCTGGCTCCCGGGCCTCGCGCCGACTGGTTCTCCCCGGCCGCGCTCGCGACCCTGTACGACTCGGTGTGGACGGTCTCGAACCACGCCGACCGCGTCGGCGCGCGCCTCGACGGTGCCGAGCTGCCGCGTCTGCGCACCGGCGAGCTCGCGAGCGAGGGCATGGTGCCGGGTGCGCTGCAGGTGCCGCCGAGCGGCCGGCCCACGATCCTCCTCGCCGACGGTCCGGTCACCGGCGGCTATCCGGTGATCGCGGTGGTGACGGATGCCGGCCTCGACCTCGTCGCTCAGGCCCGGCCGGGTACCCGCATCCGCTTCCGGCACGCGCGCCCGGGCGGCTGAGCCGCACATCCCGCGCAACCGGCCCTGCCGACCCGAGGAGATCTGCGGAACCGAGGAGCGTCCGCAGCAGAACACCCTCTGGTGTGCAGATCTCCTCGGATCCGCTTCGCGGCCCGGCGGGTCAGGCGCCGCCGGCTTCGAGCAGGTCGGCGGTCGCCCGCAGGATCGCGACGATCGCGGCGGTGCGCACGTCCGCAGGTGCGCGGTGCCCGTCGGATTCGACAGCGCCGGGCGCGGCGGCCGCGAGGACGTCGTGCACCGAGGTCAGCAGTCCGCGGGCGCCGAGTTCGCCGGCGGCGGACAGCATCGGACGCTGCTCGTAGGTGTCGTCGAGCACGTCGAAGACGGCCGCGACGAAGGCGGTGTTGCTCAGCTTCGGTGTCTTCGCCAGCACGCCGAGGGCGGCCGTGGTGAACACGCCGTGGCCGTTGGTCTCGAGCGCGACCTGGTCGGGCTGGCAGGCGCTGATGAGCACCTCCTTGCCGTCGGCTCGGGGCGTCGGCGGCACCGCCGCGCGGTCGGTCTCGACCTCGACCACCCGCTTCCACGCGGCTGTGCGGAAGGGATCGTCCGGCGACGCCGCGCGCTCTTCGCGGAACGCCGCTTCTTCGCCGGCGTTCAGCACCGTCATGCGCGGCGTCGCACCTGCCGGGATCTTGCGCGACTCGAACTCGGTCGGCGTGATCTCGCGGTTCACCGAGCCGGAGTGGCACGAGTCGAAGAACAGCGTCACCGCGACACCCTCGGGGATCGCGTCCCAGATGGCGCCGAGATCGTCGTCGACGATCAGCTGTCCGTCGCGGAAGTCGACCGGGCAGAGGGCCTCGTCCTTCGGGCCGAACTCGTCGGTCTCGTCGCCGTCGAGATCGGGCACGAACGTGCCGTGGCCGGCGAACTGGATCGCGACGATGTCGCCGTCGCGGGCCGACGAGACCTTGTCGAGCATCGCGCGCAGGATCGCGTCGCGGGTCGCGTCGCCGTTGTGGATCGACTCCACCTGGAAACCCGCGTCGCCGAGCGCCTTGGCCCAGGACACCGCATCGGCGACGCAGCCGCTGAGCGGGTCCCTCGGGTACGCGTCGATGCCGATGCACAGGGCGAGCTTGCGCGGTGCCGCGCCTCGCGCGCCGGTCGGCTCGGGACGGGGCGCCGGGACGAACTCGCCGACCTCGCGCGCCCGCGCCGGGAACACGGCGACGTGGTCCGCCTCGTTGCTGTCGGGGACGCCGACCACGCGCCGGGCGAGACTCATCATGGTCTGCTCGTCGTTGTCGAAGTCGCCGTGCGATGTCGCCTGCGTGCTGCTGCGGGGCCCGCGGGTGACGGGGCCGAGAACCAGGCGCTCGCTCCGGTCGCCCAGGTACGCCATCGTCCGGCCGGCGCCGCGCAGGTGCTCCTCGACACCGAGGATCTCGGCACCCTTCTCCGCTTCGAATGCCCGCGAGACGAGGTACAGGAGCGACTTGCGGTACACGCCCGCGGTGTTGTCGCGCTTCTCGTGGTTCTCGTCCATGGTGAAGATCGAGAGGTTCTCGATCTTTCCGGCCTCCGCGAGCGGCAGCAGCGTCGCCTCGAAGGTGTCGACGCGCACCGCGGGCGCGAGGAACGTCACGGTCTTGACGCTGTCCACGCGGTCATCGCCCTCGAACAGCCGCGGGACGAAGTGCGAGTGGTAGATCGAGCCCGCGCTGTGACCGCCGATGTGCAGTTCGATGGCGCCCGCGTTCGCCGCCATGAACTCGCGCAGCGCGCCGGCCAGCACGAAGGCCCCGCCCGGGTCGCCGCCGTCGACGCTGGGAAGACACGCGCCGGCCGAGTCGAGCTTCATGTCGTCCCAGAACTTGCGACCTCCGAGCACGCGCGCCGCAGCCTCGACTGCGAGGTCCGTGAGGTCGGTGAAGCCACGCTTGCCCGCCTTGCCGCGGACGACGTCTTCGAGGGTGGTCTTGAACCCGCTCTCCCACACGAGGTGGATCGGGTACACCCCGTTCTTCTTCCACCAGCCGGTCTGCCGCTGCGCCGTCAGCAGGCCCGCATCCTTGTCGGTGAGACCGCCGTGCGCCCAGATGAACACGGGGACGGGTGCGGGCGTCTCGCCGGCGCGGGTCTTCTTCGCCTGCTGGTCGACGAACGCGGCGAGATCCACCTCGATCATGCGGCGGACGTCGGCCGCCGTCGTGGCGAAGTCCGCCACGGTGCGGGGCTTGGCGACCGCGGTCTTGGCGAGCCGGCCGTCCTCGGTGTGGACGACGTGCTTGCGCAGAGCGGTGAGCTCGGCCGCCGTGAGGCTCGCGCCCCGGGCGGTCTTCGTGGTCTCGGGCATGGTGTCACGTCCTGTCTGGTGGTGATGGTGGCTGCGGGTCAAGGGTGGTCGCCGGCGTCCCCTGCGGCGTGGGGCACGAGCCGCGCGCGCGGGTCGGCGAACACGGTGAAGGCCAGCGACGTGAGATCGCCCGCCTCGCGCGCCGCCTGCCGCGCAGCGAGGACCGCCTCGCCGACGGTCGCGTTCTCGCCGAGCGTCCGCTGGTAGAAGGTGCGGACGAAGAGCGCCGTGACGTCGTCTCGCACGGCCCACGAGCAGCCGATGAACACGCCGACGCCGCCGCGGAGGAAGACCTCCGCGAAGCCGCCGAGGCCGGTGGCGCCCGAGCGCAGCCGGCCGACGTCGCAGGCGCTGAGGAAGACGAAGGGAGTGGAGGTCGCGGCCGCGGTGTCGAGCTCGGGGAGATCTCGTCGGGCGTCGGAGTCGGTGTACGACGCCGACCCGTCGTCGTGGTCCTCGGAGAACGCCGCGAAGGCGATCTCCTGACCGAGCGGCGCGATGTCGCGCCACCGGCCGTGCCCCGCGAAGTGGAGCAGGTCGAAGCCGTCCTCGATCGCCTGGCGGAACTCGATCGGGTCGGCAGCGGATCGCGGCGGACCCGCGAGCAGGTCGCCGAGTGTCTCGATCTCCTCACGGGCGCGCGGGAGGTCGAGGCTGTGGTCGACGTAGTCGGGTGCGATCGCGACGACACGCGTGGGGTCCACGGGGATCACGGTGGGTCGCGACGTGCCGTACATCCATCGGGTGAGTCCGAGGTCACCGAGGAAATAGCGCTCCGGATCGGGCCGTTGTCTGCCGACCGGCACGAGATGCACGATCTCCCAGGGGATGTCGAGCTCGCCGGAGGTCTGCAGCACCAGTTGCGAGATCCGGCGGCGTCGGCTCCAGAGCAACGCGTTGACGTCGTCGCCGAGGAGCTCCTCGGCGACCCGGGCACCGAGGGTGCGCACGTCCCGCCGGGCGGTGTCGGCGGCCTCATCGGGGTCGTCTTCGACGGATTCCAGGAAAGTCTTGCGAACCCTGGAGAGCTCCGCGTAGATGCCTTCGACGTACGCGCTCTTATCGGGCAGCCGCACGGAGTTCTTGACGACGGTGCGCCCGACCTTCGCCGTCACGAGCAGCTCCGATGCGCCGCGCGACATGGACTCGTCGATGACGAGCGTCGGAAGGTCGGCGATGCTGCGGGGCGGGGCCGCGACGGAGGCGACCGTGGTGCGCGGGTCATCGGCGACGATGCCCTCGACGTCGTCGTCGACCGCGACGATCGGCGTGCTCAGCGCCAGCACCGCGAGCGGCGTCACGATGGGCGGCTGCGTGAACGTGACGGTGATGTGTCCGCGTCCGGGGCCGTCGGGGACCAGTGCGAAGACGAGTCGACGCGGGTCGGAGACCTTCGCCGGGAGCATGGTCGAGATGATCGACGGCGTGCCGTCGGCGAAGGCGAGGCCCCGCAGCTGCATGGCCACCTCGATCTCGCGCGCCGGGTCGAACAGCGCCGTGGCCTTCTTGCGTGCCGTGCCGGCCGTCGGAGCGAGGTCTGCGAGCGACAGCCGCACGACCGCGTCGAACGGGACGCCCTCCACGACGCGCGCCGGCACCTCGGCGTCGACGAATACCGGGACGGGAGCCGCACCGTCGAGCCCGCCGGACGGCGCCTCGGGGACAGGCACCGGCTCGGCGGCCACGGGGGGCGGCGCGGGCGCGGGCATCGCAGGTGGGGCAGGAGATGGCGGGACCACGGGCGCGAGCCCGGGTGAGCGTCCGCCGAATCCGCCGCCACCGAGCACGACGTCGGGAACGAGGGGTGGCGGCGGCGGTTCCGCGGCCGCCTCCGGCTCGCCGCCCATCCCCATGCCGCCCTGGGCGACCTGATGCTCGAGCCACGCGATGCCCGTCTCGAAGTCGCTCGCCACGACTGTGAGGTGCAGGGTCTCGTCGTGTGCGACCGCGATCCGCGCGCCGTACCGGCCTTCGCCGAGCGCCTCGAAATGGACGAGTGCGGCAACTCCGCCGCGGACGACGATCGCCGCGTAGTGGAAGTCGTCGCTGCCCCTGACGCGCACCCGCACCACGGTGTCGGAGATGCCGCGCAGCATGATGTCGGCCAGGAGGGTCACACCGAATTCGTTCGGCTCGACGTCCGGTGGGGCCGCGTCGACGCGCACGTCCACCGCGTCGGCGTCGGAATCGACGTCGACTGCGCCGTGCGGCACGTCTGGAACACGCGCCATGTCGACCCCCTCGCACCGGTGCCCAGTCACCTGACGATCCGAGAGCGCTGCTCGGTGCACAGCATACGAGCGCGCTCCTCACCACACCAGAGCAGGTCGTGCGGCGGGTGATACCTCTGAAACGAGTGGATGCCGCGGCCCGCGGCATCCACTCGGCCCTACCAGGCGCGCAGAGCGTCGGCGACCGTCGCGAACTCGTGTTCCGGCAGCGCCAGCTGCACCGCCTCGGCGATGGTGAGCTCGGCCCCGGCGATCTCGCCGGCCTCGACGCTCTGCGCATCGCGGCCGCGGAGGATCTCGAGGTACGGCGTATGCACCGTGAACGCCTCCACGTCGAAGATGCCGATGCGCCGGCGGATCTCTCCCGCCGCGACGGCGAGCGCCGCCGCCCGCCATGCCTCGCCGTGGGCCGCCGCGACCGCGCACACGCCCTCGAGGCCGTACGCGACGCCCTCTTCGTAGTGCAGCCCGATCGAGAGCAGCAGGGTGTGGACGAACTCCCGCTCCGCCTCCTCGATGCGGCCGAGCTGGAAGTTCAGGCGGGACCGCAGGTTGCCGGCGACCGAGGTCGTGAACAGATCGCCGCGCGACTGGGCGACCGAGGTGGCGCGGTCGAAGTGCGCGAGGGCGTCGTCGGTGGCTCCGCGCACCCAGGCGAGCCGGCCGAGCGAGACCTCGGTGATCGCCTCCGCCCACGTGTTCCCGCGCTCGCGCAGCGTGACCACAGCCTCGCGCAGCTCGGCTTCGGCCTTGTCGGTGTCCAGATGCGAGAACTGCACGCGCGCCGTCGCGCGCGCGGCGAGCGCCATGGCCGCGGCATCCTCGTCGCCGCTCTCCCGGAACAGGCGCACGCACTCGCCGAGGCCGGCCACCACCTGCTCGCTCGGCCGCTGCCACATCTCGCCCCACAGCGCGAAGAACCACGCGATCGCGCGGGTGTGCGGCGTGATGGGCTGCTCGTGCTGCTTCTCGAGCAGCTCGAGCATCCACACGCGCACTTCGGCGAAGAAGCCGGAGATCCACCAGTAGATGAGGAGGCACCACGCGAAGTCGCCGGCGTCGTCGAGACGGTTCGTGTAGACGAGGTGGCGCACCGCCGCGCGGAGGTTCGGCAGTTCGAGCCCCAGTCGCACCACGGCGTCGGCCTGCCCGCGCCCGCCGAGGTCGGGCGCGATCTGCTGCACGAGCTCCCGGTAGTAGTCGGCGTGGGCACGCCGCATGCGCTGCGCGTCGCCGCGCTCCTTGAGATGGTCGAGCGCGTACTCCCTCACGATCGCGAGCAGCGAGAAGACGCGGCGTCCGCCGAGCTCGCTCTGCTTCACGAGCGAGCCGTCCGCCAGGGCGGCGAGCGCGTCGATCGCGTGACCGCCCCACGGACGGCCCTCGCCGAGGGCCTCGACCGCATCGAGCGTGAACCTCGTCGCGAACACGCCGAGGTCCTCGAGCAGGCCACGCTGCTCGGGCGGCAGGAGGCTCACGCTCCAGTCGATCGTCGCCCGCATCGTGCGGTGCCGTTCGGGCAGATCACGCACCGCGGCTGTCAGCAGCGGGAGGCTCTTCTCGAGGCGCCCGGCGATCTGCGCCGGGTTCAGGATGCGCACCTTCGCCGCCGCGAGCTCGATCGCCAGCGGCAGCCCCTCGAGCCTGCGGCAGATGTCGGCGAGATCCCGTGCGTTGTCGGGGGTCACATCGAACTGCGGATCGATCGCGCGTGCCCGGTCGACGAACAGCGACACCGCCGCCGAGCGTGTGCTGCGGTCCAGGCTCGCCGGGCCCTCGCCGGCGGGCGTCGTGAGCGGCGGCACGTCGTAGACGCGCTCGCCGCGGATCCGCAGCACGATGCGGCTCGTCACGAGGAAGGTCGCCGTCGGCGCGACGGTGTACAGGCGCACGAGCACGGGTGCGGCATCCACGATCTGCTCGAAGTTGTCGAGCACGATCAGCACACGACGATCCGCGAGGGCGTGCGCGATGCGCTCCTCCAGCGCGGCCTCGCCGTTGTCGCGGATGCCGAGGTAGTAGGCGATCGTCGGCAGCAGCAGTCCCGGCTCGAGCACGCCCTCGAGGAGGACGAAGTAGACGCCGTCCGGGAAGAGGTCGGCTGAGGCCCTGGCCGTCTCGATCGCGAGCCGGCTCTTGCCGATACCGCCGGGGCCGATGAGGCTCACGACGCGGTCCGTGCCCCTCGCGAGCAGGGTGCGCACCGCATCGATGTCGGCCTCGCGCCCGATGGTGGTCGTGTAGGGCACGGGGACCCGGCCTACCAGGCTGACCGGTGCGGCGCCGGCGTCCGGCGCCTGCGGAGTCCGGGATTCGTCGAAGCGTTCGGCGAGGAGCATGGCGAGGTCGCCGGCGACGTGGTCTTCGAGGTCTTGGGTGTTGTGGAAGTGGAGGTAGGCGGCGGTGTCGTCGG
>NZ_LMNI01000015.1 GCF_001422925.1 Microbacterium sp. Leaf288
CATTTGACAAGTGCACGCTGTTGAGTCATTTGACAAGTGCACGCTGTTGAGTTCTCAAAGATCGGACGCACCCGCATTCCAGCTTCACAGCCATCACCGCAGGGCAACTTCACTATCTTATCCCATCGAAGCCATCCGTCAGACCGACCGGAGCTCTTCGAGCAGGATACCCATCGTCCAGCACGCAGAGCGTCTTGGAGGTGATGGGGGCGGTTCGCTACTTGAGGGGAGCCAGACCCTGAGGCCTTCCGCTCTACCCTTTGGGGCGAACAAGAAGACTCTACCCCGTGAATGCGGGTTCGCACAAATCGACGCTCTGCACGGCTGCTCGCCCCCTGCGGAGACCTCCCCGAGGGCCCGATTCCGTCGCGATCGAACCTGTCCCACACGCAGATCAGCCCTGCACGTAACAGGGCTGATCTGGTGAAGATGGGGCTGACGGTGGGATGTGAACTCACAGACCCCGACATCCGGAACGATCAGATGGGTCGGTTCACGTTGATTCAGGCGGGATCAGGCATCCGCATCGATCAGCGCGGAAGGATGTGGATCAGCGTCGATGTCGGATTGCGTTGCCACACACAGAGGACGCGATGCGCTCTATGGCGTGACGATCGGGAAGGCCGGATCGAAGTCGTCCAATACTGCGGCGAGTTCGACAAGCTGATCGGTGTCGCCGTGGAGCGCGATCTTCCCGCCCGCGGCGAGCTGCGGTGCGACGCTCGGTTTGAGAAGCACGCCGACCATCAGGGGCTTCGGTGCGCTCACGGTGAGGGGGGCATCGGTCGAGTGCCCTCGCCGCGCGTTGAGCACGCCCCGCGCGATCCAGAGATTCCACTGTTCGGCGCTGTCGGTGAAGTCCAGATTGATCCGGATGTCAGCATCCGCCGCCTTCGGGCCGTTCACGTGCACGGCGGCGAAGTCGAACAGGATGTCGATCGGCATCCCGAGCAGAGTGTCCTCGCTGGCCGTTGTGAACGCGGTCGGCTGAATCCCTTCGCGAAGCTCTCGAGCGGCCGTGAGGAAGATCCCGCGCCACTGCGGACCCTCGGCCTGGAAGCCGAGCTGCTCATACGCATCGGCCTGCAGATCCCGCGCCTCGACGTCGCCCGGGTCGGCGAAGACGAGCTTGTGCAGGATCTCCACCGCCCACCGGTAGTCGGCAGCTTCGAATGCACGCTTGCCCTCTTCCAGAACCTTGTCGCGGCCGATGAAGGCTATGTATCGCTTCGCGGATTCCACAGGCGGGTGCGGATGCAGCGACACGGGGTCGCCATCCCACATGCCGAGCTCCTTCGTGAAGACTGCGCGGACGTCGTGATGCACGGTGCCGTGGTAGCCGTGGTTGAACCACTTGCGGTCGAGCTCGTCCGGCAGGCGGATCTCCTCCGCAGCCTCCAGAGGCGTGTACCCCTGGTTCGCGAGACGGAGCGCCTGGTCGTGGATGTACTTGTACGCATCACGTTGCGAGGCGATCATTGCGGTGACGTCGGCATTGCCCCAGACCGGCCAGGTGTGCGGTCCGTAGTGCACCTCGGCCTCATTGCCCCAGCGCTCGAGTGTTTCGTCGAGGTAGCGGGCGAAGTTGCGGGCATCCCGCGTTCGCGCGCCGCGGAGTGTCTGGATGTTGTGGAGCGAGTGGTTGGCGTTCTCCGCCGTGGTCAGAGCCTTCAGCTCCGGGATCCAGATGTGCATCTCCTCCGGCGCCTCCGTGTCGGGGGCATAGAGGAACTCGAACTCGATGCCCGCGATGGTGCGCTTCTCCCCCGTCGTGCGGATGCCGTCAGTCGGTGAGATATAGGAGACGGTCGGGTTCTTCGTGGTGAGCGTGCCGATCCCGCAGCTGACGAACCCGTGCGGGCCGTGCTCCAGCAGTCCACCGAATGCGTACTGGGCGCGTCGGGCCATCGCGTTGCCGGCGACGACGTTCTCGCCGATGGCGAACTTGTCGAACGAAGCGATGGTTCCCGGCGCGAGAATGGGCACCTTGCCCGACCGCACATCCTCTTCCGAGACCACGCCCTTCACACCGCCGTAGTGGTCGATATGGGTATGGGTGTAGATCACCCCGGCGACAGGTTTGTCGCTGACGTGCTCGCGGATCAGCGCCATGCCCTGGCGAGCACTTTCGACCCCGGCCATGCAGTCGATCACGATGAGCCCGTCGACGCCCTCGACGACGGTGAGCTGCGCGATGTCGTTGCCACGCACCTGGTAGACGCCGTCAACCACCTTGAACAGGCCACCCTGGCGGATCAGCTTCGACTGCCGCCACAGACTCGCATCGACCGAATCCGGCGCGTCTCCGTCGATGTAGTCCATCGCGTGCAGGTCGAAGATCACATGACCGTCATCGCCGAGCACTGATTCGGGCAGAGGTGCGATCAGGCCACGCGCAACATCCGTGAAGTCCTGCACATCGTCCAGCGGATAGCGTTCCCGCGCTGCAGCGAGAGCGGCAACAGTGGCAGGTGAAGCTTCCTGGGGTGAGCGGGCCATCATTCTGCTTTCCGTAAGGAGTTCGAGCCGTGGGGTCACGCCTTCGATCAGCCTGGCGCACGGGCGCACTGTGTGCAAAGCGGCCGGCGCCGTCACCCCGACGTCCGAGGTCGCATCCGCACAAAGCGAAACCCACTCAAGTCGATCAGACTGATCAGCTTGAGTGGGTTTCAATGGCGGTGACGGTGGGATTTGAACCCAAAGAGGTTCGATCCATTCCAATCTGCGTCAACCGCGAGCCGCGGAATTCCGCGGCTTGCGACCTATCAGAATCTGCTGTCGTTCCTACTGAGTCCCTGCCAACCAACCTCGTCCGTGGGCACCATGTGGGCACGAGTTCCGAGGCACGGGCGCCTGGGGGTGTGCCAGCGCAATATCGAACGGCTTCCGGCCAAGGGTGGGATCGTCCTGATGGACCGGTCTTGGTGCATCAACCGGCGCGTCGCGTGATTCGCGGGCAGCGTTGTCCCGCGTGAGGCCTGACTGGCATTCCGGCTAGCGCGAGTCATACGCGGTTCGCGCCGTGATGACCTCCTCGATGTGCTGCTCGGCCCATCGCCCGAGCGCCGTGAGGGGCTCCTGCAGGGTGCGCCCGAGATCCGTGAGTTCATACTCCACACGTGGTGGCATCTCGTCATAGGCCGTTCGAGTGACGACACCGTCGCGTTCGAGATCGCGGAGTGTGTCCGCCAGCACTTTCCCCGAGATGCCATCGACGGCTGTGCGCACTTCGCCGAACCGCAGCGGGCCACCGCTGAGAGCGATCACGATCATGGCGGTCCACTTGTTTGCAATGCGTGCCAGCGACGTTCTCGACGGGCAGGAAGCGAGCATCACATTCCACTCGGGCTGAGTCACCTAGCCCTCCTCCCAGTTACCTTGAGGTAACAAGTTACCAGGTGAAACTATATGTGAATTGTTCACTATGAAGGAGACGGACATGAGCGTACAAAGTCCTGCGGCGGTTGTCGCTTCCTATTTCGAGGCCCTCGGCCGAGGCGATGTGCCTGCGGCGATGGAGCTGCTGAGCCCGGCCGTGGTGTGGCATCAGCCGGGCGCGAACCGGTTCTCCGGAGACCACTCCGGTATCGACGGAGTAGGCGCGTTGCTGGGCGGCATGATGGCTGCCAGCGAAGGGACGTTCCGTCTTGACGTGACCGGTCCCCCGATGGTCAACGGCGAGCTCGTCGCCGTGCTTGTGCGCTTCTCCGGCAGCCGCTCGGACGCGGCCATGGACATGGCAGGAGTCGACCTGCTCACCGTGCGGGACGGGAAGATCGTCGAAGTGCACCTGTTCTCGGAGGATGGGGCGACCGAAGACACGTTCTGGGGCATGCCGTAAGGGCCGCTGGCCCTCGTCGACGTGCGGGGGGCAACCTCGTGCTTTCTGGCCAGGGAGCAGCGAACAAGTCCCCGACGCCCTGACCCTCGCCTTCGCCCCCAGCGCTCAGGGCTCCCCCGCCCAGAGGAGCGAGCGCATGACTGTGCTCACTCACGTTGGCGATCATCGAGATCCGTGCCGGGCTCGATCACCAATGCGGCCGTATCCCATCGAGCGGGGCGATGGGAATCTGTATGTGGCGAACTTGTGATGAACCACGTGGAGGTTCGATGGACAGCGAACAGGCCGGCTACCCCGAGCAGGGCGCTCCGCTGGTCACCGAGGTGCGAGGCGCCCGGGTGCACAACCTCAGGAACATCGACGTAGACATCCCGTTGCGGCAGCTGGTCGCGATCGCCGGGGTATCAGGGTCGGGGAAGTCGTCTCTGGCGATGGGGGTGCTCTACGCCGAGGGGTCCAGGCGGTACATCGAAGCGTTGTCGACGTACACGCGCCGGCGCATGTCGCACGCAGCTCGCGCCACGGTGGACTCTGTGCGGCATGTCCCAGCGGCCTTGGCGCTGCGCCAGCGCCCTGGGGTTCCCGGCGTGCGGTCGACATTCGGGACGTCGACAGAACTGCTCAACGTGCTGCGTGTGATGTACTCGCGGCTCGGCTCGCACCTGTGCCCGAACGGTCACCGGCTGTCGCCGACGATCGACGTGGCAGCGAACAAAGACCTGACCTGCCCGGTCTGCGGCGCGGAGTTCTCCCCGCCGGGAGCGGAATCGCTGGCGTTCAACTCCGACGGGGCATGCCCGGCCTGTTCAGGAACCGGCACAGTACGTGACATCGACGACGCGACGCTGATCCCCGACCCTCTGCGGTCGATCGAGGACGGCGCCGTCGCACCTTGGGCGATGTTCGGGCTTTCAGTGATGCCGCAGGTCGCCGCCGCGTTCGGTGTCCGCATCGACGTCGCGTACGCAGAGCTCACCGCGAAGGAGCGGGAGATCGTGCTCGATGGTCCCGCCGAGAAGCGTGAGATCAAGGTGCCGTCGAAGACCGGGAAGCTGTTCGATCTGAACTTCACCTATCGCAGTGCGCGTCAGGCCGTGCGGGAAGCGATGAAGAACGCCACCAGCGAGAAGGGCCTGGCCCGTGTCGAGCGATTCATCACCGCGCACACCTGCCCAGCCTGTCACGGCACCCGCCTGTCCGAAGCCGCGCGCGGCACCGAGGTGGATGGCATGAATCTGGCGGAGGCAACCGCACTCACGCTCACCGAGACGATGCGGTGGATGCCGACAGTGTCGGCCACCCTGCCTGCGAACATGCGTCCGATGGCGGAGATGATCACCCGGCAGTTCACCGAGATGGGGCGCCGACTCACCGAGCTCGGCCTGGGATACCTCACCCTCGACCGGGCCAGTTCCACCCTGTCGACCGGGGAACGGCAGCGAGTGCAACTGGCACGAGCGGTCCGCAACGAGACGACCGGGGTTCTTTTTGTGCTCGACGAGCCCTCCATCGGACTGCACCCATCGAACATCGAGGGCCTGATCGGCGTGATGCGGGACCTGCTCGAAGGCGGAAACTCCGTCGTTCTCGTCGACCATGACGTGCAGGTGCTGCGCGAAGCCGACTGGATGATCGAGATCGGCCCAGGCTCCGGCTCCACCGGCGGCACGATCCTCGCCCGAGGCAGCATCACGGAAATCCAGCAGAACCCCGCATCCCTCATCGGGAAGTTCCTCACCGGCGACGAAACGGCGGTGGTCCGCGACCGTGCGACCGAAGCCGACATGTTCTCCGACGGAAGAATCGAACTCAAGACCTCACCCATCCATACCGTCGGCGCACTCGAGGCCGCCATCCCCAGAGGTCGGCTCACGGCAGTGACCGGCATGTCCGGGTCGGGGAAGACGACGTTCGTACTGGACAGCCTCGTACCTGCGTTGGCCGCCATCCACGACGGGACGCCGCTCCCCGCGCACGTCGTCTCCCTCGACGCGGCGGGTGTGACACGAGCCGACGTGGTCGATGCGACACCGATCGGCACGAACGTGCGCTCCACGGTCGCCACCTACAGCGGTGTCCTCGACGATCTCCGCCGTGCCTTCGCGGAGACCCCCGCAGCAAAGGACAGCGGGCTCACCGCAGGCGACTTCTCCTACAACACCGGCTCACTCCGATGCCCGCGCTGCGAGGGCACCGGGCAGGTCGTCCTCGATGTGCAGTTCCTCCCCGACATCGACATTCCCTGCCCCGACTGCGGCGGCACCCGCTACGGACCCGAGGCATCCGGATTCCGCCTCCCCGCGCCCGGGCACCTGTCGCTTCCAGAACTGCTCGCAATCACCGTCGCCGACGCCGCGCAATTGCTCGTCGAACGCCCCAGAGTGCGCAAGAAGCTGCATACCCTCGTCGATCTCGGCTTGGGCTACCTGACTCTCGGGGAGGACACCCCCGCCCTATCCGGCGGCGAAGCACAACGGCTGAAGCTCGCCGCCGAACTCGGACGCACCCACACCGGGACGATGTTCGTCTTCGACGAGCCGTCCGTCGGCTTACACCCCCTCGATATCCGCACTCTCCTGCGCGTGCTCGAGCGACTCCTCGCCACGGGCGCGACCGTGATCGTCATCGAGCACGACCTCGACATGATCGCCAACGCCGATTACATCGTCGATCTGGGGCCCGGCGGCGGCATCAACGGCGGACGGATCATAGCCACCGGCACGCCAGAAGCCATTGCGGCCAACCCTGCGAGCATCACCGGCCGCTTCCTCGCCCCTAGCCTGCATCAGGGGACCACAGGCCCCGATCGGGCAGCTGGCCTTTCTCACGGTGATCGACGCTAGGGCCGCGGTGGTGTGGGGCGGGATCGAGTGCAACGCGATGGGCGCCCCTCATCGCGCGCTTGCGCGACGAGGATGCCGCAGTCGACGAAGGGCCGCTCAACCGGATCGTCTGGCGAGAGTCGACAGGGCAAGCTCCCGGCTCCTAGTCTCGGGCTGCGCGCACCGCGTCAACGAAGGGCTGCACGGGTATCCGGTACGCGCCTGTCTTCGAGAACCCAATCGATCGATCCACGCCGCGAACGCGCGCGCGGTTCCGTGCGGTGATCGCTTAGCGGCTTCATTGCCCTCGAGGAGCGAAGGTTCATATCCGACCTCGGCCACTACGGGAACGCTATGCCACCGCGAAATTCCGCGGCTGCGACCGCGTGACGGAGATGCGCGAGATCTACGCCGATTCCCTGGTCACGATGGTGAAGAGATCCGCAGCGTCGGCGACGGCGGGGGGCTCATCGCCGGCGACTGCCGCGGTGACGGTCTCCACGATGCGTCTCGCCTCGGCGACATGGTCGATGGCGATTGTCGTGAGGGGCGGATACGTCAGGGCTGCGGCAGGGATGTCGTCCGCGCCGATCACCGCGAGTTCGCCCGGGATGTCGACACGCGCGAGGCGAGCACCGGCGATCAGCGCTTGGGCGACCTCGTCGTTGTAGGCGCACACCCCGGTGACGGGCAGGGGCAGAGAGCGCCAGTGCTCGATGGCGGCCGCGGCGGATGCTGCGTCCAGGGCGACGGTGCGGACGTCTGGCGAGGCGAGGCCAGCGTCGCTACAAGCGGCCCTTGCGCCTTCCAGACGGGGCCGTGCGAAGTCCTGAAGCGAAGGAAACTCCGGATAGGCGTAACCGATGCGCGAATGGCCGGCGCCGATCAGATGCTCGGCCTGCATGCGACCGATTCGACTGTCAAGTCGGACAACTTGAGCTCTGCCGTCATGGTCGGCAAAGAGGACGGCCACGGATTGGACGCCGAATGCGCGCATGGCACGCTCTGCCTCCGGGTCGACGGGTTGATAGGACAGCACGGCGGCCGGGGAGATCTCGTTCCAGACGTTGTCGAGGCTACGGACACTTGGGTCCTCGATGTGTGTCACGAGCGTCAGCCCCTGCCGACCGAACGCGGCCGTCAGTTCGGCCAAGAGCGCTCCTGCAGCTGAGCCGAGCGGCCATGGCCGGAGGATGCAGAGCACGACGTCGGAGCGGCCTCGCGTCAGCGTGCGGGCGGCTGCCGACGGCATGTAGCCGAGGCGCGCGGCGGCATCGAGAACGCGTTGACGAGTGGTGTCGGGGATGGTCTGATGCGGAGTCCGGTTCAGGACGTAGCTGACTGTCGAGCGAGCCACCCCGGCTTCTCGTGCGACATCCGCGCTCGTGACCCTCCTCTGCACCTTCGTCGCCATCGCGCTCTCCCCGGCTAGCCGACAAATTGACGTCTCTGCGGCTCCAGTGTAATACTGACAGCTGTCACTGACGCGCGTCAGTGACAGCTGTCAGTAACAGCCCTTTACAGAGCAGTAGAGAACATGACCGGCGCGTGACCACCATCTCGTACCCTCATCAGGATCCGTCTGTGGCGCCAGAGAAGCGAGCCGACGATCTCCTCGCTCGGCTCCCTCTCGGAGACAAAGCCGGCCTGATGTTCCAGCCGCTCGCGGGAGTCGGCGATTTCGACGCCCCGGGTCCGATCGGCTACCCGTCGACCCAGACGCTGCTGGACCGCCGGATCAATCACTTCAACACGCTGCAGGCCCCGGGCGCCCGAGAGCTGGCGGAGTGGGCGAACGCGGTGCAGGAGGAAGCGCGCACGCAGCCGTTCGCGATCCCGGTCACAATCTCCAGTGATCCGCGGCACGCCTTCGGGAACAATCCCGGCACGGGTCTCGCTTCCGGTCCGTTCTCACAGTGGCCGGAACCGCTCGGCTTCGGTGCCCTCGACGATGCCGAGCTCATGCAGCGGTACGGCGACATCGTGCGACGAGAGTACCGCGCAGTCGGCATCTCTCTCGGGCTGCATCCGCAGATCGACCTTGCAACCGACCCTCGCTGGTCTCGGGCAGGCGGGACATACGGCGAGAGCGTCGAGATCACCCGCCGCCTCGGCGTGGCCTATGTCCGCGGGCTCCAAGGGGAGCGGCTCGGCCCCGATTCGGTCGCTGCTATGGGTAAGCACTTCCCCGGTGGCGGGCCGCAGCTCGACGGCGAGGATCCGCACTTCGACTACGGCAGGGAGCAGGTCTACCCGGGCCGGATGTGGGATCTGCACCTGCAGCCGTTCAAGGACGTGATCGCTGCGGGTATCTCACAGATGATGCCGTACTACGGCGTCCCGATGGGCACGGAGTACGAGGAGGTGGGGTTCAGCTTCAACAGGAAGATCGTCAACGACCTGCTCCGTCAACAGCTCGGCTTCGACGGCATCGTGTGCAGCGACTGGGGCATCATCGGCGCAACCCCGTGGGGCGTGGAGCACCTGACCTTCGAACAGCGGATGATCAAGGCCCTCGACGCCGGCATCGACCAGTTCGGCGGAGAAGCCATCCCCGACGTGCTCGTCGGCCTCGTACGCGCAGGCAAGTTGAGCGAGGCGCGCATCGACGAGTCCGCCCGGCGCCTGCTGCGGGAGAAGTTCACTCTGGGCCTGTTCGACAACCCTTTCGTCGACGCGGAACGAGCCGAAGCCGTCGTCGGCGCGGCCGATGCACGCGAGACCGGGCTCGCCGCCCAGGCGGCGGCGCATACGCTGCTCGTCAACAGCCCGGGAAGCGCACGACTGCCCCTGCGACACGGCATCTCGGTGTATGTCGAAGGCATGGACCCGCTCGCCCTGGCGGGCCGGGCGAATGTCGTGGCGACACCCCAGGAGGCGGACGTCGCCATCCTGCGCACCGCCGCGCCGTTCGAGCAGCGCGGCTACCCCGGCGACCTCGAGTCCTTCTTCCACGCCGGTTCCCTCGACTTCCCGGACGAGGACGTACAGCACCTGCAGGAGATTGCGTCAGCGGCTCCCACCGTGGTCGGTGTGTACCTCGACCGCGGCGCGATCCTCACCCCACTGCTCCCTCACGTCGACTCCCTGATCGCCGAGTTCGGTGCCAGCGATGAGGCGTTCGCGCGCGTGCTCTTCGGCGAGGCGGAACCGCGGGGACGCCTACCGATGGAGCTCCCGTCCTCCATGACGGCTGTTCGAGCAAGTCGCCCCGACGTCCCCTCGGACTCCGAGAATCCCGCGTTCGAGTTCGGGTTCGGCCTGCGATACGAGGACTGGCGGCCCCGCCCGCATCCCACGGAGGAGGAACAGTTCGCGACCACGCTTGCTCGACGCAGCGGGGGCCGCTATCGCCTGAACCGGACGAGCATCGGACTGCTGCTCAAGGATCCGGACGCCCGAACGATCCTCGCCGAGGGCGTCCCCGAGCTCCTCGACCACCCGATGCTGAACGTCGCCCTCGGCATGGACGTCCGCTCCGTCCTGACGATGGTCGTCGGCGGCGCCGACGAGTCCAGGCTCCAACGCACCCTCACCCGCCTGTCGATGCTCTAGATCCACACGACGCCCCGCAGAAAGGAATCGGATGACGTCCGATGCACCACCCACCTCAGCCGCAGCGATCGTCCGACGGGTCGGCGGAGGCTTCATCACGCTCTACGTCCTCGCCTACATGGGCGTGTGGCTGGCGCTCCTCGCACCCGTCCTGGTGACGCTGCCCCTGAAGATCAACAGCCCCGTCGGGCCTGAGGCGGCACCGGCCGCCCTCGGCCTGGTCACCGGAGTCGGAGCGCTGCTCGCGCTCGTCGGCAATCCGTTCTTCGGGCGCCTCAGCGACCGCACGACAGCGCGGCTCGGTATGCGCCGCCCCTGGATGATCGTCGGCCTCATCGGGGCCACCGCCGGCCTCGTCATCGTTGCGATGGCCCCCACCGTATGGGTGGTCGTCGTCGGCTGGTCGATCACGCAACTCGCCTTCAACGCACTCCTTGCGGCGGTCGTCGCGATCATGGCAGATCAGATCCCGGAGAAGCAGCGGGGCGCGGTCTCCGGTGTCCTCGGCATCTGCGCCCCGATCGCACTCGTCGTCGGCGCCTACGTCGTCCAGCTCGTTGCACCGCTCGGTCAGCTGGCGATGTTCATGTTCCCGATGGCGATCACCAGCATGTTCGTCATCGTGTTCATGCTCGTCCTCAAGGACAGACGACTGTCAGGCGACGACAAGCCTGTGTGGTCGTTTCGCGAGTTCGTCTCGACCTTCTACACCAGCCCACGGAAGGCACCGGACTTCGCCTGGGCCTGGATCAGCCGCTTCCTGTTCGTCATGGGACAGTCGTTCCTGCTCACCTACCAGGCGTTCTACCTGCTCAACAAGATCGGGATCTCCGAGACCGAGCTTCCCGACAGCATCTTCATCGCGACCCTGGTGTCCTCGGTGTGCTGGGTGCTGTTCAGCCTCGTCGGCGGCAAGCTCTCCGACATGTCAGGCCGCCGCAAGATCTTCGTCCTCGCCTCGGCCCTCGTCTACGGCATCGGACTCTTCGTCGTCGCGATCTCGACGGAGATGACCGGGTTCCTGATCGCCATGGCGATCACCGGCGCCGGGATCGGCATCTACTTCGCCGTCGACCTCGCGCTCGTCACCGACGTCCTCCCCGACCGCGACAACGCCGCGAAGGACCTTGGCGTGTTCAACATCGCCAGCGCCCTCCCGCAGTCCATCGCACCGGCCATCGCGCCCGCAATCCTCGCCGTCGGCGGCGGGGACTACTCGGTGCTGTTCTTCGTCGCCGGCGCTTGCACGATCATCGGCGCACTCGCAGTCCTCAAGGTGAAGGGAGTGCGCTGAGATCCGGTTCGGAATACGCGGCGGGGATATCGTGGTTCCAGCAGTGGTAATACCCCCTATGGGTATCAGAATCGCGACCGAGGAGTTCTGACCGATGACTGTGCGATCCACAGAATCCGCTCGACAGACCGCAGACGACACGTCAGACAAGAGGGTGCTGATCCCGATGCTCGTCGTCTCGGGCGGGCAGCTGCTCATCGTCCTCAACGACGTCATCGCGAACGTGGGACTGCCCGCCATGCAAGCGGACCTGGGCATGTCCGCGGGGATGATGCCCTGGGTGGTCAACGCGTACATCCTGCTGTTCGGCGCCCTGCTGTTGTTCGGCGGACGCCTCGGCGACCTCTACGGCCGCCGCCGTCTGCTGCGCATCGGGCTCGTCGTGTTCATGGCCGGGGCATTGATCGCCGGCCTCGCCACCGGCGGGACGATGGTCATCCTCGGCCGCGCCGTGCAAGGCGTCGGCGCAGCCTTTATCGCACCGAACGTGCTCGCCTCGATCAACTCCACCTTCCCGGCGGGGAAGCATCGCAATACAGCACTCGCGCTCTACGGGGCGATGTCGGGCCTCGGAATCGCCGTCGGCCTGCTCGCCGGCGGCGTGCTGGCCGGCACCTTGGGCTGGAACTGGATGTTCTACCTCAACATCCCCATCGGTCTGCTCCTGCTCGCCGGCACCCGAACCCTGGTCGAAGCCGACCGCCACCAAGGAAGGCTCGACGTCGCCGGCGCGGTTCTCGGCACCGGCGCCATGGCCTCTCTGGTCTACGCCATCACCCGTGGCGGCGATCACGGCTGGGCTGATCCGGCGACCCTCGCGTTCCTCGCCGCGGCCGGCGTCCTTCTGCTCGTGTTCCTCGTCGTCGAGTCGAAGATGAATGACCCGATGCTGCCGCTGCGCATGTTCAAGAGCCGCAACCGGTCCGGTGCGTACTTCGGGATGCTCATGGTCTCGTTCGGCCCGCTGGGTATGTTCTACCTGCTCAACCTCTACATGCAGTACGTCCTCGACTTCGAACCCCTGCAGACCGGCTTGGCCTGGCTGCCGTTCGCGGTGGGCATCGTCGCCGGCGCGGCGATCAGCTCCAAGCTCGCCGCGACACTTGCGCCACGTTGGATCATCGGCGCCGGGATGCTGCTCGCCGCCGGCGGCCTGTTCTCGCTGACCTTCATCAGCACGAGCACCCCCTACTGGGCGCACCTGCTGCCGGCGATCTTCGCCACCGCATTCGGATTCGCGCTCAACTTCGTGCCCCTCACCTCCGCTGCAGTCAGCAGCGCCGCTCCCCAGGACCTCGGGATCGCTTCCGCGCTGCTCAACACCGCCCAGCAGATCGGTACGGCCCTGGGCATGGCCGTCACCTCCAGCATTGCCGTCGCCGTCACCACACGTCATCTCCCCGACGCCCTCGCCATGCTGACCCAAGGCCGGCAAGACGGCGACACCCCATTGGTCACGGAGGCCTCGCAGGCGCTCGTGGACGGCTACACCGCCGCACTCACCGTCGGCGCGGTCTCACTGGTCCTGGCGGCGATCATCACCGCGACCGCCATCAACACCCCAAGGCCCACCCAGGCCCACCCCGTCAAGACCTGAGCAAACAACGCGGAACCGAGTCTCCGCGCAATCCATCCCGCGGTAGTCCGGCACTCGGAGCCGACCGCAGATCAACGCACACCACGAGAGGAACACATGCACTCCCACGACGAGGAAGCAACGTTTATGGCCGACATCAAGGCAGCCGCACCGGAGATGGTCTCGGCATTCTTCGGATTCGACAAATCCGTGTTCAGTAAGAACTCCGGCAACCTTGACCTGGCCACTCGCGAGCTCATCGCCGTCGGCGTCGCTGTGACCACCCAGTGCCCGTTCTGCATCGAGGACCACGCAAAGCGCGCCATCAAGGCCGGCGCTTCTAAGGCCGACGTCGCGGAAGCCGTCATGGTCGTCGCAGCCCTGCGCGCCGGCGGCGGAGTCACGCACGGGTGGAAGGCGATGAAAGCCATCGCCGAGAGCGACTGACCGCTTCCGGTCATCTCGGTCATTCGCTGTTCGTCCAGAGGAGGCACTCCACGCAGCGTGCGTGTCTCGAGCTGCGCTCCCCTGCATTGCGTGGACTCCCCCGCTGACCTTGCGGTCGCGGACGCGGATAGAATCCAGCCGGAGGTACAAGCATGGCAACGGCCAGCGACGTGGCGAAGCTCGCCGGAGTCTCGCAGAGCACCGTCTCGTACGTGATGAGCGGCACTCGGACGATCTCGCCGGAGACTCGCGCACGCGTCGAGGCGGCCATGCGCGAACTCTCATATCACCCCAACGCAGGAGCCCGAGCCCTCGCCGGGAGCCGCACGAACGTCCTCGGTCTGGTCACCCGATTCACAGCGACCACCGAGGTCGGCGCGTTGCTTCCGTTCATCGACACGATCACCGGCTATTGCCGCGAGCGCGATTACGACGTCGTGCTCGTCACGGCAGACGAGGGACCCGCAGGTCTCGAGCGGCTGGCCGGAAGGGCCATCGTCGATGGCATCGTGTTGATGGACATTCGCCGTGACGATGATCGCGTCGCGACCGCACGAGAGCTCGACGTCCCGGTCGCGCTCATCGGAATCCCCGACGATTCCGCCGGCCTCGACTGCGTGGACTTCGACGTGCAGGCCGCGGGCAATCTCGCCGTTGAGGAACTCGTCGCCGCTGGGAGTTCGCGCATCGTGCTGATCGGAGAGGCTCCCGAGGTGCGTGCTCAGGGCTTCGGGTTCGTGCATCAGTTCGCGGACGCAGTTCAGGATGCCGCGCTGCGCGCCGGACTGCGATGCGACACCTTCGAACCCAGCGCGGAGGGCTGGGTGGGCTTTGGAGCCTTCGGCGGTCTCGTCGCGGATATCCGAGCGGACCGGGCCGGGATCGTCGCGCGCACGCCTCAGGCGATTGACATGACGATGCAGATCCTGCTGTCGGACGGCGTAACACCGGGTCGTGAGGTACCACTCGTCGGACTGTGCCCCGACGATACGGCGGAGGCGTTCCGCATTCCGGTGACGAACGTGTCGCCCGAACCGCGCGACGTTTCGCGACTTGCTATGGCGACTCTTTTCTCTCGACTCGGCGGGAGCGACGCACCTCGCGAGGTGCTCCTGGTCGCCCCGCGATTGACGCGACGCGCGACCACTGCGGCGACATCCGACTAATCGTCACTTGTTGATTCGACCGTCTTGGTCTAACCTGTCGATGCGCATCGAATCGATGCGCATCGACACACTGACGCACCATTTCGCCGCCGCCGCCGCCGCGGACGGCACGGAAGGACAATCCGATGACTCAACGTCGAGCCGGGACACGCATGGCCGCCGCCGCCATTGCCCTGGCAACCGCATCCATCTCGCTTGCCGCCTGCTCTTCGGGTGGAGGTGAGGTAGGCGGTGCCGCGACTGTCACGATCGCCTCGTGGTACGAGGAGAACGTGATCGGCACGTCCCTCGAAGCCGCGAACGACATCCTCGCGGAGGAGGACATCACGCTGGAGTACACACAGATCCCCCTGGATCAGTACAACACCTGGCTAAGCACACAGCTCGCGTCAGGCGAGGGTCCCGACATCATCATGGACGGTGCGAGTTTCCCGGCCCGTGTTGCAGCCGGCAACCTGGTCGACATCAGCGATGACGAGGTCGTGGCCAACTTCACTGCAGAAGGTCTCGCGCTGTCCACTGACGCGAACGGCGCGGTGTATGGAGTCCCCTCCTACGGGTGGTTCTCCGGCGTCTTCTACAACAAGAGCCTCTTCGAACAGGCGGGCGCCGAAGTTCCCAGCACGTTCGACGAATTCCTCGACGCGGCGGACACCCTCGCGGACGCCGGCATCAAGCCGATGGCCGCTGGCCTGGCGGACAGCGACAAAGCCGTGCACTCGCTGATGGGATTCCTTGAGAACGCGTACTACCACAACGGTGATGGCAGCCCCGAGATCGACTCTGAGTTCGCGTTCGGCGAGACCACGCTGGACGGCAATTGGAACGACGCCGTCGAAGAGTGGAGCCAGGTCATCGATCACGGCATTCTCACACCCGAGATGCTCGGCACCCCTCTTACCCAGGCCGTGGCGGAATTCACGAGCGGATCGGCCGCCATGTTCATCAGCGGCGCGTGGGACTACGAAACCATCAAGGAATCGGGCATCGACTTCGGAATGTTCTCCCATGTCGGAAGCGATGCCGGCAATCAGTGGCTGCTCGGCGGCCCCGCCGCCAGCTTCGGCGTCAACGTCGACAGCAAGCACCCTGAGGCAGCGCTCGCGGCTCTCCACGCACTCGCCTCGCCTGAGGCGATGCAGGCGATCCTGGACTCCAACCCTGGCGCCTTCAGCTATTTCAACGGCGTCGAAGGATCCTTCCCCGCCGAGTACGAGCTCGTCGCGCCCCTCCTCGCGGAGGGCCACGTTGCCGTCGCTTGGGACCGCTGGGGAGTGAACATGCCCGCCCAGACGATGATCGACACGCTTCTCAAGGGTCTGCAGAGCGTCGTGGGGGGCCAGGAGGGCACCGACGACCTGATCACTCAGCTCGACGATCAGGCAGATTCCATCCGCTACTGACCCGGAAGGCGTGCGCCCGGACCGCCGGGCGCACGCCTCGGACAGGACTCACATCATGCGTTCCACCACAGCGCCGCCGCGCCTAGGCGCGGAAGTCGGCACGACGGATGCGTGGACGCCGCCACGTCGCCCGAACACTCGGACGACGCGTCGGCGGATGCCACTGCCGGCTCGACTGCGGTCTCGGCTGCCATACATCCTGATGGTGGCGCCGGCCCTGATCATCTTCGGGGTCTTCTTCATCATCCCGGTGATCCGCACGGCCGTGCTGAGCCTGACGGACCAGAGCAACCACAGCCGCGAGGTCAACTTCGTCGGGCTCGAGAACTACGTCGAAGCACTGACCAGTCCGCAGATGCTGGCCGGCATCCAGCATTCACTCACCTATGCCGTCGTCGTCGTCGTTCTGCAGAACCTGATCGCCTTGCCGATGGCGCTCCTTCTGCACTCGAAGATTCCGTTCCGAGGTGCCTTCCGCACCATCTTCTTCGGCCCGGCCGTGCTCAGCGTCCTGGTCGTCGGGTACCTGTGGAGCTACATCTTCTCCTCGAACGACTTCGGCCTCATCAACACCGTGTTGCGCTCGATCGGGCTCGCCAACGTCAACTGGCTGGGCGATCCCAACCTCGCGCTGGGCACCATCATCGTCACCCAGGTCTGGCAGTGGTTCGGTTACCAGATGGTGATCTACCTCGCCGCACTGCAGACCATCAACAACGACCTCTACGAGGCCGCTGCGCTCGATGGCGCAGGCCGGTGGAAGTCCTTCCTCACCGTCACGCTGCCGGGCCTCCTCCCCGCCTTTCAGATCACCATCGTCACCGGCCTCATCGCCGGCCTGAAGGTGTTCGACATCGTCATCTCCATGACCAACGGCGGACCGGGATACGCCACCGAAACAGTGCTCACCCTCATGTATCGGAAGTTCTCCGAGGGCAACTACGGTGTGGCCGCCGCCTTCGGCATCCTGTTCCTCATCGTCAGCCTGCTGATCGGCGGCTTGCTACTGCGCGTGTTCCGTCGACTCGAGGCGAGGTACTCATGACCCCCACCGCCACCAGGCTGACGTCGATGCGACGCACCCGTCGCCGCACCAACACCCTCGTTCTCATCGTGCTGATCGCATTCAGCATCGTGATGCTGATTCCCATCTACTACTTGATCGTCACGACGTTCAAGACGACTGCCGAGGCGGCGGCGAATCCGATGGGACTGCCGTCCTCGTTCGACTTGTCGATCTACGTCGACGCGTTCATCCGGATGGACTATCCGCGCGCGTTCCTCAACACATTCATCATCACAGCGGGATCCGTCATCGGCGTCGTCCTCTTCGCATCGATGGCCGGGTATGCGCTGAACCGCAAGGCGAACAGTCGTATCGCTGCGATCGCGTTCCTCGTCCTGCTGTCCGGGCTGATGTTCCCCTACCAGATGTCGATCCTGGGGCTATACGAGGTGATCAAGTCGCTCGGGCTGATGAACAGCCTGCTCGGCGTCATCCTGATCAACGTCGCGGTCAACCTGCCGTTCGCCACGCTTCTCTTCTACGCCTTCACCTCGACGATCCCGAGAGAACTCGAAGAGGCCGCGAGCATCGACGGCGCCGGGGTGCTGCGCACCTTCGCGACAATCGTGTTCCCCCTGCTGCGACCGGCGGTCGTCACTGTCGCGATCCTCAACACGCTGAGCGCATGGAACGACTTCATGGGCCCGCTGTACTTCCTGCAGTCCCGCGAAAAGCAGGTGATCCTGCAGGAGGTCTACCGCAACATCGGCCAGTTCTCCATCGACTGGGCGTCCCTCTTTCCGATGATGGTGCTCGGGGTCCTTCCGCTCGTCGTCTTCTACGTCATCCTGCAACGCCACGTCATCGGCGGCGTCGCCGGCTCGATCAAGGGCTGACGCCCGTCACCGGAGAACATCACATGACTGTCACCCATACTCCCGCCCTCGCCTCACCGTCCCTCGTCGAGACGACGATCCACACCGACACGACAATTCCGACCATGGCAGTGGAGACCACCACGCTGCGGCTCGGAAATGGATCGGTCACCATCGACGCTGCCCTCGGCGCGCCCATCCAGTTCACCGCCCCCGACGCTCCGAACCGGACCTTCCTGTTGGATGCGACCATCCCATGGCACTCCGTCGAACATGCGTGGGGAACCGGCTACGTCATCAGCGACACCTTCGCCGGGCGGTGGAGCACGCCCGCCTCGATCAAGACGACACCGGATTCTGTGATGACCCAATATCGCGTCGGCGATCACCTCGCCGTCGAGATCGAACGCCACGGTGGCGACGTCCTGCGCGAGACCTACCGGTTCCGCAACACCGGGGACCAGCCGATGCGCATCACCAGCCTCGGCATCCAAACGCCCTTCGCCGACCTCTACCCCGGCGCCCTCGATGCACTCAGCCGACGCGTCCACGCCCACATCTTCACCGGAGGCGCCTGGTCCTGGGTGGCCGCCCAGCCCATGGATGGGACGGGGCGCATCCTTGGACTCACCGTCCGCGAAGGCGCTCTCTGGGGCTACTCGGTGGAGACCCGCAACACCACCACCATTTCGAACGCGCGCGGACACCTCGTCCTTCACGTCACCGACAATGCACGCAATCCCAACGCCTTCGGTGGGCAGCCCGTGATCGAACTCGCACCCGGAGCCGACTACCTGCTGTCGTGGGATCTCGCCTGGTACGAAAACATGTCCGCCCTGGAAGCCGGGACGCGGGCCCCCGCTCAGTTCTCTTCGTTCAGTGCCACCGTCGGCGATGTCATCACCGTGCATACCGACCGCACGGTCCGCGCAGAGCACGGGGTGGAAGTCAGACCCACGCAGGAGGGTGCGAGCCTCACGTCGCGAAAAGCCGGAAACTACTGGGTCCAGATCGGCGATGACGCACGCACCGAGGTGCTGTTCCACGAAGGGGTTGAGGCGACGGTGCGAAAGCGCAGCGCCTACGTGCTCGACCATCAACTCAGCAATGAGCGGCCAGGGCTGCTCACTCACGCCATCGTCCCGGTCGACACGACCACCGGACTCACCCAGACCACGAATGGATGGTCGGATTGGAGCGACGGCTCCGAGCGCATCGGCGTGGCAATCATGCTTCAACAGGCACTACTGCGGGGGTGGCTCGACGCCTCTGTCGACGTCGAACTGGATGGCTGGGCGGCGTTCGCGCGCACTCACCTCATAGACGCCGACGCCGCACCCCGGCGCGGCTCGCAAGCCCAGCACTCCGGCATCCGGCTATACGACTCGCCCTGGCTCGCACGATTCTTCCTGCTACGCCACGAGCAGCACCTCCGCCGCGAGGACCTCGATCTCGCCGCACGACTTCTGGAGCGTGGATTCGAGCTCGGCATCGGCCGCTTCCTCACCATCGGGTTCTCCGAGATCGTCGTCGACGTCGCCGCAGCCTTAACGGCATCTGGAGACCAGACTCGGGCCGCGGACCTGCGGGAGGCACTACTGGACAGTGCCCGTCATTTCACTGAGATCGGCACGAATTTGCCCGGGCACGAGGTCGCTTACGAACAGTCGATGGTCGCACCTTTGCTGAACCTGCTAATCGACGCCCACCGCCTGTCCGACGACCCCATCTTCATCGAGGCCATCCGCGCGCGTCTGCCGTGGCTGGCGGCGTTCGGCGGACCGCAGCCGCATGCCCGTCTGCACGGTGTCGCGGTCCGCCACTGGGACGGGTACTGGTTCGGCCAGCGCCGGCAATGGGGAGACGTGTTCCCGCACTACTGGAGCGCGCTCACCGCGACCGTGCTGCTCAGACTTCCTGAACCGCTCCGCACGGACCAGACCCAAGCCCTCGGATACGCGATCCTCCGCGCCAACATGGCGAACTACTTCGCCGACGGCTCCGCGACCTGCGCCTTCGTGATGCCCACCTCGGTCGACGGGGTTCCGGCGCACTCGGCGGATCCGCTCGCGAACGACCAAGACTTCCACTTGGCGCTGTGGCTGCAGCTCGAGGCCGACGGATACGCATCACTCGCCTGAACCACGAACCTCATGCGCCACGTAACCAGTCGGCGCCGAAGCCGCGACTGAGGGCGCAGCAGCGTTGAGCGGCGGACCTGCCGTGGGCAATCGCGCCACATGAGAAGTTGTGGGCGATCCGTGGGCACGGCCCATCTCGGCGTCGTTCTCGATCGCCGTCGATCCGCCTCAGCCGCCCTCGACCCGCTCCGGTCCTACGCCGGCGACGTCGGCCCGCTCAGCAAGAAAGCCCTGACCAGGGGGTGCCCACATCCGAGGCTGATCGAGACGGAACTAAGGGAATGGGCCAGATCGAGACCGTCCGAGAAGGACGTCGATCTGGCCCAAATTGGCGGTGACGGTGGGATTTGAACCCAAAGAGATTCGATCCTCATCGATCCGTTCGCGTCGTTGAAGCGCGGGAATTCGCGCTTTCGACCAGTCCAGGCGTCGTTCTGAACCCGCCTCGTTCGTGCTCGATCCCTGACGGACGTGGGCACGATGTGGGCACGCGCCTCCATCGGTGTGAAGTCTGCGCAGGTAGTCGCCGTAGGCGAAGGGCGCTCGTGCGCTGCAGTGTCGGCCGGGCACGCGATGTCATGCAGGGATCGTTGCCTCAAGTTCGTGAGCCCAGGGCAAATCAGCGCCGGTGCGCGAGACGGTGATTGCCGCGGCGGCTACCGCGGCCCGACCGACGTGCTCCAAGGTTGGGCGGTCGAGGTTTTCACTGCCGATGCCGAGGACGGCGTGGATTAGTGCGGCCATGAATGTATCTCCGGCACCGATGGTGTCGACGGCGGTAACAGGCAACGCGGGGATCCGGACGCGATGTTCCGCGTTGGCAATGATCGCTCCCTCCGATCCCAGAGTGATCGCAACCATGCGGGCTCCCAAGCCCAGCACGGCGTCCAGGACGTCGTCGGCTGCTAATTCGGGATACAGCCAGACGGCGTCTTCGTCGCTCATCTTGACGACGGTGCCCAGTCGGGTCATTTCCTGGAAGACAGCGAGGGCAACCGTGTGCCCGCCGATCAACGCGGGACGGATGTTGGGGTCGAAGGTGACCTCTTTTGCCGCGGTGTGGCGCAGGAGGTCCTGGACGGTCGTTGCTCCTGGTTCGAGAAAGGCCGCGATGGAGCCGGCATGCACGACGCGTGGGTTCACCGCATCGGGTGCCCGGACATCCCACATGACGTCGAAGTCGTACTCGGCTTGTCCGTCGGGACCGATTGTCGCCACGGCCGTTGACGTAGTTGCAGCGCTGATCGACTCGGCGAGTATGTGAACGTTGGAGGCTTCGAGGTGCCGAACGATGGTGTGCCCACGTGGGTCGTCGGCCAGGTGAGTGAGCAGCCCCACCTTCGCGCCCCGGCGTCCCAACCCGAGCGCGACGTTGGCCGGGCTCCCTCCGACGTGTTCAGTCCGGCCGGAGCCGGACTGGACGATGTCGATGAGAGCCTCGCCGATGACCAGCACGTCGAGGCTTTGCCTGTGGATCATCCTGTTGTACCCCTAACACCACTTCTGGCTCGTCCTGATGGTCGTTGAGTCATCCGATCAGTGCGCGTCAGGCACTCGACGGTTCGCGTCGCCCGTCGCCATGTCAACTCAGCGCGAAAAGCTCGACATCTCCTCGGTCCGCCGCGATCTGAAGCGACGTACCGCCGAGATCCGTCGGCAGGCCGAGGAGGCCACCTGCCGAGGACAGTTCGAGGATCGGCCCGTCGATAACCACTCGAACGGCCCCCGAGACCGGCACAGAGCACGTGGTGTTCAGAGCGTGCGCGGTTCGTTCGACCACTGTTGCTTCGCCCGGCTTCCACAGGATGCTCACGACCGCCTCGGTTGACGCGATCGTGAGTTCTCCGCCTTCGCCGTCGCTCCAGACCACGTCGGCTGCGGTCCCTTCGACTCGCACCGACTCCGCCCGACCGCCCCGGTGCTTCTCGACGTCCGGGTGGACGCTGGCCACGAGTCGGTCGTCGTCGAGGGAGAGGAGATACGGAATGCTGTGCGCGCTCGCCCATTCCGCTTGCTCGTCCGCAATCCCCCGCATCCAGAACAGCAGACAAGGGCGGCCTTCTGAGTCGGAGAACAGCGAAGGCGCGTAGTAACTGTCACCGAACGTCAACCGTCCCCAGTTGTCGGCGACGAATCGGCCGTCGTTGTATGAGCCGACGGCGTACCCGGCGTAGTGCAGCACGTCGTTGTCCCAAATGGAAGAGACCATGATGGCGCGGCCGTCGATGCTCAGAATCTGCGGGCATTCCCAGAGCGCCCCCATCCAGACGGGTTCGGTCTCCGCGGTGGACCGTTGCAGCGCGATGCCCGAGTACGTCCAGTGCTGCAGGTCGTCCGAAATGTACGAGAGCGCGACGGCTGTGCCGTCTCGCAGCGCACCGCCGACGAACATCCTCCAGCCTGTCTCCTCCCGCCGGACGAACGGGTCGCGATAGGCGATGAGGTCGAGGTCTGCAGGAGCCTCCACGACGAACTCGTCTTTCGACCACGCCAGCCAATCATCGTCGACGGGTGTAGCCACGCGGATCCGGCCGATTCCGAAATCCGGTGTTGTCGTCGAGGTGTAGAAGGCTCGCGTGTTGTCCTCGTCATCGGTGACCACGCATCCCGTCCAGATGCCGTCATCGCCGTCGCCGGGGACGATCGCGACAGGGAGTTCGCGCAGACTCAGCAGATCCGGACCGGCGGCGTGGCCCCAGTGGCAGTTGGGTCCCCATACCGTCTGGCCCGGAACGTACTGATAGAACGCGTGGTACTGGCCATCGCGATACGTGACACCGTGAGGGTCGTTGATCCATCCGCTGGTGGCGGTGAAGTGCAGTGCGGGTCTCATCCGCGTTCCTCTCTCAATGCGGCGCCAGTGGAGGCGCATCGGCGTCAGCCGACACGCGAACCTTCCGGGTGGTGAGCGGCGGCGCTGCCGTCACGGCGACCCCGGGGCCCGCGTGGCTCAGATGTGTGTACCGGCGGGCGGTGGCGCTACTGACTCCCGCTCCACGAGCGGGCACGCCAACACCGTCGGGTGCGCGGCCAGCAGGGCTTCTTCGCCTTTGCCGTGGACCAGCGCGGCCAATGTGGCCACCGCCCAGGCGCCCATCTCGTAGTGCGGCAGCGATACGGTCGTGAGCGTCGGGAACAGGCTGTCGGGGATGGGCGCCTGGTCGTCGAATCCGACGATGGATAGATCGGTGGGGATGACGAGTCCGCGTTCCCCGGCCGCGCGGTAGGCGCCGATCGCCATGCGGTCGTTGTAGCAGAACACCGCGGTGGGGCCGCGGTCGAGCAATTCGACGGTGGCGCGGTATCCGCCCCGCGCGTCTGCAGTGCCCGACAGGATGAGGTCCCTGGTCGACAGACCCGCCGCCTGCATTGCGTCGCGGTATCCCAGCAGGCGACCCCGGGTGGCGGGGACGTCGTCGCCGCTTGCGGCGAACGCGATCCGACGGTGGCCGGCCCGTGCGAGCATTTCCACGACCGCGGCTGCACCGGCGCGCTCATCTGGGAGCACCGCGGGGATGGTTCCTGCAGCGTCTCGCGCGCCGATCAGCGCGGCCGGCCGCGACCGCATGTTGTCGGGGGCGATGATCTCATCGTGGTAGACCGTCGCGTAGATGATGCCGTCGACCTGTCGATCCAGGAAGGCCTGGATCGGTGCCGACCCCACTTCCGGGTCTGGATTCAATTCGGAGTTGATGATGGCGAGAGTGAGGTTGCGGCGGCTCGCCTCCTCCTGCGCGCCGAGGATGATCCGGCCGGCGTGCGGGGTCGTGGCGATCTCCTCCGTGAGCAGACCGATCATGTCCGACGCCTGGGTGCGCAGCCCGCGGGCAAGCCGGTTGGGGCGATAGCCCAGTTCCTCCGCCGCCGCACGGACGCGGGCCGCGGTGTCTTCGCTTACCCGTGTATGCGGGGTGGCGTTGAGCACGTGCGACACGGTCGTCTGCGAGACGCCGGCGTGTGCCGCGACGTCTCGGATCCCGGCGGTCTTCTCCGTCACCCGGCTTCCTGTCATCGATTCCCCCTCACGTTCGTACCACTTTTCGGGCGGCCTCGTCGGCCGCGAGAGCCGCGGACCCGAGCGACGGCGTGGCACGGAAGGCGTTCACGGCCCGGTTCAGGACGACCTGATCGTCGCGACCGGAGTCGAGGATCGTGTTCCTGGTGGATGCGGCATCCACCATCACGGTGGTGACCGCGAGAGCCTGAGAGGATCCGGTCGTGAGCAGCGCATCAACCTGCGCCTCGAATGCGGAGTCGCTCGAAGCGGTGGCGACATCCTTCGCCACGACATGGTTGGTCGCGACGTGGTTGTCGTTTCCGCGGAGGATCCGGATGATGACCGGGCTGGCGTCAGCCGGCTGGATGCTGCGCGAGTCGACGACTTCGGAGAAGTGGTTGCCGATGACCGAGTTGTCGCTGCCATCGATGGCCAGCAGCCCGGCGAGGTCGTCCACGCCGTTGTCGACGCCCAGGAACGGCGTCCAGGGTTCGTGGTCGCGCAGGAAATGATTGGACGCCACGAGATTCTCTGAGCTTCCCGCCGCCAGCACCACCATTCCCGGGTAGAACGAATGCAGGCGATTGTTGGTCACGCTCGACCGGGTGACCCCGTGAAGGTGAACGCTACTCGAACCCCTGGGGAAGACGTTGTTCGCGGTGATCAGCAGCCCGCCGTGGTTCTCGGCATAGATCGAGCGGCCCTCGGGCCCGGCTCCGATCAGGTTGTCAGAAATCTTGGATGCCTGACCCCAGCCGCGCAGTTCAATGCAGCTGCCGCATTCGGCGACGAAGTTGTCGTGGATGGACAGTGCGTCCGCGTTGTAGATCGTCAGGGCATGCTCGAGGTAGACGAACCCCATGCCGGTGACCCGGAACGAGTCGTTCGCGTCGGCGATATAGATACCTGTCTTGCCGTTCGCGTAGGAATTTTCCGGGTTGTTCGCCGGGCCTTCAGCGGTGAAGTGCAAACCGTCGATGCAGAAGTTGGAGAACTCGACGGAGCTGATCCGCGGGCTTCCGGTCCTCGCAACGAGGAACGCCGCGCCCTCGGATTCGTCACGGGCATGGTCGACAGGGATGTCGACGAGGATTCGGCTGCCGCCCGGCCACAGTTCATGCAACCCGGGCCATTCCTCTTCCGGGACGTTGAACCGGATGCTCGACGATGTGAAGCCATGCCCTGACCCGTGTACCCGCAGGAAGCTGATGTCGATCAGCACCTGCGTGCGAAGGCGGTAGTCCCCAGGCGGAATGTAGATCACCGCCCCTGGCTTCCCACCGTCATTCACATCGGATGCTGCCTGCCTTGCCTTGACATCAGCGATGATGCTGTTGAAGACCTCGCCGATGTCGTCATGGGGATCGCCATGAGGCCACGTGGTCACGTCGTAGGTGTTGTCGTTCGACATTCTTTTCTCCGTTCGCGTCTGCGGCCCTCAGCCTTTGACTGCGCCGAGGGTGAGGCCCGCGACGATCTGGCGTTGGAGGAACAGGGTGAGGAGGATGACCGGGATGGAGTAGACCGCTGCGAGTGCCGTCATGCCGCCCCAGTCCAACCCGAACTGGCTCTGGAAGTTCGCAATCACCACAGGGGTGGTCTGTGCGCGGACGGAGGTCAGCAGCAGAGCGAAGAGGAACTCGTTCCAGGATGCGAGGAATGCGAAGATCGCCGTCACCGCGAGCCCACCCGATACCACCGGCAGGACGACACGCCACATCGCCTGGAGCCGGCTGCACCCGTCCACTTCCGCGGCTTCGCTGAGCTCGTCGGGCACCGCCTCGAAGAAGCTGGCCATCAGCCAGATCGACAACGGCAGCGAGATGGTGGTGTGTGCGAGCGCAAGCCCGAAGGACGTGTCGGTCAGACCGAGAGTGCGCATCACCTCGATCAGCGGGACTCCTACGGCGATCGTCGGGACCATGCGTGTGACGAGGGCGGCGACGATGAAGACGCGCCCGCTCGGTGTCCGGAACCGGGTGATCGCATATGCGGCGGGCACAGCGAGGACCAGTGACAGCGCGGTCGAGATCACCGCTGTCACGACGCTGTTGATGAGTGCGGCCGGCACGCCTTCGCGGGTGAGTGCAGACACATAGTTGTCGAGGGTCCACGTCTCCGGCCATACCGATGGCGGCACGGCGATCGCGTCGAGCGGTGGCTTGAACGACGTCAGCAGCAGGTACAGGAACGGGAATCCGTAGAGGATGATCGCTGCGGCGAGGAGAGCCCACAGCAGGATGCGGCTCTTTCCCTGGGTGACTAGAGGATTCATCGCGTGCTGCTCCCTGGGCGCCAGATCAACATGATTGCGGTGATTGCCACGGCGAGCATGACGATGAGATAGACGGTTCCCATGGCGCTGGCGAGCCCAGGGTCGCCGAAACGTGTCATGGTCCGGTAGATGAGAAGGCTGAGGGTGGTCGTGCTGCCCTGTGGGCCGCCGTCCGTCTGGATCAGGATGATGTCGAATGCTCGAGCGGCGTCGATTCCACGGATGATCAGCGCGACGGCGATCACGGGTCGCAGCAGCGGGATGATGATGCTGAACAGGATCCTCGGGTAGCGGGCACCGTCGATGCGGGCTGCTTCGATCACGTCGCCCGGGATGTTCTGCAAGCCGGCGAACAGCACCAGTGTGATGAACGACGTCGTGAGCCAGATGTCCGGGATCGCGACGGAGAACAGCGCGATGTTCGGATCACTCAGCCAGTGGATCTGATCCGGGCTCGAGAGGAGGTGCGCCTCGTAGAGCAACTGGTTGACGATGCCGAAGTTGTCGATGAGGAGGAACCGCCACAGCAGTCCAGCGACGACGGGCGCGATCATGAGCGGGTACATGAAGGCGGTGCGGAACACCGCGGACCGTTGACCGAGCGCCGTGAACAGCAGCGCGACGGCCAGCCCGAGCACGAACTCGGCGCCGACCACGAAGACGGTGTACACGATCGTGCGGATCGATGCGGACTGGAACGCTTCTGACGCGAACGCGGTCACGTAGTTCGCGAAACCCACGAACTCGCGTGGGGCACCCGCGAACGGTGAGATCTCGAAGAAGCTGTCGTAGACGAACCGGATGAGGGGCCAGAGGACGAAGGCGGCCAGGAACAGCGCGGCCGGCGCCATGAGCAGCAGCGCGAACCGGCGGTCGCCGCGTTCCTTGCTGACATGCCGACAGGTGTGTCGGGTCCCCCGCGTCGGGGCGGCCGAGGCCGCCCCGACGCGGGTGGGAGAAGTTATTGTCTCCATGGAGTGCTTCCTGAAAGGGACCGTCTACTCGACGATCGACTCGATCTGGGACTTCGCGTCCGACAGCAGCTGCGCGGTATCCGCCCCAGGCTCGACGGCCTTCTGGAGCATCGGGATCAGCACCGAGTCGACGATCTCCTGCCACTGCGGGGTCGCGGGCCGCGGCAATGACTGGGGGGCCTCCAGCGTCGCTACGAGCGCGGGGTAATTCTCGAATCCGGCTTCAGCCTCTTTGCTCTCGAAGGCGCTCTTACGGGCGACGAGCCCGAGGGAGGTGTCGGCCGAGAGATCGTTGTGCTCGTATGCGAACTGGATGAAGTCCTTCGCGGCGTCCTGCTTGTCTCCAGATGCCGGAACGGAGAGGTACCAGGCTCCGGGAACTCCGGCCACTCCGCCGGACCCGCCGATCATGGGCGCGACGCCGATCTGGTCCTTGATGGGTGAGTCGTCCGGCGTCTGCCGGTAGGCGTGGCCCCAGAACCGCATCATCGCGAGCTTGCCCTGGTAGAAGAGGTTTTGCGCTCCAGCCCAGTCCAGTTGTGCCGCTCCGGAAGGAGCGTAGGGAAGGAGACTCACGTAGAAGTCCAGTGCCTCTTTGTGCTCGGCATCATCGATCGTCACCTCGCCAGCGTCGGCATCCAACACCATGCTCTCTTCGCCGGCCTGAGACACGGTCGCCAACCACTCCGTCTCGACCGCACCCTTCACGTCGGTGCCGTACAGATCGATCGCACCGTCGCCATCGGTGTCGCGGGTGAAGAACTCTGCGATATCGCGGTACTGCTCCCAGGTCGTCGGGGCGGCCAGCGCGTACCCGTACTCTGCCTCGAAGTCGGCCATGTTGGCGGGGTCCTCGAACAGATCCGTCCGGTAGAACAGGATCTCCGAGTTCGTCCAGACGGGCATGCCAACGAAGGTCCCGTCCACCTGCGCTTCGCTGACCAGTCCACCGAACAGGTCCGACTCGACTTCATCGGTGTACAGATCATCGAGGGGCGCCAGCCCGGGGGCGAATGCGGGCAGCCAGATCGCATCGAGCGCCGCGACATCGAACGATGGCTCTCCGGCCTGCAGCTCCGACGAGATCCGGTCGTACAGCCCTGCGTACGGCAACTCCACCAGAGTCACCTCGGTGCCCGTCTCTTCTTCATAGAGATCAGCGATCGGCTGCAGCTCAGCCTTGCCGCCTCCCTCGACGACAACATTCAGACCAGCGCTGTCGGATGCGTCGTCTCCGCCGCCTCCGGCGCCGCAGCCGCTGAGAGCAAGAGCAGCTGCACTCACCGCTGCTGTCGCGACCAGGGCGCGGCGCGCGCGCCCGGTCAGTTGCATGCGAAGCTTCATCACTTCGACTCCATTCGTTGATGTGTGGTCAGGGTTGGAACTTGGTGCCAATACGATTTGCCAAATCGTCTTGGCATGAGAATAGCCGCCGAACTTGGAGGCGTCAAGACGACGATCTCGACCACAGGTGTCCGCGGAGGGACGCGCGGAGCCGGTGAACACTCGCCAGTAAGCGCCTCCGCGCCCAGCAACCTCGGCCAAGGCCATCGCGTGTCGCGTCTTGGTCGCGCCCTATCGACCAATGCGCCGTCGGCGGCTCGGCCGCTACCGAACGGCGAGGATCAGTCGGTCGAACGGTCGCGTCCGCGACGGAATCCGCGTCGCGACCGTCCACCCGAATGGGTCGATCAATGCACGCGGCACGATCTTCAAGTGCAGCTACCCGATGCGCGGGAAAGACGTCGACCTCGCGTGCGAAGCCGGCGGCATCATGATCTTCGACGACCGCGGCACGCCCGTCGCCGAGCACAACTGGCCAGCGCGAGGCGTCACCTACATCAGCAACGTCAAGCCCCGAGGCCCCAAGAGCAGGAGGTGTCACCGATGTCGTTGACACCCTGCGGTTGGCCGGATGCCCACGGTAGGGACGGCGGATCACAGCCGCCCGTGCCCGCGTGCGATCAGCGGCATGATCTCAGACTCGCGGAATTCCGCGGACCGAGGCGGAAGATCCGTTCGATGAAGCCCGGCAACCGGCCGCGGAGGATCGCCTCTGAGGCGGTGGAATCGCGGCAAAATGTGGGCGCGGTGTGGGCACTCAGCGGTTACGCAAATGGAAAAACCCCTGACAATCAGGGGTTTTTCTGGCGGTGACGGTGGGATTTGAACCCACGGTAGGGGGTTACCCTACACAACTTTTCGAGAGTTGCACCTTCGGCCGCTCGGACACGTCACCGCCGACAAGCTTACGACACGTCGGCGGATGCTGCGAATCGGCGCCTTCCCCACTCCGCCGGCAGCATCGAGCAGAAGCGACGGCCGCCGTGTCGCCGTGTCGGTCTAGCGTGGGAATCGTGACCGACGAGCACCCGGGCGAGGCGCCGACATCCGTCACAGGCCGCATGGCCACGACGCAGCGGTACGTGCTCTGGATCGCGGTGCTCGCGTCGTTCGTGGCCTTCCTCGACGGCACGATCGTCAACGTCGCACTGCCGGCGATCAGTGAGGAGCTCGGCGGCGGCATCACGACGCAGCAGTGGGTCGTCGACGCCTACCTCATCACCCTCGGGGCGCTGATCCTCGTGGCGGGATCCGTGAGCGATGCCTACGGTCGGGTGCTGGTGCTGCGCATCGGGCTCATCGGGTTCGGCATCGCCTCCCTCGCGATCGCCGCGGCTCCGACCGCGGAGTTCCTCATCGTCGCGCGGGGGTTCCAGGGCGCGGCCGGTGCGTTCCTCGTGCCGAGCTCGCTCGCGCTCATCACGTCGAACTTCAGCGGCTCGGCGCAGAGCCGCGCCATCGGCATCTGGACCGCCATGACCACGTCCGCCATGATCGTCGGCCCGCTGATCGGCGGCATCCTGGTCGACTTCGTGTCGTGGCGCTGGGCGTTCCTCATCAACGTCGTGCCGATCGGCGTCACGCTCATGCTGCTGGCGCGCGGCGGCTTCCACGACACCCGGCATCCCGATTCCTCGATCGACTGGATCGGCGCGGCGCTGTGCACCTTCGGTCTCGGCGGCATGGTCTACGCCCTCATCGAGCAGCCGGACCAGGGCTGGGGATCCCCCGCGATCTGGGTGCCGCTCGCCCTCGGCGCGGTGCTGTTCGTCGCGTTCGTGCTGCGGCAGCGCACGGTGCGGCATCCGATCCTGCCGCTCGATCTGTTCCGGGTGCGCAACTTCTGGACCGGCAACGTCGCGACGACCTTCATCTACGGGGCGCTGGCACTCAACGGACTCGTCGTGGTCGTGTACCTGCAGGAGGGCGCCGGACTCTCCGCGACGCTGGCGGGGCTCGCGAGCCTGCCGATGACGATCCTGATGATCCTCTTCAGCTCGCGTGCCGGAGCGCTCAGCGGGAGGTGGGGTCCGCGGTTCTTCATGACTGTCGGACCGATCACGATGGGGATCGGCGCTCTACTCCTGCTCACCGTCGGCACGGACTTCTCCTATTGGTGGCAGGTGCTGCCGAGCATGATCGTGATGGGCGCGGGCCTCGCGCTCACGGTGGCTCCGCTCACCTCGGCGATCCTCGGGGCGATCGGCCCCGAGCGCTCGGGCATCGCCTCCGCCGTCAACAACGCGGTGGCGCGCGTCGCAGGACTGATCGCCATCGCCCTGCTCGCCACCATCGTCGGCGGCGCGCTCGACCTCGACGGCTTCCACCGGTCGGCCATCGTCACGGCCGTGCTCATGATCGCCGGCGGGATCACCTCGTTCTTCGGGATCCGCAATCCCGAGCGCCCACCCAAGGATGCATAGACCCGGCGATCCACGCTGGCCCGAGGCACGGGCACACTGCAAGACTGGCCGCATGGCCGTCATCGAGAACTCGAAAGTCACCATCGTCGGAGCCGGCAGCGTCGGCTCGAGCGCCGCGTATGCCGCGCTCATCCGCGGTTCCGCCCGCCACGTCGCCCTCTACGACATCGCCACCCAGAAGGTCGAGGCCGAGGTGCTCGACCTCGCACACGGCACGCAGTTCACGGGCACGAGCGACATCATCGGCGGCAGCGATCTGTCGGTGGTCGAGGGTTCGCACGTGGTCGTGATCACAGCGGGCGCCAAGCAGAACCCGGGCCAGACGCGCATCGAGCTCGCCGGCGTGAACGCCGGGATCATGAAGAAGATGATGCCGCAGCTGCTCAGCGTCGCGCCCGACGCGGTCTACGTCATCGTCACGAACCCCTGCGACGTGCTCACGGTCCTCGCGCAGGAGGAGACCGGCCTGCCGCCCGAGCGCATCTTCGCCTCGGGCACCGTGCTCGACACGTCGCGGCTGCGCTGGAAGCTCGCCGAGCGCGCGGGCGTCTCGACCTCGAGCGTGCACGCGTACATCGTCGGCGAACACGGCGACACCGAGTTCCCGCTGTGGTCGAAGGCGACCATCGGCACCGTTCCGATCCTCGAATGGGTCACGCCTGGCGGCGACCGCCTGTCCGTCGAGGAGCTCGACCAGATCGCCATCGACGTGCGAGACGCCGCCTACAAGGTGATCCAGGGCAAGGGGGCGACGAACTACGCGATCGGCCTGTCGAGCGCGCGCATCATCGAGGCCATCCTGGGCGATGAGCGCGCGGTCATGCCCGTCTCGCCGGTGCTGCGCGACTTCCACGGCGTCGACGGCGTGGCGCTGTCGGTGCCCTCGGTCGTGAGCGCGGCCGGTGCCGTGCCGATCCGCGAGACGCAGTTCGACCACCAGGAGCTCGAGCTGTTCCACGCCTCCGCCGACGCACTGAAGCAGGTGGCCGACTCGCTGCGCGGCTGAGCTCTCACTCGATCGCGGAGGGCGACCGCCGCCCGCGGGCGGAACCGGGCTCCCGTGAGGAGTCCGATGTCCGCCCGCGGGCCGTCGCGAGGAGACTGGCGATGATGGTTGCCGCCAGGGACAGGATCACGAACAGGAGCGGCCACACGTCCGAAGGCTCGGTCACGAGACTCCGTGGCTCTCGGCGCGGGCGGTCGTGGCCCGAGCGTGCGCCGTGGTGGGGATGGGCGCGAGCACGATCGGGCCGTGTGCGCGCCGGCGCCACCAGAGGTAAGCGCCACCGATCGCGAGGCTGAGGCCGATCGTGATGAGCGCGCTCCACTGCAGCAGCGGCGAGTCGCCCTCGAGATCGTAGATCTCGGGCCGCGGCCACACGAGGTTCACGATCATCGCGATCTGGAACGCGACGGCGACGGCGTTCACCGATACACCCCAGCGTCCGAGGGTGAACAACGGCTTGCCGTCCTCGTCGACGCCCGAGGGCAGGCCTCCGGTACGGCGCTGACGGATGCGGGCGATCAGCAGCGGGGCGGTCACGCCGAGGTACGCGATGTAGATCATCGCGATGCCGATGCTCGAGAGCGCCGTGAACAGCGCGGGCTGGCCGAAGTTCACGGCGAGTGCGATCGCGGCGCCCGCCCCCACCACCACCGATGCCGTGATCGGAGTGCCGGTGCGCGGCGAGACGCGACCGATCGCGCGGTGGAACGGCAGGGCGCGCTCGCGCGACATCGAGAACATCATGCGTGCGCCGGCGGTCTGCACGGCGAGGGTGCACGCGAACACCGCGACCGCGACGGTGCACAGCATGAGGCGTCCACCGGTGTCGCCGAGGACGGCGGTGATGACGTACGAGAGTCCGTAGATCGCGAGGTTGCCGTCGGTGAGGCTGGGTGCGGCGAGCAGGGCGCCGACGATGAGGAGCGCGCCGCCGAGGCCGGAGAACACCAGCGCGCGCAGGATCGTCCGGGGCGTGGTGCGGCGCGGATTGTGGGTCTCTTCGGCCAGTTCGCTCGCCGAGTCGAAGCCGACCAGCACGTACGCGGCCATGAGCGACGACGCGAGCCACGCGAACAGGTACGGCTCGGTGCCGACGCGGCCCTCGGTGGTGAGGAGGATCGACGGGTCGCGCTGCGGCAGCAGGAACAGGATCGCGATGAGCACGATCGCGCCGATGATCTCGACGACGACACCGAACGACGTGATCCGCGCCATGAGCCGCACGCTGAGGATGTTCACCGTGGTGGTCGCGGTGAGCATGATGATGCCGAGCACGATGGCGTTCGCCGCACCGGTCGGAGACGCGATCGATGGATCGGCGCCCGGGCCGCCGACGATCTGGAAGCCGTCCCAGATCGCCGGGAGCACCGCCTGCACGGCGATCGCCGCGACGGCGACGGTGATGATCTGGCCGATCACCATCGTCCAGCCCGCCATCCAGCCGAAGACGGTGCCGGCCAGGCGGCTGGACCAGTGGAAGATCGCGCCCGAGATGGGCCACCGCGCCGAGAGCTGAGCGAAGTTGAGGGCGACCATCAGCTGACCGAGGAACACGGCCGGCCAGGTCCAGAAGAAGGCCGCTCCCCCGAGCCCGAAGCCGAGCGCGAAGAGCTGGAAGACGGTCGTGAGGATCGAGACGAACGAGAAGCCGGCAGCGAACGACGAGAACGAGCCCACCCCGCGGTGGAGCTCCTGCGTGTAACCGTGGTCGGTGTCGGCACCGGAGTCATGCAGCGAGGATCGGCGAGCGGTCAATGCCATGGCGGGCCCTTTCGGAGGTGGCGTGCTGATGCGTCCGGACAGGCGATGGAGCCCGATACCTGTCAGGCGATAGTTATCGTTGGTTCGAGTGTGAAGGCCCGCGATTCCACACCGATTGCCGCCCCGTTTCAGGCGTGTAACAGTGTTCCGGCCGTGGCCGGATGCGCGCCGGAGAGCCCTCGGAACGGGCTCAGCGCCCGGTGGCGGCGGCGATCGCGGCGTCGTCGAGGCCGCACAGCCGCAGGCAGGCGTCGGCGATGCGGACGGCGTCGATCATCTCGCCCTCGCGACGCAGCGGGATCACGATCTCGACGAGATGGATGATCGCGGCGCCCAGTTCGGCGAGCGTCCAGGTGGCGCGCAGCGCGTCGGTCGCAGCATCCATCGCGAATGCGCCGTAGGCGTCACGCAGCTCGCGCCGCGACGCACGGAAGCCGTCGAAACGGTCTCGGTTCGCCTCGGGCAGCAGATAAAGCGTGCCGATGTTGTGCGGTGCGGCGGCCAGAGTCCCGACGTCGCGAACGGCCAGCATGTGGAGCGCGGCAGCGGAGGCGAGCGACGGATCCTCGCGCAGCGTCTTCGCGAACTCGACGCTGGGACGCACGGTGCGCTCCAGCAGTTCGACGAGGATGTCGTCCTTGCCGGCGAAGTGATAGTAGAGGGACGCCTGACGGATGCCTATCCTCTCGGCGATCGCACGGGTCGTGGTGGCGGCGAACCCGTTCTCGACGAAAAGCGCCGCGGCGGCATCGAGGATCTCGTCGCGAGGTGCCAGCTGGGTGGAGCCGGCGGTGGCCCGGGGCCGGCCCACGCGGGCTCGGGGCGTCGTGCTCATACCGGCATCCTCGCACGATCGCGCGAGGATGCCGGTCGAGCGGATCACGCCCTGGCGAGGTGGGCGCGCCAGCCGCCGAGTGCCGAGATGTCGGTGGCACCCTCGAGCGCAGCGGGCGTGGCGAGGAAGCCGGCGACCCTCGTGCCGTCGTGGAGCAGCACCGAGCCGATCGCGAGCGGCGGGGGCACGGCATCCACCACCGCCGCGAATCCGGCGGCCGGGAGGTCCCACACCTCGCCCGCGATCGACGTGCCGCCCGCGCCGATGTGCACGAGGCCGGGCTTCGCGGGCGTGGTGGCCAGCGCGTGGAACGTGTATTCGGCTGCGGTGGACGCTACGCCGATCAGGCGCCCGCCGGCGGCGACGAGCTGACGGTTGAGCGGCTGGCCGCTGAGGTGCGCGCCGACCACGAACAGGTGCCGCGGCGCCGCGGCGATCCGCTGCGCGATCTGCGCGAGCACGCGATCGGTGAACGCGGGTCCGGTCAGCATGATGCCGAACGGCAGGCCGTCGACGACGCCGGCGGGAAGCGCGAGCGAGGCCAGGTCGAGGAGGTTCGCGAAGTTCGTGAACCGGCCCATGCGCGAGTTCGCGCCGACCGGATCGGCCGCGACCTCGGCGAGCGTCGGGTGCCAGGTCGTCGTCGGGGTGAGCAGCGCGACGCAGCCGTCGAGCGCCTCTGCCCCGCGCAGGCGCAGCGCGTCGAGCCGCTCGAAGTCGTCGAACAGCTCGTGCGCCGTCGGCGCCGCGCCGGCGAGGATGATGCCCGCGACCGTCTCGTCGAGGTCTGCGCCGATCAGCTCGCGGTGCGCCGCGATGTGCGCGCCGACGGCGCTGTACCGCTCGGCAACGAACGCGCCGTCGTACAGCAGCCGCGCCGCATCCAGCAGCGCCGAGATGTCGCGCTCGACGACGTCGAAACCGGCGGACCGCGCCACCTCCGCGGCAGCGCCGAAGGCTTCACGCCAGCCGTCCGCGAGTCCCTCGAGCTGGGTCGGCAGCGGCACGGCGAGCCGTGCGTGCGCGGGCAGCGCCGCGTGCGCAGCATCCGTCCTCGCAAGCGGATCCCGCCCGTCGACACCGGTCATCATCTCGACCGCCGACCTCGCGAGGTCGAGGTCGCGGGCGAACACGGTCACCACGTCCTGCGTGCGGCACGCGGGCACGACGCCGGTCGTGGGCACGAGCCCCTTGGTCGGCTTGACGCCGACGATGCCGTTGAGCGCCGCCGGGACGCGGCCCGAGCCGGCGGTGTCGGTGCCGAGCGCGAGGTCGACGATGCCGAGGGCTACCGCGACGCCCGAGCCCGACGACGAGCCGCCGGAGATGCGCGTCGGATCCCATGCATTGCGCACGGCACCGAACGGTGAGCGCGTGCCGACGAGTCCCGTCGCGAACTGGTCCAGGTTCGCCTTGCCGACCACGATCGCACCCGCGGCGCGGAGGCGGGCGACCGCGGTCGCGTCGACGACGGGTTCATACGCGAAGGATGCCGCTCCCGCCGTCGTCTGAAGGCCGGCGACGTCGATGTTGTCCTTGACCGCGACGGTGAGGCCCGCCAGCGGCAGGTCGTCACCGGCCGCGACGCGCGCGTCGACGTCGACGGCTTCCGCGACCAGATCGGCCGCGGGCCGCAGCGAGATCCAGATCTCGGGTCGGTCGACCTCGGCGATCCGGGCGAGGGAGCGCTCGACGGCGGCGCGGGCGGTGGGCTGGTGGCGGGTCATGCGTGTGCGCCGATCGCGGCGAGGATCTGACCCGGGACGACCTGCTCTCCGGGTGAGGCGTACAGCTCGAGCACTCGGCCCGCGCGCGGGGCGACGACCTTGGACTCCATCTTCATGGCCTCGACCGACAGGATCGGATCGCCCGCGGCGACCGCGCTGCCGACGTCGACCGACAGCTGCCACACGGTCGAGGCGAACGGCGCGTACACCGGCTCGGCACCGTCGGGGATCGTGATCTCGGCGGGAGCCGGCGGTGCGGGCGGCTCGTCCGAGCGCTCGAACTCGCCCGCGAGGCGCCAGCGCTCCCGCTCCTCGGCGAACGCCGCGCTCTGGCGATCGCGGAACTGCGCGATCGAGGCGGCGTTGTCATCGAGGAACCGCGAGTACTCGGCGATCGAGAAGGTGCCGTCGACGGTCTCGTACTCGCCGCGGCCCGCGTCGGTCTCGGCGCGCAGCTCGAGCAGCTCCTCGGCCGAAACCGGGTACCACTCGATGCGGTCGAAGAAGCGCAGCGCCCACGGGTTCTCCTGGAACAGCCCGCCGCGGCGGAAGCGGTTCCAGATCTGCACGGTGCGGCCGACGAACTGGTAGCCGCCCGGGCCCTCCATGCCGTAGATGCACATGTACGCGCCGCCGATGCCGACGGAGTTCTCGGCGGTCCAGGTGCGGGCGGGGTTGTACTTGGTCGTGACGAGCCGGTGGCGCGGGTCGAGGGGGGTCGCCACCGGGGCGCCGAGGTAAACGTCGCCGAGTCCCAGCACGAGGTAGCTCGCGTCGAACACGGTGCGGAACACGTCGTCGACCGAGTCGAGGCCGTTGATGCGGCGGATGAACTCGATGTTCCACGGGGTCCACGGGGCGTCGTTGCGGACGCCGTTCATGTACCGCTCGATCGCCAGCCGCGTCGCGGGATCGTCCCAGCTGAGTGGCAGGCGCACCGTGCGCGAGGGCACGACGAGCTCGCTCGTGGGCGGCACCTCGGCCTCGAGCTCCTGCAGGAGCGCCGCCATCTTGGACGCGGGCAGGACATCCGGGTCGGTGTGCACCTGGAGGGAACGGATGCCGGGGGTGACGTCGACGATGCCCTTCGGGGCGTGCGCGGCCAGCGTTTCCTGCAGAGCGTGGATGCGCATGCGCAGCGCGAGGTCGAGCTGCATCGGGCCGTACTCCACGAGCACGTTGGAGTCGCCGTCGCGGCGGTAGGTGACGCTCGGACCGGTCTCGGTCTCCGCGCGGCGCGCGTACACGCCGTCATCGCCGTCGCCGCCCGCCGTGACGAGCGTCGGGGCGGCGCGCCGCGTGATGAGCGACGGCGCCTCGGCCTCGACGACCGGCGCGAACCGCACGCGGTCGCCGGGGCGCAGCTGCCCCACCTTCCAGAGCTCGCCGCTCGCCACCACGGCCGGGCACACGAATCCGCCCAGCGACGGGCCGTCAGGCCCGAGGATGATCGGGGTGTCACCGGTGAAGTCGATCGCGCCCACGGCGTACGGGGTGTCGTGGATGTTCGACGGGTGCAGCCCCGCCTCTCCCCCGTCGGGCCGGGCCCAGCGCGGCTTCGGCCCGATGAGCCGCACGCCGGTGCGCGCCGAGTTCAGGTGCACCTCGTAGTCGGTGGCGTAGAACGCATCGAGGTCGTCGCGCGTGAAGAACTCGGGCGCGGCGTGCGGACCCTCGGTCACACCGATGGTCCATGCGTCGGTGAGCGCCGGGCGGCGGTCGGCCGGGGTCTCGTCGCCGAGCTCGGCATCGACCACGGGCGCCTCGACGCCGCCGAGGCGCAGCACGTCGCCGGCCAGGAGCGCCCGGCCGCCGTGGCCACCGAAGCCGCCGAGCGTGAAGGTCGACGCGCTGCCGAGGTAGGTCGGCACGTCGAGCCCGCCGCGCAGGGCGACATAGGTCCGAAGCCCCGGGCCGCTCGCGGGCCCGATCGCCAGCGTCGCACCGGCAGGCACGCGCACCGGCTCCCACAGCGGCACGCGCTCGCCGTCGACCGTGACCGCGGCCGGAGCGCCGGTGACGGCGACGACCGCGGCGTGCGAGAACCGCAGGGTCGGCCCGGTGAGCGTGATCTCGAGCGCTGGTGCGCCTTCGGGGTTGCCGACGGCGAGGTTCGCCTCGGAGAACGACACGCGGTCGAACGGGCCGCTCGGCGGAACGCCGATCTGCCAGTAGCCGACGCGACCGGGCAGGTCCTGCACCGTGGTCATCGCACCGGGCGCGATGACGTCGATGCGCGGATCGGGATCCTCGGTGACGTCGAGGGTGGAGGTGCTGTGGGTCGCGTCGACAAGCGCGGGTGTCTCGGCGAGCGCGCGCAGCAGCCCGAGGTTCGTGACGATGCCGTCGACGCGGCTGGCGTCGAGCGCATGGCCGAGCAGCTCGAGCGCCGCGGGCCGGTCGCCGGCGTGCGCGATCACCTTCGCGAGCATGGGGTCGTACGACGCCGTGACCTCGGTGCCGTCCTCGACCCAGCCGTCGATCCGCACCCCGGCGATCGCTTCCGCACCCTGGCCAGGGAACGCGGCACGCGTCACGAGTCCCGTCGAGGGCAGCGAGCTCTTGCCCGGGTCTTCGGCGTACACGCGCGCTTCGACGGCGACTCCCCGCGGCATCCAGTCCCGCGTGAACACGTCTTCGGCAAGCCCCGATGCACCGTCGCGGGCGAGGGTGAGCATCATCGCGACCAGGTCGACACCGAACACCTCCTCGGTGACGGGATGCTCGACCTGCAGGCGCGTGTTCACCTCGAGGAACGACGCCTCCTCACGCACCGGGTCGTACACGAACTCGACGGTGCCGGCACTCCGATAGGAGACGGATGCTGCGAGCTCACGCGCCGATCGGTGCAGCAGGTCGCGCACGTGGTCGGGCAGGGCGGGCGCGGGGGCCTCTTCGACGACCTTCTGGTTGCGGCGCTGGAGCGAGCAGTCGCGGTCGCCGAACACCGCGACGCGGCCCTCGCCGTCGCCGAACAGCTGCACCTCGACGTGACGGGCTGGGCGGACGAAGCGCTCGAGGAAGATGCCGGTCGACCCGAAGTTCGCCGCGGCGAGCGCCGCGACCCGGGCGAAGGCGTCGCGCACCTCGGTGGCGCTGAAGCAGGCCTGCATGCCGATGCCACCACCACCGCCTGTGGCCTTCACCATGACGGGGTAGCCGATCGCGTCGGCGGCCGCGACGGCCTCGTCGGCGTCGGCGAGCAGGCCCGTGCCGTGGAGCATGGGCACCCCCGCGCGCTGCGCGAGCTCACGGGCGGTGTGCTTCTCGCCGAACGCGGCGATGTGGTCTGCCGAAGGCCCGACGAACCGGATGCCCGCCCCCTCGACGGCGGCCGCGAACGCGAGGTTCTCGGACAGGAACCCGTAGCCGGGGTGGATGAGCCCGGCGCCGGCGGTGAGTGCCGCCTCGAGCACGGTGTCGGCGCGGAGGTACGACTCCTTGGGCGCGGCCGGGCCGAGGCGCACCGCCTCGTCGGCCTCGCGCACGTGCGGCGCGGCGCGGTCGGCGTCGGAGTACACGGCGACGGTGCGCATGCCGAGGTCGCGGGCCGAGCGGATGACGCGCCGCGCGATCTCGCCGCGGTTGGCGATCAGGACGGTGTCGCGCGAGAGAGCGGTCATCGGGGGGCCTCCTCGGTGCCGGCCGCTTCACGCGGCTCGACCGTGATCACGCGCAGCGGCGTGGGGTTGAAGTCGTTGCAGGGGTTGTTCATCTGCGGGCAGTTCGACACGATCACGAGAACGTCGCGCTCGGCGCGCAGCGCAACGCGTTTGCCGGGGGCGCTCATGCCGTCGACGATGCCGAGGCTGCCGTCGGCCTCGATGGGGACGTTCATGAACCAGTTGATGTTCGAGACGAGGTCGCGCGCGCCGAGCCCGTGCACCGCCGCCTCGGTGAGGAAGTTCTCGCGGCACGCGTGCTGGAACGCGACGTGGTGCCCGTAGCGCAGCGTGTTGGACTCCTTGGAGCACGCCCCCCCGATGGTGTCATGACGGTCGATCTCGTTCACCACGACGGTCATGAGCGGCAGCGACTCGTTCGAGAGCAGCACCGACCCCTCGCGCAGGTAGGCGTTGCCCTGCGCGACGAGGGTGTCGGGTGCGCTGTAGCGGTGCGCGGTGTCGTGAGCGTCGTACACGAGGAAGTCCGCTGATTGGTTGCCGCCGACGTCGACGATGGTGAGCACGTTGCCGGCGGCGACGACGGCCGACCACGACGCGTTGGACGCGACGCGCTCGTCCGCGACGATACGGCCGGGGATGGCGCTGGAACTCCAGTCCAGCGCCGAGTCGGGAGCGGCGACGGCGCCGACGGGCACCGCGCTTTCGAGGGGCGTTGCGACGAGGGTCATGCGCGGGCCTCCGCGTAGTCGAGGGTGTTCAGGTAGGCACGGCGCGACTCGGGCGAGGCGTCGAATCGCGGGCTGCCGGGCAGGGTCGGCGAGCCGCGCCACGCGTGCACCCGCAGCGGGCCGCTGCGGTAGCCGGGCGCCGGGTCGGCGGGATGCATGACGTTCGCAATGAGCACGATGAGCGGCAGTTCGGCCACGAGCGTGACCGAGGTGCCGGGTCCGGCCGACCCGAGCCACTCGATCGCACCGTCCGGCCCGACCCTCACGCCCTGGAAGAACGAGATGTTCGGCGGCAGGTCGCGCGCGGCGAGGCCGTGCTTCGCGGCCGCCTTGAGGAACAGCGCGCGGCCCGACGGCGCCGGGCCCTCCGGACGTGCCTCGCCGAACCGCGCCAGGTTCGCAGCATCCGTCGACGTTCCGAACAGTGCGTCATGCCGCCCCGAGGTGTCGGCGACGATCGTGGCGAGCGCACGGCCGTCGCCCGAGAGCAGGGGATGCCCCGTCCCGAGGTAGGCCTGCCACGGGATCTTGACGGTGTCGGCGGCGTTCAGGCGTTCCCACGGCTCGTCGGCATTGAACAGCAGCACGTGCGCGTTGGCGTCGCCGGTCGGGTCGTCGAGACGCAGGTGGGTGCCCCGGGCGATCACGCGGTGGGTATAGCCGCCGGGTGCGACCGTCTCGGCCCACGTGAGCGTGGCCGGGTCGACGCCGGCGGGGACGTAGGGGGAGGCGGATGCCGGCAGGTACGGCATGAAGTCGCTGGTCAGGCCGGTCTGCGCGCGGGCATCGGCGCGGGCGCTGCCGACGGTGTCGGTGACGTGGAGTGTGGTCATTCCCGGGGCTCCTACCTATATCTGTCGAACGACAGGTATTCGAAGTATGGGACGGCCCCGTGTCGGCGCGATTGTGCTCACGTTTCGCCCGTGTAACGGATCTGGGCGAGGGATGCTGCGACTGCTCGCCTTCGTCCCGCGCGGGCTCAGCGGGGCTCGGCGGCGATGTCGCGGGCCGGACGTAGGCTCATCGCATGCCCGCTGCCCGACGCCCGACGCAGACAGCCCCCTACCGGTGCACCGAGTGCGGCTGGACCACGCTCAAGTGGGTCGGGCGCTGCGGCGAGTGCCAGCAGTGGGGCACCGTGGTCGAGGCCGCCGAGCAGACCGGCATCCTCCGCTCCGTGACGCCGGTCTCCCCCGGTGCGGGGCGCGCGGCGCAGCCGATCACGCGCATCGACACGTCCGACGCCCCGCGGCGCACCACGGGCGTCGGCGAGTTCGACCGCGTCCTCGGCGGAGGTCTGGTGCCCGGGGCTGCGATCCTGCTCTCGGGCGAGCCGGGCGTCGGCAAATCGACCCTGCTGCTCGAGGTCGCCGCGCAGTCCGCCCAGGCGGGGCGGCGCGTTCTCTACGCTTCGGCAGAGGAGTCGACCGCTCAGGTTCGGCTGCGGGCCGAACGAACCGGCGCCCTCCATGACGAGCTGTACCTCGCGAGCGAGACCGATCTCGCGACGATCCTCGGGCACGTCGACGATGTGGCGCCCGACCTGCTCATCGTCGACTCGGTGCAGACGGTGTCGTCCGCGATGTCGGAGGGCATGGCGGGGCATCCGTCGCAGGTGCGCGAGGTCGCCGCGACGCTCATCCGGGTCGCGAAGGATCGCGGACTGCCGACGATCATCGTCGGCCACGTCACGAAGGACGGCTCGATCGCCGGTCCGCGCATCCTCGAGCACCTGGTCGATGTGGTGTGCCAGTTCGAGGGCGATCGGCAGACGTCGCTCCGGTTCGTGCGCGCGCTCAAGAACCGCTTCGGGCCGACGGACGAGGTCGGGTGCTTCGACATGACGGGCGCCGGCATCGCCGAGGTGCCCGACCCCAGCGCCCTGTTCCTGGGGCACGGCAGCACCGAGCCGGGCACGTGCGTGTCGATCGCGCTCGAGGGCCGCCGCGCGCTGCCGGTCGAGGTGCAAGCCCTCACGATCGACAGCAAGTCGGGCAACCCGCGCCGGATCGTGAACGGCGTCGATGCGGCGCGCGTCGCGACGGTGCTCGCCGTGCTCGAGAAGCGGATGAAGATCAAGACCTCGGATCAGGACGTCTACGTCTCGACCGTCGGCGGTGTGAGGTTCGCCGAGCCTGCGGCCGACCTCGCGATCGCGCTCGCCGTCGCCAGCGCGGTCGAGGGCTGGACGATTCCCCGACACATCGCCGTGGTCGGCGAGCTGAGCCTGGCCGGCGAGGTGCGGCCCGTCACGCAGGCGGCTCAGCGACGGAGCGAGGGCGCGCGTCTCGGTTACCGCGACGTCATCGACCACCGCTCCGGATCGCTGGGCGGCGCCGTCAGCGACGTGCGGGTGCGCTCGAAAGGCCGACCCGGGGAAGACATCCCGGAGTTCTGATCCCGGCCGGTCGGCTCAGCGTCCGCGAGGCCGGCGTCGACGCCCAGGGTCGACGTACCCGAGCACGATGGGGATCACGAGGCCGGCCGCGCACACGATTCCGACGAGCAGGAATTCCACCCGGCGAGTCTGCCCCGTCGTCCCCGGCGACGCAAACCTGTCGCCCGGAGTGTCGCCGGGTCGTCGAACGAGGGCACTTGGTCGGGGGGGCGTCGCGTCCCGACCGCGGTCAGGCGTCGAGGGCGGCGATCAGGTCGGCGGGCGAGGCCTGCAGCGGGTGGGGCCCCGCGATGTCGAAGAAGACAGTGGTGATCTCGTCCTCGTGCGCGCCGAGGAAGGCGCGCAGCCACGTCGGCGATTGCAGCGCGACGCCCGGCGGCAGCGTCTCGGGCTTATGGGCGGCGTCGCTGAACAGCAGCAGCGCGATGTCACCGGTCTTCGCGTCACGGTAGGTCCACACCTCGCCGACATCCAGCGGGTTGTCGCGGTGCCCGGGCCGCATCAGCGGCACGACGGTGGGGCCGTGACGCAGCGCGAAGGCGACGGCTGCCATGTCCTGCGTCTGGAGCGCGTCGCCGAGCTGAGGATTGCGGAAGTCCGCCGCTGCGGCCTTCTTCACGCGCTTCTTGCCTGCCACCTGTCCAGCGTAATCGCCCGACGCAGTGGTGACGCGGCGGTCAGTCAGGCGAGGAAGCCGCGCAACAGGGCCTCCGAGCCGGCGAGGTGTTCGAGGATCGCGGCTTCCGCAGCATCCGGTCGCCCCGCGAGGATCGCCGTCACGATGCGCTCGTGCTGCACGTTGGAGTGCTCGATGTTGCGCGGCAGCAACGGGAACGTGTCGAGCCACTCGTTCACGCGCGCGCGGTTCTCGGCGGCGAGCGCGACGAGCGACGGGATGGCGGCGAGCTCGGCGATCGTCAGATGGAGCAGGGTGTCGAGCCGGCGATAGTCGGCTTCGGATGCCTCGGCCACGACCTCGTAGCGAGCCCACAGCTCGTCGCGGGCGGCGGCGTCGAGCGTGCGTCCGGCGGCGGCGCGCGCCGCGCCCGCCTCGAGCACGCGGCGAAGGCCGAGGACGTCCTCGAGCTCGGCGGCCGTGACGTCGCGGGGGTGCGGCGGCTGCGGCAGCGGGTCCGCGACGAACGTGCCGCCGTAGCGGCCCCGGCGCCGCACGAGGTAGCCGGTGTCGGCGAGCTCACGGATCGCCTCGCGCACCGTGTCGCGGCTCACGGCGTAGAGCACGGCGAGCTCGCGCTCGGACGGGAGCGACTCCCCCGGCGCGACGACGCCGAGCCGGATCGTCTGCACCAGACGCGCGACGGTGTCTTCGAGCGCGTTGCCCTCGCGCACCGGCCGGTAGACGGCCTTGCGCACCTCCTGCAGCGGGGCATCGGTCATGGCGAGACCTTACAGCGGGGTGACGTAGGCGTTCGTGATGCCGCCGTCGACGACGAACGTGCTCGCGGTGATGAACGACGCGTCGTCCGACGCGAGGAAGGCGACCGCGGCCGCGAGCTCCTCGGGTTCGGCGAAGCGGCCCATCGGCACGTGCACGAGCCGGCGCTGCGCGCGCTCGGGGTCCTTCGCGAAGAGCTCCTGCAGCAGCGGGGTGTTCACCGGACCCGGGCACAGCGCGTTCACGCGCACTCCCTGCCGCGCGAACTGCACGCCGAGTTCGCGGGTCATGGCGAGCACGCCGCCCTTGGACGCGGTGTACGAGATCTGCGATGTCGCCGAACCGAGCAGCGCCACGAACGAGGCGGTGTTGATGATCGAGCCCGTGCCGGCCGGCACCATGTGCCGCAGCGCCGCGCGCGAGCACAGGTACACGCTCTTGAGGTTGACGTCCTGCACGCGATCCCAGGCCGGCAGCTCGGTCGTCTCGATCGAGTCGTCGTCGGCGGGTGAGATGCCGGCGTTGTTGAAGGCGATGTCGAGGCGCCCGAGGTCGCCCGCGACCGAGTCGAAGAGCATGTTGACGGATGCCTCGTCCGCGACGTCCACGAGCCTGAACAGGCCGTCCACCTCGGCGGCAGCACGCTCGCCCGTCGCGGGGTCGAGGTCGGCGATCACGACGCGTGCGCCCTCGGCGGCGAACCGCCGTGCGGTCGCGAGGCCGATGCCGGATGCCCCGCCCGTGATGACGGCCACCCGGTCCTTGAGCCGCTGGGTCAGATCCATGCTGTTCCCTTCCATTTCAGCCGTGCGAAGTCCGGACTTTGCAGGATTCCGCGCCCCGCAGGCCGCGAAGTCCGGACATCGCAACGGTGGTGAATGCCGATCACGAGGCGTCCGTCGCGAAGAAGACGTTCTTGGTCTCGGTGAAGTGCTCGGCGGCGTCGGGGCCGAGCTCGCGGCCGAGCCCCGACGCCTTCATGCCGCCGAACGGGGTCCAGTACCGCACCGAGGAGTGCGAGTTGACCGACAGCACGCCGCTCTTCACACCCCGAGAGACGCGTACGGCACGGCCGAGGTTCTCCGTCCAGATCGAGCCGGCGAGACCGTAGATCGTGTCGTTCGCGAGACGGATCGCTCCGGCTTCGTCCTCGAACGGCAGCACCGCGACGACGGGTCCGAAGACCTCCTCGCGCGCGATGCGGTCGGCGGGGTCCGCCAGCACCACCGTGGGCGCGAACCAGAAGCCGTCTCCGGACGGCGCGGACCCACGGAACGCGACGTCCGCACCATCGAGGAACCCTTCGACGGTCGAGCGATGCGAGGCCGAGATCAGCGGGCCCATCTCTGTCGCCTCGTCCGCGGGGTCGCCGACGCGCCAGGCCTGCACCGCGGGCTCGAGCAGCTCGAGGAACCGGTCGTACACCGATCGCTCGACGAGGATGCGGCTGCGGGCGCAGCAGTCCTGCCCGGCGTTGTCGAACACCGCACCCGGTGCCGATGCCGCGGCCTTCTCGAGGTCGGCGTCGGCGAACACGATGTTGGCGCTCTTGCCGCCGAGCTCCAGGGTGACGGGCTTGAGCTCGCGCGCACAGCCGGCCGCGACATCCGTCCCCACCGAGGTCGAGCCGGTGAAGACGACCTTGCGCACATCCGGGTGCGAGACGAACCGCTGCCCGACGACCGAGCCCGACCCGGTGACGACCTCGAACAGCCCCTCGGGCAATCCGGCGAGAAGCGCGAGCTCCCCCAGCCGGATCGCCGTGAGCGGAGTCAGCTCGGCGGGCTTCAGCACGACGGCGTTGCCCGCGGCGAGCGCCGGCGCGAACCCCCATGACGCGATCGTCATCGGGAAGTTCCACGGCACGATGATGCCCACGACCCCGTACGGCTCGTGGAACGTCACGTCGAGCCCGCCGGCGACCGGGATCTGCTGCCCCGACAGCCGCTCGGGCGCCCCGGCGTAGAAGTTCAGCACCTGTGCGACGTGCGACGCCTCCCAGCGCGCCGAGCCGATCGGGTGACCCGAGTTCAGCACCTCCAGCTGCGCCAGCTCCTCGATGTGCGCCTCGACCACCCGCGCGAACGACCGCAGCGCGTCGGCGCGCGCGACCGGCGGCAGCGACGCCCACGAACGCTGCGCGACGACGGCCCGCGAGATCGCAGCATCCGTCTGGTCCACGCTCGCGCGAGCGACCTCATGGATCGGCAGCGCGGTCGCCGGGTTGATGACGGTGAACACGCTCATGCGCTCGGCACTCCTCGCGATGCATAGACGGATGCCTCGGCCACGAGCCCCGCGAACAGCCGACGGTCCTCCTGGTTCTGCTCGGGGTGCCACTGCACGCCGAGCACGTAGCCCTCGCCGTCCGACTCGAACGCCTGCACGAGTCCGTCGGTGTGGGCTGTCGCGACGAGTCCTTCGCCGAGGCGGTCGACGCCCTGGTGGTGGTAGCTGTGCACCTCGAGCGCACCGGGTCCGACGAGCTCCGCCAGACGCGACCCTTCGTCGACGATGACGTCGTTCGTCGCGAAGATGCCCCCGCCGACACGGAATCGTTCGGTGCCGAGCGCCTCAGGCAGATGCTGATGCAGTGTGCCTCCGCGCGCGACGTTCACGAGCTGCAGGCCGCGGCAGATCGCGAGCACCGGAAGCCGGCGCTGCTCCGCGCCTCGGAACAGCGCGAGCTCCCAGGCGTCGCGATCCGGACGCGGAGCGTCGGTGCGCGGATGCCGCTCTGCCCCATAGAGCTCCGGCTGCACGTCGAGCCCTCCGGTGAGGATCAGGCCGTCGAGCCCGTTCAGCACAGCTTCGGCGGCGATCTCGGGGTCCGGCTGCGGCGGCAGCAGCACGGCCACACCGCCCGACGCCGTCACGGAGTCGAAGTAGACCTGCGGGAGGAACGCCGCACGGACGTCCCACACGCCCTGCTTCGCCTGCTCGAGGTAGGTCGTCAGACCGATCACGGGCTTGCGTCCTTCAGAGGCGTTCGAAGCCACGGACCCTCTCCCAGTCGGTCACGGCGGCGTCGTAGGTCTCGACCTCGATGCGCGCCTGGTTCAGGTAGTGGTCGACCATGTCGTCGCCGAACGCCGCCCGGGCGATGGCCGATTCGTCGAAGAGCTGCGCCGCCTCGCGCAACGTGGTCGGCAGGTGGTCGACGCCGGCCGTATAGGCATTGCCCTCCAGCCGGTCGGGCAGGGGCAGTTCGTGCTCGATGCCGTGGAGGCCTCCCGCGATGATGGCGGCGATGCCGAGGTACGGGTTGACGTCGCCGCCCGGCACGCGGTTCTCGACGCGCAGCGACGAGCCGTGGCCGACCACCCGCAGCGCGCACGTGCGGTTGTCGACGCCCCACGCGACGCCGGTCGGGGCGAACGAGCCCTTCGCGAAGCGCTTGTACGAGTTGATGTTGGGCGCGTAGAGCAGCGTGAACTCCCGGAGAGTCGCCAGGACGCCGGCGATCCAGTGCTCCATGAGCGGGCTGAAGCCGTGCGCGCCGTCGCCGGCCATCACGGGGTCCCCCGTCGCCGAGCGCACCGACAGGTGGATGTGGCAGCTGTTGCCCTCCCGCTCGTTGAACTTGGCCATGAACGTGAGCGACTTGCCGTGATGTCCGGCGATCGCCTTCGCGCCGTTCTTATAGATCGCGTGCTGGTCCGCCGTCTGCTGCACCTCGGCGAACCGGAACGCGATCTCCTGCTGGCCCAGGTTGCACTCGCCCTTGACACCCTCGGTGTAGAGGCCTGCCCCGTCCATCGACAGGCGGATGTCGCGCAGGAGAGGTTCGAGGCGGCCCGAGGCGAGCAGGTCGTAGTCGACGTTGTAGTCGGTGGACGGTGTGAGATCGCGATAGCCCTTGGCCCAGGCATCCCGATACGTGTCGTCGAAGACGATGAACTCGAGCTCCGTCCCGGAGAAGGCCACGAGACCGCGGTCGGCGAGCCGCTCGCGCTGGCGGTTCAGGATGTCGCGCGGCGACTGCACCACCGGATCGCCGTTCTCCCACGTGAGATCGGCCATGACCATCGCGGATCCGGGCAGCCACGGAATGCGTCGGAGGGTGGAGACGTCGGGCCGCAGCATCATGTCGCCGTAGCCGGTCTCCCAGCTCGACATCGCGTAGCCGTCGACGGTGTTCATATCGACGTCCACCGACAGCAGGTAGTTGCACGCCTCCGCACCGTGCGGCAGCACCTCCTCCTGGAAGAGCCGCGCCGATACCCGCTTGCCGACGAGCCTGCCCTGGGCGTCGGCGAACGCGACGATGACGGTGTCGATGTCACCCGCGGCGATCGCGGCGTCGAGATCGGAGACGCTGAGAGGGGCCTGGGCCGTCATGAGTCCTCCATTGGTGGGCAAGGCGTCCTTTTCGCCCCGCCCATTCCACCGTATCGGGCGTCGCGCGGGACGAAGTTGCTTCTAAAGGTAGACACGAAGTACCTTTCGCGCCATTCTCTTGCCCAGAGGCGATACATCCGTAGAAATCGCGCGCGCTTTCCCGAGAGCGAGGAGCCCGTCATGTCAGATTCCCGATCCGTCGGCGGCGTCACCTACACGCAGGCCGGCAGCGAGTACTTCCAGAAACGCCAGCTCACCCGGGCAGCCGGATTCTGGGGTCTGTGGGGCCTCGGCGTCGCTGCGGTCGTCTCGGGCGACTTCTCGGGCTGGAACTTCGGCCTCGGAGCCGCCGGCTGGGGCGGGCTGCTGATCGCGACGCTGATCATCATCGTCATGTACTTCGGCATGCTCTTCTCGATCGGCGAGATGTCGGCGGCGCTGCCCCACACGGGCGGTGCCTACTCGTTCGCCCGATCGGCGATGGGCCCCTGGGGCGGCTTCGTCACCGGCTTCGCCGAGACCATCGAGTACGTCTTCACCACGGGCGTGATCGTGCTCTTCTCCGCCGACTACCTGAACGGCATCTTCTCGATCCTCACCAGCGGGGCGTTCGACCTGAAGGCGGCGGGACTCCAGTGGGTCTGGTGGATCGTCCTCTACGCCGTGTTCATCGGTCTCAACACGGCGGGGGCCGCGATCTCGTTCCGTTTCGCCGTCGTCGTGTCGATCCTGACCATCGGCATCCTCGTGCTCTTCGGCGTGCTCGCGTTCGCGAACGGCGCCGTGGACTTCTCCCGCGTGTGGGACATCGCGCCCGATGAGTCCGTCGCCGGATCGTCGGAGTTCCTGCCCTTCGGTGGCATGGGCATCCTGTTCGCCCTGCCGTTCGCGATGTGGTTCTTCCTCGGGATCGAAGAGCTCCCCCTCGCGGCAGAAGAGGCGCACAACCCTCAGAAGGACATCCCCCGCGCGGGCATCTGGGGCCTGCTGACGCTCATCTTCACCGGCGCCATCGTGCTGTTCCTGAACCCGGCGGTCACCGGCTCGGCCGCGATCGCGGCGAGCGGCGAACCGCTGCTCGACGGCTTCCGAGCGTTCCTGCCGCCCCAGCTGGCCGCGGTGCTCGCCCTGTTCGCCCTGATCGGCCTGCTCGCCTCGCTGCAGGGCATCATGTTCGCGTACGGACGCAACATGTACTCCCTGTCGCGCGCGGGCTATTACCCCAAGTTCCTGTCGCTCACGGGCAAGCGCCAGACGCCGTGGGTGGCTCTGCTCACGGGCGCGATCATCGGCTTCGTCGTGCTCGTCGGCGTCGACCTCATCACGAAGGCCAACGAGGACATCGGCGCCGTCTCGAACGCGATCGTGCTCAACATCGCGGTGTGGGGCGCTGTCATCTCCTACCTGCTGCAGATGGTGTCGTACATCGTGCTCAAGGTGAAGCTGCCGAACGTCGCGCGCCCGTACCGCAGCCCGGTCGGCATCGCAGGCGCCGCCATCGCCGGTGTCATCGCACTCGCGACGTTCATCGGCCAGTTCATCAATCCCGGATACACGGCCGCGATCATCGCGATCGGCGTGCTCTATGTCATCGGCCTCGTCATCTTCGCCCTCGTCGGCCGCCACCGCCTCGTGCTCTCTCCGGAAGAGGAGTACGCGCTGTCCGGCGGCCAGCACCGCGATCCGCAGGCGGAGGGCTACGACGCGATGGAGAAAGAGGTCTTCGACAACAAGCCCTAGGTGTTCGGCCAAAAACACCTTGTGCAGGGGAAGAGGAGCGGGGCGGCCTGGGGGACGCCCCGCTCCACTGCGTCACACGGACGATCTGGAACACGGATGCTGTGCCCCGCGGCATCCGTCATCGGTCCGAGGTGTGCGTCAGTAGAGCAGGAACTGCTTCGGCTCGGTGGAGGGGATGCCGCCGATCTCGACCGACAGGTGGTACGAGGCGCCGCCGCCGGGAGCCATCGGGCGGTTGCCGTCGGCGCAGGTGCCGACCGCGGAGCGCGTGCGATCCCACGAGAGGGCCGTCGCACTCGACACCGTCTGCCCGGCGGCGATCAGCACGATCATGTCGCTGGGCTCGCTCTGGCAGTCGGTCGAGCGCCACCAGATGTCGTCGCCGCTGGTGACCGTGAACGACTGGGCGCTCGTGCCGACGTTCATCGTGCAGTCGGGACCGTTGTTGGTGAGCGTGATGGTGAACTGCGGCTGCTGATCGCCCGCATAGGTGTCGGCGCTGGTGACCGGCTCGACCGTGATCTCGCTCGCGACACAGGGCTGCGCAGTGGGAGTGGCGCCGGGCGTCGGGGTCTGCCCTTCGACGACAGCACCTTCGACGGCCCCGGTGGCGGTTCCCCCGGTCGTCGCCTGCGACGACGGCACCGGCAGAGCCTCGGCCGTGTTCTTCGCCGGGGACTTCTCGTCGGACGAGGTCGTCGCCGCCCCCGCCCACGGCTGCGCGATGAGCAGCCAGACCACCGCGGCGATGACCAGCAGCCCGATGATCAGCACGAGCCGCCGGCGACGGTAGACCGCCTGGGAGGGGCGACGTCGGGGGCTGGTGCCGGTCATGCTCAACAGGCTAACGGCGGGCGTCGCCTTCTCCCGTCGGCGCGCCCCGGATGCCGCGACCCGGCGGCCGCGCGAGCGTCAGAGACGCTTGATCATGCGGGTGTTGCCGAGGGTGTTCGGCTTCACGTGCGCGAGATCGAGGAACTCCGCGACACCCTCGTCAGGAGAGCGGATGAGCTGCGAGTACACGTCGGGGTCGACGACCTGCTCGCCGATCTGCTCGAACCCGCGACGCGTGAAGAAGTCGACCTCGAACGTCAGGCAGAACAGGCGAGAGAGGCCGAGCGTGCGGGCGTTCGTCTCGAGGCCCTCGACGATCGCGCGACCCACACCGTGGTGCAGCCAGCCGTCGGCGACGATGAGGGTGCGGACCTCGCCGAGGTCCTCCCACATGACGTGCAGCGCGCCGCAGCCGATCAGGTCGCCGTTCGCATCCTCGGCGACGAGGAACTGCTGCGTCGCCTCGTACAGCACGACGAGGTCCTTGCCGAGGAGGATCCGCCGCTGCACGAACGGCTCGAGGAGCGCCTGAATGCGGCGGACGTCGCTCGTGCGCGCCGGCCTGACTGTGAACTCTGCCACCCGTCCAGCGTAAGACCCCCCGCTCGCCGACGAACGCACCCACGAACGACGAAGAGCGGATGCCGCAGCATCCGCTCTTCGTTCCGATCAGGGTTTACGCGTTCGCAGCGAGATCCGGCGTCGCGGTGATCTCGCCGTTGTGGACGACGCCGACGGCGACCTTGTCGCCGCGCGGGCCGTGCTCGAAGACGAACTCGCCGTTCTGCGCGTCGACCTTCACGTGGTCGCCCGCATCGAGCTCGCCGTGCAGGATCTTCTCCGACAGACGGTCTTCGACCTCGCGCTGCATGGCGCGGCGGAGGGGACGGGCGCCGAGCGCGGGGTCGAAGCCGATCTCGATGAGCTTGTCCTTCGCGGCATCCGTCAGCTCGATCGTCATGTCACGATCCAGCAGACGCTCACCGAGACGCTTGGTGAACAGGCCCACGATCTGGCGCAGCTCGTCCTTATCGAGCTGCGGGAAGACGATGATGTCGTCGACGCGGTTGAGGAACTCGGGCTTGAAGTTGCGCTTCAGCTCCTCGTTGACCTTGCCCTTCATGCGCTCGTAGGTCGTGCCGCTGTTGCCCTCGACCTGGAAGCCCACGGGGCCACCGGCGATCGCCGACGAACCGAGGTTCGTCGTCATGATGATCACCGTGTTCTTGAAGTCGATGACGCGGCCCTGACCGTCGGTCAGGCGACCCTCTTCGAGGATCTGCAGGAGCGAGTTGAAGATGTCGGGGTGGGCCTTCTCGATCTCGTCGAAGAGCACGACCGAGAAGGGCTTGCGGCGCACCTTCTCGGTGAGCTGGCCGCCCTCTTCGAACCCGACGAACCCGGGAGGGGCACCGAACAGACGCGAGACGGTGTGCTTCTCACCGAACTCCGACATGTCGAGCGAGATGAGTGCGTGCTCGTCGTCGAAGAGGAACTCGGCGAGCGCCTTGGCCAGCTCGGTCTTTCCGACGCCCGTGGGGCCGGCGAAGATGAACGAGCCCGACGGACGCTTCGGGTCCTTGAGGCCCGCGCGCTGGCGGCGGATCGTCTTCGAGAGGGCGGCGATCGCCTCCTCCTGGCCGATGACGCGCTGGTGCAGCGCCTTCTCCATGAAGACGAGACGGCTCGACTCCTCCTCGGTGAGCTTGAACACCGGGATGCCGGTCGCCTGGGCGAGCACCTCGGCGATCAGGCCCTCGTCGACGACGGCGTGGCTGGCGACGTCACCCGAGCGCCACTGCTTCTCGAGGCGCAGGCGCTCGGCGAGCAGGGACTTCTCCTCGTCGCGCAGCGACGCGGCCTTCTCGAAGTCCTGGTCCTCGGAGGCGCGCTCCTTGTCTTCGCGCACCTTGGCGATCTTCTCGTCGAACTCGCGCAGCTCCGGCGGGCTGGACAGGATCGACAGACGCAGGCGGGCGCCGGCCTCGTCGATCAGGTCGATGGCCTTGTCGGGGAGGAACCGGTCCGAGATGTAGCGGTCGGCGAGGTTCGCCGCCGCGACGATCGCGCCGTCGGTGATCTGCACCTTGTGGTGCGCCTCGTAGCGGTCGCGCAGCCCCTTGAGGATGTTGATCGCGTGGGGCAGGCTCGGCTCGGCGACCTGGATCGGCTGGAAGCGACGCTCGAGCGCAGCATCCTTCTCGAAGTGCTTGCGGTACTCGTCGAGCGTGGTCGCGCCGATCGTCTGGAGCTCGCCACGCGCGAGGAGCGGCTTGAGGATGGACGCGGCGTCGATCGCTCCCTCGGCGGCACCCGCACCCACGAGGGTGTGGATCTCGTCGATGAAGACGATGATGTCGCCGCGCGTGCGGATCTCCTTGGTGACCTTCTTCAGTCGCTCCTCGAAGTCACCGCGGTAGCGGGAACCGGCGATGAGCGAGCCGAGGTCGAGCGAGTAGAGCTGCTTGTCCTTGAGCGTCTCGGGCACGTCGCCCTTGACGATGGCCTGGGCGAGGCCCTCGACGACCGCCGTCTTTCCGACACCGGGCTCGCCGATGAGGACGGGGTTGTTCTTGGAGCGGCGCGACAGGATCTGCATCACGCGCTCGATCTCCTTCTCGCGCCCGATGACCGGGTCGAGCTTGTTGTCGCGCGCGGCCTGCGTGAGGTTGCGGCCGAACTGGTCGAGCACCTGCGAGCCGCCCTGCGTCGTGCCCTGGGTCTGCTCGCCGGCGCCGCTTGCGACACCCGCGGGCTCCTTGCCCTGGTAGCCCGAGAGCAGCTGGATGACCTGCTGGCGCACCTTGTTGAGGTCTGCGCCGAGCTTGACGAGCACCTGGGCGGCCACGCCCTCGCCCTCGCGGATGAGGCCGAGGAGGATGTGCTCGGTGCCGATGTAGTTGTGACCCAGCTGCAGGGCCTCGCGGAGGCTGAGCTCGAGCACCTTCTTGGCGCGCGGCGTGAAGGGGATGTGGCCGGTCGGCTGCTGCTGGCCCTGGCCGATGATGTCCTGCACCTGCTCGCGCACGGCGTCGAGCGAGATGCCCAGGCTCTCGAGCGCCTTGGCGGCGACCCCTTCGCCCTCGTGGATGAGACCGAGCAGGATGTGCTCGGTGCCGATGTAGTTGTGGTTCAGCATCTTCGCCTCTTCCTGGGCGAGGACGACCACACGACGGGCACGGTCGGTGAATCTCTCGAACATCGTTCACTCCTCCAGGGCGGTGTGGGTCTGCTGAGCCCATCTCGCCTTACATCGAGGGTAGCCAGCGGGTCGGGAGCGCACGGCCGTGTTCGCCGTGGGCATAGCGCTCGCGAAACGGAACGGATGCCTTGCGCCGCAGCATCCATCGGGCTTATCGTTTTTCGATAACAACGTTTATCGATATGGAGCGAGCGATATGGATCCACTCTCCGCGAACCTGCTGACGATCGCGGTCCCCGTGGTCGCGGTGGTCGGCGCCGCGTCGCTGTTCATGGTCCGCCGCAAGCGAGCCGGTGCGAGCGGAGGCCTGAATCGCGCGGAGTCGTGGATCGCGTCGCTCATCGGTGCGGGAGCGATGATGAATGCCCTCCTGTGCGCGCTGGCGCTGTGGGGCAACGCCTCCTGGATGTTCACCGTCGAACCCTTCCGCGTCGACGGTCTGCACTACTCCGGAGTCACCACGCCGGAATCCCTCGAGGGCGTCGACCACGTCGCCGCCGCGGGCTACCAATCCGTCTGGATCGACGTGATGGGACTTCCCGACGGCACGCGATGGCTCTTCTACATCGAGGAGGGGCTCCCGCTCGCCGCGTCGCTCACGATCAGCATCGTCGTCGCCTGGCTGTCGTTCACCGTGGTGCGGGAGCGCCCGTTCGCGCGCGCGTTCCCGATCGCGATCGGCGTAGCGTCGATCGCCGTCATGATCGGCGGGCTCGGCTCGCAGTTCGCCGGCGCGCTCGCGCGATCGTCGGTCATCGAGTACCTCGGCGCGGACCGACTCGTGAAAGACATCAGCACCGCACCGGCAACCGAGTCGTTCGCGACCTTCTGGGTGAGCCTCGACCTCTCACCCGTCGGCTGGGCGTTCGGGCTGCTGCTCGTCGCGGCGGCCTTCCAGATCGGAGTCCGCATGCAGAAGGACACGGAGGCCCTGGTCTGATGATGACGGAAGCCGCAACCAAAGGCGCACCCGGCGCACTCGATCTGGTGCTGTACTCGGTCGCCGTCGCAGTCGGCGCGGTCGTCTGGGCTGTGATTCGCATCGCCGCGGTGTTCGACCCGGCAGGAGTGCCGTTCGCGCTGCCGGTGACCGACACCCCGGTCGACGTGCAGCTCGAGGGTGAGGCGTCGCCTGCTTCGCGGGTGCTCACCCAGGCCGCGGTACTCGTCCCCGACCTCGACGTCACCGGAATGGTGTTTCTGGTCGTGTCGGCTGTCCTGACGGTGATCGGAACGCTCGTCGTGGTCGGTGCGCTCATCCGAGTTGCGCTCGCCTTCCGCGCCGGCGACTTCTTCGCCCGCCGGGTGACCCGCGGCCTCACCCTCATCGGCGCGACCGTCTTCGCGACGGCCCTCCTCGTGATGCTCAGCGACGCGATGGCCCGACGCAGCGCGATGGAAACGCTCGGGCTGGTCTACGAGCCGCTCGGCATGCTCGACCTGGTCGCGTTCGCGCCGGCGTGGATCGCGGCGATCGTCTTCGGCGTGCTCGCAGGCGCTTTCGCCCACGGCGAGCGGCTCCAGCGCGACGTGCGAGGCCTCGTGTGACTCCCGCCGACGACGACGGCCCCTCCGGGGTGCACTGCCGGCTCGACGAGCTGCTCGAGGAGCGCGGCATGACCCTGACACGGCTGTCGGAACTCGTCGGGGTCTCGGTCGTGAACCTGTCGATCCTCAAGAACGACCGCGCGCGAGCGATCCGCTACTCGACCCTCTCGGCGATCTGCCGAGCGCTCGACTGCGAGATCGGCGACCTGCTGGTGCGGGCGGATTGAGGATTCCAGCCGCCCACCGCCGCAGCATCCGTCCCCGCTCCGCCCCCGTCCCCCACACCCGTTCTGCCCCGTGCCCCGTCCCGTCCCGCCCGCTCCGCAGTCACTTTCGGTCACTTGACGGTGCAGCGATCGACCCGAAGTGACTGCGGAGCGGCGGCAGCGGAGGTCGCCGTCGGCGACGGGAACGGATTGCCGACCGCACGCGGCGGACGAGGCCCGCCCGCCCGTCGAACACGTCGTTCTTCGTGACACGGATCACGAACCAGCCGGCGCTGGCCAGCGCCTCGTAGCGAGCGATGTCCTTCGCCCATTGCTCGGGATCGCGAAGATGGTGTTCGCCCTCGTACTCGATGGCGATCCTCAGCTCGGGGTACGCGAGGTCGACGACTCCGATGAGTCCCCCGATCGAGTCGAACACTGCATGATTCAGGAGTGGCTCGGGCAGACCCGCGTCGACGATGATCAGCCTGCAGCGCGTCTCCGTTCGCGACGCCGAACGGGTGCGCACACGGGGCAATGCCTCCCTCAACGCCCTGATGCCCACCCTCCGGCCAGACCGCACCGCCGATTCGAGCTCGGAGAGAGTGCCGAGCGGCTGCGCGTCCCCCGAGAACATCTGCTCGCGGACGACCCCGTCGGCGAGGGCTACGAGGTCGTACTCGTCGCGCACGACCGCCGCCAGCATCACCCACGTGAATGCGGGACTCGTCAGCGGAACGCCGTGGGTCGCGTGATCGACGACCGCGACGCTTCGCTGCTTCACCTGGTGGCCGAGAACTCCGTCGTGCCGCGGATGCCGCAGCGGAGCCCGCACCGCGATGTCGAGCATCCGGGGACGACCGAACGCATCGGTCAGGACGCGAGACGGAAGTGGCAGCTCCCACAACACTGCAGCGGTCACGTGCGAGAAGAACTGATTCGCGGGCATCACCCGCGCGTAGAGGAGGGCACGTTCGCGAATGGCTGCGGTCGCCGCCTCCGCCTTGGACCGCGTTCCCGGCGACGCGGGGGCTGCGTCGCACACCACGCGGAGCCCGCGGAAGGGGCTGTCGAGGTCGAGAGCCCGCAGCCTCGACCTCGGGACACCGGCACTCCTCGCCTCCGCGATCGTGAAGACCGTCCCGAGACCGTGTGGAAGCGGCGTTCTGCGCATGCCGCCCGATCCTGACAACGCGGTCGCTCGCGGTGGCGCTCGGTTCAGCCTGCTGTGGACAACGGCACCGCCGCTCCTCCTTGGGGAGGAACCAGCGCCTGCCGCTCCGCAGTCAGTAAGGGCTGGACTCGGGGCCCAGGACGCGCCAAGGGTGACTGCCGAACGAAGGCGCCCGAACGCCGGGGCACGCGGCGCCCGCACGGCGCGGTACGCGGCGCGCGAACGCCGGGGGACGCGGCGCCCGCACGGCGCGGTACGCGGTGCCCGAACGGCCGGGTACGCAGCGCCCGCCCACGGCGTTCCGCAGTCAGTTAGGGCGGGACTCGACGCCGGGAACGCGCCAAAAGTGACTGCCGAACGAAGGCGCCCGAACGCCGGGGTACGCGGCGCCCGCACGGCGCGGTACGCGGTGACCGAACGCCGGGGCACGCGGCGCTCGCCCACGGCGTTCCGCAGTCAGTTAGGGCGGAACTCGACGCCGGGAACGCGCCAAGAGTGACTGCGGAGCGATGAGCGGGCGGGCGGGTCGGCGGCAGGCGGGGGCGGGCGGGCGGCTGAGGGGTGGACGGATGCTGCGGGCCGCGGCATCCGTCCATCCGGGTGTCAGTTGGGGTAGATCGGGATGCGGATGTTGTCGAACTCGCCGCCGGTGAGGATCGCGAAGGTCTCGGCGTCCTCGTCTTCGAGGCCGTTGACCGCCGTGACGACGCCGCGCGGGGCCATGTCCATGGTGCAGACCTGGTCGGCCGGCGGGGTCACGAAGGTCACGGTGACCTCGGTCGCGCTGGTCGGCTCGGTGTTCTCGATCGTGGGGGCGCACGACGACGAGCCCCACGACAGGATCACGAACTGGCCGTCGACGTCGGTCCAGCCGGCGCTCGGCAGGTAGTCCGTCTCACCGTCGGCCGCGAGGCCGGCGACGCCCTCGAGGTCGGTGTCGCCGTGCCAGCCCTCACCGGTCACCTCGATCTCGACGCCCGCCGCCGGGTCGACGCCCTCGGGCACGCCCACGAGGGAGACCCGCGGAACAAGGTCCCGCGTGCAGGCGGTGTCGCCCGCCGGCTCGACCAGCGTCACCTTCATGATGCCGTTGTCGTAGGTCGCATCCTCGGCGGTGGGGATGCATGTCGACGAACCCTGCGTGACGATGCCGATCGTGCGACCGCCGTCGAGCCAGGCCGCGCCGACTTCCTGCTCGTTGCTGTCGTCGCTCTTGTCGGTCGCGGCCGGCGAGGGGGTGGTGCCGCCGCCGCCGGCGGGGGTCGCGCAGGCGGTCAGGAGTCCTGCGGTGAGCAGCGCCAGGCCGAGCCCGGCGAGCAGTGAACGGGAGCGAACGGGCATGAGGGCCTCCTGGAGTTCCGCGGACGCCATCCCCCGCGGCATCCGTCACCCATATCGTGTCGCAAAACGCCCCGGAATCTCAGCACTCCCATCACGTCGAGGTCACGATCCGCCGGGAGAACGCCCTACTGCAGCGCCGAGGTGAGACGCGCGAGATTGTCGAGCACCGTCGAGCGCAGCGGCTGCTTCTCCCACTCCTCGAGCGTGAGCTCGCGCGAGAGCGAGCGGTACATGTCTTCCACGATGCGCATCTGGCGCACGAACTCCTCGCCGCGCACGAGCATCGAGATCTCCATGTTGAGACCGAACGAGCGCATGTCCATGTTGCTCGAGCCGACGATGGCGACCTCGTCGTCGATGGTGAGGCTCTTCGTGTGCAGGATGAACGGCTTCTTGTACATCCAGATCTTCACGCCCGCGCGCAGCAGCGCCTCGTAGTAGCTGCGCTGCGCGTGGTAGACGATCGCCTGGTCGCCCTCCTCCGACACGAAGAGCTCGACATGGATGCCGCGTTGGCACGCTGTCGTGATCGCCAGGAGCATCGCCTCGTCAGGCACGAAATACGGGCTCACCACGATGATCTTGCGCTGCGCCGCATAGAGCAGCCCGGCGAAGAGCTTGAGATTGTTCTGGAATTCGAAGCCCGGTCCCGAGGGGATGATCTGGCAGTCGAGATCGCCCGGCCCGCTCGTCACGTCGAACAGGTCGATCTGGTCGGTGAGCACCTCGTCGGTCTCGCTGTACCAGTCGCTCAGGAAGACGGCATTGACGGATGCCACGACCGGGCCTTGGATGCGCGCCATGAGGTCGACCCAGTGCAGGCCCCGCTTGATGTTCTTGCGCAGGTTGTACGTCGAGGCGGTGACGTTCTGCGAGCCGGTGAACGCGACGCGGCCGTCGACGACCAGGAGCTTGCGGTGGTTGCGCAGATCGGGCCGCTGGTACTTGCCGCGCAGCGGCTGCACCGGGAGCATGAGGTGCCACTGCGCGCCCATCCCGGTCAGTCGTTTGAGCGTGCGCTTGTAGAACGGCTTGCCGCGGTTCGCCCAGTGATCGAGCAGCACGCGCACCGTCACGCCGCGCGCCGCCACCTCTTCGAGCGCGCGGAAGAAGTTGTCGGTCGCCGCATCCGCCTGCAGGATGTAGAACTCGACGTGCACGAACCGCTCGGCTTCGCGGATGGCGTCCGCCATCGCGTCGAGGCTCTCCTGGTAGTCGGGGATCAGGTGTGCGGCGTTGTCGCCCGCCAGGGGCATCGCACCGAGATTGCGGTTGAGCGTCACGAGCGACGTGAACCAGCTCGGCGCGTGCGGGCGCAGTGTTCCGAAGTCCAGCGACGCGCTGGTGTCGTGGATGTAGTCGTTGATGCGCTCCTGCTTGCGACGGCGTTTGCGCGGAAGCCGCGGGTTGCCGATCAGCAGGAACAGGAAGACGCCGATGATCGGGATGAAATAGATGGCGAGCAGCCACGCCATCGCCGCCGTCGGGCGGCGGTTGCGCGGTACCACGATGATCGCCGTGACGCGGATGACGATGTCGACGATGAAGACGAGCACCACCCACCACGTCGCGTCGAACGTGATGGTGATCATCGAGCGGAGCCTCTCCCCGGCGTCGGGCGGACCGACCGGATCGGACACGCCGATCGAGCGGTGTGCCCCACACTATCGGGGGCGGCGGACGCGGCCCTCATCCAAGCGAGGTCGGCGCGTGCCGCGCGGGATCGGCGTGCGGCGCCGGCGCCGGCGCCGATCAGGCGTCGGTGGAAGCGGTGCCGGGCGCCACCGGCGGCAGCCCGCGCTTGGCGCGCTCTTCGGCCTCGATCTTCGCGTAGACACGACGCTCGGTGCGGTCGGCGCGGACGATGCTGCGCAGCACGAAGAAGAAGATCAGCGACACGAGGACGGTCGGCAGGAGCGTCCAGAGCGCCGCGACCCAGTAATCCATGTCTTCAAGGATACGCCGTGCGGGTATCGCCTCCTCCCCAGTGCATCTCTTTCGGCCTTGCAGCGGCGGCGCCTGTGGAAACGGCGGTGAGGGCCTCGCGCGTCACGACACTCGTCCCATGACCCCTACCATCGTCAAAGCCGCGGACGCCGCGCAGTTCCTCTCCTTCGTCCCCCGCATGCTCGGCTACCACCCGACGCAGAGCCTCGTGGTGATCCCGTTCCACGGGGCCCGCAGCCTGGGCGCCATGCGCTTCGACCTCCCCGACGGCGACGCGGACGCCGTCGACCGGATCGCAGCGACGGTCGCGGGCATGGCGTGCCGGCTCCCCGAGGCCGATGCCGTCGCCGCGATCACGTATACCGGAGCACGGTTCCAGGACGAGAGACGGATGCCGCATCGCGACCTCCTCGCCGCGCTCGAGCGCCGCGCGGATGCGTGCGGACTGCGGGTCACCGATCTGCTGTGCGTCGGCGCCGACGGGTGGGGCTCGTTCCTCGACGCAGAGTGTCCCGCGACGGGGAGATCGCTCGGCGACCTGGAGTGGATCGGCTCCGGAGACATCCCGGAGCCGGACGGCGATCAGTCGACGGGCGCCGACCTGCCGGAAGGCTCGCCCGAGGAGCGGGAGCGGGTCGCGAAGGCGATGACGGCGCTCGACACGGCGGTGGCGGTGCTGTGCGGACCACAGGCGGACGGCGGGACGGCGGCGCGCACTGCGCGATCTGCCCGCACCGCGTGCGACGACGCGGTGACGGGCTTCGCCCGCGGAACGGAGGACGCGACGAGCGCGGCGCTGCCGAGCGCGCGGGTGAGCGACCTCGGCCCCGTTCCGGCGCCGGTGTCGGGCGCGGCGGAGGCTGCGGCATCCGTCGCCGACGAGGCAGCGCGGGTCGACCCGCAGGCGCTCGCGGCCTTCTGCCGGTTCGACGATCTGCCCGGGTTCTTCGAGGACGCCCTCGCACGACCGCGCGATGCGGCGGACGCGTACGACGTCGCCGCCCTCGTGTGGTGCCTCGCGCGCCCGTCGCTGCGGGATGTCGCGCTCGTGCAGTGGAGCGGCAACCTGGCGCAGGGCGACGAGGCGTTCGATGCGCAGCTGCGGTGGGAGTCGGGCGAGGAGTATCCGGCGCACCTCGCGATGCGCATGTGGGGAGAGGGCGACCGCCCGCAGGTGTCACGGCTCGAGACCGCCCTGCAGCTGTCGCGGGGGGCGGCCGCAGTCGCGCCGCGGGACGCGCAGCCGGGTCCGCTCGCGATGTGCGCGTGGCTGTCGTGGGCTCTCGGTCGCTCGACCCATGCGGCGGCCTACGCGGAGCGCGCATGCGAGATCGAGTCCGAGCACGGGCTGTCGCAGATCGTGCTGTCGTTCGTGAACGCCGGGCACCTGCCGGACTGGGCGTTCCAGAGGGCGAGCGCCCCGTGATCCGCGCGCGGGAGGATCCCGCCGGCGGACTACTTGACGAGCGGGAAGAGGATCGTCTCGCGGATGCCGAGCCCGGTCACCGCCATGAGCAGCCGGTCGATGCCCATGCCCATGCCACCGGTCGGGGGCATGCCGTGCTCGAGCGCGCGCAGGAACTCCTCGTCGATTCGCATCGCCTCGAGGTCGCCCTTCGCGGCGAGCTTGGCCTGCTCGACGAAGCGCTCCCGCTGGATGACCGGGTCGATGAGCTCGGAGTAGCCGGTCGCGAGCTCGAAGCCGCGAACGTAGAGGTCCCACTTCTCCACGACGCCGGCGATCGAGCGGTGCTCGCGGACGAGCGGGCTCGTGTCGACCGGGAAGTCCATGACGAAGGTGGGGCGCACGAGGCCCGGCTTCACGAAGTGCTCCCACAGCTCCTCGACGAGCTTGCCGTGGATCGCGTGCGGCGGCAGGTCGACGCCCTCGGCCTCGGCGAGCGAGACGAGGTCCTCGAACGGCGTCTCGGGCGTGATCGAGCGGCCCGCCGCCTCCGACAGCGACTCGTACATCGACAGGCGGTCCCACCGCCCGCCCAGGTCGTACTCGGTGCCGTCGGCCCAGATCACCGTGGTCGAGCCCGAGATCGCCACGGCCGCGTTCTGGATCAGCTCCTGCGTGAGGTCGGCGATGCCGTTGTAGTCGCTGTACGCCTGGTACGCCTCGAGCATCGCGAACTCGGGGCTGTGGGTCGAGTCGGCGCCCTCGTTGCGGAAGTTGCGGTTGATCTCGAAGACGCGGTCGATGCCGCCGACCACGGCGCGCTTGAGGAACAGCTCGGGCGCGATGCGGAGGTACAGGTCCGTGTCGAACGCGTTGGAGTGCGTGATGAACGGGCGTGCCGACGCTCCACCGTGCTGCACCTGCAGCATCGGGGTCTCGACCTCGATGAAGTCGTGCGACGCGAACGTCTGTCGCAGGCTCGCGTTGACCTTCGCGCGTGCGAGGACCGTGTCGCGCGCGCGGTCGCGCACGATGAGGTCGAGGAAGCGGCTGCGGACGCGACTCTCTTCACTGAGCTCGGAGTGCAGGTTCGGCAGCGGGAGCACGGCCTTCGACGCGATGCGCCACTGCGACACCATGATCGACAGCTCGCCGCGGCGGCTCGAGATGACCTCACCCGAGACGAAGACGTGGTCTCCGAGGTCGACGAGCTCCTTCCAGGCCTGCAGCGACTCGTCGCCGACGGCTGCGAGCGAAACCATCGCCTGGATGCGGCTGCCGTCGCCCGCCTGCAGCGAGGCGAAGCAGAGCTTTCCGGTGTTGCGGCTGAAGACGATGCGTCCGGCGACCGCAGCGGTGACACCGGTTTCGGCCCCCGCCTCGAGGTCGGCGAACCGATCGCGCAGAGCCGGGATCGTGTCGGTGATCGGCAGGCTGACCGGATAGGCCCCACCCGCGGCATCCGTGCGCTCCGCGATCAGTCGCTCGCGCTTGGCCAGCCGCACGGCCTTCTGCTCGAAGACTTCTTCTTCGGTCGGCTCGTCGGGCGCGGTCGCGTCGGTCACGGGGTGGGCTCCTCGGTGGGGTGTTCTCCGCAGAACGCGGACCCCCAAGTCTACCGAGGTGCTCAAGGGCGCGAGTAAGGTCGGGGGCGGCCCTTCGAACGCCCTCGACACGATCGGACGACGCGATGTCGCAAGCTCGTCGCACGATGTCGGATCTCGCCGGGTTCTGGGTCGTCGCGGCCGCGTTCACGAGCGTCACCGCCTACGCCACAGTCCCGACGCCCCTGTACCCGCTGTACCAGGCGGCCGACGACTTCCCCGTTCCGGTCGTGACGTTCATCTTCGCCGCGTTCGCGGTGGGGGTCGTCTTCAGCCTCTTCCTGGTCGGCCACATCAGCGACTGGGCGGGACGCCGCCGGATGGCGGAGACCGCGGTGCTCGTCTCGGCGCTCGCGGCGGTCGTCTTCCTCGTGTGGAACTCGGTCCCGGGCCTCATCGTCGCGCGGTTCGTCGACGGGGTCAGCGTCGGCATGCTCAGCGCCGCGGCGGCGGCCCACCTCGCCGAGCTGCGCGCAAGAGCCCGCCCCGCGGAGACTGCGGTGGTTGCGGCGTCGGTCGCCGGAGCCGCCAACCTCGGCGGGCTGGCGCTCGGCCCCCTGGTGGGCGGCCTGTTCGCCGAGTTCGCCCCCGACCCCCTCGAGCTGCCGCACTTCGTCTTCCTCGTGCTCTTCATCGCCGCGGCGTTCGTTCTGCGCCACGTGCCCGAGACGGTCGACACGTCGGCGCGGCATCCGGCCTACCGACCGCAACGGCTGGCGTTCCCCGCCGGGTCCGGCGCGGCCTTCGCTGCGGCGGGCACCGGCGCGGCCGCCTCGTTCGCGCTGTTCGCGCTGTTCACGTCGCTGGCGCCGACATTCCTCCACGACACGTTCCACGTGTCCGACCACCTCGTGGACGGTGCCACCGTCTTCGCCGTCTTCGGCGCCGCGGCGCTCGCGCAGCTGCTGCTGGTCCGCGTCGCCCAGCGGGCGCAGCTCCTCATCGCCATCCTGTGCTTCGTCGTCGGACTCGTGTCCATCGCCGCGGGCGCCCTGATCCCCGCGCTCGCGCTCTTCATCGGGGGCGGGATCGTCGCCGGGTCCGGCGCCGGCATCATGTTCCGCTCGGCGATCGCCGCGGCCGGGGCGCTCTCGGCGCCCGACCGCCGGGGCGAGACGCTCGCACTTCTCTTCCTCATCGCCTACGGGGGACTCGTCGCACCCGTGCTCCTCGTGGGCCTGAGCCTTCCGTTCGTGGGCGAGACGACGGTGCTCCTCGTCTTCTCCGCCGTCGTGCTCCTCGCGACGCTCGGCGCGGGTGTCGCCATGCGCCGCCACTCGCTCCCGGCACGCACGCGATAGGGCGACCGGGCAGGGTGATCCCGGCTGTGGCCTCCGCGGATCACCTCAAGGCAGGTCGACCGGCACCCCGAGCGGTGCCCAGCGGATGCGCTCCCGCACCGGCCCCGGGGCGGCGTCGAAGACCGCCGCGGCGGCCTCCTCCTGCTGCGAGAAATGGCTCCAGCCCTCGACATGGACGGGCACGGCGACGCCGGGCTGGGCGAGTCCGATCAGTTCGACCGCGTCGTCGGCGTCCATCGTGTACGCGAGCGGACCCGTGAGCGGGAACTTCACGGCACCGATGTGGACGAGCGCCACGTCGGGCAGCATCCCGGTCGCCGCGCGACGCAGGCCGCCGTACAGGACGGTGTCGCCCGTCATCCACAGGCCGGGCCGGGCGGCGCCCGCGAGCGAGAGCGCGAACCCGACGACGGGTCCGACGATCGGACCGGTGAGCGGGGCGCCGTGCCGGCACGGGGTCGCGGTGACGACGAGGTCGCGCTTGCCCTCTGCGGTGAGGGTGACGGCATCGCCGGTGGCGAGGCCCTGGGCGTCGGGATGTGCGCCGTCCTTCGTCAGCGCCTTCGCGCCCGCGACGGTGGTCAGCACCGTCCGCGCCGCCGACAGCCCGGCCCGACCCGCGTCGTCGAGGTTGTCGGCGTGGTGATGGTGGCTCAGCAGCACCACATCGACGGGGCCGATCTCGTCGAGCGGGATGGCGGGACCGGTGGTCTTGCGCGACGACGTGCCCAGCGCGAAGGAGTAGGTGCGGCCCGGCGGGTCGAACGTCGGGTCCGTGAGGATCCGCCACCCTTCCCATTCGACGAGGGCGGTCGGACCGCCGATCCGCGTGACGCGCATGTCACCTCCCAGCCCTTGTTCCCGGGGTCAGCCCAGGTAGATCTCGGCGTTGTCGATGAACCGATGCCCCGCCACAGAGGCGGCGATGAGAGCGAGGGCGGGACCGCTGCTGCCCTCGTCGACGGGCAGGAACGTCGCCGGGTCGACGACGCTCAGGTACTCCAGCCGGATGCGCGGCTCCCCCATGAGCGCAGACTGAGCGGCGGCGATGCAGGCATCCACGCCGCGGTCCGCGTTCGCAGCGGCCGCGTCGAGCGCGGCCGGCAGGAGCGCGGCGGCGGCGAGGTCGCGCTCCTCGAGCATCCCGACCCGCGTCGACACGGGAAGGCCGTCGTCCCCGCGCACGGTCTCCACCGTCGCGACCTCGACGTCGAAGAGCAGATCGCGGATCATGCGGCGTACGAGGAAGACCCGCTGCCGGTCCCGCTCGCCGTAGACGGCGACGTCCGGGTCGACGAGGTGGAAGAGCTTCGCCTCCACCGTGAGGAGCCCGTCGAAGTAGAACGGGCGCGCACGCCCTTCGTAGCGGAGGCCGAGATCGCCCGCGGTGATCTTCGTCGTCGCGGAGCCGGTGGGGAGCAGCTCGTTCGCGTCGGGCGCGAACACGACCTCGACACCGAGCGACTCGAGGAGGCGCTCGTCCTCGTCGGGCGTCCGGGGATACGCCGCGAACTCTGCCGGCGACGCGAAACGCAGCGGATTGACGAACACCGAGACGACCACGACGTCGGCGACTTCACGCGCGCGATGGACGAGGTCGATGTGCCCGTCGTGGAGGGAGCCGATGGTGGAGATGAGCGCGATGCGCGCCCCCGGGGCGGCGGCGCGGACCTCGGCGAGCCGAGCCCGCAGCTCGTCGACGGTGCTGATCATCCTTGGATCGTAGCGGGGGGTTCGCCACGCGCCGGACCAGAGCCTGCTTCTGCCAGCGCCTGATCGAGCGTGGTGTGCGCGAGAGCCGACAGGAACGACCCGGGATACGGCACCCCGGCCTCCGCCAGCAGCGCGGCCGCCTGGTGCACGATGGACCGTGAGAACACCCGCGCCGTCGCGATCGCCTCCCCGTATGCGGGACGCGCCGACTCTTCGACGACGACAGGCTCGCAGCCGAGTTCGACGGCGAGCGCCTGCGCGATCGGCAGCACGGGAGCGGGTGCGGTGACAGCCGCGTACGCACTGGAGAGCGCCCGCAGATCCATCGAGGTCCCGGTGAACTCGATCGCGGGGTGCACGGCGAGCGGGATCACGCCCTTCGCCACGGCGGCCGACAGGATCCCGGTGCCGAAGGTCGGATCCGTGTGCAGCACGAGCTGCCCCGGCTGCCACGCGCCGACCTCGGCCAGACCGCTGACGAGACCCTCGAGCTGGTCGTGCGGCACCGCGACGAGCACGAGCTCGCTCCGGCGGGCGACCTCGGTCGCGTCGAGCACGGGAACTCCGGGCAGGATGGCCTCGACCCGCTCGGGATCGGAGCCTTTCGTGACGCCCACCAGCGCGTGCCCGGCCCCGCCGAGCGCAGCGCCGAGCACGGGCCCGACCCGGCCGGCGCCGATGATGCCGACCCCGAGACGGCCCTCGCGGCTCACTCTCGGTCCTCCCCCGGCTTCGGAACGACGATGTAGCCCGCCGGCGGCGGGGGCACGGATGCTGCCGCCTGGGCATCTGCGCCGGCAGCAGGTGGAGCGGGCACCGCAGCGGCCGGCGCGTACACCTCGGGGGTCAGGGAGACGGAGTCGGCAGCTTCCGGTTCGTCCTCAGCCCAGCGGTGGGTGCGGTCGACCAGCGCCGCGCGCACCGACCCGTGGGCGACGTCGTCGAACAGCGCCAGGGCGGCGTCGCGGTCGACGGCCGCGAGGAACGGCGACACCGGACCTGTGACGACGTGCGCGCGCACGTTGGTCACGCGCGACGCGCGGTCGAGCGGCCCCTGGTGGAGCCCGAAGCTCTGCAGGCGCGCGAGCGGGAGGATGACGAGCTTGCGCCACACCACGCCGCGCCGCATCAGGAGCACGTCGTCGGTGAGGCGGAAGCCGTTGCGGCGGTACGAGAACGGCCGGATCCACCACGCGCGCTTCGGCGTGTTCGTGAACGTGTCATCGTCGGTCGGCCCGAACATGCCCTGCCGCACGATGAGCGCCCGCTCGTCGTCGGGCAGCGAGGGCTGGAGCAGGCGCAGCACCCGCTCGACGTCCGCCGCGGTGCCGACCGGCAGCACCGTCGTGAACTGATCGGTCGTGGTGTCGGCGGCGCTGCGGCCGGTGAGGCGGTTGATGCGGATCGTCCACCATCCGGCGGGGCGCCAGAAGACCCCCTGCGTCACTTCGACGGCATGCACCCGGCCGGGCGGGACGATCTCGGTGATCGTCGTGAAGAGCCCGAACGTGATGCGCACGCCGTCGGGCGTCGGCGCGATCGAGTAGCGCAGCGAGCGGACGATCGAGCGCACCCAGTACGCGCCGAAACCGATGATCGCGGGCACGAAGCCGAGCAGCAGCCACGTCACGCCCTGGCTGACACCGATCACGATGGCGATGATGGCGAACAGGAGTCCGAGCGTCGACGCGCTGAGGACATGGGATGCCACGAGCCGGCCGACCGGGATGTGCACGACCGATTCCCGTTCGGCGACGGGGGCCTCGGGTCCCTCGATGAGCCCCGTGATCTCGCGTCCGACGGTCTGGCTGAGGGACGCCACCCTGCCGGCCTGTCGCGACGCGGCCCCACTGCCGGGGCCGGCGGCCATCGCGAGGCGGCGCCCCGACGCGAGGCGGAGGATGTCGGCACGGACCGCCTCGGCATTGGCGGTCGAGAGGTACTCGAGCTTGACGTTCGCGTCGGTGCCCGCGCCGACGACCTCGAGCTTGGCCATGCCCAGCAGCCGCGCGATCATCGGCCGCGTGAGGTTGACGCCCTGTACACGGTCGAGGGGCGCACGCCGCTGCGTGCGGAACAGGATGCCGCTGCGCACCTCGACGTCGTCGTCGGTGATGCGGAAGGTGTGGAAGCGCCACGAGGTGTAGAACACCGCGACGAGCACGATGAGAACCGCGAGGACGGCGACACCCGCCAGCACGTAGAGGTTGTTCGCGATGATGAAGTCGATGGGGTCGCCGCCGACCTGCTCCCACTCCACGACCTCGTCCCCCACCCCGGGCGCGAGCCATGGCAGGAAGATGTACAGCAGGCGGTCGCGCAGGTTCGCGAAGACGATGCCGATGACGACGATGAGGAACAGGCCGCCGCGCAGCAACGGCGTCAGCGGGTGCAGCCGGTGCCACTCGCCGTCACTCAGCGGCGATCGCACCAGCTGCGGCGGCGGAGCGCCGGGGCCGGCAGGCGTCGCCTCAGGAGGGGGAAGCGTGCTCATAGCCCGGTACGGCGGCTCTCGGCGACCTCGACGAGGTGGTCGCGGAGGGTCTCGGCGGTGGACTGCGCCAGCCCCGGGATCACGACGCCTGTCGCGGCGGCGGCCGTCACGAACTTGAGCTGCGCGATGCCGAAGCCGCGGTCGAGCGGACCGTGCGTGATGTCGATGAGCTGCATGCGACCGTAGGGCACGGCGACGAAGCGCTGCCACAGGATGCCACGACGGAAGACGAGGTCGTCGTCGCGGAGCTGGTAGCCGATCGCCCGCGCCTGCCGCGGAAGGATGGCGAGGGTCCACGCGAGGATCACGGTCATGATGCCGCCGGGGATCCACGCCCACAGCTGGTGCATCAGCAGCGCGAGCACGAGCGTGGCGGCGATGACGATCAGCAGGAACGACCCCGTCGAGATCAGCTGCACCGTCACGTACTTCGGCGAGATCTGGTGCCACACCCCGCCCTCGAGCGCGAGACGGTTCTCGGACCGCGGCTCGACGAGCCCCTCGAACTCGGGGGCGGTGACGGGCACCGCGGCCGTCTCAGTGGTCGTGGATGCGCGGTTCGAGTCCGGAATCTTCTCCGGGCTGTTCGTCATCGTCGTCCTTCCGGATCGTGCACAGGTGCTCCGCGACCAGACCCGCGGCGACCAGCAGGGCGCCGCACACGGTCGTCGCGATGACCGTTCCCAACGAGCCTAGCGAGGGCGTGACCGGCCGGGTCGAAAGGAAGATCCACAGGCCTGCGCCCAGCCCGCCGATCGCGGCGCCCACGATGCTCGACGCCTTCGCGAGCATCGCGATGCGCACGGCGCGGAACGGGTCGACCGTCGTCTTGGCGATGCCGTGGGTGGCGCGGCGGATCGGGACCGCGAGGGCGATCACCACCACGCCGAGCAGCACGAGGAGGATGGGCAGGGTCACCGCGGGCGTGAACGTGGGGCTCCCCGCGGAGGTCAGCAGCTGGTCCACGAGGAAGCCCGCCGCGACCCCGAGGACCGCGGCGATGATCAGCACGCCCGCACTGGTGCGCTTCATCGGCTCTCCGTCCGCAGCCGGCGCAGCGCCTCGTCGACTCGGCCGGCACCCGGGAGCACAGCGTCGGGGTCGACGGCCAGCCACGGCCCGAGCACGAAGTCGCGCTCGGCCGCGCGCGGATGCGGCAGCAGCAGGCGAGGATCGTCGCTGACCACGTTGCCGTAGGCGATCAGATCGAGGTCGAGCGTGCGGTCCTCCCAGCCTCCCTCGCGCGCGGAACGCGCGACCGCCCGTACCCGGCCGTGCCGCTGCTCGATCGCGTGGAGGTAGCCGAGCAGCACCGAGGGCGCCAGGCGTGTGGTGAGGATCGCGACGGCGTTCAGGTACGCCGGAGCGGAGGCATCCGGTCCTTCCGGCTTCAGCGCGACCGACTCGACAGGCTCCGACACGCGGACGGCGTCGACGAGCGGCACGCGGGCGAGGTCCTTGATGGCCGCGGTCATCGTCTCGGCGCGGTCGCCGAGGTTGGCACCGAGCGCCACGACGGCTTCGACCGCCTCGCGCGGATGGCGTGCGGGGTCGCCGTCGAAGCCCTCGGCGAGTCGACGGTTCACGAGCCCACCGTCCTCGCCGGCTCGACGGGGCGGCCGCGGCGGATGGTGACCGCCACATCGGAGAACGGAACAGTGATCGGTGCCTGCGGCTTGTGCACCGTGACCGCCACCATCCGCACGAGGTCGTACGTGAGGAGGTCGTCGGCGATGCGCGCCGCGACGCCCTCGATGAGGTTCAGCGGCTCGCCGCCGACCAGCTCGACGATGCGCTCGGCGACCTCGCCGTAGTGCACGGTGTCGGCGACGTCGTCGGTCTCGGCCGCCTCCGTCGTGCTGAGGTACAGGGTCACGTCGACGACGAACTCCTGGCCCTCGCGGCGCTCGTCCTCGAACACCCCGTGGTACCCGTAGGCGCGCACACCGGTGAGCGTGATCTCGTCGATGAAGTCCATCAGCCCTCCCGGCCGCCTGTTCGATCCACGCCGGCCCAGCGCTCGGCGACCACCAGAGCATCCCGTGTGGCGCCGACATCGTGGACGCGCACCGCCCACACACCCGCCTGCGCCGCGAGGACGCTGGTCACCGCCGTCGCCAGGTCGCGCCGTGCCTCGGAGGCGTCGGCGGGATCTGCCGCGAGCGCGTCCGCCAGGAACCGCTTGCGGCTGGTGCCGATGAGCACCCGCTGCCCGATCCCGACGAAGCGGTCGAGACCCCGCAAGGTCTGCCAGTTCTGCTCCCCGCGCTTGCCGAAGCCGATGCCGGGGTCGACGATGATCCGCGCGGGATCGATGCCGGCCTGCGCGGCAGCCTCCATCCTGGCGGTGAGTTCGCGCGTCACCTCGGCCACGACGTCGTCGTAGACGGCACGCGCGTACATGTCGGCGGAATGGCCGCGCCAGTGCTGCAGCACCACGTCCGCATCGGTCGGGGCGACGGCCGCCAGCATCCCGGGGTCGGCCATGCCGCCCGAGACGTCGTTCACGATCCGCGCGCCCGCCTGGACGGCGAGGGCGGCGGTCGAGGCGTTCATCGTGTCGATGCTGACGACGACGCCTGCGTCCGACAAGGCGCGCACGACGGGGATCACCCGCTCCTGCTCGACCTCCGGCGGCACGCGCTCAGCGCCCGGCCGGGTCGACTCGCCGCCGATGTCGAGGATGTCGGCGCCCTGCGCCCGAAGGATCAGTCCGTGGGCGACGGCGGCCTCGGCATCCACGTACCGCCCGCCGTCGCTGAAAGAGTCGGGCGTCACATTGACGACGCCCATGATGAGGGTCATGAGCGGCCGGCCCCGATCAGCGCGACCAGCTCGGCGCGCGCGGCCGGTTCGGCGAGCTCCCCGCGGGCGGCGATCGTCACCGTCGAGGCATCCGGCTGGCGTCCGCCACGCATCGTCACGCACTCGTGCGAGGCGTCGAGCACCACGAGCACGCCGCGGGCGTCGAGGGAGCCGGCGATCACGTCGGCGATCTGCTCGCCCAGGCGCTCCTGCACCTGCGGCCGCGACGACAGGATGTCGACGACCTTGGGCAGTGCGCCGAGGCCGACGACCCGCTCGCCGGGGAGGTAGGCGAGGTGCGCGTGCCCGCGGAAGGGCAGGAGGTGGTGCTCGCACACCGAGCGGAAGATGATGTCGCGCAGGATCACCGCGCCAGACGGCAGGGTGTCGGGAGCGGGGCCGCGCGACACCGAGATCGTGTGCGCGAGCGGGGCGGCAGCATCCGCCCCCACCCCCGCGAAGAACTCGGCGTACGCGTCGGCGACCCGCTCGGGTGTCTGCTTCAGTCCGGGGCGCTCGGGGTCTTCGCCGATCGCCTCGAGCAGTTCGCGCACGAGCGCGGCGACGCGCTCACGATCGACGGCCATAGGCCGAGCCTACGCGGTCGCCGGGCGCGCCTGTCCGGTGGGGCGGCGCTTGGTCGCCTTCTCGGCAGCCGGCAGCTCGTCGGCTTCGACGCTCGCGGCGAGTCCTGCCTCGTCGCGACGCTGCGGGACCTCCACGGGCGGCAGCTCCGAGACGGGACGCTGCTCGCTCGACAGCCACTGCGGGCGCGGCGGGAGACGCTTGACATCCTTGAAGATCTCGGCGAGCTCGAGGTGGTCGAGCGTCTCCTTCTCGAGAAGCTCCAGAGCGAGCTTGTCCAGCACCGCGCGGTTCGCGTTGATCACCTCGTACGCCTCGTTGTGCGCCTGCTCGATGAGGTCGCGCACCTGGACGTCGACCCGCTCGGCGACGCGCTCCGAGAACTCCCGGCCGTGGCCCATGTCGCGGCCCATGAAGACCTCGCCCGAGGACTGGCCGAGCTTGACCGGGCCGATGTCGCCGGTCATGCCGTACTCGGTGACCATCTTGCGGGCGATGTTCGTCGCCTTCTCGATGTCGTTGGACGCGCCGGTCGTCGGGTCGTGGAAGACGATCTCCTCCGCGACGCGACCGCCCATCGCATACGTGAGCTGGTCCTGCAGCTCGTTGCGGGTGACGGAGTACTTGTCGTCGAGGGGCAGCACCATCGTGTAGCCGAGGGCCTTGCCGCGCGGAAGGATCGTGACCTTCGTGACGGGGTCGGTGTGGTTCATCGCCGCCGCCGCGAGCGCGTGACCGCCCTCGTGGTACGCCGTGATGAGCTTCTCCTTGTCCTTCATCACGCGCGTGCGGCGCTGCGGGCCCGCGATCACGCGGTCGATGGCCTCGTCGAGCGCGCGGTTGTCGATCAGCTGCGCGTTCGAGCGGGCCGTCAGGAGCGCGGCCTCGTTCAGCACGTTGGCGAGGTCGGCACCGGTGAAGCCGGGCGTCTTGCGGGCGACGACCTCGAGGTCGACGCCGTCGGCGAGCGGCTTGCCGCGGCCGTGCACCTCGAGGATCTTCGTGCGGCCCTTGAGGTCGGGGGCGTCGACGCCGATCTGGCGGTCGAAGCGGCCCGGGCGCAGCAGCGCCGGGTCGAGGATGTCGGGGCGGTTCGTCGCCGCGATGACGATGACGTTCGCCTTGGGATCGAAGCCGTCCATCTCGACGAGCATCTGGTTGAGCGTCTGCTCGCGCTCGTCGTGACCGCCACCCATGCCGGCGCCGCGGTGGCGGCCGACGGCGTCGATCTCGTCGATGAAGATGATGGCGGGAGCGTTCTCCTTCGCGTTGTTGAAGAGGTCGCGCACGCGGCTCGCGCCGACGCCGACGAACATCTCCACGAAGTCCGAGCCCGAGATCGAGTAGAACGGCACACCGGCCTCCCCCGCGACCGCGCGGGCGAGGAGCGTCTTGCCGGTTCCGGGAGGGCCGTACAGCAGCACGCCCTTCGGGATGCGGGCGCCGACCGCCTGGAACTTCGACGGGTCCTTCAGGAAGTCCTTGATCTCCTCGAGCTCTTCGATCGCCTCGTCGGAGCCCGCGACGTCTTGGAAGGTGACCTGCGGCATCTCCTTCGTCACGAGCTTCGCGCGCGACTTGCCGAACTGCATGACCTTGCTGCCGCCGCCCTGGGCGCTCGACAGCAGGAACCAGAAGAGGAGGCCGAGCAGCAGGATCGGCAGGAGGAGCGAGATGAAGCCGTCGAACCACGTGGCACGCGGGACGGCGTCGTTGAAGCCGTCCTTGGGGTTCGCCTCGTTGATCGCGGTGACGACCTCGTCAGCGCGCGCCGAGACGTAGTAGAACTGCACGTCGGAGGCGCCCTCGTACTCCTTCGAGAGCTTCATGTCGACCCGCTGGTCGCCGTCGGTGTTGACGACCTCGGTGACTGTGTCGCCCGAGAGCAGCTCCAGACCCTCCTGCGTCGAGATCTGCTTCGCGCCGCCCAGGCTCGAGATGAGCGAGAAACCCACGATGAGGAAGACCCCGATCAGCAGGACGTAGAAGAGCGGGTTGCGGGTGATCTTCTTGAAGTCCATGGCGCGGGCGAGAGCCCGACCCCTTTCGTCGACGTGCCGCCGCGGACGGGAAAACCCCCGTCGACGGTTGAATCAGGGTATCGCGCGATTCCTAGGCGCCGTCTGTGCATTCGCCCCGGGCGTAATCACAGTCCGCCCGATAGCGTTGGGGGCGAAGCGCCGCACGAGCCCACGACGAGGAGGACCCCGTGCCCCGCATCCACCCCTCGCTCATCGTCCTCACCGCAGCGGCCGTCGCGCTGACCGGCTGCGCGTCCGCTCCGACGGCGCTGACGCCCTCCGAGATCGTCGCCGAGATCTCCTGCGCGGGCACGGACCCCTTGGGCGGCGACCCCGGCGGAGCCGGCTCCATGCCCGATGACTTCGAGCCCGTCGCCGCGGTCCGCTGCGTGCCCTTCCAGACCGTCGAGGACGACGAAGGCATCTGGTCCGTCGTCCTCCGTGAACGGCTCGAAGGCGATCTCACGGCGCTCCTGCGTGCTCAGGCGGAGCCCGACGACGGGCGCTCCCTGGGACCATGCGCGGCGATCGCGATGATCGCCCCGCAGATCTGGTTGACGGATGCCGCGGGCCGAGGCATCCGTGTCCGCTATCCGGCCGACGGCTGCAGCCAGCCGAAGCTCGACCTGATCGGCGATGCACTGGCCGGGCTCGCCGTCGTGCAGACCGACGAGGAGCAGCGCACGCTCACGCAGCCGCGCGCCGCGCTCGACGCCGGATGCGCGCCGACGTGGTCGGCCCGTCCGCTTCAGATCGCCTCGCCGAAGGATCTCGAGGAATGGGAGGGCACGCTCGACGCACCCGCCCCTGCGCCGACGTCGACGTCGACGGGGATCCAGACCATGCCGTGGGCACCGCCGCGGACGCCCGCACCCGGCGAGGTCGAGGCGCTCCGGCTCTGCGCGTACTCGACCGACGATGCCGCGAACCCCTCGGCGGCGCCCACGGCCGGCGCGGCGACCTGGGCCACCGTCGACGTGGAGGGAACCGCGTGGTTCACCGGCAGCCGTCAGCTCGACGCCGCCGAGACGCGCGCAGTGCTCGAGGCGGCAGCATCCGCTCGGCCGATGCCGGAGCCGTGCGACGACATCCCCGGTTCCCTGGTCGTGCTCGACGCGAACGCGGAGGGGAAGGCACCGATCACGGTGGAGCTGGACGGATGCCGCCGGCTCATCGTCGACATGGTCACGACGTACGCCGTCCCACCGGCGCTCGCCGACATGCTCGCCGGCTGACCGGGATCAGCTGTAGACGTGCGGCGCGAGCACGGCCACGTCGCGCAGGTTGCGGTACTTCTCGGCGTAGTCGAGGCCGTAGCCGACGACGAACTCCGTCGGGATGTCGAAGCCGACGTACCGGCAGTGCACCTCGACCTTGGCGGCCTCGGGCTTGCGCAGCAGCGCGAAGACCTCGACGGATGCCGCACCGCGGGCCGCGAAGTTCTCCAGCAGCCAGCTGAGGGTCAGACCCGAGTCGATGATGTCCTCGACGATGAGCACGTGCTTGCCGAGGATGTCGGTGTCGAGGTCTTTGCGGATCTGCACGACACCGCTGGACTTCGTGCCGGCGCCGTAGGACGACACCGCCATCCAGTCCATCGTCACGTGCTTCTTGAGCGCGCGCGAGAAATCGGCCATGACCATGATCGCGCCCTTGAGGACTCCGACCAGCAGAAGGTCTTCGTCGGCGTAATCCTCGGCGACCTGCGCCGCGATCTCGTCGAGCTTGGCTCGGATCTCCTCCTCGGTGACGAGGACTTCGGTGATGTCGCTGGAAACGTCGGCCGCGCGCATGCGACGAGTCTAGAGGGGCACCCTCAACGGGCGGTGAACTCGACGCGCCCGCCGACGCGGCGGGCGCGGCATCCGGGAAGATCGATGGGTCCCTGACCCGACCAGTCCGTGACCAGGCGCGCCACCTCGAGCGTCTGCGTCCGCGTGAGGCTCTCGTGGAACTCGCTGGCCACGACGTGCCGGATGATGCGGTTGCGCAGCGCCGCCGGGTTGGCGACGAGCGCCGCCGCCGACACCGAGATGCCGGCCTCGGCGTGCTCGACGATGTCCTCGATCGTCTCGTCGATCATCTCGTCGAACGCCTCGGCGTCTTCGCGCAGCTGCGCTGCCGTGCGGGCGAGCGCCTCGGCGATCCCCGGGCCGAGTTCGGATTCGAGCACCGGCAGCACCGTCTCGCGCACGCGCACGCGCGCGAACCGCGGGTCGGCGTTGTGGGGGTCGTCCCAGGGCTCGAGCCCCTCGGCGGCGCACGCGGCGCGGGTCGTGACACGACGCACGCCCAGCAGCGGGCGCAGCAGCGCGACGCCCTCGAGAACGGATGTCTCGGCCATGCCCTGCAGGCTCGTGGCGCCCGCGCCGCGGGCGAGTCCGAGCAGGACCGTCTCGGCCTGGTCGTCGAGCGTGTGGCCGGTGAGGATCGCGGCCGCACCGATCGCCCGCGCCCCGTCGGCCAGGGCGCCGTAGCGCGCCTCGCGCGCCGCCGCCTCCGGACCGCCTGCTGCCCCGACCTCGACGCGCGCCACACGAGCCTCGAGCCCGAGCGCCTCGGCCTTCGCGGCCGCGGCGGCGGCAGCATCCGTCGATCCGTCCTGCAGGCCGTGGTCGACGGTGAGCGACGCGGCGCGCAGTCCTCGCTTCGGGGCCTCGAAGGCCGTCGCGGCCGCCAGCGCGAGGGAATCCGCTCCGCCCGACAGCGCGACCAGCACGGTCGCACCGGGTTCGAGGCCCGTGAGCGCGCTGCGCACGGCGAGCCGCACCTCGGCGACGGCGGGGTCGAGTCCGGGTCTGCGCTCCTCCACCCGCCCACCGTACCGGGGACGACGTACCGTTCTCAGGATCGGAGCCTCGCGGTCACGCCTCTCCGCGGCGTGTCGCGCCTGTGCGCGCCGACGATCCTGAGTTAGTGCCCGATAGGCGCCCGAACTAGGCTGGTCGCGGCAATCCACAGTCTTCGAAGGAGCACCACTATGGGCGCGTACGACGCCGTCATCGAGATCCCGCGCGGCAGCCGCGTGAAGTACGAGGTCGACCACGGCACGGGCCGCGTCTTCCTCGACCGCATCCTCTACACGCCCATGGGCTACCCGACCAACTACGGGTTCTTCGAGAACACCCTCGGCGAGGACGGCGACCCGCTCGACGTGCTCGTGATCCTCGACGTCGACCTGGCCCCCGGCATCCTCGCGAGCGTCCGCCCCGTCGGCGTGCTCAAGATGAGCGACGAGGCCGGCGGCGACGACAAGGTCGTGGCCGTGCTCGCCAAGGACCCCCGCTGGGCGCACATCCAGGACGTCGGCGACATCTCCGAGTACCTGCAGAAGGAGATCACGCACTTCTTCGAGCACTACAAGGACCTCGAGCCCAACAAGTGGGTCAAGGTCGACGAGTGGGCGAACGCGGCAGAGGCCGAGCGTCTGGTCGACGAGGCGTTCGCGCGCTTCGCCCAGCACGAGGGCCAGACCGCGACCCAGGGTGAAGGCGTCGCGCCGAACACGCTCTGACCAGTGTCTTCACGCGAGAACCGGATGCCTCGGCATCCGGTTCTCGTCTTTTTCAGGTGTGTCCGGGGTCAGACCGAGATGCCCCGCGCCGCCATGAAGTTGATCGGGTTCGTCGTGCCGCCGTTGACGTAGGTCTCGAAGTGGAGGTGGCAGCCGAAGGAGTTGCCGGTGTTGCCTTCGCTCGCGATCAGTTGACCCGCGTTGACCCACTGGCCGACGCCGACGAAGATGCCGCCGTTGCGGATGTGCCCGTAGCCGGTGCCGATGCCGCCGCCATGGTCGATCTTGATGTAATTGCCGTAGCCGCCGTTCGGGCCGGCGTAGACGACCCGACCGGCCGAGGCGGCGTAGATGCCTGAGCTACAGCCCGCGGCGAGGTCGACGCCGTAGTGGAAGCCGCTGGAGCAGTAGCTGTTGCCGCACTGCACGGTACGCGGGCCATAGCCGGAGCTGCGCCAGCCGGATGACGGACGGGCCCAGCCCGAACCGACGACGGCTCCGCCGCCACCGCCACCGCCACCGCCGCCTCCGCCACCGCCGCCGCCGCCCTGGTTCTGCTGGGCGAGGCGGTCGGCCTCCTCCTTCGCGCGGCGGGCTTCCTCCTCGCGGCGCAGGCGCTCCTGCTCGGCGCGGACGCGCTCGCCCTCCTGGTAGTCGGCGACGGTCTTGGCCGTCGCGTCCTGCAGGGCCGCGAGCTGGGCCTCGAGTTCGCCGCGCTTCGCGTTCTGCGCGTCGAGGGCGGCTTGCGCCTCGTCGGCGGCCTTCTGCGCGGCGACCATCTTCTCTTCGGCGATCTTCTGCAGCCGGTCGCGCTCCGCCCGCTGCACACCCGCCTGGTCGCTCAGGCTCTGCGCCGAGTCGCGGGCAGTGACGGCCTGGGCGTACACGTCCTGGTTGCGCTGGACGAGCTTGTCCATCGTGCCCAGGCGCGCCAGCAGATCATCGGCGCCGGCGGCCGATCCCGCGAAGAACAGCTCGAGCGACGTGTCGTCGCCGCCGTTGCGGTACAGCTGTGCCGCCACGCGGCCGGCCTTGTTCGCGGCGTCGATCGCGGCGGCGGCCTGCTCGTCGGCCTGCTGCTGCAGCTGGTCGGCGCGCAGCGCGGCGTCGAAGTACGCCTGCTGCGCGACGTAGAACTCGTCGGCCATCTGCTGCGCGACCTGCTGCTTCGCGGCGACATCGGCTTCGAGCCCGGCGATGAGCTGTTGGATCTTGGTGATCTCGGCGGCCTTGGCGGCCTCGTTGTTCTTCGCGGCGACGACGTCGTCCCACGACGGGTAGTCGGCGGCGAACGCCGGGGCGACGAGCGGCCCGAGCGTTCCGCCGGCGGCGCCGAGCGCGGCGACACCGAGGATTCCAAGCCCGAGCGCGGTGCGCCGATTCATCGCGGGCCAGAGCCGCCGCTGCTCGCGGGCAGACGGCGCGCACCCGCAGTCCACGGAGGCGTCGTCGGACACGGCCTGATCAGTGACGTTTTCGGGCTGCACCGGATCCCTCCCTCACGGCGTCAACTCGTTTCACACTAGCAACATCAGTAACATGCGCAACCCCCCAGAGGTGCGCGGCGACCGCCGCCTCGGGAAGCGGTCACCCGGTCAGTGTGCGCCTCGGGAACGCGATGCACAAGGGCGGCGCGCGCTCGATTCGCGTTTTCGCGAGGAGTTACGTATGCTTGGTCCTCGGCAGTGAGCCCCAAAGGTTCACCCGGCCCCATCGTTTAGCGGCCTAGGACGCCGCCCTTTCACGGCGGTAGCACGGGTTCGAATCCCGTTGGGGTCACTCCACAATTCAATAAGCATGGCCCTGTAGCGCAGTTGGTTAGCGTGCCGCCCTGTCACGGCGGAGGTCGCGGGTTCAAGTCCCGTCAGGGTCGCTCCGAGCGACGGGCCCTTTTTTCGAAGAGGGCCTTTCGTCTAGGACGCGGCAGGTCTTGTATGAGAGATGCCGTGCGGCTCTGTAGCTCAGTTGGTAGAGCGTTCGACTGAAAATCGAAAGGTCACCGGATCGATGCCGGTCGGAGCCACTGAAACCCCCGCGTAGCTTCTACATCGCGGGGGTTTCGTCTTTTCCGCGGAATTGCGCGGATCTCAGGGTGTCGCGGGCTCGGGAACGCGACGCAGATTCGGCCAGATCTCGTCGTCAGGGCGCAGGGCTTGGGTCGCCGTCGGGAGCTTTTGCCCACGGTTTGCCCACGAACGAATCACGCGCCGCCCGGTCGAGGGCGATCGAGACGGACGTAAGATCCTCCGGAAACAGGTCTGCGTAGACGTCGAGCGTCATCGCTGCGGACGCGTGTCCGAGCATCCGTTGCAGGATCTTCACATTGGCTCCGGCAGAGATCGCCAGACTTGCGGCGGTGTGGCGGAGGTCGTGCGGGGTGATGTGTGGGAATCCGTCTGGCGAGGCGAGTTGAAGCCTCGCGACGGCCGGCGCGAACACTCGACGACGAAAGTTCCCTCCGCGGAGCACGGTGCCCTCCGCTGTGGGGAAGACGAGATCGTGCCGCTGTCCCGTCCTGACGTGAGCGGCGATCCCCTCGTCGAGCAGAGACGGATACGGAACGATGCGCTGCTCGTGGGTCTTTGGGGTGCCGAAGATCAGGGAGCCACGCACATCAGCGACCGCTCGACGCACGTGCACGACTCTGTTCGCCAGATCCACGTCGACAGGCCTCAGTGCTGCTGCCTCACCCCATCGGAGCCCGCTGTAGGCAAGGAGCCTCACAAGCGTGCCCCACTCCCCCGTGGCATCTGCAAGCTCGTGTACCTGCACGTGGCTCAGGTAGTGTCGCTCCGCCTTCGAGAGCCTCGGAAGCTCGATGTCCGCAGCCACATTGCGGGCAAGTCGCCCGTCGCGGACGGCATATGCGAGCGCACCCGACACAACGAGGTATATCTGCCGCGTCGAGGACGCGGACAGGGTCGTCGACAGTCGGGCCACCCACGTTTGCACGTGTGCGTGATCGATGTCGACAATTCTCACGTCGCCCCATTCGGGCAACACATGCTTGTCCAGCGAGTTTCGATAGCCCGACCGAGTCGTCGGCTTCACGCGGATCTTGCTCGCATACCACGCCTCCGCGATCTCCGAGAAGCGCACGCGTGAGCGACTCGGGTCTACCCACTCGCCTCGAAGCTTCGACGTCTCCACGGAGGTAAGGAAGTTCTCCGCCTCGCGCTTTGTGCGAAACCCGCGCTTGTCGGTTTGCTTGTTGTCGGGGCGACGGTATCGCACACGATAGCGACGCCCCGCTTTGGAATCGTAGGATTCGACGCTACCCACGGGTTCATAGTACCAATGCTTTGCGGAATGGACAGAGAGTTACGCAGTTCTTCGATCCGCCCCCATCTAGGCGGATGCTTCACTGCGTCATCCAAGGCTCTGTACGGCTCGTCCTCCGAGGCGGGCTGCATGTCATGCGGCGGAGCACGACGAACGCACGAGAGAGGACTGTTCGCGTTGGCGGACAGTTACCGGCAGTATCGACAGGACTGGAGAGTTCGGGTTAGCGGTCTGAATTGGGGAATGAGCGGGGGAGCTATGGCGGATCGACTTGAGCTGGCGAATGTGATCAGTGCATTGCGCACGGAGCTTGCGAGTGCGTGGGCCGACGGTGCTGAAAGCGCCATGGCATTTGAAGCAGGGCCGATCACTATCGAACTCACGACGGAGGTTCAAGTGGTCGATGTGAGCGGCAAGGTCTCCGCGAAGTTCTGGGTGCTATCGGCGGAAGCGAGCGCAAATCACGGCCGGACAAACACGCAGACGTTGACCTTCTCCATTACTCCACGGCTGCGGAGCGCGCCGAGTGAATCGATGCTCATTGGAGGATCGCCAGAGCCGGGCGTCACACGCCGCGCCCAGGCAGGACCAGAATCTTCAGACTAGTCCCGGGACGGGCGGTAACCACTGCGATGTGAGTGCTTCATGGATCTAAATCGCGTCGTGCAGATCTTCTCCTACGACGTTGCCGGAAATGAGATCACCGGCTCGGGCTACCTGCTGGCGCCGGACGTGGTGTTGACGGCGTCTCATCTCGTCGGCCCCTCGCCCGATGGTATGCAGGTGGAGTCCGGATTAGTTGAAGGATGGACCTCACGGGTCACCCAAAGTTTCGATCTCGGCAGTGACGTAGCCGTCCTCATCTGCGCAACCGCGGCGCCGATGGAACTCGGCGAGCGGCCCGTGGTCGGAAGTCTGGGCCGCGCGGGTGCCGTCGTGAGCTGCAGCGCCGCCGGTTTCCCAAGCATCGCCACGAAACGCTCCAACGCCATCATCCCCGGTCGCGGTTCTCCCATGGGTGACCGCGCATATGTCAGGGTCACTCATCTAGCGGGCGAAGTGAGCACGGGAACGGGCTTCACCGATAGATCAGTCACCATGCACCTCGACGCGAACTCCCGCCCGATCACGATGCCCGCACCCGGGAAATCTTCATTCGCGGGCCTCTCCGGCTCAGCGTTGTTCGTAGGAAACCACCTCATCGGCGTGGTGACGATAGATCCATCTCCAGATCATCCGACCGTACTTGAAGGCGTGCGGATCGCCGATGTTCTCGCGGGCCTACAACTCCACGACCCGAAGTTGATACAGCAGTTGGCGGAGCGTGTCCCGCAGCTTTCGATTGCGCCATTCGATGACGTGACGATCGATCGAACGGCCCCGATGACGCGCGCGGCTCAACGAGCGCGGGTCCAGACAATCCTCGAAGCAATCGACGGACAGCGCGTGCGGGGCCGTGCGGCTGAGTTGGCGATCATGAGCGACTTCTGCGCGAACTCGGACAGCACATACTTGGTTTGGCACGCAGACGCCTGGTCAGGCAAGACCGCGTTACTGGCGACGTTCGTGGCGGACGCCCCGGCGGGCATCGATGTGGTCTCGTTCTTCACTAGCCGCAACAGGCCAGATCAGCGAGACGCACGCGCCTTCGTCGAGTCCATAACCCATCAGCTTGAGGCCTACCTGGGCGAGCCACCGACGCAGAGCATGTTCTCCTATCGACTCGGCACAATTCAGGAGGGGTACTACTTCGAACTCCTGAGACGCGCATGCGAGCACGCGGCGGAGAATGGCCGGAGACTCGTGTTCATTGTCGACGCCCTCGACGAGGACGAGGCCTTCGATCTCGGGCCAGCATCGACTCCGTCGATCGCGAGCCTGTTGCCGGGCAGCATTCCTGGGTTAAGAGTGATTGTCGCTACTCGGCCCTATGACCTCATCTATCAATCATTGCCGCGACACCACCCGATGAGGGCAGCGGGCCCGCTGCAACTGACCCCCTCCTCCTTCGCTGCGGGAATCGAAGAGGAAGCCCACATACAGATCCGGCAGGCAGCGCAGCGCGACGACGGCACCACAAAACAGATCCTCGCCCTACTCGCCGCTGCCGGGGTCGCGATGTGTGCGAACGATCTCGCGAGTGTGCTCACCCGCCTGACTGATCCGGTCAATCCGGCGCAGGTTCTTCAGCGCCTTCAGAGCAGCCTGAGCCGAGCGGTTCGACGGGTCGTCCCACCGTTGGGGGCGAGGATACCTTCCGACTTCAATACCGCGTACGAATGGTCGCACGAAACCATACCCGGCATCGTAAGAGATGAACTCAGCCGCTCATATGTCGACCAGTGCCGCACAGCGCTCTCGCAATGGATCGACGTCGAGCAGGCGGGCGGCTGGTCGACCGATCGACCAATGTTCTTCGAGACCGCCTATCCCGCGGTGCTCACGATTTCGAGGAACTTCAACGAGTTGGCGCGCTGTGCGGTCGACCCCTACCGGCAGGACTGGTTGCGCTCGCGCCTCGGCACGGATGACCAGGCTCATACCGAAGTCCGAGACGCCATCGAGATGGGTATTCGAGATGGCGTCGCGGACATGGGCGACCTGCTTGTGCTGCGAACCGCAGAGAAGCGACTCATCCGTGCGGACAGTCGCGTGCCCGACGAGCTCGTACGGCTCCTCATCCGACTCGGACACCAAACCCGGGCGATTTCGCTGGCTGGTCGCCGCGGGTCACCGCACGACCGCGCGGCAGCGCTCATCGATGCTGCGAGAGTACTCGCGGAGCACTCCCGGGAGGCGCTCGCGGCTGAAACTCTGACCGGGGTGGAACGAATCGTGGCTTCGACCGACGCCGGAGACGATTCCGACGCATTGCTGTTGAAAGTAGGCGTGACGTTCGCACTTATGCGTGCGCCCGAAGAGGCGTTCCGCGTCGTCGACGGCATTAACGGCGATGGGAACAGAGGTGATGCGCTGCGAGCTGTTGCCACGGCGTTCGCCAAATCAGGAAATCCCGACGAAGCTCAACGCTTCCTCGACCGCATCGCCGACGACGAGCCACAGGTCGACGAGTGGCGAGCCTTGGCGATTGCTTTCGCTACCGCGGGGAGTCCACAGAAGGCGCACCTCGTGTTGGCGGGGATCGACGACGACGAATCGCGGGAGGATGCGCTACGCGGAGTCGCGATCGCATTCGCCGAGGCAGGAGACCCCGACGAAGCGCACCGAGTTGTTAGAAGCATCGCCGACGACAGCGTGCGGGAAGTCGCGCTACACGGCATGGCTTCCGCATTTGCAACCGCGGGGGAACCACATGAAGTCCAGCTCGCCGTTGGGGGCATCACGGACGAGACGTACAGGGACGACGCATGGCGAGCCGTAGCGATCGCATTCGTTGAGGCCGGACTTCCTGTCGAGGCCAACCTAGCGCTCGACCGGATCCGAGATCAGGTTGAACGTCTGGTCGCGACGACTTTCGTCGTCGAAGAATTGGTGCAGGCACAGATGTTGACTGAAGCCGAATCTCTCGCCGGACGTTCAGCGGATCCGTCTGAGGCTCTTGCGCTGGTCGGCCAGGCCTTCGTGGCCAACGGCGACGTGGCCGCAGCATCGCGGGTGTTTGAGGAGGCCGAGAGGCAGGCACGGAAAAGGACCTTCGTTTCAGATGCCCTGTCGGAACTCGCTGTTGCTCTGGCTGCGGTCGGCAATCTCTCCGATTCGTCTCGACTGTTTGCCGAGGCTGAGCGCGTACTCGGCGAGCCTGGTGGAGACTCCATCAGGGCGATCGATCTACTTGAGCTGGTGGAGCGACTCGCGACAGCGGGCCACGTCACTGACGCCGCGCGTTTGCTATCTCGCGTCGATCTAACTGATCGCGGTGCAGAGGTCAGGGGCGAGCGGGCAGTGCAATTGACCATCCGGGCGTACGCGCGCGCCGGCGACGCTGAAGGAGCAGATCGCCTAGCGAGGACGATACGGTCAGCATGGTCTCGGGCGGACGCGCTTTCCGGCGCCGTCGTCGCCCTGGCAGAGAACGGAAACCTCGTCAAGGCACGGACTCTCGCAAACTCGATTCCGATTCAGCACAAGCGGGACGAGGCGCTCTCAGCGGTGGCGGTGACTCTGGCTACACAAGGGCTGCGGGGCGCTGCGGAAGGGTTTCTCTCCGAGATCCCAACGTACGAACGCACGGGCGCTGTCGTTGAGGTCGCGGAAGCGCTGGCCGATGCAGGATTCATGGTCGACGCGGAACAGCTGATTCTCGCCGAGGCGGATCGCTACATCGACGCGCGCCCTGCCGACTACCTCTCGTTCGCCCTGGCGGGCGTCGCCGAAGGGCTGGCGCGAGTGGGTCGCCTTACTGAAGCCGAGCGATTGATCGACGCGATCGCAGAGGGGACACTGAAGAACGCAGACGAACGAGAACGTGGATTCGGGTATCGATGCATCGTCGCTGAGATCGCGCGAGCGGGCAATTACGTCGAGGCCGAACGCATCGCTAGAAGCGTCCGCTCCGAGCTCATCAGGGCATGGGCTCTACTTGACATTTGCAAAGCGCTGACGGAGTCGAATCTCCGGACCGTAGCAACGCGGCTCCTACTTGACGCCGAAGACGTGGCTGTCCACATAGAGAACGATGATCAGCGTGCGCGATGGTATGCAAGCTCCGCGAGCGTTTGGGCCGCATTGGGAAGAGTCATAGAGGGCAGACGAGTCCTCGACGTTTCTGAATCCGCGGCCATTGCCGTATCCGACCAAGTCCAACGCGCGCTGACACTGACGAAGATTGCAGCAGCTGCAGTCAATCTGTGGCATATCGCTGACGCGGATCGCCTGTTCTTCGAAGCCGAGCAGTTGGCCGATGCTCTCGACCGCGGCTCAATGCATCAGATTCTCGCGGGCATTGCTTCCGCTCAGGCAGACGCAATGAATATCGGAGAAGTGACGCGGCTGGCTAAGCGGCTTCAGCGGACCTTCCATCACGACAGGGTGCTCAGCAGTCTGGCAATAGCCCTGGCCCGCGGCGGCGATACCCAACGGGCGAAGAACACCGCCCATGGGCTCGAGAATCAATGGCGCCGCGCCCAGGCCTACCTCGATCTCACAATGGCACTGATGGATACCCGCAACCCACGCGAGGCGGCCGACACTCGGGCCGAAGCATTGGAGATGGTCGCCGCGCTTGAGAAGGAAGCGGCCAAGGTCGTCGATCCCGTCGAGCGCGCGTCGTCATTCATGCGAGTCGCGGAGTTCTTCACGCAACTCGGCGAGTTTGCGAGGGCGCGCATCTACGTGCTTCAAGCATTGTCGCTCGCGCCCAACGACACAGGATCGGGTGAGATGTGGGCAACGCTCGCGGCTGCAGACCCCTCGGGTTGGCCGCGCCGACTTACATTGATCCTCCCGGGCACGAGACCCTCTGATCCGTAGGCAAGCGGGAACGGTTGTCGATCCCTTGTGAACATTGGGATCGACGCCGCCGGTTCACACATTGGTGCACACATCCCTGGCGTGTGCGAGAGCGGGCTCACCCCGCCGATCTCAACCACCCTGTCTGTGGTTGTGGACGAAAGCCGGCCGCGCGCTCCGGCGCAGCTGCCCTCGGACCTCGTCGATCGTCGCGAGGATCGACACCGTCTCGTCGTGCGTGTGCAGCGGCGACTCGACCCACCCCTCGGCCACGTATGACGCGAATGCGGTCGCCTGATAGGCGTAGCCGTCGGTCGGCCCGTCGACGGACGGATGCCGCCACGTCGCGGTCTCCTGGGCACCCCACGGCCCCACCACGACGGTCATCTCCGTGGGCGTGAACCATGGCGAGGCGAACGCGACGCGGCCCGCGGACCCGGCGACGTCGGCCGTCGCGGGGAGCGATGTGACAAGCGATGTCGACAGCAGGGCGGCGGAATCGGCTTCGCTGGTGAGCAGGATGTTCGCGGTGGCGTCGACGCCATCGGGTGTGACGGTGCCCGCCGCCACGACGCCTGACGGCGTGCCGAGCACCATCGACGCGAGCGCGATCGGGTAGATGCCGGCATCCAGGAGCCCACCGCCTCCCAGAGCCGGATTCCACAACCTGCTACCCGGGTCGTACGGGATGAGCGGGCCGAAGTCGGCGCGCACGAGTCGCACATCACCCAGCAGCCCATCGGCAAGGATTTGACGCAGCACGTCGGTCTGCGGCAGGTACCGCGTCCACATCGCCTCCATGGCGAGCACGCCGGCGGCGCGAGCTGCATCGGCGATCTCGCGCGCTGCGGTGGCGGTCATCGCGATCGGCTTCTCGACGAGCACGGGCTTACCCGCCGCGATCGCCTCGAGGGCGAAGTCCCGATGTAGTGGATGCGGCGTGGAGATGTAGACCGCGTCGACGCCTGGGTCGGCGATGAGGGCCGAGGTGTCGGTGTACCAGCGGTCGATGCCGTGCCGGCCCGCGACAGCCGCGGTCTTCGCTGCGTCGCGGGCGGCGATCGCCACCACACGCTGGGGTGTGTGGCCGTGGACGGAGCCGACGAACCGCGCACCGATGCCGGTGCCGATCACGCCCCACCGCAGCGGCGGCACCGCGGCCGGATCGATCAGCCGCGGCGAGGGAAGGATGAGTGTCACGAACGGTCTCCGGTCGAGGCGCGCCGTGTCGCGAGATGGCTGCGTAGGGCGTCGATGACGAGCGCGTGGTCTTCCGCGTCGCTCAGACCTGACACGACGGCCACCCCGACGGTGGTGCCCGCGACCCGAATCGGCACGGCTCCCCCAGCGAGGACGTAGCGCATCGGGTCAAGTCCGCCCGCCGGCTTGGCCTCGGTCACTCCGTAGCGACGTAGGCGCGACGTCACGATCCAGGAACTCGCGTCGTACCGGCGCGTGAGCGCGGCCTTACGTTCCATCCACGCGTCGTTGTCGGCAGAGGTACCACGCATGGCGGCGTGGAACACCCGCTGCTCCCCCAGCCAGATCGCCGTGGTGATCGCCAGTGCGCCATCGGTCGCCGTGCCGACGATGTGGCCCCCGACGGCGCGCGCATCGTCGTGGGTGAAGCGCGGGAACGACAGCGACCACTCTTCCTGCACGAGGTCGTCGAGCTCGGTATCCGGCATTGTTCTCCTTGCTTGTTCGCTTCGCCTGCAACGAGCACGCTGCGGCTCAGGGCGCCGTTGTCACGTCGATACGCGTTGCGAGCGCCGCATCCGACGACCCCCCGATGAAGACGTCGAAGGCTCCCGCCTCGACGTCGAAGCCTGGGGTGCAGTGCGACTCAGACCAGAACGCCAGATCCTCGAAGCCCAGATCGAACGACACCGACTGCGACTCGCCTGGCTCCAGGTGCAGACGGGAGAACTTCCGCAGCACTCTGATCGGCTGCACGCGATGGGCGACGAGGTCGTGCACGTAGAGTTGCACGATCTCGTTTCCCGCACGCTCGCCGACGTTGGTCACGGTGATCTCGAGACCGAACGTTGCGCCGTGCCGCAGACTGTCGAGGGTCAGCGTCCCGGTCGGCACGCGTGCTTCCGAGTACTCGAACCGGGTGTAGGTGAGGCCGTGTCCGAAAGGGAGCAGAGGCCCGAGGTCGAGGTCGAGGTACTTCGAGGAGTACTTGTCGTCGACGTTGTTGGGACCGTGGAGGGCCGGGTCCCACTTCGTCGGTTCCAGCTGGCCGCCGACGGTTGCGGGGCGTCCCGTGTTCTCGTGGCTGTAGAAGATCGGCACCTGGCTGCTGCTCCGGGGCAGCGATACGGGCAGCTTGCCGGACGGCGCGGTGCGCCCCGTAAGCGCGGAGACGATCGCGTGCGGTGCCTCGGTTCCGAGGTGCCAGGCCTGCAGCACGGCCGGCGCCCGATGAAACCATTCGCTCAGCGCGAGCGGCCGACCGCTCTCGATGACCACGATGAAGGGCACCCCTGTGTCTGCGATGGCATGGATGAGCGCCTCCTGCTGGCCGGGGAGGCGCAGGTCGCTTCGTGACGCGGCCTCGCCCGAGAGGTTGCTCGGCTCGCCGACGAACAGGACGACCAGATCACTCTCTGCGGCCCGCGAAGCCGCCTCCGCAGCAAGCGACGGGTCGTCTCCGCCGAGGAACGTCGCGCCCGGGCTCAGCAAAACCTCCGTCTCGGGGAGCCGGCGCCGCAGCTCGTCCACGATGTTTCCCGACGGAGTGGCGAACGACTGCACCCAGGCCCCGAGGTGATCGGTGCTGTTCGCGTACGGGCCGGTGACCAGGATTCGACTGGGCGCGGCGAGAGGCAGCAGTGCGTCGTCGTTCTTGAGCAGCACCATCGATGACGCCGCAACGTCGCGGGCGATCTGACGGTGTTCGGAAGTCGCCTCGAGGATCTCGCGTTCGGGATCGACGTACGGGTCGTCGAAGAGGCCGAGGGCGACCTTCAGTGTCAGGACCCGACGAACGGCGTCGTCGACGACCGTGGGCGAGAGCTCCGCGTCGGTGAGGGCGGGGATGCCGTCCTTCACCACGTTGCCTCCCATCTCGACCGTCAAGCCCGCGCGGAAGGCGAGGAGGAGTGCTTCGGAGGGGGTTGCCGCGATCCCATGCGGGATCAGGTTCATGACTCCGTCTGCATCTCCCACGACGACGCCCTCGAACCCCCACTCCCCACGCAGCACCTCGGTGAGCAGGCGCCCGTTGGCGTGCATGGGAACGCCGTCGATGGTGTTGAACGCTGCCATGACGGTGGCGGCGCCGGCATCCACCACCGCCTTGAAGGGGGGTAGGTAGGTGTTTCGGAGGCGGTACTCGGACATGTCCGTCGTGTTGTAGTCACGTCCGCCCTCTGCGTGGCCGTAGCCGACAAAGTGCTTCGCGCACGCGGCGATGGCGTCGGCGGCGGCCAGGTCGTCGCCCTGGTATCCGCGCACCATCGCCGCGCCGAAGGCGCTGTTGAGGAGGACGTCCTCGCCGAAGCCCTCGACCACGCGCCCCCAGCGCGGGTCCCGCGAGACATCCACCATCGGGGAGAAGGTCCAGTTCACGCCGCCGGATGCCGCCTCCCGGCCCGAGATGCGGGCGACGACCTCCGCCAGCTCCGGTTGGAAGCTGGAGGCCAGAGCGAGCGGTGTCGGGAAGATCGTCCGCTGGCCGTGGATGACGTCGAGACCGACGAGCAGCGGGATGCCGAGCCGCGTATTCGTCACCGCGTGGCGTTGCATCGCATTGGTCGCCTCGGCGCTGCCCTGCCAGAAGATGCAGCCCATGCCGGCGGAGACGAGGTCGCGCGTGCGTCCCGCATCCGGGTGATAGGTGATCTGCAGTTGGCCGAGCTTCTCCTGCCAGGTCATCCGGGCGAGGAGGTCTTCGACGAACTGGTCATTCACGAGGGTTTCCTTTCGAGACGGTCGCAGTGGCGTCGATCGACCACGGTTGCAGCGTCGCATAGCGATACCACGTCAGTTCTTCCAAGAGCCAGGGGCCCTGCTCGGATGAGCGCGAGTACCGTGCGAGCAGGCTTCCCCGCTGATGTTCGACCTGTCCGGGACCGCGGCGTGCGATGACGGTGACGCTGGCGAAGACATCCGCCGACAGCAGCCCCTCGCCCACGTGGACGACGGGCGAGGTCGCGAGGATGAAGCCGGATGCCCCGTCCCCGCTCGAGGTCAGCATCCGGCGGGCCGCTGACGCGGCCGAGGCGCTGATGTCGGCATCCGTCAGCACGTCCAGACCCCGCTCGTTGTAGCCGTGACAGAGGCCCATCAACGAGTTCCGGAGCTCCAATGTCAGCAGGGTGCGGGGGGAGACCCCCTCATCGGACACCCCTCGCACCCCCGCCGGGACGGCGACCCACGACTTGCTGTCGGCGAGGTGCTGCTCGAGATGCGGATCCGGCTCCCGCCGCCACGGTGTGGTGGACAGGAGGGGGCGCCACGCCAGCCGACGGAACTTCCACACGCCTTCGTGGAGCGCGAACTCGTTGTCGTAGGACCCGATGACGTAGCGGAGCGTCGGACCCATTCCGTCTTCCTCGGCGTCCGACGCCACCGCCCCCAACGTCGTCCATGACGCCCGAACCACTCCGCTGCGGCCCTCCGGGCGGATGTACTGCGTGGCAGGAAGGTGATTGCGCCACTGACCGGTGGGTCCCATGTCGTCCAGCACCACCTCTGCCCCCGGGCACAGCAGGTCGTCGATCTCGGAGGTTCGACCGGACTGCGAGAGCAGCAGCATCCGGCTCTGCGCGAACTGCACTCCGTAGAGGATGCTCGGTTTCATCGTGCTGACGCACCTCCTCGGGGAAAGGGATGCTCCACGAGGTGCATCTCGCGGCGGGTGGCGTAGGTGTCGTCCTCCTCGGCGTCCCAGACCCAGATCGGCTGCGCCATCATGAACCGCGCGTGCAGTTCCCGGATGCGCCACGCGCCGTGCTCCCTGACGAGGAGGTCGTCCCAGATCTCGAAGGCGGCCCGCACCGAGTACGGCGGCGAGAAGAGCTCCGGCGAGAAGTTGAGCACCAGGTAGCCGAACGTCGGAGCGATGATCCGCGCGTGCGCGCCGTCATCTTCCATATCGATCAGCGGCGCGCAGATCTGCCATCCAGTGTGGAAGGAGTCCTCCCGCGGCGACACCTTCGCAAGGTCCGAGAACTTGCGGCGGATGTCGTCGAAACCCGTCACCGTGTCGCCGGCGATGTCGAAGAGCGGATCCCTCTCGCTGAAGATGTGGGGGATCTCCTCGTGCCGGTGGAGGGCGTACGCCTGTTCGTAGAAGTACTTGAGCTGCTCGATCTCCAGCACGTCGTCCGCGTTCATCAGCGGCGGCGTCGCCTCGGTGGGGGCGCCGGCTGCAGACGGGCTCATGCGGGCAGCAGTCGTTCGGACAGGAATGCCACGGCCCGCTCGAGCTGCGGCATCGGGTCCACGTCATCGAAGACGTGACCTCCTCCGGGGACCATCACCACCTCCACCGGTACGCCGGCGTCGATGAGACGGTCGGCGAGCACCGTGGACTGCTGCGGCGGCACGGCTCTGTCTGCTTCCCCGTGGATGAAGAGGAAGGGCGGCGACGTCGGGGTGACGTGATGGGTCGGCGAGACGACGCGGTGTCCCTCCTCCCGATCGTAGGGAGAGCCGTCCAGCAGGACGTCGATGGGCGGCGGGAGGATCTCGCCGAACTGCGCGAGCATGATGCGCTTGACGGGCTCGGGCAGGTTGTCCTGCGAGGGCATGGTGGCGACGTCGGTCACGGGGTAGAAGCAGACGGCCGCCGCGACGCCGCTGTCACCCGTGGGAACACCGATGGTCCCTTCGAGGTCGGGGTCTCCGGCGATCGTGGCGCACAGTGCCGCCAGATGCCCGCCCGCGGACTCCCCCCAGACGGCGACCCGTTCGCGGTCCAGGCCGAGGTCGTCCGCGTACGCCCGCAGATAGCGGATCGCTGCCTTGGCGTCGTGAAGCTGAGCGGGGAACGCGGCCTCACGGGCGTGCCGGTAGTCGATCGTCGCGACAGCGATGCCGGCGTCGATCAGGAGCTGATCTACGGAGCCGATCGGCCAGTTGGGGGGAAGGAGCTCGCGGCCGCCGAACATCCAGGCACCACCATGGATCCACACCACAACGGGCACCGGAGCATCTGTGGCGGCGCCGTGCGGGACGTGGAGGTCGAGCTGCAGGTTCCGATATCCGATGGGCGCTGCGTAGGTGATCCCGGCGAAGGTGTCGGCTCCGCGGGGCCGTGGAGCCCGCACCGTGGGTGGGTAGAACGGAGGGACGAACCCGTTCTGCATGGCGGGGGCGGTCAGCTGGGACGGCGAAATGGTCATGATGTCCTGATGGGTCGTCGGTGAGGGCAGTATCTGCCGTCAGCGCACAGCCGTGATCGATTCGGTCTGCGATCTGAGGAATATCCGACGCTCCTCGCGACGGATTCTCTGCTGAGCGGGGTCGGCGATCGGGGCCGCCAAGAGCAGCGCGCGGGTGTACGGATGCTGCGGATCCGAGATCACATCCTCCGTGGGACCCGACTCGACGATGCGGCCTGCGCGCATGACGGCCACGGTGTGGCTGACGTGGCGGACGACGTCGAGGTCGTGCGTGACGAAGAGAAGGGCGACGCCGAGACGACCCTGGATCTCCTGGAACAGCGCCAGCACGCGCGACTGAGTGGACTGGTCCAGCGCGCTGACGGGTTCGTCGCACACGATCAGCCGAGGCTCACGGCAGAGCGCTCTGGCGATGGCGATGCGCTGTCGCTGCCCGCCGGAGAACTCGCGCGCATAGCGATTGCCGGAGTTCGACGGCAGGTGCACCTGATCCAGCAGCTCGCGAACGCGCCGATTCGCATCGTTGCGGGAGGTCCCTGTCACGAGAAGCGGCTCGGTCAGGATGTCGGCCACCGTCATCGCGGGATTGAGCGAGGTGTACGGGTCTTGGAAGACGACTTGGATGTCGCGGCTCAACGCCTGACGCTCACGCGCCCGGATCCGCGCGATGGAGCGACCGTCGAATCGGACGTCACCTGCGGTGACGGGGGCGAGTCCGAGGACGGCGCGGCCGATGGTCGTCTTCCCGGAGCCGGACTCGCCGACCAGCCCGAGGGTCTCACCGGGCCGGATCTTCAGGCTGACGCCGTGGAGAGCGCGGAACCCCCCGCGCCGGAACCGGCCGGGGTATTCCACCACCAGATCCTCGACGACCAGGAGGTTCTCATCCGCATCGTGTGCAGCGTTCATCGGTCGCTCCCTCCGTGCTCACCGAGCGGTTCGTCGGGCGCGGCGACTGCCGATTCGTCGCTGGGATCGGCGGAGGCGAGAGCCGAGTTGAGCAGCATTCGCGTGTACTCGTGCCGGGGAGCGGCGAAGAGCTCCGCGACGGCTGCCTCCTCGACGATCTCGCCGGCGCGCATGACGGCGACGCGGTCGCAGATGTCGGCGACCACCCCGAGATTGTGGGTGACGAGCAGGACACCCATCTCCCTCTCGGTCTGCAGGCTGCGCAGCAGCTCGAGGACGTCCGCCTGGACCGTGACGTCAAGCGCTGTGGTGGGCTCGTCGGCGATCAGCAGCTTGGGGTTGCACGAGACGGCCCCGGCGATCAGAACGCGCTGCGCCATTCCGCCCGAAACCTCATGGGGGTACGAATGGAACACCCTCTCGGGATCCGGTATGCCGACGCGAGCCAGGAGCCGGAGCGCTTCGTCCTTGGCTTCCCGCCTCGACAGACCGAGGTGCTGCCGCACGGGCTCCGTGAGCTGGAAACCGATGCGGAACGCCGGGTCCAGGTTGCTCATGGGCTCCTGGGGGATGTAGCCGATGCCGATGCCGCGGAGGGCGTTGCGCTGCGCGGAATCCAGGGAGAGGAGGTCCACACCGTCGAACGCCAGGGTCGCCGCACTGAGAGTGGCCTCCTCCGGGAGCAGTCCGAGAATCGAGAAGGCCGTCTGCGACTTGCCAGATCCGGATTCCCCGACCAGTCCGAGGACTGTGCCGCGCTCGAGTCGCAGGGAGACGCCGTTCACGACGACCGCCTCGGACTCGTCCGGACGAGGGTAAGACACCTTCAGGTCGTCGACGACGAGGAGGGCCCGATCGGCGCCCGCGCGGGCACCCTTGGGCGAGGCATCCCTCTTCTCCCGCGTACGCGCGCGGGCGGCGGCCGGTCGGCGGGTGACCTTCGCGCGGCGGCGGTCGGCGGGTGTGGTGTCGCCGGCCAGCGCATCGCGCAGTCCGTTTCCGATGAGCGTGAAGGCGACCACCGTCAGCACGAGGGCGACGCTCGGCCAGCTCAAGAGCCAGGGAGCGTTGTAGACGTTCTGGGTGGCGTCGGAGAGCATCATGCCCCAGCTGGCGCGATCAGCCGACCCCAGCCCGAGGAACGCGATTCCCGCTTCGATTCCGATTCCGGCACCGGCCAGGAGGGCGGCGTAGATGATGGTGGGCTTTATGACGACCGGCAGGATGTGGCGGCGCATGATGCGGGTGTCGGTCAGGCCGGAGACCTTCGCCGCGTCCACGTACAGCTCCTCGCGCACGGCCCGGACAGAGCTGCGGATGAGGAGGAACACGGTCGGGGCGATCAGGACACCGAACACCGCCAGCGCGAGGGCCGAGCTGCGCCCGACCCGTGCGAGGACCACCAGGAGCACGACGATCGCAGGTAGCGAGAGAAGGGCGCTGCTCACCCATGTGCTGATCCCGTCGACGGCGCCCTGCCGATATCCGGCGAGCAGGCCGAAGGGCACACCGATCAGCACGCTCACGCCGATCACGATCACGGCGCTCTGGAGACTCGTCTGTGTGCCATAGATGAGGTTCGCCAGGACGTCCCGGCCCAGTCCGTCGGTGCCGAGCAGATGCCCGGGAGAAAGCGGCGGTGCCAGCACGTTGTTGAGATCGCTCACCATGGGGTCGTACGGGGTCAGCAGGGGTGCGCAGATCGCGACGATGAGCAGAACGCCGACGAAGACGAGCGAGATGACGGCCGCCGGTTCGTGAAGGAGACGGCGGATGACGCCCGGGCGCCGCTCGTCTTCCTCCGTGAGCTGCATGCCGGTCGCGGCATCGGTGACAAGATCGGCGCTCATGAGACACGTACCTTCGGATTGATCCATCCCTGTGCGATGTCGACGATCAGGTTGACGAGGACGACGAGGACGACGGTCACGGCGACGACACCGAGGACGACGGGGAGGTCGCCACGGGATGCTGACGTGTTCGCCTGAGTTCCGATCCCCGGGATGTTGAAGACCTTCTCCACGATCACGGACCCGGAGATGGCGATGATGAAGGTCAGCGAGATCGTGGTGAGCGCGGGCCCGGCGGCATTCCGCAGAGTGTGTCGCAACAGCACGCTGCGATCGGACAACCCGCGACTGCGGAGCGTCCGGACGTAGTCCTGTCGGAGCACGTCGATCATCGATCCGCGCACTTGCAGGGCGATCGAGGCGATCGAGGCGAGTGCGAGTGCGGTGACGGGAAGAACGATGGATGCCAGCCAATCCGAGGGTGAGGCGGCGAACGCGGTGTAGCCGGTAGCGGGGAACAGACCGAGCTGCACGGCGAAGACGACGGCAAGCACGATCGCGACGAGGAACGCGGGCACGGCCTGGATGACGGTCGAGAAGAACTGTAGCCCGCGGTCGACGGCACCCCGGCGGGTGGCGGCGACGACGCCGATCACCGTACCGATCACCGTCGACACCAGAATGGCGCCGATGACCATGGACAGCGTGGGCGGGAGCGCGAACCCCAGAAGCTCCGTGACCGGCTGGCTCGAGTACCAGGAGGTGCCGAGGTCGCCCGTGATCGCCGATGTGAGCCAGTTGACGTACTGCACGACCACGGGAAGGTCGAGGCCCAGCTCCGCGCGCTTGGCTTCGACGAGCTCGGCTGAGGCCGTGGGGCCGAGGATCTGGCGTGCGGGATCACTGCCGATCGCGTTCAACAGGAAGAACGTGACGGTCACGATCACGAAGAGCAGGAAGATCCCTCCGCCCACGCGCCGGAGAAGAAAGTAGAACACAGGTACTCCTTGGTGTGGGGAGGGGCCGCCCGAGATCCTCGACCGGCCCCTCCCCTCGACGTCACGACGCTGGGGTGAAGTTCCAGATCGGCGGCCACGTCGAGAACTTCCGCGGCTCGACGTCGATGGCGCTGCTCACCCCGAAGACGCTGTTCGGCTGAACCAGGGTCGCGAACCATGCCTGATCGACGATGTACTCGTTCAGCTCGCGGAACGTCGCGTCGGCCTCCTCGCCCGTCTGCGTCTGCGCCGTGTTCACGAGGTCGACGATGGTCTCGTCGGTCGTGTGGAAGGGGTTCCAGAGCGAGTCGGGCAGGAGTGCGAGTTGGGCGAAGTCCCACGGACGGTGGCTGTTCAGGTTGAAGATCGCGGCGGGGTACTTGCCGGATAGGAGATCAGAGATGAACGTCTCCCCGTTCACCGGCTCGTACTGGGGCGTGATTCCGATGGCCGTGAGGGCCTCGGTGACCGCCGCCTGGCGCTTCGGATCGATGGGCCCAAGGTCCGGCATGGGCAGGGTGAACCCGTCCGCGTATCCGGCTTCGGCGAGCAGTGCCTTGGCGGCGTCGACGTCATGCTCGTACTTCTCGAATGACGGGTCGAAGGCTGCGCTGGACTCGCTGAAGGACTGGGCGGTCGGAGTGCCGACGCCTGCGTAGACCTGCTCGACGATCTGCTCACGGTCGAAAGCCGTGTTGATCGCCTGGCGTACCCGGACGTCTGCGAGCGCCGGAACGATCGTACCGTTGCGATCGAAGAGGAAGACGCCGCTGGCGGTGTAGGCGGGGAAGGACCGCACCTCTAGGCTGTCCGACTCGAGCGTTTCCGCTGCCTGATCGGAGATGCCCGCGAAGTCGACCTGACCCGAGCGGAGCGCGTTCGTCACGGCGTTTCCGTCATTGAAGACCGTGATCGTGATCTCGTCGAACGGGAAGTCGTCGGCATTCCAGTAGTCCGGGTTCCGCGTGTAGGCGTATGTCACGCCCGTCTGCGAGGCAGCCGTGTCGAAGACGTAGGGTCCGGATCCGACCGGCGTCGTGGCGAGTTCGGGAGTGCCGAGAGCCTCGGGACTCGCGAGCGAACCGGCCGCACCGCCGAGGTTGGTGAGAAGCGACGGATCCACCGCGGTGAGGGAGATGGTCAGGTGGGTTGGGTCTTCCACTGTCACCGAGTCGATGAATCGCAGTTGACCCGCGGTCTCGCCCGTTCCCGCCTTCGCCGCCTCGAGGTTCGCCTTCACCGCTTCCGCGTCGAGCTTGGCGCCGTCGGTGAAGGCGACATCGTCGCGGAGGGTGAGACTTAGCTCGGTGCCGGAGTCGTTGTAGCTCCACTCCGTCGCGATGCTCGGCTGCGGCTCACCGTCGTTGTCGTTGCGGAGGATGGTGTCGTAGACAGGCTGGATGAAGGCGGAACCGGGACCAGCATCGAAGTTTCCCGGCTCGAAAGACGCGATCGGTGAGATCGCTCCGATGCGAAGTTCCTGTGTTTCGCTCGCCGTGTTGGGCGATGCTCCCGAGCACGCCGTCAGCACAAGCGCGCATGTCGCGACGATCGCCGCCGCAAGTTTGTTTCGCATGATTCTCCTCATTGAAAGTCGTACGGCTCTGCGACGGTCAGCTGTGAGTCGGTCGGGAGCGCGGGGCGGAGACACTCTGGCCTCGGAGAGCGCCGATGTTGCCGGCGCTCATTCCCATGAAGATAATCCGGTTACCGGAAGAAGACAAAGCGATTGCTTCTATATCCGTCATCCACCGCACGAATATCGCGAGCGGATGGCGGCAGTCACACCGGTAACGGAAAGTCAGCGAGTACGTTCCTCTTCCTCGAGGCCAACTCGACACGCTGCACGCCCAGCCCTGTGTCGCCGTCCCGAGCCCTTCACAGCGCCGGCGCCTAGGGGGAGTTCATGCCATGCCGGCGGTGGGTTTCAGCGAGTGGGAGGGGTGCCGTCCGCGCGCCCGGCGGCGGAGAGAAGCAGTTGGTCGACGTTGGCCTTGTTGAACAGCTCGCCGATTGCCAGTTGCGTGGCTCCGAGCACTCCGCTGACGAGGTCGTCGAGCACCGAGAACTCGATGATGAGATCGGCTGTCGCTGCGGGAGGAAGACGCTCGTGGATGGCGGCGCGAAGAGGCTCGAGCGCGTAGTCCCGAGCGCGCGCCACACCGCCGCCAATCACCAGCATGTCGGGGGCGAAGAAGCTGAGAAGATTCGAGAGTGTGCGCCCGAGCACCGCGGCGGCCCGCTCGATGAGCTCGCGAGCGGCAACATCCCCCTGCTGAGCCGCGAGCGTGATGTCGTACGGCTCCACTGCGCCGGTCTGGGCGAGCGTACCTGCGAGAGCCGCGCTGCGTCCCGTCTGTGCCAGCAGGAGACCGTCCCGCGCGATCGCCCAACGACTCGCGACCGCGTCCAGACATCCCACTCTGCCACAGACGCACGAAACCATGCCGGCTTCGGGAACCGCGATGTGGCCGACAGACCCTGCGAGTCCATGCGCGCCGCGATAGGAACTGCCCCCGACGATCATCGCTGCCGCCGTGCTGGATCCCCCGCCGAAATAGAGCAGGTTGTTCGCTCGCGCGGCGCGAGGGTTCGTGACGACCTCCACCAGCGCGAGCAAGTTCGCTCGCCCGTCAACCCAGACGGGAACGGGCAAGCGCCGCGATAGCTCATCGCGTAAGGGGTACCCGGCCCAGCCGGGTAGCAGGGGCTCCTCGAGAGGAGCACCTGCATCGAAGTCCACCGGCCCAGGGATGCCGACGCCGGCGCCGAGCAGATTTCCCGCGGCCGCGTTCTCGGCGACGATTTCGTCGGCGAGAGTGAAGATCCTGGACATGACCTCTTCGGGTCCTCGACGGACGTCGATGGGCTCGCGGCGTGTGCTGAGCACATTGCCCGCCATATTCGCCACGCCGACGACTAGTCCCGTCGCCTCGATGTCGATGCCGAGGACGAACCCGGCATCGGGGTTCAGGGAGAGCCGGCGCGGTGCCCGGCCGCCCGTCGAGGGGCCGCGTCCCGCGCTGAGGATCAACCCGACCTCCTGCAGCTGAGTGACGCGTTCCGCCACCACGCTTCGTCCGAGCCCGACCCGCTCGGTGAGCGTCGTCTGCGTGACGCCGTCGTCACGTCGGATCGCGTCGAGGACGGCCGATAGCCCGGCTTGCCGCTCACCAGCCATGCAGATCCTCCGAGACTCGATTCTCCTCAAGTATGCCGTCCCGGAGCAGTTGTTCCGGTGATCGGAAGATGGCGTATGCCAAGACCAAGGGCGGCTCTTCACAGGACGGTGCGCGTGTCCGCCGCATTGAGCGCGTCAGCCACACCGTGCGTAGCGCAGGGAGGCACGGCCAAGGACGCTTTTCCGGCTTCGCTATCGCAGCGTCAAGCGGGGATGTCCACGGCGCCGGCCGCTTCCTCGGAGCAGCGGAAGACATCCGCGCCCGCCTGGGGATAGCCGGCCCAACCGTGTTCTCCTACCACCAACGTGTCTGACGCAACTCCAGTCCTCCCCAGCCGTTGACACTTTCGAGGTCGGTCGACACGAAGGACGGGAAGCGGTACTCGCGAAACTAATCGAAGAAGCCCTGAGTTGAGCCTTCGTGTAAGGATCCGCGAGCGGTCGGACGACGATGGGCCAGTATTCCGCCAAATGCACGTAGGCCGTTCCTCGTCGACCGGGTGCGCGCAAGAGGATCCAGCGCGCGTCCTCTTGGTCACTCCCAGGCGAGTCCTTCGCCGTCGCCATCGCCGCTGTTGCCGGTGCGGTTGGCGAACCAGTGCATGACCCTGCCTAGGTTTGGTCGTTGCGATTGAAGGGCCCGGTGGGGTGCCCGACGGTGTTCTTCTTCAGCTTCGTGCAGGAGGAGTACCGCTCCCACCATCGGTCGGGAGGAGGGGGGGACAGCCTTCCCTCCGAGAACAAGCGGTTCCATCAGACCTGTTCCGGTTCCTCGGCAAGCAGCCGCTGGCCGACACCCTCGACCAACTCCAAGCGCAGGTCGACCAGTTCGACATCGTCTACAACACCCACCGCCCGCACCAGGACCTGCCCGGCAGGACCACCCCGCAACGAGCCTGGGAGGCGACCCCCGTGGCCATCCCGCCGCGGCCCGCGACCCCGCACGCGCCGCTGCCCGGTCCGGGCGAGGACATCCGGATCAAGGTGGTGCGGCGCGGGGGCCGTCGCCTCCTCGCGCTCGACCGGCGTAACGGCGTGAGCACCTCGTTCGCAAGCTCGACCGTCTCTTCGCCGAGCCACGCCAAGCGAAGGCTGCGAGGTTACATTCTCCGACGCCGCGCTCGTAGTCCACACGCCGCCGACCTGCGGGAGCGGACTGACGATAACGCGGTTCCGGCATCTTCCACCGCCCGGATCAGGAGCGGAAAGGCCCCGGCACTTTCGTAGCCGGGGCCCCCGATGCGACAGCATCCCTCAGAAGGGGTAGCGAGCGATGTCCGCCTGCACGGTGACCCACTGCGTCTCGGTGAACGCCTCGATATTCGCCTCGTGGCCGCCGAACCGTGCCCCTGTGCCCGACGCCCCGACGCCTCCGAACGGTGCCACGGCCTCGTCATCGACGGTCTGGTCGTTGATGTGAACGATTCCCGACGGGATGCGCTCGCTCAGTTCGAGTGCGCGGTAAGCGTCTTTCGACAGGATGCCCAGTGACAGGCCGTAGTCCGATGACGTGGCCAGCTCGACGAGCTCGTCGATGCTCGAGAATCGAGTCACTGGGGCGACCGGGCCGAAGATTTCTTCGGCGAATGCCCGGTGGCCAGGCGCAACGTCGGCAAGCACGGTCGCATCATAAAAGAGATCCTGGTGCGTGCCACCCGCTGCGAGAACGGCCCCCGCAGCGACAGAGTCCTGCACGATGGCGTCGACCTTGGCGAGCTGATGGGCGTCGATGATCGGGCCGAGCGGTGCGCCCTCGAGCGGGTTTCCGGTGGGAATGTGCTTCGCCTTCGCGGCCAGGCATTCGACGTACTCGTCGTACACGCGCTCCTGAACGAGGTGACGTCCGGTTGTCATGCATATCTGACCCTGATGAAGGAACGAGCCCCAGGCGCCTGCCGACGCGGCCGCCTCGACGTCGACATCATCGAGCACGACAAGTGCGTTGTTTCCGCCGAGTTCGAGGTGCGCTCGCTTGAGCAGTCGTCCGGCGCGCTCACCCACTATCCGTCCCGCCTGCGTGGATCCGGTGAAGGAGATCACCCTCACGGAAGGTTCGTCGACGAGAGCGCCACCCACATCCGCGCCGCCGGGCAGAACATGGAACAGCCCTTCAGGAAGGCCAGCCTCTTCGAGGATCGCCGCGAAGATGAGACCACCTGAGATGCTGGTGCGCGGATCGGGCTTCAGGATCACGGCGTTGCCGAGCGCGAGCGCGGGCGCGACGGAGCGGGCAGTGAGGATGCCGGGGAAGTTGAAGGGCGAGATGACCCCGACTGTGCCGACGGCGCGGCGGCGAGCCATGCTCAGCCGTGGACGACTGCTGCGGAGGAGCTGCCCGTATGGCATCTGCGCGGTCGCGGCGGCGAAGTAGAACTCGGAGGCGACCAGTCCCGCTTCGAACGCGGCTTTACCCCCGCCCGATCCTGCCTCGCGCATCAGCCAGTCCTGCATGACAGATGCCCGCTCGGTGAACAGATCACCGGCTCGGCGAAGGATCGCCGACTTCGCGTCTGCGGGGACGAGCTCCCAGTCGCGCTGCGCCTGTGCCGCGACGGCCCCAGCGGAAGCGACGTCATCGACAGACGCGACACCGTAGCGTCCGATCTCCCCACCAGTGGCGGGTTCCCGTACGGGGGCGGAGTGCGCGGAGCCCCTCCATCCTCCACTGAACAGCTTTCCTTCCCAGGTCGACGGCTCGAAGAACGTCATGGTCTTCCTTCCTTTCGAGGTAAAGGGGTTGGCGTTAGCGCTCAACGATGGGATCTGCGGCAACGGCATCGTCGACCTGGATGACACCGGTTGACAGGTCGACGGTTCGCCCGCCTCGTGAACGTGCCGCTCCGATGATGAGGCCAGCGATGGCCGCGAGCACAAGCAGCCAGGGGAGCAGTGTGGCGGGGCCTTCCGTCACTCCGGTCAGGAGCGGGAAGTTGATCACCGCGAGGACAATCGCAGCGAGCAGCCCAAGCCCGCCGAGGCCGGGAGCGATGAAGTTCGTCCACGCATTGGTGCGGGATCGCCGGTTCCGCACGAAGTAGCCAATCACTGCGGCAGCGCCTGCCGCCTGCAGTACGAGGACTCCGAGCGTGCCGACGCCGACGAGCCAGAGGTAAATCGTGGTGAATGGGTCGGCGTTGGCGATGACGAACGCCAGCAGCACCAGCGCGGTGATGATCGACAGGACGACGCTCGCGACGCTCGGGCTGTGGTACCGGCGATGGGTGTGACCGAGGCGCTCGGAGAGGAATCGGGCACGTCCGAGCGAGAACAGGTATCGGCTGAGTGTGTTGTGGAAGGCGAGGAGTACCGCGATGAGGCTCGTGACGACGAGGATCCGCATGATGAGAGTGGACCACGCCCCGACGAACTGCGTGTTCGCTGCGAACACGAACTCGACGGGGTCCGCGGTGGCGGCCTCCTGTACGTCGGCAGAGCCGTAAGCGAGACCCAGCGCCCACATGGTCACGGTGTAGATAACCCCGATGACGAGGATGGACGCGTACGTGGCGCGAGGGATGGTGACCTTTGGACGTTTGGCTTCCTCGCCGTAGATCACGGTGGCTTCGAAACCCACGAAGCAAGCAAATGCGAACAGGAGACCGACGCCCATACCTGGCGTGAACACGTTCTCCGCTCGGAACGCGTCGAAGTTTATCCCGCCGGCACCGCCCGTGGCGATCACGACCACGTCGAAGATGACGAGGATCAGCACCTCGAGGATCATCAGAACTCCGAGCACCGATGCGGACAGCTGGATGTCGAGGTAGCCGAAGGCGCCGATCAGGACTACCCCCGCAAAAGCAATCACCTGCCAGGGGATGCTCCACCCGAACAGCGTCGAGAACAGGTCGGCGGCAAACACGGCGAACTGCCCGAACAATCCGATCAGCATGCCGGCGTACGCGAGAACGGCGACCCCTGCCATCAGATAGCCGGCGTACCGGCCCAGACCCTTGCTGGCGAACGCAGCGAATCCACCCGCACTCGTGGCGTACCGGCTCATGGCGGCGAAGCCCACGCCGAACAGCAGCAGGACTGTCGCGGCGATGACATACATCGCCGGCCCCCCGACGCCGGAGAAGATGAAGACGACCGGGCCGGCGCCGAGCACTGCTGCCAGCGGCGCGGCTGTCGCGACCACGAAGAACACGATTGCGGGAACCCCGAGCGAACCTCGCTTGAGAGTGGTCCCGTGGTGGGCTTCGGTCTCCGGACCGGGTGTAGCAGGGCGTGTCATGATCGGCTCTCTCCATCGAGGGCGGCCTGGACGGCCGGCACACTGCGCGCTCGGGTCAGCGCGTCGTACTATCGTCAGGTCACCGCGATTGCGCGGCAATGCCCGAATCGCGATCGCTCGATCGTGTGCAGCGATCGCACATCCCGAAGGAGGCGCGGAGGATGGAGCTGAGGCAGCTTCGATACTTCGCCCGGGTCGCGGAGACGCTGCATTTCGGTCGCGCCGCGGAGAAGGAGTTTGTCACCCAGTCGGTGATCAGCACTCAGATCGCCTCGCTCGAAAAGGAACTCGGGTTCAGGCTGTTCGACCGGACCAGCCATCGAGTGACACTCACTCCCGCCGGCACCGCTTTTCTCACCGACGTGGAGCGCACGCTCGGCGCCCTCGGTCAGGCGGTTAGCCAAGCGCGGAACATCGCGATGGGCCCGCAGCGGCGCCTGCGCGTGGGTGTCTTCGGTGAAGGCGCAGGACCGCTGACGCACCTGATTTTGTCGGCCTTCCGAGCAGGATCATCCGGAGTCGACCTTCAGTTCGTGGAACTCTCCATGGTGAATCAGCTCGCGGCGGTGCGCGAAGGGGATGTTGATGTCGCGCTGCTTCGACTGCCGATTTCGGACGATCGACTCGACGTCTACCCCTTGTTCGCCGAACCACGCGTGGCAGCGGTGCCGGCGGAAGATGAGTTGGCGGATGCGTCGGCGCTGACCGTTCAGGACCTCCTGGACCGCCCGTTCGCTGTTGCCGCTGATGGCGCGCCCACCGAATGGCGTTCTTACTGGTCCTTCGACGTCCAGCGCGGTGAGAGCAGTCGCGTCGCGGGAGAGGTCCGCTCGGTCCAGGAAAGCCTCGCCGCGATCGCCTATGGCAAGGCTGTCGACACGTTCCCGTCCACCGCGGCCGAGATGTTCTCTCATCCGGGCGTCCGCTATGTGCCCCTGACGGATGCGGAGCCGTCGAGCCTTGCGTTGGTGTCTGTTGCCAAGGCGGGGCGCGACGCCGTGATCGAAAAGTTCCGCGCCGTCGCAACCGAAACTGTGAAGCAGAACCTGGCGCTGGTGCCCGGCGCGGTCAGCCTCCTCCAGAGCGAGGACGAGGACAAGGGCTGAGCCGCCTCGGAAACCCTGCGATCGCGATTCGCGATCACGCGATCGCCGATCGGTCGTTGACGCTTCGATCTGTGGGCACCGACGATGAGACGACGTGCAGCCCGACCTGCACACTGCGCCGAACGGCCACCAAGGACCATTCGTGCCGCGCCCCACTGCGATGGAGAGAGCATGTCCAACCTGACCCTGGAATCCAGCCTCGAGAGGTTCTCTCAGAAGTTCGCCGTCTCGGCCGACCTCACCCGTGAGGGCAAGAATCTCATCCCGGGCGGCTACAGCCGCAACTCGTTCAACTTCGGCCCACACGCCGTGTTCGCCCAGAGTGGGGATGGCGCCTACATCACGACCGTCGACGGCCACCGGCTACTCGACCTCAACAACAACTTCACCGTGAATGTTCTAGGCCACGGCCACCCGGCGGTGACGAGTGCGCTCATCGAGGCGCTTCCTGGCGGGTTCTCGTTCGGCAACCCGAGCCCGGCGGAGGCCGATCTCGCCCGCATCCTCATCGACAGGATCCCGTCCGTCGAGAAGATTCAGTTCTCCTGCTCAGCGACCGAATCGTGCATGAGCGCAGTCCGGGTCGCTCGCGCATATACCGGCCGAACGAAAGTCGCGAAGTTTGAGGGCGGGTACCACGGCTTCAGCGACCTCCTGCACATCTCGTCGCACCCGAACCCCTCGCTGAGCGGTTCTCCCGAAGCTCCGATCCCGCAGCCCGACAGTAGCGGGATCCCGACCGACGACGTCGACAACGTGGTGCTCCTGACGCAGAACGACCTGGATGGCGCGGAGCAGATTCTTCGTTCTCACCCCGGCGAGATCGCATGCCTCATCATGGAGCTCCAGTCAGGCGCGGGTGGACTGGTCGTGCTCGATCAGTCCTTCGTTGAGGGAATCCGTGCCCTCACCGAAGAACTCGGCATCGTCCTCATCTTCGACGAGACAATCAGCCTGCGCGCAAGCTTCCACGGCCTGCAGGGCGTGTATGGCGTGACCCCCGATCTCACCGTAATGGGCAAGATCATCGGCGGCGGAATGCCGCTGGGAGCCGTCGGAGGCTCGGCCGAGATCATGACAGTACTCGAAGACGGACGAGTCACAATCTCGGGTACTCATCACGGTCACCGCCTGGCACTCGTAGCGGGCGCCGCCTGCATGAACACGCTTGACGAGGCCGCGTTCACGAGGCTGAACGGTTACGCCACCCGAATCATGACCGATCTCAACGAGTGGTCAGCCGAACGCAACAGCCCGTTCACCGTCTACGGCAAAGGCTTCTCCCACATGGCCTACGGATACATGAACGAACCAGGACTCTCCATTCGCACCCACCGCGACTACTGGAACAACCTCGACAGTGAGAAGACCCAGATCATCTCCTTGGAACTCGCGAACCGTGGATTCTTCCCAGTGCATCGGGGCGAGTTCTCGCTCTCACTGCCGATGACTGACGCCGACATCACGTCCTATATCGAATCGCTCAAGTCGATCGTTGGAGACCTCGAGAGCTAAGTGCTCGGCCCGTTCACGGCTTGATCGGCGACTGTCTCGACGGGAGCGAGACTCGATGTGTCCATCGCTATCGCGCGAGCGATGAAGGCGACTCACATCGGACCTGTCGCTCCCAGGAGAGATCACGCGACACGGAGGGTGTGCAAACGCACCGCACGTCGGAGTGCTCCTAGCTTGGAGCGCCATCGGTTCGCTCACCACATTGGATGCAGGCCCCGGCTTCCGTTCTCCCAGCCCTATGCAGCCGGCGCGTCGCGCCCGCAGCGCGCATCGGCGTCCTCGCACCACCGCATACCCGGCGATCCGCGTTCGTGGTCGCTCGCGAAGCACGCGGCCATTTCGCCCAGAACCATCTCGATACGGGCGCGGCGCGCGCTCTGCGCGCTCGCGGCGCGCAGCCCTACCAGCCGTCGTTATCAGATCGTCGCCAGCTCGCGCAGGAGCAAACCCATCCGATGGGGAACGACCTCCGTGGTCGCGATCGACGTGCTGCTGCGTTGCACGCCCGGCGCGAGCTGGATCCGTTGCGTTATTCGGTGCAAGTCGACGGTGTCGCGCGCGACCACCCGGAGCATGACATCCGCGTCACCAGTCGTGGTGTGCGCCTCGACGACCTCAGGGATCGCACGGATCGCGGCATAGACCGAGTCGATCTCCTGCTGAGAGACGGAGAGTGTGACGAATGCGAGCAGCGGCCGCCCGACGGCCGCAGGCGCCAGCGCACCGCTCGGGGGTCCCAGCGCGCCGCCCTCACCGAGCCTCTTCAGCCGGGCATACACCGTATTGCGGGATATACCGAGCCGACTGCTGATCTCTATCAACGACGCTTCCCGGGAGCTGTCTCGAGCGAGCAGTATCCGAGCGTCGACCGCATCCAGGCTGTACATGTGCACGATGATACTTACGGCGGACACTGCAATCATGTGCATATGCCATGTAGTAGTGAATGAACTTGTGCATATGTGACCCTCAAGCGTAGCTTGCCTGTCCATGAGTACAGCAATGAAGCCAGTAGACCTCCCCCGTCTCGACCTGCGGGGGTTCACGTCGCCGGTTCAGTTCCTCCCGCGACTCACCGACGATCTCGGCGTGGAGATCTGGGTAAAGCGCGACGACCTTGGCTCGGTGGGGCTCGCAGGAAACAAGGTGCGCAAGCTTGAGACCGAGCTCGCCCAGGCGCGCGCCTTGGGTGCCACCCACATCGTGACTGAGGGGTCGCGTCACTCGAACGCCACCCGGGCCGCCGCAGCAGCTGCCGCGGCGATCGGGATGAAGTGCACACTCGTGCTCTGCCACGACGAGCCGAAGGAACCCGTTGGAAACCTTCTCCTGGACGGTCTCTTCGGCGCTGACCTCCGCCTGGTCGGCGACATTTCTTGGGTAGAGCTCGCTGAGGTGACATCAGGTGTGGTCCGTGACATCGAGGAGGCCGGCGAACGCGTCTATCGCCTCCCGATCGGCTCAGCAACCGGCCGCGGTGCCGCGAGCTTCGCGTACGCGTACGCCGAAGCCGAACGGCAGATGGAAGCTCAGGGCGCCGTCTTCAACACGATCGTGCACGCGAGTTCCGCCGGAAGCACGCACGCGGGACTTACGTTGGGTCGTGCGATCCGCGGGAACTCCACGCGGATCATCGGCGTAATCGTCGCCCCGGAGGTCTATGAGGACGTCCCAGGCAACTACCTCCGGCTGGCCAACGAGGCCGCGGACCTCATCGCTCCATCGCTGCGCATCACCTCGTCTGACCTCGAACTCACCGAGGACTATCTCGGCGAGGGATACGGCAAGCCGGCGGCTGGCGTAACGGAAGCCATCGACCTCATGGCACGTCTCGAAGGAATCGTCGTCGACCCGGTGTACACAGCCAAAGCGGTGGCCGCCATCATCGACATGGCACGCAACGGCACCATCGAAGGTCCGGTCCTCTTCTGGCACACAGGCGGCTACCACGCGATGTTCGACCCGACCTACGCCACATCGGTGTGGTCCGACATTCCGCGACTTCGGGACATCAAGCTTTAGCGGCGCTTGGGATCGGACAGGTGGGTTCAAACGACGCCCGGATCGACGTCGTCCAACAGCTCTAAAACTGACGGAGGTTGTTGACAGTTGGGTCTTCCGATTGGGAGGAAGATTCCATGTCAGATCGAGAGCTCGAGCGGCGGGCGAATCACAAGCTCGCGGTGCTCAGGCACGTCGAGGAAGTCAGCTG
>NZ_LMNI01000016.1 GCF_001422925.1 Microbacterium sp. Leaf288
CGAGCTTGTGATTCGCCCGCCGCTCGAGCTCTCGATCTGACATGGAATCTTCCTCCCAATCGGAAGACCCAACTGTCAACAACCTCCGTCAGTTTTAGAAGGCCCACGGTGGCGGGGTGGCTTGCGGGGGTTGCGCTACGCGCTTGCCGGCCGACCGACGTTGGACGTCAGGCCCGAGAGCCAGCCCGCTGCTCTTGCCTTCTGGATCCAGTCGGAAGCGGTGCGTTCGGGAATATCGAGCTCACCGGCGATGAGCTTGACGGGAGGCAGGTCCGCGAGCGCGGCCGTTCCGTAGAGGATTTCGATCACCTGCCATCGCTCGTCCTTCATTCCGCGCTTGACGACGGCCTCCGCCATCCACGTCGGGATGATCCGACCTTCACTGCTCGTGAGGTCTGCGACGGTCGTCCATGCGGTGTCGGGGCTGTCGTCGAGTTGCAACGTGACGCAGTGGGGTATGGCGGTCTGGATGATCGCCTGAGCGGCGGTGTGCTTCAGGCGATCTTCGTTGAAGTCGTCAGCAATCGCACGGTTCGTGATGGCGGTGATGACGTAGCGCCCTCGCTGAGGCCTGTACTGCGCCTCGATGGTGGTTTCCACTGCCGTCGACTCGTCAACGGTGGTGGCGACGAACGCCGGGGCGATGCGGAGCGCAGACCCAACTGCCTCGGTCGCGTTCGCTGCGGACATCGTCTCGCCGTAGGGCGTCTTTACTTCGACCTTCACGGCTTCAGTTTGCCTTACTGCTCCTGCGTTCCGCAGATACCTCTTGCGGAGTATACGGATTAGGAGTGTACTACTGCTGAACAGCATGAACGTTCCGCAGAAGGAGTGAGAGATGGCGACAACGGCGAATCCGGCAGAGCCGGTACTCAACAAGCGCCTCTTGACCCCGAACGACGTAGTCGCGTTGATTCCGGGCTTGAAGCTGAAGCTGCTGGCGGAGTGGCGGTACAAGAAGACTGGGCCGCCCTACTACAAGGTCGGGCGGATCATCCTGTACCCCTTCGATGATCTCGAGGCGTGGTTCGAAGGCCTCGAGCGAGGTGGCGGTTCCGATGACTGAGATCGACACGCACCGGGTAGGGGACGGTTCGCCGGCGGTGGCGATCGTGGCTGTTGCCAACCAGAAGGGTGGGGTTGGGAAGACGACCGTCACGATGCAGGTGGGTGCGGAGCTGTCGCGTCGGCATCGGGTGCTGGTCGTGGATGTGGACCGGCAGCAGTCCACCGTGTGGTGGGCGGAGAACGCCCGAGACCGACTGCCGTTCGACTTCGCCGGCAGCCAGCACCCCAACATGCTGAGCCGGCTGCGGGAGCTGCGCGCCGACTACGAGGTGGTGCTGGTAGACACCCCCGGCAGCCTCGAGGACACCGCCGTGCTGGAGACGGTGCTGGATGCTGCTGACTATGTGCTCGTGCCCGTCACCCCCGAGCCGCTGGCGGTGGAGCCCACACTCCGCACGCTGAGTCGGCTGATCGAACCGCGCCACCTGCGTCATGGGGTGTTGCTGAATCGGATCGACCCGCGGGTGCCGCACCAGCTCGAGACCTGGCAGCGGCTGCTGGACTCCGAACTCGGGGTGCCACGGCTGGAGGCGCATCTGCGGCAGTACAAGGTGCAGTCAGATGCCCCGGTGCTGGGTCAGCTGGTCACAAGTCTGCGACGCAACCGCCGCACCGAAGGACCGATCGCGGACATCGCCGCGATCGCCCGCGAACTCGAGCAGCTCCTGTCGCCCGCGCCCGCGGGAGCGTGGTGACGATGGCCAAGGTCGACCTCGCCGGCAAGCTCAGCGACGCACGGGCGCGCGTGGCAGCGGAGATGCCGCCAGATGAAGCGCCGGTGGCGATGTTCGCCCAGCTGTCTCGGAAGGACGCGCGGCTCCGCGACGACCAGCTCACCGCACTCGCCGCTCTGGTCGATGCGGTCATGAAGCGCCGCCGCTTCAAAGCGGAGCGGATCACAGAGAACACCCTCATCCGGATCGGGATCGATCTGCTCCTCGCGCACGCTGATCAACTGCGCGGCTCGACCGAGGACGAACTTCGGAACTCCGTGACCTCGGCACTCACGGACCTCTGCGCTCCCGCATCCACAGGGACGGTGACCCGCCCCACCGCGAGCGCGGACCACCCGACGGCGCGGACTGATCGAACTTCCGGAGTTCCGCAGATCGGGACGTCGGAAGTTCCGGACCCCGAACCTCACGTCACCGTGCCCGATACCCAAGGGGCGATGCGATGAGCCTGCGGCGGGAGGGGACATCCGAGGAGGAGCCCGCCAACGGCGCGGAGCAGGATCGGGAGGCGCGCCGCACTTACCGGGAACGCAACGCCGAGCGCGTCCGCGAGGGTCAGCGGGCATGGCGGCAACGCAACCAGGAACACATCCGCGCATACCGCGCCGCTTACAACGCGGAGCATCGTGAGGAAGTGGCCGCGCAGAAGCGGGCGTACATGAAGGGGTACACCGCGCGCAAAGCGGCCGAACAGCGACGACGCAAGTCGAAGCGGGTGAGCTCGAAGAAGTACTACGAGGCCCACAAGGCTGAGCACCGCGAGTACACGAAGCAGTGGCAGGCCCGGAAGCGCGCGGAGGATCCGGAGGCGTACAAGGCGATGCGCGCCAAGGCACAGCGGCGCTGGTGGCAGTCCCACAGGGACGAGTACAACGCGAAGCTGCGTACGCAGCATCGGGAGAACCCGGAACCGAAACGCGCGGCGGCGCGGGCGTACTACGCCGCGCACGCCGACGAGCTGAAGGCGAAGAAGCGCGCCTACTACGCCGAGAACCGCGAGAAGGTACTCGCCAACAACCGGGCATGGAAGGAACGCGAGAAGCGGCGCAGGGAGGCGGGGCTCCCACCGCGCCGGACCCGCACGATTAGCGCCGCGGAGCGCCGCACTAACGCCGCCGCGGCCGACGCGTTCTTCGCCCGAGCTCGGCCACCCGAGGAGATCGCAGCGATCCGGCGGAAGCCGGCCTCTCCCGTGGAGTTGCTGCAGTCCACACCGCCGGAGCTGGTCGCGGCGTTCGAACGCAACAGCCAGCGTGCCCGCATCGAACACACCCTCGCCACCGACGGGAGTTACGCGAGCCGCAGGCAGATCGCCGAGGCGCGTCGCTGGCAGGCCGCCCAGCAACCGACGCGTCGCGAGCAACGGCAGGCGATCGAAGATGCCCGCCTGGACGCGATCGGCAAGCAGGTCAACGACCGCCTCCGCCACCGCGATCCGCCGCGACGCCGACACCACCTCGACCCCGACCCCGCCGCGCCACACCCGATGCTGAACCCGAACACCACGATGGGAATGAACCGATGACCACCACCCCGACCGGAGAGACGATCATGCTCGACCCCGCCGAAGCCGAAGCCGCCCTGTACCGGGTCGCGACCTGCGCCTTCATGTGGCATCCCAACAAGGAGGCCGAGGAACCCGGCTGGACCATCACCGAAGACCTCGACTGGTGCCTCGCCCCACTTGCCGGACTCCCGACCGACGAACTGGCCGACCTGCGCGCGACGATCCACGTCCTGATCACCACCCCGACCGCGGACCGGCAGGCCTTCATCCGCCACCTCGCCGCGCTGAGCGGCGACACCTCCTTCGACAACCTCTAACCCCACCCAGCTCGAAAGGAACCATCATGAGCATCCCCACCCAGCTACTGCCCCTGGCCGCCGCCACCGCGATCGCCTCCACCCTCGCGGTGCTGCTGCTCCCGATCGCCGCGGGACAACTCCTCCGCGGGCACCCGATCCATGCCGCTCGCACCACCGGGGCCGCGGCTCTCTGTGCGGTTGTCGTTGTGGTGCTCGCCACCGCGCTGGCGACCTCAACCTTCCCACCAGGCTGACCTCGAGAGTCGGGGCTGCCGATCAGGTGCCGAGGGAGACGGGTCACCGCAGGCTGGGGTCTTTCCTGGCGGGTCATCGTAGCTCCCTCCGGGTACTCCGTACCGGGCTTTCGACGCTTCTATGTTTGTCAACGCTGAGAGCACGTCCGCGTGCATCAATACGTCGGATCTGCTGATCCGATGTCGGGCCGGTCGTAGGCTCGTCAGCATGAGCGGATACTGGTGTTAGCGCCTCCCGGTTGGGAGCTTGCTGGCGTGGTGAGCGAGGGCGAGCCGATCGACATTCGCGGCGTCGATCCATGGCGGCAGAAGTGGTCTGGATCGCGGCGGGCGATACCCGTTGCACATCCCTCGTATCCTCAGCAGCGGCACTCGGCAGACGTCTACCTCGCCGCCGATCCTGATGGCCAAGTCGTGACTTACGCCGCGGCAGAGCTATCCAACGGTGTGTACGCCTTCTTCGTTTGGACGGGGTTGGGGTAGCCGCTCATCTCCCTCAGACGGCGAGAGTGTAGCGGGGCGTTGACGACTCCGTTCCTGTCGTTCGCTTTTGCAGACTCCGCTGTCCGCTGCGCTGCGAGCTGCGCTTAGCATCGCTCGCTCGGGCACTACGTCGCCCCCTCCCCGCTTGATCAGCCGATTGTCGGAGCGAGGGCGGAGTCCGAGGCGTGTACGGTTCCGAGTGCATCGTCGTAGAGGACGTTGAGGGTTCGGTAGAGGTGTCGGGCGACGTAGCGTTTGATGCAACGGCGGATCTCAGATCGCGTGCGTCCTTCGCCGACGCGCTTGGCGACATAAGCCTTGGTCGCAGGGTCGCGGCTCATGCGGGTTATCGCGACAAAGTGCAACGCTCTGTTCAAGCGCCGGTCTCCGCCCCGGTTGAGGCGGTGCCTCGTGGTGTTGCCGCTGGAAGCGGGGATGGGGTTCACACCGGCGAGGGATGCGAACGCGGCCTCGTTTCGGACTCTGCCGGGGTGCGACCACGCGGTGAGGATGACCGCAGCGGTGTAAGCACCGACGCCGGTTTCCTCGAGCAGTGGCGCGGCGGGGCTTGCGGTGATGAGTTCGGTCAGGCGCGCATAGTTCTCTCCCAGAGCGTGGTGGAGATCAAGGATGCGGTGGGCCAGGCGGATCGCCTCGTGCCGTGCAGTGGCGAGAGCGAGCGGCTCGGTCCGGTGGTGCCATCGCGACACTTGCCCGATTTGATCCATGATGAGCGGCTTGCGGGCATCGATGCCGAGCTCGTTGGCTCGCAGCAGTGCGATGAGCGCGTTGATGTTCATCGTCTTCTCGGACGCCATCTGATCGCGGGCGGCGACCAGCACACGCAGCGCTTGACGGGTCCCGTCGTCGGCGCGGGGACGACACAGCCGGTCCTCCTCCACCGGAAGGACCGCTGTGGCGATTGCGCGCGCGTCCAACGGATCGGACTTGCCGACCCCGTGCCGGGTCTTCGCGTTCATCCGGGGTGCTTCGACCACCGCGTAGCCGCTCTCGGCTGCGGCCCGGGCCAGTCTTGCCCCGTAGGTGGCGATGCCCTCGATCGCCCACAGGGTTGCGGCGTCGCCTCCGGTCAGACGGCCGGACCAGCTCATTGCACGAGCGATGCCTTGCGGGGTGGTCGGGAACTCCTCGGTGCCCAGGAGCTGACCGGACGTCGTCTGTACGACGGCATAGGTGTGTGTCTTCGCGTGAGTGTCCACGCCGATGACGAATGGATGGGAGTGCGCGACGATCGTCATTGCGGATCGGTCCTTCCTCGATGGAATACGGGCTCGGCCGCGCGACGGCCGGCGCCGGCCGGGAGAGAGCCACATCGAGGCATCACTGTGACGGGCCACAATCCCCGGAAGGGGGTCGAGCAGGCTTCTAATCAGGCCATCGAGGTGGACCGGGAGGCGCCGGCCGCCCTCGCCCGGACGGACATGTCGAAAGCAAGGCCCATGAAGGGCCAACGGCATAGTGAGTCACGACCAGACGAAGGCGACCAACACCACTCAGCCAGCCAGTCCCAGACCAGCCTCGTCAAGACTCACAGCGGCATAGCCTCCCCCCTCCGCCAGGGCTCCGGGCCTCGTTATTCCACGGTCCCGGCACTGCGCACCCTCCGCTCGCACACGACGCCACTGCCAGGAAAGGCACCACCAAGTCACGAAACGAGGAACCATCATGAACACGACAACGACGTCCCCCACCCGCCAGGCGACGGGAGCGCACCCGGCCAGCATCGTCGCGTGGGACCGACTCGAAGAGACCATCGACCGGCTCGCCGACATCATCGATCAGCGACTCGCCGGCCACGACGACCAGCTGGTGTGCAGCCTGCAATTCCCGGAAGCGGAAGCCCTCGCGGAGGTGCTCGACGCCGGCAGGCACACCCACACCGCAGCGAGACTGATGCACCGGTGGGCGCTCACCGAACCCGACTGGGAAGACGACCGCGCCCACGAAGAGATCGTCCGGAGCTGGCTTGACCTCGACTACCACCCACAGCCGCCAGGCGCGGACCGCTAACCCGCCGAGTCGGGATCGCGGGGGAGCGGGGCGAGCGCCCGCTGCACCGAGTTGGCGCTCACCCCGAGCACCCTCGCGATGTGGGTAATCGGCCGATCCAGGTTGCGCAGCTCCACCGCCATCGCTACCTTCTCCGGGGTCATCACTGTCGGCCGACCGGGCCGCTTCCCGGCGGCCGCCGCCGACGCCATCCCCGCCCGGGTCCGCAGGCTCACCAGCCGGCGCCGCAGCCCCTCCACCGCCGCCAGCACCCGGGCCGGATCCACCGCCCGGTCTGCGCCGGTGCAGAAGGCCGGCTCCGTCAACGAACGGAATCCCACACCGCGCGCATCGAGCTCGGTGACCGTGGCGGAGAAATGGGTGACGGCGTGCGACAGGTGTGCGGCACTCGGCACCACCAGCACATCGCCGGCCTCGAGGAACGCCAGGCACTCAGTCAGCGCGGGGCGTTTGCGGGGATCAGCGCTCCCGTCGTCCACGAACACCCGCACCGCCCCGCTCGCCGTCAACGCCGCGACGTCGGCGGCTGTGTCGAGCTCCGGGGCAAGCTGGCGGGTGTAGCCGACGAGCCGGGTCACCGCGACACGCCTCCACGCTCCGGACCGCCCGGCACGACCACGGGCGCGGCGAGATCGATCGGACCCGCCGTCGGCGTGACGGACTGTCGGAGGGTGACGAGGGCGGCGACGGTCTTCTGCTCGATCGCGGTCGTAAACTTCCCGCCCGCGGGGACGTGCAACCGTGGGATCACCTCCCGCAGCGCCGTCTCGTGCAGGTTCACCAGCAACTCACCGACCCCGTCCGGCATCGATCGCAGGCTGACGGCGAAGTCGGTGACGTGGTGCAGCTCGCTCAGCCACTGGGTCGCATCGAACCGACTCATCCGCGCCGATTGCGCCCCCACCAACGCCGCCCCCGCCCCAGCGAACCCCGGCTCGGTGCGGGTCGCGTCGAACACGTGCTGGCCGTCGCGGGCGACGACCGTCACCCGGTCCACCCCTCCGGACTGCTCCACTGACTCCACCAGCCGCCGGGTCGCGTGGAACGCATCGTCGTGCTCAGCGCGGCGGGGCAGCGTTGCCCGGCGTCGGGCCTGCACATCGCGCAGGTAACCGGACGTCACCGACAGCAAACTCTCCGCCCGACTCGATCCCACCACCACCAGGCGGGTCGTGAACCCCTCCGCCGCGAACCGCTCGGCAGTGCCGACCACCGCTGGCACGTTGCCGAACGACCCCTCCAACACCACCGACCGGTGGTGCTCACGGGCGTAGCGGATGCACGCGCTCAGCCACCCCGCGACCGCCTGGGCCACCTCAGAGGAGTCCGCGCCCGAGTCGAAGAAGGCCGGGTGGAACCCGCGAAGCTCGGCGCTGTTCAGCACCACGAGCCCGGGCGTCGATTCGCTGCGCGGTTGCGCAGCCCCACGACTACGCCCGGAGCCGGGTTGCCCCGAGAGCAGCGTGAACGTCGGAGTCGGGTCAGCCTCCTGGCCGGGGAAGTACAGCGGCAGGATGTCGCGTCGCAGGATCTCCTCGCGCGCAGTGTCGTCCAGTGTCGGTGTGCTCACGGAGTTCCCTCGAGCTCACGGACGCGGCGGTCGATCCGCTCAGCGAGATCGGTCACCGCCGTCCGGTCGTACCCGTCGACAGCCGCCACCTTGCGACGCCACCCCGCCTGCTCGACCCGCGCCTGCTCCGCCTCGGGATCGGCCCCGTTCGCGATCGCGAGCAGCAGCGCGGACAGTGTCGTAGCGGCGTCGCGCATCCGGTCGTAGGTGACTACATCGTTGACTCGCCATGGCGAGGTCGTTCCGGGCATCGACCCTCCTCGTCGCCCATCGTACCGAGTACCCCAAAAAGGGGGTGCGCCACCTCTTTTGGTGTTGACCGCGGAGTCTGATCGGCCAGCCGCGGGCGGCTGCCAGTGCTGCCCGCCCGCTGCCGCGGGCGTTGTTCGCCGTGAAGCCTGCGGCAGTCTACGGTCGGCGCCGCTGCGCGCAAGCAGCTGACGCTGCCGGCTCCTCCGAGACTTTCGGCACGCGGTCGCAAGCTCCCTTATTTCGCGCCGAAACTCTCTCCCCCTCCGCCCTCCGGGTTGCACTCCGCGTCGCGCTCCCTGACAGGCACTTCGTGCCTTCCCGGCAAACAACGACAGGGAGAGAGACATGACCATCACCACCACCCCCACCGAGACCGTCGAACACATCGACCCCCGCACGCTCATCGTCGAGACCAACGTGCGCACCACCGCACCACTCGACCCTGGCTTCTTGGACAGCATCCGGCAGGTCGGCGTCCTCACCCCGTTGCTTGCCTGGCGGGACCAGGACGGGGGAGTGCACGTCCGCGCCGGGCAACGCCGCACGCTCGCTGCCCGCGAAGCCGGCATCACCACCGTCCCCGTCTATGTCGTCGACGCAGGGGATGGCGACACGGCGCGGCGGATCGTGGAGCAGTTGATCGAGAACGACCAGCGCGAAGCGCTCACCGACGCCGACCGCATCCAAGCCTGGCGCGCCCTCGAACTCGAAGGACTCTCCGCCACGACGATCGCCACGCGCACCGGCACTACACGCGACCGGGTCAAGACCGGCCTCGCCGTCGCCCAAAGCACCACCGCCACCGATGCCGTCACCGAGGGAGGGTTGACGCTGGACCAGGCGGCGATCCTGCTGGAGTTCGACGGCGACACCGACACCGTTGCGGAGCTGACCGAGGTCGCGACCACGGATCCCGGGTACTTCCCGGTCGCGGTGGAGCGGGCACGGCAGGACCGGGTCGCGCGGGAGGCGAAGGAGAAGGTCGAGCAGGAGGAAGCCGCCAAGGGACACCGGATCCTCGACGAACGCCCCAGCGACTACCACACCGCCCCGTACCGGGTGCGGATGCTCCGCACCGCCGACGACGAACCCGTCGACCCCGACACCATCCAAGGCAAGCCCGGTGTCGCCGTGTACGTCGCCACCTACTACGGGGGAGAGGCGCGGGCCGAGTACTACCTCGACGACCCCACCGCGCTCGGGCTCACGGTCCGCGAAGAGGCAGGCTACGGGGTCGGCGGTACGCAGTCGGGGCCGATGACCGACGAGCAGAAGGCGGAGCGGAAGGAACTGATCGCCAACAACAGGGAGTGGGATGCCGCCGAAGCGGTGCGCCGCGAATGGCTCGCCCAGTTCCTCGCCCGAAAGACGGCGCCGAAGGACGCGCAGGCTGTGATCGCGGAGGCCCTCACTGCCGCTCGGTGGAAGATCGCCGACGGGCTCACCCGAGGATCGGGAACCGCAAAGGTTCTCCTCGGCATCGACAGCCAGGACTACGGCGACCAGATCGCCGAGTACCTGACCGCGCACCCGAACCGGGCCGTACACGTCACCCTCGCCGTGCTGCTGGGCGGGATCGAGCAGAACACCAGCCGCAACACCTGGCGGGCGCCCAGCGCCGATACCGCCTGGTACCTGCGCACCCTCCAGGGCTGGGGCTACACCCTGTGCCCCGTCGAACGCATCGCCGCGATGCTCCCCGAGAACACCGTCGAATAGCCGGCAACGGGTGGGCATCCCGGAACGGATGCCCATCCAACGTCCCGACTCCCTGCCCTAGCCGAAAGGAAGGAAGTGTCATGAACACGGTGACCGTCTACACCACCGGACCTGGCTGCCAACGCTGCAAGCTCACCAAAGACATCCTGACCCGCAGAGGCGTGGCCTTCGTCGAGGTCGACATTCGTGAACAGCCGGCCGCCCGCCAATACGTCGTCGACGAGCTCGGCTACACCGAGGCTCCCGTGGTGGTCGTCGACGAGCACGACCACTGGAGCGGGTTCCGCCCTGACCAGATCGATCGGATCGCCCGATCATGACCACGCTCATCGACCTTTGGCTTGAAGCCGCTCACGAGGCGTATGCGCTCCGGGCACAACTCGCCTACCTCGAGGAAGCGTGGCTCCGTGCCGAAGCGGACGCGGACTTCTGGTACTTCCAGGCCTGCAATCGCAATCTCTCGGAAGCGCCAGGCTAAGCACAACAACCCGGCGCGGTGACAGAGGGGCAGGTGCCGTAGCCGAGGGCGCCGGATTGCTGAGACTCAACCGAACGTCATCCACGAGGATCGGTGAAGGGCTGGTGAAGCGCGCGGCGAGGGCGCATTGTTGGTTCGGAGGTTCAGATGATCAATGTCGATCAACAGAATCTGGTGTAGAACCGCTTGACGAATCAGCGTGGCGGCTGTGCGACACCAACATTGACGAGCACGACGCAGCGCGTCTGGTTGCCTACGTCGAACGAGTCGACAGCGGCTACGAGGCAATCTGGCTGGGGCTTGGCATGCGCCCCAGCTGGTATGCATCGCGGGACGATGTGCTCCGCACCGCTCGAGGCCTGCGGCGACCGGACGCGACCACGACGCGATCTAAGCCGCACCCAAGTCTCCGGGTCACTCCGGTGTGAACCATGCACCTCGAGCGGGCCATCACCGTAGTGGTGCGCACCGTGCGTAGCGAGCTTTCCCGGAATCGCCTTGTCTCCTGGCGTTAACAAGGGTGTCGTACCATCGCATCAGCACCGCGACCACTCCTGAGAGTCAGACCGGGATGAGGTGAATGCATCGTGACGGCACCGGGGTATGAGGTGAGCGTCTGGGAGCGCTACGCCACCGAGTTCACACTTGCTTTCGGTGAGAATCCGTCGCGCATCCGGGCGGTGCGGGTGGCCTACTTCGAGCACGAGTTCGATGTCGACTTGATTGCGCAGCTCAGCGGCTTCCCTGTCTGGAGGATCCGACAGGCGTTGTCCCAGGGACTTCCACAGGCGAGTTGAAGAATCGTCGACCAGAGTCCCAGAACTGCCTCGCCCATCTACCATCGAGCCGCGGGCCGATGACACTAAAACCTGCGATCATCGCCTCATGACTGATCGTCGACAATTGCAGTCGAAGTGGGTGCCTTACGTCGACAAACGGATCCCCGTCGGCACTCACCGGTTCCTCCCGCGCGGCCCGTACGATGCGCTCACCGCCGCTCGCGTGGATGACTTCGTTCGCGTTACTGCAACCGACAGGGACATTCGCCTGCAGGTCCTCGCGGTGCTGCGGATGCATAGTTCCAACGGCGCCGAGGTCGTCCTTGGACTTGCGGCGATCTTGCTGGCCGGATTGGCGATAGTTGTCAGCGTATTCGTCGCGATCGCCGGTTGGGGCACGACGATCGCCGTGGTCTACGCGGTACCCGCGCTGGTGATCTGCGGACTACTCACCAAGCCGGCAATCGCTGCTCACGCGAGAAAGATGACCGCGCTGGTCTGGCTTGGCGCCTATGAAGACGGGATCCGGGATATCGCCACTGGCGTCAGCGCGACTCCGGATCAACGACAAGAGGTCTGAGCTGTCTTCGCAACAACCGAGTCTTGGTCTCAGGGAGATCGCAGCGCACGCCGAGGGCATCCGAAAGCACGCATTTCCAACCGTGAGCCTGAGATGGCTCAACGGTCTCGGGGGGTCAGGAACGCGCCTGAGAAGAGCAGAGCCGGTCAGAAAGGCTGCCCGCTGCGGTCCCTCTGCCGGGCACCGGCCGTTTGAGGATCCGTAATCGGGCAATGCGCGCGAGGGGTGGGTCGCGGGCAGGCTACAGCGTGCTCGATTGAGGTTGCTGAGCGCGCATCGGGAGGCTGAAGTGAGCGATGACACCTACACGGATTCTTGTGAGAAGTGCCGTAGCCATCGCCGGTGATAGCCAGCGGCCGCGTGTCGCCGGCCGTGAGAGTTGCCAAGCGCGACGATGCTCGGGTACGCGTCGAGGAGGCCGTCCCATCCGACCACGTGCTCCGGCCTATCGACCGTGGGCAGTTCGGTGAGGAGCGAGTCCGACTTGCGCGCGTTGCACATGGTGTGGAGGGTCGTGAGGTTCGCGATGTCGCCGGTACCGCCGCGTGCGTGAGCGAGTGTGTGGTCCGCTTCCGGGGCGAGCGCCCAGTACATCGGGTGGATCGCACCGCGGCGGTAGTTCGGGTGGTACGGCAGTTCGCGAGGGAACAGTTCGCTGAACGCGACGAGGACGTTCCTCGGTATGCATCGCCCGCCGCAATAGGTGCAAGCCATCTCATCACGCAGGAAGACCTGCGCGCGGATGCGGTCGGTGACGTCGCGGGCGCGGCGCTCGACCGTATCCGAGGATGAGCCAGCCTTCGCTGCGTAGCGGAGCCGCCCCTCCCAGCGTTCGAAGGCGATCGGTCCGATGACCTCGCGCGCCTCGACGACGTCGCCGGTCACGATCGTTTTGGCTGCCGCGTTGAGTGCGTCGGCGTATCTGTCGACATCCGCAAGATCGATAGTGAGGACGGCGGCCACCGCGCCACTGTATCGATCCCGTGCGGGCGGTGCCCGGATGAGGGACGACTGCGTGCCACCGGGGCGTCACCGGAAGGGCTCGCATCCACAATCGACGTGTCTTCGCCGGAATGAGCGACGTCCGTACGGCAGACTCAGCTCTCGTCGGCCCGATCTGGGGGCGAGGGCGAAAGGGCTGCAATGACTACGAATCCTACGACTGAGACACGGGTGGCGTGAAGGATGCTCGACTTCACAACGATCGACTTTGAGACCGCCAACTCGTATCGGGGTTCTCCGTGCTCTGTGGGCTTGGTCCGTGTGCGAAACGGGCAGATCGTCGAGCGTCGGCATTGGCTGATCCGGCCGCCGGAGGGCGCTGACTGGTTCGATGGCTGGAACATCGCCATCCACGGGATCACCGCCGAGATGGTGGCGGACGCCCCGCGGTGGAGGGACATCCTGCCGGCCATTGTGGACTTCATCGGCGACGACGTGGTCGTCGCTCACAACGCAGGCTTCGACCTCGGCGTGATCCGGTATGCCTGCGCTCTGGACAACATCGAATGGCCCGAGATGAGATTCCTCTGCACCCTGGTCATGGCTCGCCGCGCAATGGCGCTCCCCACCTATCGGCTGCCGTTCCTCGCCGAGACGATGGGCATCCCATTCGAGGACCACCACGACGCGCTCGCTGACGCGACCGTGGTCGTGGACGTTGCCGCGCGATTGGCCGAGCAGCAGCAAGCCGCAGATCTGCTCGAGTTGGCGGGCTCTCTCGGCGTCGGCATCGGACACATGGGCTCCGGGATCTACCGGGGCAGCGTCGCCGTCTCGAGCGGCGGCCACGGTACTCGCAACTTCACCCCGATTGAGGTGAACGCCGACGCCGACCCCACCGGATACCTCTATGGCCGAGTCGTCGTGTTCACCGGCACCCTCATGTCGATGACACGAGACACCGCCCGCCAGGAGTGTGCCAAGGTCGGCGCGATTCCGGAACAGACCACCACCAAGCGAACCAACGTCCTCGTCGTGGGCGACATCAATCCGGCCGTACTCCGACCCGGCTCCAACGTCACAGGCAAGGCCCGCAAGGCGTTCGAGTTGCAGGACAAGGGCCAAGAGATCGAAGTCATGACGGAGGACGACTTCCTCCGCTGCCTCGACGGCAGCACGCTGGAGGGAGCCGAAGTGCTCCTCGCCGAATCGGAGCTCTCGGCCTGACGCGATCACTCGATCCCCAAGCGGGCGCTGCGCGAATGACGCGGGTCGCGTACGACTGATGTGGCGCACGCTTCAGGTTCCTATGTGCCGTGGTCAGCCGGGGTGGCAGAGGCCAGATGGCGAGTGCGATGGCGTTGAATCGCCCAGACCAGCAGGGCGGGGCCGAGGCGATCATCAATGCAATAGCCCGCGGGACAGGTGAAGCGACTCAGTCCATTCCTGGTCGGTTCGTCCACGAACTCGTTCCCCACTGCAATCCATTCCACGCATCGCGCAGGTCACTGTCAGTCTCCGGTGCGGCAACAGTCCGAAGTTCCAACAAGCGGCGCGCGACCCAGCGCGCATCAGCAAGCATCGACCTCGACCCACCGATGCTTTGTAGGCGCCTCGAAGCGTCACCGCCGTGAGCAATCGCGCTGCGGACTCGGTATACCTCGTCATATCGCTCGAATCGTTCCGCGCGACGCGCCGGTTCGCGCTCCAACAAGGCGAACCGTCCCTTGCTTACAGCGCCGGGGACCGCCTCCTTGCCCGTCAGTAGCGAATCCAACGCGACACTGACCGCCAACGCGGCGTCCTCATCGGCGTCTGCCCAAAATGCACGCGCATACCATCGCGCGGCTACGCGGAGTCGTTGCGCGATCGCATCAGTCCCCTCCAACAGATCCCCAACCAAGGCGCGCCCTCTGCTGTCCAACAGGCTGTCGAGCGGCATGGAATTCGCGCTGTACCAATGGAAGCTGTTGCGAGCACCCCAGTCCCCGATGGACAGAACTCGCGCCCCTAGTTCGCCCGCCCCCTTCTCAGAAAGCAGCTTCCCCAGTGCATCGCGGTCTAGTGCGAGCCCACGGATTCCCGGCCGGTTGGTGGCGCCCCGCCCAGAGACGATGCCATGTCGCTCCAACTCGCTTGAGAAGAGCAAGGTCAGCCCGATCAGATCGTCGAATGAGCGCAAGAAGTCGTCGTGGGCGAGCCGCTCTTGCCGGGCGCTGACAACCGACGCGACGACGTAGGGGCCGAACTCACGGGTGAGTTGCTCGGCGTGCGAACTGAGTGCTTGCGACGCTGCGCCTGACAGGCCCAGGTGGGAACTCAAACGTTCTGCATCCCCGTCTGATCCCATCGTCGCGAGGGTCACGGTTCCGATGGTTGAAGGGTTTGACTCCCAGGTCATGTTCGCCAAGGCGCCGAACTGCCGCACGGGTGTCGGTGCGACGATGCGTTTCGCAGCGAGCTCCAGATCTATCTCCGGTCTCGTGCTCGCCACCCCGATTAGTGACAATGCAACGGTCCAGACATCATCGTCGCGCCACTTCGCGCGGACGCGCGGATCACGGAGAAGTTCCTCGACGGCGTCTACAAGAGCTGGCATGCCGTCATCGTCGATCGTTAGCGCCCCCTTTGGGCCGATGAATGCCCGGTCAGCGGACGACCGATACGCCGGATCGAGCCACGCCCATCCAATCCGGGGGTCGGCGTCCGAACTACGGACGGCGTCACGCGCCATGGCCAGTCGAGATCCGATGCGTGGAAGATCTGTCTTTGGGCTCACGGCATCAGTTCACAGCATGAGCGGCCTTCGCACATACGTGGGACGCGCTCGCAGTTGGCAACGCTGGATCGGCTGCGTCGCCCGAATCTAGCCAACCCCGGAGACAGGCAGTCCATCTCGTGCGTTTCTCGCGCTTGCGTGTCCGTGCACCCGCTGAGCTCTCTCCTACATTGACCTGGCAGGGTTGCCCCGGTCAACATTGGCGCGGGGCGGGAACGCGGTCTCACGAGTTCCACCCCCTCGCGATTTCTTGTCCCACGTCCGCCAGGTCCTCGTCAAGCCCGCGTGGGACTAGTTCGTCAACAGTGACGAGCGCACGGCGCAACAGAATCACGGCTGCGGCTTGATTGCCCCGTGATTGGTTGCACACGCGGATAACGAGATCTTGTACTTCGCGAGACTGGAGCAACCGTCGCGCTGCATCGGAGATTATCCAGTCGAGATCTCTACGACTCGCCTGGATGGATTCCGAGTCAGTTGCGCTCGCGAAAGTCGTGATGTCGTCAAGGAGCGCCTCTTCCAACGCCGACCATTGCAAAGCCTCCTCCGGCGAGAAGCGAGCCGCACGCACGGTTGACTGGAGAACGCGCGAGGCCGACACCACGGGGCCACTTGCGTCACGCCGTCGGTCAAGACGCGTGCCCGTCTGGAAAGGGTCGAGCAGCTTCTTCGCCACTTGACCAGAAATCTTGGATTCCCGCTCCCAGTCGTGGACAACCGCCAAAGCTCCGAGGCGGTCCCTACCACCGGAATGGGAAGCGTTGTAGAGATTGTCTCTGACTATCTCGGCCGTGCGCTCGTCCCGGCCATTGATCGCCGAGCGGGCTATCCCGCTCAGTCGCTTGAGCTCCGGGCCGGGCCAACGTCCGATCTGCGACATCGCCAGCGTGAGGAGCGACCTGCGATGGGCAGGCACGGCGATACCGAAGTCGTCGTCAAGCAGGTCGATGGCCAACCGGGACCCGTAGCCGACGAACGAGCCGACGGTAGAGTCGTTGTCTAGTCTGCGGATTCTCTCAAGTAGCGCATCCCGCTCAAATTCCCGCGTTGTGTAGAGCCGGCCATAGGCCAGTAGGCACGTGTTCCGCCAGTAGGCCGAGGGTGCGAGTCTCGCCAAGCGTTCGTAGACGCGAGCCGCTGGACCCGTTGTTATTGCGCGTGCGGCCATGTACTCCTGAAGCGATCGCACCTCGAAGGATAGGTTTGAGCCTCGGCGAGCAACAAGCAGCACCAGTCGCTGCTTAACCGCCCTATCGAGGTCAGCCGACAGTCGGTCGATGTCCTTCTGGTCGAACTCTTGCTCACTTAGGCGCTTCCGGAACAGATCGACGACCGCGTCGTCGGGAAGTGAAGCTTCCGCTTCGCCCGACAACTCCGCGTTCCGCTGTAGCCCAAACCCAATCTGTTCGTGCACCCAATCAACCTGCTCGGAGTGCGTTCGGAGGAGCTGCCCCAGCCATCCTGCCTTTCGGCTCTCGCGCGCGTAGATGGCGCGGTAGTAGCCATCGAAGAGTTCATGCCTGGTATCCGGCACGCTTGCGAGTTCTTCGAGGAGGAACTCCATGATGGAAACCTGAAGCGGCGTCCGCATCAACCTTGTCGTGTGCGGTTGCTGCAGTGCCGCCTCGAGGTCACGCAGCACCTTCCGCGCGGTCTCCGGGTCGTCCCGATACTTGGCGCGGATGATCCTGCGCCCATAGGCCGCGCCTTCGGCCGAGCTGAGATACCGCAACTCGAGTTGCCTGGCATTCAGTTCGGAGAACTCGTCGCTATAGCCTTGCGGACGCGTCGTACAGACCACCATCACGTCCCAGTTATCGAGGCGCGACTCGATGATGAGGTCGTTCAGCGCTGCAATAACAGCGTCGCGGCTTGTACGTGCGGGAACCTCATCGAGCCCATCAAGCACGAGAAGCCACGGCCAGGTTGAGAGCCATGACGACACGGCTCCCGCTTGTACCGCGGCTCCCTGAGACCGGAGCTGAGTCGCGATGTACTCGACGACAGTGAGCAACGAGTTCTCGGCAAGTGCGTCGGCAAACGCGGCAAGCTCGACGACGACAGGCCATCTGCGATTGCGAGGTACGTCCAACTGCAACTCTGCGAGGCACTCCTTCGTAGCGCGAATCGCCGCGTCCACTTGAGGGGTAAGCGGCGACGTTGAGTTCTCGAGCAGGCCGATCCTGTATGACTGCGCGAGAATCTGGCCAACCGTGCTCTTTCCCTGGCCGGGCCCGCCGAGCACGACGAATCCGTACGGGGCTTCGCCACGGTGGGAGTTCCTCAGGCTCTTGTCTCCAGCCTTGAGCAAGTAGTCAACGACCATGAGGTCGTTGCCCGATGTCGTTACGGCCGGCAAGTCAATCGCAACTTCGCTCAAGCGGACCTTGTTGGCTTCTGAGATCTCACCCGTTTCGAGCTTCAGCGCCTCCTTCGCCGAAAGCTGAGAGGCCGCGTGGATCTTCAGTACGGATCCCACTCGCGAGGCGCTGCCATCCAGAACCTCGGCGAGCTGCGTCAGCACGTCACCGGGAGTGACGAACCCCGCAAAAGCCTTGCGCACACCGACGTGCTTGTCCAGGAGCCGGCAAAGGTGCTCGTAGTGCCAGATGGCATAGCCTGCGAGGCCAACCGCATGCAGTCGGAGCGTGTCCGAGACCCTGTCGATCCCACCTCCGGGCGTCGCTGACAACCGTGCGTTGGTCGCGATGATGTAGTTCCGTGGAGGTGCGGGAGCCTCCGCGTCTTTAACGTCCCTTGGCAAGAATCGATTGAGCTCTTGCTCGATCGCCGCGACAAGTGCGGTCGCATTTGCGGCAGGCTCTCTGGGGAACCTCATCGACTTGGCCTGCACGATCCCGTATCCGCGCCAGCTCCCAAAGTCATTGGCACCGTGGTTGCTAGGTCCCGCGTCGAAGGTTGCCTCGCGACCGCCATCCGCGCCCGCCCCGAAAGTGGAGACCGAAATGCCTAGCTCAGCGATTGCGAGCGCCTGAACCATGTGCTCAAACTCCATGGCGCCGAGGCGATCCAGGTCGTAATCCATGGCGCCCATCTTGCCGCAGTATCAGCAAGCGCCCGTGAGAACGACGAGATGCCCGAGGAGGGAGCACCGTGGCGGGTGGGAGTAGCCTGGCCCCGCGTTGGAGTCGCGGTGCGGGCAGCCCACAGCCCGCCGCCCCTCGATTTACGCCGCCTCCGCCGCGAAAAGCGAACGTGCGCGGCTCGACCCATGCATTCACCCGCATGGGGTGCACCGTCCCCTAGTCTTCGATGCAGGGGGGTATGGTGATCAACTATTCGTCGCTCAAGCTCGGGAACGTCATGATGCACCGGGTGCTTCGGGACAATCTCGGCGAGCACACATTTTCGACAATGCTGACCGACGCCCCCGTGGACCTCTCTCCGCAGGATCTTGGATACCTCGTCAGTCGCTTCCAGAAGTCCCTCTACAGCAGGGCCCTCCCCATCGTCCAGGCCGACGCGGAGAAGCACCCTGCTCGAGACACCCTCCTCGCACTTTGGGCGTCGTCCACATCGCTGGAGGCTGCGAGTAAGTTGCTGGCTGATGCTCTGGCGTCCACTCAACCCGGTACAGCGGCCGAAGGGTTACTTGTAGTCGCCGAAGCTAGCCTCGGGAATGAAGAGGGCTTCGTCATCGCCAAGGTCGAGCACCAGGAGGCGATGCGCTTGGAGCCAACCAAAGACGAGCATGGCAACAACGTATTCGCTGTCGAATTGCTACGGGACCTTGTATTTGGCGACAAGACAAGGATCTACAAGGTTGCGATCTTCATCAAGGCTTGGTCGGCAGCGGGCTTCGTGTCAGGAGAAGCCGTCGACGAGCAGAGTGATCGAAACATCGCCGCCTACTTCCTCGGCAAGTTTCTCGGGATGCGTCTGAGAGAGGAACCGTCGGTTATGACTGAGATGCTCCTCGACGGGATCACGCAAGCGATCAACCGGAGCACAATGACTGGCGACCAGAAGGTTGAGGTTCAGCACGCGCTCTTGTCTGAACTTCGTTCGAACGACAAGCAGTTTGATCCGACAGCTTTCATTCAAAAACACGTGCCGAACGGACACGGCAAAGAGATCGCGTCTCTGGCGCAAGCCGCCCACGCGCCCCTGATTGCCTTCTCGAAGGACAACTCACGTATCGACAGTCGCATGCGGAAGGTGCGGATCGAACTCGAGAACGACATCACCATCACTGCACCCCCCGAGGAAGTGGGGGGCGACGGCGCCGTGCAGGTGTCGGATGGCGCGGCCGGCCCCATCGTCGAGATCAGGGGAGCGCGCGTGGAGACCGTCAAGAACGGGGCACGATAGGGATGACGACTACAGCGCGAGAGCTGTACGACCAGTATGCGGAGCTGCACGAGCAGTACAAGTCGCAGGCACGTCAACTCGAGATTGCGCTGGCCGAGTGCATTGGCGAGCGGGGCGTGCTCAAGGCTTCTGTGTCAGCTCGCGCGAAGGAACCCCTCGAACTCTTCAAGAAGCAGCTCCGTAAGAAGTACTCCGACCCGTGGTCTGAATGCGCAGACATCATCGGCGCCCGCGTGATCGTCGGAACGTCCTCCGAAAGGTCGGAGGTAGTCGCTAGTCTGCGTAACTCCAAAGTCCTTGAAGTCGTCGAGGTAGAGAACCAGGAGGAACAGTCCGACCCATCGGTCATCCGTTATCGGGGCCTGCACGCTCACATTACGTCCGACGCCGTACGACGTCCCGACGGGACGCTGCTGCAATGCGAGGTGCAAATCAGAACCGCCGCGCAGCACGCCTGGGCTGAAACGGAGCACCGCTACATCTACAAGAAGGGGGAGGTGCCGGACGCCGTGAGACGACACTTCAACCGCCTGCTTGTCTTGATGGAACTCTTCGACCTCCAGCTCGAAGAGGGTGTGGCGATGGCACGTGAGCTCGACGGCTTCCGTCGGCTGGAGCTTTCTCAGTATCTCGAGGTTACGGTGAATCATCTGACGCACGCTCCCAGCGATGCTCAGCTCACGATGGATGTCATCGAGCAGGTAGAGGCGGCCGGACTTGGTTCCGCGGTCGAGCTACGGGCCCTCGTCGAGGTCTACATGCGGGAGAACCTCGAGGAAGTCTTGAGCGTCATCGATGAGTACGGCCCACAATCCGATTCGCATGATGTGACCTCAGGGTGGATTACGACTCAGGGCGAGCTCATTCTGGTGCTCGCCCTACTGGACCGCGACGAATATCAGCTATCGAACGCGCTTGCAGGCTCCGACCTGTTCGATCCAGTTGAGCGACTCGCGATGGCGACAGGGCGCATAGGATTCCTGCGGAATTAGCTCGACCGCCTTCGCGGCGCGTCATCGGGCACGTCTAGGGCCGCTCGGCGTGCGGTTGTTCAGCGCGGGTCACAGGGCGGAGGACGTTTCCGTTGTGCGATTCGTCTCCCGTGCTTCGGTGGCCAGCCTGCCGGATCTCAGGATCGTATCGCGCCGGGATCGTGAGGGCGGCGGCAGTCGTGGCAGGCGCGGTCCGGTCAGCATCCGGCGCGGATAGCGGGAGCGAAGCGAGCCCGAGAGGCGGTCGTTAGGCGAGCACCAAAGACATGCTCAGAACCCAGCGCACCGCTTCGTCATTGCCGCGGTCCTTGTTCTCCCGATCCATCCCGATCTTGGCCGCCACCCGGGTCGAGGCGCGATTTTCGGGGTGGACTATCGCGATGAGTTCCTCGGCCCCGAGGCGGTCTCGCGCGAAGTCGCGGCATGCGGCGGCCGCTTCCGTCGCCAGCCCCTGCCCTTGCCAGTGGGGCAGGACGTGGTAGCCGACCTCGAGGCGCCGGGTGCCATTGACATCCTGCCAGGTCAGGCCACAATCCCCGACGAACTCTCCCGAGATGGTTTCGATGATCCATAGCCCGTGCCCGTACTCGGCATAGTTCCGCTGGTTCCAGTCGATCCACGAGGCCGCCTGCTCACGGGTCTTCGGGGCGGGATAGAACCGCATGACCTCGGGATCCCCGAGAAGGTCGGCCATGGCGGGCAGATCGGGCGGAGCCATGTGGCGAAAGTGCAGTCGCGGGGTGTCGGGCGGGAGCATTCGTCGACCATAGCGAAAGCCCCTGCCTCCCTCGCCGTCGGGCGGCATATCGAGCGGGCGACCACAACCACCCAGGAGCCGAGGGCAGTCGATGGACTGTTCGTTGGCGTGCGGATGTCGGTCCTAAAGCGGACGCCGGCCACTACTAGAGTGCAAGGCATGGGTGACGCGCTGCAGCGCCGGCGTGACGCGGCATCCCCCGGCCGTACAGTCGTAACGCCTTTCACATTCCATGACGTCACGCTCCACACGCTGACGGTCTGGGCGACGTTCATGGTTCTCTCCCTGGCATACGGCTGCATCAGGTACCCGGACACGTTCCGTGACACCGGGGGACTGCCCCTCCTCGGCGCCACGGTCGTCGCCTACGCCGTCATCGCATTGGCCCTCACCTGGCTTGGCGCGCCGTTCGCGTGGCTGCTCGGGTGGGCGCTGAGCAGCGTTCACCGGCGCTGGGTTCACGTGGTCGCGTTCGGCCTGCTCGGTTTCGTTGCGGGCGCCGTGGTCACGTTGATTGCAGCGGCTGGAGCGCCGATCGCCGAGCCGATCCGGCTTATCGCGCTGATCTTCGCCGCGGTCTGCGGCGGGTGCACCGCGCTCGGGCGCTGGGCGACATTCCGTCTCCGTAGCCGGCGCGAGGCCGTGTCCAAACGGACGGGCGTCAGCGTAAGCGGAGTCGCAGGCGAATAACGATCTCCTCGCGCGAGGCACGATCGACACGAGACTAGGCTCCATGCGACGACTCGCTTCTTCGATCGCGGCAGCCGCAATGATCCTCGCGCTCACTGGCTGCGCATCATTTCCGATCCCGTTCGCGTGCCCCGCGATCGGCTACAGCAGCGCCGCATCGGTTCAGCTGTCAGCACCCACAGCCGGACTGAGCCTTGAGCTCTGCAGCGGGGAGGATTGCCTACCCGGGCCCGTTGAGGAACCGGTCAAGGTCGGATCCACGGCGACACCTATCGCAACCGGGGTATTCGGACTCGAGGGCGACAGCGTCGGTGGGTGGACCGCAACACTGCTCGACTCCCCGGCGCTGATGGGATACCGCGTCTCTGACGCTGACGGGGCGATCGTCCAGGAGGGCATCATCGACGTCGACTGGGCACGTATCGACGGCACCGAACAGTGCGGCGGCAATCAGCACGCCGACGTCATCATCGACCTGCAGCTTCCGCGAGCAAACGGCGTTGATTCCCGGGTAAGACACGTCTGAGGCTCCAGGTCTCATACAGACCTCCCGCCCGCGGGACGGTCGCCGAACGGTCCATGCGCGGAAGCGGCCCGTCGAAGTTCGCCGTCCGCGACGTGCGATCACCGGTCCTTGCCCGGGCCGCCCGAGGCTTAGTGCGAAGACCTGCTCGAGCTACCACGCGAGCGTGAAGGAACTTCCGCGAGAGCGTGAAAGGATGACGCTCGTGGCGTGGGAAGAACTCAGATACTCGAAGAACGCTGTGCGCAAAGCCGGCGAATTGATCGGCCAAGGCAACGGCACATTAGACGAGATCGACGACGCCCGCACAAAGCTCAGCAACTTCCGCAGCTCACACGGATACCCACTGCTGTCGATCACAATGCACGTCCGCGGAAACGCCATCGCCGTCAAGCCCGACGCTGTCGTCGCTCGCCGCCTCAAGCGACTTCCCACCATCCTGGACAAGCTCGAGCGCTATCCGCGCATGAATGTCACTACGATGCAGGATCTCGGCGGATGCCGCGTCATCCTGTCCACCGTCGCGCAAGTCGATGCTGTCGTACGCAGGCTCGAGAACGCGGGCCGCGCGCAGAACACGATTGTTCGCAAGTACGACTACCTCCGTGACGCACCAGGACCGCAGTCGTCGGGATACCGCGGTGTGCACCTCGTTTACGAGTATCGTGCTACCAAGAAGGCGTATCACGGGCACAAGGTTGAGGTCCAGATCCGCACCGAGCTTCAACATGCTTGGGCCACAGCAGTAGAAACAATGGATCTGTTCGGCGGCGGTCGTCTGAAGTACAGCGAGGCTGACCCGGGGATCGCACGTTACTTCCTAGTCGTCAGTTCCCTGATGGCGCTCGACGAAGAACTGACCCAGCCCACCGAAGCGGCTTTAGACATCGAACGGCTTCGCGGCGAGCTGGCGGCACTCGAAGTCGAGCATGCTGTACTTCAGCGCCTAAGCGGCTTCACCGCAGTCGTCGAATCATTCGGGCCACAGATGCGCAACTCCACACTCGTGATGGAACTGTTCCGCGACAAGGGCGAACTGTATGTCTCGCGGTTCGACACCGTCGGCGAGGCGCAAGAGCGCCTTGCGAGCCTCGAAGCCCGAAACGACGAGAACATCGACGCGGTCCTCATCGGCATGACGAAGTTTGACCAACTGCAGGCCGCATATCCGAACTACTTCGCCAACACCACTGCCTTCTCCAACTTTGTGAACGGCATGCTGAACGGCTACATGCCGGAACGTGCCGTCCGATGGCAATAACGTCTGCAACTCGCTAGCCGTGCTCAGGGTGCGCCCTACGTGCGGAAGGCGGTCCCCGTACGGGCGACGAGTTCGGGCGCCTTCATGGTTATGCTCCGCACATGCATCTCGAGCGCGCCGGCTACGGCGGGATGACGGTCAACGAGCGGCTCGTCATGTCCGGGCAACATGGGATCGAGCGATCGATCATGGCGATCGAGCAACGGCGATCGGGGTGCTGGGGCAAGTCGGCCTCGAGAGCCAAGCCGCCGAGATCGTCGAGACCGCCCTAGCCCGCCGCAGCGGGTAGCCTGCGGCCGGCCGCTCGGAGGAGGGTCGGCGCGAGGGCAGTGCGCGCTTGAGGCGCGTGGCGTGCCGGCCGGAGTGCGTTCGGTTGTGGCTCCGCTTGCGGGCAGCGCCCGGCTTGTCGCGCGGTGACTCACCGGCCCGAGAGAAGCAGGGGCATGAGGATGCTCTCGTACTCCGGGGTGCCCCGAGGAAGATCGGGGCCCTCGGGCGTATCGGGACTGGCGTCAGCGCGCGGCGCCGTCTCGGCCTGACTCGTCGATCGCGGCCTGCACGTCATTCGAGACGGAGCTGAGGATCTGGACCATGTCGTCGCCGAGCGACGCGATGAGCTCGCGCTGAGATGAGTGCACGGCGATGTTCAGGGTGGCGCCCTCCCATTCGTCGACATCGGCGTCGGCGATCTGACCTGGGGTACCGAACGTCGGCGGGGTCCCCGGGTCGAACCCGGGGAACACTCGAATACGTACGTGGCTCGGCTGCCGCTCGTCGGAGAGCAGCAGGAACCACAGCGGCCAGTTCACCAGGCTGACCTGCATCTCGACCCCGACTGCCGAGGCCGGCGCGACATTCTCGACCGCGAAGTGGCCCCAGGTCTGCCCGTCCCACCACCTCTGTCGGCCAGACCCGTCGTCGTACCAGCCGGTCGGAGGAGTTCGCTGCTGGAGCTTGGGTGCAACGTGCTCCGTCCAGCGCGCGCCGTCCCACCACCGCTGCTGTCCGGAGCCGTCGTCGTACCAGCCAGGTGCTGCGTTCGTCACGACGCCGACCTTAGCGAGCGTCGACGACTTGTGCTCGCCGTGGCGTTGTCTGCCCGCACCCTCTGGCCGCAGAACGATCTCGACCGTGCAGAATCGACGCCAAGTCCGAGCCTGGCCGGAGCCGTCAGCGCTGCAGTGGCCTCATCGGGTACTGGTCAAGAAGCGGTCGCGGACGATATCCAGATTGATTGCGTACTGCCCAGTCGTTTCCAACCACCATCCGTTGGAGGGATGCCGCACCTCAATCAACGTTTGGCCCGCGTTGAGGATCAGCGCCCGGCCGAATGGATGCGCGAATCCTCCGCATACGGCCACGATGCAGTCGGCGCCCATAGGCACGTTTCTCATCCGGTGCTGCAAGTCGCCCCGGAGCGCCGCGGTGACGGCCTGCGCCGCGGGGTCTACCGCAACGTGTGCCGCCTTACTCGCATCGCGCATGTCATCGAGGACCCCCCAATCACTCAGCGGCGGCGCGGCGATCCTGGTCCGTGGTTTGAACGCCTTCTCCTGGAGGGGCACCGTCGAGACGTTGAGTATTGCGACCCGCCCGTCCCCGGCATCGATCTTGTCCTTCACCACGTGGCCCAAGCTCTCCGTGCCTCGCGTCTGCTGGCGGAGGATTGCCAATGCATTCCGTCCGGTCATGCCGGCAACCGGGTGCCTCGAGATCAATTCATCCGTGTGCGGCGATTCCAGGATGAAGACAAGCTCGACATCGCCTGCGCCCCGCAGCACGAGGTCGTCCACTCTCGCGGCAGGGTATGCCCCGGCAACATAATCAACGGCCTGCATCAGCGCCAAGTGTGGCAGACCTCAGCCCAAGAGCGCGGGGGCCGTGCCGTGCTTGGTCTAGCGAGCCGGTCCTGACGGGGAATCACGCTCGCACACGGTCCGTCATCGAACGGGGTCGGGCGCCGCTAGATGGCGTGACGGAGTGCTTCGCCCAATCGCGTTATCGCGGAGTCACCAGCGATGTTCCCGCGTCGCGGAATGAACCCATCCCACCTGAGTAGAGGCGGAGGGCACCTCTGGCGGCCGCGCGGAGCTCTTGCGAAGTGGTGATCCCCGCAAACTGCAACTGGAGGCGCTTGGCAGACTCACTCCGAAGTGGATCGTCGTCGAGGATCGCGGCGGAGCGCAGCTGAGCGATGGCGCTCTGGATCTCGTCGACGCTCTCTGCTACAGACGGCATGGCCACACGCTATTCGACCCGAACCCTCGAAAATCCGCCGCCCGCGCGACGGTCGTCCACCGCGCCGATATGCACATCGATAGCCGGATCGGAACCCTGCCAGTCCATCGCGACCGTGGAGGTCCTCGGGTGGGGCCGGGACCGAAGATCGCGGTGGGCAGCCCTTCTGACTCAGAAGCGTCCAGCCCGATTCACGTCCCTGGGGGAATTCCCAGCGCGTGCGCTATCACTCACCTCGTCCGCCCGGGCGATCGAGCGGGCTTCGCTTCTAGTCAGAAACCGGGATTCCCGCGTGAGCTCCGAAGACGCGGCCTAACCTTGAAATCGATTCGCGATTTCCTCGCTTCCCGCCTCGGGCGGTGCCGGGAGATTCTTCACCAGCAGCGTCGCGGTTTCGTAGCCTAGCCGCCGATAAGCCTCGAATCGTTCGGCTGAGTACACCTGTTGGATCGTCGCATGGAGAGGGAATCCAGGGTCTTGTCTCTCGTACTCGCGGATGACAGGGGAATGATCATCGGACACTCCCAGCTTCAGAACGTGAAGCGTCGCGGGGGGAAGACCCTCGTGCGCAGGATATGTGATCGTGCCCGTGACGCTGGTCGTGCGGGGCCGATTCCTCTCGTTCAGCGCGAAGACATCCAGGTCGATGTCGATGAGACAGCCAATCTCGGATTCGGCGATCATGATCGATTGCGCGAGAGAGGATGCTCTGCCACGCGGGTCTGCAGATGCGTCGATGGCCCAGATGACATTGCATCGGCGCCGCATAAGTTCGACGATTCCTAGATTCTCATAGTGTCCGCCGTCGCTCGCGTACACGATGCGAGCCGTCGACTTATGTGCACCGACCATCTCCATGACCAGGTGGTTCGATCCAACGTCGAATTGGGCGCTCTTGCCTTCAGCGACGTCCTCTCGGGCCTGCGGCGACATCGGATTGGGAAGCCATACTCCCAATCTCACGTTGAGACTAGCGAGCATGGACCGGAGGTGGGGTATGGAATGGCGGCCCATAGCCGGGGAGACGGCGGCTCCAGCGATGGCGATTGCGGAAGCGACGCTGAGGGTCGGCTGAGGGGCCACGCCGAATCGTCGCTTGGACGGCGACTTTAAACGCTCCATCTGTTCGACCGGGATGCGCTGGCGTCGATCGGTTCCCACCATGACCCACCTTGAATCGATAACCAGCGGAAGTACGTTGCTGCCGGCCGGTGCGGCCCCCGTGTCGCTGACATTGGCGGCGGCGCAAATGACAAGTTCTGGGTAGGCGACCTGGTCGTACGAAGGCTTAAGCGAACTGAGGGCAATTTCCTCCGGCTTGACCGCAGCTGCGACCTCATTTGACGACGTGCGCATGACGGCAAAGCATCGACTGAGAAGTTGCCGGTAGGGCCGGTGCGGGGATATTGCGCCGGGCAGCCAGTAGAACACGACCGCCGCAATTAGGACGGCGAAGAACCCAACGAGGCCGAGGACCATCCGGCCCCCCTCGTCCTCATCTCCGGCAAGCGCATGACGCAGGTACTCCATCCATGCGAAAGTGCCCACCCAACAGATGACGAGGATCGCGAGAGCCCATGGGAGTACCGCCGCGACGGTCGCGACGAGCCCGGACGCAAGCGCACCTAAGATGGCCAGCGCCCGGATGCGTGCAAGCCAGCGAAGCGTTATGACCAGGAGCCCGAAGCCCACCGCGGCGATTGTGATGACAAGCCAATAGTCTGCGATCCAAGCAGGCGAGGACAGTATCGGCGAAGCGAATATACGAGCGGTGAGGAATGGGATGGCAAGCAACAGCACGATGAGTGCCAGCAGCCTCAACAGCGTCGCACGTGTCTTCGCCATGAAGCGGCCCGTGGCTTCCATGCGCAGGCCGGAACGAAACAGCAGAACAAAGAGAACAACACCACCGACGCCCAGTGCCCATTGAGCCAGCGGATCGGCCATCCATGAAGGTTTGGGTCCCGCCCATCCTTCGATCCACCCGTGGGTCATCAAACTCACCATTGTCAGGTCGGCGATGAGCATCACACCGATCCAACAAAGAAGCACCGCCAGCGAAAGGAAGCTGGCGAAGAGCAGCCAGCCGATTTTTGTGGCTGTTCGCCAGCCGCCGTCCTCAACGAGGTACGAGCTATGCCGGAGTACGTGGGCTGCCTCAGGTGAGCCGGGCGCGAATGGTGCTTCGTTGGCCGCTAAGTCAACAGCGCCGATTGGCTCATCATCCACGTAACGCGCGCGGCTACCTGCGTTAAGTAGCGTGATCGCGCTCGCGATGTACGAACCTCCCGAAACTGCGGAAATCCATTTGGCTGCTCGAGGCCCTCGCAGTAGACCCATCTTGACGTTCAGGGCTTGAAGCGCACCGAGACTGAAGGAGGCGGCTCTCAAACCTCCGCCGGACAAGGCGATGCCGACCGAGTGATTGCCATACTCGCGCAGATAGTGCGCTGGAGATAACTCCACGTCTGTTTCCGGCATCGTCGCCCCCACCACACCCCTACTGCCCCAGACCTGACGCGATTGTAGACGAGTAAGCAGTCGTATCGAAGCAACATGCGGCCCTGAACGTGATCCGGCAAGCATGCAGATGGCTAGCCCTGGGCGCCCCGATGCTCAATGCCGTCGTCCGCAGTAAGTGTGGCAAGGGGAACCAGCGAGTCCAGCATTCCGGCTTCCGCATCTGCCGAACCAGGCCTGCCAATAGAGAGACCGGCGACCGCCGGAAATCGGTCGCGCTACGGACCTCCCCGACGAAATCAGCTCGTCCACGTAACTGGCACGCAAGCTGACTAATTGCTGCAGCGGGGTGTCTTAGGGTGGGCGCGTGCAACGACGTGCGTTGGGCCCCGTGTTGGGCGTGCTGATGATTGGTGTGCTTGCAGGCTGCGCCACTGGCGCGGGCGGCACGGATCCGGAGGTGTCAGCGCCTAGCGCTTCCACGATGGCGTCGGCCTCCCCGGAGGGAGATGCTGAGGCGGCGGCGAAAGCGCAGTCATGGATCGACGAGGCGGTGCTCCCACCAGGAGCGGTGCGTTCGCCGGAGAAGCCGCTGACCACCGGTGCCGGCTTCGGCAACGAGTCCTACCGCTGGTGGTGCTCCCCGATGGAGTTGCGCGAGGCGTACTGGACGATCCCCGGAACAACGGTCGTCGAGACCGCCAGCTGGATGAGCGAACACCCCACGGCGGACTTGATCGTCACCAACCCGTTCGGGAACCCCACCAACCGCGTCGTCCACAACGCGACCGTGCCGAATGCGCCCACCCAAGAATCCCTCGAGGGGATCATCTACACGATCGCCGAGGCAAAGGACGGCGTCGCCGTTCGCGCCCTCATCGGCGTCATTCCGGGCTCGGCGGTCTGCCCCACGCCCGAGCCCGGAACGAGTCTGGGCGGGCCTGGCCAAGGGTAGAGATCGGCCTGCACGCTCCGAAGTGCTAAACGTCCGGCGTGAAACGCACTCTTGGTGAGGAAAGCGGGTGACGCAATGCCAGCAGAATTGCTTTGACCATTGCGGAAGCCGCAATCGATCCCCGCTCGCGAGCGGGTCCATCATCGAGCACGCGAGCGACGCCGCGTCTCCGAGATGAGGTAACGGACGGCGAGCACTTCCGCTACCAGGGACCTGCAGGAGAGGGAGACCATGGTGCGGAGGCCTCTCGGTGAGCGCTCCCATTCTCAGGGGAGTTGTGGGACTGTCGGCGGCGCTGCAGAACTGGTCGATTCCGGCGCTTGAAAAGTGAACGGTTGCGGGCAGTCTAGTCAGGCGTTTCGGCGGTGGTGGTGCGGATGCTGGGGAGGCTGTCGATGCCGCGTCCGCGGAGTCGATAGCTGGCGCCTTTGAGGGTGAGTACGTCGGCGTGATGGACGATCCGGTCGATCATCGCGGCGGCGACGGCTTGGTCCCCGAACACGCCGCCCCAGCCGGAGAACGGCAGGTTCGAGGTGAGGATCAGCGAGGCGTGTTCGTAGCGACTGGAGACGAGCTGGAAGAAGAGGTTCGCGGCGTCTTGCTCGAACGGCAGATAGCCGACCTCGTCGACGATGATCAGCCCGTAACGGCGCAACCTCGCGAGCTCCTTCGGGAGCAGGCCCTGCCGGTGCGCGTCGGTGAGACGGGTGACCCAGTCCGTCGCGGTCGCGAACAGCACCCGGTGCCCGTGCCTCGCCGCGACGATCCCGAGCGCGGTCGCCAAGTGGGTCTTGCCGGTGCCGGGTGGGCCGAGCAGCACCACGTTCTGCGCTTCGAGGAGGAACCCACCGGAAGCGAGAGCCGCGACCTGCTGGCGGACGGCGGGTTGCGCGTCCCAGTCGAAGTCGTCCAGCGTCTTGCGGGCGGGAAACCCGGCGGCTTTGATCCGCAGCTCCGCGCCCGACGCGTTGCGCGCCGAGACCTCGCGTTCGAGGACGGCGGCGAGGTAGTCCTCGAACGACCAGCCGGCGTCCCGCGCCTGGTCGGCGAGCCGGACCGCGGCTTCGGTGATCCGCGGCGCCTTCAGCGCGCCGGCCAGATACGTGATCTGCTTCGCAGCCTCGGTGGTGCTCTTGTTGGCGGCCATCAGCTGAGCCCGCCGCCTGAGATCCCGAACGCCCGGTCGTAGTCGGCCAGATCCCTGGTGAGGTCGTCGCCGGCAGCGACCGCGCGCGGCTGCTGGAACTGGCGGCGCAACACCGCCGCCGTCTCCACGTGAACGGGATCGGTGACCACCCTGCCGCGCGCCCAGAGTCGCGGGTGGTCGGCGACGATCCGCCCGTCGCAGCGGACCCGGACCCGGTCCAGGTCCGCAGTGACGTCGACGATCCGGCCGATCACGTGTGGGTCGACGGAGTAGTCGTTGGTGTCGATGCGGACGTAGTAGTCCCGACCCAGCCGCAGCCGGTTGCGCCATCCCAGATGCAACGGGATCGGCGGCAACGGCAGCATGCTCGCCCGATCCGCATCGAGTCGATCGACCGGGGCGGCGCCGGTAGTGCGCACCACCCGGGCGTTCGCGCGGCCCAGCCAGTCGGTGAACTGGGTGTTGAAGTCCGCCGGCGAGGTGAACGAGCGACCCGGCATGAACGACGTCTCGAACCAGCCGTTTCGGCGCTCCACCACTCCCTTGGACTCCGGATCCCTCGGCGGCAGCAGCACCAGCTTGGTCGCCAGCGTCCCCATGAACGCGGCCACTCCGTCCGCGCGGCGCTGCCCGCGGCCGATACCGGGCTCGTTGTCCCAGAGCAGCCGGCGCGGCACCCGTCCCAGTTGCTGGATCAGCTCCCACGACCCCAGCAGCAGGTCCTCGGTCTTGCGGGTCGGGATCATCCGACCGGTCACGAACCGCGAGTGCGCGGCGGTGATCACCAGCACCGGCAGCAGCTTCGAAGTGCCGTCCTCGAGTGGGATCTTTCGCGGCGGGAACCACAGATCGCACTGCGCCGCATCTCCCGGCTCCCACACCAGCCGGTCCGCGGGATCGATCCGCCGCTGCTCCGGCCGCAGCCGTTTCACGTTGTCCCGGAACCACCGGATCGACCCGGTCCACCCGACCCGCTCAGCCAACACCGTTGCGGGCATGTCCGGCGTCTCGGCCAACAGTTCCCGCACCCGCGGCTCAAACACGGTGAACGACGTCGGCGCCGGTGTTCGCTCATACCTGGGCGGCGAGTCGGCGTTCACCGCCTTGATCACCGTCGTCCGAGAGATCCCCAACCGTTCCGCGATACGCGCCTTCGGAACCCCCTCCGCAGCCAACCTGCGGATCAGCGCCCAGTCCTCCAAAGTGATCACTCTCCAATCGTTGAGTGTTCACTTTTCACCGCCGCAAGTGTTCAGTTTTCGAGCGCCGCCGACAGGGACTCGGCGCCTGGACGCAATCGAACGGAGGAGGGCCCTCGAAGGAGGGCTCGCAGGCATGGCTCCGGCTTAACCCAGAAGCTCCTTCAAGAATCGAAGCTCGGCCAGCGCGCTGTCGAGCGCGGTCGATTCATCCTCGAAGCGACGAAACGTCGATTCGATGCGACCCGCGCGTTCGTCCGTCGCAATCGTGAACCACTCACCCGCTCGCCACACGCACAACTGGTTCGTCGTCGTTCCCACAGGAGCCCCGATATGCAGCCAACGCTCGAGTCGATCGCTCTGCACGGCTTGCTCGAATGTTGCCCGGTCCACCAGCCAATGCTCGCACGTCGCCCTGCGTTCCCCTGCGCGGTTGCCGGTCGGCGTGAGGGCGATGCGCGCTTGAGGCGCGAGGCGTGCCGACCAAACTGCGTTCGGTTGGGGTTGCTACGGGTGCGCGTCGGCATCCGCGATTGACCGTGGCGTCAGGAGGGCCTTGTGCCAACCATCTCGACTCCGAGCAGCCGGCCTTCGGTGAAGTCCAGTGCGCGGCTGGAGCCCGCAGCGTCAGAAGTAGTAAAGGTCGAGGACCATGAGCACGGTTGTCACGCCGCGGAGCGTCGCCCCGATGGTACCCATCCACCGGCCCCGTTGGTGGTTGCCGATCGCTGAGCGTGCGCCTAGCAGGCCCACGATGAAGGCAGCGATGGCGAGTGGTAGCGCGAGCGGCCCGAGCAGACGGGTGAGGATCGCGAAGACGACCGCCAGAATGCCCAGGACGAGGCCGGTGACGGCCGCGCCGTTCGTAGTCTGTGTGGGCCGCGGCGCGGGCTTGGTGTCGCTGGTCCACTGGGTGCCGTCCCACCAGCGCATCAGGCCGGGCACGTGGGGGTCGGGATACCAGTTCGGGGCGGCGTAGGCCTGCGGCGCGCTCATTGCCGCCACTCTACAAGCGCGACGTCAGCAGGGGCCGCGGCGTCGGGGAACCGAACTCGTCGCCGTCAGTCCGCATGACCGCCTCCGGCGGCGCGCATTCGCCAGAAAGACGCAAGGAGCGACACTCCTCGGCTTCATCCGCAACCGCGTGCGGGACCTGCTCGAGGTCGATCAAGGCGTCGCCCCGGTCCTTCTTCCTCCCCACTCCCGCGACTCCGCAGTGGTGATGAGGTGGAACCAAGTCGCCGCGGTCCGCCGGGCTCTAGCTCCAGTGCGTTGCTCGCACGTGAGCAGCGACACGGTCGTCCGATATCGTCCAGTCATGGTGTCGTATGAAGACCTCTCCGACCGGCACGCGGTCGAAACCGCACTCGACGAGTTCGACCGTCTCGGGCGGTGGACGTTTCTCGAGAAGTACGGCTACGGCGAAGCGAAGGAGTACTTCCTCGTAACCGACACTGGCCGATACGACTCGAAAGCCATATTCGCGGCTGCCTACGAGGTGCAACATGGAGTGGCCGTCTCAAACGCCGAGATCAGCGGGGGAAGGACGGGAGCGGCGCGACGCCTGCAGGAGCTCGGGTTCATCGTGGAGGGGATCGACGACGAGCGGGGCCGTCGCACTTTTGCCACATTCGACGCGGCTCTCCACGAGTTCCGAATCCCATTCGAAAACCTCGGGACGGTCCGCGAACACCTCGCCAAGTTCGAGTTCCGCGAGGCCTACATACCCCGAAGCGGCGGCTACATCGCCATGGTTCCAGCCGATGGCGGCCTCGTCCACTACATCAACAGCGGGTCCATCTACTTCCGCAAGGCCGATGGCACCGGTGAGCAGATCGATCTCCCGATCAACCAGTCCGGGCGAAGTGGCTTCTCACGGAGTGCCTCGGCTCGTAAGACCGCCGAGGTATGCACCGAATGCTGGCTCGAGCTTCCCTCAAGTGGCGTCTGCCCAAATCACTGACCCTCTCCAATGCAGCCGCGCTGCACGCATCCCGGTCCGCTCGAGGGCGATGCGCGGTTGGGGCAGGTGGCGTGCCAGCCGGAGCGCGTGCGGCTGGGGTGCGCACCGGAGCAACGAGCGATACAGGTAGCGACGGTGCGCATTGGGCAGGATGAACTTTATGACGATCGAAGCTCATATTCCCAGCGAAGACCTGCAGGCAGTCATCGCCGCCGGCGGACTCTCTGAGGATGCGCTGCAGGCGATCACCCGGATCCCCGCCGAGTCGATGGCTCGCTTCCTTCGCGGAGACGTTTCGAACTCACAACCCGGCGCGTGGCCTCCGCTTCTGACTAGCGAGGAGAGCCGTCGGGTCGCACTTCTATCGGCGCACCTCTCTGAAGGGCTGTCGATCGACGACAACGAAAGACTCCAGGGCATCCTCGAGTCGCTCACTATCGAATGCCATCTCACACCGGAGAACATCGCGCAGCTCGTCGACGTCGATGTTGAACACGTCGAACGCGCACTACTTGACCCACCGGCGGTGCCGCTCGACGCCAGGTACCGCCTCGCGCTCCGGACCTCCTATATCGTCAACGCGGTCAATCAAGCGCGTCCCCACTGAATGCCGATGCGTAGGAGATCGGCGAAGGACTGAAGAGAGGGTCGACCACCGTGCGGCAAGATCGCAACTACTGGCCGAATTGAGTCTCCTTGTGCGGCGCGCCCGAGCGATCGTAGGTGGTCCAGACTCCGATCTGGCGACCGCGATCAAACGACCCGCTGCGCATGATGCTCCCGTCGAGTCGGAACCACTCCCAATAGCCATGCATCTCGTCGTCGAGCATCTGACCGCGCGCTCGCACGCTCCCGTCCTTGTGGAGCTCTTGGTGCGGTGTGGGCTCTGCCATCCGACCATGTTCGCAGAGGCAGGCGACAGCAGCTCGCTCACGCAAGCGCGAACGACGGTCGTTGATCGAGGTGCCGAGAATGGCGTCGTCGCGATCGGAGCTGTGGCCACTGCGGTCGCGGATAGCCGGGTCGATGAGGTGCGCGATGAGGGGTTCGTCTGCGAACGCCAGGTACAGACCCAACGGATGCTGCCCTCACCGGACGAAGCTCGCGGTGACGAAGATCGCCCAGCGACGCGCAACGAGCGAGCAACGAGCAACGAGCAACGAGCAACGAGCAACGAGCAACGAGCGAGCGGCGAGCTACCTGGGACGAGCGACCAGGGACGAGGAAGCGCGACCAAGAAAATCGGAATGCACGCAGGCACTTTCTGTGGAAGTCATTTCGAGTTAAGCAGTTTGGGTCTATTCTGGTGGAATGCGGGGTGGCCTCGAGCGGTGGAAGCGGGGTGTCGAATCGCAGGGGGTTCGGCAGGCGCTCTCGTACGCGCTGAAGGGGTCGTGTGACTCCCATCTGCGGTCCGCGGGGGTGGATGCGCTCGCTGGCTACGGGGGCGATGACTCGGCGGGTGTGACCCGGTTCACGGTCGAGGACGGTGTGATCCGCACGGACCTCCTGGATGAGACCGCGCTGCGACGCTGGGTGGACGGCTGCGACCCGGTGACGGGGGAGCGACGGGGCAGGGATCTGCGTTCCGCGGATGCGGATCTGATCCTGGATGGCACGATCAATGCGCCGAAGTCGTACAGCATCGCTGCTCTCATCAACCCGGAGTTGGCGGCGGCGTTCGAGGCGCTGCAGGACCGGCTGCGGGATCGCATCATCACCACCTGGCAAGCGGAGCTCAACGCTCGTCGCGGCGCGGGTGGTCGGATCCGGGAGGCGCTGCACCGGGTGGAGGTGGTCGAGTTGCAGCACCGGCGCTCCCGGGCGCTGGACCCGCACATCCATCGCCACCTGTGGCTGAGCGTGAAGGTGCTGGGGCAGGACGGGCAGTGGTCCAACGTGGACTCGCGGGTCGCGATGAAGTTGCACACGGTCATCAACGCGGAAGGGGAGCTCGCCGCCCGCACCGACCCGGATTGGCGGCACGCGCTCGCATCCCACGGCTACACCCTTAACGCCGACGGGGAGATCGCCGAACTGGCCCACGTCGTGCGGCCGTTGTCGCGCCGGTCGACGCAGATCGAAGCGAACCGGGCGATGCTGCTCGCGGCTTGGCGGGCGGAGCATCCGGGACAGGATCCGAGCCCGGATCAGCTGCATCAGATCGACCGGCTGGCGTGGGCGAAGGCCCGCCCGAAGAAGCCCGACACCATCGACGAGACCTCATGGGAACACCTCATCACCGACGAACTCGCCACCCTCGACCCCACCCTCCTGGAGCCTCGACCCGGGGTACCGGTTTGGGTGGTGACGTTGGAGGATCTCGACTTCGGGCTGCTCGGGGCGCGCGCCGCGGTGGATGCGGATGCCCGCTCCACCGCGTGCGGGGGGCGGTTCAGCCTGTTCGATCTTCGTGCCGGCGTGACTCGCGCGCTTGCCTCGTCGGGTGTTGTCGGCGCGCGTCGGGACCTGCAACCGGTGATCGATGAGGTCTTGTGCCGGGCCGTCGAATTCACCGTCGACCTCCTGGCGGAGGAAGGCGACCGGCCCGCCCATGTGAAGGGGTACATGGCCACCGCGACCGCGGCACTGAAGGTCGAACTTGGCGCACGATTCGACGCCCTCACCCACGCGGGGACCCCGGCTCCCGAGGCGGAAGTGGTCGCGACTGCGGGCGAGGTCCTGCGGGAGGAGGTCACGCTGGACCGCCAGCAGGTGGCGGCGGCTGCGGCGATCGCGGGCACCGCCCGGCTGGTCTCGGTCACCGGCCCTGCGGGTGCGGGCAAGACCACCATGCTGCGGGTCGCGAAGACCGCGCTGGCCCGTCGCGGACGGGGCATGGTCGTGGTGGCACCGACGAAGAAGGCGGCGTCGGTCGCTGGCCGGGAGCTTGGCACCACGGCGTCGAGCCTGCACGCTCTGCTCGCCGATCACGGCTACCGGTGGGGTCGCGACGACGCCGGCGCCGAAGTGTGGACCCGGCTGACTCCGGGCGACATCGACCCCGCTACCGGATACATGTATGAGGGGCCGCGCCGGTTCCCGCTGGCCGCGGGGGATCGGATCGTGGTGGATGAGGCGGGCATGATCGACCTGCACACCGCGAACGCGCTCACCACTGTTGCGGCCGATACCGGGGCCGGCATCGCGATGGTCGGCGATCACCTGCAGGCCCGCCCGGTCGGCCACTCCGGCGCGATGGCCGCCCTCACCCGACGCGCCACCGCCGTCGTCGAACTCACCGCGGTGCACCGATTCCGCGACCCGGACTACGCCGCGCTCACACTGCGGATGCGGGAACCCGCATCCAAAGAGGCCGCCCTCGCGGTCGCCGCGGAGCTGGACTCCCGCGGTCTGATCCATCGCGTGTCCGACCATGTGCAGGCGCGCGACGTAATGGTGGAGGCGTACCTCCGGTGGACCCGTGACCATCACCGGGTCGCGCTTGTAACCGGCACCAATGACGAAGCCGATACCATCAACGAGGCCATCCAGCAACGCCGCGTCGATGCCGGCGAGCTCACGCTGGCTCGGATCGCGGTCGGGCAGGGCGAGCAGCGACTGCTGGAGGGGGACGTGGTGCAGACCCGCCGCAACGACCGCGAGACCGGCGTCGAGAACCGGGCCGTCTGGACTATCCGCCACATCACCCCCACCGGGCTGGAGCTGCAGAGCACCTCCGACAGTGGCGACACCCGCACGGTCACCATCGAGTACGCGGCTCGGCACGTTCATCTCGCCTACGCGTCGACGGTGCACGGCATCCAGGGGGAGACCACCGACGCCGCCGTCGTCGGCCCTGGGGTGGACGCGTCCGGGCTGTACGTCGGGATGACCCGCGGCCGCAGTCACAACGTGGCGATCGCGATCGCCGGCACGGACGCGGCGGCGCGGGACCGGATCGCGGACAGCATGCTCCGCGGCATCCCCGAGGTGAGCATCGACGACTCGTTCCGCGCCGCCCGCACCGAGCTGAGCCGCGCCGCCCGCCCACCCGCGCCTCCCTCATGGACGGACCACGCCCGACGACCCCTCGGCCACGTTCTCGACATCGACCGGGTGCACGCCGAGTACCAGCGGCGAGAGGCGACCACCCGTAGTGAGATCGACGCGGCCACGCAATGGCTGCACACCACCTGGCGCACGCTGCTCGACCTCGACGCCCGGATCGCGGGCGACACCGCGACCGGACACGGCCGCACCAACGGAGTCGACGGAGAGCTCCACGCCACTCGAGACCGGCTCGCCGACGAGTACCAATCCCGCACCCGCGCCCACGCGGACCTCGTCCGCACACACCGCGAGCACGCGCACCAGCTCGACGCTGCCGAGTCCGAACGCCGCATCCGGGCCACGCTGGACCCTGCGCAATCCCGCGCCGAGAACGTCGCGCGCCAGTCGCACGCAGCAACACCCGCCTCGGCATCCACGCCAACGACGGCGTCTCTGCGCCGCTGAACGCGGGAGTGTATCGACCGCGCCGTCCTCAGGCGACGGCGCTCACCGCATTCGCCCACACCCAACACCGCAACTCCTTGTCACCGACCGTGAACTGGATGCCGCAGGCAAGGTCGTTCCAGACCACCACGACCGCGTCGACGAGCATCGCGTGCGGACCGAACCGCACCCACGCCTTACACGCCTTCGGTTGCGGATCCCGCGTCACCGGAAGGGTGCCTTCGCGGCGCTCCTCCGCCGTCAGCGACTGCAGCGGGTTCTCGTCGGCGATGCGCTGGAGGATGCGGTTGTCCATCTGCCGGTCGTAATACTCGGCGTACCTTTCGCTGGTCCCCATCCCGGACATCCCCTCATCCGGCCGCGTCTCCGACTCTAGCAAGACTCGAAGCTATGTTCTATTCTTGTGTGTCATGGTCGAGGTGGCGGTAGAACACGAAGTGACTCTATGGATGGTCGACGACATCCCGGTGCGGATGTTCCACGCCGGTAGGCGGTGGCGCGTCACCGACATCCCGACCCGGTTGCGGGACTCGATCTGGGCGTCACCCGGCGAACCGTCTCGTGGGTTGTATGGGTGGCGGTTCCAGGCGACGGATGAGGCGGGTGAGGCGGTGGTGTTCGACGTCTACCGGGCAGAGACCGACTGGCACGTGCACCACTGCTACGTATAGCGGCACCGCCGCGTGCGCGGAACCGGGGGCGTCCTCGCCAAGGGTGCCGCCGGCGTGCTCGGCGTCAGGCGGAGGGGATGCTGCCGATCACAACGATCCGGCACGAATGACAGGCGAAGCCATGGCCGGCGTCGCGCAGCACGGCCGAGCATTCCGGACAGCGCGGCTGTTCCGCGTCGTCGAGGGGATCGCTCATGGCGCCGACACTACGCCGAGGCGGCAGCGGCTGTCCGGATGGCGTGGAAATGTGACGCCGCCCAGCCGGGGCGGGCGGTTGCGTCGGCTGGGCAGAGTGGCGGGGCGAGAGTACAGTGACTCTCGCCCCGCTTGTCTGTTGGTTCAGGTCAGCGTGACAGTTCGGCGCCGGCGTACGAGGCCGGTGTCGCTATCGGCCCCGAAGCGTCTGCTGCGGGGCCGTTAGCTTTTGGGGATCGGTCGACGATGACGTCGGCGAACTTCAGCGAGGCGCCGACGTTGTCCGCGACGATGTCGCGGGTATCCCTTGCCTGTCCGGTCTCCTTGTCGACGTACGTGCCGAATCGGAGGTCGCCGGCGACGATCACTGAGTCGCCCTTGCGGAGCGAGTCGGCGACGTGCCGGGCCTGCTGATTGAACACGACGACCCGGTGGAACACCGTGCCGACGTCCTCCCACCGGTTCGTGGTCTCGTTCAGGCGGCGGTCGTTGATAGCGACGGTGAACCGGGCGTACTCGTTGCCCGATTCGGCGTTGCCGTGTTCCGGGTCACCGGTGAGGTTGCCCTCAATGGTGACGGGGATCCTGGTGGTCATCCTTCTTCCTTCCTGTCAGAGACACCGGTGGTGTCTCGGTGGGCGTGGGCCTTCCTGGTCCACGCGTCCCATTCCTGCTCATCGGTGATCCCGTCCCACGAGCGGGGTTTGAGGGGGTCGTGTCCGCGCGCGCAGCCACCCGAGTACGCCTTCGCCATCCGCGGCAGGGCGAGGCTGAGCCGTTCGTGCCAGCCGATCGGGCCGAAGCCGGCGTCGGTGGTGTCGAACGCGACGGTGTGCGCGGTGTGCAGCGCGGAGAGTTCTTCGACGAGCTGCCCGTGCTTGTACCAGCACGCCGGCACCACGGATTCGGAGATGCGGTACCGGACGGTGAACCATTCCACCCATTCCCGCAGCGCCGTCCAGGCGGCGGGGGCTTTGTGGTCGGGGAGGGTGCGCCAGTTTATAATGTGCGCGCCGAGCGGGTCGGACGGCCCGTACCGCTGGTTCGGGTCGTACCCGGAGACGTCGTTCGCGACAGCGTCGTCGTAGTCCGGCGGTGGGGGCAGATCGGTCATGCCGCATCCCCGTGGTCGGGGTGCAGTTTCTGCCGCAGCCGGGCGAGCGCGAGATGGGAGGCGGTGCGGCGGGTGCGGTTGCGGGCGAGGACGGCGTCGCGGTCGATGAGCCGGTGCAATAAGTCGTGGCAGTACGGGTGCATCGCCACCAGGTCCTCGTCCGCCTCCCCGGCGCTCCAGGCGCCATCGAGAAGTCTCACCCCGCGGTAGTCGAGGTGGTGCAGTTCGAGCTGGCCGCGGGTGGCCGCGCGTCCGCAACCCGCACAGGTCAGCGGCTGCCCGGTGGTGGCGTGGTGGGTGAACCAGCGGTCGCGGCGAGCGAACCATGCCTTCGATCGGAGGAACTCGTTGCGGTACAGGTTGAACAGTGCCGGGCGGCGACGATTGCTCATACCTCTGTCACCCCCTCCACCGGCTCCGCACTCTCGGACTCCGGAGCTACGGAGCTCCGGGAGTTCGGAACCCGCGTGGTCGTGTCGAACACGGCCTGCTGCTCCTGTTCGGTCTCGCGCTTGCCGGACTGGATGATGTGCGCGTCGCGGCGCTCGTCCCAGCCGGCCAGGTCCAGCAGCACGCTACGGCGGTTGCGGTAGGCCAGCAGCCCGACGCTCGGTGGTAGCCGGCGGATCTCGTCGACTGACATCAGCGCGCGGCGCTCAAGATGCTCACTGGTCGAATGCCCGACCTCCCGTGTCGACCAGGACCGCTGCTCACGACGAGTGTCCCTCGTGCCGAGCAGCGACTCGATGTCGCGGAGATGACCGACGTGGCTGGCGCCGCCGAGAAGGACTTTGGCGGTGGCGGCGGCCCAGATGGTGTCCGCCTCGGCACGGGACCAGGACGTCTCCGCCTGCGAGAGGGCCTGCAACACGATAAAGGTGCAGATCCCGCGGCCGCCACCGTCGGCCATGATCCGGGGCAGGTTCCCCCACCGGAACATGTTCGCGATCTCATCGAGGATCAGCCCGAGCGGGTGGGGAAGGCGGGAGCCGGGGGAGGCGAGCGCGGTGGTGCGGGCGACCTCGACGATGTCATCCAGCACCGCGCCCAGCCAGCCGCCCATCGCCGACGCCCCCGACGATGACCCGATCAAGTAGAGCGTGTTCGCGGCGTCGAGGAACTCGCGCGGGTCGAACAGTTCATCGCCGGGGCGGGGGAGGAGGGCGTCGCGGATCTGCGGCACCGCCAAGGGGGCGACGGCACCTTGCACGCCGAACCAGATGGACGAGACCAGCTTCTCGTCGGCGGATATGGTCGCGTCTAGGCTGTCGCCCCAGCCGGGGGTGCCGTCCGTCTTCAGGATGTCGACCGCCGCCCTGGTCTGCGCCGGGGAGGTGCCCCAGTCGTACAGTTCGGCGATCGACTTCCCACCGACCGCGGCGGCGTGCAGCAGCCGCCCGAGGACCACCCCGGACGCCTGCGCCCATTCCTCGTTGGTGCGGGAGGCGCCGAGGGCGGTGCCGGTGATGATCGCGGCGCCGCGCTGCATCGCGACGAGCGGGTCCTCGCAGCCGGCGATCGGGGAGATGCGGAGGGGGTGGCGGATGCCGGACAGGCCCTGCGGGTCGAACACGTGCACCTTCCCGCGGGTCTGCCGCATGCGCATCGTCGCGGTGAGGTTGTCGTTCGTCGTCGACGTGGTGATGAGGGGTCCGGACCAGTCGAGGATCGCGGAGATGAGGACCCGGTATCCCTTTCCGGAGCGGGGTGGGCCTTCGAGGGCGACGGAGTCCTCAATGGACACGTACACGTCCTGCCCCCGCGACCTGCCCACCCGCCACCCCACATCGGTCGCGGTCGGCTTGACGATGTCGGGACGGAGCTGGGTGGCGCGGCGGAGCACGGCCTTGGCCGAGAGGTGATCGCGGATCTCCGAGGCGGTGGCAAACCCGGGGCGGGTGCGCAGGTCGGTGATGAACGCTCGATCCGACTCCCGATACCGGTGCACCGCCACCAGCACCCACACCGCCAAACCACCGATCAGCAGCACCGCGATCACATCCACGATGCGGATGAGAACGACCGGCAGGGTGCACCCGGTGGGTGGGCTGTAGGTGGCGGGGTTGCCGGTGACGGCGAGGACGAGTCCGGAGAACAGGTTCGCCGGGACGGGCCGGGCGCCGCAGGTGAGCGTGGTGGTGGCTTCGGCGATGAACCCGCACGCGAGTGCGAGCAGCATCGCGGCCGCGATGAGGATCGCGGCCGCTTTCCCGAGGATGCTCTGGTTCATCGGTCACACCTTGGCTTAGAGGCCTTCGGCGGCGGAGGCGGCGGCGCTGAGCCACGCGTCCCTAGTGCGGGGGCGGAGGGTGTCGAATCGGAGCGGCCCGGCTTTCAGGGCGGGGTCGAATGGGATGGTGTGGACGGCGCGGACGTGCCCGGTGAACCCGTCCGCGATGCGGCGGGCCTCGGTGGCGCCGGTGGGTTCGGATTGGGTGACGAGGACGACGGCCCGGTCGGCGAGGGCGGCGGAGCGTTCGTCACGGCCACGGAGCGCATCGAGGAGCAGGGCGGCAGATTCGGCGGACTCTGGGCTGGCGAGGGTGGGGATGACGAGCTGGTAGGAGGAGTCGATCATCCGCAGCCACCGTTCGGCGGATTCGTCGTTGCCGGAGTCGAAGATGACGAGGCGGTAGAACCGGGCCGCGACCTGCATCAGCAGGTCGAAGTCGGTGGCTCTGATGCGCTGGTCGGTGGCGAGCAGCTCCGGGTTGGAGCGGAGCACGTCATAGCGGTCCGCCGTCTGGTGGTGTACGAACCGGCTGATGTCGGACACCCCCGCCGCGGGTGTGAGGAGTGTGGGGGCGGCGGGGAGGAGGTCGCGGAGGGTGGTGTCGTACAGGCCTTGCTCGGTGCGCCAGCCGAGGGTGCCGCGCGTGTCGTTGTTGTCCCACGCCAACACCGTCCCACCGCCCTCCCGGGCGTAGACCGCGGCGAGCATGGCCGTCGTCATCGTCTTCCCGACCCCGCCCTTGCCGTTGACGACGGCGAGGGTGCGGCATCCCGCCCACTGCGTGGCCACCAGCGCTCGTTCTTCCGCCTGTCGTGTCTCGGTGGCGGAGGGGCGGACGGCGATGCCGAGGCCAGCGAGGATCCCGCGCCACCCGGTGACCGGGGGCGTGGCGTCGGTGATGGGGGTGAGAAAGGTGGGGCGGGGGGACTCCGCAGCCGGCGCGGAACCTGCGAGGAGTGCGTCCGGCTGCGAAGTCGCTTCCCTCACCTCCTCTCCACGTTCCGTCGTGATGGTGTCGTCGATGTCCTGATACGGCCCCAGCTCCAGATCATCCCCATCCGGCCCCTCCTCGTCACCGAACCCGAGTGCTGCCGTGGTGGGGATGAGGGTGAGGTCGCCGGCGGGGTCGACGAGCAAGTGATGCCTGCCCCGGTCGCCGGAGGTGACGAGCTCCACCGGGGTGCCGGTGCGGCGCGCCTCGTCACTGGCCCGGCGGATCACGGCATGCCGGATGTCTTCGTCCCCTGTGGCGGTGACGGGTTCGGTGTGTCCGTCGGTGGTGATGAAGGTCGCGGTCGGACCGGTGACGGTCGCATAGGTGCGGGGGTGAGCGACGGTGGTCATGATCACAGCTCCTCGGTCAGGTCGCGGGTCTCGGCGGTCAGCCAGCCATCCACACCGGCATCCGCAGGTTCGGGTTGGGGCCAGTAGTCGTCGAGCGCGCCGGTATCGATGACCCGGACGGTAGCGTCGTCGTGGTCGGCAGGACCCATGGCGTCGTCGGTGGCGAACAGCTCGTACTCCCACGGCGTGCTGGTGGCGAAGCAGTCCACCAGGTAGGAGTACTGCCCCACGTAGGCGAGGAACTCGCCCTTGCGCAGCTGCCGCGCCATCTCCACATGCGGGGCGGGCAGGTTGAGCCGGGTGCGCAGCGCGGTCTGTTCTTGGTGGTTGACGCGGAAGATGAACTTGTTCTCGATGTCCCCGACGATCGAGTACGCCAGCGACCGTTCCAGGGAACCGTCTTCGCCGACGGCGTCGAGGTCGCCCATCTTGTGCAGGATGACGATGTTGCTGATCCCGTAGTGCCGGGAGAGTTTCAGCCATTGCTGGAACATCTGCAGCGACGCCAGCGACGTCATGTCCCGCCACCCCTCCTCCCGCACCACATACCGGGTCCGCCGTGCCGCACGATCACTGATCACCGCCTGAATCCACGCCGTGGAACACACCTGCGTCAGCTGGGCCGCCAGATCCCCTCTCGCGAACAGCTCGGAGGTGTCGGTGACGACGATGGGGGCGTCCTGGTCGAACTCCACCGTTGACTCGTCTTCGAACAGCCCGGAGAGGTCGCCTTCCACGAAGCGTCGGAGCACGAACCGGGGCTGGATCGCGCCCTCGGCAGCACGGAACGCGGCATTCGTGTCGCCGGCGAGGTGGCCGAGCTCCTCGTAGACGCCGCGGAGGGTGGGGCGATCGCCAGTGGTAGCGATGCAGCGCTCGAGGGCATCGAGGATGGCGGCGTGCTCGACCGCGGTGAGTCGGTTGCCGAGGGTCATCTCGATGAGCGCGATGAGGGTGCCGATGCGGCGCTGCTTCACCATCTGCTCGTGCTGCTCATCCGACGCCCCCGTACGCCGCGGACCCCGGTCCAGAGGGTTGAGGCGGGTGCCGGTGCCGCCGCCGAGCCGGATCACCCGCCCGCCCGGGATCGCCTCCGCGACGGTGACCCATTCGCCTTTCGGGTCGGAGGGGACGACGACCTGGTGGCCGAACGCGATGGAGCGGGTGACGAGGGTCTTCACGGTCGCGGACTTCCCACCCCGGTACGCGCCGAGCACCAGGATGTTGGTGGAGAACGTGCCGCGTTCGGTGGCGTCGACGTACGCCTCCCAGGGGGAGAAGTGCCAGAGTGAGTCGGCGTTGAGGTCGACACCGAGGATGGGGCCGCGGTGTCCGAGGCCACTGTCGGCGACGAACGGGTAGATACCGGCGATGTGCTGCGAGGTCGCCTGATGTGCTGGGATCCACGCCTTCGCGAGGTTCCAGTACCCCTGCGTGATCCCCGGGCCGAACGGCCCTGGCACCGCCGGCTCCGGCAGGTTCCGATCCCGCCGCGACGAGCGATCGGGCTGCTCCTCCTGCTGCGCCTGGCTGATCTGTTTCTGCAGGTCGCGGCGCTCCTTGCGGGTGAGGCCGGTGGGGGTGAAGGTGGCGGCGTGACGGGTCATCACTTCATCCCCAACCCGACCGGGATCGCGTTCACCATCAGCGCTTCGGCCTGCTGGCAGTACAGGATCTGCGCCTCCATGCCCGCCCGCGACAGCGCGTTGCGCATCCCGGCGATGGCCTGGTCGAGGCGTTCCTCGTCGGGGGCGGTGACGGTGAGATAGGCGCCGTACTGGAACTCGCCGTGCCCGTTCGCGAGCTCCTGCTCCTGCTGCTCCAGCGCCTTCCAGTCCGCCGCATCCGCCGCCGACCCATCCGCCCCCCGCTTGGCGCGCAGCTTCTCGTTCCCGCGCCACACCTTCTTCTCATCCCGGATCCGCTTCAACGCCTTCGACACCGGGACGGGGGTGAGCACGATGGAGAAGATGTGGGTGATCGCCTCCCCGGTGTGCGGATGCCGGGCGAATACGACCGGGGCCAGGAACCCGACCGGGGAGTCGGAGCGGGGCCATTCGTGCACCCACATCGTGGTGTGCACCGCGGAATCGGTGGCCACGATCCCGTTGCGGCCCTTCGGCTCGTCCAGGTACATCGGCCCGATCGCCACCGGGTCCACTCCGGCGAGGGTGTCGGGACGGTTCTGCACGGTCGCGGCGAACTCCGGATCGAACGCCAACCTCCCCAACGCCGCCACCTCACGGGGAGATAGCCAGCGGCGCACCTTGATCTTCGCTGCGGTGAGGGCGTCGGCGAGGTTGCCGGCCTCGATCTGCGCGAGGGCGACGATCGCGTCCTTCCCGCCGCCGAGCGCCTTCAGTTGCGAGCCGAGGATGACCAGGTCAAGGGTGAGGACGAGGTAGTTGCGGTGCGCGACCTCGAACCGTTCCGCGTGGTCCATCACGTCCTGATAGTTGCGGGCCACCGGCGACTCCGGGTTCAGGTCCCGCACCCGCCGCACCGTCTCGTAATGCTCCCGGGCGGCGCGGATCGTGGTGGGCAGGGTGCGTTCCTGCAACGTCACCCGCTTCACTCCCGGCCGTTGCGTGAACGGGCCGAGGACGCGGTCGAATTGCTCGGCCAGGTCGAAGCGTTCCGGCAGGTCGTGCATCAGGAACCCCTGCACCTCGAGCTCCGCGATCACGCTGACGGACCGGTCGTGTGGGTTGTAGGCCGCGGCCGTCCCGTTGCTGTCCCACAGCTGGATCGACGCCCGGGTGCCTGGCAGGTTCAGTGTCCCGGTGAGCCGGGGTTGTTCGGGTCGGAAGGTATGGGTGGTGGCACCGGCGGTGTGGCGGACTTGCTTCATGAGCCACAGTCCCGCCATCCGCGGGGTGGAGACGCCGTGGATGCTGGTGAGCGCGGTGATCCCGAAAAGTAGGTACAGCGGGGCACCGTAGAGGAGGCCGAGGGGGCCGAACCGATTCACGAAAATCAGCACGACCAACGCGGCGGCGGTGAGGAAGGCGATCTGCCACCCGTCCATACCCATGACGACGCCCTGTCGGGACCGGCGCGGCAACCGCACCGGACGAAGGTACTCGGGGGTGGTGCTCATGACGGGCTCCCCTCAGATCGAGGCGGTTGCGGAGACGGTGACGACGGCGGCCGCGGGGACGGAGTTCCCGTCGAGGACGGACTCGTAGGTCGGCCACCGCCCGGGGCGGGGGTGCGGGCAGCCTGTGCGGGAGCGGTCGCACCGCGTGGTGCGTTCGCCTGCCCGGACCGCGCGGATGCCGGCTTCGCCGCCGGGCCGCTCGAGGATGGTCCGGTGCTGGAGGGTCGGATCCCGGAGGGGAGGCCGCCGAGTCGGGTGGGGATGGCGGCGACTCCGCGGGCACCGGTGGCGGCCATCCGGCCACCGTGAGAGCCGAGCCGGGAGCCGATGCTGTCGGCGGCGACCGCGCCGGTGAAGCTGAACAGCCCGAAGATCGCGAACGGCGCGAACGCGACCAGCACCAGACCGATCAGCAGTGGCCACGACTGCGGATTCCAGATCGTCTTCACCGACGCAAGTCCCTGGACGATGAGCGTGACGAACCCGATCGTGAGCGGCGCGGTCAGCAGCAGCACCATCACCGCCGAGAGGTAGCCGACGACCCATTGCGGGCCGATGCGGCGCACCGGGAACAGCATCCACGCCACCGGGCCGACCATGATCAGCGCGGCGAGCGCGATGTTGCGGAACGCGAACACCAACATCAGCAAGAACATCCCCAGCATCAGCAGCCCGTGGATCAGGAACGCGAAGAAGTAGTTCGCCTGCCCGCCCGCCCACATCACCGACTGCAACGTCGAATACAACGACGCCGGCCCGTCGCCGTTGAGGATGTACCAGGTCATGTCATCGACCGCGTTCAACAGATGCCCGGTCAGCCACAACGTGAGCGGCACCGCCGGGATCGCGATGAACGTGCGCACCAGCGCGCCGACCAGCTCGTCCCGGTCGCCGGAGACGACGGCAGCGGCGATCGCCCACACCATCGCCCCGAACGTGATGATCAGGATCGCCCACTGCCAGAACGACCACTGATCCACCGCCGCCGACCACAACAACGTCGACGTATCGAACCGCATATTGTCCGCCACCAGAAACATCACCCCAGTCGCTGCCAGCGCCATCCCGCGCCCCGCGTTCTCGAACGTGAGGCACACCGCGTCACCGAGACTGCACCCGTACTTCACGACTAGAGGAGTCCCGCCATCGGCTTGAATGGTCTGGACGTGCCGCTCATAGGTGGTGCAGACTGTTGCGCGCTCACCGCCCATCGACACCCCCATGAAGCATTGCTGGGCGGAGATTTCCTGGGGGTTGGTGGGAGTGCAGGTGACTTGTCCGCTCGCGCTTTGACAGTCAACGGGGAAAGTCGGCGCCGACCACGGCTCGCCGCTGATCGCGTCCTTCTTTACCGGCGCCATAGTGTCGGCGGTGTTCGCGTGTGCGGCCGTGCCCGAACCAAGCACGAGTGCGATGCCTGTAGCGAGACCGAGCCGGAGCAGCCAGCGGACGTTCATCAGAAGCCGAAGTCGAAGTTCACGAACCAGGCGAACAGGCCGGACGCGGCGCCGAGCACGGCGGCAGCGATGAAGATCCACAGGATGTTCTCGCCCGCCCAGGTCCGCACCCGATCGTTGGCGAGGCCGCGGAATGCGAGGGCGGCGCCGGCGATGATCAGCATGATCAGCACTACGAGCATCGCGCCGGCCAGGATGTAGGACGCGACGACTTGGAAGCCTTGGAAGAACGGGGCGGAGAAGTCCGGTTGGATGTCGGGGACGTCGACATCAGCCGGGACGATGTGTGTGCGCATGGGGCTGCTCCTTGCTGGTTGCTACTTCAGTTGCAGGCCTTGGCTGGCCATGAACGGCTCCGGATCTACCGGAGTTCCGGACTTCTGAACTTCGAAATGCAGATGGCACCCGAACGACTTCCCGGTGTTGCCCTCCGCCCCCAGCGGTGCCCCCGCGGCGACCTGGTCGCCGACGGAGACGTGTAGTGATCCCCATTGCATGTGCCCGTAGAGCGTGACGAGCTCGCCGCCGTGATCGATGCGGACTGTGTTGCCATACCCCTGCCACGACCCTGCGGTGATCACCCGACCGGGACCGGCCGAGTAGATGGTGGCGCCGCAGCCCTGGGCCATGTCGTAGCCCTGGTGATTCGTGGAGCAGTAGCCGCAGCCCTGCACCGGGTTGTATCCGAACCCGCGCCCCTTCGAATACCCGCCGCCCAGCGGGAAACCCCACTCCCCGCTCGCGACCGAGGCGGTCTCGACCTTCGTCGGCACCGTGCTCGCGGCGCTGCCGGCGAGGGCGAACGGGATTGCCAGCAGTGGGGTCAGCAGCAGTGCGGCGACGAGCGCGAGGATCAGGAGAGCCCCTGTCAGGATCTTCCGTCCAGTCCTCGAGTTGAGGGCTGCGGCGGTGATCACCGGGGCTGCCATGTCAGGGCTCCAACGGCTCCGTGAAGTAGCGGACCACCTTGCAATCGCCCGCCCGCTGCGCGGAATCCGGTGTCGGCACCGACCCCGGCCCGCACAGCACCTGCACGCTCACCCGCACCTGTTCCTCATACGACGTCTCCCCGCCACTGCCATCCGACCGGCTGAACGTCAACGTCACATCCGACGTGCCAATCGCCATGTCACCCGACGTGTCATCCGTGACCGGCACATAGACGAGCTCACCGGTGGTGGTTGCAACCACACGCCCGTCTTCGCCGGCCAATGAATCCCACTCCTGCTGCGGTAGCACCACCGCCTGCCGGAGCAAGCCCTGCGACTCAACCATCGCGGCCTGCTGATCTGCTTCCGCGATGAATCTCGTGTCCGGGGTGAACCAACTGTCGAGGTAGACGAGCCAATCGTCGCGCTCGCTCTTCGTGGTGTCGAAGGTGGCCGCGGCTCCGAGGGCGGCGCGGATGTACACCTCACGATCCGTTGTGATCGGCTCCGGGAGCCAGCCCTGATCAACGACCGACGCGTCAACCACGTCATCCGCCAGTGGCTCCGCCGTCGACGTCGAGGCAGTCGGCTGGGGTGTGTTGTTGTCGGTCGGACCCGGTGCGGATTGTGCGAGTAGGGAGCTGACAACAATCGCCACGATCCCGGCGATGAGGACGAGGCCGCCGACGATGGCCCACACGAGTCCGCGGCGTCCTGACGTCTGGTTCGTCGTCACCGGTCAGCCCTCCTGATCATTCAGGACGGCCACCGTGCGCATACGGGACGCGCTGGGGGACGGTCGCCGTGCACGCAGTCTACGCACGAGACCGTCCAGGAAGGGCCCCAGAATCGGAAGGTTGTGGAGAACCAACGAGACCGACGCGAATGGGGAGGAGGCGCTGTAGTGGAGCGTGGACAGGCTGCACCTTAGACCTTCAACCAGGTGGATGTCTGTCCGCCATTCGGGGGACACAGCGCGTCGCTCGGCGCAAACAGCAGGCCCACCGGGCGCGACGCTTCCGAACATGACCCATACGGTATAGCAAGATGGCACTGAAGTACACAACTAATTGGGATGGTTTTCTAGACTCGCCACCCTCAGTGCGACAGACTTGGCCCATGCCCCGACTCGCGCAACCGGCCGGCTCTGAGGATGCTGAAGAGCCTGTCGCTCTGCTCGGCAACCTTGTCAAGGCATCGATCCTCCGGTACGTGAGGACCAACCCGGACACGACGATGAAGCCCATTTGTGATGCGCTCGCACTCGGCCCCACCACCATTCATCCACGTCTCGTGGAACTCGAGACCGCCGGCCTCGTCATGGCCGACCCGCCCATGAGCGACGAGCAGCCGCGCGGCGGCGTGTGGGTGAGATACCGGGTCAACAATGAAGCCGTCACCGACCTGTATCTCCGGCTTGGGGCGGCGATTGGTGAGTTCTGAGATGTCACTGTGAGGTCGCGGGTTCAAGTCCGCTCCTGCTGCCGAAGTATCTCGTTTGGCCAAGGTTTGCTTGTCCGCATGAAGGGACAGGGAGTCGATGTCGTCAGCACTATTGCTCGAGGACCGCGTTGCGCGGCAGGCAAAGCGATCCTGGCCTGGACGATCACTGCGGAAGGTTCACGCACCCCGACAGTGATCTCTCGAATCGTGAACTGCTGGAACGTGCGGAGCGCGAGCGTTGTGAACTTCCGCTCGTAGACCCTCCTAGGTGCCCTCGGACCCGGCGAGGTCGACCTTGAAGTCGTCGAGGCACGCGGCTGCTAGCTCCCAGAACGGCGAGCCGGCCGCAAGGCCGTCGCCGGCGCCTCGATGCGCAGTCGTCGTGATAGTGCGTTCTTTGCAGCGTTTGGAGACCCCTACGCGGCTGCTTGCGGCGTCCGCCCCCCAAACCACGGAATCTCGTCGACGCACCAAAGCGCCGCGCCGGGATCTTGGTCGCAGTGATCTTACCGAACGTCCCTGTCGGCAGCCTCGGGCGGCCGGTCATCAGCCCGCGCCTCGCAGCCAGACTTCGCCCGCCTCGTGGAGACTGTCCAGGCAGTTCCGCTCATCGGAGACTCGGTGCGCAATTCGCGACCGATACCTATGCCGGCCGGGCCGCGACCGTCGGCGCGGGTCCTAGATCGTCTGCAGGTGCACGCCCGAGATAGCCGGCGAACTCACTGGCGTTGAGAATCGGCTCGGTGCCGAGCCGGAGGCGTCCGGCATTCATGCGTAGTAGGTGCACCAGGAAACCGAGACGAGGCGAGCACCTTGCTACTGGGCGTCCGCGGTGCTCGCCGACGAGTAAGCACAAGTTTGTTGAACGGGTGAGCATCTGGTTATCCAGATGCTCACCCGTAAAGTGTGATGGGCAGTGCCGGCTCGGCGCACCGCGCTGACGCCCGACGCTGGCGTGCTGGCTCGGGGTCTGTCAGACACTCGCGGTGCGGTGTTCATCTTCAGTCCTCGCCGAGCCCTGCCGCCGAGATGGGCGCTTCGCCCTCGGCTTCGAGCTGCTTGTTGAGCAGGCGCAGATCGAACAGGCCCTCGATCGAGCCGTCCTTCTGGGTGCCCGCCTGGATGCCGTTGTCGACGAGGGTCTCGAACGTGTCGGCGTGCGGGTCGACCGAGAACGTCACGTGCTCGAGCGCACGCTGGATGACGGCGTCCGCGAGCGGCTTGCCGGTCTCCTTCTCGATCGCGTCGTTGATGACAGCCGGCGCCTCGTCGGCGTTGTCGGCGATCCACGTGACGGCGGCCTCGTGGCCCTTCAGCAGGTCCGCGACGACATCGGGGTGCTCGTCGAGGAACTCCTTGCGCACCAGCAGCACGGTCGTGGGGAACTCGCCGTCCTCCCACAGGTCCGCCTCGTCCTGCAGCACGTGCGCACCGGCGTCGATGACCAGCCGCGACACCCACGGCTCCGGCAGCCAGGCGCCGTCGAGCTGCCCGTCCTGGAACAGCGTCAAGGTCTGCGCGTTCTCGGTCGGCGTGATCTGCACGTCGCCGCCACCCGACGTGTCGGTCTCGAAGCCCTGGTCGGCCAGCCACACCCGGGCCGCCACGTCCTGCGTGTTGCCCAGCTGCGGCGTCGCGATCGTGGTGCCTTCGAGGTCGGCGGGGTCGTCGATGCCGTCACGCACGACCAGCGCCGCACCGCCGGTGGCGGCACCGGCGATGATGCGCGCCGACTCGCCGGCGGACTGGATGAAGGTGTTGATCGACGGGTTCGGGCCGATGTAGGTCGCGTCGATCGCGCCGGCGGTGAGCGCCTCGATGGCGGCGGGCCCGGCGTTGAACACCTGCGTGGTGATCGTGACGTCGTCGCCGACGGCGTCCTGGAAGAGGCCCTCCTCCAGTCCCACCAACGCGGGCGCGTGCGTCACGTTGGCGAAGTAGCCCAGGCGCAGCTCGTCGACCGAGGGCCCGGCGTCGCCGCTGGAGGTCTCGCTCGGTGATGCTGCAGCGGAGGCGCAGCCGGCCATCATGGCCGCCACGAGTCCCAGGGTTGTGAGTGCTGTCGCAGTGCGGATTTTGTTCACGGTGTCGCCTTCGGTCGCCCTATCGAGTCGGACCCCAGCGGGCCCAATCGGTGAGGCTAGGGGCGAGGACTGGATGGAAGAAGGCTGATCGTCAAGCGACGACTTCTTCGGAAACCGTCCGATATGCGAGTTGCACTCGGGTTTCCTGGACGCGGTTCACCAAATCGTCAGTAGGAGGCGGCGTGGCAGATCGCTCCTCGTGGTCTGCCGGATCGTCGCGGACACTCCGTGGGAGCGCAGCGCGGACAGGGCACTGCTCGCAGCATGAGCGTCGTGACCGAACGGTAGGCCGTCGGACCGACGCGCGGCTGCAGCCAGCGACTACGTGAACGGGGGGGGATCAAGCCGAACTGCAACTGCTTGTCGGACCATGCGTCACGCTGGCGGTCGGACCTGGAGGCTCCTCCAAGAACGACCGCGCCGCAACCGGAGCGATCTACCGCGCGATGGCACCGAGAGATCTGGCGGACCCGTCCCGTCGGCGTGGTCGACTTCGACGGCGGAGCCGCAGCCTGCCGAGGCCTTGAACGCGGCTGTGAGGGCTTGCGCCGATGGCCTCGATTCTGCGGGGCCCCGAACGATACCTGGGCGGCAGGCCGGCGCAGCCTTCTGACGCAGCGATATTCCCGGTGTCGAGTCCCGGCCCCCAGCGGGCTTGCGACCGCGCGAGCGCGGCTCAGGTCCTCGGACGCCGCAACCACTATTTGCGGCGTCCGAGAACCGTCCGTGCGCCCCATGCGCAAGGGAGGTCAGCGGCCCCAGCCCCAGAGATCCCCCAGGTAAGCGCCGAATCGGATCAGTTCCCAGGATCGGATCGTCGCTTGAGACCTACGGTACCTTGTCCCCCTAATGGGGGACAAGGTGCAGACGGGAGGGGTTGCGGGATCGCCGCACAAGAAGCTGGAGATCGTGCGCGTGAGCCACAGCGCGCTGTCGAGTCGCCGAGCTGCGAGAGGACTGCCGACGGTGCGCGCGAGGATTGGCGCGTCGCACGGGATGTGGATGAACTCGGGCCATCGACGTGCTGACCGGCCGCTTACCGGAGGAGGGAGGACGTTCGCATCACGCGTCAGCGGTTTTCCCTCGGCTGTCGGTATGCGCGAGCGAGCAGCGGTGGCACGGCGTCCCGCCCGGCACCCTGGGGCTGTCGGGTGGGACGCCGCTCCAACACGACAGCTGTCGGGGGAGAGTCAACTGCCGGAAACAGAGACGCGCGACCTGAGGAGCTATTACGCGGATTTCATGAATGTGACAGCAAAACTCAGCAGTGCTAGGCGCTGGGGTGTCCTGCGCTTGAGTGGATTGACTTGTCCACCGCCGCCAGGATCCGCGACGCCTTGGTCCCGCCTGCTCGCACGCCCGGCCGTCGGGCTCGGCTGACCATGCCTCCGCTCCTACGTCTTGCGCGAGCTGGCATGGGAGGTCACCAGGTTGGGAGGAGCAATGGCCTGCCCGCGAGTAGGTTGGCGGACCTCGGGATCACGTCAGGATGCGATCCACTGAGGCACCCCTGCCGCTTCCAGTGCCAAGCGATGCGCTTCAAGGGCCGCGCCGGCAAGCGGTGTGACCTGACTGGTCACGAACCGGGGCGGATCGGTCGTAAGCATCGCCACGCGCTCGGCCAGTGCCGCAGTGAACTCCGGAAACTCGCTGAGAGGGCCGCCGAACGCGATGGCGCTGGGGTTGAGCGAGATCGCCATATTCGCGACCGCGAGCCCCAACGTCGAAGCGATAGCCCGCGCCGCTGGGGGAAGGGGGCGCCGCCCTAGCAACGCGACCGCTGTCGGAAGGTCGAAGACATGGCTCCCCGCCTTTCCGAGTCCCAATCCGGCGAGCTTTTCGGTGATGTCCACGTCTTCTGATGGGTCCGGTCGAAGGTAGCCGATCTCACCTGACAGCCCGCGGCGTCCGCGCAGCAGCCGCCCGTCGAATAGCAGGCCGGCGCCTAGTCCATCGCCGAGGTAGACGTAGATGAAGTCGTCGCAGTCTTTGAGTGCTCCCGTTCGGTGCTCCCCGATGGTGGCCCAGTTGACGTCGTTGTCGATCACCAGGCGTTCGGCCTCGTGCAGCTGGAGCTCTGAGCGGGGCCTGAAGTTTGGTGCGGGGAAAACAGACTTGGACAACACGATCGGGTCGCCGGTGTCAGCGTCGACTGGATCAGCGATGGAAACGGCGGCTGCCAGCAGCGGGACGGAATACGCCGCCGCGGACTCCGCAAGCAATCGATTAGTCGTTGCGGCTACATCGTCGAGCTTGTGATGCGGTGCGGCCCTTACTTCGAGTGTCGATTGAACTGTGCCGTGCAGGTCCATTGCCTGCACCGTGATGAAGTCATTGTCGATCACGACGGCGAGCGACCGTCCGAAGCCCGGGTTGAGTTCGAACAACGTCGCGACGCCCCCACGCCGGCCCTCGCGAATGCCGACGTCTCGGAGGACGCCTCGATCCACGAGTCGCGTGACCGCTGCCGCTACCGCCGGTTTCGATAGCCCCGATGCCTCGGCGACCTCGGCGCGAGACATCGGCGCGCGTGCGTCGCTAAGGACAGCGAGCACATGTTGGTCGGTCATCGATGCCAGGACTTCCGGGCGCGGGGCGATGAGACGTGACGTGGTCGTCACTCGGTCATTGCTTGACTCCACCGAAGTCCTTCCCTATCATCATGGAATTATTCAGTAACCGTAGATTACTGAATCGGTTCTCCGCCAACGGATGGGCCGACGGACTACCGGAGGGACACCATGGCGCGCAGTGGCGCAGTAGGCATCGGCGTAATCGGCGCGGGCATGATCAGCGATCAGTACCTGTCCTTTCTCGCGAGATGTGCAGACGTTCGTCTCGTTGCAATCGGGGACGTGAATGCCGAACGAGCCGCTGCCCAAGCGGATCGGTACAACATCCCAGTGTCCGGCGCACCCGAGCGGGTCCTGGACAACAACCAGGTCGAAATTGTCCTTAACCTTACAATCCCGGAAGTCCATGTCGAGGTCTCCACGAACGCTCTGCAAGCGGGGAAGCACGTGTGGAGCGAGAAGCCCATCGGAATCGACCGGGCATCCTCCAAGAGGCTAGTCGACCTCGCGCAGGAGAAGGATCTTCTTCTGGGAGTTGCCCCGGACACCGTCCTCGGGCCCACGTGGCAGACCGCAAAGCGTGCGATCCAGGACGGCGTGATCGGAACGCCCCTCACTGCGGTGACAGCCTTCCAGGGGCCCGGGCCTGAGGTCTTCCACCCGAATCCGGGCTTCCTGTACGCGCGGGGCGCAGGTCCGCTGTTCGACATCGGACCGTACTACTTGACAGCGCTTGTCCAGCTCCTCGGCCCCATCGCCGAAGTCCTCGCCGCCGGACATCGCAGCCAGGACCACCGCGAGGTTCTGGTCGGGCCCAACGCGGGGGAGCCGTTCCCGGTAGACGTGCTCACTCATATCGCGGTCGTGAGCAACTTCACCGGAGGTCAGACGGCGTCCTCTTTGATGAGCGCCGACATTCCGCGCCACAAGCACGGTGTATTCGAGGTGCACGGCACGGAGGGAACCCTCGTGCTGGGAAACCCCAACTATCACGGTGAGATACCGATCCTTCGCTACGGAAAGAGTGCCGAAGTCGAAGGAATCGAGCTCATCCAGCAATCCACGACCATCCCGGAAGTCGGTCCCCTGACGACGCGGGGTGTGGGAGCCCTCACCATGGCTCGAACCGTCCGCAACGGCGGGGAACTTCATGTCGCGACCGGTGAGCTCGGCTACCACGTGCTGGACGTCATGGTGAGCATCGAGGAATCGGTGGCCACCCGCGGGTACGTGTCTGTTGAGAGCACCCTCGACCCGATTCCTGCCCTCCCGGCCGACTTCGACCCGTTCGAGGCAACCCTCGTTCCGTGACGGCGCGTTCGTCTCATGGACACGGGTGAGAAGCCGCTTCAAGCCCAACTGTCAGCGCCGGAGGCTACGCGCTTCTGGGCCCACGCGAAATCAATCAACAGAGGAGAACCATGCCCACCCAGATCTTCGCCACCTACCGTCTGCACGACGGAGTAGACCCGGCCGCGTTCGTCAAGTGGTCCCGCGAGGTGGACCAGCCGGCCTGCCGGCAGGCGCCCGCTATCCATTCGTTCAAGGTGTACCTCGTCGCGGGCGACAGCGTCGACATCAAGGGCGGGGTCGTAGAGGGGAACTCGTTCAACGTCGTCGAAGACATCGTCGCCGAGAGCTGGGACGCGCTTCAGGCGACGTTCGCTTCTGAGGATTGGAAGGAAATCGGGTCTGCGTGGGGCACATTCGCAGACGAGAACTCCTTGCAGTTCCACCTGTCCGAGGTGATCTAGAGCACACCCACGGTCTGCGCAGGACAGGAATGACGTTCTGCGCAGACCGTTCACAGCCGATGTAAGCCGGGCACTCCTGCGGCCGTGCCGCTGCCCATCCGACGTACCAGTCGGGCAACCCGAACGGCTCTTCGCACGGCGGAGACCACGAAGTACAAGGAAGTACAGCAATGAAGAAGTCTCGTGCACTGAGCATCATGGCGGGCGTGCTCGTCCTCGCGCTCGCCGTTTCCGGGTGTAGCGGCGGTGCCGCCGGCGGCGAGCAGTCTCAGGGTGGCGGTGATGAGGATCAGCAGTACGTCGTCGGTATCAGCAATACCCTGGCCAGCAGCCTGTGGCGGGAGCAGATGATCTGCTCGATCAAGGCGGAGGCTCTTGCCAGCGGCAAGGTCTCCGAAGTGATCACCATCAGCAAGGACGGTGGCCCGACCGAGCAGATCCAGGACCTGCAGAACCTCATCTCGCAGGGTGTCGACATCCTCGTCGTCAACCCCTCCGACCCCGAGAAGCTGAACTCCATCATCGCCGAGGCCGACGCGCAAGGCATCACCGTAGTTGCCGTGGATTCCGCCGTCACGGCGCCGGAAGCACACGTCATCACGAACGACCAGGTGGCATGGGGCGAGCTCGAGATGCGCAAGCTCGCCGAGATGATCGGCGGCGAGGGTGACGTGCTCTACATGCGTGGCATCCAAGGCGTCCAGGCCGACATCGACCGTGACACCGGGGTGAAGGCGGCGCTCGAGGACTACCCCGGCATCAACCTCAAGGAAGTCTGGACCGGATGGGACTACACCAAGGCCGGCGAAATCGCGGTGCAGGAGTTCAGCGCCAAGCAGTACGACGCCGTCTGGACGTCGGGGCCGGACTACCCGGTCGTGAACGGCATTCTCACAGCTGGACGCGACCTTGTCCCTATCGGAGGCCAGGGCTCGAACGAGTTCATCAAGCAGCTCACCGAGGGAGCTGAGGGCGTCCTGGTTACCAACCCCCCTGCCATCGGAGGCGCAGGTCTGAACGTCGCACTTCGCGTCGCCGGCGGCGAGGACGTGGAACACGACACCATCATCGACCCGGAGGTGTTCACCTCAACGGACAACGCTGCCGACCTGGCCGGGATGTATCTCCCTGACGAGGCTCCGAACTTCATCACCACGCTGTCGGTGCCCGGGCTGACCACGTACACCGACGAGCAGGTCCTGGCTTGCAAGGGCCCGGGCGAATGACGGGCGCCCGCGCCTGACATATGCGGGCGGTCACGTAAACCAACGCGACCGCCCGCAACTGCATCCACTTATGGCCCGCCTTTCGACTGGACCCCGCAGCCGTCGACGCTGCGTGGCCGGGCACCACCAGCTCTTGGAACGCATCCCCTTGGCCCTAAGTGAGGGCTCCTCTGCATGCACGGATGGCTGCTTTCGCTTGCGCTGCGGGGCCTGAACAAACCTCTTGCATGTTTGTACCGTTCACGTATGATGATCGAAACAATCATCTTCCGTCGGTGTGACGTGGCTGCGGCGGCGTTGTTGATGGGGTGATGGGTCTTTGTTCGCGGATTGGATCGGATTTCAGTTATGCCCATGATCAACGGGTTCACGCCTGGCCAGAGTGNTGACGTGGCTGCGGCGGCGTTGTTGATGGGGTGATGGGTCTTTGTTCGCGGATTGGATCGGATTTCAGTTATGCCCATGATCAACGGGTTCACGCCTGGCCAGAGTGACGGTCTGTCTGCGGACGATGCAGTTCTGCTCGACCGGCGGCGGGCGGTTCTGGGGGATATCTACCCGCTGTTCTATACGGCGCCGTTCCATATGACGCGGGCGCGGGGCACTCGGGTGTTCGACAGCGCGGGCCGGGAGTACCTGGACGCGTATAACAATGTGCAGGCCACCGGTCACTCCAATCCGGCGATCGCGGAGGCGGTTCATCGTCAGCTGCTGGTGATGAACACGCACACCCGTTACCTGCAGGACGGGATTGTGGAGTACGCCGAGCGGCTCACGGCCACCTTCCCCGTCGGGATGGACCGGGTGGTGTTCACCAACTCCGGGTCCGAAGCCAATGATCTTGCCATCCAGATCGCGCGGTGGCGCACCGGGAACGACGGCATCATCGTCACCGCGAACGCGTATCACGGTGTCACGGGTCTGACCGCCCAGATCACGCCGGAGAACGGCGGGGCGATGCCGATCGGACCCCACGTGCGCACGGTCGACGCGCCCGATACCTACCGCGACGGCGACAACGCCGGCACGGTCTTCGCCGAGTCCGTCCGACGGGCCATCCATGATCTGCAGCGTCACGGTCACGGGGTCTCGCTGCTGGTGCTGGACACCATCATGTCCAGCGACGGGATCTACCCCGGTACCCCCGGGATGCTCAACGAGGCGTTCGCCGCCGTCCGCGAAGCCGGCGGCCTCGTCCTTGCCGACGAAGTCCAGCCCGGCATGGGACGCTCCGGATCAGCGATGTGGGGAGTGCTGCGACACACCCACGATGTCGACTTCCTGGTCTGCGGCAAACCGATGGCCGGTGGGCTCCCGGTGGGATGCCTGGGCATGAGCAGCGAGCTCAGCGACGCCTACGCCGTCGATCACCGCTACTTCAACACCTTCGGCGGCAACCCGGCCACGATCGCCGCGGCGACCGTGGTCCTCGACGAAGTCGAGAACGGGCTCATGCGCAACGCCGACATCATGGGCCAAGCACTGCAGAACACGATCACCACCCTGTCCCAGGACTACGACTTCGTCGGCGACGTACGCGGCAGCGGCCTGTTCATCGGCGTGGAGATCGTCACCGACCGCACCACCCGCACACCCGACGGGGCCACCACCCAACGCCTCGTCGATGCCATGAAAGACCACGGCGTCCTCATCTCTGCCGTCGGCGCCGCCGGCCAGGTCCTCAAAATCCGACCGCCCCTCACCTTCTCACCCGAAGACCTCACCTGGTTCAACAACGCCTACACCGCCGCCCTCCACGACGTCGCCNCCGGCCAGGTCCTCAAAATCCGACCGCCCCTCACCTTCTCACCCGAAGACCTCACCTGGTTCAACAACGCCTACACCGCCGCCCTCCACGACGTCGCCACGCAAGGCAAAACCGATGCGCGGGCTCCGAAATCCGACGTGGAGAGTTCACAGCGGTAGCGCCGGGCGACGAGACGCCCGTCACTCATCCGACACCTGCGGAGAACCTCAACGGTCCTCCGCAGTGAAGACCTCAAGTACAAGGAAGTACTCGATGAGAAAGACCCTCGCCATCGGCACCCGCATCGGCGGACCGCCGCTCGGAGCTGTCAGCACGGCGGCGACCAACCCCTCGCCCAACCAGCCTGGGCCGGAGGTGCAGCGTCGCGGGCACCAAGACGCCTTGTTTCCGCCGCGTTTCGATCACGTAAGAGTATCAACTCGATCGTCCGATTTGATTGAATCAATCATTCTCTTTGCCCTACAGTCCGTGGATATGCACCAAGAGGAAGAGAAGACAAACCGCATGGGCGATTCGGAGAACTACCTGCGGCATGTCATCGAGAAGGAGTACGGCGTCGGGTCGGTTACGTCTCTGCGGGCGGTTCCGTCCGAAGCGGATCTCACCGCGATCGTTGAGACGTCAAGCGGCACCGTTGTTGCCAAGACGACCACCGACGACTTCGGGCGGTGGAGCCTCACTCTGCAGGCGAAAGCTCAGTTGCGGCTGCGGGAAGAGCCCCTGCTGAGCGACTTGGTCCCCGCTGTCATCGCGAACGACGCCGGCGAACACCTGACGCGCGACGGGGATGCCACGACGATGTTGATGACGTTCCAGCACGGTGCGTCCATATCGGACGTCGAGCTGACGAAGGCGTTGGTGCAGGATGTCGCGTACCTGCAGTACCAGTGCGCGCAGCAGTACGCCGGCTTCACGCCGGACATCGACATGCGGGCCTACGCACGGCCGTGGGACCTCGGTTCGTTCCGCGCCCACAACTACGACCTGGAACGCTATCTCGAGCCAGACGAGCTGAAGCTCGCAGACGAAATCTTCGCGGGAGTTGCTTCCGTCCACGAACGCAGGCGACCGGTCAGTCCCTACGCCGCCTCGCAGTTCATCTTCGGCGACTTCAACCTCTCCAACGTCCTGTGCACCGACGGGTCCGTGTCAGGCCTGATCGACTTCGGCGACGCGGTCGTTGGCACCCTCCTCGACGACATCGCCATCGCCCTGTGCTATCTGCAGCTTCACGACCGTGCGCTCGAGCGCGGCACGCTCTTCGACGTCTACATGACCGAACTTGCCAAGTACCAGGACCCGCCGTCCAGTACGGAACTGGTCGACCTCGGCCATCTCGTGCGGGGACGAGCGCTGATGGTGCTTCTCAACGGACGGGAGGTGGCGCGGACGGAGCCGGCGCGCAGCGCGTACGCGCTGCGTTACGACTCTGCCGCCGCAGCACTCCTCGCCAACTGAACCCTTGCAACACGCGTATCACCCATCCATCACAGAACAGGAAGTACAGCAATGAAGAAATCACGTGCACTGGGCGTCCTCATTGGGGGACTCGTTCTCACCTCCCTCGCTGTCGCAGGCTGCAGCAGCGGCGGAGCAACCGCCGAACCTCAGGAGAGCGGCGGTGGTGACGAGCAGTACGTCGTCGGTATCAGCAACACGCTCGCCAGCAGCCTGTGGCGGGAGCAGATGATCTGCTCGATCAAGGCGGAGGCTCTTGCCAGCGGCAAGGTCTCCGAGGTGATCACCGTCAGTAAGGACGGTGGCCCGACTGAGCAGATCCAGGACCTGCAGAACCTCATCTCGCAGGGTGTCGACATCCTCGTCGTCAACCCGTCCGATCCCGAGAAGCTGAACTCCATCATCGCCGAGGCCCAGGCGCAGGGCATCACCGTCGTCGTCGTGGACTCGACCGTCACGGCGCCGGACACCCATATGGTCACCAACGACCAGGTCGCGGTGGGCGAGCTCGAGATGCGTGGGCTGGCTGAGATGATCGGCGGCGAGGGCGACGTGCTGTACATGCGTGGCATTCAGGGTGTTCAGGCTGACATCGACCGTGACACCGGGGTGAAGGCTGCGCTCGAGGACTACCCCGGCATCAACCTCAAGGAGGTCTGGATGGGCTGGGACTACACCAAGGCCGGTGAAGTCGCGGTGCAGGAGTTCACAGCGAAGCAGTACGACGGCGTCTGGAGCTCCGGGGCCGACTTCCCGGTGGTGAAGGGCATGGAAACCGCCGGAGCCGAGCCCGTGCCCGTCGCCGGAGAGGGGTCCAACGAGTTCATCAAGCTCCTGTCCGAGGGCGCGCAGGGTGTGATCGTGACGAACCCGCCCGCCATCGGGGGCGCTGGCCTGAACGTCGCGCTCCGTGTGCTCGATGGGGAAGACGTGCCGTACAGCACCGTCATCACCCCTGAGACCTTCAACACGACGGACAACGCCGAGGAGATCGCGGACATGTACCTTCCGGGTCAGCCGCCGCGGTTCCAGACCACGCTGTCGGTGCCGGGCCTGACCACCTACACCGACGAGCAGGTCCTGGCGTGCAAGGGTCCGGGCGAGTGATCGCTGGGGTCTGAGCACATCACATAAAGGGGCGGCCGCGGTCGATGCCGGGGCCGCCCCCAACCCCACCGNCTGGCGTGCAAGGGTCCGGGCGAGTGATCGCTGGGGTCTGAGCACATCACATAAAGGGGCGGCCGCGGTCGATGCCGGGGCCGCCCCCAACCCCACCGCTGGGGTTGGTTTTGGGAGGTTGGAGAGGGCTGATGGTGGAGCCGCTGCTTACTGCTACGGGTGTGTCTAAGTCGTATGGTGCGGTGCGTGCTTTGAAGTCTGTGGACTTGGAGGTGCGTCCTGGTGAGGCTCATGCGTTGTTGGGTGCCAATGGTGCGGGTAAGTCGACGTTTGTGAAGATCCTGACTGGTGTTGTGGGGTTGGATGCCGGGTCGTTGGAGATGGATGACGGGCCGTTGGCGTTGGCTAATCCGCATCAGGGGCTGGGGCGGGGTATCGCGTCGGTGTTCCAGGATCCTGCGTTGATTCCTGATTTGACGGTTGTTGAGAATTGTCAGTTGACGGGTAGTTCGGTGCCGCGGGTGCGTGCGGAGCTGGAGAAGATGGGGTTGGGGGCGCTGGATCTTCGGGAGAAGGCCAGCCGGATTCCGTTGCCGTTTCAGCGGATGATCGATCTTGCTCGGGCGCTGAGTCATGAGCCGCGGTTGCTGATCCTTGATGAGATCACTGCTGCTCTGCCGCGGGATTTGGCGGAGAAGGTGTTCGAGGTGATGGCGGAGCAGGTTGCTCGGGACCGGGCGGTGTTGTTCATCTCGCACCGGTTGGACGAGGTGATCCGGTATTGCACGATGTGCACGGTTTTCCGTGATGGTTACACCGTTGCCACGTTCGCTCCGACCGAGGGTGGGGAGCGGCGGATCGTTGCCTCGATGCTGGGTGAGGAGGCTGCCGTTGACCGGTCGGACTTCATCGAGCGTGCGCCGGTGGAGCTGGGAGAGACGTTCTTGCAGGCTGAACTGGTTACCAGTGGCCAGGCGGAGGATGTCACGTTCGAGGTCCGGTCGGGTGAGGTGGTCGGCATCATCGCGCTGGAGGGGCAGGGGCAGGATGATCTGTTCTCTTGCCTGGCTGGGCAGACCCGGGTCCGTTCGGGCGCGGTCACGTTGCGGGGGACGGAGCTGAAGGCTTCGCATCCGGCTGACGCGATCCGCAAGGGGCTGGTCCTTGTTCCCAGTGATCGGTTGATGGCGTTGCTTCCGCAGCGGCCGGTGCATGAGTCGATAGCGCTGCCGCTTCACGCCCCGTTGCGCAAGTGGGGTCCGTTCAGTCTCACGAAGGAACGCAAGGTTGTCGCGTCGGTGATCGACAGGCTGTCGATTGATACGCGTGCGGCGGCGCAGAGCCGCCGGCTGTCTGGTGGTAATCAGCAGAAGCTGACGATCGGCCGGTGGTTGGCGGCGGGGTTCGACACGATCCTGCTGTTCGACCCGACCCGGGGCATCGATATCGGTGCGAAGCATCAGATCTATGACTTGGTGCGTGATCTGGCCGCCGACGGCAAGGCGGTCCTGATGTATACCAGTGAGCTTCGTGAGGCGAACTTGGTGTGTGACCGGATCCTTGTGCTTCGCCGGGGAACCATCGTCGGGGAACTGAATCCCCGGGCTACTGAGAAAGAGATGTTGCAGGCCATGTATGGCGTCATCGAAGAGGAGGTCAGCGAATGAGCGCGCCACCCCCGGCTCTTGTCTCGACGACAAGTCTGCCCACCCCGTCCACGCCGTTGCAGCGGTTCCGTGAGAGATACGGCTGGGTTGTTGCGATCGCGGTGCTGCTGATTGTGCTGTTGTTCTGGCGGGCCAGTCAGCTGCCGGTGTTCGGCGGTTTCGCGGTGCGCACGATCACGGCCGGCTCGCTGTCGCTGGCGTTGGTGGCTGTCGCGCTGGGCGTGGTGGTCATCACCGGCGGGTTCAACTTCGCTGTCGGGTCGATGGTCGTCTTCATCAACTGCTTCTCGGCGTGGCTGATGGAAGGGCAGGGGCTGGTCGCGTGTCTGCTGATCGCGGTGCTGTCCATCGGGCTCGCGGTGGCCGTCTCCGCGCTGATGGGGTGGATCTCGGTCATCTCCGGGGTGCCCGACATCGTGGTCACCCTGGCGATGAGCTTCATCCTTCCCGGGGTGGCGCTGCTGATCCTGGGCGGCCCCGGCGGGGGCACCTCACCGGAGTTCGTGAACCTGATCGTCGGTGACTTCTCCAACCCGTTGCCGTCGCTGCTGTGGCTGATCGTTCCGCTGCTGCTGGTGTGGTTCCCGCTCTCCCGCAGCCGTTACGGGAAGGCGCTCTACGCCATCGGAAGCGACAAGCAGGCCGCGTTCCTGGCGGGTGTGAACGTGGGACGCACCCGCGTGCTCGCCTACGCCGTGTCCGGGTTCTTCTGCGGCCTGGCCGGCATCGTCACCACCGCCTACACCGCGAGCGGGGAACCGCGAGCGAGCATCGGCCTGGGGCTGCTGCTGAGCGCGGTGGCCGCGGTCGTGCTGGGCGGCATCGCCCTGCAAGGCGGCACCGGCGGCATGATCGGCCCCGTCCTGGCCGCTTTCATCCTCAGCCTGATCCCCGCCCTCATGCTTGGCCTGGGCATCGACCCGAACACCGCCGAGACCGTCCGCGGCGTGATCCTCATCATCGTCGTCCTCATCGGCGGCTGGCTACAGACACGAAGGAGAGTGTCATGAACGCGAACCTCAAGGCCGAGGCGACTCCGCCGGCCACCAGCACCGAACCGCGACGCAAGCGAAGCCTGGGCGAGACCCTCCGCCGTCAACCCGTGCTGGTGCTGGGCCTGGTCTTCATCGTCCTCTACCTCATCACCGGGCTGCTGGACCCCACGATGTTCTCCGCCGCGGGAGTGCGTTCCATCCTGCTGCTGGCAGCACCACTGGGCATCTTCGCCGCCGCGCAAACCCTGGCCATGCTCACCGGCGGCATCGACATGAGCATCACCATGACCGCCAACCTCGCCGCCTACGTCGCCGCGAACTTCGCCGGAGCCAGCCAGCTCGAAGCACTCGCGTTCGCGTTCGGCATCGGCCTGATCGTCGGCGTCCTCAACGGCATCGGCATCGGCGTGTTCAAAGTCAACGCGCTGATCATGACCCTCGGCGTCTCCTCCATCCTCCTCGGACTGACCATCGTCGGAATGAAAACCGGAGGCATCCTGGCCGGATCCAAAGACATCCTCCCCATCGTGTCCTACCTCGGCGGCGGGTCCCTGATCGGACCCATCCCTGCCAGCGCGCTGGTCTGGATCCCGCTATCGATCGCACTGATCTGGGGGCTGAAGCAAACCGGACTCGGACGAGCCATCTACGCCATCGGTGACAACCCCACCGCCAGCCGACTCGGCGGCATCCGCGTCCCGCTCGTGCTCATCGCCGTCTACGCCATGTCCGGACTTCTCGCCACCCTCGGCGGGCTGCTGTTCTCCGGCATCTCCTCCTCCATCGGACCCGACCAAACCAACGGCTACCTCCTGCCCGCCATCGCCGCCGTCGTCATCGGCGGAACCTCCATCCTCGGCGGCATCGGCGGTTACGGCGGCACCATCATGGGCGTCCTCATCCTCACCCTCCTCAACCGCCTCCTGCTCACCCTGGACACCAGCGAAGCCATGCGCCAAATCATCTTCGGCATCATCGTCCTCACCCTCGCCTGGGTCTACGTCCGCATCTCCGGCCAACGCACCACCTAACCCCCATGAT
>NZ_LMNI01000017.1 GCF_001422925.1 Microbacterium sp. Leaf288
CTGGCTCCTCCGAGATTCTCGGCACGCGGTCGCTGCGCTCCCTTATTCCGCGCCGAGATTCTCTCCTCCGCCACCCTTCGGGTTGCACTCCCGCCCCCACCCCTCCGCGGCACTACGTGCCTTCCAGGCGAAAAGCACTGGAGGAGTGAACAAGCAAACGGCAAGGGAGAGAAGAAATGACCACACCGACTGCAACCGCCGAGGAACTCATGGCCGTGCTGGACGGCCTCCCGATCCTGACCATGATCGCCCTGGTACTTCTCGGGATCATCGGCGCCGGATGGGTGCTCCTACTTCAGGCCTACGGTGTCCCCGCGGCGTTCTCGAAGGCTGTCCTCGGCACCACCACGAGGCGCCGGCAGCCATGTAGTTGCGAGCAGGCGTGCCAGTGCAGTGGCGAGGACTGAAGTGCCGATGCAGGAACGACCGCCGCGCTCACGTGTCGGTGCGCAGTGAGAGGATGCAGACAGGGCCGGATCGCCCTTCACCTCCGAGCAGATGCGCATCATCGAGATCATCGCACTCGCGCTCAGCGTTGGACTGTTCCTGGTCTCCGTCGCCCGTGTCATCGCTCTCTGGGGAACGTCCTGAACGATCCCCTGGGTCATGGCAGCCGTCATCTGTGCGCTCAGCACCTGGGCCTTTTGCGAGCTCCTTCGCGCGCGCCGACGTCGGAGTTAACCCGAGCCGGAGCTCCACTCGTGCTGGCAGTCGATGCCGAGGAAGTCCGGACTACCTGACCGGCATTCGCGTCCGCGTCACAGGTGCACGCGACCGAGCTGACGATTGGCGGGTGTGGCCGCCGTCCTTCGGCCGGCGCGCTTCTTCGCGCTGCGCGCTGTTTCGTCTGGAAGCCTGCGGCAGCATACGGGCCGGTGTCGTCCGCGCAAGCGGCACGCCGCTGGCTCCTCCGAGATTCTCGGCACGCGGTCGCTGCGCTCCCTTATTCCGCGCCGAGATTCTCTCCTCCGCCGCTGGCTCCTCCGAGATTCTCGGCACGCGGTCGCTGCGCTCCCTTATTCCGCGCCGAGATTCTCTCCTCCGCCACCCTTCGGGTTGCACTCCCGCCCCCGCCCCTCCGCGGCACTACGTGCCTTCCAGGCGAACAGCACTGGAGGAGTGAACAACCAGGGCTAAGCCGATCCACATCGGCTTCACAAACCTGATTGCGAATCACGGCGAACACAACGTAAGGGAGAAGGACATGACCACCACCACTGCCGGGACCATCGAGCACCTCGACCCGGGCGACCTCATCGTCGAAACCAACGTCCGCACCACTGCTGCCACCGAGTCGGGGTTCGTGGACAGTATCCGTGCCAACGGGGTGCTGACGCCGATCCGGGCGTGGCGGGACAAGGACGGGGGAGTGCACGTGCGTGCTGGGCAACGCCGTACCTTCGCTGCCCGGGAAGCCGGCCTTGTCACAGTGCCGGTGTACGTCGTCGATGCCGGCGACGATGACACGGCGCGGCGGATCGTGGAGCAGCTCATCGAGAACGACCAGCGCGAAGCACTCACCGACGCCGACCGCATCCAAGCCTGGCGTGCCCTCGAACTGGAAGGACTGTCGGCGACCGCGATCGCCAAGCGCACCGGCACCACACGCGACCGCATCAAGACCGGCCTCGCCGTCGCCGCCAACGACACCGCCAGCGGCCTCCTCACCGACGGCGGCATCACCCTGGACCAGGCGGCGATCCTGCTGGAGTTCGACGGCGACACCGGCACTGTCGCGGAACTGACTGAGGTCGCGACCACCGATCCCGGATACTTCCCGGTCGCGGTCGAACGCGCGCGGCAGGACCGTGCAGCCCGGCAGGCGAAGGAGCAGGTCGAACGGGAGGAAGCTGCGAAGGGGCACCGGATCCTGGACGACCGCCCGGACTGGAACGCCGCCCCGTACCGGGTGCGGGCGCTCCGCACCGCCGACGACCAGCCTGTCGATCCTGACGCCATCCAGGGCAAGCCGGGGGTCGCGGTGTACGTGGCCACGTACTACGGCGGGGAGGCGCGGGCGGAGTACTTCGTCGACGACCCCGCCGCTCTCGGCTACACCGTCCACGAGGACACCCATACCGGCACCGGCGCGCAGTCGGGACGGATGACCGACGAGCAGAGAGCGGAACGGAAGGTGCTGATCGAGAACAACAAGGAGTGGGACGCCGCCGAGACGGTGCGCCGCGACTGGGTCACCCAGTTCCTGGCCCGCAAGACCACACCGAAGAACGCGCAGACCGTGATCGCCGAAGCCCTCACCATCGCCCGGTGGAAGGTCGCCGACGGCCTCACCCGCGGGTCCGCAACCGCCAAGACGTTCCTCGGGATCGACGACGACCATCGGGGCGACGGACTCGCGGAGTACCTGGCCGCGCACCCGAATCACACCATCCACGTCACCCTCGCGATCGTGCTGGGCGGCATCGAACAGCACACCAGAGCCGGGGCACCTGGCGCACACCCAGCCCTCACACCGCCTGGTACCTGCGCACCTTGCAGGACTGGGGCTACACCCTCTGTCCCGTCGAACGCATCGCCGCCATGCGCACAGACACCGAGGTACCCGCCTCCGAGTAGGCGCCGCACGGGTGGGCGCCTCGCCAGGCGTCCACCCGATCGGCCTCGGCGACCTGAACCAGGAGGACAGATCATGGACAAGCTGACGGTCTACAGCAAGCCTGGCTGCGTACAGTGCACCGCCACCTACCGGGCACTCGACAGCCACGGCATCCCCTACGACGTCGTGGACATCACCGACAACCCGGCAGCGCTCGCGTACGTCACCGACGAACTGGGATACTCCCAAGCGCCCGTCATCGTGGCCGACGACCACGACTACTGGTCTGGCTTCCGCCCCGACCATATCGACCGCGTCGCCCGCTCATGACCACGCTCCTTGAGCTGTGGGTGCACGCGGCCCTCGAGGTCGACGCCCTTCGCGCCCAAGCGGGGTACCTCGAGGAATCCTGGTTGCGCGCCGAAGCCGACGCGGACTACTGGTACTTCCAGGCCAATAATGACCGGAATGAGCCGTCCACGGAACGTCCTCACCCGACGGGATCGCGTCCAAAGCCCGAGGAAAGCGCCGAGGCGACGAGCCAACGACCCGCACGCATAGGCGAAGCGACTAAGTCAGATCGACGGCGTCCGAACCGGCGTTCGTCTTGACCGACTCGATGCCGTTCTTGGCAGCGGCCTTGGTCGTGTATGACTCCGACGACGCGATCGCCTCGCCGTTCGCTGCCTTCGGGCGGAAGCGGAACCCGCCAGCAGAATCGTTGTACAGCTTTCCTCGGACGTCGCCGAGAGCGAAGTCAGCCGAGCACCTCTACGCCGAAGCCGGCGACGACGGCTCGTACTTCGGCGAGGTAGCGCTGTGCCTGTTCGGTGAGCGGGATCGTCGTGTGGCCGATCCAGCCGATCTCGATGCGTTCGTCGACGTCGAGTGGGATGGCGACGATCTCCGGGTCGAGCTGGTCGCTGATGATGCCCGTCGAGATCGTGTAGCCATCGAGCCCGATCATGAGGTTGAAGATCGTCGCGCGGTCGGCGACCCGGATCTCCTGCTTGCTCGAGAGAGTGGAGAGGATCTCCTCGGCGAAGTAGAACGAGTTGTTCGCCCCCTGGTCGAAGGTGAGCCGTGGCAGGCCGGCGAGATCTGCGAGCGTGGCACGGCCTCGGGAGGCGAGTGGGTTGGTCCGGGCGATGAAGATGTGCGGTTCGGCGAGGAAGAGCGGATGAAACGCCAGCCCCGAGTCCCGGAGCAGCTTGTCGATCACCTTCCGGTTGAAGTCGTTCCGGTAGAGGATGCCGATCTCGCTGCGGAGCGTCCGGACATCCTCGATGATGTCCCAGGTGCGGGTCTCGCGCAGTGAGAACTCATACTCCTCCGCTCCACTGGCCTTGACCATCCGCACGAAGGCGTCGACCGCGAACGAGTAGTGCTGCGTCGACACCCCGAGCAGGCGCCGGGACGGTGGTCGACCGAGGTATCGCTGCTCGAGCAGTTCCGCCTGCTCGACGACCTGTCTCGCATACCCGAGGAACTCTGCCCCGTCGTCGGTGAGGGTGACCCCGCGGGCGGAGCGGACGAGGAGGGGGCGACCCACCCGGGCTTCGAGGTCTTTCATCGCCGCCGACATGGTCGGCTGCGCGACATAGAGGACATCGGCGGCCCCCGAGATGGACCCCTCGGCGGCGACCTCGATGAAGTACCGCAGCTGCTGCAGCGTGAGACCGCTCGATCCTTGAGGCATAGGTGAAGCCTATATCGATGCATAGTCGCGCCGAGTTACCCGATATCCTGCGGGCGCCTGCACCATGGATGCATCCCTTTTGAAGGCCGACCCCGGCCCCTCACCCACCGGATAGGCCACCATGGCGGACGAGTTCACGTTCAGCATCAGCACCACCCGCTTCGACGAGGACTACTGCCCGTCGGAGAGCTCTCGGATCACCACCAACTTCGCCAACCTCGCCCGAGGCGAGCATCGTCAGCAGAACCTCCGCAACACCATGACGATGATCAACCATCGATTCAACGACCTCGCGCACTGGGACAACCCGAACCGGGATCGCTACGCGGTCGAGCTCGAGATCGTGTCGGTGGCGCTGAGCTTCACCGCGGAAGGCACGGATCAGCAGTTCCCCCTGCTCGAGGTCCTCGACACCCGCATCGTCGACCGGCAGACCGGCATCCGCCATCACGGGATCGTGGGCAACAACTTCTCGTCCTACGTCCGGGACTTCGACTTCAGCGTGCTGCTGCCGGCGGCGGCCGGCAGCGGGACCGGGCCCACCGTCCCCGACGACTTCGGCGATCTGCACGGCAAGCTGTTCCAGCACTTCCTCGACTCCGTCGCGTACCGGGAGCGCTTCGAGCAGCTGCCCGTGATCTGCATCAGCGTCTCGACGAGCAAGACCTACCGCCGGACCGGGAACCACCACCCGGTGCTCGGCGTCGAGTACGAGCCCGACGCGTCCTCGCTGACCGATGAGTACTTCGGGAAGATGGGGCTGCAGCCCCGCTATTTCATGCCGCGCGGCAGCGTGGCGCCGCTCGCGTTCTACTTCCGCGGCGACCTGCTCAACGACTACTCCAACCTGCAGCTCATCAGCACGATCAGCGCGATGGAGACATTCCAGAAGATCTATCGCCCGGAGATCTACAACGCGAATTCGGCCGCCGCGTTGGTGTACCGGCCGAGCCTGGAGACGCAGGACTGCTCCCGGACGCAGATCTCCTACGACCGCGAAGAGCGCAGTCAGCTCGCGGTCACGCAGGGCAAGTACACGGAGGAGCACTTCATCAAGCCCCACCGGAAGGTCCTGGATCGATGGGCCGCCAACTTCCCTGCCCGAATCGCATGACCAGCGGAGGATCCTCGACCATGCAGACGCTCTTGCCGACCTCGATCGTTGGCAGCCTGCCGAAGCCGTCGTGGCTCGCACAGCCGGAGACGCTGTGGTCGCCGTGGAAGCTCGAGGGTGACGCGCTGCTCGAGGGCAAGCGGGATGCGCTGCGCATCGCCGTCCAGGAGCAGACTCGACGCGGCATCGACATCATCAGCGACGGGGAGCAGACCCGCCAGCATTTCGTCACGACGTTCATCGAGCATCTCAGCGGGGTCGATTTCGAGCAGCGCAAGACCGTGCGCATCCGCGATCGCTACGACGCGAGCGTGCCGACCGTCGTCGGGGCGGTGCATCGCGAGCGGCCCGTGTTCGTCGACGACGCGAAGCTGCTGCGCGAGAGCACCGATCGTCCGATCAAGTGGACTCTCCCCGGTCCGATGACGATGGTCGACACTCTCTACGACGTCCACTACCAGAGCCGCGAGAAGCTGGCGTGGGAGTTCGCGACGATCCTCAACCAGGAGGCGAAGGAACTCGAGGCGGCCGGAGTCGACATCATCCAGTTCGACGAGCCCGCGTTCAACGTCTTCCTCGATGAGGTCAAGGACTGGGGAGTAGCGGCGCTGGAAAGGGCGGCCGAGGGACTGCGCGCCGAGACCGCCGTGCACATCTGCTACGGCTACGGGATCAAAGCCAACACCGACTGGAAGGCGACCCTCGGATCGCAGTGGCGGCAGTACGAGGAATCGTTCCCGCTCCTGCAGCGCTCCACCATCGATATCGTCTCGCTGGAATGCCACCACTCCCACGTCCCGGTGGACCTCATCGAGCTGCTCCGCGGCAAGAAGGTCATGCTCGGCGCCATCGACGTCGCGAACGAGACGATCGAGACCCCCGAGGAAGTCGCCGACACCCTCCGCAAGGCGCTCACCTTCGTCGACGCGGACAAGCTCCTGCCCAGCACGAACTGCGGCATGGCACCGTTCCCCCGGGACGTCGCGTACGCGAAGCTGAGCGCGCTCAGCGCGGGCACGCGAATCATCCGCGAGGAGCTGGCCCTTGCACAGCCCTGACCGCTCACTGCCCGCGCTCTCGCACGCTCACCCAGCGAGCATGTCGCAGGCAGCGGCCAACACGGCCCCGCTCGACGTGTCCGCACACGGCTTCTCGTCCTCCCTCTCCGCTGACCAGTTCAAGGCGCTCTTCCGCGGTCACCCCGGAGGTGTCGCCGTCATCACGGCCGACGCCGGCGACGGTCCCGTCGCGCTGACAGCGACGTCGGTCGCGTCGGTGAGCGCCGAGCCTCCGCTGCTGATCTTCTCCATCTCCTCGCAGTCGTCGGCATCGGACGTACTCGAACGCGCCGACACCGTCATCGTGCACCTCCTCGACGCCCACGACATCGAGGTGGCGAAACTCGGCGCGACCGGCGGCATCGACCGCTTCGCCCAGACACACCGATGGTCGCGCCTGGTCACGGGTGAGCCGGTCTACAGCGACGTCCGCGCCTGGGTACGCTGCGCAGTCATCAATCGGATGGATGCCGGAACCGCCACCGTCATCGCCGCCCACGCGCTGCAATCCCACATCGAGCGCGACGTCCACCCGGGCAGACCCGGCGACGCCCTGGTCTACCACAACCGCACCTGGCACCGTCTCGGCGAACACTCCCGCATCGAAGACTGACGAACAACGCGTCTCCCCACCAGGCGACCAGAATCGCGTGGCACATGATGGACAGTGCACTCCCGATCCCGAATCGTGCGGGGAACGAGAGGGGCAGCTCATCCGGGCAATCGATGAGCGCATCCCAGAGGAAAGACCAATTTCGACGGTCGCATACGCAGCAAGTGCGGACTGGCTACCCCTGATCTGTAGCTCGCTCAGGATCTACGTGATCGTCCGGTCTATGGGGGACAGGCGGGCTTCTGAGCAGACCGACAGCATCGAGCCGGGCGAAGTCCAAGAAGGGGAAGCAACCGCGGCCATGATTGGTCAGCTACCCCGGCTAGTCAGGCTGAATGAACCCGCGCTGACGCGCGGCTAACGTGAGGGGCTCCGTCGTTGCGCCGCCAAGCGTTGTGGTCAATGAATCTAGGAGTTGCCGGACCCGGTATGTCATCGAGTGGTCGTCGTTCGGCGACGAGTTGCGGACACGTTCGGCATAGTGCTCGACCATAAGTGCACCGTAGGAGGTCAGCGCGCCGTCGGGGAAGCGGGGCGCAATGAAGCGGCGGCCAAGCGCAATGCCGTGTCCAGTGAGAAGCGCTATCGCGTCGGGAATGTGCTGACCGAGATACGGGACGGCGTCTGCCCAGCTCTGCAGTTCTTCGCTTCGAGCGACGCGCGGGATGCCGTTTACCCTGTTCCTCAGATGGGGTCCCAGCCACTCAACCCAGATCTCAGAACCGTTGATGGTGTCTTCCCGAAGGAATCGCGATACGGCGTCCGCGAAATCGGACGCACGCGCGCCGTCGTCTACAAGCACACTCTGATCGAGAAGGGTCTGTCGGTCATCGACCGTGATGGCCGCGAAGGAGACGATAGAGGCGACCAGGCCGTAGAAACGGAACAGAAGCGCGTTGTCATGGATCTCGTCTAGACGCTCCCACTGATCGATCGCCGCCTGCAGCATGCCTGCCGCCAATAGCCGGTCGTTGTACCGCGCGTGGAACAGATAGGGGTGCCATGCGAGGCGAGCGGTTGCTGGCTGCTGGAAGAGAGGAATGATGTGCTGGGCCGTGAAATCTGGGTCGGCGGCGAAGAGGAAGAAGACCTCACTCGACAGCGCCGGCAGAGTCGCGTCCCGGGCATCGGGAGATCCGTTCAGCATCTCCTCGATGGCCGCCCTCTCCTCGCCATCGAGTCCGACCCAGTCGTCACGGTGGTTGCGCCAGCGGTTGTCGATCTCGGCCGTCCAGTATTGGGCGAGATCGCCAGGCCACGAGTTCAGGTAGAGGGGCGCCATGGACACAGGATCTGTGCTCTCGGCGTGTGAGAAAGCGGCAGACTGTGCGGCCCAAAGGCTCCTTGCGACGTCCCGCATCTGCCAAGTACTGGAGCTTTCGGGATCCTCTTTCTTGCGACGAGCCTGTTCCAACAGAAACCGACTCACTGCGCGTGAGGCCCTCGGCTGCTCAATCATCGTGGTCAGTCGATCGACGGCCTGATCGACGGCGTGAAGGTCGGCGCTTGCCCAGCCTTCAACGATTGCAATTCGCATGTCCGCTGCCTTGGAAGCGTCCAAGTCGACCGTCTGTTCCATCAGCGTCCACAGCGCATCGCCAACCTCAGGGTCGGTCTGCGAGACGCGTCCGATCAGGCCCAGCGCGTCATGCCAGGTGGGACCATCCCAGCTCATCTCGGAGTAGTCACGGTCGAGGAAGGCGGCCAGAGCTCCTTCAGCGTTCGCCTGCCAGGAAGCGATGAACTCCGCCGGCTCCATCGGCGGTGAGGATTCCACGTCGCCGATCGATGACCACATGTCGAAGTCTGGATGGTCTCGCGGGCCGAAATGTGGGTAGTTGCGAAGGATTGATCGGCGAGCCTTCTGCGCGGGTTTCCACGCGGGCATCGCTGATGTCAACCACACAAGCAGGTTGTACTTCGCATACGCGATGTGCGCATCACGATCTTCGAGATCTTCGGGGTAGTCGGGCCCAGTCATCACCGCGTCGAGGAGACGTGCGCGGGAGGGTTTGGTTGCACCGCTCGTCGCGACCGCAAGCACCTGATATACCTCGTGCTTGAGGTGGTGCGCATACAGCGTGTCGTGATCTAGCAGCCACTGGATCTTGCTGTCGGCCGATAGTTCGGCGTCTCGTGAGATCAGATGAAGCGCGAGGCGCCGAAAGAGCGCTCGTCCCAACGCCCACCAGCGCGTCGCGAGGTCCGGTTCGAGCTTCAGCGCGCGCTCCCCAATGGTTCGGAGGCTGTCGATGATCGCATCGAGAGGAGTGCGAAAGGAGTCCTGCTCGTGGGGCTCGATTGCAGATCGACCGAAGCTCAAACCATCCCAGTCTGCTCGGCCGGAGTGGAACGCCTCGTCCAGGTCATACGCAGCGAGCAGTGCGTCGACAAGCATCGACATGACTCCAGGGTCGCCTGTGAGCGTCGAATCGATCAATTTGTCCAGGTGGACCGTGAGGTGGTGCTCGTCGATCATCCAGGCAACTTCAGCGTGCGGGACGGCTGTCAGATCGTCGGCATCGTCTCGGTACCAGCGCCGTCTAAGGATCAACCGGGGTTTGAGCGCCGCGCGAAGAATCGCATTGTGCTCGACGGTATCGGCCGCGAAGTAGGGCAAGAGGAGCTCCGTGCGCGGCGGCGCCGACTGCCCCATTACGGAAGTTGCCAATATTGCGCGCCATCGGCGTGCCGCGTCAACGTCGCTCTTTCCGAGCTCTTCTGAAGCCCAGCAGAGTTGATCGAATAGGCCATCGCTGAACGCCATTCCGAGTCGCTCTACGGTCTGGAGCGCCGCACCGCTCAACTCGGGAGAGGCGACGAAGGTCCGGCAGAACCAGTTGGCGAGCACGTTGGCTGCCGGCGAAGGCGCCTCAGCATGAAACAGCGACTTGAATGGCTCATGGTCTTCAAGCCAATTCAGCCAAGCGACCTGAAGTTCACGGCCTATCGATGTTGTGGCGGACGCAAACTCACGTGCCCCTTCCTCAATGTCAAGCCGTGCCAACAAGTAGTCGCGATCCACGGGCGTCATCCGCGGTCCGGCGCCAACGATGGACCGGATTTGCGCGGCGTGTTCTATCTGACCCATGCGGGAGCGAACCGCCCAGGCAGCGAGTGCCTCAGGTAACGCCGCGTGATCACCATCGACGACGGGGTAACCGATTGGTTCGATGCCCAAACGGCCCCACTTGGGGTCATCGACGGGCAGCTTCTCGGTGAACACGAACCGCGGTGTGCGAGACGGCAAGCCCAGTGCCAGGTATCGCATGATGGGGTCGTCGTGGCTGTAGCCGACGAACACAACCGTGAACTCCTGAAACATCGGGATGAGGAATCGGGTCGCCCAGGCGTACGTGAGGTAAGCCCGGCCGAAGTCCTCATCCGTCAGGACGAGCTCCTGCGCCGCGCGGTTCAACGACCCGTGCAAATGGACGATGCCCTCGAAGCGGTCACCGATCGGCAGTGCGGGACCAATCCACGTATCCGCTATGGCGATCCCGTTCGCCTCAGCGGCTGATGACAGATGGTCGTCAAAGTTCGTGGTCACTATCCGCAGTGGAGGGATTGAACTGGCAATCGATGCAAGTGCGGAGTGGGTGGGATTGAACGTCGACCCCGGAAGCTGAAGAAGGTCGCGGGCGTGCGAGTGAGTGTCGAAGTTGGCTGGAAGCGATCCGAGGAAGAAGTCGATTGCGACCGAGCTGTCAAACGGAACCCGCGCGCGGTGCGCAAGTTGCTCCGCAAGCTTTCGGAAGAGCGGAAGACCTGATGGAGGAGCTACCGAAGCGCCCGCGCCGACAAAGAAGACCAGCTTCCCCGCCGCCTGCGCATCGAGCACCGCCTGGGGAAGCTCCACCTCCGACGTGATCCACATCCACTCTCTCGCTCTCGTCCGAGAAGACTCCGCAGCAGTCGAGCGCCGGCGACCTCGATCCCAACCTAGCTTCCAGGCGACGGTAAAGCGGGGCACACGCACCAGTCCGGTGCCTATGCCGGACAACTTGGCAGGACTTCTGCATCTGGCTCAGCGCTTGGCAGACCGAACGGCACGCAGACGAGAACTACGCATCGCCCGCGGGGTGGCGCTTGCGCCGGAAACGCGCTGTCTCACCTATGGCCGCAGAAGGACCCCAAGGTATGTGGGGCGTCGGTCCGAGTCGAGGCTTGCGATCAAGTCGAACAGCCATTTCGTCGCGGTTGGTCTGTCAGCTTGAGCAAGTTGTCGAAATGCGCCACCGATGCTGTCGACCAACGGATCCACACTACGTCCATCCACGCCGTCGACCATGCCTCGATCAATAAACGCGAAAGACTGCGGAACGAGCCAGACCGACTCGACGATCCTTGTCGCCAGTAGGCGTAGGTTTGACGCCACTGAGGCCTCGTCCGGGGAGATCCGAACCAGCCATCGAACACACGCTGAGATCCACACCTCGAGGCGGGTTCCGCTTGGCACGAGCGACGGAGCTTGTGAAAGGGCCCACGCGACAATCTCGTCGGCCGCAGATCCGTCGAGGTGCTCGATCACCGACGCGATGGCGTGGCTCGCGGTTGAATTGGACTCGAACGCCTCGCGATACTCATCGCTATCAAACGGAATGCCCATGTAGCGCTCGGCGAGAAGCGTGACCCTTATGGAGCGGGCATCCTCGTCGCTAATCCGTGCGTGTTCCTCAAGGGCTGAGACAAGTCCGAGTGTCGTGAAGGTGCGAACGCCTAGGCCCTGCGCGAGGATGTTTAGGGCCTTGTCGTCAGACCACAACGCAGTGTTGGCTCCCGCGACCGCGGCGGCCGCGAACCACACACCATCGTCGGACCCACCAACCGCGTCGGGGATGTCGAATCCCTGCGCCGGAAGTTCCCGGCGCAGTGGGCGCATCAGGCTCACCAGCGAAGCAGCGCGTGCACGATCGGAGCGATCGCTCTCGGTGGCGGCCGGCCGAGTTCGCTGCGCGACAGCACCATTCCACTGGCCCAGACCGGGCCCCGCGTGTCCGAAGCGACCGATGGTCTGAAGTCCACGCACGGCGTCGCGGTACTGCTCGGCTGCGACGATGACATTCGAGAACGAGGACATCAGGTGCGTGCGCAGCGGTACCGGAAGCACACTCAGTGCGAACAACGCCGTGGTATCGAGGACGACGGCCGCGTCAACGGAACGGTGGGCGCTCGCGCGCTCGCTCTCCAGGTGATGGCTAGCGAAGCGGACGCCTGATGCATGCGAAACGACCGCTTCCGCGTACGTGGCGCCATGGGTTAGGGAAATCAGGCCGAGTGGGAAAGCCCCGGAGAAGATCTGACGATCGAAATCGCTTGTATCCGGTCGCTCACCGATCGCAGACGAGATCTGATCGAGCAAGTCCCCGGCGTCGCCATCAAGGTCAACGGTGAACTGGCGAATCTCGCCCTCAGGGAAGTCTCGGAAGTAGTCCGCAATCAGTGCCGAGCGTGCTTGCGCTAGCCGGTTCTCTTCCCGGTCGTCAGAGTTGGCATCTGCATCGCCCCCATCACCCTGCTCGTGCGAGATCCCTCCGGACTCGACCACCACCAAGTCATCGTCCGATCGAGCCGGCAGTAGCACGAGACCTACGATCACGCGCCGAATCTCCTCGTCTCCTGCCCATGCGGCCGCGACAGCTACAAGGTCGTCGACAGAGGCGATCGCTTCGCCGTACTCCTGGCAGAGCGCGAGCCACACGCGCGTTTGCTCGCGTGTGGTTGGACGACGGCGTTGGGCGACAGTGTTCCAAGTCCCGAGGGCATCGTCGAGCTCTCCTGCATGGTGTTGGCACGTAATTAGGTTCCAGATCGCACCTTCATTGTCGGGGAGCGCTTGAACGAGAAGCGCGGAATAGACCGTCGCCTGGTCCCAGTCACCAAGGGCGGCGTACGACTCGACCAGGACGCCGAGGACTCGTTCACGACCGCCCCAGCCGATGGGAGCACTAGAACGCGCCCGTTGAGCAAACTCGATCGCGTCCCTGTGCTCCCCGGCCACGCGCTGCATATTCGCAGCGACCAACCACAATGTCGCGTCGCCAAGTCGCTCGGCCGCCGAGGTTAGCGCCCGCAGCTCGTTGGCGGTGTCGCCGCGGCTTCCATAGACCTGGCTCAGGGTCATGGTGAGTTTGGCCGAGGAATGAGCCGCGGCCCGCAGTCGCTCAAGACCACCTGGCACGTCGGCAAAAGCATCGGCCATCAGCTTCAGGTTTCGCGCGAACGCTTCGTTGCCTGCCTCAAGTTGGCTGGTCACGAAAGGATGCAGATGACCCATCGTGGCCAACCTGACGGCCAACTGCCCCTTCTGGTCGAAATCCGGTGTCAGCTCCAGCGACTCGCTGAGATAGCGGATTGCGGCCTCGCGATCTCCTTCCGCTTCGGCAAGCAGCCCCCGCAATTGCCGCACGACTGCCTTATCGGCCCCCTTCTCGTCGATTAGCGCCCTAGCGGGCTCGAGGATGCCGGAGTCCGCAAGCATCAGCGCGGCGACGGAACGCACCGCCAGGCTGTTCGCCTCTGCTCTCGTTGCTTCTCCGTCCGGGCTCGCGGTGAGCAACGCCAGAGCGCGAGCCGGATCGTTCAGCAGTCGGGCAGCGGTTGACGCAAGGATCACGACCGCGCTCGAGTCGTACCCCCATACGCGCTGCGCGTCCCTCGAATCGACAAGCAGCGTCAGCGCCCGTGACAGGTCGTCGGCGTGCATCCCGGAACCGCTCCCCGTCGTTTCGCGTGCGATGAGGGCCTTTCCCGCGATCAGGGCGCCAGCTGGTGACCCGTGAACTGTCGCAAGCGGAACCGAGAGTTCAATAGCTCGGTCGAAGTCATTCGAGTGGAGCGCTGAGCGCGCAAGGAGTAGGTCTCGCGTTGCAGACTCCGTCGACGTCGACGGACTCCAGTCGTTGATTACACGCAACGCGTCAACCAGGTTGCCCGCCACCTCGAGGCTGTGCGCTCTAACGAGTGGGTAGTCGCGATCGGTTGGCCCTACAAGTGCAGGGCCACCTTCCACCGGGCCCAGCCATAGCCTTCGAATCTCCCAGTAGCCGAGGGGATGCGCTCCCGCGGAAAGGGCTCGGTCCAAGAAGACCCTCGCGGTCGGTTCCATGGCGAAGTCGACCGCCAGGTCAGCAAGCCAGCAGTAGACGACCGCGGGCACATCCGCGAGGAACCCAGGCAATCGAGCGGCCCAGCTCTTCAGGAGGGCAGGCTTGTCCCCGGTGTCGAGAAGGCCGATTAGCGTGGGCATCCCGGGCCAAGCCTGCCGCACGTCCCGAGCTGTCTCGGCGCGAAGCGGTCGAAGCCGCTGAAGTCGAACATCCCAGAGCACATCGTCGGTGGAGTTCCCGTTCACCGCCCCCTCAATGGAATCGAGACGCTCGTGGAGCGAAGCGCCTACCGCGATCGTCGCCCTCGTCGCAGACGCGCGGGACTGGAGGGACGCTTCAATCATCGCGAACAGGCGAGCGCTCTGATCAGAGTTGCCGCTGGTTAGCGCATCGAGTGACGCGCGCAGCTCATCGCGCTTCGCGCGGTCGCCATAAAAGGCGGCGAACCGCGTTGCATACAGGTGCCGCCTAAGTCGTCGCTGATTGACGCGCAATCCCTCTGCGCGAGCTCGTTTCGAGACTTCGTTTGCGACTCTCATCTCGAGCGTGATCCAGCGGCTGAACGCGGCGACGGGGCCGAAAAGAGCAATGAGCAAATCGGTCAATCGTGCAATCCTTAGCATCGCGACGGCTCGCCACGTCGAACTCGGATGTGGCGACCGAGGTCCCCGACCTAGGCTACTTAGTCGTTACGACAGGTGGCGTGTGGACTTCGACGCTGGGCGCGCGTGGGCGGGTCGCTCTGCGTGCGATGCACGTTGACGATCTCTGCGGGCGGAGCTGACCGTCAGCGCGACGCGGTTGCTGGTGTGATTCCGTCGGAGTGCTCATAGCGGATTTGGGTCAGGAGTAAGCTCGCGAGGCCCAGTACCTGAAGGGCATACTGTTTCGCGTCCGCTCGTTCTTGAATCTTGTGGCGGTCGACGTTGCTGATGGCCGCGACCATTCCCGTTCCAAGGCTGCGCCACCCCTCCGTCTCGTTGCGCTGGCTCCCCAGCGCGAGCACGCCGTCCGGCCCGAGCGCCTTGGCAAATAGAGTCTGACCTATCAGCTTGCCGCCGTCCTGGTTGGTCGGGTTGCCGGCCCATCGCCGAACCTTGTCCTCAACGTAGATGGCGGATGCGCTGGCAACTTGCTCCCAACGCTCCTCTTCCACGGAATGCTTGACGTGATCCCACAGGCCTGAATCGTAGCTACCCCCCTCGACAGCGGGAGCGCCGACGGACAGCTCGAGCTCGAATATTGCCGCTTCGATCAGGCCAGCGGCATCCTGAACGCGGCCACGAAAGTACCGAGCGTCTCTTTCGGCCTCACCAGGGGCACCGCTGTAGAAGCCGATGTGATAGCTCAGCTTCTTGAACTGCTGCACGGTCGAGGATTCGGTGCCGAGGCTACGTTCGAGCACCGCAACAACCTTTGCGTTCCACTCCTTGTGCTGCGGTGTGGAGGCTTGCACGAGCGAGTCGTTGATCGCCTGTTCCTTCAACTTCTTCAACTCGCCAGCGGCGACTTCGGGCGTCATCCTCACGCTCCCAATCTTGAGTCGACGCTATCGGGCCGATCCGACAGCGCGGTCGACGTGCAGCAGGGGATTGAAAGTGCCGCATCTGTCAGGCGGTCCGTGCGTTCACTTGTCGATCAGCGGGCAGCGATCATCCCGTTTGTGTGCGCGCTTGCAGTACTGAAGCGCGACTCGTCGTTGATCAGGGGTCGACGAACGCTCTCGTAGATGGGTCGCGCCTGCGCTTCGTCCCTAGGCACTGAATCTGCGCTCGGCCACCCTGTCGCCGTGTTCGCGCTGGTCAAACTACGGGCATGCGGACGCGCCGCGACACGCCGAAGCAGTTATCCACAGGCTGATCCGATGTCGGAAGCCGCCCTTAGAGTTCAACCTGTGGATGAAACGGAATATTAGTCCGTACCATCGCGGAAAATCGGGGATGTGAATCGAACATCCCTGTGGATGAATCGGTGGACAATCTGTGTCGCGCATGTCGAGAACGGTGGATAACTACACCGATGTAACTACTAGCCCTTGTGGTGCTATCGAATGTCGGTACCCATATGTAGTATTGGAGCCGCTGTCCGTCGTCATAGAAAAGCGACCCACGACGGACGGTGCCGGGTCGCAGGTCGCATTTCTCTCTGGTCGGAGACTTGTAGCCTAACCGCTCCCGGCAGTCACTTGGGTCACGGTCCAGGAGGACCTGCGGTGAGTAAGTTCAACCTCTACAAGACGAGCGACAAGCGCCAGTACTACTGGACGCTTGAAGCCGACAACGGCGAGATCATCGCCACGTCGGAAACGTACGTGTCTAAGGCGGGCGCTCAGAACGGCATTTCTGCGGTGAAGAAGGCGGCTCCGGTAGCTACCATCCTCGACGTCTCGGTGTACCAGTAATGGCTACCCGGCGCGTCAACGGCGCGATTTACGTTCCCTGTCCTGGGTGCGGGCGCAAGCTCGGTCCGTTCTCCTACCTGTCGGAGGGTGCGATGAAGTGCGGCCACTGTGGCCGCGTCTTCAACGTCCGCGTCTAACGCATCGGCGGTTCCAGCACGCGAAGGGCGTACCCGGCTTCCGGGTGCGCCCTTCGTGGTTCGTGTGACGAACGACGCAGATGTGGTTCATCCAGCCCGCACAAGAGACGCGAGCGTAGAAGGACTTCGGGGGTGAGGGGGCGACTCACAGCCTTGGTTCAACCATCTCGACCCGTTCGAACCTCAGTTGGATCACCACGTTCGACGGATCCCGAACGGACGGGACTCATCGGTGGCCGCCCCGCTGCAGGCGTGAAGTTGCGTGAGATCGCCGGCGAGCACTGGATTGTACGAGAGCCGGTCGTCTGCTGCGCGGCCGAGGTGACTACGGCCTGGGTCGATGTGCGCGCGATCACTCTCCGCATATACCCCGCCCGCTCTGTTGCGCGCTGGCGTAGGTCAAGCGGAACCCTGAGCCGTAGGGCGAGGCGTCGCGTCGCTCGAGAGGTCACGCTCAGTTGTTGAGGCGTCGCGTCTCGTCAGTCCAGCTGGTCGCGAGTGGCCGAAGTCGTGGGGCGAAGAGCCTGCCGTGATGCGCGCAATACAAGAGCTCGGACCCGTTGACGGTGGCGGCAATGTACGCCTGTGCACCACACGCGTCGCAGCGGTCCTGCGCCGTGAGACGTGGGGGGACGTGTTCGATGGGGGCATCTGCGATGGGAACCATGATGAAGCCCTCCTTTGATGCATGGCAGCGGAGACCACCCGCGCATGATGTCATGCGCGTGCCTCTCCTGTTCGTAGCCGATGCCCAACCGGTTTGGTAGACGCCACAGCTACTGCGCGGGTGCGTCCGGCGCTGCCGCCGGCAGTCGCAGTTCGGGGTGGGGCTTCTCGTTGAGGACGAACGGCCGATCCCAGCAACGCGCGCACGTGATGCACCTGCGGGCGCGATCCACACAGCCTCCTCGCCGCAACTCATACGACGGCCCACCTGATCGCCCGAAGATCGACATCGCGAAGAAGCGACTCGCGCCCACACTGGACCCACGAAGGCCCACGCCCACCAAAAATCGCAATGCACGCAGGCACTTTCTGTGTAAGTACTCGTATCTAAGACATAAGCCGCGTACTCTGAGCTTGTGCGCGGTGGCCTCGAACGCTGGAAGCGGGGAGTCGAATCGCAGGGGGTTCGACAGGCGATGGCGTACGCGTTCAAGGGAACCTGTGACTCACACCTCCGGACAGTGACAGGAGTCGAGGCGCTCGCCGCGTACAGCGGCGCCGACGCAACGCATGTGGCGAGGTTCATCGTCGAGGATGGCGCGGTCGGCCAGAACCGCCTTACCGCGGAGGAGCTACGTCGCTGGGTCGACGGACGCGACCCGCAGACCGATCTGGTTCGGGGCCGTGAGCTGACGTCGCCGCAAGCGGATCTGATCCTCGACGGAACGATCAACGCGCCAAAGTCCTACAGCGTCGCCGCGCTGATCCACCCGGACCTCGCGGCGCAGTTCGAGGCCCTCCAGGATCGCCTGCGCGACCGAATCATCACCACCTGGCAGCGGGAACTAAACGCCCGTCGCGGCGCCGGAGGTCGCGTCCGTGAGTCCCTCCGCAAGATCGAGGTCGTCGAGCTGCGCCACCGTCGCTCCAGGGCGTTGGATCCGCACATCCATCGACACCTCTGGCTGAATGTCAAAGTCTTGGGGGACGACGGCCAATGGTCGAACGTCGACTCGCGGGTCGCGATGAGGCTGCACACTCTCGTCAATGCGGAAGGTGAGCTCGCCGCACGCACCGACCCAGAGTGGATCGCCGCGCTCGCCGCCCACGGGTACACGCTCGATGCCGACGGTGAGATCTCAGAGCTCGCGGCGGCAGTACGCCCGTTGTCGCGCAGGTCGAACCAGATCGAGGCGAACCGGGCGAGGTTCCTCCTGGACTGGCGTGCCGACCACCCAGGGCAGCAGCCTGACCATGAGGTGCTGCAGCAGATCGACCGACGCGCGTGGGCGGCAGGTCGCCCCAGCAAGCCTGGCGTCATCGATGAGTCGGACTGGGAGCAACTCATCCGCGACGAACTCCGCGACATCGACGTAGGGATGCTCAAGCCCCGGGCGCCGGTGCGAGTAAGTGCTCGGGCACCGGACGAACTCGATCCCGACCTGCTCGCCGCGATGGCGATCGTCGATGCCGATGCCAGGTCGACCGCCTGTGGCGGCAGATTCAGCCGGTACGACGTGCGCGCGGGCGCGATGCGAGCAGTCGCAGCATCCGGCGTCATCGTGCCCCGTCCGGATCTCCAAGATCTGATCGACGATGTCGTCGCGCGCAGCTGGCCGCACGCCGTCGATCTTCTCGACGAAGACGTCGACCGGCCCGAACACGTGAAGGGCTTCATGGCGGCATCCACAGCGTCAATGAAGCTTCGACTCGCTGCCCGTTTTGATGCGATCACGCGGGCGGGCCGACCTGCAGATTCATCGTCGATCACGCAGGCCGCGGCCGACGTGCTGCCAGCCGACGTCGCCCTGGACGCCGGTCAGGCAGATGCGGCCGCGGCGATCGCCGGCACCGACCGTCTCGTGTCCGTGACCGGGCCGGCCGGTGCAGGGAAGACGACAATGCTGCGTGTGGCGCGAAGCGTGCTCGCCGGCAACGGGCGGCGGCTCGTGGTGGTCGCGCCGACAAAGAAGGCCGCGTCCGTGGCATCGCGTGAGGTCGGGGTGACCGCGTCGAGCGTGCACGCGCTTCTGCATGATCACGGCTGGCGGTGGGGGCGCGACGAGGCTGGCGCGGAGGTGTGGACCCGCCTCACGCCCGGCGACATCGAGGGGCGAACGGGGCAAGTGTTCGAGGGGCCTCGACGATTCGTGCTGACCCCGGGGGATCGCATCGTCGTCGACGAGGCCGGCATGGTCGACCTGCATGTGGCCAACGCGCTTGCCCTCCTCGCCGAGGAATCCGGCGCGGGGATCGCGATGGTCGGCGATCACCTGCAAGCGATGCCCGTCGGTCACGCCGGAGCGATGGCTTGCATGACACGGCGCGCAACCGCGGTCGTCGAGCTCACGGCCGTGCACCGATTCCGCGATCCCGGGTACGCCGCGCTATCGCTGCGGATGCGCGAACCAAGCTCGAAGGAGCATGCGCTGGCAGTCGCCGCGGAACTCGACGATCGTGGCCTCGTGCATCGGGTGGCAGATGGCGGCCAAGCGCGAGAAGTGATGGTCGAGGCGTACTTCCGCTGGGCACGTCAGCACAAGCGCGTCGCCGTCGTCACCAGCACAAACGACGAAGCTGATGCGATCAACGAAGCCATCCAGCGACGCCGGCTCGACATTGGTCAACTCGATCAGACACGGATCGCGATCGGCCAGGGCGAGCAACTCCTGCTCGAAGGAGACACTGTGCAGACCCGCCTCAACGACGGTCGGGCGGATGTCGAGAACCGAGCTCTGTGGACCGTCCGCCGCATCCGCGACGACGGTGTCGAACTGTCGAGCATCAGCGACAGCGCGGATCTGCGACTCGTCTCGTTGGACTACGCCGCGAACTACATGCACCTCGCTTATGCGTCTACCGTGCACGGAATCCAGGGCGAAACCACGGATGCCTCCATCGTCGGTCCCGGCGTGAACGCTTCGGGCCTCTACGTCGGAATGACGCGAGGCCGCCTTCACAACGAAGCCGTCGCCATCGCCCACACCGCGGCTACAGCGCGAGACCAGATCGCCGACAGCATGATGCGCGGCACCCCAGAGGTCAGCATCGACGACTCCGAACGCGCCGCCCGGACCGAACACGGACGGGCCGCCCGAACGCCGATGCCGAACGGCCCGCGCGACGCCCTCTGGTCAGATCGGGCGCGCCGTCCGCTCGGCCACCTCGCAGACCTAGAGCGAAGCATCGCCAGACAGGAACATCGAGCAGAGGCGATCCTCGCGAATCTCGATGAACTGGACGCATGGCTCGATGCGTCGGCTTCTGCGCTCCATAACGCGAGCCGCGGCCACGCGGCGGGAGATGCCCGAGCTCACGCGCGCCCAAGGGAGTCCGTAACGCACGACGCACAGGTCGATGCTGCACGCGAGGCTTTGGGCGAGCGGCGCTTGATAATTACCGCGGACCGTGATCGACTCGCTGCGGACTACTCGCGAGCAATCCTGTTTCTGGACCAGGCGCGAACGGAGCGCACGCTCAGAGCGGGGCTGTCGCCGAACGCCCGCGCCCTCGAGGAGCGCGCGCGCATCGCAGCGTCGGCAGCCCCCGGGCAATGGTCGCTCGCCCAGCCGGTCGCGGGCATGTCACGGCATCGTTGAGGCGAGCTTGCCTGCAGGTTGCGCTGCGAGCGTCGTGGGCCTGTAGGGACAACGGGCTCACAGACCGTCGTCCGGCCCTTCGACCGCGCCAGCCCAGACCCAGCACCGGTGCTCGTGGCCGTCGATCCGGAACCGAATGGCGACTGCACGAGAAGTCCAGGAGCACGCCTCGGCGTCCACGCGCACAGGGATGCCACCGAACCGCACCCACGCCCTGACCGGACGTGCGACCGGCGCCCTAGTCAGCGGCAGCTTGTCGAGCTGCAACTCGGAATCGGTGAGGGTGTCCAGCCGCCCGGTTTCGGCGGTGCGCTGCAGAATGCGCTCGCTCATGCGCGCATCAATCCGATCCGCGTACCGTCTATTCGTGCCCATCGGCCGCCTCACTCTTCTCGGCCGTATAGACAGTATCGAACATTAGTTCTACAGTGTGAAGTCATGAACGACACGGCTGTAGAACACAACGTCACGCTATGGATGGCCAACGACATCCCGGCGCGGATGTACTACGCCGGCCGCCGCTGGCGGGTCTCCGACACTCCCACCCGGCTGCGCGAGTCCATCTGGGCGGCGCCGCTGCATGGCGGGCGCAGCCTCTACGGCTGGCGGTTCCAGGCCACCGACGACGACGGCACGTCATTCGTGTTCGACGTGTTCCGCACCGAGAATGACTGGCACGTGCACCGCGCCTACACCTGAGTTCGCTACGGCGCCCCGTATCCGATTGCGTCGGCGCCCTCGCGTGTGCCGCCGGTACACAGCGGAGCGGGGCGAGAGTACGCTGACTCTCGCCCCGCTGCTTGTTGGTTCAGGTCAGCGTGACATCCCGGTACCGGCGTACGAGGCCGGTGCTACCGAAGGGCCCGGAGCGTGTGCTGCGGGCCCTTCAGCTTTTGGGGTGCGGGCGACGGTGACGGTCTGGAATTTCACCGAGGCGCCGACGTTGTCCGCGACGACGTCGCGGGTCTCCCGGGTCTGCCCGGTCTCCTTGTCGGTGTAGGTGCCGAACCGGAGGTCACCGCTGACGATGACGCTGTCGCCCTTGTGGAGGGAGTCGGCGACGTTGCGGGCCTGCTGGTTGAAGACCACGACCCGGTGGAACACGGTGCCCGCGTCTTCCCAGGTGCCGGTGGTCTCGTTCAGGCGGCGGTCGTTGACGGCGACGGTGAACCGGGCGTACTCGGTGCCGTTGTCGGTGCCGCCGTGTTCGGGGTCACCGGTGAGGTTGCCCTCGAGGGTGACCGGGATTCTGGTGGTCATGGTCGTGCTCCTTTCGGTGGTGAGTCACCCGGTGGGGTGTCTCGGTGGGCGTGGGCCGTTCTGGTCCACGCGTCCCATTCCTGCTCGTCGATCGCGTGCGACCAGGAGCGGGGTCTTGTGTCGTTGTGACCGCTGGCACAGCCGGCACCGGCACGGCTCAGGCGGGGGAGAGCGAGGGACAGCCGTTCGTGCCACCCGATGGGGCCGAGACCGGTATCGCTTTCGTCGAACGAGGCGAGGTGGGCGATGTGCAGCGCAGAGAGTTCTTCAACGAGAGCGCCGTGTTTCCACCAGCAGTTCGGGACCACGCTGACGGGAACGTAGTAGCGGACTGTGAACCACTCGACCCACGCCCGCAGGGCGACCCACACGTCGCGCGCGTCTCTGTCGGAGAGGCGACGCCAGTCGACGACGTGGGCGCCAAGCGGGTCGGAAGGCCCATCGTGATCGTCGGCGGCGGGTCCGGTGAATTCGGCCGCGGGTGTTCCGCTGAGTCCGGCGGCGCGGATTCCGGCGAGTTCGAAGGCGAGGAGGCGTTCGATCTCGGCGGGGTCGGATCCGTTCATCGCGGTCCTCCGGAAGCGCTGAGCTTGAGCCGGAGTCGCTGGAGGGCGAGTGCGGATGCGGTTCGCCGTGTGCGGTGCCGCGAGAGCACGAGATCCCGGTCCATGAGGCGGTGGAGGAGGTCATGGCAGTACGGGTGCATGGGAACGAGGTCGTCGTGGCGTTCGAACGCCCGCCATGCACCGTCGACGAACCGGACGCCGCCGTAGTCGAGGTGATGCAGTTCGAGGCGCTCTTTGGGCGCGGGCTGTGCGCACGCGACGCAGGCGAGCGGTCGACCGAGTCGTTGCTGTTTGCGGAACCAGCGGTCGCGTCGTGCGAACCAGGCGGGTGAGCGGAGGAACTGGGAGCGATAGGAGTTCCAGGACGCGCTCTTACGGCGGTTGCTCACTCTTCTGTCACCGCCTCGACGTCGTCGGGGCGCTCGGTCTGGACGGGACGTGCAGGGGCGGTGTCGGAGAACACAGCGCGCTGTTCGTCCTCGGTCTGACGCTTGCCGTTCTGGATGGCGCGCGCGTCGCGGCGTTCATCCCACCCAGCAAGGTCGAGAAGAACGCCACGGCGATTGCGATAGGCGAGCAGCCCGACCGTCTGCGGCATCCGTCGGATCTCGTCGACGGACATCAGCGGGAGGCGTTCGTGGTGCTCGCTGGTGTTGTGCCCGACCTCACGAGTCGACCAGGAGCGCTGCGTGCGGCGGGTCTGCCGAGTGCCGAGGAGGGCTTCGACGTCGCGGAGGTGGTCGACATGGGATGCGCCGCCCAGGAGGACTTTGGCGGTGGCTGCCGCCCAGATGGTGTCGGCTTCGGCGCGTGACCAGGACGTCTCGGCTTGGGAGAGGGCTTGCAGGACGACGAAGGTGCAGATGCCGCGGCCGCCGCCGTCGGCCATGATGCGGGGCAGGTTTCCCCATCGGAACATGTTCGCGATCTCGTCCAGGATGAGGCCGAGCGGGTGGGCGAGGCGGGAGCCCGGGGAAGCGAGCGCCCGCACTCGAGCGACTTCGACGACGTCGTCGAGCAGCGCGCCGAGGAATCCGCCCATCGCCGACGCGCCGGACGCGGACCCCACCAGGTACAGCGTGTTGGAGTCATCCAGGAACACGTTCGGGTCGAAGAGATTGTCCCCGGGCTGGGGCATGAGCGCGTCGCGGATCTTGGGGACCGCGAGCGGGGCGACGGCGTTCTGGACGCCGAACCAGACGGAGGAGACGAGCTTCTCGTCGCCGGAGAGGGTGGCTTCGAGGTTGTCACCCCATCCGGGGGCGCCGTCGGCCCGCAGCACGTCGACGGCTTTCCGGGCAACGACGGGGCTGGTGCCCCAGTTGTAGACGTCGGCGATGGTGCGGTCGCCGACCGCGGCGGCATGCAGCAGCCGACCGAGTACGACGCCGGAGGCCTGCGCCCATTCCGCATTAGTGGTGGATGCACCCAGCGCAGTTCCGGTGATGATCGCGGTGCCGCGCTGCATCGCGACCAGTGGATCCTCGCAGCCGGCGATCGGTGAGACGCGCAACGGCTGCCGCACGCCGGACAGTCCCTGCGGGTCGAACACGTGCACCTCGCCGCGTCGCTGCCGCATCCGCATCGTGGCGGTGAGGTTGTCGTTCGTGGTGGAGGTGGTGATGAGCGGGCCGGACCAGTCCAAAATCGCGGAGATCAGCACCCGATAGCCCTTACCGGAACGGGGCGGGCCCTCCAGAGCCACGGAGTCTTCGATCGACACGTACACGTCCATCCCGCGAGACCGTCCCACTCGCCAGCCGACATCGGTCGGCTTCGGCTGCGGGATGTCGGGTCTGAGCTGCCGAGCACGTCTAAGGATGGCCTTGGCAGAGAGGTGCTGGCGGATCTCGGAGGCTTCGGCGAAGCCAGGGCGGGCGCGGAGGTCGCTGATGAACGAGCTGTCCGACGCCTTGTGCCGCCGGTACGCCACCACGGCGAGGATCGCGAGTGCAGTGATCACCAGGACGGCGAGGAAGTCGGCAGCACGGATCTGCCAGACCGGCAGGCTGCAGTCGTCCGGCGCGGTGTACGCCGATCGGTCTCCGGTGACCGCGATGGCCAAGCCGGAGAAGGGGCTGGAGGGTTGAGGGCGGGTGCCGCAGAGCAGCTGAGTGACCGCTTCGGCGATGAAGGATGTCGCGAACGCCAGGACGATACCGGCTGCGATGGCGACGGCGATCAGCTTGCTGCGGACGGTCTCGTTCATGGCGGCATCCGTGTCACAGGTCGGCGACCGCTGCGGCCGCGACGTGAAGCCAAGCGCTGCGGGCAGGGGTGCGCAGCGCGTCGTAGCGCAGCGCACCCGCCTTGAGCGCCGGATCGAATGGGATGCGCACGACGGCTCGTACCTGCCCGGCGAACCCGTCGACGATGCGCTGCATCTCGCGATGCGCGGACGGCTCGGCCTGGGTGACCACCACGACGGCGTGCGCGGCGAGGTGCGCGGATCGCTCGTCCCGCTGTCGTAGCGCGTCCAGCAGCAGCGCGGCGGACTCGGCGGACTCCGGGGAGGTGAGGGTGGGGATGACGAGCTGGGTCGAGTGGTCGACCATCCGCAGCCAGCGTTCGGCGGATTCGTCGTTCCCGGAATCGAAGATCACGAGACGGTAGTACCGGGCCGCGACCCTCATCAGCACATCGAACTCCCCCTGGGTGAGCCGCTGATCGGTGGCGAGCAGTTCCGGGTTCGACCGCAGCACGTCGTACCGGTCGACGGACTGATGGTGCACGTACCGGGACACGTCGGAGATCGCTGCGTCGGGTGCGAGGAGCTGGTCCGCGGCGGCGAGGAGGTCTCGGACGGTGGCGTCGTAGGTGCCCTGCTCGGTACGCCAGCCCAGGGTGCCGCGGGTGTCGTTGTTGTCCCAGGCGAGCACATTGCCGCCGCCATAGCGGGCGAGGACTGCAGCGATCATGGCGGTCGTCATGGTCTTGCCGACGCCGCCCTTGCCGTTGGCGACCGCGATCGACCGGCATCCCGCCCAATGCTTGGACACGGTCGCCTCCCATTCGCGTCGCGCGACCTGCGTGGGCGACGGTCGCATGATGCCCAGTCGGGCGAGCCACCCGGTCGCAGGGGCGCTGACCGGTGGTGTGGCAGTGATGAAGGAGACGCGCGCCGGCGGCTCAGGGGCGGAGTCGAGGCCGGTCGGCTCGCGCCCCTGAGCGGTGTTGCCCACCTCCTCTCCGTGCTGTGATGACGCCCTCTCCGACGCGCGGGTCGGGAGTGGCATCGGCTCGGCCTCGGTCGCGGGCAGCGCCTCGACGTCGCCGTCGCCGTAGACGAGGAAGTGGTGCACGCCGCGATCACCGGAGGTGATGAGCTCGAGCGGAGTGCCGGCGGTGCGCGCCGCGTCGGCGGTACGCGAGACGATGAGCTGCCGGATGTCTTGATCCGGGGCTGCGGCGACCGCGTGGGACCGACCGTCGGGGTTCGTGACAGTCGCGGAGGTGCCGGTGACGGTCGCAATCACGCGTGGGTAGAGTGCCGTGGTCATGGCAGTTGCCTCCTTGTCGTGGACAGCCAGCCGTCGAGACCTGCGTCCGGCTCGTCGGGCCAGAGGGAGTCGAGGGCGTCGGGGTCGATGAGATGCAGTGCCCGGTCGTCGTGGTCGGCGGGCCGGACCGCGTCGTCGGTCTTGAACAGCTCGTACTCCCACTCGGTGGATGTCGCGAAGCTGTCGACCAAGTAGGCGTATTGGCCGACGTAGGCGATGAAGGTGCCCATTCGCAGTTGCCGGGCGTCGGCGACGTGCACGGCGGGGATGTTCAACCGGGTCTTGAGCGCGTCGGCTTCCTGGTGGTTGACGCGGAACACGAACTTGTTCTCGATGTCCCCGATGATCGACAGCGCCAGGTTGTGCTCGCGGGACCCGGCGGAGCCGACAGCGTCGAGGTCGCCGACCTTGTGCAGGATGACAATGTTGCTGATCCCGTAATGACGTGACAGCTTCAGCCACTGCTGGAACATCTGCAGCGCCGGTAGCGATGTCATGTCCCGCCAGCCTTCTTCGCGGACCAGGTAGCGGGTGGTCTTCGCGGAGCGGTCCGAGATCACCGCTTGGATCCACGCGGTCGTGCACACCTGGGTGAGTTGGGCGACCAACTCGCTGCGGGCAAACAGTTCGGAGGTGTCGACGACGACGATCGGCGCGGCTTCGTCGAAAGTGACGGTGGATTCGTCCTCGAACAGTCCGGACAGGTCGCCTTCCACGAACCGGCGCAGCACGAACTCGGGCTGCACGGCCCCCTCGGACAGTCGCGGGTTACTGCCCGGATCGGTGACGATGCCGCCCAGGTGGCGGTATACGTCGCGGAGGGTGGGGTGGTCACGGGATTCGCGGATGCTGCGGGCCAGGGCTTCGTGGACAGCCGCGTGTTCGACGGCGGTGAGCCGGGTGCCGCCGAGGGTCATCTCGATCAGGGAGATGAGGGTGGTGATGCGGCGTTGCTGGACGAGCTGTTCGTCCTCGTCGTCGGTCGTGCCGCCGCGTCTCGGCCCCCGGTCGAGCGGGTTGAGGCGGGAGCGGGTTCCGCCGCCGATGCGGATCACCACACCCCGCGGGTCGGCCTCGGCGAGCGCGACCCATTCCCCTTTCGGGTCGGACGGGACTACGACCTTGTGCCCGAACGCGATCGAACGCGTGACCAGCATCTTGATGGTGCCGCTCTTCCCTGCCCGGTACGCGCCCAGAACCAGGAGGTTGGTGGACAGCGCGCCACGGTCGGACGCGTCCACGTACGCCTCCCACGGAGAGAAGTGCCACAGCGCGTCGGAGTTGAGATCGATCCCGACAACCGGGCCGCGGTGCCCGAGGCCGGCGTCGGCAACGAACGGGTAGATCCCAGCGATGTGCTGCGAGGTCGCCTGATGGGCGAGCAGGTTGGGGCGTGCGAGGTTCCAGTACCCGCCCCGCACGATGCCCGGTCCGAACGGACCCGCCACGGCCGGTTCGGGCAGCGCAACATCTCGTCGCTTCGTCCGGGGCGGCGTATCGTCGCGGGCGGCGTCGGTGACGGCGCGGCGCATCGCCCGACGCTCTGTTTTGGTGGCGTTTGCGGGTTGGATGTACGCGACGTGGCGGGCCATCACTTCATCCCCAACCCGATCGGCAGAGCGTTGACCATCAGTGCCTCGGCTTGCTGGCAGTACAGGATCTGCCCTTCCATCTGCGCGCGGGCCAGCGCGTTCCGCATGCCGGCGACCGCCTGATCGAGCTGCTCCTCGTCGCCCGCGGTGACCGTGAGGTACGCCCCGAATCGGAACTCTCCGTGCCCGGCAGTGATCTGCCGTTCCTGGTCCTCGAGCGCCAGCCAGTCGGCTTCGTCGGCCGCGGCACCACCGACGCCGCGCTTGCGGCGCAGCTTCTCGTTGCCCTTCCACACCTTCTTGTCATCGGCGATCCGCTTCAGCGCCTGCTTGTCCGAGACCGGGGTGAGCACGATGGAGAGGATGTGGGTGATCGCGGCCCCGGTCGACGGCATCCGTGCGAACACGATCGGTTCCACGAAGCCGATGCTGGTGTCTGATCGCGGCCATTCGTGGATCCACATCGTGCAGTGCACTCCGGAGTCGGTGCGGACGATGCCGTTGCGGTGGCGGGGCTCCTCGAGGTACATGGGTCCGATCGCGATCGGATCGACGCCGGCGAGATCATCGGGCCGGTTCTGCACGTTCGCGGCGAACGCCGGGTCGAACGCGACTCTGCCCAGCGCGGCGATGTCGCGTGGCGACATCCACCGCCGCACGGTGATCCGGGCGATCCGGAGCGCGTCGGCCAGAGTGCGGGTCTCCAGATACGCGAGCGTGCGGATCGCGTCCTTACCGCCACCGAGCGATTTCAGCTGCCCGCTGAGCGTCAGCAGATCGAGGGTGAAGGTGAGGTAGTTGCGGTGTGCGACGGCGTACCGTTCGGCATCGTCCATCGCGTGCTGGTAGTTCTGAGCGAACGGGGACGACCGGTCGAGGTCGCGCAAGCTCGTCACCGTGTCGAAATGGTCCCGCGCGGCACGGATCGTGGTGGGCAGGGTCCGCTCCTGCAGGGTGAGGCGCTTGATCCCGGGCCTCTTCGTGAACGACGCGAGCACGGTCGACCATTGCGCGGCCAGGTCGAACCTCTCCGCGGCGTCATGCATGAGGAACCCCTGCACCTCGAGTTCGGCGGTCACGGACACGGATCGGTCGTGCGGGTTGTAGACGCAGGCGACGCCGTCGACGTCCCAGAGTTCGATCGAGGCGCGCACTCCGGGGAGGTTCAAGGTGCCGGCCAGTTCTGTGCGTTCTGGCCGGTAGACCTCTTTGGTCGCGCCGGCCGCGTGGCGGATCTGCTTCATCAGCCACAGTCCGGTCTGTCGCGGGGCGGAGTCGTGATTGATGCGCAGCAGCGCGAAGATCCCGAGCGGCAGGTAGACGGGGATGCCGACGAGAAGGCCAAGGACGCCGAACCGGTTGAGCGCGATGAGCATGGCTATGGCGGCGGCGGCCATACAGGTGACCTGCCACGGGTCCATCCCCATCACCACGCCCTGCCCGGAGCGGCGGGGCAGGCGGACCGGATCAGTGAGTTCTGATGCGCTCATGACGGGGTCCTCTCAGTACGCGACGGTGTTCTGGGTTCGGTACTCGAAGGCGCGTTCGCCCCCGGTGTCGATTTCGCGGCCGGGTTGCCTAGTGCGCGCCTCGGCTCCTGAGGCGCCGAGTTCGCAGCGGCCCGGGTCGGCTGTCCTGACGTCTTGGGTCGACTACCGCCGGACTTCGGGTCGACGCTGCGGGACGAGCCCGAGAAGATCGGAGTGCCTCCGGCGGGATGGGCGTTCAGGCGACTGGGGATGCGGGATGCTGAGCGGGCAGCGTTGCCGGCACCTCGAGCGGCGCGAGTGCCGACCCCGGAGCCGACCGAGTCAGCGGCGACAGCGCCGACGAAGCTGAACAGGCCGAACACCGCGAACGGGGCGAACGCAACCAAGACGAGTCCGATGAGCATCGGCCAGGATTGCGGATCCCAGATGGTGTGCACCGTCGACAGCCCATTGATGATGAGTGCGACGAACCCGATCGTGAGCGGCCCGGTCAACAGCAGCACCACGACCGCGGACGCGTATCGGACGATCCACTGCGGGCCGATGCCGCGCACCGGGAACAGCATCCACGCCACCGGGCCGACCGCGATTAGTGCCGCGAGCACGATGTTGCGGAACGCGAAGACCAGCATGAGCAGCAGCATCCCGAGCATGAGCAGGCCGTGGATGATGAACGCGAAGAAGTAGTTCGCCTGACCGCCCGCCCACATCACGCCCTGCAGTGTCGCGAACACCGCGTGCTGCCCGTCGCGGTTCATGATGTACCAGGTCATCTCGTCGATCGCGTTCACCAGATGCCCGGCGATCCACAGCGAGATGGGCACCGCGGCCACTGCGATGAAGCTGCGAATCAGGGCTCCGACGAGTTCGGCCCGGTCACCCGACACGGCGGCCGCGGTGATCGCCCACACCATCGCCCCGAAAGTGATGACGAGGATCGCCCACTGCCAGAACGACCATTCTTGAACGGCAGCCGTCCACAGCAGCGACGAGGTGTCGAATCGCATGTTCTGCGAGATCGCGAACATCATGCCGGTGGCCGAGAGCGCCATCCCACGGCCCGCGTTCTCGAACGTCGTGCACACCAAGTCGCCCAGTGAGCAGCCGTACTCGACCAGCAACGGCGTGCCCCCGCTCGTCTTGATCGCCGCGACGTGCCCCTCGTACGTCGTGCACACGGTCGCCCGCCCGCCCGCCACGTACACACGCGTGAAGCACTGCTGTGCCTTCGCATCTGATGCGCTCTGCGGGGTGCAGGTGATCTGATCGCCGGACTGGAGACAGTCGACCGGGTAGGCGGGTGCTGACCAGGGCTGGCCGGTGACCGGTGTTGCATTCGCGCTCGCAGCGTACTCGACCGTCGACGCCTCGCTGCTTGCGTGAGCAGGCGCCAGAGCTACAACGGCGAGTCCGAGACCGAGCACGGTCCCGACCAGCAGGCTGCGCGTCGTGCGCATCAGAATCCGAAGTCGAAGTTCACGAACCATTGGAACAGTCCCGATGCGGCACCGAGAACGGCGGCGGCGATGAAAATCCACAGGATGTTCTCGCCCGCCCACGTCCGCACTCTGTCGTTCGCCAGTCCGCGGAACGCCAGCGAGGCGCCGGCGATGATGAGCATGATGAGGACGACGATCATCGCGCCGGCGAGGATGTAGGAGGCGATGACCTGGAAGCCCTGGAAGAACGGGGCGGAGAAGTCCGGTTGGATGTCGGGCACATCGACATCGGTGGCGACGGATTCAGGGTTGCGCATCATCAGCTCCTCAATCAGCGGTCATTTCAACGGCAGGCCGAGCGCGGCCATGAACGGTTCCGGAGGTGCCGGAGTTCCGGACTTCCGGAGTTCGAAGTGCAGATGGCAGCCGAACGAGCGCCCGGTGTTCCCCTCGGCGCCGAGCGGCGTTCCCGCAGTGATCTCTTCTCCCACTGCGACCCGAAGCGAGTCCCACAGCATGTGCCCGTAGAGAGTGACGGTGTCGTTGCCGTGGTCGATGCGGACCGTGTTGCCGTAGCCCTGGTAATTCCCGGCGGTGATGACTCGGCCGGGGCCGGCGGCATAGACGGTGGCACCGCAGCCCTGTGCCATGTCGTACCCCTGGTGATCGGTGGAGCAGTAGCTGCATCCGCTCACGGGGTTGTACCCGAACCCGCGACCCTTCGAGTACGCGCCTGCGAGGGGATAACCCCATGCGCCACTCGCCGCTGGCGCCGCGGTCGTCGTCGTGGCGGCGCCGGGCGCGCTCGCGGCCGCGCGCACCGCGGCGAGAGGGATGGCGATCAGGGGAGTAAGCACTAGCCCCGTTGCGAGCGCGAAGAGGAGCAGCGCCCCGATCACGATCTTGCGGCCGGTCCTCGTGTTCGCGAGGGTCGTTGCCGCAAGGACCGGGGCACCCATGTCAGGGCTCCAATGACCCCGAGAAGTAACGGACGACCTTGCAATCGCCCGGCTGCTGCGCCGAGTCAGGCGTCGGAACGGACCCATCCCCGCACAGCACCTGCACGCTCACCCGTACGGTCTCGTCATATGACGCTTCGCCGCCGCTGCCGTCAGTGCTCGTGAAGGTCAGCACGACATCCGCGGTGCCGATCCGCATGTCCCCTGTCGCGTCGTCGGGCACATCCATGTAACTGATGTCACTGGTCGCCATGGCGACGACTCTGCCCTTTTCATTCGCCAACGAGTCCCACTCCGATTCGGGCAGCACGACCGCCTGTCGCAGCTCGAGCTGAGACAGCTCCAAGTCCTGCTGACGTTCTTCGTCAGTCGAGGACCGCGTATCGGGCGTGAACCAGGTGTCGAGGTAGGCGAGCCATTCGGATCGACTGCTCTCCTGAGTGTCGAAGGTGGATGCCGCGGCCAGCGCCGCCCGAATGTACGCGTCGGGATCGGTAGTAATCGGTTCGGGGACCCAACCCTTCTCGCTGACGCTCGCGTCGACGTAATCGCCATCCGTCGACGGCTCGGACGGTGAGGTTGAGGGTGGCGTGGCTGAGGGCAGGCTGGGTGGATCAGCGGTCGGCGCTTGGGACACCAGCGACGACACAACGATCGCGACGACTGCGGCGACCAGCACGAGCCCACCCACGATCGCCCAGACGAGTCCGCGGCGGCCACCGGAATCCGAACCCACCATTACGAGCCCTCCTGAACTCTCAGGACGGCACCGATGCACAGCAGAAGCGGCCCGCGCGACGGACGCCGTGGCCGCATCCTACGCACGATTCGGACGCGACGAAAATGAGGAACGTCTAATAAAGACGGAGGAGGCGCGCACATTGAACGATGTGTGGCTAGGGCCTCTCCCGCATCGTGATCGCACCCTACTCCGCGAATAAAGTGCCCGTCTGTAGGCCTTTCGGGGGACACCAGCGCAAGATCAGGTGTTTCAGCACCCGTCCCACAAGCCGCCGGCCTTGACATGAGGGAAGCTTATAACAATACACTCAAATTGTGAAGCACTATCTGCTTCTGTCGTGTAGACGTCGAGCCGAGCGGTGCGGAAGACTGGACGGGTGCCTCGCTATACCCGTCCCGCGAACAGTGATTACGCGGAGGATCCCATCAAGGCATTGGGCAACATGATGCAGGCGACCATCATCGGTCACCTGCGACGCAACCCTGCCCAAACGCGTGGCGAGATCGCCGACGCGCTCGAGATCCCCGCGATGACCGTCGCCAACGGGATCGAGAAGCTGCTCGACGTGGGCCTCATCACCGCAGACCCGCCGCGCGACGTCGCGGTGCGGGGGCAGCGCGTGCGGTACAGCGTCGACGACGCCGCGGTGACCGAGATGGTAATGCGCCTGGGTCAGGTCCTGGGCGAATTCTAAGTAGGGGACGCAGGCAAAGCGTCGAGGCAATCAGGGCGACGCGACGGGCACGTGCGGCTCTTCCTGGGCATGGGCGGCAACATGTGGTGACCGGGCGGAGGGCGCTGATCATACCGACGCTGGGCCGTACTGACCGTGAACGCCGCGGTGGCACCGAGCGGTGGGCTTCGTCGAGGACTCGATGACAGCCGTGCGCGCCCCGCGCGGCCGGCTCCCATCGCCGTCCGAGGAACTGATCAGCGGTCATCATCTCGCCCGCGATCTCGGCGACCTTCGACGACCGCGTCTTCCCCGGCGGGCTCACGTACT